>NZ_BLJO01000001.1:0-130545 GCF_009932555.1 Steroidobacter agaridevorans
GGCCGTCGTCAGCTGAGCACGAGTCCAAACCAACCAGAACTCACGACTCGTACACCACTTCCAGGGACGCGATCATCTCAAAAATCGACCTTTCTCAAGCTAGCAGCTGACCGAACATCCGTACCAGGCGAAGAGCTGCGCCGCCGAACTGCTCTTGAAGCTCATGCCATCTTGTACGCCTCGATGCCTTTGTGAAGCCACCACCCGCTTCGCACAAAAATCGGCGATTCTTCGGCTAGTGTTTCTGGGTTCCGGGAGTGGACCGCGTCAGGATCCTGCAAAGATCGGCTCATCTCATCTGAAGATTGTGCGACGATGATGATGCGGCCTGTCCATGAAGGCGTGCAGTCTAAGCAGGTGCCTCTCCTGCAACCCAACGCTTCGCCACCGAGCACGAATGCTCCTGAGCATTACCACCAACCATGCACCGGCGATGGCAAGTGTAAGTATCAACGCGATCGGATCAAAGGAAAGCTCCGGGCGCAACACCTGAAACGCCGCCGGAAGAAGCGCAACTGCTGTAAAGACAATTCGAGTCTTACATCGGGGTTTCATGCGCAACGTGCTGTCTTCTATACGTCACTCGCAGCTACGACGGCGGCATCGATCCGACAACTCGAGTAACAACGCAACGCTAGAACTCAAGAAAGAATCCCACTCCCCCTCTCCCCAATCTCACACCTCACCCTCGCATACGCCCTCACCAACTCCCTCCTCACAATCACCGGCGACATCCTCACGCGCTGCGCGATCTGCTCGTACGTCAGCCCCTCATTCACATGCATCAACAACACTTGCCGCTGCCTCAACGGCAACTTGTCGACGGCCGCCTGCAACTGCTTCGCGACCGCCTTGTTGACCGACTTTCCTTTTTCTTTCCGAGCTGCACCGCCCTGCTTCTCAGCAGATTCTTCTTCATCCTCCAGCCACTCATTCCCCGGCACCCCGCACCACTCATCCACCACGTTCGCCGCGACCTTCAGCACGAACGTTTGCGGACATTTCATCAAGGTCTCATCGGAGTAACCCGAGAAGCGGATGAAGACTTCCTGTGATACGTCCCCCAAGTTGGTCGAGGAACGGCCCCAGAGCCAGCGGCGTACCGCGCTCTCCCAAGTGGACGTGAAGGACCGCTTCGGCGCGGCGGCAGGGGCGGCGGCCACGGTGACGGGCGCACGCACGCTTACGACATTGAGTTTCATTGCAGCTGTCCCCCTATCGCATCGCCGCCGAATGAACTTTGTTCAGTTATATACCTCGCGCACTGAACATTAGTCAAATGAAAGGAGGCCGGTTTGAACACGTGCACGGTCGTGTGGCGGGAAGCCCACGGACGCGGCTAAAAGACTGCGACTAATATGCAGTTGGCGACTCAAGGGGAGCGCCTGGCGCGCTGGCGCAAAGGCGACAGCGCAGGAGAATGGGAGACGGACAGAGTGTCGTCAGCGGGCCAGAGCTGGCCATCGACGCGCCACAAAAAGACGTGGCGCAAGCAGGTTCAATTCAAACAATCAGCGCCGCAGGATCCTCAAGACTTCCTCGAGCTCCACGCGGATCTGGCGCACGATCTGCTGCGCTTGCGTGAGATCGTCCCGCGCCTCATCGCCCTGCAGCCGATTGCGGGCGCCGCCGATGGTGAAGCCCTGCTCATAGAGAAGAGAGCGAATCTGCCTGATGACGAGCACATCCTGCCGCTGGTAATAGCGACGGTTGCCGCGCCGTTTCACGGGCTTGAGCTGCGGAAACTCCTGCTCCCAGTAGCGCAGCACGTGCGGCTTCACGCCGCACAGCTCACTCACTTCGCCAATGGTGAAGTAGCGTTTGCCGGGGATTGCCGGCAGTTCGCTGTTATTGCCTGCTTCCAGCATAGGCCTCGACTCGAGCTTTCAGTTTTTGGCCGGGGCGGAAGGTCACCACGCGACGGGCGCTGATGGGAATTTCTTCGCCAGTCTTGGGGTTGCGCCCGGGGCGCTGGTTCTTATCGCGCAAATCGAAGTTGCCGAATCCGGACAGCTTCACCTGCTCGCCGGTGGAGAGCGATGCGCGCAGCTCCTCGAAAAACAGGTCCACCAGCTCGCGTGCCTCGCGCTTGTTGAGACCGAGCTGGTCGAACAATGCTTCTGCGATCTCCGCTTTGGTCAGTGCCATGCTGCTGTGTCCCGCTCATTGATCCCGGAGGGTGGCGTTCAGCTGTCGGCCCAGTTGTTCGACGACCTGCGCCACGAGGGCGTCGGCTTCGTTGTCCGTCAGCGTGCGGGAAGTATCCTGCAATTGCAGGCCTAAGGCTATGCTTTTCTTGCCTTTCTGCAACTGCTGTCCCTGATAGACCGAGAGCACGGTGAGGCGCTTGAGCAGGTTACCCGCGCTCTGCTGCACCACGGCCCGAACGGCCTCCACAGGGAGGCCTTCGTCGACGATCGCCGCAATATCGCGCCGGATGGCGGGGTATCGGGAGATCTCCTCGAACTCGGGAATGACCGCAGCAAGGCCTGCGGCGGTCTCCAATTCGAAGACGAACACCGGATATGTCAAATCCAGGCGCTTGGAATGCTCCGGGTGCACCGCGCCCAGCCAACCCACGGGCCGCTCGCCGCGGTAGATTCGGGCGGACTGCCCCGGGTGCAGCGCCGGATGGGATTCGGCGACGAAGCGGAATTCCTCCGCGGCGCCGGTGAGTCCGATCAGTGCTTCGACATCAGCCTTGATGTCGAAGAAGTCGACCTTGCGTGCTTCCGCGCCCCACTGCTCGGGCAACACCGCGCCGGTTGCGACACCCGCGATCACTTCGGTCTCGGCATCCTTCGAGTAGCGACGGCCCACTTCGAACAGACGCACGCGCGGCTGCTGCCGACGCTGATTGCTGCCGAGCGCTGCGAGCAACCCGGGCCACAGCGACACCCGCATGACCGCAAGCTCCGCGGAGATCGCATTGCTCAAGGCCACGGCCGGCTCCGGGCACAGCGCCACCTGATACGCCTGATCGGTGAACGCGTAGTTGATGGCTTCCTGATAGCCGCGATCGACAAGCAGGTCGCTCGCTCGCTCATTGCGAATGTGCGTTTCGGTCCAGGGCGAAGGCTCGTGCGCGCCGATCTCCGCAGCTTCCGGAATGTTCTCGAAGCCGTGCAGACGCGCGACTTCCTCGATGAGATCTTCCTCGATGCGAACGTCGAAGCGCCAGGTGGGCGGAGTGACCTGCCACTGCCCTGCACTGCCGCTCACCACCATGCCGAGGCGCTCGAGCAGCGACTGCACGATCGACGCATCGATCTTCGCGCCAAGCACATGCTCGACCCGGGCGTGTCGCAGGCGGATCGGCGCGGGCGCGGGAAACGCGCGCGACGCGCGCGTCACGACGAGGGGCCCTGCCTTGCCACCCGCGCTCGAAAGCAGCAACTGCGTCGCGCGCTCGATGGCGCGCTCCTGCAATTCGGGATCGACGCCGCGCTCGAAGCGCTGCGAGGCGTCCGTGATCAACCCATAGCGACGGCCGCGACCGGCCACGTCATTCGGATCGAAGAACGCGCACTCGAAGAACACATCGACCGTGCCATCGGCGATACCGGAGTCTTCACCGCCCATCACGCCCGCGAGGCCCAGGATCGAGCGCTCATCGGCGATCACGAGCACATCGGGCGTAAGCTCGATCTCGCGTCCATCGAGGAGCTTCAGCTTCTCGTTGGGCTTCGCGAAGCGAACGTTGATGCCGCTGGCGAGCTTCGCGCGGTCATACGCATGCATCGGCGCGCCGAGCTCGAGCATCACGTAGTTCGTGATATCGACGACCGCGCTAATCGGGCGCAGGCCCGCGCGACGCAGACGCTCCTGCATCCAGAACGGTGAAGGCACGTTCGGGCGAATGCCACGAATCACGCGGCCGACGAATTTGTAACAGCCCACGGGCGCATCCGCGCTCTTGGCCGTCTCGATGCGAACCGGGAACGTATCAGTGATCGTCGCGACCACCGGCTCGATCGCAGGCGGATGCAGCAGCTTGCCGCGCGCGGCCGCGACTTCACGCGCGACGCCCTGCACGCTCATGGCGTCGCCACGATTCGGCGTGAGGTTCACTTCAAAGATCGTGTCATCAAGTCCGAGCGCGCCGACCAGATCCTGTCCGGGCTTCAGATCCGCCGGCAGATCGTAGAGGCCCGAGGCCTCCTCGTTGATGCCAAGCTCGCGCGCCGAGCACAACATGCCGAAGGACTCGACGCCGCGCAGCTTCGCGCGCTTGATCTCCGTGCCATTCGGCAGCTTCGCGCCGATCGTCGCAAGCGGCGCCTTCATGCCGACGCGAACGTTCGGCGCGCCGCACACGATCTGAAAGTCTTCCGCGCCCGTGGAGACGACGCAGACGTTCAACTTCTCCGCGTCCGGATGTTTAGTCACCGACTTCACTTCACCGACAACGACGCCAGGCAGCGAGGGTCCCGCCGCAGCGATGCCCTCGATCTCGAGGCCCGCCATCGTCAATGCGTGCGCGAGCGCCGGGACGTCATCGCCCGTGTCCACCCAATCACGCAACCAGTTCAAGCTGATCTTCATCGCGAGCGTTCCAATGCGTTAACGGGGGCCGTCATCAGGCGAACTGCTTCAAGAACCGCAGGTCGTTCTCGAAGTACAGGCGAATGTCGTTCACGTTGTAGCGGAGCATCGTGAGCCGATCGATGCCCATGCCGAACGCGTAGCCGGTGTAACGCTCAGGGTCGATGTTCACCGCCTTCAGCACGTTGGGATGCACGACGCCGCAGCCGGATACTTCCACCCAACCGGTTTGCTTGCACACCCGGCAGCCCGAGCCGCCGCAGGAGACGCAGGAGATGTCGACTTCCGCCGAAGGCTCCGTGAACGGAAAGTACGAGGGACGCAGGCGCATCTTCACGTCCTTCTCGAAGAGCTCACGCATGAAGTTATGCAGCACCGCCTTCAGGTTCGCGAACGTGATGCCCTCATCCACCACCAGGCCTTCGACCTGATGGAACATCGGGGTGTGCGTCATATCGGAGTCGTTGCGATACACGCGCCCCGGCGCGATCACGCGGATCGGCGGCTTCTGCTGCTCCATCGAGCGCACCTGCACCGGGGAAGTGTGCGTGCGAAGCAAGCGCCCGTCCGGGAAATAGAACGTATCGTGCATGGCGCGCGCCGGATGATTCTCCGGAATGTTGAGCGCGCCGAAGTTGTGCCAGTCGTCTTCGATCTCCGGGCCATCGGCGATCGTGAAGCCCGCGTTACGGAAGATCTGCTCGATGCGACGACGCACGCGAGTCACCGGATGCAAGCCGCCGATCGTCTGACCACGACCCGGCAACGTCACATCGACCGCATCGCTTGCGAGTTGCGCCGCGAGCTTCGCCGCATCGAGCTGCCCTCGACGTGCGTCGAGCGCGCTCGTCAATGTTTGTTTGGCTTCGTTGATCTTCGCGCCCGCCGTGCGACGCGCTTCGGGATCCATCGCGCCCAATGACTTCAAGAGCTCCGTGACCGAGCCCTTCTTGCCGAGCAAGCGCACGCGGATCTGCTCGAGATCATCGAGGCTGTCGCTTGCGGCGATCTCGGCACGAGACGCCTCCACGAGCGCGGGCAGATCAAGAACGGTGTCGGTCATGGCGTAGATTTTCCGGGTCGTGAGACGAATCGGGCGTCACTGTGGACGCCCGATTCAATCAACATTTATCGAGCGTTACGCCCGAGGATCAAGCCGCTTGCTTCAGCAGACTGTCCCGAGCCTTTTGCGCGATCACTGCAAACGCCGCCGGATCATTCATCGCGATGTCGGCGAGCACCTTGCGGTCGATCGACAGACCCGCGAGGTTCAAGCCTGCGATCAGCTTGCTGTACGACAAGCCATGAACGCGAGCTTCGGCGTTGATACGGGTGATCCACAGCGCACGGAAGTTGCGCTTGTTGGTCTTGCGATCGCGATACGCATACTGGCCGGCCTTGATGACGGCCTGCTTCGCGGCGCGGAAAACCTTGCGACGGGCGTTGTAGTAACCCTTCGCCTTCTTGAGGATCTTCTTGTGACGGGCGCCCGCAATGACGCCTCTTTTAACGCGTGCCATCTCTCATCACCTCACTTAGCGTTCGGGAGCAACTGCTCCATGCGGACCAGATCCTGCTTCGCCACCATCGAAGGCGCGCGCAGCTGACGCTTACGCTTGCTCGGCTTCTTGGTGAGGATGTGACGACGATGCGATTGGGCTCGCTTGAACCCTTTGGCAGTCTGGCGAAAACGCTTCGCCGCTGCCCGGTTGGTCTTCAACTTAGGCATTGCATTACTCGACTACTTGTTAGCCTTTGAGGTACGTCTCTTGCGAGCGCCCTGTCAGGCGGGACAGCGCTGACCTTTTACTGAGTCGTTGCTGTTCGCTTGTCGTGACCCCGAAGGGTCACTTGTTTTGTTCGACGACCTACTTCTTCTTAGGTCCGAACATCATCACCATCTGCCGTCCTTCCATGAGCGGGTTCTGCTCGACCGTGGCGTACGGCGCCAGATCGTTCTGAACTCGCCCAAGCAATTCACGGCCGACTTCCTGATGAGCCATTTCCCGGCCACGGAACCGCATGGTTACCTTGGCCTTGTCGCCCTCTTCCAGGAAGCGGATGAGATTACGCAGCTTGACCTGGTAATCGCCTTCCTCGGTGCCGGGGCGAAACTTCACTTCCTTGATCTGTATCTGCTTCTGCTTGCGCTTCGCTGCGTGGGCTTTCTTGTTCTGTTCGAACAAGTATTTGCCAAAGTCCATGATGCGGCAGACCGGCGGCTCCGCCGTCGGGGATACCTCCACCAGGTCGAGCTCGGCGTCTTGGGCCATCTTCAGTGCGTCGAAGCGGCTCATGACCCCCGCCTGTTCGCCGGCAGCATCGATCACTCGCAACTGTGGCGAGGTGATCTCTTCGTTGCGACGAACGCGTTTTCCTATAGGAGCAGCGATGCGTTATACCTCCAAACTAGTCCGGCCGCGGCTCGCGACTTCCTCGGCAAGCTTCGCGGCCAAGGTCTCGACGGGCATTGCCCCGAGATCTTTGCCATTCCGCGTGCGTACGGCCAGAGAATTCGAACCTGCTTCGCGATCGCCCGCCACCAATAGGTAAGGCACCCGCTGCAGGGTGTGTTCGCGAATCTTAAAGCCGACCTTTTCATTGCGCAAGTCTGAAGTCACGCGAAGCCCCTGATTTTTCAGGACTTCAGTGATGCTGCGCACGTACTCGGCCTGCCCGTCCGTGATGTTCATCACCACGGCCTGCACTGGCGCGAGCCAGGTCGGCAGCTTGCCCGCGAAATGCTCGATCAAAATACCGGTAAAGCGCTCGAGCGAGCCGAACATCGCCCGGTGCAGCATCACCGGCGTGTGCTTCTGGCCATCCTCGCCGATGTAGTGCGCGCCCAGCCGGCCGGGCATGTTCAAGTCGACCTGCAGGGTGCCGCACTGCCAATCCCGACCAATGGCGTCGCGAAGCACGAATTCAAGCTTCGGCCCATAGAAGGCGCCCTCGCCCGGATTCAAGGTGTACTCGAGGCCCGCGGCGGTAACGGCCTGTTTCAGCGCGGCTTCGGACTGGTCCCACACCTCATCCGCGCCGACCCGCTTGGGCGGGCGATCGGAGAACTTGATGCGCACGTCGGTGAAGCCGAAGTCGGCGTAGATGCCGAGGATCAGCTTGGTCAGGTTGACCGCCTCATCGAACAGCTGGTCCATCGCGACAAAGCTGTGGCCGTCGTCCTGGGTGAACGCGCGAACGCGCATCAGGCCATGCAGCGCGCCCGAGGGCTCATATCTATGCACCTTGCCGAACTCGCAGAACCGCAGCGGCAGATCGCGATAGCTGCGCAGGCCCTGGTTGAAGATCTGCACGTGGCCCGGGCAGTTCATGGGCTTCAGGCAGAACTTCCGCTTCTCCACTTCGGTGAAGTACATGTTCTCGGCGAAGGTCGCGAGGTGCCCCGAAGCATCCCAGAGCTTCACGTCCATGACTTCCGGACCGCTCACTTCCTGCCAGCCGGCGCGACCCTGGTACTGACGCATGTAGCCGATCAGGGTCTGGAACAGCGTCCAGCCCTTCGGATGCCAGAACACGGCGCCGGGGGCTTCTTCCTGGAAGTGGAACAGGTCCTGTTCCTTGCCGATCTTGCGGTGATCGCGCTTCTCAGCCTCTTCCAGGCGAGTGAGGTACGCCTTGAGCGATTTCTCGTCGCCCCAAGCAGTTCCGTAGATGCGTTGAAGCATCTCGTTACGCGAATCGCCGCGCCAATAGGCGCCGGCGACCTTCATCAACTTGAACGCCTTGAGCTTCCCGGTGCTTGGCACGTGCGGGCCGCGGCACAGGTCGACCCAGTCGCCCTGCCCGTACAGGCTGATGTCTTCCTTCTCCGGAATGCTCGCGATGATCTCGGCCTTATAGATCTCACCCTGATCCTGGAAGAACTTCACCGCGTCGTTGCGGCTCATCACGCGACGGCTGACTTTCTGATCTGCCTCGGAGAGCTCGTGCATGCGCGTTTCGATCGCCGTCAGATCTTCGGTCGTGAAGGGCCGCTTGTAGGCGAAGTCATAATAAAAGCCGTCCTCGATCACCGGGCCGATCGTGACTTGCGCTTCGGGAAACAGCTGCTTCACCGCCTGGGCGAGCAGGTGCGCGGTCGAATGCCGAATGACATCCACGCCCTCGGCGTCGCGGCTCGTGACGATGGCGAGCTGCGCGTCTTTATCGATGACGTGGGAGGTGTCGACGAGACGGCCATCGACCTTGCCCGCCAGCGCCGCTTTGGCGAGACCGGCGCCGATGTCTGCGGCAACCTTCTCGACCGAAACCGGTTCTGCGTAGGTACGCTGGCTGCCGTCCGGCAGGGTGATTACAGGCATGAGACGAGGGAATTCAAGCCGTTAGCGGCAGGAAAAAAGGACGCGCAGTATGCCCGGCCGCGTTATGGCAGGCAACCGCACGGACGGCGGGCGCCAGCTTGAACGATAAGCGGTGCCCGGATGAACTTCGAGACCAGCGGATCCTGCCATCATCGAGAGAATTACCAAGGTAATTCAATGACTTGCCGATGATGCCTGCGACGCCCCCTCGCCGCCGGGCTATCCCCTCGCTCCAGCAGCCCCTGCCCAGGTCGTGGCCAATCCCGTCGATGCGACCGGCTTCCTTCTTTATTGCTGCCACTTCTCGAACACCAGTTGCGCCGCCGCCAGATCCTCCAGTGCCGCGCCGACGGACTTGAACAGCGTGATGGCGTCCCGTTGCTGGCCGCGTCCGGCGTGCTTCTTTTGGCAGAGGGCGCTCAGATCGCCCGCAATGTCGTGAGCGGTGAGGTGGCCGCCCGCGATGGCCTGCAGCAGATCGCCCGCCTCCTCCCTCGCGCCGGCATGGGTATCGACGAACACGAGCGAGCGCGAAAAGCACACGCCGTCCGCTTCGCACATGTCGGGCCGAAACGCGCCAATCAAGTCGACGTGCGTGCCAGCCCGCAGGTGCTCGCCGTGGATCAACGGCGACGTGGCCAGCGTCGCAGATGACACGATGTCCGCTTCCGCAAGCGCGGCTTGGATATCAGTCACCGCGCTCGCATCGAGACCTCTGGCGTGAGCTTGCGCAACCACCGCGGCCACGCTCTGTGGATCGCGGCCCCAGATCATGATCGTTTCAATCGCAAAGGCACTGACATAGGCCTCGATCAGCGCGGGAATCATGGCTCCCGTTCCCAATAGCAGCAGTCGTCGCGAATCCGGGCGTGCGAGAAACGTCGCGGCAAGAACCGATGCCGCCGCGGTCCGCCGTCTCGTGAGGGTCGCTCCGTCCAGCACTGCGAGCGGACGGGCGGTTGCCTGATCCAATAAAACGTAGCTCGACTTCACCGACGGTCGAGCCAGGCGATCGACGTTGACGATCTTGACACCGAGCCGCGAGTGCTCTTTCCATGCCGGCATGAGCAGAAGCGATGAGGTCTTGCTCATGTCGGTCGCGTATCTCGGCGGCGATTGATATCCGCCGGTGGCAAATGCCACACGCAACGACTCGATGAGCGCCGGCATGGGCGAGAGTTTTTCGACGGTCGCCGCGTCGATCAGAGGGATGCTGTCAGTCATGGGTGTATTTATCTCATCGGCTCTTGGAACTTTAATCGCTCACGCCACCCAGCGCATGTAGCGCCGCACTGATATAGAGCGGCTATTGGGGCGCGACACCCTCTGGGGTCCCGCCGGACCACGAACCGGTCTCACACGCTGCCCACTCGTTGCCTCCACCGGCAAGGACAGTGGGCTCAGCAGAGGAAAGGAAGATATGAGTCTCATCTTCGATCGGTGGCGCTGGCAGCCGCCCGCGCACGTCCAACGCATCACGACTCTCGAGATGCACACCGGCGGGGAGCCACTGCGCATCTTTACTTCGGGCCTTCCGGAGCTGCCAGGCGACACCGTCTTGGACAAGCGTCGCCACTTTCGCGACCACTTCGATCATCTTCGTACCGCGACGATGTGGGAGCCGCGCGGGCACTCGGATATGTACGGCGCCGTGATCACACCCTCGCGCGACGCCGACCTCGATGTGTTCTTCCTGCACAACGAGGGCTACAGCACCATGTGCGGGCACGCCATCATCGCCATCACCACCCTCGCCTTCGAGACCGGGTTGATCGAGCGTTCCGGCGAGCGACGCGAACTGACGCTCAATGTGCCCGCGGGGCGCATCCACGCCATCGCTCACATGGACGGTGAGCGCGTGAAGTATGTGTCGTTCCGCAACGTGCCTTCCTTCGTCTATCGACGAGACCAGCACGTCGAGGTGCCCGGTTTAGGCCGGGTGCGATTCGATATCGCCTACGGCGGCGCCTTCTATGCCATCGTCGACGCGGCGCCGCTCGAGCTCACGCTCGCGCCTTCCGAGTTCAATCGCCTCATCGATTGGGGTCGACGCATCAAGCATGCAGTGATGGCCAGCGTGCCCGTCGAGCACCCGTTCGAGTCGGATCTCGGATTCCTCTATGGCACGATCTTCACGGGGCCGGCCCAGGAACCCGGTCATCACAGTCGGAATGTTTGTATCTTCGCGGATGGCGAGGTCGACCGGTCGCCCACCGGCTCCGGGGTCAGCGCACGGGCAGCACTGCATTACGCCCGAGGTGAGCTGGCGGTTGATACATCCATCACGATTGAAAGCATTCTGGGCAGCACAATGGCCGTTCGCATCGCGGAAGCGACGCAGTTCGGTCCCCACGCCGCGGTGGTTCCAGAGGTGAGCGGCACGGCGCACATCACCGGTCGCAACGAGTTGTATCTCGATCCGGACGATCCGCTCGGGCGGGGCTTCAACTTCCGTTAGTGTCGCCCGACGGGCACACTGTGGGGAACCGCTAATGGCATTTGTCACTCCACGGTAACAAACTGCGGCGCTTACTTAATAAAGCTGCCATCTGCTCCATCATCCGTGACCAGGATCGTCTACCAGGATATCGATCAGTTCGCAGAGGCAATGCGCGGCACGGCCGGCTGTTTCGTTCGGACCGCGCCTGCCGCGACGCATTGGTGGATCGAGGGCATCGATCTCGCCACCTCCTCGATGCAGCAACTGCACACCGGCGGTCCCTTTACGTTCGCAGGAACGGGCGCCGCAGGAACCCTCACGTTTCAGGTGCCGCTGACGGATCCCGGACGAGTGAGAATCAACGGGCAATCGCTCGCCTCCGATGCCTTCTTGTTCTTGCACGGGGATTGCCCGCTCGTCTGGACGGGCAGCGATGCCTGCCGATGGGGCACGGTCACGTTTCCTTCCAATCACACATTGGCTGCGCAGGCCGTCGTGTCGTTCTCCGGCGAGAGCGCCGATCGCACCGTTCATCGACGCACGCCCAAACGTTTCCTGGATGAGGTGAAGCAACTGATCGACTCTGCGCTCGCCGCGGAGGTCGCCGGCCAGCAAGCCATCGAGGACGCGCTTGCCACGGCGCTCATGCATGCCTTGGAACACAGTCTGCCCGTACATCCGGCCCGCAATGCCGGCCGTCCCCAATTATCGCGCTCGGCCGTCATTGCACGGTCGCTCGCACTCATCGCCGCCAATCCAAGCCAGCCACTCTTCATCGACGACTTGTGCCGCGCCACGCAGGTCAGCGAGCGGGCGCTGCGAAATATCTTTCAGGAATATTTCGGTGTCGGGCCGATGCGCCTGTTGAAGATTCGCCAGCTTCACGAGATCCGCGCGGCGCTGCTCCGCTCGCAGCCGGGTGACGACACCGTCACTCACATCGCCGCCCGGTTTGGTGTGCTCGATCCGAGCCTGCTCGCCCGCAACTACAAGATCCTCTTCGGCGAAACGCCCTCGCGAACACTGCACCGGGAGCCCGCCGACTCTCAGGAGCGAATGCACGTCGGCTGGCTTCGCTATGCGTCGCAAATATTTCTGGACGATCAGCCGCTTCGCTAGACACGCTGACGCTGCTGCATCTCATTTAAGAGGACCAGGGCGCCCGCAAGATGAGACCGCAGAAGTCTCCGCGCTGAAAGCTCGGATCCTTATAGGCAAGCACGTCATCGTTGAATGTTCCGTAGGTGCTCTGGGGCCGATGCTTCATGCCCTGATAGAACGCCTCGATCATTCCCTGCTTGAAGTCCTCGCCGCGCGGATAGGCGGACGTGACCGCCTCGCGCTGCTCCCTCGTCAACATGTCGTAGCCGCGCCCCACGACATCCATGCCCGCCCCGGCCTGCAACAGCGCGATCTCCGGATGCAGGTGCTCTGGAATCCCTGGAGTCGTGTGTAACGCGATCGCGAGCCAGATTCTTTCGATGTCGGCTGCAGCGATGCCTTGGACGCGCAGATAGTCGCGAGCGGCGTTTGCACCATCGACTTCGAATCGCAGTTGACTGCTTCCATACGTCGAGGTGAGACCAATGTCATGAAACATAGCCGCGATATAGAGCAGCTCGACATCGAACGTGAGGCCCTTGCGCTCACCCAGCAGCGCGGCCCAGAAGTAAACCCGCACTGAATGCTGGAACAGCAGCTCGCTTTCGCAATCGCGAATGAGCTGCGTCACCTCGCGCGCCATGGTGCCATCGGGAATACGTACGCCGGCAATATTGTCGGACTTCACGTCTGTTCTCCCATCTCATCTCGGGGAAGTCGAAGTCTGCTTGGCGGCCGCGGGCGGCGCACGAAAGCCGATCGCCATCCGGTTATAGAGATTCATCAGACCGATTGCGATCGTCAGATCCGCAAGCGTCTTCGGATCGAAGACGGCGGCGGCCGCTTCATAGTCCGCATCGGGCACGCCGGTCTGGGCAACCCGGGTGACGGTCTCGGCCCAGGCCAGTGCGGCCCGCTCGGTCTCGTCGAACAGCGCTCCCCCCTCCCGCCAGGCCGGAACCAGGACCAGCTTCTCAATCGCGAGGCCATCTTTGAGCAGGTCACGCGAGTGCAGGTCGATGCAGTACGCGCAGCCGTTGATCTGCGAGACCCGAAGGAAGACGAGGGTCACCAGCTCCTTAGGCAAGCCGCTTTGCATGATGTAACCATAGACGCCGCCCAATGCCTTCATGCCGGCCGGCGCCACCGCGTTGTAGTCCAAGCGTTGAGTCATCTCACACCTCCAATGAAGTGACTCCAAGATGCTCCGTGCATGGGCCAGGGAACAGTACCAAGATTGGCGTTTCCGGCTGTACCATCCGCGCATGCCGGACCTGCGCATCGAGCTCGATCGCGGCAGAGCGATGCCGCTGGCCACACAGATTTACGAGGCGATTCGAGACGCCATCGAGAGCGGACACCTCACCTCGGGGGCGAAGTTGCCCTCCTGGCAGGACCTCGCCTCACAGCTCGGCGTCTCTCGCGGTACCGTGCGCGGTGCGTACGAGCGGCTGATGGATGAGCAGTTCGCGATCGGCAGGGGCGCGGCAGGCACACGTGTCGCCGAACGGCCCCGTACATCGTCGACGCCCGGCCGACCGGCCGAGGCGACGCCGGTGGCGGAGCTGTTCCACGACTTCGGCACCGTGCCGCTGACGTTCCAGATGGGCGTCCCCTCGCAGGCCGCCTTTCCTTTCAAGCTTTGGTCGCGCGTACTGACCCGCGCGAGTCGGGCAGCCGCCGCCGCACCAGTTTCCTATCCCGATCCGCGCGGCGAGCCGGAACTGCGCAAGGAGATCGCGGGCTATCTCGCCATTGCACGCGGACTTCACTGCAAGCCCTCTCAGATCCTGATCACGACTGGATTCTCCGGCGCACTCGGGCTGGCACTGCGTACGCTTCAGCTCGAAGGCAAGCAAGCCTGGATGGAAGATCCAGGCTTTCCGCTCACTCGCACCGCGCTTCGGCTCGCGGGAGTGAGCGTGACTGGCGTGCCCGTCGATGCGGAAGGCCTGGACGTGACTGCCGGTGTTCGAAGCGCACCCGAGGCGGCGCTCGCGATCGTGACGCCCGGTCAACACGCGCCGCTCGGCATGACGATGTCGCTCCCCCGCCGCCTGGCACTGTTGGAATGGGCCGGGCGCTGCGGTGCCTGGATTATTGAGGACGATTATCTCAGCGAACTGCAGTTGCATGGGCGCGCCGCGCCCGCGCTCGCCTCCCTGGATACTCAGGAACGAGTGCTGCACATTGGCACTTTCAGCAAGACGATCAGTCCGGCGTTGCGCCTGGGCTTCCTGGTGGTGCCATCGCCCTTGGTCAACAGATTTGCCGATGTCGCGGCTTCACTTGCACCGGCGCCACCTGCCACCGTCCAGCGCGCGGTTGCTGCATTCATGCGCGAAGGTCACTACCTTCGCCATCTGCGCCGTATGAAGCGCTTGTATCGCACTCAAAGAGAATCGTTGCTCCGATGCCTGCGGGAACTGTCCTCGAACGCGGTGACCGTGCAAGCGAGCGCGGGCCTTGCGATCGTGACCTTGCTGCCTCGATCGCTCTCCGATATCGATGTGGCATTACGCGCCCTGCCCTTCGGCCTTGCGCCCACACCGCTCTCGCCATGGTCGATACAAACGCCGGCGTCGCGCGGACTGCTGCTCGGCGTGACCAACCTCGATGAGCGACGATTGGCGGCAGATTGTCGCCGCCTGATCGACTTAGCCGAGCAGGCCCAGCGCTAGCCTGCCGACGCGACCTCTACAAAGCCGCGTCGATCGCGACGTACGACTCGATGCAGGCTCGCTCACCTGCCTTATCTGCCTTCCACGGACCATGCTCCATGCCAAAGATGAACTCTCGGCCGCTCTCTCGCATCTTGTTCGCGGCGTGCTTGAAGATGTTGCCGTAGTTCATCTCACCCGTGCCCGGCCAGAGCCGGCCCGGCACATCGCCCATCTGGAAGTAGCCGATCTCGCTCCAGGTCTGATCGATGCTCGCGATGATCGAGCCCTGGTTCTGCTGCAGGTGATACATGTCGAAGAGGATCTTGCAGGCGGGACTGTTGACGGCGCGACAGAGCTCATAGGCCTGATCCGCCGTGCGAAGGAACAGATCGGGCGAATCGGCGAGCGGCTCGAGCACCATCACGAGCTTCTCGCGCTCGAACACCTCGGCGCCCGCGCGCAGCACGTCGATCGCATTGGCGGTTTGGATGCCGATCGGCAATCGGGGCGTGAACACGCCCGGCACCACGGTCATCCACTTGGCATTGACGCGCTTTGCGACGGCCACCGCGTCCTGGCACGCTTTGACAAACGTCTTCGGATTGTCCTTCTCGCCCGTCGTAAACAACTTGTTTTGGTTGCCACCGACGGCGACGACAAACACGCCTAGCGACATGCCCAATTGCTCCAGCGTGCGAGCGATCGTTTCCTGCTCGGCGATCGGACGCTGCATCATCGAGTTGTCTTCGAGCGCCGTGAAGCCCTCGTCCGCCATGAACTTCAGCTGGTCCACGACGCCCGCGCCGGCATGCGCCGTGAACTGACCCAGGTGGGGAGCAAGCTTCAGCTTGAACCTGCGCTTGGCTGACGCACCCGATAGCGAAGGCGCCGCTCCCACTGCGAGGGCGCCAAGCGCGGTATGTACAAGGGTGCGGCGTGTAATCATGAGCATCACCAGCTGTCGTGAGTTCGTTCGGAGGACGCAAATCGAGGCAGTTGCACAGTTTTGCCGGCAACGCGTCTGAAATCAGGCTGTGCAAGTCTGCACACGCCGAGTGCACAACTTCAAGTTGTAAGCGCCATCGGCCAATCCATCATGGGTGCACTTACTTTCCGATGGAAGGCACTCGAAGATGGCATGGCTTCTTCTCTTCGCCGCGGGCATCGCCGAGATTGTCATGGCGATGTCGCTCAAATCCGCGCAAGGCTGGACTCGCCTGGGCCCAAGCATCGTTGGATTGGGCGCGGCGCTCGCAAGCGTCGTCCTCCTCACCTTTGCCGTCACGCGACTGCCAGTGACCACGGCCTACGCGGTATGGACCGGATTCGGCGCCATCGGCGTCTCGCTGATCGGCATTGCCCTGTATGGGGAAAGCGCGCATCCCGTGCGCCTCGCGTGTCTTGCCGCGATCTTCGCCGGAATGATCGGGCTGCACCTGATCGACGCCAAGGCTTGAACGGTGCCACCCATGAGCAAGCTTCTGTATATCGAGTCCGCGCCGCTCAAGAGCCGATCGCACACCATCGCGGTGTATCGTGCGTTCGAGCAGGCCTATCGAGCGGCGCACCCGAGCGATGAGATTGAGATGCTCGATCTCTGGCAGATGAGCCTGCCGCCCTTCGATGAGCAGACCATCGAAGCCAAGTTCGCGGTCTTGAGAAAGAATGAGTTCACCCCGCAGCAGCTCGAGCGATGGCAAGCCGTGCGAAACGTGTCGCGCCACTTCAACGCGGCGGATAAGTATGTCTTCGGCGTGCCGATGTGGAATTTCGGCGTGCCGTACGTGCTCAAGCACTACATCGATGTGGTGACTCTGCCGGGCGAGAACTGGACTTGGTCGCCTGCGTCCGGCTATGGAACGTTGCTATCGGGCAAGAAGGCGCTTGCCATTTACGCCAGCGCTAATCTCCACGCCGAAGTCGGCGCTGGCGCCGAGGACTTTCAGAAGCCCTTCATGCGCCGCTGGCTGCAATTCATCGGCATCGAGCGCGTGGAGGAGATCACGGTCGCGCCGACACTCTCGGACCCCGCGACGTTACAAGGCTTGCGAGCGGAGGCGATCCGGGCCGCGACGGAACTGGCCTTGCATTTCTGAGGTAGTCTTCCCCAATGGGAAAACGACTCTCGCCGCACAGGCCCATCGATTGGGATGACTTCCGGTATGTGCTCTCGCTCGCCGACTCGGGCTCATTGAGCCAGGCCGCGAGCGCCCTGCGAGTCAACCGCACGACCGTTCTGCGGCGGATCAACGCCTTCGAGCGCAAACACGGTGTTCGGCTGTTCGAGCGTCTGCCCACGGGCTATACGTTGACCGAGGCGGGCAATGAGTTGCTAGCGGCCGCACGCGGCTTTGAGAGCGCCCTCATGCAGATCGAGCGCAAGCTTGCGGGCCAGGACCTGCGGGCTGAAGGCTTGGTGCGAGTGACGACGACGGACACACTCCTCGCCTCGGTGTTACAGGGGCCACTCGCGACGTTCCAGCGCAAGCACCCCGGCATCACGCTCGATGTGGCCACGTCGAATGAAATCGCGAATCTCTCCAAGCGCGATGCCGATGTCGCCATCCGCCCCGTGGCCGAGGCGCCGGAGTTTCTGGTCGGCCGGCGCATCGGCGCGGTCGCATTCGCGGTGTACACGGCATCGACGGCAGAGGAACCACGATCAAGCGTCAAGACACCTGGCGATCGTTGGGTCGGGCCGGATGAAACGCTCGCGAGCACGAGCGTTGCCCGGTGGATGCGGGCCGAGATGCCGTCTGTTCGACCAGAGATTCGAGCAGACTCGCTCGTGTCGCTGCGTGAACTGTGCGCGGCGGGCGCCGGCTTCGCCGCGCTGCCTTGTTACCTCGGTGATTCCGACGCACGACTCAAGCGTGTTCGCCCGCCCATTCCCGCGATGACGACCGCGCTGTGGGTGCTCACCCATCCCAACCTCGCTCGTACGACGCGCGTGCGTTTGTTGATGGATCATTTGTCCGCAGAGCTCGGTCGCCAACGACCGCTCCTCGAAGGACAGCGACCGAGAATGTAGCGCCTACAGCAGCGGCAATCCGCCGGTGATTGCATCCACACGGTCCTCGCGATCGGGACCGACGGCGACAGCGGTGTACGTGGGAACATTCCCAAACTCAGTGAGCCCGGCATCCTGGATCAGAGCGGTAATGAGCCCAGCGGCTCTTGCGGCATCGTGCACGGCCAGGAGCTCCGCCTCGGAGTTCACCGAGACGCAGATCTTCTTGAAGCGCCCGAGCAGCCACGGCTCGATCCGAGTATCGAGCGGAATGACGAAGTTTCCCTGCGCCGCATGGCCCAGCTGCAGGATGGCGCGCATCGACGCATGCGCGCCCTGCGCGACCATCTTGCCCTTGCGCATGTTCAGGTCCTTGCGCAGAACGATTACTTGTTTATGTTCCACACCCACACCTCGACATCTGAATCACGCCGGTAGCTCGTGAGTCTTGATCTCGGCGGGGCACCCGCGAAGCCAATGGCTGCGAGCTGACTAGAACTGCATGATCTCGGCCGAGACGACTTCGAGCTTCGACGCGCAGCCAATGGCTCTGGAGGAGCCTGGCGAAAGAATGAACTCTTCCTGCATCTCTTTGGCCCCGACCGCCGACCACCGGACCTGCACCTTGATGCTCAAGTAGGTGTGGCGACTGGTGACGACCCAAGAGCGATTGAACTCATCGCACTGTCGATCCGTCGTTGGCTCAACGAAGTCCGCGGCCGCAGGCTCTTGGGCCGCGCACAGCCCGGCCAGCGTGATTCCGAATGCAAGCACCGCGGCCAGTAACGGCCGAGTGACCCCCAGAGCTTTCTTCATGGTGCAGTCCTGTTGCGCCTGGCGCAAATGAGACGGCTAATTGTTCGAACGTTCTGCCCGAGCATGTGCCCGGCGAGCCGCGGGACGTGTTACCTACTTCTCAGTTGTGAGAATCCGCAGGGGTACCTTGATTGATAATTGCGAAGCCCGTCAAGTGACGAGCCGGAACAAACATGCGCCGCGCTCCTGAATGCGCGCCCCTGCCATGTCAAAAGCACAATTTGCGAGACCAGGACAGAGATCGGCCGGATGCGACGCCAACGTCTCTATGCTGGTCTCAGTCGCTCCTGCCGCTCACGAGCGGCCTCGAGTTTGATACATAGCCTGACAGGCTCGGACCACATCACCCAATTCATCAACACGAGACCGAATACGAGCTGAGAAAAGGATATCGGCGCAAGGACACCGAGGTTATGAATCAAATGCAGACTCAACACTGTACTCATTGCCGCTAACGCGAATGGCACGATCCTGCTTAGTGCTCGGCGCCGGCATTTCCAAGAAGAACAAGCCAGGTCCCAAATCACCGGTGTGGCCGGCTGCTGTTTGGATCGCCATGTTGGATCCGGTGCAATCCTGTGGGGTTCGACGGGCTTCTCTCGGAGGATCTGCTCCACCTCCTTGATAGTCAGCAGCTGAATCTTCGCATCCTTGGGCGGCTCTCGATCGAGCTCGCGCTTCATGAGCTCAATCTCCAGCATCAACTTCTGGCGCTCCAGCCGAAGGTTCTCCATTTCCTGGATCATCTTCAAATATGCGGCCACCGCCACGATGACGCTCGCCGCTGCCGCTGCGTACGGCCAGTAGGATTGGATGAATTCCAGAAAGTGATCGACCACTCCGCCGTCCCCCGATGTGCTTTAGAAGCATGACGGGATGGAGTCGAGGCGTAGCCCACCGAAGGCCAATCGAAAGCGGAGCTGTCAGGTGTGGCCACCAAGAGCCCAGGCACCGGTCCCAGTGGTCGTGAACAACAAATCGACGCATTGTTGCTTGCACCCATCACTGCACGCCGCTATCCTTCCGCCCCCTTCGATTCGCCACGGATGCGCGCGTAGCTCAGCGGTAGAGCACTACCTTGACATGGTAGGGGTCACAGGTTCGATCCCTGTCGCGCGCACCAACTAAATCAATAACTTGCCCTTCTCTACCCGACCTTCGACGTCGCGAGCCCCAGGCTCGACTTGCGCAGGTTCGTGATCTGATCGCGCAGCTTCGCCGCCTCCTCGAACTCGAGGTTGCGCGCGTGCTTGAGCATCTCGGCTTCCAGCTTCTTGATCCGGCGCATGACCTGGTCGGGCGTGAGGCTCGAGTAATCCGGCGTCGCCTCGGCGACCTTGCGGGCCGGGCCGCGGTTGGCCTCCGAGTACGCGCCTTCCAGAATGTCCGCCACCGCCTTCTTGATGCCCCGGGGCGTGATGCCGTGGGCCGCGTTGAACTCGAGCTGCTTGTTGCGGCGACGGGTGGTCTCATCCAGCGCCTTCTTCATCGAGCCGGTGATTCTGTCGGCGTACAGGATGGCCTTGCCGTTCAGATGGCGCGCCGCGCGGCCGATGGTCTGGATCAGTGAGTTCTCCGAACGCAGGAAGCCCTCCTTGTCCGCATCGAGGATGGCGACGAGCGACACCTCGGGCATGTCGAGACCTTCGCGCAGCAGGTTGATGCCGACCAGCACGTCGAACTTGCCCAGGCGCAGATCGCGAATGATCTCCATGCGCTCGACGGTGTCGATATCCGAGTGCAGATAGCGCACCTTCACCCCGTGCTCATCGAGGTACTCGGTCAAGTCCTCGGCCATGCGCTTGGTAAGCGTCGTGATCAGCGTGCGCTCGTCCTTCTCGACCCGCAGCTTGATCTCCGAGAGCACATCATCGACCTGCGTGCGCACCGGGCGCACTTCGACTTCTGGATCGACGAGACCGGTCGGACGCACCAACTGCTCGACGACATCGCCGGCGGAATGCTCGAGCTCGTAGCGCCCCGGCGTCGCCGAGACGAAGATCGCCTGAGGTGCGAGCCGCTCCCACTCCTCGAAGCGCAGCGGCCGGTTGTCCAGCGCCGAGGGCAGGCGGAAGCCGTATTCCACCAGCGTTTCCTTGCGCGAGCGGTCGCCCTTGAACATCGCGCCCAACTGCGGAATGGTCTGGTGACTCTCGTCGATGACGAGCAGCGCATCCTGCGGCAGATAATCGAACAGACACGGCGGCGGCTCGCCCGGCTCGCGGCCGGATAAGAAGCGCGAATAGTTTTCGATGCCGTTGCAGTAGCCGAGTTCTCGAATCATTTCGATATCGAATCGCGTGCGCTGCTCGAGGCGCTGCGCCTCGAGCAGCTTGCCCGCGTTCTTGAGCTCGATGAGCCGATCGTGCAGCTCATCGCGAATCTGATCCACCGCGAGCACCAGCCGATCGCGCGGCGTCACGTAGTGCGTGCCCGGGAACACCGTGTAACGCGGGATCTTGCGCTTGATCTCACCCGTCAGCGGATCGAACAACAGCAGCGAATCGATCTCGTCATCGAACAGCTCGACGCGCAGCGCCTCGCGCTCGGATTCGGCCGGGAAGATGTCGATCACATCGCCGCGCACACGATACGTGCCTTGCGTGAGATCGAGCTCGTTGCGCTTGTATTGCATGTCGGTCAGGCGACGCAGGATCGCGCGTTGATCGATGTGCTCGCCGCGCGAGAGATGCAGCACCATCGACAAGTACGTCTCGGGCGCACCCAGGCCGTAGATCGCCGACACCGTCGCGACGATGATCGCATCACGCCGCTCCAGGATCGCCTTGGTCGCGGATAGACGCATCTGCTCGATGTGCTCGTTGATCGAGGAGTCCTTCTCGATATACGTGTCCGAGGACGGCACATACGCTTCGGGCTGGTAGTAGTCGTAATACGAGACGAAATATTCCACCGCGTTATCGGGGAAGAACTCCTTGAACTCGCCGTAGAGCTGCGCCGCCAGTGTCTTGTTGTGAGCAAGCACCAGCGTCGGGCGCTGGATCTGCTGGATCACGTTCGCGACGGTGAAAGTCTTGCCCGAGCCCGTCACGCCGAGCAGCGTCTGGTGCGCAAGCCCCGCCTCGATCCCTTCGATCAGCTTGGCGATGGCCGTGGGCTGATCGCCCGAGGGCTTGAAATCGCCCTTCAGCTGGAACGGTGTCTGGGCAGGCTTATCGGTCATGGTTTGCAACGAGCGAGGTGCGAGGGGCATAGCGATCCGGAGGGTTGGGGGCCGAACGGCGAATTTCCAGGCCGTAACGTCAGCGCCCGGCCATGCGTATAGAGCCGGAGGCTGAATCACTCTACAATCGCACGAAAACATCCCGGCGCTTGTCAGGGATTTTCCGTTTTCGAAGTCACTCGGTGTCGCCGTGAGTCTACCAGTTTCAAAGCGCGTCCAACGCGTGAAGCCCTCCCCGACCGTGGCCCTCACCGGCCGGGTCGCGCAGCTGAAGGCCGAAGGCAAGGACATCATCAGTCTCGGCGTCGGCGAGCCGGATTTCGACACGCCGGTGCATATCGCGGATTCCGGCGTCGACGCCATTCGCAAGGGCTTCACTCGCTACACGCCGGTCGAGGGCGTGGCCGAACTCAAGGACGCGATCATCACGAAGTTCAAGCGCGAGAACGGGCTCGACTACAAGCGCAATCAGATCCTCGTGTCCACCGGCGCGAAACAGACCATCTTCAACCTGATCCTCGCGGTCGTCGATCCGGGCGATGAGGTCGTCGTGCCGGCGCCCTACTGGGTGTCGTATCCGGACATGGTGCTGCTCGCCGATGGCGTTCCCGTGATGCCCTACGCCGGGCCCGAGCAGGGTTACAAGCTCACGGCGAAGCAGCTGGAAGCTGCGATCACGCCGAAGACGCGACTCTTCATTCTCAACAGCCCGAGCAATCCGACCGGTGCGGCCTACAGCGCAGCCGAGTTGCGTGCGCTTGGCGATGTGCTCATCAAACATCCGCAGGTCATCATCTGCACCGATGACATGTACGAGCACATCTACTGGGGCAAGGAGCCGTTCGTGAGCCTCGCGCAGGTGTGTCCGGAGTTGTACGACCGCGTCGTGACGACCAATGGCGTGTCGAAGGCGTATGCGATGACGGGCTGGCGCATTGGCTACTGTGGTGGGCCGATTGAGCTCGTCACCGCGATGTCGACGATTCAAAGTCAGAGCACGTCGAATCCCTCTTCGATCGCGCAGAAGGCCGCGATCACGGCGTTGAACAGCGATCAGAACTGCGTGCGCGAGATGAACAAGTCGTTCAAGGAGCGTCACGACTTCGTCGTCGCGGGCTTGAACAAGCTGCCGGGCGTCACCTGCCTCGAAGGCGCGGGCACGTTCTACGCGTTCGCTCACGTGGAAAAGGCGATGAAGATCGTCGGCGTGAAGGACGACAACGCGTTCGCCGAGCATCTGCTCGTTCACGGCGGCGTCGCGGTCGTTCCGGGCAGCGGCTTCGGTGCGCCGAATCACATGCGCCTGTCGTTCGCGACCAGCATGAAGAATCTGGAAGAGTCGCTGAAGCGCATGGAAAAGACGCTGCGCGCCGCGCAAGCCGCTTGATCTAGAGCGCGCTCTAGCCGTTAGAACTAGGTCGCAACCTTAAGGAGGCGACCCATGACGAGCGTTACAGAAAGCAATCGGGCCATCGTCACCGGCATCATGGAGGCGCTCTCGCGCGGCGAGCGCCAGCCCTTCGCCGACGCGATGGCGGAAGACTTCACCTGGAACATGATCGGCACGACCGCCTGGTCGGGCAAGTACCGGGGCAAAGCCGATGTACGGCAGCGGTTGTTCACGCCGCTGTTCAGCCAGTTCGGCAGTCACTACACGAACACGCCCAAGCGCATTCTTGCCGATGGCGACTTCGTCGTGGTGGAGAGTTGGGGCAACGTGACGACCAAGCTGGGCAAGCGTTACTGCAACACCTACTGCCTGGTCATACGAATGCGTGACGGCAAGATGGCGGAGCTGACCGAGTATCTCGACACGGAGCTCGTGACCTCGGCGCTCGAGCCACCTGCCTGGGCCAAGAGCGCATGAGCCCGAAAAGCACGCGCTTTCACATCGGCCGGCTCGCTCGCGAGACCGGCCGCAGCGTGCACACGATTCGCTGGTACGAAAAGCAAGGCCTGATGCCGGGCGTGACACGCGATCCCGGCGGCCGACGCGTCTACGTCACGCAGCACATCGGCTGGCTGCTGTTTCTCGATCGGCTGCGGTACGCCGGCATGACCGTGCGCGAGATGCGTCGCTACGCAAGCCTCGCTGTCCAGGGTAAGAAGACCATCCGCCAGCGACTGGAACTGCTCGAGGCGCACCATGCCCGCACGACGGCGCATATCGCCGAGCTTCAGGCCGCCTTGCGCTTCGTCGAGCGCAAGCAGGCCTACTACCTGAAATGGCTGACCGAGGACCGCCGCCCCGGCGACTTCGACCTCGGCGAGCGCCCTCGTCGACCGGTCCGTGCGGCGCTTCCGTAGGCCGTTGTCAGCCGACGCCGACGCGCCGCAACGCACCCGTCAGGTTTCTGGAAAAGATGTCAACTCAAAAAGTTGCGACCGAAATCACCCCGATTCCTTGACACGGCCGCGGCGCATTACGCAAAATCCCGCGCCTTCGATTTGACCCACCTGTTCCCCGGTAGCTCAGTGGTAGAGCGACGGACTGTTAATCCGTTGGTCGCTGGTTCGAGTCCGGCCCGGGGAGCCACCTAATCATCCCGCAGCGTTCCGCAAGCACGACTTCGCCTCGGACGCCCTCTTTCTGCGGATACGCCCCACAGGCGCTACTGACGCATGAGGCCCTCTTCGTGGGTCGGGTCAATGATGCACCTCCTTGATCTTCGTGACCCACACTCCATCCGGGTCCAGCTTGCCCACGTCAATCCAGATGACATCGACGGCCTGCGTGGGAGCAACGTAGTTCCGTTTGCGAAGAGTGCTTGACGGAACCTGTGCCGCGTTCACTTTTTCCGCTGTAATGCGCGATTGCTCCCGGGACGGCGTTCCCCAGAATGGGCTAAACAGGAGCCGGCGAAACTACACGGAGTCGATCTTTGGTCGAACAAAAGCTGCGTCTTAGCGAGATCAAAGAGCGTTGCGATCGAGGGTGCGACGAATCAGCGAGCTGCGAGTTCTACTTGAGCGCTCCGAGTTACGCGTTGCATGTCCGGAATTGGTGTCCTGTCGGCCACTTCAATCTCGTCGGGCCCGTGGACGAACGCGATGTGCTCGCCATCGCGGGGTTGATGTGCCTCAAGGCGCATCAGGCCATTGAGGCGACGGAGCGCAGGCACGAGGGATGATTCTGGGATTGCACCGAGAAATAGAAGAGCATTCGCTGCGACTCGAAGCATAGTTTTGAATCCACGGTCTACTCGATCATGGAATAGTCAGCTAACGCGAGGAGATTGAATTGGTGAAGCCACGGAACAAACCCATGAAACCCGATCCGGACGACGATAGCGGCCGTTTCGCCGCATGGGTCGGAACGGGGATCGTGCTGGCCCTGATCGCACTCGTCCTCTACGTCGATAATTACGGCAGGTGAAGCCACGCGAAGCGGGTCCGGCGCGAGTTCGGCGATTCTAATAAATCCATCCGCCAACTCGAGCACCAAGTTAGTACGTTCGTGCGACCGCTGGATGACGCCCTCGCCGCGCGGATGTTTGCAGCCCTCTCGAGGGCTCGATCGCTTTCGGCCAACGCCCGCCGACGTGATGACGGTGCTGGTCGAAACATTGCTCTGATCAGTGAACGAGAACGCGTTCGGCGTACTGTCTGTCGAGACGACAGGCCGCCGCTGTCAGGATTATCGACAGCGGACAAACCATGAATTTTTGTAATTTATGGAAATTCATCTCAATTCTGGGCCGATGAGCTAGCTATCATTTGCTAAGGGGAATCCAGGATAGCGGGAACAGGGAACAAACAAGTGCGAATAACGCATATCGATGGACTGCGCGGCATGGCCGCACTGCTCGTGATGACCTTTCATTTGACGACCCGGTACGGCCAGCTCTACGGCCATACAACCGAGCTTCCCGTCACTCTTCCCTGGGGCAACCTCGGGGTGCAAATGTTCTTTGCCATCTCCGGCTTCGTGATCCTGATGACGCTGCGGAATCTGCATTCGCCGCTCGATTTCGTCGTCGGTCGCTTCAGCCGGCTTTACCCGACCTATTGGGCCGCCATGCTGCTGACCGCACTGTTGCTGGCCATCTGGCCACTGCGAGGCCATGACATCAGCGCCGGACAGGTCGTTTGGAACGTTCTGATGTTCCATGAGCTGTTCGGCGTCGGGTCTGTATCCGGCGCCTACTGGTCGCTCAAGGTGGAGATCATCTTCTACGTCCTGATGTTTCTGCTCTGGACGCTCGGATACCTGCGCCGGCCTTTCATCGTGCTGGGCGGCTGGCTGCTCATCAGCATCGCCTCCAAGTTCGTGGCGACGCCGTGGGTAATCACGCAGCTCGGGCTGCTCGGATTCATTCCATGGTTCGCGCTCGGGATCAGCGTCTTCGTCGCCGTCGGCAAGCACGAAGACCACGCGTGGTGGCCTGCGATCGCCGCGCTCTCGATCGTCGATATCGCCATCGACGAGGGCGCGCTGCGCACGATCTGGGCGGTTGCCGTGCTCGGCATTATGTTCGTCGGCGCCAAGGGGGCGTTCTCCGCCCTCGCGTCCAAGCCGTTGCTGTTCTTGGGCGCCGTCTCATACCCGCTCTATCTGCTGCACGAGCCGCTGAGCTATACGTTCATGCTCCGAGCCGAGCACGCTGGCCTTGCGCCGGTCGCTGCGGTTCTGATGGCCGCCGGCGGCAGCATCCTGCTCGCCTACGGGGTGCACGCCTGGGCTGAGACACCCTCGATTGCCTGGATCCGCGAGCGCTACTCGAAGCGACCGCCGCCGGCCACACTGGTCCCGTGGACCGTTGGTCTTGCCGGTCTCATGGGGCTGGCGTTCCTTGGCACCAGGCTGGCCGGATAGGAGCTCCTCCGCGCGCATCGTTACCGCGATCTGAGCATTCGGCTGCTGGCGGAGACATCCACCGTTTACCGCCACAACGGACGCGACGTTCGTTCCTATCGATTCGTCGGCGCGCCGGCTGGCGACGCTCTTGCGCCCGCTGGTAAGATGCGGGATTCAATAGTTTCACGCCTCGTTTAGCGCCTGGCCCGGAGCCACTTATCTCAGCCGAAACGGCACAAGCGCGGAGCGCATCACGCGGTCCCATGGCTAGAACCGATCCCGCGTTGTACCTGCCCATCAGCGAACAAGCGCTGAGTCGGGTACTGAACGAAGCGCACAGCCTCGCGACCACCCTCACCGGCTTGAAAGTGCCTGAGCTCGCGGCGCTCATGCTCCTGCAAGCCTTGCCCAAGATCGTGCGACACGGCTCGGTGTTCGCCGAGCGCATCCTCATGGAGGCGATCAGCGCCAGCCAGGCGAAAGTCGAGCGCGATGGCGCGACCGCCTTGGTCGACGAAGCGATCGAGTCCCTCGATCGAGCGAAGATCCGCGCCGGTCACGGCCTGCTCGCCGATCTGGGCATCTGCCTTCTGAGCGATGAGCAGATCGGTCAGCAGCATTACCTGATGGACGATGGCGCTTGGGACAGCGGCAGTCGCGATCGCTATCACGCACGCGATCACGAGGCACGCCAGCAGATCCTGTTGCCGTCGGGTGCGATGAGCTTCCTGACGCGCGAGCAGACCCGCATCTATCGTGAGATCTCGGCGCAGACCGACGATCACATCCATGTGCAGGGCTATGCCGGGACGGGCAAGTCCTATCTGATCAAATCGCTGCTCGGCACGTTGAGCGGCGCGCGAGTGCTGGTACTGGCGGAGCGACAGACCCAACTGCAGGCCTTGCTCGCAGGCGTCGCCAACCTGCCCCACGTCTATCCTCGGCGCTTCGATGTGTTGGCGCGCGAGATGGTGCCGGCGGATCTGACCGATCCCACCAACCTTCGCATGAGCCAGCCCTACTCCGCGGCCGCGCCGATTCCCGATGAGCTGGTGATCCGGCATCTGGGCATCCGTGCGAGCGGAACCCTGCTGGAGCGCGATCTTGTCGCGATCGTCCGACGCACGGTCGCGCGCTTCTGCGCGAGCAGCGATGCCGAGATCGACGATGTTCACATTCCGATTCGCAATCTTCCCTCGCTCGAGCCGACTGAACGGCAACTCGTGCTTCACTACGCAACCGAGTTGTGGAAAGCGATCGTGCTGCCGACATCACGCGACTTTGCCCCGCCCATTCGCCGCGAGCACCGAATCAAATGGGCGGCGCTGCGCGGCTGGCGAATTCCAGCGCGCTACACGCATGTGCTCATCGACGAATGTCACGACCTGAAGAAGCCGATGCTGCAGATTCTCGATAGCAGCCCGCAGGCCGTGATCAGCTTGGGCGATGAATATCAGAATCTGCAAGGTTTCCCGCAGCGACGCACCCATGTCGTGAGACAGCGAGCCGTCACCTCATCGGTGCGCTCGGGGCGATTGCTCGAAGCCGTCGTCAACCCGATCATCGTCGCGCACCCGGGCGCGACGAAAGATCGCTTTGTCGGCAACCCGCTGCAGCGGACCGAGATCGCTTATTACGATCGCCCGCGCATCCCGGAGCACCCCGCGGCGATCCTGGTGAGCGACACCTGGGGCCTGTTCGAGTGGGCGCAGCGGCTGGCCGCCGAGAATCTCGATGTAGAACTGTTGAGTAACGAGAAACAGCTGCACATGTTTGTCAGCGACTGCATCGAACTGCGTCGGAATGGCGTCCGCCCGCGGCATGGTGAGATCTTTCGCTACGGTTCGTGGCAGGCGCTCGCCGAGAACAATCAAAAGAGTCCGGGCTTTCAACGCATCGATCGCATGCTCCAGCGTGGCTATGACTTGAAGGACTGGGCGAGGACGGCCGATCGTTTCGTCGCGCAAGGCAGGTTCGCGCTCGGCTTGATCGAAGATGTTCGCAACCGCGAATTTCCCGGTGTGATGCTGGTGCCCGAACTGGTCGATGGCGTCTGGGACGCGCGCAAAGAAGACTACGCCGCCGCGAGCGCCGCGCTTTACGTGGCGGTCACCCGAGCCCAGCACCGACTGATCGTGCCGGAGCGACTGCGACACTGGCTCGAAGAAATATCCGGTCGAGACCGTGCTTCGCGGCCGCAACTCTCGTTCGGTCGTTAACGCGCCCTCGGCCAACCGATCGACCTGCTCGCGGACGATGCGGCAGCTCGCGGCCAAGCCCGGGCGCTGTCGCCAAGCTTAAACGCCGGCATGGAACCGGCGGTGCGCCGACGAATTGATGCGGCAGACGCAGGACGCCCGGCGGCCGCGAAGAAACCCACGCCGCCGTCGGCAAAAGCCCGTAGTAGCACGAGATCGTTCCGGGCAGGATTGCTATGATCCGGCGGCCCCACCCACGATCTCGGCCATGACGCTCACCGAACTTCGTTACATCGTCGCCCTGGGACAGGAACAGCACTTTGGCCGCGCGGCCGAGCGCTGCAATGTCAGTCAGCCGACCCTGAGCATCGCGGTGAAGAAGCTCGAGGACGAGCTCGGCGTCAGTTTGTTCGAGCGCGCCAAGCAAGGCGTGCTGGTCACCCCGCTCGGCGCACGCATCATCGCGATGGCGAGCGCCGTCCTGGAGCGCACCGCCGAGATCAAGGACGTGGCCGCGGGCGACGCCAATCAGCTGCAAGGGCCGCTGGCCTTAGGAACGCTGCCGACCGTCGGGCCTTATCTGCTGCCCCAGTTCATTCCGTTGTTGCGAGAAATGGCGAGCGGCATGCCGCTGTTCGTCGAAGAGGCCGCTCAGCAAACATTGGCGGCGAAACTGCGCAACGGCGATCTCGACGTCTTGCTGATCACGGCGCCCTTCAGCGAGCCGGACATCGTGACCCAGCCGCTCTTCGATGAGCCCTTCACGGTCATGCTCCCGGCGAGGCATCGCCTGGCAAGCCAGGCCAGCATCCATGTGAACGATCTGGATCCATCCGAAGTGCTGCTCCTGGATGAGGGCCACAGCTTTCGCGAGCAGGTGCTCGCGGCATTTCCACAACTTCGCCCCGCCGACGCCGAGCCGAATCTGCGCGGCTCGATGAGGGGCAGCACGTTTGAAACACTGCGCCACATGGTGGCCTCGGGCCTGGGCGTGACCCTCCTGCCCCAGGCGGCCGCGCATGCCCCGCTCTACTCGCCCGATATATTGGTGACGCGGCCTTTTACAGAACCCGCCCCGAAGCGCACGCTGGTGCTCGCCTGGCGGGTGAGCTATCCGAGGCACAAGGCCATCGACGTGCTCCGAAGGGCAATTCAGGCCAGCAGCGCCGCGTATTGGAATTACAATACGGCCCGCGAGCCGGCGACGCCCGGCGTCATGATCGAGAATCGGGACTGGTAACGCCGGATGCGACCGTTGTCCAAAATCGTGGTGGTGGGAGGCGGCACCTCGGGCTGGCTGGCCGCGGCCATGCTTCGTCATCACTTGAAGCGCGAGCTGTGTGAGATCGAGCTGGTCGAGTCCGAGGACATCGGCACGATCGGCGTGGGCGAATCCACCGTGCCGCCGTTCGTCGGGCTGATCCATCGCCTCGGCATCGATGAACAGGAATTCATTCGAGCGACCGACGCCACCTACAAGCTCGGCATCCAGTTCGTCGGCTGGCAGCGGCGCACGGACACCTACTTCCATCCGTTCGGCGCCATCGGCAGATCGATCGGCACGCAGGACTTCTATCAGTGCTGGCTCAAGGCGCGTGCTCAAGGCGACACCTCCGCTCTGCAGGATTTCTCACCATGCAACGTCATGGCGGAGAATGGCCGTTTCTTTCCTCCGGCCCGCGCACGTAATACCCCGATCGGCGGCGCGAACTACGCGCTGCACGTGGATGCGAACCGGGTCGCCCAGTACCTGCGCCGCTTCAGCGAAGAGCGTGGTGTCAAACGCACCGAAGGTCTCGTCACCGATGTCCACCGGCGCGAGGACGGCTTCATCGATCACATCGTGCTCGCCGATGGCACGAAGGTCCACGGTGATTTCTTCATCGACTGCTCGGGCTCCCGCGCGTTGCTGATTGGCAGGGCGCTCGGCGTCGAGTCGATCGACTGGGCGCAGTATCTGCCGTGCGATCGCGCCGTCACGGTCAGAACGGAAAACAGCGGACCGCTCGTCCCCTACACTCGCGCCACCGCGCAGAAGTCGGGATGGATGTGGCGCATTCCGCTGCAATCCCGGGTCGGTCAGGGCTATGTCTATTCCAGTCGGTTCTGCACCGATGCGGACGCACGATCCACGCTCTTGCGCACCGTGGACACGGCCTGCCTGGACGAGCCCAGGATCGTTCCTTTCACGACCGGACATCGTCGTGAGTTCTGGAAGGCGAACTGCCTGTCGATCGGTCTTGCCGGCGGGTTCATCGAGCCGCTGGAAGCCACCGCCATCCATCTGATGGCGCGGGGCATCGATTTCTTCCTGCGTTACTTCCCGAATCTCGAGTGCGATCCGGCGCTCTCGCGCGAGTACAACCGTCGCATGACGGCCGATTACGAAGAGGTGCGCGACTTCATCGTGCTCCACTACAGCGCAACGACGCGCGACGATTCGCCCTTCTGGCAGGCTTGCCAGCACCTGCCCTTGCCCGACTCGCTGCAAGAGCGCATCGAGCTCTTCAAGAGTCAGGGCGCCATGCGCGAAGGCGTCGATGAGCTGTTTCGCGCCTCGAGCTGGCAGTCGGTGTTCGAAGGCATGGGCATTCGGCCCCGCGCCTACTCGGCGCGCGTCGATAACATCGAGTACGCGCACATCGAAGCGACCCTGCGCACGGCCAAGGCAGCCATCGCTGGCATGGTCGAGCACTTGCCGACTCACGAGCAGTTCCTGGGCGGTCGGATCAGCTGACCCGCGCCGCCATAGCGAGAATCAATCAGCCTTCGATTGAGCGCCCCGGCGCCGCTCTTCTATAAAACCCGCCTCCGAGGGCGTGCCGCCGACTGGCCTGCGCTCCACCAATAACGATGACGGGGCGTGCATGTCGGTTGCGAAGCTGTCGGTTGCCTTCTTCCTGCAGATGTTTTTCATCCTGGCGACCTGTCGCGTGGTCGGCTGGATCGGCCGCCGCTATCTGAAACAACCGCAGGTCGTCGGCGAGATGATCGCGGGCGTCATTCTCGGTCCGTCGCTCTTCGGGCTGTTCCTGCCCGAGCTGCAGAAAGCGGTCTTTCCTGCCGAGACGAAGGGCGTGTTGTACGTCGGCGCGCAGCTTGGCGTCGGGCTCTATATGTTTCTGGTCGGCCTCGGCTTCCGGACGGATCATTTCCGGCACAGCCTGGGCAAGGCCGCGGCGGTTTCCATCTCCGGGATGGCGGCGCCGTTTCTGATCGCAATCATCGGCACGCCGTGGCTGATGACCGTGCCGGGCCTCTTCGCCGAGAACGCGACGCGCTTCGATGCCACGTTATTCATGGGCGCGGCGATCGCGATCACCGCGTTTCCCATGCTCGCTCGGATCATTCACGAGCGGGGACTGAGCCACACCTCGCTCGGCACGTTGTCTCTCTCCGCCGGTGCGATCGATGACGCCGCCGCCTGGTGCGTGCTTGCGATCGTGCTCGCAAGCTTCGGCGCGGGCTCGGGGGTTGCGATCACCGCCATCGCAGGCGGCATCGTGTTCGCCGCCTGCCTGCTCCTGATCGCGCCGAAGCTGCTCGCTCCGCTTGGGCGCATGGCCGAGCGCGAACAGGCGATCACTCAGTCGCTGAGCCCCACCCTGCTCTCGATCGTGCTGATGCTGTTCATGCTGTCGGCCTATACCGCCGACTTCATCGGCCTGCATGCGGTGTTCGGCGGGTTCCTGCTCGGCACCGTCATGCCTCGCGGCGCTCTGGCCGATAATTTGCGACGCCTGCTCGAACCGTTCACGGTCGTGATGTTGCTGCCGATGTTCTTCACCTACTCCGGCCTCAACACCCAACTCGCCATGGTCAATAGCGTCGAGCTGCTGCTCATGGGCGTCGTGATTCTCGCCGCCTCCATCCTTGCGAAGTTCGGCGCCTGCTGGGCGGCCGCGCGCCTGTCCGGTCAGGACAACAGCACGGCGCTCGGCATTGGCGCGCTGATGAATGCTCGAGGGCTCATGGAGCTGATCATCATCAACATCGGCTTGCAGGCCGGCGTCATTGGTCCCGCGCTGTTCTCCATCCTCGTGCTCATGGCCATCGTCACGACGCTGATGGCATCGCCGCTCTTCGAGTTCGTCTACGGTCGCGACGCTCGCGCGCGTGGCGAGCTCGACGCTCTACAGAACGCAGCCAACTGACGCGACTGCCCCCGAGCGCGTAGACCCGCGGCGGTCTGCGCCAGATCGATCGGCGAAGGCACCGCCGTTCCTGCTGCATACACGATCGTGCGACGCGCACGCATGTCGGCGTCCAGGATCGTCACGAAGTGCTCGTAAGGGTTCACGTGCCAGTCGCCCGGCAATAGCTCATCCACTTCGTGAAACGGAATGAAACGTCCGCCTACGTGCGAGACCCAGCTGCGACGATAGCTTCCCCCCGAGGCGACCACGGCGAGATCCAATTGTTCGAGCTCCTCGGACAGACACGACACCCAGCGATCTGCCTCGAAGCCGTGCGACGCGAAGTCCTCCGGATGTGAGAACAGCAGCGACCAGCGTCCGCCCAACCAGTGGTGCAAACGCTCCGTCGAAGACAACGCGATCGCATGGATGGCATCCAGTCCGTATTCACGGTTGACTGACATTTGCAGCATCTCGCTCCTCCAATCATCGCTTCGGCAGTGCGTTCAGGATGCGTCGAGGCGGCATCTCATGTCAGTCGGATCGCGGTTATGTAGTGGTCATCATTGCGGCCCTCGGGTGACAGGACGTACGCGATGTCTTCATTCGCTTAAGGCGATGTCGGCAAACTTCTGCAGTTATTGACACCACGCCGCTGCCGAGTAATATGCGCGCCCCCGGTTCAACCCGGGTCTACCGGAGTCGGACATGCTCGCACCCCAACATCTTGAAACGAATATGAACAACGCGCGTTGATCCGCAAGATGACTTGCGGAGCACGCCTGCTCCCCAAGTCAGGTGCGTAGCTTAGGCTCCGCTTAAAAGCCCCTGGCCGGGAAACCGACCAGGGGCTTTTTCATTTCAGGAAGAAACGTCATGCCAGTACAAATTACATTGAACAAAGCTCGGGTGCCGGTGAAGGTCTTCACCCAGGACATCGAGCACGACGCCATTCAGCAGTTGCTCAACGTGGCGCAGCTGCCCATCGTTCACGGCCATGTGGCCGCCATGCCTGACGTTCATCACGGTATCGGCGCGACCGTGGGCAGCGTGATCCCGACCAAGCAGGCCATCATTCCTGCAGCGGTCGGCGTGGACATCGGCTGCGGCATGAATGCCGTTCGCTTGACGCTGCACGCAAAGGATCTGCCGGAGAGCCTCGCGAAGCTGCGCAGCGCCGTCGAGGCGCGCGTGCCGGTGGGCTTCAACCAGCACGACTCGGACAAGGTGCGTGGCAGCTCGCATGCACGACAAGGCCGCGTGCTCGACGATCGGCTCGACAAGATCGTCGGCAAGCATCCTGGCGTGATGAAGATGCAACGCAGGTTCGCGCAGACCTGGGTGTGCCAGCTGGGCACGCTCGGCGGTGGCAATCACTTCATCGAGCTGTGCCTGGACGAGGAGCAGCGCGTTTGGGTGATGTTGCATTCCGGTTCGCGTGGCGTGGGCAATGTGTTCGGCCGTTACTTCATCGAGGCCGCGCGCAAGGACATGCGTCGTCATCAGGTCAATCTGCCGGATCGCGACCTCGCCTACTTCAGCGAGGGCTCCGATCTCTTCGACGACTACGTCGAGGCGGTCGACTGGGCACAGGACTACGCGCTCTTGAATCGCAGCATGACGATGAAGCTGGTGCTCGAGGCACTGGCGCCGCATCTGCCGCCCTTCAAGCTCGACGGTGAGGCGATCAACTGTCACCACAACTACGTGGCGGTAAAACATCACTTCGGCGAGAAGCTGTTCATCACTCGCAAGGGTGCGATCAGCGCACAGGAAGGACAGCTCGGCATCATCCCGGGCAGCATGGGGGCGAAGTCGTACATCGTGCGCGGGAAGGGCAATCCCGAGTCGTTCTGCTCCTGCTCGCACGGCGCGGGCCGTCGCATGAGTCGCACGCAGGCGAAGCGTCGTTTCAACCGTTTCGATCTGGCCAAGCAGACCGAAGGCGTGGAGTGCCGCAAGGACGGCGGCGTGATCGATGAGATTCCGGCGGCCTACAAGGACATCGATGCGGTGATGACCAACCAGTCGGATCTGGTCGAGGTCGTGCACACGCTGAAACAGGTGATGTGCATCAAGGGATAGCAAAAGGGCTGGCTCCGGCCATCGGAGCCAGCCGCACAAACGGGTCAACCTGACGTTTGTTTGCTCGCGACCCACTCATCGACCAGACGCTCCAGCACGGCGAGCGGCACGGTGCCCTGAGCGAGCGCGATGTCGTGAAACTGACGAATGTCGAAGCGTGCGCCAAGTTTCTGCCGCGCCCGTTCGCGCAGCTGCAGCCACTGAGTCTGGCCGATCTTGTAACTCGTCGCCTGGCCGGGCCAACAACAATAGCGCTCCACTTCGGTGGTGATCGTCGATGGCAGCTCGCCGAGCGATTTCACCATGTAGTCGACGCCCTGCTCCCGCGTCCAGCGCTTGTGATGCAGGCCACTATCGACGACGAGTCGCGCCGCGCGGAACATATAGGACTTGATGTAACCAATCTGGCCGAACGGATCGCCCTCGTAGACACCCATCTCGTCCGCCAGCTGTTCGGCGTACAGACCCCAGCCCTCGCTGTATGCGATGAACCAACCCAAGCGCCGCACCGGATGAACTGCCGTGGATTCCTGCGCGAGCGCGATCTGATGATGATGCCCGGGCGATGCTTCATGCGCCGTGAGCGTCATGAGGCCCCACTTCGGCGTTTCCGCTGTGTTGCGAAGGTTGATGTAGTAGGCACCGGGCCGCGAGCCGTCGAGCGCGGGCGCCTGATAGTAACCGGCGGTCGCACCCGCCTCGATATCCGGCGGGACGCGTCGAATCTCCACTTTCGCTTTGGGAATGCGACCGAAGTACTGCGGCAGCTGGCCCTGGATCCTGACCATGCCGGCATTCAGATAATCGAGCAGTTCCTGCTTGCCCGCATCGGTGTTGGGATAGATGAAACGTGGGTCGGCCGCGAGCGCCCGCAACCGCTCGCCCACCGAGCCCTGTGTCATGCCCTGACTCTTCAGGATCTTGTCCGCGCGCGCATTCAACTCCGCCATCTGCTCGAGCCCGAGGCGATGGATCTCTTCGGCATTGAGCGACGTGGTGGTCGCGTACTCCAACGCATATTTGTAGTACGCATCTCCCTTGGGCAGCTTCCAAACGCCGGCGTCGCTGGTCGCCTTCGGCCGAATGCCAGCCATGCACTCGCGCTGTCGCTTCAAGGCGGGGTGAACCTGCTGCTCGACGATGCGCGTCACCTGCGCGGCCCAGTCACCGGAGATGTTCTTGGCACGCGCACGCGTATCGATGGAGGTCACGAGTTTCGTTTCTGCCGGCTTCTGCGCCAGCATGCCGTCCATCAACGCGACCGTGCGATCGACGACAAAATTGGGCGGAATCACGCCCATTGCATACTCGGACTTCAGCCGCCCCGTCTCATTGTCGAGCTCCTTCGCGAACGCGATGACACGGGAAACATACGCCTCCGCGTCCTCGCGCGTCTCGATCGTGTGCTGGTTGTGCAGGAAGTCCGGAATGCTTCGGTACGTGCCGCCGAGCTGATGCACGCTGTACGGCTCCGGCCAGCTGAAGGTGCCGTAGTTGAAATTGTCGTATCCGCTCACGATCACGCGACACAGATACTCGAAGGAGTCGTAGTCGGCTTTGGACTGCGCGGACAATGCGTTGCGATCGATTGCCTGCAATCGAGCGAAGGCGGTGCGAACGACCTTGTGATCCTGGTCGATGCCCGCGGGTGAGCGATCGAGCAATCTTCGCTTCGCACTCGCATGCTCGCCTTTGTCCGTACCGTACGTGGTGCGTGACTCCGGATTGGCCATCACTTCTTCCTCATAGATGTAATCCATGAGGGCCTGCAGCTCGGCCTCAGCTTTTTTATCCCGGGTCTGCGAAAGTGCGACGCAGGGTAAGTTGGCTGCGAATGCAGTGTATACAGCGGACCTCAAAAACGAACGTCGGTCGCTCAACGCAAGGCTCCTCATCAACGGTATCGACCACAAATAGCACGTTGCTGAGTTCGACGCACGCGCGCCGCAGTTCGTTTAAAGGAGACTCACGTTGTCGACGAGGCGCCAGGTCACTCTCGCGCGCGGCTCAGCACTCGCCCACCGCGTTCTTGGGTGACCCGACCCTCGCTCACGGCAACCACTCCGTTCACCACGACGAACGTCACGCCCGTTGAGAGCTGTCTCGGATTCTCATAGGTCGCATTGTCCCGAAGCGTCTTCGGATCGAAGACGACGAGATCCGCTCGCGCGCCCACGCGAATCACGCCGCGGTCACGCAATCGCATGATCGACGCCGTCAAGCCCGTCATCGAATGCACCGCCTGCTCGAGCGTGAGCACGGGATCGTCGATGGCGTAGCGCCGCAGCTTCTTTGGAAACGTTCCGTAGGCGCGCGGATGAGGCATGCCGTTGTCCTCGGATAACAGCGATCCATCCGTCGATGTCATCGTCCACGGCTGCGCCATGAAGGCGCGCACGTCGGTTTCATTCATGTTGAAGGAGAAGATGGTCGGCGAGCCCCGGGCGATCAGCTCGATCGCCACATCCACGGCGTCCGCCTTGCGCTGTTTCGCGATGGCATCGAGCCGCAGACCTTCGAGCCTTTTGTCGGCGCGGTTCGAGCTGATCAGAATCGACTCCGCGCCGCCCCGGTTCTCGAGATTCTCCGCGACGCTCGCACGAATCTTCGCTCGCAGCGCCCGATCCTTCAGGCGCTGTCTCAATTTGCTCTCGCCGCCTTCCATGGCCCAGCCCGGGATCACAGCCGCGGACAATGACGTGCCGGAGGCATCATAGGGATACTGATCGGCAAACACCTCGACGCCCTCGGCTCTGGCGGCATTGATGATGCGAATGACTTCGGCGGACATGCCCCAACACGCCCGCGTGCTCGCTTTGATGTGAGTCACGATACCGGGCAATCGGGCTTCACGCGCGACTTGAATGACTTCATCGACCGCGGCGATCAAGCCGATGTTGTATCGGCTCTCATCGCGAATGTGACTGGTGTAGATGCCGTCGAACTGCGCGGCCACGCGCGCGAGTGCGATGTGCTCATCGGTTTTGGAAAAGTTGCCGGGTGGATAGAACGGGCCGGCCGACAATCCCAGCGCACCCGCCTCCATGCCCTCGCGCACCAACGATTGCATCCGGACCAGTTCTTCCGCAGTCGGCGCGCGATTCTGATAGCCCAGCACCTGAATGCGAATCGAGTTGTGGGGCACGAGCAGCGCAACGTTCACACCCGGTCTCGCCTGTTCGATCCTGAGCTGCTGAGTCGCAAGATCCACCGGCCCAGTGCCATCGGGATTCAGGACCACGGTGGTAATCCCTTGCGTCAGCAGCGGCTCGGCGCTCGCAAGCGCCTCCTCGCCGATGGCGGGCCACGCATGCGAGTGGGGATCGATGAAGCCGGGCGCCAGGTACTGACCGTTCGCCTCGAAGGTTCGTTTCGAGGCGGCATTCGCCGGCAGCTTGCCGACCGCGACGATCCGATCGCCCGTGACCGCGACGTCCGCGTAGTACCAGGGCGTGCCCGTGCCATCGAGCACGCGGGCCCCACGAATCAACAAATCATAGACAGGCGCCTCATCCGAGGCGCGCGCCCCGGTCCCAAGCAGCAGGCAGCCGATGGCGAGCGCGAACCGGAATGTCATCGATTGCACGAATTACCCCGTGACGGATCCCAGCATGCTAAACGCTGCCACCCCTGGAGATGTGCCCGCGGGCCTGTCCTTTTATGATGAGGGGCTCCAGCGGCCATCAATAATGAACGAACCGCATCGAGGTCCGACAATGAAAGATCGCTCATCGCTATACGCTGTCCTGGCCATGCTTGCATTCGGCCTGCTGCCCGGCCTCGCGGCCGCGCAGACGCCCTTCAAACTTTACATTTCGGCCGACATGGAAGGCGTCGCGGGCGTCGTCTCCGACCAGCAGATCCTGCCGAGCGGCTTCGAATACTCGCGCTTCCGCGAATTCATGACAGCCGAAGTGAACACGGTCATCGAGGCGGCCTTTGCCGCCGGCGTCACCGAGATCGTCGTGAGCGACTCCCATGGCAACGGGCAGAACCTACTGATCGAGAAATTTCCAAAGAAGGTGTCGGTCGTGCGCTCCTGGCCGCGGCCGCTGATGATGATGGAAGGCATCGATGCCTCCTTCGCAGGCGTCGTGCTGCTCGGCTATCACACGAGCACGCACAATGAGGCGGGCGTGCGTGCCCACACACTCTCGAGCGCTCGGCTCGCGGATGTGCGCATCAATGACAAACAAGTGGGCGAAGGTGAGATCAGCGCCGCCATCGCCGGGCACTTTGGCGTGCCCGTCATCATGGTCACCGGCGACGATCAGCTCGTGAAAGAGTTGCAGGGCTCCCTCGGCAACGTCGAAGGCGCGGTCGTGAAATGGGCGCATGGCTTCCACTCCGCCCGCACGCTGACGCCCGCCGAAGCGAACGATGCGATTCGAGCGGCAACGGCGCGCGCGCTCGGACGGCTCAAGAGTTTCAAGCCTTACAAGGTCGCAACGCCGGTGCGCTTCGACCTGCGCTTCAAGAGCTATCGCCAGGCCGACATGCTGAGCTATCTGCCCATCGTCGAGCGCATCGACTCGCACACAGTTCGTTACGTCGCGAAGGACATGCCCACCGCATCCAAGTTCGTCGAGTTCGCGGTGACGTACGAAGCCGACATGGATCCATGATGGCCGTGTAAAAATCTCCAGTCGTGCAGCTGCAAGCCGCGTGTAACGCGAGCGACATGTTTGCTGCATGACATGTGCGCTCCCCCGCCCCTGTCACAGGAAGCCAGGCATGACCGACAACTCTCCGCTCTCACGTCGCACGTTCTTGCAGCAAGCCGCGCTCGGCGGCGTCGCGCTCACCGGTATCGGCGGCATTCTGTATTCGAAGCAGGCGCCGGCCATCGTCACGTCCGACTCGGTGCGCCCGATGGCGAACTGGGGTCTGCAGATCGGCGATGTGATCGACGGCCGCGCGATCGTCTGGAGTCGCGCCGACCGGCCCGCGCGCATGATCGTGGAATGGTCGCTCGATGAGACTTTCAAACGCTCGAAGAAGATTCGTGGCCCGCATGCGCTCGAGGTGAGCGACTTCACCTCGCGTATCGATCTGACCCGACTGCCGGACGACTCGGAAATCTTCGTGCGAGTGAGCTATCAGGACCTGGACTCCGGGCGCGCCACGAGCGAGCCGCTGGTGGGCCAGTTTCGCACGCCACCCTCCAGGCGTCGTGATATTCGCTTTGTTTGGTCGGGCGACACCGCAGGTCAAGGCTGGGGCATCGACCTCGGCTTCGGCGGCATGAAGATCTACGAGGCCATGCGCCAGGTGCGGCCGGACTTCTTCATTCATTCGGGCGACACCATCTATGCCGACGGCCCGATGGTCGAGCACGTCAACGACGCCGCCGGCAATCTGATCTGGACCAATGCCTTCCTCGATGAGGTGCCCGAGAAGCTCAAGGTCGCGGAGACCTTGCATGAGTATCGCCGCAACCATCTCTACAACCGCTACGACACGAACATCCAGCGCTTCTCCGCCGAGGTGCCACAGATCTGGCAATGGGACGATCACGAGGTCACGAACAACTGGTCGGACAGCAAGGTGCTCGATGCGCGTTACACCGAGAAGCGCATTCAAACACTCACCGCTCGCGCAACGCGCGCGTTCCTCGAGCACTCACCGATGCGCTGGTACAACCAGGCCGAGGAAGAGCGCATCTATCGCCACATTCCCTATGGCCGCGATCTCGATGTGTTCGTGATCGATATGCGCAGCTATCGCGGACCGAACTCGCACAACCTGCAAGTGGAATCGAGCGCGGACACGGCTTTCCTCGGCAAGCCTCAGCTGGAATGGCTGAAGCAGAAGCTCAAGGACTCGCGCACGACGTGGAAGGTCATCGCGGCGGACATGCCGTTGGGCGTTCACATTCCGGACGGCACCGACGAACAAGGTCGCGCGAAGTGGGAAGGGCCGGCCAACGGCAACGACGGCCCCGCCTCGGGCCGCGAGCTCGAGATCGCCGAGCTGTTGCGCTTCATCAAGCGCGAGGACATTCGCAATATTGTCTGGCTCACCGCGGACGTTCACTACTGCGCGGCTCACTACTACGACCCGAACAAAGCGGTGTTCCAGGACTTCGCGCCGTTCTGGGAATTCGTCGCCGGCCCACTGAACTCAGGCAGCTTCGGCCCGAACGCCATGGACAAGACCTTCGGCCCGCAGGTGATCTTCCAGAAAGCCCCGCCGGCCGCGAACACCCCGCCCAACGGCGGCTTCCAGTTCTTCGGCCAGATCGACATCGACGAGCACAGCAAGGTGCTGAGCGTCGCGCTCAAGGACTTGAACGGCACGAAAGTGTTCGGCAAACAGCTCGAACCGCGGCCGAACAAGGGCGATCACGACCGGTGGGACTAAGCCCGCCTCGGGCGTCCACCCCCGATCCATGCTAGGATGCGCGCCCCCGGGCCGACCCGCCCGGGGCTGCGTCATGCGCGTGGAAGGGTGGCAGAGTGGTCGATTGCACCGGTCTTGAAAACCGGCAGGCTCTCACGAGTCTCGTGGGTTCGAATCCCACCCCTTCCGCCAAAAAAACAAAAGAGCCCCCTTGCGGGGCTTTTTTGTTTTTTGCCGTCAGGGTGGGACTAGAGCACCCACGAGAGTCTCGTGGGTTCGACAAAACGGCAGGACAGCCGTTTTGCACGACCTTTAGGTCGCCCGCAGGGCGAAGTACATGGATGTACTTCGTGCCATCCCACCCCGTGCGCGACAGCGCCAACGCGTTAGCGAGCCCGACGCTTGAACGCCATCCCCACGGACGCAGGCGCCGTGTGCACGAACCCGAATTGCGCATAGAGGTTCCGGGCCTCTCCATCCGCGATGAGACTGACGTAGCCAGTCTCGGGAACGTTGGCTTCCAGGTACTGGACGATCTCCGTCATGATCCGCTTGCCAATGCCCTTCCCCTGATGCGCCTTCAGCACGGCGATATCGACGACTTGATAAAAGCAGCCGCCATCGCCGATGACGCGCCCCATGCCCACGGGTGTCGTGCCATCCAGCACTTGGACGGCGAAGAGCGAATGAGGCAGGCCGCGCTCTGCGGCTTCGACGGTCTTCGCGCTCAGGCCCGAGCCAGTGCGAAGCGCTCGATAAGTCTCCACCGAAGGTATTTCGTTGACGCAGGAATATCTCATCACTGAATGCAGGCCGCCGTGCGTATAGAGAGTATGGATCTTAGCGCACCCCAACGCGCGCCCCCGCCTCAATCAGGCAGGGCATCGCCCGCGCCGTGCAGTTTTTTGAAATACACCACAGCATCGAACGCCTCGCGTGGCGACACCTCCATCTCGGTCGTGTAGTTCGCTCGCAATGATTGGGGCTGCGAAAGCCAGGGGATCTCGGTATGCGGCGCACCCCTCAGATCCAGCATGAAATGCGGCAAGCCGAGGTTGGCCAGCGCAGCATCCAGTGTCCCCGCCTCCGCCTCGGTCGTCGCCAATCCCGGCCCATTACTCGACGAGCTCGCGCCGATGATCACGAGGTCGTCGCCCAAGGCGGAGCGCAGATGCTGTCCCATCATCGCCGGCGCCTCGGGATAGGCGTTCCACAGCCCGCCGCGCAAACGACCATTCATGATGTGCGCGTTGTGAGCAAACAGCAGCACACGACCCGCGGCCCCCTCTTGCCGCAAAGCCCAGAGCGCATTGTCCGCCATCGCAGCATCTCTCGCCCCGGCCGCCCGATGGAACTCCGCGACGACGCCGTCCGCCACCTTCGCGGGCGATAGACGAAACAACGTTTCCAATTGTCGCGCGACGATGGCGCTACGAAGCGCCCACTCGTATTGATCCTCGGAAGAAGCCGCCACCAGACGACGCCGCTGCGATTCGAGCAGCGACACGAGGCTCTCGATCGAGGTCCGCAATCGTACCTGCTCATCGGCCGACAACGATTTGTAGCCGGCGAGCGTGAATCGCTCCAAAAAAGATTCGACCGCCGCGCGCGCTTGCGCCGACTGCTCGCGATTCACGCGCCCAAGATACGACAGCGCATCATCGAGCGCCAGGCGCGCGGTCGCGAAGGCGCTGTCAGCGTCGCCGCCGGTCAGATCGATGCCATAGAACTTCACTTTCCGCCGCCGTCCGGGCTCGGCGTTGTATTGTCGAATCCAGCGCAGGAGCTCGACATTCTCGGTGAAGGCGCCAAAGCCCCAGGTCAAACCGTCCCGCGCAATCTGTGCCGGATCCCCCGTTCCACCCAGCACGAACTCATTGACGCGCCGGGCCTCGTTGAAGCCCGATTCGAGTGCGATCGCCGTGAACCCTCGCTCCTCGATCAGGAACTGAAACAATCGATTACGAAATTCGAGCGGCTCATGCGCGCCATGCGCCGGCTCGCCCAACGAGACCATGCGGGCGGAGCCCACGATATCGCCGACCCGTTCAGCCTCAGCCCCAGCAAAGCCTTGCAGAGCAATCGCTTTCGGCTGCGCCCAACTCACAAACGCATCGGATGAGGCCTGCGGTTGACCTATTGGAATGTATAACGCGCTCGGATGCGCACGATCGTGATACAGCTGCACGGTCACGGTTCGCGCATCGGCACGCGTCTCGGCCGCGACCTCGCCACCGCTGTTGTGATTCTTTTCCCAGTAAATCGAATCAAGCGGCGCGATCACCAGGCGTAACCGGCTGCCGGCACGAATCTGCCTCGAAACGAAGGTGAAGCGATCGAAGTCATAGCGCAGCGGTGCGCGGCTCTCGATCAGCTTCGGCGCTCGGAAGCTCTCACGATAGCGTGCCCGCATCAGATCCGTGGACAACAGCACGCTGCCGCCATCGGATGCAACCTCGTAAACGCTCACCGCGAAGTCAGTATCGGGCTGATCGATGGCAAGCCAGGCGGTCAGCTTGAAAAAGCCGCTGATTTCGGTCGGCGTCGCAAACGGTTCGGTGTGATAGATCAGCTGCTTGCCGTTGCGCGCGTGGATCAGCCGCTGATCGGTAAGCTCCGGCGCTGGCACCGACTGCAGCGCCGCGGTGCTAGTGTCACGGGGATCATATCGATACTGATCCGGACGTCCTCGCGACGCCGCCGTCAGCATGCCTGAAGAGAAAACATCGGACGCCGCGCCATTCGATGCAAGGTAGTAAGGACGCCGTTCGGCGGTCACGGCGTCGAGTGAATCGGCATACCGCCATTGGTCGGCGCCCATCACATAGTAGGCAACGTTCTTTTTCAGGAACGACGGCTTCGCCCCCTGCCTCATCGTCCATGCGTACCAGTCCAGATGCAGCTGCGGCAGATCGAGCAAGCTCGCGGCCCCAAGCGTGAGGCCGCCGAATTCCGCCTTCGGCGTTCGAGTGCCCGAATGATCCCAGGGCCCGATCACGAGATAATGCGCGGCGCGAGCTTCGGCCGACGCGTGCTTCATGTGCTCGCGGTAGTGCATGAGCGCGCCGGGCTGATTCGCATCGTAGCTGCCCGTGATCGTGAGCACCGGCAGCTGCAACTTTGCGTAATCGGCAGCGCTCGGGTTGTATCGATCCCAATGCGCATCGGGATGCGGATGGCTCAGCCACTTCTGAAAGATCGCCGACGGGTTGCCAGCCCAGGTATCGAAGTCGCGCAGCGACAGGCCGGCTTCGTACCATCGCCGCTGTAGAGCGATCCAGAAGCTCGCGTCACCAAAGATACGATCCTGCGCGGCGCGACCGCTGGTGTAAGTCAGCCACTGAACGTCGTAGGGCGTCGAAATGTTGTTGCGTGAGGGGAAGTCGAGCCCCGCATAGGGCGCCGCCGCTGGCACGATGGTCGCGAGATGCGGCGGCAGCTCCTTGGCCGTGGCCCATTGGTTATAGCCCGAGTATGAGCCGCCCCACATCGCGACCTTGCCGTTGCAATAGGGCTGCTTCGCCAGCCACTCGACGACGTCATGGCCATCGTGCGCCTCCTGGATCAGCGGTTGAAACTCGCCATCGGAGTTGCCGCGTCCGCGGACATCGATGGAGAGAAACGGATAGCCATGAGCCGCGAAGTACACGCCGCGATCATGATAGGTCTGCGCCGTGTACGGCGTCAGCGTGAACACGCACGGCGCCGGAGCAGTCCGTGGCTTCGGCAGGTAAGCGATGGCGGATAACTGCACGTTGTCGCGCATGGGAATGCGCACGTTCCATTGGAGCTGCACCTGCGAGGAAGCGATCGGGTCGACCGCGGGTGAGCCCTCGGCATGAGCTGAGGCCCATGCCGCAAGACCCAACGTCGCGATCCCTAGGATCAGCGACGCAACCTTCATTCGAAGCTGCCGCCGAGGCGTACACCGAGCACGCGTGGACGCGGGCGAGCGCCGAAGCCGAACCCGCCATTGGGATCCTGCAGCCGGTCTTCGCTGGTCAGATTGGAGCCATACAGCTCGATGGTCCAGCGATTCCACTGCAAGCCCAGTCGCGCGTTCACCAGATCGTTGACGTCGGACTCGTAGAGAATCGGCACCGAACGATCGGTGATGTGCGACGGCCCGAGCCGGTTGTAGTCGAGCCGCACGAACCCGGGCAGTCCGGTCGCCCAGGAAAAGCTATAGGTGCCCGCCACGCTGCCGGCATACTCGGTCGTGTAGTCCACCGGATCGCCTTCGATCACCGCAGCCACGCCGGGCGCGAGCGCGACGATCTCGGTATCGGTGTAGTTGCCGCTCAACTGCAGCAGCAGCCGTTCGGTCATCTGCCAATCGAGCGAGGCGTCGATGCCCTTCACGCGCGCATCGCCGCCGTTGTCGACCGAGCCGAGATTGTTGGCATCGAGACGAAACATCTGGATGTCTTCATAGTCGCTCAGGAACACCGCCGCCTCGAGCGACAGGCGACGCTCCAGCAGCGCGGCCTTCACGCCCAGCTCGTACGAGCGCACCTTCTCGGGATCGAAGGTCGTCTGCTCGCCATTCTCGGTATTGAAGCCGCCGCTACGAAAGCCCTCCGCGGCACTGACGTAGACGCGCACATCCGGCGTGAAGCCATACGAGAAATACAGTCTTGGATCCACCGAATGAAAACTGCCATCGCGATGCTCGACGCCGTCGAAGGCTGTCAAATCGTCGGTGAAGTAGCGGATGCCGGCGCCGATTTCGGCGCGCTCGGTCAGCGCATAGCTCACATCGCCGAACAACGACCCGGACTTCGACTGTTCCTCGGTGAATATTGGGATCGAGCCCAGATCCTCCCCGCCCATCGCCAGCTCGAGGAAATTCCGATTCCGGTAGTTCACATCCTTGTAGAACACCCCAGCGGTCCAGTCGACGCGACCCGCCTCCCCGTTCAGGCGGATCTCCTGGGTGAAGACGCGCGTGTCCGTGGTGTTGTTGGAGAGCGCCTCGAACAATGGCGCGGGCGGCGGCGCGATCGCGTACTTCTGACTCAGCGAGACCAGCGCCGAATTGTCGACGTACGTGGAGCTGCTCAGCACGGTGACCGACGGAAACTCATAAGTCGCCGTCAGGTTGTAGATATCGAAGTCCGTCGCGAACGGCAGGCGCCGCGCCGGGTCGGCCGCGGCGACCAGTTGATACTCCGCATCGGTGCTGCTCGCGATGCCATCGCCCTCGTTACGATGCAGGTACACCAGGCCCTTGACGGTCAGATCCTCCAGCGGCTTCCACAGGCCCTTGACCCGAACCTCCCGCAGCTGCTGATCGTTGACGTTCGAGCCGCCGGCGTCGGGCTGATCCACCCAGCCGCCGAGATCGCCCACGTTGCCCACCATGCGCAGGCCGAACACATCCTCGACGACCGGCACGTTCACGACCGCGGACACGGACTGGCTGGAATCGCCGCCGTCGGTGAAATAGACATCGAGATCGCCTTCGGCCGTGAAGCGATCGAGCTGCGGATCGCGCGTGATGAAGCGGATCGTGCCGCCCGAGGAGCCGGCGCCATACAACGTGCCTTGCGGCCCTTTCAGCACTTCGACGCGCTCGATATCGTTGGCTCGCAGATCCAGCTGACTGCTGGCGCTGCCCGTCACATCCGCCTCATCCAGATACACACCGACGAGCGCCGTCGAGGAAGAACCGTAGACGTTGCCGACACCGCGAACGTAATAGCGAATGAATCCGCCGCCGGCGTCGGAGACCACCAACCCCGGCACGGCGTGCGACATGTCGAGCAGCGTGTCGATGCCCGCGCGCTCCAGCGTCTCGTTGCTCAACGTGGCGACGGTGAGCGGCACGTCGATCAGGCGTTGCGCACGCTTCTGCGCCGTGACGATGACTTCTTCCAACGCGATGTCACGCTCACTGCTTTGTCCCGCCGACGCACCCAGGGCTTGTGCCGGCTCATTCGCTTGCGCCAATTGCCAACCCGGCTGCGCGCGCACCGCCGACTGGGAATCGCGCCGATCGGTCACGACCGCGATGGTGTTGTCATTCACGACGCGATAGCTCAAGCCGCCCGCTTTCAACAGCTCGCGCAGCGCCTGCTCGACCGACAGATCGCCGGCCACGGGGCCGACCATCATGGTGCCATCGATGGTGTCGCTGAAACGCGCGACCTGCAGGCCGGTCTGATGCGCGAACTCCTTCAACGCGGTATCCAACGACTGACGCGGAATGTTCAGGTCATAGCGCTGCGCGATCGCCTGCGCGCCCGCCGGAACGATGGTGGCGCACAACGCCAGTGCAACTGACAAGCAGGCTGCTCTCATCACGACTCTCCCCGCCCCGTGTAAAGTAATTTGTGTGGGCGGGCGTAAGACCGTGCTTGTGAGCAAACGGGACACTCCGATCATGAGCATTCCCGTCAGGGCGGCGACGAAATGACGATGTGACCTCCGGGCTCGCGACGGATCTGCACCGCCGCGCCGGCTTGAATGAAATCGATGAACGCTTCCGGATTGGCGGCGTTGAACACGCCGCTGACCGGGCGCGCCGCCAGACGCGCATCCTGCACCTGGATCTGGATGCTGTTATAGCGATTGAACTGCGCCACCACGTCGGCGACCGGCGTGTCTTCGAAGATGAGCCGGCCTTCGGCCCAGGCGAGCGCGCGGCCGCTATCCACCTTGCGAACCTGCGGTGTCGACGCCGCCACCTGCAAGGTCACCTGCTCGTTCGCAACCAGCACGATCCCATTCGCACCGGACAGCACCCACTGGCCCGATGAAGATTCGACCGTCTGCACGGCGCCGTCCTCACGCGGACCATCGACGGCCACTTTGCCTTCGGCGACCGTGACGACGACGCCCTGCGATCGTCGCTCGACGCCGAACGCAGTCCCGATCGCTCGCACCGTGGTCGCATCCGCATGCACGATGAAGGGTCGGGTCGGATTCTTCGCCACCCGGAACAATGCGCGTCCGGTGTCGAGATGGATCTGGCGGGAATGCTCATCCATCTTCACGCGCAGCCGTGTCTCGGGATCGATCTGCACGACGCTGCCATCGGCGAGCGCGACTTCCCTGCGCTCGCCCCGATCGGTTTGAATCACCTGACCGCGCCAGCTCATCGCGAGGAAGCCGACAATCACAGCAATGCATGCGATGCCCGCCGCTGCCAACCATCGCGCGCCGGAACGTTTCTTCGCCGGCACGGCCGGCCCCTGCCGAGCAGCGATCAGGGGCACGACGACATCATCGTGCTCGGCCCCGCTCGTCGCGATGCCTGTCCAGTGTTCGAACTGTTCGAGCGCACCGTGCACGCTCGCCATGCGCAGCAGCTCCGCCACGTGCACCGGCGACTCGCGCAACCAATCGACGAGCGCTTCGCGCTGTTCGCGAGGCAGCTCACCGGCCTGCAGACGTAGCAGCCACTCCCCGGCCTCCTCGCTGGCCCGGCTACGGCGATCAGTCGGCGCCATGGATGACCTCCAACAGCGCCGGATCCAGCTCCTCGCGCAACTTTCGATAGCTCCTGATGACGATGCGCTTGACGTTGCGCCGGCTGGTGCCGAGTCGCTCGGCGATCTCGGCGTGACCCAGTCCTTCGAAGAACTGCTGCTTCAACACTTCACGTTCCCTCGCTGCAAGCGTGTTGAGCGCCCGCTCGATTTCCGCCTGGGCGGCGGCCCGCGCCACAGTGTCCGGCGGTCGATCCTCCGCGCGCAAATCCTCCAGCCAGCGCGACTCGTGCGGCCGGGAGTGCCGGATCCGCAAGGCCCGCTCGGCGGCGACGTTGGAGGCGATCTTGAACAGATAGGCCTGCGGATGCTCGACCAGATCCTCCCGGGAGTAGCGCATCAGGCGCAGGAACACCTCCTGGGCCACGTCATCCAGATCGGATGCCGGAACGGCGCTGCGCGAGGCGAGAAATTTGAGCAAAGGGCGCCGCCACTGGCGGAACCAGTCGCTCAAGCGATTGCTGCTGGGCTGAAGGGTCATGCACTCGAGGCCGGGCACACCGTGGACGGCCCCTAAGACCGTATCAGCCTACCACCGGGACCCTCCCCCGGCCGAAGCCGGCGCGAAGAATCCTCAGGGCAAGCCGATCCGCGAGGGGCTGCCCGTGGGGACACCGAACTCCGGATCGCCCTTGCCCTCGAGCGGCGATCCCGCCTGGGCGCGATACTCCGCATCCAGCTTCGGATCCTGCTCGATCACGTTCGCGCCCTTCCGCACGACCGCCGCATCCTTCGCGAACAACCCGCCCTCGTTGCCAAACAGCGCGCTGTAGCCCACCCAGATCCTGCTGTTCTCGGTCGCCCGCGCCACGTACGGTTTGTTGTTCAGAAAGATTGAATTGGTCGCGTAGATGGTCGCGTCCTGCTCGCCGTAGAGCCCGTCGTCGAGATTGCGATCGAACACCGAGTTCGCGACATGGGCCGAGGCGTTGTTGTACGCCGCGATGCCGGCCGAATCGTTGCCTCGGATGAGCGCGTTGGTGAGGCGCAGATGCGCATGCTCATCCAGCCAGATCGCGACGTGGCCATCGAGAACGCGGAGGTTCTGCGCATCGATATCGGTGTTGCCGCGGCCGGTGAGACCCATCTTTTGATACTTCTCGATCGTCACATCGCGAACGCGCACGCGACTGTCGATGGCGAAGATGCCGTGGCCTTCGTAGATCTCATCTTCCTCGACATCGAACTTGAAGCCGGTGAACGTGAGCCCCTGCACGTCGACGTTCGCGCGATGGATCACGAGCCCCGTGGTTCGGGGACCCGCGCTGCCGTCGAGCACGGCGCCCGGCTCGCCGATCAGGCTCAGCCGTTTGCCATCGACGACGACGAACCCCCGGATCGTGTGGATCTTGTAGGGCACATCGCGCACGCCGGCGGGCGTGTAAGTGCCCGGCCGGATCCGAATGGTGTCGCCATCGGTGGCGGCATCGATCGCCGCCTGGATGCCGCTGCCACCGGAGAATGCGCAGTCCGGAGCGAGCGCCTGGGTCGGGCAGACGACGTGGGTTTTCGGGCCCGATGAGCTCGGCGGCGTGCTTGCCTGCGGGCTGCGGGCGCAGCCAGACAACACGCCGACGAACACGAGAGCGAACAGGCTGAAGCGCACAGGCATGCGGATTCTCACTACGTTGGTGAGTCAAGTATGTTGGCAACATGCCGATGCTCGTAGATGCGTAGTTGGCCCCGCCTGGTGCCGCACCCACACCAGTCCATCCGTCGATGTCAGGTCTTGGTCAGCCCCGCGGCCCTATGCTGCTCGTTTCCGCCAGCCTGTGTCGCCAGCGAAGTTGAGAATGAATCGCGATTCCCTCCCCGTCGGCCGATGCCGTTGCTCGTGCCATGCGCCTGCTGCTCGTTGAGGACAATCCGCAGCTCGCGGAACTCGTGCACGATGGCCTGACCCGACAGGGATTCGCCATCGACCGCTGCGGCTCGCTGAAAGAGGCGCTCGCCGCGCGCGCGGCCGCGAGCTACGACCTCATTCTGCTGGATCTCGGCCTACCGGACGGCGATGGCATGACCCTGGTTCGCGAGCTGCGTCAGGGCAACGATTCGACACCGATCCTGATCCTCACCGCGCGCGGCGGACTCAACGACCGATTGATCGGGCTCGACGGCGGCGCCGACGACTACCTCGTGAAGCCGTTCGAGATCGCGGAGCTGGCGGCTCGCTGCCGCGCGCTGTTGCGTCGGCCCGGCGCGAGCCTCGGCGTCGTTCTGCACCTGGGCAACGTGGCCCTCGACACGACGACGCGCACGGTCACGGTCAACGAGCAACGCATCGAGGTTCCGCCGCGCGAAGTCGCCCTGCTCGAACAATTGCTCCGACGCGCCGAGCAAGTCGTCCGTCGCAATCAGCTCGAGGAGTCGCTGTACTCCTTCGGCGAGGAAGTCACACCGAATGCGCTCGAAAGCGCGGTGTCGCGGCTGCGCAAGCGCCTGACCGCCGCCGACGCCAACGTCGTGGTGCGCACCGCGCATGGCATCGGCTACGCCATCTTTCCGCAGCCCTGACAGATGCAGCCCGGTCCGAGTCTCCTCCGGCAGATCTCTGTTCGCCTGGTCGCGGCGGCGGTGCTCGTCTCGTTGATCGAGATCATCGGCGTGCTCGCGATCTACGCGAGCAACCGACCCAAGCTCGCCGCGGAGCTGGTCACGACGGAAGCCGACCGCGTCTTCGACGCACTGACGAGCGATGATCCCCATCGAAGCCTCGCGCAGCTCGCTGCGCCTCGCGGCGCCGATGACTGGACGTTCACGGTTCACGACAGCAGCCGCAAGCTGATCTTCGAGCGCGCGCCGAAGAGTCCGAATCTCTTCCAGCCCCTGCCCGCGCCCATCGATCACGAATGGACGCGCCTCGAGCGCGAGAGTGGCCCGGTGATCGTCTCGGGCGCGCGTCACCTTCCCAACAACGCGTGGGTCACGATGACGGTGAGCGGCGAGTCGCTGCCGCTCTTCGGATTGGTGTTCGTCCGCGAAGCGTACGCGCACGTGATCGTGCCCGTCGCGCCCGTCACGATTCTGCTGCTGGTGCTGAATGTTTATATCGTCCGACGGATGCTGGCGCCGCTCGAGGCATCCGCCGCCGAAGTCGATGCGCTCGACCCATCGCGGATGGAGACGCGCCTGTCCGTGCCTGCGACGCCCAGAGAAGTTCGGGCGCTGGTCCTCGCGATGAATCGCGCTTTGGATCGGCTCGAGCAGGCGATGCACACGCTGGAATCTTTCACAGCGGACGCCGCTCATGAGATGCGCACGCCGCTGTCGATTCTGAAGCTACGCGTCGAGGCGCTCGAGGCGGGTCCTGCGAAGGATGCGCTGCGCGAGGATGTGTCGGCGATGACGCGGCTCGTGAATCAGATGCTCGATCTGGCGCAGGCCGACACGCTCGATTCGCAGATCACGCAAACCGTGGATCTCGCGACGCTCGCGCGCGATGGGGTCGAACGCATGCTGCCCGTCGCGGTCGCGCGCGGATGTGACATCGCCCTCATCGATCACGGCGGCGGCACGGTGAAAGGTCATGCCGAAGCGCTCGCGCGCGTGCTCGCGAACCTGATCGACAACGCCATCGCCCACTCGCCACGGGATCGCAGCATCGACGTCATCGTCGGCCCCGGCACGCGGCTGGTGGTTCGCGACCGCGGTCCGGGCTTCTCGCCAGAGAACGCGGAGCTCTTGTTTCGACGATTCTGGCGCGGCGCCGCGCCCGGCCGCGCGGGCGCAGGCCTGGGACTTGCCATCGCGCAAAGCATCCTCGCCCGACACGGCGCCACGATCGCGGCCGACAACGCGCCCGACGGCGGCGCCGTCTTCACCATTGAATGGACCACAGAGAGCGTTTCATGAGAACTGCGGCGGTGCCGGCAATGATCGCGGCACTGGGATTGCCGATGTGCGTCGAGGCCGCCGAGTCGCCGGATGGCGAGCCGGCGCTGCTGCTCGATGCGGCGTACACGGGCGAAGTCTGGCGCAACGTGAGCGGTGGCGTGCGTCAGGACGGCACCTATCTCGATAACATCGACCTCATCGCGACCCTCGATGCCGAGCGCGCCTGGGGCTGGACGGGCACAACCTTCGCCGTCTCGGGACTGCACAACAATCGCCCGACGCTGTCGGATCGCATCGTCGGCGATATTCAAACCGTCAGTAACATCGATACGGACGGAGCGACGCGGTTATATGAGGCGTGGGTGGAACGCGCGTTCGAGGCAGGCGCGATCAAGCTCGGCCTGATCGATCTCAACAGCGAGCTCGATGTGAACGAAACCGGCGCGCTGTTCATCAACAGCTCGCATGGCATCGGCCCGGATTTCAGTCAGGTCGGCGAGAACGGTCCCTCGATCTTTCCCATCACGGGCCTGGGCGGAGTGATGCGCTGGGATTACAGCGAGCGCGTGCAAGTGCGCCTCGGCGCGTTCGAAGGCACGGTCGGCGATCCCACGCATCCTCGACGCACGACCCTCGATCTGCAAAGCGGTGAAGGCACGCTCTTGGTGGGCGAAGTCACACTGCGCCCCATCGACGCCAATCGCACCCTCCTCGGCGTGTGGCGTCACACCGGACGATCGACCGACTTCGCCAATGAAGAAGTGCTGCGACGAACCGAATCGTTGGGCGTCTATGCGCTCACCGAGGGAACCTTGATGGAGCGCGGCGAAGGCTCGCTTTCGGGCTTTCTTCGCGTGGGCTTCGCGGACTCCGATGTGCATCAGATCTCCCGCTACCTCGGCGCAGGTCTCGTCTGGTCGGCGCCGATGCTCGCGAGTGCCGACTACGAGGAGCAACTCGGCCTCGCGGTGGCCAGCGTCACCAATGGCGATGCGTTCCGCCGCGCTCAAGCGGATCTGGGCCTCGCCTACGAGCGGCACGAGACCGCGATCGAGCTGACCTATCGAGTGCAAGCTTTGTCATGGCTCGCGCTGCAGCCGGACCTGCAATACATCATCAATCCCGGCACGGATCCTGCGCTCGATGACGCCTGGGTCGTGGGCCTGCGCTTCGAGCTCACCTGGAGCAACGAGCCGGGCTGAAGCTACTGCAGATATTTGACGATCAGGTGCGTGGCCTCATCGACGAGCCTGCCCGCGACCTCCTCCGAGAGCATCTCCGATCGATGCAGGACCGCGTTGTGAGTCAGCGCCTCGATCGAGGTCACGCACACATAAGCCGCCATATCGAGATCGAGGTTGCGAAGCTCGTCGCGATGCGAGTCGAGATAGCGTTTGAAGAGCGTGTAGAACTCGCGATTGAAGACGTCGATGTTCTCAAGACGCCCGGTGCGCGGCAGCTGCTCCGCGAGCACCCGATGGAGCTTGGGATCGACGCGATGCGCCTCGATCGCGACTGCGACGAGCCTGCGCACCGCCTTCGGAATCGGTAGCGAGGCCACTTCCGCCAGCGCGTCGCGCGCGATCTGCATCAGCTCCTCCTGGTGACGAGCGATGACCGCGACCACGAGCGATTCCTTGCTCGGAAAATATTGGTAGAGCGAGCCGACGCTCACCCCCGCCGCCTCGGCGATCCGATTGGTGCTGGCCTTATCGAAGCCTTCCCGGACCAGGATGCGCGCGGTCGCTTCGATGAGCGCGTCGACCGTCGCGCGGGATCTGTCCTGGGAGGCGTGCTTGCGAGGCTTGGTCAGAGGTTTGCGAGCCATGGCTCGCATTATAGATCAGGCGGTGGCGGCGCTTTCCGCCTGACGCTTGCGGGCGCGCTCCTCGACGCGTCGACGGTCCAGATACATCATCCAGCCGGTGATCATGAAGAGCGGCAGCGCAAGGCTCGAGAGCATCAGCAGCAGCGAACCCACGACGCCGAAGTACGCGCCTTTGTGAATGGAGAGCATGCTCGCGAGCAGCCGGGCGCCGGTCTGCTTCTGCGCATAGCGCTCGTGCGAGAGCACCTGCGAATTCGTCGGGTCGATCTTGACCGTATTGAACGCCGTGACGTGGGGCGCATCGGCCATCAGATATTGAATCCGCAGCGGCTCTTCGTCCTCTTTCGGAAAGCGCACGGCGATCTGGCCGTGAGATTCCGAGGCGGTGGCCTGCTCGAATGACGCCCACACCTTGGCGATGTCCGGCGCCACCAGAAGCTTGCCCTTCATGTTTTCTTCGGCGACGGGCGGCACACCGGCGAGCCGCTCGAGAATGTCGCCGTACCACCCGTAGGCGAAATACAAACCGGTCAGCGCGGAGAGTAACAACAGCGGCAGCACATACGTGCCGATGACGGCGTGCAATGAGTAGAGAAAGCCGCGCCCGCGCAGCTTACGATCGATCACGAACCAGGCTCGCCAGTTGGTCGTGCGCCTGGGCCAACGCAAGTACAGGCCCGTCGCGACCATCGCGATCAAACAGATCGCCGCGATGTCGACGACGCGGCGGCCGACATACTCACCGGCCAGTCGATCGGTGATCAGGCCGCGATGCACTTCTTCGATGAGCTCGAAGAATTTTTCACCCCGCGCGCCGCCGGCGAGCCAGTCGCCCGTGTAGGGATTCAAGTAGCGCACGATCTCGCCCGGGCCCGACAGAAACAGCACCCGCACGGCCCCGTCCGCCTCGCCCGGCACCGTCACCGTGCGCACGCGCGCGCCCATGCGCTGCGCTTCGGCTTGCGTGCGATCGAGTAGCGCCGGCATGGTCAGGCGCTCGGCCTTCACGGCGACCGTGCGCGTGTCCGCGTTCAACGCCGCGAGGATGGGATCCTGAAACGACATCATCGCGCCGGTGAAGCCCATGATCGCGAGCAAGACACCGACGGTGATGCCGACCAGCCAGTGGGCCTGGAACCAGAACCTGCTTTTAGCCATGCGCTTGGAGAGAGGGACGATAAAGACGGACGGCGGGGAGCCTAGCCGGTTCTGCCTGACGGAGACCTGACACGGGCCGTGGATTTCGGCTGAAAAATCGCAGACGCGGACTGAAGCAGTCTCGCGCCTACAGCATTGTTCGCTTCAAGAACGCAACTGTAAGGAATTGTGCCCCCTCCGTGGAGGGGCGCGAGCCCGCCCCGCGAGCGCGTACAGTCCGGTCCGTTCACACAACGGATTGAACTGGCCACGGAGAGAACCATGCTCAAACGTTCAGGGGGGACTGCCCGGCTCGGGCGCTGGCTGGCGGCGAGCGGCGCTTTGTTTCTAGCCTCGATGCTCGCGCCCGCGGTGCAGGCGGCGCCATCGTTCGTCGCTTTCGAAAGCGGTCAGGTCCGGCCGCTCGCCTTGTCATCCGACGGTAGCAGGCTGTTCGCCGTCAACACACCGAACAACACGCTGGTCATCTATAACGTCACGCCCGCCGGCATTTTCAAGCATGCCGAGGTGTCGGTCGGCCTCGAGCCCGTCGCCGTCGCCATCCGCAACAGCAATGAAGTGTGGGTGGTGAATCATCTTTCCGACAGCGTCAGCGTCGTCAGTTTGTCGGGCACGCCCCGGGTCACACGAACGTTGCTCGTGGGCGATGAGCCGCGTGACATCGTCTTCGCCGGCAGCACCGGCCGTGCGTTCATCACGACCGCGCATCGCGGCCAGCACCGCACCGATCCGTCCATCGCGTCGGTCTCCGGCGCCGGCGATCCGCAGCTCACGACGCCTGGTGTCGGCCGCGCCGACGTGTGGGTGTTCGATCCGGCGAATCTCGGCACGAGCTTCGGCGGCACCCCGCTCAAGATCATGACGTTCTTCAGCGATACGCCACGCGCGCTCGCCGTGAGTCCCGATCGCAAGACCGTCTATACCGCGGCCTTCAAGTCCGGCAATCAAACGACGACGGTGTTCGAGCTGATGGTCTGCGACGGCTTCGATCCGAACACGCCGTGCACGTTCGCCGGCAACACCCTGCCCGGCGGCAATCCGGGCCCGATGACGAACTTCGAAGGCAAGCGCGCCCCGGAGACCGGCTTGATCGTGAAGTTCAACCGCGCCAGCGGCCATTGGGAGGACGAGCTGGGCCGCAACTGGGATGCGGCGGTTCGTTTCCAATTGCCCGACCAGGATGTGTTCTCGATCGACGCCAACGCGCTCACGCAGAAGGCCTCGTTCTCGCACGTCGGCACGACGCTCTTCAACATGGCGACCAACCCGCGCACGGGCAAGTTATATATCTCCAATACCGAAGCCATCAACAACGTGCGCTTCGAAGGCCCGGGCGTGGTCGGCGGCTCGACGGTGCAAGGCCGGCTCGCCGAGACTCGCATCACCGTGATCTCCGGCACGACCGTCGCCTCCCGGCATCTGAACAAGCACATCGACTACGATCTGCTGGCGCACGATCCGGGCTTCGATCCGACCGTGAAGAATCACAGCTTGTCCACGCCCTTGGAAATGGCCGTCAGCCGCGATGGCCGCAAGCTCTACGTCGCGGCGTTCGGCTCGAGCAAAGTCGGTGTGTTCGACACGGCGGCGCTGGAAGCGAACACGTTCAATCCCGTCAGCTCGAGCCCGAATTACATCACCGTGAGCGGTGGCGGTCCGAGCGGGCTTGCGCTCGATGAAAGCCGCAATCGGCTGTATGTGATGACGCGCTTCGACAACGCGGTGAAGGTCATCAACCTGTCGACCAAGGCGGAAATCGCCGCCCTGCCGCTGTTCAACCCCGAGCCCGTGCAGGTCGTGACCGGCCGGCCGCTGCTGTACGACGCCGTCGATATGTCCGCCAATGGCGAGGCGGCGTGCGCGAGCTGTCACATCTTCGGCGACAACGACGAGCTGGCCTGGGACCTCGGCAATCCCGATGATCTCGTGACCAGCAATCCCATTCCGATCCGCCTGGGCTTCGCGGCGCTCAACACGCAACCGCGCATCAACGGCACGGGCGTCGTGACCGACTTCCATCCGATGAAGGGACCGATGACGACGCAGACGCTGCGCGGCATGCGTCATCACGGCGCCATGCACTGGCGCGGCGATCGCTCGCACGGCTTCTTCGGCACCGATGCGTTCGATCCGGAGCTGTCGTTCAACAACTTCGTGGTGGCCTTCGATGGATTGATCGGCCGCTCGACGCTGCCGGATCTCAACACCATGCAGCGCTTCACCAACTTCCAGCTCGAGGTGCAGTTGCCGCCGAACCCGGTGCGCAATCTGGATAACTCATTCACGGCGGCTCAACAGCGCGGTCGCGATTTCTATCTCGGCTCCCGTCGATCCGACGGCGCACCGCCCGCCGCGGGTCCCGGCACAGGCTTCACGTGCGAGGGCTGTCATCGCCTGGATGCCTCGCAGGGCTTCTTCGGCACCGACGGTCAGGCGAGCTTCGAAGGATTGCCGCAGATCGTGAAGATTCCTCACCTGCGCAATGCCTATACGAAGGTCGGCATGTTCGGCTTCCCGGGCATGCCGTTCTTCACGACGCCCGACACCGGCAACACCGGCAATCAGATTCGTGGCTTCGGCTATCTGCACGACGGCTCGATCGACACGGTGTTCCATTTCCTCTCGGCGGTGCTGTTCGCGCCGACGCCGGAAGTGGGCTTCCCGGCGGCGACCTACGAGCAAACCCGACGTGACATGGAGCAGTTCATGCTCGCGTTCGATTCCGACATCGCGCCCATCGTCGGGCAGCAGATCACCTTGACCAAGACCAACGCCGCGGCGGTGGGACCGCGCATCGATCTGTTACAGGCCCGAGCGGCCGCGCCGTTTACCTCGAAGACGCTCGGCGGCGCCGTCACCGAATGTGACCTGGTCGCGAAGCTCACCCTCGCGGGCACGCCGCGTGGCTTCCTCTACAACGCGGCTTCCGATTCCTTCGTGCACTCGGGCAGCGGCATCGACGTACCCGATGCGTTGTTCCGCGCGCTGGCGCTGATCTCCGGACAGGAAATCACATTCACCTGCGTGCCTCCGGGCTCGGGTGCACGCATCGCTGCCGTTCCTTAAAGCCCGTTCCCACAAAAACCAAGTGCTGCAGACGTTTCGACAGGTCGCCGTCATCCCACTCTGACGGCGACCTTTTTCTTGTTCGGTCTGTCAACGCGCCGGCAGCGAGGGCGGCCGCCCATCGACGAGCCGCAGCTCCTGCGCCCGAAACACCGCTTCCATGCGGGTGCTCACACCGAGCTTCGCGAACACGTTCTTCAGGTGCCACTTCGTGGTCAGCAGCGTGATGTTGCTTCGCTCGCTGATGTCCTTGTTGGTCAGGCCCAGCGATACGAGCTTCAGCAGATCGAGCTCGCGCTGGGTCAGTAGCGGCGTCGGCTCGGCCGGCGGATGGCTCTCGTAGGGATCGAAGGCCAGCACATCGCGAAAGCGCTTGAAGTACTCGGCCGGGGGCAGGTTCGGCACGCGCGACATCTTGATCGCGGTCGCAAACATCTTTGGCAGACCGAACACATCGTCGAACACCGCCCGGCTGAAGCCTCGGTGCCCGGTAAGCGTCAGGGCACGATTCATCCAGCGAAACGCCGCGTCTTCCTCGTGCGCCTGCCAGCTGCAGGTCGCAAGCGCCGCCTCGAGCCGCACCCGGCCGTAGACATCGCCCGCCACCTCCGCGCGCTCACATAGCCGCTGCAGCTCACTCGCCGCCGTATCGAACAGCCCGCGATGAATCAGGATCGCGACTCGCGATAAAGCAAACTCTTCCCACTGCGGCTCGGCGGTATTGCTTGCATCGACATGGAATGACTGTCCGCAGTCGGCAAGCACCCGCAACGCGCGCAGCGGCTGCTCCTGCAACAGCCACAGGCGGACCTTCTCGAAGCAGACCCGCGCCAACAGCCGCTGGCAGTTGCTGGCCTCGAGCACGCTGTGCAGATAGTCCAGCAACCTGAGCGCATCGCCGTACTTCCCCGATGCGCACTTGAGCCTCGCGGCGACCACATGCGCCACGGTGAGGTTCTCCAAGGACGGCGCCATCGAGAGCAGCGGCAAGACTTCACTGCATAGCGCTTCGGCCTGTTGCAGTCGATTGTGATGATAATGAACCGATGCCGCGGCGGTGGTGGCCGTCACCCAGATCGGATTGCGTCGCCCGCCTCGGGTGCGCGCATACAGATCCATGCAACCCTCCGCGGCTTCTCTCGCGTGCCCCTCGGCCCGATCGATCAATATCAGCACGACGGCGGCTTGCGCCAACGCATAGAGGTGCGGCGTTCCCTGCAACAGCTCCTTGCCTCGCAGCGCCAGTCGACGCGCGGCATCGAACTGCTTATCGACCAGCAATTGATAGGCCGCGACGTTGAACAGATTGGTGGTGAGATAAGGATCCTCGGGCACGCTCAGCGCCTCCACGTCCGGCACGACGAACTGCACCCCGGCGTCGGTCATGATCTCCAGCATCAATTGCAGCGGCGGCAACGCGCGTCGCTCCGACTCATCACGCGCCAGTTGCCCCGCGAGGCGCAGCTCCTGACGCGCCCGATCGAAATGTCGCAGAAAGATCAGGCTCATCAGGTGCGCATCGCGGATCACCGGGCAGCTCATGATCTCCGTCAGCGTCAGTCGTCCGGACCATTGCAGGACTTCGGGGAACTCACCGGTGCGCAACCACACCGGCACACAGCGCGTGAGCACGTGCAGCGACCACGGACGATCCGCCGTCGCGAACGCATGCTGTAAGGCTTCGCCCGGTCGCTCGTGCTCGATGAACCATTCACTGCAGACTCGATGCAGCTGCGCGATGCGCGCCGATCCGAGCTTCTTCAGCTGCGCGAGCAGGAACTCCCGATACAACCTGTGATAGCGAAACCACTGATGCGAGCCGTCGAGCGCGCGCACGAAGAGCTGCAACTGCTCGAGCTCATCCAGATATCGCGTGGCTGCATCGTCCTTGAGCAACGCCACCGCAAGCTCGCCGCAGAATTGCTCGGGAATGCAGGTCGCGAGCAGGAGCTCACGCAATCGATCCGGCACCTCCTGCCAGGCCTCGGCCTTCAGATAGGCGCCGATGTCGTGATTGAGTCCGTCGACCCGCTCGCCGCTCTCGAGCAGCGTGAGCTTCACGCCCGCGATCCAACCTTCCGTCCGCTGACAGCATTCGGTCGCATCCCGCAGCGATAGCGGGGTGGCGCGAAGGAGCATCGACAGCTCGCAGATCTGCTCGGGGCGAAACGCGAGGTCTGCGGCGTCGAGCACCGTCAACGCATCGTCGAGCTTCAGTCGCTGCAGATCGAATCGCGGCACGCGCCGCGTCGCGAGGATCCAGCGCACGCTCGGGGATGACTGCAAGATCAAGGACAGCAGGACCCGCTCGCCCTCGGGGCAATCGAACCATTGCAGGTCATCGATGACGATGACCAACGATTCGTCGAGCGCTGCGAGCTGATCGCGAAGGGTATCGGCGATATGCTCGGCCGAGCACTGCGTGCAGGCGCTCGCGCCGACGAAGCGCACGATCGATGTATCGAGCGCCCGATCGATGCTGGCCGCGAGACACGCAAAAAAATGCACCGGCTCGCAATCGCGTCGTTCGCATAGCAGCCAGGCGACGCGTCGATCCGGCCCGAGCGGGCCGTGCCACTGAGTGAGGAGCGATGTCTTTCCGGCGCCGGGCGGCGCGAGCAGGAGTACGAGCTTGCCGCCTCTTTCGATGCGGGCTTGCAAGGCGATGCGGGGAATGAGTGCTGGAGTACTGCGTGGCGGGCTGAGCTTGGCCGAGTGCGTGGCCATGCCGACGATCTGCGCCATGTCGCGGTTCCGTGCCGTGCGCATAGGTCCCCATGCAATCGTTGCGATGGACGAGCCACCACAACAACCGATGCGGCGGCGATCGATCGGAGGAATCTACGAGTCTGCTGACAAAGGTGTCAATGCGCATGCAGCACCGCCGCAGCTCCGCTTATGACAGCATTTCTGACAGCGCGGTAAGGTTCATCCCCTTGCAATTCAAAATCTTGCAATCACATAGACGCCAGTTCGCCCGGCCGCTGTAGAATGCCGGGCAAGGCGCGTCGGCCTGCAACTCGCGGGACGGAACGCGGTCCAACTGGACGACATTCCGGAGGAGTTCGAAAGTCATGGCCTCTTACCCAAGCACAGTCGCAAGTACCCGCGGCTCGGCGCTCGCGACCAACAAGGTTCTGCGCAACACCTATCTGTTGCTGGCGGCCACGCTCGGCTTCAGCGCGCTGACCGCAGGCGCCGCGATGATGCTCAATGTGGCTCCGCTGAATCCGTGGATCACGCTGATCGTCTACTTCGGCCTGCTGTTCGGCGTCTCGAAGACCGAGAACAGCTCCATGGGTCTGCTGTTCATTTTCCTGTTGACCGGCTTCCTGGGCTTCACGCTCGGCCCCATCGTCAACGTCTATCTGAAGTTCCTGCCGAACGGCGCGCAAGTCGTGACCACGGCGCTCGGCATCACGGCCGCGACGTTCGTGGGCCTCTCAGCCTATGCGATCAAGAGCGAGAAGGACTTCAGCTTCATGGGTGGCTTCCTGACGGTGGGCATCATCGGCGCCTTCCTGTTGGGCCTGGTCGCGATGATCTTCCAGCTCTCGACGCTGTCGCTGGTGGTCTCCGGCGTGTTCGTGGTCGCGATGGCCGGCCTGATGCTCTATCAGACCAGCGCCATCATCCACGGCGGCGAGACGAACTACATCCGCGCGACGCTGACGCTGTACGTGAGCATCTACAACATGTTCATGAGCCTGCTGCACCTGTTGGGCGCGGCCTCGAGCGACGACTGATCGCATCGTCAAGGTCTGAAACGACAAAGGGCGCTGCCACAAGCAGCGCCCTTTTTGTTTGAGCCATGGAACATCCGCGGTTACGAGCCGCGGATCGTCGGCAAGTAGTCTCTAAAGCATCTTCACCTTGTCACGGTAATAGGCGCGGTGGATTTCGATGTCCTTCGTCGCTACGTAGTAGTTGGTCAGTGCGAGGCGCTCATGGCCCTCTTTGATCGGGATCCCGGTGTGGATCGCCGAGGTGTCGAACAGGACCAGCGTGCCGGCCTTGGCGCGGATGGCGTGATAGCCCAAGCGCTCGCCAGCATCTTTCAAGCGGGTCGGGTCTTTCACGCCCCACAGCGCCATGCGCAAGGTGTCGATGAAGATCCGCCCATTGCCGCTCGAGCGCTTGACCAGGGCGAACGGCCCATCCGCGTCCGTGACATCGGTCAGATAGATCAGGGCCTTCAATTCTCGCCGGAAGCTATCGCGGTGCCACTCACCGCCGCTGCCATAACCGCCACGGTAAGTCACGTGGTTAGCCATGCAGTAGAACAGTGTTTCCGCTCCGCCCGCGTACATCTCCGCAAGCCGCAGAAGAAGCGGGTCTTTCGCGAATTCGTGCGCATACGGGGAAAGTTTCTCAACGCCGACGATGCGAGTGTCTTCCAGCTGGGGCGTCGTGACGCTGCGGTCAGCCATGTGCTTCAGGACATCGGCGCGCGCGCGCTCGCACCACTCCGCGGATTTGTATCCGTCGAGGACCGTAAAGCCCTCCCGCCGTATCGTCGAGTAGATGCTGTACTGCTGCTCCTCTTTACCGAGGTCTGACTTGCTAAACCACCGTCGCTGGCGCAGGAAGAAGTAGGCGGATCTCGACAAGTACTTCAGAGAGTTCAGCATAGCGGAACATCTTACAACAGCAGGCTATCTCTGCAGCTCGTTATGGACGCCGAATCACATCCACGCCGCCCATGTACGGCTTCAACGCCTCGGGCACCTTGATGCTGCCATCCGGCTCCTGATAGTTCTCGAGCACCGCGACGAGCGCGCGGCCGGCGGCGACGCCTGAGCCGTTCAGCGTGTGCAGCGGCTCGGGCTTGCCGGTCTCGGGATTGCGCCAGCGCGCCTGCATGCGCCGCGCCTGGAAGGCCTCGAAGTTCGAGCAGGAAGAAATCTCGCGATACGCATCCTGACCGGGCAGCCACACTTCGAGATCGTAGGTCTTGGCCGAGCCGAAGCCGATGTCGCCGGAGCACAGCGCCATCACGCGATAGGGAAGATTCAGCCGCTTCAGCACTTCCTCGGCATTGCGTGTCAGCGTCTCGTGCTCGGCGTAGGAATCCTGCGGCTTCGACAGGTGCACCAGCTCCACCTTCTCGAACTGATGCTGACGAATCATGCCGCGCGTGTCCTTGCCATAGGAACCCGCTTCGGACCGGAAGCACGGCGTGTGCGCCACGTAACGAATCGGCAGCTCGTTCGCTTCGATGATGGTGTCACGAGCCAGATTGGTGACCGGCACTTCGGCGGTCGGGATCAGATACAGACCGGACTCGCCCTTGATGCCGAACAGATCCGCTTCGAACTTCGGCAGCTGTCCGGTGCCCGTGAGCGACTGCGCGTTCACCAGATAAGGAACATACGTTTCGCGGTAGCCATGCTCGCCGGTGTGCAGATCCAGCATGAACTGAATCAGCGCACGATGCAGGCGCGCCAGGGGGCCGGTGAGCACGGAGAAGCGCGCGCCGGAGATCTTGCCGGCGGCGGCGAAATCCATCTGGCCGAGCTTCTCGCCGAGCTCGACGTGATCGAGCGGCTTATAAGCAAACTTGCGCGGCTCGCCCCACCGACGAACTTCGAGGTTGGCGGTCTCATCGGCGCCGACCGGCACGCTCTCGTGCAGCATGTTCGGCAGGCCGAGCGTGATCTTCTCGAGCTCCGCCTGCACCTTGGCGAACTCCGCTTCGGCCGCGGTGAGCTCATCTCCAAGCGTCGCGACCTGCTTCAGCAGCGGCGCGATGTCCTGTCCCTGCGCTTTTGCCTTGCCGACGCTCTTGGCGTGGACATTCTTCTCGTTGCGCAGCTCATCCGCCCGCACCTGCCATTTCTTGCGCGACTCCTCGAGCGAGCTCAGCTGAGCCACATCGAGCTTGAAACCGCGTTTCGCGAGGTTCGCGGCAACGGCGTCGGGGTCGGAGCGGAGGAGTTTTGGGTCTAGCATGACAGGTAGGGTGCTACTGAATGGGTAGCAGTCTACCACTTGGATATTCGCCGGGCCGCCGCCTATTTCTTGCGCCGGGCCAGCGCCTCGGCAATCTTGATTTCCATGCCGCGGGAAACCGGGTTGTAGTACTGACGCGGCTCGATCCCATCGGGAAAGTAGTTCTCCCCGGCCGCGTAGGCATCCGGCTCGTCGTGCGCGTAGCGATAGTCCTTGCCGTAGCCCAGCGACTTCATCAGCTTGGTCGGCGCATTGCGTAGATGCAGCGGCACATCGAGCGAGCCCAAGGTTTTGGCATCCTGCATGGCCTCGCCGAACGCCTTGTACACGGCGTTACTCTTCGCCGCGCAGGCCAGAAACACGACCGCCTGCGCGATCGCAAGCTCCCCTTCCGGCGAGCCGAGCCGTTCGAACACCTCGCAGGCTTCCAGCGCCAGCGTATGGCCACGAGGATCGGCAAGCCCGATGTCCTCCGAAGCCATCCGCAGCACGCGGCGCGCGATGTATCGAGGATCGCAGCCGCCATCGAGCATCCGGCACAGCCAGTACAGCGCCGCGTCCGGATCGCTGCCGCGCACCGATTTATGCAACGCCGAGATCTGGTCGTAGAACGCCTCGCCCTGCTTGTCGAAACGTCGCAAGCCACCGGAGGCCACTTCATTCGCGATGGCTTCCGTGATGACGGGCGGTGTCGCGTCGGCGGCCAGATCGATCGCAAGCTCGAGCATGTTGAGCGAGCGACGCGCGTCGCCGTCGGCCGCCTTCGCCATCAGTTCGAGCGCGCGATCTTCTGCCGTGACCGTGCCCGCTTGCTTCGCGAGCGCCCGATCCAGCACCTGCCGGATATCGGCCTCGGTCAACGAGCGCAGCACATAAACGCGCGCTCGTGACAGCAACGCGTTATTCAATTCAAACGAAGGATTCTCGGTGGTCGCGCCGACGAACACGAATGTTCCATCTTCGACCCACGGTAGAAAGGCATCCTGCTGGGCCTTGTTGAAACGATGCACCTCATCCAGAAACAGCACCGTGCGACGGCCGGCGCGGCGCGCCTCCGTCGCCTGTTCGGCCGCGGCGCGAATGTCTTTGACGCCCGCCATCACCGCCGAAAGCGCGATGAACTGCGCATCGCACTGTTGAGCGACGAGGCGTGCGAGCGTGGTTTTGCCCGTGCCGGGCGGTCCCCACAAAATCATCGAATGCAGATGGCCGCCTTCGAGCATGCGCCGCAGCGGCTTGCCGGGGCCGAACAGATGCGTCTGTCCGATATATTCATCGAGCGATGCCGGACGCATGCGATCCGCGAGCGGTCGCGCATCGACGGCTTCCTCGAATGGCAGGTTCACGACTTCTGCGTCCCGGTCACAAGCGATGCCACCAGAGCCTCCACGCGCTGCGCCCAGCCGCCGAGCCACCACCAGCACAGCATCAGGCCCGCGAGCACTCCGGTGCAATTCGCGAACACATCGAGTATGTCGGCGTGGCGCCCATAACTCATGGCTCCCTGGGCGAATTCGATCAACACGCCCATAGCGCCCAGGCCGAGGGCAATGATCCAGTACCGCGCACGCGGGTAAATGCCCGCGAACCACGTCGAGAGCAACAGATAAGCGATGAAGTGCTCGCTCTTGTCGCTCAGGTTCGGCGGCTGCGGCAGCTGTTGGATGGGCATCAGGCACACCAGGATGGCCAGCCCAACGGCCAGCCAGCCGAGGGCGAGCCACAGCCTCGGAAATCGCAATGTCAACATGGACCTCAGTTCCTGGATGTATCGCCGATCACGTCGGCGCCAGGCGGTACGGTAAAGGTGAATCGTGACGGATCGAGGGCAGGATTCCGTTCCAATTGTGAAAACTCGAGGTTCGTGGTCTGGCCGAGCTTGTCGGCCAGCTGCATGAACTTGAGCGCATTGCCCTCGAAGCCGAGGCGTACCCATTTGAAATCCGTATCGTCGCGCTTGGGTTGCATGCGCACCCAAAATACTGCGCCCTCTTGCGAGCTCTGCGTGACGCTGAAGTTGTCCTGCAGATTGCCCTGACCACTGAGCAGCATGGCCGGCGTCGCCGACAGCGTGTCATCGAGCTTGCGCACGGTGACCTGCTCCAGATCCGCGTCGTACAGCCAGATGCGCGAGCCATCGGCGACGATGACCTGCTCGTTCGGCTCGCGATAATCCCAGCGGAACCGATCCGGACGGCGAATCGCGAGCGTGCCGTTCGCTTCCTCGACGGTGAGCCCATTGCGATCCGTGAGCGTTTGCTTGAACTGCGCTTGTAACGATTGCAGCCCTTGCAGAAAGCTCTCGACCTTCTGCTGACCGGCGGCGGCGTCGGAGGCCGCGTGCGTCAGGCAAGCAACCATCGTGAGCAGCAATGCGGCGGCGAGGTTCAAAAAGCGCATCGATCGCCCTACTCTTCGGCCGGCGGCGGCGCCAGCACTTCGCGCGAGCCATTGGATTGCAGCGGACCGACGAGGCCAGCCGCCTCCATGGTCTCGATCATGCGCGCGGCGCGGTTGTAGCCGATCTTCAGACGCCGCTGCACGCCCGAGATCGAGGCCTTGCGCGATTCGACCACGATCTTCACGGCCTGATCGTACAAAGGATCTTGCTCGCCATCGGAACCCTCGCCACCTTCGCCTCCTTCGTCGTCCTCTCCCTTCAGACCAGGAATCGGCGTGGAAGGTCCCCTCAGGATCTCATCCACATACGACGGCGGCGATGCGCCCTTCAGGCTGCCGACGACGCGATGGACTTCGGAGTCGGACACGAACGCACCATGCACGCGCACCGGCACCGACGTACCCGGCTGCAGGAACAACATGTCGCCGTGACCGAGCAGCGCCTCGGCGCCCATCTGGTCGAGAATGGTGCGCGAGTCCACCTTCGCCGACACCTGGAACGCGATACGCGTCGGAATGTTTGCTTTGATGAGGCCCGTGATCACGTCCACCGACGGCCGTTGAGTCGCGAGAATCAGGTGGATGCCCGAGGCACGCGCCTTCTGCGCCAGACGTGCGATCAGCTCTTCGACCTTCTTGCCGACGATCATCATCATGTCGGCCAACTCATCGACGATGACCACGATGAACGGCAAGGGCTCGAGGAATGGCACTTCCTTCGGATCGCCTTCCGGACCCAGCATCTTCATCAAGAGCGGATCGCGGATCGGCTCCTTCGCCTCCTGCGATTCCTTGATCTTGCGATTGAAGCCCGCGAGGTTTCGCACGCCGAGCGCGGCCATCAATTGATAGCGACGCTCCATCTCGGCCACGCACCAGCGCAGCGCGTTGGCCGCTTCCTTCATGTCGGTCACGACCGGCGCCAACAGATGCGGAATGCCCTCGTACACCGACAATTCCAGCATCTTCGGATCGATCATGATCAGGCGCACGTGCTCGGCCGAGGCCTTGTAGAGCAGCGAGAGCACCATCGCGTTGACCGCGGTCGATTTACCGGAGCCCGTCGTACCGCCGACCAGCAAGTGCGGCATGCGGGCGAGATCCGCGCAGACCGGACCGCCACTGATGTCCTTGCCCAGCACCAGCGCGAGCGGCGACGCCATGTCATCGTAAGCCTTGGACTTGATGATCTCGCCCAACGTCACGATCTCGCGCTTCTCGTTGGGAATTTCCAAGCCCACGGTCGATTTGCCGGGGATGACTTCGACAACGCGCACGCTGATCGCAGACAGCGCACGCGCGAGGTCCTTCGCGAGATTGCTGATCTGGCTGACCTTCACGCCGGTGCCGAGATTCAGCTCGAAGCGCGTGATCACAGGTCCCGGATTCACCGCGACCACTTCGGCTTCCACCCCGAAATCGCGCAGCTTGATCTCGACCAGGCGTGACATGGCCTCGAGCGCTTCGGCCGAATAGCCCTGCTGGCGCGGCGGCGCATCGTCGAGCAGAGACAGCGGCGGCAGTTCCTTCGACTGCGGCGCCTCGAACAGCGCCACCTGGCGCTCCTTCTCGACGCGCTCGCTCTTCTCGACCTTGGGCGCGACCGGTTCGATCTTCGGCGGCGGACGGGCGGCGACGCGCTTCTTCTCTTCGCGAATGACTTCGCTGCGCGCTTCCTTCACCTCGCGGCCCTGTTTGATCTCACGCGCGGTGGAGAGCCTGCCCGAGAGCCATTCGAACGCCCGCAGCGTCGCGCGGCCAACCACGTCCATGACCTGAATCCACGAATGACCGATGAACAGCGACACGCCCGCGAGCCACAAGGCGAGCAGCATGAGCGTCGCGCCAAGGAAGCTCAGCCCCGAGTCGAGCCCGTGCCCGACCAGTGAGCCAAGCACGCCGCCGGCCGAATCCGGATAGCTCGCAATGGTGAAATGCAGGCTCGCAAGCCCGCAGCTGGTCGCGAGCGTCAGCAGAAAGCCCAAGCCGCGAAACGCGAGCGTCGCGCGCGATTGAGCGTCGTCTTGGCTGCGATCCCGATACAGCAGCCAGCCGGCGAACCCGATCATCACCGGGAACAGGAACGCGGGCGCGCCGAACAGCAGCACCAGCAGGCCCGCCAGGTGCGCGCCCAACGGACCGATGATGTTCGCGATCGGCCCCGGCTCGCCGGTCGTCGCGAACGATGGATCGTGGCGGTCGTAGGTCGCGAGCGCGGCCAGCACGATCAGTGCGAGCGCGCCGAACACCCACAGCGCACCCTCGCGCAACGAGCGCACGACGGTGGACCCCAACTCGAATCCCTTGCGAGCCTCAGCCCTACTGGCCAAATCGATTCACCCCAACCAATTGCATAAGAAAAGCTTCGTAAACCACTGATATCGAATATACATTAACTCGGGCCTGGCCGGTTGAGCCAAACCCTGAACGTACAGCATGGGCGGACCGGCGGGCGTTGTCCGTCGATGACCGGCATCGAGCCCGTCTATTTGGCGGCCGCAGGGTGCATTACATACCATTGCGCCCCTTGACCGGCCTGTGGGGCGGGCGGACTTCGCGGATGAACCGCGCGGCGTTGCTATTCGCGGCCGTCGCCCTCACAGATTGTCAGAACTCTCGCGTCGACGCTTTAAGGATCGTGAAGGTGAATCATACATGAGCACTCCCCGCCACTCCCGGTTGATCATTCTGGGGTCGGGCCCCGCAGGCTATGCAGCCGCCGTCTATGCCGCGCGCGCCAATCGCAAGCCGCTGCTGCTGACCGGCCTCGAGGAAGGCGGCCAGCTCATGACCACCACGGAGGTCGACAACTGGCCGGGCGATCCGCACGGCCTCACCGGACCCAAGCTGATGGAGCGCATGCGCGAGCACGCCGAGCGGTTCAACACCGAAGTCGTGAACGACCACATCAATAGCGTCGATCTCTCGCAGCGTCCGTTCCGGCTCGAGGGCGATCGTGGCGCCTACACCTGCGATGCCCTGATCATCGCGACCGGCGCGACCGCGAAGTACCTGGGACTCGAGTCCGAGCAGAATTTCCGGGGCCGCGGCGTGTCCGCGTGCGCGACCTGCGACGGCTTCTTCTTCAAGAACCAGAAAGTCGCGGTCATCGGCGGCGGCAATACCGCGGTCGAAGAAGCGTTGTATCTATCGAACATCGCCTCGCACGTCACGCTGGTCCATCGACGCGACAAGCTGCGCTCGGAAAAAATTCTTCAGGATCATCTGTTCGAACGCGAGAAGGCCGGCAAGGTTTCGATCGTGTGGAATCACCATGTCGATGAAGTGCTCGGCGACGACAGTGGCGTCACCGGCGTGCGCATCGCGCCTGTCGCGGGCGGCCCGAAGCGGGACCTCGAAGTCACCGGCATGTTCGTCGCGGTCGGCCACGCACCGAACACGCAGCTCTTCGAAGGGCAGCTCGAAATGAAGGGCGGCTATCTGATCGTGAAGTCCGGCATCACCGGCAACGCGACCCAGACGAGCGTGCCCGGCGTGTTCGCCGCAGGCGACGTCGCCGATCATGTCTATCGCCAGGCCATCACCTCCGCCGGCACCGGCTGCATGGCGGCGCTCGACGCCGACAAGTATCTCGACCAGATCGATGCAGCCAAACTCAAGGCTTGAGGTGGCACGCGCTGAAGCCATCGAGCGCCTCGTTCGCAATGAGGCGTTCGGTGGCTCGATCGTGAGCGTAAGCGCCGACGCGCGCCCTCGCCCGGCTGATCGGTAAGATCGGCGCAATGGCAGCCTCCCTGCAAACGCGCATCGTCAACAGCATCGATCGCATCCCCGCCGCGCAATGGAATGCGCTGGCGCTCGGGGGCAACCCGTTCGTGCGGCACGAGTTCCTGCTCGCGCTCGAGCGCGCCGGCTGCGTCGGTAAAGCGGCCGGCTGGCTGCCCAATCATCTGCTGCTCGAGGACCACGGCCAGCTCGTCGCGGCCGTGCCGCTGTATCGCAAGAGTCATTCGTGGGGCGAGTTCGTCTTCGATTGGAGCTGGGCGCGCGCTTACGACCAGGCGGGCCTCTCCTACTACCCGAAACTCGTGAGCATGCCGCCATTCACGCCAGCGACCGGGCCTCGCTTGTTGCTCGCGCCGGGCGCATCCCCCGAGGTGCGCGCACGCTTGAGCACCGAGCTACTGACGTATGCGAAGTCCGAACGCATGTCATCGGCGCATCTGTTGTTCCTCAACGATGCGGATCGCGCGTCGCTGCGTGATGAAGGTTACCTGTGGCGCAAGGATTGCCAGTTCCACTGGCACAACCGCGACTACCAAACATTCGATGACTTCATCGCGACGTTCCGCTCCGACAAGCGCAAGAAAGCATTGCGGGAGCGTCGCCGTGTCAGCGAAGGCGGCGTGACGTTTCGCACGCTCACCGGCGCCGAGATGGACGCGAAACTCTGGAATATCGTGTTTGGATTCTCAGCCGCAACGTTCGAATCGCACGGCCACGAGCATTATTTGAACGTCGAGTTCTTCCAGAGCGTCTCGGCCGTGATGCCGCAGTCCGTCGTGATCAAGCTCGCCGAGTATCAGGGCCACCCGATCGCGACCGCGATTTTCTTTCGCGGCGATGAGGTGCTGTACGGGCGCTATTGGGGCGCGGCCGCAAACTTCCACAGCCTGCATTTCGAGACCTGCTACTACCAGGGCATCGAGTACTGCATCGAGCAGGGACTCAAGCATTTCGAGCCCGGCACGCAAGGCGAGCACAAGGTGCCGCGCGGCTTCGAGCCGACGACGACGTGGTCGGCGCACTGGATCGCCGATGCGCGCTTCCGTCGCGCCATCGACCACTATCTAAATGATGAGCGCGCGGCGATCGATCAATATATCCTGCAGGTCGAGGAACATACGCCGTACCACCGAGGGCCTTGACCCATGCGCGGCTCGATTGTCTGGCTTTCGGAACACGACTCCCCGGATGCCTTTCCGCCGGTTGACCGGGCATTGGTCGAACCGGATGGCCTGCTCGCGGCCGGTGGCGACTTGTCGCCGATGCGACTACTCGCCGCCTATCGACGCGGCATCTTTCCCTGGTACTCGCGCGGTCAGCCCATCCTGTGGTGGTGTCCGGACCCGCGCGCGGTGCTGATGCCCGAGCAGCTCAAGGTCTCGCGCAGTCTCGCCAAATCAAGCCGGAATCGCGGCTTTGTCACCCGCATCGACACGGCATTTCGCGACGTGGTGCGCGCCTGTGGCAGCAGCGAACTGCGTCCCGGCGGCACCTGGCTGTCGCCGGAAATGCGCGCCGCCTACATCAAGCTGCACAAGCTGGGCTTTGCGCATTCGGTGGAAACCTGGCTCGAGGACCGGCTGGTCGGCGGCCTCTATGGCGTCGCGCTCGGGCGCATGTTCTTCGGCGAATCCATGTTCAGCACGGAGCGAGATGCCTCCAAAGTTGCGCTCAAACGGCTCTGCGAGGAGCTGATTTCGCGCGGCTTCCACATGATCGACTGCCAGATGTCGACCCCTCACCTGATGAGCCTGGGCGCGCAGATGATCCCGCGAGCGGACTTCACCCAGGCCCTGGATGAGCACCTCGGCGGCCCCTTCGAGCCCGCCCTCTGGAACGAAGTCCCGGCCCCGGCCGGGAACGAAGCGGGGCCGGCGAACGTATGACGAACTGATGGCGGCGAATCGCGGCCGGATCCCGAAAATAGGGATCGGTGCTGGGCAGGATGCCCGAATGCAGCGGGCACATGGACGTGCGGGAGCTGCCCTCAATTGCATTGACTAGGGCCTTTATGCACAATTCGCGCGCCTTGCCGGCGGGCCCTGCCGGATAGTGATCGAGAGTGCATGTCGAAAGAAGATGCGATTCAGATGGAAGGCCGTGTGATCGACACGTTGCCGAACACCACGTTCAAGGTGCAGCTGAACAACGGCCACACCGTGATTGCGCACATCTCGGGAAAGATGCGCAAGAACTATATCCGCATCCTGACCGGCGACGCGGTCACCGTAGAGCTCACGCCCTACGATCTGACCAAGGGCCGCATCGTGTACCGCGGCCGCTGACGCGGCCCAAAAGGTTCTTGTTCGACAGACGCATCCGCGCGCTGTCGATATTCCGCTCTCCGCAAATGACCGGCAGCGACTATGGCTGCCGATCCACCTCGAGCAGCGCCTGCTCGGTATCCGCGCGCGCTTCGACTTTGAGCTTGTCGTCCGGGCCGACCGTCACGAATGCGTGACCGCCGCCGACCAGCCGGCCGAACAGTAGCTCCTCCGCCAACGGCCGCTTGATCGCCTCCTGGATCACGCGAGCCATCGGCCGCGCACCCATCTTCGGGTCGTAGCCCTTCTTGGCCATCCACTCGCGCGCAGAGTCGTCGATGTGCAGCTGCACGCCCTTCTGCTCGAGCTGGGCCTCCACTTCCACCAGCAACTTGTCGACCACGCGCTGAATGGTGCGCGGATCCAGGCCGTTGAACTGGATGATGCCGTCCAGGCGGTTGCGGAACTCCGGCGTGAACATGCGCTTGATCGCCTCCATGCCGTCGGTGGCGTGATCCTGCTGCGTGAAGCCGATCGAGGGCCGGTTCATCTCGAACGCGCCCGCGTTGGTCGTCATCACAATGACCACGTGGCGGAAATCCGCCTTGCGGCCGTTGTTGTCGGTGAGCGTGCCGTGGTCCATGACCTGCAGCAGCAGGTTGAACACGTCCGGGTGCGCCTTCTCGATTTCATCGAGCAGCAGCACCGAGTGCGGATGTTTGTTGATGGCCTCGGTGAGCAGGCCGCCCTGATCGAAGCCCACGTAGCCCGGAGGCGCGCCGATCAGACGCGACACCGTGTGGCGCTCCATGTATTCGGACATGTCGAAGCGGATCAGCTCGACGCCCAGGGCAATGGCGAGCTGGCGGGTGACTTCGGTCTTGCCGACGCCGGTGGGACCGGCGAACAGGAACGAGCCCACGGGCTTGCGCTGATCGCCGAGGCCCGAGCGGGACATCTTGATCGCCGAGGCCAGCGACTCGATCGCCGGATCCTGGCCGTAGATGACGAGCTTCAGGTTGCGCTCGAGGTTCTTCAGCACGTCCTTGTCCGAGGTCGAGACGTTCTTCGGCGGGATGCGCGCGATGCGCGCCACCACGTCCTCGATCATCTGCGTCGTCACCATCGTCTCGCGCTCGCCTTCGGGCTTCAGGCGCAGACGCGCGCCCGCCTCATCGATCACGTCGATGGCCTTGTCCGGCAGCTGCCGATCGTTGATGTGGCGAGCGGCGAGCTCGGCCGCCGACGCCAGCGCGTCATCGGCATACTTCACGTTGTGATGCTCTTCGAAGCGCGAACGCAGGCCCTTCAGGATCTCGATCGTCTCGGGCACCGTGGGCTCGACGATGTCGATCTTCTGGAAGCGACGCGCGAGCGCGTGATCCTTCTCGAAGATGCCGCGGTATTCGCTATAGGTCGTCGAGCCAATGCAGCGCAGCTCGCCGTTCGCGAGCGCCGGCTTGATCAGATTGGACGCATCCATCACGCCACCGGACGCCGCACCCGCGCCGATCACGGTGTGGATCTCGTCGATGAACAGGATCGAGCCGGGATTCTTCTTCAACTCGCTGAGCACGCTCTTCAAGCGCTTCTCGAAATCGCCGCGATACTTGGTGCCGGCGATCAACGCGCCCATGTCGAGCGAATACACGGTGCTGTCGGAGAGCACCTCGGGCACCTTGTCCTCGATGATCATGCGCGCGAGGCCTTCGGCGATCGCGGTCTTGCCGACGCCGGCTTCACCGACGTACAGCGGATTGTTCTTGCGACGACGGCACAGGATTTCGACGGTGCGCTCGATCTCGGTCTTGCGACCGATCAAGGGATCGATGCGCCCTTCCATCGCCTGCTTGTTCAGATTGGTCGTGAACTTCTCGAGCGCGGTGCCGCCATCGGGCTCGCCCCGCTCGGCCTCGGTGCCCGGTGCGGATTCCTCCTTGTCCGGGCGGTCCTCGGCGATCTTCGAGAGGCCATGGGAGATGTAATTGACCACGTCCAGACGCGCCACGTCCTGCATGGACAGCAGGTAGGCCGCGTGCGAGTGCTTCTCGCTGAAAATCGCCACGAGCACATTGGCCGCGGTCACTTCCTTCTTGCCGCTCGATTGCACGTGGAACACCGCGCGCTGCAGGACGCGCTGGAAGCCCAGCGTCGGCTGCACCTCGCGATCGTCATCATCCTTTAACCGCGGTGTGGTTTGATCGATGAAATCCTTCAGGTCCTTGCGCAGCCGAGCGACATCGGCGCCGCAGGCACGGAGGATTTCCCGGACTTTCGGCGTGTCCACGATCGCGAGCAGCAGATGCTCCACGGTCATGAACTCGTGCCGCGCTTCGCGCGCCGACTGGAAAGCCTCGTTGAGACAGATTTCGAGTTCGCTGCTTAACACGGACTGACTCTCAAATACCTAACCAACTAAAGAGTGGACCGCCGCCTGGGTCGGAGGTTCGGGCCCGGGCTGCTGACGGTTTCCAGCGTGACAGGGGCACGAGCGGATGCGGTGAAGCTCTTCACGTTTCTTCCATCGTGCACAACAGAGGATGCTGGTGCTGACGCGCATATGTGGTCACCTGTGCGACCTTGGTCTCGGCGATTTCGAAGGTGAAGACGCCGCACACCCCTTTGCCCTTGGTATGCACTTCAAGCATAACGCGCGTCGCGGTCGTGCGATCCATGCCGAAGATGCGTTCCAGCACGTCCACGACGAATTCCATGGGCGTGTAGTCGTCGTTCAGCAGGACCACCTGATACAACGGAGGCCGCTTGAGCTTTGGCTCGGCTTCCTCGGCGACCAGTTCCCGCTCATGCCGTGTGCTCTCTTCCGTCATCAACTTAGCGCGCTACCAGTTCGCACTCTTTATATGGGGGAACCCAAGACAATACAAGGCAGCATCCGACGCACCGCACTTCGGCCCCAGATGGCGGTCCAAACGCGGTTCGCAGCGGGTGTCCCGGCCTCACGGCGCAAGGCCGGACGCGGCGTCGCGTCACGACGTCACCCAAGCTCGCGGACTAAGATCGATGCTGCTTTCAGCGTCGGCGGGCGCTGTCACCCCCGGATTACGGATTCGGGCATTTGCGACAGTGTTTTCATCAATGGGAACAATCTCTTGTGACAAACTAACGCCACTCCGTATCATGTCATGTCAGGCCGCCGTCGCCGGACCTGACGCGTGGCCAGCACTGATCCGCTCCTGGCTGCGAATAGGTCTGCGAATAGGGTCGATGAGAACCTCGGTCGCCTAACTTGGTCGCGTATTCGAACGATGCCGCTGTCCGCAAAATTGCACGAATTTCAGGACCTCACGCCGCAGCAGTGGCTCGACCGGCTGTCGCGTACCGCGCCGCAGGTCGTGATGGTGGTGCTGGTGATCGCCATTGCCTGGCAACTGGTTCAGCTCACCTGGCTGTTATTGGATCGCGGCCCGCAACCGCAACCCGTCACCGCCCCGCCGCCGATGAACGTGGCCCCGGTGCGCAGCGGCGTCGACATTCAGGCCATCGTGAACGCGCACCTGTTCGATGTGCCGGAGGCCCCGGCCGCGCCCGATGCGGCCAATGCCCCGGCGTCGCAGGCGAACCTCGTGCTGTCGGCGGTTTTCGCCTCCGAGGATCCCGCCAAGGGTCTCGCGATCATCGGCGAGTCGGCGCAAGGGGCGAAGGTCTTCGCGGTCGGCGGCATGGTCCGGCCCGGCCTCAAGCTGCACTCGGTGTATATCGACAAGGTGATCCTCGATCGCGGCGGCAACCTCGAGGCCCTGGCATTGCCGAAGCGCAACTCCGCCGCGCTGGTCATCAATCGCCCGCCGTCGCCCCAGCAGAATCCAGTCGCGGAAAACCTGCGGCGCATGGCCGAGACCAATCCGAGCGCTTTTGCCGAAATCATCCGGCCGCAGCCGGTGTTCGCCAATGGCGTGCAGCGGGGCTATCGGGTCTACCCCGGCCGTAACCGCGCCCAGTTCAGCAAGCTGGGGCTGGTGCCGGGCGATCTGATACTGGCGATCAATGGCACGCCGTTGGACGATCCCCAGCGCGGCGCGGAGATCTTCAACACCATCGGCAGCGCCGGCCAGGTGAATGTGACGGTCGAGCGCAACGGCCAGACGCAGGATCTGTCGCTGAACATGGCGCAGATCAATCTGCCCGACGCCAACGGCGGCCAGCCGCCGCGCCCGACGCAACGCCCGAATACACCGCAGCCGCCTGTCGAATGAGCGGCCGCGTTTCCAAGAACGAACGTCTGACTTTGCGTAGTCAAGGACCGTCCATGACGATTTCTGCAACCAACCCAGCCGCAAGGAAGCCGGCGAGCGTGCTCAGCGGCAAGCGCTCCGGTCTGCTCGCACTCACCATGACGTGTCTGCTGACCTGCGTTTCGGCGACCGCTCAACAACAGCAGCAGCCGCCTTCGCAGCAGGCGACGATCACGCCGGCGTTTCGCGACGCCGAGCTGACCGAAATCATCGACGCGGTCGCGACCATCACCGGCAAGACGTTCATCGTCGACCCGCGCGTGCGCGCGCAGGTGACGATCCGCTCCTCGACGCCGATGACGCCCGATGCGTTCTATCAGACGTTCCTGTCGATCCTGCAGGTGCATGGCTTCATCGCGGTGCCGAGCGGCGACAACATCAAGATTCTTCCCGATGCGAATGCGCGTCAGATCCCGGGCAACGATCTGCCCGCGAGCGTCAATCCGAACTCGGACGAGGTCGTCACGCAGGTCATCTCGGTTCGTAACATCAATGCCGCGCAGCTGGTGCCTGTGCTGCGTCCGTTGATCCCGCAGAACGGCCACCTGGTCGCCTACCCCGCCTCCAACATGCTGATCGTCTCGGACCGCGCCAACAACATCGCGCGCATCATGCGCATCGTGCAGCGCCTGGATCAGGGCGGCGATGAAGAAATCGAAATCGTCCGTCTCGAGAATGCGAGCGCCGCGGACATCGTGCGCGTCGTGAACACGCTCTCACAAGGCGCGCAACAACAAGGCGAGGCACCGGGCATGGCGGCCAAGCTCGTGGCCGATGATCGCACCAACAGCGTGCTGATCTCCGGCGAGAAAGGTCAGCGCCTGCGCCTGAAGGGCCTGGTGATGCACCTGGACACGCCGCTCGAATCCGGCGGCGACACGCAGGTTCGTTATTTGAATTACGCCGACGCCGAGCAGCTCGCCGGCAAGCTCAAGGAACAGGTCACCGGCATCACGCAAGCCGCGCCGGGCGCCCCGGGCGCGCCAGGCGGCGCGGCAGGTCCGGCCGCGGCTCAGGATCGCAACACGACGATCTGGGCGGACAAACAAACCAACGCCCTCGTCATTACCGCCGCGCCAAAGATGATGCGGCAGATCCTGGGTGTGGTGGATAAGCTCGACATCCGTCGCGCGCAGGTGCACCTCGAGGCCATCCTGGTCGAAATCACCCAGTCGCGCGCCGCCGAGCTCGGTGTCAACTGGGCCGTGTTCAGCGAAGAGGAAGGCAGCACGATTCCGATCGGCACCTTCAACCAGGATGTCGGCGGCACCAGCCTCGGCAGCCTCGCCTCCGCCATCATCAATCCGGACGTGCTGGAATCCGGCAACGTGGGACTGCCCAGCGGCCTCACGCTCGGCGCGGGCATGATCGAAGACGGCGGACTGAACTTCGCCGTGCTGTTACGCGCGCTGCGTAACGATGGCAGCAGCAACATTCTGCAAACGCCTTCGATCACGACGCTCGATAACGAAGAGGCCGAGATCAAGGTCGCGCAGGAAGTGCCGTTCATCACCGGCCAGTACACCAACACCGGCACGACCAATCAGGGCTCGGTCAATCCGTTCCAGACCATTCAGCGCGAAGAGGTCGGCAATATCCTGAAGATCACGCCGCAGATCAACGAAGGCACGGCGGTGCAGTTGAAGATCGAACAGGAGAACTCGAACCTGACGCAGGGCGTGGCGGGCGCGGTCGACTTGATCACCAACAAGCGCACGATCTCCACCACGGTGCTGGTCGAGGACGGCGGCATGATCGTGCTCGGCGGCCTGATCACCGATACCGTGAACGAGGGCGAGGCGCGCGTACCCATCCTCGGCAATATTCCGATCATCGGTGAGTTGTTCAAGACTCGAAACGGCTCGAAGGAAAAGCGCAATCTGATGGTGTTCATCCGTCCGACCATCCTGCGCGATGGCGTGCAAGCGGCCATCACGACCAGCGCCAAGTACAACGTGCTGCGCGATCAACAGCTGCAGCGTAAGAAGGGCGGCAAGGTGACGCTGCTGCCCGGCGAGCGGCAACCGTTGTTGCCGCCGATCGAGGACCTCGCGAAATACGCCGACCCGACCGCAGGCGCGGCAGCGCCGGCGCCGGGCACGAATCCCGAGGAGCAGCCGCCGGCGCAGCCTCAACCGCTGCCGGAGCAGACGCCGCCGCCAAAGCCGTGATCGGCTCGCTCTCTCTTGAGGACAAGGTATTGTCATGAGCGCACAAGTTGACACTACGGTCGTTGCGCGTGGCGCGACGCCCGCCCCCACAGCGGCTGCATCGGCCGCCGCTCTATTGACGTTCGCGTTCTGCAAGCGCCATGGCGTGCTCGTGCAGAAGGTGAATGAAACATCGGCCGAAGCCGTGTACCGCGCCGGCGCGCAGCCCGCCGCCATCGCCGAAGTGCGACGCGTGCTCGGGGTGCCGTTGCAATTGCGCCGCGTGGATGCCGATGCGTTCGATCAGCTGCTGAGACAGCAATACGAGGCGGGAAACTCAGCGATGCAAGTCGCGGGCGCGGGTGTGGAAGAAGACACCGACCTCGCCCACCTCGCGCAGGACCTGCCCGAGCCCTCCGACCTGCTGGAAAGCGACGATCAGGCGCCGATCATCAAACTGATCAACGCCATCCTGACGCAGGCGGTCAAGGAGAACGCCTCCGATATTCACATCGAGCCGTTCGAGAACCGACTGGTCGTGCGCTTCCGCGTCGATGGCGTGTTGCGCGAAGTACTGCAATCCAAGCGCGCGGTCGCGCAGCTCGTCGTCTCGCGCATCAAGGTCATGTCGAAGCTCGACATCGCCGAGAAGCGTTTGCCGCAAGACGGTCGTATCTCGCTGCGTGTCGCAGGTCGCGCGGTCGACGTTCGTGTGTCGACGATTCCCGCCGGCCACGGCGAGCGCGTCGTGCTTCGTTTGCTCGACAAGCAGGCGGGTCGGCTCGAGTTGAATGCGCTCGGCATGGATCCGCGCTCGCAGAAGCTGCTCGATGAGCTGATCCACAAGCCTCACGGCATCATTCTGGTCACCGGTCCGACCGGCTCCGGTAAGACCACGACGCTGTACTCGGCGCTCGAGCGCATCAACGACAACACCCGAAACATTCTCACCGTCGAGGATCCGATCGAGTATTACATCGACGGCATCGGTCAGACCCAGGTGAACACGAAGGTCGAAATGACGTTCGCGCGCGGCCTGCGCGCCATTCTGCGTCAGGACCCGGACGTGGTGATGATCGGCGAAATTCGTGACCTGGAAACGGCGCACATCGCCGTGCAAGCCTCACTCACGGGCCACCTGGTGCTCTCGACCTTGCACACCAATACCGCGGTTGGCGCGGTCACGCGTCTACGTGACATGGGCGTCGAGCCCTTCCTCTTGTCATCGAGCTTGATTGGCGTGCTCGCGCAGCGACTGGTGCGCGTGCTGAATCCAGACACGCGCGAAGCATATCCGGCCGGTGAGTACGAGCGCCGTCTGCTCAACGTGCCCGAGGGCGCCCCCTCGCCCACGCTGTATCGGCCGGGAGATGAGGCGGCCCAGGGCTTCAAGGGTCGAACCGGCATCCACGAGCTGGTGCTGGTCGATGACACCATGCGCACCATGATCCACGATGGCGCAAGCGAGCAGGAGCTCGAGCGCTACGCGCGCACGCTGACGCCGAGCATCCGCGACGACGGCCGATCCAAAGTGCTCTCGGGCGTGACCACCGTCGAGGAAGTCCTGCGCGTCACGCGCGAGGATTGAGCGCGCTTGCTTGATTAATTACTCGGGCCGGGAGTTTCCTTGAGCGCTTTCGAATACACCGCGGTCGACGCTTCGGGTCGCGAACGCAAAGGCGTGCTGGAAGGCGATACCGCACGGCAGGTTCGCCAACTGCTGCGTGATCAGGCGTTGTTACCGCTCACGGTCAATGAAGTCACACAGCGCGAGCAGAAGCAGCGCACCGCTCGCTTCTCCTTCGGCAGCGGCGTGTCCGCAAGCGATCTGTCGCTGCTCACGAGACAGATCGCGACGCTGGTTCGCTCCGGACTGCCCCTGGAAGAGGCGCTCGCCGCGGTTTCCGAGCAGACCGAGAAGCCGCGAGTTCGCAGCATCGTCATGGCCGTTCGCGCCAAGGTGATGGAAGGTCACACGCTGGCCGATGGCTTGGCGGACTTCCCCACCGTGTTTCCCGAGCTGTACATCGCAACCGTCGCGGCCGGCGAGCAATCGGGCCATCTCGACACCGTGCTCGAGCGGCTTGCCGATTACACCGAGAACCGCGAGCAGATGCGTAGCCGCACCATCAACGCCATGCTCTATCCGGTGCTGCTGTTCATCGTGTGTATCTCGATCGTCGCACTGTTGTTGACCTTCGTCGTGCCGAAGATCGTCAAGCAGTTCGAGAACTCCAAGGCCGAGCTGCCCATGCTCACGCAGGTGCTGATCGGGATCTCCGACTTCCTGCGCGACTGGGGCTGGCTGCTGATCCTGGTCGGGTTCGCGGTCGGCTATCTCTTTAAGCGTTGGTTGCGCGATCCAAACGCAAGGCGTCGCTTTCACGCAGTACTGCTGCGCCTGCCGGTGTTCGGCAAAGTGGTGCGTGGCTCGAACACCGCGCGCTTCGCACGCACTTTCTCCACGTTGACCTCGAGTGCGGTGCCAGTGTTGGAAGCAATGCGCATTTCGGGCGAAGTGGTCACCAACCTGCCGATGCGCGATGCCGTTCAGGATGCGGCGACCCGTGTGCGCGAAGGCGCACCGATCGGCAAGTCGCTCGGCTCCTCGAAAATATTTCCGCCGATGATGATTCACCTCATCTCCAGCGGCGAGTCGAGCGGCGAGCTGGAGACCATGCTGGATCGCGCGGCAACCAACCAGGAACGCGAGATGGACTCGATCCTGACCACCGCGGTGGGTCTGCTCGGCCCGTTGATGATCCTGTTCATGGGCGGCATGGTGCTGCTGATCGTGCTCGCCATGTTGCTGCCGATTTTCCAGCTCAACACACTGATCAAGTGAGCCGGTTCGCGCGCCGTCCGGCAGTCCCGGGCGGACCTGGTTCACCGAATCCGCAAAGACGCTATTGCTAGCGGCCCGCGTTCCCTCTATATACTCGCGCCGTAACACCCTGGGGCGCTGCGGCAAGTTGCGGGATCGCAGTCGATGACTGAGAAGCCGGAATCCGAAGAGTTCGATGAAGAAGAGGACGACGGCGGTGCCGTCGAGTCCGAGGACCTCGATGTCGATCATTTGATCGCCGACATCGACAAGCGTAAGAAAAACGTCGCCAAGGCCGGAGAGCCGGCATGGCGGCGTCTCGAACGCATTCGCGAGGAGCGCGAGACCGCCGCGCAGCTGTCTGATTTCGACGACTACGAGATCGGCATGGACGGCGATGGCGCGGACGACGACACGCCCTCGCTCGACGAAGAAGAATAGACACGCCGCTGCCCGCAATCGTCTGACGTTCCGACAATCGTGTCGGAACCCGCGCGATCACGCGCCCGTTCCAGCTTTCGAACAGCTGCATGGACGGATGCACGGCATGATCCACCCCACTCCATCGACGCGAACGACGCGTCGCGCGCCGGCGAAAAAAAGCGCACGCGAATTGCGATCGCCGGCACCGATCGCGCGTCCAACGGCGCGCTCTCTGACAGCACTGCGTGAAGAGGCCGAGCATTGCCGCGCCTGCCCGCTGTGGAAGAACGCAACGCAGACCGTCTTCGGTGAAGGTCGCGCAACTGCGCGCATCGTGCTGATCGGTGAACAACCCGGTGACCGAGAAGATCTCGCCGGCAAACCCTTCGTAGGTCCTGCGGGCAAGCTGCTCGATCGCGCGCTCGAGCAAGCCGGCGTCGAGCGCACACAAACGTACGTCACCAACGCCGTCAAACATTTCAAGTTCGAGCCGCGCGGCAAGCGCCGCATTCACAAGAAGCCCAACGAGCACGAGATCTCCGTCTGCCAGCAGCACTGGCTGGACAACGAGCTGCGCCTGATCGAGCCGGACCTGGTGATCGCGATGGGCGCGACCGCGGCGCGTGCGGTGTTCGGGCGGGCGACCGCGATCGGCAAGAGCCGCGGTCACATCATCAAAGGTCAGTCGTTGGCGAGCGAGATCGGCGCCGATGTGATCGTGACGGTGCACCCGTCATTCTTGTTGAGAGTCCCGGATGAAGATCGGGACAGCGCGTTCCAGGCGTTCGTCGAGGATTTGAAGCTGGCGCGCAAGTACGCGCCCGCTTGAGAGGATTTTCTATGGTCGAAAGCGGCCAAGGCCCTTTCGACACGCCCGGCAAAAGGCGCGACTTTTGCCGGCCTCATCAGTTCGGACGGAAGTCCACCCGCTCGCTGGTGCTGGTCGGCACGCAGAAGATGCCGATGGGGCTCGAGCGACCCCGCAAGACCAATGACGGCAACGGCATCGCGCCGACATCGACACCGCGCTTGTCGAGCAGATTCTTGACCGCATCCGAGAACAACATTTCACCGGCGCGTGCGCGCTGACCGAGGCGCGAGGCGACGTTCACGGTGTCGCCGATGATGGTGTAGTTCATGTACGCGGGCGAGCCGACGTTGCCGGCGATCACCTCGCCCACGTTGATGCCGATGCCGAGCCCGGTCTCCACACCGTAACGTTCCGTCCAGCGATGCGCGAGCTCCGCGAACTTCTCCAGCATCAGCTTGGCGGCGAGGATCGAACGCTCCGCGCCATCTTCCTGCGCGACCGGCACGCCGAAGCCGACCAGCAAGCTGTCGCCCGCCATGCTGAACACGGTGCCTTCGTATTCGAACGTGATGTCGGTCAGCAGCTTGAAGAACTCATTCAGCAGCTCGACTACCGCTTCAGGATTCAGCCGCTCCGAGAGCGCGGTGAAGCCACGCATGTCGGCGAACATGACCGCGACCTGCGTGCGCTTGTGGGTGCCGGCGAACATCGTATCGAGCAATTCGGGGCTCGCGAGGATCTGATCGGCGAGCTTGGGAGAGATGTAACGACGGAACGCGGCACGAATGAGCTCGCGACGCTTCACCTCCTCCGCCAGCTGCTCGGCCGCGAGCTGCCGGCGTGCCGCGCTCGCCTTCAGCAACGAGCGTACGCGCACCAGAAACTCTTCCCGCCGGACCTGCTGAGTGAGAAAGTCATCGACGCCCGCCTCGAACGCGAGCAGCCGCTGCTTGGAGGATTTCGCGAGTCCCACGAGCGGCACCAGCAACGTCGTCGGATTGGCTTTCAACACGCCGCACACGCGCGCGAGCGTGGTCGCAGCGGCGGCCTCCACATCGAGGACGATCAGATCGGGCGCGCGTCTGGCCACGCTGACGATGACCTGGTCGGGCTCGACCACATCGTCGATGACGATGTCCGAGCTATCGAGCAACCGTTCGAGCAGGCTCCGGGCGGCCTCGGAGCTGCTCACCAACAATGTTCTATATGTCGCGGACAGGGTCGCGGACATCGTCCGTAGTTCCTCGTGGTCACTGCTCGTCCCCATCGTCTGCGGGCGTTCGGCAAGGGCTTCCCGGGGTAGCCAGGGATAGCCCATCTGTTTCGGCCCGACGATCAGGGCATGTCACACGGCACGGCCCGCAGCTTACGCGCGACGGAAAATGCGTAATGACATTGGTTTAGCGTCGCATCCTACCGACATTGTGCAACTAACGCCAAACCCGCCTGCCCAACCCCGAGTTCTGTCAAAAACCGTAAACTTCCGGATATATCGCTCTCGACAGGATGCACGCTTGATTTCTGCATTGACGGGACTGCGCTGGCCGACGGTGGTGCTGGCCCTGGCGTCGCTGGCAATGGCGAACGTCGCGTCCGCCGCCAAGGTCGCCTACTACGACGCCACCTATCGCGCGAACTTCAAGGCGGGGGTCGAGCACGCCGAGGTCGAGCTCGAGCTGAAAGGCGAGAAGCTGCCGAGCAAGGTCGTGCTGCGCGCGGACCCCAGGCGCTATCGAAACTTCCGCTCCAAGGATCCTTTGGAAGTGGGGCCCGAGGAAATCGTGTGGCGCCCGCAGGGCAAGCAGTCGAGCCTGCATTATGAGTTCGAGGTGAAGCACCAGCGCTCCTCGGGCAGCTACGACTCCTACATCACCCAGGACTGGGCGCTGTTTCGCGGCGACAAGCTGGTACCGAGCACGCGCGTCACCGCAGCTCGCAATCTTCGTTCGCGCACCACGCTTGCGTTCGACTTGCCGAAAGGCTGGTCCGCCGAGACCCCCTATCCTTCCGCCGGCGAGCACAGCTTTCGCGTCGACGATCCGAAGCGGCGTTTCGATGAGCCCGAAGGGTGGATGCTGGTCGGCAAGATCGGCGTGCGCAGCGAGCGCATTCAGCAGGTGAATACCGTGATCGCCGCGCCCGAAGGCGAAAGCGCGCGCCGGCAGGACGCCCTCGCCTTCATCAATTGGAACCTGCCGAAACTGCTCGATGTGTTTCCGGAGTTTCCGAAGCGCGTGTTGATCGTTTCGGCGGGCGATCCGATGTGGCGCGGCGGCTTGTCCGGTCCCGGCTCGATCTTTCTGCACTCCGACCGCCCGCTGATCAGCGAGAACCGCACGAGCCCGCTGCTGCATGAGCTGGTGCACGTGGCGCTAGGCATTCGTGGCGATAACGAGAGCGACTGGATCGTCGAGGGCCTCGCCGAGTTCTACTCCATTCAAACGTTGCGCCGCTCCGGCGGCATCGGCCAGAAGCGCTACGAGCAGGCGATGGATAATTTGAAGAAATGGGCGCGTCGCGCGCCGACGCTCTTCGCCAAGAGCTCGAGCGGCCCGACGACGGCGCGCGCCGTGCTGGTGTTTCAACAGGTCGATGCGGAGATTCGCTCGCTGACCGGCGGCGCGGCGAGCCTCGATGACGTGGCGCGGAAACTTGCGGCCGACCGCGGCGAGATCAGCCTCATTCAACTGCAAGAGATCGCGCAGCAGGTCGCCGGCAAGCCGCTGCAGTCGCTGCAGCGGGAACGGCTCATGAAACCTTTGGTTGAACCAGGGCCGTGATCTTCATGGCCGTCTCGAGCGCACGCAGTCCATCTTCGCCGGTGACGACCGGCTTGCTTCGCTCGCGCACCGCTTTCAGGAACGCCTCGATCTCGGCGAGCAGCGCATCGCCCTGATCGAAGTTCTGCTCTTCGATCGAGACCTGCGCGGGCGATTCCACCGGCGCCGCGTCCTTCTTGCGGATCACGGTCAGGATTTTCTGCTGCATGTCGACCGACAGATAGGCGTCGTCCTGGAAGATGCGGATCTTGCGCTCCTGCTTGAGACTGATGCGGCTCGCCGTCGTGTTCACGACGCAGCCGCCCTGGAAGCGCAGGCGCGCGTTGACGATGTCGATCTCGCCGGAGAACACCGTCGCACCGACCGCGTCGATGTGCTCGATCGGCGTGCCCACCAGCTCCTGGATCAAGTCGATGTCATGGATCATCAGATCGAGCACCACGCTCACGTCCGTGCCGCGCTGTTTGAACGGCGCGAGCCGATGCGATTCGACGAAGCGAGGCGTCTGCAATCGCTCGGCGGCGGCCAGCACCGCCGGATTGAAACGCTCGAGGTGTCCGACCTGCAGGATGCGCTTGTGAGTGCGCGCGAGGTCGACGAGCTCACGTGCTTCGGCAACGCTCGTCGCGATGGGTTTCTCGATCAGCACATCGATGCCGTTCTTCAGCAGCTCGCAGCCGATCGCATGATGCAGCGGTGTCGGCACCGCGAGGCTCACGGCGTCGACGGCGCCGAACAGTTCCCGATAGTCGGGCACCGCCTTCGTGCCCAATTCGGCCGCGACCTTGGCGCAGGCCTCGGCATTTGCATCCACCACGGCCACCAGCTTCGAACCCGCAATCTGCGCGTACTTCTGCGCGTGGAAACGGCCGAGATAGCCAACGCCGATGACGGCGGTGCGCAGCGGTGCGGCGTGGGTTGCTTCTGACATTCGACTCGAGCCCCGGAGAAATTAAAGTGGCTAAAGAATGCGATATTAGCCGTTGCGGGCGTCCGGACTAGTCGCCAATATGCGCGCCACTTCATCCATACAGGCCCGCATGAACGCCGCAGCCCACACCGATGACGATGTCTCCGACGAGCAGCGCCGTACTCGTCGACTGCGCTTCGAGCTGATTTTCGCGAGCCTGTGGCTTGCATTCGGACTGTTCCTGCTGCCCGCGCTGATCTTCTGGGTCGGCGGCGCGCTGATGGGGCCGTATGGTGAGAATGCAGGCCTGAGCACCTTCTACGTCGACTTCTTCGGCGACCTGGCCGACGGCTCCGGCCGCGCCTGGAGCATCGCGCTCGGCCCGGTGCTGCTCATCTATCTGCTGCGCGCGGTCTTCATTGGTGTAAAGGCAGATGAGGTCGAGCGCGAGCCGCTCGATGAGGATGAACCGCCGCCTCCGCGCCGCGCGCCCGTTAAAAAGGAAGCCAAGCGCCCGGCAGGTCGCCCCGCCCGCGTCGAGCCGCGCATGGGCAACGATTGAGCGCGGCCGAATCCGCACGGCGCGCGTGCGCGAAATTCGTCACAGGGATGCGTGACGCGGGTCACACTTCCCAATGAAAAACAGCCCCCGGCCAAAGCCTGGCGTGTAGGCTGCAAGCGTTTGATATTAAAAAGATTCTGTTGGTTTTCTTTACACTTTTCGCTGGGGAAGTACGCGCATGTGGCTCGCTCGGTTATTCGGCGGCCGGAAGGGCAAAGAGGCGAAGCGGCCGGCGCGGATCGCGCCCAGCATCTCCGACAGCCCCGCTCCGCCCGTGAAACGTCCGCTTTCAGTAGGCGATGCCAAGCGCGGCATTCACGCCGATAAGGCGACCAAGCATGGCTTCGACCCTTACAACAGCGGTTCCTTCGAGCGCGCCAACGCTTGGGAACGCGTCAGCCGCCGTTAGCTGTCGGCCCGACGCCGCCTTGAGGGTTTTCCCCCTGGTAAATTCGGGTGCAAAAACGGCGGCGCGAGCCCACTGTAGATTCTCAGTCCGGCCAGTAGAGCGCGGCGATGCCGGCGACCGTCGCCCACATTGCCGCCTGCGCCAGCCAGCGCCACTTCAGCGTCTTGAGCAGCGCCAGCAGGCTCGCTCCGGAGACCGCCGCCAGCACGGCGAACACCGCACTGCTTCGGAGCAGCGCGGGGAACTCGCTGCTCATTGCCGGGTTGCTCCCCTTGAGGACCAGGAAAATGACCACCACACCTAGCAGGCCGAACGTGATGGCGGCCGCCGAGCCGAAGACGATGGCGTTGAGGACGGCGATGGGACGCATTAGTGGCTCCGGTCCCGCGCCGCAGGCCGCGCGCGGGGATGCTGAACGAATCGATGGCTGACCCCATCCAATTCATGCAATCCGCGAGCGGCGCGTACTTGATCGGAGTGCAGCGTCTCTCTAGCCTTGCCCATAGAATGGATCTGTCCTGCCTTGCTTACGATTCAGGTTTAGGTCGAAATCGGGACCGGCGCCGCCTCCATGGCCGCGGCCCCCTCCCCCTGATGAGGATGTGAAACAGTGTATCAGTCGCCCTCGCACGAACCCGCCAAGCAGCGGCGCAATACGTTGATCTTCAGCTTGCCCGCGCTGCTGGTGGTCTGTGCGTTACTGGCGGGCACGGCGCAAGCGCCGGTCGCCAAAGCGGTCGCGACCGCGAATTCCCAGGACCTGTCCCCCACCGAGCGTCAGCGCCGGGTCAGCAAGCTGGTCAGCAACGTGATCGAGCGCTCGCACTACCGCCAGTCGCCGATCAACGATCCGGTGTCCTCGCTGGTGCTGGACCGCTTCATCGAGCAGCTCGATGGCGGCCGCAGCTACTTCCTCGCCTCCGACATCGCCGAGTTCGAGCGCTATCGCTATCAGCTCGACGACGCCGTGGTGAACGGCCAGCTCGAGCCGGTGTTCGCGATCTTCAACCGCTTCCAGCAGCGCAATAAAGAGCGCGTGAATTACGCGGTGGATCTGCTCAAGACCGAGCCCGACTTCAACGTCGATGAGTCGTTCGAGTTCGACCGCGCCAAGGCGCCATGGGCCAAGACCAACGATGAGCTCAACGATATCTGGCGCCGTCGCGTGAAGAACGACGCCGTCTCCCTGATGCTCACCGAGAAGACCTGGCCGGAGACCAAGGACATCCTGCAGAAGCGCTACGAGCGCGTGGTCAAGCGCACCGAGCAGGTCACCAGCGACGACATCTTCGAAGTGTTCATGAACTCCTTCGCGCATGTCTTCGATCCGCACTCGAGCTACTTCTCGCCGCGCAACTCCGAGGAATATCGCATTCAGATGAGCCTGTCGTATGAAGGCATCGGCGCCTCGCTGCAGCTCGTCGATGACTACGTGACCGTGCTCAACGTGCTGCCCGGCGGCCCCGCCGCGATCAACGGCACGCTCGGCGCGAACGATCGCATCATCGCGGTCGGCGAAGGCAAGAGCGGCAAGATGGTCGATGTGATCGGCTGGCGTCTCGATGATGTCGTGCAGATCATCCGCGGCAAGGTCGGCACCACCGTGCGCCTGAACATCCTCCCCGCCGGCGCCGCGCCCGGCTCGCCGGAGAAGGTGCTGGAGCTGCAGCGTAATAAGGTGTCGCTCGATGCGCAGGCGGCCCAGAAGGAAGTCCACACCATCAAGCGTGGCGATCGCGAGATGAAGGTCGGCGTGATCAACGTGCCGAGCTTCTATCAGGACTTCGAAGCGAAGTCGTCCGGCGCCAAGGACTATCGCAGCACCACGCGCGACGTGCAGAAGCTGCTCAACGAACTGAAGGCCGAAAAGGTCGACGCGCTGATCATGGATCTGCGTGGCAATGGCGGCGGTCATCTGACCGAAGCGACCGCCCTCTCCGGCCTGTTCATTCCGGCAGGTCCGATCGTGCAGCTGCGCGAGACCGGCGGTCGCGTCGAAGTGCTCGACGATCCGGAGCCCAACACCGTGTATGACGGCCCGATGATCGTGCTGGTCGACCGCTACAGCGCGTCGGCCTCGGAGATCTTCGCCGCCGCGATTCAGGACTACGGCCGCGGCATCATCGTCGGCCAGCAGACCTACGGCAAAGGCTCGGTGCAGAACCTGTATCCGCTGGACCGTTATGCGCTCGGCCCCGATCCGGGCTTCGGCCAGCTGACCGTCACTATCGGCAAGTACTATCGCGTGACGGGCGAGAGCACCCAGCATCGCGGCGTGCAGCCGGATATCTCCATGCCGACGGCCATCAGCCCCGAGGAAGTCGGTGAGAGCACGCGCGAAAGTGCCCTGCCCTGGGATCGCATCCGTCCGGCTGAATTCGCGAAGGAAGGTCAGCTGACGCCGGCCATCGCCGCGCTCGAGCAGTCGCACGAGCAGCGCATCGCCTCGGATCCGGATTTCCGTTCGCTGCTCGCCGATCTGGATGCGTTCGAGAAAGTGCGCACGCAGAAGAAGCTGTCGTTGAACCTGAAGGCCCGCGTCGCCGAGCGCGAGCAGCTCGAGCAGGAGCGCCTCGCTCGTGAGAACGAGCGTCGCAAGTCGCGGGGCCTGCCCACCGTCGCGAAGCTCGCGGACCTCACCGGTCAGGATCCGCCGGATGCCGTGCTGGATGAAACGGTGCAGATCGCCGCGGACTTGAGCGGCATGAGCAATCTGTATCTGTCGCGTCTGAAGGCTCAGGGCGATAAGGAAACGACGCCTTAACTTCTCACCAATCTCAGGCGCTGCTCATTGCAGCAGCGCCTGATACAGATCCCAGTAGTCGTCGACCAGCACGTTCACGCCTGCTTTATTGCCCGTCTCGAGCCCCGAGACCGGCGCGACCGGCACGGGCAACGTGCCGATGGAATCCGTCAGCGGCACCGTATCCGCATCGCTGCGATAAGCCGCCACGGCGCGCAGCGCATCGGTGCGCTCCTTCAAGCCGCTGAGATCGTCTTTTTCGTTTTTGACGATGGCGAGCGCCTCGCGTAGCAACGTCATCAGGCGCGAGCAGTCCTCACGCGTGCCGTACTTCATATCGAACACGCGCTTGGTGATCGTTTCTTTGGCGAGCACGGCGAGGCCGCCGGCCGACATGGCCACGACCAACTGCTGCGCGTACGCAATGACGGCAGTATTCACGATGCGGCGGCCGTCGACGGAAATCCCCTGCAACGCCGGCGGCGCCTTTTCTTCGAGCGCGATCCGGTCATCGCTCAGATCGGTGACTTCCGTGGCCGCAAGATCCCATTGCTCGCGCTCGGCCGCGATCTCTTCGGCAAGACGCCGACGACGCGCGTAGTTCCAGAAGCCGCGCATCTTCTCGAGCTTCGTCTCCTGGAGCTTGAGCTGCGCCTCCAACATATCGGCACGCGAGCGTGCCGCCGCGATGCGTCGATCGAAATCGGCCAGTTGCTGGCGACGCGCACGATCGAACTCCAGCACTTGTCGGCGCTGCTCGCGATCGGCTTGCTGCTGCTGAAGCTGTTGCGCGAAGCGTGCGACTTTCGCCGACGAGGCGCGCCACAGCGCACGCAATTGGAAATAAACCAGCCCGTGCGGACCGGTCTCTGGATTGCCGAGAAACTCCTCGAGCTGCAGCAGCTGTTCGCTGTTGCGTGCGAACGTGGCTTCGTGTTTGTTCAGCTGCTCGATCAGCTTGTGACGCTCGTCCTGCAAGCGCGACAGCTCTTTCTTGAGCTCGGCCCGATTCCAATAGAGCTGCAACAGCCGCTCGTCTTCGACGGGCTGGCGCGCGCTCTGGCCGAGGAGCTGCCGCAGATTGCTCAGCCGGTCGGAGAATTCCATAGCGGGCCCGGTGCGGGCGTGGGAAAGGTCAGGTGGCTAACGCGGGGAAGTGATGACCGCGCTCGACGCAATAATCGAGCCATTTATTGAGCATGACGTTTCGCAGCCAGCGATCGCCGAGATCGCGCGCGAGCTGCGAGCGCAGCGATTCCAGCAGCGCATGACGATGCCAGCGAGCGCACGCCTGCACTTCGGCCAACCGCGCATCGCGATACACACGAATCAACAGATCGGGATCCGCGAGCGGGCCGGCTTCATCGTCGAACACATAGGTGAGTCGCAGCGTCGTCGTATATCGGCTGCGCTCCTCGATCGCCAGATGCAGCGGGCAATCGCCATCGACCACGGAAACCTGCGTGGCCGCGGCTTTTTCCACGTCCGGCACCAGCCAGGCGAGGCGGATGTAATTGCTCTCGTACAGCGACATCAGACTGACGAAGCTGCCCGGACGGGAGCGCCAGCTGACGGGGCAATTCACATCGCTTGCTGTAAGGTCTATCGACATGGTCCGAATATAGCACAGCAGTTTCGCACTACTGCCAGTGGTATGTGACTTGCGTCACGGGGCGTTTCATGTGTCCTCCACGCATGCGACATGCGTGCCATGTGTGCCTGCGCCGCTCGCTTGCCGCGGCTTACGGACGCAGCCGGCGCTCGACGCCGGTCCGGTCCAGGATGCGGCTGGCGATCTCTTCGATGGAACATTCCGTGGTGTTGATGCACGGAATATCGTATCGACGGAAGATCGCCTCGGCGGTGCGCACTTCGAAGTCCACTTGCGAGGGTGACGAATAATTGCTGTTCGGCCGGCGCTCGTTGCGGATCTGTTGCAGACGTTCCGGCGCAATCGTCAGACCGTACAGCTTGCGCTGATGCTTGGTCAGCGCCGCCGGCAGGCGCCCGGTCTCCAGCTCCTCGTCAGCGAATGGATAATTGGCGGCGAACACGCCGTATTGCAAGGCCAGGTACAAACAGGTGGGCGTCTTGCCGGTGCGCGAGACGCCGACCAGGATCAGATCGGCGCGCTCGTAATCGCGAGTGACAGCGCCGTCATCGTTCGCCAGCGCGAAGTTCGTGGCATTGATGCGCGTGGTGTACGCACCCACGTCCTGCATGCCATGCGCCTTGCCCTGCGCTCGCGAGGATTTGAGCTTCAGCTCCAGCTCCAGCGGGCCCAGGAACGCGTCGAAGAAATCCAGGAACAGGCCGTTGGCGCGCTTGATGATCTCGCGCAGGTCCTCCTGCACCAAAGTACTGAAAATCACGGGCCGGACGCCCTCCGCCTCGCCCGTCGCGTTGATGCGACGGACCGCTTCCTGCGCCTTGTCAACAGTGGAGATAAATGGCAGAGTCACCTGCCGAAATGCCTGCCCATCGAATTGCGTCAGCAGGCTGTGGCCCATCGTCTCGGCGGTCACGCCGGTCTGGTCGGACACGAAAAAAACCGTTCGTCTTTCCATTCTTCTGTCGCCAAAGCTCACGCGCGGTCGCGGGTTGCGGTTAAAATCCTGGGGCTAAGTTCACTCGCTCGAGTGTCTACGAGGACCGCCCTTGACCGCTTACACAGTACCCTTCGAAAAGCTCGGACGCCACGACGTCGACACCGTCGGCGGCAAAAATTCCTCGCTCGGCGAGATGATCAGCCATCTGGCCAAAATGGGCGTGAGCGTGCCGACCGGTTACGCCACCACCGCACAGGCGTATCGCGACTTCTTGAAGCACGAAGGACTGGCCGAGCGCATCTCCAAGGAACTTGCCACGCTCGACGTGGACGATGTCGAGAAGCTCACCGAGGTCGGTGCGAAGATCCGGCAGTGGATCCTCTCGACGCCGTTTCCGCCGCAGCTCGAGAAAGAAATCCTCGCCGGTTACGAGCGCATGGGTGAAGGCCGCGATGTCGCGGTCGCGGTGCGCTCCTCCGCCACCGCCGAAGACTTGCCGGACGCCTCGTTCGCGGGCCAACAGGAAACATTCCTGAACGTGCGCGGCAAGCAAGCGCTGATCAAGTGCGTGCACGAAGTGTTCGCCTCGCTCTACAACGATCGCGCCATCGCCTATCGCGTGCACCAGGGTTTCAAGCACGACGTGGTCGCCCTCTCCGCCGGCATTCAGTACATGTGCCGTTCGGACGTCGGCGCAAGCGGCGTGATGTTCACGCTCGACACCGACTCCGGCTTCCGCAACGTCGTCTTCATCACCGCCTCCTATGGCCTCGGCGAAACGGTCGTGCAAGGCGCAGTGAATCCCGATGAGTTCTATGTTTATAAACCGACGCTGAAGTCGGGCCACGCGCCCATCCTGCGTCGTACGCTCGGCGCCAAGGCCATCAAGATGGTCTACGGCGAGCCTGGCAGCGGCGAGCGCGTCAAGACCGTCGATGTCTCGACGGAGGATCGCAACAGATTCTCGATCGGCGATGCCGACATTCTGGAGCTGGCCAAGCAGGCGCTCATCATCGAGCAGCACTACGGCTGCCCGATGGATATCGAGTGGGGCAAGGACGGCGAGACCGGCAAGATCTATATCCTGCAAGCTCGTCCGGAAACCGTGCAGAGCCGCGCCGGCCGCACCGTGCAGCGCTACTCGCTGAAAAAGAAATCCAAGGTGCTCTCGAGCGGCCGCTCCATCGGTCAGCGCATCGGCGCCGGCCCCGCCCGCATCATTCGCGACGTAAAAGAAATGACGCGCGTGCAGAGCGGTGACGTGCTGGTCGCCGACATGACCGATCCCGATTGGGAGCCGGTGATGAAGCGCGCCTCGGCGATCGTGACGAATCGCGGTGGACGCACCTGTCACGCGGCGATCATCGCTCGCGAGCTCGGCATTCCCGCCGTCGTCGGCTGCGGCGATGCGACCGAGACCATCAAGGAAGGCGTGGAAGTCACCGTCTCCTGCGCCGAAGGCGACACGGGCTTCGTCTACGAAGGCGCCCTGCCCTTCGAACAAAAGATCGTCGAGCTGGACGCGCTGCCCCCGATCAAGACCAAGATCATGATGAACGTCGGCAACCCCGACCGCGCGTTCGACTTCGCCGGCATTCCGCACAAGGGCGTGGGACTTGCGCGCCTGGAATTCATCATCAATCGCATGATCGGCGTGCACCCGCGCGCGCTGCTCGAGTTCGATTCACTGTCGAAGGATCTGCAGCAGACCATCCGTCGTCAGATGAATGGTTACAAAGATCCGGTCAGCTTCTACGTCGACAAGCTGTGCGAAGGCATCGCCACCATCGCCGCCGCGTTCGCGCCGGAGCCGGTGATCGTGCGCATGTCGGATTTCAAATCGAACGAGTACGCGAATCTCATCGGCGGCCGTCAGTACGAGCCGCATGAGGAGAATCCGATGATCGGTTTCCGCGGCGCCTCGCGTTACGTCGATGAAACATTCCGTCCCTGCTTCGAGCTCGAGTGCCGCGCATTGAAGCGCGTGCGCGAAGAGATGGGCCTGAAGAATGTGCAGGTGATGGTGCCCTTCGTGCGTACGCTGAAGGAAGCCGAGCAGGTCACTCAGCTGCTCGCGCAGAACGGCCTGAAGCGCGGCGAGAACGAGCTGAAGATCATCATGATGTGCGAGCTGCCGACCAACGCGCTGCTCGCCGACCAATATCTGAAGTTCTTCGACGGCATGTCGATCGGCTCGAACGACATGACGCAGCTCACCCTCGGCCTGGATCGCGACTCGGCGATTATCGCCAAGCTGTTCGACGAACGGGATGAGGCGGTGAAGGCGCTCTTGAAGCTGGCGATCGACGCGTGCCGTCGCAATGGCAAGTACGTGGGCATCTGCGGCCAGGGTCCTTCGGATCATCCGGACCTGGCGCGCTGGCTGGTCGATCAGGGCATCGAGAGCATGTCGCTCAACCCGGATACGGTGGTCGAGACCTGGCTGTTCCTGGCTGGCGGCGCGGCGGCCGCGAAGTAAGCTTGTGATATCTCGCGGCGGCGGACATTCCGCCGCCGCGACTCGAGCCGGGCCGCGCTCAGGCGCGCAGGAAATTCGTCCGGTAGTGCTGTAGCTCGCGGATCGAGTCGCGAATATCGTCCAGCGCCAGGTGCGTCGAGCTCTTCTGGAAGCTGCTGTACACCTCCGGCGCCCAGCGCCGCGCCAGCTCCTTCAGCGTGCTCACATCCAGATTGCGGTAGTGAAAATACCGCTCCAGGTTGGGCATCTCGCGCGCCATGAAGCGGCGGTCCTGGCAAATACTGTTGCCGCACATCGGCGAGACGCCGGGCTCGATCCAGCGGCTCAGGAACTCCACCGTCTGGCGCTCGGCCTCCTCGACGGTGATGGTGCTGGCGCGCACGCGGGCCGCGAGCCCCGACGCGCCGTGCTGACGGCGGTTCCAGTCGTCCATCGCCTCCAGGACCTCATCCGGCTGGTGGATGGCCAGCACCGGCCCTTCGGCCAGCGTGTTCAGGTGCTTGTCGGTGACGACGGTGGCGATTTCGATGATGTGGTCGGTGTCGGGCTTCAGGCCCGTCATTTCCAGATCGATCCAGATGAGTCGAGTGGGGTCGCGGTCGGTCACGATGCGTTCTGCCAGAAGTGGGTTTCGTTGCCTCATCATAGCAGCTGAGGCTACAGTGCCCCGCATCGCTTGAGACGACATAAATGCATTGGTTTACCGGCTTGTTTCTATTGCTGCTGCTCGCCTCCACGGCCACGCGCAGCTGGCTCAATCAGCGCCAGGCGGCGGCCGTGCGCCGGCACCGCGACCGCGTGCCCGAGGCGTTCGCCCAGCAGATCGACCTGCAGGCGCATCAGAAGGCCGCCGACTATACCGTCGCGGGCGCCGGCCTGAATCGGTGGGACGTGCTGCTGGATGCGCTCGTTGCCCTGCTGCTGACCCTGGGGGGCGGCATCGACGCCATCGATCGCTGGTGGCAGGCGGCGGGCCTGTCGCCGGCCTGGCATGGCACGGCCGTCGTACTGTCGACTTTCTTGATAGTCGGCGCCCTGGGTCTGCCGCTGTCACTGTGGCGTACTTTTGGCATCGAGGCGCGCTTCGGCTTCAACCGCACCACGCCGGGGCTGTATATCGCCGATTTGTGCAAGAGCCTGGGCTTGAGCCTGCTGCTCGGCACGCCGCTGATATTTGTGATCCTGTATCTGATGCAGCAGGCCGGCTCCTTGTGGTGGCTGTTCGCCTGGGCCGTGTGGGTCGGCTTCTCGGTGCTGATGACCTGGGCGTGGCCTGCGATCTTCGCGCCGCTGTTCAACAAGTTCACGCCGGTCACCGATGAAGCGCTGAAACAGCGCACCGAAGCCGTTCTGCAGCGCTGCGGCTTCGCCTCCAAAGGGGTCTTCAAGATGGACGGCTCGCGCCGCTCCTCGCACGGCAACGCGTACTTCACCGGCATCGGTCGCAACAAGCGCATCGTGTTCTTTGACACGCTGCTCGAGCGCCTGCAGGTCGCCGAAGTCGAAGCCGTGCTAGCGCATGAGCTCGGTCATTTCCGGCTGCATCACATTCGCTCGGGGCTGATCCTGTCGGTGGTCATGGCGCTGCTCGGCTTCCTGCTGCTCGATGCCTTGATGCGCTGGGACGCGTTCTACGCAGCGCTCGGCGTGAGCACGCCCTCCACGCACGCGGCGCTGTTGCTCTTCATGTTCGTGCTGCCGGTGTTCACGTATTTCCTGACGCCGATCGGCGCCTGGTGGTCGCGCAAGCATGAGTTCGAGGCGGATGAATTCGCCGCGAAGCATGCGGATGCAACCGAGCTCGCCAATGCGCTGGTGAAACTGCATCGCGACAATGCGAGCACGCTCACGCCCGACAGCCTGCACTCGGCGTTCTACGATTCACATCCGCCCGCACTCGTGCGCATCTCGCGCTTGCAGTCGCTAGCGACGCAGCGCTCATGAGCGACGCGGTCGAGACGCCAGCGCGCGTCACGGAATCCTTTGGCCGTCGCGTCATCGTCGAGACCAGCGCGGGCTCGCGCACCTCGGCCGAGCTCTTCGGCAAGCGCCTGACGTGCGTGTGTGGCGATGAAGTGATGATTCGCGGGCCCTCGCAAAGTAGCGGCGACGTTGCGAAGGTCGTGAGCGTCGCCCCGCGCCGATCGTTGTTTGCTCGCACGGACAGCCGCGGGCGCACCGAGCCGCTGGCCGCGAATCTGTCGTTGATCATCGTGATCATCGCGCCCAATCCCGAGCCCGATTTGTATATCGCGGATCGATATCTCGCAGGCGCGGCGCTCGCGGGAATCTCTGGCGCGCTGATCGTGAACAAGTCAGAGCTGCCGGGCGCCGAGGATCCCGACTTCCAGGCACGCGTGAATGATTACGAGCGCGCGGGTTATCCGGTGCTGCGACTCTCCGCGAAGAACGAGCCCACCGTAGCGCCGGTGCGCGAGCTGCTCATCAACCAGAGCGCCATGCTCGTCGGCCAGTCCGGCGTCGGCAAATCCACGCTCACGAATCGCCTCGCGCCGGAGTCGGAGCGAGCCACGCGTACGCTCTCCGATTCGACGGGCGAAGGTCGGCACACGACGGTCTCGACGGCGTTGTTTCGCTTGGCCAGCGGCGGAGAGTTGATCGACTCGCCGGGCGTTCGCGACTACGCACCGCCCCCGGTCGAAGATGCGATGGTGCAAGTCGGCTGGCCGGAGATCTTGAAGCTCGCGCCCGAGTGCCGGTTCAACAACTGCCTGCACCTTCGCGAGCCCGGCTGCGCGGTGCTGGCCGCGCTGGCCGAGAACACGCTCTCGGCCCGCCGTTATGAAAGTTATAAACGTCTGCTCAACATCATGCGGGGGCTCGCGCCGGAGTACGAACGCCGGCGCTGAACAACGCCGCAATCGATAACCGCTACGATTTGCCGTATCCGCTGAGTTCCCCCTCCCGTGCGCGGGAGGGGGCCAGGGGGTGGGTCTTCCGGCCAACTACTGCCACGCACTCGCTTTCGTGTCCCCATTCAAGAACGGCAGCGTCGTGCTGACCAGCTCCGGTGCGAGGAAGATGTCGTAGTGGGTGTGGTTGGGCAGGATCGCGAGGCGATTCTGCGAGAGGTTCTCGCGCATCCAACCCGCGTCCTTCAAGCCGCCGCCGAGCAGCTGATAGAACTTGATGACGTGCTCGGGGCGATACATGTCCGAGTCGCCGAACACCAGCATCACCGGCATCTTCAACTTCGCGACATCCGCGGAGTAGTCATAGCCCTGCTTCATGAAACCGCCGATGGTGTCCAGCAAGCGCGGGAAATCGTCCGGCTTCGGCGCGACGGCGACGTACCCTTTGTACATCGGCGTGTCCTTCATGTACTGGAACGCCTCGGCGTTCACCTGCCCCTGCTGAGCCAGGATCTCGGGATAGAAACCATCCGATGCATAGCCCGCGGACACCAGCACCAGACGACGCACCATGTCCGGATGCTGCACGGCCAGTCGAAAACCAACACCGCCGCCCATCGAGTAACCGAGAACATCGATCTGCTTATAGCCCAGCTTTTGCAGCAGGCCATTCATGTCATTGCCCATCGCCTCGAGGCTGAACTTGCGAGTGCCGAGCTCGGTGCGCCCATGGCCTTGCAGATCGACCAGCACGACCTGTCGCTGCTTCGTGAGCGTCGGCAGGAGCGGCGCGAACATATCGCCCGACCCCAAGCCGCCGTGTAGAAGCAGCAGCGGCTCGCCCTTGCCGCGGATCTCGTAGTAGTAGTTGATGCCGTTCATGGCGATGCGACCCGACTTGTCGGGCGCCTGAACGGTCGGGGCCGCGGGCTGACTGTCCGCCATCGCGGGCAGGCTGGAAGTCATTAATGCCATTGCGGCCAGAGCTGGGGCCAGGATGCGCTTCATTGCTGAGTCTCCGTGTCGTTGAGTGCCAATCTGTCCTAAGGACGCCCTCGCCCGACGCCTGCCGACACCGCCGATGAGAAAAAATTCTGGAACCGCATGCCCGATCAGGACTTGATGTTCCATCGTCTTCACCGCTCGAGGTGCAGGGTCATGGCCATCAGCTTTCCCAACGAGTCCACCGAATATCGCACCGCTCGCAACGCGCTGCTCGAACAGGAGATCGCGTTACGTCGACAGATGGAAGCGGTCGCCGTCCAGCGGCGCGCGCTCCCGGCCGGCGGCAAGGTGCCAGAGGACTATGAGTTCGACGGACTCGGTGCGGATGGCAAGGCCACCAAGATCAAGTTGTCCGCGCTGTTTCGCGACGGCACCGATTCCCTGGTGATCTACAACTACATGTTTCCTCGCCACCAGGGTGATACGCGCGCCGCCGCCGCGAGCGGCGTCACGTCGCAGCTGCCCAAAACGGCACAACCCTGCCCTTCGTGCACCGCCCTCATCGATCAACTCGACGCCGCCGCTCAGCACTTCGAAGCCGGTGGCGGAAACTTCGCAGTCGTGGCGAAGGCGCCGCTCGATCAGTTGCTGGGAGTGGCGCGAGATCGAGGCTGGCGCCACGTTCGTTTGTTGTCATCGGCGGGGTGCCCGAACTTTCGACGCGACTATCGCGGCGAAGACGAAGAAGGTCAGCAGGTACCGCTGGTGCTGGTGTTCAAGCGCGCTCGCGACGGCGCGATCCGATTCTTCTGGGCATCGGAGTTGATGTTTGCCCCGCCCGATTCCGGACAGGATCAGCGCGCCGCAGGCACGTTGGAGCCCTTCTGGAACCTGTTCGATCTCACGCCCGGTGGCCGTCCGGACTTCGCCGAGGAGCTCCAATACGAGTGATCACTGGGCAGAGAGCGCCACCTGCCCACGCCGCTGCCAGAGCTGCCATACGCCGTAGGTCAAGAGCGGCAACACGTAGACCGCGATCAGCACATACGCAAGGCCGCGATAGCCGCGAGCGATCAGGGTGACGAGACCGAAGCGCTCGGCGAGCAGCATCGCGATCACGAGCAGCACGCCGGCGGCGATGAAGCGGGCCCTCGCCGAGAGATCTCGCCCGCGCTTCGCGCGCCACACCTGCTCGATGCGCTGATTCACCGCATGCACGCTGCCCGTGCCGCTCTCGAGCAGCGCCGCGAAGATCATCAGCTGGAACACGCCATGAAACACGGGCGCATCCAGACGCTGCAGCAGAAAGTCAGAAGGCAAGGCCTCGGCGGAGATGTCCGGGTAGTAGGCAACCATGCAGATGAAGAACAGCAATGCCGGGATCATCGCGAGCGGCCCGCACAAGGCGCCCGCGATGATGGCGTCGCGATTGCTGGTCAGATGCCGCAGCACCGGCAGGATGATGACCGCCCCGACGATGTTATAGCCCGCGTACGTCACGCCCGCGAGCAGCCAACCGTCGGTCGGCACATCCAACGCCAGGTTCGCCGAGATCCGATCGCCGAACTTGCCCAGCGACAGCACGACGAACAAGGCATACACGCCGTACAGGAAAAACGAAACCCACTTGAACAGCTGCTCGACCGAGGCGTTGCCAAACGCCACGAACAACGAGATGCCCAGCATCAGACACAGCGTGCCCGCGAGCGCCGGCCAGCCGAACAACGCCGCGCCAATGGCGCCCGCGGCCGCGCCGAACACGGCGAGAATCAAGACGATGAACAAACAATAGGCGATCTCGAAGATCATCCAGCCCCGCCCGAGCAGGTGACGGAAGAACGTGCGGTAATCCTCGCTGTGCGTGGCGCGCGCGAACAGAAACGTCGCGATACACACGACGCTCCAGATCACCGCCGCGAACAGCATGCCGAACAACCCGCCTTGCGGACCGCTCGGCAGGAAGAACTCGACCAGCTCGCGGCCGGTCGCATACCCGCCGCCGATGACCACGGCCTTGAAGGCGAAGCCCGGCAGCAGGTAGCGTTGGAACCAGGAGGCTTGCATCAGCCGCGCAAGCAGTGATCGAGCAGCCGCTCGAATTCATCGCCGCCGCGAATCGGATCGGCGACCGGCACGCCCAACCGCTGGCTCTCCGTCGCCATCAACTGCCGCGCTTCGCTCTCCGACAGCTTCGAGGTGTTGATACTCACGCCGCCGCAGCGAATCGCCGGGTTGGTCCGCCGTCCCAATCTCAAATTCAGATCGATCGTCTCTTCGAGACTCGGCAAGGGATAGTCCGGCATGCCGAGCACGTGCGTGCGGCCCGCCTCGTGACACACGACGATCACATCCGGCTGACTGCCATGTAACAAACCGAGGGACACGGCGGCATACGAGGGATGAAACAACGAGCCCTGCCCTTCGATCACATCCCAATGATCGGCCGCCGCGTCGGGCGACAGCACCTCCGCCGCGCCCGCCTCGAAGTCCGAGACCACCGCGTCCATCGGCATGCCACTGCCGGCGATCATGATGCCCGTCTGCCCGGTGGCGCGAAAATCCGCCTTCACGCCGCGCCGTCGGAACGCCTTCGCGATCGCAAGCGCGGTGTATTTCTTGCCCAGGGCGCAATCCGTTCCGACCGCCAGCAGTCGCTTGCCACTGCGTTTGCGACCGCTGGCGGTCGGAATTCCTCGCGGTGGCGTACGGACGTCGATCAGGCGACGCCCATGACGCTCGGCGGCTGCAACCAACGCCGGCGTGTCGACGAGTCGTGTATGCATGCCTCCCACCAGATCCAGCCCCGCCTCCAAAGCTTCCAGGAGCGAGGGCATCCAGCTATCGAGAATGCGCCCGCCGATGTTGGCCACGCCAATGATCATGGAGCGGGCGCCCTTCGCGTAGGCCTGCGCAGGCGTGAGCTTGGGCAGTCCGAGCGTGACGGCGTCGGGCGAGCAGGCCAGCTCGCCGACGCATAGCTCGGGCGCCCAATCCCGCAGGCCAAAGGCCGTTTTCGCGAAGCCCGCCTCGGTGGTATCGCCGAGAAACAGCAGATACGGTTGCGGCAGATCCAAGGAGGTCGAGAGGTTTGCTGTTGTCACGATTCGATCAACTTATCACTTAAAACTGGAAATCGACGCTCAAACCCACGGTGCGCGGCTGGAGCACGGCGACATCCAGGCGCACGGGCTGGTTCAGCCCGTCCGTCGTCACGCCGCCGCCGGTGAACGCGCGCTCATCGGTCAGATTCTTCACGAACAATCGCACCGTCACGCTATCGAACTGCACATCGGCATTGAGATCCAGCACGTCGTAAGCAGGCAGTGCGTACGCCAGGTTGCCTACCGTCGTGACGACTTGCGAATAACGCTCGTCCACGTAGCGCCAGCCGCCGCCGACGTTGGCTTCGCGACCGCCGAACGCCGTGAATGCGTAGTTGGCGGTGATCGCGCCACTCCATTCCGGCACGCCCGGCAGCTGCACGTCCAGTGCGTTCGGCAGGTCCGGCGGGGTCGACTTCAAGGTGGCATCCGTATAGGAGAAATTGAAGCCGAGCTGCAAGCCCTCGGCGACCGAGAACAACGATTCCACCTCGATACCCTGGCTCTCCGCATCGCCCGCGTTGTCCAGGCCGGTCACGCCGCCAAACGTCCGGGCTTGCTGGATGTCCTTCCAATCGATGTAAAACACGGCGGCATTCAGCAGCGCGCGACCGTCCATGAAGATGCTCTTCCAACCGAGCTCATAGTTGGTCAGCTCATCGGCCTCCACCGCCGGCGGCATCCCAGGGACGATGGTGTTCGGACCGCCCGGTCGATAGCCCGTCGCGACGCGCGCGTAGAGCATGGTGTCGTCGGTCACATGCCAGCGCGGGCTGATCGCATAGGTGACCACGTCTTCGTCGGACTCACCCGGATCGTTCGCGGTCACGATGATGGCGCCACTGCTGATCTGCCGGAACTTCTGATCGTTCTGTGCATAACGCAAACCGGTGATGACATCGAAGCTGTCGTTGATCTTGAACGTCACATCGCCGAAGACGGCGAGCTCCTTGTACTGCGAAGGCAACTGCGCGAACGCGAAATACGGCAGGAACCCTTCGATCGGCACACCATTGATATCGGTCGCATCGACCACCTGCGTGTTCTCGCTCTCCTCGTCGGTATAGAACGCGCCGATGCGCCACTGGATCGCCCCCTCGCCGGTGGACGCGAGCCGGAACTCCTGCGTCCACTTCTCGTGGTCGAGGCTAATGTTGAACTTGCTCAGGCCTTCGTCGAAGGGCGCGCCCGGCAGCTCGAACAGCAGGCTCAAGATGGGAAACAACGAGCCGTACGTGATGCTCGCGTCCTGCGTCTGCGACGTGTGCGTTTTGGAATAGCTGGTCGCGGACACGAAGTCGGCCCAGCCCAGATTCCAGTTCAGGGTTGCCGAGTAGTAATCCACATCCTTGCTGAACGGCTCCTCGTTCGGGATCGACGTGCCGAGATCGCCGAAGCTGGCCGTCCCGCGGAACGGATCGGTATCGACCAGCGACAGCGCCATCGTTCCATTGTTATCGGAGTCCAGCTGCTGCCACAGCGCGTTCACTTTGAGCGAGGCCGCATCGTTGATCCGCCACAGCAGCGAGACGCGCCCACCGCTCTGCTCCAGCTCGTTCGCGTCTTCTTCCCCGGTATAAACGTTGTCGATATAGCCCGGCGTGTTTTGCTGGAAGTAGCTCGCGCGCAATGCGACCGAGTCCCCCAGCGGCACGTTGACGCCGGCTCGCGCGGCCCAGCCCAGATCGTCAGCACCGCTCACGTCGGAGCCTTCGACACCGGCACGGAACTCCAGTGCATCGGTGCTCGGCTCCTTCAGAACGTATTTGAGCAAGCCGCCCATGGAGCCTGCGCCATAGAGCGTGCCTTGCGGGCCACGCAGCACTTCGACGCGTTCGATGTCATAGGGCATGAGATCGAGCGCGAAGGTGGTGGCGCGTGCGTAGTTGTTACTCGCACCGAGCGGCGTTTCATCGATGTAGGTTCCCACGACCGAGCCCGGGCCGACCGGTGCAATACCGCGCAAGGTGATGCTCGTCTGACCGGGGCTGCCGCCATTGGCGATGTTGATGCCGGGCATGTAGGCCGCATAGTCCTGCAGCTGCGTCGCATGCACGCGAGTCAATTGTTCCTCGGCGAACGCACTCACCGAGACCGGCACGTCCTGCACGCTTTCGCTGCGCTTCTGTGCGGTCACGACGATCTCGTCGATCACGCCCGCCGCGCCCTCTGCCGCTCCCACATTGGTCGCGCTCATCAGCAGCGCCAAGGCGCTGGTGGAGACGCCGATCGTCATCCCGCGCGACAGATTCAAAAAGTCACTCATGGTCGCTCCCCGTATAGTTGTTGATGACCGCGCCATTGCGGGTTACTTCACATCACATCGCCCCAGACATTGCTCGCGCAATACACGCTGCCATCCTGGTACGTGATGCTGGGGTGACGGTCCTCGGCCAGAAACACCGGCCCGTCGAGATCGACGTAGTCGCACAGCTGCGCGACCACGAAGGCCGGCGCCATGGCGAGGCTGGTGCCCACCATGTTGCCGACCATGACTTGCATGCCGAGGCGTCGTGCCTCGCGCGCCATCGCGAGGGCTTCGGTCAGCCCGCCGCATTTATCGAGCTTGATGTTCACGACCTGGAAACGGCCCCGCAGGCCGCGCACGTCGGCGAGCCCCTGCACGCTTTCGTCCGCCGCGAGCGGAATCGGGCTCTTGAACCCTTCGAGGTCCGCCTCGCGACCGCGGGGCAGCGGCTGCTCGACGAGCTTCACGCCGGCTTCGACAAAGGACGGCATGATGGCTTTGAGCTTCTCGAGGGAATAACCCTGGTTGGCGTCGACCCCGATCCACGCATCGGGACGCAGCCTGCGCACGGCGCGCACGCGCTCTTTGTCCATTTGCAGATCGCCATCGAGTTTCAATTTGAGTGCTTTGGCGTGCGGCAGCGCTTCAGCCGCGCTCACGACGGCCGGCGGACCATCCGCACTCAAGGTGAAGGTCGTCACGCATGGCGCGACGATGTCCACGCCGGCCAGGCGCCACACCGGCACGCCGACATGCTTCGCTTCGAGATCCCACAGCGCGCAATCCAGCGCGTTGCGCGCACCGCCGGGCGGCAACAGCTCGAGCAATTGCTGTCGCGTGATGCCGCTCTCGATGATGGAGCGATGCCGCTCCAATGTTTCTACGATGCCCTCCGGCGTGTCCTTCAAGTAGTACACACCGGCCGCCTCACCGCGGCCGCGACCTCGCTCACTTTCCACGGTGACGACGGCGACGGGCACTTCGGTAAACGTATAGCCCGAGATCCGGAACGGATTGCGCAAGCGCAGCCGCTCGATCCCAACCTCCATCTGCATGGGAACCGCGGTGCTCATCGTCATCGCCTCGGCAGTGCTCATGAAGGCCTCAGTAGTTCACATCGAACGCGATGAGATGGAACGTGAGCGCGATGTACAGCAGCAGGAGCAGCGACAACGCGAGCACGACGGCCCAGGCCTTCGCATACCACTTGCGCGGGCTGCGCACGACGACCCACGCATTCCAGACACCGAAGATCGCGCCGCCGACGAATACGACCAGCGACAACAGCTGCATCAGCCAGACCCAGCCATCGGAGCCTGTCGAGAGCAGCGTCAGATTGCCCATCATCTTGGCTATCGTGATGGCCCAGGCGATGAGGATCGCAACCGCAGCCGTCGCGGCGATTCGCACCCAGCGATGCGCCTTGGCATCGTCGCCCGACAACCCGTAGGCGACGCCATAGTGCCGACGCACGAGCGCGGAGACCGGCCAGGCGAGACTGGTCAGCAGCAGCGAGATCAAGCCGATGATCGCCGTCGGCAACAGCCAGCCCGGCGAGCGCGAGGCGGGCGTGCGATCGAACATCATGAACGGCGAGACACCATCGAAGCTGAAGCGCACCACCTGCCCGTCCTTCACTTCGGCGGAGAGCAGGCTCTCGCCATCGGCGTCGCGGTAGACGAACGGCTCGACTTCGCGCCACTTGATCGGCACGCCGGCGAGATTCAGCGCCATCGACACGCTGATAGTGTTATCCGGATTCGGAATGACCTTGACGGGACCGGCGAGGCCCAGCAGCTTGAAGAAGCTCGAATCGATGCGACGCGAATTCTCATACACGCCGGCCATCATCCGAGCGTGCTCCGCCGCGGTCTTGTCATCGACCTTGCCGTCGAGCGTCGGGCCCGGCAGATAACGATCGGCGAACTGCTCGAACAAGGTGGCACGGACGTTTTGCGCCGCCCCGCCCTTGCCGGGACTGTTCACGGAGATGTACATGCCGACGCCGTCGTCGATGAACAAATGCAGATCGCTGTGGAACCAGTTGGTGTCGCCGCCATGGCCGAGCGCGCGACGGCCGTTGTAGTTCTGCTCATAGAAACCGAGCAGCATGCGATGCACGCGCGGCAGGATGGTGAGCGGCGTGCCATGCATCTGCTTGGCCGTGTCCTCCTGCAGGATGCGCGCCGATCCGAACGCGCCGTTTTGCAGATGGGCGATCATGAACTTCGCCATGTCCGCGCCGGTTGCGGCGAGGCTGCCGGCGGGCGCCGGGCCGACGATTTCATACGGCTTCGCCTCGCCCTCGGAGGCGAGGTTATAACCGCTCGACATCAGCGGCTTCAGGCTCTCCGGCAGCGGCTGACGGAAGCTCGCGTGCTGCATGCCCAACGGCGCGAAGATGTTCTGTTCGATGTAGTCATCGAACGGCACGCCCGACACACGCTGCACGATGTAACCGGCCAGCGATGTCGCATAGTTGGAATAAGCCGGCGTCGTGCCAGGCGCGAAGATGCGCTCGGGCACCCAGTGCTTGAGCAGCTCGTCGTACGGCTTCACCGGCTCGCCGCCTTCCTCGCCCATCAAGCCCTTCAGCTGCTCTTCGAAGCCCGCGGTGTGGGTCATGATGTTCCGTAGCGTCACGGGCTGGCCGTCACGCGGCGGAATCTCGAAATCGAGATATTGATTGACGTCGGCGTCCAGATCGAGCTTGCCCTGCTCGACCTGCTGCATCACCGCCGTCCAGGTGAACAGCTTGGAAATCGAGCCGGGCCGGAACAGCGTGAGCTCGGGGTCGACCGGCTTCTTGGTTTTGACGTCGGCGTAGCCGTAACCCTTCTGCGCGAGCACCTGCCCGTCCTTCACGACCACCACGACCGCGCCGGCGATATCGCCGATCTGCAGGGCGTACGGCATGTAACCGTCGAGCCAGGCCTCGACGTTCTCGCGCGTCAGTGGAGCCGCTCCGGGCGGTTCTGTCTGCGGCACGGTCGTTTCGGCCGCCGGGCCCGGCGGCGGCAGCTGCGCCCCCTCCTGTGCCCACCCAGGACTCGCCCAGGAACACAGGGCGGCCAGAAACATCGTCAGCACGCGTGCGCGCATCGCATCCTCACCTGCATGGGGGGCCGCTTCTTGGGCGGCGGTATTTTCTCCTATTGGCAATAATAGTCCTGCTTAGAGAATCGTCAACCTGATCATGCAAAACAGTTCCGGCGCGAGCCTGAGCCGGCATCCGCTACAATCAGCCGCGATGAAAACACCCAAACCCGCCGAGAAGTCAGCCGTGCAGCAGCGCACCGAGCGTCCCGCCGACAAGCCGACGCTCGGCCGCGTGCTGCGGGGTCTGCGCACCCGCAATGACTGGACGCTCAAGCAGATGAGCGATCGCACCGGCATCCCGCTGTCGACGCTCGCGAAGGTCGAGCACGACCGGCTCACGCTCACCTACGACAAGCTGTTGCAGTTGAGCGAGCGGTTGAAGATTCGAATGTCGGATCTGTTCGCCGAGTCGAGCGAGCCCTCGCCGCAGCCGGTGACCGCCCGACGCAGCATCGGCAAAATGGAGCGCGCGATCCGCGTCAACACGCCCAACTACGATTATTTCTATTTATGCGCGGAGCTGCGGCGCAAACGGATGATTCCGATCCTGACGCGCATCCGCGCGAAGAGCGTCGAGGAATTCGGCGAGCTGGTGCATCACTCGGGCGAAGAATATATCTACGTGCTCGAAGGCGAGATCGAGATCCACACCGAGTTCTACGATCCCATCGTGTTGTCGGCCGGCGAGTCCATCTATCTCGATTCGAACATGGGCCACGCCTATGTCGCGGCCGAAGGCTGCGATGAAGCGACGGTGCTGGGCGTGTGCTCGAGCGCGGAAGAAGAAGATCTGATGGAGTCCTTGATGGAGCTGCACGGCGACGATCAGGTGCGTCTGGAGCCCCCCGCCGAGCCGCCCCCCGCCCCCAAAGGCAAAGGTCCAGCGAAGAAGAAAACCGCGGCCTAGCACACGGCCCTTTCAGCGATTTTCGCTCCGTGTCACCATTCGCCCGCGGGTGACGAATACGACCGTCGGTCGATAAGAACAGCGGGAGGACACTTGGACGTGCGCCGGGTCTTGCAACGGATCGCCTGTTATCTATGGGCAATCGTGCCCGTGCTACCTGTCATGGCCGCCGATGTCGAAGCCGACGATCTGATCGAGCGTTTCGCCGCCGTTGAAACGATCTGGAGCTCCGCCGCCTCTCCCGATGGTAAATTTGTGTTGCTGGGTTGCTCCCACCAGCAACTGCGGGCGGCGTGCGTCTACGAACTGGATGCAATGGGCAAGGCGCCCATCATCCTCAGCGCCCCTGGAGAGAATCGATGGCTCAGAAGCGCCGAGTGGCTCGACACTGATTGGGTGCTGCTGGAATTGAGCAGGTCCATGGAAATGGACGGGAACCGAGGCTGGACCGCCGCCCTGGCGAGCAACGTCCGCACGGGCGTCACCAAGCCCTGGAGCCTTCCGGACGTGGCTTCCAGGCCCGCCAATGCGCCGGGTGAGTTCATCGCTCGTACGCCAGGGATGGTCGTTCGCGGCGATGTGAACACGGGTAAAGTGAAATACCGCGAGGCGCTCCATCCCGACACGACACAGCTGTGGTTCGACGCGCTCGGCGAAAGGTCGATCGAGCTGCGCACGGATCGGAAACAGAATGTCTTCGCACTCCGCGGCAAGGACGGCAAGCCGGTGCAATTGAAACTAGGTCCGCTACCCGAAAAATCCCCCCTAGCTCCGTTGTTTCTCGGCCCGGTCCAGGGTGGCCGGCGTGTCGCGGCCGTGGGCTATTTCGAGGGTGAAGTGCAGCGCTATCAGGAGTTCGATGTCGAGACCGGCGAACCCGTACCGCGCGACCCGAGGATACCTGCGGAGAACTTGCTCTACTTCAGCAAAGCGCCAAGATCCGACGACGTCATCGGTTTCACTTACGGCACCGGTATCGGTCGCCACTTCTTTTTTGACGAAACGCTGCAGAAGACTCAACTCGGCATCGCGAAAGCGCTGAGCGGCCTGACCATGAGGTTGGAATCGTGGTCGGACGACATGTCCGCGTTTACCGTAAGCGCGCGCCCGCCCGGAGGAGGTTCCGAAACACACTACCTGTTCGATCGCAAACAAGGTTCGTTGTCGCCGCTCGGCGCAGCGCGCCCGCAGCTCGCGGATTTGCCGTCCCTGTCCGTTGCGACCATTGAATACACAGCGCGCGATGGCCTCGAGATCGAAGCATCCGTCACCTTGCCAGCGGGCCAGCGCGCCGAGCATGGCCCTTTTCCTTTGATCGTGATGGCGCGCGCCGAATTCGCGGGACGCGACGATGGCGGATTCGATTGGTGGGCCAACTTCCTGGCTCAACGAGGATATGCCGTTCTTCGTCCAAACGTCCGAGGCGCATCGGATCGCGGCAAGGCGTTTCTCAGCGCCGGCTTTGGCGAATTCGGCGGCGCCATGATCGACGACCTGATCGATGGCGCGCGCTTCCTCGTTGGCTCGGGCCTTGCGGATCGGAACCGAATTTGCGCCGCCGGACGAGGCTATGGCGGTTATGCGGCGCTCATGATGGGTTTACGCGAACCTGGATTGATCAGATGCGCCGTAGCAGTGAACGCCATCACCGATCCTGTCACCATGTTCGGTCGTGTGCTGCAGTTTACAAATGAGCAATCCGAAGCATTCCAGTATTGGGAAACCTACATCGGCACGCGCTACAACGACAAAGCCGCAGCAACGGCGATCTCGCCTGCACGCAGCGCGCAGTCGCTCAGGGTGCCCGTGCTGCTGTTGCATGACACTGACAGATTGCTCGCGAAGGCGTCTCAGTCGCGCCATCTCAAGGAAGAAATGGATCTCTATCAACGATCGGCGCGGCTGGTCGAATACACAGCGGCGGATCCGGCCCTGCTGACGTACAAAGCGCGCCACACCGTGCTTACGGAGAGCGACGCGTTCCTGAAGGAGCACCTCGGCGGTGGCGCCACGGCCGGTGAATAACGGTCGCGCGGAACTCAGGTGAGCGTTCGCCGACCGGCGAGCGCATGAGCGAGCGTACCGCCGTCGACATATTCGAGCTCGCCGCCGATCGGCACGCCGTGAGCGATGCGGCTGGATTTCACATTGTGACGGGCCGCGATCTCGGCGATCACATGCGCGGTGGCGTCGCCCTCGACGGTGGTGCTGGTCGCGAGAATGGCTTCGGCGACCGAGCCCTCGGCCAGCAATGTTTCCAATTGCGCAAAGCCAAGCTCGTCGGGACCGATGCCATCGAGTGGCGACAGATGCCCCATCAGCACGAAGTACGTGCCGCGATAGCTACCCGACTGCTCGATCGCCGCGACGTCGGCGGGAGACTCGACGACACACAGCGTCCCGCGATCCCGCGAGGCATTGGCGCAGATCGGGCAAAGCTCGGCCTCCGCAAACATCCGGCAGCGCTGGCAGCGACCGACGTCGACGACGGCCTTCTGCAAGGCGTCGGCGAGCAGGCCGGCGGCGTTGCGGTCTTTCTCCAGCAAATGAAACGCCATGCGCTGCGCCGACTTCGGCCCGACGCCGGGCAGGCAACGCAATGCTTCGATCAGGCAAATCAGCGACGGAGGATAGATCATAAGCTGATGTTAGCTGAGTACCACCTCGGGTACAGGGACGTACCCCGCCGCCGCAGGTGGCGGGCGAGAGGCAAAAGTCACGCCTTTTGCCGACTCGCCGGGAGGGTCGTGGCAGGGTGCCCGATCCCGACCAGATAATCAGAACGGCATCTTGAACCCGGGCGGCAGGTTCAAGCCACCCATCAGCGCCGACATCCGTTCCTGCGTCGTACGCTCGACCTTCTGCACGGCGTCGTTGATGGCCGCGGCGACCAGGTCTTCCAGCATGTCTTTGTCGTCGCTGCTCACGATCGAAGGATCGAGCGTCACGCGGCGCACTTCATGCTTGCCGGTCATCACCACTTTGGCCATGCCGCCGCCCGCCTCGCCCGTGACTTCGAGCTGCGCGATCTCGGCTTGCGCGCGCTGCATGTTCGCTTGCAGCTGCTGCGCCTGTTTCATCATGTTGCCGATATTGCCTTTCATAACTGACACACTCCGTCATTGATTGTCGGTCGGCCGGATGGACTCGGGAGTGACCGTCGCGCCGAAGATTTCTTTCATGGCGCGAATATTGGGATCGTTCTCGATGGAAGATCGGGCGTTCTGCAAGCGATCGTCGGCCGCGGCCTTGAGCTGACGCGCCGGTGTATTCATCGGCTCGCCGCCAGCGGCGGCGCCTTCGATGAACTCCAGCACGACCGGCTCGCCGTAATACGTGCTCAGCGCCTGCCGGAGCTTGTCTTCCATCATCGCCGTACGATAGTGCGCGCCCTCCGGATCGAGCTGCAGACGCACTTTGTTTCCGTGCTTGCCAAGGAACGCGCAGTTCACTGCGAGCTGACGTGTAATGCCGCCGAGCCCCATCTGCGCGACCATCGCGTTCCAATCGCCGTTGCTGCCGGATGCAGCGGCCGGTGCCGGAGCGGCCGCAGGCGCCGGGGTTGAAGTCGTCGCAACGCTGGGCGCAGGCGCCTGCGCTTGAACGGGAGCGGCCGCAGCCGCACGCACCGAGGCCGGCACACCGCCAGAACGGGCCGGCGCCGGCGCTGATGTTGGCGCGCTACCCGCGGACGCCACCACTTCCTGCGCGCTGAACGCCAACATGCGCAGCAACACCATCTCGAATCCACCACGCGCATCGGGTGCAAGCTCGAGGTCGCGACGACCGACGATGGCGATTTGATAAAACAGCTGCGCATCTTCCGGCGAGATCGCCGCCGCAAGCTTTTTATAAGCCTCAACGTCATCCGACTCGTCGATCTGCAGATCGGGCACCGCCTGCAACAGCGCGAGCTTCTGCAACAGCGCCGCGAGCTCGGCGAGCACTTCGCGATAGTCCGGCGCGTGCTCGTCCAATTCATTCACGCCGTCGAGGACCTTGCGTGCATCGCGCGCGATCAGCGCTTCGACGATGCCGAATACTTGCGCACGATCCAACGTGCCGAGCATGGTGCGCGTGTCATCGGCAGTGAGCTTGCCACCGCCGAACGCGATGACTTGATCGAGCAGGCTCAGCGCATCACGCATGCTGCCTTCAGCGGCACGCGCGACCATGCGGAGCGCGTCGGCTTCGAATGCGATGTTCTCCTGCTCGCAGATGAACTTGAGCCGGTTCAAGATCATCGCCGGCGGGAAGCGCTTCAGACTGAACTGCAAGCAGCGCGACAGCACCGTCACCGGCAGCTTCTGCGGATCGGTGGTCGCGAGCAGGAATTTGACATGCGGCGGCGGCTCTTCGAGCGTCTTCAGCAACGCATTGAACGAATGCGTCGAGAGCATGTGCACTTCGTCGATCAGGTAGACCTTGTAGCGGCCGCGAGCCGGCGCGTACTGCACGTTATCGAGCAACTCGCGCGTGTCGTCGACTTTGGTGCGCGAGGCGGCGTCGACTTCGATCAGGTCGACGAAGCGGCCCTCATCGATCTCGCGACACGCGCTGCAGACACCGCACGGCGTCGGCGTCATGCCGGTTTCGCAATTCAGCGACTTCGCCAGGATGCGCGCGATGGTGGTTTTGCCTACACCTCGCGTGCCGGTGAACAAGAACGCGTGATGCACCCGCCCCGTCTGCAACGCATTGACGAGCGCGCGCATGACGTGATCCTGGCCAGCCAGCTCGGTGAAACTGCGCGGCCGCCATTTGCGGGCGAGAGCTAGATAGGACATGCGGGAACCTTGATGGAGACGGCCCGCGCCGGCGCTTCTCCGGCGCCCGATATCACCGTTACCGTTGCTCCCTTCCGGGCCTGGCGGGGTTCGCGGCTGATCGTCGCGGAGAAACCGACGCGAGCCGCCATAGAAGCCCACGAAAATCGGCAGTCGTTTGAGGCGGCGGAATATACCAGAGCAGAACGGTTTCCCGTAGATCTCGTCTACGGTTTCCCGTAAACCCTACGGCGCTCCGTAGCGACAACGTTGGTCTTAGCCCCGGCCGCGATAACCCGGCACGCCCTGGTCCGGCAGCCAGAGCCCCTTCGGCGGCTCGCCCGTCTGCCAGAACACGTCTATGGGGATGCCGCCGCGCGGATACCAGTACCCGCCGATGCGCAGCCAGCGCGGTTTCAGGAAGTTCACCAGGCGTGCGCCGATGGCGACCGTGCAATCCTCATGGAACGCGCCGTGGTTGCGGAACGAGCCGAGGTACAGCTTGAGCGACTTGCTCTCGACCAGCCACTGCTTGGGCACATAGTCGATCACGAGGTGCGCGAAATCCGGCTGGCCGGTCACTGGACACAGCGACGTGAACTCCGGCGCAGTGAAGCGCGCGAGGTACTGCTTGTCCGGATGCGGATTGGGCACGCGCTCGAGCGTCGCCTTCTCCGGCGACGTCGGCAGCGCGACGCTCGAGCCGAGCTGGCTCACGTGCTGAGCGACCTCCGCGGCCTTCTGCTTCTTACCTTTCGCCAATCGTGGCCACCTTAAAGTATTTCCGACGCGTAATCCGCCAACCGTGAGCGCTCGCCGCGCATCAGCGTGATATGGCCGGCGTGCGACCAATCGCGGAATCGATTGACCACATACGTGAGGCCCGAGGTGGTCTCCGTCAAGTACGGCGTATCGATCTGCGCGATGTTGCCGAGGCAGACCACTTTCGTGCCCGGGCCGGAGCGCGTCACCAGCGCCTTCATCTGCTTCGCGGTCAGGTTCTGCGCCTCATCCAGGATCAGGAACCGATTGAGGAACGTGCGGCCGCGCATGAAATTCAGCGAGCGGATCTTGATCCGATTGCGCAGCAGGTCGTTGGTCGCCGCGCGCCCCCAGTTGCCGCCCTCCTGGCTCTGCGTCAGCACTTCGAGGTTGTCCATCAGCGCGCCCATCCACGGCTCCATCTTTTCTTCTTCCGTGCCGGGCAGGAAGCCGATGTCTTCGCCGAGCGGAATCGTCACGCGCGTCATGATGATCTCGCTGTAGCGATTGCTCTCCAGCGTCTGCGCGAGCCCCGCCGCCAGCGTGAGCAGCGTCTTGCCGGTGCCGGCCGGTCCGAGAATGGTCACGAAGTCGATCTCGGGATCGAGCAGCAGATTCAATGCGAAATTCTGTTCGCGGTTGCGCGCGTTGATGCCCCAGATGCTGTGCCGCTCGTTGCGAAAGTCGCGGATCAGCTCGAGCACCGCTTCGTTACCATCGATCTTGCGCACGATCGCTTCGAGGCCGTTCGCGTCCTGCTGATACAGAAATTGATTGACGTGCCAGTCGCGCACCATCGGCCCGTGCACGCGATAGTAAGTGCGCGTCTGCTCCTGCCAGGAGTGCATGTTCTTGCCATGCTTCTCCCAGAAGTTGGCCGGCAGCTCCTGCAGCCCCGTGTACAGCAGGTCCGCATCTTCGATGGTCTTGTCGTTGTAATAGTCCTCGGCGTACACGCCGATGATCGACGCCTTGATGCGCAGGTTGATGTCCTTGGACACCAGCGTGACGCGCGCTTCGGTATGTTCTTTCTGTAACGCCAGCGCCTGGCCGAGGATGGCGTTGTCGGCGCCGTGGCCGGGCAACGTATCCGGCAGACCGCCGCTCAAGACCTTGGTCTGGAAGAACAGCCGGCCCGCGACGGCCTTCTTCTGTCCATTGATGTATTTGCTGGTCGGCAGCTCGATGCCGTGATCGATGGCCGTCTTGTCGACACCGACCATCAGCTCATCGAGGAAGCGGCTCACCTGCCGCACGTTACGCGCCGCTTCCGACAAACCCTTCTTACCGGCGTCGAGCTCTTCCAGCACGATCATCGGAATGTAGACGTCGTGCTCGTCGAAGCGAAAGATCGCGGTCGGGTCGTGCATCAGAACGTTGGTGTCCAGCACGAAGATGCGTCGCTGGCCGCGCTTGCCCGCACGACTGCGCTTGTCGGCGGCCTTGGATTCGCTCGATTCGGCTTTGGCCATGAGGCTTGTCGATACTCCCAGGAAGAGGTCGAAGGAGACTACGGGTGCGCTATTACAATTACAGTGCTTGCGCGGCTTCGAGCACGGCGTCGGCGTGCCCCGGCACTCTCACCTTGCGCCATTCCTGACGCAGCACGCCGTTCGCGTCGATCAGGAATGTGCTGCGCTCCACGCCCATGAACTTGCGGCCGTACAAGCTCTTTTCCTGCCACACATCGAACAGCTGGCACAGCGCCTGTTGCTCATCGGAGAGCAGCTCGAAGGGGAATTGAAACTTGGCCTTGAACTTCTCGTGCGAGGCGATGCTGTCGGGCGAGACGCCAAGGATCAGGGTGTTCGCCTTTTTGAAGGCCGGCGCGAGATCGCGGAACGCCTCGCCTTCGGTCGTGCAACCGGGCGTGTTATCGCGAGGATAGAAATAGATCACGAGGTTCTTGCCCGCCGCCTCGCTCGATTTCCACGAGCCGCCGCCAGTGACCAGGCTGGAGAACGCGGGGACCTTCTTGCCTACCGCGATCTTGCCCGAGCCGCCACTTTTGATCGGCGCGCTTTTCGCAGCCGCAGCTTTCTTGGCAGGCGCTTTCTTGACCGTTTTCTTCGCGACGGAAGACGTTTTCTTGGCCGGCATTCGGTTACGACTTCACGGGTTCGAGAATGGCGTCGAGGTTGAGCTGATCGCACAAATCCATGAATTCCTCGCGCAGCGCCGCGATGTGAATCTTGCTGGGAATGTGGACCATCATCTGTACGGAAAACATTGGCGCGCCGGTGTGCGCGGCCGCGTAGCTGCGCGTATTCAACTCGGCGATATCGATGCCGCGCGCGCTGAAGAAACCGGCCAGGTTGTGCACGATGCCCGGCTGGTCGAGGCACACCACGTCGACCGAATACGTGACCACGTCCTTGCGCGGCGGACGCTGGTCGGTGCGGCGCAGGCTGACCGTGATCCCGGAGGAATCGCTCAGCTTTTTCAGCTCGGTTTCCAGCTTGGCGAGCGTATGCCAGTTGCCGGACACCAGCAGCAGCATGGCGAACTCGCTGCCGAGCGAGCTCATCCGACTGTCGACGATGTTGCCGGAGCAGTCGAGCACCACGCGGGTCAGATCGTAGACGAGACCGGTGCGATCGCTGCCGAGCGCGGAAATGACGATGAACTGCATCGAGGGCCTGATTGGATTTACGGGTCGCCAGTTTACACGCACCCGCGCGCCAGTCGGAACGCGAATTCCCTGCCAGCGGCCGCCCGATCCCCCGGCGGACCCGGCCGGTCTTACGTGCCTAACTGCCGTTAACTTGGTAGGATCGCGCCCCTTCCCCATCGAGGATGACCATGTTTAGCGGCAGCATCGTGGCGCTCGTCACGCCGATGCAGGCGGATGGCTCTGTGGATCACAGCGCCCTGGACCGTCTGGTCGACTTCCACGTCTCCAATGGCACCAATGCCATCGTCGCCGTCGGCACCACCGGCGAATCGCCGACGCTGAGCGTCGAGGAACACATCGGCGTGGTCAAACGCGTGGTCGATCGCTCCGCCGGCCGCCTCCCGGTGATCGCCGGCACCGGCGCCAACTCGACCCGCGAGGCCATCGAGCTGACCCGCTTGGCGAAGGACGTGGGCGTGGATGCCTGCCTCTCGGTCGTGCCCTACTACAACAAGCCGACCCAGGAAGGCCTGTATCAGCATTTCAAGGCCATCGCGCAGGCCGTGAACGTGCCGATCTTTTTGTACAACGTGCCCGGTCGCACCGTGGTCGACATGAAGCCCGAGACCGTGCAGCGGCTGGCCCAATTTCCGAATATCGTCGGCCTGAAAGAAGCCTGCTCGCTGGAGCGCAACCGGGAGCTGCTGAACCGCGTCGGCGGCCGGCTGGCGCTGTTCTCCGGCGACGACGATCTGGCCTGCGAAGCGGTGCTGGCCGGGTTCAACGGGGTGGTCTCCGTGACCGCCAACGTCGCGCCGCGCCAGGTCCGGGCGGTGATGGATGCCGCGCTGGCCGGCAAGCGGGATGAAGCCCGCAAGCTCGACATGAAGCTGCAGCAACTCCACAAGTCGATGTTCCTGGAGAGCAACCCCATCCCGGTGAAATGGGCCGTCTCCCGCCTCGGCCTCTGCGGCGACACCGTCCGCCTGCCGCTGGTGGGCCTGTCCCGCCAACACCAGGCCCCGATCCTGGAAGCCATGCAGTCGGCCGGGATCGCCTTCGCCTGAACAAGCGTTACTTGGGAACGGGCGCGACGTAGTGTAATCTTCGCGCCCTGCGAACGGAGAGATGGCCGAGTGGTCGAAGGCGCTGGACTGGAATTCCAGTAACATCCTCACAGGTGTTCCAGGGTTCGAATCCCTGTCTCTCCGCCACCTTCAATGGGTTACGCGCTCTCCTCCGAGCGGCGCGCAGTGGTCGTCCACCTCCTCAGTACCCATTTTGTACCCACGCTGAATTGTTTCTTTCATCAGAGCGGCCATTCGATCGCTCACTCCGTGTCGTGGCTTCGGGATCGCGTGCGCATACGTCTTGAGCGTGATGTATACATTGGCGTGCCCGAGCGCCCTTGATACGGTCGCGATGTTCTCGCCCGCTTCGAGCAGGTTGCTCGCCCAGGAATGACGGAGATCGTGAAAGCGGACTCGACGAATTTCTGCCCGATCCAGCGCTGGATAGAAGCCACGTTGTAGCAACGCACTCGCCTGCATCGGCAGCCCACGCACTGAGGGGCACACCACGTCGTGTTCGTTCTTTGGGCATAGCGACCGCCAGCGCTTCAGCTCCTCGATCAGCGGCGCCGGCAGCTCGATGATGCGCCGACTCGCCTTTGACTTCGGCTTCGAGAAGACGCCGCCTCGCTGCGTTCGCCGGATCTTGGCCGTGCATCCGACCCAATCGATGTCGCTCCACTTGAGTCCCAGGATCTCCGCCTGGCGCAGCCCGCAATACGCTGCCATCGCGATCGGAACACGATAGGGATCCAGCGCCGCCTCGATGGCTCGCACGAGCTCGGACGGCGTCAGCACGTTTTCCTCGATCACGCTCTCTTCGCTGTCCTCGTCCTCGCCCTCCCCGTCCTCGAGCACCTTCTCCATTCGCTGAGCCACGTTCTTGATGGCAAGGTCGTGGTCGACGGCGTAGAAGCCGATGGAGATCAGTACGCCGATGCATTTGTTGGTTGTCCGTGGGCCCGGACTGAGCGCCCGAAGCTTTGCGTTCGGGTCGCTCAGCTTCAGCTCACGAAGTTTTTCGTCGCGGGCCCGCTGCACGATCTCGGGAATGCCTGCCACCATCTCGGCGCGGAACTTTTCGATGTCCAATCGCGTGATCGACGCGTACTTGCGCGGTCCGAAGTACGGCACGAGATAGCAGTCGAGTGTAGTTTGGTAATCGGAGAGAGACGCTGCGCGCAGTCTCACCTTGCTGTCGATCCAGAGCTTCGCAACCTCTCGAAACGTAAGTTGATCCTCCGGGGGCACGTACGTGTTCGCACCCACCTCCTCCAGCCGCTTCTTGAGCAACGCTTTCGCGGCTTGCTTCTCGTGCGCCAACGTTTCGAACTCGCCCTTCGGCGTCTCGACGTGTCGCTCTCCGTTCTGATCGCGGAAATCGGCGACATATCGCCCGCGGCGCTTTCGGACACATGCCATGGGAGTAAGTGCGGGCGGATAGGTTTGTGAATTGGCGGCGGGTGCCTACCGTATAGAAATGGGGAAATTGCAGGACTTCGGCTTCACTACAGCCTCGATCTCGCCGCCCGACAAGAGCGCTCACCCTCGCAGGGCGCAATCCAGCCTCGCACTCGACGAGTTGGTTGCGCACATACCACACCGCGGCTACACGTTTTTCAGTTCATCCGGAGGTCTCCCTTTCCGGCGGAACTCGTCACAGCGAAAGACCTCATCGACATCAAAGCGAACGTATCGCCCGATCTTTCGGCATGGCACACGCCTCTCACGCGCCTGCGCTAGCCACCAGCTCGCAGGAATTTGAGTGCGCCGTTCGAGCTCTTCGGCATCCACAAGTTGGCTGGCCGAGGAAGCTGGCTCAGGCGCGGCCGGTCTTACGAGGTGCTGCTCGAAAACCTCTCGAGGCAGCTCGAGCGTCCCGAGACCGGGAAGTGGGATAAGGATGCGTTCGCTCATTGCCGTCGATGCGAAGAAGAGTGGGAAGGGAGAAAGGGAGGCTTTCTTGCCGAGCCGATCGTGTTGTCGGCAAGACGGTCGATGCGTGGAGAAACGCACCGTGACAAGGACACGCATGAAGCCACGCGTCCAGCCTGGGGATGGCAACGAACATCGCACCCACGTCAACGCGGTCGCGTGAATGGACAGAGCACGCTGGTCAACTAAGTCGGGCGATTGCGCTTGTGGCCGTCGGTGCGGACACACGCATGAATCAATTCCGCCGAACACTGGGCTCAATTGGCGCGTCGGGGGATTGGGACGAGCTTTTGGCAGGGTCGCCGGAGATCACCAATTCCCGGCGACTGAAACGGACGCGAGATGCTACTCGCGCAAGTGGCAACGTAAGGCGACCGTCGGCCAGTCGTCAAGACTCGAACGCCATGAAGAGCTAAACGAAAAGTAGCAGTTCGCCCCAGCAGGCTTGCTACAAACGACGCGGGGCTATACCCGCCTCTTCCATGATGGTGCGACGGTCGGACGCCGGGATCTTGGCGTACGCCAGAATCCACGCAGCGAGCTGATCGTCCACAGCGTAAAAGTATGCTGAGGGTACCTTGAGAGCCTTGGCCAACTGCTCTGCGACAGCAAACCCAGGCACGTGCACGTCACGCTCATATTGATTGATGCGCGTGCTCGCGACAGACTGGTCCATCCCGGCATTAATACCCACTTGCGCCTGGCTCAAGCCAATCCGCAACCGCGCTTCCTTCAGCCGCTTTCCCAGCACCGACGCCATCGTGCCCCACCTTTCTGTGTGAGCAGCTAGAGTGTTGATCGAGCCGACCGTCGCCTACTAAGACTTACTTAGCAGCCTCGAGGGACTTGGCTTTCTCTTTCTCCCTCGCCTTCTCCTCCTCTTTCTCCTTGGCTGACTGCAGAACAGCATCACGAAGCGTGGGGTCGACTAACTCAAGAGCTAAAATCCAGGCCGCGAGTTGGTCGCTTTCGGCATAGAAGTAAGGCGCCGGGACGGATAGGCATTTCGCAATGCGCTCGACCGTTTTCAATCCCGGCCGGTGCTTGCCACGTTCGTATTGATTGATCCGGGTGCTTGCAACCGAGGCGTCGATGCCGGCACGAATTCCGAGCGTTGCTTGGCTATCCCCTTTCTTCTTTCGGGCTTCACGCAAACGCCTCGCAATGACCGACTCGACTCCCATCCATCCCTGTCCATCCCATCGATCCTAAGACTTTCTTAGTTTTTGGTTTGACTGCCTACTAAGACTTACTTAGTATCGGCATTCGCTAAGACTTACTTAGTCCTTGGCACAGCAGATCGTGGTTCGACTGGGCGCGACCCAGACAGGAGTGTTCGACCATGCTGATCCTGACTCGACGAGTGGGCGAGACCGTAATGATCGGCCGCGACATCACCGTCACGGTCCTCGGTGTCAAAGGCAATCAGGTGCGGGTGGGCGTCCACGCTCCCAAGGAAGTGCCCGTACACCGCGAAGAGATCTACGAGCGCATCCAGCGCGAAGAAGCTGCAGCGCACGGCGACGAATCGCCCCACCTCGGCCCTAACTCGAGGTGATGGCGATGACAGAGAAAGCGCAGTGCTGTCCGCCGCCCGGGCCGGTTCTCTCATTCAAGCCCGTACTGGTGGCGGAACACATCGAAAGCTGCCGAGCCCACGCCGCGAGTCTCAGTGGCCTTGCCAACATTGCCACCCAGACATTGCACACGTGCTTCGAATATGGACCGGACGAACCTCACCTGGGGACATGCATGGATGCGGCACTTGAACTGCTCGATCAGGTGCATACGGCGTTACAGCCACTCGGCGCTGTTTCGCACTACGCTGATCCCGTAAGCCGAGCCTCGGAAATCGCTGCCGGATGTGAAGCGCAACGCAAAGCGCTCCATCGCGCACGACACCTAACACTGGCAGTCATCTATGTCTTGCGAAGTAGCGAAATGGATGGAACCGATGAGGCGGACGAGATCATCGAATCACTGCACGAGTTGGAAGAAGGCATTCGATTGGTCCTCGAAGGCCTGCTCCCAGCGGCGATGTCCTTGCCGGATCCACCTGCAAGTTGAGGCGCCACTATGTCCGCACAAACTTCGATCCAGGCCAAGCACGCCGAACTTATCAAGCTCGCTACTCAGCTGTGGGCGCGCACCGCTAGTGCTGCAGGCATTGCGGGCGATGTCGCCCAAGCGCTGCCAACTGAGTTTGAGCCGGAATCCCTGAAGACCAACCTCGGCCTTTGCTGTCGCTTGCTTCAATGGGCGCTACTCGATACGAGCAGTGCGCTGGAAGCGTTGAAGGCGCGCCAAACCGCGAAGCTGCATATCGACAATTACGTGGTCACCTGTGAACAGCAGCACGAACGGCTGCGCGCATGTCTTGCGGTGGCAATGGCTATAGGCGAACTGATGCGCCACACCGACTTTGATGATCAGCGACTCGTGCTCGCAGGCCTGATGCCGGACCTGGATGAGCTAGCGGCTCTCGTCCGGGCTCTCAAAGAGCGAGCAGTAGCCTCTCGGGCAGGTGCTGCGACAAACTCTCCGGGCTACGTGAGCCAATGAACTCACCTCAAATTAAACGTGAGAGCCGCGCCTTCTTTGCGAAGCTCGGCGCGCACATCGCATTGCTCCGCAAGACTAGAGGAATGACACAAGCGGAGCTGGCGCGCGCTCTCAAGGTATCGCAACAAGCAGTCTTCGCCTACGAGCTCGGCGACCGGCGCGTATCGGTGCTCATCCTCACCAAGCTGACTAAGATATTTGGGGTCTCTATGGAAGAGCTTGCGGAGGTGACACCTCCGAAGCGATGGCACAATCAGCGACTCTCTCCCAAAGCCGTACGGCATGCGGAAAGATTGCAGAGACTATCCAAGACAAAGCAGCGCTTTGTGATCCGAATCATCGATGTGTTGGAGCAGCAGCTTTCTTAGTGGATCGTCATTTAACGAAACAGGCCCGGTGCTCCCCTGAGCGTCCTGATACAAATCGCTGAAGCCCAAGCCACTGCGGTCACTCTGCGGGTGGCCGCTCAAGCCTGTGAGCCCGGTCAAGACACACTCAAGGCTCGGCTGATACAGGGCACCGAAACTCTGGGAAGCCTAGCCCAACTCGCTTTTAGCTTGGTCCTTCGCGCCGAAAACCTGGAACGCGAGCTAATCCAACTCCGCGGCAACGGCATCGCCGCAGCCTCGGAACAACTGCGCAAAGCGGAACACCAGCTCGATGAGGCCAGGAACTTTGTATTCGTATGTTTACAAGCAATGAGACCTGGAGGCGAGGTCGACGCGACTTGCGAGATCCTGACGGTGCTGGATGCCGCATATGTGAAGCTCACTGAGGACGTTAGTCCGCATATTCGAGATGCACAGAAGGCGCTCAACAGTGACACGTCGAGCCGAAGTCGCCAGCAGCGTCGCGGTGACACATGAGCGTCAGGATCACGCCTGGACAGTCGGCGCAGTCCAGTGAACTCAGGAAGGAGAAACTGAGGCTCACTAACCTCGCCATCTCTCTTGTCCTGCGTCGCCAGTTGCGCACAGAAGACCTCTATCAGACCGAAGTATGCCGATCGAGTGGCGTCAGTCGAACTCATCTGCAAAAGCTGCTTGCCGGTGAGGCGAATCCGTCGATATTCGTGCTGCTGGAACTGGCCGACAGTCTCTGCTTTGCAGACGAAATCGATCTAGTACGTCAGATCGTGGCGGAGCGTAACGCTCTCACTCCGCAACAAGGATTTGGTGAGGACAAGAATGCTGGCGAATCTGAACAACGCTAGCAGGCAGACCCGTCACATCTGAAAGACAACATCTTTAACGTTCTCCGGCTGACGCTCGAACGCACTGTGCCAGTCCGTTGTTCATACTGGCACGCGCGGCTCGCATCCCCTTTTCGCAGTTCTTCATAGATATAGGCTCTCTTCGCTCAGGACCAGTCCGGCGCGAGCAGCCGGCGCTTGCCGTCCGCCGAGCGCGTGACGCCCGCTTGCTCCAAACCTTCGCGATCCCAGAGCTCACAAGTCACTTCCCGATGCCGCTGGTCCAGCGTCTCGCAATAGTTCGTGTACAGGCACAAGCGCACCTCGGCGCCCCGCCCGCTCAGCACTTTGATGAACCAATCGGGATCGGCCAAAGCCTGGCGCGCGAAGCCGACGACGTCGGCTTGATCCGAAGCGAGCACGGCTTCGGCCTGATCGAAATTGTGAATGCCGCCGGCCGTGACGAGCGGCGTCGAATGTCCGGCAGCTCGAATTGCCGCGCGCATGAGTTTTGACGGTGGCAGATTGCGTCCGAACGGTCCGACCGCATCGGAGTAGTACGACGGCATGCACTCATAGCCGCTGCGCCCCGTGTAGGGATAGGCAGCCTCGCCCACCTTGGGCTGTTTTGCGTCGTCGAACTTGCCGCCGCGAGACACGGATAGGAAATCCATACCTGCGCCCGCGAACTGGGTCGCGTACCACACCGCGTCCTGGACGCTACTGCCCCCGTCGATGCATTCCTCAGCCAGGAAGCGGCAACCGACAGCGAAACGCTTGCTGACAGCCGATCGGACCGCCGAGAACACTTCCAGTGGCAGACGCACCCGCGCCTCACGCGAGCCGCCATATCCATCCGTTCGAGTGTTCACCGTCGGTGAGCCTGGTAGCTGAGCGAACGCAAATACCCACATGACGAGCGCTCACCGCTTGCAAGAGGACCATTCACATGTCACTGCACGAGACAACGAACCACTCCGCAGGCACACTGGCCACCGCGGAGGCGGCTGCGGTACGAACGGAGGTGATCGAATGCGCGTCGGCTATGCACTTGATCTGACCGGTTTCCCGATCGAAGACCACGACGACACCTTCGTGCGCCGAACGGCCCGGCCGCGATGGATCGCCGAACACGGAGACGATTTTAGCGCCGAACGTCTCCTGCACCGGGAGCACGCCAGGCATGACGCCGAACAGTTTCGCCGGGGCGATCGGCACGATGGTCCGCAGCGGCTGTTGCGGAGCTTCGGCGGTGAAACTCTTCATCGCCTCCCGAACCGCGGCGATACAACCATCGTAGTCGAGCAAGGCGAATATCTCATCTCGTCCGTACACGGGAACGTTCTTCATGTTCGTCGAATCGCCTGCGAGTTCAATTTGGTCTCTGCGCTTCGAGAATAGTAAAAGCTTCGCTGCGCGAGTGGACGCTCGATCTATGATAGAAGCTCTTCAAGTGGAATTACACGGCGTACTCGTTCATGAGCGCAGTCTGCTCCGCTGCAAGGCGAGTTGGTGTTGCTATCCAGAAGCACAGCGCAGCCAGCAAAGCGAGCGGCACGGCCACTGCCGCCATCGCCTTACCAAGCATCACCTCGCCGCCCAGAATTCCGCCGACCACAGCCACCATGGCGCAGACGATGCAGCTCTCCCCATGACGACGGGGCTCAGGCCATAGTGATACCGCGCAGCTCGTTCGGAACACTGAGATTGACGGCGATGATAGGCACGCCCATGGGGACGGACGACGCAAGGTTGTTGCACAACACCTTGGTGGCGACGCGCGCATCCCGACCCGACATTCCGCCAATCGAACCAGCTGTGATGAATAATTGAACTCAAAGCTATCAACACTCGCTTTTCCGCGGCCAACGGCGGTTACCACGAGGCACATCGTCTGAGTCGAGGATTCAATCCGGCTGGCTCGGGCAGCGCTTGCGGCTGGCAGAACCGGATCCGTTTCAGGTCCGCTGTTGGCTGGCCAGATCGTTGATCGCGACCGGCGGCAGCAGTGGACAAGTGCTTATTGGGAATCGTGCCTGAAGCTGCGCTCGGCGCTTTGTTGCGATATCTCGCGTTCGTGACCTGACGGTCCGCCCACAGTGATTCTGTGGACGGACCGATCACTGCAACGATCAAATAAACACAGCCGGCGAAACCACCAGACGTCGACCAAGCGCCCTCGCCTGGCGCGCGTTGATCTCACGCTTGCCGCTCAGGACTTCACTCACATTCGACTGAGATCCAAACAGATCAGCGAGATCGACCTGTCGCAAGCCACGTTGACCCATCAGGAAACGCAGCACGGCAGCAGGGCTCGCCTCGGGAATCTCAACCTCGCGTTCTTCATAGTCGCGGACAAACATCGTGACCACGTCGAGCAACCCGGCGAGGGGATGCGATTCACGATCGCCGATCTCATCCAGAAGTTCATTCATGAACTCTGTCATCGCCTTGTAGTGGCGCTCGCTGCGGATCGCGCGCAGCTTGACCGGCGCGCGAGCTTCAAGCTCCTTCCAAGCAGGAGTCATTTCCTCAACATTACGAACGACGGCATGCATTATCGCTTGCTCCTCTTCGCGCTTCGGACCTTGGTGAACCACGTGTCATACTCAGGGTGAGTAAACACGTGCCGGACGTAGACACGCTGGCGGTTGTAGTGGATCACCGCTATTACCCGATACTTGTTGCCGCCCACGTCAAAAATCGTGTACGGCGCCAAATAGTCCGCAGTTCCAAATGCTCTCTTGATCGCATTGAAGTCGGCAAAACTGCCGATCTCCAGGATTCGGAACCACGCCGCCAGCGGTGTCTTCGCGGGCGGATGCTCCTCCCAGAATTCTCGCAGAGCTCGCCGCGAGATTACGTGCATATACTACTCCTTCCGCGAAGGATATCTCAAAATGAGATATCAATCAAGATTGGTGTCCCGGCCGCCGCCAGCTCTGCGAGCCGCCGCCAGCCGGGGCAGATTTCAGTGACGCTGGCGCCAGACGCCAGATCAATACGAGCCTCGGTTTGCTTCACGGTGAGGGCCGCGCCGGAGTATGACCGGTAGGAAACCATCGTCGACCTGCCCTTCTTTCACTGGCTAACCCCGAAGGGCACGGGACGGTCAACGTCAACGCGACTTTCAGGCACTTCGAGATCCTAAGCATCCGATGAAGATGACCAGCACGAAGACCGCGAGCGCAACCCACCTCCATAGCAGAGTCGATGACGGGAGCAAGAAGTCGCAATACGTCTCAGCACAGAACGGACACACCGATCGCTCAACTTGCCCCTGGTAGCTGATGAGCCGCGGCACCATCTTCCTTCCACAATGTCCGCATCTCACGCGGTCGTCGCCACGAGGAGCACTCTCGCTTCGGGCAATCAACTGAATGCCCGATGCGCGTGGACCACGACTCGTATCTTGCGATTGAAACTGAACTTGATCTCCGGATGCCGGCAGATCAGCCCCTCGAACATCCTGCACCGAGAAGTAGTGATTCCGCGCCTGCTCATCAGTGATGAAGCCGTAACCCTTCTCTCGTGAAAACCACTTCACCTTGCCACGCATGGTCACCTCGATTGTCACTGCTCTCAGTCAAGCAATAACATCGATGACCAAACGTGCAAGGGGTTCCGCCATAGAGTCCCAGCATCATTGCCGAGGCCGACGCTTCGAAGATAGCTTCCGATCAACCTGCCCCACGCTGCCCGGCCTCTGCCTCTGAAGGCACACGCGTGCCGCCGATATAGGCCGCCGCAATCGAGGCGCGCGAATGGCCCAACTCCTCAGCAACGATCTCTCGAGCGGCGCGATCGGCCGAAGGGTCATCCTGAGCCAGCGTGCCACCCTGTACAGGCGCCAGGCGGCGTGTCGCGCGCTCGTGTTGGCGGTGGGCGAACGAATGCCGAAGAGAGTGCGGCGTCACGCCCCACTTCGCCCTCGTCAGGCCAATGCGTTTCGTCACTCTATAGAAAACTGCCTTCCAGGCTTTCAAAGACATTCGTCGCGGTACCGTCGATTCCGCCTCAGTGGCAGCAAACGTCTTCGCGAGCTCAATTAGGTATCGCTGCTCGTCTGTAAGTTCCGAGAGCGTGCGCGGGCGGCCGCCCTTTGCTCCCCACTTCACCCGCACGAATCCGTCCTGCACCGACAGGTGCGGCCGGAAGCACCAAGCCTCCTGAACTCTCAATCCGAAATGCCAGCACAGCGCCAGCTGGACGGCGACCCGCGGGTTAATCGACCAGGCCGCCGCGTATATCGCTTCAAACGCCAGCCCCGCAGCTTCGATCGACTTGTCCTTCGTCGCAACAAGACTACGAGTCAAGATGCTCGGATCCGCAAAAAGGCTCTCCCGATCATCCAGCCACTGTGGCTTTCCCAGCGTCCGTAGCAGTACCGCTAAGTGGGAGAGCTCCGTGGCAATGGTTGAAGGGCACAGCATTCGCTCTTCCAAATAACGGCAGTACGCCTCAACGTGTTTTCTCTTCACGTGCGCTACGGAATGAATCTGATAGTGCACCGTCCAGAAGACGAATCTCCGCTGCGCCATCGCACGATCTCGGCGAGTCTTGGCGCCGACCTGCTTCTGTAAGGCGGCTGGATACTGCTCGCGCACCTCCCGCCAAACCTTGCAGCCGAGCCGCTTCACTCGCTGTCCTCGACTCTTCAGCAGTTCAAAGGCATTCATAACTTTCTCCGCTTTAGAAAATGAAAGGAATTGAATATGGCGCTCTCCGTTTGGTGTTGTCACACCGGGCCGTCACTTGAGGGTTTGGTGCCTGCGTATGAGCAAGCGCAATCGCGCCTCACGCGTCGGACCTTGATAAAGGTCGACGAGCCGGGAGCGGGATTTAAGGAAATTGCCGGTCGCCAGAGCACGCCGCGTTGCCAATGCGGCTTCGACGGTGCGCATCAACGCGCTGTGACGCTGCGCTGGGCAGCCGCCACAGCGACGCCGGATCTTTCGACCCGCTCGTCGCGCATGCAATCACCGTGATGGTCTTTGATTGGGAGTTCTGGTCCGACGTCGAGCAAGAAGCGGCTCAACGCGAGACTCAGCATCGAACGCGACCTGATCAGGACGATGTTGGTCGCACGGACTTGGAAGAACAAGAGGAATCAATAGGCCAGCATGATGGCCGGCTTATACCCTGCGTAGGTCATTGCACTTTCGTGCAGTCTGCAATCGGTAGAGTCCGAGCAGACATACCTGGCCCATTTATATAGCGACGGCGTTCGCTGCACAGGGCCTTCACCCTGCCGGATCGATTACCGATCCGTCGATGCACCAAACATTCTCCACACTCTCGCGCTGCGGTCAATGCCCTCTTCGAAAGAAATGTTCTGCAAAGCTGTATTCCGCTGCGGCCGTGATGTAACCTTTCGTTTGGTCGCTCGAAGTGTCGCTGCCGCGGCGGTGCGGTTTGCAAACGTTTGATCGCTGGCGGCTTTCCGGAAGGGTTTGTCCACAGCGCAATCACTCTGTCTAGCGACCGTTCAAACATCGCCTCGGCCTCTGCGGAGTCGAGTTGCCACGGCTTGCGTGAGTACGAACAACTCGGCGCAGCTTGTCCCGGGATGCCTGCGCGATACTCGAATGGAGCGGCAGACCGATGAACTGCTCGGGACGAAGCGACGCACTGGATCATCATTGGCCCGATGCATTGACACGCGAACCCAATGGATGACGCGTTTCCTAGATGGATCTCGGTGTCCGGAAGTTGAAACGACGCGTTTTTTTGTATGATGGGTCACGAAATGTGCACCACTTGGAGCAGGCCGGTTCTGAAATGTGCACCACTTACGGCGGGCTGATTCTGAAATGGTCGCCATTTCGACGCTGCGCAGCCCCCAACGCTCTATGAAACACTCCGCCGGCCGGCCGTGAGGGCGATCGCATGCGGGAGCACATGCGTGTCAGTGGAAGATAGAACAGTGGGAGGGAAGCGCCCTACTGCATTGAGGCGCCTTCGATGTTATCGCTTCCTAGCGTGCGAGCATCGAGACTCACAACACTACAGCGCCGAGGTCACCAGTAGCGGCCGTGATTGCAGTGACATATGAAACGTTTTGCGCGTACGGCGCAGCGAAGCGATAGTTGCGGCTCTTTAGGACCGCCGCGACGTGGCAAGAGTTGCGAATTTCATCTTCGGCAGCCGTCAAAAATGGCTGTGCCAAAACTGTGTCATGCCGATTTCGCGCCGA
>NZ_BLJO01000001.1:130572-250399 GCF_009932555.1 Steroidobacter agaridevorans
TGTAAATGTTTGAATTGTCAGCCCGGATCCAATCTGTCGGTGTAGTCCATCATGGGGGGCTACGGAAACGCGGCGGTCTAACTTATTCATTACAAATCACTTTTTCGCGGCTGTCGGTGTATTCGAGGCCGGACCGACAATCAAACTCAAGGCGTCCCCGTGGATTGGAACTCATTGAATTTTAGAGAACTCCGAGTATCCACTGCAGCGACTTCGGTGGGAAGTCGAGGAGTAAATCTCATCGTAGCTGGTACAGAATTGGCACAACACACTCGTGTACCAACTCGCCTCCGCAAGCGATGGACCAGCGGCGCGGTTTTCTCTTAGGAACGCATTCCACTGCCGCCGCTTCAACAGACTACCTGCAAATTCTGATGTCAGACCTATCGGCCAAGTTTGGCACGATCGTGTTCCGTCGCTCCATATTGCAACCAAGGTTGCACACGCTGATTTCGGCCGGGTCACTGAAGCCGATGCAACAGGTCGTCCCCGATCAGTGCGACTCCTGCGGCTTGCCGGTGGTGGCGATTTCCACGTCTCTCGCCACCTCATCGCGGATCAGTGCCCAATGGAACAAATTGTCGTCGTTCGGCACGAAAAAGTTGTGGTTGTAGTGCGTGAGCTTCATATCGCGACACAAGGGCCGTGTGATCGCCACGACTTCGTCCCAGTACCTGAGTGCATTGCGCAGATGGTCGATAGCCTACTCTCGAGCCAAATTGCAAGAAGGCGGATACGTCCGCTATCTCCATTTTCGTCTGATTGAATCGAAGGAAGCGTAGTGGTCAGCAACGCACCCGTTGCATCATGCAACGTGATCGACAGTGGCAGATCGTTCCAGTCCTCGCAATGAAGCTGCACGCACATCGTCGTTCGGCTCGAAGCAAAACGAGTGCCCTCTGCACGGATCGACTCCGCCAGTGCGGCAACTCTATCCTTCGCTCGATCGCTGCCGCATGGCCTTCGACCGCTGGGTCGAGCAGGCTCCCTACCTAGCTCAATGCGGGATGGTCGCGAACCCCATGCCGAACGCCTCGCCGCGCTGCCCGGGCCGTAACAGCACGCAGCGGTGGAGTTGCTGCGCGGCGCGATGTTCGGACACAACCTCATCGCGTACCGCGACGATCGATCCAGCGCAAACCAACGCATTGACCTCGTCCATTGACTTCGTCGACCACGCTGGCGCACGTTCGTTCCTATCATCGTGCCATGGACAGCGTGTGTTCGAGAACGTGTGCCTCCGGGGAGCGTGGCCGTGTTGATCAACCGCGCGCATTCGTTCACTGATCTCGTGCTCACCGTGGATGCCTTCGAGAACCGGCTGCTCGATGCCATCGATGGCAAGCGAACGCTGGCTCAGATTCTGGCTGTGGGCACTGGCGATCGCGACGAACTCAAGTGGAGGACCGATCGATGAGTAACACGCGCGATACCGCTCCACACCGCACGATTCTGCCGCTTCCAGAGCCACAGCATCCGCCCATCACCGAAATCGATGCACGCAAAGCCAAGGCGCCGGCGCGCTTTGAGTTGAAACCACCGAAAGACGCGGGCGCACCTAACGTTGTCTTCATCTTGATTGACAACATGGGATTCGGCGACCCCGGCTGCTTCGGCGGACCGATTGACATGCCGGCCTTCGGTCGCCTCGCCAGAGGCGGCTTGCGCTATAACAACATGCACACCGCGCCTGTCTGCTCGCCGACGCGGGTGGCACTACTCACCGGCCGCAATTCGCACAGCGCGAACATGGGTGGCGTGGCCGAGATGGGTACTGCGTTTCCAGGGATGAACTGCGTACGTCCCAACGCCATCACACCACTGGCCGAAGTACTGCGACTCAACGGCTACGGCACCGCCATGTTCGGCAAATCCCACGAACTGCCGCCGTGGGAATTGAGTGTCTCCGGGCCGATGGACCGTTGGCCGGCGCACTCTGGGTTCGACAAATTCTACGGGTTTCTTCAGGGCGAGTCCGACCTCTACTCTCCGGCGCTGTACGATGGCGTGACCCGGATCCCGACTCCTCGCACTCCAGATTACCACGTCAGCACGGATATCACTGACCAGGCCATTCGCTGGGTTCGCACCCAGCAGTCGCTCACGCCGGACAAGCCATTCTTCATCTATTACGCGGCAGCGGGCACGCACGATCCGCATCATGTGCCCAAACAATGGATCGACAAATACAAGGGCAAGTTCGACCAGGGTTGGGACAAGCTGCGCGAGGAAACACTGGCTCGGCAGATCAAGTTGGGCACAGTACCGCCGAATACCAGGCTCGCGCCTATGCCCGAAGTCGTGAAACCGTGGAACTCCTTCAAGCCGGAGGAGCAGCGAGTCCTGGCACGGGAGATGGAAGTTTATGCCGGTATGGCCGAGCACACCGACTACGAGATCGGTCGATTGGTGCAGGCCATTGAGGACCTCGGCGAACTCGACAACACACTGATCGTCTGGATCGCCGGCGACAACGGCGGGTCGCCCTTCGGTGGTCCGATCGGGTCGTTCAATCAGTTGGCCTCGTTCAACGGCGTGCCGGAGACGATGGAGAATCTCCTCAGGCACATCGATGATCTCGGCGGACCGCACGCGAGCGGGCACTATGCCATGCCATGGGGCCAGGCGAGCTGTACACCTATGGTCGGCGGGCAGGGTCACGCGACTTTCTCCTCGACGCGCAACGCCACCGTGATCCACTGGCCCAAGGGGATCAAGGCGCAAGGTGAGCTTCGCTCCCAGTTTCAGCATGTCATCGACCTAGCCCCGACGGTGTTGGAGGCGGCAGGATTGCCGGAGCCGACGGTGGTAAACGGCATCGCTCAGCGACCCATCGAAGGTCGCAGCCTGCTCAACACGTTTGATGATGCCAAGGCGAAATCGCGCCATGCCATTCAATATTTCGAGTACGGCGGCAACCGCGCGATCTACCAGGATGGTTGGTATGCGACGACGCTACACAAGGCATTCTGGGAAGCGGCGCCCCGGGCAGCTTTCGAAAATGACACCTGGGAGCTGTACAACGCCGAAGAAGATTTCAGCCTGACAAACGATCTCGCCGCCAAGCATCCGGAAAAGCTTGAGGCTCTCAAAGCGCTCTTCCTGACAGAAGCGGTGAAATACCAAGTCCTGCCGCTCGACGATCGTGTTCTCGAACGCTTCAATGCCGCCGTCGCCGGGCGGCCTGACCTCATGGGCCCGCGAACCTCATTGACTCTCTATGAAGGAATGATCGGGCTGTCGGAAAATGCATTCATCAATATGAAGAACCGTTCGTACACCATTACTGCTGAGCTCGATATTCCTAAAGGCGGCGCCGAGGGCGTGATCATCGCACACGGCGGACACACCGGTGGATGGAGTCTGTATGTGAAAAAGGGCCACGCGAAATTCGTGTACAACTGGTTCGGTCGTGAGATCTATGAAGTGGCCGCTCCCACGCCGTTGCCGACCGGCCCAGTCACGCTGCGTTGGGAGTTCATCTACGACGGTGGGAAAAAGCCCGGGGCTGGCGGCCGGGGCGACATGTTCATCGATGGCGAACAGGTGACCTCGGGCCGTATCGATCGCACTATCCCGTTTTTCACCGGCACCGAGCCTGCGGACGTCGGCATGGACGACCTGACGCCCGTGACGCGCGACTATGTTGCCTACGACAACAAATTCACCGGTACCATCCGCAAGATCGTAATCGGCGTGGGGCCGGTGGACGAAGCCTTCGATCCGCCCCTCGAATGGAATGGCGTCGGATGACACAGGTGCCCGATACGACGAAGAGCCAACGCGATAGTCGGACGTGATGATTGCTCATAGTCGTGCTCGGCTCACGCCGGCCCCAGTGCCGTTCGCGATTGCCGTCGATGCCAGGCGAGATACGGCACAGCTACGATAGCGCCAAGGAGCACATAGAGGAGGATGATGGCGCCGAAGCGCTCCTTCGGAAAATTCGCAGCTGCGATTGACAGAGCAATTGCAGGATGACGGCAGGCTGTTGACAACGCGAGCACCACAGAGTGATTGCGATCGGGCCGGCCGAGCGCATGGCCGACAGCGAGTCCGACAGCCAGAAAAATGAACATGGCGATGAGGACCCCGCCGTGTCCAATGAGCGCGAGCATCGCGGGCGCCGCAGCGACCAGCAGTACGACCACCGCCACGGGTAATAACACTTTCGCGATCAGTGCGATCGGCCGGTCGATTCGGGTAACCAGTCCGGGGATGAATGCGCGCACCGACATGCCGGCAGCCAGTGGCAGCAGCGTTGAAATCAGAACCACGCGCACCACAGTCCCTGCCGCCAGCTCCAATGGCCGTCCGGCAACGCTCTGCAGGATCATGATTTCGAGCGGTGTCACTACAATCGCCAGCAGCGCAAGGATCGCCATCAGCCCGAGCGCGTAGTGTTCGTCACCGCCCGCTTTGCTTTCCTTTCGTGGCAACAACGGCGGCACGGGAGAGACGGCGAGTGCGATCAAGGTTCTCTCCACCGTCCGTTCGAAGTCGAACAGCACTGCGAGCAGAACGGCGACGATTGGCATCACCACGAACACAGCCAGGAGCGAGCGCACCAGCAGACTGGGGCGGCGAATGAGATACGACAGATCTTGTGTCGTCGTCTTGAGGCCGAAGCCAAAGACCATGCAGAACACGCTCACCTGCAAGGCGATTACGACGAACTGCTTCAGGTCCATGGCGCGTGTTGCTCCCGAAACGTCACCAGCGGAAAGTGACTCCCACGGCCGGTCCGTTGAGGCTCAAGTCTGCGATGGGCGCGCCTGATTTGAGCTCGTAATCGAGATACCGCCACGCCACAGTCACATCGCCCCAGCCGAACGCGTAGCCAAGCCCCAGCGATGCCTGCCAGGTCGTGTCCGAGTCGCCCGTGCCGACATCGAGGTAATAGGGAATCACCCACTTGTGCTCCTGACCGAACGCCCCCTGCCCGGCCATCTCGAGATGGTCCAGGATTGTGTCGATGTCGACGTTGATCGGCACGCCACCCGGCGCATTCCCCCGTCGTCTCTGATTGAACCTGCTCATCACAATCGATCCACCTGTCCGCGATCAACAAGACTTCACTCCCGTTCCAACCATTCGTCATGATGTTGGCGATTGCTCCAGGCGTTCCAGCTCCTCGGCAAGAATCGGGACGCCGAGATTGCTTGCCTCGATACCCTGAGCGACACAGATCTTGAGTACTTCCATGATCTCCTCAATCGTCGCGCCGAGACTGAGCGCCAACCGGATGTGCCGGCGCGTGCCGGGCGCGTACATGTGAGTGATCGAGGCATCAACCGCAATGCTCAGGAGTTCCGCCAGCTTCGGCGAGAGGATACCGCTCGCGTAAACCGGGCGGCTCGCGGCAATGAAGGCTTCCGTCCATTCCGGGTCAATCTCAAAGAACGCGTCCCATGCTGTATTCCATTGGCCTGCCACTTTCATCCCGTCGCACACCGGTGTCGCCGCCGCCTCTTTGGATCGTGGCTTCACGCCAGCTGGCTTTGCTTCTTCCAACAGAATGGGTGCGCCCAAGCTGCACGTGTGTATCGATAGAAGAGACGCCATCTTGAGGATCATCAGGATCTCTTCGCGCGTGGCACCAGCTTCAAGTGCGGCGCGAATGTGGCGGCGGGTTCCGCCAGCGCTCAGGTTCGTACAAGCAGCATTCACCGCGATGCTGATCAGCTCAACGTGTTTACACGGCAGTATGCCGCCGGTCCACGGATCGTCGGACATCTCGAGGCATTGACCGGTCCCGATCGGGTCCCATTCGCGAAGCCGCGTTAGCGCAGCGCTGTCCCACGGACCCGTTGAAATGCCTCCTATTGACCGCTCGATGGCAGACGGTGCTTCTGCGTTGTCGGGTACTGTCATCTCCGATGGCTTATTGGTGGTTAGTGTGCGCATGGCCCTGCCCCTCTTTGGTGCTGATTCCATCGCCACGAGCACCTCGCTGCCTTCGACCCTTACCGCAAACTTCTTCACGCTCAAGCCGCCGCCGGGCACGGCGCCGGTGGCGACATCGATGCGCAGTCCGTGCTCCGGACACTTCACGATGCATCCATTCAAAATGCCGTTTCCCAGCAGGCCGCCCTGATGCGGGCAAACTCCGTCCAGTGCGTGAAACGCACCGTCAACATTGAAGACGGCGATATACCGCTCATTTATGACAGCGGTCATGCACCGGCCCGGCGACAACTCTTCAACCGTTGTTACCTTCTTGAACTCGGTCATGTCTGTCTCTGTCACTTGATCCACTGATGCGAGCGTAGTGTGCCGCTCACGGCCGTTTGTGCGGAGGCGCTGACCTACTCCACAGCAACCATGTGACCGTCCGAACCAACCATCCGCTTGCTCGGAAGTTTTCCGTCGGTCACATGCACATGGAACCCCGCGTTGCCGTCCTCGCGGTTGGGCGGTAGCCCGAGGTTGCTGAGCGTTTCCTCCGTGGTCTTGTAAGTCACGCCGATCTTCAGCATGGCGCGCGTTTGCGCGGCCGTGGCGATCGGACGACCGATGAGCTCGGCCATCTTGACCTGTTTTTCGATCATCTGAAGCGTGCTGAAGCGCTCTCCCTTCTTCGGGCCCCAGAGGTTGTCCTCAATGCCGGCACGGGTGTGCTGCCCGAGCGCGATCATCATCATGGAAACCGGATAGGTATGACGGAACGTGCTCTGGTAGGTGAAATTGGAACCCTGCGGCGTGCGCCGGACCAACTCCATCATGTCGAACGGATTCACCCCGCACGCACCGCCAACACCCATGCTGAAGAAGCCGTTCACCGGCCCCTTGTAGTACCCCCTGCGGATCAGCCGCTCCACGAGTTCCAATGCGTGGATGTGCGCGAGCGCGAAGTACGGCTGGATGCCATGCTGAACGCAGCGCTTGATGTTCTCGAGATAGAACTCAGGCGTCGCGTCCGCCACCAGGTTGGACATGGCCGCGGCCATCGCCGGATTGGTATAGCGTGTCCCAGCCCAGGCGTCGTCCAGGCGGTTGATCGCTGTGTGATCGTACAGCGTGGTGCCACAGGAGACGGTGATCTGGTCCGGCTTGGGTTCGATCTCGCACAGCTTGTGACGTGCGTCGTAGCTCCCGAACTCTGCCTTTTCTCCCGGCTCTGGTGCAAACGATATGGACCCGCCGATCTGCAGGATCATCTTAGGCACGGCCTCGCGCAGGCGTGCGATCTGTTCGCTGTACTCCTTGAAGTTCTTGGAGATGTGGCCGGTCTTGGGGTCGCAGACGTGGATGTGCAGGATCGTGGCCCCGGCGTTAAAACAATCCACCGCGGCCTGGGTCTGCTCCTCCCAAGTGACAGGGAGTTTGTTTTCCGGTGTGCAATCCTCCGGCATCCACACGGGGCCATAGGGTGCTCCGGTGATCATTAACGGCGGCATGTTCTCGGGAAGCAGTGAGTCGTCGGTGTAGTACATGATTCGTACCTTCGATCTGATTTAGTCGCGGGGTCTTCTGGTTCGACCTCCGCCACTGGTGATTGCTCTTGAGTGGGCACGCTCGGCGCCAAAATCCGTGATTTACGATTCGACTCCACGCCATGAGTCGCTTGAGGAAGTGATTCGAATAGAAGTGGATTCGGAGCCCGCTAACACGTGTGCCGGGGTGACGCATGGCGATGAATTCGCTCAGGTGTGAGCGTCGACAATAGGAACTTGCGTTTCTACCGATGAACCTTGAGAGCGCACATCAAGGCGTGCGATACGCAGCGCGGGCAACCCCCAGCGCACCTTCCGCTCGACGCCGTGAACCGATGGCAATGCGATCAGCGTGTCAGGCCCGCGAGTAATGGTGCCAGTGTGTGTGTTGCGAGATGTCGCAGTCGGTCGCGCGCCGAATCGAAAGGCCTCGGCTTGTGGACGTCAAATTGTTGTACAGCGCGAGACGTGCGCCAGGCTCGGCGCTGCGATAGAAGCACCCGTAATAATTCAGCCATCCTCTCAATGTGGCGCTGTAGTCCGCCGCCAACTCGTGCAGAGGGACGGAGGTTTGTCTTGGGATATGCCACTCGCGAATGCTCTGATGCATTCGCTGCACGCCCTGAATGACAAGGGATAGATGGTTTCTTCGTCGCCGAACAACCCGGCGTGGCTCAGAAGTAACGTCGCCAGTCGAATGCGATTCGCACGCCGATCGAGTACACGCTATCCAGGTCTGCGCCCGGTGCGCCAGGTGGGAAGACAGTCTGCCCCTTGTTGGGAATGTCCACGGCGCCGAAGAGTTTCACGACCAGCGCTGAGCTCTGGGTCGTATCGAATGAGCGATAGGGTCGATACTCGAGGATGGGAAATTCGAGATACGTCGATTTGAACTCGACCACCCTCGGCCCTGAACCCGGCGGCTCGCCCGGCGCCAGCAGCGATAGATCCTCTGACCCGAGGCCGTAGAAGGTCACGCCGACTTCGCGCCCGAGCACGAACTGAAATCGGCCGAAGCGAGTTGCCCAACCGAGCTGCCATGGGATCAGTCCACCATTGACCGAGGTGACCGCCATCCCCTGATAAGTCTTGGGCGATACGAGATACAACGGCGACAGGAGCAGCAGGTCGCCGGGGATCAGATAGAACGGCATGCGTATTCGGGCCGTAAAGCCCGTGCGTGCCGGAATCGCTGCCGTCAGGCTACCGCCTTCCTGTGCCGGTGCGGTCTCGGTGAATTCATTGGTGGAGGGCGTATCGCCGCTATAGCCCACTGAAAAATAGATCAGTCCGTCTCCCGATTCACCAATCACGCCGTCGAGTCCATACCCGACTCGCAGCGACAAGTCCGCCCCGCCAACGAAGCCGCTGCCATCTTCCAACCCTGTGAAACCACCATCCACAGCACGCACGTTGAACGCGCCAGCGACGCCGAGGAAGGGCCCCAGCTCTGCCCGAAAACGCGGCATTGCCCCAAGTCCTTCACCCAAACTTGGCACTGGAGTCAGCATCAGAACCTCCACGCCCAACTGCAAAGCCTCGGGTGTTGGCTCTCGTCCTTGCGACATTGGCTCGAGCTGGGTGTTCTCGCACACATCGAATGTCTCGGGTTCGTTCGGAGCCGTCGGTGTGTACGGAAGATTGGTCGTTCGCTGACGGCCAGCTGCCGTGTCGAGTACCTGCTCTAGACTCAGGCGCACTGCCTCGGCCGCTCGCATCGCATCCTCGGGTCGCATGTGCGCATCGCCCATTAACACGGCCGTGGTCGCGCCTGCCTGCCAGGTACGAACTTCCAATCCGCTCTCGTTGTAGTGGTCGTGAGTGCCCCTGCGTTGTGACACGTCGCCCCAAGTTCCGGCCACGTGTCCCGCTGCAAAGACGTCTTGCAAGAAATGAAGCGCAAACGCTTCATCAGCGAGTGTGGCGCGCGCGAGCGTGGAACGCTCGTCAGGGGACAGGTTCTCCTGCGCCAACCTCGTTGCCTTCTGCAAAGCGCTCAGGTGGAACCGCCCCCACACACCTACCGCACTGATCTCGGATCCGGACCTGAGCGTCGTGTCGATGTATTCCTGTGCCGTGAAGTCCACTCGGGGGCGGGCGAGCAAAAAGTGGGCATTGTTGCTGCCCGCGCGTATCGCATACTCGGAGTCGGCTCGCTGTATACGCATGTCGGCAATGCGCAGCGCATTGCTGCGATCGGCCCTGATCGCTTCACTTTCCAGCTGCTGCCGCAGTTCGCTGATGAGCCGGCCGCTCTCCTGCTGGGGTGTCACAGGCAACGTTTTCGAGATCTGCATCAGATCGACTTTGAGTCGTGCCGCGACTTCGGCAACGGCGAGGATCCATTTCGAGCTGATCACGGTGTCGAGTAACTGCTGGCTCGAACAAGAATGGTCGCCACCGATGGCGGACATCGCGGCCCAGTCGATGCACTCGGGCGTCACCCCCTGCGCAGTGTCGGCGCCCTGCTCGCACAGGCGCTTCTCATGACCGGTGCGCGCCTCGGCCCAGAGCTGGTCGAACAGTGCTTTGCGTTCCGGGTCGAGGCTTTCGATGCTGAGCACGGCGATGTCACGGTGCTCGGGGTAGACCCATGCGAATGACGGATGAGTAGCGCACGTCAGTCCCAAGGCAACCAGTATGCGGCTGATCGCCATTAGTGGCCCCGCCCGCTGATCGAGAGATCTTCCTCCACGAATCGCAGCAAAGCCTCGACCAGGGCTTCACGCGGATAAGCATTTTCGGTGACGAACACGGCGCCGATCGTCGCATGCGTCCTTGCGATCGGCACAGCAAGCGCCCAATGATCGGCGTTGACGTACGCCATCAAATGACTGCCGGGGATAACCTGGTCGTAGAAGATGAGCTGGCCATCGTTGCGCGCGTCGACGCGGGCAAGCTTGCGATAGCTCGATTTCATCACCGACGAAATGCGTTCCGGCTGCGGGAATGTGACCAACGAGTAGTAACGGACGCCTGTCGGCAATGGATTCGCGGCAAGCCAGGCACTGCGCGTGGCTGGCCGCAGGCTCGCCACCGCCGTGCCCTCGCCAGCCTCGCATTTGGCGCCGGGGAAGTAACGCAACACGTTTGCTTGATATTCCTTCGCGTCGTTGGCGAGCGGCGAGCCGCCAACCGCCCCTGCCGCGCTCACTACGGCGGCGATGCGACTGTGGATCTCTGGATACGTGACCAGCGCGTCGAGGATGTCTGGTGCTCCTTTCGAGTAGCCGATCAACACCAGACGCGCCGGACCTGACTCGGCCGGCATCGCGAGCAGCGCATCCCGGATCTGGCGCGCGTTGTTCGCCGTGCTGGATAAAGCGCCGACCTTGATCAGCACCAGGTCGTAGCCATAACGCCGCAAATGCTCCGCGACGCTTCCTATCGGTTCCAGCCATTCCTCGATGCAATCGAATCCGAGGCCGAGCACGACGGCTGCAACGAGCCGCCGGTTCGAACGGCCCAGTTCGACCGGTTGTGCAGTCCCGACTGGCTCCTCCCCCACCCGCGTCAATGCTTGCTCGCAGGGGCGATAGTCCGGTAAGCCGTGTCTGGCTTCGAGCACGGCACAGTAGATTTCGCGAAAGCGTCCGCGCTGATCGATGACGCCAGCTTGAGTAGCAGGCACGAGCACGAGTGGCGGGGAGTTCGTCGAATAAGGGACGAGCGGCTTTCCGCAAGCCGCGACTACCAGACACACTGCGATCGTGATTTTTTTCATCTTCCTCACGGATCGTTGCTGTCCTGGTCTGCCGGGAATGCAGTGCTGACTTTATGTTTGCTTGTCGGGTGCCGCCAGTGGCTGCACATCCTCGTTCGGGTCGAGCGTCAGGTGATACGCCACCCAGTACTTGAGAATATTGAGCATATAGTCGACGGTTTCCGCGATATAGGCATCGACGAGGGAAATCGGCACGACACCGGCGTGTGTGAGCTCGAGGACTTCCTCGTCTTCGAGATGTTCGCCGGCAATCTTGATCCGCACCGGCGGCTTACCGCGCACCTTCCACCGGTTGTTGAGCGCCGTGAGACTCTCATAGTAGCTGCTCGATCGACGGCGGCCAGCCAGATCCTCCACCGGGCCCAGCGCAGGCGCGTTCGCTCCCGTTACGACGATCTCGTTCATCGTGAGGTCGTATGAAATGAAGTCGACTTGCGTCTCGCGTGATGCGGTGACGGTGAGGCCCGCAATTTCGACGTCGCCATAACCTTTCACGATATCCGGGATGAATCGGTCCCGCGAGGATGGCAGAAACAACGCGTGGACCCGGGCATTGGTCGATTTTCCCGGCCTGAGCGTGTTGACTAACTCGGTCATGCACTCGTATGCGAGCCCGCGCGGCTGCGGGCCGTCGTAGAAGAACAAGGTTCGGTTGTTTGGTACGAGCACGCGGATGAGCCGCCGCTCACGCATTTCCGACAAGTCGCCCTTCCAGGACACCTTGGCTGGCGAGCGGTGCTCGAAGACCGCCTCGATCTCGCGCGGCATGGTGGGTCGCGGCTCGGCGGGCTGCGCAACAGCTGAATGCACGCAGTATGTTGCTACCACGGCAGCCAGGTAGGATTTGAGAGGACACATGGCGGCGCACACCGCGGACTGCAACCGATGCCCCAGCAACCTAGCATTCGACCCGTCGGCGCTGCATGCGGGCTAGGTGCACTAGGAACCGGCAATTGCGCGCGTTGTGTCCAGCGGGCACCGTACATCGAGGATATGAACGTACCTGTGGCCCATTGTGATGCACATAGCAACGCGAGTCGCCGCTGGTTGTCAACGCACCTCGCGCAACCGCCGAAGGTTCGGCGACGCGCTCGGAGCCGCCTGGCGACATTGCCCAAGTAGCGAGAGGCAACAGAGCCGAACGCAGGATATATTGGCAAGAGTGGTTGGCGACCGATCAGCCCGAACATCGCTCCACACTAGATGTAGCGATACGGCGGCTGCATGCGGATCCAGAGACACCGCCGCCGCCTGGTGCGCACCAGCAGAACGCCGCGCTCAAACAGTTCATCAACACTTCCATGAAACAGTGAACGGGGTGTTGTCATCAGGCAGCAGATTGTAGCTCGTCCAGCGGCGATGTAATCAGTAGGCACATGCATCGCCACGGCAAGATGAGATCAGCAGAGGCACCGATGCCAGCGCGTCGATCTGGACGTCCGTATGGCTCGCCGGACACGTGTCAGGCTCGTCGAGCACGAGGCCCTTCGTTACCTTGAGACTGAGGAGCGCCGCTGCGAGCGGAAATGACCGGACTGCGAGTGCCCCATCAATTCCCCCACCCTTCAGCTGACTCGCAAGGTCGGAGATCACCTTGATCGTCGGCGTCGGCAGCCCGCGATTCATATCGACTATCCGAGCCGCAGGCACTCCTCGCCAGCGCGCGTGACCAAACCGAGTGCGAGGAGTCAGTGATCAAAAATGCTCCGGGCTTCAAAACGAGCCCTGTTGGAAGGCGAATTGCGATCGTTGCAACGGGAGTTCCCACTATTGAAGATCAAGACCGTCGCCGCTCTGTCGACCCTCGCCGCCGGTGCGCCGATTGAGGCGCAGGAGCGTCCCTCTGTGGCTCCCAAGAACATGCAGGCGATCGCGCCCGCACTCGCTGACTATGCTGACAACGTTTTGCTCGGGGATGTATGGGTTTAGATCGCGCCAGGAGTCAACATTGGCATGGCGCCACTACGATCCAGCACCATGACACATGCGGCCGTCTCGGAGCCGCTCGAAGGTGAAGTCGTCCGCTGGCTCGGACCTTCACGCCAGGTCTTTGCTTTACTCGTGGAGGCGCTCCGCTTTCGCGGATGAGGATGGGTCGCGCAGCTGGATCCGCGTGCAATTCACAGTCGCGGACGCGCATTGCGCTAAACTCCGTTCCCGACCAGTGAACGATTAGACGATTTCAAGACGGTCGATCTCACCCGGGAACACCAGTGGTCAAAGTTCTTGGCGTCAGCCTCCACGACCAGACCGAGGGCGCGATGAAATCAGCTATCGTCGGCATCGGCGCCTCCGCGGGCGGGTTGGAGGCAATTTCCGAGATTCTCGGCGGCCTACCCTCACATCCGGGCGTGGCAATCATCGTCGTCCAGCATCTGGACCGCGCGCGGGACAGTCTGCTGTCAGAGATTCTGCGACGGCGCACAAACCTGCCCGTCATCGAAGCCCGGGACGGTCTGCCTATCGCATCCGATCATGTGTACGTCATTCCACCCAATGCCACTCTGACCGTTGACGGGCGTGTGCTGCGACTCTCGCCTCGCGCGGCCACTGGAATACACCTGCCGATCGATGCGCTGTTTCGTTCGCTTGCAGACGACTGCGGAGAGGCCGCGGTCGGCATCGTTCTCTCTGGCGCCGACTCCGATGGATCGGCGGGCATGCAGGCCATAAAACACGCGGGCGGCATCACCCTCGCGCAGGACCCCAACACCGCCCGGGTGTCTGGGATGCCTCAGTCCGCCATCGAAACCGGATGTGTCGACTTCGTCCTCCCAGCTGGAGAGATTGCCCCTGAGCTGGTGCGTCTCTGCGCACACTCATATCTCAGGTCTGCTGACATTCCCGAGGCTGTGGTCGCTGATACAGACAGCGACGGCGCGACCGTGGGAGAGCTATTTCGCCGTATCTTCCGTCGGCTGCGGCTCACTCACGGAGTCGATTTTAGTGCGTACAAGGCCAGCACCTTGCGCCGCAGGCTGGCACGACGCATGGCCGTGCAGCGCATCGGGACGCTGACGGAATACACAGCGTTCCTGGAGAACGATTCCAAAGAGGCCGCGGCGCTCTACCAAGATTTCTTGATCCGCGTGACCTCGTTCTTCCGCGATCCAGCCACCTTCAGCGCGCTGATCGAGCACGTATTCCCACGCCTCATCAGCGGGCGTTCGCCAAAAGCGCCGATCCGGATCTGGGTGCCGGGTTGCGCCACCGGTGAGGAGGTCTATTCGATTGCCATCGCCTTGCTGGAGTATCTGGGCGATATGCTGCCGCCCGCAGGGATTCAGATCTTCGGCACCGACATCAGTGAAGCCGCGATCGAAAAATGTCGCGCGGGCACGTACTCCGACTCCATCGCGCAGGATGTTTCCGCAGACCGACTCCGTCGCTATTTCGTTCGGCAGAACTCTCACTATGTCATCGCGCGATTCGTCCGTGATTTGTGTGTGTTTGCCCGGCAGGACATTGCGCGAGACCCGCCGTTCTCACGACTCGATCTGGTGAGCTGCCGCAATGTGCTGATCTATATCGGGGCCGCCGCCCAGGGCCGCATCATGCAGACCTTTCGATATGCCCTGCAGCCCAGCGGCTTTCTTCTGCTCGGTCCGTCGGAGAGTGTCGGGCAGGGGGCAGAGCTATTCGAGTCCATCGACAAGCTGCATCGGCTCTACAAGCCGAGGCCGACAATGAGTTCCGCGGCCGCCGATCGCGCGCTTCCTGGCGTTCACGGTTCGATCTCCGCGCCGCAGCGCGCAGCAGAGCCGCCCATGGAGACGGAGTCGGCTGTGCGCCATGCCGACCGCCTCCTGCTCGCTCGCTACTCGCCCGCCGGCATCGTCGTCGACGATGCACTCAACATTCTGCAATTCCGCGGCGAAACCGCGCCTTTCCTCGCGCCGGCAAGCGGACCACCGAGCCTGAACCTGTTGAGAATCGCGCGCCCCGAACTGCTGCTGACCGTTCCGCCCGCGATAGAGGAGGCTCGCGCGAGCGGCAAGGTCGCCCGCCGAACGGGTTTGACCATAGACGGTGTCGGAAAGGTGGATCTTGAGGTGATTCCCCTGCGGCAAGCAGGCGATGTCGCCTATCTGATCCTGCTGGAAAGCGAATCATTCCGGACGATTGGCCGGCGAGAGCGGCTGATCAGCACGACCTCGCTTTCGGAATCGGAGCAGGACCAGCACCTCGCCTACCTCGAGCGCGAGAACCTGGAGCTTCGAGAGTTCCTGCAGGCAACGATGGAGCAGCACGAGGCCGCCAAGGAGGAATTGAAGTCGGCGCATGAGGAAGTGCTGTCAGCGAACGAGGAATTTCAGAGCACCAACGAAGAGCTGGAAACGTCGAAAGAGGAACTGCAATCCGCGAACGAAGAGCTGATCACGACCAACGATGAGCTGCGCGAGCGCAATCGCGAGCTTGCAGTGCTCAACATGCAGCTCGAAAATGCACAGCAGCTGTCCGACCGGGCGCACGCATTGGCAGAGGCAATCGTGGAGACGGTCCGAGAGCCGCTCGTCGTGCTCGACCACAACCTGAATGTTCTGCGCACCAACAGAGCCTTCACCACGCAATTCGGCGTGCCGGTTGAGGATATGAAAGGCAGGTCGCTCGATGTAGTCGGCGTCGCGCTGGGGGATGAGACGCTGAACCAGCGCCTGTCCGCCATTCTCACTGACGGACCGACCTTCACCGACTTCGAGGTCGTTATGCCGCACAGTCGGGAGGGCCGTCGCATCCTGTCATTCAGCGCACGGAAGATCGCGGCAGACGTTGACCGCGTCGAACTGATCCTGCTCGCGATCGAAGATGTCACGGAGAAGAGCGCGCGAATCGAAATGGTACGCGAGGAACTGGTGGAGTTGCGAAGCAACCTCGCTCATGCCGGTCGAGTCACGGCGCTTGGCGAACTCGCGTCCGGCCTGGCTCACGAGCTTCGCCAGCCCCTGACCGCGATCCTGACCGATGCGCAGGCCGCGCAGATGCTGCTGCGTGCTCCAGATCCCGATCTGGTTGAGTTGCCAGAGATTCTCGCCGAAATCGTCCGCGATTCGCAGCGTGCGGCCGGAGTGATCGACCGCTTGGGCAAGATGCTGAAGCGTCAGCCGATGGTGCTTGTACGAATGTCCGTAGAGGACTTGCTGAAAGATGTCACCTCGCTGGTCCACGGCGACATCGTCAGGCGAGGAATATCGCTGCAGACGAACCTCGGCTACCGCGGTATGTTCGTCCAGGGCGACAGAGTGCATTTGTCCCAGGTTCTGATCAACCTGGTCATCAACGCGATGGACGCAGTCGACGGTCTCGAACAAGCGCGCCGACGTGTCGTCTTGCATGCTCGTACCAACGCTGAAGGGTGGATCGAGATTGGCGTAGCAGACGCTGGCTCCGGAATTCCGCACGAAGCGATGAAAAAGATCTTCGAGCCCTTCTTCACGACCAAGCCCTCCGGGATGGGGATGGGACTGGCTATTTCTCGCACTATCATAGAAGCGCACAACGGCAGACTGTGGGCGGAGAACAATCCAGAGCTTGGAGCAACATTCTGGCTTGCGATGCCAGCGCTCGTCGAGCAAGCTTGATACAGGGGCAACTGCTCTGCCCTTTCGCCGCGGGCCCGTATCCGATCGCGCGCGTTCATGTGTCAGCGCACAGCTCTCCACCACCGGGTTGCCGTACCGTTCAAGGACGGCGTTTACACGAGCTTGCGCGAACTGTTCTTGGATTTCGACGCTGATCTGGCAGCGATCACGGTTGCCACCTCCTCTCCTCTTCGATCCGCGCATGCACCGTGAGCTTCTGGCAGACCTGCTCAGCCAAGCCGACAGCGGATTACTACAATGAAACAAAATGAGCCGCTGACGCAATTACTCGAGGAACAGACATCTGCCCTCCGCCCGCCGGGTCGAGTGCGCAGCAGGAACTTCAGCCCCTGCCGGCCGTTAGTCCGGCACACGGTAGGTTCTCCATGCGGTCATCTCGATCTCAGCCATCCGCGAGGACCTCTCCAAGCTCACACCATTTTCATTTTCGACCGCGCTACTTGCCGGACTCCTTACAGTCACCGCGGTGAATGCACAGACAACCGAGTCGGCCACCGAGCGCGAAGCTGCCGACAACACCAAGGCGAACGCCACGGACCGGAACACGGATGCGAAGACCCCGGTCGATCAATCGAACGATAAGGACGCGATTGAAGTTGCCGCCGGCATTCGCAGAGCCGTGCTGGACGACAAGTCGCTCTCAACGTCAGCGCACAACATCAAGATCGTTACCGATGGAGATGTCGTAACACTGGGTGGCCCGGTTGAGAGCGTTGACGAGAAGACGCGCGTCGAAGCGCCGGCGGTGAAAGTAGCGACGGGCAAGCAGGTGCGCAACGAAATTTCCGTTGCTCGCGGAGCCGAAGCTGCCACCTGAATGAAGGCACTGGTCGCGACGTCACGGTTCTGCCGGCCATCCACCAGGAGTACGAGCATGCGCTGGCACACAAGTGACGTCGGTGCGCAACCGTACATAGACTTGCGCCGAAGTCCGTAACGTTCGCTAGCGCACCGAGCATTCAGCTACAACAAACAGAGGAGACTTCCGCTCCCGCGGCCCCTAGATGAAGCTGCGTGACGCGGCTCGTTCCGCCCGTTTGATTTTCTTCGCCGCACGCTTCTCGTCGAGTGTCCTGGTCGGCTTTTTCTTCTGGTCTTTCTTGCGATCCTGGCCCTTGCTCATAAGTCACCCCGTTGATCGTCAGCACAGTGGATATCAATCATTGACGCAGGCCGCGCCGTGGAGATGAAAGCCCTTGTCGCATCTCCAGGCGTCGCCGGAGTAGTCCAGATGAGCATTCGCGGGGACTCGTACCGCAACGCATGCGGCGCCCTCTCGACGGAAGCCCCGGTCGCATTCCCAACTGCTTCCAGCGCGCGACAGGAATGCATTCGCCGGCAGCTCGATGGGAATGCAGGCCGCCTGCGAGGACTGGAAACCACGATCGCACTCCCAACCTGGACCGTATGACGAGTCGACCGAGTGCGCGTTGCTGGGAACCTCGATGGCCACGCATTGGCCTTGCGCCTCGCGATAGCCGCGCTCGCATCGCCAGCCGCTACCGAATGAATCATCGAGATAGGCATTCTGCGGCACTTTGACTGCCGTACATGCATCGTTCGTTCTCAGGTAGCCCCGGTTGCAGCGCCATTGATCCCCCGATGCATCCAGGTACGCGTTCGCCGGTACGGCAATGCGCAAACAGCGATTGGCGATCCTCTCGAAGCCGGTCATGCATTCCCAGCCAAACCCAGCGCGAGTTGTCATTGCGTTATCCGGCAGGATGTCCGGCGCTTCCGCCGAGGATGAGGAAACGAACGTCGTGAGTGCCATAAACAGCACCGCAAGCAAACCTCCGGCCGTGCGTGTTGAACTCACTGAAATCCCCGAAAGCAGCTTGAAAGCCATTCAATGCTCCTGACAGCAGCCCGCAGTGTGCGGTCGGTGCGATCCGGCGTCGGTGCGCTAACGAACATAGCCCCGACTGGGTCGTCGCCGATGCCTCTCTCTAAGTTCGCTACCGCACCGACGGTTGGGCGGCTCGAGTGCAAAGTCGCCGTTTGAATCCTTCGCTGGAGTGACGCGCGCGATCGACCTCACGCCTCCACGCGCACCAACAGAAGTACGCCATGGAGCAGACCTTCCTTGAAATCGTTCCTGTCTCGCCTGCCTGGGTGGCAGCAGCCCACACCGCCTTGGAATAGCTCCGCGATCATTCGTGAGGAGCTGTTCAGCATCACGCGACTCGAACAGCACGCTGAAAGCCTAGCGCAGTCGCAACCCGTTACGACGCGACCGCAACGCAGGCGCTCGCTCAATGCGCGTCTCAGCAATAACGAAGAGGTGCTGCTCGGGGCTTATCGCACGATTACTTTGGCGGCGAGCAAGGGTGGCAACATCACACCCGCGGGAGAATGGCTGGTCGACAACTATCATGTGATCGAACAACAAATTCGCAAGATCCACAGCGACCTGCCGCCGAGCTTCTATCGACAGCTGCCGAAGCTCGCTGACGGCCCCTTCACCGGCTATCCGCGTGTCTTTGGCATGGCGTGGGCGTGCGTCGCGCACAGCGACAGCCGCTTCGATCTGGACGCGTTGATTCGCTTCGTGCGTGCGTATCAGGTGGTGCAACCGCTGACGATCGGCGAGTTGTGGGCGATGGCGATCACGCTGCGCATCGTGCTGGTAGAGAACCTGCGCCGCGCCGCCGAACGAATCGTGAGCGGCCGAGCCGAGCGCGAGCAGGCTGATCGGGTTGCCGATCGGCTGCTCGGAGTGAACGGGCTCACGATCGATCGACAGGCGCTGTTCCGATACTTCCAGAAGCACGGCGAGCTCCCCGCATCGTTCGTGGTGCAGGTGGTGAAGCGCTTGCGCGATCAGGACCCACGCGTAACGCCGGCGCTGCAGTGGCTGGAAGAGCAGCTCATCGCGCAGGGAACCACTTCCGACCAGATGGTCCACGACGAGCATCAGCGCCAGGGCGCGACGAACGTCACCGTGCGCAACATCATCACCAGCATGCGCCTGATCTCCGACGTGAACTGGGCGGAATTCTTCGAAGCGGTGAGCCTGGTCGAGGCGGCTCTGTGCAGGGAGACCGATCTGGCGCAAATGGATTTCGCCACCCGCAACTTGTATCGCAGCGCCATCGAGACCTTGTCCCGTCGGTCCGCGTGCAGCGAGTTGGAAATAACGCATGCCCTGATCGCCGCCACTCAATCGGTCGCCGCCTCCGACCCCGATGAGCCTCGCAAGCGGGACCCTGGTTATCATCTCTTGGGTCGCGGGCGACGCTCCTTCGAAGAGGTCGTTGGCTATCGCGCACCGCTGAGCCATTGGCCGCGAGCCCTGAGTGACTCAGTCGGACCCATGGGCTTCATTCTTTCGGTGCTGCTGTTAGCTGCGCTCATCATCTCGATACCGCTGGCCGCACTGGCGGCCCAGGGGATCGCGCTGGCGCATCTGTTGGTGTGCGCACTTCTGGGAATGATTCCCGCCATCGACCTCTCGGTCGCCCTGGTGAATCGTGCAGTTACGCGCGGGTTCGGCGCAACGATGTTGCCTGGGTTGTCGCTGCGCAAGGGCATTCCGGCAAGCATGAGAACCATGATCGTAGTGCCGGCGCTGCTGACCACGCGCGAAGCTATCGAAGCACTGCTCGAACGACTCGAAGTTCACTACCTCGCCTCCTCTCACGGCGAGCTGCATCTCGCGCTGCTGCTGGACTGGACCGACGCGGCGACCGAGCACACCGCCGACGACGCAGCTCTGTTGCAGATCGCAGCTGACGGCATCGCTCGTCTCAACCGCCTCCATGAGGCTCCTTCGCAGGGCACGCGCTTCTATGCACTGCATCGCCGTCGCATCTGGAGCGACAGCCAGCAACACTGGATGGGATGGGAGCGCAAGCGAGGCAAATTGCATGAGTTGAATCAGCTGCTGCGTGGCGCCGTCGACACGACGTTCATTGCCCCCGACACCCGGATGCCGGCGCTGCCACCCGATGTTCGCTACGTCATCACGCTGGACGCAGACACACGCTTGCCGCGAGAAGCCGTGCGACGCCTGGTCGGTAAGCTGGCGCATCCGCTCAATCACGCCCGATTCGATGCGACCGCGGGCCGAGTCGTCGAAGGCTATGGCGTACTCCAGCCACGGGTGACGCCATCGCTGCCGATCGGTCGCGAAGGCTCGCTGTTCCAACGCACCTTCTCCAGCATGACCGGCATCGACCCGTATGGCGCGGCCGTCTCCGACGTGTACCAGGATCTGTTCGGCGAAGGTTCGTACGCCGGCAAAGGTATCTACGATATCGACGCGTTCGAGGCGGCGCTGGCCGAGCGGGTGCCGACCGGCTCGCTGCTCAGCCATGATCTGTTCGAAGGCACCTTCGCACGCGCCGCGCTCGCTTCGGACGTCGAGGTCATCGAAGAGTTTCCTGCGCGATACGACGTCGCGGCGGCACGCAGTCATCGTTGGGTACGTGGCGACTGGCAGTTGCTACCGTGGCTGTTCGGTCGTCCCCATGCGTCTCGACGCGGCACCGGCTCGTTGCCGCTGCTCGGCCAATGGAAGATGCTCGACAATCTGCGCCGCAGTCTGTCCGCGCCGACCGCTCTGCTCGCTCTGCTGACAGGCTGGTTGCTGCCGCTGCACGCGGCCTCGATATGGACTGCGTTCGTGCTGACGGCGATTGCACTCCCGGCGCTCCTGCCGGCGTTGGCAGCGGCAGTGCCTCGACGCGGCGTCATCGCCCGCAGCCATCTGACTGCCTGGAGCCAGGACATAGCGCTCGCCTGCGCGCAGATCGGATTGATCATCACATTTCTCCCGCATCAGGCCTGGCTCATGATCGATGCCATCAGCCGCACGCTGTACCGGCTGGCCATCAGCCGACGCAACTTGCTCGAGTGGGTCACAGCGGCGCAATCGCAGCTCGCCTCGCAACCGGGCCTGGCTGGCATCTACCGACGCATGAGCGCAAGCGTGCTCGCTGCGCTGAGCGCCGTGGCCCTGATTGCCTTCGGAAAGTTCGAGGCAATCTGGGTGGCACTGCCGTTCGTAATGCTGTGGACCGCGGCGCCTGCGATCGCACGACGGATCAGCGAATCGCCGCTGGTCGCCGGTCGCGTGCCGGTCTCCGATGCCGACCGGCGGGGGTTGCGCCTGGTCGCGCGTCGAACCTGGCGATATTTCGAAACGTTCGTCAGCGCCGCTGACCGCATGCTGCCGCCGGACAACTTTCAGGAGGATCCGCGGCCCGTCGTGGCACATCGCACCTCGCCGACCAATATGGGCCTGTATCTGCTGTGCGCCGTCAGTGCTCGCGACTTCGGCTGGACCGGAACGCTGGAAAGCATCGAGCGACTGGAAACGACGCTGGCGACCATGCAGCGCCTGCAACGATTTCGCGGCCACTTCTACAACTGGTATGACACGCGCGACCTGCGACCGCTCGAACCGCCGTATGTATCCTCGGTCGACAGCGGCAATCTGGCGGCACACCTGATCACAGTCGCCAATGCATGTCACGAGTGGACCCGCCTCCCACTCGACACCGCAGCCCACTTCGACGGCGTCGCGGATGCTGCTCATCTGGCCCGCGATGCCCTGCTGAAACTTCCCGACGAACATCGCACTCAGGCGCTCACGCGCCACCAGCTCACAGAGTCCTTGTCGGAACTATCCAAAGCGATCGATCGCAAAACTCCGCCAACGGATATCACGACTGCCCTTGTCCACGCCGACGTGCACGCGACCATCCTGAGCGATGGCGCTCGAGCCCTGGCGAGCGAGCACCCTGCATCGGCGTATCAGGATCTGCTGTTCTGGGCGGAGGCGACGCAGCGCTCTATCAAAAGCTGGCAACGCGACGTCCAGGCAGCGGAAAACGGTGACCAGAACATACCGCGACGGCTGCTGGCGCTCGCAGCCAGCGCACGCGCACTGGCCCTCGCCATGGAATTCGGCTTCCTCCTCGACCCCGAACGCAAGCTGCTGGCCATTGGGTATCGTGTCTCGGAAGGGGCGCTCGATGAGAGTTGCTACGACTTGCTGGCATCCGAAGCGCGTCTGGCGAGCTTCTTCTCCATCGCGAAAAACGATGTGCCGGCAAGCCATTGGTTCCGGCTCGGTCGGGAAGTCACGCCGGTGGGACAGGGTGCGGCGCTCATCTCCTGGTCAGGTTCGATGTTCGAGTACCTCATGCCCTCGCTCGTCATGCGCGCGCCCGCAGGGAGCCTGCTCGAACAAACGAGCCGCCTCATCGTGCGCCGGCAGATGGGCTACGGTGCTTCGCTGGACATTCCGTGGGGAGTTTCCGAATCGGCGTATGGCGCGCGCGATCTGGAGCTCACTTATCAGTATTCCAACTTCGGCGTGCCGGGCCTCGGGCTCAAACGCGGCCTGAGTGACAATCTCGTCATCGCTCCCTACGCAACCGGCCTTGCAGCCATGGTCGATCCGAAGGCGGCGATGCAGAACTACGCGCACCTTGCCAGTGTAGGTGCACTAGGCACGTACGGATTCTATGAAGCACTCGACTACACACGTACCCGACTGCCGGAGGGAACCGATGTCGTCATCGTAAATGCCTTCATGGCACATCATCAGGGAATGACCATCGCAGCTGTCGCCAACGTTTTGTTCGACGGAAGGATGCGTGCGCGATTCCACGCCGACGCCATGGTGCAGGCTGCCGAGCTGCTGTTGCACGAACGGACGCCGCGAGATGTGTCCGTTGCCCATCCAAGAGCCGAAGAAGTGAAAGCCGTCGCGCGCAGCGACGATCAACAGCTGCCTACGTTGCGACGAGTGTACACTGCGCACTCCGCCGCTCCCCAGACACATATTCTCTCGAACGGGCGCTATGCCGTGATGCTGAGCGCCGCCGGATCTGGTTACAGCAGGTGGGGCGACATCGGCATCACGCGTCTGCAAGAAGATGCCACACGCGATGATTCGGGTAGCTACCTGTTCGTGCGCAACGCCGCCAGCGGCGCGGCGTGGTCGGCCGGCTTTCAGCCGTGCGGCGTCGAACCCGACAGCTATCAAGTTACCTTCAGCGAGGACCGGGCGGAATTCGTTCGCGTCGACGCGACAGTCATCACGACCCTCGAGGTCGTCGTATCCCCGGAGGACGATGCCGAGGTCCGACGTGTCTCGATTGCGAATACGGGCAGTAGCGCGATCGATCTCGATGTCACCTCATACAGCGAGCTCGCGCTTGCGCCACCGGCAGCCGACTCGGCTCATCCCGCATTCTCGAAGCTGTTCGTCCAGACCGAGTTCGTGACCCATCTCGGCGTCCTGCTGGCAACGAGGCGACGGCGCTCCTCCACCGAACCGGAACTCTGGGCGGCACATCACGTGGCCGTCGAAGGCGCGATCCTGGGGACGCTGGAATACGAAACCGATCGTGCCCGTTTTCTGGGGCGAGGCCGCGAGGTGCATGAGCCGGTTGCAGTCATGGATGGCCGGCCGCTGTCGAACACCGTCGGTACCGTTCTCGATCCGGTGTTCGCGCTGAGACAGCGCGTTCGCGTCCAGCCAGGCGCGATGGCGCGGCTCTCATTCTGGACTTGCGTTTCAGCCACACGCGCCAGCGTGCTCGACCTGTTCGACAAACATCGCGACGCTAACGCCTTCAGCCGTGCCGCGACGCTGGCATGGACACAAGCGCAAGTACAACTACATCACCTGGGCATCACGGCGGAAGAAGCACACTTGTTTCAACGTGTCGCCGGCCATGTCCTGTTCGCCGATGCCTCCCTGAGGCCCTCCTCGGCGGCGATTCAGCGAGGCGGTTGCACTCGACCTGCCCTTTGGGCGCACGGCATCTCGGGCGATGTGCCGATCGTGCTGTTACGGATCGAGCACATGGAGGATATGGCAATCGCCCGGCAGCTGCTGCAGGCACACGAATACTGGCGCCTGAAGCAGCTCGCCGTGGATCTGGTGATTCTGAACGAGCGCGCCGCTTCTTATGTGCGGGATCTGCAAATTGCCCTCGAAGGATTGGTCCGCACGCGCCAATCGCAACCACAGCTTCATGTCGACAGCACCAAGGGGTCGGTCTTCGTGTTGCGCACCGATCTGGTGTCCGCCGAGACCCGTGCGACGTTGTCGTCCGTTGCGCGAGCTGTATTCATCGGTGCGCGAGGCGCCCTTGCAGATCAACTCCACCGTCGCGCGGACCCTGCGGATGTTCCGGCAGGAATGCGGCGGCCGAGACTGAATAACAACGCTCGCACCGGCGCACCGACGCCACGACTGGAATTCTTCAACGGCATGGGCGGCTTCGCGGATGACGGGCGCGAGTACGCGATCACACTCGATGCCGGACAGACGACGCCCGCGCCCTGGATCAACGTGATTGCCAATCCACACTTCGGCTTTCAAATCTCAGCAGATGGCGGCGGTTATACCTGGTCGGTGAACAGTCGCGAGAATCAGCTGACGCAATGGTCCAACGATCCGGTGATCGACCGGCCCGGTGAAGTGCTGTTCGTGCGCGATGAGGATACCGGAGCGCTATGGACCGCGACGCTCGCGCCGGCATGCGATGCAAGCGCGCCCTATCACGTTCGTCACGGTCGGGGCTACAGCGTCTTCGAACATCACGCGCACGAAATCGCACTCGATCTGCTGTTGTATGTGCCACTCGAAGACTCCATCAAGATATCCCGCTTGCGAATCCGTAATACCTCGACGCGAAAACGACACCTCTCCGTGACTGCCTATGTCGAATGGGTTCTGGGCACGTCACGCGCCGCATCCGCGCCCTTCGTGGTGACGGAAATGGATGCGTTGACCGGTGCGATGTTCGCTCGCAATCCATGGAACTCGCAGTTCGCCGCACGCGTCGCATTTGCAGATCTCGCTGGTCGGCAAACGCAGTGGACCGGCGACCGCTGCGAGTTCCTCGGGCGGCATGGCACGCTCGAGCAACCCGCTGCGCTGGGCGTCGTCCCCCAACTCTCCGGGCGCGTCGGAGCTGGGCTCGATCCCTGCTGCGCGCTGCAGACATCGATCACCGTCGAGCCGAACGAATGCATCGAGCTCGTCTTCCTGCTCGGTGAAGCCGCAAGCGTGACCGAGGCACGGTTACTGCTGCAACACTATCGCAACACCGATCTGGATGCCGTGCTCACCCGCGTCAAGGATTTCTGGGACGAAACGCTCGGCGCAATTCGAGTCAAAACGCCGGATCGCTCCATGGATCTGATGTTGAATGGCTGGCTGCTGTATCAAACGTTGGTTTGCCGCATCTGGGCGCGTTCGGCGTTCTACCAAGCCAGCGGCGCCTACGGATTCCGCGACCAGTTGCAGGACGGGATGGCAATCGTGACATCGCAGCCCGCGCTCACTCGTGAACATCTGCTGCGTGCAGCCGGTCGTCAATTTCCAGAGGGCGATGTACAGCACTGGTGGCTGCCGCCGGCTGGGCAAGGCGTTCGTACGCGCATCAGTGACGATCGCGTGTGGCTCGCGTACGCGGCCGTGCACTACCTCACCAGAACCGGCGATACCGCGATCCTGGACGAAACCATCGCCTATCTCGAAGGCGTCGCGCTGGAACCGGGGCAACACGATGCATACTTCCAACCGAATGTTTCCGATAGCGCCGCGACGTTCTTCGAGCATTGCGCTCGCGCACTGGACGATAGCCTCGCCCTCGGCGCGCACGGCTTGCCCTTGATAGGAACTGGCGACTGGAACGATGGCATGAATCGCGTCGGCGATCAGGGCCGCGGCGAAAGCGTCTGGCTCGGATGGTTTCTGCACACGACGCTTTGTGCCTTCGCACCTGTCGCCATCGCCCGGCACGAGAACGCGCGTGCCCAGCGCTGGTTGGCGCACGCCGCGACACTACGGGAATCGCTCGAACGCGAAGCATGGGACGGCAACTGGTATCGACGGGGATACTATGACGACGGCACGCCCCTGGGCTCGGCCGTCAGCGACGAGTGTCGCATCGACTCCATTGCACAGTCCTGGAGTGTCATCTCGGGTGCGGCCGATGCCACGCGCGCCGCTCGAGCCATGGCAGCGGTCCATGAACAACTCATCCGACCGGACGACAGTCTCGCGTTGCTGTTCACACCACCGTTCGATCGCACGCCGCTCGATCCTGGCTACGTCAAAGGTTATCCACCCGGCATCCGCGAGAATGGCGGACAATACACTCACGCCGCTGCGTGGTCCGTCATCGCCTTTGCACGACTGGGCCAGGGAAACGAAGCAGCCGCATTGTTTGCGCTGCTGAACCCGATCAATCGCACGAGCACCCGGACTGCGGTGCGCCGCTACAAGGTGGAACCCTATGTCGTCGCCGCCGATGTTTACTCAGTGGCGCCTCACGTCGGACGCGGCGGCTGGACGTGGTACACCGGCTCCGCAGGATGGCTGTATCGAGCCGGCATCGAAGCCATTCTCGGTCTGCACGTCCAGGGAACGCAGCTACTGCTCACGCCTTGCATTCCGAAAGAATGGCCGCGCTTCGACGTGACCTTCCGATATCGATCGGCGCGCTATGAAATTGCCGTCGTGAACCCGAACGGCGTAAGTGGCGGCGTGGCTTCGATCACCCTCGATGGACTGGCACTGCCCTCAGGCGAGACCCGCATACAGTTACTCGACGATGAGGCCGTCCATCGCGTCGAGCTGATCCTGGGTTCAGTCGCGGCTGCGCACGTCCAATAGATCCTGGACCCGGAGGACGCCATGCACGTGCTCAGTGACGTGCAGTGCTTCGATACGGACGATGTCGGTGCCGACAAAGCCGCTCAGCTCGACAACGCCGGCCAGCGTCTCCACGCGAATGTCATAGCTGGCGGTGATCGAATCCTCTCCCAGCGCCGCACGCACTTTCGCCGTGATGACCCCATCCGTGATCGCCTCGCGCGTCGACTGTTGCGTGCTCATGGCATTCTCCGCTGTCGCTTCCCACCGTCCACCCTTATGCGCCTGCCGCGGCGAGAATGCCAGGGTTCAACAGCCGACAAAGCATCGGAACGCGCCGGTCATTCCCATCGGGCATGCTATTCAGGATTGTGTTGCGGTGACGGGCCGAGCTGTTCGAGCACCGCCTTCAGCGCTCCGCGCTCGATCGGCTTGCGCATCACCGTCACGCCTCGGTACTTGGGATCGACACCGCCACTGCCGTAGCCGGTCGCGAAAGCGAACGGAACGCCCCGCGCCGCGAGAGCGTCGGCAACCGGATAGGAGAGCGAGGTTCCGAGGTTCACATCGAGAATCGCCACATCGAACGACAGTGTCTCGAGCGCGGCCAGGGCATCGTTGCTGGTCCCGTAAGCGTGCCCGTCGAAGCCGAGCTCCTGGACCAGATCTTCGAACAGCATGGCGATCAGCGCTTCATCCTCCACGATCAACACACGCACCATACGGCAGCTCTGCATCAAGTGGCAGGCGCCGCGGATAGCGGCATATCCATTTCGAAAGCCATCCCCGACGGCTCGAAGGTCAGCTTGCAATCGGCACGCAGCTCATGCCTCAGTCCTTGCTCGAGCAACCGCGTCCCGAATCCCCGACGAGCGGGTGCCTGCACCGGCGGCCCGCCCGACTCGACCCAACGCAGCTGCAACCGGGTACCGCCTGCCAGCAATCGCCACTCGATGACGATGCAACCCGCCGGGTCCGTCAGTGCACCGTACTTGGATGCATTGGTGCAAAGCTCGTGAATGGCCATCGCCAAGGGCACGACCGCTCGTTGCGGAAGCAACACGCTTGGACCGTCGACGGTCGCGCGTTCTCCGGCATCGCAAGCGAATTCGATCAACCGTGAGATGAGCTCGCGCAGGTCGGCGCCGCGCCAGTCCTCCCGCGTCAGGATGTCGTGAGTCTTTGCCAGCGCAATGAGCCGCTTCTCGAACCGCTGTTTCAAATCCTCATCCGTCTTGCCCCTGAAAGTCTGGTGCGCTATCGATTGGATGGTGGCCAGCGTGTTCTTGACGCGATGATTGAGCTCGTTGATGAGCAATTGCTGGCGGCGGTGAGCCTGCTTCAGGTGCGTCAGGTCGATGAGCATGTTGACCGCCCCGACCAGACGATAGTCCGCATCGTGCAGCGGCGTCGGGTACGGCATGAAGGGCACGCGTGTCCCGTCGGGCCGTTCGGCAATCGCTTCGACGTTGCGCACCACACGATTCTCCTTGAGCGCGATCGCCATCGGACACTCGTCGTGCGGCACAGGCGTACCGTCGGGCCAGAACAGCCGCCACGATCCGCACCAGTAGCTCGTGCCCAGGTCGGGCCGTACCCCCCATAGTTCGGCCGCCGCCTCGTTATAGAAAGTGAGTGCCCCGTTAGTGTCCGTCGTATAGATGGCGGCAGGCAGCGCTTCCAGCAACTCTCGTGAGCGCCGTTCGCTCTCTTGCAAGTCGAGCTGCGCCAGGTGTCGCTCGGTCACATCCAGGGTAAGGCAGCGCGTGTGGACGAATTCCCCGTCTCGCGAATAAACGTTCGAGCTGATGAGCACATGGCGGATTTCACCGCTCTTGGTGCGTAACCGGGCAGGGTACCGTTCGAGTTTCTCGTGGCACGACAAGCGGGCGAGGATATCGTCGATGACGTCGCGGTCGACATGAAACTCGGCAATGTGCTGACCGACGTACTCCTCGCTTTCATAACCCAGCAGATCGAGCTCCGCCTGGTTGGCGCGCAAAATGCGCCCGTCCGGCCCTACCCAATGAAGCGCAACGACACCATTCTCGAAAAAATCTTCGAGGTCTCGCTGGCTGAATTGCAACTGCTCATCGGGCTCTGGGCGCTCCCCGATGACTTGGAAGCAACCGGCCGCACCGACCAGGCCGCCCGCCGCTTCGTGCAGGAGGTTGATCCTCACCATCGCCGCGACGCGTTCACCGTTCGGCCGCTCGATGACGATCTCCTGATCGGCTGCCACCCCACCGCTCAGCAGCGCCGCCGCCATGGGTGACTCGGAGTGGCTCATGCGTGGTCCGTGCGGCCAATGCAGCCGATGCGAACCACAAAACCGATCCGCGTCGTCCCGCATGCGAGGCCGACGCCCCCACAATTCGATTGCTTGCCGGTTGCAGCGGACGATGCGCCCTTCGTCATCGCACACGTAAGCCGGCGTTGGCAGTTGATCGAAGATGATGTCGCTGATCGAAAGGGCCTGCGCTGATTTCGTGGCGATTGTCGTAGGAGTGCTCATGGACCCGCTTGGGGCCCGCAATGAGCCCTGAATCAACATCAATGCGCCGTGGGGACGCGAGTTCCGGGACCGCTGAAAATCCTTCAAGCGTCCAGGAGCGCGCAGCTCGCCGCGATCGTCGAGTCTGCGCAGGACGCCATCATCAACCATACCTTCGAGGGCACGATCATCCGTTGGAATGCGGATGCCAGGCGAACGGGTCGAGCACTTCGAGATCGATCGAGTCCGTGAAGACTGCAAGCAGATCATTGCCGCCAGGAACTTTATCGCAAGTAGGCAATTGACTCGCTGTTCCCTGCTGCAGCCGAGGTACTCACGTGCCTTGCATCCTCGCGGAACAGAATCATGACGATGGCTCAGACCCAGGCCTTCGCGATCCTCGCCGGCATGATGGTGCTGTTCGTGTGGGGACGGCTCAGGTATGACCTGGTCGCCGGTCTCGCGCTGCTCGCTGCCGTACTCGTCGGTGTGGTGCCCTACGAAGCCGCTTTCAGCGGCTTCGGCGACGATATCGTCATCATCGTGGGCAGCGCCTTGCTGGTCAGTGCGGCAGTGGCCCGCTCCGGCATCATCGAGGCGGTCCTGCATCCACTCGCACCGAAGATCACATCAACGCGTACGCAACTCGTGCTGCTGGTCACCACCGTGACCGTCCTGTCTGCATTCGTAAAAAACATCGGTGCACTTGCGATGATGCTTCCGGTCGCTTTCCAGATGGCCAAGCGCTCCAAAACCCCGCCATCGATGTTTCTGATGCCCATGGCATTCGGCTCGCTGCTCGGCGGACTCACAACGCTGATCGGCACCTCGCCGAACATCATCGTTTCGCACTTGCGTGCCGAAATCACGGGCGCGCCGTTCGCGATGTTCGACTTCGCACCCGTCGGTGTCGGGCTCGCCGCCGCCGGGATCGCATTTCTCGCAATCGCGTACCGTCTGCTGCCGCTCGATCGCGCAGGAGCACCGACGTTGGCCGAGGCCATGGATATTCATGACTATCTCACCGAGGGCCGGGTACGGGCCGCGTCAGCGATCGCCGGCAAGACAATGGCCGACCTGCGTGGATCCGCAGGTCCGGAGGTCGTCGTGACAGCAGTCGTTCGCGACGGCCAGAAAACTTCGCCGCTGCCCGATATGGTGATGCGAGAGAACGATATCGTGCTGCTGCAAGGTGAGCCGGCGGCTCTACAGCAAGCGGTCGCGCGGGTGGGCCTCGAACTGGAAGGCGAGGATCGCAGCATGAGGAGCGACAAGGCCAATGAGGAGATCGGCGGTGTCGAAGCGGTGATCGCTCCAGACTCGCTGCTCATCGGCCAGGCTGCCGGAGATCTGGCTCTGCATGCGCGGTTCAATGTAAATCTGCTCGCCGTGAGTCGCAGTGGCCAGCGCTTCGCCGATCGATTGCGCGACATCCAGCTTCGAGCCGGAGATATCATCGTACTGCAGGGCTCGCTCGGCGACATGCCCGCGCTCTTGCGCGATCTGGGCTGCCTGCCGCTGGCAACCCGCGAGATCAGGCTCGGCAGTGTCCGTCGCGGTGTGATCCCGATTGCAATTCTGGCGGGCGCCATGTTGCTGGCGGGCACGGGTCTATTGCCGGTCGGGCTGGCGTTCTTCGGCGCTGCATTGCTCGTGGTGTTATTTGGCTCGCTCTCGTTGCGTGAGGCTTATGCAACGGTGCAATGGCCGTTGCTCGTCATGCTCGGCGCTCTGATTCCGGTGAGTGAGGCGATTCGCACGACGGGGGGCGCGGATCTCATTGCGACCTGGCTCTCCAACATCGCTCATTCACTGCCGCCCTACGCAGCGCTCGCCTTGATCATGGCGGCAGCCATGGCGCTGACACCGTTCTTGAACAATGCCGCGACCGTGTTGGTAATGGCGCCGATCGCGGTGAGCTTCGCCAGCCGTCTTGGTTTTCAGCCCGATGCATTCCTCATGGCCGTTGCTGTGGGAGCCGCTTGTGACTTCCTCACGCCGATCGGGCATCAGAGCAACACGCTCGTGATGGGGCCAGGCGGATATAAGTTTAGTGACTACGCGCGCCTGGGTGCACCGCTGTCTTTACTTGTCATCGTGCTGGGCGTGCCGCTCATCATGATGACATGGCCCTTGACGCGATGACCGTTCCACGGCCTGTCCGTGCGGTAGCGAACATTGCAGCCCCGCGATCCTGCCCTTGCTACGACTGTTCCCGGCGCTGGAATCGCCACATCGTTCCCGTTCTATCGGGAGGCCGGGATGCTTGCGTCGCTCCATGGCAGTCACTCACACCCGCGGTTTCGCCACATCCGATGGAGTCGATTGTGGCGAACGGCAGTGGCCGCACTTGCCCTGCTTCCCGTCCCCGCATTGTGCGACGACGCGCGTGGCGCATTAGGCGACGCGTTTTATATCGCGGTCGGAACGTTCATCGTCGACACTGACACCACGCTGCGTCTCGACGGGAACGCTGGCCAGCAAGGCGTACCCATCGATTGGGAAAGGAATTTCGGCGACGGCGACGTGAACCGTTTCCGCTTCGACGGCTTTTGGCGCTTCGCCGATCGGCACAAGCTGCGAGCACTGGTGTTCAGCTCTTCGCGCAGCGCCTCCAGGACATTCGATGAGAATCTGGAATGGGGCGGTGACACCTTCCCGGCCAACGGCACGATCGAGGGCAAGATCAAATTCTCGATCTACGAGCTCGCGTACGAGTATGCGTTCATTCGTCGCGAGAGTTACGAGCTCGCAGCTTCGATCGGTCTGCATTACCTCGACTTCGAAGCAAGGCTGGCGGGGAACGCGACAGCCACGGGCACTGCCGGGACCGCGGAGGAGCGCATCGAGCGGACTGGCAGTGTCGGCGCTCCGTTGCCGGTCTTTGGCTTGCGCGGGACCTGGATGCTGTCGCAAACAGTCTCGATCGATGTATCCGGTCAGTTCTTCTCCCTGAGCTACGGCGATTACGACGGCAACATACAAGACTATCGCGCACTGTTTAACTGGCAGCCGAAGAGCTGGCTGGGCATTGGCGTCGGCTACGATCGCTTCGCCGTCGACCTCGATGTGGACGGCAACAACTTCAAGGGCACCATGGACTGGTCATACCAAGGGCCGATGATCTTCTATAGCGTATCGTTTTGATCGCAATCTGGACGGCTGCCGCGCTCCATTTTCAAAGCACACCGCACCAAGAGGCATTTCAGCGTCAGCGCTTGACCGATGCGGCATATGTGCGCCACCGCACCGAGGGCGCCGCGGCGCTGGCGCATTCTCAATAGCCACGTTCAGTGAGACATGGCGAGCGCAAGGGCATGAACTGCGAAGAAAGGAATGGACCCGATGACCGGTCCGACTCATCGCCAACGCATGGCGCCGCTCCCGACACGGAAGATGCGGCAAGCACTCCTTCGCCGCTTGCTCACATCGACGCGCTTGCCGTCGCCACGCTCTCGAGCGAGGCGCTGGCCCGCTATCAGGCGTACAAAGAAGTGCTGCTCGCTCGCGAACAGGACGAAGCAGCCATCCTCTCTACGCTGACTCTGTTCGTGCGGGATCTCTCCGAGAGCCGCTAGTGTCCACTCCTGCCGCATTGGAGCGTCCTGCAAGCGTGCATGCGTCCGGAGCAGTCGCAAGTCACATCAGCGAAAGCGAGCGGTCGCATCCGGCCGAGTTGAAAGATGTCCTCTTGGCGCATCAGAACGCTTCCACGAAGCGCGCGCTATGGCAGCTCGCAAACACCTTCCTGCCGTACCTTCTGCTGTGGTTGGCGATGTACTGGGCACTGGAGGTGTCGCTGTGGCTCACCCTGCCGCTTGCAGCTCTCTCGGGCGCGTTGCTGGTGCGCATTTTCATCATCTTCCATGATTGCACGCACGGGTCCTACTTCCGTTCTCGGCGCGCGAACGACATTGTCGGCTTCATCGCTGGCGCCTTGACGTTCAGTCCGTACCAGCACTGGCGCTGGGAGCACGCGATTCATCACGGCAGTTCCGGAAATCTCGACCGACGCGGAACCGGCGACGTATGGACCATGACCGTCGAGGAATATCTGAGCGCGTCGCGCCAGCAACGTTTTCTGTACCGGCTGGCGCGCAATCCACTGGTACTGTTCGTGCTCGCGCCGCTGTTCGTCTTCGTGATCAAGCAGCGCTTTGCGGCCGCGAACGCGCAACGGCGACAACGCCACTCAGTGTGGTGGTTGAACCTGACGCTGCTGATCAGCACGACGCTGCTGAGCTCGCTATTCGGCCTGGCCCCTTACCTGCTCATTCAATCGATCGCTATGACTGTGGCTGGCGCGACCGGCCTGTGGCTCTTCTATGTCCAGCATCAGTTCCAAGGTGTCTACTGGGAACGCAACGACAAGTGGGACTACACGGCAGCCGCGCTGCGCGGCAGTTCCTACTACAAGCTGCCTAAAGTGCTGCAATGGCTCTCCGGGAACATCGGCTTTCATCATATCCACCATCTCAGCCCGCGCATTCCCAATTACAACTTGCAGAAGTGCCACGACAGCGACCCGCGATTCGCAGAGGTCACGTCGCTGTCGCTGCTGTCGAGCCTGCAATCGCTCAAGTTCCGCTTTTGGGACGAGCAGACCCGGGAACTCGTCGGCTATGCGCACATTCGCAAGCTCGAAGCGGGCCGGCGTGCGGACCGCCGCTCGGGCTCCGCACGTCCAGTCGCTTGAATCAATACTGAGTCATGGCCGGCAGCAGCCGATCGAATTCCTTCTTGACCACGGCGTAGCATTCGCAGGTCCGTGCCTCCAGGCCCGGACGATCGAGCACCGTGATGCGTCCGCGACTGTATCTGATCAGTCCGGCGCTTTGCAGATTGCCTGCCGCCTCCGTCACGCCTTCACGACGCACGCCCAACATATTGGCGATCAATTCCTGCGTCATCACCAGCTCGTTGCCCACCAGGCGATCCAGACTCAGCAACAGCCAGCGGCACAGTTGCTGGTCCACCGAATGATGCCGATTACACACCGCAGTCTGCGCCATCTGCGTCAAGAGCGCCTGCGTGTACCTCAGGAGCAGATGCTGCATGGGTCCGCCGAGCGTAAATTCTTCCTTGAGAAATTTCCCGGACCATCGATACGCGTAGCCAGCGCTCTGCACCACCGCGCGGCTCGGCGTAGTTTCGCCGCCCATGAAGAGCGACACGCCGATGATCCCTTCGTTGCCGACCACGGCAATTTCCACAGAAGAGCCGTCCGCCAACGTATAAAGAAGCGAAACGATCGCGCTGGTCGGAAAGTACACTGCCCGCTGACGACTGCCGGATTCATACAGGGCCTCGCCGAGCGGCAGCTCCACGAGTTTCAGATTTTTGCTCACTCGCTCCAGATCCTCCGAAGGCAACGCGGCCAGGAGTTGGTTCTGACGAAGGTCGTGAGCTGCCGTCATCGAGAGGGCCCGAGCATAGTTGAGTTCCGCGCCACCCACTTATGTCCGATATCGTACACACTTCACGTCGTCGCAGCAGCAATTGCGAGGCGCGGCGTAAGGTGAAGCTTTACAACGATTGTGTGGTGCGCGAGGCCGACAACGGCGCCTCGAGCATGGGGCGCAGCGCCTAATGCACCCCATTTACGGAACGACCCTCCGACAAATTCCACAGAAACAGCCAGAGTGTCTGCACGACCTGCTCACCGTCCTGCCCATCCGCGATGAGTGCATCTCGGTACGCCGTGTAGCGAGCTTGCCCTGGGCCCGTCAGCGCTGCGTCAGCGACCTGATCGAGGGTCACGAGCTTTGCTGACAGATCGGTGCGCGCGCAATTCACGTTGGCGGGCTCGCCACGTAGCTGAACCCCTGCACTCGCCCGTCTCGAAGCACCACCGGTTCGATGTCGAAAGAGCCCAAGAACGCGCTTCCGTCCCGCCGGCGCCGCCACGCTCGCCGTGTGATGCGACCATCGATAACCGCTGCACGCAAATCACGATACGGCTGTCGCTTTCCAACTTCCTCGGAGACATAGAACTGTGACAAATGACGGTCCACGACTTCCTCGGAGGCGTAATCACGCCCATCCGGACTGCCGTACCAGCAAACCACGACTCCCGTCTCGTCCAGCATGGCCAGCGAACTCGACTGCCCAGCCGCAGTCATCTTCGTGTGCAGTCGTGCCCCGCGCTTCGACAACGCTCGCCGCCGCCATAAGCGAATCTTGTCGGAACGGCTGTCGGCATGACTGTCTTGATCCCACTTCGATATGGAGAGCGATGACCAACCTGGCGGCGAGTCGCTGGCGCCTTCGAGCTTGGAATCGGAGCCCTGCCGCGCGGCTTCCGACATCGGCTGGGGATTGCTGTCGGTAGAGATCGCAACAACGTTCTGCCGGTCCTCCCCTGGCATTGCCCGCTTGGAATTCATGTGCTACTCCCTATGAGACCAGCCCGTACTGTGCGCTGGCGGCATCTGTCGATCAGTGCGCTAGCGAACATTGCATAGCGAGGGCCCGATTGCGTTACACGCCCGCTTAGCATCGCGAATCACTGCGCGACACCCATGCCACAGCGATTCCCGTGCACACGGCCAGCCAGCAAAAGGTCAGTATTCCCGCTGGCTTGCCGACGACGAACGCGAAGAAGATCGTCATTGCTCAACTCGCCCAGCACCAGCTCGCGTTTGAGCCCGACCGGCGACTCTCAAAGGCCAGCGAAGCTGTGCGCCCAGGGAGAGTTGGAAGGCACGAACGCAATGAGCGCGGCAACCAACAACACCAAGCCGCCGAGCGTCTCAATGCGCAGGAACCTGCCGAACGGATGAGTCAGCCGATCCACAGGCTCTGGCGGCAACCTGGCTAGGTCCGAGGTGAGCCGGCTTTCGTTCATGCTCACTGGGCACGCGCCGACGCGCGATGCGGGATGTATCTGTGGCTGACGAGGCTGTTGCGAATCCGGGCCATCTTGGATGCAGATGGAACCCGATGCAATCCTGTGTCTGCGCGGTGGTGGCGAATAGTGCCGAGCCGGGAGCGCTGAGTTGGGTACCGCACCGACGGCAGCGGAGTCCCGGTGCACAGTTGCGCTTTCGAACAGGAGCACCGTCCTTGCCCTCGCCCGATCGTCATTTGCCTGTAGCCGCCCTCGCTCTAGCAGGCGCGGTATTGCTCGCGGTCTGCGGGCCGGTCAGCGTCGCAGACTCGCAGACCGAAGCCAATGAACAAAGACAAAAGTTGGAACATCTGCGCGATGTGAACGCCCAAGCGCGCGATAACGCCACGGAACTGCGACGTGAAATGAACGAGTTGCAGGCCGAAGCTATCGACCGTGGCCTGCTGCTGACGCTGGACGATGCGCTGTTCACCACGAACGCCGTTAGATTGAGCATCCCTGGTCATCGTCGGGTCGAGGCCTTGGCCGAGTTTCTCGAGCAGCATCCGGAACGCAACGTGGCAGTCGATGGTTATGCAGGCGCGGGCAACTATCGATACGACCAAGCCTTGTCGACCCGCCGCGCCGATGCTGTCAGGACGTATCTGCTGAGACGCGGCATCGCTGCAAATCGGCTGACCGCGCGCGGCGCCGACTTACCGCAGGACGATGACGACTTTGCGCCACGGCAGCGTCGCGTCGAGGTGATCATCGAAGATCCGTTGACCCTGGCGCCGCAGCTCGATGCGACAGCGCCAGGGACGTAGCACTACATCACCACCCTCTTCACAGGAGCACCCACTCATGCGTCGCACTACAATCGGAAGCCGCTGGAATACACCGGGCCGGCGCTACGCAGGCGGCTGGCGGCAGAACCCATGGATCAATGCCATGTGCAACGCCTTGCACGTTCGAAACGAAACCGACGGTGCGTGTTCCGACCGCAAGCTCGCCGACCAGCCTGGGCCGGACGACCGGCAGCAAAGAGCTGCTGTAAGGATTTGGGAAAATGAAGGCGGCAGCCTCGGCGCCAATCCGGATCGCACGCTCAGTCACTGAGCTTGTGCGCCGTCCGCCGCGTCGATGCCTGGTGGGTGCGACGAGGCCTCGGCGAGGACAATGAGCCCAAAGCACGCTCATACATGTCGTTCGCTCCTCGATAACATGCGCACGATGCCTCCTCGAGCGCAGGCCCGTCCAGGATAGTGATGGCACCACGTCGGTAATCGATCAAACCTTCTTCTCGCAACGAGTTCGCGGCGTTCGTGACCCCCACCCGCCGCACGCCGAGCATGTGTGCCAGAAATTCCTGGGTGACATGAAACTGATTGCCGCGCACCTGATCGCGGTTCATGAGCAGCCGCCGCGCCAGACGCGCCCGCACTTGGTGATAGTGCGAACAAGCCGTCGTCTGGGCCAATTGTCCCATCAGCACATACATGTAACAGTTCAGCAGCCGGCACAGAACGATGTTCTTGCGCAAATGCCGCTGAAACACGGCGGCACCGAGCCGCCACGCCGTACCCGACCGCTGGACTATCGCATGCTGCGCCGATGTGTTGACGCCCAGGATGATCGACGAACCCAGCATGCCCTCGTGACCGATGCTGCCGACCTCCAGACGCGATCCGTCGTGCAGCGTGGTTACCAAGGATATGATGCCGTCGGTCGGGAAATACACGTGCCTCATCCGCTCGCCCGACCCGCAGATAAGCTCCGCGGAACACAGCTCGACCCGCTCGAAGTCAGCAAACAAGCGCTGCCGATCCGGCCCGGCCAATGTCGCCAGCAGACGGTTCTCGCCCGCACTTTGTTTGAACGAACGCAATGAGTTCTCGCGCTACGGCCGGAAGATGTTTCAGCCTCGCGTCGAGGGTACCCCCGCCGACGTCATCTCGATGTACGTTGGCGCACACCCGAATGAATATTCCAAGCTTGGTCGGCGATGCCGCATCGCGCCCCCCTATGTGCGCCAACGCACCGAGATCCCCAGCGCGGCAGCGCAATCTCACCGACCGTACAAAGCTGCCGACCCGGCAGGCCTCCACCCACCGGAGATACTTACAATGCGTTCCTCCTCGGCTGCTCTCGCAAATGTTTACTCGCGGTTGATTGTTGCAACACCTGTCCACCGAAAAGGTACAGCGCTGGCCATTGGCGTGAGCCTCCTCGCGACGCTCGGTGCGTGCGCCAACACGTCGGCGCTCACGAAGGAGCGAGTCGCCCAAAGCGACACATCGGTTCAGCAGGCACAACAGGCCGTCGGGCGATCGGAAGCCGGCGCGATAGAGCTGCAGCAGGCCAAAGACAAACTGAGCGCGGCCAAGGTTGCGCTCGACAACGAGCAACCGCAGGAAGCGGAGCGCTCGGCTGCGCAGGCGCACTTGTACGCCGAGCTTGCGATAGCGAAATCGCAGACTGCCAGTGCGCGCAAGGCCGCTGAAGAAGTACTTGCCAGCCTCGAGATATTGCGCACTGAAGCCGAGCGCACATCGCCGACGCAACACTGATGTATTCCCAATCATACGCATGAGGTCATGGACATGAAATTCAACAAGCGCATCGTGCTGAGCGTGGCGGTAGCCGCGATACTCAGCGCGTGCAATACCCCTCCAGAGCGCAACGAAACGCTGGAACGAGCGCGAATCCTGGTGCCGGAAATGGAACAATCGCCGCGCGCGGGTATAGCAGCAGCCGATATCGCCAACGCGCGCACAGCACTGGACGCGGCAAATCGTCTCGCCGAATCCAGGAGCAGGAAAACCGACATTGAATTCGAAGCGACGAACGCAGTACTCAGCGCGCAGATCGCCAACGAGAAAATTCTGACCGCGCAGGCAAACGAGCAAGTCGCCGCTGGCACGGCTCAGCGCCAGACGGTTCTGCTTCAGGCGCGCGAACGGGACGTCCAGCGCAGTGCCACTCATGCCAGGTCTCTCGAGGCGGAACTGGCGGATATGAAGCTGCAGAAGACCGAGAGAGGTCTGGTCCTGACTCTTGGCGACGTGCTGTTCGACACCTCGCAAGCGACGTTCGGAGCGGGCGCGGATGCGCCGCTCGATCGGCTAGCCACGGCCTTGAAAGAGCAACCCGACCGCAAAGTGCTCATCGAAGGCCATACCGACAACGTGGGCTCGGACCAGAACAACATGGACTTGTCGGAACGTCGGGCCCAGTCCGTACAGACAGGCCTGATTCAGCGCGGCGTGGATCGCAGTCAGATCACCGCGGTGGGCAAAGGTGAAAACTTCCCCATCGCGAGCAATGACAGCGCCGCGGGCCGCCAGTCGAACCGTCGCGTCGAACTGATCTTCACCGACAGCGCCGCGCATGTCGGGGCGGGATCCGGATGACCGCCCTGCTGGCTGGAGGCGACGCTGCCTCATACGCAATGGACTGTTCGCACTACGGAGCACGATCCATGACCAACTCGACCATCGCGGAGCGACGCAGTCGATATTCCGACTGCTACGTTTCAGCACATACATTACCGCCGCGGGTGTTTCCTCCGAATCTGCGCGCCGAGTCAGCGGCGATCTGTGAGCTAACGAAGTCCCTTGCTGAAAACCCAAGCGCAACCGTGCGCTACGTGCTCGACATCGCGCAGGATCTTTGCGGCGCGGGCAGCGCCGGGCTGAGCCTCGTGCATCTGGATCAAACCGGTGCAGCAACCATGCGCTGGGAAGCCGTTCAGGGAGCCCTGTCCGCGCACGAGGCTACCGACATGCGTCGCGACAGTAGTCCTTGCGGCCTCTGTTTAGATATCGGGATCGCCATTCTTATCTCACGGCCCGAGCGCGTGTTCGACCAAGTGGCCGATAAACTACCGTCCATCGCCGAGATCCTGACCATTCCACTGTACGACGGCGGGCGAAAGCCGCTGGGCACGCTCTGGGTGGCGCATCACGACAGCCAGGCGCACTTCGACAGCGACGACGTGCGTATCGCGGAACAACTGGCGGCACAACTGGCGCTGGCGCTGAAGCTGCAGGAACAAGCACGCGACCACGCTCGCGCGCTGGCCTTGTTCGAGTCGCACCAACGGGCGCAGCAAAATCTGCTGACTTATCATCAGTACGAAGAGCGCGCGCTGTTCGAACAGGCGGAGATCGAAAATCAGCAAGCACTCAGGTTCAAAGACGCGCTGATCGTCGAAGCGCATCACCGCACCAAGAATACGCTGCAGATAGCCTCGAATCTGTTGGCCCTGCAAGCGCAAGCAAGCTCATTGGCGCAAGTGCGCGATGCTTTGCTGGATAACGCTGCCCGCCTGCATATCATGGCCCGGGTTCACGAACTGCTGTGCGCGAATGCCAACAGCACGCAGAGCGTTTTCATGCCGCAGTTATTGCAGTCACTGGGGAGCGCGCTAGGGCAATCGCTTGGCCGCACGCACCCGCATGTGGCGTTGGAGATCGAATGCGATCAGATGGAACTGCCCGCCCAGGACGCGGTAGCTTTGGTGCTGCTCGCGAATGAGGCTGTAACCAACGCCTACAAGCATGCATTTGCGAACGAATCCGCCGGCCTGATCACTGTGGCGCTCCAGCGCACGCGCGAGAACGCCTTATTACTTCGCATCGAAGACACTGGCAATGGATTTGCCTCGCCCAACGGCGCCGAGGGCACGGGGTTGAAGCTGATCCGTACTTTGGCAGCTCAATTGCGCGGAACGCTCGATGTGGGCGGTAGAGACATCGGCATGGGCACGCGGGTCACGCTTACCCTCGCCGCCCCGGTTCCGTCGGTGGACTCGGAGAACGCTGACGATCACTCGTCGCGGCTCAGCTTGAATGTCCTGACGAATCGATAGTCAACCGCCGGGCCGAGGCCGAGCTCCGTTGCCTTGTGCCGAACGGCGCCAGGATCCCGATGCAACCGCGTCGCCAGCTGCATCACACACTCGTCCGCATGTTGCCAGCTTCTGGCCGTCTGGCCGTGCAAGAAGGATTTCAGCTCCTCGAGCTCGTGCTCCCGCCATTCCCCTTGCGACCGGGCAACAGACTGGCGATGCAGCTCAGCCGCCTCGTCGTCACGGATAGCCTGGGTCAACACTTCGATCAAAGTGGCCTTGTGTTCCGACGGCAGCTCGCTCGTGATCACGAATCGAAGCGCGGCATGCAGCGCCGCCAACCGATCCAGATGTTTCATATCCTCAGGCACGGTCAACTCCCGGGCACGGCAATGCACGCTGCCTCTTGCTTGCGAAATCCCGCGTCACACGACCAGTCGTCTCCCGCGTAACCGATGAACGCATTGGCTGGGACGCGCACGGCGACACAGTCCACGCCTTGCTTGCGAAAGCCACGCTCGCAGCGCCATTCACTGCCGCGGTCATCGAGATATGCGTTCGTCGGGACGACTATGGGTGAGCACTGGTTGTCGGTCCGCTGAAAGCCGCGCTCGCACTTCCAATCATCGCCGGCGCGAACGAGATATGCGTTAGCAGGAACGTCGATCGCGACACATCGATCCTTCGTTTGTCTGAAACCTCGATCGCATAGCCATGCGAAGCCGTGAATCGAGTCGAGCAAGTAGGCATGTGCCGGCAGCTCGACCTTCACACAGGATTCGCCGTCCGCGCGGTATCCGCGATGGCAGCGCCATCCCCGATCGTAGCCGGAGTCCACTGCATAACCATTCTGCGGCACTCGCACGGCCGTACATTGCCCATTGTCATCGAGGAATCCGCGATTGCAGCGCCAGGACGTCCCCCGCACATCCAAATATGCGTTCGCCGGAACGACCACCACGACACAACGTCCCTCCATCTGCCGATAGCCGCGCACACACTCCCAACCGCCGCCATAACTTACCGGACGGGCATTCTCCGGGATCGCGGAGAGAGAGCGTTGCGCCTGAGCGCTGGCTGTGACCGCTGCGAGCAATAGCGCCGAACATCCAGCAACGAGCCGAGCAATTTCCCAAAAGCGCAAGACCTTCTCCAGGATGCGAACCGACACCCAGTCTGCGCGCTTCGGTCACCTTTAGATAGCTAAATATATATATTTCTAACGCCGTGCGTGCAGCGATCCAAGGGTCAGATCGCTACTTCGGCTGATAATTCCTGTTGCGCTCCTCGAATGCGCGGATCTCTCGTTCCGCCTCGCCGCGGTTGATGCCGTAAACCTCTTGAATCGCGCTCAGCAGCGAGGCTCGCTTACCGGCGATCGCTCGCAATTGCTCCGCATCGAGCTTCAGCCAGCGCGCCTTCACCGTGCCTTGGAACTGCGCCCAGTTATTCTCCGCCAAAGTCCAATTCATGATGTCATCGCAGTCCAAAGAAGGGGCGCGCAGCCTACTCCTGTTCGTGGCAGCGCGCTTGGGTGTCGTCCAGGCGGATCGGCGTAGCTGGCGGCCTACGCGGCGATTTATGTATCTATCCCCGATGATAGAGCGCACACTGCCAACAGATTGTGGAGTCGTCCGCACTCAGCTCAGTGGCGAAGGGATGCGCGGCCAGCACCCGCGCAGTCATTCTTATCGCTCGACGTGCAGTAGAGCCCACCTCCCCTATCCGCGCGTCATTCCTTCACCGCACTGCGGAGAGCTTCATGAACATATATAGATTGCATCGGCGCGTCAGTCGCGCGCTGGCTCGAGTGAGAAATACGGCTCATCGACGAACGTCCGCAACCCATGAACGAGTTCAGCTCGAAAGCAGTGCGATTTGCTCACCTCACTGGACCATGCCCACCGTCTCAAACGCCGACCTCGATTCGCATGACTGCGCAGAGTGGCGACGACGTCTGCTGGCGGCGCGAGGCCGACAAATCAACATCGCAAGCGTGGAACGTAACGATCGCTGCGCTATAGCGATTCTCGACGCAAAGGGCATCGTGATTGCGTGGCACGACCACATGCCGCGCGCCCGGCCCTACGATCCCGGCGTCCTGAGTCACCACATGTCGCAGTTCTATCTGCCGGACGATATCGCGCTCCATGTTCCTGCCCGCCATTTGTCGATCGCAGCCGAGTACGGCGTGGACACGCAGCGTGGTTGGCGACGCCGACCGATCGGAGAAATATTCTGGGGAGTGACGGTCATGCAGAGCATCCTGCTGGGGGACGGCGAATTGCTGGGATATTCGCACGTGACTCGCTCGGTGCGCGCCCCCGCTCAATACCTCTCCCGGCCGTTACGAACACGACTACCAGGAACGGCAAGTCTCGCCCTGATGGCGTAGTGATAACGTCCGTGAACTCACAACAGCGCACGAATCAACCAGCGACCCGGCAATCGGGTCCCGTCGTAGAGCTGTCCGGAGCGAGCGGCGACGATCAGTTCACCTGCACTTTGTCGGATTGGAATTTCATCCGCGATCTCGGCCTGACGTTCGGCTGGCATCCGACCGGCACCACCTATCTGCCGCAGCAAGGCCAGCGAGCGCGACACAACCCGATCAAACACGATTATCAGCCAGGCGACAGTCAGGATCGTAAGCGTGTCGAAGCCGATGACTCCGCACACTGGGCGGCAGCGGTGGACAGAGCCAAACGCTCGCCGTTCATTCTGGGGATGCTTCGAAAGCATGCCCAACTGCGGGATGGGAACCGCCCGAGCGCCGAGTCCTCGCTGTGCTCACAATTGCAGAGCTTTATTGAGTTTGCTCGTCGCGGGGCATTCACAATCGCGCTTCAGAGCACCCGGTAAGCACGTAGCGCACAGCCGAGAGAAAGCCGAGCATCGCCAGCGACGAAGCTGTATAGTGATTTCGGCTCGTAACCTTTCTCTTTATCTTAGTCTGGCCACCACCGCCGTCCGGCGCCTCTCGGCCACTCAACCTAAACCGAATCGTTCTCGAACCTTGGAGACAGCGACATTGGCGCTGTCGGTGTACTTGCGTTCTTTCGATTCGACCGGACGCGTTCTTTAAAGAGAGTTACGATATGAGCAAGATCTACGTGGGCAATCTGCCCTTTTCCGTCACCGAAGACAGCTTACGCGCGCTGTTTGCGCAGCATGGCTCGGTCGACTCGGTTGCATTGATCAACGATCGCGAGACCGGTCAACCTCGTGGATTTGGTTTCGTCGAAATGCCTCGCGCCGACGCGGCACGAGCCATTCAGAGCCTGAACGGTCAGGACATGGGCGGTCGGGCGCTCAAGGTCAACGAGGCGCAGGACAAGCCTCGTGGCGGTGGCGGCGGTCAATGGCGCCGGTGATTCGGCATCCGGTTACTGACCCATGCTGAAGTTCGGAACACTCTCGTTCGAGCAGCCTTTCCGCATCGAAGAGATCGTTCGCGCACCCGCGCCCGATGGCAGCGATTCACTGTGGCATCGCTATGTGATCTCTCAGGGTACGAACACCATCGACGGCCTGCGAGCGGGTAAGCAAGTGGACGTACTCTCGCAAGTCGAAGCGATGGTGGAGCGTTTGAATCAGCGCCGCATGGGCAAGTGACCCAGATGAATCGATTGCAATGAACTGACGCTGTCCTGCCGCGGTTGTAACTTCATGGGGCAGCTGTCGTCCGCAATAATCTCGTCTGACCGGTCTTGGCTGAGTCTATTTCCGTCACGAACGCGCCAACGAATACTCGTGGTGCAACCCACCGAGTATTGCTTTGGCCTGAACCAAGCGAAAGTCGTCGAGCCGATGCCGAGAAGGCGACAACGGCACGGTCGAACTCGCGGGAGGATCAGGAACGCCTGGGCCTAGCGCTGAGTGCGGGCGTCCGCGGTTGTAATGCGTCACCCAAGCCTTGAGCGTCTGACGCAGATGCGCTTCCGAGAGCGGAATGAACCAGTCCAAACATTCTCTGCGAATCGTCCCGATGACGCGTTCGCAGAGGGAATTCGCTTTGGGACTGCGCGGGGGGCTTTTCAGCACGCGTAGCCCCAGCCGCCGGATAGACTCATCCAACTCCGCCGAGAAGATGGCGTCGCGATCATGCAGCAGGTACTCATATCGCTCCTCGTATCCCACCGCCTCTCTCAATTGCTGCCGCGTCCACTGCGCCGTCGGGTGCGCCGTCACGTTGAGGTGAATGAGTCTACGGCTGCGGTGTTCGATGACAACGAGCACGTACAGCACTCGGAATGTGCTGGTCACAGCGACAAGGAAATCACAGGCGACTACACCCCGTGCGTGGTTGCGAAGGAACGTTGACCACCGCTGACCTCCCCTCGGCCGACCCGGCGCGGGTTGCGGCATGTACTTCGCCACCGTGCGCGGCGACACTCGAAGACCTAGCTTCAGCAGCAGTTCGTTCGTGATGCGCTCCTGACCCCACACGGGATTCTCTTCTGCCATTCGGCGGATCAGTTCGCGTAGCTCTTTCGGAATCGGTGGCCGCCCAGGGCGCGACTTCCATCGCCACCAAAGCCGAAAGCCTGCTCTGTGCCAGCCGATCAGCGTCTCAGGCCGTACGACAACCAAAGCAGACCGCCAGTCGAACCAACGCGATAGAAACGTCAACGCCACTCGAGTGGATGCATCGATCCGCTTAGGTTTCACCCCGCGCTCCCCATACAGCGCCAGCTGCCGACGCAGAAAAAGTATCTCCGCCTCCAACGACTCGCGCGGCCGAAGCCAGAGCCCGCACCACAGGATTAGATCCCAGGTCAGTCGGACGATGATGAAGAACGCGCTCAGCACGCCATGATCATGCCACAGTTGTGCCCGCCGACAATTTCAGAAGGCCAGATCGAATTTTTGCGGAGGACAGGACCGCTCTCGCCATCGATCAAATAAACACAGCCGGCGAAATCACCAGACGCTGCCCCAGTGCCCTGGCTTGGCGCGCATTGATCTCACGTTTACCGTTCAGGACTTCACTCACGTTCGACTGAGATCCAAACACATCGGCGAAATCGACCTGTCGCAGGCCGCGTTGATCCATCAGGAAACGCAGCACTGCAGCTGGGCTCGCCTGGGGAATCTCAACCTCGCGCTCTTCGTAGTCGCGGACAAACATAGTGACCACGTCGATCAGCCCGGCGAGCGGATGCGACTCACGATCGCCGATTTCGTCCAGAAGTTCATTCATGAACTCTGTCATCGCCTTGTAGTGACGCTGGCTGCGGATCGCGCTCAGCTTGACCGGCGCGCGAGCTTCAAGCTCCTTCCACGCAGGAGTCATTTCATCAACCTTACGAACGACGTCATGCATTATCGCTTGCTCCTCTTCGCCTTTCGAAGTACTCAGGGTGAGTAAACCCGATACTCGTTGCCGAGCCGAGTCGGCGTATGACCGGTAGAGATTCATCATCGGCCTGCCCTGCTTTCTGGAAGGGAGAGTCAACACCCAATTCTCCAATTCGAGTTTCTCAGCATCCGATGAAGACGACCAAGACGAAGACCACGAGCGCAACCCACCGCCATAGCGGAGTCGATGGAGGGAGCATGAAGTCGCGATACGTCTCAGCACAGAACGGACACACCGACCGCTCTACCACCCCTTGATAGCTGATGATCCGCGGGACCATCTTCCTTTCACAATGGCCGCATCTCACGCGATCGTCACCACGACGGCCCTCCTCGCTTCGGGCAACCAGCTGAATGCCCGATGCACGTGGACCACGACTCGTATCTTGCGATTGAAACTGAACATGATCGCCGGATGCCGGCAGATTTGCCCCTCGAGCATCCTGCACCGAGAAGTAGTGATCCCGTGCCTGCTCGTCGGTGATGAAGCCGTAACCTTTCTCTCGAGAGAACCACTTTACCTTGCCACGCATAAGCGCCTCGACTGAAGATGTGCTCACAGTCAAGGAATAGCATCGACCGTCGAACCTGCAACAGGTTCCGCCGCCAACCCGGCACACAACTGACACGGCGACTGTCAAATCCACTTTGATCCCCCCTTCACCGACGGCCATCGGGCTTTCGGCACCCGCGCGGCCCACCGATACAGGCTGAAACAATCGCCGACCGGGAGTGACCCATCGCTCAGCACGACAACGCTTTCCGCGCAAAATACTTATGTAGGCCCGAGCGAGGACCGGCAATTTCCATCTACTCTCACAACCCGAACCCTGCGATCGAAGGTTGTAGACACGCTCGATGAGCAAGGGTCAGTATTCCTGCTCCCGAACAACACTTCGCAGCGATGTTTACTTCTTCGATCGCCTGTACTTTCGCCCCTCGCGCGGTCGCCTGGGTTGCGGCCCGATATAGCGATTGACCGTTGTAACGGAAATTCCGGCCATCTGCGCGACAAGCTCTCGCGCCGCCATGTCACGGTAGTAGTCGTCCATCGAGAGCCGCTTGCCTTGGAACTGCTCAGTCCGCAGCTCGCTCTTGTCGCCCGACCGCAGGGATGAAAAAAGCGCTTGCAGTCTGTCTGTCAGGCCGAACTCCGGGCATGCTGCAAAGCCTACGCTTTCAAGGTCCATCCAACGAATCACGAGACTGGACACAAACAGGTCGATGCAAGGAGTCCACTGCTCGGTGACCGGCAACAGTATTCGATACCGCAACGATCCATCCTCGCTATTGCGATACCAAGCGCCAACGCCCAGCGACTCGTCCTCGCTCGCTTCGTCGCTGCGATTCAGGAGACTCACCGCCTCGCTGCCACCGATGCCTCGATCCGGCCCCCAAGGCACAACAAGTTCGGCGCAGACCAGGCTTTTCGAAAGCTCATGCTGGAAGTTCGTTGACACCTCGACTCGGCAGCCCTCCAGGCTCGGAACGTCTAAGTCATCGTCGATCACGACGCAGCCAGTATTAGTCTCGACCACACGAAACCCGGCCGGGGCAAGTGCATGGCGAAGCGCCGCAAAGACAACTTGCAACTGCTCGCCTGCGAGAGCCTGCGGCCCCATTGCCCAAATCGCATACTGCGCCCTGAGCCGGTCTCCATACGAACCGACAAGCATGAACCCCTGGAGCCGAATGATCGGCTCTACAGCAGATACAATCGATTCTGAGATCGCACGGTCCGCGAATATCGGCAGACGAGTCTGCGCCTCGATTCCGGTTCCTCCCTCATCTCGCGTGTAGCGCATGAGCACCGCAGACCTTTGCAGCCGTGCGACCCACTCATCTGTGGGAGTCGACCTCGTGGGAAACAAGGTTCGTATGTACACTGATCCGATCCGCCTTTCGGCGCCCACGGATGCACGTATCGCGATTATGTCCGTCCACCCGAACCTTGTTTGCACGCAGCCGGCGAAGATCACGTCAGAATCTCTTCGGTCGGACTCGCGGATAGACATGACAAAGAGGGACTGTGCAATCCGATCGCGAAGTTCTCTGAGGTAGTCACTACTGATCCGACTGGACTCCGAGCCTGACTCGTCGGGAAGTTTGCTGTCGCTCATTTGGCTTACCTTTGATTGAAACTAGGGATGGTGCATTTGCTATGCGGACACCGTTCTTACTCGTCATCGGGCTCATCCTTTCGGGGCGGGACGTGAGGCTCATCCGTCGGTCCAACGCCGCCGATGTATGCTGCAGCAATGGCTGGTCGTGAGTGGCCGAGCTCCTCCGCCACCAAACTGCGAACAGCGCGATCAACGTCGGGATCGGTTTGCGAAAGCACGCCGCCTTGAACGGGACTGAGGCGGCCCGAGATCGTCTCGTAGGCACGATTGGCGTAGCTGTGGCGGAGACCGTGAGGTGTGATCCCAATCCCTTTTTTCGTCAGACCGACTTGGCGAGCCACCGAGTAGTAGAAGCTCTTCCACTTTTGCAGCGTCGTTCGGCTATCGACCATGGAGCCCGACTTGCACGTCATGGACTTGGCGTATTCCAACAACGCGATTTGAATTTCAGTCAGCGGTCGATTGATGACTCGGCGACGTCCACCTTTCGTCCCCCAATAGATTCGCAACTGCCCGTCACACAGCGCCTCGTGCGCCCGGAAGCACCAGGATTCCTTGGCGCGCATCCCGAAAAAATATGCGAGCGCAAACTGGCACGCGACCCGCGGACTGATGGCGTGAGTGCGATGGTAGAGATCAAAGAAGTCGACACCGGCGCTCTCGAGTGTCTTCTCGACCTCGGTAACACCGCTCCGCGCCAGGACGCTGGGATCACTGAAATATCTTTGGTGATCCCGGAGCAGTTCCGACTTCCCTATGTGGACGCACAGCACTCCGAGATGTGATAGCGTCGAGCAAATCGAGGCCGCCGAGAGAGGCTTCGCCTCCATGTGCTGGCAATACGCCAATAGATGCTTCTCCTTGAGATGGCGAATGCTGTGCACCCCGAAGTACACGACCAACCAGAAAACGAATGATCTGATGACGCGCCGACGTTCCGCGCGGGATCTATTTGATATCGAACGAGACGCGTCCGCAGACATGCGCAGAGCCCCCGAATACTCAGACTCGATCTCCCGGAAGATCTTAAAGCCGCGCGTCGCGGTCTCACGCCCTGCCTGTCTCATCAATGTTTCGGCTGACTTTGACACGTTGACACTCCGACAGAATTAGATGAACGAAACGACCGACCCCCAAAGATTTGTGGGCATGCCCACAGGCGAACACTTGAACGCGAGATGTCCGCGCACGGGCGGACGCACTGGTTTGGGCGGCATGTGCCGAGCAAACCTCGAAGGAGCTGTTCACCATCGTGGGGAGCACCGCCAGGCCAAGGCGGAGCGATGGGTGCGCGCGTGCGTGCGCTGGAGGCTCCGATAGGAGCTACCAGTGCGTCGCCGAGTGAGAACTCGCTTAGCTGCGCGTGAACAACACCGTGATGCGCGAGCGCGGTCTAAGCAGACGCGCCATGGCATCGGATGAGCAGGAGGGAAAACGGAAGTACGCCACGGAGATTCCGCGTACGCACTGAGAACGGGAGGATCAACGATCGAACTTTCAGATTAAAACAAACCGGCTTCGCGCCGGGTCCGACGTTCAGGGCAGGAGAACGAAGGACATGCTCTGGCCAACTTGTAGAGCGCCGGCTCGCGCTGCTCTGGGGTTTCCCAGTCGTTCCTAGAGAACGTTAGATGCGGAATTAGCCTGCACTACGCCAGGTGCATTTGCAAGGGCGTTCGTAGCTTTCCGTGTCGATCTCGCCAGTACGCGCTCGTACCCTGTACGCAAGGAAGTCACGGCGCACTTTCCATTTTGGGGTGCGATAGTTTTCGCGTTCACGCACCGGATCGATACGGCATTGATATGTGTGAGAAAATGAGGCGGAGTTGTCCACAGCCCGATCACTCTGGTTTTAAATCTGGGGGCTGCGTGTCCTAAGATGATGAGATGACCGTCGGCCATTACTTCGAATCGTTGTAAGGTCGACTGCGGCCTTGGCACTCGCGGCTGGCAAACCGTCCTCCTTACGGTTGTCCAAGTCACGGCTCTACTCGCGTTGACCAGCGTGCTCAAATGAGCCATCGATTGGCTTGGCTTGGCGCGACTGTTGGCGGGCATCCCCTCGCCTAACGCTCGGCCGACCAGCGAACACGCTGGTTCGATTGCCGTTGGTCGCCGCGCGCTTCGCACAACGCACCGCCATCGAACAGCCAGTGCCTGTCGCACCAACGTTTGTATGCGTTTTACTCTGGCGGCATGCCGCCCGTACTGGCGCGCTGGAGGCACAGGTTCGCGCCTGTTGAGCGAAGCCGCTTTGAGAGTGGAGCCGAGACAATGTGCACCACTTTGTGCGATCCGACCGAAATGGTCGCCAGTTCGGCGAGATGGGCGGAAAGCGACGCGATCTTGTGCACCACTTTCTTCAGATTGACGCGTTATTGGTAACCACTTTGTGAAAGTGACGCGTTGCTTGGGAGCTTTAGCAACCGACGTTAGCCGAACTCATTCGGCTAACTGCCTGTCTATCGCCAATTGGATGACGCGTTTTCTCAGTATCGAGTCGACGCATTGACAGCGAGCTCAATGGAATAACGCACTTCGATATGCTCTCGTCGGCGCCGGTGCAGAAATGACGCGTTCCATGTACGTTGGCTACGAAATGTGCACCACTTGGAGCGTGCTCTTCTGAAATGGTTACCAGTTCCAACCCGTTGGGTGAAATGGACACCACTCCATCTGCGATCTGTGAACCCCCGTAGGAAGTCACCTTCGACCCAGCCGTACAGATGGAGTGTCGCCTGCTGCGAGACGTAGACAATCTCGCAGCTGCCGGGCTGCGAGGGGCGCACCGGGACTTGTCGAACGAGTCGACCTCGACTAAACTAAGCTTAGTTCAATATTGGATCGCCCGCCACATGAGCACCGTCATCAATATCCACGAAGCGAAAACCCACCTCTCCCGAATCGTGGATGAGGTAGCGGCCGGCACGGAAGTGATTATCGCCAAGGCGGGCAAGCCGCTTGCCAAATTGAGCCCGGTATCATCTTCGGTGAAAAAAAAGAAACTCGGATTGCTGAAGGGGAAGGTGAAGGTTCCGGACGACTTCAATGCGCCGTTGCCGCCCGAAATCATCGCCGGTTTTGAGGGGCATTGAGCGTGCGTATTCTGCTCGATACGCACTTATTTCTATGGGCGGTAAGCGCTCCATCCAAGCTATCCGCTGCTGCCAGAAAGCAAATTGATGCCGCCGAAGTCTTCATCAGCGCGGCGTCGATCTGGGAAATCAGCATCAAATCGAGCATCGGCAAGCTCGATGCCGACCCCGACGAGTTACTGGCCGGTGTCGAGCCGGCCGGTTTCTCGCTGTTGCCGATCACAGGCGATCACGCGGCCAAGGTCGCCAGGCTTCCGCCGATACACAAAGATCCGTTCGATCGACTACTCGTTGCGCAGGCGTCCGTAGAGCCCATGATTCTGCTAACGAACGATGATGCGCTTCGAGATTACGGCTCGCTTGTCACCATCGCTTAAAGAACGATGCAGACCTGGGTGAGCCGACTTCGCTAAGATATTCAACCTTCGGCTTCACGGTGATTCCCTGCCGCCCGCTCGTATCACGAGCGCGACTCAGGGCCATCGCGATCCAGAGAAAGTGCGCGTTGGTTAACGCATGCGTTGTGGCTGTGCTGAAACGCAACGGTCAATTTTTGTTTGTCGCAATTGCTGCTTTTTCTTCTGACACATTCGTCGCAGGTCTGATACCCACGAGATTTGCGCACGGCCGGATGCTCGGCGATTTGGCAACCAAGATCGCATCGCCTACGTGGAACCATCGCACCAGCCTCGCTCGTATACAATCAATCCTCTCGAGAGACCAGGCAGAAGCGACTGGAAGCTAGAATTTTCGGTACGCGCACAGTGGAGCCCAGTGGTTGAGCCCGTACCCATTTTGTACCCAACATGTTAAAAGTCAGCGTGATCGGGCGTAACCAAGTGTCTTCGATTTTGTCTGTAACACCTTACGCCGGCTCATCTTCGCTGACACTCGCTGTTGCGCAGCTGAGACTGGAATTCCAGTAACATCCTCACAGGTGTTCCAGGGTTCGAATCCCTGTCTCTCCGCCAAAACATAAAAGCCCCCTTGCGGGGCTTTTTCGTTTGGGCAATCGGCAGGGACTATGAGAAGCCTGGCGGTTCCAGGGTTCGACAAAACGGCAGGACAGCGTGGCTTCGGGATCGCCTGCGCGTCAGTCTTCAGCGTGATGTATGCATTGACGTGTCCGAGCGCTCTGGAAACGGTCGCGATGTTCTCGCCCGCTTCGAGCAGGTTGCTCGCCCAGGAATGGCGGAGATCGTGAAAGCGGACTCGACGAATTTCCGCCCGATCCAATGCTGGATAGAAGCCCCGGCGCTAATCGCAACGGTGGTATCGGCCGTGCCGTGAACGATATCGGGCCAAAAAGGCGCCTGGGGATACACATACGAGGCTGCCTGGAAAGCGGAGCACCATTGATTTGTCACGCCTACCGAATGACGAGCAACCAGTCGCGCGTGCCGTCGGCGTGTAAGCCAGGCGTCGTGACTCTACCCGAACCGTCGATGATCGCCGGCTGCGACACCGTAGCGTCGGTCGGGTCCACCCAGGTAGCCGTGTAACCAGGTAACAGCAGCGTCAGATCGAGCGTAATCGTGCGAGCGTTTGTGTTGCCCGTGTTGGTCGGCACGTAGATCACGGCTTGTGACTTGTCCGGCGTCTGAGCCGCCGTCACATAGTCGTTAGCCCGCACGTCGAGGCTTTGGTCGGTCGTAATCTTCGTACCGCGACCGGCAATCACGAGCGGCGTGGCTTCATCCGGGACTAACAAGTGCCAGTTGAGCGTCGAGAATAGATTACGATTCTTCGTCGCCTGCAAAATCCACGTTGTGCCCAGACGGGTCTGCCAGGCGTCCAGGAACTGCCAATCTTCCGTGCCGAGAATCTCACCGGGGCTGCCACTCGTTAGCGCCCAGAGTTGCTGGCGGCGAAGCGTTTCGTCCGTGGTGGGCAGACTGCCGTACCAGTCCTCTCGTTCGTAGTTGCCCTCGCCAAAAAGCGCCGGACGCGGGTCTCGGACTCCGGGCGCCCGATTGTAAGCTCGCAGCACTTTTTGGTAAGTCGTGGTGTAGGTGTAGACGAAGTTCCACTGCGCCAGCCGTTCGTAGAAGGCGATGTCGGTAGTCACTGTCTCGTTACCCAACTGGGTGCTGAATAACCGCGTGTCACCCGCGGCACGGATGCCGTTCAACAGGTTCTGGAATTGTCCATTGATGATGTTGTCCCAACCGTTATAGTCGCCACCGGCGTTCCAGATGATGTTTGGATAGCCAGCATACCTCGTCGCCACCATCTGACCGTACGTGTAAATGCTGGCGTTGGACTTACCTGCGAACACGCCGTCCGGTAGCGTGTTCCAACCATCCATCGGGTACAAAATGACCGTGATGCCATGGTTCATGAGGATGGTCATGTAGCTATCGATCCGAGTCCAGTACGCCTCGTTCCAGGAAGTAACATCCCCTCCGTTGAACGGCAGAACACCATCATAGGTCGCGCCGCTCGCAGCCGGGCAGCCGTTAGTCGTATGGCCGATCAAAGCTACGATCGCCGTGTTGAAGCCGAGGCTTTCGCGGTTCGCCGCCCATAGCTCGACGTCAGCCGCCGACAGGTTACAAAACATCGACCAAGGCGAATCGGCCTTGATCAGAATCGGATCGCCCACCTGGTCTACGAAGTAGCGAGAGTTCGAGGACAGACCGGTTACGTATCGCCGGGTCTGGACGTTGTCCACCGTCACATTGACCGCAGCCGTATTGGTGTTGCCGGCAACGTCTCGAGCCACCGCCGTCAGCTGCACGATACCGTTTTCAGCACTCGTCGAATTCCATGTCACGCTATAAGGCGCCGAGGCATCTTCGCTGGCGATCAGCGCACCATTGGCATAAAACCTCACGCCTACGACACCCACGTTGTCGCTGGCATTGGCGCTCACGACCACGCTGCCCGATACCGTCGCACCTTGCGCCGGACTCGAGATGCTCACATTCGGAGCAACGGTGTCCGGGTCAGCCTCACTGTTGTCTGTGGGCGAGCTGCATCCTGGGTCATCGGCGTCGACCCGCGAGTCGCCGTCGTTGTCCACGCCATCGCTACATTGCGGCAACACCGTCACTGTGGCGGAAGCCACCGCCTGGCCGCCAGGTCCGACGCAAGTCAGGGTGTAGGTGGAGTTGGCCGCGATACCACTCTTGACCTCTGAGCCGCTGGTTGCCTTGCCTCCACTCCAGCTGCCTGAAGCGTTGCAGTTGGTCGCATTCACGGTGCTCCAAGTGAGCGTTGAAGACCCGCCGCCGGCCACGACGCTCGGGATAGCCGTAATCGCCGCGGTCGGCGCTGCAGGTGACAAGAACGTGGTAGCCGAGCTGGATACGCTGTGGGCGCTCTGGTTACCCGCGACGTCGTAAGCACGAACCGTATATGTGTATGTCGTGTTCGGCGTGAGACCGGCATCTTGGAAAGTCGTTGCGCTGGTTGTCGTGCGCTCCACGCTATCGCGGAAGATGCGGTAACCGGCAACAGCAACGTCGTCGGTGGAAGCTATCCAGGACAAATTGATCTGGTTATGCGAGACCGCACTTGCGCCGAACCCATCCGGCACGCTCGGCGAGACGCTGTCAGATCCACTCAACCTTATTTCATTGACTTCAGCCAAACTCAGGGCGCGGGCGTACAACCAGGTGTCATCAACCTGACCATTCGAGTAAGACCCCTGTATCCCTCCAATATTGAGCGGAGTCGTATTGACAGTCGTCGTGGCCGGAACCGTGCCATTGAAAGTCAGCGTCCTCTGAACGCCGTCGACGTATGCTTTCAGCCGGTTCGCGTTGCCGCTGAGCGTACCGTCATAAACCAGAGCCACGTGGTGCCAAGCGGTGTCGCTGAGAGTGAGGTACCCGTATGTATCCGAGCCATTGCTGAGCTGGAAGTACAGACTGCCGTCTTCCCAAGCCTCGATTGCCACGTCATGGTTAGTGGTTTGCTTACCCACCAGCACCATGCCTCCAGTCACCGACCGCTTCAACCAGGTCGCCAATGTCAGCTTGTTTACGCCATTGATCGCTGCAATATCGCCCAGCTCTACATTGTCGGTCTCATTGAGGGCCAGGCCATTACCAACGACGCCAGCTGTCCAGGTCGGCGTTCCGGAAAAAGTACCATTGTGACCATTGCCGCTATCGTCATTCAGCACAGTCCCGCTTGACTGGTCATAGCTCCAGTGGGCCACCAGATCCGTAGTCGAGGGCACGGCTGCTACATCGTTACTGACGACGAGAAGCGCCAGCGCCGCACACAGCAATAGGCCGAAGTATCTGGCCCCCTCTGCTAACGATGACAGTCCTGTTGTCACCTGGAATGACTTGGCCATATAGGTCCATCGGTCCTTGAACGTTGTCTGGGAAGCTTGCTGCGCGAGGAGTATCCAGAGCGCCACGATGGACATCAACGCACTTTCCGCCATTCACGACACCATTGGACGTGCGAAATTTTTTCGCGTGCCATTGACGGAAGAGCGGCCGTTGCGCGTGTTTCAGCAGCTACGCGATTAGCTGGCGCGGATGGCGCAAAGATCCAACCGGTCTGCGATTGCGCGCGGCCGGCGTGTCATCGAGGATCGTCAGGACTTACTTAGGGCAACCTCGCTACGCTCGTTAACCGTCGTCGCTGTTGCACTCACGTTCGGCAGTCCAAGCCGCGTGCGCAAGGCGATCACTGGAACGATCGCGCCACGAGGGGGCAATTCCAGGCGCGGCGACGCTGACGTTATGAGTAACAGCCAGCGTCGTGCGCAGCGTCTACAGTCGCAAATTATTGACGTAGACCTGCAGTTTATCCGGCGGCATGTTGTTCACCGCCTGCATCGTCTCCGCGGGGGTCAGGGGGCGTCCATCGGGGCTCAAAGTCTTGGCCCCACGGCGGCCCTCCTCCATGAGCAGAGGCACGACCGGGATGGATTGGTAATATTTGTCTTGACCCAGGTCGCCGATGATCCTGGCGGCCTCGGGAGTGAAGCCGGCATCGATCAGAAACTGATAGGACGCTTCGATCTTGGCGTTCTCGTCCCGCTGGCCGGCCAAGGCGCTGTTGCCGAACACCGAGATGCCCACCATTACCGCACCGGTCAGCGCGCCGGCCGGACCGGAGGACAAGGTCATCACGACCGTTCCTACGCCGCCGATCGCATGGAGGCCGGCCTCGACTTCCTTGTACGGACGATCGGACAACAACGCATCGACCATTTTGGCGACATCGCCCGTTGCTGAAATCAGGCCGAGCGCGCGATTCCAGTTTTCGAAACGCACCTCGCCGCGGATCCCCCGCTGAGTGTCGGTGAACGGCGTGTCCGCACCGACCGGCACGCTGCCGGGCCGATGCATCAGATCGCGGATGTCCTTGTGCAGACCCGCGGCGTCGCCGAATGCGGCGATCGTATTGGCCCAGGTCGGATCACTGATCAGCTCGCTGGTGGATTTGGCGAAGATCAGACCCGCCGCTGCCACACCGATCGATCTGAAGGTGATACCAGCCGGTTGATCCGGGTTGAAGCCTTCGATGCCACGCAACGCGCTGTCGAACTGCTTCAGGCGTGTTTGCAGCAGGAGCGCATTGTCCCCTGGCACGTCCACCAGTTTCTCGAGCGCCGAGATCGCCTGCTGATACTGCGAGGCGTCCTTGCCCAGCATATTGGCGTAACGCTTGCCCAGTTGTTCCAACTGAGTTTTGGCGTTGGCGACACTGGCAGGATCGGTTCGGTCGAGGCCGGCGAACACCGCCAATGCGTTTTGTTGGATCGCGTCCGTGGCCAGGCGCTTGAGCAGTTCCGCGCCTTCCTTCGACACCTTGTTGACATCGAACAGGCTCAACATCGAGTCGGCCTCGGGGCCAACCAGAAAACTGCGATCGCGGGAAGCGGCGAGACCGATCGCCTGCAAGACCGAATCCTTGTTGGCGAGATCCTTCAGCTGCGATTCCAGCTCGGGATACGTCGCCTTCACGTCGGCGGGCAGGTCGTTGAGGCCGACGAGCGCCTGCTTGAGCTGGTTGCCGCTGTCGACCAGGCGCTGTTCCAACTCACGAAATTTCGTCTGCCACTGCGGATCTTTGCCGTTGACATACTCCTCAACCGCCTTGGCGAGCGCCTCCGGCGGCAAGCCTTCGGCGTACTTCAGCACCCGGCCGAGCTCGGTGAGCATGCTCTGATATTCGGCCAGGTCGGCCTTGGCCCGTTGCTCCACAGCCTGCGCGCCTTGAAGGACGCCGCGCACGATGACGCCAGCTTCTTCAGTGCGTCCCTTCGCTTCCAGCTGCCGCGCCAATTCCAGCCCCAGTGCGGGACTGGCCCCGTCGCGGATGGAATTGGAAATGTTTTCACTCAGCGGAACCCACTGTCCGCGCCAGTCGCCCGCATGAGCCAGATAGGTGCTCGCGATGTCGCTGGTGAGTTGCTTCGCTTCGGGACTGTCGCCCAACGAACCCACGACACGCGCCATGTTCGTGTACGAAGTGCCGCCGAACTTTTCGCCCGCGTACATCGGTTTGACCTCGGCGATCTTCATGATCGTGTCGAGGTTCTGCGTCACGACGGCGTAGGCCAGCTCTGGCGGCAGGCCGGCGGTCAGCTGAGCCAATCGTCCGGATGCGTCGTTCGCCGGTGTGACCCAGGCCCTGGGGTCGCCGTTGTCCTTGAAGTTCGCGAATGGCTCAGCGACCCACGGCTCAACCCGATCGCGCATCAAGCTTGCAAGCTCTGGGCTCGTGGCCAGTCGTGCACGCGCCTCCGGCGACATCGACTCCCACTGGCTCTTGAGTATGTTCATCACGGCTTTGGCGTCGCCGCCGCCTCGCGCGACATCGAGCGCGAATGTGACTTCGTGATCGACTTTCAGCTCGCCAACAATTTCCTTCACCACGGACACCGTCTGCGGATCGTTGCCATAGCGTGCCGCGATGCTGATGCCGTAGTGCTCGATCCCTTCGGTGTCATACACAGCACCCGTCGGTCTCGCGCGGTATTCCGCGGCGTATCGGTCCTGCATCTCCGCCTCGATGGCAGCTTTCAATTCCGCCCGCGCCTCTGGCGTCGGCGACTGCTGATACTTCAGAACCGCCGCGTCGACTCGTTCCTTTGGCGACAGCGTACGTCCGTCCGCAGGCGCTGCCATGTTGAATACCTCGACTGTCTCGGACTCATCCACGGGGATCTGCAACGTCTCGTCCGGATACAGCGTCTCCCAGTTGAGGATCTGCGGATTGGCGTCTTTGATACGTTGTTCGAATACCGGACGCGGCGTCTCGCCGCGGTACTGGTCCGATATCAGTGCGACGGTTTCACCGCGCTTGATGGTATGTGTCACCGTCGGCTTTACAGTGTCGACCAGAGCCTGAAAGGTGCGCGCTACGGAAGTGAACGCATCGATAAATGCCATGGGTATGCACCTGTTGAACGAGCGACTTGATCACATCGATATTTGACAGGTCTCGACATTACCTAACATGTACGCCATCGCCACGAATCGCCCGCAAAAGAACGCCTAGCCCCCGACGATTGCGGACTGGCGGTCGTCGGCAACCTTTACAAGGGACTCCGTCGCCAATCGGCGTCGTATGCACCGCTGTACAGGCTCAACATCACGTACAACAATCGGTGTGCGATAGGGAGGTTGGCGGCTCGATGCCGGCAGCAGCGTCCAAAAAACGCGACGGATATTCGCAAGTTAAGGGAACTCGAGTGCTGGAAAGCCATCGCCGTCATGAGCTTGAACCGTCGATCGAGGCTTTATTGCCCGCGGTGTATGACGAGCTGCGGCGACTTGCGGCGACCCAAATAGCCAGGCGTGCGCACGATGCGACGTTACAACCCACGGCCCTCGTACATGAAGCCTGGCTGCGCCTGACCCGCTCAGAATCCGCCGACTGGGAAAGTCGTGCCCATTTTATCGCGGCGGCCGCCGAAGCCATGCGGCATATATTGATCGACCGCGCTCGCCGGCGTCGGGCATTACGACACGGCGGCGGAAATCATCACGTCAATGTGGATGAAGTCGATCTTGCCGCAACCTCGGAAGAGGATGACCAGTTGCTTGCCGTCAGCACGGCCATCGACAAACTGGAAGGCGAACATCCGCAAGTCGCCGAACTGGTGAAGCTTCGGTACTTCGTCGGCCTGGAGGTCAAGGAAGCAGCGCTGGCTCTAAATGTCTCGCGCGCGACGGCGAATCGTTGGTGGACGTTCGCGAGAACGTGGATCTATAGCGAGCTGCGCAGTTCCTGACCCCGCGGCCCATCTAACATGAACCAGAGGCTGCAGCAGGAAGAAGCGCTGTTCTCTTCATCAATGGCGCTGCCCGAAGCCGAGCGCGTTCATTTTCTCGATCGGGCCTGCGGGAGCGATAAAGAGTTGCGGGCGCGTATCGAAGCACTGCTTGCCAGTGTGCAGCCCGCGGCGGAGCTCATCTTACCCCTCCTCCCCTTCGAGGCGCGCGCGTCCGCGGACTGGCTCGACGATCAGGTGGATGGCGAACGCATTGGCTCTTATACGCTGCTGGAACAAATCGGCGAGGGCGGCTGTGGCGTCGTTTATCTGGCCGAGCAGTCCGAGCCCCTGCAACGACAGGTCGCGCTGAAAGTCATCAAGCTCGGCATGGACACGCGAGCCGTGATCGCCCGCTTCCAGGCGGAGCGGCAAGTGCTCGCCATCATGGATCACCCAGGCATCGCCAAGGTGTTCGATGCCGGCTCGACACCGGCCGGTCGCCCCTACTTCGTGATGGAGCTGGTGCGGGGGATCAAGATCACCGACTACTGCACGCAATGTCAGCTCACGATCCCGGAACGGATCCGGCTGTTCATTCAAGTGTGTCACGCGATTCAGCACGCCCATTCGAAAGGGGTCATTCATCGCGACATCAAGCCTTCGAACATCCTGGTCACGTTGCATGCGGGCGCGCCGCTCGCCAAGGTAATCGACTTCGGCGTAGCCAAGGCGACGCAAGGCCGCCTGGACGATCACACCGGGTTCACGGCGTTCAACCAGTTCGTGGGCACGCCCGCCTACATGAGTCCCGAGCAGACTTATTCGGCCACCGGTGCGGTGGACGCGCAGAGCGATATCTATGGTCTGGGCGTGCTCTTATATGAGCTTTTGACAGGCCACCTGCCCTTTCAAGGCACGGTCGGCTCGGATTCGCAGATCGCCGACATCAAGCAGCGCATTCGAGGTGACGAGCCGCAGCGGCCGTCGCAAAAATTGCGTTCGCTCACGCCCGAAGAAGCGACTCGGACCGAGGCGCGATTTCGTTGCCCGATCGCGCAGCTGAGCAAACATCTGCAAGGTGAGCTGGATTGGATCGTACTACGCTGTCTGGAAAAGGAACCGGGCCGACGCTACGCCAGCGCCACCGAGCTGGCACAGGATCTGGAACGTCACTTGCGGCACGAGCCAGTGCTCGCACGGCCACAGACCGCCAGCTACGCGATGGCGAAGTTCGCGCGCCGGCATCGAAGCCTGGTCGCGGTATTTTCTGCGTTCATCCTCATGCTGCTGCTCTCCATGGTAGTGAGTGCGTGGCTGGCCGTACGCGCAACCCAAGCCGAACAGCGAGCGCAGACCGAGGCCGCATCGAGAGAGCAAGTCATCAACTTTCTGCGTGACGACTTGCTCGCCCAGGCGGGACCGGACGAACAGCCGGACCCCGATGTGAAGCTGCGCACCGTGCTGGACCGTGCCGCCGCCAAGGCACGCGAACGCTTCACCAGCGAGCCGTTGCTCGAAGCCAATGTGCAGCAGACGCTCGCGACAACATACGACGCCTTGGGCGATTACGGCCAAGCCCGGCAACATCACGAGCGGGCTTTGGAGCTACGGCGCAAGCATCTCGGCGAGGATCATCCGGACACACTCAAGTCGCAGGCTTTTCTCGTCAGCATCATGATCGCCGAGGCCAGCTTCGAGGAGGCCGAGCCGCTGGCGAAGCAGACTTTGGAGCGCATGACACGCGTGCTCGGCCCCGAGCATTCCGAGACCTTGGCGCACACGGGCAATCTTGGCTTGCTGCTGTATGAGCGCGGCAAGTTCGAAGACATGGCGGAACTGCTTGCTCGCCTCCTGCCTCTGCAACAGCGCGCACTGGGCGACGCGCATGAAGCGACGCTGTCGACGATGAACAATCTGGCGATCGCGTATCGCAATCTGGGCAGGTATGCGGAAGCGGCGGAGTTGCACACGCGCGAGCTCGCAATCTGCCGCAAGGCGTTCGGGCCAGAGCATCCCGGCACACTCACCTCGATGAACAATCTGGCGAACGCCAGGTCGGATCTGGGCCTGTTCGACGAAGCGCGCGCCCTCAACCTCGAAGCGCTCCAAAAGTCGCGTCGGGCCGCGGGAGAGAATCATCCGGAAACGCTCATCCTGCAGCACAGCCTCGCCGCGAACTATCGCGATCTCGGCGACTTCGAAAGCGCGGAGCGCCTGCAGACCGACACCGTCGAGCGCGCGCGTAAAGTCAACGGCCCGACTCACACGAACACGCTGCGAGCCGAATCTTTTCTGGGCCAGATCTATCGGGATCGCCGCAAGCTGGATCAATCCGCGTCGTTGCACGAGAGTGTCATTAAACGCGCGACGGCAACGTACGGTAGCGACAATCCCATCGCGATAATCACCTCCACGCATCTCGCCGAAACCTATCAGCAGCAAGGCAGACTGGCGGAGGCGGAAGAGTTGCTGCGCAAGCAAGCGCCGCTCGCGGTCGCAGCGTTCGGCGCAAACAACTCCTACACGCTCGATCTCAACGATTGCTTGGCTTCCGTGCTCATCGCGCGCGGAGAATTCGCAGCTGCGCTCGAGCTGCTGCGCGAGACGACAGCGCAACGACAACGTAATGCGCCGACCCATTGGAAGACATTGAATGCTCAAGTCCTGTTGGGCGCGGCATTGGCGGGCACCGGCATGGGTGCGAGTGCCGAGAAGATATTAATGCACACCTATGACGAGTTACTAACAAGTCGCCTGCCCGCCTACGAGGGGCGGTTACGCAAGCGCACCGCCAAGGCGCTCGTCGAGCTCTACACCGCCTGGAACAAGCCAGCGGAAGCCGCCCGCTGGCGCGATCGGATTTTGTGAACCCTCCTCGAGAGCCTTTTGGCTCTTAGATTTCGTATCTAGCAGTAGAGCCGCGCGTCGCGCGGCGTCGACTGACGAATATCGAAGGAGCAGGCATGTCTGCATGTCCGCATTGCTCGTGCGAGCAAAGCTGGAAGTTGGGCGACGGACGCTACAAATGCCACGGTTGCGGCCGCCGTTACAGCTGGCGTTCAGTTTGGGAATCCGTGCGCCTCACCGAGGCCGCCAAGATGCAGCTGTTGAGCGCGTTCGTCCAAGGCGCCTCGGTGTACAGCCAGCGCAACGAATCGGACGCATGCGTCGACACCAAAGAGCGCTTCTATCGTCTCATCCGGGCCTGCTGTGCAATCGAATCACGCGTGAGCCGGTCCGCCTTCGCTCTCGCGCACTGCCGGTCCGCTCCTTCGCTACAGCGCAGCGGTTTTCGAGGCTGGGCGACCGCCACGCGAGTGCTCGTCCTGGGCATCGCCGAGCATGAAGGCTCGGTGGTCGTTGGAAGCCCGTACGTTCCCGCCGACGCAAGCATTCCTCTGCTGCGCGAACGCACGGCGGTGGGCGGCGTATGGACGATCGATCATCACCAGGCGCTCGCCAACCTCCAGGTCCGCGGCAGATATGTGATCGTCAACACTCCTCGCAGCCGGACTGTCGGCTCGACGGCCATCGAGGAATTCTGGGATTTCGCGAAAGATCGTCTGCGCGCACTTCGCAAGATTCCGTGTGATTTCTTTCATCTCTATCTCGGCGAGATGTGCTTTCGTTTCAATCACCGGCACCAGGATTTGCTGACGCTACTGACAGATCGGCTGCGAATGACGCCGATTCAGAGCGCGCGCGAGATCATCGCCGATGCGTCGGGTCTGAGCGGTTGCTCGGGACTGAACAGTGGCAGTCCGAAAACATCCGGTACTCCGGACGTTTTGCCGCGAGACCGGCGATATCCGTTGGCGGTGTCTCAGAACACAGCTAACGTTTGCCGCACCTCCACTGATGTGAGCGCTGTCGAGCAATGAACGTCGCTACCGCGAGCCCTGTCGCCAGACATGTTCATGTTCTGAGCGGGCTGCATTCCGGCGCGACCGCGGAGTTGCCCACCGAGGGCAAACTCGTGATCGGTTCCGAGCTCTCGGCCGGCGTGGTGCTGTGTGATCGCGGCGTCGCCAAGGCGCATTGCCAGATCAGCCTGGATCAGTTTGGCATGAGCTGCCGCGCGTTGGACGAGGTGATCACGATCGACGGGAAGCCGCTGCCGACGGGTGAGATCGCGGCCTTGCGCGACGGACAGATCATCGAATGCGGCCAGGCCGCCTTCAGCGTCGGACCGGTGTCGACAGATTGGCAACGACTTCGGCAACGCCTGGCCACGCGCGGCAATGAACCCCACACGCTGCGTTCGCTGCGCAAAGTGAACCCCTATGTTTTGTTCGCCAGCTTGCTGGTGGGGCTGACCAGCGCGCTGAGCATTACCTACGCGGCACTCTCCGGCCCCGAGCTCGCGGATATGCCCTCCAAGGTGGATGCGGCGCGACGTTGGCTGACCACGATCGCGCCCCAGGGCAGCGAATTGGAAATCGGCGTCGATCAACGCAATGGCCGCGACCTGCTGCTCTCAGGCTACGTGTCTCACAACGATCACCGCATCAAGTTGACCGGCGATGCCGCGGCGTCGCCGTATCGGCCGCGTGTCGAAGTATTCGCGGCCACCGAGATGCTGGACGCGATGTCACGAATGGCGTCCCTCGCTCAAGTTGCATGCGAGCCTCAATATCGGGGCGGCGGGCAGCTCGCCTGCACCCAGATGCTGCCCTCGGAGCAGGACGCAACGCGCCTGCGCATGCTCGCCAAGGACGTGCCTGGTCTGCGCACTCTGGATCTCAAATGGCTGCCGCCAATGCCAGCCTCGAACCCGACCCCCAGGCTGCAGCCAACTCAGATCACACAACGCTTCGCCATTCTCATGTGGCGCCAGCAGCGTTATCTGGTCAACGAGCAGGGCAAGCGCTATCGCGAAGGCGACGAATTCGACGGTTTCAACATCAAGCGCATCGAGCTGGATCGTGTGGTGTTCGCCCGCGACGGAAACGACTACGAATTCTTTGTCGCCGCCTTGGGCAAACGCTCATGACTGTCGTCAAACCGAACGATCCAGACACCTATGGCGAGCTCGCTCGTCGTTTGCGCGACGACGCGAACGACAGCGTGCTCAGCGAATATCGCAGCAGTTTCGAGCAGGCACGCGACAGTGCTCGACAGCGTCTGCACGAGCCTCTGCCGGCCGATGAGTTCCGATCGCAGCAGGCGCTTGCGCAATGTACCGACCTCTCGATCGAGGTATTGAACGCAGTGCATGCCACGCTGCGCGAAGGTTGATAGTTGGATTGCCCAAGTTGACGGGCCTAGTGTAACCAGGAGACGACGATGACAATTTCCCTGAACGGATTGGCGAATACAGTCGGTGGCGCCGAGAGTGCAGCTTCGAGCGCGGTGAACGGCCTTGGTCCCAACTCCACTGCCGCGGAGCTGACACAGGCGAGCTTGAAAATGAACCAGTATCAAATCGTCTCGACCGCGGTGTCGGCGATCATCAAGGCGGACTCGGAAGCCAAGTCGGCCCCGGCTCGCGCGATCTCGCGCTAAGCCTCGCTCTTTTTCAGGAGAGCATTCATGTCGCAGCAAGGTGTTCCGAGCATCGGCGTTCCCACCCGGCGCATCAAAGCGCCGGATCCGCTCTTGCTCGAGCGCCTTGCTGAGACAGGCTTTCTCGCCACCGAATTTGGCATGCACGATCGAGCCGAACAGATCTTCACGTGCCTCGAACAGTTGCGCCCGGGCAAGGCTTCGCCGCGCATCGCGCTCGCGATGGTGCACGCCCGTCGCGGCTCGATCGAACAAGCGATCGTCGAGATCAATGCGCTGCTCGAGACGCACCCGGATTGCGAAGTCGCCCGGGCCGTGCTGGGCACGATGCTGGTCCACGCCGGCAAACCGGGCGCGCTGGAGCTGTTTGAGAAGATCATCGCGGACGGCACCGATGCCGGAGCGATCAGCATCGCCACCTGTTGTATCGAGCAAGCTCGCGAGCAGCACGGCGCGTCCCAATACGCGCCCGCGGAGCCGTCGAGCTCGTTTGCCTATCATCGTCATTACAACGTCAGTCCGTGATATCGGAGATTTCCACGTGAGCACGACCGTCGTCCTGCCCGAGTTGGCGTTTGCCCCGCAAAACACTCCCAATCACATGCAGCCTTCGGCTCAGTCGGTGGCGCGCTTCGAGCAGCTCATGTTCGCGCCGAACGGCAACGCCGCGGCCAGTGCGACGCCCGGTGCGCTGACGCTGGGCGGCGTCGGCGACAATCGATTGCAAGTGCACCTGCAACGACTGTCGGACCGCTGGGAAGCCGGCCAGAGCGCCGTGAACCGCCTGGCGAGTCGCAACGATGTCAGCGCCAAGGATCTGATCGTGACTCAGATGCAAATGATCAACTGCGCGCTGGACGTGGAAGTCTCGTCGAAGTGCGCGTCGGTCTTCGAGAACGGCGTGCAGACGCTGACACAGCGTGCATGAGCAACCCGTTTTCTGGTCGCGCCGGCGGCGTCATTCGGACGCTCGCGCTACTGCTGTCGATCTGCGCCCTGGCCGGTTGCAAAGAGGCAGTCTATTCGCAGCTCACTGAAAGCGAAGCCAACGACGTCCTGGTCACGCTGCTGCGTGGTGGCGTCGAGGCGGAGAAGCGCCCCACTGACGATAAGCAATTCAGCGTCTACGTTCGCGAAGCCGATGTCGCGACCGCGATCGAGCTGCTGCGCGCGGACGCTCTGCCCGCGCAACGCTACTCGAGCCTCGGCGAGGTGTTCGAGCGCAACGGCCTCATCTCTTCCCCAACCGAAGAGCGCATGCGCTACATCCACGGTTTGCAACAAGAGCTGTCGCATACGCTGTCCGAGATCGATGGCGTCGTCGTCGCACGCGTGCACATCGTCGTACCGGCTCGGGATGCGCTCGATACGACTGTAAAGCCCTCCTCCGCCTCGGTCTTCGTCAAACACCGCCCCGATTTGAACATGCAACTGTTCGTGCCAGCCGTGAAGGACCTGGTGGTACGAAGTATCGAAGGGCTCGGCCCAGACAACGTCTCGGTGAGCCTGTTCCCGGCCCGTGGCGCGGCGACAGCAGGCACGCAAATCCCGCTCACGAAGTTCTTCGGTGCAACCGTTGCCTCGTCGAGCACGACCGCGCTGTGGATCCTGCTTGCGGTTCCCTGGCTGCTGGTTGCCGCGACGCTGGTGATGCTGCTGCATGCTTCCGCCGTGGGCTCAGGTTTCGCACGGCTGCTTGGAGCTCGCAAGATCCGTGCGTCGCGAGACGAGGCTCCGGCCGGCAGGGAGGATCGCCGTGCGGCCTGAGAAGAACAGCGAGGCGCTGTGGGCCGCGATCACTCGCTTCAATCTGTTTCCAGGTGAATACTGGCACGACAGCTGGCGTGAGGAATTGACCGCGCGCATCGGCCCGGGAGATCCGGACTCGAGCTCGCAACCATTGTGGGTACGCGCGTTGTCGACAACGATTCTGCGTGAGCTGCGACTTCACGATCGCTTCGACTTCGAGTTCACGGATCGACTCAAGCGCCTGGTACTGCTGGATGCGACGACGCTGCACCGCTTGTGCCTCGCCCTGGTCGGCTTGCTCGTCCGCAACCATCTGCGCCTGCTCGTCAGTCGCGACGACGCGAACCTCATCCAACGTTGCCTTGGGCCCGATATTCACCGGCTGGTGCTCGAATGGCGCGAGCCAGTGCCGATCGCAGCCTCGCCGCTTTCCTGGTCCGCCGACTGGCGCTCGATCTGGTCCGACAGCGACGCGTGGGCACGCCGTGGCGTCGCGACGCTCTATTCTGCCCTCCCCATCGACATGCCCGCCCTGCACGGCCGTTTGCGGTTGAAGTTTCCATCTCAGTGGCCAGCGGCCAGCTTCAGCCTAACCAACGAGCCCGAGCACCGGCAGCTCAACGGCGACGTGTGCTTGAAAGTTCTCTCCCTGATCGCGCCGAGCTGGTCGTGGTTGTTTCTGCATGACGACGCAGTCGCGGAGGTCGCCGCGTGACAGCGCTGCTCTCCATCGATCGGGCTTCGCTCGCGGCCGGACGCGACGTGGTCATCAAAGCTGACGAGTTCGCCACGCTCGTAGAAGCGCGCGAAACACTTCGGCTGGCCAGACGTGCCGCCGAACAGATGCGCGCCACTGTCGACGCGGAGATCGAACAAGCACGTGCTCGTGGTTATGAAGCAGGACTGCGGGAGGCGCGCGCCGAACTGTCCACGCAAATCGCCGAAACCAAGGCCCAGCTCGAACATGCGTTCGTCTCTCTCGAAGGTCGCATCGTACAGACCGTGCTCAAGGCCGTGCAGCAGATCCTCGGGCACACCAACGATCGAGCGCTGCTCGAACCGTTGATACGGCGCGTTCTCGGGCAATCCAACAGCACGACTCCGATGCGTTTGCGAGTCAGCGCAGAACAGTTCGACGCGGCGAACGACGCTGTCGCCTCGTTGCTGAAGGAATTTCCTCAAGTCGAATGGATCGACGTCGCCAAGGATCCAAACGCCACGCGCGGGACGTGTGTGCTCGAAACCGAATTCGGCGTGATCGATGGCAGCATCGACACGCAACTCGCAGCCCTGCGCCGGGGCCTTCTCAACGCCTTCGTCGGCAAACGGCTCGCCAGCGACTTGCGTGCTCCGGACTGACGTCGTGCGCATCCAGCAACAGCGCCCCAACTATCTCGCCGACGCGCTCGACGACGCGCTGCTCGATGTCGCGCCTGTGGAATCTCGCGGACGAGTGCTCGAAGCGCTGGGGACTGTCGTCAAAGCAACCGGCGTGCAGGCTCGCATCGGCGATCTGTGCGAGCTGCGATCGCAAGACAGCAGCTGGCGCATGCATGCCAGAGTCATTGGCGTGCAGCGACACACTACGCTGTTGATGCCCTTTGGCGAGCTCGAAGGCATTGGCGTCCAAACCGAGGTCGTCCACTGCGGAACCGCACCGAGCATCCGTGTGGGCAACTCGCTGCTGGGCCGAGTCGTCGACGGATTCGGACAGCCCATGGATGGCATGGGTCCCTTGAAAGACACGCAAGAATTCCCGGTCCACAACCGACCGCCGAACGCGCTCGACCGCAAACGAATCCAACGTTCCCTGCAGACCGGCGTCCGCGCCATCGACGCTGTGCTCACTTGCGGCGAAGGTCAGCGCATGGGCGTCTTCGCGCCCGCCGGTGCTGGCAAGAGCACGTTGCTGGGGATGATCGCGCAAGGGACGGCCGCCGATGTGACAGTCGTCGGACTGATCGGCGAACGCGGCCGCGAAGTGCGGGAATTCATCGACATCGTGCTTGCTCCAGGACGTGCGGCGAACACGGTCGTCGTCGTGGCAACCTCTGACCGTCCCGCTGGCGAGCGCGTCGAGGCTGCGAACGTCGCGACGGCGATCGCCGAGTACTTCCGGCAGCAGAACCGCTCCGTTCTGCTCCTCATCGATTCAGTAACGCGCTACGCGCGAGCATTACGAGAGATCGGCTTGGCTGCGGGCGAGCCGCCGACTCGCCGCGGTTACCCGCCCTCAGTTTTCTCAGCGCTGCCAACTTTGGTGGAACGCGCAGGACAAAGTGCCAACGGCGCGATTACAGCGTTTTACACGGTCCTGGTCGACGACGAAGAAGGCGATCCGATTGGAGAAGAACTGCGCGCCCTGCTCGACGGACACGTCGTGCTGTCGCGCGAGTTGGCAGCCGCGGATCACTATCCCGCCATCGATGTCGCCGCGAGCCGGAGCCGAGTCATGAGTCATGTGACAACAAAGGAACATCGCAAGGCGGCCGGTGAGTTGCGAGAACTACTGGCAAAGCACGCGGACATTCAGGTTCTGCTGCAGATCGGCGAGTACCAGGCCGGAGCGGATGCCCTCGCCGACAAGGCCATTCGCTGCAAGCCAAACATCACCAAGCTCCTGCGGCAACAAGTCGGGGAGCGCATGTCCCTGTCTGAAACCATCGCGCTGTTGAGGCGCGCCGCGGAGTCGTGATGCGCGCGAACGATATTCTGAAGCTGGCCCAGTTGCATCGCGTACGAGTGGCCCGCCTCGTCGCGCTCGAGAGCGATCTGCGGACCAAGATAACCGCGCTCCGGGAAGTCGAGGCTGAGGCGGCTGCATGCCAATCCGAACTCGAGCAAGCGCATCGACAGCGCGAGTCGTGGGAAAATGAATGGCAATCGTGGTTGCGCACTCACGGCGTGCTGAGTCGAGGTGAAGAATACAATCGCTATCACATCGCACTCACTGCTTGGGAACGCGACCTGCAGGAACAATTGGCCGAGATCCAGGTGCGTCAGCGAGCCGCGGGCGATGCGGTCGACGCTGCGCGGCGCGTCGTGCGCAAGGCCGAGGCGAGACTTGCCGCGCTCGATGAAAGAATTAGCCAGAGCCGGCGTTCGCTCCTCAGTACCCGGGATCTTCGCCGTCAACGGGATGCAGCGGAGAGCGCGACAATCGCAGCCCAACAAGTTCGCGCCGCCTGGTCCTCCGTGCCCGCGAGCGACACCATATGAGCGCGCCCCCGGTCAATTCGGCCAAGCCCGCCAACGACGCCCTCACACACTCCGCCGAGCGTCGCCATCCGCGAGAAGATGCGATCGCCCGCTTTCAACAAACATGGGAAAGCAGCAAGCCGAACACCACCGACGCCGAGCCCGCGCCTGTGAATCTTCATTGCAGAAGTCCGCGCGATTTCGAGGATCGTGACCTGCCCGCCGCGATGCCGACAGTCAGCGCAAGCAGCGGATCGCAGCCCTCCTCGTTTGTATTTGCCGAGCCCGCCGCGGCACATCAAGCCATCCCGACGCAGGCCCCCGATACCGCACGCCTGATCGAACAGGCGACCAGCGTGATGCTCGGACGCGCAACGCGAGCTGATGAGTGTCGTTTCGTCGTGTCGCTCGATCACGCGATAGCAGGCGGCGCGTCCGCGGAGTTCATTCGCGACGGCGCATTCCTGCACGTTCGGCTGCATACTCGCAATGACGCCGCGTATCGCACCATGTGGACACACCGGGCCGAGCTGGAGGAGCGTCTCGCCGCCAGCACGGGCCTGACCACCCGCATCGAAATCGTCGAGGTTCATGGCAATGGCGGCACAGTCTGAGCTGCTCGCCATACCTGAAGCCGAGGTGGCGGCCTTGACGCTCGAGACGGTCGATCCGGCGGTATTACCCGTGGTGCAGGGAATATTGCAGCGTCGCGGTCCATGCCTGCTGCGCATTCAGGGGCACGAGGTCCGCTTCGCGTGGGTGGATGTCCAACTGCGCGAGCATGCCATATCGATCTCACTCGCCTGCGGCGCTCATGACCTGCTCATCGGATTGGACAGTCTCGCCGCCATCGATCCGCTGTTGATCGGCGAGCCGTTCCTGTTGCTACCTCCATCGCTGCGCACTCTCGTTGTACAGCGCGCGGTTGCATCGCTGCTTTCTACCGCACCACGCGCCGTCGCCGAATCCATGCAAGTTGCGAGCGTACAGTGGGCAGCCGCACCGAGCGAGCGTGAGTGGCCGGTGAAGCTCGGCTTTCGTCTGGAACGGGGCGAGCGCGGCTGTATCAGTCGCGGCGTGATACTTGCCCGCTCGGCGGCGGGGCTCGCGTGGTTCGATCTACAGTTGCCTACCCAGCCGACACGCCGCCAGTCAGACACGCAATCGCTGCCCATTCCAATCCGAATTGCTCTCGGACAAAGCCATCTGAAAACGACAGCGCTGCGCCACCTCTCGTCCGGCGACGTCGTGTGGGTGCAATCGGCACGACTGACTCGCGTGGGCGTGGACGTCGATTGTCGGATCGCCAGACACAGCGTTGCGCTCGCCACGGCTCGTCATCGGCAACTTCATATCAAACAGATCCACGGGCTCGCCATGCACCAGCAACCACCCGCGACGGACTCTCTTGCAGCGCCTGGACCCGTCGCCATCGATACCGGGCGCACGCCGACATCCCGAGATTTCGAAGTACCAGTGACCTTCGATCTCGGCGAGCTCGCGCTACCGCTCATTCAGATCGAGCGCCTGCAGCCGGGCACGCTGCTGCAGCTACCGCAAGACGTGAGCGACGCGACGATCCAACTGCGCGTCGGCGACAGCCTGGTGGCGCAGGGAGTACTCGTGGCGATCGGCAAGCGAATCGGCGTTCGAATCACACGCGTGTACCTGGAAGAGTCCGCACCGAGTCATGCCGCGACCTGAGCCAATATGACTGGCACTCCCGATCCCGTAGTCGTCCTGCTCACGCTGGCGTTGCTGTCGCTCGCGCCGCTGATCGCGGTCATGGTCACGTCCTTCGCGAAGATCGTGATCGTGCTCGCGCTGGTGCGTAATGCGCTTGGACTGCCGCAAATTCCGCCGAACCTCGTACTCAACGGCCTGGCACTCGTGCTGTCGATCTACATCATGGCGCCGCTTGCGGCACAGCTCGCGGAACGAGCCGAAAGCGGTCTGTCGAGCGGCCGCATGGAGGCAGGCAGCTTCTTTCGAATTGTCTCGGATGCACGAGAGCCGCTGCGTGCGTTCCTCGCCAAGCACGCGCAGCCGCGCGAGCGAGAGTTCTTCGTAAAGTCGGCGCAGCAACTGTGGCCCGCGGAACAGGCCCGGACGTTGCGCTCGGACGATCTGATGGTGCTGGTTCCAGCCTTCACAGTGAGTGAGTTGACGGCCGCCTTTACCATCGGATTTCTGTTGTACCTGGCATTCGTGGTGATCGATCTGGTCGTGGCGAATGTGCTGGTCGCGCTCGGCATGATGATGTTCTCGCCGACAGTCGTGTCGGTGCCATTGAAGCTGCTGTTATTCGTGCTGCTCGACGGTTGGTCGAAGCTGATTCACGGCCTGATCCTGACGTACCGCTGAGCGCATCGCTAAGCATCATGGCGATCGAACAACTTTCGACTTACGTCCAGCAAGCCCTGCTGCTGGTGCTGTGGCTGTCGCTGCCAGCGGTGCTGGTCGCCGGCGTGGTCGGTTTGCTGGTTGCCTTCGCGCAGGCAGTCACGCAGATCCAGGACCAGACGATATCGTTCGGCATCAAGCTGATTTGCGCCACCGTCGCCATCGCGCTCACGTCCGCCTGGCTCGGCGGTGAGCTGCTCAACTTCGCCAACCGCATGTTCGATGCCATCGCGAACGTCCGCTGACCATGATCGATCTGGAAAGTCAGTGGCAACAGATTCTGACGGTGGTGGCGCTGCTGATGACGCGCATGGCTATCGCCTTCAGCGTCATCCCGATTTTCCTGGGTAACAGCATCCCCGCCTTCATCCGGATCGCCTTTGTGGCCGGATTGTCGATGGCGCTGCTGCCGGTCGCGTTACAGGACCCCACGGTCTCTTCGCTACCGCTCACGAGCTTGTTGCTCTACGTCGGTAAAGAGGCGTTGATCGGGCTCGTGCTAGGCCTGATCGCCAGCGTCGGCTTCTGGGCGTTGTACGTGGCCGGCGCCATCATCGAGTATCAAGCCGGACTATCCTTCGCGACCACCATCGATCCCATGTCGGGTCAGGAGGACTCGCTGGTCGGCACGCTATTCCAGCGAATGTTCACCGCGCTGTTCCTGATCGCCGGTGGGCTGCTGTCGCTGATCGGCATGCTGTTCGACAGCTATCGCGTCTGGCCGCTCGGGCGTCTGCAACCGCTTGCCTCCAACCTTGCGATCGTGCAACTGCTGATCACGACGGTGCTCAATCTGGTGATCGTCGCCGTCAAGGTTGCTGCGCCCTTCGTCATCATCATGCTGCTGCTCGAAGTTGCAGTCGGTTACCTGTCACGCTTCGCCCCTCAGCTCAACGTGTTCTTCGTGGCGCTGCCGCTGAAGGTGCTGTCACTCGCCTTCCTGCTGCTTGCCTATGGAGCCATCGTCGCCGCGAACGGCGAGTGGCTGCCTATGATGCGTTTCGACACCGTCCTCGCACCTCTGCAGCGCGCGACTCCATGAGCCAGCCGTCTACGCAGGCAAAGACCGAGCGACCGACGACCAAACGGTTGCGTGACCTGCGCCGGAAGGGCGATGTTCCCAAGAGCGCCGATGTTCCCGCGACGGCCGTGGTGCTGGTGGCCGTCATCTACTTCTCGCTCACGGGCGCCCAATTCGTGACGGGTTTGACCGCGCTGCTGGAGAAAGCGGTCACCGCCGATTTTCGCACCCTCGATTCGGCGAGGAGCGTTGCCGCCTGGACTCGAGGCTTGCTGATGGAGGCAGCGAATCTCATCTGGCCGTTCGTCCTCGCGCTCATCCTGGCCAGTGCGCTCGCGAGCTTCCTTCAGGTCGGTGGCGTATTCTCGCTCGAGGCCATCAAGCCACAGTTGTCGCGTGTCAGTCCGATCGCGGGAATGAAGCGCATCTTTTCTAGGCAGAGCCTGGTCGAGCTCCTGAAGCTCTCGGTCAAGACGCTGCTGCTCATCGCGGTGATCTGGCTGCTGGGCCGTCAGTTGATCTCGACGCTGTTGCAGTCGCATTGGCTCGGCACCGCGCAGTTGTTGCCGCTCAGCATGCACGTGCTGGGGACCCTCTCCTGGGCGGCACTCGGTGGCTTCTTGTTGATCATGATCTTCGATGTCTGGTTTCAGCGCTGGGACCATCACCGCCGCAACATGATGACCATCGAGGAAGTGAGGCGCGAACACCGGGAGATGGAAGGCGATCCGCAGATTCGCTCCCGCCGCCGGCAACTGCATCAGGAGGTTTCGAACGCGACCATGCTGCAGAACCTGCGTCGGGCCAATGTCATCGTCGTCAATCCGACTCACATCGCCGTTGCCCTGTACTACGAGGCCGGCGAAACCGCCTTGCCCATCGTCGTCGCGAAAGGTGAAGGCGAGCTGGCCCGCGAGATTCGCCGGATCGCGGAGGAAGAAGGCATTCCAGTGATGCGCAATGTCGACCTGGCGCGTCGTCTGCAAGCGACCGCAGCCATCGATCAGTACATTCCAGATGAGTTGATAGAACCCGTCGCCGAGGTGCTGCGATGGGCCAGTTCGCTGGCTCGCGAACCTTGAGCCTGGCAAATCGATAGGGAGCGGCCGCCATGTCGGCAATAGCAAAAGACATTCGCAATTCGATCGACTGGCGCACGGCGCTGCTTCAAAGCAACGTGTTGCTGACGGCGATCATCGTCGCGGCGATCGGCATGATGATCCTGCCGCTATCGCCATTCATGCTCGACCTGCTCATCGCCGTGAACCTGAGCATGTCGCTATTGCTGTTGCTGGTGTCGCTCTACGTCGGCTCGCCGCTGGGCCTGTCGACGTTTCCCTCCCTGCTGCTGTTCACGACGCTGTTCCGACTGGCGCTCAACATCGCCTCCACCCGTCAGATCCTCATGCATGCGCACGCCGGCGACATCATCTTCACGTTCGGCAACCTGGTCGTCGGGGGCGACATCATCGTCGGCGTCGTCGTGTTCCTCATCATCGCGATCGTCCAGTTCGTCGTGATCGCGAAAGGCGCCGAGCGCGTCGCGGAGGTCGGCGCCCGCTTCACTCTGGACGCCATGCCGGGCAAGCAGATGAGCATCGACGCGGATCTGCGCGCAGGTCTGATCGACAAGGATGAAGCACGCCTGCGCCGGAGCCGGCTGGAACGCGAGAGCCATTTGTACGGCGCGATGGACGGCGCCATGAAGTTCGTCAAGGGCGACGCCATCGCCGCGCTCATCATTGCCGCTGTCAACATCGTTGCAGGTCTCGCCATTGGCACGCTGCGCAAAGGCATGGATCTCGATCACGCTCTGCAGACCTACGCGACGCTCACGGTGGGTGACGCGCTGGTTTCGCAGATCCCTTCGCTGCTCGTGTCCATTGCCGCAGGCATTCTGATCACTCGGGTCTCCGATCCCAGCAAAGCAAACAACACCGGCCTCGGCGATGAGATCGCGGGGCAATTGCAGGCGCATCCTCGCGCGCTCTTGATTGGCAGCGCGGTGATTCTCGCACTCGTGCTGGTGCCCGGCTTTCCGAAGGTGCCGTTTCTCGTTCTTGCCATCCTGATCGGCGCGACTGGATTCGCACTGCTGCCGCATCGACGACGTTACAAACAGGCCGGCGACCGCCCCATGCCGGTGATGCGTCGGGAAGGCAGCGACCTCGTGCGGCCCTGGATCGACTCGTCGGATCGTCTGCTGGCCGTGCCGCTGTCCGTCGATGTCTTTGCCACGATCGACCGGCACCTGCGACCCGAAGCGCTGGAGAGCGAGCTTCGACAGATTCGTCGCGCGGTGGAAACAGATCTGGGTGTGCCCTTCCCCGGCATCGTCATGCGCCGTGTGCCGGATCTGGCCGAGGGCGCCTATCGGATTTGCATCCACGAGATCCCCATCGCCCATGGCGAGCTGCGCGTCGATCATTTACTGGCCGTCGATGGGCCAGAGTTGCTATTGACCACTGGGAGCCCGCGCTCCGACGGCGACAATCGATTCTGGGGCGGACGCCCCGCCGCGTGGGTGTCCGTCGAGCGCAAGTCGCAACTCGACGTAGCACAGCGGCCGTACCTGACGCTCGAACAAGTGTTGGCTCGCCACGTCTTGCATGTCCTGCGTCAGCACGCCGACGAATTCATCGGAATTCAAGAGACTCAGCTGCTGCTCAAACGTCTTGCGGATGAATATCCCGACCTGGAACGCGAGCTGCAACGAAACATCCCGGTCCCCCGCCTGTCCGACGTGCTGAAGCGCTTGGTGCGCGAAGAGATCTCGATCCGCAACCTGCGTGAGATCGCCCACGCGCTGGTGGAGTGGGCGCCGCGTGAGAAAGATACGACGTTGGTTACCGAGTATGTGCGCACCAGCCTGGCTCGCTATATCTCGTATCGGTTCACCAAGCCGGATGGCACATTGACCGCGGTGGTGCTCCATCCAACGCTGGAAGACCGGCTACGCCAGTCGCTTCGACAAACCTCCGCCGGCTCCGTGCTGATGCTCGACCCGCAAACTCGCCGAGAAATCGTCAACAAGCTGCGAAACAGCTTCGCGGCCCGCGAGCCTCACGAAATCGGGCGCGCCCCGACCGTGCTGCTGACTTCGCTGGAAATTCGTCCGCACCTGCGCAAGCTGATCGAGCCGGAGCTCGGCCGGATCGCCGTTCTTTCCTATCAGGAACTGGAGGCCACCGTGCGCATCGATCCGGTCGAATCGGTGAGCTAATCCGCGTGATCGCTGGTGGGGGCAAATGTGAGATGAACGCGGGCGCGATCCATCGAGAATAGTTTTGCGTGCAGACAGGAAGAGGAACTGCCGATTCGACCGGCACCGCGGCTCGCCGCTTGAGCGAGATCAGGCTTCAACTCGAAGAATTCAACCCCCTTGCAACAGTCGTTTACACCATTTCGCATGCCGCGGTCGCGATCACGTTGTTCGCGGTGGTCGCCGCGAAGGGGATCGCCACCGTGCCCGTCTTGGTGGCCTTGGCGTCATTGACGTATTGGTAACTCAACTCGAGCGTGCCGTTCGCGATTGCGCTCCCCCGCCCACCACGGCCGCAACCGTCCCCGCCGTCGAAGGGGTGACGGTGACGGCATTGCCGGTCGATATCGGGGGTTCGGGGCCGGGCGATGACGCCGATCGTGATCGCAGCCGGAGAGCGCCAATGAGACGAGCAGCGCAGGTGTGAGCGAGACGCGCGCACACGGCTGATCGTCGAAGTGCAATGCCTGTTCGATCCGTGACTCGCCACCTTCATTTTCGCGCAAAACACCGGAATGAGATTCACCGCGGACAGGAGACAGGTCCGTCATCGTCCGGGCAGACCGAGAAAACAAATCTCAATGATCGCTATATTCACGCCATCATCTCACGATCAGTGAGATCGAAGCATGATCGGACGCTGAATATCACATCCGTCGAGGCGCGCAACGAGGCGCGAGACAACCGAGCCGAACACGCTCGAAGGCGTGCTTGTAATTTAGATGCGCGCAAGCACAATGCGCAGCGCGTGATCGATGTGACATTTCCAAAATAGCGAATGGCACGAGAGCGCGCAGTTTAGTCGTTCACGAGGATAGACATGCTCATAACGAGATCGCGATCGTTCGCAGTCGCGTGCGCTCTGCTGGCAGCGGGTTGCGGTGGTGGCGGCGGCGGCGGAGGCGGTGGCAATCCAACGCCGAATCCAACGGTCACGTTGTCCGCGCAGCCGACATCGGTAGTACAAGGAGGCACGGCAACGCTCACGTGGTCGACGACCAACGCAACGGCTTGCACAGCTTCGAATGGCTGGACCGGTACACGAACCACGGCCGGGACCGAACAAGTCGGACCGATCAACGCACCGACGACTTTTGTGCTCTCCTGCACAGGCGCCGGGAACACATCGGGATCGGCGACCGCCACGGTCGCGATGACCGTGCCGCCGGCTTCGGTGACGTTGTCCGGATCGATCTCCATTCCGACGACTACTCAGGTCGACAGCGACACGAACGACAGCGGCAACAGCACGCGCCGCGCAAACGATACATTCGCTCAAGCACAAACACTGCCGAATCCAGTGGTCGTTGGCGGTTACGCCAATCGCCCCGGCGCCGGCCAGGACGGCCCTTCCCTGACACCCGGCGACGCACGCGATTACTACCGTGTGAGCTTGCTGAGAGGCCAGGTGATCGAACTGGTCGTCGCCGACCCGGCCGCGGGCGATCTCAATCTCGACCTGTATTCCAGCACTCAGACGCTGGTGGATTCCTCGGTCGGCAATCGCAAGGTGCACCAATTGACGGTGCCCGCCTCCGGCACGTATTTCGTGCTGGTTTCCGCGCTCACCGGCGCATCGAACTATAACCTTGCCATCGGTCAGAGCGGTTCCACTGCGCTCGTGAATCCGCTGGTGTTGAGTCGCGAGTTCGTGCCGGGCGAAATTCTGGTAAGAACCAAGGCCGCCACGAACGGTGCACGAGGCGCGCAACAGAAACAATCGCGAGTCGCGAACGCCTATGGATTGAAGCGCTCGTACGACGTGCCGGACGCGCATGCGTTGATGACGCTGTCGACGCAGAGCTTGCAAGCGGCAGCTTCGTCGAAGCCTCAGCTGCAGGAGCAGGAGCTCGAGACTCAGTTCGAAAGCGACGAGGCGCGCCTGAAGTGGCAGACCTTGCAGATGGTCGAACTATTGTCCAAGGATCCGGACATCGCCTGGGCCGAGCCGAACTGGATCGTGCACACCCAGGCCGTTCCCAACGATCCGGAATACAGCCGTCAACGCTGGCACTACGAACAGATCAGTCTGCCGTCGGCATGGAACGTGACCACCGGCCAACCCAGCGTGATCGTAGCGGTGATCGACACGGGCGTGCGTCCGCATTTCGATCTTGTCTCTCGACTCGTCGAGGGCTTCGACTTCGTACGCGGAGTGGGCGCGGGCGACGGTGACGACGACGACACGGACGCGCGCGATCCCGGCACACCGAACGGCGGTAGTTATACATTCCACGGCACGCATGTGGCCGGAACGATTGCCGCCTCAGGTAACGATGGACAAGGCGGCACCGGTGTCGCTTGGAACGCTCGCATCATGCCGTTGCGCGCCTTGGGTGCAACCGGCTCCGGCTCCACCGAAGACATCATTCAAAGCATCCTGTTCAGCGCTCGCCTGGCGAATCGTTCCGGCACGCTGCCGGCACAACGTGCCGACATCATCAACATGAGCCTCGGCGGACGAGGCCTGTGTGGAGGCGCCTGGCAGGATGCGATCACGCGAGCACGCGCCGCCGGCGTCATCGTCATTGCCGCCGCGGGCAATGACAACGCCGATGGCGACTACACGCCCGCAGGTTGCACTGGTGTGGTCAGTGTTTCTTCCGTCGGCGTCGGTCGCACACGTGCGCCCTACTCCAACTTCGGCACCGCCGTCGATGTGGCCGCGCCGGGCGGCGACATGAGCGTCGATCGCAACGGCGACGGCGCCTACGACGGCATCTTCAGCACGTACTCGATTCGCGATGGCGCCACCTACTACTCGAGTTATCAGCTGTTGCAAGGTACGTCGATGGCAACTCCGCACGTCGCCGGCGTGGCGGCGCTGATGAAGAGCGTCAATGCGTCACTCACCCCGGAGAACTTCGACACGTTGCTCGCGGCCGGATCGTTGACCGATGACATCGGGGCGCCCGGTCGCGATTCACTCGGTATCGGTCTCATCAATGCAGCCAAGGCAGTGCGTGCGGCGGCAAGTGCGACACCGCCCCCGGCCCCGCCACAGTTGATCGTGACACCGACCACGGTGAACTTCGGCGATATCGGCACGGTGAACGAAGTGACGATCGGCAATGCCGGCACCGGCAGCGTCAGCACGACGACGAGAGCGACTTCCGCAGCCTGGATATCGGTTGCGCCAGTGCAGACCGACGCCGCCGGCCTGGGCACCTATCGCATCACCATCAATCGCGCTGGTCTCGCCGCCGGTACATACAATGGCTGGGTGGAATTCCGCGGCAACGTCGGCAATCCGGTACGCACTTCAGTGCTGATGCAAGTCGTCACTACGCCCAGCGTGCCGAGCGCGGGTTATCACTATGTACTGCTGATCGATTCGGCCACCGGCGATACCGTCGAGCAGGTGGAAGTGGATGCGAATGGCAGCTCAGTGAACTACTCGTTCGCCGACGTGGCGCCGGGCCTGTACGAGCTCGCGGCGGGTACGGACATGAATAATGACCAGTTCATCTGCGATGAAGCCGAAGCTTGCACCGAGTATCCGCTGTTCGGCGAAGTCACGCCGCTCGAGGTGAGCTCCGACCTCACCGGGCTGAACATGCTGACGGGATTCCGCAGCAGCCCGGGCTCGGCAGCGACGAATGAGACGCTGCCGCCGCTGCTGGAAAAGAAAGGCCTGCGTCGATTGAGATGATCTACCGGCGACATCCCTTGAGCCTCGAGGAGGTTATCGGCAGTTGCCAGCCTTGCGGAAGCCGGCCGCCCGCGCCTTCGCCTCATTTTCGAAGTGCACTCGGTTCTTTGCCGAGACGCTCTCATAGCCCGGGCAGCCTTGCGGTAGATGGTAGACCTTGGAGCCGCGGTTTCCGAGGACGGCGCCTACAGGTGTCGAATGGGTGGCCTTCGGCGCTCCTTGGGCCGAGGAAGATGGACGCAGCGACCGATGTCCCGCCGGGATCGGTGTCACGATTCCATCCGCGGTGTTTCGGTGGCCACGCGTCCACTGCCGCGTACCAACCACAAACGGATTGGAGTGGCCGACGATCCTGGCAATCCGGCGATCGCGCTCGAGCTCCCACGCGGTTGCCGGGTACTTCTTGTCCCAAGCCATCAACAGGCGTTGCTGCTGATCGCTCATGCGGAGGTCATACCGATCGTGCATGTAGAAGTAGATCCGGGCGAACATCCCCTTCACGTCATCGCGCGGCTCGACGATGCGAGCCTTGAAGTCGACCTTGAAATCACATGCGCCATGCCGCTTGGGCGTCGCTGGAAGGAGCCCGAAGCGGAAGTTTGAGCGATCGGCGTTGAGCTCGCCCGCGGACGGCACGAGGTTGTGCATGTCCGCCTCCATCATGCGGAACACAGGGTCATCCGCCACGCAACGCTTGCGCCCACCCTCTTGCCAGCATTTTCGCTGCTGGCCGAATGAATGCGCGGGCACGACATGCTCCCACTCAAGACGCATGGCTCGCTCTGCATCGGCGCGAACCTGAAGACCGCAGCTTCTCGTATCGATGCGCCCGCCCGAGCGGCCCACCCACTCCCAATCACATCCGCAGTACGCGCTGCCTACCCCGCTGTTCCGGCTCTGGTCATGGTAGACGGACCCGCGTAGCGCGACTTTCGCCTCATCGAACGTTGCGGGCGACGATAGCTGACCAAATACGGCGGATAGTAAGAGTGGGAAAGCAAGAAATGCGTGCAAGTGGATGCGTACCAAGTAGCCGTGATCGAGGTCGCGCGGCTGCTTCCGACGCACCATCTTCTAGGAGTTCGTGAGATGCCCACAGAAGGCTGCGCGCATCCCAGGTGCTCGGATCATGCCACAATTGCTGCGTCGCGACACGTCAAGGTCGGCGATAAACCTCGACGTCAATGTGGTTCTCAGTCGCGAAAAATTCAGCGCCAGCGGCAGACAACCCGACAGTGGGGTCGACGGTGTCGCCGCTAGCGCTGTCAGTGCCACGAGTTGGCGGGCACCCTAAGCTGTAACCTTGTTCTGGCCGCATTGGCGCGTGTCCGCTACAGCAGTGCAGCGGACACTTGGAAAAACGCCAATCAGCGCAGGCTAAGCAGTTACCAACGCTTGGTAATGGACACGCCGAACAAGCGAGGCTCGAGCAGTTGCACACCGCGAGTTAGCCCGAGTTGCTCGGATTGCACCTCCAGCCCCACGATGACGTCATCGTCCGCAAGATTCTTTCCATACACCTGCACATCCACATCCCAAGCGAGATTGCGGAACAGGAGGCTCGCGTTGTAGTTGTCCCAGCTTTCCAACTCGTAATCCGTAGTATTGAAATGCGACGAGTAGGACTCAGCCTGGCGGTAGTAGTCGGCACGCAGCGTCACCTCCCAATCCCCGCCAAGTCTTAGCGTGTATTGCGCGCCTAATGACGCCGTCCACTCCGGCGCTCCCGGCAGCTGATTGCCAGCAAGATCCACCGGCACGCCTGCGCTACGGTTCAAGCCAAAGGCAGTATTCAACGCGGCCGATCCGCAAAGCCCCGCACCGGGCAACGGAGCAAGCGCTGCGGCTGGCAACGCTCCCGCATTGATTGCAGCAATCACCCGCTGCAACGCTGACGCGCTGACCACGCAGCCGCCTTCCAGCGACTTCGCATAGTGCAACGATGGATCGCCCTGAGTACGATCGAAGGGATCCACCGATGTGCCTGCGGTGATCTCGCTGTCGAGATACCCGAGCTGCGCGTTGAAGCGCAGCGGCTCGATGGGCGACCACACGGCTTCGACCTCTACGCCTCGAACCTCCGCATCGAGATTATCGACCAGGCTCGCGAAGCCATCGAGCTTGCTGAACTGGTAGTCCCGATAGTCATATATGAAGCCGGTGACATTCAGAGTCACCCGGCCATCGAACAACGAATTCTTCGCACCGATTTCCACCGCATCGACGGTCTCTGCATCGTAGGGCGCAGCCGATCCCTGCGTGGTCGGCGTGTTGAATCCACCAGCCTTGTAGCCGCGGCTCAGCGTCAGATAGACGAGCGTATCGGCGGTCACAGCCCAATCCAGCGTCACGCGCCCGGTCGTCGCATTGGACTCGATCTTCTCTGGCAGCACTCGGGCCTCGTTCCATCCCGGTGCACCCACCACTCCGCCCTCCCCCGCAGCCGCCAGCAGATTGACCGGGTAATAGATGCGGCTCTTTTCATCTTCGGTGTAGCGGGCGCCAACCGTGAACTTCAGTGCATCGGTCCAGTTCCAGTACAGCTCGCCAAACACAGCCTGAGACTCGAGCTCGTACGGCGTGTACACAAAGAAGTAATTGTGACCTAGCCCGCTCACCGGGATACCCGGTGTCGCGTCGTAGAAGCTTGTATTGCGCGAAGCGCGGTGGAAGGCGTTCGTGGCATTGGTCGAGGTAAAGGTCGTAGTCGAGCGATCGAGGTTCAAAGCGAACACTCCGGCGTTGAAGTTGATCGCGCCATCGAAGCTCGATTGCAGGCGCAGCTCGCCCGTGCGCTGAATGTCATCGTTGGTCGAGTAAGTCAGCGTGCGCACGCCCGTGCCCGGCCCACCCTGCGGATCGTTGAACACACCGCCGGGCGTCACGGCGGTGTTGTTGAATCCGATCTGCGACTGCTGACTGCCACCTGCCGCGAGCGCCTGATCGCTCGTATAGGAGGCGAGTAGCGACAGCGTCAGGCCATCGATGATGTCCCACTGGGTTTCGAGCTCGATCAGCTCATTCGTCGCGTCGTAGCTCGGATCGCGATACGCAGACGAGCGTCGCAAGTTGGGATCCCCCATCTGACCGGCAAAGGTATCGCCCGTCGTCACGCCAAGTACGTTTGAAAACATTCCGCCGAAGGTGGCGACGCTGTTGACCGTGCCATAGGCCGAGGGCTGATAGATCGAGCCTTGCAGGCAGCCACGGCTCAGGTAGTTGCGTGCAACGGCACTATTGACGGGCGTGGAGCCGACTGCGGTCGGTCCTGGGTCCTTGATACACAAGGTCCTCGCCCCACCGTTGCGCGAATCGTCTTCCTCGAAACGCTCATAGAGCACATATGCCCGAATGCTGTCCGTCGGCTGGAACGCCATCGTCGCGCGGGCGGACCACAAATCGCGCGAATCGATGTCGTTGCCGGTGGCCGTGTTCTCTGTGTAACCCTCGCGCTGCAGGTAGTTACCCGCCAGCCGTAGACCAAGCTTGCTTCCCACCGGGATATTGACGTGCCCTTTCGCCTTGCGGGTGTCGTAGTCCGCGTACTCGAGTGAGGTCGACGCGTTGAATTGCGTCAGATCCGGCCTCGCGGTAATGACGTTCAGCACGCCTCCGGTGGCGTTTCGACCATACAAGGTGCCTTGCGGACCGCGCAGGACCTCGATGCGCTCCACGTCATAGAAGTCGGCGACGCCGATGCGACTGACTGTCAGCGGCACATTGTTGTGATGGGGCAGCACGCCGGAATCGCCGGTCGAGCCCGTTCCGTTTGCCGAGCCGACACCGCGGATATTGAAGTTGGGCGTGGAGCCGGTGCCGCCGGAGAACACCAGATTGGGAACGGCATTCTGTAGATTGTAGGCGCCGTCCAGGCGTTGCTCCTGAAGCGCCTCGGCGGAAAACGCCGACACCGCGATCGGAACATCCTGAATGCTCTCCGCGCGCTTTTGCGCGGTGACGATGATCTCCTCGAGCGCCCTTGCTTCCTGAGCCTGTGCGGATAGCGCGAATACGCAGCTCGTCGCACTGATGAGCGTGCCAATCGCAATTCTTGATTTCATATCTCCCCCATGGACTGACGACATGCGAGCGAGGACTTCGCTGCGCGCTCCGGTCGACTTCCACACCATTAGCCATGAGAGCCCGCCGGACGGCGAAGCTTCCCGGCGGTCTCACTGCTATTTGTATCTACAGTTTGTTTTCTCGGAACTCCGACTCGTTCTCGGTGCGAGCGACCTTGCCGTATTAAACATCTTTATTGACGTTCACACCACTACTGAAAAAATGATTTTATGATGGATGATGGGCGTTTTCGCTCCGCGAAACTTGCGCCGGACCACGGCTCAGGGAACGTCGCGGGCAAGCAATCGCTGCGCGATGCGTCCATCGCAATCGCACGATTGTGGCTACTGCACCCGAGCTGTTGGCCGCTGATACAACTCGATCAGGTAGCCGTCGGGATCGCGGACGAAATTTGTTCCGTCGCCGAGGGGGCGCGCAGCCTGGTAGCCGGCAGCCAGCACCCGCTCCGCCATCTTGCGTCCATTCGGCACAACAATGGTGATGGATCCGAACTCGGTGGCGCCGGGTTGCACCTCTCCTCTGCGAATGATGATGAGAGTGTCCTCGCGGATGTTGCCGGTCAGGCCGAGCAATACTCGTGCGCCTCGCCTTGCGCCGGAACTCGGGCAGCGACCTTCAACCCCAACACTTCGGTGTAGAACTGCTTGGAACGCTCGAGATCGCTGACGCGAATCCCTAGTCCTGACACGCGAATCGGCTTCACGTCCTCGGGCGGTGATGGAACATCGGGCCCGGCAAGCGCCGGTATCGAGACGAGCGCAAGCGCGGCGACGCATAGCTGCCGTCGAATGCTCGGAATCATCGTCACGACCCTTATGTTCATTCTTTCGCCTTCGCGATGTTCTCCGGCGGCGTGATCACGGCGTTCGGCCCTGCCTGTTGTTTCGCCTTTGGGTCGATGAAGATGCCGTCGACGACCTGCGGGAACAGGCCTGAGACGCGCCCGGTCTCGGCCGGTGCGAGCGATTTATATGACGCCACGGCTGCCACCTGCTGACTGGCATCCGGGCTCATGACGAAGGCCGGCAGCGCATCGACGCGTAGCGCATACGAGATGTGAGTCTTCTCACCTTTCGCGCCACTCGGGCTGTAGTCGGCGTTACGGCGCAGCGCGTAGTAGACGCCCGGCAGTTGCACCCATGTCAGAGCCTCGATAACCGGTCCACGGGCGTTTACCCATCCCTTGTACACGTGCTCCCAGGGTCGGTAGCCACCGACATAGCCGCTCAAGGAACCATCCGCTTTCATCGTAAGCTTGATCTGCGCACGCTCCAGTTCGAGATCGCGCCAATAGGCCGGTTCTCGCAGCACCCCAGACACTGCTTTGGTCGAGGTGATTACGCCGTTCTTGATCCGTGCCGGAAAGATCGCTTCATATCTCGCGTGCGGTTTGATGCTGAAGGTGTAGTCGGGCGCGATGTTGCCATTGCCATCCTTCACCATCTTGTCATCACTGAGATAAAAGCCGACGTTCACGTCCTTGTCGTTCATCGGATCGTCGCCTTGACCCGCAACGACGATCAGCGTCGTCCATGCACCATTTCGCATGGAATCGTTGAACTGCAGCGCACCGCTGGATAATCGTCGTGGACCACGGTAAGTCTTCCAACAGCCGACAGTCTTATAGAAGTTGTTGTCGATGCCCTTCTCACCGTCGGGGCTCGTGAAGCCGGTCTTCGCGTTGCCATCCAGATCGAGACCCTCGGCGAGGGTGCCGCTCACACCCACCAGTCCAGGATCCGGTGTCGACGTTGGATTCACGTAAACATTCGCGCGAGCCTTGCCGCGAAACGCCATCTGATTCTGCCCATGCACGGGGCTGCGAGTGGGATTCGCGGGATTGCGCAGCCATTCCGCTTCCTCGCGCGTATAGCCTGCCTCCATCAGCACCTTTACCCAGTCGATCTCGGGATTCGTACCCTGCGGGCAATCCGTGCCAGGATCGATCACGCCGGCCTTCGCGCCGTAATAAATGGCCGGTTCGTTCCACTCGACCACGTACGCTTTGGTCCACGCCGCCATCGCGACACAGGGCGCCGCGAACGCAGCCAAGGCAATCCCCGCTCGACCTATCGAGTTCATGTTCCCCGCCTCACGCAATGACTTCGCCGATCGGGTTGGATGTCTTCATCGAGCCCACGCCGAACTCGCCAACCGGTGCGCCGGCGAGTTGCATGGCTGTGAGCGATACTCGAGTGACCGGCGCACCTTTGCCGGCAATGTGCTGCCCAGCCTTGTGTCGGCCGCCGGCCCGGCCCGCAAGAAACATCGGAATGTTCTCAATGGCGTGAATTTTCGCGTAGCCGGTGTCGCTGAAAGCAAGGACGATCGCGTTGTCGAGCAGGGTCCCCTCGCCCTCCTTGATTGCGTCGAGCTCCGCGAGAAATGTGCCCAGGCCCTTCATGACCTCATTTGCAAGCTTGCTGGTCTCTGGCTGATATCCCAGGCGCGCGTCGGTCGGCTCATCGTGCGTGATCTGGTGATAGATCTTGCTTTGGCCTGGCAGATACGTTTCCGAGGCCCCCGAGGTATGCACGAAGGTAAAGACCCGCGACTGATTGCAGGCCAAGCCCATGGCGAGCAGCTTCGCCATCACTTTCGTATTGGAGTTCACAACGTCGACCGATGAGATCCGTGCAGGATCCTTCGGCGCCTGCGGTAACACGCAAGCCTCGCGCTTCTCCGGCTTCTGCAGCTGAACGGCGAGCTGATTCTCCATGTCACGCACGGACGAGAAGTACTGGTCCATCTTCAGCTGATCGTCCCTGCCGAGCCCTTTCATCAACTCGCGCCGCTGCTCGGTCACCGCAGAGAGGACACTTTGCCGCAGCATGATCGCGGGATTCGGCTTCCAATCGTCGCTGTTCGGGTCTTGGAAGTCCGGCCCGAACAGACGCGTGTACAGTGCGAGCGGGGTCGAGTCCGGGGAGGCGAAGGTCGCGCCCGTGCGGGTGGAGTAACTCACCGGCTGGCGCGACACCGATGCATCGATATCGATGGACTTGAAACGAGTCGAGGTACCGATCGCATCGGCGACCTTGGTGTCGAATGAGGCGGCGTCGAACCTGGTGGCCGTGGCCGGTGCGACGCCCGACAGGATGGATGCATGACCCGTCCAATGAACGAGATTGGCGCGCCCATCGCCAATCGCGCGGAATCCTGAAAACACAGACACTTTTTCCTTCACCGCCGCGAGCGCCTCGAGCTCCGGCATGAGATCGTATCCCGGGCCGACCTTTGTCGGGACCCACCTGGTGCCGCCCGCCGGCGTGTCGGTCAGGCCCAAACCCCAGAAGTAGGTGCCAAACCTCACAGGTAACGGGGCGCCATTCGCAAACGCAGTGCCGTTGGTGTTGAGAAACACATCGAGCATCGGTAGCCCGACGTAAACCGCCGAGCCGCCGAGCATGCCTTTCAGGACCGAGCGACGATCGCAACGCAGTTTCATCGAACTACTCCGCCGTGGATTGCAGCTGGGTTACCGTTGCCGCGGCAATCGGCGCATTGGACTTCGATTTCGGCGCAACGATCTTGAAGAACTCGGCGCTCGAGGCAATCTGCCGCACGAGGGTCGGGAAGCGATAGCCGCTGGCGATGAACGCCTGAGTCTGGGCCGTCAGATAGGCCTTGTCTCGGCCGTACGTCTTCGAGCCCACACCGTACGAATACACGTTGCGCACGAGACACGCGGGAACTTTCGGCTCGTTACGCAGATACTCTGCAACGCCCCGCGCGCCTTCGATCCTCACATCCTTCAACTCGGCGCTGACATCGATCGGCGTGCCATTCTCCATCGTGCGCAGTTGTCCGAGCCCATCGAAATGCTCCAGTGCAAGACCGAGCGGATCAGTGCGACGGTGGCAGCCCGAACAGCCCTCGTTCTCCATGTGATCGAGCAGGCGACCGCGCACCGTCCCTTTGGTGCTGTCCTGTACGGCCGAAAAATCGACGTTGGCGGGAGGCTGCGGCGTCGCCTGGCACATGAAGATCTCGAGCACCTTTATCCCGCGCCGGGTGGGCGATGAGGTGCCTGGATGGGCGTGCAGGGAAAGGAAACCGATATCGGTCAGGATGCCGGAGCGCTCCGAATCGTTGGGAAATTCATAGGCCATCCACGGCGACTTGGACGCGTATGGAACTTGATAGACCGCCGCGAGCGAACGATTGAGATAGCTTTGCCGAGACGTAAACAAGTCTCGATAGTCGCCTTGCTGGCGAACCAGCAGATCCATCGAACGCAGCAGCATCTGTTCCCGTGCAGACTCCGCCACGGACTGATCGAACTTCGGATAAATCGCCGGGTCTTTGACCAGATTGCCAAAGCCGTCCAACTGAAACATGTCGGCAAAGAACGCCCGCGCGCCGTCTTGGAACTTTGGCGAAGCGATCATGCGATCGACCTGCTTATCCAGTTCCTGCTGAGAGTGAAGCGCGCCGCTGCGAGCTGCGGCGAGCAACTGGAGATCGGGCGTCGAATCCCACAGCAGAAACGACAATCGCGTGGCCTTCGAGAATGCATCGAGGCGGTACTGCTCAGGATGAGCCGGATCGGGCTCGGCGGATTCGACTCTGAAGAGAAAGTCAGGCGCAATCAGCAGGCTCGTCAGCGCAAGCTCCAGGCCGGCATAGAAATCTCCTGCCTGCTTCGCGCCACGAGCCGAGATCTCCAATCGGCTCTGAATCTCCGCGGCCGTAAGCGGACGACGTAGCAACAACTCTCCATAGTGAGTGACGAAGTGACGAGCACAGTCATCGTCAGCACCCGCTGGATCGCTTGGTCTGCAAGTGACGGCGGCCTCGCGCCGAGATTCGCTCAACACTTCCTCGGAAATCGACCGGCCGAGCGCGAAGTACTGCTCAAACCCGGACGATGTGAGCGACAGCATCGCGCTGCCCAAGGCCAGCAAGCCGTCCTCACGACGTTCGGGCTCGAAGCGCGCCTCAACCTTGATCCCGGGACCGAAGACGTCCGCGATGGTGTGCCGGTATTGTGTCTCGGTAATTCGGCGCAGGCCGACCTTCATCGCCGCGGCCTGCTCTGGGCGTTGCGCGGGTGTCGCGGCGTGGCTCGCAAAAGCCAGAACGGTGGCAGTCAGCAGCACGCCGACCGAGTAAGTTTTGGTACTCAACGTTCGTCCCCCTGACAACGACGCTACCGGTTAGGCGCGGCATCGCATGAGTCGACCGTAGTACATTATTGGAGTGATCGTCAATTACGTTGGTGGCATCAAAAACATTCTTTACGTTGTCACTTTGATCACAGACGCTCGCCCGTGCTCGTGTTTCGCTGAATGCAACGCAAAATTCACCAGGCGAACATAGTCCAGTCTCGCCAGAAGGAACGCCGCGGACCGGCGATCTTGCTCAATCGTCCTTCTCGCGAAACTTCTCGTGACAACCTTTGCAGGTCTTGCCGAGCGCCTGCCACTGCGCCTTGATCGCACCGGGATCGTTGCTGTCAGCGACTTGCGCAAGCTTGAAAGCCTGCTCGCCGAAGATCTTCTGCGCCGTCTTGAACTCGGCCGGCTGTTGCCAGATCTCGGGCCGGGCCGCCGTTTGAATGTCTGACTCCGGCCCCGTGCCGGCGGGAAACCATCCCTGTTGATACTTCGTCAGCTCGTCAATCTGGCGAGCATATTGCCGGATCATCGGTAGAGACGGCGTGGGCTTCTTGAGCTCATCCGTGATCCCCTTGAAAGCGGCCCCGATGTCTCGCAGCGCAGATTGGCGGCCCTCGATCACCGGCTGCGGATCGAGTTCTTCATCAGCGGCAACGCTGCCTGCAACCGCGCACGCAGCGATCATCAGCAGTCGGCAGCATGTTTCTTTTGAAGTCATACGAAGTGAAAGCTCCCGCGCAAAATCCGGATCAGCTGCGTTTGGTCCACGACATACAGTGGCCCGCTGCGCTCACAGCGCTTGCGAGCACTTCGCAAGGCGCACAAGCCTGCTCCGGGTTGCCCAGCTTGAAGAACGAGCAATGCCTGCAACTTTCGTTGGCCTCGGCCGCCATCTCGGTGTATTCGAGAGACTCGCGCATGCTTTGCACGCTGCTGCTCAATTCGTCTGGATCCACGCAGGCCGCACGCACGGAACTGCCTGCCAGGACCCATACCGAAGCACGCAGTCCCACGGTGATGAACTTGCGACGCCCGCAGCTAGCCATGAGTCATCTCCACTACCCGAATCCCGATACCCACTTTGAATCGTTAGTGGTGCGATAGTCAACTATAGCCGGGGCCGGGCCTCGCAGCGCCCGGGCTCAACAAGCAGCCCTTCATTTGACAGGAGCGCGACAGGTGGCTAGCGTCGGTTTTATTCTTCGTTTCCGCCGAACTGCCCGCAGATGAGCCGCAAATCTCCCATCACTCTGACTCGCAAAGAGTTGTACCGGCGCGTCTGGTTGAAGCCCATCAGCTCCGTCGCCGAGGAGTTCGGACTGAGCGCCAACGCCTTGACAAAAATCTGCAATAGATTGCTCGTGCCCTGTCCTCCGCGTGGCTATTGGTCAAAGACGGCCACACGCAAGGCAGTGCCCAAACCGCCCCTGCCCGTCGCGCCCGATATCAAGGCAACCCACATCATCATCCCTGGCGAACGGGCCGCATCCCGCCGCACCCGCACCCGCTTGGATCCGCAGGCTCGACGCGAACAAATCATTGATATCGCTGAACGACTCGTCATGGAGGGAGGCGTACATGCGGCAACGATGAAGCGTATTGCCGCCTTGGCCGGAATCAGCGAGACGCTCGCGTACAACTACTTCGGGAGCCGGGAGCAACTGTTTGTGGAGCTTGCGAGGCGAGAGTTCCGACGCATCCGCGACGCAAGGCAAGCCGACGTGCAACGCTCGAGCGATCACTACGAGCGCATCACTCGAATGACTCGGACGTATCTACGCCATATCGGTCGCCGGGGGGCGCTCTTACAAACGCTGATCAGCAATCCGGAAGTGCGAGCATTGCTGCGATCCGAGCGGCGAAAGGAACAGGACGATAGCCTTCATGCGCATGCGGAGGAGCTCGTATCGCTGTATGGGATTCCCAAACCGTTGGCGCTTGGCACGACCGTGGTGCTGACGACGCTATGTCTGCGTGCCGGCAAGATCGTTGCGGACGGTCGCATTCCCGTCGAATCGGCGGAGCGACTCTGCCTGAGCATGATGCTGCAGGGATCGCGCGATCTCGTCAGTCGGGAACGGACACCTTCTCGGGCGCTCTGAGCGCCTTCAGACAACTTTCGATGAGTCCGTGGCAGATCTGACGCGCAGTCGTCTGATCGAGCTCGCGATGAAACACCAGCCGGCCCGCCTCGTCGGGAATGGCCGTCATCATTTCAATAGCTGCATGGATCTCTTCCTCGCTACACGGCAGCTCGCGAGCGGCAAGGTGAGTCAGGCGCACCGCGATCGCTTCACAAGAGTGGCGCACCTTGGGACTCAAATGTCCTGCCATGTACAGATCGGTCATCAGAATGTTCAACAACGGTCCGCTGCGCGCCACGTGCTCGAAATACAGCATCGCGCACAGAACCGCGGCCTGCTCGAGATCCTTTACTTGAGAGGCTGTCTCCAACCCACCGAGCAGAAGGCTGTCGATCTCTCGCTCGAGCAGCGTATTGAATAGATCGTACTGGGTTGGAAAGTATGCGTAGACGAGTCCCTTACTGGCGCCGACCTGCCGGGCGAGCTCCTCGACCGGCAGTGGCAGATAACCTTGTTCCACGATCATCCTTGCGGCGGCATCGAGCATCTGCGCCCGACGAACCTCCGGTGCAAGCCGCTTCCCTTTGCCGGCTTCGGTCTTCTTCTCGGTCTTCGTTGGCGATCGCGATTTCATGCGCAGCTCTTATATCCCGCGAGTCTGCGCACTTCAACTGCTCATCGCAGCCGGAGCCTCACGTCCTCGGAGGCGATGGTCGCGGCGACCCGTCAGGGATCGTCTTCGATTTCACCAGCTGCGGCGTGGCTCTGAACTGCATCACATCATCGCCTGCCTCGGTGAATGCAGGCCAGTTCACACCCGCACCGCACGTGAGCGATTTTGCCTGCGCGCTCATCTTGTAGAATGCGATCCAGCAGGAGTGCACCCGCTTCGCGACCTCGCGATCCGCAGCGTCGGCTTTGCCCGCAGCGCTGACAGCCCAACCCGAGGTCTCGATCGAATCGAATGTAAACATGAGTTCGGCCGAATGGATCGCCCCACTCTTCCACTCGTCCTTACGGAAACCGGGCACGTAATCGAAGCGATACAGCCAGGCGCCGGCGCCACTATCCCCCGCAAGCTTGGCGACGGTGCGCGCATTGTCGAATCCGGGTTCGCCGCTGTTCGAGCCAACCATCACCGGCACGTCGATCTCGGTACCCGCGTTCAGCGCATCGACGGTCGCAATCGTTCGGAAGCGGCCGTCGATCGGCGATGTGACGCCTCGACGGGTTTTCTCACCGGCGACGAAGGTCTGCGCGGATACGCTGCGTAGCTGAGCGGCCGTAACGTCTGGAGGCAATCCGAGCGAGGCCGCCGCCGCGACGCCACGCTCCTCCGCCTCTGCCAGCGTCTGCCCCCGAGTGAGAAGCGCGCCCGACTGCACGATAGCCTTGTGATAAAGACCCTTGGCATCGGGAATCGAAAGCAAGTTCATCACCATGACACCGCCCGCGGACTGCCCGGCAATAGTCACATTGTTCGGATCTCCGCCGAAAGCCGCGACATTGCGCTTGATCCATTCAAGCGCGGCAACCGCGTCGGTAAGTGCGAAGTTGCCCAGCGGATCTTTGGGACCTGCCGTTCTGGTCAGCGCAGGATGCGTGAAATTCGCGAGTGCACCGAGTCGATAGTTGATCGCGACCGTGACAACGCCCTCTCGCGCGTTCGCCGTACCGTTATATGAGCCTAGATGGCCTGCACCGAGGAAGGCTCCGCCGCCATAGAACCACAAGACCACGGGTGCCTTCGATACATTCGCCGGCGCGTAGACGCTGAGATACAGACAGTCCTCGGACTGCACGCCAGCAACACCCCCGCCGTTGACGGTTCCATCGCTATTGACGGGCTGTGGACAGGGCGGCTCGTTGGCCAGCGCCGCGCGCTCGCCCGACCACTTGTCCGGTTTCTGGGGCGCCCGCCAGCGCAATTCGCCGAGCGGTGGCTTCGCATACGGAATACCCCGGAAAACGTTTACGCCACCGCGCGTTTCGCCAACCAGAATTCCCGAGTCGATCGTCGCTCTCGCAGGCCTGGGGGTGTCCCCAACGGATTGCGCAGACGCCGCGGCGGCCAACATCGCCGAAGCCAAAAGAAACAATCGATATCGCATGACACTTCCCCCGATGGATACTTGTTCCGTGTAGTGTGAAGGGTGCGTCCGCAATGGTGTGATCGTCAATAGCAAGGCGCCACTCAGGATGATCGCGGCATTCCTTCTGCACCATGGACCAAGGCCATGTCCATATTTTTACGCTAACGCTGAATCGACCGTAGCGTGCGGGATCGGACCTGAGCGTGGCGGCGCTCGACCATCGCCGTGAACCACGAGCATTCCGCTCGTCAGTACTGCAAGAGGCTACTCGCCACCACGCACAGCACGCGGCCGCTCCCCCTCATCGCGCCAGCCAACCGCCGTCCACGGCGAGAATGTGACCATGCACATATCGAGCTGCATCGGAGGCCAGAAAAACGGCTGCGCCGCCGATGTCCGCCGGTGCACCCCAGCGCCCTGCCGGAATACGATCGAGAATGGCTTGGTTGCGAACCGGGTCGGCTCGTAAGGCGGCGGTATTGTTGGTGGTGATGTAACCCGGCGCGATCGCATTGACATTCACACCCTGGCCGGCCCACTCGTTGGCGAGCAGCTTGGTGAGACCGCCCAAGCCGCTTTTCGACGCGGTGTAACTGGCTACGCGGACACCGCCCTGAAAAGTGAGCATCGAGGCAATGTTGATGATCGACCCCGATGCTTGCTTCAGCATGTGCCGGCCAGCGGCTTGAGATAGAAAGAACGCCGTCTTCAAGTTCGTGTCGATGACGCTGTCCCAATCTTCTTCGGTGAACTCGAGCGCCGCTGCGCGCCGGATGATCCCGGCGTTGTTGACCAGGATGTCGAGATGGCCGAACTCCTGCAATGTTTCCTCGACAACTCGGCGCACAGGCTTCGTGCTCGAGAGATCCGCCGAGATGATCATCGCGCGGCGACCCAAGGCCTGTGCGCCCGCTACCGTTTCGTGCGCCGGTGTACGACCCACGGCGACGATATCGGCGCCCGCCGCAGCGAGCGCCAGCGCCACGCTCTGGCCGATGCCCGTATTGGCGCCGGTCACCATCGCGACTCGACCGGACAGGTCGAACGGATTCGTCATCGGAGTTGGCACAGGTCGAGCACATCCATGTCGTTGTAGTCGAGGTTCTCGCCGGCCATCGCCCACACGAAGCTGTAATTGCTCGTGCCTGCGCCCATGTGCACCGACCACGGCGGCGAAATGACCGCCTCTTCATTGCGCATGATGATGTGCCGTAGCGAGTCGGCCTGCCCCATGAAATGAAACACCCGGTGATCGTCGTTCAGATCGAAGTACAAATAGATCTCCGAGCGGCGCTCATGGATGTGGGGCGGCATGGTGTTCCAGACACTGCCCGGCTCGAGTCGCGTGAGTCCCAAACACAGGGAGGCACTCAGGCAGGTATGCGGCAGGATGAGTTGATGGATGGTTCGCTCATTGGAGGCTTCACGACTGCCGCGGTACATCGGCTCCCGGTCCGCAAGCGTGACCTTGCGTAGCGGATACACACGATGCGCGGGAACACTGAGTAGATAGAAACGCGCACCCTCGCCCGAGAACGTGACATCGCGGGTTCCCATCGGAACGTACAAGGCATCGTATCGGGCCAGCCGAAACGCCTCACCGTCGACAACGACTGTGCCTTCGACCGCGCCGATATTTACGATACCCAACTCACGGCGCTCGAGCAGTGAATGATCCTTGGCGCTTGCCGGCTCGGCCTGACGAGGCAATGTCAGCGGCGTCGCCCCCGGCACGGCGCCGCCGATCACGAAGCGCTCACCATGCGAGTAGGTCAACACCACCTGCCCCGCTCTGAACAGCTTCGAGACCAGGTATCGATCGCGCAACTCATCGTTCGTCGCGCGACTCATCATGCTCGGATGAGTCGCGTAATAGGTCTTTTCGTACACTAAGGTTCTCTCGACAACATCAGCGACCGGCTTCGTTCAACGCTGCAATTTCAGTGGCGGCGAGCAGGAAGGCGCCCACACCGTAGTACTGCGTGTCGCCCGGCTCGACGGATTCGGGCCGGTCACTCACTTGCTGTACCCAGCCAAGACGCCCATCGGGTTGGATCGCGCGAAGCAGCGCATCCCATCCGCGCTTCACGACCGGTGCATATTCTTCGCGTGGCAGCAGTCCCGTTCGGATTCCCCAGGCCAGACCGTAGGTAAAGAAAGCCGTGCCACTGGTTTCAGGCGGCGATTCTTCTGGAGCGAGCAACGACGGCGGCCAGTAGCCGTCGGGCTTCTGCAGTTGTTTCAGGCGAGCGGCCATTTCCACGAACAGCGACTCCATTCGCTTGCGATCGGGGCTGTCCGCGGCGAGGCCGGGAATGATCCGCGCCATGCCGCCGAAGACCCAGCCATTGCCGCGGCTCCAGAACATCTTGCGTCTCTTGGCGTCACGCCGCTCGAAGAAGCGGCTGTCGCGGTAATAAAGATGCTCGGCCGGATCGAACAAAAAATCCGTCGTGGCCCAGAACTCCTTCGTCGCGAAAGCGCGATAACGCTCGTCCTGGGTCTGGCGAGTCATCTCGACGAACGCCGGGGGCGCCATGAACAAGGCGTCGCACCAGCACCAACGCTTCAGGCACTCAGCGGCGCCGTAACCTTCCGGCGGAACAAAAAACGCGAGGGTTGTGACGGCGGGCTCATCGATCACCTTATCGAACAACTTCCGAGTCGGCTCGCGTGCCTCCGCGCCGGCGCCATGGGTCGCGGCCCATAGATAGGACTGCGTGATGGCGTGGTCATCGGCAAAATAGGGTTTGGCGCCGGGCAGCCATTGATTGGCGCGGCCCATCGCCAGAATGGCCTCGCGAATTCGCGGCGGCGCGCCTGCGTCGGCGAGCGCAGTCATGCCCACCCAGAAGGCCGCCTGCTCCCACGCTCTTGGATTCGATGTTTCGTGCGTTTTACGCGAGACCGGCGCGCCATCGTGCATTCGTGCAAGTTGCCAATCCGCGAGACGCACGGCCGCCTCGATCGGAGCAGGCGGAGATTTTCCTTTGCTTGCGGTGTTGGCGCCGAAGCTGGCGTGCGTGACCAGAAGCAAGGCCCCGAGAAAAAAGCGAACCCTCATTGACTGTGCGCCTCCATCCTATCCAACCGTGCCGGTTCCAGCCGCGGACTGACCCAGTGAAACGCCAGAAGCGCCACCCAATAGGCCAGCGCGGCCAAAGTAAATATCGCTGTGTAGCTGCCCGTCGTGTCCAGCACATAGCCGACGAACTTCGCGATAAGCATGCCACCGATCGCCCCGGCCATGCCGCCGATTCCGACCACCGAGCCGACCGCACTGCGCGGAAACAAGTCCGACGGCAGAGTCAGCAGGTTTGCAGAGAACGCTTGATGACCTGCGGTCGCCAGGCCGATGAGCACGACGGCGAGCCACAACTGATCGACCGACTGAACGATGAAGATGGGAACGACCGCAAGCGCGCAGCCCAGCATCGTCACCTTGCGCGCCGCATTTGCCGACCATCCCGAGCGCATCAGCCGCGATGAAGCCCAACCGCCGACGATGCTGCCGACGTCGGACATCACATAAATGACCACCAGCGGCGGACCGAAGCTCTTCAAGTCCAATCCATAGCGCTTGCCCAGAAAGTCCGGCAGCCAGAATAGAAACATCCACCAGATGGGATCGGTGCAGAACTTCGGTATCGCGTACGCCCAGGTCTGGCGGACAGCAAACAGACGACGCCAGGGCAGCTGGCCCGCCGGCTGCACCGGATCGCTGCGGATCAGCGCCAGTTCGTCCGGCGACACCTTGGGATGCTCCTCCGGCCGCCGATAGATACAAAGCCACGCAATCACCCAAACGAGACTGGCGACGCCGGTTGCAATGAACGCTGCACGCCAGCCATAGGTCAGCGCTATGGCGGGAACCAGCAGTGGCGTTACGATCGCGCCGACGTTGGCTCCGGCGTTGAACAGGCCAACCGCGAATGCACGCTCCCGTTGCGGGAACCATTCTGCGACCACCTTCAGTCCCGCGGGAAAATTGCCCGCCTCGCCGATGCCGAGCGCAAAGCGCGCGGCCGCGAACTGCACGATGCCGCTCACGAAGCCATGCGCTATGTGCGCCAGATTCCAGAACGTGAAGGCAACGGCATAGCCGACGCGTGCGCCGACTCGATCCATGAATCGCCCCATCGCAAGAAAGCCGATGGCATACGCTGCCTGGAACCAGAACACGATGTCGCCGTACTCCGTCTCGCTCCAGCCAAGATCCGCCTGCAGCACCGGCTTGAGCACGCCGATCATCTGGCGGTCGATGTAGTTGATCGCCGTGGCCGCAAACAACAGACCGCAGATCAGCCAGCGATACCTGCTCGCGCGCTCAGCGGCGGTGGCGATCGTCTCTTGATGAGAGGCGGACATCCAGTGAACCTCTAAAGAAATGCGCGGACGTTCCAGGGGGTAGCCAGGGGCGAACGCCCGCGCATGCGGTCAGAATTGCCCGCGGACACCGAACGAAAGCGTTCGACCGTTGTAGAACGAGTTGTCGCGACGTGACTCCCCGTTACCACTCGGACCCTCCGGATCCTTGTAATAGATGTAGGTGTTCTCGTTGGTCAGGTTCAGCGCATCGAGGCGCAGCTCGATGGCATCGGTCAGCTTGTAACTTACGCTGGCATCCAGGTAGCCCAGCGGCGAGAGATAGGGAATCTGGTCGTTGCCGTTGTTGATGTTGGCGCCCGTGTTGGCGTTGGAGGTGCCCGCTTCGGTGCGATACGTGTACGTAGCTCGCACTCCGACCGGACCCTTCTCGTAATAGCCGGTCACGCTGTACGAATCTTCGGGCACCAGCGGCACTTCGATACGACGGCCTGCTGTCGTGATGAACGTGTTGCCGTCGGTCTCGATCATCGTGTAGCTGGCCATCGCGCCCAAGCCATCGAAAGGCGCCGGCAGGAAGTTGAAGGTCTGCTGATAGGCGAACTCCATGCCGTTCAGCTTGATCTCGCCCTGATTGGTGAAGGTCGTCCGGCGCAGCAGGAAATCGTCCGGAATATTGCCATCCGGAAAGCCCAGCGACACGGCATTGAAGGCGCTGTCGGGCAAGCCCGTCGACCCCAACGTGACCAGATCCGTCACGGCCACCGCGTTGTCTTTCAGGGTCTTGTCGAACGTGGCGAAGCTCAGCAATCCGCCCTCCGAGAAATACCACTCGAGACTGCCATCGATGGAGGTCGAGATCTGCGGCTTCAGATTCGAATTGCCGACGGTGATGTCGCCGTTGAAGATGTTCGGTACGTTCGTGCCGCTGGCAATCTGCGTGAGCGCCGCTCGCGTGAGCGTCTTACCAGCGGAAGCTCGCAGGATCAGATCGGGCGTGATGTCGAACGCCAGGCTCATCGACGGCAGCACGTTGTCGTAGCCACCCTCGAGCTCCTGCGGCGCGAACTGGCCGCCACCCACGGCCTTGTAGTTGTCGATGTTTGTTTCGGTGTCTGCGTAACGAACGCCGATGTTGCCGCGCAGCCCATGGCCCGCGATGCTGGTGTCGCCATTGATCTCGATGTAGCCGGCGGTAACGACTTCCTGAGCCTCGAAGGCCGCGTTCAGCGCCACGGGTGCAGCTCTGTTCGCACTGTTCGCGCCCAGGAAATCCATGATGAACGAACGCGGGAACGTGGCGAACTGCGAGAGATATCCCGGGTTGCCGCCGTTTTCCAGGCGTCCGTACTGGATGTACGGATTCATGTAGGAATAGACGTCGATCGTATTGAACGTGCCGCCACCGGGCAGCTCGCGCGAGCGGGCGATGCTGCTGCCATCCTGGCGCTGGATTCTCTTGGTCGTGGAGATCCGGTTTGCGCCGACCAGGCTCGACCAGTGGATGCCGGCAAACTCGCCCATGTCCCAATCGAACTGGATCTGCCCGGTGTTCTCGCGATCGATCTCACGGTTCAACGCAAAGCCCAGCGTCGGCGCGGTGAACACGTCGGGATCGGTGAGATCCACCGGCGTCGAGATCGTCGGATAAGAAACGTTCGAGCTCGGATCGAACCTCGAATCGACGCCGAACAGGTTGGCGACGATGCGATTCTCGGAGTACCAGGCATTGCTCTCGCTCGCGTTCACCGAGGCGGACAGGCTCATGCGGTCATTGACCGTGTAAACGCCACGCAGAATGCCGTACGTGAACTTGGTCTTCGAGTTGCGATAGAAGCTCTCGCCAATGAAGCTGGTGTTGCCGAACGTGCCGTACAGATTGTTGTATTGGTCGATGCGCACATCGAGCGGGATCAGGCCCGAATTGTTGCCGGTGCCCGGGGCGGCCGTGGATCCAGGCGCAGTGCGTGAGTTGCGTACGGCGACACCCATCGTAAATTCGTCGGGAGCATCCTCCAGTTGCGAGTAGATGCCGTCGAGGCTCACCTCGAGGCGATCGGTCTGGAACTGCAGCGAGGCCACCGTACCGATGCGCTCGCGTTCGTTGCTCGATGTAAACACGCGATAGAAGCGCGGCATGTACGCGTTTGCGACCTGCTCCCGCGTGTACTGGCCGAAGTTGGCCCTCGGATTATTGAGATCCAGCTCGAATTGGAACGGGCCCGTCGTATTTGGCGCGGGCGCCGGCGGGTAGTACGGCCGCGAGCCGAGCGCAGAGGAGTTGTAACCGCCCGTCGATTGGAAACCCGAGCGCTCGTTGACGTTGTTCGCATAGGCGACGCCGAGTAGCGCGCCAAAATTGCCCCAGGTGTCGCTGACGAGGAACGAACCGCGCGGGCCCCAGTCTTCGGACTGGTCGTTGTAGTTCGTCGACGCCGCATATCGGATCTGCTGACCGTTCACATCGAACGGACGCGGGGTTTGCAGATCGACGACGCCGGCGATGCCGCCTTCGGCAAGATGAGCCAACGGGCTCTTGTACACGTCGACTCGTCCGAACAGCTCCGATGGAAACACGTCGAAGTTGAAGTCGCGAGTCGAGGAGCCGACGTTCTGCGATGAGGTCGTATGAGCGGGTGCGCCGTTGATCGTAGTCAGCGAATACTGGGGCCCGAGGCCGCGAATGCTGACTCGCTGACCCTCGTTGCTCGCGCCATCGCGCGTGAGGAACACACCGGGAATGCGTTGCAGCGACTCGGCGACGTTTTGTTCGGGGAACTTGCCGATGTCCTCGGCGACGATCGAATCGCGCACACCGACCGCTTCGCGCTTGAGCTCGATGCCTTTCTCGAGACTGCTGCGGAAGCCGGTGACGACAACTTCTTCGAGCTGGGCCGCCCCGGACTGAGTTGTCGTATCGGCAGGCTTCGCATCGGCGCCCGGCTCGGCCGACTGCGCGATCGCATCCGCGCTTCCCATTGCGATCAATGCCGTAGAAACGGCTGAAGCTAGCAGCTTACTTCTCATCTCGTTTCCCCCATCAGTTGGCGGCTGGCGCCGCATGCCTATTCGTTCGCAGGCTAGTTGTAGTACAACTTAGGAGATCTATTTGTCTGAGTCAATACGACTCCTGTGTTTTATCGTACTTATTTGTTTTGCGGCGATATTGGCCGCAAGCGAGCCGGACGGCGGCTTGGCAGGGCGCAAAGCGTGTTTGATTTCACCCGGCCGGATCCGGGTTCGCGCGATTATTTCTTGCTGGTTACAGGCGCGACTTTCTCTACATCGAGGTGATCGCTGACTGCCGTGTGACGCGTGAGACTTTCCTGCATGTGACGACGCGCCGCGGCCCTCGCGCGCGCCGGGTCCATGCGAACGATCGCTTCGACTATCGCTTCGTGCTCCGCATGCACTTTCTCCGCATATTTTTGATACGCCCGCGCCGGCTGGTCGCGCAGAGCCAGGCTGCGCGGCGGCACCAATCGCACCCCAAGAAACTCCATCAGGCGCACGTAATAGTGGTTCTGGGTTGCGTGCGCGATCGTCATGTGAAATGCCGCATCGGCCTTTGCCGCCGCAGCCGGATCGTCGCGAAGCTCGGCAATCTTTCGCAGCGCCAGGCGCATTGCGCTCACGTCGGCCAGCGTGCGTCTCGCTGCCGCGAGTGCCGCCATTTCGGTCTCGATGGCCAGGCGCATCTCCAGCAACTTCACCACGTCCGAAAGCTCGCTCAACTCTTCGGGGGTGACCTGGAAAGCCCGGTACTGCACCGTTTCTGGCACGTACACGCCGGAGCCCCGCCTGGCGACTGCAAAGCCTTGCGCTCCCAGGCGTGCGACCGCTTCGCGAACCACGGTGCGGCTGACCTGCTCCGATTCGGCGATCTCCTTTTGCGAAGGGAAACGCGAACCTGCCGGCATTTCGCCCGAAACGATGCGCGCTTCGAGCTTCGCGAACAGCGCATCTGCCAGTGAGGGAGCTTTCGACATCGGGTTACCTTGCAGCAGATCCGCAGTTATCGTACAACTTTGGCCACCGGGTTATCATACAAGTTATCATGGCACACCAGCCGACCGGAACGAGCCGCATGCTACGTAAGCTCGATACTGCGCTATTCGCCCTGCTTTGTTGCGCGGGAATCGTCCACGCACAGACTTTGCCCGACGTAGCTCTCCCCGCTGTCGAAAAGCCGTTGGCGCCCCCGCCCACTCGCGAAGCGCTGGCCGTCGCAGTGCTGGCGGATTATCGCTATGACGATCTGCTCTGGGAAAATGACCTGACGGCGCATCGAATCTACGGTCATGCGCTCGAGGCCGCCGAGCCGCCCTCCGGTTCCGGCATCGATTCCTGGGGCAAGAACGTTGCGTGGCCGTTCGCAGATCGGCAACTGCGCACGGGCGACCAGCACGCGTACCATGGCGAAGGCCTCGATTTTTACAATGTCGGCACCAGCCGCGGCGCAGGCGGCCTGGGCATCTGGTACGACAACAAACTCTGGACGTCCCGTAACTTCATACGTCACCGAATCCTGAGCTCTGGCGGCAAGCTCGCAGACTTCGAAGTGGACTATGCGCCGTGGCCGGTGAGCGTGGATCGCAAGGTGTGGGAGACGCGCCGCTTCACCCTGCCGCTTGGCTCGCATTTCACGCGGCTGGTTTCAACCATCTCATCCGACAAGCCCGAGCCATTGACCGTCGGCATCGGCATTGGCAAACGCACCACCGGTGGCAATGGAGAACTGACGATAGATCGTTCACGAGGGCTGTTGTCCTGGTGGGGGCCGGAGGACGGCACGCATGGGCGGATGGCGGTCGCGATCCGGGTCGATCCCAGAACGATCATCGATGTCGGCCAGGATGCCGACAATCATCTGGTGTTCGTGAAGGTCACGCCGGACCAGCCGTTCGTCTACTACTCCGGATCGGCCTGGAATAAAGGCAACGGCGGCTTTCGTGAGCGCGCGGCCTGGGATCGATACGCAGCCAACGAACAACTGGATTTCACGGGGAGATGAGCCTTGACCGATTCGAACCTGAGACGACGTGATTTCATGCTGGCGCTGACCTCCGGCGCAGTTGTCACCGCCACAGCGGCCTCCGCCGCTGACAGCGCCGCTCCCCTCGTTCGACCTGCAACGGGCGCCGACGACCGCGCCTACATGATGAGCTTGCTCGAGCGCATGGCGAGTCCGGTGCTCGAGCGGATGTCGCGCGGACGTTTGCAACGAGAGTGGGCTCCCGAGTTGAGTCCGACGTGGGATGGCCGCAACGCGAAGGTGGCGTATCTGGAAGCATTCGGCCGTCTGATGGACGGCATCGCGCCCTGGCTCAGCCTGCCCGACGATGCAACCCCGGAAGGCCGATTGCGCAGCAAACTCCGGCAACAGGCGCTCGAGAGCTATGTGCACAGCGTGGATTCGAAAAGTCCGGATTACCTGCTCTGGAATGCCGAAGGTCAGCCGCTGGTCGACTCCGCCTACTTCACCAGCGCCCTATTGCGTGCGCCGGATGCATTGTGGAAGCCGCTCGACCCGAAAACCAAACAACGGATCGTCGAGCACATTCAGTCGCTGCGCCGAGTGAGCCCGCCCTACACCAATTGGCTCCTGTTCGCGGCGATGAACGAGGTGTTCCTGCTCTCTGTCGGCGCCCAATGGGATCCCATCCGAGTCGACCTGGCGATTCGCAAGTTTGCCGAATGGTATGTCGGCGACGGCTGGTACGCGGACGGCGAACGCTTCCATCTCGATTATTACAACAGCTTCGTCATCCATCCGATGCTGACGCAGATTCTCGACGTGCTGGTGGCGACGGGCGCGCCGATGCACTCATCGCTGCAAACCAAAGAGCTCCTGGCTCTGCAACTCAAGCGAATGCAGCGCCTGGCGGAACAATTGGAACGCATGATCGGGCCGAATGGCGAGATTGCTCCGCTCGGCCGCTCGCTGACGTACCGGACCGCGGTCCATCAGCCGCTCGGTCTGCTCGCGTGGCGCAAGCAATTGCCGGAGCAGTTGCCGGAAGGTCAAGCGCGTGCCGCAAGCGTCGCGGCGCAACGCCGAATGTTTGCTGATCCCAGCAACTTCGATTCGAACGGATTTCTGACCTTGGGCTTCACCCGGCACCAGCCCACGCTCGCCAACCTCTATTCCAATGGCGGCAGCATGTACATTACGTCGGAGAGTTTGATCGCTCTCGGCCTGCCCGCGAGCGACAGCTATTGGACCGCCGAGCCGGTCGCGTGGACCATGCAGCGGGCCTATTCGGGGCAGGATTTTCCAATGGACAACTATATTTCCTACTGAACCGCGGACGGAATCTCATCTGGCCCGATCGGTGTCGATCAGCCCAATTGGTCAGACGGCGAGGTGATGAGCAGGCACATGCAGCCTGTCTGACTCCAGACGCGTTGGTCCGCAGTGCCGGGCTTCGCGTAATTGAAGTCGCCGGGCAGGAGCTTTCTGTCCTCGATCCACAACTCGCCTTCCAACAGGTACAACTCCTCCACACCCCTATGTCGATGCGGAGGATAGGAAGTGTCGGGGGCGAGCCGCACGAACATCGTGACGCAATCCCGTTCCGGATCGGTCGACAGCAGCTTGCACGAAATTCCAGGCGCGACGTTGCGCCATTCGGCCTCGGGCCAGGCAGTTACACTGGCGGGCGCTGCTGCCATCGAAGGCGCGTTGCTTCGAGGACTTTGTTTGTCGATCCGCCCCAGCAGTCGCTCCCAGAGCGCCACTGGCGGCGGCAGACTCTGAGTGCGCAATGCGCTTAGCGCGTCCGTCACCGGCGCGAGCGCCTCGAACTCGCGCTGACATTCGGCGCACGCAGGCAGATGTGCCTGCATCGCTTGGGCCTCGCCACGCTCCAATGTCGAGAGTGCATAGGGCGCGACGAAGTCGGCGCGTTCGCAACGGGTCTTGGCGTCGAACGAACTCATGCCTCGTTACCTCGCGCTTGCAGCGCCTGCTGCAGCTTCGCCAGTCCCGAGCGAATCTGTTTCTTGACGGCGCCAACACTCCGGCCGGACTGCCGGGCCACCTCCTCGTAGGACAGGCCATTCAGCAAGGCGGCTTCGATGACCGAGCGTTCCGCTTCATCCAGGCGGGTCAACGCCGTGGTCACCAGGTCGGAAACATCGCGCGACAGCTCGACGGCGGACTCGGCAGCGCTCTGCATCGACGGCGCGCCGGCCGGGCGCGTTAGCGCGCGGGCCCGCGCTTGCCTCATGATCCAGCCAAGCACCGGCCCTTCGACGGCATCGAATACCGGGGCCTCGCACCAGACGTTCTGAAAGACTTCGAGAATCACCTCTTCGGTGGTACGGCGGTCGCCGGTCATCCGCATGAGAAAGGTAAACATCACCGCATACGACTTATCGAGCAATATCCGCAGAGCACTTTCATTGCCTGCCGCGATCGCGCGCACCAGCGCGAACCACTCCTTTTCGGAGACACAGGCAATCGCCGGATCGGCGTACAGCAACTCACCCAGGGTCAGCGTACTGGCACTCATGTTTTGATTGGCTGCGACGGCGCTCACCGCGAAATCCTGCCGACTCGCCTGGCACGATGCAAGCCCCGGCGCTGTCGAATTATGTCCAGGAACATGCGTCTCTCATTCAGCGCGGATCTTCGACGCCATAGCCGGCCGCGCGCAAGCCCGCGACGACGCCTTTGCCCCGCGAGACGACGTGAATCGGCAGCACCACCAGCGTCGTTTCATTGCGATTCAACGCCCGCTCGAGCGCGCTGAGCAGCTTGTTTTCCGCCTCCAGCTGCAATTGCTCGACTTGCTCCTGACCGAGGAAGGGCCAGCTATAGGCCAGCGACTGGGCGTAGGACGCATCCGCGTCCACCAATGTTTGCAACTCCGCCATGTCGCCCGTCGCCCAGGCATTGGCGCGGGCTCGCGCCTGGGTCATGTCGGTCTCGAGCCGGTCCATGGTTTCGACCAGATATCTGACGCTGTTTTCGCGCGAGCGTCGCGAGCTGTTTTTGTCCGGCGTCACCGGCCCCATCTCATATTGCAGGCCCCGAATGGGAACAGCATTGGCGCCTGCGACTGCATAGATCCGGCGCCACACATCGTCGGCGTAGCTGAGGCCGATGCCCTCGAAGGCTCGTGACCGCAACAGCAATGCTGCTGCGGTGGGCAACAGCTTCTCAGTTTCCGGATCCTCGCCGATGTACTTGTCTCGCAGCGTTCGCCACCGTGCATACACCTTGCGCGGCAGAACGTCTTTCAGCTGGCCTCGCCGCGACTGATAAGCCTTTTGATCCTTCACTCGCAAGGAAGCTGAATAGGGACCGAGCACTTCGTCCGACGCCGCGATCACCGCTTCCACCTGCTTCGATCGCCACACCATGCCCCGGGGCGTCGGCACATACGTTCCCAGAATCCATAACGTATGCGAGCCCTTCGATACTTTCCAAAGCCCCGGGCCCGGCTGCTCGCCCAGCACCAGCACTTCTTCCGGCACTCCTACGGGAGTACGTGCGTCGACCTCCGCCTCCGATGCACATGCATCGAACAGCGCCGCTTGCAGCAGCCAGGCAAACACGACCGAGCCCACGCCGGCGCTTGCGATCCGTCTCTTGGTGCGCATTCAGAATCTATCCAGCCATCCCTGCGCAGATGATAAACCACCTGTGATTCCCTCCACACTCCTGCGGCTGAGCCTCTAAGCGGCGCACTCCCGGATGTACGCTCTCATCGAGCGCGGCTCTCGCTGCAAAACCGCCGATAGCGCTATGCTGTTGCCACCGAGACCGTAGCGAGCGTAGTGGTCGTAAACCGTCGCGAGTAATTGCAATTGCTCCTCGCCGTACGGCGGTCGCGCCACAGCCACCCATTCGTCGAAGCCCAGCTCCCCCGCCTCGATCGGCACACCGAGCTCGGCCGAGATCATCGCCGCGATCTCACGACGATCGAACATTCCAGCGCTCAGATGCAGGGTTGCAAAATCCAGCCGCGACTCCGTCAAAGCGATCGCCGCCGCTTCGGCGACATCCCGATAATCGACACGCGCGATCCGCGCGTCCGCAGGAAATGGCTCGGCAAACGCGCGATTCGAGACGATCGCAGACCAGGCGAGCCCGATGTTCTGCATGAAGTTCGCCGGTTGCAGGATGGTGTACCGCAAGCGCGAGTTGTAGAGCGCGCTCTCGACCGGCACCTTGGAGGCGTGATGTTTCAATTCCATGTTGGTTGGCTGATTCACCGACGAGAACACGAATTTCTCGACGCCGGCGCGCTCGGCCGCCTTGACCAAAGCCACGCCCATCTCCGCCTCGTCGGCCGCGAACACCGGGCCGATGTGAAACACGCCGGTCACTCCCGACAACGCACGATCCAGGCTGGCGGGATCCCGCAGGTCGCCGATAGCGACCTGCTCCACACCGGCGGCGCGAGCAACCTCTGCCCTGCTCTGGTCTCTGACGAGCGCTCGAACCACTGCGCCGCGACGGCGCAACTCTGGGACGACCAGGCGCGCAAATTTTCCCGTCGCACCGATGACGAGGACGATCGGACTCTCCGACATGCATGTCTCCATTTGGTTGTGGTGGAAACCCAGAGTAGATTTCCCGCCCACCCCCAACAATCGCCCGGCGGCGTGAGGCTGCCTGTCGATTTGCGAGAGACCGATGAGCCGGATCGAAGATTTCGAAGCATTCATAGCCATCGTAGAGAACGGCAGCCTGACTGCCGCGGCCGCGAGCCTGCAGCGTTCCCTGCAATCGGTCAGCCGCTCGCTGGCCGCGCTGGAAGAGGACGTCGGCATCGAACTCCTTCAGCGCACGACGCGCGGCTCATCGGCGAGCGAAGCGGGTTTGGATTTTTATGAGCGAGTGAAACCTGCCATCGCCGGACTCAACGAAGCGAAACTTGCCGCCGCGCGCGGCATTGCCGAGCCCGCGGGTGAGTTGCGCATCACCGCGCCAGTGCTGTTTGGACCGAGCTATCTCGTGCCCATCCTCGCCGACTTCATGTCCCAGCACCCGCAAGTGCGCGTCGATCTCGATCTGTCCGATGCTTTTGTCGATCTCGCTGCCAACAAGCTCGATGTCGCAATCCGTATCGGCGATCTGCCCGATTCGAGCCTGCGAGCGCGACGCTTGGGCGCGTTGCGCCGAGTGGTGTTCGCGGCGCCGAGTTATCTCGAGCGCCATGGCATCCCACAACATCCCTCCGATCTCGCACGGCATTCCTGCGTCGTCAGGACCGTGGACTCGCGTCCCGGTCTGTGGCGCTTCAATGTCGATGGCAAGCCGCACAGCGTCGTGGTTCAAGGCGCCTTTCGATCGAACACCATGTCGGCGATCTATGCGGCCGTGACCCACGGCCTCGGGCTCGGCTATTCGCCGCTGTGGCCGATCAAAGAGCTGGTCGACACCGGCAAAGTACGCATCGTCCTCGAAGCGTTCGAACCCACGCCGGTGCCCATCCATGGACTGTGGCAAGACTCTGGATCCGTACCGGCGAAGATACGGTCGTTCATCGACTTCCTCGCCTCACGTCTGCGACTCGGCGGGCTGTAACAGAGGCATCGCTGGCAAGCGAGCAATGAGCGGCCGCAGCTCTGCCGGCGGCTTCTGCTCGATGCGGCGATACTCGCTGCCGTCCTGCGTGCGCTGAACCAGGCGCCAGCCGATCAGCGCACGCCGCAACAGTGCGTGATCGCCGAACACGTGCCAGCCCTTGATCAGCTCGCTGATCTGTTTCTCGGTGAAGGTCTTGCGGCTCGCGAGGCGCGACCACAGCACCCACAAACAAAGATCCTGAAGCGCCGGTCGCGTCGGCCAGCGCAGCAGTCGGCCGTGTTCATCGAACAGACGCGCGGCTCTTTCGACCAGCGAATAATCGACCGGCGCCGCCGCCGGTGGCGGCAGATGCAAACGTTGCTGAGCCTCCATCACGCCCTTGCAATGCTGATAGTTCCTGAAGCCGGCGGAACGGCACAGCAGGTTGAGCATTTCGACATGACTGGGCGGCCCGGCGAGCTTGCCGAGCTGCTCACGGACGGATTTGGCGAAGCCCGACAGGTCGGGAATCTGTAAGGTCAAGGCGACTCTGGACATGACTCATCCTTTTCGCGCCGTTGCTTCAGAGCGTCGATGGTCGCCGGCTTTCGACAACGGCACGGGATAAGTGCGTGTCTATGGGGAATTGGGCAGGTTTAGCTCCCCTGGACGGGGCGGCGACGCCTCGGTGAACTGCAGACCGTGGCGCCATGATAGCGGCATCGCGGCGCGAACGCGACCGTCAGTTATTGGTCGTCCCGTCGCTGTTCATGCGGTCGTGATCCTGGATCGGGCCGCGCATTCGCGACAGATAGTCGGCCACCGCCGTCGCCTCTTCGGTATCCAGGCTGTCGAGATATCTCACCAGATCCGGCTCGACGTTCAGCCGGTGCCACGAAGCGATCGTGCGCATCTGACGCACCAGGTAGGAGTAATGCTGGTCGCGCACCGAAGGAATGAAACCGTCATCGTCGCCGCGACCGTCCTCTTGATGACACGAGGCGCATTGATCCTGAAAGATGGCCTCCCCGAGTTCGAGGCCACGACCGTCACCGGTCTGCGGAAAGCTCGCGCGCGGCAGAGAATTCAGGAATCCGGACAGATCCGCCCACGCCTGCTCATCGGCCAGCTCAGGTTTGGCGACCACGACATGCATCTGACGGCTCGCGCGCTCCAATTCGCTGAAGTCCGCCAATTGCTTGACCAGATACGCACGCCGTTGACCGGCCAGCGCTGGAATCACCCGGCTCGCGCTGCCGAGCGCTCGCTGTCCGTGACACTCGGCGCAGTGATTTGCGTACAAGGCTGCGCCACGCTCGGTGTTCTGATCGAGCTGCAGAGCATTGCGGACTTTCTCATCGACGCTCTCCGGCGACGCGAAGGCAGTGCCGACCAACGCGGCCAGCAAAGCCGAAGCGGCCACAAGTCGTAGAACGGGCATGCGGGAGTCGGTGGCCACGGACGCTGCGCTCCTTCAATCGTTGCAGCCGTAAGACGAGTACAGTGTCGAGCGCTCGCGCCTCATCCACCATGCGCGAAACGCCGTAACAGTTACGTGATCCCACCGAGTGACCCGGCTCGGCGGTAAAGTAACTTGTCGTCGCGTCCCCAGCGAGGTGTGAATGAATGACACCACTGACGCCAGCCCGCACGCGCTCGAGTCGATGAGCAGCGCCGAGGCGGCACGACGGTTGAATGCGGACGGTCCGAATGAGTTGCCAGGCCAAGGTCCGCGCAGCCTGGTCGGCATCGTCCGCGAGGTGCTCACCGAGCCGATGTTTCTGCTGCTCATTGCAGCGGCCTCGGTCTACATCGTGCTGGGCGATGTTCGCGAGGCGATCATTCTCGCGGCATCCATCGTCGTGGTCGTCAGCATTACGGTTCTGCAGGAGCGTCGCACCGAGCGGGCCCTGACCAAACTTCGCGATCTATCCAGTCCACGCGCGTTGGTCATTCGCGATGGCGTCGAGCAACGCATCGCGGGCCGCGATGTCGTCGCGGGGGATCTCGTGTTGTTACGCGAAGGCGATCGCGTCCCCGCCGACGGCGTGATGCTCGAAGCCACGGCGCTCAGCGTCGACGAATCCATTCTCACGGGCGAATCGTTGCCGGTCGAGAAGACCAAGTCCGACTCCCCTGAGCATGGACACGTCTACTCCGGCAGTCTCGTAGTACAAGGCTTCGGCACCGCCCGCGTCACTGCGACCGGCGCTCGCACCGAGATTGGAAAGATCGGCGGTGTGCTCAAGACTCTGCAGCCCGAGACGACCGCACTGTTTGGCGAAGTGCATCGACTGGTGCGATGGATCGCCACCGCGGCGCTAATACTGTGTGCTGCGATCGCAGTGATCTACGCCCTCTCCCGCAGCGACTGGCTCGGCGGTGTGCTCGCGGGCATCACGGTCGCGATGAGCGTACTGCCCGAAGAGTTTCCGCTCGTGCTCACTGTGTTCCTGGCGATGGGCGCCTGGCGCATCTCGCGCGTCGGTGTGCTGACTCGCCGCATGCCGGCACTCGAGTCCATCGGTGCAGCGACGATACTTGCCGTCGACAAAACCGGCACGCTCACCGAAAACCGGATGCAAGTGGTGGCGATCGAAACCCGCACCGATCGCGCTGACATGCAGCCTGGCGCATCGCTCACCGACGCCGCTCAGCAGGTGCTGGGCATCGCCCTCGCCGCCAGCGAGCGCGCGCCTTTCGATCCGATGGAACGAGCCATCCACACGGCCGCCCAAGCCTTCGCCGCGACGGCAGTGGAGCAACTCCGAGGCATGGAACTGATCCGCGAGTACGATCTCACCCCCGAGTTGCTCGCGGTCACTCACGTCTGGCAGCCCGCAGGCGCCGATCGATCCTATATCGCCGTCAAGGGCGCGCCGGAAACGGTGATGGAGCTGTGTCGTTTGGAATCTGCTCAGCGCGCCGAGCTCATGAAGCGCGTCAATGCCAACGCGCAGCGCGGCTTGCGCATCCTCGGCGTTGCCCATGGCACGACACCTAACGCCGCTTTCCCCGACACGCCGAGAAGCTTCGAGCTGCAATTCCTGGGCTTCGTTTGTTTGGCCGATCCGCTGCGCACCGATGTGCCGCCCGCGCTCGCCGAGTGCAAGCAAGCCGGCATCCGCGTCGTGATGATTACGGGCGATCATCCCGGCACGGCGGTCGCGATCGGCACGCAGGCGGGCTTCGACGTCGACGCCGGTGTGCTGACGGGCGCCCAAGTCGCAGCCATGGACGATGAAACATTGCGACAGCGCGCTCGCAACGTGAACATTTATGCGCGCTCCAAGCCCGAGCACAAACTCCGGCTGGTGCAGGCCTTCAAAGCCGACGACAACGAAGTGGTGATGACCGGCGACGGAGTGAACGACGCGCCGGCACTGAAAGCCGCCCACGTCGGCGTCGCGATGGGCGGCCGCGGCACCGATGTCGCCCGCGAAGCCGCCTCGCTCGTGCTGGTCAACGACGATTTCAAATCGCTGGTTGCCGCCGTGCGCCTGGGCCGGCGCATCTATACGAACATCCGCCATGCGATGAGTTATATCGTCTCGGTGCACATCCCGATCGCGGGCATGGGCCTGCTGCCGGTGCTGTTCGGCTGGCCGCTGTTGTTATTTCCGGTGCACGTGCTGTTCCTGGAGTTCGTGATCGATCCGGCGTGCGCCTTCGTGTTCGAAGCCGACCCGGAATCGGACGATGTCATGCGACGCCCGCCCCGTCCTCGCAACGAGCCGCTGTTTTCCTACGACATGCTGAAGCGAAGCATCGGCCTGGGCGCCTGCGTGATGATCTGGACCGTTTGTGTGTACGGCATCGCCCTGCAGTGGCTCGACGACTCGAACGCACGGGCCCTGGCGTTCGTCAGCCTGGTGTTTGCCAATGTGGCGCTGATTTTTGTCAGCCGCTCCCGCAGCGGCGACGTGCGTACGATTGCGAGACGCCACAACAACCTCTTCTGGGTCATGGCGGCAGTCGCGTGCGTCGCGCTTGCGCTCGTCGTCTACATTCCGGCGGCGGCGGCGGTGTTTCGATTCACGCCGCCCGAGTGGGAATGGATCGTGACGGTGGCCATCGCCACCGTCGTGCTGGTGCTCGTGGCAGGCCGGTGGCTACGCTTCAGCCCGAAGCGTACGAGACCGGCCGGTGCTGAGTGAGATCGAGGAACGCCGCGTGGCCGGCGTGTCGGGAGAGCGCCTGCCGCGGCGGGAAGCGAGTCAACGCCTCGGTCACGCGTCGGGGCGTTCCGAGATCGCTCCAGCCACAAGACGGCACGGTAAGCACTCGTAGCATTTCCGGCGAGTGCTGCAAAATATCGCGCGAGAAATCCAGGCTCGGCGCGCGATCGTACAAATCGGCAAGATCAGCCTGCTGCGACCGGGACTTCGGCGCACTGACGATTTCCCGCATTTCCGCGGCAAGCTCGGGGCAGCGCTGCTCGAATGCGCGCAGCAGGGTCCGGCCCTGGGCGGCGAAGATAAATGAGTTCCACACGCCACCGCGGGCGATCAGCGCATGCGCCAGGGCGGCAGTGGGTTTCTCTACGAACTCGCGGACCGATCGCAATTCGTCCGTCTCGTCGCAGTCCGAGACGATGTAGCCGAGCTCCGGATCCGCTTCCTCGGGTGAGATGCCCAGCATCACGATCTGATCGGGTTGATCCTGGATCTGGTCCATCGCCGCTTGCAGGCTTCGGCCGAGCACCGCCTCATCGCGCACGAAGTGATCCGAGGGCAGCACCAGCAAGCTCGCGTCCGGATCGCGGTGAAGAATCTGCAATAACGGCAACAGGATGCCGATGGCTGTGCCTCGATTGTGCGGCTGACGAACCACGTTCGCGCCGGGTATGCGCAGGTCCATCGCCTGCCACCACAACCGGTGATGTTCCGACACCACGGCGCAGGTGTGCGCCGGCGTCGCCACGGTTTGCGCCCGACACAGGGCATCGTGCAGCAACGACGCTTCACCGCCGAACGAACAGAACTGTTTGGGTATCGCTATACCGGACGCCGTCGTCGTGAGCGACTGCAACCGGCTGCCCTCTCCGCCCGCAAGGATCAGGGCCCAGCGATGGCCCGTCTCCGATGAGATTTTCGTACGTTGCTGTTCGCGAGGCATGGCCCAATTTCCTCCGACCGCTGTGTGTACTGGACGGCTAGCCTCTCATTCTCATATTACAGAAACAGCTGTGACTCTCACCGCACAACTACGTAGTTAGACGGAGACAGCGGAGGTCAAAGTCCTTCTGATGATTGCTCAACCAAGTCCGGCGACGGTGTTCTTTCCGCGCCGAATAACATTTGTTATTCGATTCGCAACGGTGGCCGCCACCCGTCCCGGCTAGACTTGCCGTTGACGGCAATCGAGGCGAGCTCGCGCCGGCCGGGAATGGACCGAGTCTTACGACGGGCCGAGCTCGGAGAGGCTGACTAGCCCGCTGGCGGGATCCGCGAAGTAGAATCCATGCGGTTCCGCTTCCAGCAACGCTTTGGCGAGTTCGCGCGAGCAGAAGACATCGCCGCGAAAATAGGCCTCGCGAAACACGTGCACGTTCGCCGGCAAATCGGCTTTCAGGGCTGTTGGCGCGCCGAGGTGGATGAACTTCTGTCCCGATTCATGGATCTTCACGTGCGCCACCGATCGTCGGTAGTCATAGGCATGCAGCAGCCGCGTGACATCGAGGAACGCATATCCCTCGAGCTTCTGACCATCGGCGAACTCCCAATCGATCTCCACCGTCTCGATCACATCGGGATCGAACCGGCGAATCGTCGCTGCAAACCTGGGCGAGACGATCATCCAGCTCGCGTAGTTCCACCCGCCCGACACCTGAGCCGGTCGCGGCTGATCTTCCGTGAAACGAGGCCGCCCACCTCGAAGCGACGCGAAGCCGGCGCCATGACCGAGCCAGCCGGGTGGGTTGGGCTGATTGACCCAAACCACGTTCGAAGGTTGCACGTAGTCAAAGTCTGTGCGGATTACCACGAAGCGGCTCTCGCCTGCTTTCGCGGGATTGCTCGGCATGAGCGTCTTGCCTGCCCTCGGCAAGTTGGCCGGGCGAGGACGCAGATCCGCTAACTGCGGATCGTCGAGCAACTCCAAAGCCTCCGGCGGCAGTCTCGGGATTCTTGGCTCACTCATCTCTCGCTCTCGCCTCCCGCACTCGCCGCGGTAGCCTATTGTAGCAACCGGCGCGGCCGATGCCCTGCGCATAGCGAGATCAACCGAGTGCGATCTTTACAGGCGCCCCGGTCTTCGCGATCACTTCGTCCGCACTCACGCCGGGCGCGAGCTCGATGAGCGTCAATGCGCCGCTGCCCTTCTTGTCACAGCGAAGGACGCCGAGGTCGGAAATGATCAGATCGACGCAACGAACGCCGGTCAGCGGCAGCGTACAACGCTCGAGAATCTTCGGCTGGCCGGACTTCGACGTATGCTCCATCAATACGACGATGCGCTTGACGTTGGCCGCCAGGTCCATCGCCCCGCCCATGCCCTTGACCATCTTGCCCGGGATGGTCCAGTTCGCCAGATCGCCATTCGACGCCACTTCCATGGCGCCGAGCACCGCCAGGTCGATGTGACCGCCGCGGATCATCGCGAAACTCTCGGCGCTGGAGAAAAAGCTCGACGTGGGCAGCTGCGTGATCGTTTGCTTGCCCGCGTTGACCAGATCGGGGTCTTCGTCACCCTCGAACGGAAAGGGGCCCATGCCGAGCATGCCGTTCTCGCTCTGGAGCGTCACATCCACGCCGTCCGGAATGCAGTTCGCGACCAGCGTGGGAATACCGATGCCCAGGTTCACATAGAACCCGTCGCGCAACTCTGCCGCCGCACGTTGCGCCATCTGCTCACGAGACCAGCTCATGCGCTCACTCCTTCCGCACGCGGCCGAGTGGTTCGCTTCTCGATGCGCTTCTCGTAGTTGACGCCTTGATAGATACGATCGACGTAGATGCCCGGCGTATGAATGGCGTCGGCGTCGATCTCACCCGGCTGCACCAGGTGTTCGACTTCGGCGATGGTGACAGCCGCGGCGGTGGCCATCACGGCATTGAAATTTCGCGCAGTCTTGCGAAACACCAGATTGCCGGCGGTGTCGCCCTTCCATGCCTTGACGATGGCGAGATCGGCCCGCAGTCCGCGCTCCATCACGTACAGCTCGCCGTCGAACTCCTGCACCGGCTTGCCCTCGGCGACGACAGTGCCGACGCCAGTTCGCGTGAAGAACGCAGCGATGCCAGCACCGCCAGCACGAATGCGCTCGGCAAGCGTGCCTTGAGGATTCAGCTCCAGCTGCAGCTTGCCCGTGAGGTACAGCTGCTCGAACAGCCGGTTCTCGCCCACGTACGAGCTGATCATCTTCGCGATCTGGCCGTTGTTGAGCAGCGTCCACAGCCCAAAGCCGTCAGCGCCGCAGTTGTTCGAGATCACCGTGAGATTCTTCACCGGCGCTCGCGCCAGCGCCGCGATGGAGTTCTCTGGATTGCCGGACAGCCCGAAACCGCCCGACATGATGCTCATGCCATCGAACAACACTCCTTCGAGTGCCGCGGTGGCGTCTGAATAGACCTTTCTGCTCATACGGCAGTACTACGCGTGAGCGGGCGTTGCGTAGACAAAGTTTCAGGCTGCGACCGCGCGACGCGCTTTCAACAAGCGATCCTGGCACAGCTCCTGAGCACCGCTCATGTCGCGCTCCACGGTCTTGGTGCTGATGCCGAGCTGACGCGCAATGGCCCGATAGCTCATTTCCTCGTCCACATGCAGCGAGAACACTTGACGGTATCGCGGCGGCAACGATGAGAGCGCACTGGAGATCACTTCCAACGCGATACAGCGGTCGACGAGCTCCTCGGGCTGCTGCTCGTCGCCGACCAGATCCAGCGAGTCGTGCGGCAAATGCATTCCATGGCATCGGGTCCTGCGACGGCGCAGTTCATCGCGTGCGAGATTGGTGGCGATCTTGAAAAGAAATGCGCGCACTTCGCGCTCGCCACGCCACAGATCGCGAACACGCATCAGGCGCACGCATGTTTCCTGCACGACGTCCTCCGCGTCTTCGGCGCAGTTGAGGATGCGATTCACATATTTGAGGAGCGCCGCACGATGCATGTCGACCAGCTGCACCAGCCGCTGCGACTGGGTTCGCCCCTCGACCGCCCCGTCCACCGGTTCGAAGAATGAGTTGTTCACTTGGCTGTCCCCCGTGCGGCCGCCTGCGCGCCGTGCTCATTTTGTTGTTCTAGTTTATGATGCAATTGACCTCTGATTATTCGCGTTCCACGAATACAGCCTTGGCGCCGGAGACGGGCAATGGATAAGTTCGAATGTATTCAGGCGTTCGTGCGCGTCGCCGAAACCCACAGTTTCGTGGAGGCCGCGCGCCAGTTGAATGTGACGCCCTCGGTTATCACCAGCCGCGTGAAGAAGCTGGAGTCCTATATCCAGTCGCCGTTGTTTCATCGCTCGACCCGGGCGGTCACGCTCTCCGAAGCCGGCGCGAATTTCTTCGAGGAATGCGCCGACCTGGTCTCGCACGTCGATTCCGCGCTGGAACGAATGCGCGTCATGAAGACGACGCCGACCGGCGTGTTACGGCTTCAAGTGCTGCCGGGTTTCGCGCTCGGGCACCTGGGCTCGGCGCTCAAGGACTTCAGCAGCAAATATCCGCAGATCGAGCTCGACATCACGGTGAGCGACGTGCCGGTCAATCCGGTCGACAAGGGCTACGACGTCGCCCTGCAGGTCTTCAAACCCGCCGCCGAGACGCTGATCGAACGCTCGTTGTTTCCCGTGCAGCGCGTGTTCTGTGCATCGCCTGTTTATTTGCAGCGAGCGGGCGTGCCGCTGACTCCGCCCGATCTGCTGCGCTTTCGGCTCGGCTTGTATTCGGCCTACCCGACGCGGGATCGCTGGACGTTCAAGGGTCCGGAGGAAGTTTCATTGGTCCTGCCCGCCGCGATTCGGACCAACTCCGTGCACATGCTCAGAGACTTCGCACTCAGCGGCGGCGGCATCACTTGCCTGCCGACGCTCGTGTGCGGCGAAGATCTCCTGCGAGGCAACCTCGTGCGAGTGCTCGACGAATATCACATCCCGCCGCTCGACCTGCTTGCCATCTATCCGGCCACCCACCGGCGCGCGCTCAAGGTTCGCCTGTTCGTCGAGTTCATCACCGAACGTTTCTCGGGCGAACCCGTGTGGGACAAGGCGCTGCGCGATCAGGCCCGCGCAGCGGCCCAAGCGACGGGCAGGACTTCAAAGCGTGCCGGTGCCGGCGAACGCAATAAAGCGGCCCGCCGTGATCACGCCGACCCACAAAAGTAACGACGCCATCGATATCTTCTTCGCCAGCGGCGAGGCATCCTCGCCCGCCCCCCAGTCCTCCACCTTCGGCAGCACGCTGATCCAGAACCAGATCGCATTCAAACCGGCGAGGATGATCAGCAGCATCTTGAAGCGGAACGCCGGCACGACCCAGTAAGACATGGGATCGGACGCAACGAAGCCGATGCCGGTGATCACATTCAACGCAAAGCCGCCGAACGCCAGCGGCAGCAGCCGATGCAGCGGACCGATGGGCAGCCCTTTCGCGAGCCCCAGCACGCGCAGGTCGATCAACGCGATCGAACCGAACAGCAGCGCCATCCCGACGAAGTGCAAGCCTTCAAAAGTCGGAAACAGCCAAGGCACGTCGCGCATGACCTGCCCATACCACGACCCTTCCAACCAACGCAGCAAGTCGACAATCATGAGGCTGGCCTCTTATTCGTATGCCATATAGCGACCGAAGCCGATCGCCGAGATCCACATCAAAATCGACACGGCCGCGAAAGCCTTGGCTTTCATCGGGGCCGCGCCCTGCTCAGCGTCCAGCCTCGGCGCGTCCTTCAAGACTGAGTTCTTGATGATTACGGCGATCACGATGCCGATGACGATGCTCGCGAACTTGAAGCGGAACGCGGTGCTGTTGAAGAACTTGACGCCATCGGCGACGAACAGCGCCACCCCCGAGCTCAGATTGACCGCGAACGCGCCCCAGATCAGCGCCATCAGCCGGTTGAACGGCATGAACGGCAACATGCGAGGCACGCCGAGCACGCGCAGGTCGATGATGATCAGCAACCCCACGAGGAGCGCGAGGCCGATGGAATGCAAGGTCAGCAGAATGGGATAGCCCCACACCGACACCAGCACCCATTGCGAGAACTCGGAGTTCTGTAATGTTTCGAGAAAGCTGATCATTGCGCTCCTGACGCAGCGGCGGCTGTTGGCTGCGATACGCTGGTATCAACGGGGCTCGGTGGTTACTGCGGACAAAAAATAATCTGTTTGGCTCCTTTGCAAGGGTGCGTTTGTGATGCCTGTGGGTAGGCGTCGCGCTAAAGAGTGGCGTTTGATGCGGCGGTGGCTCGGCGTCGCGCCGAAGAGGGCGTTTGATGCGGCGGTGGCTCGGCGTCGCGCC
>NZ_BLJO01000001.1:250471-763207 GCF_009932555.1 Steroidobacter agaridevorans
AGAGTGCGTTTGACGCGCCGGTGGCTCGGCGTCGCGCCGAAGAGTGCGTTTGACGCGCCGGTGGCTCGGCAGCGCCAGGGTGGGGGTGTCTCCTTCCGGCACCGGGCGCCCGCCGGAGCGCATTGCGCTCCTCGCGTCACGTCCATGATGAGCCCTGCTGTTTCGGCCCCATCCATGTGCCGAAAAGCTGCCGGAAGGAGACACCCCCACCCTGACGCCGCCCGATATCGCGAAGGCAGGCACTAGCAAACGATGGTGGGCATTTGTCCGCTGCGCCGAGAAGCTCCCTGAACAAGCCTCCGCCGCCGCCCGATGTCGCGGATGAGCTTGCAGGCTTGAGAGGCAAGCACTAGCAAACGATGGCGGGGTTTGGATGTGCTCGGAAGCTGCCCGATATCGTAGATGAGCTTGAAGCGTCGAAAGGCAAAGAGCGTGCTTCGTTGTGAGCTCTGCTCTTTGTCTCAAAGCGCAGCCCACATCTCGGGCAGCGTCAGGGCCGGGGGTGTTCTCCCGGCAGCTTCGAAAAGCATGGACCTTTCGTAGCAGCGCTACAGGGACGTACAAGCAGGGCGCCCGCGACAGCGGGAGCGAAGCGTGCGCAGGCGGGTGCGCGGTGCCGGGAGAACACCCCCGGCCCTGGCGCTGCCGAACCACCGACGCCCTCTTCTCCGAAAAGCTAAGGAGCCGCCGGCTGCGGCAAATATTTCTTATGGCACCCTTCGCAAGCCTCGTAAATTGCGTTTCCCGCCTCCGAAACACCCTCGATGTCCTTCGCCTGCGAAGCCGCGTACGCCTGAGCCGCCGTATCAATCAACATATGTGAGAAGCGCGACCACTCGCCCTCATCAACCGCACGCCCCGGGATCAGCAACAGATTCCCCGACTCAGCGAGTGCAAGCGCCGCCCGTTCCACACTCACCCACTGCTCATCCGTCGTCGGCGGCTCGGCAGCCGCATTGAAGACCGCCTCCGACGCAGGGATGGTAATAGCCACCATCACCTGACGACTCGGCCCGACCACCTTGAACGAAGGCGCACCCGCAGCCGGAGCCGCCTCAGACCTAACCGGTGCGGGTTTAGAACAGCCAGCCGAAAAAACGCCCGCCACCAATCCCACAGCCATCGCCCATTGCCATCGCCCGAGCATGACAACTCACCTCATGTCGCCGGAGTGTTTTCCGGTGTGACCTTGCGTTCGACGTCGTGATACAGGATCTGCCCCGATGCGGTCTTCGCATATTTCAACGAAGCGCCCTTGCTGCCGTCGACCTTGGGATTGCCGACCACCGTAATCTTGTCGCCCGGTTTGAACGTCGTGCGGGACCACCCCTGGCGCGCGCCGATGTTCGGGCCGGAGCTTTCGAAGTCCCACGTGCCGCCCAGTTTCGGGTTCTTCTGGTTGTCGGGCACCTGCACGATGATGTGCACGTGAGGCTGGCGCCAGCTGTACTCGACCACTGTGCCTTCCCAGGTCCACACCTGTTTCTGATCGAACATCGCAAACGAATGGTGAGCCAGCGTCGCCGACGCGGCGAGAAGCGCCCCCATGCCAAGGAACAGTCGAAATTTCATGTTGTCACTCCAAAGCAAATTCTCATGCCGTCAACGTCCAGCCCAACGGGCGCAGATGCTCCAGGCTGCGCCTGGCTTCGCGCGTGAGATCCACGCCCGGCCCGCCTTCGCATTCCACGTTGAAAATGGGCTTGTCGATGCGCGCAGCGGCGCGATAGATGCCTGCGAAGTCGATCTGACCGTCGCCAACGGTCGCCGCCTTGCCCGCCTGGGTCCAATCCTTCAAATGAAAGCTCACGATGCGCGCCGCATGCCTATCGATCAAAGCCACCGGATCCGCGCCGCCAGCGGCGACCCAGGCGACATCGAGCTCGAACCGAATCGTCGGCTCGGTGTGGGCGAGCATGAACTCGAATACGTTCTGCCCTTGCAGCGACCGATAGTCCGGACCATGACCGTGATACGACAGGCCGATGCCCGCCTTGCGCGCAATCTCGTTCGCCGCATTGAGCGCGTCACACATGCGCCGCACGTTATCCAACGACTGCATGTTCGTTGGACCCGACGCTGCGACGACAGCCCATTCGCAACCCAGATCGCGAGCGAGCGGTACGTTGACCCGCGTGAGTTGCACGATGCCGGTCGGCGTATATACGGCGTCCTGCGCTTCGCTGATCGAACCGCCCGGTGCACGAAACGCGCGCACCTGATCGTTGCCAATGTGCATCGTTCGCAGGGCCAGGCCCAACTCCGCCGCACGCTTTCGGACCAACGCCGGTGAGTGCCCCATCAGACCTGCGAACTGAATCGCCTCGTAGCCGAGCCCGCGCGCGATTACCATCGCTTCGGAAAACTTATCCCAGCCCTGCGTCGCCAGGGCATTGAACGTGAAGAACTGAATGCCGAGCTCATAGCGACGCGTATCCGACCTCGAGACGCTCGAGTACGTCATCATCGCCGCGCCCAGGCCGCCGATCGCCGTTGCGGCCGCGCTTGCTCCGCCGACCGCAGCTGCGCCCGCGCAACGTAGAAAGTCGCGTCGCTGCATATTCATTCTTTACTCTGGATCTGCGGCGGCTCTTCGGCCGTCTTCGCACGCTCCGGGTCGCTGGAATCGCAGAAGTACTCCAACGCATACGCCTCCGGCGACGCCTTGTAGTACGTGAACGAATACGTGTGCGGCTTCACGAAAATCTTCGGGTCAGTCCAGGTGAACGTCACTTTCAAACGTTCACCGCCATCGACGAGCTCATAGCGCTCGACGAGATGCGAGCTCTCACCGCGCACGCCACCGCCCGGCACCATGGGATTGCCGCGATCGTTGAAGCCGACGGTGTCCACGACCAGCACGTTGCCTTCCCAGTGCCCGATGGAATGGCCGTTGGTGGTCGGATCGAAAGCATCCATGTCCGGATGCGGACGGCCATCGAGATAGATGTGACGCGCCGAGGACTGCACTTCCGCCGTGATCGCCAGCTCCTTCTTGGACTGAATCAGATCCAGCGGCGCGGAGTCGCCCATGATGAACGGCGTGCCGAGCGGATGACACCAGCGCGATGCATACGTCATGATCATGCCGTCCTCGACCTTCGGACGATTCGCTTCGGCCAGGCGCTTGCCTTCGGCAGTCACCTCGGCCGGGGTGACCTTCTTGCTATCGTGCTTCAGTTCCCAGAAGCCCGACAGATCCGGCGTCGCACCGACTGCGATGCCAGCCGTGCCCAGCGCGATCAGTCCCAACGCGAGCGAGCGGGACATGACTTTGTTTCTAATGCTCATGATGTCCTCGATTACTGCGGCAGCTGGCCGGAGAGCTTGATATCGCGTGACGACGAGCCGACGAGGACGCCCCTCGCGCCCTCGGCCTTGCGCCAGCCGCGATCCGCCTCAGACCAGTACGATTGCTGGCGCGGCGTCACATGCACCGTCACCGACTTCTGTTCCGAGGGCGCGAGCGCGACTCGATCGAACCCAACCAGCGTCTTCGGCGCCATCGGCACCGGCGCTTTTGCGGGACGCTCGAGATAAACCTGCGGCACATCGGCGCCGGCGACCTTGCCCGTGTTCCGCACGGTGAAGCTGACATCGAAGCCGTCGCCGCGCGGCGTGACGTTCAAGTTCGAGTAGGCGAACGTCGTGTATGAGAGACCGAAACCGAAAGGATGCAACGGCGCGATCTCGAGTTCATCGAAATGACGGTACCCAGTGAAGATGCCTTCCGAGTACACCACCTGTTTGTTCACGCCGGCGTAGCGCTCCGGATGTTTCGGATCGAACGCCGCGACATCGGAGAACTTCTTCGGGAACGTCATTGCCAATCGGCCACCGGGATTGGTCTTGCCGAGCAGCACGTCCGCCGTCGCCCAGCCGCCCTCCTGCCCCGGATACCCCATGTACACGATGCCCTTGACCCGATCGCGCCAAGGCATGTCATGCGGACTGCCGCTGTTGAACACAACGATGGTTCGCGGATTCACACGCGCGACGGCGGAGATCAGTTCGTCCTGATCGTTCGGCAATCGCAGCGCCTGATCCGGATCGTCGAACTCACCGCTGCGAGCCCACGCGAATATCACCGCTGTGCGCGCTTGCTTCGCAGCCGCCACGGCGTCGGCGATGTTTTGTTTGCGCATGGCTGGGGTGACCCAAGCCAACCGCACCTGCAGTTTCGAATCGGGCTCGGCCTGGCCTTCGACTTCGATGGCATATGACTTACCGGCGACGAGTTCCACGCTGTACTGCGCGTTGTCCAATCCATCATTGGTCGGCACGACGCTCGAATACTTGCGAGGAATGCCATGCCCGAAACGCACAGCCGCCGAGAACGCGCGAGGCTGTCCATCGACCTTGAGCACGCCCGTGCCACCCCAGCTATGAATTTGCAGCGCGTATGTGCCGCTCTCATTGACCTTGAGCGTCCCGCGCCAGGAATAGCCGCGCCCCACGGGCAAAGCTTTGTCTCCGGTGAAGCTCACACCCGCATCCACGCCCATCGGCGTCGAGTCCGAGGCACGACGCAATAACCCAGAGCCTTGCGCACCTTCCGGTGTCAGGAACTCGGCCGGGATCGCCGCGCCCGTCAGCTCATCGCCAACGACGTGCTTCAACGGCGTGCTCGAGCCCAGCGAGCGCTGTAATGCTTCGCGAGGCGAAATGAAGCGCGACTCAAACCCGGAGATGCCCGGACCGATGGCCAACTGCTCCGCCGTCGGACCGATCAGCAGCACGTCGCCCACGGCCTCGGCGCTCAACGGCAGAATGTTTCCTTGGTTCTTGAGCAGCACTGCGCCCTCGCCCGCCAGCTTGCGAGCAAAGGCGGCGTGGCCTTCGACATCGATCTCGGTCGGCCCCGGCACACGAGTACCGTTCAAGAAACCGAACTTCTCCATCTGCGTGAGCACACGCCCGACCGCACGATCCAACGCCTCGGTGCGGACTTGTTTACTGTCCACCGCAGCCTTCAATCGCGGGCCCCACTTGGCGCCTTCACGACCGGTGGGATATTGCGGCCCCACGCCGGGCATCTCCATGTCCAGGCCCGCCACGATGGACGGCGTGCTCCGATTGGCGTGCCAGTCGGAAACGACAAAGCCATCCCACTTCAACTCATCGCGCAACAGGCCGGTGAGATTTCCCGGGTTCTCGGCGTTCCAGAACCCATTCGTCTTGTTATACGAGGCCATGACCGAAGCCACTCCCGCCCGCAGCGACGCCTCGAAGCCCGGCAGGTAGATTTCATGCAGGGTGCGCTGATCGACGATGAAGTCGAACCCCTCGGCGCCATGGATGCCGCCGCCCTGATTCAGCGACTGATTGTTGGCGAGGAAATGTTTGGCATTCGCCATCGTGCCGGTCGACTGAATGCCGCCGATCTCCGCGGCGGCGAGCTGGCCAATGACGAAGGGATCCTCGCCGAAGCTCGTGACGTTGCGGCCCCAATTCGGCAACCGCGACAGATTGACCATCGGTCCAAGCAGCACATCGTTGCGAGTGGCGCGCGACTCGCGCCCGAGAATCTCGCCATACTGCTTCGCGTACTCTCGACTGAACGTCGCTGCGAGCGTGATGGGCTGAGGCAGCGCCGTCGTTTCATATCTCACATAGACGTTTGCCGGACCATCCGCCATGCGCAGCGGCGGAATGCCCAGACGCGGCACGCCGGCGATGTAACCAGCGCCGCCGTTATATGCCGGATCGCGCGATCCCTGCACCATCGTCAGCTTCTCATCGAGCGTCATCTGCGACACGAGCGCTTGCACGGCCGGTGAGAAGCCGCCCGTTGCATCCAGCGTGCTCGCATTCGCCGTCGCCGCCACTGACAGCGTTGCCAAAATTAATCGCAGCGCGTTCGCTCGCATCGACACTCCAACCAGGATCGATCAGGAAAAGTCGAGTCAGGCCGGGCACCCTCGTACCCGGCGCCAACCCGCAGGGCCATTCCTAAATAAACATGGATTACTCGAAGCGGAAGCCGAACGTCAGGCCCCACTCCCGCGGCCGGCCGAGCGTGCCGTTGTCCATCTGATCCGTCGGAATGTAGAAACCGTTGATGCGGTAGTACTCATTTGTCAGGTTCGAGCCGAACAGCGACACATCCCACTTGCCATTCGGCGCGGCATACATGATGCGGGCGCTGAGCAAGCCGTAGTCTGGGATCACCGACTTCTGAATGTCAGCAGCCGTATCCACTTCGTCCTGCCAACCGTAATCGGCGCGGAACGTCAGACCGCCCGAAGCGAGAGCCAGGTCGTATTGACCGCCGATGCTGTACGACTTCTCCGGCGCATACGGGAAGCGCGCGCCGAGCGGAATCGCGGTCGACGTGCCGAGGTCGGTGTACTCCGAATCGATCCAGCCCGCGCCGTAGTTGATGGAGAAGTTGTCGCTGACCAGGAAGACGCCTTCGATCTCCACGCCCTTCACTTCCGCCTCGCCGGCGTTGGTGGTGGTCGGGAAGCGCGGAATGATTTCTTCGCTGACCTGGATGTCCTGGTACTGGCCATAGAACACCGAGGCATTGAAGCGCAGGCGGCGCTCGAACAGATCCGAACGCAGACCGACCTCGTAGTTCTTCAACGTTTCCGGATCGAAGCCGATCGCCAGGCCGTTGACGTTGTTGACGCCGCCCTGGTTGAAGCCTTCCGAATACGTCAGATAAGTCATGATGTCGTCGTTCCACTGGTACTGGAACGACAGACGTGGCGCGATGTTGGTCCACTTGTCGCCCAGCGCCGTGCCCGGGCGAGCCGGACCACCGTTGGTCTCCACGCTCAGCACCGGCGAACAACAAGCCACGGACACCGGCGTCTCCGGCGTGTACTGCGCGTTGGTGACTTCGTCCTCGTTGTAGCGCGCGCCGGCCGTAATCGAGAACTTGTCGGTCACGTCGTAAGTCCACTCGGCGAACACCGCCCAACCTTCGGTCTTGGTGTAGGACAGCTGGTCGATCACCGGCGCAAAGAAGAACCCGCCGACATACGCCGAGGCCAGCGCATTGCGAGCCGGATCGACTTCGCGCTTCAGATCGTTCGCCAGCCAGTTGATGCGGCGACCGTAGGTTTCGTTGTTGTAGTAGTACAAGCCGTTGGTGCCGTGAAAACGGTCGCCGCTGAACAGGAACTGCAGCTCCGCACTGGTTTCTTCGGGCTCGCTGTAATTCGCGCCGTCGAAGATGTGATACGGCGTACCGTCGAAGTCCGCATAGGCGGTCGTGCGAATCTCACGGCGGCTGCCGATGCCCTTCAACGCCCAGGTGTCGTTCAACTCGTAGTTGATCTCCGTGGAAAACGATTTGACCTTGGTGTAGAGCTCGGGACCGTTGTAGTCGCTGGCCGTCTTGCGCTCCTCGCGGGCGCCATAGACGTACTCTTGATCGATCGGCAGACCCGCCGCTTCATAGATGCAAGGGAAGTTCGGCGCGCCGCCCGGGAAGTTCGCCGGCGGATTCGGATCGCCGGGGCACACCGGGTTCAATGCCCACACCGTCGAGGGATTGCCGTTGGTGCGCATGTCGTCGTAGCCCGCCGCAAAGCGCCAGTTGAACGAATCCGAGGGCTGCCACAGCAGATCCAACCGGCCCGTCGTATCGTTCTGGCTGCCGAAGCGCTTGTCGACGGTCGTGCTCGGCACGAAACCGTCGCGCGACAGTTTGGCGGCGGTGATCTTGGTCAGGAACGTCTCGCTCAGGGGAAGATCGACGTTCGCGGAAACATCGAAGCGATCGTACGAGCCGACCGTCGACTTCACGCGCGCGCCGAACGTGTCCTGAGGCCGCTTGGTGATGTATTGAATCGCACCGCCGATCACGTTCTTGCCGAACAGCGTGCCCTGCGGACCGCGCAGCACTTCGACGCGATCCACTTCGACGATGTTCATCAGTGTGCCGGCGCTGCTGTTCGACGCGATGCCGTCGACATAGACGCCGACGTTCGGCAAGCCACGCATGCGGAAGCTGCCGCCCTGCCGGCCGAAGAAGTTGGTGCTGGCGATCACGACGTTCGGCACCATGCGGTTCAGGCCTTCAGTCGAATCGATGCCGCGCATCTCCAGATCTTCGGTGCCCATCGCGGTGATGGCGATCGGCACTTCCTGCAGGCTCTCCTCACGGCGGCGGGCCATGACCATCACTTCTTCCAGGCTGCCGCCGGATTCGGCCGTGTCGTTGACTGGAGCGACCGTATCCTGCGGCGCTGCAGCCAGGCCCGACGATGCGGTCAGCAGCGCCAGCCCACACAGGCTCAGCGATTTTCTTGGCATGCGAAGCATTGCGTTTCCCCCATGATCACAGATGTTTTCGGAGCTACTGGAAACAAAAACGTATGGTTCGCTCCGTCACCGACATTCTGGTCGGCGATGTTTTCAAGCTTCCGCCAACGCGGCCTCGAGCTTGCGAGGCGCGGTCTCGCGTAGAAACAAACTGACCACGACGCCGGCGCACAGACCGATCAGCGCCATCGTGAGCACGTGCTGGATTCCGTAGGTCTGCGCGACATTGCCGGCGATTGCGGGCGCAATGCCGCCGCCGAAGATTTCACCTGTGCCGATGATGACGCCGGCGGTCGAAGAGATGAGTCCGCGAGGCGCCGCTTCGGCTGCGATCGGTCCCGTGATCAATCCCAGCAAACCGAAACAGAAGAAACAGCAGACGAACAGCAGCGCAAACAACAGCGCCGGATTCGGACCGACGTGCATGAAGGCGTACAGGAACGCGGCGCCCAGGACGAAGCCGCCGACAGCGACGAGCTTCCTTCCAAGCAGATCCGACGCACCGGGCAACACGACCTGACCGAGGAAACCGCCGAAGCCGATGGCCGACGTTACAAAGCCCATCTGCACCGTCGTGAGCTTCAGGTAGTCGACCAGGTAGTTCGGCACCATGGCGCTCAACACGAAGATGCCGCTCATCGCGCACATCAGCGCGATCATGCCGAGCTTCACGTTCGGATGTTTCAGCAGATCGCCGAGCGGCGCACGCTCCGCTTTTGCATTCGCGCCGACAGTCGCCGGCTCACGAATCGTGCGCCACATCAGCAAGCCAAGAATCAAGCCGGGAATCGCGACCAGCACGAACACCCAGCGCCAATTCACGACTTGCAGCAGTTGCGTGGCGATGATGGGACCGAGCGCCAGACCCAGCAGCGGAAACGCGCTCTGCTGTACACCGAGATTGAAACCACGACGCTTCGGCAACGAGGCGTCGGCGGTCGCGGCGAAGCTGGTGGGACAGAACGATCCTTCCGTGATGCCCATCAGCGCGCGAATGAAGATCAAGCTGGTCAGGCCCTGCGCGAAGCCGCTCATGCCCGACAGCAACGAGAAGCCGATGATGGCGGGCACCAGGATCTTGCGACGACCGAGCCGATCGGAGAGACCGCCGGCCACGATTGCAAACACACCCCACGCCAGCCCGAGCGCGCCGATCAGATTGCCGAGCGCCTGATAGTCCAGGCCGAGATCCTGCATCATCGATGGAAACAACGGCGCGATGATCCATCGATCCAGTCCCACCAGGCCGAACGCCAGCGTCAGCAGCGTGACGGCCTTCCATTCATACGACGTGTCCCACTGCCCTTGCGAATTGGTCATCGCGCATCCCCCGAAAGCTGTTGTATGGAGGCGGCATGACCTTGCGCCGCCCTTATGTCATTGGTCGCCGGCGCCCATCTGCGATGAGCGTTACTCGAACGTGCCGCCCCACTTCCAACCGTCGGCGGGCCGCTCGATCTGGTTCAGACGGATTTTGTGATCGGTCTCCTGCCGGCCCGGAGCGCCGGTGATGATCACGACATCGCCGGGCTTCAGCGACTCACGCGAGGCCTGGCCATCTTTGGCCAGCGCGCCGGCCGCGGCCCATTCGACGGCGTAGCGCACGTCCTTGCCGTCCGGTCCGGGCGCCAGCACGATGATCATCGAGTGCGGATTGCGGAACATGAACTGCACCACCTTGCCCTTGATGGTGACGGACTTGTCGATGTAGTACGTCGCCGGGAAGGAGTGATGCGCCAGCGAAGGCACGGCGGCCGAGAGCAAGGCGGCGGCGACACAGCCGCTCACAATGCGTGAGATCGAACCCATGGTGTTTCCTCTTCGAAGCGATCTGCTTGAAGCGTTAAACGAAACACTCGGGGCCGTGTCGACAATTCTTGTCCGGGCGCGGACCGGTGCAACGTATTAACTCCAGGCAATCACGCCCTACCCGGAGATCCCGATGAAATATTTGATCGCAGGCGCGGCGGGCCTGCTGCTGGCCGCCAGCGTCGGCCTGGCCGGCGGCGCCAACGACCTGCCCGCCAACAAGGCGCTGGTGGAGCAGTTCTTCCGTGCCGTCGAATCGCGCGACAAGCAGACCGTGACCAGGATCGTGCGCGAGGACTACATCCAGCACATGCCGAATATTCCGTCCGGGCGGGCGGCGATCCTCAATTACATCGACATGATGACGCCCAAGGGCAAAGGCGCGATGCCGAAGTTCGCCCGGGTCGTCGCCGAGGGCGACCTGGTCGTCGTGCACTTTCGCCGGGAAGATCCCAACGGCCCGGTCGCGACCATGGAAATCTTCCGGATCCAGGACGGCCAGATCGCCGAGCACTGGGCGGTGACCGAGGCCATTCCGCCGGAGGAGAAATCTCGCAACAAGAACGGCATGATCTGAATGCATCACGGGGCAGCGCCGTCGCTGCCCCGTGACCTGTCGATCAATAACGATTGCTGACGATGGGACAACCCGGGAAGTAGTTGCCTTTCGCAAGCTCGGCCGCGCACCGCTCGCGGGCCCGCTGCACACCGCCCTTCACCATCTCGATCACCTCTGCGGGCTTCATGATGCCCATGTGGACGGTCGAGAGCGTTTCCACATCGAGCTTGTAGTGCTCGACAGTGTCCATGTAGTTGTCGCCCCAGAACTGATAGTCCTTCGCGGCCGTGGCCATGTCGCCTTCCACGAACACCTTGGACGCCGGCACATACGCGAACACCGCGTCGGCCATGTGCGTGTTGGCTCGCGCCCAATACAAATCGACGGTCGCCTTCGAATCCGACATGCGCAGGTGATCGTCGAAGCCGCGGAACTTGAACGGCTTGCGGTTCTTCTCCAGCGCATCCGGATAATCCGGCGCACGCCGCTCGGCCATCTCACGAAAGATGCCCTCGTTGCCAAAGCGGGAAACGACGGTGAGGCCTTCGGCAATGCCGACGCGGAATCCCGCCGTGTGATCGAAGTGATGATGCGAAGGAATATATTCGGTGAGCGGCTTGCCCGGCACCAGGGTGCGCGCCTTGTCGATCGCCGCCTTGGCTGCGGCGTGGCTGCCGCCGAGCTCATAGATCGCGAGATGATCGGCGAACTCGAACACGGTATTGCCATAGGGGGTCAGACGCCATACACCAGGGGCGACCTGCGTCGCTTCGGATGTGACGACGGGATCCGCATCGGATGCGGAGCGCAGAGCCTCCGGCGCTGCGAGATCGGCGATCTGGGTGTCGACCACATAGTCATCGACATACATCTTGAAGTAGTCGACGTTGCGCCAGTCGATGCGCGTCACGTAACCCAGCGGCATCTTCAGGCCGCCATACGGCGCGTAGCCGCTGAGGTGCGTCGTGAGCGTCACCTGGCCGAGATTGCTGTGCGGATTTTTCCAGCGCACCCAGGTCGGCAGCTTGGAACGGTTGTCGATGGCGAAGCTCAGCTTGTCACCCTGCTTCAGGGTGAGATCGAGCACGGTGAGATCGCCTTCCTTACGCGGCGCGCTGAGTTGGTTGGCCGGGTCGAGGGCCGCACGCACCAACGCCACCGGATTGTTCAACATCCACATGCGGCGCATGTGCACGCCATCGATATGCAGCGGGCTTTCGATCCACTTGCGCGAGCGGACGAACTGGCCCTCGCGCCCGGTCTCGTAACCGATGTCGCCGTCGAGCACCAGATTGGACTGTGCATAGGCATGGCCGAAGATTGCCGCGAACGGGAACAGGAAATTGCGCCGTTCCAGCTGCTGGAAGCGGCCGTGCTCCAGGTCGTAGACACGCTTGAGATCGTTCGCTGCCTGATACTTCTGCGGCGCCTCGGGCGAGCCGCTGATATTGCCGCCGCCGAACATATAGGCGTACTGGCCATAGCCGGACAGTGTGATGTTTTTAACCGAGCGCACCCTGTCGAGTCCACCCAACGCTTCGGCCGCGGCCGTCACGATTGCCTTGTCGTCGCTCGATGCCCGCGCCTGCAGCGCCCCGAGTGTCAGCGCGCCCGAGAGCAGCGTCGCGAGCACATGAACCAATCGACTTCTCATTGTTCCCCCGAATGTCATGCGTCCAATGTCATGCCGGTTTCGTAATCGACCACGCGGCGCTCGACGCGCAGCGGCCCGATCAAACGTTTGAGCTGCTCGTGCAGCGGATGGGTTTCGTAGGCCTGCAGCGCCGCCCAGCTGTCGAACTCGCAGTACAGAACCAGGTCGGCCGAATCGGAGACCTGCGACTGATCGCGCCCCAGCTCGACCCGCTGCAGACCATGAATGCCGTTGCGCATGGCTTCGATGGCCCGCGCGATCGATGCCAATTGCTCGGCGCGCTCGCCATTCTCGGCGGCTCGCAAGCGCCACATCACCAGGTGCTTTACCATCGCGGAACTCTGTTCGTACTTTGTCTTCATAGGCCGGCCTTCAGGCGTGCAACGAGCTGCCTCACCATGGCTTCGCCGAGTTCTTGGGGCTCGGTAACAGTAAACGCATTGGCATAGTAGGAACCGACATCGTGGCCGATGCCGATGGCCAGCAGCTCGATGCTCCCGTCGGTTTCCAACGATTCAATGACCGAGCGCAGGTGGCGGTCGAGGTAACCGAAATCGTTTGCTGACAGCGTGGCGTCGTCGAGCGGCGCGCCATCGGAGATGACCATCAGGATTTTTCGGCGCTCGGGCCGGCGACGGAGCCGCTGGTGAGCCCAGAGCAGCGCCTCGCCGTCGACGTTCTCCTTGAGCAGGGATTCGTCGAGCATGGCGATGAGCTTGCGGCGCGCGTGCCGCCATTGCACGTCGGCGGATTTGTAAATGATGTGATTCAGGTCGGTGAGGCGACCCGGGTTCGGTGGCCGGCGCTCGGCGATCCAGCGTTCGCGGCTGCGCCCGCCCCGCCAACGTTGAGTTGTGAAGCCGAGGATTTCTGTCGTGACTCCGCAGCGCTCGAGCACGGCGCCCAACTGCTCGGCACAGACGGATGCGATGACGATGGGCAGTCCTCGCATCGAGCCAGAGTTGTCGATCAGGATCGTGACGGCGGTTTCGGGCCAGTCGGTGTCGGTTTCCTGTTTGAATAACAACGGCAGTAATGGATCGCAGACCACGCGAGCGAGCCGGCCGGCGTCGAGCAGCCCTTCTTCACAATCGAAGGTCCAGGATCGGCGTTGGCGTGAGAGCAGGTAGCGTTGCAGGCGATGGGCCCAGCGGCTGATGTTTCCGCGCGATGCTGCTGACAGATCTTCGAACCGATGCGTCAGTTCCCGACGCTTCGCGTCGTCGATCAGGGACGATGCATCGACGACGGCATCGAACTCTCGGGTGAAGACGCGATAGCCGGCCTCGCCTGCTTCACTGCCCGTTGCTCTTGGCACGATCCGGCCGCGAGGTTCATTGCTGATTCGACGCAGGATGTCGACGTGCAGGGCCTCGGCTTGCACTACCGCCGACTCGGGGAACTGCGGTCGCTGCGCTTCTTCGTTCGCGTCGGATCGTCCGCTCGGCTCCGGCTGCGCCGCCGCTTCGGCCTCGCTCCGCTCGCCGCGCGCCATCTCCTCCGCGAACCTCGCCGCCTCAATCCCAAACGCTCGCTGGTCATGCAGCAGTTTCGCCAGCCGCGACAGCGCCAAACTCACCGACCGTTCATCGTGAGAATGCGGCGGCAACCTTTGATCGAAGCAGCTCGTCGCCGCCTCGATTAATGCTTGCTGCGTACTCTCCGACTGCTGCGCTCGATGAGGCTGCGCCTCCGAGCCTTGTTCGAAGCAGTTCCTCGCAGCCTCGATCAATGCGTGCTGCGTACTATCCGATTGCTGCGCTCGATATAGCGCGGCGAGGTTCGCGCGCGCGCCTGGAAATAGCCGCATGCCGAGCGCCTCGACTCGACACTGCTCGAGCGCATCATACAACGGCGCGGCAGCGCCGGCGGGGCGCAGCTCCGCGTGGAGCGCGGGGTCGCTGAATCTCAATCGGAAGGCGTGCGCATCGACGCGGCCGCGCCAGATGGCAAGCGTCGAAGAATCGCTCGGCAGCTGTCGGATTGCGCCAATGAGCGCCGCCGCTCCCGGCGGATCAGCAGCATCGCTGATCGCCTTCAGCGTCGTCAAAGACGCTTGCTTGAGCCGCCCGAGCCTCTCCTCCTCGCCAACGTCGGTGCGGCTATCCAGAGCGGCGGCCGACGCAATCATCACGCCTCTCCGAAGCAGCGCTGATGCAGCTCCATCACCGCCACCCGCTCGGACTCATCGCATTTATTCAAGAAGCTCAACTCGAACGCGCGCCTGAGATCGCCGAAGATCACCGCATTCTCAGCCCACGAAAGCACCGCCCGCGGCGACATCACCGTCGAGATATCTCCTGCCACGAACGCATGTCGGATCAATCCAGCGAGCGTCACCATGGCCTCGATCGCCTGCGGCCACCTGTCCGCGAGAGCAGGCACCCGTGCACGCACAATGGCCATCTCCACGACCGGCTGCAGATAGTTCAACACCGCGACGATATGCCACCGATCCAGGTGCCCCTGGTTGATGAGCTGCGTGCCGTGATACAGCCCGCTCGCGTCCCCCAACCCAATCGTGTTCGACGTGGCGAACAGCCTGAAGCACGCATGCGGCGCAATGACCCGATTCTGATCGAGCAACGTCAGTGAGCCCTCCGCTTCCAGCACCCGCTGCAAGACGAACATCACATCCGGCCGCCCCGCGTCGTACTCATCGAAGATCAACGCGACGTTCCGGCGCAGCGCCCAGGGCAAGATCCCTTCCTGAAACTCCGTCACCTGCCGGTGATCGCGAATGACGATGGCGTCGCGGCCGATCAGATCGATCCGGCTGACGTGCCCATCGAGGTTGATCCGAACGCACGGCCAGTTGAGCCGTGCCGCCACTTGCTCGATGTGCGTCGACTTGCCCGTGCCGTGATATCCCTGCACCAGCACACGCCGGTTGTGAACAAAGCCGGCGAGAATCGCCAGCGTCGTCTCCGGGTCGAAGCGGTAGGAAGTATCGACCGGCGGCACATGATCGTTGCGCCGACTGAACGCCGGCACGACGCCATCACGGTCGATGCCAAACGCCGTCCGCAGCGACACCGTTGTATCCGGCAGCGCGAACAGTTCAGCATCGTCGCTCATCCCGCCACACCAATCCGCACGACACCGTCGACGACGGTCACAGGCACCGCTTCGAGGCTACGGTCTTTCGCCGGCCCATCCACGCACAGTCCGTCATGGAATCGAAACAAGGCGCAGTGATACGCGCACATGAGATGCCGGTCCTCGGTAACGAGAAACTCGCCCGGACGAGAATTCAGCGGCAGCGAGAAATGGGGACACAGGTTCACGTATGCCCACGCCTCGCCGCCGCTGCGCAGGACGATCAGCCGTAACGCCTGCGCATCGACACCGAAGCCAACCTCGATGCACCCGCCATCCGGCACCGAATCGAGCGAACACACTTCAGTGTCCGCTGCCGGGGCCTGCGGATGTGACTGCCAACTCACGCTCAGCGCGGGTAATGAGGAGGAATCTGCGCGTCCACATTGACCCACACCGACTTCGCTTCGGTGTAGTCGTGCATGGCTTCGAAGCCCATCTCCCGTCCATAACCGGAGCTGCCGACGCCGCCGAAGGGCGAGCCGGGATTGACGCGCTTGTAACTATTGATCCAGACCATGCCCGCCCGCATCGTGCCCGCCATGCGATGCGCCCGCTGCAGGTTCGTCGTCCACAAGCCGCCACCGAGGCCATACTCGGTCGAGTTGGCGATCGCGATCGCCTCGGCCTCGTCCTTGAACGTAGTGACCGAAACAAACGGCCCGAACACTTCTTCCTGGCACACGCGATCCTTCGGCTGCGCTTTGACAATCGTGGGCTCGACGAAGAACCCTTTCGACAATGCCGCTGCGTCCGGCTTGCGTCCGCCGGTGATGACTTCAGCGCCCTGCTGTTTGGCCACTTCGCAGTAAGTGAGCACGCTCTGCTGTTGTTTCTGCGAGGTGAGCGGCCCCATCTCGGTCGTGGAATCCAAGGGGTTGCCGAGCTTGATGGACTTGGCCAGCTTGACGAAGCCTTCGAGGAACGGCGCCGCGATGTCTTCCTGCAGCAGCAGTCGCGAGCCCGCGATACATGCCTGCCCTTGATTGTGGAAGATCGCGAAGGCGCTGCCATTGATGGCCGCCGGCAGGTTCGCATCGGCGAACACGATGTTCGCGCCCTTGCCGCCCAGCTCCAGCTGCACGCGCTTCAGATTGCCGGCCGACGCCTGCACGATGCGACGACCGACAGCCGTCGAGCCAGTGAATGCGATCTTCTGCACTCCCGGATGCTCGGCCAGATGCTGACCGGCGGTGTGACCGAAGCCGGGAATGATGTTGACCACGCCCGGCGGGAAACCAACCTCCGCCATGAGCTGCGCGATCTTCAACGTCGACAACGGTGTGATCTCCGCCGGCTTCAAGACGACCGTGTTGCCCGCCGCGAGCGCCGGCCCCATCTTCCAGCTGGTGAACATCAGCGGGAAATTCCAGGGCACGATCTGCCCGACGACGCCGACCGGCTCACGCTGCACGTAATTCAGGAAACCGGCTTCGACCGGCACCACGCTGCCTTGGTGTTTGTCGGCCATGCCCGCGAAGTAACGAAACGTCACGGCCGTGCGCGGCACGTCGAGGCCTTTGGTGTCGCGAATCGGATGCCCGGTGTCGATCGATTCAAGTTCCGCGAGTTCCTCCGCGTGCGCTTCGATCGCATCGGCAAGTTTGCCGAGCAAGCGGCCGCGTTGCATGGCCGGCGTTGCGCGCCACGCTGGAAACGCCTTCGTCGCCGCCGCGACCGCTCTATCCACGTCAGCGGCCTTGGCCTCCGCGACGCTCGCGATCACCGAGCCGTCGAAGGGATTGATGACGTCCAGGGTCGCGCCATCGAGCGCGTCGACGAATTCGCCACCGATGTACAGTTTGGTCTGCATTGTCATGGTCAACTCGTGGGCAATAGCGCCCCGTTGCCGTTGCCACCAGCGGCAACGGTGTGTCGTGCTTCGATTCGGAAAACAATCGGAGTCGGAAGCCCTCAATCGCCGTACGGCTCGGAACAGAGCTGCGGCTGAAGGGCCTCCGGTCTAGAACTCGACCGGGTACGGCTTCAGCTTGCCGCTCTCGTACAGCTGCGGCAGCTCGGGCGTGGCGTTCTCCCACACCAGCAGCATGGAGCGCTTCTTGGAGAAGCCTTGATGACGGATGTCCGCCGGCATGGCCGCGACATCGCCGGCCTTCATGATCACCTTGGCGCGCGGCGCACCGGTGTTCTTGTCCTCGATCTGCCATTCCAGCTCATCGCTCAGCTGGATGAACCATTCGACGCGATCGTTGCCGTGCTTGATCGGCAGGATGTATTCCTCGGTCGTCGGGCAGCACAAGCTGCGCTCGAGCACGGAGGACACCGAAGGATTCCAGGTCACATCGGAGCGCGACAGATAAGCGAACAAGCTGAACGCATGCAGCTCGTTCTCGAACCCAGGCTCGGCGTGAATCTCCGGCTCTTCCTGAGAAACATCGGCGAACGCGCGATTCACCGGATAGCCATTCGCATCGGTGCGCAGCTCGGCATCGCCCGGCAAGCCTGGCATGCGCTTGCAGGCCTGACGCTCACGCTCGATCGCGCCGCGATTGTTACCGCGCTTCTTGCCGAGCCAGCTCTTGCTCGTCTCATCCGGCGCGGCGAATGGATCGAAGCCTTCGTTGGTCCAGTCATCCAGCATGGCCTTGAAGGTCGCCATGATCTGGCGCGAATCGAACGTCTCCATGTGATCGAGCCCGCGCTCTTTGTACGCCGGGTTGTAGGTGCCGGCGTAGAACTCCACTTTGCCGTAGAGATTGCGCGTACCGATCATCGCATCGAAATTCACCCAGCCGTAGAAGAAGCCCCAAGCGACGTCGCGCATGACGGCGCGGAGGAACGCATCGGCCGACATCTTGTGGGAGAGCTGCTGGCCGTTCGCCTCCCAGCCGACGCGCACGAAATATTCGTCGCGGCTGAACGAGAAGCTGCCGAGCTGAAAACTGCGATAGCCGGTTTCGTTGCTCGCGGGTGACGCCACCACGTCCAATGCACTCATTCTCTCGCCCTCAGGTGTAACAAATCTCTCGCCACTTCTGCTTCGACAGCTCGCCTTCGATGGTCTGCAGCAGAATCACGCCGGGGCGCGCCGCCTTGAAGCGGTAAGCCGCGCCCTGCGGCAGCAACACCTGGTGGCCACGCTTGCACTTGACGTGTCCCATCCGTCGTCCGGCCGGATTGCCAGGCAGCAGGATGGCGCCCTTCTTCGAGGGCGGCCCCGCCGGAGCATCGAGCTTCACCAGCTCCACCTCCACCTCGCCGTCCATCACGATCGCGAACTCGTCATGCGAGGCCGCGAACCAGGGCGATGTGCCTTCGGCCCGCAGCGTCTCGAGCACGTAGCCCAGGTTGATCGCCACCACCACCTTTTCATACGCAGCCGAGCGCGCGGCAACGTCAAAGACGTTCGAGAACGCGTAGTTCTTCGGGCTGTCGTTGATGATCTCCAGCTCGCCCTTGGCGTAGTCCTGCAGCGAACCAAATACCGTTTGAAATTCCGCAGTCATCGTCTGGCATCCCCTGTTTCGTTGCTTTCCGGTGCGGCCTGCAGCAGCAGCGTGTCGCCCTGATCGATCAGTTTCAGGCCCAGCGACTCCTGCAGCAGGAAGCGCAACGAGCTCATATCGCCGATCTGCAGCACCCCGCTCACGGGCCGGCTGCCGACGCTCGCGGAGCTCACCTGCACCTTCCGAGGCGAGTAGCGGTTGAACTCGGCGATGGCATCGGCCAACGGCACCTGGTCGAACACCAGCTTGCCTTCGCGCCACGCGGTGATGCGCCTGACGTCAGCCGCTTGCACCTCGCCGATCCCGCCGCCGCCGCGATAGCTCACCGCCATGTTGGCGGTCAGATGCGGCACACCCGCGACCGGATCGGACGCTTTGGGCAGCACCACGACCGCGCCTTCGAGCACCGATACCGTCACGCCATCGCGTTTCATCTGAACACCGAACTCGGTCCCCACGGCGCGCACCAATCCACCCGCCGCTATCACCTCAAACGGACGCGAGGTGTCATGTGCGACAGAAAAGAAGGCTTCGCCCCGCTGCATCTCGATCCGGCGCGATTGGTCGGAGAGCTTCACGGTCAGCACCGTGTCGGTGTTCAACGTGACGGTCGAGTGATCGGCCAGCACGACGCGACGCTGCTCGCCCACCTGCGTCTGATAGATCTGCGTCTCGACGTGGTGCGTGAAGAAATACGCACCGGTCGCGACCATCAGGAGCACCGTCGCCGCGGCGCTGAACCAGATCGAGCGCTTTTCCCGGAAACGACGTGAACGTTCCTGAGCGGCCGCCTCGCGGGCGGCAATCGCCGCAACGAAATCGATATCGGCCTGCAATTCGGCCTCGGTGGCCAGGCCGCGCCCCATCGCCATCACCAGCTCGCATCGCATGTAACACTCGCGATGCTCGGCGGCCTGGTCGAGCCAGGCATCGAATTCAGCTTCGGTCTCGCGGCTGACCGGATGATCGTGCAGCCGGACGAACCAACGGGCCGCGGCGGCTTCCACCGCGCGGATGTCCGATGAGCTATTGGTTTTGAGGCCGCGGTCGCTCATCGCTCCGTCGTCCTCAATCGGCTCTGACATAGTTCCAACACCATGGCGATATCGCGCTCCACTGTTTTTGTGCTGACCCCCAGATGACGACTGATCGTCCGATAACTCATATTTTGTGTGACGTGCAGCAGGAACACTTGCCGGTGCCGCGGCGGTAGATCCAGCAGCACCTGCTTCACGACCTGCATGCCGTGATCCCAATCGATGATCTCGTCGGGCGACTCCTGTTCGCCGACCAGATCCACCAGCTCGTAGGGAATGTGCGTCGCGTACGAGCGCGACTTGCGCTGGCGAAAGCGGTCTCGCGCCAGGTTGGTGGCAATCTTGAACAGGAACCGGCGCACCTGGTCGTCCAGATGATCCAGATGCTCGACCCGCAACAGCCGGATGTAGGTTTCCTGCAGCACCTCCTCGGCGTCATCGCTGTTGGACAGCAGCCGCGTGAGGTACTGGAGCAAAGCGGTCCGGTGATGACTGAAGAGCCGTTCGACCAGCGCGGCCCGCTCGGCGTCGGTCATCGCCGCGGCCTCGGCATCGGCCTCGGGTCCCGCGATGGGCGCCCCGCCCGGCTCGTTCGCCTGGGGCTTGATGGCGCGCACCAGCTGCAGCTTGACCTTGGCAAAACTCATTGGACGGTACGTTCAGGACCCGTATTTCGACGCGGACATCGGTACATACGTAGCGGACGGTCCCGTGCCGACAATTTTTTCCAAATCTACGGCTCGCGCAGACCGGCATCGGCCGACAGGCGCACCAGATCGATGCTCGCCAGGCAGTCCGCGCGGCTTCGATAGCCCCGCCCGGAGTTGGCGATCTTGCGCCGCTGGGCATCCAGCAGGAACCAGCGCCACCGCTGACCGCCATCCTCGTACACGAAGTAAGTCGGTTGGCCGGTCGGGCCGCCGGCCAGCATCGGTTCGAAGACCTCCTGATCGTGCGACATGAGGCTACCCAGCCAGCACGAAATCGTGCTCGAGCAGCCAGTCCACCGCCAACGAGCGGTCGGTGTTGCGCTGATAATCGATGAGCAGCGAGTCTTTGACGCCGAACACCGCATCCGAGCCGATGTACTCATCGCCCCGGGTGAAGAGCTGCGTCGTGACAGACCGATAGCCCTCGGCGCTGACGATGAAATGAATGTGCGCCGGGCGCATCGGATGCCGCCCTGCCTTGCCCAACAGCTGACCGACGGGCCCGTCCACCGGCACTGGATAGGCAATCGGCTTGATCGTCCGGAACGCAAAGCCACCGTCCGCGGTCGTTCGCAGCTTGCCGCGGAAATTCATCTCCGGCTGGTTCTTGTCCTGAACTGCGTACAGCTGATTCGGCGAGGTATGCCAGATGTCCAGCTCGGCGCCCGCGATGGGCTTGCCATCGGTTGCGAGCACCCGGCCGCGAATCAACACCGTCTCGCCCTCGCCCGCGAGTGCAATGCTGCCGCCGTTCTCGATGTGCGGCGAATGGGGCGCATAGAACGGACCGGTGACAGCGGACTCGGTCGCGCCACCCATCGTCGCGTTGTTGAGATTGTCGACCGCCGAGCTCAGCCCGAGCGCATCCGACAAGAGAATGAACTCCTGCCGCGGCCCGACGCACGATTGACCGGTGCGCGTCAGAAAATCAATGGCCATCCACCACTCCTCCGGACGCAGCTCGACTTCATTGGCGAAGCCGTGCAGGTGACGCAACAGACTCTCGATCACTGTGTTCCAGCGTTCGTTATCCGTCCGGCTGTAAGCGGCGATGACTTGATCGAGCAGAAGCTGATTTGAATTGAATTGAGTCATGGGCTGGGCACGACCCCGTGGTAGGCGTCCTCGAGCAACTGCCGGATGGCATCGCGCGTAACCGGACGCGGATTGAAATAAGGCGTGCGCGTCGCGATCTCGGCGGCACGATCCAGATCTTCACGACTGAGTCCCAGCTCACGCAGCGAGCGCGGCGCGCCGACGGCGCCGCCCAAGGCATGAATGGTGCTGGCAATCGCCTCGGTGCCCAACGCGACCGTCAAGCGATGACGAGCATCCGTCGCGGCAGGCAAATTGAAGGCTGTGGCATACGGAAGCACGACAGCATGCGTTTCGGCGTGAGGCGTGTTGAACGTTCCGCCCAGCGTGTGACACAGCTTGTGATGCAAGGACATGCCGGTCGAGCCGAGCAGAATGCCGGCAAGGCAAGCGCCGTAGAGCATTTCTTCCTGCGCATCCAGGTCGGCCGGATTCGCACAGACCCTGGGCAATGCACGCGCGATGGCGCGAACGCCTTCCTGCGCGAGCGTCGACATCATTGGATTGGCGTTCTGCGCGTACAAGCCTTCGACGAGATGGGCCAGCGCATTCAGTCCGCTCGGCCCGGCGATCTTCGGCGGTAACGTCGCGGTCAACCCGGCGTCATAGACGACCGAGCGCGGCAGAACTCTTTCGTCCTTGCCCGTGCGCTTCACGCCATCGGTCGTGATGCCCCACACCGCCGTCATCTCCGAGCCAGAATACGTGGTGGGCACGGCAATGATGGGCAATCCCGTGTCGAGCGCGATGGCTTTCGCCAGCCCAATGGCCGATCCGCCGCCAATTGCGACACAACCGTCCGCTTCGACACTGCGTGCGTGAGCAACGCCGGCGGCGGCCACGGCAGCGGGCACGTGCTGAACGACCTTGTCGTAAATGCCAACACAACGATCACCCAGCGACGCGGCGACCTGCGCGGCAGTCTCTGCATGACTGGGGCTGACGATGATGAGCAGCCGTCGGCGATCGAGCACCGTAGCCTCTTCGCCAACACGCGCTCGACTGCCCCTGCCCGAGACCACTCTGAGACGTGCGATTTCAAATACAAAGGGTGGCACTCGACCCTCCAGCTGACGCTCCACCGAAGCTAATACTTTGCAGGGCAGCGAGCGTCGACAATTCAGTTGGTGGCATAACGCACCGAGAGCCCCCACTCGCGCGGCCGTCCCGGCGTGCCGGTGTCGATTTGATCGGCGGGCAGGAAGAAGCCGTTGATGCGATAGAACTCGTTGAACAGATTGCTGCCGAACAGTGAGACTTCCCAGCGATTGCGCGCGTCCCGATAGGACAGTCGAGCATTGCCGACGCCGTAGGCGCGCTGCCGGGATCGTGTGTTGATATCCGACTGCGTGAACACCCGATCCTGCCAGCCGTAATCGAAGCGCGCGCTCAGGGCGCTGCCGGCCGGCAAGCTCCAGTCATATTGCGCGCCAATCGAATAGGCGAACTCGGGCGCATAGGCGAACTCGGACCCGAGCTCCAGATTCTTCGCGCGCCCCACTTCGGTGAATTCGGTGTGCAGCCAGCTCGCGCCATATTGCAACGTGAGCTGCTTGGTGATGTTCCATGCCCCTTCCAGCTCCAGACCGCGAATGCGTCCCTCGCCGGCATTCGTGGTGACGGGAAATCCAGGCGCCTCCTGCAACTCCTCCGTGATCTGCACGTCGTCGTATTCCCCATCGAACAACGTGGCATTGAGGCGCAGCCGACGATCGAGCAGATCGGCGCGGATGCCGATCTCGTTCGAGATCAGCGTTTCCGGCCCGAACGGCAGGAATCCGCCATTCGGCAGAAACGGCACGTTGCCGCCGCTGAAACCGCCGGCGCTGAAGCCGGACGCGCGGGTGAAGTACGTCATCAAATCCGGCGACCATCGATACTGAATCGAGATGCGCGGCGACACTTCATCGAACGTCGCGCTTCCAGAATTGTCCTCGAGCTTCGGACCGTTCGGACGCAGCGAGCGCGTCGGCGTACAGCACTCCTCGGCCAGCGGCTGACGCGGGCGATAGTAATTTTGCGTGATGTCATCCTGCGTGTAGCGAGCGCCCACGCTGACGGACAGTTTCCCCGTGAGCCGCGCCGTCCATTCGGCGAAGGCGGCCCAGCCTTCGCTGCGCGCCTCGGTCAATGAATCGATGATCATCGGATCGTACGCCGCGTACTGATCGCCCAACGCCTGACGCGCACTGAGATAGGGGTCGAAGCGCAGCTCGTTCGCGACCCAGTTCTGCCGACGCGACCAGTTGCGGTCCGCGTAGTAGTAGATGCCGCTCGTGCCGGTGAGCCGCTCGCCGTTATAGAGCAGCTGCAATTCCTCGCTGAGCTCCTGACGATCGGCAGCGGAGAACGCTTGATACAAGTGATACGGCGTGCCGTCGAAGTCATGGCCCACATACGAATCGATCTCTCGATAGCCGCTGATCGACTTCGCGTGCAGCCGCTCGTTCACGTCCCAGTTCAGTTCGAGCGTGGCGCCGCTGGACACTAGACTGTTCTGACGAATGGGCCGATTCGCCGCGGACTTCCACTGCTCGGACGCGCCATAAAGCCACGCAGGATCGATGGGCATACCGACGGCCTCGTAGATGCATGTGCTGTTCGGCACCGGCCCGACGAAGTTGCGTGGCAGTTGATCCCCAGGGCACACCGGATTGAGCTGCCAGGTGACGCCGGGCGTGCCATTGCTTTTTTGAACGGCGTACTCGCCGATCAGCAAGGCGTTGAAAGCTTCGTTCGGTCGCCACAGCAAATCCGCGCGCAGCACCCGATCCCGCTGGTCGCCGAAGGAGAAGTCGCCATCGATGCTGTCGACGTAGCCGTCACGATTCAGCGTCGCCGCGGTGAACTTGCTCAGCAGAGTCTCGCTGAGCGGCAAGTCCATATCGACGAGCAGATCCGTTCGATTCGCCGAGCCCGTCGTCGCCTTGATGCGCAGCCCCTGCTCTTCGCGCGGCTTGCGGGTGACGTATTGAATGGCGCCGCCGATGGCGTTCTTACCGAACGTCGTTCCTTGCGGACCGCGCAGCACTTCGAGACGCTCGATCTCCACCACATTCATCAACAATCCGGCCGAGCCGCTGCGAACGACGCCGTCTACATACACGGCAACACCCGGCACACCGCGAACGCGAAATGCGCCACTGGTTCGACCGAAAAAGTTGCCGCCATTCACGGCGACCCCGGGGGCGCGAGCGTTCAGGTCTTCGGTGCTCTGGATGCCGCGCGCTTCGATCTCATCGGCATCGATGGATGTGACCGCCAACGGCACCTGTTGCAGGCTCTCCTGACGCCGGCGAGCTGTCACGATCACTTCCGCAATCGACACGCTGCGCCAGATGTCCTCGGCAACGGGATCGTGCGCGTCTGCCGTCGCGGATACGAGCGTCGGTTGTTCTGCCTTCACCGCTCGCGTGCGCCGGCGAATCGCGACGCTGCCATGACCGTCGACCACGAACTCCAGATCCGTCTGATCGAGCAGTTGAGCGAGCCCTTCTTCGACGGTGTAATAGCCGCGCAGGCCACGTCGCAGATCGGCGCCAATGACGTCCGATGGATACAGCAAATGCTGTTTGGCCTGGCGCGAGAATTCGCGCAAGGCGTCGTCGAGACTTTGCGATGGAATGTCGAAGCGCAGCTTGCCGGCGCTGTCAGGAAACCCAACAGAACTCACAGCCAGCAGCATCACGGCTGCCAGCGCGCGCACGCTCCCTGCGCCGCCGGCCGTCCCGTGACGTGACCGATCGCCTCGACGCAACGTATCCCCCGACGTTAGGGCCGGCGTCTGCGTTGCTTATGCAAAGTCGCGTGCAATCGTCAGCGGCGGCTCGAGCCACAACATACACTCATTAATCGGGCAACAGAACCCTCCAAACCCTGCACCGTTGCTGGACCGATCAAGTCTCGCCGCAAGCCGTCGGCCGCCACTTCGAGCCGTCCGGCTCCTTGCGGAACTGCGTGCTCCAGATCAGCGGCTCGCGCAGGAACTGCGGATCGTCGATCTGCGTCGTGACCACGATCCACGGCGTGCCGTTGAGCTCGAAGCGATCGAAGAACTCGGTCATGACCGCCTGCTCGCTATAGGGCATGCCGTTCTTCTGCAAATAGCCGGGCTTCATTTGCTTCGTCATCACGCGCAATGCCGGCCGCCCCGTCCGGGCGGGGGCCGCGAACTGTCGGAGATGAACCGCTTCGTTCCAGCTGCCGACCGACTGCCCCTGCCAGGTCAACTCCGCGCTGGGCGGCGCGGCCGGCTTGAACGGAATCGTTCGGGTCTGCGTGCCCGCCGAGAAATCGATCTGCAGCGTGTCGTCATTCTGCCAAGAGATGTGCAAGCGACCCGGCGAGCGGATGTTGGCGGCAGCGCCGTGCGGCCGACATTCCTGCCCGGCTGCTTTGTCGGCCGCGAGATCGAACGAAGCCGCGGCCTTACGAGCCGCCTCGTTGACGGGCAAGCTGCCGATGAAGTTCTTCGGCGGCATGGTCATGCGCTCCAGCCAATCCTCGGTCACCACGGAAACCCAATAACCGGTGAGATCGAACGGCGCCGCCTCACGTGCGGACTTCGGTGGCGCGGGCTGACCCGGCGCACCTGCCGCCCCCGATCCTCGGTTTCGATTCTGCGAGAACGCATCGCCAGTCGGCATCGCCAACGCCAGCGACAGCACGCCCATGACCATCCAACCAGTGCCGCGAATCGGCATCGAGCTCATAGCAATCTCCGTAGTCATGTCAGGGCGACGCGGTCGCGTGATCGGGGCTGGATTTGTCCACCGTCGCACTCAGCTCGCGATACACGGCTTCGACGAACTGGTTGGTGGTCCAGCCGCGCGGGGCGGTGCCATAGATGCCGTCGTAATCGAGCGTGGGCCGCGCGGCCTTCACCTGATCGAGCGTCATGCCGCGTTTGACCAGGTCGGCGATGCGGTCACGGACGATCGTGAGCATGTCGCGATAGATGACCACGCTGTACTCATCGGCGATCGCGCCGTAGGCGGGCACGACCAACGTGCCGCCTTGCGCGTTCATCACCGGCACCGCGAGATCGATGATGCGATTCAATGCGTCGATCGTGCCCTGCAGGCTGCCGCCCCGCTCCTCCGGCTTGATGACGGGATAGCTGTCGGGGGTGAAGATCTCGCCCGCAACGACCACATCGGAGCCGCGGAAGAACACGACGCTGTCGCCATCGGTCGCGGCCGCGGGGTGATGAATCAGAATCACCGGCTCGCCGTTCATGTGCAGGTCCATGGTGCCGGTGTAATAAACATCGGTCGGCCACGCTTCTTCGGGGCTGGTCGTGGTGCCGAGCACGCCGCTCATGCGATTGAGCACGCCTTCGTGTCCCTTGATCGAGGCCACATTGATCTCGCCGCGATCGCCAATGAACTTGCCGACCTTCGTGACCGGCACATTGCCGCCGGTGTGATCCGGCAGCGAGCTGGTGTTCAAGATGATCCGGATCGGCTCCGGCGTCACTTTGCGGATCGCCGCGATCAGCTTCGCACTGGTCGCAGGCGTTTGCGTATCGACGACGACCACACCGTCGGGCCCGATCTGAAACACCGAGTGCGCGCCGCCGCCGGCCGCACCGATCAGATACACGTTGCCTTTCACATGCATCACGTCGAGCTCGCCGGCGAATTCCGCGGGCTGCGCGCTCTTCGCGTTCTTCGTCGCGCGCGCCTTCTGCGCGTGTGCAGGCGATCCAAACAAACCAACCGACAACATCACCGTCGCGGCCAGGCGGCACAGTCCGACCGCCGATGCGGGCTTAGTGTTACAACTCACAATGCGCTCCGTGGTCTAGTCGCGGTCAGAAAGGGCTCGCCGGCTCGCCCCACTGGGGCAGCTGCGCCGGCAACAGTTTCTTCAGCTCCAGCTGATATTCCGGATACAGCTGGTTCGCGCCGCCGTTGGTGACCTGCGTCGGGAAGCCGGTCTTGTCGCTGAACTCCTTGAGCATGGGATTCATGCCGGGAGGCAGCCAGTGCGCAACGAAGCCTTGCGGACGCTCCACTTCCACACGCGCGGCGCAGGTGTATGGATTGATCCACAAGCCTGGCGCGAGCACCCAATTCCAACTGCGCACGTAGGGTTCGGTGAGATACACCGGATCTTCGACGGCGCTGACCCACGTCAGCACGTTGTCGTGGCGGATCAGAAACTCGGTGAGTTTTCCGTTCGCACTGCGCGGAATGCCGTTGCGGCGAATCCAGCCTTCCTTCAAGTGGGTCGTCTTCACGACGAGCGTATCGCCGTCCCACACCCCGGTGGAGAAACCCTCCCAGGTATGCGGCGCGTTCGGCGACGGATGCGGACGGCCATCGAGCCAGATGGTGCGCACCGGGTTCATCCAGCCCAGCATGATGTGATAGGCGACGACCTTGAATGAGTTCGGATCGGTCGTGGTCCAGATGCGGATGTGCGCCGGGCCGTGCGGACCGTAGTCCGCGGGATGGGGCGCGCATTGATGTTCGGGCACCGACCATTTGTTCGCGTCCCAGGTCTGGGCGCGCAACAACGCCGCATCGTTGATCGGCAAAGCGGTGAAGTCGCCGATGTCCGGGCCGCCGCCGCGGTCGAGCCGGTCCTCGTGCATCTTCTGACCCCAGGCTCCGGTGAGGTCGAGCTCCGCCGACGCCGGCCCGGCGATCAACGCCAGCGCCAGCAGTCCCCCCGCGATTCTTCTCTGCATAGGATCAGCATCCCAGTGTCGTCGTGTCTTGCGGTTGAAACGCAGGCGGCGGCGCGCTGTCGACATTTAATGTCCGCGCCAAAAATGTCTAAAAGAGTCTTGCGCAACGTTAGATGCGTTGAGAGAACGACAAACTCGCCCCCATGATCTTGCCCGAAGACATCCAGCAGCTGGCCGAGCGCTTTCGCGCCACTGGCCTCCTTGGCAAACCCGGCATGCTCAGCCGGCTGTTCGATTATCTGCTCGAGCGCTCCATCGCCGGCACCCCGCCGAAGGAAATCGAGATCGCCATCGATGTGTTCGGCAAGGACGAATCGTTCGCCGTCGCCCAGGACTCGACCGTTCGGGTGTACGTCCACAAGTTACGGCGCAAGCTCGAAGAGTTTCATGCGCAGGCCGGACGCGACGACGTAGCGCGTTTGGTGCTGCCCAAGGGTGAATATCGGATCGTCATTGAAGGCGTCGACGCGCCGGCGGCAAAGATCACGGACCAACCGACGCCACCACGCGTTGAGCAACGCAGCCGGTTCCGTGTGCGAAGCGCACTGGCTGCCGCGGCGGGATGTTTCTTACTGTTGTGTGCAGGTCTGCTCGGCTTCAACTTGCGCCCGGGCGCGCCTGCCAGCGAGCTGGACACTGTTCGTGGCAATCCCGTCTGGGCCAAGCTGCTGGATGACGACCGGCCCATTGTCGTGGTCGTCGGCGACTACTACATCTTCGGCGAGACCGATCCCCGCTCCGGGGCGGTGAAGCGCATGGTGCGCGAGTTCTCGATCAACTCGGCCCGCGAGCTCGAAGAACAACTGCAATCCGATCCGCGGCTGAACGGCCGCTACGAAGATCTGGAACTCGCTTATCTGCCGACCTCAACGGCATTCGCGATGCGTGACGTGCTCACGACGCTGGCCGCTCCCGGTCAGCCGCAACACCGCGTGCAGGTCGTGCTCGCGTCCGAGCTCACGACCGACATGCTGCGGACGGCACACGTCATTTATATCGGTTACATCAGCGGCATGCGTCAGCTGCAAGAGCTGGCGTTCCAGCACTCCCGCCTGAGCGTGGGCGCGTCCTTCGACGAGCTCATCGACAAACGCACCGGCCAGCGCTACGTCAGCCAGGCCGGGCAATTGCCAGAAGCGGGCACGATGTATCGTGACTATGGCTTCTTCGCCAGCTTTCCCGGCCCGACCGGCAATCGCTTCGTGATCATCGCCGGAACGCGCGATGTCGCCGTGATGGAAACAGCGCAAGCACTCACGCGCGCGTGGCCGCTCGCCGAGCTCGCCCGCTCGACGCAAGGCGAATCGTTCGAAGCGTTGTATGAAGTCGCGGGGCTGAACCGCTCCAATCTCAGCGGCCGATTACTTTTCAGCGCCGCGCTCGGCAGCACGGAGCGCCATCCCTCGAACACTCCAGCTGCGACCGAAAGCAACTTCTTCCTGGCGGATCTCAATGATGATCGCAGTCATTGAAGCACCCAAGGGCTCAACTGGCTCTACGCCGGCGCACCATGTCCGCACCTTGCTGCACATCGAGCGCCACACGGCGAGCCTGCCGTCGCTGAACTATGCGCGCTCGCCGGCGCTGCGCGTGCGCGCGCGCCTGTCCATATACCGAGCATTTGTTGGTGATATCAGTGCTGCTGTCTCGGACCGGACCGCGGCACCCCGTTGAGGAAGCGCTCTTGCCGTCACTGACGAATTTCTGCACCTGGCTCGGCGACACGCCGGTCAGCCATTTGTTTCAGGAAGTGTTGTGGATCGTGCCTGCGGCGCAGAGCATTCACATCCTGGCGATTGCCATCGCCATGTCGGCATTGCTCATGATCCATCTGCGATCGATCGGCGTACTGGCCCGCGATCAAACCCGCGTCGATATCGCCGACCGATTTCTGCCAGCGCTATGGCTCGCCCTGCCCGTGCTGCTCGCCACCGGCGCCGTGCTGATCATCGCCGAGCCGGCGCGCTCGCTGCGCAATCCGGCGTTCTATTGGAAGATGGGGCTGCTGCTCACCGGTATCGTCATCACCTTGGCTTACGCCCGTCCCCTGCGACGCGATCCATCCTGGTGGGATGACCTCGCTCGGCGACGCCAGCTCTCGACAGGCATCGCCATCGCCTCCCTCATCATCTGGGTCGCCATCGTGTTCTGCGGTCGTTGGATCGCTTACGTCGAGCCCTTCTGACCGGACCGCACCCATGCTCGAAGACACACTCATGATGATCGAAAACACGCGGCTGGCCACGGCGATCCGCGAGGAAGGCGTGCTGTTTCCCTGGATCGAATCGATTCACGTGCTCGCGCTGGTGCTGGTCGTCGGCTTCATCCTGATCGTCGATCTGCGACTGATCGGGCTCGCCTCGAAGAAGCGCGGCGTCGCGCAACTCGCCAGCAATGCGCTGCCGATGACCTGGGGCGCGTTCATCGTCGCCGTGATATCAGGCGCGCTGCTGTTCATCTCGAACGCGGTCTCCTATTGGGACAACGTGTTCTTCCAGATCAAGCTGGTGCTGATCCTGCTCGCCGGCGTGAACATGTTCGCGTTCCATCACCTCATCGCCCACGATATGTCCGAATGGCAAACGCCTGACACCACGCCGGCACTCGCCAAAGCCGCCGGCGGCATGTCGATGCTGTTATGGATCGGCGTCGTGATCTGCGGCCGCTGGATCGGCTTCGTCTAGCCCGCCCGCCCCGGCAGATCTTCCCGCCCGGGCTTTCATAAGCAGAAGCGTTGCCCGGCATACGCGATTTTTATCCCATGAAACAATAACTTGATGTCGAGGTTTCATCTGCCAAATTGTTGACAATTTCATCGGCACTTCCTAGTCTGCCGGGCACACCATAAACAGTCCGGCACGAGCCGGGCATGACTCGGTCAGCAAGGGGGGATCCATGCGACGACGTCCAGCTTTATTCGGCGCCTGTGCACTGGTCGCGGTGACAACCGCAGCGGCACAGGAGGCGGACACCGAACAGGTCGTGGAGCAGGTGGTCGTGACGGGCACGAGCATTCGTGGCGTGGCGAGTGCCGGCGCACCGGTAATCGCGATGGATCGCGAAGAGCTCGTCGCCACGGGCCTCGCAACCAGCAGCGATCTCGCCCGCGCCCTTCCCCAGGTGCTGAATCTCGGCGCCGATGAAAGCCGACTCGGCGGTGCGCAGGACGGCGCTGCGAATGCCACGCGGGTCTCGGGCATCAATCTGCGCGGCATCGGCAACGAAGCGACGCTGCTCCTCATCAACGGCCGGCGTCTCGCGCCCGCCGGCGTCATCAAGTCGCTCTACGATCCCAACGTCATCGCATCGGCCGCAATCGAGCGTTTGGAAGTCGTGGTCGACGGCGCCTCGGCCATCTACGGCTCCGACGCCGTCGCCGGCGTCGTCAACATCATCACTCGCAACGACTTCGAGGGCGCCGAAACGATGGCCCGCTACGGCGTCGCCGATGGCACCAGTCAGAAGATCATCAGCCAGAACTTCGGCTTCACCTGGGACACGGGCAGCGTGTTCGCGGCGTACGAGCACAACGAGCGTGACAATCTGTCGGGCGCCGATCGCGACTTCGCATCCAACGATCGTCGCGCACGTGGCGGCTCGGACGCACGGCCGGGCCTCGCCTCACCAGGCAATATCGTGATCGGCACGACCCGTTACCCGCTGCCGGCCGGCCCGGGCACCGGCCTCGATCCGGCGCAACTGACCGCAGGCGCGCCGAACCGATTCGACGAAGGCTCGTTCGCCGATCTGCTGCCGAATCAGGAACGCGACAGCTTCTTCCTGGATGCGCGTCAGGCATTCGGCAGGCTGGACGTCTGGTATCAAGGCTGGCTCTCCGAGCGCGAGTTCGATGAGCGCGTCGCGCCCGCCTCGGGACAGTTGCGTGTGCCGAACACGAATGCGTTCTTCGTCGCTCCCGCGGGCATCGCCCCGCCGGCGTTCGTCAACGTCGAGTATCGCTTCCTCGCCGAAGATGCCGATCCCCGTCTGTCGGGTTACGAGAATGCCCAGCAGAACGCAATCGGCGCGGGCTACGATCTGGGCGCCGACTGGCGCATCGAAGGCTACGCGAATCTCAGCAAGAATCGCGGCTTCCAGCGTCGTGGCGCGATCACCAACGGTGCCGCCTTGACCGCAGCGTTGGCGAGCAACAACCCGGCGACCGCGTTCAATCCCTTTGGCGACGGCACATTCAACGTCACCAACAATCCGGCGCTGGTCGATCTGATCATTGCCAATCGCGACACTCACGCCACGAGCGAAGCACGCGATCTGGCGTTGAAGGCCGATGGTCCATTGTTCTCGCTGCCAGGCGGCGATGTGCGAGTGGCCGTGGGTATGGAGCGGCACGACAACGAGTTCAGTCAGCGGCTCGACGCCAACAACGTGCTCGCGTCCGGCGCAGTCACGACCAAGAACATCCTGAATCGTCGTCACAACACCTCGTTCTTCGGCGAAGTGTTCGTGCCCGTGGTGAGCGAGGAGCAGTCGATTCCGGGCATTCACAGCTTGAGCGTGTCGGTGGCGGGGCGTCGCGAGGAGTATTCCGACTTCGGCTCGACCACCGATCCGAAGGTTGGCGTGATCTGGCGACCCATTTCGTCCCTGACGGCACGAGCCACTTACGGCACATCGTTCCGCGCGCCATCGCTCGTCGACACCAGCGAGCAGATCCACAACATTTTCATTCAGACGCTGACCGATCCCGCCAGCGGCACTGGTGTCACTCGCGGCATCTATCACAACGGCGGACGCGCTTCGTTGAAACCCGAAGAAGCGACGACCTGGTCCGTGGGTCTGGACTGGGCTCCGATGGGCGCGCTACAGGGCCTCACGGCATCGCTCACCTACTACGACGTGGACTACACCGACCGCATCGACGTCGTGCTGAACACGGCGCTCACGAATGCGTCGGTGTACGGTCCCTATGTCATTCGCCGGCCACCCGCGAGCGATGCCACGGCCACCGCCGCCTTCAATGCGCTGGTGCAGTCCTTCCTGAGCAATCCGGACCTGCAGAGCCCGGCCGAACCCGTTTCCAATATCAATGCCATCATCGACGGCCGCCGCGCGAATCTCGGCAGCATGAAGCAGCAAGGCATCGATCTGAACCTCGGCTACAGCTTCAACACCTCGTTCGGCGACTGGCGCATGGGCTTCGATGCCGCGAAGATCCTCGACCTGACTCGTTCCATCGCGCCGGGCCTGCCCTACGTCGATGTGCTCGACACGTACAGCAATCCCGTCGACCTGCGAGCACGCGCATCGGTAGGCTGGCGATTGAATGGCTGGTCGGCGAACGCGTATCTCAACTACGTCGACAGCTATCGCAACACGGCGATCACGCCCAATGTCGAGGTCGACAGCTACAAGACCGTCGATGCCTCGATCGTCTATGACTTCGGCGAGGAACGCGGCGCGCTCAGCGGCGTGAGCCTGTCGGTCAACGGCCAGAACCTGCTCGATGAGGATCCGCCGGTGGTGTTGAACGGCATCGTGTCGTGGGACAACCAGAACGTCTCGCCGCTCGGCCGGTTTGTTTCCTTCGTGCTCACAAAGCGCTGGTGATCATGCGAGCGACCCAGTCAACGTTTCGAGTCATCTGGGCAGCGGGCGTATTGCTGCTGCCCTTTCATCCGCTTCACGCGAGCGAGGCCAAGGAGTCGCGGCCCGGTGTTTATCGCGGCTATTCGGAAGCTCGTTTCAACGAATGGCAGAAGACGTCTCAGTACGTCGCGATGTCGGATGGCGTGAAGCTCGCTGTCGATATCTATCGTCCGGCCGTGAATGGCCGTGCGGTCGATGAGAAGTTTCCGGTCGTCTGGATTCACACGCCGTATCGACGCGCCTACACCGACTCCAAGGGCACTCTGGTCAATCCTCTCGAGCGCTTGAACCTCATGCCGTTGCTGAACCACGGCTATGTGGTCGCGGCCGTCGATACTCGCGGACGGGGCGCGTCCTTCGGTGCTCGTCGCGGATTCCAGGATCGCAGCGAAGCTCGCGATGCTTACGAGATGACCGAATGGTTTGCCTCGCAGCCGTGGAGCACGGGTGCGATCGGCGTCGCCGGATGTTCCTATCTAGGCGGCACGACCTGGCACGCAGCCACGATGATGGCGCCGCACTTGAAAGCCATCGCACCGGGCTGCACCGATTTCGACAAGTATGGATTCGTCAGCCGCGGCGGCATCACGGCGCAGTTCAACACTCGCCCGGAGAATCCCGGTCAGGACTACGGACAAGGCGTCGTGCCGGTACAATCCGATGCCGACGGCAAGCAAGCAGCGGCGGCAATCGCCGAGCACACCAAGGGCACGCCGATGGCGGAGCTGTGGGCGGGCATGCGCTATCGCGACGATGTTTCGCCGCTGCTCAACGTGCCGTTCTGGCGCGAATCCAGCGTCGCCACCTACGCCAAAGAGATCGAGCGCTCCGGCGTTGGCATCTTCATCTGGGGCAATTGGCTGGACGAAGGCAGCTTCGAAGCGACGCTCGCCTATAACAATCTCAACAACCCGCGCAAACTGTGGATGGGTGAATGGGGCCATTGCGAGGTCGGCGACTTTCCCATGGCGACCGAGTTCCTGCGCTTCTTCGATCATTTCCTGAAGAAGGTCGATAACGGCTGGCAGCGCGAGGCGCCGATCTATTACCGAACCGTCAATGCACCCAGGGGCAAGGAATGGAGCAGCACGGATAGGTGGCCCCTGGCGAACGCGCGTAACCAAACATTGCACTTCGGCGGCGCGGCGTCGCCTGGCGTGGCGGGTCAGCTGACGGGTAAGCTCGACAGCACCGCGACCGCCGCAGACAAGTTCGTGGTCAACTACGATCCCAAGTGCACCGGCAAGCCCGACCTGTACTTCCTGATGTGGCCTTGTGGCGTCGATAACCATGGCTTGGGCTACACAACGCCGCCACTCACCGCCGACGCGCACATCGCCGGTCATCCCATCGTCGACCTGTGGCTCTCATCGACCACCAATGACGCCGACGTTTTCGTCTATCTGGAAGATGTGGCGCCGGACGGCACGGCGTCCATCGTGACTCATGGGCGCCTGCGAGCCTCCCATCGCGGCGAGCAGCCCGCGCCCTATCGCAACTTCATGGGTCTGCCCTATCACCGCGGCGAACGAGGCGATGCCGAGCCTCTGGTTCCCGGCAAGCCTGCGCGGCTACGATTGGATCTGTTGCCGACCTCCACGTTCATCAAGGCTGGCCATCGCGTGCGCTTGACGGTCGCGGGCGCGGATCCGCGTCAGCGTTCACGCAATGTGCAGTTCGATCCAGCGCCGACGCTCACGATCCATCACGACCGGGAGCATGCGTCACAGCTGACGCTGCCCATCGTCGGTGCATTCACTGCCGAGGTGCGCGGCGAGTGAGGCTACTTGAGGTCCAGGTCCATCGCGGCCAACGTTTCCAGACCCTCGGCGATATGCTCGCGCATCAGCCGCTCCGCATCCTTGGCCCGGCCATGGGCGATGGCGTCGGTGATCTTGCGATGACCGGCGTTGGCGTTGTCGATGCGCCGGGCGCTGTAGAAGGTCGTGATCAACAGCCGATAGATGGGAATGCGCAGCCGCTCCAGAAACATGCGGATGAACTCGTTGCCCGAGCCTTCGATGATCAGCTGATGCCACTCGTCGTTGAGGCGCGCGAAGCGCTCGTGATCGATGGTGTGCTCGATTTCGTTCAACTCGGACTGGATCTTCTGCAGCTTCCGCTTCAGCTCCGGCTTGTCCGCCGCCGCGAAGTCCGCCGCCGCCATGCCTTCGAGCGCCATGCGCGCCCGATACATCTGACGCAGGTCGTCGTGCGTGAAGCGCTTCACTGACGCGCCCCGGAATTCTTCGATGGTCACCAGCCCTTCGCTCGACAACCGTTGCAATGCCTCTCGCACGCGAGTACGCGTTGCGGTCGGCTGCTCGCGCATGATGTCTGCCTCGACCAGACGCTGGCCCGGCACGAAGGTGCCCCGGCGAATCCGTTCGCGAATCCACTCCACGATGTCGCTCACGCTCAGCGGCTCGGTCCGTGCAGCGGCGCGTGCTTTGGTCACAGTGCGATTGTCAGTCTTGGCTGGCATGCGGGCTCATGGCCGCGACGGCGCGGCATCAATCCTGGTGACCGCGACGGCGGTCCTGGCGACAATATGATCGATGTTTTGGTCAACAATCAACCGGGACTGATCGCGTCATGGAGCTGATCTTCACCGGCGATCTGATTCTCGATGAGCCCCAGCCCGATCACTGGCTGGGAGGCATTGCGCCAGCGCTGCGCAGCGCGGATCTGACCATCGGGCATCTGGAAGTCCCGCATACAACTCACATCGCTGCGAGCCGCGACGATGTGCCCGCCCCCGGCGCCGATCCGACTCATCTTCCGGCACTGGCGCGAGCAGGAGTCGGGATCGTGACGCTGGCCGGTAATCACATCGCAGATCTGGGTGAAATCGGCATTGCCGATACGATTCGCGGTCTGGCCCACGCGGACATTGCGTACACCGGCGCCGGCGCAAACCTCATTGAGGCTCGCAAACCTGCGATCGCTTATCGCGGCGGCAAACGCATCGCGGTCCTGAGTTACAACTGTGTCGGCCCGGAGAGCGGGTGGGCCGGCCCCTCTCATGCCGGCTGTTCATACATTCGGGTCGAGCCCGCCGATGGCGGTCCGATTCGACCGGCAGCGGCGCTCGAGCGTATCGACCCGGCATCGTTCGTCACCCTCGCCGAAGACATCAGGAACGCCAAGGCGCTGGCGGATTTCGTCGTCGTCGCCTTTCACAAAGGCATCGTGCATACACGAGCCAGGCTCGCTCCCTACGAACGTCCCCTCGCCCACGCGGCCGTCGAAGCCGGTTGCGATGTCGTCATCGGTCATCACGCTCACATCGTGCGCGGGATAGAGTTTCATCGCGGCGTGCCCATCTTCCACGGTCTCGGCAACGGATGCGTCGTCACTCGCGCGCTGAGCCCCGATCAAGCCTCGCCAGAGCGTGCTGCCTGGGCTCGCAAACGCAAGGAGTTGTTCGGCTTCGAGCCCGATCCAGCGTATGTGCTCGCACCGTTTCATCCGGAGGCCGTCAACGCGCTGTTGGGTCGGATGCGCATCGACGCGGCGGGCAAGATCCGTGTCGGATTCATTCCCGTGCATGTCGATCCACCGGGCCGGCCGCGCCTTGCGCCAGAGGCCGCTCAGCGCATCGCCGATTACATACAGACCATCGGTATCGAAGCCGGTCTGCCGCCGCTGACCATGCAAATCACAAGTGAGGGCGTGTGGCTGAATTGATCGAACGCGACAACAGCGGCCAGACCCGCGGGCCTTTGTTCTATATCGGCGCCGGTGGCCTGATGCTCGCGATGGCGGTCGAAGCGCTCGCCGTGCTTGGGCGTCATGCGGGCATTCCCTTGCTGGGTGCGCTGGAAATCATCCAGGCGTGCATTCTGCTGATGGCTTCGGCGGCGATGCTTTCGGCGACGTTGAACAAGGGGCATGCGACTGTCACGTTGCTCACAGCTCGTGTCGGCGATCGAACACGCAGCTATCTGCACGCCTTCGCCAATCTGCTGTCGGCGCTGTTCTTCGTTGGGCTGGCGGCGGGCGTGCTGTGGCTCGCGGCCGAATCGTGGCACGACTACGAGCAAAGCGAGCTGCTGCATATTCCTTTCCGTCCGCTTCGCATCGTGTCGCTGGTCGCGGCCATCGCCATCGTACTGGTGTTCCTGCGCGATATGTGGCGCTCGCTTCGGGTGCGTGCATGAACGGCCTCCTCGGCGTCATCGCCCTGCTGGTCCTGCTGACGCTCGGAGTTCCTATCGGCATCTCGATGGGCGTGGTCGGCATGGTCGGTCTGATGCTGCTGCTCGGCCCCGAGCCCGCCATCATCAAGTCGGGTGTCGTGCTGTTCGAAACAATCACCCGCTACGAGTTGGGCGTGCTGCCGCTGTTCCTGTTCATGGCCCACCTTTGTTTTGCCGCGGGCGCCAGTCGTGACTTCTTCGAAGCGGCCGCACGAATGGTCGGACACCGTCGCGGAGGTCTCGCCATTGCGTCGGTGGCGGGTTGCGCAGGCTTCGGTGCAATCAGTGGTTCGAGCCTCGCGACCGCGGCCACCATTGGATTGATCGGTCTGCCCGAGATGCGCAAACGCGGTTACTCCGATGCGCTCGCGACCGGATCGATCGCTGCCGGCGGCACGCTCGGTTCGATCATTCCTCCGTCGGGCGCCTTGATCGTGTTCGGCATTCTCGCCGAGCAGTCCATTGGAAAGCTGTTCACGGCCGCCATCATTCCCGGCCTGTCGCAGGCGCTGTTCTACATCATCACCATTGTGTTGCTGTGTCGGTGGCGGCCGTCGATTGGACCTGCCACGGCCCGCGCTCCGTGGACTGAGCGGCGTGCGGCGCTGTTCCGCATCCTCGATCTCGGCGCGTTGATTTTGGTCGTGCTCGGCGGCATTGCTTTTGGTTGGTTCACGCCGACCGAAGCGGCCTCCGTAGGCGCGACGGGTGCGTTGCTTCTCTGCGCCTGGCGTCGCAAGTTGAATCGCGACTCGTTGCGCGAGGCGCTGGCGCAGACGCTGCGCACGACGGGAATGATCTATGTCGTCATCATCGGCGCGCTGATCTTCGCCGTGTTCATGAGCTACACCGGTCTTGCCGAACAGGTCGCCGATTTCATGGAAGGACTACCCGGCGGCACGCTGACGGCCATCATCATCATGACCGTTTTGCTATTGCTGCTTGGCTCGGTGCTCGACGGTCTGGCGCTGATGCTGCTGACCACGCCCATCCTGCTGCCCATCGTGACCGATCTCGGCCTGTCGCCGATCTGGTTTGGCATCTACCTGGTGCGCACGATGGAGATCGGTTTCGTCCATCCGCCGATCGGCATCAACCTGTATGTGATTCAAGGCATCGCCAAGGACGTGCCGCTGATCCGCATTTTCAAGGGCGTCGTGCCGTTCCTGGCGGCCGACTTGTTACATCTGTCGCTGTTGATCGCCTTGCCGGCGATGGCGTTGGCGCTGCCAGGGTGGTTGAACCAATGAGTTTGTTGACGTTGTTGAATCGCAGCTCAGGCGATCCCATGCAGGCGGCACGGTCGCAGCGCGCGATTGGCTATTTGGGGTGGGATGTTCCGGTCGAACTGATTCTTGCCGCCGGCGCGGTGCCAGTGCAGTTGAGTGCGCTTCCGCACTCGGGCGACACGACATTGGCTGATCGCTTTCTCGAGAGCAGCTTTTCCGCGCAGAGCCGTGTGATGGCGGATCGGTGGCTTGCGGGAGATCTGGATTGCCTGGACGCCGTGATCTTCTCCCGGAGCGATGACAACGCTCAAAGGTTGTACTACTACCTTTGTGAGCTGCAGCGCATGGGTGAGTGCAAAGGGCCACGGCCTCTGCTCTACGACCTCGCTCGAATTCATCGTGGATCGAGTGTGGCGCACACGATTGAGTCCACGCAGGCGTTGGCGTCTGCTGTGGGTGTGGATGAGTCGAGGCTGAGCGCGGCGATCGAGCAGGTTGTTGCTCGACAGGTGCTACTGAGTCAGCTTGCGCAGCTGCGAACCGCAGACGATGTGCCGCTGGGATCTGTGGCATATCGAATCGTGCGGGGTGCGCGTACAGATTGGTCTGAAGAGTTCGATCGATCGATGCGGGAGTGGCTTGCAAGCCCCGCGACTGTCGGGCCGTCCAAGCGAGTGTTGCTGGTCGGCAGCGTGCCGTTCGACGATCACGTCCACGCAGCGATTGAAGTGGCTGGCACCGTCGTCGTTGGCGAGATCAATGACGCCTGCTCGGTAGCCTCCCTCTCCTTGCACGCCAATCAAGGCAATGGCTCACCGTCGAGACTCTCTGCCGGGAGCGCGCCGACCGGCAGCTTGGCCCCTGGCCGGGATTCGTCATCGCCGCTCGAACTCATTGCACGCCGCTGCTACGAGCAAACAAACGCGATCAGCACGCTGCTGCAATCCCCGGCCGACATCGTCCAAACCGCCCGAGCCCTGCGGGCTGACGGCGTCATCGTTTGGATGCTCGCCACCGACACCGGCTTGGCCTGGGAAGCACCTCGCATTGAGCGCGCGCTGCGTGAGGCGTCGTTACCGACGCTCATGCTGACCTCGCAGCCTGAGACGCTCAGCGCTGAAGCGCTCACTGAGATCGCGCAGTTCCGTCGCACGCTGGAGGCTCGATGAGATCGCAGCACGAACACCGCAAATCCAGCGACGCCGCAAATATGCGCAAGGCGGGCGCATTGGCTCATTTCGCTGCGGAGGTTCAATGAGCCCGCTCGCCGGCATGCTCGTGCTTGCACTCGGAAGCGCTCAAGACGGCGCTCTCGCCCGATTGCTAACTAGTTTTGGCGCGCGGGTTAAGCCCGTTCAGCTTCCAACCCTGGCGGACGAGCTGCCGCGCGCCGATTTTCTTATCGAAGGCATGGGCCTGCCCGCTTTGCGACGTGCGGGTCTCTCGCGCGAGCAGATCGAGCACATCAATCCCCGCCTGATCCACGTATCCGTCACAACTTTCGGCAGCGAAGGTCCACGCGCCGAGTGGCATGGCGGTGAATTGGTCGCATCCGCCATGGGCGGCACCCTTCGAGTGACCGGCGACGTCGATCGCTCACCCGTGAAAGAAGCCCTGGACGCCTGTTGGTTTCACGCCGACATGGTCGGCGCAGCCGGCGCGATGGCAGCGCTGGTAGAACTGGCAAACACCGGGCGCGGCCAGCACGTCGATGTCTCCGTGCAGGAAGTCGCGTTCTCTCGCAACGTCAATGGCGTCCTCGTCTGGCAGTTCGATCGTCGCAAGTTACATCGCGTCGGCGGCGCGCTGAACTACGGACGCGCGACCGTCCGCTGCATCTGGCCACTCGCCGATGGCTTCTGCTTCCACACTTTGATGACGGGCCGTTTCGGCGCACCAGCCAATCAGGCTCTGAGCGACTGGATCGACGAAGCCGGCTTATCCAACCCGCTGCGAGGCGTCGACTGGACGCGCTACAACCGCTCGACGCTCGATCCGCAAACGCGGCGCGAATGGGAGCAAGCCATCGAAGCCTTCTTCTCGACACGCACACGAGAGGAAATCTCGACGGACGGCCGCCGCCGCGGCATCAATGCAACCGTCGTCGCCGAGCCCAGCGACGTGCTCGCCGATTCACACCTGAAAGCCCGCAACTTCTGGACGAGCGACGCGAACGGCAAACGCAAGCCCTCGCGCTTCGTTTCAATGAAGGAAGGCTCACAACCGGCGCAGCCCACTCGAAACAATGCTCGCCTTCCCGAACGCCCCGGTCCACTCAAAGGCCTCCGAGTCCTGGACTTCTCCTGGGCCCTGGTCGGCTCGATCACCACCAAGGTCCTCGGCGATCTGGGCTGCGACATCATCAAAGTCGAAACACGCAGCCGCCCCTGCCTGTCCCGCATCGACGTGCAAGTGAACGCCTCGCGCGCCGACAGCTTCGACGACAAGCCCTGGTTCGCGCACTTGAACACATCCAAGCGCAGCCTCGCGCTCGACCTGAAGCTGCCGCACAGTCGCGACGTGCTCGACCCGTTGCTCGACTGGGCCGACATCGTGGTCGAGAACTTCTCGCCCGGCACGATGGCGAAGCTCGGCCTCGACTACGCATCGCTGCAGAAGCGCAACCCTGGCGTGATCATGGTTTCCGGCAGCGTGTTCGGACAAACCGGTCCGCTCGCCGAATCGTGGGGCGTGGACGGCACCGGCGCCGCCCTCTCCGGCCGCACCTTCCTGACGGGCTGGCCCGACAGAAACCCGGTCATTCCGGGCGCTGTCCCCTATGGCGACGTCATTGTTCCTTACGTGATGGCAGCCGCGACGGCCGCCGCTGTCGAGCATCGCCGTCGCACCGGCAAGGGTTGTCACATCGACGCGGCGATGTACGAAATCTGCGTCCAGCAGATGCATGAGGCAATCATCTCCGCCGAGCGCGGCAACCGACCGATGCGCAACGGCAACGACGATCCGAAGATATTCCATCAAGGCGTCTACGCGACCGCAGGCGATGACCAGTGGATTGCGATCACACTGGCGGCGCAATCGGATTGGCAGCGACTCTGTACGGACGCGAACTTCAACGCCGAACAATCCCCGCGCGACGCCGAGTCCGCTCTGAAAGCATGGTTCCGTCAGCACGAAGCGCATGTCCTGATGGAACGTCTGCAAGCAGCCGGCATCGCCGCGGGCGTCGTGCAGGACATCGAGGATCTCATCGAGCACGACCCGCAAATCGCGGCTCGACACGCCTTGATGAATCTGGAACACCCGCTGCTAGGAGCCTTTGGCCACGTGCGAACGCCCATCAGTTTCTCCGCAGCCGTCACGTCCCCCTATCGCGCACCGTCGATCGGCGAGCACAGCCTCGCCATCGCCAGAGACCTGTGCGGACTGAGCGCGTCCCGCATCGAAGAGCTGGAGCGGCTCGGAGTGTTTCGATGAGCACCATTACCCACAGCAGCGGCCAACGCAGTCGCAAAGACCTGGAATGCACGGCCGCGGCGACCGCGTATCAACGCGAGTTTGTCACCGAACTGAAGAAGCGCGTCATCGACGCGGGCGAGCCGTTCGCCATCGCGCAGGCCGACACGCCGCACGAAATCTTCCACGTGATGGATATTCCGCTGGTCACCAATCAATGGTGGTCGGCCTATATCTCCGCCAAGCAGCTGTCGAATCATTACGATCAGGTGCTCGGCAAGCTGGGCTATCCGGCGAATCGATGCCGTTACTGCTCGCTCGGGCTCGCCTGCACGCTCGACAACAATCCTCGCGTCGCGCCCTGGGGCGGACTGCCGAAGCCGACGGTGCTCGTGGCTCGTCTCACCTGCGAGTGCATCGAGCACGTCTTCAGTCAGTGGGCAACGGCGCTCGGCAGCGAGTTCTTCCCGCTGGAGGCGCCGGGCTGGCAACACAAAGATCCCCAATGGTTTCGCAACTCCAACGAGCGCTGGGATGAAGTATTCGAACAGCGCCGCATCGAGCTGCTGGTTCGCGAGATGCGCGAGCTGATCGCATTGCTCGAAGCCCGCACCGGCCGCAAGTTCGATGAGGACAAGTTTCTGCAGCTCATGCTCGCGATCAACGAGCAGGAAGGTTACATCGCGGAAGCCGCCGAAATGATCGGCGCCGCACGCCCCTGCCCGGTCTCGATCGCAGAGCAAATGCCAAACACGATGATTCCGCAGTGGCATCGCGGCTCGCCTTGGGCCGTGGCCCATGCACGCCGCTTCCGTGACGAAGTGAAACAACGCATTGCCGCTGGCGTCGGTGTCGGCAGTCGCGAGCGCCTGCGATTGATGTGGATCGGCGCTGGGCTGTGGCACGACCCCGGCTTCTACAGCGCGCTCGAAGATCAATACGGCGCCGTGTTCGTGTGGTCGATGTACATGCCGTTCGCGGGACCGCAGTACATTCGCGAGCTGCGTGACCGGCCGATGCATGCGCTGGCAAGCCGCATCTGCTCGATGAATGAAGTGCTGCATCTCCCGCCCTGGATGAATGAGTGGATGGTGAGCGAAGCGCAGCGCTGCGACATCGACGCGGCCGTGATGCTCGTGCCACCGGACAATCGTCTGTCGCAGTCGGGCACAAAGATCACCGAACATGCGCTGGCTCGCGCCGGCATTCCGACCCTGGCCTTGTCCGCCGACATGGTCAGCGCCAAGGATTGGAGCCACGAGCGCATGGTGCAGCATGTCGCCGGTTTCCTACGGCAAGAGGGTCTTTTGTGAGGGTGCTTCTTGCCCTGCTTATTATATGTATAGCCGGCTGCACCCAGCCGACGCCGGGCGTGACGGTGCTGACCTATGCAAGCCCATTCAGTCCGGGCCACCCATTCAGCCGGGCCGATATCGCCTGGATGAAATGGGTCGAACAGCAATCCGACGGCCGCATCGAGATTCAGCCGTACTGGTCCGGATCGCTGCTGTCTTCCGAGCACTCGATGCACGAGCTGCGACATGGCGTCGCCGATATCGGTTTGATCACACCGATCTATGCGCGAGGCGGCGCTCATCTCATTCGAGCGCAGGCGGGGTTCTACGGCGGACTCACCACGTTCGAGCAGCAAACCGCACTCTGGCGCTGCATGGCCGCCGCCGATCCGCAGTTCGGACGCGAGTTGCATGGCTTGAAGATTCTCGCCGTCCAGGGCGGCAATCTTCCGGGCATCGTCACGCGGGATCGAGCGATACGCACGCTCGATGACCTGCGCGGGCTGCGATTGCGTGCGCCCTCGGAGTTGCTGGCGGTCCTCAAAGACCTGGGCGCCGATCCCATCGACATGCCGATGGGCGAAGTGTATTCGGCGCTTGCCAAAGGCGTGCTCGATGGCGTGGTCGCGCCACCGGACACTCTCAAGTCGCTGCACTTCGCGGAGGTCGCGAAGTATTTCAACACGATCAGAATTCCTCGAGGCGCTTACGCTGCCCGCGCCATCGGTGAGCGTCGCTGGCGCAGCCTGACGGCCGAGCAACGCGACTTGCTCGAACGCAGCACCGAAGTTTGGGAACAATCCCTGGCAGCGGAGCTGCTGGTCGCCAACGACGTCGGCCTCGCCGCCGGCCGCGAACATCACGTCGAATTTCACGACATGCCCGCGGCTGAGCAGGCGAGGTTCGACGCGATTTACGAACGCGATGGCGAAGTGCGAGCCCGCGCCCTCGCCCGCTTTGGCATCGACGGCCTACCCACTTACAGGCTGGCGCGCTCGGTCGCCGCGCAAGTCATGGACGACGGCGGCATCCGCTGCAGCAGAGATCAAACATGAGCCTACCCCTGGAAGGAATTCGCGTCGCAGACTTCAGCCATGTGATGGCCGGACCGTTCGCCACTCATCTGCTACGAATGCTCGGCGCGGAAGTCATCAAGATCGAAGCCCCCGGCCGGGGCGACGCGATGCGTAACTACGGCGCCGATCGTCGCTACGACGGCATGGCCCCCGCCTTCATCGGCGTGAACGCGGGCAAGAAGTCCCTCGTGCTCGATCTCAAACAACCGTTGGCGCAGGAAGCGGCACGCCGCTTGATCGCAACGTGCGACGTGCTGATCGAAAACTTTCGCCCCGGCGTGATGGCGAAGTTCGGCCTCGATTACGCATCGGTGCGCTCGCTGCGTCCCGAATTGATCTATTGCTCCATTTCCGGCTACGGACAAAACGGTCCACGTCGCGACTGGCCGGCGATCGACAACATCGTGCAGGCCACGACCGGAATGATGACACTCGGCGGCGCGGCGGGTGATGCTCCCGCGAAAGTCGGCTTCCCCGTGGTCGATACGCTCACCGGCCAGACAGCAGCATTCGCGATCCTTGCCGCTCTGCTACGACGGCAGCGCGAACGTCGGGGTGAATACATCGATGTCGCCATGTTCGACGCCAGCATGGCGTTCATGACTTCGGCCATCGTGCCCTATCTGGTCACTGGCAATCCGCCCGAGCGCACCGGAAACATCGGCTACAGCGGACAACCCACCTCCGCCGTGTTCGCCGCCAGCGACGGCCGGCAGATATCGTTGGGCGTCGTACAGCAGGCGCAGTTCGAGGCGCTGGCCCGCGAAGTCGGACGCAAACGCTGGCTGGAAGATCCTCGTTTCCTCACGCCGGATCTGCGACGCAAACATTCCGCCGAGATGCGCGACGAGCTCGACAGAGTGTTTGCCGAGGCGCCTGCCGAACACTGGGAGACCCGGCTCAGCGCCGCCGGCATTCCCTGCGGCATGATTCGCAATGTTGCCGAAGCCGTCTCTCTGCCGGCGCTGGAATCACGCCGACTGAAGCTCGGTTTGAAGGTTCCGGGCTTGCCCGACCGCGAACAGGTAGAAATCGTGAACGCGGGCTTTCTGTTCAGCGAAGATCAACCGGGCGTCGCCTCGCCGCCGCCCCAGCACGGTCAGCACAGCGAGGAGATCCTGAAGTCGCTGGGATTCTCGGCCGCCGAGATTCGAGCACTTCACATCGAGGATTAGGACCGCCCCCACGCGGGCTATTGCCAATTTCCAACCGGGGCATAACATCGTGCCATGACCGCCCCCAAGGCATTGCAGCAGTGAGCTCCAAGAGAATCACGGGCGACAAGTTCGCGCCCAAAATGGATCGCCGTTGGGAGCGCACCCGCGCGGCGTTGATGAGCGCCGGTCGCACTTTGTTCGCCTCGCGCGATGTCGAGGGCGTCACCGTCGATCAGATCGTCGCGACGGCGGAAGTCGCCAAGGGCAGCTTCTACAATCATTTCGTCGACAAGGACGTGTTCGCCCGCGAGATCGCAAGCTCCGTGCGGCGGCAGGCCGAGCAGGCGGTCAACGAAGCAAACGCCAACGTGACCGATCCGGCAGCGCATCTGGCCCGTGCGCTTTGCGTGTTCATGCGCTTTGCCATCGAGCATCGCGAAAGCGCTCAAGTGCTGTGGCGTCTGAACGCCGGCGCCACCATGGTCGACGCGCCGATCAATCGAAACCTGCGCAACAACGTGCAGGAAGGCATCGATCAGCAGCGCTTCAAGCATGTGGACATCGAAGTCGCCGCGCTGCTGGTGATGGGCACCATCGTCATCTCGTTGCGTCACGCCCTGGAAGATCGGCTCGTGACACCGCACATCGACATCGCCAAAGGCATGGCGGCCGGCCTGTTACGCTCACTCGGCGTGCCCGCCGCTCAATCCGACCGCCTCGCTGGCGAAGCGGCCAACGATATCCTGGCGCCTCAGAAATCCACGCTCGCCGAAACGAAATAGTTTCGTGGGCGCGAGTAGATGACTTCCGCGTAGCCCGCGGAAGTGCTGAACGATGAGTTGCCGGCCACCCGATACTGCTCGTCGGTCGCATTGTTCACGCCCGCTCGCAAACGCCACGCACCCAGCTCCAACGTGAGCGAAGCATTCAGCAGCGTCACGTCGTCGAGCTGCGCGACTTCCATGGAATTCGCCGCATCGAAGAACTGCTCCGAGGTGTAGCTCACGTTGACTCGCGGCGTCAGCGTGGCGTTGCCGACTTCGAAGTCGTAACCGACGCCGAGATTGGCTTGCCACTCCGGTGCGAACGGCAGCGTGTTGTTCGGACCGACCGTTTGCGTCGTGCCCGGCACGACGGCGATTTCATCGAATTGGTTGTCCAGATAGCCGGCGCTGGCCTCGACCAGCAACTGGCCCGGCGCATAGGTCAGCTCCAGCTCCGCGCCTTCGATCGACGACTTGCCGGCATTGAACAGCAGCGGCACGATGCCTAGCCGGTAGGTCAACTGCATGTTTTCGTAGTCGGTGCTGAACACCGCCGCATTCAAACGCAGGTTGGCGCCCAGCTCCGATTTGAAGCCCAGCTCGAACGTCTCGGCGGTCTCTTCATCGAACGCCACCGGCAGATTGCCCGGCGGTGCGACGTTGTAGCGCTGATTGAAGCCGCCGCTCTTGAAGCCTTGCGACCAGCTCAGATACGTCATCACCGCTTCGTTCCAGCGATACTGGATGCTCGCGGATCCGGTCGTGGACTCGTATTTATTCTCGAACGGCTGCGGGATGACGTTGAGGCCGGGCCCTGCCACGAACGGCGTATTCAGTGTGGTTGGGATGCGCACCGGCGCGGTCAGCGGCGTCACCGTGAATGAGGTGATCTGGATGCCCTTCGTCTCCTCGGTGTAACGCACCCCCGCAGTCAGGCTCAATGCTTCGGTGGCGTTGTAGGTCCACTGCGTGAACAAGGCGAAGTTGTCGTTGTCGATGAGCGCCCGCTGATAGTCGAGCGAGCCCGGGATCGCCCCGCTCGCCACTAGCGGCGGCGGCGCGGCGAACGGTACGAGCAGGAAGTCGTCGATGGCCTCTTCGAAATAGAAAGCACCGACGACGCCCCGCAGACGCTCGGTCTCGACCAGCGCTTGCAGCTCCTGGCTGAACTGATCGCCGGCACTCGAATAATCCGTGTGCAGCACGAGCAACCCGGTATTGTCCGCGTCACGACTGCCACTCCATTCCAGCTCCCGATACGCGGTGATCGACTTCAGCGCGAAAGCGTCGGTCAGCTCCCATTGCAGCGTCGCGGACGTTCCCCAGTTTTCCAAGCTACTTTCGGCGGGCGCATTGCCGCCGTTACGATACTTGCCGAGATTCCAAGTGGCATCGTTCGCACAACGCTCATCGACGATGTTTTGTGGCACGGACGGCGGTGGGAACGTCGCACCCGGGCATCCATTGCCCCGGCTGATCGCCGCAGGAAACACTTGCGATTCATTGATCGCCGCGAAAACGAAGGGCGAGCCGTTTTCGTCTTCCTTGGTGTAGTCCCCCCGCAGAGTGAGTGTGAGGCTGTCATTCGGCAGCCACTGCAGAGACGACTGCACGGTGTAAGTATCTTCATTGCCGAGATCGACGCCATCGAAGACACGCGTGACATAGCCGTCGCGCTGACGCGCGCCGACGGAGAATCGCGCAGCGAGGGTATCGGCGATCGGCACGTCGACGGCCACGAAGCCTTCGTAGAGATTATCGTCACCGATCCCGACGCGCGCCGTGCCGCCGAATTCCTTGCCGGGCAGCGTTGTCGTCAATAGCACCGCGCCGCCGATGGTATTCCGACCGAACAATGTTCCCTGGGGGCCACGCAGGATCTGAACGTTCGAGATGTCGCGAAAGTCGAGCACGCCGCCGACCGAGCGGCCCATATAAACATCGTCGATATATAAACCCACCCCCGGATCGACGCCGGACGAGCCGTCACTCTGGCCAATGCCTCGGATGTAAACCTGTGCGGCGGAATTGTTGCCGGTGAGCGGGCCGTAGCTGGCGAACTGCAAGTTCGGCGCGACTTGATCGAGATCTTCGGTGCTGGCGATTTGCTGACGTTCCAGCGCCGCGGCCGAGAAGGCCGAGATGGCAATCGGCGTGTCCTGCAGGGATTCCTCGCGTTTGCGGGCGGTGACGACCACCTCTTCCAACGCGCCCGCCTGGCGGCCCTCGTCGGCGGCATTCGCCGCGATGCTCGGCGCCGCGAGGCCCATGATGAACGGGACCTGCCATGCAGTCGCCCACACGCGCGCGCCAGTGAATCTTCCTTTCACAGCCATCGGCAGCCCCCTGCGACGTTATATTTTGAACCATTACGTCACTATTGGACGATTCCGTCAATAGTGGCTCGGACGGCCCACCGAGCGGATCCATTCATGCTGCTTATAGCCGGGAGATACAGAAGGTGTTACCTCACCGGGCCGCTTCTGCCCTAGTGTTCCGGCCTCAGGCCAGACGACTTTTGAACCGCACGAACATGCCCACCGATCCGTCGCTCCTCAACGAGTACGATCCCACGCTCCCCGAAACGTTTGACAGCGTGCATGCGACATTTGCCGACCTGCGCGCCCGCTGCCCGGTCGCGCACAGCACGCAATTCGATGGCTTCTGGACGCTGGCGCGCTATGAGGACATCGTCAACGTCCTGCGCGATCCGGACATGTACATCACGTCGGTGCGCAACGTGGTGCCCGGCTCGTCGACGACGGGTCGTCGGCCGCCGCTGCATCTGAATCCGCCCGAGCACACGCCTTATCGACGCGCGATCGATCGTGCGCTCAGTGCGAGCCGCGTCGCTTCGTTGCTGCCGGCGACACAACGCATAGCGCTCGAGCTGGCGACAGACCTCGTGGCGCGCGAAGAAACGGACCTGGTCGAGCACTTCTCGGCCGTCCTTCCCGTGCGACTGTTCGGCGAGTGGCTCGGCCTGGATGACAAGCAGACGGAACATCTCGCCACGAACTCGCGCGCCTACATCAAAGCCTGGGAGGCCTTCGACAAGCCCGGCGTGGTCGTGGCGGGCGAAGGTTTGGCGACACTGGCGCGCGAACTGATCGAACAGCGTCGCCTGCATCCGCTGGATCCCACCATCGATCCCACCAGCTCGCTGCTCTCAGAGCGCGATGCGGACGGCAATCCGTTCCCGGACGTGCTGTTGGCGGGCTGTGTGCGTCAGGTGCTGGTCGTCGGCCTGGTCGCGCCGCCCATTCTGTTGGGAAGCATCGCCGTCCATTTGTCTCGAGATCGGGAACTGCAACAGCAGTTGCGTGCCGATCGGTCGCTGATCCCGGATGCCGTCGAGGAGTTCGTTCGTCTGTACACGCCCTATCGCGGGTTCGCGCGAACGGCTCGTGAGGACGTCACGATTCGCGGCCGTACGATTCCCAAAGACGAACCCATTGCACTGTTGTATGCGTCGGCGAATCGGGACGAAGCCGTGTTCCCCGAGCCGGACAAGTTCATCCTGCGTCGACCGAACATCAATCAACACATCGCGTACGGCCGCGGCCCGCACATGTGCGCCGGTGTTCCTCTCGCCCGTCAGCTGTTGCGTGTCTCGCTCGATGCGCTGTTACTGAAAACGAGCCATTTCGAACTGAGCGGCGACGTGCGCATGAGCGGCATGCCGGAAGTCGGGCCGCTCTACGTGCCGCTGCGCATGACGCGCGCCAAGTCCTCCTGAATTCGGCCCAGACTACCGCGCGCCGCGATGCTTCGCTGCTCGAAGCGGACGACGCCTGCCGATAATTAGATGCTCTCTAGCGCGAAACGACCACCTGCACCCGGCGCCTCGCGGCGTCCTCGACGCCCTTGGCGCGTTTCGTCTCATCCTGCCACTTCACGTCGTACCGCAGCTCCGTCAGGCCAGCGCCACGCAGCAAGTCGGCGACCTGCTCGGCTCGGCGACGGCCGATCTCCTTGTCCTCCTGCATCAGCTGACCGTTCGACAGCAGCGTCGCCGCGCGGTAGCCAGTGATCTGGACCTTGGTCGCCTTGCTTTGCCGGGCATGCTCGAAGATCTGTTGTAGCGGCTGCGCGTGACGGAACATCACGAGCGAGTCGAACTCATAACGCAGCTCGAATGACTTGGAGGCCGCCACTTCCTGGGATTTGGGCTTGGTCACCGGATCGCCGAACGCGAGACGGCCTTTGCTCGGCCCCGGCGGTCGCGGCGGCTCGAACGGCAGGTTGTAGCGCTCCTCCGCGGGTAGCATCGTGTTGCAAGAACCATCCAACTCCTGCATCACCGACAGCGCCACCGGCTTGAGCACGATGCCGCCGCAGATGCGCGGCTCATCGCTCACCGTGCCTTCAACGAGCACTTTGTGTCCGAGCCACGGTGGATTCACGGGCGCGCTCACGTCGGTCTGGATCGTGAGGAAGTACGTCTCCCCTTCGTACTCGGCAAGCCAGCACGGCACGGTGCTCGTGTCGCGCACGATCGGGCATGCGACGAAATTGCGATGAGTGGCTGGCGGCTCGGCTGCCATGGCAGAGGCGGCCCAGCTCAACATCGCGAAGGTGACAACCTGCCTCATAACGCGCTCAGGAAATTGATCAGGTCCTCGCGCTCCCGATCGGTGTAGCCGATGTTGAAGCGGCGGTCGTAGAAATCGACCAGCTCGCGCAACGAGCCTGCCGAGCCGTTCGAAAAGTACGGCGCGCGGGCGGCCAGGCCTCGGAACTGTTGCATCACTATGGCACCAACGTCGTTGCACTTGCCGGAGATCAGACCTCGCCCCGGATCCTGCGTATAAAACACTCGGCCGAGGAACGGATGCGGCGGCACGTTGGCTTTGCACGTGATCTTGAACAGCGGCATCTGCGGCTTGCGTTCGTTCCATGGATTCAATGGCTCTTCACGAGCCCACGGCAGGTTGGTCGTGCCGAGGTCCATCCAGCCATTCACGATGTCCATGCCCATCATGTGCATGCCGTGACACGTCGAGCACGTGCGCTTGGTCGGATTGCCCAGACCGACCGTGTTCAAATGCATGGCGTCCTTGATCCAGAACGTCCGGAACATGAACACGTCGTGACCACGGGCAATGGATGCACGCATCTCGTTTCGACGCGTGATTTCCGGATCCGGGGACGGCGCGGGATTCCGCCACGCTTCGCTCATCGGGAACACAAAGTTCGTTACGTTATTGCCGAGCAGCCCCTCGCGCCCCTTGGCGAGATTGAGAACACCGAATCCTGGGGGCGTGTCGGATTCCATCAGGCTGCCCGCGCCAGTGTGCGAGACCTGTGCGGTATAGACCTGACTCTCGAAGCTGACGATCTTCGTCAAACGCTCCTCGTCGAGCTTGCCGTTGAACTGCAAATGCGTCACGGCCGCTTCGACGGCTTGAGTCTTCAGCGTGGGCTGACGCGCATCGGACAGGATATTCATGCCCGAAGGCAGGCCCGTCTCCGGATCGCGAGTGGCCGGCAAACCATTCTTGCCGATGAACGAAAACACGCCGAAGCCCTGGTGCGTGAAATATTTGGTGTTCGCGGCCACGCGCGGCCGGCGGTAGACCGACACCATCGGGTTCGCACTCTTCAAGCCGTACTGCGGATGCAAGTTGCAGCCGGTCGGATCGCGCACGACTTCGATCGTGAACTCGGGATCGATGCTCGAGCCGTCGGCAGCCTTCGGCGGCCACGGCAGGAAGATGCGAAACAGCCCCCGCTCCAGCAACAGCGAATGTGACTTCGGATCGCCGGGCGGCAGGTCCGGGCAGTTCATGCCGTCGATGGGCGCGAAGATGGGATCCTTGCCCTGCGTCTCGTGCCAGCGCTGCCGGATCATCTCGACCGACAGCGACATCGCATTCGCCGGCTGATGGCAGCTCACGCAAGCACGGCCGTTCTCGCCGATGGGCTCGAAGAACGGATGATCCTGGGTATCGATCACGCCGGCGTCGTTCAACACACCGACCTGGCCGAACGAATTGGGATAGGCAATCACCGGCGGCAGCGGCGTGCCCTCGCCCGGCGTCCACCAGCGATTCGCCGGCGGCGATCTGGCGTCAATCACCGGCGCCTGCTGTGCCTGCTGCTTTTGCCTGGGCACATGGCCCGGGGCGGGCTGGTCGGCAAGCGCGGCGCTGGCCAAGAAGCCAGCGCCGCACCCCACCATGAACTTAACGATGTTTTTCAACAATGAGACGCAACTCAGAAGTCGAACTTGGCGCGCACACCATACTGTCTCGGTGCTCCATAGAGCATACCGCCTCGCGCGCTGCTCGCATCCTGCAGTTGTGCCGAGATGTACTCCTTGTCGAACACGTTCGTCGCAAATGCCTCGAGGCGCAGGTTATCCATGGGTACGAGCGTCACGCGCAGATCCGTGATGGTACGCGAGGGCACCGTCGTCGCCTGATAGCGGAACGGCGTCGCGAGTTGCTCATCCAGGTAGGACACCTGCACACGCGGCGTCAGTGTCATGTTCCCGATCAGGAATTCGTACTGGATGCCGGCGTTCGCAGTCATCTCCGGCGCGAACGGCACAATCGAGCCCTCGGGCACCAGGCGATTGGTGTTGGTCTGCGAGTCGGTGAGCATCGCGTCCTCGGTGAACTCGCTCTGCAAGGCGCTCAGGCCCAGGTTGAACCCCAGCCCCCCGAACTGCCCGGTGAGCTCGAGCTCGGCGCCGTAGATCTCGGCTGGCGCCGCATTCAACGTGTTCGGGATGAATGTCGTGCCCAGCGGCACGAGTGCCGACAGCTGAATGCCATCGTACTCCGAATAGAACACCGCGCCGTTGATGCGCAGGCGCCCGTCGGCGACCGTCGATTTGATACCCAGCTCGGCCACTTCGTTGGTTTCGGGATCGTAGTTCGGCAGGCGCGGGTCGAGGTTGATGCCACCGGCCTTGTAACCGCGCGAGACCGTGCCATACATCATCACGTCGTCGTTGGCGAAGTACTTCACGCCTACGCGGCCCGTCGTCTCATCGGACTCCACATCCGTGGTGCACGGAAAGCAGCCCGGAGGCGGTGGCCCCGGAATCACGAAACGAGTGTATTCCTGCTTGTCCTTGGACTGACGCAAGCCCACGTCCACCGCCCAACGATCGTTGAAACGATAGTCGACCTGGCCGAACGCCGAGATCGATTCGTTGGTGAGCTCGGTGTCGATCGTCGAGTTCGACTGCGTGTAGGTGACGGTGCTGCGATTGTCGCGATACACCTGCACGGGGCTCGTCTCATCCATGTAGAAGCCGCCGACCACCCACTGCAACGCGCCCTCACCGCGCGACAGGAAGTTCACTTCGGTGACGAATGTTTCCAGCTCCTGGTGCGTGAAGCCGATGCGCCCCGGATAGATCGTCGTATTCGCGCCAGAGGTCGGCAAGTTTGCCGGAACCGCAGGAGCGGTCGCCGTGCGATCGCCGTCGGCCTGATCGGTCGTCTCCGCATCGAAGTACGATGTGAGTACGCGCAACTGCGTGTCGGCCGGCAGATCGAAGCGACCTTCCAGCGAGGCGCGATAGCCATCCTGATCCAGGAACGACAGCGCATCCTCTTCGATGGTGAACGGATCACGCGTTACCAGGTCCGCGCGATTCTTGACCGCGTTGTTGTCGGTCTCGCGTTTGAAATATTCATAGCGCAGATCGAAGGTCGCGCCTTCCACCGGCTGATAGCGCACGGCCGCGCGCACCGCCTGGTCAGTCCCACTGCCCGGCTCGGCGGAGCTCGGGCCGATGTTGTCGGTGAAGCCGCCGCGATCGTCGTAAACACCGGAGACGCGCACGGCCAGTGTGTCCGTGACCGGTATGTTCAACGCCGCGACCGTGCGATACCAGTCATAGTCACCGATGGTCTGGTCGATGTAACCGGAGAACTCATCGAAATCCGGCGTCGGCGTGCGCACGTAGATCGCGCCGCCGGTGGAGTTCTGACCGGTCAACGTTCCCTGCGGGCCCCGCAGCACTTCGATGGACTCGAAATCGAAGAACGATTGCCCGATGAATTGCTCGTGCGGAATGAACACGCCGTCGATGTAATACGCCACACCCGGATTGGACGTCGGCGCCGACTGGCTGATACCCACGCCGCGGATGTTGATGAACGTCGAGCGGTTGTAAGTGTTGATCGCGACGCTCGGCGCCACCTGCTGAATCTCGGAGACGTTGTCGATGCCTTGAGCGGCGATCGCATCGGCGGTCAGCACGGTTGCGGATGCGGGCGTGTCCTGCAAGCTGACTTCGCGACGCTCGGCCGTGACCAGCACTTCTTCGAGCACTGACGTGCTGGGCGTTGCCGCCTGTTGTGCCTGCGCTGCGTTGCTCAGAACCGCGGCCACGACGACTGTCAGCGTTGTTGAACGACGGAGCAGCGCGTGCGCCGTCTTGCTTTTGCCTACCATAATTCCCCCCGGGCATTGATCTGATCGGCCGCCCCATACCGAAACGGGCGCGCGCCCGCAGGGCGATTCTAAAAAGGCGTATCCCCGCAGGAGTAACACCGAATTTGACTGATGGCATAAGCCACGCCGATGTCTCAGGTCTGGCTAATGCGCGGCCGGTTGTTCAACTTTGTGAGGCTCGTCCATGCGGACATCGGCCGCGATTTCCCGCAGCACGTCATAAACGAACTGCGCCGGTCGCGACAAAGCCGGGGTGCGCCGATGCGCCAGAAACATCGGACGCATCGGCGACACCGTGCCGAGCGGCCTGCATTTCACGGTGCCGGCGTCGAGATCGGCTTTCACTGCGTCAGACACCATCGCGGCAACCCCCAGGCCGCGGCGCACCGTCTCGATCACGTTCTGCAGCGAATCGAGCTCGACGACGACATAGGGCGACAGGCTGGCCGCCGCGAACACACCGTCCACGACGGCGCGAATCGAATGCGGACGACGCGGCACGATCCAGGGCAGCGCGGCCAGATCCTCCAGCGGCGCATCGTTGGCGATGCTCCAGCTCGCTGGATACATCAACATCAGCGGATCGCTCAGCAACTCCTCGCCGACGATCACGTCGTTATCCGGGCGCGTCGGCGAGATGGACAGCTCGATGCGACCATTGATCAGCAGCTCATTCAACACCGCGCTGCCTTCTTCACGGATCTGCAAATGCATCTCGGGATGCTGGCTGCACACCTTCTCGATCAACGGCAAGGCGAAGCGCGTCACCATGGTCGGCGACATGCCGAGATTCACCGCGCCGGACAGCGGCTGCATCTCGCGATGAACCGCCTGCCGCATGTCTTCGACCTGTCGAAGAATGGTCTGCGCGTGCGCGTACAGAATCTTGCCGGCCGGCGTCGGCGTCACACCGGACACCGAGCGGTCGAGCAACTTCACTTTGAGCTCGTTCTCGAGCACCGCGAGCTGCTGGCTCAAGGCGGGCTGCGCGATGCCAGTGACGGCGGCCGCGCGAGTGATGCTGCCGCTATCGACGATCTGCACGAAGTACTTCAGGCGTCGGCTATCCACTGATCGCCCTCCTCTCACTGAATCGCAACGACGCGAGCAACAGCGTGCCCGCGCCCATGACGGCGGCGACAAACCAGATCGGCGCCGAGAACGAGCCGCTTTGCTGGAGAATGATTCCGATCACGTACGGCCCGGCAAGACTGCCGATATTGCCGACGAGGTTGATGAGCGTGATGCCCGCCGCCGCGGCCGAGCGATGGAAGAACGCTGTGGGAATGGACCAGAACACGCCCTGAGCGCCGCCCAGTCCCACACCACCGATGAACAGCAGCAACAAGGACCACGGGCTCGGCGGGATCGCGGACGCGAGCAACAGCGCCATCATGCCCATCGCCAACGCGATGCCGAGATGACGATAACGTTCCTGCGTCTTATCCGAGTGCCACGAGTTGAGCACCATGCCGAGCGCAACGCCCACCCAGGGCAACGCAGCCAGCACGCCGACCGCCAGTGGACTCAGCGACGACATCGCTTTGATCACCTGAGGCAACCAGAACATCATGCCGTTCGCGCCGATCAGCGTCGTGCACCAGACGCCTGCCGCCAGCCACGCACGCGGATCGATGAGCGCCGTCTTGATGGAAGATTGCACCGGCGCCTTCGCCTCGTTCTGTTCTTCGGCCAATGCGTTTGCGATCCAGTCTTTCTCCGCATCGCTCAACCAACGCGCATCGCTCGGCTTGTCGACGAATACGAAATACGCCACCGCCGCCATCGCGACGGTCACGAGCCCTTCCATCAGCAGCATCCAGCGCCAGCCCGTCATCTCGAGCGGATTGCTCACGCCCATCAGCCAGCCACACAGCGGCCCGCCGATGATCACGGACGCCGGGATGGCGAGCATGGTCACTGCGATGGAGTTGGCTCGATATCGCTTCGGCATCCAGCCGCTGCAGTAGTAAACAATGCCAGGCGCGAAGCCCGCCTCGGCGCAACCCAACAGGAATCTCAACAGGAACAGTTCTTCGACGCTGCGAACGAAGGCCATCACCGCGGCAACCGTGCCCCAGATGCCCACGCAGCCCGTGATCCAGCGCCGTGCGCCAACTCGTGTGAGCACCCAGGTGCTGGGAAACTGAAATAGCAGATAGCCAACGAAGAACATGCCGACCGCCACGCCGTAAGCATGCGGGTAGATGCCGAGATCCGCGTTCATTTGCAGGGCCGCGAAACTGATGTTCACGCGGTCCAGCGAGCTCAGGACAATCAGCACTACGATGGGCGCGAGCACGCGCCACTGAAACTTGCTGCGCGCCGACTGCTCGGCCGTGCGGCTCATCCCCAGACCTCACGCGCTGTCTCGACAATCATCGATCCCCCTCACGGCCCGATCTCATCATTCGATCCGCACCACCTGCGGCGGTGGCTCGGCTGCGTACAGCGCATCGACGCACGACGCGCGATGGTTCAGCACGGCGCGCTGATTGATAGATCCCTTATCGGTGATTTCCCCCTTGTCGAGCGACGGCGGTGTCGGCAGCACCAGGGCTCGACACACGCAGCGAGTGCTGGCTCGATTCTGCCTGGCGTGCGCAATCAGCCGCTGCTGAATCGCAGCCAACAGCGCTGGATTCGCAATGACCGCGTCATAGGCAGGTGTTTCGCTCGAGGCTAGCACCTGCCCGCAGCCGCGCAGGTCAGGAATGATCAAGATCGCGAGATACTCGGCATTCAGCCCGGCGATCACCACGTCTTGCGCAATCGGCGACAGCGCGGCGATCAGTTCCGCACGCAGCGGACCGACGCTGACCCAGGTGCCGTTGGACAGCTTGAAGTCTTCGCCGATACGGCCGTCGAACGCCAGGCCCCGCGTGGGATCGTTGTCGTCGAGCAAACGAACGGCGTCGCCGAGACGATAGAACTGCTCTTCATCGAAGGCCGCGGCCGTCAGCTCGGGCTGGCGCCAATATCCCGGCGTGACATTCGGGCCACGCACGCGCAGTTCCAGCTTCTCCGCCACCGGTGCGAGCTTCACGATGTTGCCTTTGGCAGGCAGACCGATGAGTCCGGCGCGCCCTGCGGCTGGCGTCGTGAAAGTTACAGACGGTCCGGTCTCGGTTGCGCCCAGCCCGGCGAGCATCGGAATGCGCACGCCGACTTCCTTCAAGGCGGCTTCGTCGAGCGCATCCCATGTGTGCTGAGCCAGCGCCGCGCCACCAAAGAAGTACGCCCGCAGGCGGCTGTAGAAATTGCGACGAAGCTGCGCATCCGCGTTCAGGTGATGCGCCAGCATCTCAAAGCCCTTCGGCACATTGAAATACACGGTCGGCGCGATCTCGCGCAGATTGCGCAAGGTTTCCTGAATTCCCGACGGGGTCGGCTTGCCATCGTCGATGTACAGCGAGCCGCCGTTACAGAGCACCAATCCTACGTTGTGACTGCCGCCGAACGTGTGATTCCAGGGCAGCCAGTCGAGCAGCACCGGCGGCTCATCGACCAGGAACGGCATGGGCTGCTTGAGCATGTGCGCGTTACTGCACAGCATGCGATTCGTGGTGATCACCGCCTTGGGCTGGCCGGTGGAGCCCGAGGTCAGCAGAAACTTCGCAATCGTGTCGGCATTGGTGCCAGCGTGCGCGACGTCGAGTGCGGCGGTCGGCTCGACTTCCAATGCATCGAGCGATGTTATTTTCCGACCTTCAACGTCGGCATCACCCACGATCTCGATGGAACTCGGCACGAGCTGCAACGCTCGAGCAAACACAGGTGTGTCGAACGCCGCGATGAGCCCGGGAGTGAGCAGGTCCAACACATAACGCAGCTTCTGCAAATCCGTGGAGACTTGCGAATACGACGGCGACACCGGGCAATAGGGAATACCCGCCCACATCGCCGCGAACGCCAGCGTCAGATGTTCGATGCTGTTGCCGGAGAAAATCGCAAGGGGACGCTCGGCGGAAAGATCCCGCGTCAGCAAGCCGGCGGCAATCCGTCGCACGCGCGTGAGCATCTGCTGATACGTGACGGCTTGCCACTCACCGCCCGCGACTCGGCGAGCAACGAGCACGCGCTGTGGCGCGATCTTCGCCCAGTGCTCGAGCGAATCCATGAGCCGTTCAGGAAACGCCGAAAGCGCCTCGGTCGGCCGCAGATATAACGTTCCATCCGCGCGACGCTCCACCTCCGTGTGGAACGGATCCGCGGTCCACGACAGTTGCCTCGGCAAGGGTTCGGCTTGCATGGCCACTTGTGACAGTCCCGCTACGCCAGCTTCAGAGCGCGGATCGCGTTCTGCTTCAGGATCAGATCGTGCACCTCGGGCTTGAAGCCCGCTTCCTTGAAATCCTTGATCCAGCGGTCCGGGCTGATCAACGGATAGTCCGAGCCGAACAGCATCTTGGTCTTCAGCTGCGAGTTCGCATACTGGATCAATTGCGGCGGGAAGTATTTCGGCGACCAGCCCGACAGGTCGATATAGACATTGGGCTTGTGCAGGCACACCGACAGCGCCTCGTCCTGCCAGGGCCAGGACGGATGGGCGATGATGACGGTCATGTCCGGGAAGTCCGCCGCCACGTCGTCGAGGTGGATGGGATTGGAATATTTCAGCCGCAGCCCGCCGCCCCCCGGCATGCCGGTGCCCATGCCCGAGTGACCGCTATGGAAGATCGCCGGCAACTTGTACTCGGCGATGACCTCGTACAGCTGATAGGCCAGCCGATCGTTCGGGAAGAAACCCTGCAGCGTCGGGTGGAACTTGAAGCCCTTGATGACGCCGTCTTCGATCAGCGCACGCGCCTCGCGCACGCCCATCTTGCCCTTGTGCGGATCGATGCTGGCGAAGGCCATCATGATGTCGCTGTTCTCGCGCGCCGCATCCGCCACTTCCTCATTCGGGATGCGCTTCGCGCCGATCTGGAACTCCGAATCGACGGTGAACATCACCAGGCCGATCTTGCGCTCGCGGTAGTACGCGATGGTCTCGTGGATGTTGGGTCGCTTGCCGGCCTTGAAGTATTTGGCCGAGGCTTCCTCGAACGGCTTCCAGGCTTCGTCCGGCTCCTGCCGGCACGAGACTTCGGCGTGCGTGTGCACGTCGATGGCGATCAGGTCGTTGATATTCATCGCGCCGTCCCCCGCTGCTGAGCTTCCCACTGCCCGATGGTAAGCCCTCGCTCCACCAATTCCACCAGCAGCGGCGCCGGTTGCCAATGCATGGGACCGAAAATGTCCTGATATTTGCGCATGCCCGCGAGCAGCACATCGAGGCCGATGGTTTCGGCATAGAACATCGGGCCGCCACGATAGCGCGGAAATCCGTAGCCCGCCGCCCAAACGACATCGACGTCCGACGCACGCAGTGCCACGCCTTCACCCAGAATGCGCAGCCCCTCGTTCAGCAGCGGATACAGGCAACGCTCGACAATCTCCTCCTTGGTGTGCTGACGCTGCGGCACCTTCAGCTGCCGGGCGCGCTCGGCGATGATGTTGATCGCTTCGGGGTCGTCGAAGCGCGAACGATTGCCCGGCTCGTAGCGGTAATAGCCTTTGCCGTTCTTCTGACCGAGACGGCCGGCGTCATGCAACGCGAAGTCCGCCTGGTAATAGGCCGGATCGGGCGGGAACTGCGAGGCGTTCGCCTTGTGAACGTTCACGCCGACATCGATGCCCGCCATGTCGAACACAGCGAGAATGCCCATGGCCATGCCCCACTCTTCCAGCGCCGAATCAACCTGCCGGGGCGTTGCGCCTTCGAGCACCATGCGCTCGGCTTCGCGAGCATAGCCTTCCATCATGCGATTGCCGATGAAGCCGTAGCAGACCTTCGCCAGCACCGGCGTCTTACGCAGCGGCTTGGCGAGGTCCATCACGGTGCGAATCGTCTCGTCCGATGTCTTGGTCGTGCGCACGACTTCGAGCAGCGGCATGACGTTCGCCGGCGAGAAGAAGTGCATGCCGATGACATCCTGAGGACGCTGGGTGACCGCGGCAATCTGCTCGATATCCAAGGTCGACGTATTGGTCGCGAGCACCGCGCCGGGCCTGGCCACACGGTCCAGCTCGGTGAAGATCTTGCGCTTCAGGTCCATGTTCTCGAACACGGCCTCGATGATCACATCCACGTTCTCGAGCGCGTCGTAAGACAGCGAAGTGCCGATCAGCGCCATTCGCTTCGCCTTGTCCTCGGCGCTCAAGCGGCCGCGGTCCACCATCGATTGATAGGTCTTGTCGACGTTGGCGACGCCTTTGGTCAGGCCCTGCTCGTTCGCATCGATCAGGATGACTGGAATACCCGCGTTCGCGAAACAGATCGCGATACCGCCGCCCATCGTGCCCGCGCCGATCACACCGGCGCTCTTGATCGGGCGCGCCTTGAGGCTCTCGGGCAAACCGGGGATGCGACGCGTCTCGCGCTCGGCGAAGAACACATGCACCGCGCCCTTCGATTCGACACTGTCCTTGCACTCGTTGACGCGTTTGGTTTCGTACTCCAACCCTTGCTGGAACGCCATCTGCGTCGCCGCCTGCACGACGTCGACTGCGACCTGAGCAGCATTGCGATTGGGATAGAGTTTGCGCGCCTGCTGACGCTGACGCTCGAACACCTCCGCCGTCGCGCTTGCCGCTGAGATCGTCATCTCGCCCGTGCGACGCGGACCTTTGCCGGCAGCAATCAACGAGCGCAGATAAGCGATCGCACCGGAGCGCAGATTGCCGTCGACGATCTGGTCGATGAAGCCCAGCTCGAGCCCTTTGGCAGCGTCCACCGGGCGCGCGGTCACGATCATTTCGAGCGCCTGATCGGCGCCAATCAGTCGAGGCATGCGTTGCGTGCCGCCGGCCCCAGGGATGATGCCCAATGTCACTTCGGGCATGCCGAAGCGCGTGCCGACCGCAGCGATTCGGTAATGGCACGCGAGCGCGATCTCCAACCCACCGCCCATCACGGTGCCATGCATGGCCGCGACCACCGGGACACTCAACGCCTCGTAGCCATTGAACAGGCGGCGGTACTCCTCTTCCTTCGGCGGACCGCTGAACTCGCCGATGTCGGCGCCGGAGAAGAACGTGCTGCCTTCACACAGCAACAGGACGCCGCGGACGTCCTTGCTGGCCTGGATCTGCTCGAGAGCCTGTCGCAGGCCGCTGCGGACCTCTGCGGTGATGGTGTTGACGGGCGGATTGTGGACGATGACTGACGCAAGCTCGCCGTCGCGCTCGACGCGCACGACGCTGGACGATGACACGATGGCACCCCCTAAAACCTTACCGTAATAGCAGCGATGAGGGGGATTTCGCCCGCATCCCGGTCATTTGGAAAGACCGGTAACAGGTATATAAGATATAAGCACCATGGATATCGCCGATGTCGACCTGAACCTGCTCGTGGTGTTCGACGCCCTGCTCCGCAACCGCAGCGTGAGCGGCGCCGCCCGGGCCCTGAAAATGAGCCAGCCGGCCACCAGCTTCGCGTTGAATCGGCTGAGAAAAATGTTTGGCGAGCCGCTGTTCGTGCGTACCTCGCGGGGCATCCACCCCACGCCCTTTGCCGAGAGTCTGACCGCGCCGCTGGAAGCGATCCTCGATCGGATCCGCTCCGACCTGCTGCAACAGCCGACCTTCGATCCCGCGACCGAACGGCGCTCGGTGACGTTCAACATGCAGGACATCGGCGAGCTGGTGTTCCTGCCGCGCATCCTCGGCCGCTTGAACAAGATCGCCCCGGGGCTGCAGCTGCGCACGGTCAATCTGCCGGCGCCGCTCCTGGAGCCGGCATTGCGCTCGGGCGAGGTGGATATTGCGCTTGGACATTTCCCGGACCTGGCCGGCGCGGCGTTGTTTCAGCAGCGGCTGTTCTCGCACTCGTTCGTCTGCATCGTGCGAGCCGATCATCCGACCATCAAGGACGAGATGACGCGTCGTCAGTTCCTCGACGGCCTGCACGCGGTCGTGCATCCGGCCGGGCATATGAACGATTCATTGGAAGCGGAATTGCAGGCGCAAGGGCTGACCAGAAAGGTGTCGGTGCGCATCGAGCATTTCCTTGCCGTGCCGACCATCCTCAGCCAGTCCAATCTGATTTTCACGGTGCCCTACGCGATCGGCGAGGGACTGGCGAAACTGGCGGACATCAAATTGGTGAAGCCGCCGTTCAAGGCGAAGCCGCGCATCATCCGGCAGCACTGGCACTCGCGATTCCAGCACGATGGCGCGAACCGTTGGCTCCGCTCGGTGGTGGCGGAGCTGTTCATGGACAAGACTACAACGGCAGGCCGACGTAGTTCTCGGCCAGCGTCCGCTGCGCGGCGTCCGACTTGAACAAATACTCCAGCTCGCTGCCGCGAATGCGCCCGAAGAACGGATCTTCATTGGGGAATCGATGCAGCAGCGACGTCATCCACCAGGAGAAGCGCACCGCTTGCCACACCCGGCGCAGGGCCCGGTCTGAGTACTGATCCAGCGCCGCGCGTGAATCGTTCTTGTAGTAGCCAGTCAGCGCCTCGTACAGATAGAACACGTCGCTGGCCGCGAGGTTGAGACCCTTAGCACCGGTCGGCGGCACGATGTGAGCGGCATCGCCGGCCAGGAACAGCTGGCCGTATCGCATGGGTTCGGCGACGAAGCTGCGCAGCGGCGCGATGCTCTTTTCGATGGACGGGCCGGTAGTCATGCGTGCGGCGACATCGTCGCCCACGCGCCGCTTGAACTCCGCCCAAAACTGCTCGTCGCTCCAGTTCTCGACCTTGTCGTCGAGCGAACACTGTACGTAACAACGCACTCGAGTCTCCGAGCGCATGCTCGCCAGCGCGAAGCCACGCTCGGAGTCCGCATAGATCAACTCATCCCATGCCGGTGGCACATCGGCCAGCACGCCGAGCCAGCCGAAGGGATAGGTGCGCTCGAAAACGGACAGCGCCTCGGCGGGAATGGAGCGTCGGCTGACGCCGTGATAACCGTCGCAGCCCGCGATGAAGTCGCAATCCAGCCGCTGTTTGACGCCCTTGTGAACGAATGTCACCCAGGGCCGTGCGGTAGTGATGTCGTGCAGCTCGACCGATTCGGCTTCGTAGATCGACGGCGCGCCACAGGCGGCGCGAGCGTCCATCAGATCTCGCGTGACTTCGGTCTGGCCATACACCGTAACGACTTTACCGACGAGTTCCTTGAAGGGAATGCGACGCCGTTGACCGCTCGCGCCGATCTCCACGCCGTCGTGAGTCATCGCCTGGGAATGCAGGCGCCCGCCGACGCCCGCCAGATCGAGAATATCGACCGTGCCCTGCTCGAGCACGCCGGCCCGGATGCGGCCCAATACATATTCCGGCGTGCGCTGTTCGAGAATGACCGCGTCGATGCCCGCCTTGTACAACAGCTGACCCAGCAACAGCCCCGCCGGTCCCGCGCCAATGATCGCAACTTGTGCCCGCAACGTCCGTCCCCCTCGAGTCACGCACAAGATGCCGCGCCGGGCGGTCGGGTGACGATGGAGAAAAAACACAACTTCTTGGATTTTTCCCAACCCGCCCGCGGCGCCTCGCGGTAGGATGACCGCAGGCACGGTCCGGGAGCGCAGTGTGGCGCGGCGTGGAATTCCCCAATATTTCCTGTACGGCGAGGCGACTCACGACGTCGACGAGCGCTTTCTGCACGTCGAATCCATCGCCGAGCGCAGCCGCCTGCACGATTGGAAAATTCGTCCGCACGCCCACCAGGATCTGCATCATTTCCTGCTCGTCACTCGCGGCGGCGGCGTTTTCTATGCCGAGGGCGAGCTCAATCCGTTCAATCACAACGCGCTGATCTCGGTGCCGCTGGCGTGCGTGCACGGCTTCGATTTCAAGCCCGGCACGGATGGCTGGATCCTCACCGCCTCGGGCGCACTGATCGAGCGCATCGCTCACGAGAATGCCGAGCTGCGTCCGGTGCTCACCGAAGCGAATGCCATGCCGCTGCCGGCGGATGTCACGGCAGGCATGGTGACGAACTTCGAATCGCTGATGATGGAGTTTCGGAGCAACTTGCCCGGCCGCCGGACGGCAGCCGAAGCGTTGTTGATCGGAATTCTGGTGGCGGCACTGCGTCGCAAGCTGCAGCTCCTGCCGAACAGGCAGAGCAAGACGGGGGCGGATTCTCTGCTTGCTTCGAAGTACCGGGGACTGATCGAAGAACACTTCCGCACGACGTTGAAGGTTGCCGATTATGCGAAGCGCCTGTGCGTCAGCTCGGAACGCCTGCGCCAAGCGTGCGTGCGAAGTACGGCGAGCTCGCCGCTCGCCTTGCTCAATGCTCGCCGGTTGTTAGAGGCGAAGCGGTCGCTGCTCTATACGGGGATGAGCGTTGGGTTGATTGCTGAGGCGTGCGGTTTTCCCGATCCGGCGTACTTCTCCCGCTTCTTTACGCAGCGAACCGGCGTGTCGCCGATGGCCTATCGGACGAAGCAACAACGGGCGTACGCGCGAGAGAACTAGACCGGCGAATTGCTCGGTGGATGTGGCTGCTTAGCCCGCGTTCGGCGTCTCCTCCGTATCGATCTCGGCGAGCGTCTCCGGCGGATATCGCGACCCGCTCACGGTGTCGGCATTGATCAGCTTCTCGAGCGCCGCAAGCGTGTCGGCCGATAGGCGCACTTTCGATGCGGCTATGTCCTCTTCCAGGTGCGCAATCGACGTCGTCCCAACGATCGGCAATACAAACGGCGCCTTCGCCAACAACCACGCCAGCGCCAGCTGTGCGGGCGTGCAGCCTGCTTCCCATGCGATTCGATTGAATTGATCGAGCAGCTTGCGATTGCGTCCGAAATGCGGCGGATGGAACCGCGGCATCCCGCGACGGATGTCCTTTTCAACGAAGTCGCGAGGATCCGGAACGCCGTTCGCGAGAAACCCTCGCGCCAGCGGCGAGAACGCTACGAGCGCGGTGCCTAGCTCGCGACAGACGGTAAGGAGCCCGATTTCAGGGTTGCGAGTCCACAGCGAATATTCACTCTGCACGGCGGCGATTGGATGCACGGCATGCGCTTTGCGAAGTGTTTGGGCGGAGACTTCGGACAGACCAATGGCGCGAATGTGACCTTCGCGAACCAGGTCAGCCAGTCCGCCGACACTGTCTTCCACCGGCACCTTCTTGTCCCAACGATGCAAGTAGTACAGATCGATGACGTCCGTGCGCAGGCGACGCAGGGCTTCCTTGCAGGTTTGCTTCAACGTTTCGGGCCGACCGTCGATGACTCGCTTTCCATTGACGCCGGTCATGCCGCATTTGCTGGCGAGAAAGAAGCGCTGACGGAACGGCTGCAAAGTCTCACCGACCAGCTCTTCATTTCGCCCGAAGCCGTAGAGCGCCGCGGTGTCGATGTGATTGATGCCCAGATCGAGCGCGGCGTGCAGCAACGCTTTGGCCGCCGCCGGCTCTGGCGGAGTGCCGTAGGCGTGGCTGAGATTCATTGCGCCGAGACCGATCTCGACGACGGATTGGTTGGCGAGTTTGCGGTGGTTCATGGGTTGGAAGAGAAGAGGTTTTCCAAGGGAGGGAGAATATCAATCTGCGCCGTCGAGGTCGCTCGCCCTCTTCCTCTTACGGCAGATCGTACATCCACGCATCGGCGTCGTCCGAGGTGACGTCTCTCCTTCCGGCAGCTTTTCGGCACAGGGAAGGGGCCGAAACAGCAGGGCTCACCATGGACGTGCGGCGAGGAGCGCAGTGCGCTCCGGCCGGCGCCCGGTGCCGGAAGGAGAGACGGCACCTCGGGCGGCGCGAGAACTGACGCCTCTTCTCCGGAAGCCCTTAGCCCTGCGCCTTCAACTGCTGCTCCAACTCCTGCAGCGTCCGATAACACGGCAACACCTGATGCACGCTCGAATTCGGCTCTCGCTTCTCGCGAATAGCGGCAAAGAACTCGCGGTCCTGCAGCTCGATGCCATTCATCGACACGTCGACCTTCGACACATCGATCTTCTCTTCCTTGCCGTTGACCAGATCGTCGTACCGCGCGATGTAAGTTCCGTTGTCGCAGATGTACCGGAAGAACGTCCCCAGCGGACCATCGTTGTTGAACGACAGGGACAGCGTACAAATCGCCCCGCCCTTCGTCTTCAACTGGATCGACATATCCATCGCGATACCCAACTGCGGATGCTTCGGCCCTTGAACGGCATGCGCAATGACGACCTCTTCGCCCGTTTGATAGCGGAACAGATCCACCGTATGCGCCGCGTGGTGCCACAGCAGGTGATCCGTCCACGATCTCGGCTGACCCAGCGCGTTCGTGTTGGTGCGACGGAAGAAGTACGTCTGCACATCCATCTGCTGAATTTTCAGCTCTCCGGCTCGCAGCCTTTTATTCAACCACTGATGCGACGGATTGAACCGCCTCGTGTGACCGACCATACACACCAGGCCGGTCTGCTTCTGCAGATTGGCGACCGCTTGAGCGTCGCCCCAGCTATCGGCGAGCGGGATTTCGACCTGCACGTGCTTGCCGGCCTTCATGCAAGCCAGCGCCTGCGACGCATGCATCTGCGTCGGCGTGCACAGAATGACCGCATCGACATCCGGCCTCGCCAGGCTCTCCGACAACTCCGTCGTCACGTGCCCGATCGAAAACTTCTTCGCGACCTCTTGCGTCTTATCCAGCTCGCGCCCGACCAGCGAAGTGACCTGCACGCCCTGAATCTTCTGGATGCCCTCGAGATGTTTGACGCCGAACGCGCCGGCGCCGGCGAGCGCGACTTTGATGGTGCTCATTGCGAATTCTCCAGAATCAGATGACCGACGGCCGTGTTGCTGGCCGGCACGTGGTAGAAGCGGTGAGCCACTCGTGGCGGCAGGTCGCTCATCGCGCCTCGCGCAATCAGCCACATCACCAGCTCGATGCCCTCGGAGCCCGCCTGCTGCACGTATTCCAGGTGCGGCGTATCCGCGAGCTTCTCCGGCTCCGCGATCAGCCGATCGAGGAATCGATTGTCCCACTCACGATTGATCAGCCCGGCCCGCGGGCCCTGCAACTGATGACTCATGCCGCCCGTGCCCCAGATCTGCACTTTCAACGGCTCGTCATAAAGCGACACCGCCTTGCGAATCGCTCGGCCGAGATTGAAACAACGGCGACCCGAGGGCACCGGGTACTGCACGACATTCACCGCGAACGGGATGACCGGACACGGCCACTCCGCAACCTGACCGCAGATCAGCGACAGCGGCACCGTGAAGCCATGATCCACATCCATGCGATTGACGATGGTCAGATCGAAATCGTCCTGAATCACCGACTGCGCGATGTGCGACGCCAGTTCCGCATGGCCTTTGACCGTCGGCACCGGCCTCGGCCCCCACCCTTCATCCGCCGGCTTGTACTCCGCGGCGCAGCCGATCGCGAACGTCGGAATCATGTCCAGGCTGAACGCCGTCGCATGATCGTTGTAAACCAGAAAGATCACATCCGGCGTGTTCTCCTTGAACCACGCCTTGGACGGCTCATAGCCAGCGAACAAAGGTTTCCAGTAATCATCGCCGCTCTTGCCGAGATCCAGCGCCGCGCCGATGGCCGGAACATGGGAGGTGTAAACACTGGCGGTGATCCTGGCCATCATTGCTTCTCCCGAGGATCGCGCACGGGACTGCCGGGCGCACGGCCACCTTGCAACATCATCTTCGCGTATTCCTCCTGCGTCATGCCGGTCATGCTGGCCGCCATGAACTGGAAACTCTTGCCGTCGGTGGCGCCGATCTTGGCGAGGAAATAGATATTGCCGCCAAGCTCGATGCAGCGATTCAGATCGCGCGCCAGCACCGCCTGCTTCTGCTCCTCGCTCATCGGCCACTCGTCCAGATACGCGCGCTCGTTCGCTTTGAAGCGCTCGCGGTTCTCCGCCTTCATCAGCGACATGCAGAACTGATTGAGGTGATAGCCCTTGCGAGCCAGATCGGCATCGAAGATGGTCGTGCCGGGAATGCCTTTGTACGGTTTATCCAGAGCCATATCAGCGACCCCAGTACAGCGTCATCGGGTTGTCGACCAGCAGCTTACGCTGCAATTCGGCGGTGGGCGCAATGCGTGGAATGAAATCCACCAGCTTGCCGTCGTCCGGCATGTGCGACCTCATGTTCGGATGCGGCCAGTCGGTGCCCCACAACACTCGATCCGGAAAGGTCTCGACGATGCGCCGGGCGAAAGGCGCCACGTCGTCATAAGTATCCGGCCCGGTCTTCGACAGCCGCTCCGGGCAGCTGACCTTGGACCAGAAATTGGTGTTCTCACGCATCAGCCGAACGAACAGCTCGAACTCCGGGCCGTCGACAGACTTCGTCACATCGGGCCGCCCCATGTGATCGACCACCACCGTGGTCGGCAAGGACGTGAAGAAGTCGTACAGCTCGTGCAGTTCCTGCGCCTCGAAGTAGATGACGATATGCCAGCCGAGGGGCTTGATGCGCTCAGCGATCGAAAGCAGCACTTCGCGCGGCGTCGTATCGACCAGCCGCTTGACGAAATTGAAGCGCACGCCACGAACGCCGGCTGCATCGAGCGCGTGGAGTTCAGCATCCGTTACGTCGTGCTTCACGGTGGCAACGCCTTTCGCGCGTCCATTGGACGCCTTCAACGCGTCGACCAGCGCCCGATTGTCCGCGCCGTGGCAAGTCGCCTGCACGATAACGTTGCGTTCGAAGCCGAGATAATCGCGCAGCTCCCACAACTTTTCCTTCGGCGCGTCGCACGGCGTGTACTTGCGCTCGGGTGCGTACGGAAACACATCGCCCGGACCGAACACATGACAATGAGCGTCCACTGCCCCCGCTGGCGGCCGGAAGGTCGGCTTGCTCGGGGACGGGTGAAACACCAGCCAATCGCGGTCCATCTGAAACGCTGCCATGGTTGTCTCTTACAGTCCGCGGGACTTCAAAATCGTATCCAGGCGCGGGAACACCCGACGGGCATTGCCTTCGAAGATGCGGCGCTTGTCCGCGGCCGAAATGCTCAATGCGTCGATGTAGCGCTTGGTGTCGTCATAGTAGTTGCCGGTCTCGGGGTCGATGCCACGCACCGCGCCCACCATTTCCGAGCCGAACAGAATGTTGTCGAGGTCGATCACCTTGACCAGCAGGTCGATGCCGGGCTGGTGGTACACGCAGGTGTCGAAGAACACGTTCTTCATGACGTGCTGAGCCAGCGGTGGGCGTTTCAGCATGTCCGCGAGACCGCGATAACGGCCCCAGTGATAGGGCACGGCGCCGCCGCCGTGAGGAATGATGAAGCGCAGCGTCGGAAAATCCTTGAACAGGTTGCCTTCGATGAACTGCATGAACGCCGTCGTGTCGGCATTGATGTAATGCGCGCCGGTGGCGTGGAAGTTCGGGTTGCACGAGGCCGATACATGGATCATGGCCGGCACATCGAGCTCGACCATCTTCTCGTAGAACGGATACCAGTGTTTGTCGGTCAGCGGCGGCGCGGTCCAGTGGCCGCCCGACGGATCGGGATTCAGATTGCAGCCAATGAAGCCAAGCTCCTTCACGCAGCGCTCGAGCTCCGCCACCGAGTGCGAGATCGGCACGCCGGGCGACTGCGGCAACTGACACACACCGACGAAATTCTCCGGATATAGATCGACGACCCGCTTGATCAGATCGTTGCAGGCGCGTGTCCACTGCTGCGATACCGTCTCATCGCCAACATGATGCGCCATCGCCGAAGCGCGCGGCGAGAAAATCGTGATGTCCGCGCCCCGCTCTTTCTGCAGCTTCAGCTGATTTTTTTCGATGGTCTCGCGAATCTCGTCGTCGCTGATCTTCGCCGGCGTCGGCGTGGGCGCCAGCGGATCCTTCAGCTTCGTGAGCTGCTGATCGCGAAACTTCTGATGAGCATCCGGCGCGGTCGTGTAGTGACCGTGGCAATCGATAATCAGCATGAGGATTTCTCCGCCTTGGCGCGGCTCAGCACCGCGTCGAGCATCGCTTCCAATTCTTCGATCGACGCAGCGTCGCGGAAGCTGGCCGCCCAGTCCTGACGCTGCGCGCAGGCCGAGCTCATGAGAGACTGCAGCCCAGCTTCACTCACCGTCTGCGCGACTTCGCGCATCTCTTCGGCACGACGCCGCCCATGCACGAGCGAGCGCGAGATCATGTAGCGCGCCAGCGTCGACCAGTCCGATGTCGGAAACAAATTGCGCAGCGAATCGATCACGGTCGACTCGACACCGTAGTGACGCGCCGTCAGCAACGATTCCGTCAGCAGCGCCTCCATGCCCTTGATCATGACGCTGCGGCACATCTTGGCGGCCGAGGCTCGACCGATCTGGTCCGAGAACACTTCGGCTCCGCTGAATCCGAGCTGTTGCGCCAATGGCAGAAACGCTGCTGCGTGCTTGCCTCCGAACAACATGGGCGAGCCGACCCGCTTTGGATTGATCGGCGACATGATGGCTGCTTCGACATAGCGGGCGCCGCCGCCATCGATCAACGCCGCCGACTGGGCCTTCACTCCAGGCGACACCGAGTTCACATCGAGGAAATAGGCACCGGGCTTCATCGATCCCGCGACAGAACGCGCGGCGGCCACGTCTTGCGCAGCCGTCACCGCACTCACGACCAGATCGGCCGTCGCTACCGCCTCAACCGCGCTACTCGCGACGCGCACATTGGCCTCGACGGCCGCGCGCGTGCAGGTGCTCTCGCGATCCTTGAACAGCAGGTCGAAAGCCGTGAGCTGCGTGATACCGGCCGCCTTGAAATCAGCCGCCAGCGTCTGCCCTACTTCTCCGAAGCCGATTAGACAAATGTGCTCGATCGCGCTCACGATCCGCTCCAGACGCGACCGGGCACGAACACTTCGCCGCGCATGAGCTTGCGCGCCGTTCGTAGAAGAGCGGAGCGACGCACGTCGACCTTCCCATCCGTCACCGCAACTTCAATGTCGACCGTAAAGAAGCCCGTCGGATGCTCGACTTCGAGCCGCTGCGCCGCCCCCCTGCCGGAAAGCTTCGCGACCTGCGCCGCGACGGAGCCGGGTGTCACGCAAGCCGTGGCAACGCTGACTGCGCCGAGCACGCCGATGGACTCATGCACACGATGCGGAATGAACGTGCGAGTGGAAATCGCGCCGCCTTGCTTGGGCGGCGACACCAGACACATTTTCGGCACGGTCTTTTTCGTTACGTCGCCGAGATTCATGCGAGGACCGACCGCGAGCCGAATGGCTTCGACACGCTCCCTCAACGTCTGATTGCTTTCGAGCTGTCCGGGCGTTTCATCGCCAGAAAGACCGAAGTCCTCGGCACGCAAAATCACGACGGGCATGCCGTTGTCGATGCAGGTGACGGAAACGCCGTTGATCTCATCGACCGCCGCGCCCGTCGGCAACAGCGAGCCGCAACTCGACCCGGCGACATCGAGAAACTCGAGCGGAATCGCCGCGGCGGTTCCAGGAACGCCATCGATGCGCGCCTCGCCTTCGTATTCCACGGCCCCGTTCGGCGTCGGCACGTAGGCGACGGCGATGCTGGCGGTGTTCAGCATGTGAATGCGAACGGGCGTGACCTCCCCCGCAATCGGCACCAAGCCATTCTCGATCGCCCAGGGACCGACACCGGCGAGAATATTGCCGCAGTTCTGGCTGTCGCTGACCTCCGCCTTGTCGACGACCACTTGCAGAAACAAATAATCGACATCGGCGTGCGAAACGCTGGAGCGGCGGATCACAGCGACCTTGCTGGTGAGCGGATGCGCGCCGCCGACGCCGTCGATCTGTCGCACATCGGGCGACCCCATGGCCGCGAGCAGCACTCGATCGCGCAGAGCGCGGTCGGCGGGAAGATCCGACTCGTGAAAGTACAGGCCCTTCGAGGTGCCACCGCGCATCAAGGTACAAGGAATGGACTTAAGCATGGCGCAAGACTCCGCGGCCGCGGGTCATTCCAAGGAATCGACGTACTTCAGGCCCTTCTCCGCCAGGCGCTGACGCATGCCATAGATATCCAGCCCCAGCTCGCCTGCCTTCAACCGAGCTCGCACGCCCGCTTCCTTCTTCTCACGGGCGGTGGATTGCTCCAGCACAGTCGCGGCCTTCTCGCGAGGCACGACGCAAACGCCGTCGTCGTCGGCGACGATCACGTCGCCCGGCTTGATTGAAGCGCCCCCGCACACGACGGGTACGTTGACGCTGCCCAACGTTTCTTTCACCGTGCCTTGCGCGGACACATAGCGCGACCACACAGGAAACCCGATCGCCGTCAGATCTTTCACGTCACGTACGCCGGCTTCGATGATCAGGCCGCGAACGCCGCGCGACATCAACGAGCACGCCAGCAACTCGCCGAAATAACCTGCATCGCATGCAGAGGTTGGAGAAACGACCAGGATGTCGCCCTCCTGACATTGCTCCACCGCGACATGAATCATCCAGTTGTCGCCCGGCGGAATGCTCACCGTGACCGCCGATCCGGCAATGCGCGCGCCGGCATAAATCGGACGCATGTAAGGCGCCAGCAACCCGGTGCGGCCTTGCGCTTCGTGCACGGTCGCAACGCCCGACTCGGCCAGGCCGTCGATCGTCCGACGCTCGGCCCGCTGAATGTTTCTGACGACCACGGACATATTCGGAAATCCTCCAACGCGTCATGGCAGTGTGACGCTCGCCGCCGCGCGCGGCCAATTCAATTTCGCGCCGGGCTATTAGGCGACGCTATAGACAAAGCTCACTCTTGCGGCCGACGGCAAAAACTCAGGGCAAACACCGCGGCGCCAGCGACCGCGGCCACCGGCACCATGTATTGAACGACGCCACTTGCGCTCATCCCGCCGCCCAACAGCAGACCGGCCAGCAACGGGCCGATGATCGAACCGATGCGACCGACGGCGACGCTCGCGCCCGATCCGGTGCCGCGAACGGCCAATGGGTAGTAAGTGGCTGCGACCCCATAGAGCGCATAGTTCGCACCGAGTAGGAAAAAGCCAGCGGCGCCGCTGAGCGCCACGGTCATCGCCAACCCGCTAGATGCGCTCAGCGCGACCAGTGCGACGATCAAGCCGAGGTACGCGAACGTCATCGGCCAGCGCGTATCCATGCGATCCACCAGGTGGCCGAAGAACAGCGCACCGGCCACGCTCGCGAAGTTGAATGCCAGCGACGCCTGCGGCGCGACGGCGCGATCCAGGCCATTCGCAACGACCAGCGTCGGCAGCCAATTCAAGATGAGATAGAGGATCAACAGCGTCGGCAGAAAGGCGAGCCACAGCAACAAGGTCGCCGGCGTGCGTCCGTCCGCGAACAAGGCGGACACGATGTTGGTGCGCGGCGCTCCTGCGGCACTCTTCGTCAGCGTTTCGGTCATCAGGAAATAGATGGTTGGCGCGAGCAGCAACGGCAAGACTCCACCGATCTCGAACAGCAGGCGCCAGTCGAAATCCGGCGGCAGCAACTGAGTCAGCAATGCCGACGTGCCACCGCCCAGCGGCATGCCCGCGAACATCAGGGCAGCGGTCGAGGCCCGCTTCTCCGGCGCGCTGACCTCGGCGGCCAGCGCCATCATATTCGGCAACGCCGCGCCGAAGCCGAGGCCGGCGCAAAAGCGCACGACGAACAACGCTTCGAACGTGCCAACCAGCGATGTGAGCAAGGTGAACAGGCCAAAGGCCAGCACCGCGCCAATGAATACCGGCTTGCGCCCGACCCGATCCGCGAGGCGGCCGCCCAGAGCGGCGCCGATGACCAGGCCGATGTTGCTGATCGAGAAGATCCAGCCCATTTGCTTGGGATCGAAACCGAACTGCGGCGCCAGCTTGGGCGCGGCCACGCCCATGGCCTGGATGTCGAAGCCTTCGACCACCGCGACCAGAAAGCACAGCGCCACGGTGATCGCCACGTTGGGCGTCTGAACCAGCGCGGTCCGCTCTTGAAGCATGCCATCCCCCAAGCTGACTCGTTACTACGATTGTGGGACCGCAACCGTCCCTGGGCCAATTCAAATTGACGCCCCCAGTATTAGAGATTGCTATAGCCAACCCCACCGGCGCGTGCCACGATGCAGTCATGACGGTGCCCAATCTACGCCATCTGCAGGCGTTCCATGAAGTCATGACGAGTGGCAGCATCAGCGCGGCGTCGCTCAGAATGCATTTAACGCAATCGGCGCTCACTCAAGCGATCGCTGCGATCGAACGTTACTTCAATGCTCCCCTGTTCACACGCAGCCCGTATGGCATGCGCCCGACGCCGGCGGGAACCGCCTGCGCCGAGCGCGTCGAGCGAGCGCTGAGACAATTGCGCGATGGGATTCAGGAACTGGCCGGCTCGGACATGAATGCCGCCCGACGCGAGCAATTGTTCCGACGGATCAGCGCTCCGCAGCTGAGCTCGTTGATCAAGCTGGTCGAGTTTCGCAATTTCACGCACGCCGCGCGCGCCACCGGCGTGTCACAGCCGACCATGCATCGCGCGGCCCGCACTTTGGAACGGCTGCTCGATGCGCAGCTGTTCGAGAAAACCAGCTATGGCGTCGTTCCCACTCGCGAAGCGGAAAAGCTGTCTCGCCGCGCGCATCTCGCGTTCGTGGAAATTGCTCAGGCACGCGCCGATATCGACGCGCTGCATGGGCGTGAAACAGGCCGCACTGTCATTGGCTCCATGCCGCTGTCTCGCAGCTTCCTCGTTCCCAACGCGCTCATTCGGTTTACGCGCGAACATACCGAGCACGCCGTCTCCATCATGGAAGGCACTTACGAGCATTTGCTCGGCGCGCTGCAGTCGGGTCAGGCCGATTTCCTCGTCGGCGCGCTGCGTGACATCCGCGTGAGCGGCGGCATCGTGCAGGAACATTTGTTCGACGATCCATTGTCCATCGTGGTCGGCGCCGGGCATCCACTGGCGAAGAAGCGCAAGCTGACCGCGACCGACCTGGCGAGTCATCCATGGATCGCGCCGCGCGCCACTTCGCCGCTCAGAGCGCATTTCGAAGCACTGTTCAAAGACATGGGCATCGAGCCGCCGCAGCGTTTTATCGAATGCAATTCACTCGGCGCGGCGCGCGCCTTCCTGATGGGCGGCAATCACATGATGCTGTCGTCGATCAATCAAGTTCACTATGAGCTGGAAGCGGGCATGCTGGTATGCCTGCCCCACCCCGGCGGCAAGGTGATGCGACGGATCGGACTGACGGTGCGGGATGATTGGCGCCCGACGCAGGCGCAGGCGCGCTTGCTGACGATCGTGCGCGAGACGGCGAATCAGCTCAGTCGATAGACGGCGGAGCGGCTCAACGCCGCCCCGCCCTTGCATCTCGTCAGAACTTGTAGCCCACGCCCAGCTCGTAATTGCGAGGCGCAGCGTAGTAGCCGACCTGATACAAGCTGGTGATGTACTTCTCGTCGGTGATGTTGCGAACATTCGCGCGCACGTGCAGCTTGTCCGTGACATCCCAACGTGCAAACGCATTCAACGTCGCATAGCTGTCCTGCCGGATGATCACGTTGGTGTATTCATCCAGCTTGGAGATATCGCTCTGCCAGCGGCCGTTGATTCCGAATGAAACCGCCGTGAAGCTCGGCAACTGCGCGGTCAGCGAGAGGTTGGCGGTCCGACGCGGCACCCACTCGTAGATGTCCTCGCCTTGCGAGCCTTCGAGCTGCAGTGACGTGTAGCCGAAGACCAGATCGACGTGCTGGCTCAGGCGGCCGACGACTTCCAGCTCGATGCCCTTGGAATTCACATCGACGCCTTCGTAGTAGTACTGCCCGCCATCGCTCATGCCGGCGAACGTCGCGAGATCCTCCTGCTCCGCCTTGAACAGCGCCACCGTCGCCAGCACCCGCTTCTCCAGCAACTCGGCTTTCACGCCGATCTCGTAGTTCAGGCCTTTCGATGCGACCAGATACTGGCCATCGATGTCGTATTGATCCTGGGGCTGATAGATATCGGAGTAGCTGCCGTAAAGCATCAGCTGATCGAGCACCTGATACGTGAGGCCGGCGTACGGACTGATCTCGCTTTCGGTCTGATCGAACGCCACTGCGCCGCTCAGACTGCCGTCGCGATGATATTCGGCGTAGTTGAAGCCGACGATGCCTTTCAGCTTGTCGGTGACACTCAGGCGCGTGGCGCCGAATGCGCGCTTGAGCCATTGATCGGCGAAGCTGTCTGTCTCCACCGGTCCCCAGGTGGGCTCGTCGAAGGCATTGCCCGGATAGGGAAAGGCCGGCAGCGCGCCCCAGCTCGGATCGTCCGGATCGGTCGGCCGGAACTCCTGGGTGTGCTCGCTGGTGCCATAACTGACGCCCACCATCGCCTCGTGCTCGCGCCCGAACAGCTCGAATCGGCCGTTCAAGGATGCTTCGAGCAAATGCGCCTCGTCCTGCGTCGGCCAGCTGCCCGGATTGCCCATCAGTCCCAGGCCCGTGTCGCGATCGATGCCCGTCTGCGTCCACGCGAAGAACAACTTGCTGTCGTCTTCGTACTTGCGATAGTTGTAAGTCAGCTTGAAATCCCACGCTTCGGCCAGCTTGAAGGTGTATTCGGCGAAGGCGGCGGTGTTCTTCGTATCCCAGAACGTCCAGTCGAGCGCGGTCGAAGCGCTGCGGCCGAATTCGGCCTGCGATCCATCGGCATATGCCAGCACGAGCGCGCCCCACATGTTTCCATCGGTGTTCGCATCCTGATAGGAAGCGCCGAGCGTCAACGTGGAACGCTCGCCGAGCTGGCCGTCGATGACGCCATAAACAAACGTTCGATCGTTGCTGAGGCCGCGCACATAGGAGTCCTGCTCTTCGCTCGCCACCACGACGCGACCGGCCCATTTGCCGTCGGCGGTAAACGGCGTCGAGTAGTCGGCTTCGACGCGCCGGCGATCCCACGAGCCCGCGCTCACATCGATGCTGCCGCGAGCGTCGTTCGTCGGACGTTTGCGAACGTAGTTGATCGTGCCGGCCGAGTTGCCGACGCCGGTGAGCAAGCCGTTCGCGCCGCGGATGACTTCCAACTTCTCATAACCGAAGGTGTCCATCGCGCCGGTGACGATGCCCCAGTCATTCGGCAGGCCCACGCCGTCGATCTGCGTGTTCTTGATCTCGAAGCCGCGCGCCATGTAGTTGGTGCGGTTGGTTTCCCATTGTTCGACGTTGATGCCGGTGGCGAGCCGCAGGGCGTCGTTGATGTTGTCGGCGCCGAACCGGTCCATCTGCTCGCTGGTGACCACGCTGATGGATTGCGGCGTATCGGCAATGTCCAGGTCGAGACCGGTGGCGCCCTTGCTGACGCGGTCGTCGCGCTTGGCGGTGATCAGCACCGTCTCGAGCGTCTGCCCGGAAAAATCCTGCGCGTGTACGACACCGCTTGCAGCAGCGACGGACAGCGCTACTGCCTTCCTCAACGAAATTCCCATGTCACTCTCCCAGCTTCTAGATTCTTTGGCTGGCTGGGTTCGAGTGAACCGCTTGCTGGCTTGGATCGGCGCAGTCTAACGCATCAGCGGCGCGCGACGAAGAATGCTCTGAGCATGGCGGCACATTCCTCCGCCCGCACGCCGGATTCACATTCGAGCCGATGGTTCAGCGCCGTGTGCTGCGTGATATTGAAGATGGAGCCGGACGCGCCGGCCCGCGGGTCGGTCGCTGCGTACACCAAGCGCTTCACGCGAGCATGAACCATCGCGCCCGCGCACATGGCGCAGGGCTCGAGCGTAACGTACAGCGTCGTATCCAACAGTCGATAGGTAGAAAGGTGCTGGGCCGCCGCCCGCATGGCGACGATCTCGGCATGCGCGGTCGGATCGTTGGTGCTGATGGGGCGATTCCAGCCTTCGCCGACGATCACCCCGTCCTTGACGACCACCGCCCCGACCGGCACCTCGCCGGCGCGTTCAGCTTCACGCGCGAGCTCGATCGCTCGCGCCATGAAGACAGCATCGGCATCAGACGCCATCGAAGAATTCGACCACGCCCGTTTCGAGGGAATATTCGGCGCCGACCACCATCAGGCCTTCGTGCCGGATCAGATTCTCCAGCAGCGCCGAGCCGTGGCGTAAATGATCGACCGACGCCCGCACATTCGAGCGCACGGCGTGGCCCACCAGCGTCTGCAGATCGTTCTTGAGCTCGGTGCGCATCAGGCCTTCGACGGAAGGCCGCACGCGATCGACGATGGAGCGCAGATTGAGCGACTGATTTTCCGCCGGGCGTTGCAGCTCTTCGATGGTCGCGAGCACGGCGCCACAGCGGGAATGGCCGAGCACCACGACCAGACGAGTGTTGAAGCGCGAAGCTGCGAACTCGACGCTGCCGACCTGCGACGGCGCGACGACATTGCCGGCGACGCGAATTACGAACAAATCGCCGAGCCCCTGATCGAACACGATCTCGGCCGGCACCCGTGCATCCGAGCAGCCCAGGATGATGGCAAACGGCGATTGTTCCTGCGTCAGCTCCACGCCGCGTGCGAGGTGTAGCTGCGTTTCACCGCTGCCGAGACTGGCCACAAAGCGACGGTTGCCGTCGCGCAAGCGCTGCAGGGATTCTTGAGCCGAGATCATTCGTTCACGCCCTCCGGGCCGGTCGACACCGGCTGATTTCGTTATTCGGGTCGGAGATTGTAGCGCGTGCGCGCCGGGACTTCTTAGCTCAATCCGCTCTCAGTGCTACGGGGAAATAGCTTCTGGAGCACGTCGCGATAAATGCCTTCTAGCAGCGCCGGCGAGGCAATTTGCTCGGTGACGCTGCGAAACGCGCTACCCTCCGACAGCACGGTCACGAACTCGACGCGCGCGGCCGCCTCTTCCTCGGAAAGCTCTGGATAATTGCCGCGGACCAGCTCCACCGCCTGCCCACGAAGGCGCCGGTCGGCTGCGCGCACGATTTCGGCGACCGCCGGATTGCGAGTCGCCTCCGCTGTGATTTCCAGCAGCAGGACGCGCTCGCACCGTTCCTCGTCGGAGGCATCGACATGACGGCGATTGGCAAAGCGGGCCGCGAAATCGATCTGTTTCTCGCCATCCACCATCCATTCCAGCCGCCGGGCGACGATGCGCTCGACGATGGCGTGGACGATGGCTTCCTTGCTGGGAAAGTAGCGATAGATTTGCCCGACACTCATCTGAGCCTCGGCCGCGATCTGCCCCATGCTGGCGCCGTGGAAGCCATGGCGGACCACGCAGACACGCGCCGCGGAAACAATTTGATCGCGCCGGAGTTGGTCCCGCAACTCTTTGACCGGACGCTTCTTTTCCTTCGGCACAGACATGTTCACATTGTTTTCACAATTGCACCCTGGGCGTTTGCCTCCGGGCTCGGCATAATGGTTGAGAATGAACGTTCACACTCAAGATCGGCCGCAGATTAGTCCAATGTCTTTTAGCGTGTCCAGTCCGACGACTCCCTCCGTCTCCAAGCTCCGAGCGGGCTTTGCAATTTCGGTCGCGGCGCTGGCCCTGGTGCTCGCCGGCTGTTCGAAAGACCAGGCGGCCGGTGGCAAGCGCCCCGCCACCGAGGTGGGATTCATCACGGTTCAGCCGCAGCCGCTGGTGCTGCAATCCGAGCTCGCCGGCCGCACTACGCCTTATCTGGTGTCAGACGTGCGCCCCCAGGTCTCCGGCATCGTGAAGTTCCGGCGCTTCGAAGAAGGCACGCAGGTGAAGGCCGGCCAGGTGTTGTATGAAATCGATCCGGCGCCGTACGAAGCCGCGGCCGCCGAAGCGAAGGCCGGGCTCGCGAACGCCAAAGCGTCGGTCGATGCCACTCGTTTGAAAGCCCAGCGCTACGACGAGCTGCTGGCCATCGAAGGCGTTTCCCAACAGGAAGCCGACGACGCGCGCATGGCCTATCAGCAGGCGCTCGCCTCCGTCGCTCAGATGCAGGCGTCGCTCGCGAGTGCGCAGATCAATCTCGACTACACCAAGGTGCGCGCGCCGATCTCCGGCCGCATCGGCAAGTCGACGGTAACGCCTGGCGCGCTCGTGACGGCCAATCAGGAAACCGCGCTCGCGACGATTCGCACGCTCGATCCCATCTACGTGGACATGACTCAGTCGAGCGCCGAGCTCCTGAAGCTGCGCCGCTTGATCGGCGAGGCCGGCATGAAGTCGGGCCAGGCCAAGGTGCGCCTGAAGCTCGAAGACGGGTCGCAATACAAACAGGCGGGCACGATCAAATTCCAGGAAGTGGCGGTCGATGAATCCACCGGCTCGGTGACCTTGCGTGCCCAGTTCCCGAATCCCGACGGCATGCTGCTGCCGGGCATGTATGTGCGCGCGGTGCTCGATCAAGCGGTCAGCACTACTGCGATCCTCGCGCCTCAGCAAGGCATTACTCGCGATGTGAAAGGCAACGCGACCGCGCTGGTGCTCAGCGCAGATAACAAGGTCGAGCAGCGCACGCTGGTCGCGGAACGAGCCATCGGCGATCGCTGGCTGATCAGCAACGGCCTGGCCGAAGGCGATCGCTTGATCGTCGAAGGCACCAGCAAGGTTCGCGTCGGCGACACCGTCAATCCGGTGGATGTGGGCTCGGGTACCAAAGCAGCGTCCGCTGAAGCCGCCTCCCCCACCTCCGGAGGCTGATCATGCTCGCCAAATTTTTCGTCGGGCGCCCCATCTTTGCGTGGGTGATCGCCATCGTCATCATGTTGGCCGGCACGGCGGCGATCACCACGCTGCCGGTCGCTCAATATCCGGACGTCGCGCCGCCGACCGTCGCCATCAACGCGACGTATATCGGCGCTTCGGCGGAGACGGTCGAAAACAGCGTCACGCAGATCATCGAGCAGCAGCTCACCGGTCTCGACGGCCTGCTGTATTTCTCGTCGTCGAGCAGCTCGAACGGTCAATCCAGCATTCAAGTCACTTTCGAGCAAGGCACCAATCCGGATACGGCGCAGGTGCAGGTTCAGAACAAGGTGCAACAGGCGCTGCCGCGTCTGCCCTCCTCGGTCCAGCAACAAGGCGTCAACGTCACCAAGTCGCAGAATGACTTTCTGATGATCGTGGCGGTCTCGGACCTGACCGATACCGCTCACGCCAGCGACCTCGCCGACTTCCTCGTCAGCAACATGCAGGATCCGATCGCCCGCGTGCACGGCGTCGGCGGCGTGCAGGTGTTCGGCGCGCAGTATGCGATGCGCATCTGGCTCGATCCCAACAAGCTGCTTTCCTACAACCTCATGCCCAGCGATGTGCGCTCGGCCATCGAATCGCAGAACACCCAGGTGTCGGCGGGCAAGATCGGCGGCATGCCATCGGCCCCCGAACAGCAGCTCAATGCGACCGTGACGGCGCAGTCGAAGCTGCAAACGCCGGATCAATTCCGCGCCATCATCGTCAAGCACGATCCCAGCGGCGCGACTGTAAGGCTCGGCGATGTCGCGCGTGTCGAGCTCGGCAGCGAAAGTTACGATGCCGTGCCTCGTGCGAACGCCCATCCCGCGTCGGGTCTCGCGGTGAAACTCGCCCCCGGTGCAAACGCACTCACCACTGCCGAAGGCGTCCGCCAGGTGGTTGAGGAATTGAAGTCCGCCCTGCCGCAGGGCTACGCAGTTTCGTTCCCTCGCGACAGCACGGCGTTCATCAAGATCTCCATCGAGGAAGTGGTGAAGACGCTGGTCGAAGCCATCGTCCTGGTGGTCATCGTGATGTTCGTGTTCCTGCAGAACTGGCGCGCGACATTGATTCCCGCGATCGCCGTGCCGGTCGTGCTGCTCGGCACGTTCGGCGTGCTGGAGGTGTTCGGATATTCCATCAACACCTTGACCATGTTCGCGATGGTGCTGTCCATCGGTCTGCTGGTGGACGACGCCATCGTGGTGGTGGAAAACGTCGAGCGCATCATGCGCGAGGAAGGCCTCGGTCCGCGCGAGGCCACGCTGAAATCCATGGGCGAAATCACGCCCGCGCTGATCGGCATCGCAACCGTGCTGTCGGCGGTGTTCCTGCCAATGGCGTTCTTCAGCGGCTCGACCGGCGTCATCTATCGGCAGTTCTCGATCACGATCGTGTCGTCGATGCTCCTGTCCGTCGTGGTCGCGCTGATTCTCACGCCGGCGTTGTGCGCGCAGATTCTCAAGCCGCATCACGGCGAGCCGGAACATCGTGGCTTCTTCGGTTGGTTCAATCGCACCTTCGATCGGGCGGTCAATCGCTACGAGCACGGCGTCGTCAAAGTGCTCAAGCGTCCGCTGCAAGGAATGCTGGTCTTCGGCGCGATCACCCTGGTGATGGCGCTGCTGCTGCTGCGCCTGCCGACCGGCTTCCTGCCCACCGAAGATCAGGGCCAGGTGATGGTGCAATTCACGCTGCCCGCCGGCGCCTCGGTGAGCCGCACGCTCGAAGTGGCCAAGCGCATCGAGAAACATTTCCTCGAGACCGAGAAAGACAACGTCAACACGATGTTCACGGTGTCCGGTTTCAACTTCAGCGGCAGCGGCCAGAACGCCGGCATGGCGTTCGTCAACCTGAAGAACTGGAAGGACCGCAAAGGCGTGAAGAACCGTGCGGACATGATCGCGCAGCGCGCGACCATGGCGCTGTCTACGGTGCGCGATGCTCAGATCTTCTCGCTCAATCCGCCGTCGATCGCCGGCCTCGGTCAATCGGGCGGTTTCGAGTTCCAGTTGCAGGCCAATGCGGGCGTCAGTCGCGAAACGCTGCGACAGATGCGCGATCAGCTCATGGGCCTCGCGCATGCGGATGCAACGCTCACGGCGGTGCGCCTCGGCAGCTTGCCGGACACGCCGCAACTGCATATCGATGTCGATCAGGCGAAGGCCAGCTCGCTCGGCTTGTCGCTCGCCGATGTCAATACATCGCTGAGCGCCGCCTGGGCCGGCGTGTATGTGAATGACTTCATCGACCGTGCCCGCGTCAAGCGCGTTTATATGCAAGCCGATGCGCCGTTCCGCTCGTCGCCGGAAGACCTGGCGCAGTGGTACGTGCGCAGCGAGTCCGGCACGATGACGCCCTTCTCCGCGTTCGCGACCACCAACTGGACCTACGGTCCGGAAAATCTGAGCCGCTATAACGGTCTGGCTTCCTATTCGATCCAGGGCCAGGCCGCCCAGGGCGTCAGCTCGGGCACCGCGATGGACAAGATGGAAGAACTGGTCGGCCAGCTGCCGCCCGGCGCGGGCTTCGATTGGAGCGGCCTGTCGTATCAGGAACGCCTGGCCGGCGGACAGAAGGCTCTGCTCTACAGCATCTCCATCCTGGTCGTGTTTCTGTGTCTCGCGGCCTTGTATGAAAGCTGGTCGGTGCCGCTGTCGGTGATGCTCGTGATTCCGCTCGGCGTCATCGGCGCCGTGCTCGGCGCGACGCTGCGTGGCCTGGAGAACGATGTGTACTTCCAGGTCGCGCTGCTGACGACCATCGGCTTGTCCGCGAAGAACGCGATTCTGATCGTGGAGTTCGCCGAAGCGGCGTACTTACGGGGCACGGGCTTGGTGGATGCAGCCATCGAAGCTGCGCGCTTGCGCTTGCGCCCCATCATCATGACGTCGCTGGCGTTCGTCGCGGGCGTGATGCCACTTGCCGTGTCGACCGGCGCGGGCGCGAACAGCCGCATTTCCATCGGCACCGGCGTGGTCGGCGGCACGTTGACCGCGACCGTTCTCGCCATCTTCCTGGTGCCTTTGTTCTTCGTTCTGGTCCGCAAGCTGTTCAAGGATCGCCCGGTCACCGCACCGGCGCCCGAAGGTGGCGTGCAGAGCGAAGGAGCTCAACATGCGTAAGCACGCCCTCACTCTCGCCGCCGCAATCTCGCTGGTGCTGACTGGCTGCACGATGGCGCCTCGCTACGAGCGCCCCGCCGCTCCGGTCCCCGATGCTTGGCCCAGCGGCGCAGCTTACGATCCTGCGCAGGCAAGCGAGAAGACTGCGGCGGATCTGCCGTGGCGCGAGTTCATTCGCGATCAGAAGTTACAAAAGGTCATCGAGCAGGCGCTCGCGAACAACCGCGACCTGCGCAGCGCGCTGGCGAATATCCAGTCAGCACGCGCGCAGTATCGGATTCAGCGCTCCGACCTGTTCCCGAAATTGGATGGCGAGCTCAGCGGCACGCGACAGAAGAGCCTGAACACGTTCGGTGGCCTCGGCGGCGCGGACGGCAGCCGTGCCTTCGAAAACGAGTTCTACTCGGCCAGCGTCGGCCTGAGCGCGTTCGAGATCGACTTGTTCGGTCGCGTGCGCAGCTTGTCCAACGCAGCTCTACAGTCCTACCTCGCCACCGCCGAAGCGGGTCGCGCGACGCAGATCAGCTTGATCGCGGAAACAGCGAGCGCTTATCTCACATTGGCGGCGGATAACAGTCGCTATGAGCTGGCTCGGAGAACTGTCGAAAGCGCCCAGCGCACAATGGAAGTGACGCAGAAGCGTCTCGAAGCCGGCGTGTCCTCGCGACTCGATGTGCGGCAGGCTGAGACGGTTTATCAACAGGCCCGAGTGGATCTCGCGAGCACGACGGCGCTGATCGCGCAGGATCGAAATGCACTGGAGTTGCTGACCGGCGCTCGCATTCCGGATGAGCTGTTGCCGGCCGAGCTGCCCGAGAATCACGACTGGCTGGCGGATGTACCCGCGGGCTTGTCGTCGTCGGTGCTGCTGGCACGGCCCGATGTATTACAGGCGGAGCATCAACTGCAATCTGCCAATGCAAATATCGGCGCGGCGCGCGCGGCGTTCTTTCCTCGCTTGTCGCTGACGGCGAGCACAGGACTGGCGAGCCCGGAGCTGTCGGATCTGTTCGACGACGGTACGTCCATTTGGTCGGTGGCGCCGAACCTCGTGCTGCCCATTTTCCAAGGCGGCGCGAACGTCGCGAATCTCTCGTACGCGAAGGCGCAGCGAGACTTGTATGTATCGCAGTATGAGCTCGCGATTCAGACGGCCTTCAAAGAAGTGGCCGACGCCCTCGCCATTCGCGGCACGATCCAGGATCAACTGAGCGCTCAACGCGCGTTGGTCGATGCGGCCGCGGACAGCTATCAGCTGGCGGAAGCGCGTTACACCAAGGGCGTGGATACGTTCCTCAATGCCCTGGATGCTCAGCGCACGTTGTACAACGCGGAGAAGTCGCTAGTGTCCGCTCGTCTTACGGCGAGCGATAACGTCGTGACGTTGTATCGCGTACTGGGGGGTGGGCTCGCCGGCGAGGAGTAGCCCGCCAGGCCTGCGGGCGCCTCCTTATAGTTGCCAACCGACGCTCGCGACGCCATCGCGACTGGAACCGACATCTGATTCGGGCTCCAGGTGTAGATCGCCCCGCCAGGTGCGCTGTAGAACGCCTGATAGCAACTGATGTGACGATTGTTGTAAGCCCCGCGCACGTCCTCTTTGGACAGCCCCGGCGAACCGCCATGGGGATGGGTGTGCCACTCGCCGAGCACCTTGGCCGATCGCGGCATCGAGCGGAGCGCCTCAGCGCTGTCCACCACGCATTTCGCAGCGTGGCACGGTCGACTGCGAGTCACGGCGCTGCTGAGGATACCGTCATGCAGGTAGACGAAGCCGAAGTATTCATGATTCGCCGACTTCGGTCCGTAAATGGCGAACTGCTCCAGCACATGAGCCTCGACCTCTTTGCGCAAGCATTCGGACTCATTGCTCTGCGCACCGCTGCGTGGCGCGGTCGCGATCAGCACAACCGCCAGGAACACACGATATGCGACGTTCATGGCGCACTTGTGCCGCGCGAGGCGCCCGCGAATCCTCAGCCATGCCTAAGGGTTTCCTGAGGATTGGCACAAGGATTTCTCAGGGCTTTGTTGAGGGATCCCTGAGGACGAAACGGCAGCCGTATACTCAGCAAATGGCAGCTGAACGGCCTTCATCGGTGCTCAACGACGCATCCTTTCGAGTGGGCGCGTGGCGGGTCGAGCCGGCGCTGGATCAGATTTCGCGTGACGGGGAAGTCGTCCGACTCGAGCCCCGCACCATGCGCTTGCTGGTGCGCCTGGCCGAGAACCCTGGGCAGGTGGTGAGTTCGCGAGAATTGCTCGACACGGTCTGGGCAGGCGTGGTCGTCGGTTCCGCCTCCGTCTACCAGGCGATCTCGCAGTTGCGAAAGTTGCTCGGCGACACGGATCCCGAACCGACGTTCATCGCGACCGTTCCTCGAAAAGGCTATCGACTGGTCGCGCCGGTCGAACGCGTCGCCAGCGTTGCAGCCGAGCCACAAGTACCCTCGGTCCAGCCGATCTCAGATCTGAAAGACCGTCGGCCCACCTATCTGCGTTGGGCGATTGCCGCCCTCCTGGTCGTCGTGCTCGGCAGCGGCGCCACGCTGGTGTTTCGCAATTCCAGACCGTCGCAGTCAGTCGGAATATCCACGCCCGCGGCCGCGCTCGATAGCCGTGCGATTGTCGTCGCGCCCTTTGCGCCGGTGACCCAGGACTCCGCGACCCAGACGCTTGCGCCCATCGTCACCGACCTGCTGCGCACCCGGCTGTCGGCGCTCCAAAACCTGGTGGTCATCGCGAGCGGCTCGGTGGTGAACGCCATGCAGTCAGAACAAGACCTCGACGCCGTCGCTCGCAAGGTGCACGCGCGTTATTTGCTCCGAGGCGAGGTGTCACGCGCACCTGACCGGGTACGGATGAGCGTCACGCTCTTGGATGTCGAATCCGGCTCGCCGATGTGGTCGAGAACTTTCGAGCAGCCGGTCGAGCAACTCGCCGCGGTCCATGAGGCGGTCGTCGAACAGACGGCGAAGTCACTGCAGATTGCGTTCAGCAAGGCCGGCAGTACTGCCCTGGATGTTCCGACGGAACTGTCGACGTACGAGCTGTACCTGCGCGGGCAACAGCTCATGTCGACGTTTCGAGCTGCTGACGCCGAGCAGGCAGCCGTCATCTTCTCGCGCGTGACCACACTCGATCCGTCCTTTGCTCGTGGCTACTTCGCGTATGGCCAAGCGCTGCTGCTCGCTGCGGATCTCGGCGCAAGGAGAATGACGGAGGAGCTTACCCAGCAGGCGGGCCAAGCGTTCGACCGCGCGATCGAGCTGAACCCTGCACTCGGTCCCGTTTGGGCACAGCGCGCGCGCCTCACGCCAGATCCGGTCCGAGCGGAGGAAATGTATCGACGCGCCCTGCAGCTCGCGCCGAGCTATGACGAAAACTACATTCGTTACTCGGATTTTCTGTTCAGCCAAGGCCGGCGCGGCGAGGCCCTGGAGCTCATCGATCGCGCTCGGCGCATCGATCCACTTTCGGCGACGTTGTGTTGGCGCAAGGCGCAACTGGTTCTTGCGACGCGAAGCGACCTCGCAGCGATGGAGCAACTGCTGCACGAGGCCCTGGAGATCCAACCTGATTTTCCGACCGCGCTGCGCGATCTGGCGAATGCCGAATACATCTGGCACGGCGATTTTGCGGACGCCATCCGACTCATGGAGCGAGCCAAGACGGTCGATACAGACTCACATTGGGCCGATGCGCTCATCGCCGAGCTGTATCTGGAAGTGGGCGACCTCACGGCCGCGTCGGCATTGATGCGCGAAGCCCGGCCGCCCACGAAGCTGGGTGCGAAGGATACGTGGCTTTCCATACCGATATATCAGCGCGACAGCCAACGCGCGGCGGAAATGGCTCGCAGCGTCGTGAGTGAATGGTTACCGCCAGCGTCCGCCTCCAGCCTTCTCAACGACGAGGCGCGGCTGCATGCGGTCCATCAGGAGTTGGTGGGTTGGTATTGGCCTACTGCCAATGCGCTTCGGGACGAGGCGATTCTCACGCGCAACTTCGCCCCTGCCCTGGATCTCATCGAGCGCATGACACTGCAGTTTTCAGGCTCTTCGCTGATGCGCAATCGCGGCCTGGTGCTCACCTATGCACATGTTCTGATATTGGCCGGCGAGGCGCGTCGCGGGCGTGACGTTCTGACGTCGCTGCTCGAACAACTGGACGCGGAGCAGATCGGACGTCCCCCGCACATGTTCGCGTGGGAACGTGCTGCAGCCTTCGCGATGCTTGGAGAGAATGAACGAGCTCTGACCGAGCTCGCTGCCAGTCAGAAGATGGGCCGATATGCCGGCTGGTGGTACACCGCCGAGCTCGACCCTATCTATTCTGGAATCCGCACAGACCCGCGCTTCCAATCACTCGCCGCGCAGGCCCGCGCACATCGCGACCAGCAGCGCGCGCTGCTCGAAAAGATGCGAAGCAGCGGCGCAGTGCCGAAACGAAGTTGAAGCATCTCAGCGCGCCGACATCAGGCTCTCGGCGTCCGGATGCAACACGTATACCTGCACCAGCTTGATATCCATCACCGCAGAGATCGCAGTGTTCTCACCGGTCTTCGGATCGGGATAACCGTCGGCGAGCCGGCGTAGCGCGCGGTAAATGGAGGGCGCCGAAGCCTGACCGTAACTGGCGTGGTGGGTCGCCCACGACGTGTTCATCGCGTAGAACCACTGCTCGATGTCCGCGTAGCCGCCGAGCACACCCTCGGCTTTCTCCGGCGTCAAGGTCAGCCGCAGCTTCGTGCCCTTGAACTTGATGATGGACGGATCGGACAGCGCCAGCTCCGGCAGCTCCAGGTCTACCGGGTCGGTCTCGAGCACACCGTCGACGATGCGGCCCTTGGTGCTGGCCTGGAAGCGCTTGCCGAAGCGCGTGTCGATGCGTTGCGAGCCGCCGGGCAGGAAGTGTCCGGTCGAATCGGCGAGCAAATGATCCAGCGTGCGGAAATAGGCAACATCGACGTCCGGATCGTTCTTGAGGCTGTCGACGTTGCTCAGCTCGAACACGACCCGATTGAAGCGATTCTGCTGACGCCACTTGGTCGTGATGATGCCGAGCTCGCCTTCCTTGCGATAGTTGCGCACGCAGCCGACGACCCGGAACAGCTGATTATCGATGCCGGTGCGGCCGTCGTCGCTGACGAAGTCCTCGGGCGAGCTCTTGCCATCGAGATCGATGCCCAGCGCGTACTTGCCGGTGGCCTCGTGATACTCGAACCCGTCTGGCTCGGTATCCGGGAACCAGACCTGAGATTCATAGGCCAGCTGCGTATCGACCAACTTGCGCTTCTTGCCCTGGTCCGGATAGAGGATCGCGAACTGCTCGCGGGGCCCGATATTCCAGCCTTTCGGACATTCTTCCTTGCCGCCTTCGGTCTCGCGGATGCCCCAGTACTCGTCCCACAGCACATAACCGATGCGTCCGCCCGGCGGCGCCCAATCTGCGGCAACGGCGGCCGCCGTTTTTGTTTCCTTGGCCGGCGGCGACGCGGCTGTTGTCAACAGCGGCAGTGCCAGCGCCGCGAGCGCCACTTTCGGCAGCGAACGAACGTCGATCATGGTGTCACTCCGCGTTGTTGTCGTAGTCGTCGCGCAACCAGAATGCTTTGTAGCCGTTCCGGTAGCCGTAGAATTCGCCCCAGCTGTCGCCATGCAGCTCGCCGGGTCCGCGATCGCGCCACATCGTATAAACGGGCCGCTTGCGGAATGCCCACACGCGCAGCGCGCCCGCCTGCTGAGGCTTCGCGACCTTGCCGGTCACGGGGTCGATGAACATCACGCTCCACAAACGGCTGGTGCTCTTGGCGTTCTCGGCGGCGGTCACGTACGGAAAGGTCTCCAGACAGCGCTTGGGATCGCCGCCGCCGCACACCGTCAGTCGATACGCCTGCGGCGAGTCAGGATGGTCGCAAGCAAGCTGATCGAGCGCGTCGTCGCCGCAGTTGTAGACATAGACGGTCTTGCCGCGACTGTCCGCCAACACGATGCCCGAGTAGGTGTCCTGCACCGTGAAGTCCGACGGTGGCTCGGGGGCACGCTGCGTATAAACATTGCTCCAACCCGGCTCGTCGCTGCCGCGCTGGCTATGGAAGAACTCGTCCGCCACGCGCGTATATAACGGTTGTTGCCGGAACGCCCACTGGCGGATGCCGGGCTCCCGTTCGATGATCGTGAACTCGCCACGAGCCTTCGCATACGCCGGCGCGGGAATGGGTTTCCATGCGTGCGCGCAGGGACCGTAACAATTCGATTTGCCCGGGCTGTCTTTCGCGAACGCATAAACCGAATTGCCTTCGCTCGTCACCAGCAGGCGACCCGAGAGCAGCGGCACGATCTCGAATTGCGGCGGCACCATCGGCGGCGGCCCCACCGGCTTGCGAGTGCCCGGCCCGTCCCCGCCAGTTTTGCGCCGTGTGCCGCCGTTCACATCGCCGGGTTGTTCGTCGAGCACCGAGGTGTACAGCGCGTAGCCATCGTACGCCCACTGACGAATCCCATCCTTGCGCCCGATGACGGTCCACTTGCCGATCGGCTTCGCATCCTGGTCGGCGATCACCGCCGGCCATACCTCGAGACAGCTCGGCCGGGTCTCGACTTCCGGCAATTCCAGGCCCGGCGGATACGGACTCATCAGCCCGGAGTTGACCGTGTATCTGGTGTTGTCGCAGGTCGGCTGCCCCTTGCGCTCGCCGACCGCGCCGTTGCGCAACGGCTTCACAGGCCATTGATACAGAGTGTGACCTCGAGCGTCCGCGAAGACCGGGCCTTCCAGCTCGCTGACCACGACCTGGAATCCCGGCGGCATCGGCACGGGCTCGTACGATTCCGTCTGCGGCGTCGCCGCCAGCGCCGGGGCCGACAGCCAAAGGGTCGCGAGCACCGGCAACACGTTGCGAATATATGAACCGCTCACACCAGGATCTCGCTGAGAGGACTGGAAGTCATATTGCTCTTGCTGCCCCAGGTCGGAACGTCGACGCCCATGGTCCGCAGCATCGTGTAGCCGACTCGCGAGACGCCGGTCGCCTGCGCATTCACGTGCAAGCCGGTCTTCACCCGGCCGCCGCCGCGACCCGCCGTGAACGCCACCAGCTTGTCGAGCGAATGAATGCGTGCATCGCCGTGATCGGTGTTCGCATAGATCAGCACGTTGTCGAGCAGCGTGCCCGCGCCTTCGCGAACCTTCGTGAAGGCCTCGACGAAGTAAGCCCATTCCTCGATCGCGCGATGCGCGAACCAGGCGCAGTGAGGTTGATAGCCGAGCGTGCCGTCGATGGGCTCCTCGTGAGTGGTCGTATGATGCGGCTTGTCGAAGCCGGCGCGCGTCGTGTTCGCCTGCGCATTCGAATAGCTCATGTTGAACACTCGGGTCTGATCGCAGGCGATCGCCATCACCATCAGGTCGGTCATCATGCGATGCCGGACTTTCACCATGTCCGCCTCGCCGCCCATCGCCGACTCGCTCGTCAGCTTCGGCGGCGCATGACAAGCGGCGATCGGCTCCGGCCGGGTGAGCTGCTGGTCGAACTGATGCTCCAGATGCCGCAGGCCGCTGAAGTATTGATCGAGGCGCTCGCGATCCGGAGCACCCACGGACTTCTCCAGCGATTTGATCTCGCCCATCACACCGGAGAGCACACTGCGACGAGCCATGAGACGCGGATTCGGCTTGAACTCCGGCGAGTTCGGATCCTGGAAATCGGCGCCGAACAGGCGTGCGTAGAAATCCATCGGCGAGATTTCCGGCGGATTCGGCGCATTCGGCGTTTCGTAGCTGACGGTGTTGCGAAAGTCGCCGGTCGCGGCCGCGGTCAGCGTGCGAAACCGCGTCGTGCGTCCGATCTGATTGGCGATCGTGATGTCGATGGTTTCGCCCGGCCGCTGTCCGCCGGACTTCGGCGCGGCGCCGGTGCGGCCGATGACCCATCCGGAATAGTGACAAAGGTTCGGCTCGCCATCGCGGAAGGCGGTGAGATTCGTGATCAGATTGACGTGCTCGCGCACCCGCGCGACAGGCGCAAGCTGCTCCGGAATGTCATAGCTCGTGCCAGTGCTCTGCGGCACAAAGATGTTGTTGGTCGCGCCCAGGCCCCAGAACCAGGTACCGAAACGCACCGGCATCGGCCGGCCGTCGGCCAGCGCCGTCGCGTTATCGTTCAAGAAACAATCGAGCAGCGGCAGGCCTACGGCAACCGCGGCGCCGCCCAACATCCCGCGCAGCATGCGTCGTCGACTGAGCTTCTTGGCTTTCATGGAATGAGCTACCTCGATGTCAGAGTTTGCGGGGCGGTCGCGACGGGCTCGGCGGCTGCCGTCAGCTGTGACGGACGCTGCGCCGACTTCAGGTCGGGCAATGGATGGACCACGCGCTCGCGACGCGGATGCACCTTGCTGAACGCACGGCTGAGCGCAATCTCACGCAGCAGGTCCGGCACCACATAGCCGTCCTCCGCGAACTCGTCGGCCAGATACTCCAGCACGCGTCGGTCGTTCTCATCGCTGGGCGTCCCGGTGCCATAGGCGAAGGCACGGCGGACCATGCACCAGGGCAGTTGCGCATTGTCACGCAGCGCCTCGCCGAGACCCGCAGCGTCGGTGAACTCGACGCCATCGAGATTGCCGCTGGTGTCGATCGGCGCGTCGTTCTCGGCATGGCGGAAAACGCCGGAGCCGTCGAACGCCTCCATCGTCAGTCCCATCGGATCGGTGATGCGATGACAGCCAGCGCAGCCTGGATCCTGCAGATGGAAATTCACACGCTCGCGCGCCGTCTTGATGTTTGGATCGGGATTCTGAATCGCGGAGAAATCGACGTTCGGCGGCGGCTTCGGCACTACCTGACACAGGAACACTTCACGCAATGCCTTGCCGCGCATCGTCGCCGAGCTGCGTCCTGGATGCGAATGCAGCGCGAGGAAGCTGATCTGGGTCAGCAGACCGGCGCGCGGACTGCCGGCCGGAAATTCGAACGGCTCCCAACCTGGACCGGGCGCGGGCACTTGATAGATCGGCGCGAGCGACGGCGACATGAACGTCTGTCGCGACGTGAACAGATCGCGATAGTCCTGCCGGCGCGTGACCAGATGATCGACCACGGTGCGCAATGTCTGCTCGCGCGCGTCGACGGCGGTCTCGCCGGAGAAGATCGGATAGATCAAATTGTCCTTCGCCAGGGTCGCGAACTGCTCGAAGGCGAACATGTCGTCGAACAATGCGCGCACACCGGTTTCCAGGCGCGGGCTCGCGAGCATGCGATCCACCTCGCGCTCGAGCCCTTTGCGAGTATGCAGCTCGCCGCTGCCGGCCGCCTTCAGCAGCTCTGCATCGGGCGCGGCATTCCACAGGAACAAGCTCAGACGCGTCGCAAGCGAGTAAGCATCCAAGCGCTGCTCGCCGGGGCGGTCGGGATCGGGCTCGGCATGCTCGGCGACCAGCAGCACGCTCGGACTGAGCAACAATCCTTCGATCGCGACGCTCAGGCCCTGATAGAAATCTTTCAATGAGTCGGCGGCCTGGTTCGCTCCCGCGACGAGCGCTTCGAGACGCTCGGGCGGCACCGGCCGTCGATACAGAAGCGGCCCCACCTGCGCAAGAAAGCTTCGCGCGCATTCCGGATCGGCCGCATCGGTTGCCGCCGGCGTGCAAGGCACGAGATACCCGCGACTTTCCTCGCGCACGATCTCGGCCGCGACCTTCCCCGCCGTCTTTTGATAGATCTCCAGTTGAGTATCGGTGATGCCGGCCAGGGCGGTGCCGCTGTTGAGCAAGCCATCGACGCGAGGCACGGCGGCGAAGTTCGCCGTCGGTCGCACGTTCGGCCCGAACACATACATCATCGTGTTCAAGTACTGCTGCTCGGTCAGCAACCGCAGCGATGCCGGCGTGCCCTTCGACTCCGGCTCGCGATTGCTGTTCATTACGCCCACGGCAGCGGTCGCGCCGATGGCCGCCACCGCCACCACGCCGACCGCAAATACACGCACTCGTCGCCGCATTCAAAACCTCTGAAGCTGGTTGTTTCGGGTCAGCGGAGCAGTCACGGCCGGGCACGCTCCAGCGAATCGACGCCCTCGCTCAATGTTTCCTCGCCGGACGGACGCGACTGCACGCGCACGCGCTCATCCCAGCGAGCAAGCACCGCCGCCGGTGTGGGCGCATCGAACAAGCTGCCGCCGATGAAAAAAGTCAGGCTGGCGACCAACCCGATATAAATAGGAAGATTTGCGTAGATGTCGCCCAGCACGGCCATCGTGCCCAGCGTGCCAGCCACGCCGGCGAAAATGCTCGCGATCGCGCCCCGCGCCGTCGCGCGTCGCCACACCATGCCGCCGAGCACGGCGACCATCAATCCACCGACCAGGATGTCCGAGGCGATCGTCAAACCGGCGATCACGTCTTGCAGCAGACAGGCGATCACTGCCATCACGACGCCGAATATGACGATATAGATGCGGCTGTGACGCACTTCGTCGTGCTGATCGCCGGCGCCGTCGCGGCGCCGGCCATGCACGTCTTCTTTCGCTACCGTGGCGGTGGCGATCAATGCTCCGCTCGAGGTCGACATGATCGCGGACAAGGCGCCGGCGACGACCAGACCGGCCAATCCCACCGGTAACACGTGCCGAACGATTTCGGTGTACACCTGATCGCGGCCTTCGAGACCGGGGAGCAGCACTTTCGCGGCCATGCCGATCAGAGCACCGGCGATGCCATACGCAAATCCATATCCGGCGGCGGCCAGGCCTGCCCAGCGCGCAACGGAGTCGCTGCGCGCCGTGAAGACTCTCTGCCAGAGATCCTGGCCGATGACCATCGTCGGCACGTACAGGACGACGTAGGTGAAGATCTTGCCGGCGCCGATCGCGGTCCAGTCGAACGCTTCGGGCGGCAGCCGCGCCTGCAAGCCGGCGAAGCCACCGGCGCTGTACAACGCCATCGGCAACAGAATGAAGAACATCCCGAGCGTCTTGAGCACGAACTGCACGATGTCGGTGAACGTGATCGACCACATGCCGCCCAGCACGGAGTACAGGATCACGACGCTGCTGCCGATCAGAATCGCCGGCACCTTCTCGATATCGAACAGCACGGAAAAGATGGCGCCGTAGGCAATCGTCGAAGTCACGGCGATCATCAAGGTATAGGCCAACATCACGATGCCCGACACCACGGTCCCCATCTCACCGTAGCGAAGCTCCAGCATCTGGCTGACCGTGTAGACCCGCAGCCGATTGATCAGCGGCGCGAGCACCAGGCTGATGAGCGCCACGCCGGCGGACATCGAGAACACCAGCCATACACCCGACAACCCATGCTGATAACCGAGGCCGATGCCGCCAAGCGTCGCACCGCCGCCCATCACCAGCGCGGCGAGCGTTCCGGCGTAGAGCACGGGCCCGAGCCGCCGGCCAGCGACGAGAAAGTCGGCCTGCGTACGCGCACGCGTTTTCGCGTACCAGCCGATGCCGATCATCCCGGCCATGTACAGAGCAATTACCAGTAGATCCATCGTCACCCATGCCTCGAATTGGAGTCTGTTCAAACAGGCCAGCCGCTATCAATGAGCGCCGGGCCGACATCATTTAGCGGGGCTAAACGCCGCGCTTGACTGCCCAACAGCGGTGCGCATGGCAAGCGCCACGCACCACTTATGACGTCATCGAAGCCTATCGATGTCCTTCGGCACGACCTCGCCAGCGGCATTGCCCCATGAATTGCGCACGAAGGTCAGCAGAGCCGCGGCTTGTTCGTCGCTGAGCTTCTGAGCGAAGGCAGGCATCGCCTGCCACGCGTGCATGCGCCATTCTTTCGACGGCGGCTCGACCGGCAGCCGCGGGCCATTGAGCACCAGATCGATCAGCGACGATGCCTCGGGAGCCTGTGCAAACGCGCTGCCAGCCAGCGAAGGACCGGTGTCCACCGAGCCCTGCCCGGTCGGCAGATGACACGTGCCGCAATGGATGTCGTACTGCTTGGCGCCGAGCTCCATGACTTTCTCGCTCGGACGAGCGTTGCTTTGCGCCTTCGCCGGCAGACTCTTCAGGTACACGGCCATCGCGCGCGTGTCCGCTTCGGAGAGATGTCGGGTGCTGTTCAACACCACCTCGTTCATGGTCCCCATCAAATGCGTGCGCGTATTGCTGCCCAGCTTCAAATAAGCGGCGATGTCGTCTTCCGACCATGCGCCGAGGCCTTGCGGCGACGGTGTGAGATTGGGAGCACCGCGCACGACAGGGCCCCGTTCTTCATCGATCTCCTGTAGAACGCCGCCCGTGTAGAGCGAGTGAGCTTGCTCGGCGCCCATGAAATTGCGCGGCGAATGGCAGGCGCTGCAGTGGGCCAATGCTTCGACCAGATAAGCGCCGCGATTCCATTGCGCCGAGCGGCCCGCGTCGGCGACGAAGCGGCCTGCGTCGAAGTACATCGACTTCCACATGCCGAGCAGGCTGCGCTGGCTATATGGAAACTTCAGCTCGTTTTCCCTGGCCGGCGCGGTCACAGGCTTGAGATTCATGAAGTACGCGTACAGTGCGCGCAGGTCCGCGTCGTCGATCTTCGTGAAGCTGGGATAAGGAAAAGCCGGATACAGATGCTGGCCGTCGGGACGTACGCCGCCGCGCATGGCCGCCTCGAATTGCTCGAAGCTCCAGCCGCCGATGCCGGTGGCTTCATCCGGCGTGATGTTGGTCGAATAGATCGTGCCGAAATCTGTTGGGAATGGCACGCCGCCTGCAAAGACAGCTCCACCCGGTTGCGTGTGACAGCTTACGCAGTTGGCGGCGCGGACCAGATATTCGCCGTGCTCGAGCTCCGTGCGCTCATCGCTGTCGGCTGCCACCGGCGCGGCTGACAGCAGCGCACCGAACATCGCGCCCCACGCGAAGGCCAGCGCAGAGCGGGCGGCCAGTTTCGCCAGAACCATGCAGTACCCCATTCATCGCAGTCAGACTCCCCTGCACGGCTTCGTTGCCGATGTGTCCCGACTATAACGTCTATACAAACCAATTCAAATGCCTGTACATTATTTTTTCCGGGCGCGGATCATGATCCGCAACGGCGCATTTCTCATTTCGTTTGCACCATCGCGTTGCGTTTTATCCGATGTCCACCCGACCGTACGACACGCAGGAAACAGACGCGGCGGCGTTGCCGCCGATGCGCGCGATCCAGGCGTTCGAAGCCATCGTTCGCCGTGGCAGCGTAGCTGCGGCGGCGGACGAGCTGGGCGTTTCCTCCGGTGCGGTCAGTCAGCAGCTGCGCAAGATCGAACGTGAGTTGGGTACGCGGCTGCTCGAGCGCGATGGCCGCTCGCTCACGCTTACGTCGTGGGGCCGCATGTACTACGAGCAGGTGCGCACGGCATTCGATGAATTACGCCGCGCACAGCACCGGCTTCACATCGCCCGTGCGAAGCAGGGGATCGTGCTCAGCGCTCCGCCGCCGCTCGCGCTGTGGTTGCAACGCTTGTTATTGGAATGGAGCACGAGTCACGGCACGGTGAGCCTGCGGCTGATCGGCTCGGAGCGCGAGCCGGTGTTGCAGGACGAAGGCATCGACTTTCGAATTTGTTATGGCGCCGATGCGCGCCGCTACGAACGCTTTTCGCAGTTGTTTTGTGACGCAGTGGTGCCGGTCTGCTCGCCGGAGTTCCTGCGCCGGCATCCGATCAAAGATGCAGCCGATATTCTCGAGTGTCCGTTGATCGAAATTGTCTGGGACAGTCGGCACCGTCCGCCGCCGACCTGGGTCGACTGGGCATGGTCGGCCGGCATCGCCCCACCGCAGCATCCCGCGCGTTTGACATTCTCGCTCGCGAGCGCGGCGATCGATGCGGCACAAGACAGCGGCGGCTTCGTGCTCGGCCAGGTTTCGATGATCGCCGAGCACGTCCGCCGGGGACGCCTGGTGGTCCCCGTCGATCGACGCCTGAACTTGCCGGAGTCTTATTTTCTGGCGTGGCAGCGCGGCACGCTGGAGCGGCAGCGCTGCGCCGATTTTCGTAATGCACTCATCGCCGCCGGCCGGCGACAGCAGGATCTCTGCACGAGCGCGCTGTCGTTTACGCCGAGCGCGACGGCGACGTGAGTGACGTAAACGTCGCGACGAGCTCGTGCAGATTGCCGGGATAGGTCAGTCGTACGAATGTGATCGCCGACGTGAGGCTGCGCGTCGTGCGCTCGACAATCAGACACGGGCTGCCCGATTTGACCTTCAGCCGCGCGGCTTCCTCGGCGTTCGCGCCCGCTGCACGAATGCGATGCTCGGCAACGTTCCAGGGAACCTGGCGCAATAACCACGCGCCGGGAGAGATATCGGCGAAAGGTTCCGTGGCAGCGCCCGCCACCGATTGCAGATTGATCAGGCGATACTCGACGCAGAACGGCTGATCTTTCGCGAAATGCCGGCACACCAGCTCGAGCACCGGCGCCGCATCGTCGCTGCCCAGCAGCGCGCGGTCGTCGCGTGTCGCGCGGCGTTTGTGTCGCTCCAATATTTCGAACCTGTAGGGCAAGCCGAGCGCGTCGACCTCGGTCTTGATATCGGGGATCGACAGCACCGCCGACTGCGAGTGCGGCCGGCTGACGAAGCTGCCGAACTTGCGCCGGCGCTCGATGATGCCGGCCTGCGCCAATTGCGTGAGCACCTTGTTGACCGTCATTCGCGAGCAGTCGTATTGCTCCATCAACTCCAGCTCGACCGGAATGCGCTGGCCCGGCTCCCACCGGCCGGACAGGATGTTGCCCTGAATGTCCGACAAGATGCGCTGATGCAACGAGGTCGCCGCACCGCTCTGTTTGTCACTTCGGGCCGTCGCTGCCGCGCCATTGCCCATCGAAACCCGCTTCTTCGTTTCCTTCAAGCGCACAACTCCTGCATCGCTTTCCCGTAAGCATCGCGCACCGCGTCGCGCGACCGATGTCGGCCGCGCTCGACCTGTTTGATGCCGCTCACCCAGACACAATCGACGACGCCGCCCGCCGTGGCGAACAACCACGAGTCGATCAACGCATCGCCCGAACGACACATCATGGCCGGTTCCTGCCGTGACAGGCTGACCAGATCGGCGGGCCCGCCCTCGACCAGGCTCGCCATTGGCGCACCGAGCGCCCGCCCTCCTCCCGACAGCGCGCGTTGATACAGCGCCATCCCGGTCGAGTGGCCTTGCAAGCCGATCACATTGCGGCTGCCGAGCGACAGGCGCTGAGTGTACTCCAGAAGTGACAATTCACCTGACAGACTGATGCATACATTCGAATCGGTCCCGACGCCGAACCGACCTCCCGCGGCAACGAAGTCCGCTGCGGGAAAAATACCGTCGCCGAGATTCGCCTCCGTCACCGGGCAAAGACCGACCGTCGCGCCGCTCCGGGCGATGCCCTCGATCTCGGCCGCATCGACATGAGTCGCATGCACCAGGCACCAGCGCGAGTCCACGGCGACATTGCCGAGCAACCAGCGAACCGGCCGCAGGCCCGACCAAGCGAGGCAGTCACGAACTTCATTCTGCTGTTCGGCGATGTGAATGTGCACTGGCGCATCCGGCAACATGCGCACCACTTCGGCAAGCTCTTCGGCCGTCACTGCACGCAAACTATGCGGCGCGACCCCGACCACGCTCGCCGGCAGGGGCGCGACCACTTCGCGGCAGCGCTCGATCAGGCGCGCATAGGTTTCAGTATCGTGAATGAAACGTTTCTGCCCTTCGCTCGGCGCCTTGCCGCCGAACGAAGAATGAGCATAGAACACCGGCAGTAGCGTCAGCGCGATGCCTGTCTCGCCCGCGGCGGCGGCAATGCGAGCCGCCATTTCTGCCGGGTCGGCGAAACGGCGACCGCCTACATCGTGATGCACATAGTGAAATTCGCCGACGCGGCCGAAGCCCGCTTCGAGCATTTCGACGTACGCCTGCGCGGCGATAGCCTGCAGATGCTCCGGCGACATGCGCGACGCAAATCGATACATGATGTCGCGCCAGCTCCAGAAATTATCTTCGCTGCGGCCGCGGGTTTCGGCGAGGCCGGCCATGCCGCGCTGGAACGCATGACTGTGCAGGTTCGGCATCGCCGGCACGATCGCGTCATGTCGCTCGTCGCCCGGCCCTGGAGCAACATCGCGCTCGATCGTTGCTATACGCGCGCCATCAAGGTGCAGGCGCGCCGACTGCACCCATCCCGCCGCTGTGAGCAGTTGCTCAGTATACAAAACAGTCATCGATGCGGACTCCTGGCGAAATGCGCGCGACCCTTGCTTTCTCGGTATCGATTATATGACTATACATTAACACTTCGACAGGCTCGATGCTCCCGAATCCCGATGACCGCCACGGCCATTGATCGACAGTCCTCGCCGGAACGCGTGTGGCGCAATGCTCGACTCGCCACCCTGGCGCACGGCGCGCGAGGCATCGGGCTCGTCACACAAGGCGCCTTGCTCATCCGTGGCGAGCGCATCGTGTTCGCCGGCCCCGAGCGCGAGTTGCCGCCTGCAAGCGGAGCGCGCGATGAGATCGATTGCGAAGGTCGATGGATCACCCCGGGGCTCGTCGATTGCCACACGCATTTGATCCACGCCGGCAACCGAGCCAGGGAGTTCGAGCTGCGCCTGCGCGGCGCCACTTACCAGGAAATCGCAGCTGCCGGCGGCGGCATTATCTCTACGTTGCGAGCGACGCGCGCCGCGACGAAGGAACAGTTGGTTGCCGACGCCCTGCGTCGACTCGACGCCGCCATCGACGAAGGCGTCACGGCGATCGAAATCAAATCGGGTTACGGACTCGATCTGGAAACAGAGCGTCGCATGCTGCAAGCCGCACGCGAGCTGGGTCGACTGCGTAAAGTTCACGTTCATACGACCTTTCTTGGCGCGCATGCCGTTCCGCCGGAAATGTCGGGCGATGCCGATGCATATATCGACAGCGTGGTTGGAACCATGCTGCCGGCGCTGGCGGCCGACGGACTGATCGATTCAGTCGACGGCTTCTGCGAGCACATCGCATTCTCGCCAGCGCAAATGTCGCGTGTGTTCGAAGCTGCGGCCAAGCATGGGCTTCGCGTGCGACTACACGCCGATCAGTTGTCGAACCTCGGCGGCGCGCGCCTGGCGGCGGAGCACGCCGCATTGTCGGCGGATCATTTGGAATATTCCGACGAGGCCAGCGTCGAAGCGCTGGCCCGCGCCGCGACCGTAGCCGTACTGCTGCCCGGCGCCTTTTATTTCCTGCGGGAAACCACCTTGCCGCCGGTGGCGCTGCTGCGTCGGCACGGCGTGCCGATTGCCGTCGCGACCGATTGCAATCCCGGCACCTCGCCGCTCACGTCCCTGCTGCTCGCCATGAACATGGCCGCGACCCAGTTCCGGCTCACCGTGGAAGAATGTTTGATCGGCACGACGCGTGCGGCAGCGCGCGCCTTGGGTCTGGAGAGCGAGATCGGCACCCTGGAAGCCGGCAAGCTTGCCGACTTCGCCGTGTGGGATATCGATGCGCCCGCTGAGCTGGTTTATCGGATCGGCAGCAACCCGCTGCATTCGCGTTTCTGGAGAGGTCGATGATTGCGATCGTATTGAAGCCCGGTTCGACGTCGCTCGAAGATTGGCGTGCGGTTTATCGCGGAGCCACGCCGCGACTCGATTCGTCATGCCGCCCGGCGATCGAGAAAGGAGCGGCGGCGGTCGCGAGCATTCTCGCCCGCGGCCAGCCGGTTTATGGCATCAACACCGGCTTCGGCAAGCTCGCGACGGTGCGCATCGACGATGCCGATCTCAGCCGCCTGCAACAGAATATCGTTCTGTCTCACGCGGCCGGCACCGGCGACCCATTGCCGAGCCGCATCGTCCGATTGATGATGGCGCTGAAGCTCGCGAGCCTCGGACAAGGCGCGTCGGGTGTGCAACTGCGCACACTGGGCTTCCTGGAATCGATGCTGTCCGCGGAAATCATCCCGGTGGTACCGGCACAAGGTTCGGTCGGAGCCTCGGGCGATCTCGCTCCGCTGGCGCACATGACGGCGGCGATGCTCGGCGTCGGCGAAGTGGACACGCCCTCCGGCCGTGTCTCTGCGAAGCAGGGCCTGGCGAGCGCCAATCTGCAACCGTTGACGTTGGCGCCAAAGGAAGGCCTGGCGCTGCTGAACGGCACGCAGTTCTCCACCGCTGTCGCCCTCGTCGCGCTGTTCGAAGCGGAGGTTCTGTACCAGACGGCGCTGGTTACCGGCGCGCTCTCGACAGATGCAGCCCGTGGCACGGACACTCCTTTCGATCCCCGCATCCACGCGCTACGCAAGCATCGAGGCCAGATCGAAGCCGCGCAGGCCTTGCGAGAGCTGATGGCGGGCAGCGCCCTGCGGGCATCGCACCTGACCAACGACGATCGGGTGCAGGATCCCTATTGCCTGCGCTGCCAGCCGCAAGTGATGGGCGCGTGCCTCGACATGCTACGCAATGCCGCCACGTTCCTCGCGACCGAGGCAAACGGCGTCTCGGATAATCCCCTCATCTTCGCGGAAGAGAATGTGGCGCTGTCTGGCGGCAACTTTCATGCGGAAGCGGTCGCCTTCGCGGCCGACATGATCGCCATCGCAGTGTGCGAGATCGGCTCGATCGCCGAACGCCGCATCGCCATGCTGATCGACCCGGTGTTGTCGGGGCTACCGGCGTTCCTCACGCCGCGTCCAGGTCTCAACTCCGGCTTCATGATTCCGCAGGTCACCGCCGCCGCGCTCGTCTCGGAAAACAAACAACGCGCCTATCCGGCCAGCGTCGACTCCATTCCAACGTCGGCGAACCAGGAAGATCACGTCTCGATGGCGGCGCATGGCGCGCGTCGCCTGTTGCCGATGATCGACAACGCGACCGCCGTGATCGCGATCGAGCTGTTGATGGCCGCGCAGGCCTGCGATTTGCGTGCGCCATTGAAGACGAGCGTGCCGCTCGAATCGGCCCACAGCGCGCTGCGCGAACGCGTGCCGATGCTCGACGACGATCGTTACATCTATCCGGACATGGAGCAGGCGACCTCGCTCGTGCGCAGCGGCGCGATCGTCGCCGCGGCCGGCCTGCCCCTGCCGCAGGTTCTTCGCGAGACGAATTGACATGCAGTCAGAGTGGCTATCGATCCGTCGAGGCGCAGCGCCGCTGTTGCTCAGCATGCCGCATTCCGGCATCGATCTGCGCAATCTCGAGCCCCGCTTCGTGTCGCCCTGGCTGGCGCGACGCGACGCGGATTGGCATCTCGATCGGCTGTATGACTTCGCGACCGAGCTCGACGCCACGATTGTGCGCACGACCGTTTCTCGCAGCGTCATCGACGTGAATCGCGATCCATCGGGACGGTCCTTATATCCAGGCCGCGCGACGACCGAGCTATGCCCGAGCACGACATTCGACGGCGAACCTTTGTATCGTGACGATCCAGTCTCGTCGACGGAGATCGAAGCACGGCGGCAGCGCTATTTCGATCCTTATCACGCGACGTTGCGAAGCGAGATCGAACGGCTTCGCCAGCGGCATGCGAACATCGTCCTATACGATTGCCATTCGATCCGCTCGCGTATTCCGCGCCTGTTCGAAGGCGAGCTGCCGCAGTTCAACATCGGCACCAACGACGGCCAATCTTGTGCCCCCGCATTGAGCGAGGCAGTCGTCGCAGCGTGCGCGAGCTCCAGTTTCAGTCACGTATTGAATGGCCGCTTCAAGGGCGGCTACATCACTCGCTGCCACGGCCAGCCCGCCGAAGGCGTCCATGCAGTGCAGATGGAGCTTGCCTGCCGCGGCTATCTCGACGAGCCGGGCGGAGCCTTGTCGCCAGATAACTGGCCGCCGCAATTCGACCCGAATTTCTCGAACCCGCTGCGCACCGTATTGAAGACTGTGCTCGGGCGCTGCATAGAGTTCGCTCTGAAGCCGGTCAACGGTTAACAGGTATTGCCATGAACAGAACCGACAAGTCCCGCACCATCCGCGCGCCGCGCGGCCAGACCCTCAGCGCCCGCAGCTGGCTCACCGAAGCACCGCTGCGCATGCTGATGAACAATCTCGATCCCGACGTGGCGGAGCGTCCCGAAGAGCTGGTGGTTTACGGCGGCATCGGTCGCGCGGCCCGCGACTGGGACAGCTTCGACCGTATCGTAGCGACGCTGCGCCGGCTGGAGGACGATCAAACATTGCTGATCCAATCGGGCAAGCCGGTCGGTGTGTTCCGTACCCATCGCGATGCGCCGCGCGTGCTGCTCGCCAATTCCAACCTGGTGCCGCACTGGGCCAATTGGGAACATTTCAGCGAGCTCGATCGCAAGGGCCTGATGATGTTCGGCCAGATGACCGCCGGCTCGTGGATCTACATCGGCTCGCAAGGCATCGTGCAGGGCACGTATGAAACATTCGTCGAGATGGGCCGCCGCCATTACGGCGGCAATCTGCGTGGCCGCTGGATCCTGACCGCGGGCCTCGGCGGTATGGGCGGCGCGCAGCCGCTCGCCGCGACCATGGCCGGCTCCAGCTGTCTCGCAATTGAATGTCGTCAATCGAGCATCGACTTTCGTCTGCGCACCGGGTACGTGGACGTGTGCGCGAAGAATATCGATGAAGCGCTCGCAATCCTCGATGACTCTCGCCGCACCGGCAAGCCCGTTTCGGTGGCGCTGCGTGGCAACGCCGCCGAAGTGCTTCCGGAACTGTTGCGTCGGGGCGTGCGGCCCGACGCTGTCACCGATCAAACATCGGCGCACGACCCGGTCAATGGTTATCTGCCGCTCGGCTGGACCGTCGAAGATTGGGACGAGAGGCGCGCCAATGATCCGGCCGGCGTCGCGGCAGCCGCGAAAGCGTCGATGGCCGAGCATGTGCGCGCGATGCTGGAATTCCATCGGCTCGGAATTCCAACCTTCGACTATGGCAACAACATCCGGCAGGTCGCTTTCGATTGCGGCGTCAGCGATGCGTTCGCGTTCCCGGGCTTCGTGCCGGCTTACATCCGGCCGCTGTTCTGCCGGGGTGTGGGGCCGTTCCGCTGGGCCGCGCTGTCCGGCGATCCGGAAGATATCTATCGCACCGATCAGAAGGTGAAGGAGCTGATCCCGGACGATCCCCATCTGCACAACTGGCTGGATATGGCGCGCGAGCGGATCCGGTTCCAAGGTCTGCCTGCGCGCATCTGCTGGGTCGGCCTCGGCCAGCGCGACCGCCTCGGCCGCGCGTTCAATCAAATGGTCGCCTCCGGAGAGCTGCGGGCGCCGATCGTGATCGGTCGCGATCATCTCGACTCCGGCTCGGTCGCCTCACCCAATCGCGAGACCGAAGCGATGCAGGACGGCTCGGATGCGGTGTCCGATTGGCCGCTGCTCAACGCGCTGCTGAACACTGCTTCCGGCGCCACCTGGGTTTCGTTGCATCATGGCGGCGGCGTCGGCATGGGGTTCTCGCAACACGCTGGCATGGTCATCGTTTGCGATGGCTCGAAGGACGCGGACGCACGACTTGCACGTGTGCTTTGGAACGATCCGGGTACCGGTGTCATGCGCCACGCCGACGCAGGCTACGACCTCGCGATCGATTGCGCACGCGGGCGCGGCCTTGACCTGCCCGGCATCACCGACCGTTGAGAGGAGCATCGATTTGAATGTTCTGCGGGCAGCTGCGCATCGGCGCATGCCATGGAAAAACGGCGGCGGAGAAACATCCGAGATTGCCATCTCGCCGCCGGGCGCGACGCTCGATTCGTTGGATTGGCGCGTCAGCATGGCAGTGGTCGCGCAGGATGGACCGTTCTCGATATTTCCCGACATCGACCGGACACTTTGCATTCTCGACGGGCAAGGGATGGCGCTGGACTTCGGCGCCGCGGGTGGCACTCGCACCGTCACCCGCGATACCGCACCGTTCCCCTTCCCCGCCGATCTTCCAGTTCAGGCGCGACTGCTTGCCGGAACGATCGCCGATTTGAATGTGATGACACGCCGTGGCCGCTACCGCCACAGCGTCGATCGTCTGGTCGTCGATCGACATCTGACCTTGGACCTACGCGCCGAGGAATCCCTGTTGTTCTGCGCAGATGGCGCTGTGAGCTGCGCCATCGAAGGCGAATCGGAGATTCAGCTTGGCGCGCGCGATTGCGTCCTGATGCAATCGCCACCGGGCGTACTGACGCTCTCGGCGGCGCGTTCGTCGGCGTCAGTTTTCTTGATTCAGCTCTATCGCACGATCGCGCGCAACGCGTCGAGGAACTGATCGTTCTCGGCCACCGTGCCGGTCGAGACGCGGATGAAGGTGCGATACCCGGGCTCCAACCAGGGCTTGACGACCACACCAGCCTTGAGCAGGGCTGTCGCCAGCTGCGCGCTGTCGCGAGCGGCATCGAAGAACAAGAAGTTGCCTTCCGAGCGCGCCACGCGCAAACCGAGATTGCGAAGCGCCTTCGACACGCGATCGCGCTCGACGGTCAGGCGATTCACTGCTGCATTCATCCAGGCTTCATCGCCGAGCGCCGCAACCGCCGCCGCCTGCGCCATGGCGTTCACATTGAACGGTGTCTTGGCGGCCGCCAGCATCTTCGCGATTCTAGGACTGGAGCAGACCGCGTACCCGACACGCAGCCCGGCCAATCCAAACGCCTTCGAGAAGGTGCGCAAAACGATGTAGGGCCGCTGCGTCCGCCTCAGCATTTCCAGGCCGTCGGGAATCGCATCGGAAACAAACTCGCGATAGGCCTCGTCGAGCACGAACAGGGTCGTGGCGGGCGCAGCCTCGATAAGGCGAGCCAAGCCGTCGCGATCCAACGCCGCGCCGACCGGATTCCACGGCGATGGCAGAAACAGAATGTTTGGAGCCTGCGCGAGCGCGGCCTCCAGTCCAGTCACATCGAAGTCGAGCTCGGCGGTCATCGGAATTTTCGTGACACTGGCGCCCACCGCGAGCGGCTCGATCTCGTGCAAGCCGAAACACGGCGCGACGGTGAGCGCAATGCCACCCGCCGTCAGGAATGCGCGCGACGCGGCGGCGATCATCTCCTCCGAGCCATTGCCCACCACGATGTTTCCCAACTCGACATCGAGGCGCTTGCCGAGCGCTGCCCGGAGCAGCTCGCAGCTTGGATCGGAATAACGCCAGAGCTCGACGGCGCCATCGGCCAGAGCCTGCTGGACGGCTGGCGAACAGCCGTATGGATTCTCGTTGCTCGCCAGCCGCGCGATCCGCTCCAGGCCGCTGGCCGCACGGGCCGAGGCTAGCGTGAGACCAGCGTTGTACTTCGGCAGCGCTTCGACATGAGGATTGAAAAAGGGCTCGGCCTGCGACAGGTTTTGTTTGCTCACAATGTTGCTCGGATCATCGGGGAGTGACGCCGTTGACGATCTTGAGCCGCTGCACGCGATGGTCTTCGGACGTATAGATGTTGCCTTTGCGATCGAACTCCATCTGGTGATTGCGATGGTATTCCCCGGCCCAGGTGCCGAAGTGGCCGAAACGGCTCAGCACTTTGCCGTCGGCGCGGCGGATCAGCACCGTCTGGAAATTGCCCGGATCGTTCATCACCATGAAGGTCTGCTGCGCATCGGGCCACAGGCTGACGTTGCCAACCGAGCCGGAGCCCCGGGTCTGCGGCTCGTAGACGTATTCGGCCAGGAACGTACCGTCCTTGCGGAATACCTGCAGGCGATTGTTGAGCCGGTCGCACACGTAGACGAGTCCGTCGTTCGCGATGCGAATGCAATGGACCAGATTGAACTGCTTCGGCAGCGTCGGACCACCGTCGTAGCGCGGCAGCTTCTCGTCTGTGGGCGGCTTGCCATACGCGCCCCACTGCCGTTTGAACTCACCGGTGTCCGCATCGAACACGATGACGCGATGATTGCCATAGCCATCGGCGATGAAAGCCTCGTTGGTCTCGGGATCGACATCAACCGACGACGCGCCGCTCAATCGACTCGGATCGAGACTGCCCTTGGAAGGGCCGCGGCCGCCGATCTGCAGCAGGAATTTCCCGTTCGGATCGAACTTCAGATACATGCCGTCCGGAGGACTGCCATCGGCGCCAACCCGCGTCTGGCTGCCGCCGATCCAGATGTTTCCTTTGTAGTCGACGAACAGTCCGTGCCCCGCCGTCGGCCAGTCATAGCCCTTGGCCTGCTCGGGTCCGCCCCAAGCCCGCAGCACCTCGCCCTGCTCGTCGAATTCGATGATCGCCGGCGCGGGCACGCAGCACTTGCCGGCCGGCGGTGTTTGCGCCGCGCCGCGCGCATAGTTCGGCACCAGCTCCGGGCTATGAAACATCCACAGATGATTGTTGGCGTCGACGTGAATGCCATTGATCAGACCGAGCGCCCACCGATTCGGCAGCGGCAGCTTCGGCCAGCTCGCGTCAAGCGCGTATTCAGGAACCTTTTCCGTCGCCGGCTCCGATGCCTGCAGCCCGAACGGCGCGAGCGCCAGCATCAGCAACGCAACTCTGATCGATGAACCTTGCATCCTCGACAATCTCCACATTCGACAGGGACAACGTTGCACGACATCGCGGACGGCAGATCGCCGCCCGCGATGATGAGCGCGCTCAGAGGTTCATACGGAATCCCACGGTGAACGTGCGCCCGAGCACGTCGTACAGCCGTGCGTTCGCCGGGGCTATGGTGTAGTTGAAGCCGCCTGGGTTGGCCGCCACGATCGCCGGATCCTTGTCGGTGATGTTTCTCACGTTGAGGAAGCCCTCGACCTCCATGCCCCCGACATCGACTCCGTACGACAGCGCGAGGTCGAAGTACACCGCGCCGTCGATATCGTTGTCGCTGACCGTCACGTACTTGGTGGTGGACGTGGGACAGTTGCTGCTGCACTCGATCCAGTCGTTGTCATAGACACCGGAGCTGATGCCGCGCGCCGTCACCGTTGCGTTGAACGACTCGAGCGCGTAAGCGATCGACGCGTTCCACTTCCAGTCCGGCGGACCGTAGGAAGTGTTCATGCCGGCCGTATCCTCGACGATGCCTTCGGTCGTGGTCGCATTGCGCTTGTAGTTGGTCGCGAGCGCGCGCAGTTGCACCGAGCCCGGGGCGCCGTCGAACAGATCGCCCACATCGAAGCGATAGCTGGTCTCGTAGTCGACGCCGCGCGCGACTTGGGACGTGTAGTTGAACGGCGTGCGACGGACCACGAACAGGCTGTCCGTGTCCGGATAGAAGTCGATTGCCGAGCAGAATGCCGTCTGACCCTGATAGCAGTTGTCGATGATGTCCTGAGTCGTCGGCAGACCGATCGCGTCCTCGATATCGACGCTCCAGTAGTCGACCGACAGCGCGAAGCCCGGCAGCACGCGCGGCGTCAGCACCAGGCCCGCGCCAAAGCCGTCAGCCTTTTCCGGCGTCAGTTCTGTGTTGCCGAGGCGCGGCGAAGTGATGTACTCCGTCGCATTGCCGAGCCACGGATTCGTGACCGCCGGAGCGCCGCCGCTGCCTCGGCTGAACAGCTCTTCCAGATTCGGCGCCCGGATGTCGTGCGACAACGTGGCACGGAAACGAACGTCGTCGAGCGGCGCCCAGTTCAAGCCCGCCTTCCACGTTTCGACGCTGCCCGACGTGCTGTACTCGGTCACGCGGATTGCACCGCTCACGTCGAGGCTCTTGAGCGCCGGCAGATCCTTCGCGAGCGGAATGACGGTCTCGACATAGCCTTCGGTCACGTCATAGCTGCCCTGCGTGGACGGATAGCCGCCGACCCACCAGCCGAAGCGATCGGAGATGGCATCGTTCTCGCCCTTGCCAATCCACTCCTTGCGCCATTCGACACCGGTCGCGACGGAAACGTCGCCCGCCCAGGTCGCGAACGGCGAGCCACTCAATGACACGGCCGCAACGTCCTGCGTGAGCTGCTGGTAGCGCCACATCTTTTCGCCGTTGCCTTGCACGTAATCGCGCGCGGCTTGCGAGTTCACGCCGATGCCCATCGGATTGTAAGGAACGCAGCCGTTGCCGGGATCCGTCAGCGTGGAGCGGCAGACGATCGTGCCGTTCGCCGGATTGACGACGGCGTCGTAGGCGAGCGCCAGATAAGAGTTCACCCAGATGCCTTCGGTCATGACGTGCAGATCGGACACGCCGCGCTGGTAGTAGGCATCCCATTCCCATTTGTCGCCGAGGCTGCCGGTGGCGCCCAGGACGAAGCGCGTGACGCGGCGGTCGTTTACCGGAGTCGCAATGTCCAGGTCCGGGTGCATCGTGCCGAGCCGGAAGGTCGTCACGCCTCGATCCAGCATCGCCTGTCGCACCGACTCGGGAAGGAATGCATTGTCGACGTTGAGTTGAATGCTGCCGGTATCTTCGAGCGAGAACGCGTAGTTGCGGTTCTTGTCGCGGGCAGTGGCTGCCTGGAAATAGATATTGACGTCGTCGGTAAGATCCCACGACACGCGCATGAATGCGCTGTGCGTACGCGAGCCGCCGAGCAAGCTCGCACCGGCGCGCGTGCCTCGCACCTGAGACAGTTCCCAATCTCCGCCGCGCATATCGGGATCGGTCACCAGATCGCCGAAGTTGAACGTATAGGGCTGACCGCCGACGCCGAAAGCCGTGCCCCGCAGCGGCCCGTTAGTGACGATGCCGCCGGCGATGCCCGTGCTCACCGACACCTGATCCAGCAGCAGACGCTGCGGCTGGCCGTTGGTCGGCGTATAGCCCGGGTTGTTCATGAACTGCCAACCTTTCAAGTTCCAATCGCGGCGATTGATGGGGATTACGCTTTGTTGGCGCGCGCTCGCGCTGAAGATGAAGTGACCGCGGCCATCGGCGAACGGCGTGCCGAAGGTGGCGCCGGCCATCCAGTTGTCGCCGTCGCCGTGCGTCGTCGAGCCGTACTGCGACGTCGTCTTCATGCCGGTGAACTTCTTGTCGAGCACGAAGTTCACCACACCGCCGAGCGCGTCGGAGCCGTACACCGCGGACGCGCCGCCCGTGACCACTTCGACCTGCGAGATCAAATCCTGCGGAATCAAATTCACATCGACGAGGCCGGACAGCGACGATGCGACCGAGCGCTGACCGTCGATCAGCACCAGCGTTCTGTTCTCGCCGAGCGCGCGCAGGTTCAGCGCGTTGATGTTCGAGTTGCCGGTGCTGGCCGTCGTCACGGACGTGGCCGGAGAAACGCTGCCGGACAGCGCCGGCAAAGTGTTCACCGCGTCGGCGATGTTCGGTGAGCCGAAGGATTGGATCTGTTCGACGCCGAGCACGCTGACCGGCGTCGGTGCTTCGTACCCGTCGCGCACGATGCGTGTGCCGGTGACGACGACTTCGACGGGCGCCGCATCGGCCGCGACCGCCGCGGCCTGCGACCACGCCGAGTGCGAAGCGAGTGACATCATGCCCAGCGCGGCGTAGCCGCCGATTCTCCCAGCGCGCCGTGTCGTCTTCAGAGTGCGAGCGACCATGCGCTCGAGCACGAGCGATCGACGATGATTTTGCGCCTGCCCCGAATCGATAAGAATCATTGGACTCGACCTCCCCAGAATGAATTAGTAAGCACGCTGGTCCAATGGAGGCCGGTGTTCCCCGATCATCCCCTTGGCGGTCGTCCCCCTTCAGCACCGGAACTGGTCCGGTGTGCGACTTCGATTCAATTATATAGACAAATGATTTTTAAAAGTCTAGTCAAAAGGACGCTGCGAATTATCCGTTGCGCGTACGTTTGGGTATGAGCGCGAAGTTGCGGCGCTCGGCGCTGTGCCGTTTTTGGGCAGCCGCTCGGAGATGTTTGCATGATCCGCGCCAGCGCCACGACGCTTTGTGGTGCATGAACGCCGCCACAGCGTTGATCCGTCATCGGCGACGCGCCGCGGTGGCTCAGATGAGAAAGCGAGGCCGGAAGAGTGGAGCGGTTTTGGTGCGGCGGGCGCCGTGCGTGCCCCAAAAGGAAATTTTCCGGGGACACGCCGGCCGGCGCGTCCCGCGAGCGAAAAACTAAAGGAAGTTGCAGTCCAGCTGCGACGATCCGAATTCCGCGGCCAGGCCACCTCCGCCCGGCGCTGTGCCGGCCACCGATGCCGAAAACGGATTCGTCGATATCAACTCACTTCTTCTTGGCCGCCTGCTTCTTGGCCGCCTTCTTCGTTCCCGACTTCGGCCAGCTCTTCTGCATCTGGCGGTACGACTCTTTGCTCACCGTCGAGCGCGACTTCGGCCTGCTCTTCCCCGCGCGCTTCCGGCGATTGATGTTCGCCACCAACGAATTCTTGCGCTTGCTCGCCATGCGACCTCCGACCGTGATCACCACAGCGGTAACGGCCGCGTCTCCGACTTGGTTCGCTGGTCGGTACAAATCGCGCATCCCTCACCGGCGAGTGCTTCCGAACTTGGCAGTGCCGCGTGGTGAAAGCGGCGGGAGCCGGGGGCGGTGTCCTACGGCGGCAGCGCGTGTCGTTTGGAGCGCGCCCCTATGACTCGACGCGAACGATCTCGCATTTTCCGCCTTGTGATACGTCGAGGCGATACGTAACGCTGATCTGCTGCACCTTCGCCGACATCAGCGCAGCACAAATCGCCTTGCCGCCCGGCGTTGTTTCCCTGACCCACGCCTCGTAGCGCCCCCAGCAATCCGCATAGGCTGGAAGTTGAATGCCACAGATGGTGTCCGTCAGGCCCAACGGGTTTTCCACGAATCCGGCGATGTACTTGTAGCTCGGATCATAGGTGCGTGTCTCCGTCGCGGCGCTGACGGCTAGAGCGACAAGGGAAAGCGCCAGAAATGCGCCGCCCACTCTCGCAACACGCTTGCTCTCGGTGTTCCAGATTCCATTGTGTTCGCGCATGCATCCTCTCCATTGCATCGAATTTTCTGCGACTCAGCGATCCAAACAAACAGCGCGCTTCGGCGCCGATATATAGCTTCGAACAAAGGTCACCGAAGGACTTTCCAACGAAAGCCCTATCGCTAGTCCTCCATACCAAATCCCAGAACCTGCCGAGCCGAGTTGAGGGTACAGTAGACCGACAAGGTATCGTCGGTGCCCAGGTAGTACATGTTCTGGCCCGCGGCCTTCGCCGCGAGCGCCGTCGCGAGAAACAACTTGCTGCTCTCCCAATTGGCCGGATACCAGATATTCGTCCCATTGGCGAGTAGAACGACGATACGGGGATTCGAGTCGCAGATCAGAGTTCGAACTGAAGTGGGTACCGACGCACCTTCAAACGGCGCAGCGGGCGCCTGGCCGGCGATCAGTACGGCACACATGACGATCAGTGCCTTGGCACGGGACGTCAAACTCAGCGGGATCGTTCTGGACGGGGTGCGAGGCAACGGCATTGTCAAACCCTCCATAGTTGAAACATTGCGATGCTGTTCTGTACTGGCTTGAGTTTTGGCGCGTGAGCGCGCTTGAGTCAACGGCGCAAGAAGCGATTCAGGGTTTCACCGAGTCAACTGCGACGCAGGGCCGCCGATCCGGAGATCGCGTGCCTGATCCTGCATGGCGTGTATCAACAGCCCCGCGTGGATCTAGCGAGCACGACGGCGCTGCCCCGCGCGGCGCGAAGGCGCAGCGAGACTTTTATGTATCGCAGTATGAGCTCGCGCCCTCGCCGTTCGCGGCACGATCCAGGATCAATTAATCGGCCAGCGCGCGCTGGTCGATGCTCTCTTCTTTCAACCCTGAATTCGTGCGCCCACCGTTGACAACGTACCTGCCGCTCGGCAACGCTTGCGCAAAGACAAAGACGGGGCTCAAAGGGAGATGACTGACCCGCTGATGATCATTGGCGCCAGGGAAGTACCGCAGTCCAAGTATGGCGGCGCTCACCGCCGCTCGTTACGACCGATCAACATCCTTAGCGGCGACATCAACGCCGCTGCCCCCCACTGTCAACTTACGTTTTCGATCCGCGCCTATTCATGACAGCAGAGGGAATGCAGATATGACTGGACTGAAGACGACAATCCTGGGGCTGGCGATGTTCGCAGCTGTTTCTCCGGTTTCATCGAATGCGACATTCTTGTTTAAAGAGGGACTGATCGAAGCTTTGCAAGTAGACAGTCATGAGCGCGCCGGTACGCCAGATGTCGCATGGATAAGGCTTGGCGGTAGTTGGGGCGATGTCAATTGCTCGGACGATTGGGGCTGGTTCAACGCAAAGAGCAGTCCGCAGTTGTTGGCACTGGCGATCACTTCCCGCACCACGGGTACACCCGTCAAGGTGTACGTCGATGACTCCATGCCGAAGGCTCAGGGCTTTTGCCAGATCACGGTCATAACCCTATAAGCTTTGGCTTGCGGCTTCCGGTTCGACGGGAGCCGCAAGTGGGCGGGCAGCTCATCCCTCGCCGGAGACTCCACGCACCTTGGTCTCCGGAGGGAGATTGCGAGTCTTCATGAGCACCTGCGTCATCAGATGCCAGTACACGCTCGCATCCGAGCGCTCAAGGTTACTCACTTCGTCCTGCCCGCCGAGAACCAGAGGAACTTTGTACCCGACACACTCGGCGGCACCAAGCGGACGTGAATCAACGGTCCGCCATCTGTCGAAAAAGTCTTCTGCAAGTGCAGCGTCCGGATCTTCGACGATGAGCTGCGAGTGAAAGCCTGCAAACGTCTCTGGGATCTTTAGCACTTTCCCGGTGCCGATCTCAAACAGAAGAACCATGGACTCTGCGTCCTGCAGCCGCCGATTGTCCAGACAGAATTGGTTGCACAGCCAGTCGCGACCGAAGCACCGGACTCGGCCGGCGTATTCCGGAAAACTCTCGTGCACAGCAGTCGTCCATGTTTCGATTTCCTCGGCTCCATACAGCCGGTAGATCCCGCCGCCAAAGCTGCAACCACCGTACCGCGCCAGGCGATCTGCTGCTCGAGTAAATCCGAGCAGGGCACGCGCATACGCCTCCGCAGACTGCCGCGGCTTGCAGTCTGGCGGGTATTTCTGCGCAAATTCTTGCATGGCTGAACCACTCCTCCAATCACAGACCCACAGGATACCGATCCTAGCTGCTTGCGGTCGATCTTTGATCTGGTGATTGAGCTGAGCATCCAGACTGCGCTTCACACTACTTTCGATTGACAATCTTTGGATCACAGATCCTGACCCCACAGATCTGGCTATCTTCCGCTAACTTCTTGATCTGGTGATTGATCTGAGAACCCAGGCTGCGATTCACGCTACTGTCGAGTGCCTGCATGTTGCCAGTGACATCCTTGCCGCCAAGCTGCAAATCGGTCATGTGATCGACATCCTGACCTTTACCGACCTGTCCTCCATCTGCCTCGAATCGGTTTCTTGTCGAAGTACCTGACCTCTCGGGCACCGTAGGCTTCAACTCACCCCGTTTCGCTGCCGCATCGAGGTGTGCAACCTTCTTATCCGCGGCCGCGCGTTGGGCGGCGGACCAGCCCCGCTTGTACTTCAGAGTAATCTCGACCGTGTTGTCCGCGGCCTTCACGGCATCCACTGCACGATCAGCCGCCCGCGCCGCCTTGATCACCTGCCCTGTTCCAGGAACAGGACTCACAACCCCAACGGCGCTCCAAGCGACATCCATCGCCGCTGCGGCGACGCCGGTGCCGGTCCACAACGCTACACTGAGCTTGCCCAGGTCATAGACGAGAAACGCCACGTCTACCGGGCTATGACCATCCTCATCGACAAACTTGTAAGGATTGTTGTTGGCGTAGGCATATCGATTGATCGTTTGCAGCTGATCAAGGTCGAGTTGCGCCGGATCGACGCTCATGAATCTGCCGATCGCCGGATCGTAGTACCGGGCGCCCATATAGCTCAGGCCGGTTTGCTCATCGAAGGGCTTGCCCGCGAACCACAGCGCATTGTTGTCCGAGGTCGAGGCATCGACGAGGCGATCGCCGTAGGGCCGATACGTCTCCTTCCACACCGGGTTGCCATTGATGTCCGACGCGAGCGCTGGCGAGCCCGCATTGTCATTGTGGAAGAAAGTAATCGTCTCGCCCGCATGGGCGGGTGCGAGCAGGCACAGTGTCGCTATGCAGGCAGCGACAGCGCCCGCGAGGGCTCGACCGAAACGACAAGTGAGCAAGTCCATCGCTTTCATGGCGTTTCTCCCTCGGCATCAGCAAGAAGCAGATCGAGCACGGCCGGCAACCAGTCCAGATTCACGACGTTGATCTGCAGGACGACCGTGTTGCTGGAATTGGCGGCATCCCCGGAATAGACCGCCGTGATGGTGTGTGAGCCGAGCGCGAGCCCGAGCACATCGATACTCGCCCGGCCGTTGCTGACATATGCGGTGCCAATCACGGTGCCGCCAGCTCCCAAGAAGGTGACGGTGCCGGTGGGTGAGGCGCCGCCGACGTTCACGGTGAGCGTCACGCCAGCGTTTCGCTTCGCCACAACCGTACTGCTCGGCAGAGTCACGGGCGTGGGGGGGCGGGAATCGGAAACACGCTGCGCGACGCGCTTGCCGCCGATGTATATGTACTCGATGAGCTTGTTCGACTGCGTGGGCGTGTACTCCACGAGCAGATCGCCATTCGCGGCATGGAATTCATACGACGTCGTGCCCGCCTTGGTGATCGTCACCCGCTTGTTCAACCCGTCGTAGCCATAGGCGATGTTATTGCCGGCGGCACAATTGACGCAGCGTAGGTTGGGCGCGCTGTCGTACTGATACGTCGCCGCGCCATCGGCAGTGACATTGCCGCGACCGTCATACGAGTAAGTCGAGTTGTGACTGCCGGAGACGCCGGAGAGGCGGTTCTGACTGTCATAGGCGTACGTGAGGCTATAACTGCCGAAGCCCTGGCTTCGAATGTTGCCCGCGCCATCGTACGTGATCGCGCCGCTCCCCCACGGCCCGTTCGCGACGTTGAGCCTGTTCAGATCGTCGTATCCCAGCGAGCGATTCCTGCTTGCATCGGCCGCATCCGTGATGGTGGTTAGATTGCCCAGGCCATCGTAGAGGTAGTCGCTGCTCACGTAGTAGGTACCGGCTCGGCGCGTGCGAAACGCGCTCGGCCAGAGCCGATTGTTCTGCTCGTAGTTGGTGACAAGCCCGTTTGCGTACTCGATCTGTTGCAACATTCCGCTGGGCCAGTAGCTCACGGTGCTCACGTAACCCGACGCTTGCGTGGGGCGTCCCAATACGTCCGGCGCAAAGCTCACCACACGTCCCGAGACCGGATACGTGACGGAGGAAAGCTGGTCGTTTCCTGTATACCCATACTGCGCCACGAGCTGCACGCCGCCGATCGTGAGCGACTCGCTGGTCAGGTTGTCGTTCGCATCGTAGGCGAGAACGCGGCTCGCCACCGAAGAGGTCACGGTGCGCATCTTGTGGGTTTTCGAATAGGTCTGCGTCACCGACGGCGTGCCGGCCGGATAGGTGACGGCCACCAGCCGATTCTGGCCGTCATAGGCGAAGCTCGTGCTAGTCCCTCCCGTGGTGCGCGCCGTCATGTTGCCAGCCGCATCGCGCTCGAAAACGGTCGCGCCTGTCTCTGGATTGGTCTCCGAGACCAGGTACTTGCGACTGTCATAGCCCAGGCTCCGAGTCTGTCCCGCCTGCGTGACATCGGTGACCAGGTCATCCGGGCCGCGGGTGATCGTCACGTTCGCCGCCGAATCCGCGGCGACGATGCCCATGAGGATATTCGTCGCGGGACTTCCGTAAGCGCGATAGTTGTACGTCGTGTACTTGCCACGCTCGTCACGGATGGTGACGTTCGCCGGGCCATACGTGTACGCCTTGTACGTCGAATCGGGGTTCGTCACGCGCGTCAGACGGTCCAGCGCATCGTATTGATAGGCAGTTCCAAGGCTGATGGTTCCGGGGTTCGACTCGAACTTCTTGCGCCCCTGGGCGTCGTATTCATAAATGGTCGCAATCCCGCCCAGCACGATCCGTGTGGGACGCCTCAGTGCGTCGTGCTCGACCGTCTCGACCAACGCACCGCGCGTCGTGGTCCTGACAGATTTGGTAGCGCCGCTATATACGAGCGTAAGGTCATTCCCCAAAGGAACATCCACCGACGTAATCCGTCCCATGGAATCGCGCCCAAACCCAGTCACCCGCCCTTCGCCGTTGGTCATCGAAGTGACGAATCCCGCGTCGCTCACGACCCGACTCAGGGAGATGCCTTCCGGCTGCGTTTCCGTACGCGCTACGCCGCGTTTGTAATCGCTGAACGAGTGAACCAGCGAGCGCGGGTACGTCACCGTCGCCGTCGTGCCGTCCGGATGGTACGTGTAGCTCGTCGCCACCCCATCCTGCGTGCTCGATTCGACATCCGCCAGCGCGTTGAACGTCGTGCTCGACGATCCTGCCGGCGAAGTTCTGGTCGCGACCTGCCCGAGCACCCACTTCGATGTGTTGTTGTGGTACGTGATCTGAGTGGTGCGCGAGCCGCCATTCGGTCCGCTTTCGGCGATGGTTTGCGGCTGAAAGTAATTATCCCAGTTGGAATACACCGTCGAGTACGTCGCGCCCTCCTGGGCGATCGTTCGAGTCTTCGCAGTGCGAACGATACGCGCCAGGAATCCCGCCACTGACGGGACATAGGCGGACACCGGGAAAGTTTCCCAGGTGATCGACTCATCGCGGAGGATGGAAGCGGCGGCCGAGCCGGTCTCGATCCGAAACAGCGCCCCCTCCGTATCCTGATACTTGTTGCCGAAGGTGTAGCGCGTGAACACGCCCGGTCCTGTGACCTCGACCGTTCGCGTCGTCGGGGAGGCCGCCGTACACGCATTCGGTCCGCTGACGTAACAGCCGTTCGGTGGACCGTACGCATAGCTCCACGTCGCAGTGGGTATGTCCGGACCGCTGATCGTCTTGCTATAAAGCGCAATGTTGTCGTAATAGCGAGGTCGTTGCTCGCACACACCGGGATATCCTCCGTAGGGCGCGTGCGAGAGTCCCCTGCGCATGGGCGCGAACGCGAAGGCGCCCACCGCTCCCGATCGGTGCTCGATCGTGAGCGTCACTGCGCCACTATATGGAGGCCATTCGCAGTCCGTCGGCTTGCCCCGCGTGACGCTACCCGTGAGGTACGAGCGCCATGTCGTCGAATCCGGAAAGGTGACGCGAAAGCCGGAGGAATAGTCGTAGGTCCAGGTTCGTGTTCCATCGCTCACCGAGCTCACGGGCCCCTCGGGCGATACATACGCGATGGTGATCTGCCTGCCGTCGCTCGCCGTGATCGACGTTAGATCCTTCCCCGAATAGGTATATGAAACCCAGTTGCCGTAACGGTCTTCGACACGCGTGAGCAGGATCCGCCATTCGCTGCGGGTAAGCGTGATGATGTCGCCCAGCGTGTTCAACTTGCGCAAGGTCGACACTTGCCGCCAGTGAACCAAATGGTCGAAGTAATACTTCTTGCCATCCGGCGCACGCGCCAGAAACCCCTCGCCCGCCCATCCGTTGGCGGTCGATGGTAGACATGAGAAGTGCCAGTGGTCTTTGGTCGCCCAGCGATACGTCGCGCCGTCGGTCGGCGCATTGGCCGGGTTCGCAATCAACATCAGTTGCTCGCCGCTGCCGGGCATGTACAAGTGATTGCCGTGCCAATACTCATTGCCTGCCCAGTAATCGTTGTCATCGCTCTTGGGATCGGGGATCTCTGGAGGTCCGTTGACGTACGAGCAGCGCTGCTGAGTGAAGGAACTGGTGTGAGGCCCCGTTGCCGCGACCCATTGGTTCTTGGAGTACACGCCGCCCACATACGGAACCTCGTACCGGCTCCAGGTCATCATGTTTGAGAGCGAGGTGCTGTTATGCTGATTGCCGAGGCCGGAATCGAAGGCCTCCAACGAGCGCTGATACTTGACCGGCAGATCGCTATTGCCTGGCAGATCGACATCGGTGACCAGGAACGAGGTCGCTCCCGAATAGGAATCGGTCTGGTCGCCGAAGAGCGCCGGCCCCAAGGTCGCCTCGTGACCCGCCCCGGGCATCTGTGTTGTGTAGTCCTCGAGCACCGTTCGGTCTTGCGAGCGGACCGGGCCGGCGATCAAAGCGGCGCCAATGACGCTCAACGCGACGGCCCAGGACCGGCAATACTTACGAGAAACATCACCAATACACGCACTCATGGCTCGTAGATCGTCCTTTCTATCCGTCATGTTTTTATGTCTCTGCAGCAAATCGGCACAACACAAGACGACGCGAGCAATGCATCGCGAGTCTCGTTGTTCGAAGTGGGAAGCCGGGACGGTTGTCCTATGGCGGCAGCGCGTGTCGTTTGCACATGTCTTGCATCCTTGTGCGACCGGTCTGTTGTGTAGCCAACGCCCTCGAGCGATCAAGCGTTGTCTTTATCAGTTTGCGACACGAGATTGCATTCGCATAATTTGTCTGTCAACAAAGTTCACGAGCCGGAACCGACAATCAGGGTTTAGCCTAGCGACTTGCTCCGCTGATGCGATCATCGGAGCGCCGCTATGACTCGACGCGCACGATCTCGCACTTGCCGCCTTGTGATACGTCGAGGCGGTACGTAACACTGATCTGCTGCACCTTCGCCGACATCAGCGCAGCACAAATCGCCTTGCCGCCCGGCGTTGTTTCCCTGACCCACGCCTCGTAGCGCCCCCAGCAATCCGCATAGACTGGAAGTTGAATGCCACAGATGGTGTCCGTCAGGCCCAACGGATTTTCCACGAATCCGGCGATGTATTTATAGCTTGGGTCATGAGCGAGCGTCTCGGTCCGCGCATTCATTCTCTCCCTTTCTAATTGTTTAGAGAGCGCGATGAAGTCGCGCTGAGCCCCCCCCATCGTCGTCAGGATTCAGGTTTTCCCCGCCTATTGCTCCGAGATAGATGGGTCAACTTAGGAAACTTTCTCGATGGCGGCAAAGTCGACCGCGATGGGTATGAGCGCGCAGAAAGGTCGAGCACAGTTGCGGGGGTCGCGAGTGACCCTCGCAAAGGCACGTCGATTGGCGACGACTATCCACATCGAGAGCGACACCGTGATCCCGCGTCGCTTCAAATCACCGCAAATTCGACGAGTCTGCAGATCGTCGGGTTGGCGCTATCGGGCACCACACTCATGGCCACCGTGCTGCCTTGAGCTTTGGCCATCATGAGCGCTGCCGCGTACACGTTGTAGTTCGCTGTTTCACGACCATTGTTGTCATAGACGGGGGCGATAAACACAAATTCGGACCCTCCATTGCCGCAAGGATCCGCCACCCCCTGCAGATACACGCGAACGGGGAAATTGCCCTGACCGGAGAAATAGAGTTGTTGAATGGTACCGGTGAGTGCCGACGCATCGGCCGCGATGAGTAAACCCAACGATGCCAGAATGTTCCGAAGGAGCTTAGGGGCACGCATGCTATTTGAGTCCTCTTACGTTAGAGACACGAGACAAGCTCGACCGCTCGATTCATTCGTGGACCATAGAACCGAGGCCAGATCGACCGAATGCGAACGCACGCCCTCGGAGTGATTGCACCGTACGCCGCGGGGGCAGACTGAGGATCAGTCAGTGGTCAAGGATGTAATGCTTCGCACGCGCGACGAGGCGAACGACGCATGCGAGCGGCAATAGAGCTGCACCACGACCGTGGAAAGGGCTTGCTCCGATCATCCCTGATGTAGACATACATTGCCCTCGCCGCCGCCGGCTTGTTAATACCGACACCGGACCAGACCGGGGGCAACCCGAGCGGGTTGTCATCGAAGAAGTCTCAACAGGAGCGCGAACAGACGAGGCGAACAAATATGTTTCTTCGTGGCTTCCATGCACTTTCTCGCGACGCTGAATCCTCACGTACAATGTCGCAATCGACAATGAGGTGTCAACGAGCACTGCGCCCAGCACGTATCGATTCAGGATTTCCCCGAATCTGGGACGGCGCGCTGAAACGATTGCGACTTCATATGGACGCAAACTGCGGGACGACAACTTGGCTACAGGTTTCCGGGCAAACGCATTTCTTCGATACCTCGACCTCACTACTTCTTCGCCGACTTCTTCTTTGCCGACTTCTTCTTTCTCCACGACGCTCGACTGTCGCCGTCTTGAATTGGTTCGCCTGTCGGTACAAATTGCGTATCCTCATCCGCGGGTGCGTCCGCGTCGTGCGGTGGTGTAACCTGCGAGTCCAAATTGACATCCGCGAGTGCTCCCATGAGCGAGTCCAATCTGCAGCTTCGATCCCTGATCACCGCCGGCGGTGAGTTGCAGCTGTCGTTGCGTCAGGCGAAAACGCCCGAGCCGGCAGCGGACGAAGTCGTCATTCGCGTGTTGGCGTCGCCGATCAACCCTTCCGACCTCGGCCTGCTGCTCGGCCCGGCGGACATGTCCACTGCCAAAGCCGGCGGCTCCTCTGACAGTCCGACGCTGACAGCGAAGATTCCACCCGAGCTCATGGCAGGCGTGGCGCCGCGCATCGACCAATCGATGGTCGTTGGCAATGAAGGCGCCGGTGTCGTCGTCAAAGCCGGCGCCGATGCTCAGAAGCTGGTTGGGAAGACCGTCGCCGCACTCGGCGGTGGCATGTACGCGCAGTACCGCGTGGTGAAAGCGGCGGCGTGTCTGCCATTACCCGAAGGAACCACACCCGCCGAAGGCGCGTCCTGTTTCGTCAATCCTCTCACCGCGCTCAGCATGGTCGAGACCATGCGCCGCGAGAATCACACTGCGCTGGTTCACACCGCCGCTGCATCCAATCTCGGACAGATGCTCAACAAGATCTGCCTGAAGGACGGAGTCCCGCTCGTGAACATCGTGCGCAACGCCGAGCAAGCGGAAACACTCCGCAAGCTCGGTGCAAAGTACATTTGTGACAGCACCTCGCCGAAATTCATGGAGGAGCTCACCGACGCCGTCGCAGCGACCGGCGCCACGCTCGCGTTCGACGCCATCAGCGGCGGCAGGCTGGCGAATAAGATTCTGATTGCCATGGAAGCCGCCATCAATCGCAAGCTCACCACCTACAACCGATACGGCTCGCCCGTGCACAAGCAGGTGTACACGTACGGGGTGCTCGACACTCGCCCGATCGAAATCGATCGCACCAACGTCGGCATGGCGTGGGGCGTCGGCGGCTGGCTGCTCACCTACTTCCTGGAGAAGATCGGTCCGCAGGCCACGCAGAAGCTGCGCGAGCGGATCGTGGCCGAGCTGAAGACCACGTTCGCCAGTCATTACACCGCGGAGATCTCATTGATCGAGGCTCTGCAACCCGAAGTGATCCAGGCTTACAACCGGCGGGCGACCGGCGAGAAGTACCTGATCAATCCGCACAAAGGTTCCTGACAATCCACCGATGAATTCTGGTTCCAGTCCCTCGGCGCCCGCCGAAATCGCCGGCGTGCGCTTCGAAGAAATTCCCACTCAACACGGATCTCGCCTGGGGTTCGCCAGGCTCAACGCCGAGAAATCGTTGAACGCGCTGGCGCACGACATGATCCGGCTGCTCGATGCTCAGCTGCGACGCTGGGCCGCGGATCCGGACATCGCGTGCGTGATCCTGCATGGCGCTGGCGAGAAAGCCTTCTGCGCCGGCGGCGACATTCGCAGCCTCTATCAATTACTGAAGAAACATCCGGACACGGTGCCCAACCCCACGGCGCTGGTCTACTTCACCGACGAATATCGGCTGGATTATCTGATCCATCGCTATCCGAAACCGTTGCTGGTCTGGGGCAGCGGCATCGTGCTCGGCGGCGGGCTCGGATTGATGGCCGGCGCGAGTCATCGCGTCGTCACCGAAACCTCCCGCATCGGCATGCCGGAAGTGACGATCGGATTGTTCCCCGATGTCGGCGCCAGCTGGTTTCTACAGCGCATGGCCATGCGCACCGGACTGTTCATGGCGCTCACCGGCGTGCAGATCAACGGTCACGATGCAGTCGTGGGTGGCCTCGCCGATTATCTCCTGCGATCCACCGACCGGGACACTTTGTTCGCACGCTTGCCGAACGCGGCTTGGACGACCGATCCGATGGAGAATCGGGAAGTGCTATCTGCCCTGCTCCGCGAGTTTGCGAGTCAGGCAACGGGAGTCATGCCCGCGTCCAACTTCAAAGCCTGCGAGCAAGAGATCCAATCGTTCTGCCGCGGCGAGTCCGTCGCAGAAATGGTGTCTCGGATCGTTCGCTATGACGGCGATGTGGATTGGCTGAAGCGCGCGTCAGCCACGCTGGCCGCGGGATCGCCGACCTCCGCTGTGTTGGGTTTCGAACTGCAGCGGCGCACGCGAGAGCTCAGCCTCGCCGACACGTTCCGGCTCGAACTCATCGTGACACTCCAGTGCTGCGCCCGGCCGGATCTCGCTGAAGGCATACGCGCGCTGCTGATCGACAAGGACCGCAAGCCGCAATGGCAACCCCGCACGATGGAAAAGATCACGCCGCAATGGATCAACGGGCACTTCGCAGCGCCCGTCTGGCCTGACGGCCGGCATCCACTGGCTGATCTCGAAAACTCTCAATTGGCGTAGATCTGCAGTCGCTCGATCAGCGGGCGGGATACACCCCAAATACCGATACTGCACCCGTCGCTGTACCCGCCGATCATTTGTCCCGTGGCGCTGGCCTGCATGAGGATGGCGATGCGCTGTTTACTCTGCAGAGTATCTTCGATCCTCACCAGATACGGATTTCCGGCCGAACAGCTCCCAACACCTGGATCCGGGGTCAGATAAACGGCCATGTAATCCCCGTGATGCAGGAGCAACGACACTTTCGCATCCCACGCCCCGGCGACCGACGCCCACAGCCCGCCAACCATCACCAACAATGCTCCACGGATATTCACTTCGTCACTCCTTTTGACACGCAGAAGAATCGTCGCCAGCTGTTTGGGAAGATCGCTTGAAACTCGAGACGTCGAGCCGGGCAATGACAGACCGCCCTGTCTGACCGCGCTGTTCTTGTTCTTCGCTACATCCCTGCCGACTCATGTCGGAAATAAACTGCTACCGCGGCCGGCGATTGTCAATGGCAACCGCGCACGATGGAGCGATCACACCGCGGCGGATCGACGGGCGCTTCGCAGCGCTCGTCTGGCGAGCGTTATTTCTTCGGTGTCGGCGGAATATTCAAGCCGGCTTCGACCGCCGGCCGCGACAGGAATGCGTGCAGCACTCGCTGCACGTTGAGGAAGGTCTTGAAGCCCACCAGCTCGCCGGCCTCGTAATAGCCGACGAGGTTGCGCACCCACGGGAAGATCGCGATATCGGCGATGGTGTACTGATCGCCCATCATCCAGCCCTTGCCTTCCAGCTGCTTGTCGAGCACGCCGAGCAGCCGCTTGGATTCGTTGATGTAACGATCGCGCGGCCGCTTGTCTTCGATCTCCTTGCCGGCGAATTTGTGGAAGAAGCCGACCTGGCCGAACATCGGCCCGATACCGCCCATCTGGAACATCAGCCATTGAATGGTCTGGTAGCGCAGGATCGGATCCTGCGGGATCAGTTTGCCGGTCTTGTCGGCCAGGTAAATCAGGATCGCGCCCGACTCGAACAAGGCCAGCGGCTTGCCGCCCGGGCCATTCGGATCGATGATGGCGGGGATCTTGTTGTTCGGATTGAGCGACAGGAATTCCGGCGTCAGCTGATCGTTGGTGTCGAAGCTGACCCGATGCACTTCATACGGCAGCCCGATTTCTTCCAGCGCGATGGAGATCTTCACGCCGTTCGGCGTGGGCAACGAATACAGCTGCAGCCGGTCGGGATGTCGGGGCGGCCACTTCTTGGTGATCGGGAACGCTGAAAAATCTGCCATGACGGTGTCCTCTGAAGGTGCCGTCATTGTCGCACTATCCGGGCGCCGCGCGAGACGCGACACCGGAATAAGTGTCATGTCAGATTTTCCTTGTCGACTGGGAACGAATCTGCAACCGACCGTCTGGACGGATAGTCGCGCCCAAGGCGTTGTAATCCACGTAGGTGGGATGACGAGTGTCCATGGGGCGCTGATGTGTGGCCGTAATAACCACCACTGGCGCTCCCGCTGCTTCACCGGCGCGAATGCCGGCAGCTGCATCTTCGAACACCACGCAATCGTCGGCGGTCCACCCGAGCTGTCGCGCGGCGAGTTGATAACACGCCGGATCCGGCTTGCCTCTGGGAATATCCTCGGCGGTGATGAAAACGGACGGCGGCTTCAATCCGGCCGCTGCGAGCCGCCGAACGGCGAGCGCTCGTGGCGCTGAGGTGACGATGGCCCAGCGACCTTCCGGCAACGTCGAGACGAACTCCCGCGCACCTGGAATCGGGTGCACGCCTTCGACGTCCTCGATTTCCGCAAGCGTGATGGCATGCGCCTCGGCGACGGGATCCACACCGGGAATATTCAGCTGACGCACCGAGTCGACGGCGCGTTGGCCGTGAATGCCATGCAGGAACGTGCGAGCGTCGATGCCGAATTGCGCGGCCCAGCGAGTCCAGACCCTTTCGGCGGCCTCGATGGAGCTGAGCAGCGTGCCATCCATGTCGAACAAGATGGCCGCGAACGAGCGGCCATCGAACAAAGCCTCGAATTGAGTCATTCCAGCGCGGGTCTCCAACATCCGGCCTAAGTTAACACACCGTGCTGGAATGAAGACCCGGCTTGCCCGCTCACGGGCAAGCTCCTTGCAACTCAGGCCGCCCGCTCCATTACGGCAGAATCGTCGCGATATGACTCCGCACGGCGACGCTGTGTACGCTGGGGAGCTGCGACCGATTCGCCGGTGTTGAAGTAATCCACTTCGGCGATCAGTTGCTGCGACTGTTGCTCCATGCCCTTGGCCGCAGCGGCGGCCTGTTCGACCAACGCCGCATTCTGCTGGGTCGATTCATCCATGCGCGTCAGCGCTTGGTTGACCTGCTCGATGCCGGCCGCCTGCTGATGGCTGGCGCTCGCGATCTCGGCGACGATGCCGCTGACCTTCTTGATGCTGTCCATGATGGCATCGAGCGCTTTGGCCGATTCGTCCACCAATCCGGTGCCTGCCTGGACTTTCTGAACGGATTCGCCGATCAAACCTTTGATCTCTTTCGCTGCCGCGGCACTACGCTGAGCCAGCGCACGCACTTCGGAGGCGACAACCGCAAAACCCCGTCCCTGCTCGCCCGCGCGGGCAACTTCCACTGCCGCGTTCAACGCCAGCAGGTTTGTTTGAAACGCGATCTCGTCGATGACGCCGATGATATCCTCGATCTTGCGGCTCGACTGATTGATCTCGTTCATGGCACCGGTAGTACGCGAGGCAATGGCCACCGAACGTTCCGCCTGTTCGCGCGCTTCGCTGGCGAGACGATCGGCTTGTCTCGCATTGTCCGCGTTCGCTTTCACGGTGGCGGTCATTTCTTCCATGCTGGCGGCGGTCTCTTCGAGAGACGCCGCCTGCTCCTGCGTGCGTGTCGACAGGTCGTCATTGCCTTGGGAAATTTCGCCCGCGGAGAAGCCAACGGATTTCGAAGCACTGCGGACCTGACCGACGATCTCGGCGAGCCTGGCGCTCATTCGCTCGCATTCACCGATGACACTGCCTTCCGGCGCGCCTGCGCGAATCGCGGACAAGTCGCCGGCAGCGATGCGCTTCATCAATCCATCGCCGTTTGTGGCTCACCGCCGATCGGACGCAACACCAACTGCTGCAGCAACAGCATCAACACGCCCAGCACGGCGCAGCCCGCGACGATGGCGCCGGCGATGATGGTCATGGCGCGCGAGCGCTGAGCTGCCGCCACTTCGGCCGCCGGATAGGCTGCGACGACTTTGAAGCCCCACTCTGGAAATGTTTTCTCCAGGCGCACCCAGCCCGGTTCGTTGCTGTTGACGGCCTTGTCGACGGTCTGTTCGTCGACGTGGGACGAACGAAAGCGCACCTTGCCCTTGTCGTCGACCACGGCGACCACGCCGCCCTTCAACAAGCGGGCGCGGCCGACGGTGTCCTCCAACAATTTCACGTCCACCTGATAGCCGACATAGAGAATGCCGACGGTCGAGCCCGCGGCATTTCTGATGGGCTCGTAGCCGGTGACATAGGGCGTGCCCAGGATGTCCACCTGGCCGTAGAACGCCCGGCCCGCGTCGATCTGGGCGATGGCGCTGCCGTTCGGATCGAGCACCGTGCCCACCGCGCGTTTGCCCTCCTTCATCACGTTGGTCGACACACGCACGAATTTGTCGCCGGACTTCGAGAAGAGCGTGACGGTGCCGCCGGCAACAGCGGTCACCGCATCGGCCAACTCATATTTCTCGGCCTGACCGTGAGCGCCGAACATCAGGTTCGGAACGGTGTGCTCGCCCACTTGCACCATGGGACCCGCCGTGGCCGGTCCGAGCGCCTGGCTGCGTTCCTGCAGCAGCTTCATGGCAGACTGCACGCGCAATCCCAACTGCTGATCCGTCATCGCCAGCAAATCGAGAACGCTCGCGACCTCACGCGCTGCCTGTGCGGACGCCTGTTCGCGCAGCTGCGTGCCTTCATGGACAGCGAAATAGACCGCGACAGCAATGGAAATGGGCAGCAGCACACTGCTGATGAACAGGGCAATACGCCCTTTCAGCGACTTCGGCATGAACAACGAATCCTCTCGGGAGCGACCGCGCCGCCCCATCAAAATGGCAGCGAGTTTGCCGACGCGAGCCCCAGCAAACCGGGCAATGTTCACGCTACCAATGGCTCGCAGTGTGATCCAAACCCGAAATCGGGGAACCCCGTAGACGGCGGGCGACGAGACGAGGCGCTCGTGTCAGACTATTCCTCCAAACCTCCTCGGGCGAACGCATGATCATCCACCTCGTCGACGGCACCTACGAGCTGTTCCGCCATTTCTATGGCCTGCGCCGGTTCAACAAGGGCCAGGACAAGCCGCTTGGCGCGGCCAACGGCGTGTTGCACACGGTGCTGGAGTTGATCGAACAAGGCGCGACTCACGTCGGAGTCGCCACCGATCACGTCATCGAGTCGTTTCGCAACCAACTGTGGGCGGGCTACAAAACCGGCGAAGGCATCGAGCCGGCGCTGTGGTCGCAATTTCATCCGCTCGAGCGCGCGCTGCTCGCAATGGGTGTCGCGACCTGGCCCATGGTCGAACTGGAAGCCGACGATGCCTTGGCCTCCGCCGCCCACCTCGCCGCGCTGGATCCTCGCGTCGAGAAGATTTGTATCTGGACGCCGGACAAGGACCTCGCTCAATGCGTGCAGGAGGATCGGATCGTGCAGATGGATCGCAAAGGCAAAGCGATCCGCAACGCCAAGGACGTGCAGGAAAAGTTCGGTGTGCCGCCCGCGTTGATTCCGGATTTTCTGGCGCTGGTCGGCGATACGGCCGACGGCTATCCCGGGCTCGAAGGCATCGGCAAGGTCGGCGCCGCGCGTCTGGTCAACAAATATGGGGCGATCGAGAAATTCCCGGCTGACGTGCTCGGCGCCGAGCGCTGGGAAGAAGCACTCTTGTTCAAGCGTCTCGCGACGCTGCGAACGGACGCACCGCTGTTCGATAACGTCGACGCGATCGAGTGGCGCGGCCCAAAGGAAGAATTCGTCGCCTATGCCGAGCAATCCGGCGATGCGCGACTGCTCGAGCGCTGCCGGAACGCGGCAGCGAAGATCGCCGCTTGATCTACCGCTTGGTGACGTACTGCCGCGCGTCCTTGAGCGCCGTTCGCGGCGAATCCGGCGCCGCGAGCTCAAGTAGCTGAGAGTAGAAAGCGCGAGCCTTCGCCGTATCGCCGGCAGTGCGCGCCGCCGTAGCCGCACCCAGCAGACTGTTGAAACGTCGCGGGTACAACTGCAGCGATTTTTGATACGCCTCGAGCGCTTCGGCGGGGTTCTTTTGTTCGGTGTACAGATCGCCCAGCAATTCGTACGCGGGCAACGTCGGCCCGGGCGTCACGGCATGTTTCGGGGTCGAGACTTCCAGCTCGGCCGCCCGCCGCATGATTTCGATGCTCTTCGCCTCCTGCCCCTGAGCATGCGCCGACCACGCCGCGAGTTCGAGATTGAGCACGCGGATATTGCGAGCAAACAAATCCTCACCGGCCTTGCTCGCGACGCCTTCCAGCTCATCGAGCCGCGTTAGCGCGAGTTGCACCTCGGCGTTCTTGCCAAGATGAGCAGCACCGAGACCCCGGCCGAATCTCGCCGTCGCTTCGGCCCACATGAAACGATCCCAATCGAGATAGGTCGGCGTGCGCGGCTCGATCTTCAACGCTGCATTCCAATCGCGCCGTTCGAGCGCGGAGCGCGTTTGCGTGGAGGCGAGATGAAACGCCGTCTTGAACGTCGGCTCCATTCGCGGCGTGCTCTGCAATCGGTGCAACTGCGCCGCCGCTTCGTTGTCCGCGCCCTGCTGTAGATAGGCGTAGATCAGATATTCGATGGCGTGAGCGAACTCATCCCAAACCCACTCACCCTGCTCGCCCGCCGGATGTGACAACGCCGCATCGGCGGCCCGCAGATTGCCCTTGATCACGCCGTCCCAATCGCCGAGGCGCGTATAGATATGCGTCGGCATGTGCAGCGCATGAGGATTGTTGGGCGCGATCGAATCGTACTTTCTGATGATGTCCAGGAGCTCACGCTCTCGCCCCGGCACATCGTTGGCATGCACGAGGTAATGCATCACGCCCGGATGGTCCGGCTGCTTCCGATACACCTCGAGCAGAATCGCCGCCGACTGGTCGGCATGTTCTCGAAGGTTGCCGCTGGCCGGCGTCGTGGCCAGATGAGACAACGCGAACAAGACCGCCGCCTCGTCGTCTCCCGGCAGCGCTTCGTAGGCCTGGCGCGACGCTTGTTCCCAACGGCGGATGCGCGCCCAGTAGTCAGTCGATTCGGGCTGCGTGTAGAACGCCTCCACTGCGTCGATGAATCGCAGCTCCCGCGGACTCGATTGCAACGCCTTGGCCTTCTGCACCTCGTCCCATCCACGAGACAGCGCGGCGGCGTTCGGACGCGTCGGCCACAACGGCTGAAACAACGTCATCGCCACGCCCCAGTGCGCCATGGCACAGCCCGGCTCGGCCTGGGTGATTTGTTCGAAGGCCTGGCGCGCCTGCGGGTAAGTCATGTGATGGAGCAGCGTGACAGCACGATTGAACTGCTGCTGCGCCGGCGCCGAACAGGACACCGGAAAGTCGACTTTGCCTGACGAGGCATGGTCGTGCTCGGCGGCGCTGGCCATCGCGGCCAGCAGCGCCATCGATAACAACGCTTTTCGCAAGTCGGGCCGATTCGCCATGCTCGCCCCCATCGTTGTAATGGGGGCTAGCCTGGGCGCTCCGCGCGCCGGTTGCAATGGTCAAATGGGCCCTCAGAAGCCTACTTGGTAGAGCACGCGGAAGGTGCGGCCAATTCCCTTGAAATACCGCACGTCGATCGGGCTGGTTTGCGAGTAGTAGGTGAAATAGTCTTCGTTGGTCAGATTCTGGACGGCGGCAGTGAACGTGCCCCCGAACGCTGCGAGATCGGCGCTCAGATCGACAGTGGTGTAGCCGTCGAATTCGTTGATCGTGACGCCGGCGCGGTTCTCGAAGTCGCGATCCAACAAATGATTCACCTGCAACCGCGACGTGATGGACGGCGTCCAGGCACGGTCCCAGCTCACATTCACGCGATCGGGCGCGATGTTGGCGCCGCCGAGATCCGAGTCGACGCGGCCGTCGGCGTTGGAGTCAAAGCGACCCTCGGTCTGCGCATAACGCACACCGAAGGTGTCAGCGTCCGTCGCGCGCCACGACGTGCGGAACTCGAAACCATCGATCTCCGTCTTCTCGCGCTGAACGGTGTAGATGCCGTCGTTGCCACGCTGCAGGCGCTGGCCCAAATCGGAATTGGAGCGGAAGTAGGCGACCTGCGCGTCCAGGATGGCGTTCTTGAATTCGAGGCCGACCTCGGCGTTGCGGGTCAGCACCGGCTTCAGATCGAGAAAACTCTCGACGCTCTGATTGGGAACATTGATGCCTCGGAGCACGCGCCCCACATCGGGCATGGAGAACGCTTCGGCGCGATTGGCAAACACACGCCATGCATCGGTCAGTCGATAGGTGGCGCCGATGTTGTACAGGGTCTCCGAGAAGTCAGGCTCGCCGCCGCGAACGAAACGACTGCCCGCCGAGGCCAGGGTCGTGAAGTCATCGACCTCGAGCTTCGCTTTCTCATAACGCACGCCGCCCGTCACCGTCAGCCGGTCGATGCCGGTGTAATCGAGCTGCAGGAATGGCGCGTAATTCTCGTAGCGCGACTTCGGCACCCAGCTGCGCCCGGTCTGGATCAGCTCCTGCCAGGTCTCATCGATCAGCACGTCGAAGCCGTACACCAGCGTGACTGGGACGCCTGCGACATCCCGCTTCGACAAGGTCACCTTGAGTCCCTGCTTTTCCGAATTGTTCTGCGATTGATCGATCAGATTCGGGCCATAGGCCGGGTCCTGGAACGTATCGAGCGGCGTGGCCTCGGCGCCATAGGTCGCTTCCAGATCCTGACTGAACAGCTGCGCTTTGAGGTTCTGGCCGAGGAACACCTCGTTCGTGTAAGTCAGCGCGAGATTCGTCACCCTGTTACGAGCGCCCTCGCCCGCGATGTAACCTTTCACCGCGCTGCTCGGCACGCCGTTCGCCACACTGCCCGGCACCGAGATCCAGTCGTTGTTGCCCTCGATGTCGTAGCGATTGAGCATCAGCTCGATGCGCTGATCGTCCCAGTCATAACCTGTCTTGAGGAACGCGTTCAGGGTGCGCGAGTCCATCGTGTCGCCCTGCGTGTTGTCGGAGCCGATCACATCGCCGTTGGCGTCGTATGAGATGCCGGACTCGCGATAGCTCAAGCTCGCCAGCACATCGGCATTGCCGAAACGATTCGAGAGGCTGTAGGTCACGCCGTAATCCGCGCTCTCGCCCACGTCCTCGGTTTGAAATGTGCTGTCGACGCGAACGTTCTGCTCGAACTTCTCGGACGGTCGCTTGGTGATCAGGTTGATGATGCCGCCCGAGGCGCCCAGACCATGGATCGCATTCGCACCGTGGAGCACTTCAACACGCGACAGCACGGCGGAGTCGATGATGTGTCCGTCGCGCCCGCCTTCGCGCAGCGGGCTGGACTGCGGGATGCCATCGATCATATAGAGCGGCTTGCGACCGCGCAGGCTCTCGCCGGCGTTGGTCATCTTCTGACGGCTCGGCGAATAGCTCGGGATCAGATTGCCCAGCACCGTCGAGATGTCGTTGTGGATGGCCAGCTGCTGCGCGAGCTCGACCGAGCTGATGACGGTCACGGTATTGGGGATGGTGCTCAGCGGCCGGTCGATGCGGCTCGACGTCACCATGACCTCTTCCAGCTCCGTGCCGGCGGCGTCCGCCGCGAGCACATTGCCACTGAATGCCGTCACGACCAGCGCGGACACGGCAACGCATTCTTTCCCGATCAAAATCGCGATCTCCCGACAGGTTTGCGCACGAACGGACGTCGCGACATGCCGGCGGGTGGTCGCTAGAGGTGCGGCGCGAAGCATACGCTCCAGTCGCATCAAATGCGAGCCGTTCGCATTTGATTGACTACTGACTGACCGCCAGTCATTATTTACCCATGACACAGCACGATGTGAGTCAGTGGCCGCTGGTCGTTTCCATCATCGATAGCAACACCTTGCAGGACGACCTGCGCGAAGTGGCCGAGCGCTGGCGCGATTGGCTGAGCTGGAACGAGCCGTTCGCGGCCCTGCAGATCTTCAGTGCCTGCGACGAAGGCCTGCTGACCGAGCGCGACCGTGTGTTGAGCTGGTGGCTCGATGCGCAGCGCCGCCAGATCCGGCGCAATGTGGTCGCCCTCGCCTCCGTCATCCCCTGCGCTCATTATGAAAAGATGCCGCACATGGGGACGCACGAGTTCTTCGGCATCCCGACCGCGACCTTCGCATCGATCAGCACCGCGTTGTGCTGGCTCGAAGCGCGAGCGTTCCGGCCTCACGATCTCGCGTTCAATCGAGCCGCCGTCGAAGCCACCCTGGCCGGTGTCGCGTAGTGACGGCAGCACCGGTTCGAGCGCGCGGCCGCCCCCGCACCAAGCCTGCCGAGCTGCGTCGTGAAGAATTGCTCGACGCCGCTCAACAGCGCTTTCTCGACAAAGGCATCGGCGCGACCAGCATCGATGACATCGCCAGCGCCGCCCACGTCGCCAAGGGCACCTTCTATTTGTACTTCCCTTCCAAGGAAGCGCTGCTGCTTGCGCTCCAGGAACGATTCGTCGCCGGCTTCCTGGAGCGCCTGGAGCAAGCCATGGAAAGTTGCGGCCCGGAGCGTTGGCGGCCCAAGCTGCAAGCGTGGGTGAGCACCGTCATCGAGGGCTACCTCGACAATGTCCGGCTGCACGATGTGATCTTCCATGAGACCCAGCCGTACGATCGCCACGCCATGAGCAACAACTCGGTGATCGATCAATTGACGACGCTGCTCGACGACGGCGCCCGGGCCGGCGCCTGGCTCGCCGAGGAGCCTCGCGCCACGGCGGTCATGTTCTTCCATGCCCTGCACGGCGGCGTGGATGCCGCCATCGCCGACAGCAAGAAGATCGATCGGGCAAAACTGATTCGCAATATCTCCACGTTCATCGAGCGGGCGCTGAACGCGACTTAAGGCCGTTACCTATGAAGCATTCGAGAGTCTGGTGGTTGGCTGCGCTCGGCTGTCTGATCGCGCCGATCGCGTTTGCGCAGCAGTTCAGTGTCGCGGTCTTCAGCAAGACCGCCGGTTGGCATCACGAGTCCATCAATGAAGGCGTGACCGCGATACGAGAGCTCGGCAAGCTGCACCACTTCGAGGTGTTCTGGACCGAAGATCCGAACCGTCTGTTCAAGGACGAGGAGCTTTCCAAGCACGCGGCCGTCGTGTTCCTGCTCACGACCGGCGATGCGTTGAACGATGAGCAGCAAGCCACGTTCGAGCGCTACATCCGTCAAGGTCGTGGCTTCGTCGGCGTGCACAGCGCCGCGGACACGGAGTATCAATGGCCGTGGTACACCAAGATGCTCGGGCACATGTTCCGTCGCCATCCGGCCATTCAAACCGCCATGGTGAAGGTCGAGAGCCGCGACTTCCCCGGCATGGAGCGCTTCGCACCGCGCTTTCTCGCGACCGAGGAGTGGTATGAGTTCGACGCATCTCGCTCACCGGCGCTGAAGTATCTGTTATCGGTGGATGAGTCGACGTATCAGCCGTCCGAGCAACGTCGGGCGGAAGCCAAGACAGTGCCGCTGCATCCGATCAGCTGGTATCAGCCGTACGACGGCGGGCGCGCCTTCTACACAGCGCTAGGACATCTGCCCGCGACCTACTCCGACCCGCTCTTCACGCATCACCTCTATGGCGGCATCTATTGGGCCGCGACCGGCAAAGGTCTCACCAAGCCTTAAGCTTTCCGAAAGCGTAAGCCCAGCAGCACGACCGCGCCGCTGATCATCACGATGAGCGCGACGTAAGTTGCGTGCTTCGACTGTGCGTAAGTGATGCTCGAATAGAGCAGATAGGCGCAGGTCGCGATGAACAGCAGCGGAAGCACTGGATACAGCGGCACGCGAAACGGCCGCGGGCGCTCCGGGTCTCGCCGCCGTAGCACGAGCAACGCGATGCCGCTGAGCATGAAGAAGAACCAGAACACCGGCGCGGTGAATTCGACCATGGTGGAGAAACCATCTTTCTCCAGCGCGCCGAATACGATCAGCGCCAGCGCGATCGCAGCCTGAACGATGAAGCCCACGGTGGGCGCATGGCGCTCGCCCTGCCACTGACCCATGAAGCGCAGCGCCGACCAGTCCTGCGCCACCGAATAGTTACTGCGTGCGCCGACGATCATGGTCGAATTCATCGAGGTCAACGCCGCGACGGCGACGATCACGCCGAGCAACTGCCCGCCGAACGGCCCCAACGCCCGCTCGATCACATCGATGCCGACGGCTTGACTCGACTTGAGCTGCTCGAAGCCCAGGCCATGCAGGACGCTCGCGACGAAAATCAGATAAGCGAGCGTGATGATGCCGATCGAAACGACCAGTGCGCGCACGATCGCACGCGGCCCGCCACGAACTTCGGCGGAGACATACGCCGCTTCATTCCAGCCACCGAACGTCAACAGCACGAACACCATCGCAAGACCGAACGCACCGGCTCCGTCCGACGACGCCGTGGCGGCGACCGGCGCCGACGATTCGAGCGTCATCCCCGCCGCAGCCACCAACAGCACGCCTGTGATCTCGATCAACGTGAGTGCATTTTGCATTCGCGAGGAGCCGCGCAGTCCGATGAGGTTGATGACGGTCAACAGCACGACTGCCAGCGCCGCATACATCGCTGAGGAGTATTCGCCGAGGCTGAACAGGCGTGTGAGATAGTCGCCGAGAATGAAGCCGAGCAAGGCGATCGAGCCGGTGCAGATCACGGCGCTGCGCGCCCAGGCGAATAGAAAACTCACATTCTTGCCATAGGCGCGCGTGAGAAAGGTGTAGTCGCCGCCGGCGCTCGGATAGGTCGTGGCCAGCTCCGCATACGTGAGCGCGCCGATCAATGACAGGACCCCGCCCAGGACCCACGCCAACAACATCAGCTCCGGTGAGCCTGCGATGCCGGCGACCAGCGAAGGTGTCTGGAAGATACCGGCGCCGATCACGATGCCGACCGTGATCATGGTCGCATCGAAGACGCTCAGTGTCGGCGTCGGAACGTCTCGGTCTGCTAGCGGCGCGGCAATTCCCTCTGATGCACGATCACCTTCGAGGGACATGCTCATGCGCTAGCTGCGTGTCCCAATGTACGTCGAAGTCGAATCGTTGCGGGTGACCTGCGCTTCGATGCGATTGCCTTTCAGCTCGCCCTTCAGGCGCGTGTGCACATCGCCCTCCGAAAACATCATCTCGACCTGGTTGCCGCGCACCTCGGCATTGGTGACGTCGTCGCTGCCCTTGCCCACCGTGCCGGACAACTTCTGGAATGTTTGCACCAGCTTCACATCGAAGCTGTCCTGGCCGCGCTGCTGCTTGAACGTCCACTTGCCCGAAACATCGGCAGGGACGATCCACAGGTAAGCCGAGCCGTCGGTGGACACGGAGCTTTCATCCGGCCGCCAGTCGTCCATGAGAAACGAATGCGACACGACGCGCGTACCCGGCTTCATTTTCAGGAGGGTGGGCCGCAGTTTCAGATTCAGTTCCGGCAGCAAATACAGCGTGACGACATTGGCGGCGCTGAAGTCCGTCTCGAAGATATCGCCCTGGATGACTTTGACTTTGTCGGCGACGCCTTCGGCGCGGACGAAGCATTGAGCCAGTTGCGCCATCTCGGGATTGTATTCCACCCCTACCGCTCGAGCGCCGAACTGTTTCGCGGCCGCGATGGCGATTTTGCCGTCGCCGGCGCCGAGGTCGTAAACCAGATCGCTTTTGCCGACCCGCGCCATCTCGAGCATCCGCGTGACCAGCGGATCGTTGGTCGGCACCCAGACCACGTCTTTGCCGGGCTGGCCGGTGGAAGGCTTGTATGATTTTTCGCAGTCCTGGCGGGAGGTCTCGGCGCCGAGCGCCTGAGCCGCGATGCCAACGATCAGCAGCAGCCCGAGACCCCAGGCCCGTTGCAAACGATGACGAGGCGACATCGGCATGTTCGATCCCTCCCACGGACGATCTGGGTGAACGCGGCGCGAGCCGGGAAAGTTCACCGACAACAGCGTCATTGATTGCCTATCGTGGCGCCCAGGTCGCGCATCGCAGGCTCAGTACTTGGCGCACGCCACGGCAAAACCAGGAACCAGTCCGGGACACGGGCCGTCGTTATGCCGGGCCTCGCCAGCTTCGGCGTCGTCAGGGAGTCTGTATGCCCGCCCTCACCGTCAATGGCAAATCCCATTCCCTCGATGTTCCGCCCGACATGCCCCTGTTATGGGCGCTGCGCGATGTCATCGGACTGACGGGGACGAAGTTCGGCTGCGGAATCGCGGCTTGCGGCGCCTGTACGGTGCACGTCGACGGCCAGCCCACTCGTTCCTGCGTCACCCCGGTCTCGGCCGTCGCCGGCAAGAAGATCGTCACCATCGAGGCGCTCGACCAGGATCCGGTCGGTCGCAAAGTGCAGGCAGCATGGCGTGAGATCGACGTCGTCCAATGCGGTTATTGCCAGTCCGGGCAAATCATGTCGGCCGCTGCCCTGCTCGCCACCCAGCCGCGACCGTCGGATGCCGATATCGATGCGGCGATGGCCGGGAATATTTGCCGATGCGGCACGTATGGACGCATTCGCACCGCCATCAAACGTGCGGCGGAGTCGACATGAACGCCGTCGTCCGCGCGCTCGGCGAACAGAGCACCTCGCGACGACGGTTTCTGCAAGGGGGCGGCGGCCTGCTGCTCGGATTTGCATTGCCCGGTTTCGGTGCGGAACAGCCTCGCAATGAAAAGCCGCCCGAGGCGGCGGTCGGCCACGCCACACGCGCGATGACACAAGAGTCATCCGGCCTGGAGCCCAATGCCTTCATTCGCATCGATCGCGCCGGCGCCGTGACTTTGATCGTCCACAAAGTCGAGATGGGCCAGGGAACGTTCACTTCGCTGCCCATGCTGCTCGCCGAGGAGCTGGAAGTCGATCTGCAGCAGGTGAAGCTGGAACAGGCGCCAGCGGACAACGAACGCTATGGCGATCCCCTGCTGGGCGGTCAGGTCACCGGCGGCAGCACGTCGATTCGCGCCACTTGGAAACCGCTGCGCCAGGCCGGCGCCACCGCGCGAACCATGCTCGTCTCGGCAGCGGCCCAGCAATGGAAGGTCGATCCCAGCACCTGCGTCGCTCGCAACGGCGTGGTGACCCATGGGGCCAGCAATCGCTCGCTGAAGTACGGCGAACTGGTCGACGCGGCGGCCAAGCTCCCCGTGCCCAAAGATGTCGCCTTGAAGCAGCCGAAAGATTTCACGCTGATCGGCAAGGCGCACCATCGGCTCGACTCGCCCGACAAGATCGACGGCAAGGCCCAGTTCGGCATCGATGTGAGGTTGCCGAACATGAGTGTCGCGGCCGTCGCGATCTCGCCCGTGCCCGGCGGCAAGCTGCAGTCGGCCGACGACAAGAAGGCGATGGCGGTCAAAGGCGTGCGGCAAGTGGTCAAGCTCGATCATGCGGTCGCCGTACTCGGCGATCACATGTGGGCCGCGAAGCAAGGACTCGCGGCGCTGTCCCCGAAATGGAACGAGGGTGCGAACGCCACGCTCACGACGGCAAGCCTGGTAGCGGGCTTGCGTGCCGCTTCGGAGAAACAAGGCGCTGTCGCTCGCAACGACGGCCAAGCGGACAAAGCCATCGCCGCCGCGCCTCGCAAGATCGAAGCGATCTATGAAATGCCGTATCTCGCGCACGCCACGATGGAGCCGATGAACTGCACCGTCGATCTGCGCAATGGACTATGCGAGCTGTGGGTTGGCACCCAGGTGCCCGCGCTCGCTCAAGGCACCGCCGCCAAGCTGACCGGCCTGGCCTTGGATAAAGTGCGCGTTCACAATCATTATCTCGGCGGCGGCTTCGGTCGTCGGCTCGAGACCGACTTCATTGCGTTGGCGGTGGAGATCGCCAAACAGGCGAATGGACCGGTGAAGGTCGTTTATTCGCGCGAGGACGACATACAGCACGACATGTATCGTCCTTACTACCTCGATCGCATGTCCGCGGGCCTGGACGATGCGTTCGTACCTCTCGGATGGTTCCACCGCATCGTGGGCTCTTCGATCATGGCGCGCTTCGCGCCGGCGGCCGTGCAGAATGGCATCGACAGTGACGCCGTCGAGGGCGCGAAAGATCAGCCCTATGCCATTCCCAATGTGCGGGTCGAGTATGTAAGACATGAGTCGCCCGTGCCGACCGCTTTCTGGCGTGGCGTAGGCGCGACGCATAACATCTGGGTCGTCGAAAGCTTCATTGACGAGCTCGCCGCGGCGGCGAAGCAGGATCCACTCACCTATCGGCGCGGCTTGTTGAAGGATCAGCCCCGCATGCGCACCGTGCTCGATCTCGCTGCCAACAAAGCGGGATGGTCCAAGCCACTCCGCGCGATCGAAGGACGGCGCGTGGGGCGAGGCATCTCGGTGCAGTTCGCGTTCGGCAGCTACATGAGTCAGGTCGCGGAGATATCGGTCGGCGCGGATGGCGAGGTGCAAGTCCATCGCGTGGTGTGCGCGGTCGACTGCGGGCAGATCGTCAATCCGGACACGGTGATTGCGCAGATCGAAAGCGGCGTCGTCTTCGGTTTGGGCGCCGCGCTCTGGAATGAAGTCACCTTCGACAAAGGCCGCGTGCAGCAGAACAACTTCACCGACTATCGCGTGATGCGAATCAACGAGGCGCCCGCCATCGAGGTCTACATGGTGAAGAGCAACGACGCGCCGGGCGGCATTGGCGAGCCCGGCACGTCGGCGATTGCACCGGCTTTGACCAATGCGATCTTTGCCGCCACTGGCCAGCGGCTACGCAAATTGCCCGTGACCGCGACCTCGCTGAAAGCGTAGTTGCAGCAGCCCGCAATGAGCCTACCGAGCGCGGCCGCTTGGCGGCGCTCTGCCAGTCGGCGGTGGCCACGCGTTCGGAAACAGGCGGCGAACATTGCCGCTGTAAATCTTGTCGATCACATCGCGCGGCAACGCCAGGCCACGGAAGGACGCAGCAAACTCCGTAGAGTGCAACGTATCTGCGCCCGTGAGAAAGCGCCAATCGTCATGCCACGCCTCATCCGCCTGCGCGGCGCAGGCGCTGTCTTCCTGCGGACCCTGGCACGCGATATCGGTGGCGTACAGGATGCGATCCTGAAACTGCAGGAAGAAACGTCGGACCTTGTCGCGATCCACGCTCGCCTGTAACTGCAGATGCGACAGGCGAGCGGCGAGATCCACCGAGGCGTTGGGATAACGATTCAAGAACTCCGTGACTCGATCGACGCTCCATTCGAGCGAGGCCAGGTGCACGCCAACGAATCGTAGCTTCGGGTGCCTGTCGAGCAGTCGATCGCGCGCGGCGATCTGTTGCTCATAGGTGGGCCACTCGGCATGCAGGGCCATGTGATACTGAGGATGTTCCTTGAAATACTGTCGATCGCCGTTGATGGTCATCTCCGCTAACGGCAACCAGGCATTGCGCGGCTCCCCTAAATGACCGAGGACGACCGTGCCGCGCTCCTCGAGCATGCGGAAGATCGGAGTGAAGCGTGGGTCGTCGATCATCACCGCGCGACCATTGGCGTCTCGCTGCTGCATGCCAATGTCCTTCCATACTTTCACAGCAACCGCCCCAGCATCGAGCGCATCGCTCAGCTGACGCTTTACGCCCTGCTCCCAGCCGGGCTGATCGCTGCCGGCCGCATCGAAGGTGGTCGCGAACGCCACGCGATCGGGATAAGCGCCACGCAGCGCCAGGGCATCGCGATTCTGTTCCGGAAGCGGCGGAAAGTCGCTGTAATTGACGTTGATGGTCAGCAGTCGGATGTTGTCGGCGGCCGCGCGCGACATGAACGTCGGCAGCGTTCCATGCAGGTGAACGTGCGCATCGATCTTTTCGACTACGGTGAAGTCGCTGTCCTGATAGGGCGGCTGCTCTGCATGCGCGAATGACGTCGCGAGCAAGCCCGCGAACAGGATTCCCTGAGTTACGGCGAGCACTGCTGCCTCAATGCTTGTTTCGCTGCTTCATTGAGCGGCTGAGCGGCGAGCTGAGCTGCATACAACGCAGCGCCAACATCGGGCGAGTACACCGGCGCGCGATATTCAAAGCTCTGGCTTGCAGCTTCCAGCGCTGAGCGGAAGGCGTCGCGCGAGAATTCCGCGCCGTTAAACACGCCGCCGCTGTGTGAGACGGGGATGATGTCTCCTTCCGGCACCGCCAATGAGCGACGCACGGCAATTACGCAGTCGACCAGTTCCCTAGCGCCGCGATCGAAGATCGCCGATGCCTGGCGATCCCCCGCCTGAGCGGCTTCATGCACCAACGTTGCGAACTGAGCAAACACGCTGCGCACGCTACCCGATTCGCCGTAGATGCGAGCACACAGATCGAGGTCGATGGTCAGTCCAAAGCGTGCACGCACGAGCTCATAGAGCGGGCCTCGAGCAGTCCGCCCATCGCTCATGCGAGAGAACAGATTCAGCCCTTCCCGAGCAAGCCAATACGCCGAACCCTCATCGCCGATCAACTCGCCCCACCCGCCCGCTCGCGCATTGCGTGCGGCGTATTCGCCGTAAGCGATGGAGCCTGTGCCCGCGATAACGCTGATGCCGTCCTCGCACGCCAAGGAGCCTGCCCAACTGCATACGGTGTCGTTGCCACAGCGATAGCGGCTCGGATCGAGCAGCGTCGCCGGCATTGCGTCCATCGTTGAGGTCGTCGCACTGTCTTCCCCGTAAGAGGGCAAGCCAACGAACGAGAATGTCAGGTTGGAAGGCGCGCTGGCCGCCTTTTCCAAGGTCGTCGCGATACCGCCGAACAATAACTCCGTGGCGCGCGCGAAGCCTACGGCCAGATGGCTGACGCTCGGACCGACATGCCGCGCACGAATGCGACCGCTCGCGTCGATCAGCGCATACGCCGTTTTGGTGCCGCCGCCATCAACGCCGAGAAACATGCTCTCGTTACTCTGACCAAGGATGAATGATCACGCCCTGAACGACCCGATTCACCACGCCCGCCGCATTGGGACGATCCGGCGTCAGGCCGAGCGCGAGCGATTGCAATAGCGCGAAGCTCTGGGCCACCAGAATGTGCGCGAAGGCCGTCTCGAAATCGCCATGCTCGCGCAAGCCGTCGTAGACCACGTTGTCTCCTTCGGGCAAACCCTCGTTACGGGCACTGAGCGCAAGGATAGCGCCGGCGCGCTTGTCCCGCCGCAGTTCGGTAAGCAGATCCAGATCGTAAGCGCGCGTGTATGCGTCGTTCGAAACCATCACGACGACCAGCGTCTTCTCGTCGATCACCGTCTTGGGGCCATGGCGGAAACCGAGCGTCGAATCGGCCAACGCGACGACCTTACCATCGGTCAGCTCCAACAGCTTGAGCGCCGCCTCCGAGGCCAACCCTCGCAGCTCATTGCTGCCAAGATACACGACCCGCTGAAACTCGCGAGCGACCAGGCGCTGCGCCACCGGCGATGCCTGTTGTAACACCTTGGCAGCCGCGTTCGCCACCGACGAAACGGCTTCCGAGCGCATGACGCCGAAGGCCAAGGCTGCCGTCAGCAGCATCGACGTAAAGCTCGACGTCATTGCAAAGCTGCGATCGTTGGTCGCCTCGGGCAGCACGATCAACTGAGCGCTCCGCAGCCGGGGCGCACGTTTGGCCAGCTCGCCTTCGGCGTTGCAGGTGATGATGAGGTGATGCACGTCGCTCACGACCCGTTCGGCGAGATCGACCGCGGCGACACTCTCGGGGCTGTTGCCTGAACGGGCAAAGGATACGAGCAACGTTGGCGCGTCGCCTTGCAGGCGCAGATGCGGGCCGCTGACGAGATCGGTGGTCGCAATCGACTCGACGCGACGTTGCAGCCGGACGGACAACGCCGGCACCAGACAATCGCCGATGAACGACGACGTGCCTGCGCCGCTCATCACGACGCGCAACGAAGACTTCGTCAGCAGCGGCTGCAGAAATCGATCCAACTGCGTGCGTTGTTCAGACACGAGCCGATCGACTTGCGGCCACACGGAGGGCTGCTGCGCAATCTCGCGAGCAGTCCATTCGGCGCCGCGGGCTTGCAGCTCTGCCTGCCCCACGCCGGGAAAATCAGTCGCCATTGACCATTACTCCTGAGAACCGGGCACACCGCAGGCGCGCATGTAGGGGCGCAGCGCCAGTGCGATGCCTTCGTTGAGTAGCGCGTCGACATCGGCCTGCACTCGGCCGGCGCGCACTGCCTCGTATTGATGGGGTAGGAACTGACTCAGCAAGGTGAGCGGCAACGACCCCCCTCTCAGCCGAGCCAGCAGCGAGTCGCAGGCCTGTTTCACTCGAGGATGCGGCCAGTAATAACGAATGCGGTCGCTGAGACTGAACTGCAGATCGAGCGTCTCGCGCTCCGCGTCGTGGTAATAGCTGCGCCAATACTTCGGATCGCTGCGCATGACCTCGATCGCCGTCGCGCGCAGATCTTCTCGATCGGCGCCCCCCGGCAATTCGTGTGCGATGGCCGCCAGGCCCCACAAGGTTTCGCGAAGCGCATACGTCGCGCCCGGACCGACCTTCAGGATCGCGAAGTGATCGCGGACCAACGCCTGCAGATTCGGCGCCGTTTGATAGTCGGTCGAATGCGCCTCGAAAATGAACTGCCGATCGCCCGCGATGAAGGCGCTCAAGGCCTGTGCTTTGTGGGGCCGATAGTCGATCACCTTGTGATGATCGAACTCGACGCCGGGTTGGACCACCAATGCGATGACCCGCGACCACGCCGTATCCAGACCGATCTCTGCAAACGCCGCTTGATGAGCCTGGAGGGTTGCGCGAGCGGCATCGGGACTGGTGACTGCCAACTCGCCGAGAGATTCCGTTGCGCCCCCCGGCACCGGCACCTCTGTGCCAATGACATAGACCGGCGGCTCACCGCCCGCCTCGCGCCATGTGTTCTCGGCGACGGCACAAAGGTGCGCCGCGCGTCGCGCGATGATGGACTCCGGCAACGGCTCGGGATCGCCGTCGCACGCCATGGAACAATCGAGATGGATCTTGCGGAAGCCGGCCGCGACATATTGCCGAATCATTTCCGCGGACTTCGCCAACGCCACGTCCGCAGGCTCGTGACGCCACGCGTTGGGCCCCAGATGATCCCCGCCCAGCCACAGCATTTGCTCGCGAAAGCCGACCTGCTGCGCGATGTCGAGCACGAAGCGACGGAAGTCGACCGGCGTCATCCCCGTATACCCGCCGAACTGATTCACTTGATTCGACGTAGCCTCGACGAGCAGCGGCGCATGGCTGGCGCTCGCTTCTCGCATGGCGCTCTCAATAACCCGAGGATGCGCCGAGCACAAGGAGTAAACACCCGCCTGCTCTCCTCGCTTGTGCCGCGCCACGATGTCGAGCAACGTCTTCATCGCTGCACCGGCTCCTCGGGCTGCGCGGCCAGCAGCAACGCCGCCGTGAGTGCGAGCACGATCCCAGCGATCTTGTATGAGCTCGGTATCGCGCCCGCCAACAACAGCGACAGCAGCGCCGTCAACAACGGCGCGCCGGCATTCACCAGCGGAGAAACAATGATTGCCTTGCCGTAACGAAAGGCGAACACGAGCGTGAGCGCACCCACGGCGTTCAAGAACTGAATCGCAGCGGCCAGGCCCGGGCCATCCAGCGAGTAATTGATGGGCTGAGAGAAATCCGTCATTGCCAGGGCCACGGGGCACAACAGCAAGCCACTCAGCATCATGTAGAAGAAGATGCTCGCCGCATCCATGCTCGCGTTCGCCAGCTTGATGACATATGCCTGCACACCCCACGCGGCGAGCACAGCTAGCGCCATCGCGAACCAACTGCCGTAACCGGCGGGTTCGCCATCGGCGCGATAGTCGAACAACGGCAGCGACAACAATGCGAGCACGATACCCACCAATCCAAGCAGGCCCGTGCGCTCGCGCAGAAGTGCAAACGAGAGCGCGATCGTGAGCGCCGGCGACAACGAAATGATTGGAAAAATGAGATACGGCGGACCGATCCGGACCGCATGAAACAACAGCAGCTGCCCACCCGCGCCGAGCAGGCCGATGGCCAATCCCAAGGTCACGGAGCGGCGGTCACGTTGCAACGGCTGGCCGCTGCGGCTCAAAACCAGCAGCGCCGGTGGAATCATCGTCAGCGACCACACGACGTAGTTCAGCGTCTCCGGCAGACCATTGGCGCTCGGCAGCCCGGCGAAGGCGCCCCACACTCCCCACAGGAGCAGCGTGGTCAACGCATAGAGCAGCCAAGGCTTCATCGAGCTAACTCTTGCTCGGCAGCGTCGCTCACGGAGCGGCCGTTCGCGCTGGTCGCCAGCTGACGAATGCGGAACACGCGCGCCTCATGACTCTGCACTTCGGTGGTGAAAGGAATGTCGTAAGTGCCGAGATCGCGATGTTTCCACAGATCACGGATGCTGTAGCGATCCATGGGTGCTTGCAGATCCGCGCGCGGGCTGAAGGTCATCGTCGCCGTCGCGGCGCCCCGATTGAGCAGCAGCACGGCGTGACTGCCATCGGCAAGCTCCTTGGCGAACACTTCAAGGTCGCCGTCGTCGCGCACCTTGTGGGCAATGTTACCGGCGGGATCCTGGTTGAGAGCGACGATCTCCTTATTCGTCAGCGTCTCCAGCGAGTACTGATCGAGCTTGCGCACATCCGCGCCCACGAGCATGGGTGAGGACACCATGGCCCACAGGCTGAAGTGAGTCCGGTATTCGATGTTGGAGGCGCCGGTGCCGACCAACTGCTTGCTCTGGCCGTCGAGGCCGACGATGAGCATGTCGTAATCGTTCCAGTGGCCCGGGCCGGCGTACTTCTCCAGGCCGACGCCGCGGTCCAGTTGATCGAGCACGTCGAAGTAATATTGCTCGCGATTGCCCGGATAGTTGAAGTCATCGGAGATGTCCTGGCCGATACGCCAGTGATTGACGCCGAGCCCCGCCGCCCATTCCCAGATGTCGCCCCAGCCGCAGTGACAGGCGTGCAGCACGATGCCGTGCTTCTGCGTCATCAGCGCGTTCGACATGGTCCGAAAGATCTTTTGCAGTTCTTCCTTGGGCGCTTCGCGGTGCGAGCAGCAGCTGTCGTACTTGAGATGATCGACGCCCCAATTGGCGAACATTCTGGCGTCTTCGGCTTCGTGCCCTTCGCTGCCCGTGTAGCCGGCGCAGGTCGTCTGCCCGGGACCGGAGTAGATGCCGAGCTTCATGCCGCGCTGATGCGCGTAGTCGGCGAGATAGCTGATGCCCCGTGGGAATTTCTTCGGATCGAACTCGAGCGGGTGATCCCGCCGTGCGCCCTTGTAGCGCTGCCAGCCGTCGTCCAGGTTGACGAACACGTAGCCGGCGTCACGCATCCCGTTGGCGATCATGGCATCGATGGTTTCGATGACGATCTGCTCGTTGATGTCGTCGCCGAAGTTGTTCCAGCTGCTCCAACCCACGGGCGGCGTTTGCGCCAGGCCGTTGCTGCGAGGTGCGGGCTGTGCCGCCGGCGCGGCGCTGGCAAACGCCACCGACAGGAGCGCGAACATCCAGATCAGGCCCGCGCATTTTTGCTTTTTATTGACCACAAACATTCCTCGTCAGAACTTCGCGCTGGCGCCCACCAAGTACGAACGTCCCCAGGTCTCGAAGCCGGCCAGCATGTCGTTGCGACCGAGATACGCGACGTAGTACTCGTCGAGCAGGTTGCGACCTTCCAGCGACACGCTCAGCCCTTCGGTGATCTTGTAAGCGACCGAAGCGGTCACCCACGTAATGGGCTCGACCTGTTGCGACCGGTCGGCGACCGAGTCGCTCACTTCCGTGTACTCACCGCTGTAGTCGGCCGCGAGCTGCACGTCCCAGCGATCGTTCTCGAACATCAGCGCAACCGAATACGCCGACTCGGAAACATTCTCGAGCGGACCGACGTGCACGCCGCCGACATAGGCTTTCGTATCGGTGTACGTGTAGTTGGCGCGCACGCCGAAGCCGTTGTCGAAGAAGTGCTGGAGCCCGAGCTCCGCGCCGAGCACCTTGGCTTTGTCGCCATTGATGGGGCGACTCACGTCGTACAGCACGGGCGACTCGCCCGCACCGCCGATGTTGCCGACGACGCCGATGTCGACGTTCTCCTGCAACTCGGTCGTGATGAAGTTCGTAATCTTCTTCCAGAACACCGCCGCGCTCAGCACCGACTTATCCGCGAAGTACCATTCAGCCGACAGGTCGGCTTGATCCGCTTCGACCGGCTGCAGATCCGCATTACCGTCGTAGACTACGAGGTAGCTGCGATCCAGCGTGTTGTCGATACGCGTGGGCGCCAGCTGATTGAGCGACGGCCGCGCCATCACCTTGGCCGTTGCAAAACGCAGCAGTACATCGTCGCGCAGCCAATAACCGACGTTGAGCGCCGGCAGGAACTTGTCGTAGCTGCCCTTCTGGGTCAGCGGCTCGGCCGGGCTGTATGTGACATCCGGATGGGAGGTGGGAATCCCGGGCGTCGGATCGTCGACGAACTCGATGCTGTCGACCGCCGTTCTGGCCGTCGTGTCGGTCGAGATCCAACGCACGCCCGCGCTCGCGAACCACGCATCGCCGCGGAAGTTCGCATTCAAATACAGCGCCGTGGTCTCTTCGTCCACATCGTAGGATTGCACCGGATTGAACTCCGGCGCCGTCAAGGACGAGTCGAAGACATCGCCGGTGGGTTCGCCATGCTCATCGAGGATGGGTTGGCCATCGAGCGCGCGCAATGCATTCAGATATTCGCTCGCCCGGATCGACACGAAACGCCGCGGATAGCTGCCGCCGGCGTTGCGCATGAAGTTTGGCAGCGACACCGGCCGGACGACATTCGCCCCGAGACTCTCGAAGGTCGTGTCGTACATGTCGCAGTACTGGCACGAGCCGCCGTTGGTGTCGTTCTCGAGGGTGTTGCGCACCTTGTTACGGTCGGTGCTCGAGACGCCGAACTGCACGGTTTCGAGCGCACCGAACTCGAGCTTCAGCTCGCCGCCGATGGACAGGCCAGTGACCTCATCCGTCACATCCGTACCGGACAAGCCGATGAAATGCAGGCCATAGTCGGCATCCCCGAGCGCCCCGCTCTGCAACGCCGCCGCGAGGTCGCGGCCATCTTCCAGCGTCACAGCGATATTCGGCACGCCGCCACTGCGCATGTCGACCCGGCCGGTGTGATGGCCGCCGATGCCCGACACCATCCAAGTGTCCTTGCCGCCCGAGTCGCGCTCGGCCTTGGACCGATAAGCATCGAACGTGAACTTGAGTCGGTCGCTCGCCTGCCAGGCCGCATTCCAGCCGAACTGCGTGGTATCGACAACCCGATGCTCGGTGATCGTGGACACCTCCGGCACGAGCTGGTCGATATCCATGCCCGTGACCCAGTGGTCGCGAATGCTCACATTGCTCCAGCGATGCAAACCCGCGTCTTCATCGAGGATGGAGTCCTCGACATAGTACGACTGGTGATAACCGACGGTCGGCGCATCCAGGCGCGTAAACATGCCGTCCACCGTCATCTGGAAGGCGTCATTGACCTGCCATTGCCACACGCCGGTGAGACCGGTGCGCTTCCTTTCCTGGATGCGGGTGCCAAAGCTGGTACAGCACAGTCCGAGCAGCTCGCTCTCGGCGTCGGAGATCTCGCCATCGCCATTGGCGTCGAACTCGCCCGGCGAATCGGGCGTGATGAAGAACTCATGCACGGCGTCCGAGCGGACTTCGGTGTCTTGATACACCGCGGTGAATAGCACGCCCATGCGATCCTCGGCGAACGTATCGCTGATCACGCCGCTGACTTTGTAACCCGAGTTCTCGGATAGATCGTTGTAATCGCCCTCGACCGACAAGGAGGTACGCAGCCCGGGCCGATCGAGCGGCCGCGCCGAGGTGAGATTGATCGCGCCACCGATGCTGCCTTCGAGATTGACGGCGTTGGCGGACTTGAACACGTCCGCGCCCGCGATGATTTCGGAGGGCAACACGTCGAACGCGAATTCGCGGCCGTCGCCGTCGGTCGCGAGGATGCGATTGTTCAATGTAACGATGCTGAACTCGGGCCCCAGGCCGCGCACGTTGACGTACTGGCCTTCACCGCCCCGGGTACGCTGCAAGGTGATGCCAGTGATGTGAGACAGCGAGTCGGCGACGTTGTCGTCCGGGAATCGCCCGAGGTCTTCGGCAACGATCGAGTCCTGCACGATCGCCGCCTCGCGCTTCTTGTCGAGGCTTTCGGCGAGCGCGGCACGCGTGCCGGATACCACGATTTCTTCCAACGGATCCGACGAGGACGTTTCCTCGCCCAGCGCTGCCGCGCCGAGCGTGACGCCCATCAAGGCGAGTGAGACGGCTTTATATATGTGTGACATGGGTTCACCGCATGTTCTTTGGCCAGGCGCAGCCATCCTATGCGACGAAAATCGAAAGTACAAGAAACTTTCGTTTACTTTCGTTTTCAGCTTGACCGCAAGAATTAAGGAGCTATTCTTTCGGCTGTGACACAAACGAAAGCTACTCATCTGCCCAACGCAACCATGGCCAAGCTCAAGAAAAGCACCCGCGCCGGCCACGGGGTTCTGTCGATGGAAGAGCGCCGCCGCCGGATTCGCTCGCTCATCGAGACGAACACTCAAGGCACGGTCGCCGAACTGGCGGAGAGCTTTGGCGTCTCAGCGGTCACCATCAGGACCGATTTGACGGCGCTCGAGCACATGGGCGTCGTGGTCCGCACGCATGGCGGCGCCCTGCCCCGCGGCGACAGCGATGAGCTGCCGATCAACGTCAAACAAACATTGCATCGGGCCGAGAAAGTACGCATCGCCACGGCGGCGGCCGAAATGATCCGGGATGGCGAGACCGTCATCCTCGATTCCGGCACGACGACGGCCGAAATCGCGAAACAGATCCGAACGCTGAAGCTCGGCTCCATCAACGTGATCACGAATGCACTCAACATCGCGGTGCTGCTCGCGAACTCTTCGCACGTGAACGTGATCATTCCGGGCGGCGTGCTGCGTCAGAAATCGTTTTCTTTATCCGGCCCGCAAGCCGAGCAAGCGCTGAGCACGCTGCATGCCGATGTGTTGTTTCTGGGCGTGGACAGCCTGGACCCGCAGATCGGGCTGATGACGCCGTACGTGCTGGAAGCTCAGTTGAATGCGCAGATGATCCGCATCTCACAGCGCGTCGTCGCGGTCACGGACTCATCCAAGCTGCTGCGGCGGAATCTTTCGGTGATCGCACCGGTGGATCAGATGGACGTCTTGATCACGGATAGCGGCGCGGACGCGGCCTGCATCGAAGCGATCCGCGCGCAAGGCGTCGATGTTCGATTGGTGTGAGACTCAGAACAGCTGCACGATGCCGTAGATGACCAGCACCGGAATCGCGATCATCATCAGCACCACCAAGGTGAGCAATAGAGAGAAGCCCGCGACAAACCAGCGGCTGCCCCGCCGGCTGCCAACCGGGTCCAGCTGGTACCGGGCGAGCAACGCCAGGTTGCGCATGTTGGCTTTGTAGGCGGCATCGAACACATCGCCTGCGAACGGGATCGCGCCGACGACGGTCTCCATCATCACATTGCTCATCATGCGGTAGAGCACGCTGCGGGGCGCGCCCATGCTGCGGGCTTCATTGATGATGTACGCCGAGATCACCGCGCCAATGGCGTCGCCGATACCGGGCACGAGGCCGATGATGGCGTCGAGGCCGATGCGGAAACCGCCTGGCAGCGGAATCGAGTTGTCCATCAACCAGGCCAGCGTTCGCAGCCGCTTGGTGCGCTCGGCGCTATCGACCTCTCGCGCCGTGATCAAGGTGCCGGTGACTGTCTTCATGTCTGTGGAACGCGCCCCGGATAGGCTGGTTCCGGTCCGCGCCACTGCCAAGACTACACCGTCGACACGAAGCAATTAAGCCGCGGCGGCGTCGTCCTTCTTCTCGGGCTCGCTCGGGGCCAGAGATAACGTTTCGGCGGTCTGCGGGCGGCCGTTGAGCTTGATGTTCAGGCGCAGCTCGTTCGCCGAATCCGCGTTCCGGATCGCCTCGTCGAACGAAATCACGCCTTCGTTGTACAGCTCGAACAAGGACGCATCGAAGGTGCGCATGCCCAGTTCCTGCGACTTACCCATGATGGCCTTGATCTCGTGGAACTCGCCCTTGAGCAGCTTGTCCGCGATGATCGGGGTATTCAGCAGGATTTCGACGGCGGCGCGCCGGCCTTTGCCGTCCGCGGTCCGGACCAGCCGTTGCGAAATGATCGCGCGCAGATTGCTGGAAAGATCCATCAGCAGCTGCTTGCGACGATCCTCGGAAAAGAAATTGATGATGCGATCGAGCGTCTGATTGGCGCTGTTCGAATGCAGCGTGCCCAGGCACAGGTGGCCGGTTTCGGCGAACGTGATGGCGTGCTCCATCGTTTCGGTGTCGCGGATCTCGCCGATCAGAATCACGTCCGGCGCCTGACGCAGCGTGTTCTTCAGCGCGTTGTGCCAGGAGTGCGTGTCGATGCCCACTTCGCGATGCGTGATCAACGACTGCTTCGACTGATGCACGAACTCCACCGGATCTTCCACGGTGACGATGTGGCCGGGCGACGTGCGATTGCGATGATCGATCATCGCTGCCAGCGACGTCGATTTGCCAGAGCCGGTCGCGCCCACGACCAGCACCAGACCGCGCTTGGTCATGATGATGTCCTTGAGCGTTTCGGGCAGGCCGAGCTTGGCCAGATCGGGGATGTCGTTGGCGATGGTTCGAATCACCATGCCGACGTTCTGCTGCTGCACGAACACGTTCACGCGGAAGCGCGCCACGGCCGGCACCGAGATCGCGAAGTTGCATTCCAGGTCACGGGCGAATTCTTCGCGCTGCTTCTCGCTCATGAGCGAGTGCGCCAGAGCACGGGTCACCTCGCCGGTGAGCTTCTGGTTGGTCATGGGCTTCATCGCGCCCTGCAGCTTCATCGACGGCGGGAAATCCCTGGAGACGAACAGGTCCGAACCGCCCGCCTGGCTCATGGCCGTCAAGAGCTTGACGATATACGACTTGGCCTGTTCTTCCGTCAGCGCGCCCATTGCCTACCCGCTTCGAAGCTGTCGCAAAGCCCCGGATGCTAGCCAAGCTGCAACCTTTTGCCTGCGACGCTCGTCGCAAGCCCCGTGCCTCACAAAGGAGCAGGACCAATGAGCATGGGCAGCGCCGGCCGGACCCTGGCCACGATGACGATCCTTGGCATGCTGGGCAGTGCCGCTGCCCAGGCCGCCGAGCTACGCATCGACAACGTCACCATCGTCTCGCCGGAGCAACCCACGCCTCGACGCCATGCCACCGTTCACATCAAGGATGAGCGCATCGTCTCCATCACCGATGGCAAGGCCGCCAAAGCGGCGTCGACGATCAGGGTCATCGATGGCGCCGGCTTGTATCTGTCACCCGGACTGATCGACAGCCACGTGCACCTGACCGGCGTGCCGGGCATGTTTCCCGAACACATGCAGGCGCATCCAGAAATCGTGGCCGCCGCCGAGAAACAAATTCCCCGCAGCTATCTTTATTTTGGTTTCACGAGTCTGTTCGATCTGCTCTCCACTCCAGAGGAGATGCGCCACTGGCAGAAGCACGAGCTGCGGCCGGACGCCTACTTCTGCGGCTCGACCCCCGTGCAGGATGGCTATCCGATGAACTGGGCGCCCAAACCCCAGCGCTATGAACATCAACCGTACATGATCATCCAGCGGGGCGAAGAAGCCGCGGCACCGCAAGGATTCGATCCAGCCAAACACACGCCAACTGCGGTGGTCGCACGGATGAAAGCCGACGGCGCATCTTGTGTGAAAACATTTTTCGAGACCGGCTTCGGCCCGCAGAAAAATCTTCCCACGCCGCGCCCCGACACCTTGCAGGAATTGATCGGCGCCGCCCATGCCGCCGGACTGCCGGTCTTCATGCACGCGAATTCATTGATTGCGCAGGAAGCTGCCGTCAACGCCGGCGCCGACGTGATCGCACACGGCCTTTGGCACGCAGACGAAGGCGTGGATCTCAATCCGGTCCTGGACCGCATCGTCAAAGCCAACGTCGGCTGGCAACCGACGATCCAGGTCCTGCACGGCGAGCTCGATGTTTTCGATCCGGACTACCTCGCAGACCCCAGGCTGTCACGTGTGCTGCCCCAGAGCCTGATCGATTGGTATCGCACCTCGGAGGGCCAAACGTACCGTAACAACATCACATCGGCGCTGTTCTCGGGCGAAAAGGATCCCGAAGCCGCAGCGAATAAAGCTCGCGCCCACTACGCTCCGTATATCGCACGCAATAGAAACGCGACTGGCTATCTCGCCGCACGCAATGCCCGCTTCCTGTTTGGCACCGACACGCCGAGCTCGCCGACCTATGCAAATCCACCTGGGCTCAATGGCTGGATGGAAATGAAGCGGCAGATCGAGGCCGGACTCACGCCCGCGCAGATATTCAAGGCCGCGACGCTATCGAATGCAGCGGCGCTGGGGCTGGAGCGCGAGGTGGGCAGCGTGCAGGCTGGCCGGATCGCCAACCTGCTGCTGTCGAGAAAGAATCCCGCGGAGACCGTCGACGCTTACGATGAAATCGTGACGGTCATTCTGCGCGGCCGAGTCATCGACCGCGCCGAACTCGCGGCGAATCGATGATTACGACGGCTGGTTGGCAGCGGCACCCGCGCGCGTGCGCGTCAGGTGACCGAGCAGACCCCAGTTCTGCAACGACTGCAGATGGAAATGCAGCAACGGCAGCCAGCCTCGCTTATGCAACTCGAGCACCTGCGCGTCTTCCAGAGTGCGCAGGCGATCCGGGTTCAGCAGCTTGAAGCCACGCAGCGTGAACGTCTGACCGCCGCCGAGATCGGCGCGCGCCATGCGGTCCTCGAGCATGTTGTTCTTATCGAGCCACTCGCCGAAACGGCGCGTGTCCATGTAGTGCTGCTGGAAAGTCTCGTTGAACTGCAGAGCGCGCTGCAAAGCCTCCGACGGCTTGCCGTCGGTGAACAGCGGCTGAGCGGAGCTGGTCTCGAAATTGGCCGCGCCCTCGTCGATGCACAACACCAGGCGCTGCGACTCGGGAACTTCGGAAAAAATGAACGGATAGCGGCGCACGTAAGCCGGAATGTAGCTGTCGTCGCGCCATGCGCCTTCGGCATTGACGAACAGATTTTCGTTGTCGCGCAGACCCACGACCGCGAACGGCACGATCGGCGCGTTCACCGAAAACACGATCGGATAGGTGCGCGCCGCGTGCGGCATCTCGGACGCAGTCAACGGGATGGCGTTGGTGCCGGCGGCAAACCTGAATTCGACCTCCGGCTTCAGCCCGGCCTGCGCGTGGCGCGCGGGCTCCAACGGCACGGGATTCTTATAGAACATCGGCAAAGGCGCGGCAGGCGCGGCGGCGGCGTCAGTCATGAGCGTTCCGTATCCATAAAAGGCGGCGCATTCTGAACCCCCGGCCAGCGCGCGGCAACGCTAAATTGACGACGCCATCGTCGTCGTTCCCGCCACGGTCACGAACTGTGCCGCACGTCATGGACCGCAACAAAACCCGAGGCTTGCGTCGCTCGCACGGCGTATTGTCGGACCTGGATCGGGCCGCCATGACCACCGCTCGCCAACAATGTAGCAATAGGTGTTGCAAACCGGCGCGGACTGGCTCATCGTATGGGCCAATAATGATAGCGGTATCACCAGGGGATACACCGTGTCGTACAGGGTGGAACGACAAAACGAGCACCGCCGATTGACAGCGATGTCAGAGCTGCAAAGCGCCTCTGACCGCTCCGCCTCCCATGCCGAGGCCTGTACCCGTGACCCTCTTTCGATCTTGGCTGCCTCGCGCAGCCAACGTGTAACTGCCCGCCGCACCATACTTTTTCTTCAACGCAGCCAGTGAAGCAAAAGCCATGGGTGGACGGCACAGCAATGGCGATGGTAGCGGTATCCGTGCCCTCGCCGACTCTTATTGGAGCCACTTTTAATCAGTGACTGGGTTCGACGTCCGTTAATCAGGGGGATTCGAGATGATGAGAAATAACAGGCTCGCGATAGCCATCGCCGCGGCCTTGGCTTCGGTTGCGCCTCTGCATGGCGCAAACGCCCAGCAAGCCGCGGCAGGCGCTTCCACGCCCGGCCAGACCGAGCTGGAAGAAGTGGTCGTCACTGGCATGAGGGCCAGCTTGGAAACGTCGATGGACATGAAGCGCGACGCGATCGGCGTCGTCGACGCCATCAGCGCCGAAGACATCGGCAAGTTTCCGGACAGCAACCTTTCCGAATCGCTGCAGCGTATTACCGGCATCTCCATCGACCGTCGCAACGGCGAAGGCGCATTGGTGACGGCGCGCGGCTTCGGCGCTCAATACAACATGGTGACGTTGAATGGACGCACGATGCCCGCGGCAGACGCGTTTGCCGGCGGCAACTCGGGTGACGGCGGTGTCGCGGGCCAGTCGCGCGCTTTCAACTTCGCGAATCTCGCCAGCGAAAGCATCAGTGCGATCGAGGTCTACAAGACCGGCCGCGCCGACCAGGCCACCGGCGGCATCGGCGCCACGCTGAACGTGCGCACCGCTCGTCCGTTCGACAGCGACGAGCCGGTGATGAATGTCGGCGTCAAGGCAGTGACCGACACCACCAATCGCGTCGGCGACGACATCACTCCCGAAGTGTCCGGCATCTTCAGCTTCGCCAATGACGACAAGACCTGGGGCGTCGGCCTGTCCGCGAGCTATCAGAAGCGCGACAGCGGCTCCTCCAGCTCCACCGTCAACGACTGGAACATCCGCAACTGGACTCCGGGTGCCCAGACGACGAACTTCGCCCCGAACGCGGTCATCCTCAATGCGCCCGCCGAGGGCGCGCTGTATGCCATTCCGAACGACATCCGCTATCACTTCTCCGATCGCGAGCGCGAGCGCACGAACGCACAGCTGACTGTGCAATTCGCGCCGACCGATACGCTGACGCTCACTGCCGACTACACGTATGCAGAAACCGATCTGACCGAAGATCGCGGCGATCAGACGTTGTGGATGAACGCGAACCGCTACAGCCTGGTCGATTTCGACACGGGCCACGCGGTCGCAACCCCGTTGCTGCTGCAGGAAGACGAAGGCACCGCCAAGGACTTCGGCTTCGAGCAACAGCATCGCGAACAGCGCAACGAGCTGAAGTCGATCGGCTTCAACGCCGAATGGCACGTCACAGACAACTTCTCGCTGGCCCTGGACGTGCACGACTCGACGGCGGAAAGCTTGCCGGACGATCCCATGACCGGTGGCGGCGAAACCCTGTTCAGCTTCGCCGCGCGCGTGCCGAGCACCTGCGATGCCGCCGTCACGAACCTCTGCACCAACCGTTTCGTGCAAACGTTCCGGTTCAACGATGGCCTGCCGATCGCGCAGCGGACGCTGTATCGCGACCCGACGACCACCGCACCGACGAACGGCGTCGGCGGCGATCCGAACTACGCGTTCACGAACGCCGACCTGGGCAGCCAATACCTGCGTATCAACTACCAGGAACAGGTCAGCGATATCACGCAGGCGCGCATCGACGGCAACCTGAAGTTCGAGAACGACAGCCGCGTGCAGTTCGGTGTCGAGACGCGCGCGATGGAGTCTCGTCAGCGGGCTTCCAACGCACAGATGACGTTGGGCGACTGGGGCGTGGCAAGGCCGGGCGAATTGCCAGCCAATCTGTTGCAGCCGTTCAGCCTCGTGGGCCAATTCGAGGACTTCTCAACCACGGGCGCGCCGCTCGCAGGCTGGAAAGGCAATGCGAACGCACTCGCGCAGTGGGCCGTGGACACCTATCGCAACTGGCGCGATCCCACCAACACCACCGGCGTGCTGGGCTACAACCCCGCCTTCGAACAGGATCACACCGTCTCGGAGGACACGGTCTCCGCGTACGTTCAGTACGGCATGAACTTCGATCTGTTCTCGCGCAATGCCAACCTGTTGTTGGGCGTGCGTTACGAAAAGACCGACCTGGAAGCCGTGAGCAACCAGATCGTGCCGCTCGGCCTGATCTGGCAAGACAACAACGACTTCTCCGAGCAGCAAGGCACGGGCATGTCGCAGGTCAAGCAAGAGAACGACTACGACTACGTGCTGCCGAATCTGGACTTCGACATCGAGGTCGTCGACAACGTCAAGGCGCGCTTCTCTTACAGCAAGACCATTGCCCGCGCGCAATACAACCAGCTGCGTGCAGCTGTGGACGTGGGCGGCTCGCAAGGTTCGTCGCTCAACGGGTTCAATCCGACGGCGAACGCGGCGAACCCGCTGCTCGAACCGCTCGAGTCCGACAACATCGACCTGTCCGTGGAATGGTACTTCGGCGACGCCAGCTACCTGTCCGCGGGCTTCTTCCACAAGAAGGTGGCGAACTTCATCGGCAACGAAGTGGTCACGGAAGGGCTCTTCGGCATCACCGATCAAACCTCCGGTCCGCGTGCTCAGGCGGCAGTTGCCGCCCTGCAAGCTGGTGGCTACAGCACGGACGACACCAATCTGTTCGTGATGATGGCCATGATGTCGCGCCCCGAGGGGTTCACCGATGACAATGATGTGAGGTGGGAAGGCGGCGCCGGGGCCTTCAACGGCTCCGAAGCGCAGCACCTGGCGTGGGCCACCGAGGTCGACCTGCTCTCTGACCCTGCCTCGGATCCGGAATATCAGTTCGACATCACGCGTCCGGTCAACAACAAGGATGCGAAGATCCACGGCTGGGAGCTGGGCGGCCAGCACTTCTTCGGCCAGACCGGCTTCGGCATCCAGGCGAACTACACCATCGTCAAAGGCGACGTGAGCTTCAACGATGCCGGCGCTCAGGACCTCAACCAGTTCGCCCTGCTCGGCTTGAGCGACTCGGCGAACCTGATCCTGATGTACGAGAACTACGGCTTCCAGGTGCGTCTCGCCTACAACTGGCGCGATGAATTCCTGCAAAACACCAACCGTGGCAACGACCACAATCCTGAGTATGTGGAGGAGTACTACCAGGTCGACTTGAGCGTCGGCTACGAGGTCAACGAGAACCTCACGCTGTCGCTGGAAGGCTTGAACCTCACCGAAGAGGACGTGCGCTGGCACGGCCGTTCCATCAACCAACCCTGGTACGTGGAAGATCAGGGAGCGCGTTACGCACTGGGCGCGCGCTATAAGTTCTAAGTCGATGAAGCGGCCGGGTACTCTTCAGTACCCGGCCGCCCTCGGTCGTGGCAGGATGCCTGAGCCCGAAGTTGACGCTGGGGGAAGTCTTGGCCAGGCATGTGATGCTCAATAACGTCGCCCACAAGGATTTGCGGGTGATCGCTCGGCACGGCGCCGAATTCGGCGACAATCTCGGGACGGTACTCACCTTCCCCACCGAATACGGGGATGTGCAGCGGGAGTACCCGATTTTCTTCCGTAAAGATCCCCAGACCGGCGAGTTCCAATCGATCGCGCTGCTGGGCTTTCAGCAGGACGAAAACCTGTTCCTCGACAAGGATGGCTGGCATGCCGCCTACATTCCCGGCATCGTCGCCCGCGGACCGTTTCTGATCGGCTTCCAGAATCAGGACGTGGACGGCCAGTTGCGCAGGGAGCCGGTGATCCACGTCGATCTGGACAATCCCCGCATCAGCGCCACCGAAGGCGAGCCGGTGTTCCTGCCTCAAGGCGGCAACTCGCGATATCTCGAGCGCATCACCGCCATTCTGCACGGCATCCATCAAGGGCTCGCCGTCAGCAAGGCCATGTTCGACGCGTTCACGGCGCACGGGCTGATCGAACCGGTGAATGTCGAGATCAAATTCAATGCCGAAGAGCAGTTCAACCTGCGCGGGCTGTACACGATCAGCGAAGAGAAGCTGCGCGGCCTGAGCGGCGACGCGTTGTTCGCATTGAACGGCGCCGGCTTCTTGCAGGGCGCATTCCTGGTGATCGCCTCGCTCAACAACATGAAGAAGCTCATCGATATGAAACATCGGCGCCGACAGCAGCAGGCGGGGGTGGCCGCGGCATCATGACCGGCGAACTTAAGCGCACCCGAGAGCTGCACGGCTACACGGCCGACACGCTTCCCTTGCAAGAATTGTTGACTGGCGACGAGCCGGTCGTGCTGAAAGGCCTCGTCGCGCAGTGGCCGCTGGTGCAAGCCGGCCTGCGCTCGCATCACGAGGCGATGAGTTATCTGCGCTCCTTCTATAACGGTAAAACCGTCGGCACCTCGCGCGGCGATCCGCAGATCAAGGGCCGGTTGTTTTACAACGACGACTACACACAACTGAATTTCCTCAGTCAGCGCGCGCCGCTCGACCACGTGCTGATGGACATCGAGAAACATCTCGAGGACGAGCGCCCGCCCACCAACTACATCGCGTCGACGACCATCGACGCTTGCCTGCCCGGCTTCCGGCGAGACAACGATGTGCCGTTCGCCGCGCAAGGCTACGAGCCGCTGGCGAGCATCTGGATCGGCAACCGCACGATCGCATCCTGTCACTACGACGCGCCCAACAATCTCGCGTGCTGCGCAGTCGGGCGCCGGCGCTTCACGATGTTTCCTCCCGAGCAGATCTTCAATCTGTATCCCGGGCCGCTCGAGCCGACGCCCGGCGGCCAGGCCGTGAGTCTGGTGGATTTCTCGAATCCCGACTTCGAGCGTTTCCCGCGCTTCCGCGAAGCGTTGGCGGCCGGACAATCCGTGGAAGTCGAGCCCGGCGATGCAGTGTTCATTCCGAGCCTGTGGTGGCATCACGTCGAAGCGCTGAGCCCGTTCAATACGCTGATCAACTATTGGTGGAGCACGGCGCCGAAGTTCATGCCGTCGCCGATGAACGCGCTCTATCACGCAATCTGGGCCTTGCGCGACCGGCCGGAGCGCGAGAAGCGCGCCTGGCAGAGCGTTTTCGATTACTACGTCTTCGGCCGCGCCGAGCAGGCTGGCGAGCACTTGCCCGAGCAGGCCCGTGGCGCGCTCGGGCCGATGGATGACAGCAGCGCGCGTCGCATCCGGGCGATGCTGCTCAACAATTTGAATCGCTGATGGAGCGACCATGACGCCAATCAAACGAGTGGTCATTGCCGGCGGCGGCACCGCCGGCTGGGTCACCGCCGCCGCCCTGTCGCACCAGCTCGGTCAAATCCTCGATATCACCCTGGTCGAGTCGGATGATATCGGCACCATCGGCGTCGGCGAATCGACCGTGCCGCCGATCCGCGTCTTTCATCAGCTGCTCGGCATCGACGAGCAGGAGTTCATGCGCAGCGTCTCGGCGACGTTCAAGCTCGGCATCTGGTTCGAGAACTGGGGCCAGATCGGCGATCGCTACATCCATCCGTTCGGCCGGCACGGCAAGCCGACCTGGCTCGCCGAGTTTCATCACTTCTGGCTGCACGGTCTGCGCTCGGGCATGAACTCGGAGCTCGGCGAGTATTGCGTCGAGTGGCTCGCCGCCAAGCAAGGCCGCTTCGGCACCTCGCCGCAATCCGACATCAACTACGCTTATCACATCGATGCCACCGCTTACGCGAGGTTTCTGCGGCGCTTCGCCGAGAACCGCGGCGTCAAGCGCGTCGAGGGCAAGATCAAATCGGTCCAGCAGCATCCCACGACCGGCTTCGTCGAGTCGCTCACGCTGGCCTCGGATCGCGTGGTTCCCGGCGATCTGTTCATCGACTGCACCGGCTTCCGCGCCCTGCTGATCGAACAAACATTGCACACCGGTTTCGAGGATTGGTCGCACTGGCTTCCGTGCGACAGCGCGGCCGCGGTGCAGACCGAGATCACCGGCCCGCCGAATCCTTATACCTGCGCGTTCGCGCACGAAGCCGGCTGGCGCTGGATGATTCCGTTGCAGCATCGCATGGGCAACGGCTTCGTTTATTGCAGCCGCTATATCTCGGACGACGACGCCAAACAAAAGCTGATGCAGGCCGTCAGCGGCGCCCCGGTGCGACCGCCGTTCGTGCTGAAGTTCCAGCCGGGCCGCCGCCGCAAGAGCTGGAACAAGAATGTGGTCGCGATCGGATTGTCCAGCGGCTTCGTCGAGCCGCTGGAGTCCACCAGCATTCACGTCATCATGACCGCCGCGACCCGGTTGATGCAGATGTTTCCTTTCGACGGCGTCAGCCAGCCGCTGGTCGATCAGTTCAACGAGGAGTCGCGTGTCGAGATCGAGAAGATCCGCGACTTCATCATCCTGCACTATAAGACCACCGACCGCGACGACTCGGCGTTCTGGCGCTACTGCAGGAACATGGAGATCCCCGCAGCGCTCGCCCATCGCGTCGAGATGTTCAAGGAGGGCGCGCACGCCTATCAGGACGCCGGCGAGCTCTTTCGCGTGGACTCCTGGACCCAGGTGCTGCTTGGCCAGGGCATCGTGCCCAAGCACTATCACCCGCTCCCGCGCGGCATGCAGGAGCAGGAATTGGCGCGGGTCTTGAGCAGCCTCCGGGCCGGCGTCGCCCAGACCGTCGCCAAGCTGCCGAAGCATCAGGACTTCATCAACAGCTACTGCCGGACGACGGCTTAACAACATCCGCCAGGCTTGGTGCAAAATAGCGGCTTCCTACGCCGCCGAACGCTGCCCCATGCCTGCCAAGTCCAAGTCTGCCGCCAAGCGCCGTCCCGCTCCGCTCGCTGCCAAGCCGGCAGCCGCTCCCGCGAAGGTCGTCAAGATCGGCAAGCGCCTCGAGTCGGTCGCCCGGGAGATCAAGGACGCCGACGACTTCGTCGAGCACGTCGCCGGCCTGGCCAAGCGCTTTCGGCGCGAACACGCCCTGCGGATCGGCGATGCTCAGACGGAATTGCGGCAATCGCTGCGCACGTTCCACAAACACGCCAGCGCGCTCGCCGAGTGGCTGGAGCAGGCAAACAACGGCAAGGCAACGGCGATCGAACGCAAAGCCTTCGATGCCTTTGGCACGAAGCTTTACGGTTCACCCGTGCTGGCCCGGCCGCCGAGCGCGCAGGCCCTCGACTGGCTGACCCGCGCAAGCGAAGCCGCCGACGCCACCGCGATCGAAATGAAGCAAGGCGGCGCCGACGACGCCCTGCGAATCGCGGCCGAAGGACTGCGCGCCACGTTCGAGCATCACAAACTCAAACTCGCCGCCGGCACGGACAAGAAGCCCGGCGACGCCGTGCGGCTCTTATGCGCCATCGCTCGCGAGGCTGGCGAAACCATCGAGCCCGCGACCGCCAAGGCTGCGCTCAAAGACACCCATCGTCCGGCAGCGGCCGCGTAGCACTACGTGGCATCGTGAAAGATCACGCCCAGCGTGTGCCTGTGACCCGATCGCAGACGACTCACGCCATGCCGCATGTTCACTCGATAGATGCCACGCGTTCCCTGCACAGGTCGATGATGGACCGCGAACACCACCGCATCGCCCTGCTCTAGCGGCACGACCTCCGCCCGCGACTGCATGCGTGGCCGCTGCTCGGTGAGCACGAACTCGCCGCCGCTGAAATCCCGTCCCGGTTGCGACAACAGCACGGCGACCTGCAGTGGAAACACATGTTCTCCATACAAGTCCTGATGGAGACAGTTGTAATCGCCCGCTTCGTACTGAAGCAGTAACGGCGTGGGCCGAAGCTGCCCCGCCTCATGACATCGCGCGATGAATTCCTGGTGCTCGCTGGGATAGCGCACGTCGATGCGCAGCAACTCGTTCCAGCGATTCGCGATCGGCGCCAGGTGCGGATACAGCGCACGTCGCAGCGAGCCGACCAGCTCAGGCAGCGGGTACTTGAAATACTGATACTCGCCCCGGCCGAAGCCATGCCGGCTCATGACCACCCGACTGCGAAACAGATCTTTCGACGCGTACAGATCGGCCAGCGCCGAGCACTGTTTCGGCTGCAGTAGACTGGGAATAATCGCATGCCCGTGCCCGCCCAACTCGTCAGACAGGCGCTGCCAATCGAGCGCATCGATCCCATCCGCCAAACCGCGAGTCGCGACCTCAGAGACTTTGTTTGCAGCCGTAGCGGCCATCGTCGAATCCTGCTGAATCAACTGCATTCAGAGTAAGTCCAAGCAGGCCGCCTGCACACTCCGGGTCTTGCGGCGATGGGTCAAGCCACTCGCCCGTCCTGCGCGGAACCTGGCGCGCTCGTTACCGCTTGATTACACCGATGGCGGCGTAGCAGCGTAAAAGTTTAAATCTGGCAAACCGGCCTGCGCACTGTCGCGGCGAAACGAAAGGCGGGTCCATGAGTGGGTTCGGACGGTTGATGCGGACCTTGGCGCGAATCTCGCGAACTCGTTATCCGGGATTCGTTTTCGGCTTGCCGCTCTCGCGCCGGGAAATTCCCGTATTCATCTATCACGATATCGAGACGGACGCGTTCGCGCGGGATCTGGAGTTCCTGCGCCGGAACAGCTACCGGACCTTGGGATTGGATGAGTACCTTGCCGCGCGTGAAGGCCGCGTGCGCCCCGGGCGCTCCGTGCTCCTGACGTTCGATGATGCGCGCAAGAGCTTCGGGTCAGTCGCACTTCCCTTGCTACGTCAATTCGATGCCCGCGCAGTGCTGTTCGCACCGACCTATTGGATGCAGCCCCCGCAGCGTGCCGCGGACGACCTGTTCATGTCGTGGGAGCAACTGCGTGCCTGTGTCGAATCGGGTCACGTGGACGTGCAGTCGCACGCCCATCGCCATGCACTCGTGGCCACCGCGCCGCAGGTGGTCGATTTCGCGAATCCATCGGCGCTCGCGCGCTTCGACATTTACGACTGGCCCATACGCTTCATCGACGCCCAGGATGAGTTGGGCAAGCCTGCGTTGGGCACACCGGTGTATCGAGCCGCACCGCTGCTGTCGGCGCAGCGCCGCTATCTGGAAAGTGGCGATATAACTCGAGCGTGTCGCGACTTTGTCGACGGCCACGGCGGGCCCGAATTCTTCGCGCAGCCGGACTGGCGCATGCAGCTCGATCGCATTTTCGACGAGCACGCGCGACGCACGCCCGGGCGATTCATGGACGCGGACGCCTTCGAACGTCTGGTCGCCTCCGAGTTCGAGCTGTGCCGTGAGGAGTTCAAACGTCATCTGGGCTATGCACCTCACTGCATCGCCTACCCCTGGCATCTCGGCTCGACGCCCTCGTTGCAGCAGGCCCGGCGCACGGGCTTTCAGGTCGCCTTCGGTGTTGCGATGGACTATCGCGCCGAGCGGCATCGCTCCCGACTGCCGATACCGGCTTACGGCCGGCTGAAATCCGATTGGCTGCAGTTTTTGCCTGGAGATCAACGCGCCAGCATCCTGGGCGCACTACGCCGCAAGGTCGCGGGGTTTGGGACGGTTCAACATCTCGCACACTGAGCGAAAAGACGATGTCGAAGCGAACGATCGCGGTGATGGCCCGACTGGTGGATCAAAAGGACGGCATAGGCATCTACGGACAGTACTTGTTGCGCGAGCTGCTGCTGGCGGACCCCGAGACAAGATACGTCATCCTGCTCGAGACCCCGGCCTGCGAGCAGCTGTTCCGGGATTACAGTAACGCCCAGGTCGTGGTGATGCCCGCCCGAAGCAAGCTCTACTGGGATCAGGTGAGCGTGCCACGCGCGGCGCGCGAGTTCGATGCGGACCTGATCTTCAACCCGAAATTCTCATTGCCGTTCTTCACACGGCGGCCTTGCGTATTCGTGCAGCAAGGATCGGACTGGTACGTCAACCCGCAGAATTATCCGTGGTGGGACAACTTGTATATTCGCTTGATGCTGCCTCTGTACAGCAGGAAAGCGAGCCGCACGCTGGCGATCTCGCAGACGACGCTCGACGATCTCGCCAATTACACGTCCATCGATGTGCGGGAATCCGTGGTGAGTTACGCGGGCATCGGTGCGAATTTCACCATGGATCGCGATCCACGCGCGCTGGAAGCCTTTCGTGCGGAATATCACTTGCCGGAGCGCTTCATCCTGACCGTCGCCCGTGTTTTGCACGGCGGACAGAAGCTGGTGCGGGAGTATCCGGGCGGCAACAACGAACGGTTGATTCGTGCCTATCGGCGCTACCGGCGCAACGGCGGCGATCTGCCCCTGGTCGTGGTTGGCCGTCACGTAGAGGAGTACTTGAGGGCGCGGTCATTCTCCGATGCGGATCTGCAGGACGTGCTGTTCCTGGGCTTCGTGCCGAACCAGCGGCTGCATCTGGCCTATCAGCTGGCGGATTGTTTCGTGCTGGCCACGCTGTGCGAAAGCTTTGGCATCCCGATCGTGGAAGCCTTCGCCTGTGGCTGCCCTGCCATCGTCCCGAATACCTGTTCGGCTCCGGAGATTGCAGGCGGCGCGGCGTTCCTGATCAATCCGCGCGACGAGGCAGATATCGCGCGCGCGTTTGCCGAAGTTACAGGTTCGGAGCAGCTACGAGGACGTCTACGCGAGCTGGGCGTTGAGCGCGCGCGAACGTTGACGTGGAAGGAAACGGCCCGACGCACGCTGGCTGTATTCAACGAGTTGGTCCCGCTTCAAGCCTCGATGCACTAGCTCCTGCGAGTTCGGCACACGAAATACAGATAGACGGCAAAGCGCTTCGGGAGCGCGGCGGCTTGCTCGGCCCACCGCCATGCGCTCAGCGGCATCAGTCGCAGCAGCGATTTGTCATAGGAGCCGATGCCATACCACTCGACCACCTCGAGCCCATGGCGTTCGACCAAGTCTATGCATTCGCGCACCGACATGGAGGCGAACTGCTCGCGCGTGAAGTGCGCCTTCGCCGCGACGAGCGCGCGAGTGCTGTGGCGATTTCCATGCACGTTGAACAGCAATCGCGATTGGTCGTTCTTCAGGGCCGATGCAACGAAGCTCATCGCTTCCTCGCGCAGCGAAGGCTGCGCGTTGAGGAAGAACCGGAAGGCGGTGATGAAATCGAATTTCTGTCCGCCTAGCAGCAAGGGATCCCGGGTCGCATCGCCCTCCACGAGCATCGCGGCTCGGACACGCTGTTTCGCGATGGCCAGCATCGTCTCCGAGATGTCGAGGCCCACCGCCGTCTGAAAATGGGGCTCGACATGAGCGAGCACACGCCCGGTGCCGCAGGCGAAATCCAGATAGCTGTCGCGGCCAGTGACGTGTTGTTGCAGGATCCGATCGAGCAGACGTTGTTCGCGTTCCCACAGGGCGGCGTCGAAAGACCCCGGCGAGAACAGCTTGGTGTCATAGTCCTTGGCCCAGGACTCCGGCCCCATGTGAGATTTTCTGTAGTCCTGCCCGTGCTTCACGGCTCTGGTGCTAGATCGTCGGTTCGGAACAGTCGGCTGCGCCGCAAATACCTAGCGCTGAACGTTTTGCCGAGATAAGTGTTCCGCAACAGCTCGTTCATGTGACGCTCGAGCATGCACCGGTCGTACTCCGCGGGCGCATCCCGGAAGTAACCTGACATGAAGCTGCGCGCGAGCTCCGGCAGCAGCGGCCTGAACGCAAGATAGAGCAGCTGCGGCGGGTACTTAGCCCGCACGAAGATGACGAACGTGGCGATGTCCCGGTACGGATTCTCCTGGTTGTAGCGGCGGAAGGCGCTGTAGGTGGGAGGGGTGAAATCTACGAATGCGACGCGCTCTTCGCCGCGCTTCACCAGGATGTTGTCGAAATCGAAGTCGCCGTGAATTCGATGCGTGCGCCGATGCAGCTCCTCCAACGCCGCCCCGACCGTCCAAAACGTCCGCGTCAGCTCCGCCTCCGTCAGCCCGGCGAAAGCGCGATCCCGCAGCACTGTATGCAAGGGGTGCCAGCCGTCGAGAAACTCATAGTCGATGCGCAGCTCGCGATGGTCGGCGCGCAGCACCTGCGGGACCCGCAGCCAGGACGATCGCTGCGAGGCCACCCAGGCACGCAGCGAATTGCGCAGGGTCGCACGGAACAACCATTCCTCGGTAAAGCGCTTGCTGAAACAGGAAGGCTCGTCCACATGCTCCTCCGACGCTAGGCCGAGGCGCCCTTGGGCAACGGGCGCCCGCTCGTCGCCAGCACAATCGCTCCAGGCAACAGCGAAATCAAGAACATCACGACCAAGGTCATCAGCAGAACCAGCGCCGTGGAGTAATCGTAGCCCAGCGCCACCAGCAACGCCGCCGCACTTCCTTCGCGCAGCCCCAGTCCCCCATAGGTCAGCGGCAGACGCTGAATGATCACCGCCACCGGGGTCACGGCGAGACATACCATCCATGGCAAGTCCATACCGATCGCGTGCGACGCGACCCACATGGTAAACACCGGCGCCGTCTGCTCGATCATCGACAGGCCGAGATTGATGGCAAGGGTGAGCGGCCGCCTGGAATAGGCGCGCGCCGCGACCACATACTTGGCGAAGCGCCCGCTCTCGAGGGTCGCAGGCCGCTTGATGAGCTTGAGCAGGCGCCGACCCAGTGCGGGATAGAAAATCAACGTCGCGGCAGCCGCCCCCGCAGCGCCAGCGCCAACGGCCGCGATGAGCGCAAAATTCCGCAAGGCCGGCTGCGGCGCCAGCCTCGCAAGCACAACACATCCGGCCACGATCAGCGCCAACGTGGCAATCGCGCCGTTCAGGCGCTCCATCACCATGGAAGACAGCGTTACGGATGGATCGATGCCGCGGGTCTTCAGCCGCAGGAAGCGCACGATGTCGGGGCCAAAGCCGCCGAGCGGCAAGGCGAAACCGATGAACGTGCTCTCGTAATAGACGCCAATCGCGCTCCAGCGCGACAGCCGGTCGTCGAGCACTCGCAGCAGCTGATGCCACTTCAGGGCCATCAAGACTCGGTCCGCGACGTGAATCAGGACGATCGTGGCCAGCAGCAACGGATTGGCGCCGGCGATCAGTGTCCGGCTTTGCTGCCAGTCGAGCCGGGAGAGCAGATACGCAAGCAATCCCACGCTTGCGCCGAGCTGCAAAGCCACCCGAATCCTCGGTCCGATCCGCAGCTTCATAACGATCCTCGATGCGCGGAACCATCGTACCGTGACGGAACAGATTCTGGTATGCCTGCATTCATCACACGATGAACCACCGAGCCGAGCAACGATTCCACAAGAATCTCTACTACACGCTGCAATCGCTGCGTGGCCGGCACGTCGGCCCGTTCGTGCGCCGCCTGCAGTCTTGGGAGCAGCTCGATCGGGCATCGTTCGAGCACCTTACACGGATGCTACTGAGCGACGCTCTGAGATATGCGCGCTCGCAGGTTCCTCTCTACTCCTCCGGTGCATGGCAATCGTCATTGTCGCGCGCTCGCGCCGATGAGTTGAGCGCCTGGCCCGTGCTCGAGAGAAAAATGTTGATCACACATCGCGAGCAGTTGCAGGCGCGTCGCTTCGCGCTCGGCGTTTTCCCGCGACACAGCTCCGGGTCGACGGGCGAGGTCGTCACTGTCCGATACAACCCTCACGCGGGTGGATGGAGCTGGGCGCAGGAGTATCGCTCCATGCATTGGTTCGGCATCCCCACCGGCAGCCGCACTTTGTTGCTGTGGGGTGGCGGCCACCCGCTGCTCGACTGGGTGCGCAACTGCCGGGTGTTCTCGACCAAGAACCTGACCTTCGACCAGCTCGAGCGCGCGACGAACTATCTATTGGAGCAGCGTCCGATGCTTTGCATGGGCCTGCCCTCCGCGATTGCGCAGCTCGCACGGCACGTGCGCGCCCACCGGCCACAAGCGCCGGCGCAACTCGTGCCGTTCGTCAAACTGGGCGGCGAACAGGTTTATCCCTTCCAACGCGACGAGATCGCGCAACACTTCGGCGCCCGGGTGTTCGAGTCGTACGGCTCGACCGAGATGGGACCGATTGCCCACGAATGCCCCGCCGGTTCGCGTCACGTCATGGCGGACCACGTGCATCTGGAAATATTCAACGGCGATGAGCCGGCGCGGCCCGGTGAGTTCGGCGATCTGGTGCTCACGTCATTGTTCAATCGCGCCATGCCGCTCGTGCGCTGTCGCATCGGCGACCGCGGCCGGCTGTCGCCCGACCCGTGTCCGTGCGGACTGCCGCATCCCGTGCTATCCGAACTCGTCGGACGCGCAGCGGATATGTTTGTAACGGCCGATGGCAAGCTGGTGCACGGTTCGGAGATCGGGCGCCGCCTGCAGTTGTTTCTTTCGCAGGCGCCGCTCGGCTCGGTGGCCCAGGTCTTGTTTCAACAAAAGAATGCGTCGCACTGGAACGTGCTGGTCGAAAGCGCGGCCGGCTTCAACGATGAGCTGGCGGCGCAGCTGCGTCAGATCGTGCACTCGACGTTCGGAGAGAGTTGCCGCGTCGATATCGAGCGAGTGACGCTGGTGCCTCGCGAAAAGTCCGGCAAGTACCGCTATTACCGGCGGCTTCCTGAGTCGGCGCACTGAGCTGCTGTCAGGCCGAGTGCACCAACCGCAACTGCGGATGCGTCCGCGTAATCCGGCTCAGCGATTCCACCGATTCCGGCATGGCGATGTAGATACCCTGCGCATACTCGACGCCGATATCCGCGAGACACTTGAGCACCTCGGCGCTCTCGACGCGTTCGGCGACTGTTTTCAAGCCCATGGCCCGGCCGATCTGGGTGATCGCCTCCACCATGCTGCGATCGACATGGTCGGTGGTGACGTTCTGAATGAATGAGCCGTCGATCTTCAGGAAGTCCACCGGCAGATTCTTCAAATACATGAACGAGGACAAGCCGCTGCCGAAGTCGTCCAGCGAGAACAGGCAGCCGCGCGCCCGGAACTCACGCATGAAGTGAACGACGTTGGCGAGATTGGAAATCGCCGCGGTCTCGGTGATCTCGAAGCACACGGCGCCCGGACTGAGATCATAGGTCTGCAGCTCGTTGATCAAGAACTCCAGGAAACGATCGTCGTTCAGCGACGTGCCCGACAGGTTGATGGATAACGTATAGCCGTGACGCGGATCGCCATCGGCGCGGTAATGCGCTAGCGCGCCGAGCGCCTGGCTCACCACCCAACGGTCGATCATCGGCATCACGTTGTATCGTTCCGCCGCGGGAATGAACTCCGCCGGCTGCACCAGTTCGCCGTGCTCGCCGCGCATGCGGAGCAGCAGCTCGTAGTGACCACGCGTGTCGCGCGTCGCGCCGATCGGCACGATCGGCTGATAATAAAGCTCGAGCCGATTCTCTTCGCAGGCGCGCGTCAGGCGCGACACCCACTGCATCTCGCGATGCCGCTCGGGTGCCGAGCCAGACTGATACATGTGGACACGATTGCGTCCCGAGTCTTTCGCCGCGTAACAGGCCACGTCGGCCGCAGCCATGACGCTTGCGATGCTCTCGCTGGCGCTGTTGATTTCAACGATGCCGATGCTGACGCCGACGTTCATCGCGCCGTCCTGCCACTCGAAACGGTACTCGCGAATCGCCTGGCGCAGGTTGTCCGCAATCTTCGCCGCACGGTCGGCGGTGCAGTCCTGGAGCAGCACGCCGAACTCATCGCCACCCAGGCGCGCAATCGTGTCGCTGGTCCGAATCCGCGTTTGCAGCAACCCGGTGATCTGTTTGAGCAGACGATCGCCGGCCTGGTGGCCGCACGTATCGTTGACCAGCTTGAATTGATCGAGGTCGAGGTACATCAGCGCGTGTGTCGTGCCCTCGTCCGAGCGCGCGGTCAGCAACGCCTCGTTGAGACGATTCTCGAACTCGCGCCGATTGATCAGGCCTGTCAGCGCATCGTGGCTCGCCTGATACGCCAGCGCGCGACGCAAGCGACGTTCCTTGCTCACGTCATGGAACACCATGACCGCGCCGATGATCTTGCCGCTGCGGTCTCGAATCGGCGCGGCGGAATCTTGAATCGCGATCTCCTGGCCACGACGGTTCACGAGCACCGTGTGGTCCGCGACCGCGATGACCTGCCCTTCGCGAATCGCGCGAGTAACTGGGTTTTCCAGCGGCTCGCGAGTCGCTTCGTTCAGGATGTTGAAGACTTCCTGCAGCTTCTTCCCTTTCGCCTCGGCCGCTTCCCAACCCGTGAGATTCTCGGCGACGGGATTCAACGTCTCGATGCAGCCGTTGGCGTCGGTCGTGATGACGCCGTCGCCGATCGACTGCAATGTGACTTGCGCCTTTTCCTTTTCCTCGAACACCGCGGTTTCAGCGCGCTTGCGTTCGCTGATATCGGAGATCGTGCCTTCGTAGCCGATCAGCTGCCCGCTCTTGTCGCGCACGGCCCGGGCGCTTTCGATCACGGTGAGCACCGTGCCGTCCAGGCGCTGCAACTGGAACTCGGCGTTGCGGACTTCGCCGTCGCGTTGAATGGTCGCGATGATGGCTGCGCGTTCGGCCGGATCGCGGTACATGCTCGCAGGCGGCAGCGCGAGCAGTTCGCCCGGCGAGGAATAACCGATCATGCGGGCCAACGCCGGGTTCACGGAGACGAAGCGGCCATCGCTGGTCGAGCTGTAGACGCCTTCCATGACGTTGTCGAACAAGCGCCGATAGCGCGCCTCACTGTCACGCAGCGCGTTCTCGGCGAAGCGCCGCTCGATGGCGATGCCGGCCAGCTGCGTCATGCGCGACATCAATTCGAAATCCCGGCGCAGCGGGCTCTTCGGCGTTCGGAAGTACAGCGCCAGCGTGCCTAGAATGCGGCCGTCGGACGAATGAATCAGCGTCGACCAGCAGCTGCGCAATCCGGCGGCGAGCACGGAATCGCGAGTGTTCTCCCACAGCGCATCGCGGGCGATGTCCGCGACGATGACTTGTCGTTGCAGATAAACCGCCGCCGCACACGAGCCGTTGCGGGCCGCGATTGCGATACCTTCCATCGCTTGCGCGTACACCGCCGGCAAGCGCGGCCCGGAACAAAGATTCAGATGCTTGCCGGTATCGTCGAGCATGCGAATCGCACACACGCAATCCAGCGCGACGCGCTCGACGACGTCTGTGATCGCTTGCAACGTGATACGCAGATCGACGTTGGCGGCCAGACGCTCGAACACCCGACGCTCGCCGGCAGCGAGCAGTTCAGAGCGCTTGCGCTCGGTGATATCGGTGATGCTGCCGCGAACCAGGCGCTGCCCATGCGACTGCAGCCGCACCCAGCGCACTTCACAAGGAATGTCGTTGCCGAAGCTGTCCCGGAACATCCACTCGAGCACCGGCGCCTCGCCCGCCAACGTGCGATCGAACTGCGCCCGATTGGCGTGCGATGACAGCGCACCGTCGGGTTGATGCGGCGGACACAACGTATCGGGGCTGCTCTTGAGCAGCGCCTCGCGCTCCATCTTGAAGAAACGCACCGCGTTTTCGTTCACATCGACCAGTCGGTTCTGATCCAGATCGACGACGACGATGATTTCGGGGGCGTGCTCGACCAACGTGCGATACCGAGCCTCGCTGTCGCGCAGCGCCGCTTCGGCCATCTTGCGATCACTGGTATCGCGCAGACAGACGACGAACACTTCGCGACGGTTCATCTTCGTCTTGCTGACGGCGACTTCGGCGGAGAACTGCGTGCCGTCGGCGCGCTGACCGAGCGTCTCGTGGGGTGCGAGGTCGATCTGTGTATCGTCGAGGCGTGCGGCGAGTTGTTCCAGCTCGGCAGCGATGGGTTGTTTGGCCGTGACTTGCGGCAGCAGGAAACTGAGCGGACGGCCGATGGCGTCGGATTCGGCGTGACCGAACACTCGTTGGCCAGTGGCGTTGATGGAAGCGATGTGGCCGGCAGCGTCCACCGTCATGATCACGTCTTTCACGTGATCGAGCACGGCCTGCAACTGGCTCGCGGTGCTCTCCCGCAGCTCTCGGGTCAGCGCGGTGGCCTCATCGGACATGAGCTGCATGGAACGCACGATGCCCCGGCGTTCCTCATCGGTCTTGCTATAGGCAGCACCGATCGCGGCAAGCAGCTTGCCGAGATCCAGCTCTCCGTCCGAGCGCGTCGCGTCCCTGACTTGCTGTTCGAGCAGTCGATGCATTTGTCCTTCCGACGTTGTACGACGCTTGGCGCGCGTCGTCTCGTCCCCGCATTGTTAGTGTGAACCACTACCGTGGCGAGGCATCGTAAGGCGTTGACCCTGAAGGAGGTGTGAAACAGCTCCCGGTTTTATGTGAAAGCAAGGCAAAGCACTGAGGGCGCAGCGCGGGTTATGTCTGATATGGCAGACAGGAGGCGCCGGCGGCAAAAAGCCCCGACGCCCCCGGTAGGGTTACTCGTCCGCGTCCTCCGACGATGACTTATAGCCCGCCCGCTTGCGGTCGTTTTCCTTCAGCAGGCGTTTGCGGACGCGAATGTTATTCGGCGTCACTTCGACCAGCTCATCGTCGGCGATGAATTCCATCGCCTGCTCCAGCGAATACCGGATCGGCGGCACGAGGATGAGATTCTCGTCGCGGCCCGCGGCGCGCATGTTGGTGAGCTTCTTGGCCTTGAGCGGATTCACGACCAGGTCGTTGTCGCGGCTGTGAATGCCGATGATCTGGCCTTCGTACACTTCGTCGCCGTGCGAGGCCATGAGCTTGCCGCGTTCCTGCAAGCTGAACAGCGCATAGGCCAGCGCCTTGCCCTGCCCGTTCGAAATCAGCACGCCGTTCTGGCGCTGACCCACTTCCTTGTCCAGCACCGGGCCGAAGTGATCGAAGATGTGATGCATCAGGCCCAGGCCCGAGGTCATGGTGCGGAACTCGGTCTGGAAGCCGATCAAACCCCGCGACGGAATCTTGTAGTCCAGACGCACACGCCCCTTGCCGTCCGGGACCATGTTGGTGAGCTGGCCACCGCGCTCGCCGAGCGCCTGCATGACATAGCCCTGCGAACCTTCATCCAGGTCGACCGCGAGCTGTTCCCACGGCTCGCACATCACACCGTCGACTTCCTTCTGCACGACGCGGGGACGCGAAACGGCGAGCTCGTAACCTTCGCGACGCATGTTTTCGAGCAGCACGCCGAGGTGCAACTCGCCACGGCCATAGACCTGGAATTTATCCGGATCGCCGGTGTCTTCGACACGCAGCGCCACGTTGTGCCGCACTTCGCGCTCCAGACGCTCGCGAATCTGACGGCTGGTGACGAACTTGCCTTCCTTGCCGCAGAACGGGGACGTATTTACTTCGAACGTCATACTGATGGTCGGCTCGTCAACCACCAATGCCGGCAGCGCCTCGGGCTTGGTCGGATCGCAGATCGTATCGGAGATCTGCGGATGTTCGATGCCGGAGAACGCGACGATATCGCCCGCGCTCGCCTCCTCCACTTCCACGCGATCCAGGCCGAGGAAGCCCAGCACCTGCATGATGCGCTCGTTGCGCACCTTGCCGTCCTTGTCGACGACCGCGACCGGGCTGTTCTTGCGAATCTTGCCGCGCTTGATGCGGCCGATGCCGATCGCGCCGACGTAGCTCGAGTAGTCGAGCTGGCTGACCTGCAGCTGCAGCGGGCCATCCTCGTTCACGTCCGGCGGCGGGCAGTGCTTCACGATCGCTTCATACAACGCGGTCATGTCGGTGCCCATCTGGTCCGGCGCATTGCCGGCGATGCCCTTGAGCGCCGAGGCATACACGACCGGGAAGTCGAGCTGCGACTCGGACGCGCCGAGCTTGTCGAACAGATCGAACGTCTGATCCAGCACCCAGCTCGGCCGGGCCTCGGGGCGGTCGATCTTGTTGATCACGACGATGGGATGCAGGCCGTGCGAGAACGCCTTCTGCGTCACGAAGCGGGTCTGCGGCATCGGGCCGTCGACGGCGTCGACCAGCAGCAGCACCGAATCGACCATCGACAGCACGCGCTCGACCTCGCCGCCGAAGTCGGCGTGGCCCGGGGTGTCGACGATGTTGATGCGATAGTCGCGCCAGCGGATGGCGGTGTTCTTCGCCAGGATGGTGATGCCGCGTTCCTTTTCGAGCGCGTTCGAGTCCATGACTCGTTCGGGCACAGCCTTGCGGGCATCGAGGGTGCCCGACTGTGTCAGAAGCTTATCGACCAGGGTGGTCTTGCCATGATCGACGTGAGCGATGATGGCGATATTACGGAGCGTAGAGGTTGACACGCAGGGATTGGGAACCGGTGGGAGGGCAAAAAGGCGCGCATTGTAGAGGCACGGCGGGGGTTCCGGCCACCTCCGCCGCATTATTTAGATAAATCCTCAAGGCTGACGCCCGGATACGACCTCCCCGGAGGCGGCTTCCCTACGCCGGGACGGCCGCTCCCTACCCGGTTCAGCCCCTCAAAGCCTCGGTTGCCGCCGAGTTTGGGGCCGGGGCATGGGCCTCGTTCAAGGCCCGGGCGCAGTCATCGCAACAGACCTCGACCGTCTTGCCTCCCACCGTCACACTGATCGACTCGCCTTCGATCCTGCAGTCACAAGCCGCACAAGTTTTGTAAGTCACGATCTCGCCCTCACGCACTATCCTGGGGCACATTGTTTGCCGGGGCGACGTGACCGCGCTGTCACAATCTTTAGCGAAGTTTTCTGAACGTCAGCGCAAGTTCGCGGAGCGCTGAAACTGCGCCGGCGTGCGGCCGTAGGCTTGCCGAAATGCGGCGGTGAAATGGCTGTGACTGGAGAACCCGAGCTCCAAGCCCAGCGCCGACAGGTCGTCATAACTGCCGAGCAGATCCAACGCGCGCGCCAGACGCAGGCGCAATTGATATCGATACAATGGCACGCCTTCGACTTGTGCGAACGCTTGCGTCAGATACACGGGCGATACGCCAACCTCCGCGGCGATCTCGGCGAGCGTCCAACGACGCGACAGCTCCGAAGAAAGCACCAGCTTCGCGCGGTCGACGAGCTTCTGCCGGCCGTAGGTGGCGCGCGTTGCATTCACGGCCCGTTCGCCAAGCGCTCGTCGGATCAGCGTCAACGTCAATGTTTCCGCCTCCAGCATTTCGATCGAATTGTTCAGCAGGCTATGACGCAGCAGCGCGACCAGAACCTGTGCTCGCGGATCGATTTGCCAGCGCTGCTTACGAAACATCACAGCGTGGTTGTCCTGCAACTGCTCTTTCGGCGCAAGCTCCCGCAATAACTCTTCGCGCACCGAGATCGAGAGACAGGCATCGCCGCCCTGCACGGGATGGCTGATGCGATAACCTTCCCTCTGATTGAAGAACACCACCTGATTGGCTTCGGCAACCGCCTCGCTACTGCCAAGGTGCCGCAGGTACACGCCGCGATACGGAAACACCAGATAGGTCGAGTTGGGACACTCCTCCGCACTCTTGTGACGGCACTTGCCATCGCAGACGACGTCGCGAATCGCGACGGTCTGCGTGTCCAGCAAGTCCTGTATGGCGAGCTCCGTCATGGAAAGCCGAAGGTGAGACTGGAAAAGATCGTGTCGAAGTCTACCTCGGACGGCGCCGTCACGGGCTCGGTCCAGACCACATTCAACAACCAGTTGCCGTTCCGGGTCAGCGAAAAACGGGCCCGGCCCGATGAATCCGTCCGACGCTCCTCGACCGGTAACTCGTCATGTTCCAGCCGCGTGAGTTTCACGAGCGCTCCCGCCAGCGGCTGCCCCTCGAAATACACACGCACTGGCAAGTCGCTGCCAGACGCTGCGTAAGGATTGCGCTCCGGTACGATTTCCAGCGGCAGTCCCAGCGGCGACGTAATGTGAGATCCGGATTGCGTGGCTGCCGTTCCCACCTGAACGATCGCCTTCGTCACACGGCGATAGCTCTCAGCGGCATCGGTTGCCATCTTGCCCATGCGCTGCCGGTAATCGAGCGCTGGCGTCAGCCCCTCCTCCTGCGCGTATTTGTTGAAACGCTGCGCAGGCAATGCACTTCGACCGCGATTGTCTGTTTCCAGCACCACGACATACGTTCCCGAAGTCTCGACGTGCAAATGACCGTCGTCGCTCGCGCCACGTAGATGCAGGTCTGCATGCATGTCGCGCGCCGCGCCATCCGGAGCAAAGGCGACGACGCGAGCAATGCGGCCCGAGCGAATCTGCGATCGTTGCCGTTCAGCGCCGTGTCCGACTTGTAACGTGATTGGAATCGATGCGTTGGCTTGCGACCAGTACGCCTGCGGCTGGATCCAGAAGTCGTGCGCGTGCGCCGAAGATGTGAGGACGAACCCGGCCAGCAGCGCAATTGCGACAATGCCAGGGCAGCTCTTCATGGCGCCGCCAGGAACGGAAAGTCACTGATCGAATGCTCGCGGTCGTCGCGATCGACGCCGTCATCGATGCCCGTCGCCTGCCCCATCGACAACACCGAGCGATACACGTCGATGGCGTCGTCGTTCGGGGTCCGGCCGCCGCAATAGATCACTTTCGAATCGTCACCGCCCAACGCAGCGAACTCGACCGAGAAGAACTCGCCGCAGATGCTGGATTCGCTGTTGATCCACAGCCGGTCATCCGCAAGCACCGTCGCCAATGCACGATATCGCGCCGGCGACGCAGCCTTTGGGTCGGCGAGCAGTTGATTGCCGCACGTCCCATCGAAGCCATCGTAGATGCCCAACGTTCTTTCCATTTCGGGAATGAATTCGGCGCCCGTGGCGGGAGTCGCGCTGTTGTAACGCTCCTTGAGCCGATCGCTCGCGGCCTCATCGGCGAACGAACCCAATAGCGCGTTGCCGGTGAGCGGACGGCCCATGCGATCGATCTGTTTGTTTCCTTGCCCCGTCGTCGCCCAGACGCCGAGCATCGTTCCGCCGCGATTGACCGCATTCAGATCGACCGAGACGACCAACGACGCCGGCGTCCAACCGGCCAGGAAATTCTTCGCCGGCCCACCGCCGGTGTGCCGCCACGTTTCCAGGATCGATCTGGACGTCGCCTCGCTGAACACCGGGCAGCCGGCCGCATCGCTCTTCGCGCTGCCCATCATCGCGTCCGCCGCCACGGCATAGGCCTCCCGAGTGCCCTTCACGTTGTTGTAAAACGGATCGTCCCGCAGCCCGGCAAACACGCGCGCGACAGCGGCATCACCCACCTTACAAAGGACGTTGCTGGCATTCGCGATCCGACACACGATGTCGGTCGTTGCAGTGGTTTCGCCAAATCGCTTGCCGCTGTCGATATGGAACACGTACTCCAGTTGGTCGGAGAACGTGTGCCCGACGATCGTCATCGCCAGGTTGAGCTGACGGCCGTCATAGGACGTCCAGGCATACAGATCGCCGATGTCGGCGCGCGGGTCCGCGATCACGCTGGCCGTGTCGAGATGATCGGCAGCAAACAACGGGCTGGCGGCGAGCAGCGCCGTCAGGATCGGGGCGCGATTCCGGATTCTTTGCGTCATGCGTTGCATCCATCACCGAAGATGGACCGGACGGTAGACGCAGCGCGCGGGCGGGGCTGTCGAAATCTTTAGCTAAATGATTTCGACGGATGAGAACGGACGCGGCGACGCCGCGTCCGTTGCAGAGACGGGATTACTGCTTCGGCTCGGTGCTTTCTTCGGCCGGCATCGACTTGATGGACTGGCCCTTGTCATCCTTGGGCGGCGTCGGCTTCTGCTGTACGGCGACGTTGCCGACCACGAACGGGATCGAGAAGGTGCGGTTCAACGCGGAGCCTGCGATCTGGGTGTTCACCGATGCGGTGATGTAGAACACGCCGGTGCGATCCGGCAGCACCGAGATCTTGTGATGGTAGGACTTGCCGGCTTCCACCGGCGCAAAGTTCGCGATCAGCGTGCCCGCGAGCGTGATGCCTTCCATGCCGCCGAGCTTGGCATCCATCGCATCGACGCCGGCGCTGGGAATGAACACCACGTCGAGCTCGGTCGGCACGCCGATCGTCGGCTTGCTGCTGAATTCGTAGCGGATATTTACGGCCGCGCCGGGCTTGCCGTCGCCCACGGCTCTGGCGAAGTTCGCCGTCTCATCCTTCGGCGCCACCGCTACGGTCGGCTTGGCCGGCGCTGCGGGCGAAGCCGCTTCCGGCTCGGGCTCGGAACCGCACGCGCCCAGCAAGACGAGGGTGGCCATTGGCAAACAAACCCGCAACCGCCGCGATGAAAGCTTCATTCTGATCATGCCTCTATTATGACGCGCCCGAAGGTCGACGCTCGCCATCCTTTGTTATCAGCTACCGGTGATGCTCAGGGTCATGCAACGCGGCGGCTGATTGATGCCGGTGGTGTCGAAGTCCGACACGTCGATGATGTACGTGCCCGCAGCCAGTTGCTGTCCGGAGATCGTTTCCACATTGGTCCCGGTGCTCGTACCCGCCAACACCACCTCGCCGCGCCGGAGCACATAGATGTCCGGATCGGTGGCCGCCACCTCAGCGGCCGTGCGGGCGGCACCCTGCGCACGGATAGTCACCAGGCGATTCGTCTCGTTGACGAAGCGGAAGAAACGGTGATTGCCCAACTTGTTCGGATTGGCCTCGAGCTCGGTCTTCGGGTCCTTGCTGCCGGCAAACGAGACACTGCATACGCCGGTTTTCTGCTGACCCAGCAGGAGCTCGTCGTAAATCGGCAGCGCCCGGGGATCGATATCGCCGCCGGCATTCGACTCGCCCGTTCCGAAGTCGTCGGGCGTGCTATCGATGTCCTCATTTCGGAGCAGGTCGGCGATGGCGCCAGCCGAGCCCGCATTCTGCGAGCGCAGCGCCGTGGCGAACGAATAAATGCTCGTCAGCGCATCGGTGTCGACCTGCTCGCCCGTCATCACGGTGTAGATCGGCGTAAAGCCGAGCGCAACGTTATCGCCGGCATCGGCCGCCGAGTCGAACACATCCCACAGGATCTCGCCCACCGAAGCTTCCGAGAACCAGCCTTCCGGAGCGCCCTGGTCGCTCTCGAGATTGAATCCGAAGTCCTGGCTGACGCCGCGCGACGAATCGCGGTACTGCGGATCGTTCAAGGACATCGAGCCGAACGCGTTGCCCCACCCTTCGCCAAAGGCGACGCGCAGGTCGAGACGATCGCCGAGGCCGTGCTGGCCGCCGATGGAATCGGAGCGGCTGAAACGATCCTCGAAGTAATGACCGAACTCGTGCGCGATCACGTGCGAGTCATATTCATCCGTGTCGCCAAGCGCGTCCTCTGAATAATAACCGAGGACATAAATGCCGTCCGGCAGCTGACTCGGCGTGGCGCAGTCATCGTTGGTCCGGCGGGTCGAGTCGCGGAAATAAAACGACGTGCCGATGTCTCCGGTATCGGGGCAGAACGTGTCGGTGCTGCCCTTGTTGTCCTCGCTCCAGAACAGATTCAGCTCCGGAAAATCTGCGTTCGCGTTCGCGTTCAGGATGAGCTGTTTGGCCTGATACACGGTGTCGAGAATGGCAAAGGGCGCAGCTCGACGGCCCGCACTATAGCCATTGCCGTTCCAGTCCGAGGGAGCACGCAGATTGCGAGTCACATTGGCGGTGCCGGTGTTGAAGGTTGAGCCATCCAGCGCATAGATCGCATCGGCGCTGGTGTTGTCGCGAACTGCGAACGTCCACGTCGGCGCGCTGCCGCTCTTGATCATCTCCGCACGCGCACGGATAAACATGTTTCTATTCGCCGGCACGGACAAAGAGTAATCGCCGTTGGCGTCGGTGGTCGTGGCCACAGTGGGGCAGCCGTCGGACACCGCCTGCACGGTAACCTGGCGCGCCGGCGACTCGACCGGAGCGTTCGGGTTCAAGCCGCCGTCAGGCGTGGTCGAGAACACCAGGCGGTCGAAGGTGATCTTGCCGCTGACCGTGACGGTGCTGCCGGTGTCGCAGCCGGCCGCCGGGCCGCTGCCGCCGCCGCCGCCGCATGCGGCGAGCACCGTCAAACCGGCCAGCGTAGTGAACAAGCGAGCGAGACGGGAGAATTCCTGCGGCATTGGTTCGGTACTCGAGCGCCCCTGCCGGGCGATGTTTGCGATGCTCAAAAGATATCCCTATACGGCTATTCGTTTCTTGCCCGTATCAGCACACGAGCTGCCGACTTGGCGCGGGACGCTATCACAGCGTCGGAACTGCAAAAAGTCGATGCGTTCGCATTCCCGATTGACGCGATGGCGCATCCATGGCGCGAATGACGTCATTCAGCATGCGTTCAGCGCAAGTCGAGCGGCCCTTCGGCAATCGCCCCCAACTGCTCGCGCAGCGACAGCACCTGGTTCTCCCAATAGCGCGGCTCGACGAACCACGGGAAGGCCGCGGGAAAGGCTGGATCTGACCAGCGGCGCGCGAGCCACGCCGAATAATGAATCATGCGCAACGTACGCAAGCTCTCGACCAGCACCAGCTCGCGATAGTCGAAGTCCGCGAACTGCGAATAGCCCTCGAGCAATTGTGACAACTGCTCGCCCATGTCATTGCGATTCCCGGACAGCAGCATCCACAGATCCTGGATCGCCGGCCCCATCGCGCAGTCATCCAGATCCACGAAGTGCGGCCCGTCATCGGTCCAGAGCACATTGCCGCGATGACAATCGCCATGCAGCCGCAGCTCGGCCACGCCGTGCGCGTTATCGAATGTTTCACTCACCGCCTCGAGCAGGTCGCGCGTCAGCGACTCGTAGGCGGCTTCCAGGTGCTGCGGAATCCAGCCGTTGTCCAGCAGGAACTCGCGTGACTGTTCGCCCATGCGCCCGATGTCGATGCGCTCCCGATGACGAAAGCGCTGCCGCCGGCCGATCATATGAATGCGCCCGAGGAAACGCCCCATCCATTCGCGCTCGGTGGCCGAGCCCAGTTCCGGCCAGCGGCCGCCACGGCGCTCGAACAGCGCGAAACGAAAGCCTTCGTACTCGAACAGCGTGCGTCCATCGCGCACCAGCGGCGGCACCACCGGCACTTCGGCCGCGGCCAGCTCGAGTGCGAAGCCATGTTCTTCATGGATCGCGGCGTCCGACCAGCGGCCCGGCCGATAAAACTTCACGATCAGCGGCGCGCTCTGCTCCATGCCCACCTGATAGACACGATTCTCGTAACTATTGAGTGCCAGGATGCGCCGGTCGGAATCGCGGCCCAGCGATTCCACGGCGGCAATGATTACATCGGGCGTCAGTCGGTCGTAGGGATGCGGATCGGGTCTGGGCATGAAGTTCGGCAAGGCAACGCTCTGGCAGTGCCCATGGTGACCGGCGACAGCGACTGAAGTCCATTGCAGATTGTCGGGCTGTCTGATTCGAGCGACGCGTGCGCCACGAATGGACTACCGATGAGCTACTGACGCAGAGCAACTGCTAGAATCGGCGCAACGTTCCCTATCGACATCGGATCGACATCGACCTATGACCATCCTCGTCACCGGCGGCGCCGGCTACATCGGCAGTCACGTAGTTCGGCAGCTCGGCGAGCGCCAGGAAAAAGTAGTGGTGCTGGACAACCTGTCCACCGGCTTCCGCTCGGCGGTGTTGCACGGTGAGCTGGTGGTCGGCGACACCGGCGATCGCGAGCTGGTCGGTCGCATCCTGCGCGAGCACCGCATCGAAACCATCATGCACTTCGCCGCGCACACGATCGTTCCGGAATCGGTGTCGAATCCGCTGAAGTACTACGGCAATAACACGTGCTCGACTCGCAACCTGCTGCAGGCGAGCCAGGAAGCCGGCGTCAAACATTTCGTGTTCTCCTCCACCGCCGCCGTGTATGGCATTCCCGAGGGCGGCCTGGCCGCCGAGGACAGCCCGACGCAGCCGATCAATCCGTACGGCACCTCGAAGCTGATGAGCGAATGGATGTTGCGCGATCTGGCCGCCGCCACGCCGCTGCGCTATGTGGTGTTGCGCTACTTCAACGTCGCCGGCTGCGATCCGGGCCAGCGCATCGGCCAGTCGACGCTCAAGGCGACGCTGCTCACGAAGGTGGTCGCCGAAGCGGCCGTGGGCAAACGTCCGCACGTGTCGATCTTCGGCACCGACTATCCGACCGCCGACGGCACCGGCGTGCGCGACTACATCCACGTCGAAGACCTGGCCAGCGCCCACTTGAAGGCGCTCGATTACCTGCGCGCCAATGGCGCATCGGTGACGCTCAATTGTGGCTACGGCCACGGCTACAGCGTCCGCGAGGTGATCTCGACGATGAATCGCCTGACCGGCCAGCCGCTCAAGACGCTCGAGGAGCCCCGCCGGGCGGGCGACCCGCCGTCGCTGGTCGCCAAGGCCACCCGCGTCCGCGAATTGCTGGGCTGGGTTCCACAGCACGATGACCTCGAGGCCATCATCCGCTCGCAGCTGGCCTGGGAGCGCCGCCTGCAACAGGAACCGGGCTTGCAGAAGAACTAACGACTGGACGGCGCGAGCCTGAGGCGACTGCTGAAGCCGGCATGCGACCGGCCCTGCAGTCGCCCCTGAGATCGGCCTGGAAAAGACATGGATGCCACCTCTCTCCTACGCACTTTCCGCGCATCGCTTTACTCCGAGCGCTAGAATCCGCCCCCATGCGTTTGCCCCGCCCGAGCTCACTGAACAGCCTGATGCTGACCGGTTTCGCGCTGGTTTCCATCCCGCTGCTGCTCGGGGTGGTCATTGCCGCAACCAAGGTGCGGAACCTGTCCGAGGAGAGCGCGACGCTGGTCCGCAGCGGCGTGCAGACCACGCATTACACCCAGCAGCTGTTCCAGCAGATCGCGCCCATCGAGCGCAGCGCCAAGCTGTACCAGGTGCTGAACGATCCGGGGCTGCTCGACGTTTATGGCGACAGCCGCGAACGCTTGCTTGCGACGCTGGCCAGTATCGAGACGACCGCGGCCGATCAGGAACACGCGGTCCAGCTGCGGGCCATCCGCAACTCGCTCCGGCGCATCGACGCCGCCCTGCTGTCGCCCACGCCGGCCTCGCCGGAAGTGATTCGCGACGCGGTCGATGCCATCCAGCCCATGTGGCAGGCGGCGTTCGCGCTGACGGCGGCGACCGGCGAGCAGGTCGAGACCGGTTTGTCACGGCTGCAGCAGTCGACCTCCGATACGCAGAAATATCTGTTCTGGCAGTCGGCGGTGCTGATCCTGCTCACCGCGATGCTGGTGGGCGTGTTCACGTTCCTGTTGATGCGCCCGATCCGCCAGATCGATATGGCGATCAGCCAGCTCGGCAAGGGCACCTTCTCGAAGTCGATCGCGGTGCGCGGCCCGGTGGACCTGGTGAACCTCGGCCGGCAGCTGGAGTGGCTGCGCGTGCGTTTGCTGGAGCTGGCGCAGGAGCGCAATCGATTCCTGCGACATATGTCGCATGAGTTGAAGACGCCCCTTGCCAGTATTCGCGAAGGCACGGAACTGCTGATGGATGGCGCGGTCGGTGAACTGGACAGCGCGCAGCGGGAGGTCACCACCATCCTGCGCGACAACGGCATCAAGCTGCAGCAACTGATCGAGAACCTGTTGGAGTTCAGCGCCTGGCAGGCGCGGCACGCGGGGCTGGAGATTTCCGAGTTCCGGCTGCGGCCGCTGATCAAGTCGGCCCTGGAAACGCATCAGCTGACGCTGCTCGCGCAGCGGGTGCACCTGGACCTGAAAGTACAAGACATCGAGCTGCACGCGGACCGCGCCAAGCTCAAGCTGATCCTGGATAACTTGCTGTCGAACGCGCTCAAATACAGCCCCCGGGGCGGGACCATTTTCATTCATGCCAAAGCGGACAAGGATCAACTGGTGCTCGATGTCGCGGATACCGGCCCCGGCATTTCCAAGGATGAGCGCTCCGCGATTTTCGACGCCTTCTATTCGGGGCGTGCCCCGGTCTCCGGCCATCTCAAAGGCACCGGCATCGGCCTGTCGGTGGTTTCGGAATTCGTGCAGGCGCACGGCGGTTCCATCGAGATCCTCGATGGAATGTTTCCTGGCGCCCATTTCCGCGTCCGGCTGCCTCTGGCGCCCGCGCTCGAAGGCGAGCCGGCATAGCGGCGCATGATGACGCTCAAACACATCATCGGGCTGCTTTGCGTATGCGTCGCCTCCCTGTCGTTACAGGGCTGCGAGATCGTGGATCAATTCCGCCAGCAATCGGCAGCAAACTCCGCGGCGAGCGTGCCACCCTCGCCCGCGCCGCTGAGCGGCAATACGCCTGCCTATCTGGACATCATGAATGGCTTGAGCACGCCGGATCCGGCGCGCCAGGCCGATTTGTTTTATGAAGTCGAGCGCGAATACACACGCGCGCCGACCACCGCGAGCACGCTGAGATATGCCGTTGCACTGGTCACGCCCGGCCATCCCGCAAGTAGTCCCTCGGAGGGCAAACGTTTGCTGGAAACGCTGCTGGCCACACCGGAACGGCTCACTCAGGATGAGCGCACGCTCGCCTCGGTATTGCTGCACGAAACTGATGTTAGATTGAAACTCGAGGCTGAAAATCGTCGGTTGCTTGCGACACTCGACGACCGTCACCGGTCGCAGGCAAACTCGGATAAGCGCATTCAGGCGCAGATCGAAGAGAACGCACGTTTGCGCCGTGCCCTCGCCGAAGCCCAGCAGAAGCTGGACGCGATCAAAGAAATCGAGAGGTCTATCATTGAACGCAGTCCCACGCCCCCTGGCAATCGCGATGCCGCCCCAAGTGAAACGCAAAGCCCGCCTGCTAGTCGTTGACGACGATCCGGGGCTGCTCCGGCTGCTCACGATTCGTCTGCGCGCCGAGAACTACGAAGTCGACGCGGTCGAAAGCGCCGCCGCGGCTCTGGCTGCTCTCGCCCGCGTCCGCCCGGATCTGGTGATCACCGATCTGCGCATGGACCAGATGGACGGCATCGGCCTGCTCAAGGAAATCCAGAGCCGGGCCCCCGGCCTGCGAGTCATCATCCTCACCGCCCACGGCACGATTCCCGATGCGGTGCAGGCGACCCAGAGCGGCGCGTTCGCGTTTCTCACCAAGCCGGTCGACAAGCAGGAGCTGCTCGATCAGGTGCAGAAGGCATTGAAGGTTTCCGGCTTCGCCGACACCACCGAAGACTGGCGCAGCGAAATCATCACCCGCAGCGCGGTGATGGAAGAGCGCATGGCGCAGGCTCACATGGTGGCTGGCACCGACGCGCGCGTCATGATCACTGGCGAGAGCGGCACCGGCAAAGAGCTGCTGGCTCGCGCCATCCACAAGGCGAGCCCGCGCCGCAACCGTCCGTTCGTTGCCATCAATTGCAGCGCCATGGCCGAGAACCTGCTCGAGAGCGAGCTGTTCGGCCACGTGAAAGGCGCGTTCACCGGCGCCATCCGCGAGCATCGCGGCCTGTTCCAGGCGGCCGATGGCGGCACGCTGCTGCTCGATGAAATCGGCGACATGCCGATGCGGCTGCAAGTGAAGCTGCTGCGCGTCCTGCAGGAAAACCAGGTCCGTCCGGTGGGCAGCACCGAAGCGACCACGGTCAACGTCCGCATCATCTCGGCGACGCACCGCGATCTGAAACAACTGATCATGGGCGGTCATTTCCGCGAGGATCTGTACTACCGCCTGAACGTCGTGCACATCGAAATGCCGTCGCTCGCGAAGCGTCGCGAAGACGTGCCGCTGCTGGTGTCGCACTTCCTCGAGAAGGTCGCGCAGGAGACCGGCGAGCAACGTCACATCTACGCGCCGGAAGCGGTCGAGCTGCTGGTCAGCGCCGATTGGCCGGGTAACGTGCGCCAGCTGGAAAACGTGGTCCGGCAGAACGTCGCGCTCGCCACCAGCCCGATCATCAGCGCCGAATTGGTGCAGGCCGCGCTAGGCGGCGGTCCGACCCGCCTGCCCTCGTTCGACGAGGCGCGCGACGAGTTCACCCGCAACTACCTGTCGCAGATCCTGCAGATCACCGGCGGCAACGTGAGTCAGGCGGCCCGCCTGGCGAAGCGCAATCGTACGGACTTCTACAAGCTGCTCGCGCGTCACCAGCTGACGCCGGAAGACTTCAAGCAGCGTTGATCCTCACGCCCGCGCGCTCGCGCGGGCATCGATCTCGACCGGTACGGGTTTGGGAGCGTGCGAAGACGCGATGGCGATCTTCGTCACGCCCAACAGCTGGTCGAAATATTCCACCGTTCGCGACAGCCCTTCCTTCAGCGACACCTTCGGCGCCCAGCCGAGCAGGTGCTGAGCCTTTTCGATATCGGGACGCCGCTGCCGCGGATCGTCGACCGGCAGCGGCTGCAGCACGATCTTCGATTTCGAACCGGTGATGTCGAGCACCGCCTGCGCCAGCTCCAGCATGGTGAACTCGCAGGGATTGCCGATGTTGATCGGGCCGGTGACGTGCTCGGCACTGTTCATCAGCGCCAGCAACGCCGCGACCATGTCGTCCACGTAACAGAACGAACGCGTCTGGCTGCCGTCGCCATAGATGGTGATGGGCTCGCTGCGCAGCGCCTGTACGATGAAGTTCGAGACCACGCGGCCATCGTTGGGATGCATGCGCGGTCCATAGGTGTTGAAGATGCGAGCCACCTTGATCTGCAGCTTGTGCTGGCGGTGATAGTCGAAGAACAACGTCTCGGCACAGCGTTTGCCCTCGTCGTAACACGAACGCAGGCCCACTGGATTGACGTTGCCCCAGTACTCCTCCACCTGCGGATGCACCGAAGGATCCCCATAAACTTCCGAGGTCGAGGCCTGCAGGATCCTGGCGTGCACGCGCTTGGCGAGTCCCAGCATGTTGATGGCGCCGTGCACGCTGGTCTTGGTGGTCTGCACCGGATCGTGCTGGTAATGGATGGGCGACGCCGGACACGCCATGTTGTAGATCTCGTCCACCTCCACGTACAGCGGGAACGTGACATCGTGGCGCATCAACTCGAACCCCGGCCGATCCGCAACGCGGGCAAGGTTGACCTTGGCGCCGGTGAAAAAATTATCGACACACAGCACGTCGTGGCCGTCCGCCACCAGCCGTTCGCACAGGTGCGAGCCCAGAAAGCCGGCCCCGCCGGTGACCAGAATGCGCTTGGTGTCGAGCTGTTTCATGACGGACCCTGCTGCTGGGGCGACGAGTTGCCGCCGCTCGCAAGCACAATCTGCCGCCGATAAAACGGTTCCTCGAAACGGCGCCGGCCCCGGCTCCTGGTACCAACGGGCGTTGCGTTCGCAGGCGGCGTCGGTACTCTGCTGTCAAGTCCGGGGCATGGCCGGCCAGGCACGTCGCCCCCCCGTGTGACGCAGTTCGGCAGGTCAAGTATAAATTTCCCTTTAGAATAGAGGCGGCCTGGCTACCGGGCCCTTGCGCATCCTGGGAGCCACGTGCGCCGCCCGAGCGCAACGAGCAGATTTATTACGGCAATAATCCATTATGTGCGGGATCGCAGGAATCATCGGCCTCGACGCTGAATACAGGCCGCAGCGCCACTCGCTGCAGGCCATGATCCAGGCGTTGCATCATCGCGGACCGGACGGCTACGGCGTGCTGGTCGACGGTCCCGTCGGGCTGGCGCACGCCCGGCTCAGCATCATCGACCTGAGCAGCGATGGCGATCAGCCCATGGGCAACGAAGACGGCTCGATCCAGATCGTCTTCAACGGCGAGATCTTCAATTACCTGGAGCTGCGCGCCGAGCTGCTGAAGGCCGGCCACCGTTTCAAGTCGCACTCCGACACCGAGACAATCGTCCATGCGTACGAGGAATACGGCGAGCGGTTTCTCGATAAACTCAATGGACAATTCGCCTTCGTGCTGTGGGACCGCCCGCGCCGGCGCGTGGTGCTCGCTCGCGACCGCGTCGGCATCCGGCCGCTGTATCTCGCTCGCGATGGCCGCCGCTTGTTGTTTGCTTCGGAGATCAAGTCCTTCGTCGCCGCCGACTTTCCACTGCGCCTGAATCCCCGTGGCCTGGGCCAGACGTTTACGTTCTGGTCCACCGTGGGCGAGGAAACTTCATTCGAAGGCGTGCGTGCGCTGCCGGCGGGTCACGTCATGGTGATCGAAAACGGCGCCGAACGTGTTTCTCGCTACTGGGACTGGCAGGCTGCTCCGAAGGGCGCACCAGCTCCCGTCAGCTACGAAGCAGCGGCCACGCACGTACGCGAGCTGCTCATCGACTCGGTCCGGCTGCAACTGCGCGCTGACGTTCCAGTGGGCGCTTACCTGAGCGGCGGCCTCGACTCCTCCGCCATCGTCAGCCTGATCAAGAATTACACCGACACTCCGCTGCGCACGTTCTCGGTCGCATTCGAAGACGCGGAATTCGATGAAAGCAGTTATCAGCAGGCGATGGTCGACTACGCCGGCACCGATCACACGACCATACGCTGCACGCGACAAGACATCGGCCGCGAATTCCCACGGCTGGTCGAACATGCCGAAACGCCCGTGCTACGAACGGCGCCTGTGCCGCTGATGTTGTTGTCGGGATTGGTGCGCCAATCCGGTTACAAGGTCGTGCTCACGGGTGAAGGCGCGGATGAGATCTTCGGCGGCTATGACTTGTTCAAGGAAGCGAAGGTGCGTCGCTTCTGGGCGCGCCAGCCCGAGTCGCGCGCACGGGCGGCGCTGCTCACTCGCCTGTATCCTTATCTGAAGCACTCTCCTGTGGGCAATGCGGCGTTCGCAGGCAACTTCTACGGTCAAGGCCTCAGCGAGGTGAATGACCCGTTCTACGCGCACTTGCCGCGCTGGAACACGACGCGACGGCTGTGGAATTTCCTGGCGCCCGACGTGCGTGCGTCGCTGCAGGACTGGGACCCGCACGCCGATCTGCGTGCACTGCTACCCGACGATTTCGGCAATTGGAACGAGCTCGGTCGGGATCAATACATCGAAGTCCAGACCCTGCTCTCGGGCTACCTGCTGAGCTCGCAGGGCGATCGCGTGGCCATGGCCAATTCGATCGAAGGCCGTTTTCCGTTCCTCGATCATCGCGTGATCGAGTACTTGAACAGCCTGCCGGCGCGCTACAAGCTGCGTGGCCTCTACGAGAAAGCCATTCTGCGTCGTGCCGTGCATGGCCTGCTGCCCGACGCGGTGCTTAACCGCGTCAAGCAGCCGTACCGCGCGCCGGACAGCATGAGCTTTTTTGCCGGCGGCAAGCCGCTCGACTACGTCGCCGAGCTGCTCAGCCCGGAACGCGTGGCGGCGAGCGGCTACTTCGATCCCCAGGCGGTGGCGCGCCTGCTGGAGAAGTGCCGGCAGGGCCGTGCGATCGGCTTCGCGGACAACATGGCGTTCGTTGGGATTCTCTCGACGATGCTGCTCGATGACAAATTCGTGCGTAGCCGGCGCTCCGGCGCAAGCACGGTTCCTCAAACGTTTCCTACGACTGCATAGGCGGGACGGATGTCGACCAGAAGCGAAGTCAAATCTTTCATCCTCAAGAATTATCTGTTCACCGAAGATGATGCCGCGCTCGCCGACAGCGACTCGCTGATGCAGAAGGGCGTGGTGGATTCCACCGGCATCCTCGAGCTCATCATGCACGTGGAGGACACCTACGGCATCAAGGTGCTCGATGAGGAGATGGTTCCGCAGAACCTCGACTCGGTCACCGCCATCTCGGCATTCGTCGAACGCAAGCGGGGCAAGTAACCGGTCGAGGCTGCACCGGTGCTGCTCACCGACAATCTCCGGGTCACTGCCGAGCGCCATCCACAGCGCTGCGCGATCCAGCATGGCGAGACCCAGCTGAGCTACGCGCAGCTGGCCCAGCGTGCCGAATCATTCGCGGCTCACCTGCTATCGCAAGGTTTGCAGCCAGGCGAACGGGTCGCATTGCTGATGGACAATTCCCCCGACTATGCAGCTGCGCTGTACGGCACGCTGCTCGCGGGTGGCATCGCTGTGACCTTGAACGCCGCCGCCAAGGCCCGCGAATTTGCCACGTGGCTGCGTCATAGCGAAGCCTCGTGGCTGGTCACCGAAGGTGACCGCCGGGAGGCAGCGCTGGCCGTCGCGGAAGTTGGCACATCGCCCAAGCTGCTCATTGCCGGCGCCGCGCGCCGCGATGAACGGCTCGCCGATGGTGAATCCCTCGAAGCCGTGCTCGCATCGGATGCGGTCGCAACCGCCCTGCCGACACTGCGTGCCGATGCGCCCGCCTGCATCCTCTATACCTCGGGCACGACCGGCAATCCCAAGGGAGTCGTGCTCACTCATGGCAATCTCGCGAGCAATACGGACGCAATCGTCCGCTACCTCGAGTTGGCCGCCACCGACAGCATCGTCTCGATCCTGCCGTTTTATTACTCATACGGCAGCTCGGTACTTCACACTCACATTCGCGCCGGCGCGCGCATCGTGCTCGAAAACAATCTGGTCTACCCGCACCTCATCGTGGAACGCATGGCAGCCAACCGCGTTACCGGATTCGCCGGCGTTCCCTCGACCTTCGCGCTCCTGCTCCAACGCGTCGAGCTCGCCAAGTACGACCTCTCGGCGCTGCGCTATCTCACTCAGGCCGGCGGCGCGATGGCGCCGGTATTAACGCGGCGGCTGCGCGAAACATTGCCGCACACCCGCGTGTTTGTAATGTATGGACAGACCGAAGCCACCGCACGTCTTACCTACTTGCCGCCCGAGCGGCTGGAGGACAAGCTCGGGTCGGTGGGCATCCCGGTCGAGGGCGTGAGCATCGAGATCCGCAACGACGAAGGCAGTCCACTGCCGCGCCTGCAGCCCGGAGAAGTATGGATCCGAGGACCGAACGTCATGCAAGGGTATTGGCGTGACGAGGCCGCGACTCGCAGCGTGCTCCGCGACGGCTGGCTGCGCACCGGCGATATGGGGCATCTGGACGAGGAAGGCTACCTGTATTTGTCCGGCCGCCGCAGCGATATGATCAAGACGGGCGCGCATCGTGTGCACCCCAATGACGTAGAAGAAGTCATTCAAGAACTCGACCAGGTTGCCGAAGTCGCGGTCGTTGGCATCGACGATGAAACATTGGGTCAGGCGGTCGCAGCCTTCATCGTGCCCGCGTCCGGGCACAGCGGCGACGCGCTCCAGATCCGCAATCATTGCCGGGCACGACTCGCCAGCTACAAGGTCCCGAAGACGATCGAATTCGTAACCGCCCTGCCCCGCACCGCATCGGGCAAGGTGCGCCGTGTGGAATTGGCACAGAGGAACTCACCGTGACGAACAAGGCCGACGATTTTTCCTGGAAGGTGCTCGATATCGATCTGGAAGCCGAAGCGAAGCGCATCACGGAGCGCCTGCGCGACGTGACTTCGCGCGTGCTGAACCGTCGCGGCCTGGTCGTCGCCATTTCCGGCGGCATCGACAGCTCCTGCTCGATCGCACTGGCGGTGCGCGCAATCGGCCCCGAGCGCGTGTTCGCCCTCATCCTGCCCGAACGCGATTCCTCGGATGACAGCGCGGTCCGCGGCAAGTTGCTGGCCGAGCACCTCGGCGTGCAGTACCACGTGCATGACATCGCGCCAGCGCTGGAAGCAATCGGCTGCTATCAATGGCGCGACGAGGCGATCAGTCGCGCGCTGCCCGGCTATGGTCCGGGCTGGCGCATGAAGATCGTGATCAGCGGCGGCATCGAAGGCCGCGTCAACACCTTCCATGTAGTCGCCGAGGCGCCCGACGGACGCAAGTTCGATGAGCGCCTGAACCTGCGCGACTATCTGCAGATCGTCGCTGCCACCAACTTCAAGCAGCGCCTGCGCAAGACGCTGGAGTACTTCCATGCCGACCGGCTCAACTATGCCGTGGTCGGCACGCCGAACCGGCTGGAATACGACCAGGGCTTTTTCGTGAAGAACGGCGATGGCTCGGCGGACGTGAAGCCGATCGCGCACCTCTACAAGTCGCAGGTGTACGCGATGGCCAAGCACCTCGGCCTGCCCGAGCGCATCACCTCGGCGGTGCCGACGACCGATACCTACAGCCTGCCGCAGGGTCAGGATGAGTTCTACTTCGCTCTGCCCTACCGCGAGATGGATCTGGCGTTGTGGGCGCTGAACCACCAGGTGCCCGCGGCACAACTGGCCAAGGTGCTCGGCTGCACCGAAGAGCGCGCGGCGTACATCTACCGGGATATCGAGACCAAACGCCGCACGACGCGCTACCTGCACCGCTCGCCGGTGCTGATGGAGTCTGTGAAGGAGATCACTCCGAACGTGGAGTGAACGTCGGTCCGGACGGGCCCGCCATGCGGGCCCCCACCTCGTCTATCAACTCGTTTTCGGCTGTGAGGCGAGGAATCGCATGAACTCGGTTGCGATCACCTCCTTGCCCCGCTCGCCCAGATGCCCGCCGTCGTATGTATACGACGGATCCAACGTCTCGATCTGTCGCGACCGGTACTCGAAGGTCCGGGCGCCAGCGGCAGCTTCCAGCCGCGCGATATCGAACAGCGCGTCGGCGCTGAAACGCTCGCGGATCCGCTGGTTGAATTGCTGTCGGCGCAGGTTGTGCTCATAGCCCGCCGGAGCCTTGCCCAGCACCTTCTTCATCCAGGCCTTAGGGCCCGTTTGAATGGTCGTGAGCGGCGCCGTCATGGCGACGAAGCGTGTTTGGGGGTGCTGCGACTGCAGCTGCCCGAACGTCTCGCCATAGGTCGCCGCGAGCTTCTCCGGATCCACGGCGCCGTTGAAATCGATGTAACAAAGCTTGAGCAGGGCCAGATCGGCCTGAGCAAATGCGTTGGCGCCCAGGGTGGCTGCGAAGTGCGCGATCTTGCCTTCCGGCTTGCCGTTCTCGCCGACCTTGAAATGCGCGATGCCTTGCCACTGCCCGGGGGCCTGGCTGGTTTCCACGATGGGCAGGGCCTGGCCCTGTTGCCGAGTCAGCGCCTGCACCCCGTCGAGAATGTCGTTGCCCACCGACTGATGGGCAAACACGATCCGTCGGCTCGCCACGGCGGCGATCTCGGCGGCGGTCAGAGTGGCGGACATTACGGTCTCCTAATCCTTCGTAACGACGGGCTTGTTATACTGCCCCTGGGCACGAGGACCTGACGTGCAGCACAGTTTGCACAGTTTACTCGAAGGCATAATTTGGCTGCTTGCTGCTCTCGCAGGAGCAACTCGATGCAGTTCAGCAGTTCCAGCGCATGAGTATTCCTGCCGATCAAATCCGCTCGTTCCGGAACGCGCTCGGCGCGTTCGCGACCGGCGTCACCGTGGTCACGACCCGGTCCGAGGAAAGCGGCGACGTTGGCCTGACCGCCAACAGCTTCAATTCGGTGTCGTTGGACCCTCCCATGGTCCTGTGGAGCCTGGCGAAAACATCGAAAGCGCTCAGCACCTTCATGACCTCGTCGCACTTCGCGGTTCACGTCCTGGCCTCCGATCAAGAGGCGCTCTCGACGCGTTTCGCCCGCGCAGGCACGGATAAGTTCGCCGATCTCCCCATCGACCGCGGCGTCGGCGCCATCCCCCTTCTGACACACTGCTCGGCGCGCTTCCAATGCCGGACGGCCTTCCGTTACGAGGGCGGCGATCACATGATTTTCGTCGGCCAGGTCGAAGCCTTCGATCACTGGGAGCGCCCGCCGCTGGTCTTCCACGCGGGCCGGTATGCGTCGGCCGTGCGGGTAATCAAGACTCCAGAAGCCCCGAGCGACGCCGAGCCCGACAGCAGCTTCAGCCAGGACTTCCTCATCTATCTGCTCGGCCGCGCCCATCACCAGCTGTTCCTGCAGCTACGCAACTCCCTGCGTCGTTACGGGCTCAGCGAAGACGGCTGGTTCGTTCTGAGCCTGCTGGGCGTCGCCAACAACCGCACCCTGGATGAGCTGGGACGGCTGCTCGCCTATACCGGCAAGGGAATTACTTACGATCTGCTCGCCAGCCTCGGCGCCGCCGGCTTCGTCAAGCTCGCCGGCTTCTATGACCCGCATGCCCGCGTCGAGCTCACGGACGCCGGCCGCAGAGTCGTGATCGAGTTGGTGGCGGCGGCCCGCGCGGCGGAAGATCATGCCCAGCGCAATCTCGACGACGCTCAAACGCACGTGCTGAAGCACGCCCTGCGCCAGATCGTCAATGACTCACAGGTGGTCTCCCCGATGGCGGCGCCGAGCCTGGAGGGCGAACTGGATGAATAGTCAGGGCTGGACTTGCGTGCCGATTCACAGTTCCTTGACAGTGGCAAGGTCCGTTTGGGTCTTGTGAATGGCCGGTCGGCTGACCAAAATGGCGCGCTCATGAGTTCGGGCTCGGAAGACTCTTCCGCAGGCCGGCCCCGCACGCTGCGCGTCGGCACGGACCTGGTTCAAATAAGTCGTATCGCCGAATCCATAGAGCGATTCGGCGACCGGTTCATCCGGCGGTTGTTCACCGAGGGTGAAATCGCCTACGCGACGTCGAGCGAGTCTTTGCAGGCCGAACGGTTTGCCGCCCGGTTTTCGGCGAAGGAAGCGGCCATCAAAGCGCTGTCGCTGTCGGAGGACGGGCTCGATTGGAAACAAATCGAAGTGCTGCGCGCCGCGAACGGTGCGTGCACGTTGCGGCTGCACGGCGCAGCGCTTGCGGCTGCCGTCCAGGCAGGAATTCTCGAAATGAGCTTGAGCTTGAGTCATGAGGGCGACTATGCGACCGCCGTGGTTGTCTGCTTAGCCGCGTTATGAGCGATCTCGATAGTCGAAGAGTGTAAATCTATGAGCGATCTCGTCAGCAAAATCCGTAACATTCTCAAGGAGCATGGCCGCCTGAGCGGCGATGCAGCCACGCTCGATCCGCATGCCGATCTGTACCAGGCGGGCATGACTTCGCACGCCAGCGTCAACGTCATGTTGGCGCTGGAAGGCGAATTCGATGTCGAGTTTCCCGATGCGATGCTCAAGCGCAACGTATTCAGCTCGATCGCCGCGATCAGCGCAGCCGTCAGCGAACTGCAAGCAGCTTGAGCCTCGTTGCCCATGCCCGGCGCGATTCGCGGTCCAAACTCGCAGCACCGCGAATCACTGTCCTCGGGCTGGGAATTCTGCGCCCGTCCGCCGGACAGCGCGCTCTCGCCGCTTGAACTGAGCGAACAAACAACCTGGCTCAAAGCGACCGTGCCATGCACGGCCGCCTCTGCGTTGCGCGAGCTCGGACAATGGAGCCTGGACAGCGCGCCGCGTCGGTTCGACGCGGAAGACTGGTGGTTTCGCTGTCACTTTTCCGCTTCCGACTCGAATGAGCAATGCACGCTCGGCTTCGATGGCCTGGCGACGCTCGCGGACGTGTGGCTGAACGGCGAGCACATCCTCGCGAGCGAGAACATGTTTGTCGCACATGAGGTCGACGTCACCGGTCGACTCCAGCAGCACAACTCGCTGTATCTGCGCTTTCGCAGCTTGGATAAAGCGCTCGCCGCCAAACGCCCGCGGCCGCGCTGGAAAGCCCCCATGATCGAGAATCAGCAACTGCGCTGGTTCCGAACGACGGTCCTCGGACGCACGCCCGGATGGTCGCCCGCCGCTGCCGCCGTCGGGCCGTACCGGACCATCTGGCTCGAGTATCGAAAGGCACTCTCGGTCAAGCACGCGCAGCTGCGCACGTCCATCGACAACGGCAGCGGAAATGTCGATCTCGAATTGGAGCTTGCGTCGCCGAGCGCCGCGGCCATCGGAGCCCAGCTGACGGTCCGCCGAGGTGAGCAGATCATCAGAGGAACAACGCGCATCGAAGCCGGCCAGAGCCGCGCTCATGTGCATCTGGTCGTCTCCGATGTGCAACGATGGTGGCCGCACACGCATGGCGAGCCGGCACTCTACTCGGCGCAGCTTTCTCTCGAATCGCAATCGCCCTCGGGCGAAACGGTCTCTCAAGAAATCGGCCTGGGCCATTTTGGATTCCGCGCCGTGCGCATCGATGCGAGCGACGGCGGCTTTCGTGTGATCGTCAACGACGTTCCGATCTTCTGCCGTGGCGCCTGCTGGACGCCGCTCGACATCGTGTCGCTGCACGCCAGTGCTGGCGACTACGAACAAGCGATCGAGCAGGTGCGCGCTGCGGGCATGAACATGATCCGCATCGGCGGCACCATGGTGTACGAGGACGATGCGCTGCTCGAGGCCTGCGATCGTCACGGAATTCTGGTCTGGCAGGAACTGATGTTCGCCAACATGGACTTCCCCCAAGGCGACCCGAAGTTCGATCGATCCGTGCAGCAGGAGCTGCATCAACAGCTCGGCCGGCTCATTTCTCATGCCTCGGTCGCGCTGATATGCGGCAACAGTGAAGTCGAACAGCAGGCTGCGATGTTCGGCGCCACTCGCGAACGATGGACGCCGCCGCTGTTTCACGAAGTCATCCCGGCGTTGATGCGCGAGGTCTGCCCGGACATGCCGTACTGGCCGTCCAGTGCGCACGGCGGCTCCTTTCCGCATCAACCGAACGTTGGAACCGCTTCCTACTACGGTGTGGGCGCTTACTTGCGAGCGCTCGAAGATGCGCGCCGCTCCGAAGTGAGGTTCGCCTCCGAATGTCTCGCGTTCGCAAACGTTCCTGAAGATGCAACGATCGCGCGGATGCCAAGAGGAGCGGCGCTTCGCGTTCATCATCCCGAATGGAAAGCACGCACGCCGCGCGATCTCGGCGCCGGCTGGGACTTCGAAGACGTACGCGACCACTACGTGAAGGAGCTGTTCGGCATCGATGTGCCCGCCTTGCGCTACTCCGATCACGATCGCTACCTTCACCTCGGGCGGATTGCCACTGCCGAAGTCATGGCAGCGACGTTTCCCGAGTGGCGCCGGAAACGCTCTTCATGTGCCGGCGGACTCGTTTGGTTCCTGCGCGATCTTGTCCCCGGCGCGGGCTGGGGCATCGTCGACTCTTTCGGACAACCGAAGTCTGCGTACTATGCGCTGCGTCGCGCGCTGCAGCCGGTCGCCGTGTTTATCAGTGATGAAGGCTGCAATGGACTTGCGATCCATGTAGTCAACGACAGCCGCGACGAGCTCAAGACGGTGCTCACAGTGAGCTTGTACCGAAATGGCGAGCCGCACGGCGCAGAGGTCCAACGCGAATTGACCCTTGGCGCGCATGAGACGCTCGAGCTGGCGGCCAACGAATTCTTCGAGGGCTTCTACGACCTGGCGTATGCATATCGATTCGGGCCGAAGATTCACGATGTGATCGCCGCCACGTTGCGCGATCCGCGTGGAGACCTGTTGAGCGAACATGCCCACTTCCATCGTGGCGAGATCCTGCGGCGCGGCTCGGAGATCGAGATCGCCGCGGCGCTGACGCACGACGAGCTGGGCGTTCCGACGCTCCGGGTCAGCTCGAAGAAATTCGCTCAAAGCGTGTACATCGACACGCCGGGCGCAGTGCCTCACGACAACTACTTCCATCTTCTTCCCGGCGGATCGCGGACGATTCGCTTCCCCCATGCCCTTGCCGGCCAACGAATCGAAGGAACCGTTCGGGCGCTCAACAGTGTGAGCGCAGTGCCCATTGTGTTTTCAGCGCCATGACAACAGCACAGAGCAGCGTGTCCGTCGCCCCGGTGCAAAAGCTGCACTTCTTCCAGCACATTCCCGCTCTGGACGGGCTGCGCGGGATTGCGATCCTGCTGGTCCTGATCCACAACGCCGGGCATTTCGGCGCCCATCCTTCGGGCGCCTTTTGGGTGACGGCGCTGATCGCCGCCATCGGCTGGGTCGGCGTGCAGCTGTTTTTCGTGCTCTCGGGCTTTCTGATCACGGCCAAGCTGCTCGAGACTCAAGACGCACCGAACTACTTCTCGGTGTTCTTCGGCCGTCGGATCTTGCGGATCTTCCCGCTCTACTACGCCGCTCTCATCGTGGGATTGCTGATCGTTCCCGCCATTACACAGCAGCCTGCCGGCGGCGAAGCGTCCACTTCGCACCAGGTCTGGCTTTGGACATTCCTGCTGAACTGGGTACATCCGCTGGGACTGCCGACCTACGGCTTTCCGCATTTCTGGTCGCTCGCCGTCGAAGAACAGTTCTATCTCATCTGGCCGTTCATCGTTTACAAAGCGACTCAGACCACACTCGCACGCACCTGCTACGCCCTGATCGCAGCCGCGCTCGTGATTCGAACCGTTCTCGCGCTCGGCGGAGCGACCGAGGACATGATCTACGAATTCACCTTTTGCCGGATGGACGCGTTGGCGATGGGCGCGCTGCTAGCCGTGTGGCTGCAATCGCCGGATCGCACCCGACTGCTGCAGGAAAAAGCGGCTGCGCGGCTGATTCCAGCTGCGTTCGCAATAGTGCTGCTTGGAGCGGTGTTCTCGCGCCTTTACACACGCAGCCTGCTGTTTACCCAGACGCTCGGCTACACGTTGCTGGCCGTGTTCTTTGCATTGATCCTGCTCGCGTGCCTGATCGGCACCAGCAAGCTCAATCGATGGTGTCGGCAGTTCCTGTCGACGTCCTTGCTGCGTTCCCTCGGCAAATACAGCTTCGCGATGTACGTGTTCCATTTCCCGATCCAGTTGCGCCTGGAGAGCTTCCTGCCGCTGTTCGAACAGCGCTTTGCAGCCTGGTCCGGGATTGCGTTCCTGGTCGTCGTGGGGCTGGCCAGCTATGTCGCGGCTTTCTTCTCCTATCATCTTTATGAGAAGCATTTCCTGCGGCTGAAGTCGTGGTTCACTCCGCGAGCACGCCTCGAGCCCTCGCAATCCGAACTGCCCAGGCATGCGTGAACATCGCGTCACGCTCGCCGGCTTCGAGACCATCGTCGTAGAGCCGGCGACTCGGTCGGCGACCGACATCATCGTGCTTCATGGCTACTCAACGTCCGCCGCGGCGCTGTCGCCTTTCGCCCACTCGCTCGGCCTCGACGCGACGTTCTATTTTCCGCACGCCCCGCTGCCTACGCTGGACGGCGGTCGGACGTGGTGGCCCGTGGACCACGAGCAGCGGACGAGAGCGCTGGCGCTGGGCCCGCGCGATCTGACGCACACCTGCCCCGATCGCGAGCCCGTGCGCCGGCGGATGTTTGAATTGGTGTCCGAGATCGAGCGTCGTGAAGCGCGGCCCCCGATCCTTTGCGGCTTCTCGCAAGGAGGCATGCTCGCCCTGGATTTGTTTCTCATGGAGCAGCCGCAGCTCGAAGCGCTGGCGTTGTTCTCGTCGTGCCTGATCGATCGAGCTCGTTTGCAGTCCCGCGCCAGCAGGCTCGAAGGCTTGCCGACTTTCGTCAGCCACGGCCTTCACGATTCCGATCTCGCGTTCGACGCTGGCTGTCACTTACGCGAATTCCTGGCTGGCGCGGGGGCCAAGGTGAGTTGGGTCGAGTTCGACGGCGGGCATGAAATTCCCTTGCCCGTCTGGCGACAGTTCAAGCAGTTCCTACGGGGCCTGCACTAGCACGCCCGTCCAGTTCGCCCAGCGCCATGACGCTCGTACAATGCCCACCAGATCACGGACATTCCGTTCCAGCATGCTAGAGTGCGCGCCAAATATGCGACCGGCTGCTCATTTTTCAGATCTCGGATCTTTTCGTGACAGCGCCCTTTTCTCCATCGTGTGACGCGCATGACAACTAATGTTCGGAATCCCGGCTTCCCACAACTGCTCAGCGCGGTCAAGGCGATTGCCGACGGCGTGGCTCGAGAAAACGCCGCAGATGTGGACAGCAAAAGCCGCTTCCCCATTGAATCGGTCAAGGCGCTGAAGGAGGCATCCGTCCTCTCGGCGCTGATTCCGAAGGAACTGGGCGGCGCGGGCTGCTCCATGCGCGAGGCTGCCGAGTTGTGTTCGACACTGGCGCACGGCTGCGGCTCGAGCGGCATGGTGCTGGCGATGCATTTCAGTCAGCTCGCCTGCCTCACGCGACACGCTCTCGGCTCGGCGTGGTTCGTGAGCTACCTGCGAGAATTGGTCCAGCACCAGTACTTGCTGGCCTCGATTACCTCGGAGGTCGGCACGTTCGGCGACACTCGCTCGAGCATCTGTGCCGTGGAGCGCTCCAACGGCCGGTTTGTGTTGAACAAGCAAGCAACCACGGGCTCGTACTGCGGACATGCGGATGCGATTCTGGTCACGTGCCGTCGTGCGCCCGATGCGCCCAACAACGATCAGGTGCTCGTGCTGGTGCGCGAAGGCGACTACAAGCTCACTCAGACCACGACCTGGGACACGATGGGAATGCGCGGTACGTGCAGCCCCGGGTTCAACCTCGAATCGTCCGGCGACGAACAGCAGATCGTGCCGGGCAGCTTTGCCGACTCGTCGGCGCAGAGCATGGTGCCCTACTCGCACATTCTTTGGTCCTCGCTCTGGTGGGGCATTGCAGCCGATGCCGTTGCGCGCGCCGCTGCAACGGTTCGTGGGGAAGCGCGAAAGAAGCCCGGCACCGTTCCTCCGGCCGCCTCCCGGCTGGCCGCTGTCTGGACGCAGCTGCAAACCATGAAGCACAACTGGCTGGCGCTGGCCCAGGAATTCGATGAGATCGACAGCAGCGCCGATGGCAAGGAAGAGCTGATGAGCATCGGTTGGGCGCTGAAGATGAACAGCCTCAAGGTGAGCGCGTCGGAAACCGCGCCCCAGATCGTGCACCAGGCGCTGCAGATCACCGGCGTCATGGGCTACAAGAACGATTCGAAGTTCAGCGTGGCGCGCCACTATCGTGACGTTCTGTCCGCCGCGTTGATGATTTCCAACGATCGCATCCTCTCCAAGAGCGCCTCCATGCTGCTGGTGTTCAAGGACGAGTGACCGCGAGTATCAGGAACAGCCCATGAGCATCGACTACGATCCCCAGAAATTTTATGACGAGCTGGTCGCCGCCGGGCACATCTACCCGGTCGGCGTGCAAGGCGCGTTCGGCCGCGGTCCCGTGTTCGAGCGCATCGTCGATCGCTTCAACGACCTGGTCAGCGAGATCGCGCGCAACGACGGCGCCGAAACGCGCACCTACCCGCCGGTGGTGAGCCGCAAGGTCATCGAAAAGAACAACTATCTCGAATCGTTTCCTCATCTGTGCGGAACGGTGTTCAGCTTCTTCGGCAAGGAGCTCGAAGGCCGCGAGATGGCACGCAAGGCCGCTCAAGGCGAAACCTGGTCGGAGCACCTCAAAGTGACCGACCTGTGTCTGACGCCGGCGATCTGCTATCCGCTGTATCCGACGCTCAAGGGCAAGCTGCCGCCCGGCGGCGGCCTGTATTCGCTGCTCGGCTGGGCGTATCGGCACGAGCCTTCGACCGAGCCGACGCGCATGCAGTCCTTCCGCATGCGCGAGTTCATTCGTGCCGGCACCGCCGACCAAGTCGTCGAGTGGCGTGACATGTGGCTGCAGCGTGGCCTCGAGCTGCTGCGCTCGCTCGGTCTGAATGCAAATTCAGACGTGGCGGCCGATCCCTTCTTCGGACGCGGCGGCAAGATGATGGCGCAGAACCAGCGCGAGCAGCGCCTGAAATTCGAAGTGCTGATCCCGGTGATCTCGGCCGAGAATCCCACCGCCTGTTGCTCGTTCAACTTCCATCAGGACCACTTCGGCTCCAAATGGGAGATCCAGACCGCCGACGGCGAAGTCGCCAACACCGCCTGCCTGGGATTCGGGCTGGAGCGGATCGCGATGGCCCTTTTCAAGACTCACGGCTGCAACGTCGAGCAGTGGCCTGCAGACGTCCGCCGCCGCCTCTCGATCTAGAACACTCATGCGCCGCGTCGTCATTCCGGATCTCGATTCCTCGCGTTACGCCCGTCACGTCCTGCACACGGATGCGAGCGTCTGGACGGAGAAGAACTGCTACGCCGATCTTTGGATCGAGCTGTTGCACGCGTTGCGCCTCGATCCGGTCGCGATGCTGCCGTTCACGATCGCCATCGACTTCGAAGGCGATCAATGGACCTTCTTCAAACCTTCGCATGACGAGCTCTACGAGCTCTACGGCGTCGATGTGCAGGAGCTCACGATCTGGCGCCCGCTGCTCGAGCACGCCAAGGAACAACTCGGCGCCGGCAAGCTCGTCAGCACCGAAGCCGACGCGTTCTGGCTGCCCGACACCGCCGGCACCGACTATCGGAATCAGCACACCAAGACGACGATCGTGCTGAACGATCTCGACCTGGAGCAGCAGCGCCTCAGCTATTTCCACAACGCCGGGTACTACACGCTCGAAGGCGAAGACTTCATCAAGACGTTCCGGCTCGATGCGCCGGAAGATCCGGCGTTCATGCCGCTGTACTGCGAATTCGTGCGCGTCACGCGGGCGCGCCAGCGCTCACAAGCCGAGCTCGCGGCGATGTCCTGGGAGTTGCTGCGCAAACATTTCCGGCGTATTCCCAGCGAGAATCCGATTGCACGCTTCCGTGACCGCTTCAACGCGGACCTGCCGACCATGCAGGCTCGTGGCTTGAAGTTCTATCACGCCTGGGCGTTCGCAGCGACGCGGCAACTCGGCTCTGCGTTCGAGCTTGCGGCATTCAACCTGCGCTGGTTGGAAAGCTGCGGCCGCTCCGGTCTGGAGCCTGCCGCGCAAGCTTTCCTCGACATCTCGAATGCCTGCAAAGCCTTCATCCTCAAGGGCGCACGCGCGGTCAATTCCAAAAAGCCTTACGACGGATCTGCAATGTTTGCAGAGCTGCACGACGCCTGGTCGCGCGGCATGGATGTAATCGATCGACAGATTCGCTCGTAATCAACAACGAGCAACAATGACACGAAGGGCGCCGTGCTCGCCCTCGTGACACTCGACATATGTGAACAGCGGATTCGCTTGCAGGCGTTTGACAAGCGCCGGGCCCTGACCGAGACCGACTTCGATTGCGAGCCAGCCGCCAGGGCGCAAAAAGCGCGGCGCCTGCTGCGTGAGTTTCATCAATATGCCGATGCCCAAAGGGCCGCCGTCGAAAGCGAGCCGCGGCTCGTGATCCGAGATCTCGCACGACATCGTGCTGACTTTCGCGGAGTTGATGTACGGCGGATTGCAGGTCAGTACGTCGATCTTCCCCACGAACGCTTCGCTCTCGAACGGCGACAGTAAGTCACCGCTGCGAAATTCGACTCGATCCTGCAGCCCCAGTAGCCGCGCGTTGTCGCGTGCCAGCGCAACCGCTTCACCGCTCAAATCCGCGCCGAAGACGTGAGCACTCTCGACATGATGAGCAATGGCGAGCGCGACGTTGCCGCTGCCGGTGCACACATCGACGACGATCGGGCGCTCGTGGACAGAGGCGCTTTGCTTCGTCGCTTGCACCGCCGCCGTCGCCAGCAACTCGGTTTCTTTGCGCGGGATCAGCGCGCGCGGATCCGCAAGCATCTCGAGTCCCATGAATCGCTGCCGAAACGTGAGATGCGACAGCGGAACGCCGTCCAATCGCTTGTTCAGCAGCACTTCGAACGTTGCCACCGCGACGTCATCCAATTCCGGCGGCTCGCCGAGCAGCGCAGCTTCGGCTGACCTCGGCATGCCAGCAGCCGCAAACCACAGCGCGCGTATCGTGCTTTCAAGCGTCTCTTCCGGCTTGTCCGGAAGAAACTCGATGCGGCCGGCGAGAGCTCGCCGTGCATCGTCCAGGGCACTCGTTGCGGAGAACACGGGACGACTCACGCCGCGCGGGTTTTCGACGCCACGAAGCGTGCGACGTTCTCGAGGCTGTCCAGATTCTCCGGGAGCATCTCCTCATCCGCAATTCGGATCCGGTAGGTGGATTCCAGAAACGTCACGAGCTCGATAAAGCCCGTCGAATCGATAATGTGATGATCGAGAAAGGATCGATCGTCGGTCAGCTGCTCACCCCCATCGCCCATGAGAAAGTTCTCGAGGATGTAGCTGCGCACCGTTTTTTTGATGTCATGCATCGTCGTGCCCTCTAATAATCATGGGCGGGACTAGTCCAGTCCGCGCTTGCTGATCTTGCCAGTATCGGTGCGCGGCAGCGCGTCCAGGAAGACGACGCGAGCCGGCGCCATGAAACTTTCCAGATGCGACAGGCAATGCTTGATCACGTCGCGCTCCGAGTAGATGAAGCCTTGCTTGAGCACCACAAACGCCTTCACCGCCTGCCCCAGCAGGGGATCGGACACACCGACGACGGCCGCCTCCAGCACGCCGTCGAGGCGATATAGAATGTTTTCGACTTCGCGCGGGCTGACCTTCTCGCCGCGGCTCTTGATGATGTCGTCCTTCCTGCCGACGAAGTACAGCCAGCCTTCCGAGTCGGTTCTGAAGATATCGCCGGTGTACAGGTACATCTCCCCGGGAATCTCGCCGGGCTTGAGCCGCTCCGCAGTCTCTCGGGGTTTTCGCCAGTAGCCACGCATCACGTTGCTGCCGCGCACGACCAGCTCGCCCACGTGCCCGTTCGGCAAGCGCTTGCCGGATTCGTCAACCAGCCAGACCTCTTCGTTCGGCATGCCGCGACCGACGCTCATCGGCCGGATATCGAGCTGCTCCGGCGGCAGATAGGTCACGCGCTTGCACTCGGTGAGCCCATACATCGAAAACAACGTTGCCTGCGGAAATGCTCTGCGGATATCGCGAATCTGCGTTTCGGAAAGCGCCGCGGCGGTGTTGGTCACCATCCGCAGCGTGCTCAGCTCGTACGAGGACAAACGTTCCAGGTTGAGCAGCATTGAGAACACGGTGGGAACACCTGGCAGTACGGTGACGCGCTCGCGCACCATGGTCTCGAGCACGCGCGTTGGGAAAGCAAGCGATCGCTGCAGCACGACGGTCGCGCCGACCCGCGAGGCCATCAGAATCTGATAGAGCCCGTAGTCGAACGCGATCGGCAACACATTGATGATGACGTCGTCGTTGCGCAATCCGAGATAGGTGCTGATCGACGTTGCTGCGCTGGTCATGTTCAGATGCGTGACCATCACGCCTTTCGGCTCGCCCGTCGATCCGGACGTATAGATGATGCTGGCGAGATCCTGATCGATCGACGGCGGCGTCGAGCATGGATGCGAAGCCTGCATCGCTGCTTCATAGGACAGCGTCTTGCTCCCACCGACGGGTTCGGCGGACGTCGGCTGCACGATGACGGATGCTGCGATGCTGGCGGCTTTCTCGACCGCCATTCCCGCAATGTTCGATAGCACGCCGCTCGTGATCAACGCCCGGGCTTCGGAATCATTCAGCAGGTACGTGAGCTTGTCCGCCTTCGTTTGCGGATTGACCGGCATGAACACCGCACCCGCTTTGAGCGCGGCGAAGATGCTCACGACTGCTTCGGTGCAGTTCTCCAGGTAGATCGCCACACGGTCCCCGCGTTGAACTCCACACGCCTGCAGCGTTGCAGCGAGCGCTCGTGCCCGCGTGTCGATCTCACCGAAACTGATGCGCTCGCTTTCGCAAACGAGCGCGACCTTCTCGGGAGTATTGCGCGCGTGTTGTTCCAACCATTCGTGCAACAGCATTGACTACTCGCACATCGATCAAATCGCCTGCGACAAGCGTACGCCCTGGCTCGACCCCACGTCAGCGGGACGTCGGCCACGTATGAAGAACTCATCGACCAGCATCGTCGACAGAATGCCGATGAACGCCATGTTGTCGGAGAATCCGCTCGCCCGCCCCGCCCGGCACTTCGCCACCAGTTTTCCAACCGCCGCCGAATCGAAGTAACCCGCGCTGCGCAAGCGATCGGCGCTCAGCAAGTCATCGACGTAATCGCACGCGATCCCGTCGGCAAAGAAGCTTTGGCTGTCCGGCGCCCGGTAGGGTTGCTTGGTGCGCTGTGCGATCGCTGCGGGCAAGAAGCCTCGCATCGCCTCTTTCAACAGGAACTTCTCCGTGAGACCGTTGATTTTCAGTGACGGCGGCAAACGGCTCGCATACTCGATGACGCGATGGTCCAGGAACGGCACGCGCCCCTCGATCGAATTCGCCATCGCCACTCGATCGCTCTGCGAGCTGAGCAGATAACCGCTGAGCAGTGTGTGCGCTTCGACATATTGATCGCGGCCGACAGGAAGAAACTCTGCAACCTCCTTCGGCAAGCGAGCACCCAGATGCGCGACGTAGTCCCTGTCGCCAAGCTCCGCCCGTGCCTCCTTCGAGAGGAATTGCCAGCTTCGGTGCGTGGTCGACCAGCGCGGCAGATGCGCGAAGGATGGGTCGGCGACCCGGTCCATTCCTTGAGTGTAGAAACGTTCCGTCATGGCGCGATTTGCCGTTGGAGAATTGCGTAAGTACGGATACAACCTGTCGAGCAAACGCGGTCGCGCTTTCGACTGCGGGAAGCGCGCCCAGAAGCGACGGATCTTGGCTTCCTTGAACAGGTCGTAGCCGCCGAGCACTTCATCGGCCCCCTCACCCGTCAGCACGACTTTGTATCCATGCTGACGCACCGTCTCCGACAGCAGCATGAGCGGCGTGGGCGCCGTACGGACAATCGGCGACTCGGTATGCCAGATCACTTTCGGGAAGGCCGCTGCGATATCGCTCGTTTTGCAGACGACGCTCGTGTGCTGCGCACCGAGCTGCCGGGCCATCTCTTGTTGATAGGCGCTCTCGTCGAACTCGGCGTCTTCGAACGCGATGGAGAATGTGTGCAGCCGCTCGCGATTGTAGATCTTGGCCAGCGCCGCGATGGCGGATGAGTCCAATCCGCCGCTCAAATAGGCGCCTACCGGAACGTCGGCACGCAACTGCAGACGAACCGAATCGATCAGCAGCTCCCGTAACTCTTCGGCATACGCGGCGACAGTGCGCGCTCGCTTCGGCTGCGTGGTTGGAAAGTCCCAGTCCCAGTACTTCTCGATCTCGCAGCGGCCGTTCTCGATCGACATCCAGCAGCCGGGCGGCAACGAGAAAACGTTCTCGAACACGGTGTCGGGATCGAGCGCCGACCAGTAGGTGAGCACATCGCCGATCGCGCTGAGGTTCGCGCGCCGCTCGATTTCCGGCAGCGCGAACAGCGCTTTGACTTCGGATGCGAAGTACAAGCGCCCACGCGCCTGGGTATAGAACAGCGGGCGGATGCCGGTGCGATCGCGGGCCAGGACCAGGCGCTGTTTTGTCTGATCCCACAGCGCGATCGCGAACTGACCGTTCAGGTGATCGACGAACTTCATGCCGTACTGCTCGTACGCATGGACGATCACTTCGGTGTCGGAATTGCTCGCGAAGCGATGGCCGGCGCATTCCAGCGCCTGGCGCAACTCGATGAAGTTGAATATCTCGCCATTGAAGACGACCCAGACCGTCGCTGCTTCGTTATGAATCGGCTGGTCGCCGCCCGCCAGATCGATGATGCTCAGCCGCGCATGCGCGAGCCCGCAGCGGGCGTCTTGGAAAAATCCGTAGCCGTCTGGACCGCGATGATGAAGCGTTTCGATCATCGCCTGCAGAGTCCGCCTCTGCGGTGGCGATGAGTCAGAGAGATTCACAACTCCGGCAAGACCGCACATAGTGGATCAGATGGCCTCAACCGCCGGGGTAGGTGCAGCGCCGTCGCCCGATCGGCAATGTATCCATTCTGCGGTTCTCCGCCTGCCGGAGACGTGAGGACGCTCACAGAGCGGCCGGCCTCGGCTGAACAAAAAACCACGCATTTGCGCCCTGTAAAATAACTCGACATGCAGATGGCCGAGCGGCGCTTGGGCACTCTATCGCGAGCGGGTTCTTTTGCTATAACCCGGAGGGGCAACGGATCCGACCAGAAGCGCACGATCCACGCAGACATATGCTCATGCATGCGTGACGTGGTCCCTTGGCCAGGATCCGCGGTCCGACGCTATAATGCCGGCGCCTGGCCTGCCTCCCGATTAGCGTGCCCCGGCTCGCAGACGAAGCTTCTGGGATCTAATGACGAAGACACTTTCATACTTGCTCGCGGTCTTTATTGCTCTTGCCGCAGGTTGCGGGCAGCACGGTGCAGAGCGCCCGAATTCCTCGACCGCCAAGGCCATCCCGACCACGGCCAGCGCCCAGGACTGGCAGAACCTCTCGCAGCTGAAGATCGCCTTCGGACATCAATCGGTGGGAGAAAATGTGCTCTCCGGCATCGAGGCGCTCGCGCGCGAGCACGACGTTGCAGTCTCCGTCGCCGAGACTCGCGAGGCTTTGGCCGCACCGGGGCTCCATCATTTCAAGATCGGGCGCAACGGCGAGCCGCAGAGCAAGCTGCAGGACTTCGATGCGGCGATGTCCAATGACATCGCCGGCACGGCCGATATCGCGTTGATGAAGCTGTGCTACATGGATTTCGATTCGGAGCCGAATCCGCAGCAGCTCGCGCGGGACTACATCGCCGAGTTGGATCGGCTCGCCTCGCGCTTCCCGCAGACCACTTTCGTGCCGGTCACGGCGCCGCTCACCACCGTACAGACGGGGCCCAAGGCGCTGATCAAAAAGCTGATGGGCAAGGAGCCGGCGGGCTACGAGGCCAACGCGAAACGCCAGCTGTTCAATGAGACGCTGCGCCAACACTATGCGGACCGCGATGTGCTGTTCGACATCGCTTCGATCGAGTCGGGCTTCGGCAAGGTGACCATCGAGCGCGATGGCCAGCCCGTCGAGACGCTGAGCCCCGAGCTCACCTCCGATGGCGGGCACCTCAACGACCAGGGGAAACACCTGATAGGCAACGCGCTGGTGCATCACCTGGCGAACGTTGCACGGCCCGACCAGGCGGAGTAGCGACGATGGCCGATTCCCTGCTGCGTCAGTTCTGCGCGGACGCGCGCTTCTATCGGCAGCTCAAACATCCGGGGAAGCCCGCCGGCGGTGTCGGAGCGATGGCGACTGCCCTGGCCAGCCGGGGCTGGTGGTTTCTGGTCTTTCATCGCATCACTCACTACAGCAGTTTCAATCGCAATCTGGCGAGCCCGACGTGGTGGCTGGCGCGCATCCTGGAAAGCTTCGGCCGCTATCTGTGCGCCTTGCTGTGCCGATCTGAAATGCTCGGGGATTGCGAGATCGTCGGGCCGGTGTTTTTTTCGGACAAGGGCTACTTCCTGATCGGCGCCCGAGGCATCGGCGAAGGCTCGGTCCTGCATCACCGGGTCACGCTGGGCATGGCGGTCGCCAATGGCAAGGCCGACCGGCCCACCATCGGCAAGAACGTCTGGATCGGCCCGGACTGCGTGATCGCCGGCGGGCTCGAGATCGGCGATGGCGCGACCGTGATGCCCGGCAGCTGCCTTACTTTCAGCGTACCGCCGAATGCCGTCGCCAAAGGCAATCCCGCCCGCGTCATCCGCCAAGGGTTCGATAACGAGGCGTTGCGGCGATCGATGGAGATCATCACCGAGCTTCCGCCCCCTCCTTCCGAAACACCACGATGAGAAACGCGTTCGTCGAGGACATCCACCGCTTCGTCGGGATCAAGCGGGAGCTGACGGCGCGCAAAGCGATCCGAGCGGTCCTGCGAGAGTACGGCCTGCAGGCGCTGATGGGCTATCGCCTGGGCCGCTTCCTGCTTCGCTCGCGACGCAAGCCTTACCTGTGGCCGGTGCTGCCGTTCAGATGGCTGTTCTATTTTCTGTTGACCGGTTTCGTCCGCGTCTCCTACGACATCCGCCTGCATCTCAATGCGGATATCGGTCCGGGTCTATACATCGGGCATTTCGGCGGCATCCTGCTCGACCGCTGCAAGCTCGGCAAACATTGCACGGTTTCGCAATCTACCCGCATCCATGCCGGCGACGGCGATGTCGGGCCGGTGCTCGGCGACAGGGTCTGGGTGGGCGCGCATGCCCAGATCATCGGACCTCACACGATCGGCACCGGCAGCACCGTGAGCGCGGCGGCCACCGTGCTCAGGGATATTCCCGAGAAGACGCTGTGCATGGGCAATCCGGCCCGCGTCGTCATCCAGGGCTACGACAACACCGTGATCCTGCTGCTCGCCTGATCGCGAGATCTCAGGAGCGCCGCAAATACAGGCGCTCGTATTCGCGCGCCATGGTCTCGGCGCTGAACCGTTCGCGAAAGCGATTCTTGCCGTTCGTCGCATAGGTCTGCAACAGATCCGGCGAATCGAGCAGGCGGATGATCGCATCCGCGAGCGCGCCGGGATTTTGCGGCGGCACCAGCGCTCCCGTGACGCCGTCGACCACCGCGCTCGAGTTTCCACCCACGTCCGTCGCCACGATGGGGCAACCGGCGGCCATCGCTTCCAGTATGACCATCGGCAGTCCTTCCCACTTGGAGGGCAGCACGTACAGATCCAGCAGTTTGAGCAACTCGGGAATGTCTTTTCTCGGGCCGCAGAATTTCACGCGCGCTGCGACGCCGAGTTGCTGCGCTTCCTGCTCCAGATCCTTTCTGAGATCGCCGTCGCCTGCGATGAGCAGCGTCGTGTCGGGGTGCTTCGCGAGAATGCAAGGCATCGCCTGAAGCAGGAACGTGATGCCTTTCTGATCGCTCAGGCGCACCGCCAGCCCGATGACGCTTCCTTGCTCGTGTATTCCCAACTCGCGGCGCTTGGCCTGCCGGTCGATCGTGAGATCGAACCGCGAGCCGTCGATGCCGTTGGGAATCGTGACGATCTTGCGCTTCGGGATCTTCTCATAGCGCATCAGCTGCTGAGACGTGTGCTCGGAACATCCGACCACGCGATAGGCATACAGGGACATCGCCCATTCGGCGACCATGTATCGCAGCTTGTCCGGGAATGCGCGCGCGTGATCGGTGTGAACGACGGTGCGCACTCCCGCCAGCATCGCGCCGATGGTGCCGTCGAAGAACGGCTGGGTATTGTGGGTGTGAACGACGTCGATGCGCAGTTCGCGCAGCAGCTTCGCCACTTTCCGGAAGGCGAAGTAGTCGGCGCCCCGCTGTTTCTTCTCCAGCAGGTAGACAGGAATTCCCAGCGCCTCGACATCGCTGGCGAACAAGCCCTTCGATCTCAGGCACAGGACGAAAATTTCAAAGCGGTCGCGATCCAGCGTCCTGCACAGGTTGTAGATGACCTGCTGCAGCCCTCCCAGATCGAGGTCGTGAGTGATCTGTAACAGTCGCAGCCGCGGCGCGGCGGGTGAAGTGGAGGACACCGGCATTCCTGTCATTTCTGAGAATTCGTATCAATGCCCGAGGAGATTCGCGGCGCGCCGAATCGTCACATCGTCGACGTCCTCGTGCACGGGCAGCGTCAACAGCCGACCTGCGAAATCGCGTGCGCGCGCAACGTCGCTCTGAACCGTGACGAGCGGCCCCACGTGCTCGATGTCGGGCATCGCCTGCGCGTACATGATCGATGCGCCAAGACCGGCTTGCCGCAGTCGAGCATAGGCTGCATCGCGAAGGACCTTCGATCTCATCAGAATCGGATAACGCAGGAGCGCGTAGTCGGACGGCACACCGTGCGTCTGCGGAAGGTCGATCACATCGGGGCCCACGCGAGCGAGCGCCTCGCGCCACTTCTCCTGCACGTCGAGTCTTCTGGAAACATATCGCCTGACGTTGGCAGGCAGTCGCTCCCGGTGCGAGGGAGGCATCCCGGCGATCTCATCCAGCGGGTGGTACTTCGTGAGGCCGATGCCCAGGAACGGCAACTTCTCCGCGATGCCGTACACCCGGGGATGGATCAACGTGTTGTAGATGGCCACCTGGGCGGAATCCGCCAATACAGCGCCTGCGGCGCGCGACGGCGGCGCCGGCGGACTTTCCATGCCTCCGGCGATGAGCAAGGCCCCACCCCCAAGCACATTGACCGGCTTGCCGCGCCCGAAGCTGAGAACGACGTAGTCGCCGAAGAATCGCTGTGCGGGCGCGCGGGGAAACCACTGTGCGCTGTCCTCTATCAGGACAACATTTCGCTCCCCGATGATCGTACGCAGCCTGCTGGGATCGGGGCGCACGCCTAGAAACGTGACGGCGACAATCGCGGCGGTGTTGGAACTCAGGAGTGCAGAGACGGCGTCAAGGTCATATTCCGGGGAGTCCTGCCGCAGGTCCGCGAGCATGGGCCGGGCACCTGCGTACACGGCGGCGGCGACGAGATCGGGACATCCATACGCCGGCAGGATCACTTCGGGGCTACTCCCCCCTGCCCGCTTGCACGCCATGCGTATGGCCGACGACAGGGCCGCCGTCCCCGAACTCAGATGCTGGACGCGATAGCCCTCGGCCAGCGCCTCGACCGCGGGGCTGTCCGTGTCCTCGGACGAAACGATGCGGTTGCCCACGGGACGCAGTGAACGCAGCGTCATGGAATCGTCGCTGCGAGGAACATCACCCGACAACCTGCCGGATAGGAAATGGTCTTCACTCGAAGTAGCTGTAAGGCGGCTTATCGGGGACGCACAAAAGACCCGTCGAGACTGCGCCGGATCGGTCTTGTTCTTGCGTCTGATCGAGGCGTCGAAGCGGAGCGGAAGTGTAGTCGACTTCGATTTGCCGGACTAGCGGCTACATCACAGGAGGGGATTTCGAGAACTGGATCACACTTTGCGGGCGGATCCTGCGCGGATGCCCGGACCGGAAGTCCGGGCATCCGCTGCGCTGGAGTTACTGCACCGACAGGTTCGCAGGCGCCCGAGGGGTCGGGCCCGACGAGCGGTCGAGGGTCGTCGACAGGTACAGGTCGTCGATATAACGGCTCACCGACGTGCCAGGGCCGCCGAACACGGCGCCGGAGTAATTGCCGCCGAACCACATGCTCTGCCAGCCCGTGCCATTGGGCACGCCACGGCTCGAGGATTTCCAGACCACATTCTTGCGGTCGAGGACCAGCTTGTCGTCGATCCAGACCTGCATGACGCCGTCGGCGACATCCACGCCCGAATTCAGGACCAGCCAGGTTTCCATCTTGTACCAATGGCCGGTGCGAATGTACGGCAGATTGTTGCCAAATAGCGTGCTCGAGGCGTAGGTGGCTTCGATGTCCTGGTTGTAGACCGCCATGCACAGGCCTCTGGCGTACTGGTCGCTGGTCGAGCCGCTATAGGTCTGCCAGATCAGCTTTTCGGACATGTAGGCGTATGCCGAGCCGTCCGAGCCATAGCTGAAATCCGGACGGGTGAAATAGCGCGAGGTCTTCAGACCGACCGGCCAGTTGCCCTCCCAGCCCGGGCCAAAGTACTCGTACTTGCGGATGTACAGAGACTTGGTCGCGGGAAACGCAGCCGGCTTCAGCTCGACGCCCGCCTCATCCCTCGGGTAAACGATCTTGACGGCCCGCGAACCGGAGTGCGCCTGTTCCGTCGACAGTGAAACCTGCACGCCCTCGTACGAGTTGACGTCGTAGAAAATCGAGTCCAGCGTGCCTGATTCCAGATCACTGCTGAAGATCGGGGCGGCAAGGGCGCCCGATGCATGCCCCAGCACGGCAATCAGCAGCGCGGATTTCAACAACTTCATTTTCAATACCTCTCGAACGAGCATACTCGATACATATTCATGCTATGCAGTTGGCTTTCCTACGGACGTGCGTTGCGTCACGCCTTGCATGCCACCCACTTGACGTGCTGCCAATTTAACGCCCCTTCCGCGCTGGGGCACTATCGGACAGCTCCTGAAATCCCGGCATCACAAACCCGGCGTCTATAAAATAGAACAGAAACGTAATCTTATGAATTCGTCGGCCCCAGGCGACTGGGCGGCGCCGAAAAACGACGTCGCCGACCGACGACAGATGCGTCGCGAAAGCGAGACTTGACCACGGAATCGTCGCAGAAACGTTATGTATGATGCGCCAGCGACGTCTACCAGAACAGACCGAACAACTCATCACGCCATGGCATTGAAGTCTCCCCTGTCCGGGGTCAAAGGCCTCCTCCGTTCCGGGGCATCGCACGCCTACTATGCGAGCGGGCATCACAGGCGCGCCAATCTCGGGCAGTTTGTCATCCTGATGTATCACCGGGTGCTGCCGGATGGCGATCCTTACATCCCTTATATCCAGCCCGGCATGTATGTTCGCGCGTCTTCGTTCGAGAAGCAGCTGGAATTTCTTACCGACGCTTATCAGATCGTTTCGCTGCAGGAGATGCTCGAGCTGATCGAGACCGGACGGGCGTCGAGCGAGCGCCAGTATTGCGTCATCACTTTCGACGACGGTTGGCGGGACAACTACCAATACGCCTTCCCGCTACTGAAGAAATTCTCGGCGCCCGCTACGATCTTTCTCACGGCCTCGTTCGTCGGCACTCATCGTCTTTTCTGGCATGAGAAAGTGTCCAAACTGTTTTATCTCGCCCGTAGCAGCGGCAAGCAGCCGGCGCCGTCGGCACACGAAAGCGACGCGGCCGGCTCGCTGCTCATGCGCCATCTTTTCTCCGCGGAGGGCACCGCGACCGCCGTCGATACGGCCATCGAGGGCCTCAAATCGCTCCCCGTTGCGCAAATCGAAGAGGTCGTGGAGCGCGTGGCCGCGCGACTGGGCATCAGCTTCGAGAACGAGCGCACGATGTTGAGCTGGGAAGAAATCCGTGAAATGGGCAAGAGCGGGATCAGTTTCGGCTCGCATACCTGCGAGCACCGGATCCTGACCCAGATCGATCTGGCCACCGCCGCCGAGGAAATCACAGGATCGATGACGCAGCTGCGGAGCCGGGAGCCGGATCTGAACTATGTCCCGGTGTTCTGTTATCCCAACGGACGCTATAACGAGCAGATCCGGTCGCTGGTCATCGAAGCGGGATATTCGGCCGCCGTCACGACGAAGCTCGGCCGGCAATCCCGGGAACTGACGGATCCGTTCGCCATCGCGCGAATCGGCGTTCACGACGATATCGCACATAGCAAGTCACTGTTCTCATTGCGACTGCGCTGAGTCGAACGATGTTGAGATGGTTGAGCGTAACTGGCGCGGAGTCCCGGCTGACGGCCATGGAGGGGCTGCGCGCCTACGCCGCTGGCATCGTGTTCCTGTTTCATTCGGCCTTGCTCATGCAGGAGCAGCAGCACGCCGCCGGGCCCGTGATCGACTGGATGCTGCACTCTCAGTACGGCGTCGACATCTTCTTCATCCTGTCCGGATACCTGATCGCGGGCATCGCCTCGAAGCCGGGATTTCGACTGGGTACTTATCTCAGCCACCGTGCGCTGCGGATCTATCCCGCGTTTCTCGGAACGCTCTTGATGTGTCTGATCGGGCTCGCCGTGCTGCGGGGCGAGCATGTCAGCTTCGAACGCCTCGTCGGCAACCTCTTCTTTCTGAACGGCGCGTTCGGCCTCGGCGTGCAGGCGATCAACGGAGTGACCTGGTCGCTGTTCTTCGAGTTCAGCTTTTATATAGCGTTTCCGCTCCTGTATCGCCACTTCGGGCTGGCGCGCACGATGGTGATATGCGCAGTGCTCATCGCCATGCTCGGCCATCTGGACACGCGCTTCGTCCGCTTCATGTTCTTCTTCGCCGGCGTGTGGCTTCGGCTGCGAGACTCATCGCAACCCTGGGCCAGCGAGCGATTCGCGATCGCATTCTATCTGCTGGTCACGACCGGCACGATCTACCTGCAGAAGTATCTCGTGTTCGCTGCGCTCTATGTGCCGGCGGCAACATTGATCGTCGATCACGCGCTGCATACGAAAGGCGTGCTGCAACGGGTTTTCTCCCGACCCGCGCTGCGGGTCCTCGGCAATGTCTCGTACAGCTTTTATCTGGTCCAGCCGATCGGTTTGCTGGCCGCGCGCTATGCCATCGAGCCGTTGGGACTTGCCGGCGTATCGTGGTGTATCGCGCTCCTGGTCGTGGGGTTTGCGATTACATTTGTATTGTCGTCACTCAGCTTCGTGGCGCTGGAGCGGCCGTACTTCACTTACAGGCACCTGCTCGTGCCTGGGGATTCCAAACAACGCTCGCGGCAGGACACGCCCGTCGCAGCGCCGGGCGCCGATGCGAAAGAGCAAGTCTGAGAACGATCATTTGATTCTGGACACGATCGACTTCAGCTTGCCGCCCTTGCCTCTCTCGATGCGCTCGACGTACTGAAACTCGATCCGGATCTCGTTGCCCACCCGCATCCTGAGCTCCCGGACGAGCTTGGCTTCATCCTCCGGGCCATAGGCCGCATCGGGGACCAGCACGACTTTCATCTCGCCGAGCTTGTCCTGGACGTACTGGGCTTCTCTGACCGGAAAGCCTTTCAGCACCGGACTCAATCTGCCAATCCGATCCCCTCCCGGGGTCAGAATCACGTCGTCGTCACGGCCCAGAACGCGCGCCACGGTCGGTAGAGCGCTGCCGCAAGGACAGTGCCGCTGTCCGGCGATTGCGCGATCTTCGATCCGATAACGGATGAGCGGCATCGCGTCGTTGATAAAGCCGGTGCACACGATCTCGCCCTCTTCTCCGTCCCGGGCGGGCTCGCCGCTGGAATTCAATATTTCCAGGATGCCGAAATCGGAATGGACGTGATAACTGCCGTGCGCGCACGAAGTCACCAGAACGCTCATCTCGGCACAGCCATACTGGTCGAACACCGTGACTCCCAGCTGTTCCTCGATGACCGCTTTCTGGTCGTCGAACAGCGTCTCACCGGACGTCACTATCGCCTTGGTGATGCCACGCAACGGGATGCCGTGCTTCTTTGCATGGCTTGCGATCGAATAGATGCTGGATGGGTAGCAGTCGATGTAGTCCGGCCGCAGCGCCCTCAGCTTCTCGATGTAGAGCCCGATCGTGCCGTCATTCAGATGATACGAGGAGAACAGTACGTTCTTCTGAAAATAGCTGTGTCGCCAGTACGGCGGATTCCTATCGGACGAGGGAACGATGATCCGTCCGCCGATGGTGGCCCGCAGGCCGTCCTTGTCGATGCCGCACATCGTCAGGAATCGGTCGTGAAATGCGTAATTTCTCTGCCGGACATTGGCATTGCAGAAGATCCGCAACGGAGTGCCCGTCGTGCCCGTCGTGCTGATGACGGACAGATCCTCGAGCGCATAGCGCTCGCTCACGAACTGCTCCGGATTCGATCTCAGCTCGGCCTTCGGCACCGTCGGCAAGTACTGGATATCGGCGACGCCTTTGACCTTTTCGATCGGAAACTGGCCCTGCCGGTGCAATTCCCGGTAGTAAGGCACGGTCGCGACCGCGTGCTCGAGCATGCGCACGAGCGTCTCATTTTCGTAGCCGTCGAGCTCCTGCCGGCTGGCGCGGCTTCTCGCTACCGCCTGCTCATAGTAGGCCTTGTAGTTGCCGCCATGCCGGTTGCGCAGCAAGCTGATGCCGTACAGAGACAGGGCCACGTTCTGCAAACCCGTGGGCAACGTGTAAAGAAGTTTTTCGGCGCGCTTGAGCATATTCGATCCGGCAGTGAAGGTCGGCGATCCAGTCTCAACGACGCTCGAGCAAGCGCAGCTGTGCCGCGTTGTACAACAGCCCATATTCATGGAATGCCTGCAGCACGCGAGGATCCCGCAGCAACGGACCCGCGGTCTGCTCCTGGAAGACGATATCGGGATTCGCATTCATCTCGATCAGTATCGGACCATCGGGCGCGAGCGCTACGTCCACGCCGATCAGCTTGTAGAAGCTGGCGGCCGATTGCAGTTTCGTGGCGATCTCGACCGTTTCTTTCCAGAACGGCAGCTCGAACCCGAGGAACGCGTGCTTGGTATCGGGATGCGCGTGAAAGCGGTTGCCATTCTTGTCGAAGGCGACCTCCATGAGCCGGCCGTTATGATGATCGACGCCGACCGCGATGCCGCCCGAGCTCCAGTTGTCGACGTGCGCATTGCCGACACCGAAGCGCATCGCCGCACTGACCAGAATAGTCTCCCCCGATTTGGTCGACAGGGTAACGAGCCGGATCGTGTTGACCGAGGTGTTCGAGATGGCGGCGATCTTGGCATGCTGCTGCAGGTATTCCTGCACGATCGCAGTGCCTTGCAACCGATAATCCTGCAGGGAAACGACGCCGGTCCCCGTCTTGACCACAATCTGCGAGCCGCTGCGATAGGCGACTTCGATGCCGCGGCCCGCGTGCCCCATCACCGGCTTGATGATGATCTTGTTCAAACTTTCATTGGCCGCGAAGATCGCCTCGATCCGGGCGGCATACGGCTGTGACGGCTCGATCTCTCCAAAGTAGCGCGGCAACCTCAAGTCCACGCCTCGACAGACCAGCTCGCTCACCGCTTTGTCGTTGAAGATCACCTGATAGTCGTAGCGCTGAACTTCCTTCCTGAGGCGCTTCCTGGGGTGCGGGTTGTAGCTGGAACCGTAGTAATAGCTCCACGCGTCCCGGGGCTTTTCATCGAGCCGGCACGCCGAATAGTTGTCCGGGTAGCACTTCAGCCGAAAGAAGATATAGAGAAAGTCGGCAACGACGCCGAACGCGGATCGGCTGCACTCTTTCCAGTTCACCAGGGAAAAAAAGCAATACGGCAAGGCAAGAAAGCGCAAGGCGCTGCGAACCGGTACGGGGCTCTCTGAAAGCATGCAGTGATTCCTGGGATGTCCGGGCTATTCGTTCGGTCCGGCGGATCTATCGATCATGTCGTGAACCGCCCGGAGTCGATAACCCGACAAAAACCCAATTGTACTCGGTGAGCATTTTATGTCCGGCACCAAGCCGTTTCTCTCACCATGAGAATAAACCTGGCGGTGCGCTCGCCTCCGGGGTTGGAGTCACGTTTTCGTCATAACCCGGGGGCGCGGCCGCGCCGCGACCTACAGCATGCCAGCACTGACGCTGGTCGATAGTGTCAGGAAGTTCCAGGACGTCGCCAATACATTCTGGACGGTGCCGATCACGCCCACTCCGATGGCGAGAGCGCGCTTCGCCCAAAGCTCGAAATTCACCATCGGCCACAGCACCTGCTCGTACATCGGCTCCTCGAGCCGGTCGTTCTGATAGTCGGAGAGCAGCTGATCGATGTACGCCTTCCTGAAGATGCCGCGCTCCCGGCACGCCGCGCTGTTGAGCAGGTCGACGAACTGCCCCAGGCTCGCCGGATCCCGAAACCACTCGGCAATGGGTACGCCGAAGCCCTCTTTCGGCATCCGGAAAAACGCGGGCGGCAGGTATTCCCTCGCCATCTCGGCGACCAGGCGCTTGCGCGTGAACCCACCCACCTTGCGGTCCCAGGAGATCTCGTTGAACGCGTCGATCATCGGGCAATGGATGAACGGATGCCGATGCTCGAGTCCGTACGCGTCATCCAGTTTGGCCAGCGATCCGACCTGGGCCGACAGGTACGCAAACCGGTAGATCCCCAGGATGCGGTTCAGGATGTCGGCCTTGCTGTGGCCCGACAGGTCCCGCTTGAACTCCGGCAGGTAATCGCCGGGGTCGAACGCCTCGAGCATGCCGGACAGCCGCTCGGCATTGTTGCTGATCAGTATGTCGTTCTGCAGGAGGTATTCATCCGGGGGACTGATCATCGCCTGCCTGACCAGGCGCGCCTTTCTGCCCCGGTCGCCGGGAAGCATCGACAGAGGCAGCAGACGCACCAGCACGGCGAGCAGCTCGCGTGCCGTTGCTTTGCTATAGAACCGGTACACCAGATCGAAGATGTAATAACCGGTGTAGAGGCTGTCTGCCCCTTCGCCGGAGAGCAGCACGTCGACCTCGCCGCCAAGCCGGGCGTACAGATGGCTCCTCAGCACCGTGCTCGGCGAATCGAGCGGAAAATCCGTGATCTCGACCGTTCTTTCCAACTGCTCGGCGAACTGGGCGGCACTGACGTAGACATTGCGATGATCGGTGTCGAACAACCGGCTGACGAACTCCGCCTCCTTCGCCTTGTCGTTCTTGTAGCCGTCGCAGCCGACGTAAATGGTCGGGAAACGCCGTTGCGTGAGCTTGCGATAGGCGCCCACGAGCATGCTCGAGTCCATGCCGCCGCTCGAAAGCACCGCGAACCGGTGCGAGTCCGCATCGGCGCACACCGTCTGCAGGCTCTTGCCGAACTCCGCACTGAACTGGGCCACCCATTTCTGATTGGCGCCCTGGTCCGTCAACGGCGTGCACGGCGTCCGGTTGAAGAACGAGTGCGCCGACTGCAGCTTTCCGTCGGAGAATTCGACGATCGTTCCTGGCACCTGCTCCGAGACGCCCTCGAACAGAGTCGCCGGCGGCACCGTGTACTTGACTGCGAAATAGTCGTACACACCACGCCGGTCGAACGACCAAGGGCGCCGCGCGAGCGTTCGCAGCTCCCGGACACTGGAGGCGAACAGCAACCGATCGTCCTCCAGGGTGTGATAAAGCGGCTGCTGGCCGAGGTGATCCCTGACGATCGCGACCTTCCTGTTCCTCTTGTCGTGGATCACGAGGATGAACTGGCCCGGCAGATCCCGGATCGCATCGTGGGACGCGCCGCCCGCCACGATCCGGCCGAGCACCTGCTGTTGCTCCGGCTGCGGCAGATAGCAGTTGCCCTTCAGATAAACGTCGACTTCGGGAGAGAGGACTTTGCCCGATTCCCCGCTGATCTCGAAGGCCGCCGTCCTGGTGCTGTACACGCCGTGCACGTAACCACCCTATGTTTGTTCCGATCTATGGTCGTTTCGATGCCAGGCCCGCGACCAGGTGCAGCAGCCTTTTGGTGTCTTCGTGCCAGTTGTATTTCCCCAGCACTGCCCGCCGTCCGTTCGCGCCGAGCTCTTCCTCGCGCCCGCGCATCGCCAACAAGGTCTTCGTCAACTGCAACGCATCGCCGGACGCAAAGGTCCGGCCGCATTGTTCCTGCTCCAGGATGCGCACCATCGGCTTTGCGTCCGAGGCGAGCACGGGCAGCCCGCAACCCATGTAGTCGAAGATTTTGTTCGGTATGGTCGTGTTTACATGATCGGAAGTGAAGTGAGGGACAATCCCGACACGACACGCATTGAGATACTTCGGCAACTGGGTGTGCTTGACCCACCCCAGCCACGACACATGCTGCTCGACGCCCTTCTCCCGCATCATTTTCTTCAGTGTTTCGCTCGCGTAGCCGTCACCGATGACAACGAACTTGAAATCCGGGATGTGGCGGACGATCTGCGGTATGGCGTCGAAGACGACCTGTAAGCCGCGGCCCATCTGGATGCCGCCGGTGTAGATCACCGAGTAGTGATTGCGGATCTGCTGCAGAGTCTCCTCGGGCTCGGCGCCGGGGGAGCCCTCGATGCCTTTCAGATCCGGCGTATTGCCCACCAACGTGATCTTGTCCGCTTTGCCGCCGCCTCGGATCACGACATCGCCGGCCTCCTCGACCACGACCATGATCCGGTCGATGTGCTTGAAGGTGTAGCGTTCGACGAGCTTCGCCAGATAAGGATTCCTCACGACCAGATTCAGACCCTGGAATTTCCGGGCGTGCCAGATATCGCGCACCAGCGCTACATAGTCTTCGGCCATATCCAGGATCACAGGGATGCCTGCCCGCTTGCCGGCCGAGATCCCCGCAATCGCCATCGGCAGGTCGCGCACGATGATGAGATCGATGCCTCGCTCGCGAATGATCGAATCGAGGAAGCCCTTCCACACAGGACTGCAGAACAGCGGGAACGAGGCGAAGTAGTTGAATCGATCGCTGCTCCAGCTCCTGATCCGGTGCACGTGCAGCCCGTCGATGTTTTCGTAGACCGGCCGCTTCTTCAGGTTGCGCGCGGCCACGTGCAGCTCGTGCCCTCCCGCCATCAGGGCATGGCATATTTTTTCGACCCGGACGTCCCAGGGGTAGTCCGCGTCCCAGATATACAGAATGTTCATTTCACAACCATCGCGCTATACAAAGAAATCGTGCTGGCCAGGCAGCTGTCGAAGGAAAGCTCGCCCGTTACCGTGGCCCGCGCATTCGCCGCGAGCCGTTCGGCGAAGCTGCGATCGGCCGCGAGCTTCTTCAATGCCGCGGCCAGCGACTCGGCATCGTCGGAGTCCACCAGCATTCCATTGTGGTTGTCGGTGATCACCTCCGGAATACCGCCCACGCGGGTACAGACCACCGGGATGTACATGCTCATGGCCTCGAGCAGCGACATCGGCACGCCCTCGTGCAGCGAGCTCAGCACGAATGCGTCCAGGCCACGCAGATACTGGTTTACGTCGCGCTGGAAGCCGGTGAACAGCACCTGCCCGGAAATGCCCAGCTGCGCCGCCAAGGACTCCAGTTGTGCCGCCAACGGCCCGTCGCCGACGATGATCAGGCGAGCGGCATCGATTTCGTCATGAATGAGCTTGAATGCGTGGAGCAGGCACTTGTGATTCTTGACGGGCACCAGACGGCCGACGGTGCCGAGAGTGAATGGCCGCTCCGTGCGCGTCGCTGGCGCCCTTCCATGATCCTCCGCCGAGAGTGCGATCCCGTTTTTGATGACGTGCAAGTTCCGCGATGAGATGCCGCTCGCGCGCAGGAACTCGGCCAGGTCCTTCGAAACGGCGATCAAGCCATCGGTGAGCAGCGCGGCGTTGAATCGCTCGATGTATGCATGACGCTTGCCGGCCCCGATCATGCCGCGGCCGTGATGAGTCCGGACAATGGGAATGCCGCGCAGCCGGGCCGCGATGCCTGCGACCAGGTTCTCCTTGAAACCGTGCACGTGGACCAGATCGGGCCGCCACTTGCCCAGCACCGAGTGCATGCGGCGAACCAGCCCGGCAAATCCGAGAGTTCTCTCGTCAACCAGCTCGACTGGAATGCGGGCGCTTTCCATCCTGGAGTACAGCTCGCCACGATTGAACGCCACCACACACACGTCCGCGCGGTCCGCCAGCCTGGCTATCAGCGCCGCAGCCTGAGCTTCGGCGCCGCCCCACAAATCGGCGGATATGACATGGCAAATTCTGATCCGGCCCACATCGGTCTTGTCGCTCGATTTGATCACGCCTATCCGTACCTCAGAGCGAGACCGACCGCCATTCCTGGCACTTCGCGCCCCCTTTCAATGACCATGGCAATTATGACAGCTCCATACGATGGCGCGGCCCGCACTTAAGTGCATGCAGGCGCGACCGGCCGCGGCTCAACGGTTCGAGAATTTACCAACGTTCCCGGATGGCCGAGGGTATTGCGCGCCCAAAATAGTTACTCTGGATCATCGGCCGCTCGGCACGCGAGTCTCTGCCTCACAAAGTGAGAATTCGGCCGCCGCGACTTGAGGCGCAATACCTGAGAATATGCTGGATGCGACGTAACTGGCGAAATTCATGGCAGAATCGGCCCGATGGCGAGCCGCAGTCCAGGCTCGCGGCTGCGGCCGGGTCGGCCGGCCGGCCTGCTGCGAGGCTACCACTGTCCCTGGCGCCTTCCAGTCAGTGCGGCCGAATCACAACAAAGCAGCCGTTGCGGTGCGGCTCCCAGCGATCGCAGACGATCCGTCGCCTGCCGATGTCACCGCTGTAATGGACAGGGCACTGATCGAACCACGAGGCTGCGCTCCCGGATATGAGTCTTAAAGTTTGCGTTGCTTTCGGCACCCGGCCCGAAGCCATCAAGATGGCCCCCGTGGTCAAGGCGTTGAAGCAGCAACCCGAAGTGGATTGCGCGATTTGCGTCACGGGCCAGCACCGTCAGATGCTGGATCAGGTCTTGACGCTGTTCGGCCTCGAGCCGCAGATCGATCTGAACATCATGCAGGCGGGACAGGATCTCTATGACATCACCGCGCGCGTGTTGCTCGGGATGCGAGATGCGCTGGCGCAGCTGAAGCCCGATGTCCTGCTCGTGCACGGCGACACCACGACCTGCTTTGCTGCAGGCCTCGCGGCGTTCTATGCGGGCATTCCGGTTGCGCACGTGGAAGCCGGACTGCGGACGGGGAACATGCGCGCGCCCTTTCCCGAAGAGGCCAACCGGGCGCTCGTCGGACGCATCACCCAGTTTCATTTCTCGCCGACGCAGACCGCACGCCAGAACCTGCTGAAGGAAAACGTCGCCGACAGCAGCATCTACGTCACCGGCAACACCGTCATCGACGCCCTGCTGTCGGTTCGAGACACCATCGCGGACTACCCGGCGAGCTTCTGGCGCCAGTACCTGCAGCCCTCGCTGCTGGAGCAGATCGATGTGCCGGGCACCCGCATGATCCTGATCACGGGACATCGACGCGAAAACTTCGGTCGCGGCTTTACCGAGCTGTGCGAAGCGATCCGCGAGCTGGCCTTGAGCAATCCGTCGGTCCGCTTTGTGTACCCGGTCCACCTGAACCCGAACGTGCAACGGCCGGTGAAGGACATCCTGGGCGCCGTCGCCAACGTTCACCTGATCGAGCCGCTGGACTACCTGCCGTTCGTGTTCCTGATGAATCGCTGTCATCTGGTCCTGACCGACTCCGGCGGGGTCCAGGAGGAAGCGCCGTCGCTGGGCAAGCCCGTGCTGGTGATGCGGGATGTCACCGAAAGACCCGAGGCGGTGGAAGCCGGCACGGTCAAGCTGGTGGGCACGAACCGCGAGAAGATCGTCACGTCGATACAGGAACTGCTCGATGACCAGGACGCTTACGAGCGGATGTCACGCGCGCACAATCCTTACGGCGACGGCGAGGCCGCGCCACGCATCGCAAGCATTCTGCTGCGCCACGCTGAGGCGCTGACTGGACGGCGAGCCAAGTGAGCACGCCGCCTTCGGTTCCGCCTGCGATCCCTCCGGCTTCAGAACGAGACCTCGCCTCGGGACCCGAGGCTGTGTCGCTTGCCCAAAAAGCGGTAACGCACACCAGCTGGTTTGCACTGTTCAAGATGATCAGCCAGGTGCTCTCCTGGGGCGTCACCGTGGTCGTCGCCCGGCTGCTCTCGCCGGTCGACTACGCTTTGTCGGCGATGGCGACGCTGATCACCGGCTACGCCGAGCTGCTGAGCGAAATGGGCATCGGCGCCTCCATCATCCAGAAGAAGGAGCCCACCGAGAGCGAGTTGTCGTCGATCTTCTGGTTCTCGCTCGGCGTCGGCGTGCTGTTCGCGCTGGCCTGCATCCCGATCGCGTTCATCACCGCCGAGATCTTCGATGAGCCGGACGTGATTCCGCTGATCCTGTCCATCTCCGTGCTGTTCGTGTTCACCGGGCTGCAGGTCGTGCCGCTGTCGCTGCTGAAACGCGACTTGAATTACAAGGCGGTCGGGCTGATCGAGATGCAGACCACGATCATCTCCTGCCTCGGCATGCTGGTCATCGCCTATTTCGGCGGCGGCGTATGGACGCTGATCGGAGGCCGGTTGATCCGCGGCGTGGTCAGGCTGGTGCTGGTTTATCGCACCACGACCTGGCGCCCGAAATTGAATCTGAACTTCGCCGAGACCAAGGGTTATCTGAGCTTCGGCATCATGGTGGCCGCGAGTTCGTCCGCCTACTACATGTTCGAGGTCGCGGACCGCTTCTTCGCGGGGCGCGCCTGGACGGCCGAGGCGCTGGGCTTTTATCTGTTCGCCCTGCAACTGGCCCAGGTGCCGACCGAGAAGCTCACATCGAGCATCAATCAGGTCACCTATTCCCTGTTCTCCCGTTACCAGGACGATCTGCGCACGTTCTCCGACTACTATCTGAAGACCATCAAGCTCACGGCCGCGTTGGTGTTTCCGATATTCGTCTCGGGCTTCCTGCTCGGCGATCAGCTGATACCCATCCTGTTGGGAGACAAATGGGTGCCCATGTCGACGCTGTTCAAATTCCTGTGTCTGGCGCAGATTCTGGTCACGCTGAACGCGGTCGTGGGTTTCCTGCACATGGCGCTCGGCAAGCCGATCAAGGGACTGTATTTCAACGTGGCGTGCGCCGTGCTGATGTCTGTTTCCTACTTTTTCGCGGTCGACTACGAGAAAGAGGCGATCCTGATTCCCTGGTTCACGACTTACCTGCTGATCACGCTGGTCTGGCTCGGCACCACCAATGCCACTCTCGGCATCAGCACCTCGCGGTACCTGGGCGCCCTGCGCATGCCGGTGCTCGGGGTCGCCGTCATCGTAGCCATAGACTACGGCCTGGGACGCCTCGAGCAGAACTCGGGGTTGGGCGTGAGCATCATGCTACCGGTGAAGATCCTGTGCTCGGCCCTGGGATACGGACTGTTCTTCTGGCTGTTCGACCGTACCTTCCTTACTTCCATCCGATCGTTGAAAAAGCAGCCCGCCACGGCGCCTCGATAAGAATCACCTATGACACACAAGATTCTGTTGATCACTCCCGGCCCGAAGATGAGCATCAACGAGAAGTACTATCGGGACCTGGGCAAGTATTGCCAGGGCGCGGTACTGACGACCTCGATGGACGACAAGATCCTGGAGTTGACCCGGGTGGCGGATTTCGAGTTCCAGTGCGCCCGCTACCACTTTCATCACGGGATGTATTCCAACCTGAAGTTCACCCTGTTTTGCATGATGTACGCGCTGCGGCGGCGCCTGGCCGGCGAGAAGTTCGATTTAGTGGTCACCTACGATCCGATCAAGACCGGAATGATCGGTGTCGTCGTCGCAAAGATCCTCGGCGCGCGCTTCGCACCCGAGGTCAACGGCCTCTACACCTCCGACGCCGAATATATGGATGGCGGCGAGAAGCTCAGCGTGAAAGTCAAAAAGGTGCTCATCCCCGCGATCATGGGCTGGGTGCTCAAGCGCGCTGACGGCATCAAGCTGCTGTTCGACACGCAGATCGATCCGTTCGCCAAGAAGGTGAAGGGCAAGGTCATCGGCCGCTTCCCCTGTCACGTAAGCACCAGCAGCTTCAAGCCGGTACGCGAAGAAAAGGAAGTTCTGTTCGTGGGCTTCCCCTTCAAGCGCAAGGGCGTCGACGTGCTGATCGCCGCGTTCAAGAAAATCTCCGACAAACATCCGGACTGGAAGCTGAAGATCCTCGGCTGGTTCCCCGATCCCACCGAGCTCAATGCGGCCATGGCGGGTCATCCGCGCATCTATCACCAGCCTCCGGTCTATCATCCGGAGATGCCTGCCCACGTCGGCAGCTGCGGCATTTTCGTGTTGCCGTCGAGATCGGAAGCCATGGGGCGAATCCTGGTGGAGGCCATGGCCTGTGCGAAACCCAGGATTGGCACCAACGTCGACGGGATCCCGACGGTGATCGAGGACGAAGTCGACGGCCTTCTGGTGCCGCCCGAGGATCCGGACGCGCTGGCGGCCGCGCTCGATCGGCTCATGTCCGATCCTGCCCTGCGGCAGCGCCTCGGCGAAGCCGGCCTGAAACGCTGTCAGACCGAGTTCAGCGAAGAGACGCACTTCATCAATACGATGAACTTCTACGAGAAGGTGCTGACTCAGACGTAAATGCTGCGCTAGGCGGTCCTACCAACCGCCTTGCGCAAGGCTTTGCCGAACGGCTTGCCCGGCGTCTTCTCCAGCGCGTCGTCCTCGGGCGCCTCGCTCAACTTCTTTCGGATTCGCACCGTAGCGACGATCATCGCGGTGAGATACCAGTAGTGCGGATAGTAGAGCACTGAGATGAAGCTCGCGGAGGCGAAGAAGCCGGCCAGCGACGCGAGGAACGCGATCGACATCGCGTTCAAATAGCGATCGTCACCACTCAGCACTTTCCTGCGGGTCCTGATCGCCCGGGCATCCTTGAGGTTGTAGATCAGCAGCCTGAGATAGATGACGATGCCGAAGATGCCGGTCTCGGGGATGAGCGTGAACCACAGCGAATGCGCAACGCGTCCCCACATGCCCCGGTTGAACCGATCGCCCTGATACTCCGGGAAGCGGACCTGGAAGTTGTTGCCGCCGACCCCAAGCGGATTGTCGAGGAACATGTCCAAGCCGGAAGCCCATGAGTTCAAACGGGCCTTCGCCGTGCTTTCCTTCGTGTCCGTCACCGTGCCCATTTCGTTGAGGTAGGTCTCGCCGGCGTAGAAGTAGACGATGGTGCCCAGGAACAGGATCGCGACGACCGTGACCATCTTGCGCGGGCTGACCAGCCACACGATGAAGAACATGATCACGAGACCGACGAAGCCGCCGCGGGAGAACGAGATGACGACCGTGAGCAGCCCGATCATCAGCGCCGTGCCGTAGAACACCTTGGTCCACTTCTTTTCCTCGATCAGGAACAGGAAGTAACAGAACGGGATGACCATGTTGATGTACAGGGACACGTCGTTCTCGTCGGCGAAATAGTTGCCCGAGCCCATGCCGCCATGGGTCATCGCATACAGCGAGATATAGATCATCAAGCCGACGTAGAACTTGACGAAGGTCTTGAGGCGCTCGATCGAATTGACGCAGATCAGCAGCGACAGGATGAACGGCATGAACTTCAGCATCTCGCTGAAAGTCGCATACGCGTAGTAGTTGTTTCTCGCGAACGGAATGAACAGCCCGAGCAGCGCGATGAAATACCAGATCATCCTGATCTGTTTGGCGCCGCGGACCAGCAGCGCCCGATGCTTGATGAGAAAGAAAATGAGGACCGCCATCACCAGCAGCGCCGGGCGGATCGCGCCGACGCCGGGGATCAGGTCCTGAGGCCGGGCGTAGTCGACCAGGAGATACAGCATCGTGCAGCGGAACCACGTCGTGGTATCCACTACTGCTGTTTCCGGCTTGCCAGTTGCGTTGCCCATCGGCTGATCCGGCTCGCGGCGGACGCTGGCGGGTCTCATCACCAGGGCAGACTCGGGCTCACCAGCGGGCCCAGCGCGTTGGCGACGCCCAGGGGCAGCTTCTGCCACACGGAGGTTGCGTAACGCATCAAGCGGCTCTCTTTCGCCGCAACGCCCGCCTTCGCCGGATCCGCGTCGCGCTCCCAGCGATGCCAATACAACTGCTGCGGCTCGGCGCCCCACTGCTTCTTGAACTTGAAGGTACCGCTGTCCATCGTCGAGCGTCCGAAATCGAACGACGTAGAGCCGCGCTCGATGACGTGTCGGAGCACTTCCCAATACAGCTTCATGTTGAGCCCGACCGACTTGCTTTGCGCGCGGCAGGAGGCCCACGGAATTTCCGCCCGCGCGCCATCGATCACGAGAAAGGCCGCGGCGGATGGCACGCCCTGATGATCGATGACGACGAGCGTTGCGTGCTCGCTGAATCGTTCGAGGATCGCCGCAAAGAATCTCTTCGGGTACACGGGAGTGCCCAGGTCGCGCATGTTCTGAGCGAATACGGCATAGAAGCTGTCGAGCAGCTCTCGCCCGCCGGTACGCACCGCGATGGTCTCCCGGTCAGCACGCTTGATCTGCGATCGCAGCTTGGATCCGAGCGCCTTCGACAACGCATCCGTGGTCGCCGGCAATTGCAGAATCATCGTCACTTTATCGGTGCGAGCGCTCCAGCCGTCGGAGCTTGGATCCGTATCTCTCAATTCGAGATAAGAGCAACGCGCTGCGCGCGCGATCTGGCGAGCTCTATCCATGAGGGCAAAACGCGCCTCGCGACTGTCCGCCAGCGCTCCTCCATAGTTGAAGAAGGGAATGGAGGTCATGAAATTGCCGAGCAGGCTCTTCTGCTGCACGATCGGCAGAACGCCCGCCAACCGGCCATCCGCATGGCGCGCCTCGACGAACAGCGCGTGATGTCCGAAGACGTCCCGGGCAAGCAACGCCCAGTTGCTCAGCAAATAGATGCTGGCCTCGCGCGATCGAACGAAATCGTCCCAGTCCGGGCTGGGCGCAGTGCTGACCGACACCGTGAGCGCAGACACGGCAGCACCTTCGCAACTCGTCATTGGGCGTACGCTCCTTCGGGCGTCGCCATCGGACGGCTGGTCTCTCTCGCCAGCAATTGCTTGGATCGAAGTACGTCGCGCACGGGTGCGAACCGAAACTCGCCGATCAGTCGACGCAAGCGCGCTTCGCACCTGTCGAGATTCGTGTAGTGACGCAGTTTCGAGAGCAGCTTCGTCTTGACACGCGGCTGCTGCGGATCGATCTCCCAGGGATGCAGGTAGAAGATAAACGGCCGCTGCAGCTTCTCGTTGAGCTTGTGCAGCCCGGCGCGCGTCAACGAATACGGCAGTAGCCTGAAGTATCCGCCGCCCGATACCGGCAGGCGCACCCCGAACATCGGCGCCGTCGACATCGGGAACTCGACGATGTGCGCGCCTTTCGGCGTCGCGACCAGCCCGGGCACCGGCTGCGCGTCGGGAATGCCGTAAGCGTCGTGACGAATGGGGAAGATGCTCGAGTCGTAGGCGAATCCCGCCTCTTTCAAAATATCGAGCGCCCACAGCGAGCGCTTGGTGATCGAATACGTCGAGGCGCGATAGCCGAGCACCGGCTCACCGATCAGGTCCTCGAGCAGCGCCTTCGACGTGTAGGTCTCGCTCGCGAACTCCGCCGGCGTCTGGTTGTACACGAGCTTGTGGCTCATGCCGTGGCTCGCGACCTCATGACCGCGCCGATGAATCTCGCGGATCAGCTGCGGGCTGCGATGCGCCACCCAGCCGAGCACGAAGAAGGTCGACTTCATCTGGAACTCGTCGAACAGATCGAGCAGCCGACGCGTGTTCTCCTCGGCGCGATACTCCATGTCGTCCCAACGTGAACGGTCGATCGAGCCGGCGAGCGCGGCGACGTGGAAGTAGTCCTCGACGTCCACGGACATCGCGTTGACGATCGTCGGCATACGGGAGTCCACTGCTCAGCGCTCCGGATTCGCAGCGTCGACCGCGAATTGGTGCGGCAACATCGTGGTGCGCGGAACGCCGCGTCCATAGCCGATGTAGAACCAGTAGCGATTTTCGGTGTAGTCGCCGATCTGTTGATCGCTGTCACGGTCGACGTGGTCGTAGGTCGCGTTGATCGAGACACGGCTCGACAGGCGCCACGAGAACGTCAAGCCGCCGCTGGCTTCGGTGTAGTCGCCGCCCTGCTGCTCGAACGCCGAGCGCAGATACCCGCCATCCAGGATCAGCGACATCACCGGCGACAGGTCGCGGCGAACCGCAACTGTGCCCGATGTGAGCTTCTGATCCAGTGCCGGCTGGGCGTCATAGGTATGGTCATCCCACGAGCCGGACAGCGACAGACTGGTCCGGTTGCGTGTGAAGGTCCAGTTCAGCCCGATGGACTCGCGGGTGAACGGCTCGGCGGTCTGTCGTCCCGCGGCTGTTTCCAAGCCGATGCTTTGCGACTGAGTCGATGCGAAATCGCTGCCTGCGCTCGAGAACTCGCGCGCCAGCGACAGGCTCGCGGTCGTTGCCGCCGTGAGCCTGCGAGTCACATCCAGTCTGAACAGCGGGCCGCTTTCCGTATTGTCCATCGCATCGCGCTCGATGCGCGTATAGCCGGCGTCCATTGTCAGGAGCGTGCGCGAGCCCTCGGTGGCGTAGTGCAGGAACGCCTCGCCCTGATCGTAGTCGGCATTGAGCGCCGCGTTGTCGTAATCGATCTGCTGCGCTCGCGTGACGAGTCCGATGGAGCTTGCGCTCGAGAGCAGGCGGGACAGCTCGATCTCTCCGAGCACGGTGTCGGAGTCGACCTCGGTGTCCTCGTACGCGGTCATCGAATAGCGGCCGCCGAAGCGCAGCCGCGTCTGCGAGCCTAACGCGAACAGCAGATCGGGACCGGTGGTGAAATAGTTGATGTTCTCGCGATTCTCCGGCGTCGAGGGCAGGAACGGATCGCTGAGCACCTGGCCGAAATTATCGGCGATCAGCCACTCGAAGCGCTCGGGTGCGATCGCAAAGCGCGCCTGGCCGGCGAAGTTGCCGAGCACTTCGTCATCGAACGTATCGTCCAGGTAGTCGTAGTAGGCAAAGTTGCCGACCAGGTCCGCGTACAAGCGCGAGCTGCGCTGATCGAGCGAAAACTGCACGCCGGCGCTGGCGATGTTCTCCGACTCCTCGTCGACAGCGACGCGGCGGATGTTGTCGCTGTGGCCACCGCCCGCGGTGAGCTGATAATCGAGTGTGGCTGCGGCCGAAACGCCGCTGACGACCAGCAAGGGCAGCGCAGCCAGCACCGCCGCACGCACCTGGCGTGTGTTCTTTCGATTGTCCACCGGACCACCCTTCCCCATTATCTGCGATGCGATGCTCAGCTGCCGGCCTCGCTAACCCCGGCATCGCCGTACGAACCGTAGCCGTAGTGGCCGGCGTCCGGTTCGATGCTGCTCTGATTCAGTATCAGGCTGATCGGCTTGCTGTCACCCAGCGTCTCGATCGCTGACAAGACGGCACTGCGCGGCGTGGATTCGGCCCGCACGATCAAGACCACCTGTCCGATGCTGCTGATCAGCGCCTGCGACTCGGTCGACAACAGCAGCGGCGGTGAATCGAACAGAACGATCCGCCGTCCGCCGCTGGACGCCGCCAGCTCCGCCGCAACCTCATGCATGCGTTCGCTGGCCAGCAGCTCGGTCGCCATTTCGGTGTGCTTCCCGGCGGGAAGAATCGTCAGCCCCGGCACATTGCTGCCGAGAATGACCGATTCCGGATGCAGGCTGCTATCGGTCAAGAGGTCTAGCAGGCCGCGCTCCGCCTCCACGCCCAACACACGGCTCACATGCGGCTTGGCGACGTCGGCGTCGACCAGCAGCACCTCGAGATCTTTCTCGCGCGCGAGACTCAGCGCCAGATTGATGCTGGTGAAAGTCTTGCCCTCGCCGGGCAGAGCGCTGGCCAGCATTACCAGGTGACCGTTCTCGATCGGCGGATCGCTCTTGCCGCGAGCCGCAGCCACTAGTGGACGCTTGATTCGCTGATACTGACTGGCGGCGCGGCGCTCCATCGCGGTCGGCGGCATCAAGCGCATGGCGCGCAGAGCCTCCTTGTCGATGTTGACGATGCGAGTCGGGCGTTCGACGTGCGGTCGCAGTGGTGAGGTCTCGGCCGCGGCGACCGGCTGCGGCGCCACTTCGACCACGCGTCCCGCCGACGAGGGGCGAGGCGGTGCGCTGGAATTCGCGGCGGATTCCTGCAGCTTCTTGATTGCGCGTTCTACGAGACTCATGTGACGTCCTTACGCTCCCGGCTGCGGCCCGAGCCGGATACCCATACGGCTCATCTGCAGGACGACGGCGCCGACGACGAACAACCCGAGCAACGCAACGCCGTAACGCACGTAGGCTCGCTTTTCGTTCGCGCGCACCTCATCGACCCAGATCATGCTGACCGCACCGAGCACCTGCAGGCCGGTGGCCTCCGTCAGTCCTCGCGCCGAATTGAATACGGGCTTGAGCTGATGCATCAGGAATGCGATAGCGGCGCCGAATCCGATCGCGACGACGAGGGTCGCGAGCACCAGGATCGAACGCTTGGGCGAGATGGGCTTGAAGCCGGCGTTCGGCGGCTCGATCACATCGAACCGCACCGACCCGCTGGTCGCCGCTTCCTCGCCGAGGCGCGATTTCTCCAGGCGCTCGACCAGCGCCGTGTACCGGGCGCGGGTCACATCGTAATCGCGATTCAACCGTGCGAACTCAGCCTCGACCTGCGGCATGGTGTCGAGCATCTTGCGCAGTTCCGCAACCTTGCCCTGGTGATCCGAGACCTGCCGCCGCAGCGAGGCGATTTCGACTTCCGCCTCGTTCAATGCCAGCTGGATGCTCTGATACACGGGGTTGCGGCTCGCACCGCTGGCCGCCGCCGCATTGGGATCGCCGCGACGCAAAGCGGCAACTTCGGCCTCGCGGCGTTGCTTGAGCGCTTCGAGCGTGTCACGTTGCGCGATGACGTCGGGATGTTTGTCCGTGAATCGCAGCAGCAAATCGTCCAGCCTCGCCTGCGTCTCAGCGATGCGCGACAGCGTGTCGCCGCCACTACCCCCCGCCGCGCCGGACGCTGTGGGTGCACTTGAGACACCGGCAGCGGCCGCGACAGGCGCCTCACCCCGCAGCTGGCGCTGCAACTCGTCGCGCCGGGATGTCGCGATCGCAAGCCTCGATTGGCCCTCGGTGACTGCGTCCATCTCCGTCTGCAGGCGCATGAAATATCCGCCCTGCTCCGTCGGCATCAGGCCGACGTTGCTCTTCTTGAATGCGGCCAGCCGTTCCTCGGCCTGCCGCAACCTGTTCTCGTCGTCGCGGATCTGCGCCTCGAGAAACTTCTGCGCGCTCTCCGAGCCACTGCGCTTGCCACCGAGCGTTTTCTCGATGAGGTTGTTCTGCAGGACTTCCACCAGCTTGACCGCTCGCTCGCGCGACACGTCCTCATACTGGATGGAATAAATGCTGCCGGCGTCGCGGTCCGTTTCATCTTGCTGACCGCCCGCGAGGCTCACGTCAATCGTCACGCGATCGCGGATGTCGTTGAGGATCCGCAGCCGTTGCTGTGGCGTCATGATGCGCGTATCGATCAGGCCGACTTCCTGCGCCACCGGCTCCAGCTGCGGTCCGGCCAGCAGCGATTGCCGCACCAGGTTCAGCTGCCCGTTCACGTCCTGATCGAGCACCAGGTCCTTGAGCGCGGGCTTGAGGGCGGTCTTGGTGTCGACAAAGACGCGCGAGCTCGCCTGATAAACATCAGGCAACGCGAAGATCGCGATCCAGCCGAGCGGCGCGACGATCCAGGCCGCGATCAGCGCATAGCGGCGGAATCGCCACGCACCGCGGATCTGGCTGACGATCAGGTCCAGTGCTTCTTGCATGTCAGAACCGCGACTGTGGAACTACGACAACGTCGCCCGGCTGCAGCTTGATGTTCTGCCCCAGGTCGCCTTCATTGACCAGATCGGAAATCTTCACCTTGATCTCGCGCTGCTTGCCGTTTTCGGTGCGCACGATCTTGGCGCGATTGCCCGCCGCGAATGGACCAAGCCCGCCCACGGCCAGCACCGCATCCAGCACGGTGAGTCCGTCTCGATAGGGGATCGGCGCCGGCCGCACGACCTGGCCGATCACTTGGACCTGACTGAGCGCGCTGGCGGGCTGGGTGACGATCACGTTGATCTGCGGCGAGCGGACGTACTCCGACAGCACTGTCTCGATGTCGCGGGCAAGCTGCGATGGCGTCTTGCCGACCGCCACCATGTCCTCGACCAGCGGGGTGGAGATTTTGCCGTCCGGCCGCACCGGGACCGTCGTGGTCAGCTCGGGGTTGCGCCACACGAACACTTGCACCGTATCGCCGGGGCCGATGACGTAATCATTGCCCACTTTGCTCTGCGCCGGCCCTTCGGCCTGGGCAGCCGCGGGCTGGGTCGGCGTGGCCGGCGACGGTGCGGCCTGCGCCGGGGTGGCCCGGACCGGCGTGGACTGGGCCGCGCACGCCATTTCCGAAAACATCACATTCACCAAGAAAATCAAATAAATACATCGCAACAGACGGCCGAAGGCCGGCGGCCTCATGGTTAGGTGCGCATGCATGGATGATCTCGGAATGGACATGAAATGGTGTCGCCGGGCTGTACGAGGACCCTATGGAAGTTCAGCAGATCGCTGCCTTTTTGCGGCGTGCATGGTCCTGATTTCACGCAAGCGTATCAGAACCGCGACAGCGCCGAATCTAACGCTTCACTCGCCGCCTAGTTCAGCGAGCAGTTTGCGGGCGTCGGCCGAGGCCGAATATTGCTCCTTGGTGCGCATCAGCTCTACCAACTCGGCGCGCGCCGCGTCGCGTTGCCCAGCCTTGGCCAGGGCCGCCGCGTAGTGATAGCGAATATCGGGCTGTGGGGTGGCGCCGGAAACCGCCTGCTTCAGCACCGCCAGGCCGCCGCCCACATCGCCCGACTGCACTAGTATCCAACCATACGTATCGGCAATGGCAGCGACATCAGGGGCCAGCTCGTGCGCACGTTTTGCGACTTCACGCGCACGCGCATCGCCCTTCTGCTGATAGAGCCAGGCGAGATTGTTGAGGGCCATCGGGCTGCGCGCGTCGGCTTGAACCGCCCGCTCATACTCGGCGATGGCGCGATCGGTCCGGCCATCGGTCATGTGATCCTCGGCCAGAACCAGCCGGACCGCCAGGTCGTCCGGATTCTTGTCCAGCCATTCGGCCAGCGGCCGGCCCGGCTCAGGCATATTACCGAGCCGCCGGGCGCGGGAAAGCCGTACCGCAGTGCTGCCGGACGGCGCGAGCCGCGCTGCCGACTCATATGCGGACGCCGCGGTTGAGTAGGCCTTCGAGGCCATCGCAACGTCACCCTCGATAACCGCGACCGCCGCGTCATTCGGATGAGCGGTCTTGAGCCGTGCGATCCGCTCACGCGCCGCCTCGGGCCGCCCATCACGCAGATCCAGCGAAATGAGCTCGACCGCGGCTGACAACGAATCCGGGTGTGCCGCGACGACCTTCTCCAAAGTCTCGCGCGCGAGCACTTTGTCTCCTACCGCCAGCTGCATGCGAGCCACGTTCAACTGCGGCTGCGGATTGCCGGGCTCCAGGCGCGCGGCGTCTTGAAACCAGGCCCGCGCTTCCTGGTATCGGCCGCGAACCGCGTACAGGTTTCCGAGCGCATTAGCTACGGCGAACTTGCTCTTACCCGCCGACTGCAACTCGCCGATCACGGCATCCGCCGCTTTGTCGTTCTGCTGCCGAAGATAAGCGCTCGCCAGCATGACGCGCGCTTCGGTTGCATTGGCATCCTTGGCCCGCACGTACTCGAGTTGCTCGATCGCGCGCGGCAGATCGCCACCGGCCGCCGCAAGCTGCGCCAGCAGCATGCGGGCACCAGCATCCTCAGGACTTGCAGAGACGGCCTGCTGTGCCACCTCGACCGCGACCTTTCGTTGTCCGGCTGCATGTTCGACCCGCGCCAGCGCCATCAGCGTAGCCGGGTCTCCTTCGCGCAGCTTGAGCGCTCGCGCGAGCGTGTTTCGGGCCAGATCGAACTCGCGCTGTACCGCGTAGAGCGAGGCGGCGCGCCTCAACTCGTCGACGTCGTTCGGCTTCGCTGCCACCATGCGATCGATCTGCGCGCGCGCCGCCGCTTTCCCGTCGACCGCCGCCAATGCCGGAACGAGCAGCGCGTCGATCTCCGGATCCTCGACACCGGTCTGCTGCGCGGCTGTGAGCAGTTGCATCGCTACATCAGGACGCCGCAGACGCAGATTCACTCGGGCCAGCAACTTGCGGGCCTCGACGTTCTCCGGCGCCATCCGCACCAACCCCGCGAGCTGCGCTTCGGCTTGATTCAAGTTTCCCTGTTCCAGCAGCGCGACGGCGAGCAGGAACTTCACCTGCGCCGATCCAGGCGCGGCTCTCAAGGCTTTTTGTGCCGCCGCGACCGCGTTCGTGTAATCCCGCCGCGCAAATGCAATCCGGCCGGCCAGCAGCTGTGTCAGTGCCGAATCCGGCGAGAGCTTGGCGATCTCAGCCTGCGCGGCGTCGGCGCCGGCGAGATCGCCAGCAGCGAGATGGGTCTCGACCAGCGCCGCGAGCAGAGCGACGTATTGCGCCATGGACAGCTGACCGGCGGCGTTCTGTCGCGCATCGGTCAACGCCGCCAAGGCAGCGGACGTTTCTCCCCGGCGCGCCAGCAGCGTGCCCTTTGACAGCAGCGCGGTGGCGTCCTTCGAATTGGTCTCGAGCACGGCATTGAGAACTTCCAGTGCCTTGTCCGACTGTCCGGACGCAGCCAGCGCCTCAGCAAGCCCGATACTTGCGCGACTCGACTTCGCGTCGGCTTGCAGCGCCTTTTGAAATGCAGCGATCGCCTGCTCGCTCTGATTCAACTTCAACAGAGCCAGGCCGCGATACGTCGAGAGCGCCGGTTCTGCGAGCCCGCTTTCGCCGGTATCGATTTGCGTGAGCAGTTGCTGCGTCTCGCCGAGCGCGAGCCGGATATCGGCCCCCAGCACGGCCACCTGCTCGGCCGACGCGCCGACCTGCAGCGCCTGCGCCAGCTCACGATCCGCCGATTTGGGATCGCCGAGCCGCAACGAAAGCTCCGCGAGCATGAGCCGCGCCGGCACGTTGTCCGGCTCGCTACGCACCGCATTCTGCAGCTCGATAAACGCTGCTCGATCGTTGCCTTCGGCAATCTGTTTCTGCGCCCGGCCGATGCGCGCCTCGGCGTCGATGAAGCGATCGCAGCCGCTGCACAACCAGGCGCCGGCGAGGACGATGATGAGGGAACGAATAATCCGTACTCGAGCCATAGTGCGACCCATTAGAGATCAACCGCGCGGATCAGGCCCTGCAGCTCGTCGCGAGCGGCATTGCAATCCGCACCACACGGCGCGCGCAGTGCGATGACTGTCGACATCGGCGAGCCAGTGAGCGATGTCACGCCGTACGCCACTTGCGCAATGAAACCGTTGACGGTTTGCAGCGACCCGATGCGATAGAAGTACCAGAGCACGAACTGCTCGCGCTGCGCGTCCTGCACGATGAGCTCGTTGACGGGACCGCGAGGCTCGATACGCGCCGACCCGACAATGTCGGCATCGGCGCCGGCGATCGAATTGGTGTAGCCGATCAGTTCCTTGCGCTGCGTCTGCGATGCGTAGGCCGCGGCGTAGCCTTCGATCAGCATACCGCCACGCTGATAGTTGCCACGCTGCTCGACATCGGCGCCGCGGAATGTCGGCTGCCAAGATGAGCGCCCTCCTCCCAAAGCCGCGGACCACGGAGCCGCCGATGGAAGCAACTCGCCCTCTTGCGGCAAGGTCGCAGGCGATATCGGCGAAAGCACGCTCCAAATCGGCCCGAGAGCGATCGCCGCGAGTGCAGTCGCGAGCGCGAGCGGCCATCTCGACGGCAACGCGATGGATTCTGCGGGTGCAGGTTGCGTCTGTTCCTCCGCAGCCGAGACCGGCAACCGGCGCACGATGAGGAAGAAGACCACCATCATCACCGCGAACACGACCCAACCGTAGGTGGAGTGATCGACCCGCACCAGGTAATGCTGCATGTCCGTGAAATATCCGGCGAGAATGATGGTGTACACGCGCAGCCAATTCGTCACCAGCGCAAGCACCAGCGCCAATGCCACGATCCGCAGCCGCGCTCTCAATGAGTCACGGTGCACCTCGCCGTACAGCGCGCTGATCGCGAACGCAACGATGAAATAATGCAGCCCGCTGCAGCCGCCGGCGACCTCGAAGGTCCCTGCCGCGAGGTGCACGAAGTTCCCCTCGACATAGGCCGGCACGCCGGTGGCGCGCAGCAGCGCATCGACTGCGACTACGGTCGCATCCTGTAACGCGCCATTGATCACGCCCCAGACTGGCACGGCAAAGTACAGGTAGCCCACGGCGAAGGCGCTCGCCACGGCGACGCGCCAGCCAAGGACGGTGCAGATGGCCAGCCACACGATAATCGGCAACAGGAACTGATGTGCTGTTTGAATGCCTGCACGCACGCAGACGAGCCACAACACGCTGATTGCCGCCAGCGGCACGGCTGCGGACAGCATCAGTGTTGCCGGAATTGTCCGCAGGCGATGGCGATCGCGCCACAGCAGCCAGATGCTGAGCGCCGCTACCAGGTAGCCATGCGTGTAGGGGGTCTCGCTCGAACTTTCCCACGCCACCATCAGCGATGCTGTCGTCGGCCAGAGCAACACGAACGTGGTCGCGAGCAGAAACACGCAGATGGCCGCGCACCGCCACGCCGCGCCCGGTAGCGCGCGCTGTCCTGCAACTTCGCTACTGGCCAGGGAGTTCTCAATCACTGCTGAAACCTGATGTTGTACTTCTCCATCAAGTCATAGAGCGTGGGACGACTCACGCCCAGCAGCTCGGCAGTGCGCGAGATGTTGCCGTTGGTGATCGACAGCGCCTGCCGGATCGCCTGGCGTTCGGCTCGCGTGCGCACTTCTTTCAGATTGAACAACAGCGCGCCGTCGACGGCTTCGGCGAGATTGAGATCGGCAGCGGTGATCATCGGGCCGTCGGCCATGATCATCGCCGTCTTCACGCGGTTCTCGAGCTCACGCACGTTGCCCGGCCACTCGTAGGATTCCATGGCGGCGACCGCCTCTTCGGTGAAGCCGCGCTTCGGCCGACCATGCATGCCGCCGTACTTGCGCAGCAGTGCGTGCGCGAGCACCGTCGTGCCGCCCGGACGGTCGCGCAGCGGCGGCACGTTGATCACGACCTCATTGATGCGGAAGTACAGGTCCTGGCGGAAGCGCTGTTCGGGGATCTGCGCTTGCAGATCTTTGTTGGTCGCGCACACGACGCGAACATTGACCGGGATCTCCTGTCGGCCACCCACCCGCTCGATGACTTTGTTCTGTAGGAAACGCAGCAGCTTTGCTTGCAGCGGCAGCGGCATGTCGCCGATCTCGTCCAGGAACAGCGTACCGCCGTCGGCAGTCTCGATCTTGCCGATCGTCTGCTTCACGGCGCCAGTGAATGCGCCCTTCTCGTGACCGAACAGCTCGCTCTCGAGCAACTGCTCGGGAATCGCCGCGCAGTTGATCGCAACGAACTTGCCGCCGCGGCGTCCGCTCTGTGAGTGCACGGCGCGCGCGAGCAATTCCTTGCCGGTGCCGCTCTCGCCGAGAATGAGCACGGAAACATCCGTGGGGGCGACGCGCTCGACCATGCGACAGACCTTGATCATCGCTTCGTCGGTCGCAATCAGACCTTCCAGCGGCGTCGAGGACTGCGCCTGACGCAACTGACGGTTCTGTTCCTCGAGCGCGTGGATGTGAAACGCGCGATTGACCAGTAAGCGCAGTACATCCGTGTCGACAGGCTTCTGATAGAAGTCATAAGCACCCAATGACACGGCGCGCACCGCGTTGTCGCGGTCGTGATTGCCGGTGACGACGATCACCTTGACCTGCGGCGCGACACTCAGGATCTCCTTGAGCGTTGCCATGCCTTCGCTGACGCCCTCCGGATCGGGCGGCAGTCCCAGATCCTGCAGCACGACGGCGGGCTCGAAGCGCCGCAACTGCGCCATGGCTTCGGCGCGCGTCCCTGCGATCAGCACTTCGTGCTCGTCGAAACACCATTTGAGCTGCTTCTGCAGGCCCAGGTCGTCCTCGACGATGAGTAGTTTGGGTTTCTCGTCCGTCACGATGCGTCGCCCTTCGATGTCTGGTGCGCGGCCCGCGCCAGCGGCAAGTTAACCATAAAGCGAGCCGCCGAACCGGGACTGCTCAGCACTTCTCGTCAGCACTTCCCGCTCACCGCACCGACGGCTCCCACACCACGATCCGGCGTCCGGCAACGAACAGGAGCGCGGCATGCGCCAGCGCGACGTTGGCCTGAACGAAGTAGTACGCGATCCGTGTGAGCCCGAGCCCGCGCACGGCGGCAAAGAAATGCGCCGCGATCACCAACCCGTATCCGAGCAGTTGCGCAAAAAGTGCAAATCGATAGAACCCATGCACCGGCGCCAGCGCGAACGATGCGGCCAGCAAGCCCAGCAGAAACCACGGCACCATCCAGCGCATGACCTTGTGGCTCCAGATCTGGAACGCAAATGTGCCGTAGCGAAACGGACTGAGCACGCCGGCCAGACGCGCTAGACCGGTCATGCCGCGCACGGCCGTGCGCACCTTGCGCTGATATTCCTTCTTCGAGTCCTTGATGTCCTTGTAGATGCCACGCACGCGCGAATCGGACACCGCGACCAGGCCCGCCTGGACGCTTTTCAAGGCGCAGGCGAAGTCGCTCGGAATCGTGGCGTCCCAGGAGGTGAGCACCGAGCGCCGCACCGCGAAAAACGAGCCGCTCAGCCCGACCACGCCGGCGCGATCCGATTCGAGCCGACGCAGCCACATCTCATATTTGACGTAGGCGCCTTCGCCCGCGACCTTGCCATCGGCGGTCACGAACAAGTCCTCGCTGGAGACGGCGCCGACGGCCGGGTCGCGAAAGCGCTCGACGATGAAGCCGATCGATTCCTTCGGCAGATCGGTGCCCGCATCCGAGAACACGATGATGTCGCCGCGTGCGCTGGCGATGGCGAGCCCCTGTGCGTGCTCCTTGCCCATGCGCCGCTCCGAGCGCACCAGGCGGACGCCACGGTCGGCGTAGCTCAGCGTGATCTCGTCCGAACGATCGTCGGAGCAGTCGGAGGCAACCAGGATCTCGGATAGCGGATAAGCGACCTGCAGCGCGTTCTCGATCTTGTGCGGCAAGCGCCGCTCCTCATTGCGGCAGGCGATGACCAGGGTCACTGCGGGAGCGTACTCAGCAACGGCGCCGTGCTGCTTGCGAACCGGTACCAGCAGGCGGAGCAACAGCGGATAGATCGCGTAGCTATAAACGGCGCCAAACGCACAAATCCAGAAAAGCCATTTCATGTGCATCAACCTGCCAGCAGCGTGCTGCAAACGACCGCAGGCGGTCGACCGGGTGCGACGATCAGGAGTTTGGGTTGGTGTTCTCTCACGATATTCCTCTCCTGCGGGAGCTCAGCTATTCACCGCATTACTGGCCGCGGTCGCGTCCTGGCCCTGAGCCAGGGGCAGGCTAACCGCAAACCGGGTTCCCTGCCCGGGACTGCTCTGCACTTCCACGTCCCCGCCCAGCAAACGGATGTATTCACGCACCTGGTAAGCCCCGATGCCCATGCCCTTGGCGCCCTTGGTGCTGTCGAACGGACGGAACAGGCGATTGCGGATGAAGTCCGCCTCCATGCCGACGCCGGTATCTTCCACCAGCAGCCGAGCCTCGCGGCCCTGCCATCCGACGCTCACCGACACGGCGCCACCCTCGCTGGTTGCGTCCTGCGCATTGCGGATGATGTGTTCGATGACCACCGAGAGACGTTCGGCGTTGGCCATCACCATCACCGGCGGTCCCTCCTGCAATTGCGGCTTCGGCGCGCGAGAGCTGCAACGGGATACGGCCTTCTGGGCCAACTCGCGCAAATCGGCGGGCACGTGGCGATCGGCCGACGTGGAGCCACGCAACTGCTCGATCAGCTTGGTCATGCGATCGGCCGCGTTGGCGATGGTTTCCAACGCGTCGTCGATGAACTCCGGCTTGTGCTTGTGGCGTGGCGCGTTCGCGACGATCAGCTTGAGCTGCGCCACCGAGTTCTTCAGGTCATGCATCATGAACGCGGTCAGCCGATTGTAGGCCTCGAACTGACGGCTTTCGGACAAGCGTCGATCCGCGTCCTGTTGCGCGATGTGGGTGGCCACGTGGCGGCCCAGCGTCTTCAGCAAGTCCCGATCTTCGTAGGTCAGCTCGAACGGCGGCGGCGGATCGTACAGGACCACGAAGCCGACCAGACGATCCAATTGCAGCATCGGCGACACGATGCGCAGTTGCTGCTTGTCGAGCAGCCAGCCCGGCATCTCGATGTTGCCGTAGAAATCCGGCGCGCGACGGAACTCATCCGTATCGATGATCCACTGCTTGGTGGCAAGAAACTGCGGCAGGTCCTCGTCGGCGGAAACGCTCGCCGGCAGCCCCAGCGAATCGATGGTCATCGGCCAGGCGGCATACGGCAGGAACTTCTTGCCGGTCTCATCGCGCAGGAACAGAAAACCACCCGGGCTGCCGAAGATCTGCGCCATCGCGCGCACGGCGGTACAGCCAACGTCCTCTTCTTCGGTCGAGGACAGCGTGCCGATGAAGCGCAGCCATTCGATGCGGTAGTCGTACTTGTTCCGGTAGAAGTGCTTGCTGATGAAGACGCGCGTGTGGCGCCTGAGCGGCGCCGATGTGACCAGGCTGGCGAGCACCACGACCGCGCCGGCGAAGAACACGATCTGACCGACGTTGCCCCAATCCCCGCCGATCTCGCGGACGTACAGACCGCCGAGCGCCATCACCGAGAGATACGAGCCGATGACCAGAACGGTCGTCGTATAGAAAACGATCTGGCGCGACACGAACACATCGAGCGACCACTCTGGATTGCGGCGCGCGGCAATCGCGATCAAGGGCATCGCGAAGGCATTGAGGATGCCGCGCGAGGTCCAGGCATCGATCGACACGGCGCGCAGCAGCTCGGTCTGCGAATACAGGAACAAGTCGTAGGCGAACAGCGTACCCACGCCGATGATGAAATACTTCAGCGACCTGCGGGCGAGTTGCGACGAGTTGCGATAGATCTGCTCGAGCAGGATCAGCGCCAGCAACGAAAGCGCCAGGCCGGCGCGCGACAGCAGCAGCGTCGGATTGACGATGGCAATCCCGAAGTGCTCGAGCAACGGCAGAACGACGGCGGCTCCGAGCAATAGAACACAGAGCCCGCGCGCCGCGTTCGCGAGGAACTTGGGAGCCGCGATGCCGGCCACCGCCACCAATGTGAGCAGCCAGGCGCCGCCCCGGAAGGCCTCGGCGAGATAGATGACGAGCACCGGCACATGGCCGGCATAACTCTGCGCAGCCAGAATTCCGGCCCAGACCGCCGTGACCGCGCTGGCAACGATGAGGTGTCCGCCTTGTTGCCGACCACGCCAGGCCGTGACCAGCAGCAGGGTCAGCACCAGGAAGCTCAGCGCCGCTATGCCATAGCTGGCAATACCGAACGCATTCATTCAAGAGCTCTCAACGCGCGCCTTTTCTCCACACGATCACTTCCACCGTCTGCACCAGGATGGCCAGATAGAACAGCAGGCTATGGTTTTTGACGTAGAACAGATCGTATTGCAGTTTCTCGATGGCGTCCTGCTCGGAGGAGCCATACGGATAGCAAAGCTGCGCCCACCCGGTGATGCCCGGCTTGATGGTGTGACGCTCGCGATAGTACGGAATGCGCTCCTCGAGCTGCCCGACGAACTCGGGACGCTCGGGACGCGGGCCGACGAAACTCATCTCACCGCGCAGCACGTTCAAGATCTGCGGCAGCTCATCGATGCGCGTGAGGCGAGTGAACGCGCCGATCGGCGTCACCCGGGAGTCGTTCTTCTGCGCCCACTGCGCGCCGTCCTTTTCCGCGTCTTCGCGCATGCTGCGGAACTTCAGCAACCGGAACGGTCGGCCGTACTGCCCCACTCGCACCTGACGGTAGAAGATCGAGGCCTTCGGCCCTTCCATGATTTTGATGGCGAGCGCCGTCACCACCATGATGGGCGCCGCGACCACCAGCAACAGCAGGCTCGCGAGAATGTCGAACCCGCGCTCCATCGTGTCGTGGATCCGGCCGCGCCCGAAGCCTTCCGAAAAAATCATCCAGCTCGGGTTGAGCAGGTCCAGGCGCACCTTGCCGGTCTCGCGCTCCAGAAAGGTCACCAGCTCCAGGATCTCGACCCCTTCCAGCCGGCACTCGAGCAACTGATCCATGGGGAAACGGCGGCGCCGATCGTCCATCGCCACCACGATCTCATCGACCCGATGTCTTTCGCACAAGGTGAGCAGATCGACCGTGGTCGGCAGCTTCTCGTTGTCCGGGACCTCCGAGGCCTCGTCGCCTTCAGCGGGCACGTAGCCCACGACGACAAAGCCACGACGATCCGAACGACGGCGCAAGCGGGCGATGCTCACGGCGCGGCGGCCGGAGCCGTAAACCAGCACGCGACGCTTGAACAAGTCCTCATCGACCAGCGTGTCGAACACGATGCGCGCGATCACCGAACCGCCGAACGCGATGGCCAGGCTGATCAACAGCGCGCCGCGGCCGATGTGCAGGTCCGGGAACATATAGAAAAGGATGGCGATGACCATGGCGCCGCCGATCACGCTGGCGGCGACGCGCGCGATCAGACCGGCCAGGCGCGAGCGCTGGCGGGAGTTGTACAGGCCCATGGCGGCCATGCTGATGAACAGCACCCCCGCGAACACCAGCCCTCGCGGCAGCATCGGGCCCAGGATTTCCTCGGCGCCCTGCGGGTTGAAGCGCAGATACGCGGCGGCAAAGGGCGCGAAAAAGAAGATCACACCTTCGATGACCGCGAGCACGGCCAGGTGCAAGTGCCAGTAATGTTGGAAAATTCGGATCGCCACGCGTTACTTCGAGCCTTTTAGCTTCTGATTCAGTGCCCAGTTCGGCCGGCTATTGAGCGCGAGTTCCCCGCGGCGCACCAGCGGCCGTAAGTCTAGTCATCTCACCCTCACGACCGCGTGAAGGCAGTCACACGCGCAACTGTCAAATCCACGATCCCGTCCCACCCGGGAGTAAAGGACCCGAGGTCGGCGCGTCGGGGAATACCCGGCCCATTGTAAGGCCACTCATCAATTGACAATCATTCGCATTTGTATTTACATGATGGCCAATCGTCGCGACTCACGCCAGTCGCCGGGATCGAGAGCCAACCATGTACATTTGCGTGTGCAATGCCATCAGCGACCGCCAGATCCGCGAGACCGTCGATCAGGGCGCAGCCTCGCTGTTCGAAGTCCAGATGCGCCTGCCAGTCGCCGCCTGCTGCGGTCGATGCGAAGATTCTGCGCGAGAAGTGATTGAGTCTCATATCGAATCTGCGAATCGTCCCGCCGCCGCCTAGCCAAGGCCGCGTATTCTCGCGGTAATTCTTCGAGCCGTCTCCTGTCTTGCGATGCTGCGCTGACGCGCAGTTGCCTCGCTCCGCGCCACTCCCCCAAGATTCGCGGCTGTCTTGTCATTTATCGAGTCCGGAAGGAGTGCACATGCAGGGCCACGCAACGGTATTGCGTCATCTCAACATTGTTCTGAAGAACGAGCTGACGGCCATCAACCAGTATTTCCTGCACGCCCGCATGTTCGAGCATTGGGGCCTGAAAAAGCTGGGCGAATACACCTATAAAGAATCCATCGATGAGATGAAGCATGCCGACAAGCTCATCAAGCGCATCCTGTTCCTGGACGGCCTGCCGAACCTGCAGGACCTGGGCAAGCTGCTGATCGGGGAGAATGTCGAGGAAGCGCTGAACTGCGATCTGAAGCTGGAAATGCAGGCGCATCCCGACCTGCGCCAGGCCATCGCGGATTGCGAGCAGGTATCCGATTACGTCTCGCGCGAGCTGTTCGAGGACATCCTCGAGTCCGAGGAAGAGCACATCGACTGGCTGGAGACGCAGCTCGATCTGATCAAGCGCGTCGGTATCCAGAACTATTGCCAGTCGCAGATGGAGACCGACGAGGATTGAAGCGATTTGAAATGAAAAAGGGCGGTCCCGCTCCCAGCACATCCTGGGGTCGAGACCGCCCGCTGGATCGGTCAGCAGTTGCGATCAGCTGATCGTCTTGCTCGCGGTATTGGACAACTCGCTGGTCGTGCCCGTGGAATTCACCGCCACCACCGCGAAGTACCAGGTGCCGGAGCTCAGGTTCTCGACCATGTAGCGGTCGATCGACGGGTTATCCAGGTTCACCGTCTGATCCAGATTGCCGGACGTCCGTCCGTACATCACTCGATAGCCGGCGAGATTGCCGAGGCTGCTGCCATCCGCATTCTGAGTCGGCGGTGTCCACGACAGGCTCGCGCTGCCGGTGGCGTTGGCCACTTCGCTTACCGTGATCGTGAACGGCCCGACCGTCGCGTTGGCCTTGCCATCCGACGCCGTGACCGTGATGTTGCCGTAAGCGCCCACTTGCGCCGCCGTCGGCGTGCCGGAGATCCGGCCAGTCTGCGCGTTGAAAGTGGCCCAGCTCGGCAGGTTGGCCACTGTGTAGGTGAGCGAGTCTCCGTTCGCATCGGTCGCCGCGGGCTGGAAGCTGTAGGCCTGGCCGACCACAGCGGTCGAGCCCGGCGTCCCGCTCATCGTCGGAGCGGCATTGGTTCCGCTGGCCGGAGGATTGTTGGCGTTACTGGAAGAGTCACCGCCGCCTCCGCCGCCGCCGCAAGCGGTCAGCAAGACGGAGCTCAGGATCAGGCAGCCGGCAAAAAAACCCGGAAAGTAAGTACGTCGCATGATTCTCCACTGTGGCGGCACGCGTGTGGTTTATTGGTGTTCACCACACGTTTCCGCTGTAGGTCTTTGATATCTATTCGATATCCTGGAGCTGAGGCTCGCCCGGCCCGAAGGCCTGCGAGGGCACGGGAAGAGTAATAACAAGAGCTGTGCCAGCGGCTGAAAGGCGCTTTCAGATCAGCGAGTTATGTACTAACTACAATATTTCGGCAGGTGGGAACTCGGGCCGGAAGTCGCCAAAAAGGGACAGTTTTTGCCCTTAAGACTTCAAGCCACATTTGTAAGGCCCTGATTCTTAACGGTTCAGGGTCTTGTAGGCAGTTGGCGACAGTGTGACGCTGCGCGCGCTGAGACCGGCCCTTAAGTTCGGGCCGGACAGCTTGGGGACTACCTTACGTACGAGCAATTCGTTGCCCCACGCCAGCTCGATTCACGCCAAGACTCTCTCGACCGACACCCCCGCTTCGCGGCGACAAAAGCCCCGCCATTCAAGCAGTTCTTCCCTCTTCCGCCGCTCTCACGCCGGCGCTGTTGAGCGCACGACCCGGCCAGTCCAATTAGGCAGGAGTCTTCTTCGGCGCCACGCAACGGACGCATTCGAACCAGGAGCGGATTCCATGTACCGACAGATTTCCGAGTGTCGCATTTGCAAGAACACGCAATTGGTCGAAGTCCTCGATCTCGGCGTACAGACACTCACCGGCGTGTTCCCAAAAACGCGAGCGCAGGAAGTCACCGCCGGTCCGTTGAAGCTCGTGAAGTGCAGCGGCGATGACGCTGTCTGCGGATTGTTACAACTCCAGCACACCTACGATCTCGGCGAGCTGTACGGCGACAACTATGGATACCGCTCGGGGCTGAACTCGAGCATGGTTGCGCACCTGCATGCCAAGGTGCGACGGATTCTCGATCGTGTGACGCTGCCCGGCGACGCATTGATCCTGGATATCGGCGCCAACGACAGCACCACGCTCCAGGCGTATCCCACACAGGGCTGTACGCTCGTCGGCATCGATCCCACCGGTGCGAAGTTTCGGAAGTTTTATCCGCCGCACATTCAATTGATCCCGGAGTTCTTCTCCGCGGCCACCGTCCGCCGGCACTTCGGCGAGCGCAAGGCCGCCGTCGTCACCTCGTTCTCCATGTTCTACGATCTGGAAGAGCCCATGACGTTCACGCAGGAGATCGCCGAGGTGCTCGCCGACGACGGCGTCTGGGTGCTCGAGCAGAGCTACATGCCGACGATGCTGCAGCGGAACTCATACGACACCGTCTGCCACGAGCATCTCGAGTACTACGCGCTGAAGCAGATCAAGTGGATGACCGACCGGCTCGGCCTGAAAATCGTCGACGTCGAGTTCAACGACATCAATGGCGGCAGCTTCTCGCTCATGGTGGCAAAACGGAATTCGCGCCACGCCGAATCCCCCCAGGTGGACTCCATCCTCGACGAGGAAGCACGCGCCGGACTGCATACGCTCGAGCCGTTCCATAGCTTTGCCAAGAACGTTGCCGCCAGCCGCACCACCCTGCGCGCCTTCCTCGATGAAGCCAGGCGCTTCGGCAAGACCGTTTGCGCGCTGGGCGCGTCGACGAAGGGCAACGTCCTTCTGCAGTACTGCAAGATCACGGAAGCGGACATTGCTCGAGTCGGCGAAGTGAACCCGGACAAGTACGAGGCGTTCACGCCCGGCAGCCTGCTGCCCATCGTTGCCGAGGAAGATGTGCTGGCCATGCACCCCGACTACCTATTGGTCCTGCCATGGCACTTCCGGAGCTTCTTCGTGGATCATCCACGCTATTTCGGGCACAACCTGATCTTCCCCTTGCCGCAACTGGAGCTGGTCCGCACGACGGAGCCTGCAACGACCGAGCGAACGCAAACGCCGCGCGCCCAAACCGAAGCAGCACACCTGTAAGCCGGCTCCATTCAGTGCTGCACGTTGCGATCCGGCGCAAGAGCGACCTGCTGAGCGACGATGTCCGCATCGACCATCGTTCTCACGAGTCGCTCGAACGACATGGACGGCTGCCATCCGAGCTCGCGTCGCGCCTTGCCGGCGTCGCCGACGAAGGGCACCGATTCCGCTGCTCTTCGAGCGCCCGGATCTGCTTGCACATACGCTCGGTAGTCAAGCCCGACGTGCCCGAATGCCAGATCGCAAAATTCCCTAACCGAATGGCTGACGCCAGTAGCCACGACATAGTCATCTGCCACCTCCGCCTGCAACATCTGCCACATGGCGCGAACGTAGTCCCCGGCAAAGCCCCAGTCGCGCGTGACGTCGAGATCGCCCAGAGGCAGCGAGCGCGTCAGCCCAGCGCGAATGCGCGCAACGCCCATCGTGATCTTGCGGGTCACAAACTCCGGACCGCGGCGCGGACTTTCGTGATTGAACAGGATGGCCGCGCAGCCAAACACACCGAAGTTCTCGCGATAGGTGCCGACCATCCCGTGAGCGAACAGCTTCGCGACCCCATAAGGATTCCTGGGCCGGAATGGCGTCAGCTCGTTCTGCGGCGATTGAGTCGCCGCGCCGAACATTTCGCTGCTCGAGGCCTGACAGAAACGAATACCGGCATCGACAGCCCGGATCGCCTCCAGCAGCCGGACGACGGCAAGCCCGTTGTACTCGGCAGTCAGCGTCGGATCGGTCAACAGCTGGCGGCTCGATGCCCGGGCTGCGAAGTTGTAGATCTCGTTGGGTCGACGTTCTGCGAGCACCCGCCGTAGCAGCGCGTCGTCGAGCAGACTGCCCTCGACGATCTCGAGTCGATGGCGGATGTGTTGAATGCGGCCCAGGCGATCTCCCGCATCCTCGCGCACCAGTCCGATGACCTCGTACCCACGTTCGAGCAGCAGCTCCGCGAGATAGGAGCCGTCCTGACCGTTGATGCCGGTGACCAGTGCTCTGCGCATGCGCCACGACGTCAGGAAGCGATGCGCGATCCGAACACGGCGGGAAATCCGTGCGGCTTCAGCAACTCCTCACATTGCGCTTCCTTCAGATCCTCCTTGACCATCTCCGCGACCAGCTCGGCAAAGCTCGTTCTTGGAATCCATCCCAACTTCGCGCGCGCCTTCGCGGAGTCGCCGAGCAGCGTCTCCACTTCCGTCGGACGGAAATACCGCGGATCGACCGCGACGATACAGTTGCCGTTGCGGTCGTAGCCCTTCTCTTCGACGCCCTCACCCGACCAGCGAATCTTCATTCCCAGATTCTCCGCGGCTGACTCGACAAATTCGCGCACGCTGCGCTGCTCGCCGGTGGCGACGACGTAATCTTCCGGGGACTCCTGCTGCAACATCAGCCACGCCGCCTCCATGTAATCGCGAGCGTGCCCCCAATCTCTCAGCGCGTTCAAATTGCCGAGATAGAGACACTCCTGGAGACCGCATTTGATATGGGCCAGAGCGCGAGTGATCTTGCGCGTAACGAACGTCTCGCCGCGATTCGGCGATTCGTGGTTGAACAGGACGCCATTGCAGGCGTACATGCCATAGGCTTCGCGATAGTTGATAGTGATCCAGTACGCATACAACTTCGCCGCGGCATAGGGTGAGCGCGGATAAAAAGGCGTCGTCTCCTTCTGTGGCGTCTCCTGCACCAGGCCGAACAGCTCGGACGTCGACGCTTGATAGAAGCGCACGCGCTTCGCCATCCCCAGAATTCGCACGGCCTCCAGGATGCGCAGCGTTCCAAGCGCGTCGGAGTTTGCTGTGTATTCGGGCTCTTCGAAGGAGACCGCGACATGACTCTGCGCGGCCAGGTTATAGATCTCATCGGGACAGGTCTTTTGAATCACGCGCATCAGACTGCTGCTGTCCGTCATATCTCCATAGTGCAGATGAAGCCGCGCGTTCGGCTCGTGCGCGTCCATGTACAGATGATCGATGCGATGAGTGTTGAACAGGGACGTGCGGCGACGAATGCCGTGAACGATATAACCCTTCTTCAACAGAAACTCGGCGAGATACGCACCGTCCTGACCGGTAATCCCTGTGATCAAGGCCGTCTTTTGTTTCATGCGGGCATCCACTGGTGTTCCGTGTGATATCCCTGCATTCTGCCCCGAGCGCCCGACCTCGGCCGGCCCGCTGAACAGCGTCGCTCCAGCCCGGCGGGTATTGGCGATCGTAAAGCGTGGTCAACGCAGGCTGCCGCCATCCCGCAGCGGCACGCTCATGTTTCGTATCGATCATTGGAGTTTTGTACGCGGGCGCTGCCGCTCACTTCTCGGTGGGCATGGCCAGATCGATCACCTTCGACGCTTCGTCGGCGGGCGTCTCCGGCTCCGATGGCTCGGCGTGCGTCTCTTTCAACAGCTGCTCGAGACTCACCAGCTCCAGAATCTCGCGGATGTGCTCCGGAGACTGCTTCAACCAGTGGACGTAGTCGAGCTTCTCCTGCTCGGTCATCTCGCCGGCGCGAATCAGAACGAGCCAGTCAGCAGCCTGCTCGCTGATCGAACTGGGCTCTTCATTCTGGGGACGGTCAGACATCCGTCTTCCTCGCCAACGCGTCAAGGTGCGACGGAGTTTCAGATATTCCGCCCGCGGCCGCTGGGAAATCCGCTGCCTCGGATCCCCTCCACCCCCGCAAGCTAGACCGGGCCATGATTGTGCATGGCCCTTGACGTGGACTGCCCGGTGCGGTTATCCGGCCTTCCTGCGCATGGGCTGAACTGCATCGAGATCGGGCGAGCCCAGATCCGAGCGTAATTCAGCGTACGCGCGAGCGATGTCCCTCCGCACGACACGCGGCGTCAACTTGAGTTTGGCGGCGATCTGTTTATACGTCAGATCCTCTCTTATGTGGAGTAGCAGAACCTGGCGCTGCCGCGGCGGCAGTCTGCTTACCGCTCGTCGCACATGGACGTTGACGAGGTCGTGCTCGACCGAGCTCTCCGGCTCGGCCTCCGGCTCGATCTGCAGATCCGAGAGCCAGACGTCGTCGTGCGGCAGGCTGTTGCGCGCCCGTTCCCGCCATTCGTTGACGACGTTGGTCGCGATCCGGAACAGATAGCTCTGCGGATACTCGACGACCGCATCGTCGCTGTATCGGAGCAGGCGGAGAAAGACCTCTTGCGCGACATCGTCGAGGTCCGCCGACTGCATCGATGAGCGGCTGGACAACCAGCGTTTCATCGCGCCCCGCCACGACTCGAACCATTGGGTCAAGCGCTCGTTGCGGCTCTTGGTATCGATCGAAATGACTTCCCTGACTTCACCCGCTGTCGTGCTCTGCTCCATCGGGCAACGCTCGGGACCGGCGCTCACGTGAGCCGCACCGCGGTGTCTGCATCGCCAATGATTCGCCGATCTATCAACGCATGTGAAATTGCGAGCATGGCCTTATCCCCCTAGGACATCCACTTAGTTATCTGCAGGGCTGTGATGCCTTCGACGGGTAGTCCCAATAGATACGGGGTCCGTCTATTTGTTCTTGTCGGTTCTAACGGCAAAAAGTCGGTAGCAGTTCTGTCACATTTTCGCCAAGCGAGCGTCACATGAGTGGCGTCGATGCGCAGTTGCTGCACTGCTTAGTTGTTGTCTGCTCAACGAAAGAGTTCGTTGAGCTTCACCCGTCGGACAGTGATGCAGAATGACCACCGCAGCCCCTGAGCGCACCGCTTTCGCCTTCGATGTCTCGTCATTCAGGACCTATGACAAACAGCTGCACCGTTACCTGGCGCGTCGTTTGACGCAGCGCCAGGACGCCGAGGATCTGGCTCAGGAAGTTTATTTGCGCCTGCTGCGCGTCGATGCGACGAAGCGGGTGGAGAAACCCGTCGCGTATATCTTTGGAATCGCGTCCCATGTGGTCGCGGACTTCAAGAGCGAGTCCTGGCAAGGGCATGAGCGCCTGCTCGATCGCGACGACGATCCCGACGACCGCGCCAGCTCGCCCGACGATCTGGCCGACCGTTTGAACCTGCAACAGCAACTCGAGCGCGCGTTCGCCCAATTGCCTCAGACGCACGCGCTAGTGCTGATCGCACACAAGCATCGCGGCCTCTCTTATGAAGAGGTGGCCGCGGAGCTCGGGCTCAGCATCCACACCGTCGAGAAATACATCACCCAGGCCAAGGCCTTGATCAGAACCATGACCTGGGAACGCTAGGCCTCAGTACATCGCATCCTGATCGGTCCCGCTCGCATGCGCAGCGGATTGTCCCATGTCCAGGAAGTCCTCGCTCGAAACGGCGTGACCGCCCAGACCGATCGGCATCATGTGCGACAACGCATCCAGCTTGAACAAGTCCGGCTGGCGCTTGCGATACGAGGTGATCGTCTTGGAAAGCGTCGACGAGACGCGTCCCAGATAACGCGAGATCTCCGCCAGAGTGGCGATGCCACGCACCGTCGTATGCCAGGCGATCACAGCGCGAGCCAGCGCCAGTCTGCGCAGTCGTGACTTCGACAGCACATCCTCGCGTGTCACATCCAGCATCCGGCAGACATCGTGGATGATCTGATCCGGCGTCATCCGCGTCGATCGCTTGGGCCGATGACCCGCCGCTTCGGCCAGTTCCGGCCCGCCGAGAATGCCGGGGGTTTTCGGCATGCCGCGTTCCACCAGCTTCACCGTCTCCGGCGTCGGCGCCTCGGCCATCAACATGTGATAAGCCTGAGCCTGATCGTCACGCTTGCCCAGCATGCGACGCGCGGTACCGCAATGGAGCCATGGCACTTCGTGCGCATTCGTGTACGCGTGATGACTCGAGTAAGCAAAATCCTCCGGCCGATCGGCCAGCCCCTTGAGCACGGGGACGTAATGAATGTAATGAACCAAGCTGGTCAGATACATTTTCGGATCGATGATCACCGAGTCATAACGAACTTGAAACAGATGACCCCGCTCGCCGAGCTTGCGTTGAATGCCGCGCGCGTAGCGGCTCTTCACCCACTGCATGAAATGCCCCAGCGAGATCTCATCGATCTGCACGGCCAGATATATGGCCTCGGTGGTCCAGCAGTATGCATGCAGCCGCGCACCGGTACTGCGCAACGCCGCCTGGAGCACCGACTCGAATAGCTCGTAGTCCTCCGCGTGAGAGAAGATCGGCCGCTGTTTGGTGCCGCGCTGGACGACATGATAAGTGCCTCCAGGAATGTGGATCCGTCGTCGATATGACATTGTTTAATCTCCGTTCATGAGCAAGAACCTACCCTGGTATGCACCCGCTGCAGTTGACTTGCCCCAGACACTTAGCCACTGCTTTCTTGTGATAATCGAGCGCGGAGCTTCCATCGCCGCTGTTGCCATTGATATGACATCGACCAAGAACCGCCAACGGCGGGCGATGTCTCCAAGTCTCACAGCACGGTTATTTGCTTTTTATGTAACTGCTGCGTGATCGCTCGATGCTGAGCGATGGCCAACGATGCGCAACTCGCGCCGATGCACGTGAACTAGCGATCGATGCGCAAGCAAACAATCGAACGTCTGGGAATGCGAGTATCGATCGGCGACATGACACGCGAGGATTGCGCGCCGTTAGTAACTCGCGTTGTATCGCGAAGCTTGCGCGATGCGCGCCGGCTGACACGGACTGTCAGAGTTTTGGGTCCAGCAGGTGCTGCACGTGTTCGAGATTGGTATTCAGCTGCTCCAGGCGATCGCCGTCGCACATGAGCACGAATATTTGATCGAGCAGGTGCTGGAGCGCCGACTGATAAAGCAGCGGCTGGACGTGGGATCGCTCGTCGTGCGCCGATACGAGCAAGGTGGCATCGGCATGCGCGCGCAGCGGATTGGATGTATGTCGCGTGACCGAGACGATCTTGCCTTGCCGCTCGCGAAACTGACGACAAAGCTGGTTGAGCGCCGCATGCTGTCCTTGCTCGGAGAACACTACCAGCACATCGCCGCGATCGGCGCTGGAGATGTTTGCGGTCATCGGCACTGCGTCGGCGTGGTGCAAGGCTAAAGTGCCAAGCAATGCCAGGCGCTGCGCGAATGCCTGGGCCGCAAGGCCATCGTCGCCAAAGCCGATGCAAAATACTTTACCGGCGCGACTCAGCAAGGTAGCGATCTCGTTGAGCGTCCCGGCGTCGTTGATCAGTCGGGTCTCTTCCTCGGCCCGAGACTTGCTCTGCCACAGAGTTTCGGCCAGCGACTCCCGAACCGTGGCGCGCGCGGATTTGGCAGTCGCCTTGACCGGCACATCGCTGCCACGCGCCACCGCCTCGCCAATCGAGTACTTCAGGTCGGGATAGCCCTTGAAGCCGAGCTTCTGACTGAATTTCACCACGCTCGATTGACTGATCTGCAGCGCATCGGCGAGCTGCTGCGACGAGTAGTCCCGCAGCAGATGCGCGTTCTCGAGCATGAAATCGGCGATGCGGCGCTCGATCGCCGACATCTGATCCCGTTCCGCCCGGATCTTGAGAAGTGAGGACATGCCCGCTCAGAGCCTCTGCAGTCCCCGGATCTCGCGGATGCCCAGACCCGGTGCGTCGGTGATCGAGATCTCCGACTCGTTGAAGATCACGCCGCCATCGACTGGATTGAACGCGCACAACGAGGGACCGTCGAGGTCGACTTTGGTAATCACGTTGGCCTTCGCGACAGCGACATGCACCGCCGCCGCCACACTGATGCTGGTCTCGAGCATGCAGCCGATCATGCATTCGATGCCGTGCAGCGCCGCGATGTCGGCGATATGGATGGCGCTCGAGATGCCGCCGGTCTTCATGAGCTTGATATTGATGATGTCCGCCGCCCGCATGCGGATCAGCTCGATCACCTGCGTCGGGCCGAACACGCTCTCGTCCGCCATGATCGGCGTGTGTACGCGCTCGGTGACATATCGCAAGCCATCCAGATCCTGGGCTTTGACCGGCTGCTCGACCAGCTCGAGTTTGACCCCGGCGTCCTCCAGCGTCTGCAACGCATAGACGGCCTGCTTCGCGGTCCAGCCTTGATTGGCGTCGAGCCGCAGCAGCGCTCGATCTTCGACCGCGGCATAGATGGCTTTGATGCGCTCGATATCGACGCCGATATCTTTGCCCACCTTGATCTTCAGCGCCTCGAAGCCGCGCTCCACCGCCTGGATGGAATCGGCGACCATCTTATCGATGTAATCCACACTGATCGTGATGTCCGTGGTCACGACCGGATCGCCGCCGCCCAGCATCTTGTACAGCGGCGCGTTGTAGAGCTGCCCGAACAGATCGTAGACCGCGATCTCGACCGCCGCCTTGGCGCTGGAATTTTTCTCCAGCGACGTCTGGATCAGCTGCGTGATGCGATTCAGATTGGCGATGTCCTGCCCGATCAGGCGCGGCGCGATGAACTTCGCGATGGCCTCGATGATGGAGCCATGCGTATCGCCGGTGATGACAGCCGTCGCCGGCGCTTCGCCGTAGCCGATATTGCCGGTGTCGGTGTGGATCTCGACAACGATGTCTTCGACCATGTCCACGGTGCGCAACGCCGTTTTGAAGGCGGTCTTCAGCGGCACGCGCAACATGCCATAGCGAATCTCAGTAATCTTCATGGTGCTCTCGACGCTGGTCCGCCAGCGATGCGGATTCTCTGGATGCTGTACACGCGATCGATCATGGGGCGGCCGTCGCTCAGCAGCAGCGGCAGCAGCGGTGTGACCGAGACACCGTTCAACCTGGCACGCTCGATATCGCCGCCGCGGCCGCGAAAGCTGATGCCGGTCGTGTCGTGAATGATGTAGGGCTCGCCATTCTCATGACCGATCACCATCATGACGTGGCCTGGGATATAGATGAGATCGCCGACCTGCGCCTCGCGCAGCAGTTGCACTCGCGCCTCATGACCGTCAGCGTCGGTGAGCTCGATGCGATTGAGCGCCGGGCTCACGCCCTGATCGCGAGTATTGCGCGGCAACTGGACGCCGAAGCTTCGATACACTTCGGAGACGAAGCCGCTGCAGTCGCGCGCATCGTACGAGTGCCCCCAGCCATAGCGCTCCCCAAGGAACTTGAAGCCCTGGCGCAAGATGTTTGCTCGCGTCAGTGGCAAGTAGTCGTTATCGACTTCCTGACTCTTCGGCAGCAGCGCCGGCGAGAACTGCAGCGACCCGTCGGCTGCGCGGTACGGAAGCTCGATGACATGCGCTGTGTACGGATGCTGACCGTTGACGGGAGATTCGATCGGCCAATCCGGCAACAGCGGCACGCGTGCGCCCATCTCGAGTTGCAGGCCGGATACCTCGGGACGCTCCGGCGTGTAAACCGTGTGCGCCTTCGCACCGGTCACCACGACATATGGTGACTTGTGCGTGTAAACGAAGACTCGATTGCGATCACCTTCGGCCACCGCATTCTTCTCAATCCACGCGGCGTAGAGCGCGCCGACCACGAACAGCCATTCGCCGTCGCGGCTCGCATGCGCGATGACTACCGGCGTTCCCGGAAACAGCGCGTTCTCCTGAAAGCGGTCGATGTCTGTGTCATCGGTGCTGGAGAACACTCGCGCGCGGGTCGGAAAAGTGCGGAGGTCGGCGCGACGCACGACCATGCCATATCGAGTCGCTTGCGAGGACGCAATGCCATCGAGATTCAACGACGCCATCCAGTCATCGAGTTGCTGAGCGCTTACCGCCCGGCCTTGTTCGTCATAGAGCGTCCGCGTGGGCCGAGAAGACATAGCTTCGATCCAAGCGCGCACGTCCGCCGCCGCCAGCGACGTCGGCAGCTGTTCGAGATTTCGCACGGACTTGTCGGTCTGTTTCAATCGCTCGTTTTGCTGAGCGATCGCCGAGGTATCGAGCAGAACGGCATTGGCGCGCGGCGCGCGCCGGGCCCAATACTCCGCCGTGAGATGCGTGGGCTCCACACCGATGACTCCGAGCGGTCCACCGACTCCAGTCTGCTCGCGAGGTGCGCTAGCACAGCCGGCGATCAGCACGAGCCACAAGAATATCCAATACCTGCGCATCAACCCGCTCCCGCCGGCGCCAGCGAGGACAGCACACTCGCCATGAACAATCCCATGCCGGTCCCCAGGATGAGTCCCAGCATCGCAAGCAACACCGCGATGGGAACGAGCACCGGGGAATACGTCGCCGCCAGCACCGGGGCCGAGGCAACACCGCCGATCTGTGCGAGCGATGAAATGCCGCACAGGTACAGATCGAAACGAAACACTCGCGCCAGCAGCGCCAGCATGCCGATGTGCAACAGCATCGTGATGAAGCCGCAGAGAATGAAGAGCGGCGCCGAAGCGAGTCCGTGGAAATTACTCTGCGAAGCCAGCACGGCCACGAGCAATGCCAGCAGCGCAGAGCCCGTCCATGCGGGGCCAGGAATGCGCGCGAGCGGCGTGCGGGCAATGACCAGACCGGCCACGGTTGCCAGCAACACCGTCCAAGACGTCTGGGTCAGCATTGCCGACGTTGGCATCGAGCGTGCGAGCCGTGCCGCCCCCAGCCCGACGATTATCGCCAGGCCGAGCCACAGCACGATGTGTCCCAGTCTCGGGGGCCCAGTCGATGAGACTGCGGCCAGTCGAGGATATTCGTGACCGCTTCGATCCGCGCCCGTCCATCGATTGAAGGCCGGAGCAAAGGCGCCGGTCGAAAACAGCACCAGCACCCAGACCGAATAACAAAGTGCGTCGGCCAACAGCACGGACGGCAACGCACTTTCGGACAGCCCGATGACTTGCTTGACCGCCACGAGGTTCGCGGAGCCGCCGGTCCAGGTCGCACTCAGCGCGGCGAGCATCTTCCAACCTTCCACCGGCAGCACGGACCGGAACAGCACGAACACGAGCGTCACCGCAAGCAGGATGCTCAGCATCGCGCACGCGAAAACCCCAAGCACTCGCGGTCCCACGGCGAGGATGGCCCGCAAGTCGCAGGTCACCATTAGAAGAAACAGCAGCGCAGGAAGCAGCAGCGAAGTCAGAGTTCGTTGCGCACCCTGAATCTCGGGAGTCGCGGTCCACAACCCGCCTACCGCCAGCGCCGTCACAAATAAATAAGTCCAGACGATCGGCGGCAACACGGAGAACACCCGCCACTGGAAACGTTTCTCCAGCGACGGGAACACCCCCGCGGCCAGCGGCATGAGTGCGAGATAGGGCCAGACGGTCTGGATCATCGCAACTCGCAGCCGGGCTTGAGGCGGAGGGTTCGCATGGGCTCAGAATATTCGCTTCTTCTTTGGTTTGAAGCAAGAATAAATTATTGACCACCGCTTCGCGGCCGTGTTACACCATTACTACACCGCGCCCGAATCAACTGTCGCCGACGTGGACACCTGCAAAGTGACTGCTCGACTGCCTCTACCATGCAAACGGGAAACCAGCATCCCTCGCGCGGGGCTCGCCGCATTGGTGGCATCGGTCGTCGTAATTGTCTGCCCCGTCAACGCGCGCGCCGCCGACCAGGTCGCGCCATCTTCGGACGTAATTCGGCTGGTCGATGCCGGCAACTTCGCTGCCGCTGAAAAATCCATCGACCATGCGCTCCGCTCCTCCTCGCTTGCTCCCGAAGAGCGCAGGTCTTACGAATTCGAGCGCGAGCGCATGCGGCGCATCCTGCTCGATTTCAGTCTGACGCCGGGCGATGCGCAGGCGCGCGTTCGCAAACTGATTCCGGATCTCACCGACGCAGAGTTCGCCCGATGGGACGCGGCCGGCCTGCTCGAATCGCGCGTGATCGATGGCCAGAAGAAATACTTCAATCGAGCGCCCTCCAATCTGTTTCGCCTGAGCGCGGAAGCTCGCGATCGTAGAGCGAACCCCTCGCCTTTCAATGACAGTCCGCTCGAGCGACCTCATCCCCACCACAGGGAAGTGCTCGCGCAAGCCAAGGCGACGGGCAAGAGCCCTGTCGCGCCTCGTCGAGTGCGGATCACGCAATCCATCACGGTCGATGCCGATGCGGTCCCCGTGGGCGAGACGATTCGTGCCTGGATCCCGTATCCGCGAGCGATTCAAGGCCAGCAGGAGAATATCCGATTTATCAGCAGCGCCCCGGACAAGCATCAGCTCGCACCGGAGTCTGCCCTGCAACGCACGGTGTATTTCGAGCAGGCCGCCGCGGCCTCGAAGCCGACGACCTTCTCGGTCACCTACGAGCTGACCATCTTCGGTCAGCATACGCAGATCGATCCTGAAAAAGTCGTGCCTGCCACGCCTTCGGCAGCCCTGACGCCATCCATGGGCGAACGTCCGCCCCACATCGTATTCACCGACGCCATGCGCAAGTTTTCGCGCGAAGTCGTTGGCGACGAAAAGAACCCTTATCGAATCGCCCAGAAGCTGTACGCCGCTGTCGACCGCATTCCCTGGGCCGGCGCGCTCGAATACTCCACGATTTCAAACATCAGCGACTACGCGCTGCGCGCCGGCCACGCGGATTGCGGCCAGCAAACGCTGCTCCTCATGACGCTGCTCCGCCTGAATGGCATTCCGGCCCGCTGGCAATCGGGCTGGATCTTCTCCGATGGCGCCTACGACAACATGCACGACTGGGGATGGTTGTACCTGGCGCCGTATGGCTGGGTGCCGATGGATGTGACCTTCGGCCGCTTCGACTCCGGCGACGCGACGCTCGACGCCTTCTATCTCGGCTCCTTCGACGCCTACCGCGTCGCCTTCAATGACGATTACAGCCAGCCGTTCGTGCCAGCCAAACAGCACTTCCGCTCCGAAACCGTCGACCTGCAACGCGGCGAGGTGGAGTGGCGCGGCGGCAATCTTTATTTCGATCGCTGGGACTACGACTTCAAGGCAACGCTGCTATCGAACCCACGAACGGATTGATTTAAACGATAAACCTGGCCGGGAGGGTGTATGAAAAAAAACCTATCGCTCAGATCAGCGCTCAAAGTGGCGCTGCGCATGGGAGTGAGCGCTGCAGCCATCGCGACGATGCCGCTGCAGATTACATATGCGGCGAGCAACGACGGCTCGCTGGTGGGCACGATCACTTCGAGCGATCAGAAGTCGCTGGAAGGCATCGAGATCACGGTGCGCAATCCAGAAACGGGCTTCACGCGCACGGTCAAGGCAGAGCCGGATGGCTCGTACCGCTTCCCCTTCCTGCCCGTCGGCAAGTACATCGTCGAAGGTACGCGTAACGGCGCGACCCTCGGCAAGCTCACCGAAGTCACGGTCGGCCTGGGTGTCGCGACGACCGCAGATGTCACCGTGAATGTGAGCAACGTCGAGGAAATCTTCGTCGTTGGCACGCGCGTCGTGCGCGCCGTCGATGTGCGATCGACCGAGTCCTCTACCAACCTGACGCGCGAGGATCTGGAGCGCCTGCCGGTGGATCGTGACATTGCCTCGGTTGCGCTGCTCGCACCCGGCATCGCCACGGGCGACTCTGGCCTGTGCGAAGACCGCACCACTTGCGTTTCGTTCGGCGGCTCGTCCGTCGCCGAGAACACGATTTACATCAACGGTCTCAACGTCACGGACTTCTACAACCGCGTCGGCGCATCTTCGGTGCCGTATGCGTTTTATAAGGAATTCGAGGTCAAGACCGGCGGCTACTCGGTCGAATTCGGCCGCACCACCGGCGGCGTCATCAATGCCGTCACGCGCTCCGGCACGAACGAGTTCGAATACGGCACCGAAGTGGCCTGGAAGCCGCACTCGCTCCAGAGCAGCAAGAGAAATCGTTTCAATCCGGACGGCACTGCTCGCATCATCGGCTCGTACGATCAATACGACAGCACCAGCGCCACCTTCTACGCCTCCGGCCCCATCGTCAAAGACAAATTGTTCTTCTTTGCGTTGTACGAAGCCCGCGACTATCAGCCGGAGAACACCTCCGACGACGGCGAAACCTTCTACAAGGCGAAGGAAGACAGCGGTTTCTGGGGCGCCAAGATCGACTGGCAGATCAACGACAAGAACCTGCTCGAGTTGCTCGCGTTCTCGGACGAGAACGAAGAGGTCCGGGACGGCTACGGCTTCGATTTTGTCTCCGGTTCCCAGGGCTCGTACCAGGAGACCCGCTTCACCGACAACGGCGGCTTGAACTGGTCGGCCACCTATACGACGTATCTGACCGATAACTTCTCCGCGAAGGCGCTGTACGGAGAGAACAATCGAGAGTTCTCACGCTTCGGCCTGAACGATCTGGAATGCTCGCGCTTCCGCGATCAGCGCGGTGCAACACCCCGCGATCTGGGATGCACGAGTACATCCGCCGTCACCGAGCGCGATGACACCCGCGAAGCGGCGCGCCTGGATTTCGAGTGGGTCCTCGGCGAGCATCAATTGCGCTTCGGCCTGGATCACGAGACCAATTCCTCGGCCTATGAGCAGTTCTACCCCGGCCCGGATCGACTGCTCTACGAGATCTACGTGACCCGTGAGCCCACCAACTACTTCGGCACCACCGTGCCCGCCGGTACGGAGTTCATCCGCACCCGGCAGAACGAAGTGGACGGCGAATTCGAGACCATCAACTCGGCGTACTATCTCGAAGACAACTGGCAGGTCACGCCGAAACTGCTGCTGAACGCCGGCGTGCGCGTCGAGGCCTTCGACAACAAGAACTCCGACGGCGACAGCTATATCAAGATGGACGACATGATCGCGCCCCGCTTCGGCTTTTCGTGGGATGTAAAGGGCGACAACCGCAGCAAGATCTTCGGCAATGCCGGGCGTTACTTCCTGCCAGTGGCGAATGTCATCAACATCAAACAGGCAGGCGGCTTTCTCGATCGCCGCGACTATTACTATTTGGACCGGCTCGAAAGCTTCGAATACAACGGTGAGCTCAGTCTGCGGCCGATCCTGGGAGCACAGTTCGCCTCCGACGATTCCCAAGGCGACGGCACGGTGGGCGACTTGCGGGGTGAGGTCGATAGAGATCTGGACCCGGTGTATCAGGACGAGTTGATTCTGGGCTTCCAGTCCATGATCGACGACAAGTGGTCCTGGGGCGTGCGCGGCATCTATCGCGAGCTCAACAACGCCATCGACGACATCCAGATCACGTCGACGGGCATCTTCTGCGGCGGCGAGCCGGTCTCCGCCGGCTATGTCATGGCCAATCCGGGCCGGCCGGTCACGATCTATTCCGATACGGATTGCGACGGCGAGGCCGATGGCTGGGTCACGGTCGATACCGGCCGGGGCGGCTGGGCATTGAACGACGGCGACGAGAACTACCTGGGCTCGGACGCCGGCTATACCGAGCCCAGACGCAACTACAAGGCGCTCGAACTGATGATCGATCGAGCCTGGGACGATTTGTGGTCGTTCAACGCCGTGTACACATTGTCGTATAGCAAGGGCAACGCCGAAGGTCCGATCAACTCCGATACCGACTTCGGCGATACGGGCCGCACCGAGGCCTTCGACGATCCCTGGGTGAACTACGGCTCCTACGGCTACCTGCCCAACGATCATCGGCATCAGCTCAAGGTGCGCGGCGCCTATGCGCTGGGCGAGCATTGGCAAGTCGGCGGCACACTGACGGCGCAATCGGGCCGGCCCATCAGCGCCACCGGCGACTGCAATCCCTTCGACGGCAGTTGCTTCTACAGCTTCTTCATCTTGAACGACAGCACCGGGCAATATGAGCTGAGGCGGCGCGGCTCGGCAGGCCGGACGCCCTGGATCTTCGACCTCGGCGCGAATGTGACTTATCGACATTCGTTCTCGGCCGCGGATCTGAAAGTCACGCTCGCGGTGTACAACCTGCTGAACCAGCAGCGAGTCGTCGAGGTCAACGAGGAACTGGGATCGACCGGCGACCGACGCAACGAGTTCTACGGCTTCGGCACCGGTTATCAGGCGCCGCGCTATGGCCTGCTGACCGTCAAGCTCGACTTCTGACCGCCAGGGACGGTGGAAATGCTGGCAATGCAGGAGCAATTGCCAGCGGATCCGGCACACAGGCATTCTTTGCCATGGTTGGCGGCCCGCGCTTGAAGCGGGCCGCCTTTTCTATTCATAGCACTCCGACGTCATGGCCATGCCCCGCCTGCTCGCCGCTCTGTTGATCCTTGCCGCCGCCCTTACATCAGTCGGCGCATGCTCATCTCGGCCGAGCGTGCAGACGCCTCCGGCCGAGCAAGACCTGCCCGCGTCTGCCGATCGAATCTTCGATGAGATGATGGCGCGCTATCGCCTGCCAGGCATGGCGATGGGTGTGATCGTCGACGGCAAAGTCGTGCATACACGCGTCGCCGGCGAGCTCGTCGCGGGATCGAATCGGAAGATCGACAACGACTCGCTGTTCAAGATCGCCTCCAACAGCAAGGCGATGACCACTGCCCTGCTCGCCCGCCTGGTCGAGGCCGGCAAGCTGCGATGGGAGGATCCCGTCACTCGCCATCTGCCCGGCTTCAAAATGAGCGACCCGTGGGTCACGCAGCAGATCCAGGTGCGCGACCTGCTGATTCACAACACCGGCCTGCGCGAAGGCGCCGGCGACTTGATGCTTTGGCCGACGCCGAACAACTTCACGCGCGCCGACATTCTCGCCGGCCTCGCTCACCTCAAGCCGCAGCAGAGTTTCCGTTCGCAGTATGCCTACGACAATTTGATGTACGTCGTGGCCGGAGAAGTTGCCGCAGCCGCCGGCGGCGCGAGCTACGAAGAATTGATGCGTCGTGAGATCTTCGAGCCGCTCGGCATGACTCGATGCCAGGTCGGCGCTTGGGATCGCGACCTGGTCGGCAATGTCGCGCAACCTCACATGCGCCAAGGCGACGGCAATGTTCCAATTCGAGCCGACGGCGAGCGCATTCCCGTCGATGCTGCCGCGGCCGCGGGCGGCATTCGGTGCAGTCTCAACGATATGCTCACCTGGATGCGCGTGTGGCTCGGCGATGAATTGAAGACGACCACAGGCGCGACGTGGCTATCGCCCAGCCAGCGCAGAATTCTGTGGAGCGCGCACACGCCCATGCCACTTTCCCAACGGCAGCGCGTCTGGGATGGCAGCCACATCAATGCATATGGCTATGGCTGGCGCTTGTCCGACGTCGACGGCTCGTGGCGAGTCGCTCACACCGGCACGCTGGCCGGCATGTTTTCGGCGGTGAACCTGTTCCCGGACCGCAAAGCGGGCTTTGTTTTCATGATCAACGGCGACGGCTCCAAGGCGCGCACCGTGCTCAACACCGCGCTGGCCAAGCTCATCATCGCCCCCGACAAACTCCGCTCCATCGATGGGTATGCAAGCGAGCTCGAGAGCAACGACGGCGCTGCGACGAGCCAGCCGCCCGACACCGCATCGCGCACTCCCGAGACACTGGAGAGCATGGCGCCGTGGCTGGGTGTCTATCGCGATCCCTGGTTCGGCGAAGTGTCGATTTGCAATCGTGACCAGCAGATCGTCTTTGCCTCGGCCAAGTCGCCGCAACTCTCCGGCAAGCTCATGCGGGTCGCCGGCGCCGGGCTGCTGGTCGATTGGGATCAGGACGACATCGACACCGAGGCATGGTTGAACTTCACATCCACCGCGCAGCTGTTCATGCGCAAGGTGGATCTCAATGCGGATTTCAGCTATGACTTCGAGGACCTGGAGTTCACGCGCGTCGGCAGCTGTCCGGAGATCAATGTGAAAACTCAAATCGACCAATTGATGAGCCGCTATGACGGCCCCGGGCCGGGCGCCTCGCTCTTGATCGTGCGCGATGGCAAGCCGTTCGTGCGCCGCTCCTATGGCTTCGCCAATCTCAACGACCGAACTCCGGCCGCGCCCGACACCAACTACCGCCTCGCCTCGGTCAGCAAGCAGTTCACTGCCGCAGCCATTCTGCTGCTCGCGGAAGACGGCAAGCTCAACCTCGACGACTCGCTGCGCAAATGGTTCCCGAGCCTGCCCGACGTGGCGACGGAGATGACGATTCGACAGGTGCTGTCCCACATGTCCGGGCTCATCGACTACGAAGATGTGATCCCGCCGGACATGACCCAGCAGCTGCACGATGCGGATGTGCTCGAGATCCTCGAAACCCAGAACCGCACCTATTTCCCGCCCGGCAAGGGCTATCGATACAGCAACAGCGGCTACGCACTGCTGGCGCTGCTCGTGGGCAAAGCATCGGGCAAGGACTTCGCGACCTTCCTCAAGAACCGCATCTTCATCCCACTCGGCATGACGAACACGGTTGCTCACGAGGAAGGCATCTCAACGGTGAAGAATCGAGCGTTCGGGTATAGCGAGGAGCAAGCCCGCTGGACGCAAACCGATCAAAGCCAGACCAGCGCGGTGCTGGGCGACGGCGGCATCTATTCATCGATCGACGACCTCGCGAAGTGGGACGCCGCGCTGTACGACGACCGGCTGCTGAGCGACAAGTCACGCGCGCTCGCCTTCACGCCAGTCACCGACACCGACGATCCAACCGTTCGCTACGGCATGGGCTGGCGCATCACCGACGAGCCGATCGGCGGCAGAACGCTGTGGCATTCGGGTGAGACCATAGGCTTCCGCAACGTGATCGTTCGTTATCCGGAACAGCGTCTGACCATCGTGCTCCTGACCAATCGCAACGACCCGGAGCCGTATCAAACGGCGCGAGCGATCGGCAATCTGCTTTTGAAATGATCAGGACCGGGTATCTCGATCGACGATACCTGCCCGACGCGGCTCGACCACGAAGCGCGTCACCGTGCTCGACGGAGTCTCGGTGGACGTGACCTGACTCAGTGAGACCAGCTCGGCCGTCCAGCGATCCTGGGTGACTTCGCAGATTCCATAGCCACGTCGATCCTCCAGCATGCGCAGCGATGGATTCCGCTGCAGGATGCGCTCATTGCCGGGCAGCACCCCCAGACCGTCGCCACCCGAGGTCGCGGAAGTAACTAGAAATTCGGCGGCCACGGGCGCGCCCTCCGGCGTGCGGAGCACGTCCCCCGCGAAATGTTGATGAGCATCGCCGCTCAGCACGATCGTGTTGTTGAGCTTCCGCTCCTGCAGATGTTTGAGCAGACGATCTCGAGCCGCCGGATAGCCGCCCCAGGTATCCATGCTCGCCAGGGGCGCACGCGCGTCCGGTGCGCGCGACAGATCGAGATCCATCATCAGCATCTGTTGAGCAATCACATTCCAGCGCGTGCCCGAGCGAGCCAGGCGTTCGAACAACCATCGTTCCTGATCTGCACCGAGCATGGTGCGCCCGGGTTTGAGCGCCTCAGGGCACAGCACCCGATCGCCGTCGCCGCACGCTTGATCCGAGCGATACTGGCGAGTGTCGAGAAAGTTCGCGGACAGCAGGTCGCCCCACGTCGCGCCCCGATATATACGAGCTCCATCTCGCCCTGGGAAGCTGGCCTTCCGCACCGGCATATGCTCGTACCACGCCTGGAACGCTGCAGCCCGGCGCAACGCGAAGATTTCGGGCGACGTGCCCTTCTCATCGCGATCGCCTGCCCAATTGTTCGCGACTTCGTGATCGTCGAAAGTCACAAACCAGGGCGTCGCGGCATGCGCCCGCTGCAAGTCCGGATCGGTTCGATACTGGGCGTAACGCAGTCTGTAGTCGTCGAGGCCGTAGGTCTCGCCCCCCAAATGTCGGCGAACCGGAGAGAACTGCACCTCACGCAATATTCTGAGCGGCGGCGCCGGCGGGTACTCGTAGATGTAGTCGCCGTAGTGAAACAAGAAGTCGAGATCGGCGTCCGCGAGCGCGCGGAAAGCATGAAAGTAGCCTTCCTCATAGTGATGGCATCCAGCCACGCCGAATCGGAGCGATTTGACGGGCGCACCGGCCAGCGGCGCCGTGCGAGTGCGTCCGACAAAGCTGCGCTCGCCAAACGCCGAAAAGCGATACCAGTAAGGCCGGTCCGCCGTGAGCCCCGCCACCTCGACGTGCACGCTGTGAGCCAGCTCTGGATGAGCGATGGCGGTTCCGCGAGCCACGATGCCGCGCAATCTCTCATCGCTCCCCACCTCCCATGCAACCTCGACAGCACGCCTGGGCATCCCGCCGTGCGGCTCCAAAGGAAACGGCGCAAGCCGCGTCCATAACACGAAGCCATCGGGCGAAGGATCGCCCGATGCCACGCCAAGCTGAAAGGGAGTGACATCGAATCCTTGCGCATTGAGCCGCAAAGGCGACAACAAAGTCGCTCCGGCGACTCCCAATCCTGCAACGAGCTCGCGACGAGTCATGCGCATGCGACGTTCCTTCGTCAGAAGTTCCAGGTCGCAACCACACGCACCGTCCGGCCGAAGATGGGACGGCCGAAGATCACCTCGTCCGTGCCCTGCCCCGTCAAACCGTCGACGCGGGGATTGCCTTCGGTGACACCGACCTCGTTCGTGAGATTGGTGACTACTGCCTGCAGCTGCGCAGATCCAATCTGCGCCGTCGCGCCGAGATCGACCGTCGTGTAAGCGGGTAGCTCGGTGGAATTGAGCGCGTCGACGTAACGTCGGCCGGCGTACGAAACGTTTGCATAAATCGTCGCCGGCACCGGACCGACATCGAAGAACACTGTCGGTGTCACGCGCGCAATCCATTCCGGCACGCGACCCGGCAGCTTGCCGTTGAAGTCATCGCCCAGATTGCCGTACACCTGCTCCTGCAGATCGCGCTGCCGCGGCCGCTGATACGTCAGATTGCCAGCCAGCTCGAACGCACGACTGGGCCGGTATGACGCTTCGGTCTCGATGCCATAGACCTTCAACTTGCCCCAGTACGTCGCGCTCTCGTTGATGCCGGTCACGGGATTCACGGTCGGACCCGGCACGCTCAGTTGATCGAAGTCGCTATAGAACGCGGTTGCGAACAACGAGAACGGACGCGTGTTGTATTTCAGGCCGATCTCGGCCCCGGTGATCTTGTCGTCCGGCGCGTTGTTGTTGGTCACCGCCGCCCACACATTGCGGCTGCGGAAAGCCTTGGTGAAGCGGCCGAACATGGCGTACTGCGGATTGAACTCATAGTTCGCCCCGAGCGTCCAGGCCATGTTGTCGTCCTTCTGATGATAGGTCGCGGTGCGCCCACTGTTGCCCGCCTGATTGTTATCCGCAATCGTCGTCGAATCGCCGAAGTTGCGATTCTCGGTCAGCCAGCGCACGCCGGTCTGGTCGTACCATTCATTGCGGACACCTGCGTCGAGCGTGAGCGCGTCCGTGACGCTCCACGAATCGGCGAGATAGACGGCATAGCGCTCGGAATCCGCCGTTCCGCCGATGTAGTACGACCCGTAACGCAGGAAGCCGTCGTCGGTGACCGAGCCCAAGGTGTTGCCCGCGGCATCGACGGCGACCAGATCGAGGCGGCGCGCCTGACCGCCCACTTCGTTCAATGAATCCTGCAACAGGCGCTGATGTTCGAAGTCGGCCGTCGAATAGCTCAGGCCCGCGGTCAGCTTGTGAGCGCCGATGTCTTTGGTGATCTGGAACTCATCGATCAGCGTCGAGCCGTCGATGGGAGCGTAACGATACGATTGCTCGATCACGAGGCCGCGCGACACCGCCGGATCCCATGCCACGCGATTGCCGTTCGGATCGCGGTCTCCGGCAAGAACGTAGCGCAGACCGGCAACGTTCGCGCCGAACGCGGTCCGCGCCGCCGCGAGCTTGCCCTGCGAGTAGGTCTGATAGTCGAACGCCTGCGTCGTAGAGAACAACGCGTCCAGATCGACCGAGGCATCCAGATAGCGAATCTTGTTGGAAACATTCCAGCCATCGCCGACTTCCATATTGAAGTCGATGCCGGTCATGAACGCCTCGGCATGACGGCCGTCGGCGATATCGCGATCGATGGTTTGCACCTGGTTGCCGGTGAAAGTCCTGACCGTGTAGTACCGATTGGCGTTCGACATCATCGTGCCCTCCAGCGGATCGATGAGGCCTGCGAGCGAGCTGCCGTCGCGCGGATCCTTCAACGGAATGGGCAGATAGAACACGTTCGTCTCGTCGATGTACTTTGCGTATGCGGTCACTTCGCCGCGCTCGAAGCGCTTTGTCAGGTTGAAGCGGAACTGGCCGCCCTCGTCGCTCGGAAAGCCGGCGTCGCGATAACCGTCGTGGCTGCGGAGGAAGCCGCCAGCGGCGTAGTACCAGTCATTCCCCAATGGACCCGAGGCATATGCATCCAGTCGCTGCATGCCGCTGTCCTGCCAGGTGATGCGAGTCGCGCCTTGCGCCGTGTCGCCGCCCTTGCGAGTGATCGTATTGATGACGCCGGCCGGTGCGTTGCTGGTAAAGATAGGCGCCGCGCCGGAGCGCACGGCCTCGACACGCTCGGTCATGATGTCGCTGCGCGCGAACGAGTCGCCGTTCAGATAGATTTCATTCGGATCCTGAAAGAACAACATGCCGTCTTCCACGATCGCCAGAAAGCGCGTGCCGCTGGAGCCAGGCAGACCGCGCGGGCTGATGTTGTTGTTCGACTCGCCGCCCGACGCCTCGACATAGAAACCGGGCAGCTTGCCGATGAGATCGGCCGTGCTCTGCGGCGCCAACAGCTGAATCTGGTCTTCGTTCACCGTGGACACGGCATACGATGTTTCGAATTTCGACACGCCTTCGGCCGTGCCAGTGACGACGACTTCGTCGATGTAAAGGCCTTCGCCGCCCGCGCCTTCCACACTTTGCATGGCCGACGAGCCGCGGCGGATGATCAACGCGCCAGACTCATCTTGAGTAATGCTCAACGACGTGCTCGCGAGCAGACGCTCCGCTGCCTGCCGCGGCGTCATGTTGCCATTGAGCGCTGGCGCCTGCAGACCCGCGACGTCATCAGGCTGAAACAAAATGTCGATATTGGTCTGCTTCGCAAGCTGCTCGAGCGCGTTGCCGAGCGGCTGCGCGGCGGTCACGATGGACACGGCATGCGCCGGCCCGTTGGTTTGTGCCTGGGCTGCGCCGGAGAGCATCAAGATGGCGGCACTGAGAACGAGGTTACGACGCAAAGTCGAGGCGGACATAAGGCTTGGATCTCCCGATCGCTGATTCGGCCTGCTGGCCGCGCGTTATTGACGAACGACGGGAGCGCGCCCTCACCCCTGCGAGCAAATATTTTTTGTGTCGCTCAGATCGCGCTGATGCGAATGACGCGATCGGTCTCTTCAATCTTGATGGGCAATAACAAAGCCAATGAGCGCGCGAATGCGCGATTGTCGCCGACGCGATACACGCCACTAATGCGCAGCGCCGCTGCGCGCTCGTCCGCCAACACCAGCTCCCGTTCGGTGTAGCGATTCATCTCCTTTACGACGCGGGCGAGCGCTTCGCCGCGGAACGCCGCCTGTCCCGACTGCCACGCCAACAGATCATTTACATTGGGACGATCCTGCTCCAGGTGAAATTCCGCATCGATCCGAACACGCTCACCGTTGCCAAAGCGCGCAAGCGGCTTTCCTGACTCGGCGTCTTCCGAAAGCGTAGCGATCCCATTGATGGCGAGCACCGAGAGCTGTTGCTCTTCCAGGCGCAGATCGAAGCGACCCCGCTGAACAGTAATGTCATGCGCACCGACTTTGACACTGAACGGGCGCGGATCGGAGGAGACGTCGAAGAACGCTTGCCCACGACGCAGCTCGATCTCCCGGCGCTCCTCATCAAACCGCACCTTCACGCTGGTATCGGTATTCAGCACCAGTCGCGAGCCTTCTTCGAGCGTCAGCCGGCGCTGTTCGCCCAGCGCAGTGGTATAGACGCCTGCCGTCGCGAGCGACCACTGCAGGCCGAGACCGCCGACAGTGCATGCCGCCAGCGATCCGGTCAGCAACCGCCGACGCGTGAGCAGCCGAGGTTTCAGTTCGGTGCGAGCAACGTCACGCAGCGCGTCCATGTCATCCCAGATGGTCGAGACATGTTCGAAACGCTGCGCATTGATGGGATCGGCCGCCAGCCACTCGCGAAAGCGGGCTTCGTCTTCTCGCGTGCGATCATGGGCGCGCAGACGCGCCAGCCAGGCGGCGGCTTCGGCATAGTCCGGCGCCAGCGCTGCAGGCATGCGATTCAATAGCCTTCCGTCCACTGGGCGAGAAACTGCATCGCGCGGGCGACGTGCTTCTCTACTGCGCTCACACTGATCGCAAGCCGTTCGGCGATCTCGGCGTACTTCAAACCCTCGAAGCGATGCATGAGGAAGATCTCACGCGTGCGTGGCGAGAGCTCTTTCAATCCTTCGCGGACGCGAGCCAGGCGCTGCTGCGCTTCGAGCGCTTCATCGGGCAGAGGTCGGGGATCGCGAAGGAAGTAGGTCGCGGGATCGAACGGGATCGGCGCCGCGGGGTGCTGCGCCCGACGATGTTCATCCCACGCTTGATTGACGGCCGCCTTCACCAGGAACGCTTCTGGATTGGCAATGTCGCAACCGCCGCGCTCCAAAGTGCGAACGACGGCGACATGCGCGAGATCCTCTGCCTCTCGATGACGCGTGACGCGCGCGATGTGGCGTATCACTCGTCGCCAATCGATGTCGGACCCGAACAGTTCCACTACCTGCCTCCGCCGGAGGCGGGCACCATAGCGGCGGCATGCGACAATTTTGTGACAGCTTCACGGAGCTGTCATGCGCACGACTTAGTTTGCGCGCCTGTCACGTCATGTTTCAGGCTGTCGCTTGCTGCCCATCACACTCATTGTCATTGCCAGGAACGAAGCCCGCATGATCGGACGCTGCCTCGACAGCGTGCCGTTCGCAGCCGACAAGGTCGTCGTCGATTCCGGCAGCACCGATGGCACGCCCGCAATCGCGGCGGCCCACGGCGCCAGAGTCGTGCACCAGGATTGGCTGGGCTTCGGTCCGCAACGAAATTTCGCCAGCGGCGTAGCGAAACATGACTGGATCCTGGTGCTCGACGGCGATGAGCAGCTCTCACCTGCCCTGGCCGCCGAGCTCGAACAGCGATTGCCGTCGATCATGGAATCTTCGCTCGCCGGCGCGCACTTTCGACGAGCGACCCGATTCATGGGCAAAGCCATGCGCTGGTATCGGCCGATGAGCCGCGAACGCATCGCTCGCTTATATCATCGTGAACGCGCGCGCTGGACCGATGCGAGGGTTCATGAATCGCTGCGATTCAATGGACCTGTCACCTCCTTCCGCGAGCGATTGCTTCACGATCACAACCCGACGCTGGTTCATCGTCACATCAAGATGCTCCGCTACACGGAACTGCGCGCCCAGGACTGGCGCGATCGCGGCCGCAAAGTGCGCATGTGGCTCTGCCCGTTCATCTTCGTGACTACGTTTCTGAAAGATTACTTGTTGCGCCTGGCGGTTCTGGATGGCTGGCGAGGTTACATCGTGGCGCAAACCGCCGCGTCCTATGCCGTTTACAAGCGGCTGCGCTATTACGAGCTCGATGTCGATCCCAGCTCTCTGACGCTGGCCTCCGATTTGCTCAGGAAAACGGAACCTTAACCAAACATCCATCCAGCTTTCTCGCAACCTTCCTTGGGCCGTCACGTCGCATCGGCACGCTCAGCTCCACAATGCGAGGGAGCCCGACCGTGCGAATTGCAGTCATTCTCAGCACCTACAACGCGCCGGACAGACTGGCCCCGACTCTCACCGGCTACGCAGCCCAACGCGGCGCCCAGTTCGAGATCATCGTTGCCGATGACGGCTCGACGGATGAAACGCGCGACGTCATCGAACAGGCGGCGCACGCCTATGGAATCGCCGTGCGGCGCGTGTGGCAGCCGGACGTTGGCTTTCGTAAATGCCGCATCCTGAATCAAGCGGTGCTCGCAACCGACGCCGATTATCTGATTTTCTCGGACGGCGACTGCATCCCTCGCGCCGACTTCGTCGCAACTCATGCAGGAAATGCGCGACCCGGCCGCTTCCTGTCCGGCGGCTATTTCAAACTGACCGACGAAGCCAGCAAGAAACTCACGCCCGAGGTCATTTTCAACGGCCACGCGACCAGCCCGGAGTGGCTGCTCGCAAACGGCACTCCTCGCTCCGCCAAGCTCGGCAAGCTCCGGGCCCGTGGCTGGCATGCGAAACTCATGAATGCCATGACACCGACTCGCCCGAGCTGGAACGGTCACAACTCGTCGTGCTGGCGCACGGATTTGCTGAGGGTCAACGGCCACGACGAGCGCATGGCCTACTGGGCACAGGATCGTGAATTCGGCGAACGCCTCACCAACGCAGGCATCACCGGCTTGCAGATCCGCTACTCGGCGATCTGCGTGCACATCAATCACGATCGGCCCTACAAGACCGAGCGCAGCCGCGAGCTCAACAAGCAGATTCGCGCCGAAACGAAGGCGAACCGTGCAACCTGGACGGAGCACGGCATCCTCAACACGCCGCAACGGCCCGGTAATTTCGTGGCCAAGATCGCGGATGACGTCGTCGTCGAGACGTTTGGCGAGTCGCACTATCGCCGAAGCGCGGCCTGAACATTCCGTCGATACGCCCGCTGCGCATGGCTATCGTTCGACCATGCGACCTCTTCGCGCCGCTGGCCATCGACGCCTGCCCTGGAAGAACGGCGGCGGCGAAACTCGCGAAATCCTGGTCTCCCCGCCCGGCGCGGCCGGAACCGCAGTCCTCGTCGTGATCGAGCTTTTCGAGCAGCCCGCGACCCGACGCCATCGTACGTAGTGCTAGAGTGGGCCAATGGAACCCACCCTCGGCCTGCCGAAATTCCTGCCGCGCTGGCTGTGCTTTGGGGTGTTCTGGATTCTGCTGAGTGTGCTGTTCGCTTCCCAGGCGTATTGGTCTGGATATGCGCCCTGGCCAGAGGCACTGTGGCTGGAGGCGGCTCATTGGTTATCGTGGGGCATCGTCTCCCCGCTGGTCTTCTGGCTGTGCCGACGACTGTATCGCGGCGAGCGGACCTGGACGCGCTACGCAGCCGGCCTGCTGCTTGGAGCGATCGTCATTTCCTTGCTGCAACCCGCGCTCACCCAGCTCTTCATTTTCTTGAGTGACGGGGTGCGATGGTTGCTATCGGTCGCCGACGCTCCTCCGCGATCGTTCCTACCTACTCTGCACGTTGCCGCGGTCAAGGTCGCCGGATACAACCTCCCCATCTATGCCGGCTTGATTCTCGCCTGGCATGCAATGACGTATTACACCCAACTGCGTGACAGGCAAGTCAAAGCCATGGAGTTGGAATCGCTGCTGCATCAGGCTCAGCTGCAAACGTTGCGCAGTCAGTTGAACCCGCACTTTCTGTTCAATACGCTGCATTCGATCGCCGAGCTGGTGCACCGGAATCCGACGCTGGCCGAGCAATTGATCCTGCGTCTGGGCGAGCTGTTGCGGCAGGTGTTGCGCTCATCGACCGAGCAGGAAGTTGCGCTCGCGGAGGAGCTGGACTTCGTCAAGGGCTACGTGGAAATAGAGCAAATGCGCTTGGGCGAGCGTTTGCAGGTGACGTGGGAGATTGCGCCCGAGGCGCTTGCCGTCAAAGTGCCCAGCCTGATCCTGCAACCTTTGATCGAAAATGCCATCCTCCATGGCGTCGCGGCCACGGCCCGAGCCGGCGTCCTCGAGATCCGCGCCGCCTGCGCCGATGGCTATCTGCATCTGCAGGTGCGCGATACCGGCCCCGGCCTGCCGCAAGCGGGCAAAGCTCAGGTCGGCATCGGCTTGTCGAATACTCAGACTCGTCTGCGTCGACTCTATGGATCCGGGCAGCGATTCGAGCTGTTGAATGACAACGGACTGGTCGTGAATATCCAAATCCCTTTGGCAGCGCCCGCATTGGAGGCCGCCACATGAGTATCCGCACGCTCATCGTGGACGATGAGCCGCTCGCCCGTCAGCGGCTGAAACGGTTTTTGGAGCCGGCCTCCGACATCGAGTTGCTGACGGAGTGCGAGGACGGCCAGGCCGCCGTTGCCGCGATTCAAGAATACAAACCGGATTTGGTGTTTCTGGATGTGCAGATGCCACACTTGAATGGCTTCGAAGTGCTGAGCGCTGTCGGCGCGGAGCGGATGCCGGTCGTGATCTTCGTAACCGCATTCGATGCATTCGCGCTGCAGGCATTCGAGGCCCAGGCGCTGGACTATTTGCTGAAACCTTTCGGGCAGGACCGCGTGCAACAGGCCCTCGAGCGCGCGCGCACATTTCTCGAAGGGAATGCGAAGAAATCGTTTCAAGATCATCTGGCGGGGCTGCTGCGCACGACCGAAGCGAGCCGCCACGCTGCGCGCGTGCTCGTCAAGAACGGCGACCGTATGCTCGTCGTGGGGCCTGCAGAAATCGATTGGGTCGAAGCCTACGGCGACTACGTGCGCCTGCACGTCGGCCGGCAAGCCCATCTGCTGCGCTCGACGCTCACCGACATGGAGCAGCGGCTGAAACCCGAGGGGTTTGCGAGAATTCATCGATCGCGGCTGGTCAACCTGGAGCGCATCAAGGAATTCATCACGGTCTCACCGACGGAGTTGCTGGTGGTGCTCAAGGACGATGTCCGGCTGAACGCCAGCCCGACCTTCTTGAAGGATCTGCAGCGCCGCTTGGGCGCGGCGCCTTGACGTGAGTGGCGCGGAGATTTCCTGAAGTCGGCTCACTCCCAGCAGGCGTCGTCGCACGAAATCGGGCCCTCATCGCTCCCCTACCCGGATTCGTCGCAGATCGATTTCACGGGTGGCCAAGGAATGGCGTAATCCGTGGCGGTGAACTTCTGGAGAGCTCGCATGGAACGGCAAGGATTGGCTCGCAGATCGACAAGCGACTGGCGTGTTGCGGCTTGCAGAGCGATATGTATCGTCGGGACCGTGCTTCTCGGGCAGTCCGCATCCAGCGAAGGGACTCCCGCAGCTGCAGCTCCAACCACCGACCGCGTCGGTTTCCCCAAAGACTATCGGACCCGCTTCAAAGTGCTCGGCGTCATCGTCAAAGAGCAGGCGCTGAGGGTGAGCACCGTTTATGGCAACGAGCAAGCCGCCACAGTGACCAGCCGCGACCACCTGCCTTTTCCGGAAGGTTCGATCATCCTCGTGGAGTTCAGTGACGCGCTCAGAGATGCAAACAATCAGGTGGTACGCGATGCAAACGGCGCGCTGCAACGAGGTGAAGTGGACCATATTGATGTCATGAAACGAGGCAAGGGCTTCGGGGAAACTTACGGCGAAAACCGCTCGGGCGAGTGGGAATTTACGGGCTATCGCCTGGACGGCAGCTACACGACTCCGCCTGAAAAATCGGCCCAATGCGCCGCGTGTCATCGCACAGCGGGACCCGAGAACGACTTTGTATTTCGCATGAGAGCCGCGCCGGCTCGCATGTAAGGCGCCGATAGCTCATAAGCATTCAAGCACGATCTTGCCCGCGACTCGTTTCTGCCAGATCAGATCGTGCGCGCTTGCGACATCGCGAAGAGCAAACACGCGCTGAACTTGAACCTGCAATGCGCCGGACTCGACCAGCGCCTTCAACGACTCCAGACCGTGCCAATCGGGTTCGACCAAATAGGCCGACGCGCGCACGCCGAGGACAGCCGCCTCGTCGTACAGGGAGGGCGCCCACGCGGCTTGCGCGCTGACGAGCAGCCCGCCTTTGCGCAGCGTTCTGAGCATTGTCAGGCAGGTCTCCCCTCCGACCAGCTCGATGACCACATCGATGTCGGAGACTGTCTCGTGAACGGCCGTCACGCTGTAATCGATCACCTCGTCGGCTCCCAGCGACCGGCAGAAAGAATGTTTATCTGCGCGAGCCGTCGCGATCACATGCGTGCCAAGGTGCTTCGCAATTTGAATCGCCAAGTGACCGACACCGCCGGCGCCGGCATTGATGAGCACGCGCATGCCCGGTTGCACCTTCGCGATCTCCACCAGCATATGCCATGCAGTCAGACCCGCGAGCGGCAACGCCGCCGCATGGATGAAATCGACATTGAGCGGCTTCAGAGCGAGATGGCGTGAGGGAGCGACGATGTATTGCGCATAAGCATTCGCGGCACGAGGGAACCACGGCATCCCGAATACTTCATCTCCCACCTTGAAACGGGTGACGCCATATCCGACGGCCTCGACGACACCCGCCACATCCCATCCCGGAATGTGAGGCAAGCTGAGCGCGCGCATATAGGCCTTGCCCTCTCGCGTGTACACATCCACCGGATTCACGCTTGCGGCATGGACTCGCACGAGTACTTCGGTAGGCAACGGCGTCGGCCGCTCCACCTCCGTGAACTGCAGCTGCTCCGCTCCGCCCCAGCCTTGCTGCTGAACTGCCCACATCTTGCTCATGGCTCGACTCCCGGTCCGAATTGACACGCTACAGATCTGTATCTAGTATCGCTACAGATCTGTATCGTGTCGAGAGCGCGCATCGCGTATCGTTCACGCAAGGAGTGATGATCATGGTCATCGCCGAGTCGCATCCGTCTGCCGCCCGCTTCGACTTCGATCAGGCCAAGGCGCTGGTGGCAAAGCTGGCTGAAGTAAAGAGCCGCCGCGATATCGAAAGCGCATTGTCGATCTACCACGAGGACGCGACGTTGCTGTGTCCTCCATTCGGCTCGAGCTCCCGGGGTCGCGAGCAATTGCGCCGCGGACTCGAAGCGTTTTATGCATTGGTCCCCGACTATGGCGTGACGCTCACAGACTATGCGGCGTCAGACGAAACGTTGTGCGCCTGGGGCACGATCAGCTTCACTCCGACCAAGACGTTTCGCGGCGATCCGCTCAATGGCAGGCGCGTCGCGACGCCCGTGTTCATCCTGTTCCGATTTCGAGACAACCGGATCGTTTGGGAAAGCTTTCACTTCGATCTAGGCGATGTAGCGCGGCAATCCGGCGTGTCCTCAGCCGCGTTCGATCGCTGACATGGACAGGGCCGCTCATTCTCCATGGAGCAGGCACAGCTCCGTCGTTACTCTCACGATGACCACGATGGGCACCGCGAAGACGAACAACATCGCCAGCGCCTGAAAGCATCCATTGAACGCGAGGGCCGACGTCTCACGTTGAAACTCCGCGGTCAAAAGCGCCATCGCCTGAGTCGACGCCTGTGCCAGAGTCGCGCCTTGCGCGATCAGCACGCCCTTGGCCTGCGCCAGGGCTTGCGTGAATTCCGGGTTTGCCGGCGTCCACGCGGCCGCCAGCGCCTCGTGGCCGCGAGACATCAGATGTTCATGCAGCGTCTGCATCCACGAGATGCCCAGCAGTCCGCCGAAATGTCGTCCGAAGTTGAAGAAGCCCGCAGCGGCAGTTGCGTGCTCGGCGGGCACGGATCCGAGCGAGATCATCGTTAATGTCAGGAACAAGCACCCCAAGCCGAAGCCGCGCAGGCAGATCGACGCGAACAAATCATCGGCCGCCATTCCGGAGGTGATACCGCCGAGACTCCACATTCCCAGTGCGAACAGAACAACGCCAGTCGCTAGAAACAGCGGCGGCGGAATCCTGGGCTGCCGCAGGCAGAAACCCACAGCCCCCAGGGCCAGGACAGCGAACGGAGCAGACCACTGCTGAACCAGCCCGGACTGCGGCGCGGTATAACCCAACAGACCGTTCGCCAACATTGTGATCATCGTCCCGCTGCCCAGCAGCGCCACCCCTGCCAGCAGACTGACGCAAACGCCGAAGGTGAAATCGGCAAGCCGGAAGGGACGATATTCCAGCAAGCGATCGTCGCGGTGTATCTCCAGCCAGCCGAAAATCCCGAGACCCGCCCCTGCGCAAACCAGGGTCAACACGATGATCGATGACTCGCTCCAGGCGTGACGCACGCCTTCCAACAGCACGTAAACGACGCCTGCGAGCGAACCCGCCAACAGCAGCGCTCGGCCCGCAGGTAACTCGTTTCTTATTACGTGCTCATCGAGATGATCTCGAACTGCGTGCAGCGCCAACCAAGCGATGCCGCCGAGCGACGCGCATACGAAGGAAACGTACGACCAGTGCATCGCGTACGCAGTTGCGCCCAGCACGAATGGCACGATCATCACAGGGAACACCAGCACGGCAAAGGCGAGAAACGCCTGAATAATCGGCTGCGCACCACGACCGCACCGCTTGAGCAGCACCCCCTGTCCCACCGCGAGCACGATTCCACCGGCTGCGCCTTGCAGGAGCTGGACGCTCACAAGGAAGGGCGTCGACTCGGCGAAACCGCTCAGCGCGGTTACGATGACGAGCAAGGCCGCAGCGCCGAGCAAGAGGTGACGTTCGCCAAACACATCGCTCGAGCGCTGACTCAACAGGAACGCTGTGAGTTTCGCTGAGAAGTACGCAATGGCCGCCCAGGCGATTTCATCCGGTCCGCCTGCCACGCTGCCCATCAGATACGGCCGAATGACCGAGCCGAGCGCACCGTTGACGCCGTCGAGCAGCGCGAGCGTGCAGATCGCGGCAGTGAGCCCGGCCGCCGCGCGACGATTGACGAGCGAGCTCATTGTTCAAATTCGCGTGCGGGGCGCGATATTCCCCTGGACGATGTTTTCGATCACGCGCTCCGCGCCTTGCAGGCTGTCATCGTAGACCGGTGTTTCGTACACCGGGCGTGCACGAACATCCGCAGCGAGCAACGGCCCGCTGCCATCGCTGGTTTCGATACGAACCTGCATCGAGAGCCCAAGCCGCAGCGGATGCGCGGCGAACTGAGCTGTGTCGAGCTCGATGCGCACCGGCACTCGCTGCACGATCTTGACCCAGTTACCTGTCGCGTTCTGCGGCGGCAGCAACGCAAATGCACTGCCGGTGCCTGCGGCCAGTCCCACGACTCGTCCGGTGTACACGACCTCGTCCCCGTAGAAATCCGCCGTGAGCGTCGCCGGTTGGCCGATACGCACATCGACCAGCTGCCCTTCCTTGAGGTTCGCTTCGACCCACACCTGCGCGAGCGGCACGATCGTCAGCATCGAGGTGGCCAGATCGACGCGCTGCCCGAGTTGCACCGAACGACGCGCCACATAGCCATCGATCGGCGCGATGACCCGGGTCCGCTCCAAATTGACGTACGCGTCGCGAAATTGCGCCTTGGCTCGCAACACGCGGGGATGTGTGGCTTCGGTGGTGTTTTCAATGAGCGCGCGACTGGCCGCCCATCGCTGCACGGCGGACTCGACCGCGGCCTGCGCGGCTTCGACTCCCGAGTGAGCATGCGCCAACTCCTCTTGCGAGATCGATCCACTCTTGGTTTCCAAACGGCGCTGCAGATCGAGTTGCCGCTGCAGCAACTCGACGCGGCGTAGCTTCACCTCGGCAGCGAGCGCGGACACACCGTCGAACAGTTGCTGCACTTCACGCACCGTGCCGGCGAGATTCGCTTCGGCTGCTTGCAACGCCAGTGTCGCATCGGTCGCATCTATCTCGATGACCACTTGACCGCGCTGGACACGATCTGTGTTGTCGGCATGAATCGCAACAACGGTACCCGCAACACGCGAAGTGAGCTGGACCTGGTTGCCATGCACGTAAGCATTGTCAGTAAATACTTCTTTGGCCCCGCGAGCGATGAAGAACGCCGCTGCGGCCGCGACCATCACGGCGGCGGCGCCCACCAGCACGATCCGTCGCCTGCCCACCGTAGAATCTGAAAGCGGAGAATCGCTCATGGAAACATCCTGCAATTAAAGAGTCGCCGCCTCGAAGCCGCCGCCGAGCGCTTTGAATGTCAGTGCGAGACTGACCAACTGTTGCTCACGCGCCTGTACGTTCAGTGCCTGTCGTGCCTGCAAGGCGTTTTCAGCAATGAGTACTGCGATGTAATTGGCGAGACCGTTGCGATAGCGCTCGAGGGTGAGCTGATATGCTTCATCCGCAGAGAGCAGTGCGGCGTTCACTGGCGTCAATGCTTCTGTGGATTTTGTGAGACCTGTAAGTGCGTCGGCAGCCTCGCGTATCGCGGTGAGCACCGTCGCGTTATAAGCCTCGACGGCAATGTCGTACTCCGCAGAGCGCGCATCCAAGCGTGCACGCAACCGTCCGCCATCGAACAAGGGAAGGTGCACGGCCGCGCCTGCGGACCAGGCTCGGTTCGTGCCTGAGAAGAAGTCAGTCGGCGCCAACGCGTCGAGCCCTATCAGAGCGAACAGATTCACGTTAGGCAGGAAATCGGCACGTGCGACCTGAACGTTCCTGGCGGCCACTGTGACTCGTTGACGGCTCGCAACGATGTCCGGCCGGCGGCCGAGCAGATCCGCCGGAACGATCTGCGGCAACTCCGGCATCGCATACGAAAATCCGAGAGGTGATCCCAGCGCGCCTGCCCGCTCCGGCCCGCTGCCCAACAGCGCAGCGAGTTGGTTCCTGAGCAGTTGCACCGCATGCTCCATACGCACGACATCCGCTTGTGCGATCTCGGCCTCGCTCTGCGCCTGTTTGACGCTGACCAGTACATCGAGACCGGCCCGCTCACGGTCCTGCACGAGATCGAGCAGATGTTGCCTGCGCTTCAAGCCGGACTGTGCGATCTCGAGTTGACTGAGCGCCGCTCGCAGCCGCACGTAAGTCGATGTAACGGCCGTTGCCAGGACGTTACGCGCATCGGACGCTTCCGCTTCGATGGCGACCGCTTCGCTCAGAGCAGCAGTAAAAGCCGCGCGGTTCCGCTGCCAGAAGTCGAACTCATAACTGAAGTTCAAAGTCATGCGTGCAGCATCGACGGTAGGTCGCTCGATTCCCGGCGGTCGCACAGCCGTATCGAACGGCTCGAGACGCGTAAGATCCGCGTTAGCCGACAGCTGCGGATACAGCCGCCCTCCGGTCTCGCGCGCGATTGCGTCCGCGCGAAGAACTCTGGACTGCGCAATTCGGATCGATGGGTGCCCCGTCAACGCCTCGACGACCAATCTGTCCAGCGCGGGATCTGCAAACTCCTGCCACCATGAGCTCGTCGGCCAATGCGCGCCGACGCTGCTCGCCGCCTGCAACGATGCTGTGGGCACTTCGTCGAAGGTGGCTGCCTGCTGGCGAACGCCCGGCGTGGCGCAACCGCTCGTGACTGCGAGGACCGAGGCCCAGACGATGCAAAAGCGGGCAATCATGCAAAGCATCCGATATTCTATGGTACGGTACCGTACCGTCCCTGCAGATCCTATGGTAATGCTCCGTACCAGGTCAAGGGACCTATCTCAGACTTGCTGGCTCAGGCCTTACGCGTACTGACGATGCCGTGCAGTAACGTTGCGACGGCCTTGGAGACGAACGCCTGCAGTTCATCCGGTCGCGGAGCCGGACGGATACGCAAGATGACGGCCAGATGAAGATTGCCGCGGATCATTCCAACGAACTGGTCAGCGGCGGCGTGGCAATCGGCGACATCGATTTCCTTCGCCCGCTTCCGCTGCTCCAGCACTTCGGCGAGCTTGTTCGCCACCAGCCCCGGGCCACTGTCGTAAAACAACTTCGCGAGGGCCGGAAAACGCACGCCTTCCGACACGATGATGCGATAGAGATTCAATCCGGTGGGCGTCGACAGCACTTCGGCCAGCCCAATCCCAAAGTCGAACAGCGTTTCCTGCAAGCTCTTCGACTCGTCCATTCCAGATGCGAGCGTGCCGAGCGCGGTGTTCAGATTGTCTCGCACGATCGCGGCGAACAGCCCTTCTTTGCCGCCGAACTCGCCGTATATGTCGCGTTTCGAGCCACCCGCCTCGGCGATGATCGCATCGATGCTGGCGCCGGCGTAGCCGTGCTTGAAGAACATCTTGGCCGCGACGCGCAGGATTTCCGCAGAACGCGCGCGGCCAGCGGCGGAAGCGCGCGTCTTGCCAACCGCTCGGGCGGACGTTTTCATTTTCGTGGTCGACATGACGGCACTCCCTCTTGGTACTACCCCGTACCAGTGTGCGAATGATATGGTAACGTATCGTACCACAGTGGCTCGCAGCGAGCGGAGCAGCACCTTGAATACCGTCGCAACTCCGGCAACCGACGTCGATACCCAGGAGACTCAAGAGTGGCTCGATGCCTACGACAATGTCCTAGAGCATGAGGGTCGCGAACGCGGTCACTTCTTGATCGACGCCCTCTTGCAACGTGATGCGGCCCTGCACGGCGATCGACGCACCGTGGTCACAACGCCGTACGTCAACACGATCGCAGCGGAGAGCCAAGGCGATTATCCAGGCAAGCTCGATATCGAACGTCGCATCAGCGCCTGCATCCGCTGGAATGCAATGGTCACCGTGCTGCGCGCAGGAAAGCACTCGAATGTCGGCGGACACATCGCAACCTACGCTTCGGCCGCCGTGCTCTACGACGTAGGCTTCAATCATTTCTTCAGAGCGCGGACCCGGGAGTTCGGCGGCGACTTGCTTTATCTGCAAGGGCACTCCGCTCCAGGCTTTTACGCGCGCGCCTTTCTGGAAGGACGCATCAACGCAACCCAGCTCGACAATTTCCGCAGGGAGGCCGGTCGCGATGGCTTGTCCTCCTACCCTCATCCGCGGCTCATGCCGCAGTTCTGGCAATTCCCCACGGTCTCGATGGGACTGGGACCGATCACGGCGGCTTACCAGGCGCGTTTCATGCGCTATCTGGAACTGCGTGGACTGCTCGCGCCTCAGAATCGGAAGATCTGGGCCTTTCTTGGTGACGGCGAGATGGATCAACCCGAATCGCTGGCCGCGATCTCATTTGGCGGACGGGAGAAGCTCGACAATCTCATCTTCGTCGTGAACTGCAATCTGCAACGACTGGACGGCCCGGTGCGCGGCAACGGCAAAATCATGCAGGAGCTCGAGGCCGTATTCCGCGCGGCCGGCTGGAACGTGCTCAAGGTCGTTTGGGGTAGCGGCTGGGATGCACTGTTGAACCGTGACAGCAGCGGGTTATTGCGCCAACGAATGCTGGAATGCACGGATGGCGACTATCAAACCTTCAAGTCGCAGAACGGCGCCTATGTCCGGCAGCATTTCTTCGGCAAGTATCCAGAGCTGCTCGAGCTGGTGAAAGACCTGTCCGACGATGAGATCTGGGCGCTGGAGCGCGGTGGCCACGATCCGCGCAAGGTGTATGCAGCCTATTCGGCAGCCATGCGCCACATCGGGCAACCGACGGTGATTCTCGCGAAAACGGTCAAGGGCTTCGGCATGGGCGAAGCTGGCGAGGGCCTGAACGTCAATCATCAGCTCAAAAAGATGGGGCCAGAGGCAGTCAGAGCGTTTCGCGACCGTTTCGCACTGCCGGTGCCGGACGATCAGCTGAGCGAGATGCCCTATCTGAAGCTGGATCCGAACAGCGACGACGCACAATACTTCACTGCGCGCCGTGCCCTGCTCGGCGGCCCCCTGCCCGCGCGATCGTCAGCTCACGATCCGATCGAGATTCCGGAGCCAGCGATCTTCGACAGTCAGCTGCAAGGCACGGACGGCCGCGAGATCTCGACGACGATGGCCTTCGTGCGCATTCTCAGCGCCCTGCTCAAGGACCCACGCGTCAGCAAGCGAATCGTGCCGATCGTTCCCGATGAATCGCGCACGTTCGGAATGGAAGGCATGTTCCGCCAGATCGGCATTCACTCGCATGTCGGCCAGCTCTACACGCCGCAAGACGCGGGTCAGCTCAGCTACTACAAGGAAGCGAAGGATGGACAGATCCTGCAGGAAGGCATCAACGAGTCCGGCGCCATGTCCTCATGGATCGCGGCTGCCACGTCCTACAGCAATCACGGCCTGGCGATGCTGCCGTTCTACATCTTCTATTCCATGTTCGGCATGCAGCGCGTGGGCGACCTGGCCTGGGCTGCTGCCGACTGTCGCGCTCGCGGCTTCCTGCTCGGCGCGACTGCGGGTCGCACGACTCTGATGGGAGAAGGACTGCAACACGCGGACGGCCACAGCCACGTCTTTTCGTCAGTCATCCCCTCATGCTTATCGTATGACCCGACGTTCGCATACGAGCTCGCCGTGATCGTGCAAGGCGGCCTCGAGCGCATGTATCGCGACAACGAGGATGTTTTCTACTACATCACGCTGCTGAACGAGAACTACGTGCACCCGCCGATGCCCCAAGGAGCACGCGAAGGTATCCTGAAAGGGCTTTACTTGTTACAACCTGCCGCTGACTCGAGCTCCAGTTGCACGGTCCAGCTGATGGGCAGCGGCTCCATTCTGCGCGAGGCCCTCGCCGCCGCGGACTTGCTTGCAAAGGACTTCGGTGTCGCCAGCAACGTATGGAGCGCCACGAGCTACACCGAACTGCGTCGGGAAGGAATGGAGATCGAGCGCTGGAACATGTTGCATCCGCAGGCCGCTCCGCGCGTCAGCTATGTGCAACAGTGCTTCGCTTCGCACCCCGGCCCTATTGTCGCGGCGAGCGACTATATGAGAATCGTCGCGGATCAGATTCGACCATTCTTGCCAGAGCGCCGCTTTGTCTCCTTAGGCACGGACGGCTACGGCCGCTCCGATACGCGCGAGGCGCTCCGCAGATTCTTCGAGGTGGATCGACACTACATCGCCGTCGCTGCACTCAAAACGCTCGCGGATGAGGGACGCATAGCCGCAAGTCGGGTGAGCGAGGCGATCGAACGATACGGCATCGAGGTCGAAACGCCCGGCGCGACAGCGGTGTGATCGATCAAAGCCGGCTCGATCGCAGCAATGCCGTCACCGTGAGACGCCACTCGCTGCGATCTTTGGGAGGATGGAATGGGTTCTCGATCCTGGCCGCATGGAGAATGCGGGCGGGATAGACAATCGCCCTATTGAATTTCAACTCGCTCGCAAAAACCGTCTCGAACAGCACGGTATCCCCATTGATATACTGTTTCTCCGGCGGCCCTTGCATTCGCATGTCGCTATTGAGCGCGAGCTGATAATTGCTGGCGTTCTGCTCCGTTATTGCTTCATATCCGGTCCGTCGATGGCGGTAGAACGCGGTTCCGGAAAATCTCGGGCCGCATAGATAGATCACCGCCGCGAACAAACTCGGGTCGGTCGAGTCGTAGTGAGGGATACACTGGATGGGCCGCAGGTCCTTGCTCGCCGTGGTCACCACGGAAAAGAAACTCGTATCGCCAGATATGACTTGCCGACTCTCCAACATGCCGTTGCGTTGAAGCGTCGGCGTAAGCCAGGCGCGGAACGAGGTCGAGAAGCTGTCGGGCATTGCAGCCCGCAGGCCAGGGTAAAGGTTGCCGCGATCCTCGGCAAAAGACTGAGCGAGGCCCAAGGCAGCAACGCCTTCGGGATCGCGCAGGACTTTGTCTATCACGCTCACTTTTAAGCCGCCCCGGCCGATACGCACCAACTCGATTTCCGCGTGGTCGTTGAATGCGAAGAGAGTCGGTCCGCCACTCATCGTCAGTCCCGGTGTCGTAGCTAGCGTGCGTTGCCCTGCCAGGCGCGACTGAGGGCAATGCGCTGGTTTTTGAGCCGAATGAGTTTGAAGATCTGTCCGCTGGCGATCATCACGGCATAGATCAGGTCGAGGTGCCCGCTCCGCCACAGGCTGTCGATCTGCGTGGCGTCGAGCTGCCTGAATTTCTCTTCGTCGAGACCGTAAAGCCCCTGGACTTGCAGCGGCGTTGCATCGTCCAACACGATGTCCAGCATAATGGGCGCAAGCAAATCGAGAGACAGCAGCGCCGCGATGAACTGCTCAGTTGCCGTTTTTCCCGCGACCAATTCGCCCAGGATCGCCAATATCTCCTTGAGATAGGCAGAGTCGGTCCCATCGGCATTCACGATCGACCGGGCGCCAGCACTATCCACGCAGGGATGATCGAGATCGATGCACAGCACGTTTCCGGCGGACGCATCCGGCGCATCGTCCATGCCCACGTAGAACGGTTGTCGCCGTACGTTCAACGGCACGTAAGACACGTCCAGCTCCGTTCCAGACCAGAACAGATTCTCCGCAACGCCCAGTCCGCTCAGTACGTAGGGAGCGAAACGCCCCGTTTCAGGATGTTTCGCGAACACGATGGGGTATTGAGTCGCGGCTTTCCGGAACTCGCCCACGACAATCGGTATCAGGTGTTGACTGGCCGCACAGGCTTCAACACGATCCCCGCGGATCCGCAATTCACGATGCTCGCTGCGCGATAGCTCGACCAGACGCATCCGTCACCCGTTCGCGATTGCTCGATTCAGATCTTCTGCAGCCCCAGCGCTTTGATCTTGTCGATCAAGTCGCGATTTTTCGGCAGTGTTTTCGTCCATCTCGCCTTCAGCGTCTCGTTCTGCGCGAAGGCCCGCTTGGCGCCGCCGATGTCGCGGTCCAGCGGCTGATGACGAGTATCGGTTCTGAAGCCCATGCCATACAGTACATATTGATAGCTGGCGGCAGGAAACATCTCGCAGTTGCTGGTGAAATCCTGATCGCCCGGCGCCCGATAGCGCCACAGCTCCATCTGCTCCCGCAAGCTGTCCGGAATGCTGGTCGGAGCGCGATTGTCGATCCAGAAGGCCGAATCGGTGCGTCGACTCAGAATGTAGTGCAACTTCAGAAAGTCGATGATCCGATCCCAGCGATACTGCGTCGTTCTATTGTAACGACCCGCGACGATCGGCATCGTCTCGCGCGTCGCCGGCAGCATCGTGCTGATCATGTCGGCCGAGAGCTCGATCAGCACGAGCGCCGACGCCTCGAGCGGCTCCAGGAATCCTCCTGCGAGACCCACCGCGACACAATTGCCCTTCCAGAAAACCTGACGATGGCCACAGGCAATCTTGATCTCTCTGGGCTGCACATGGCGATGCCTGTCTCCGACATACGCGCGCAACTCCGCCAAGGCCGCATCGGCGGTGGTGTGATTGCTCGAGTAGACGTAGCCCACGCCGCGGCGACTTTGCAGACCGATGTCCCAGATCCAGCCGTGCTTCTGCGCGGTCGAAACGGTGTACGGGACGATGTCGCTTTGTTCATGGTCATGGGGCACTTGCATGGCGAGCGCCCGATCGATGAAAAGAACATCGCTGCGATCCACGAAGGGCACGCCCATCGTCTCGCCAAGCAACAAGGAGCGGAATCCCGAAGCATCGATGAAGAGATCGCCGCCGAGGCGGCCGGACTTGCGGGTTTGCACAGCGTCGATGTCGCCCGTGTCGCTTCTGATGACCTCGGTCACGTCATCGACGATGTGACGTATGCCGAGCTTCTGGACGCAATGATCGCGAACGAAAGCCGCGAACCGGCCGGCATCCAGATGATAGGCGTAGTTGGCGACGCCGGCATACTCGGGCGTGGTAATCAGCTTGGGCGCCAGGCCCAGCTCGCACACCGCTTCCTGAAAACAGACGGCGTTGGAAAACGAAGGAGCATCCCGCTGCCCTTCGGAATATTTCATCCAGTAGGGCGCGAGATCGAAGCTCGGAAAGCCCTCCGGCAACATCAGTGGATGATAGTAGAAGTCGGACGCCTGGCCCGTCACCCACCGCGCGAACTTCGCACCGTGCTTGAACGAGGCGTTGCACTCGCGAAAAAAGTCCGTCTCCGAGATACCTACCTTCTTCAAGGTCGAGCGCATCGTCGGCCAGGTCCCCTCGCCCACACCGACGATGCCGATGGTCTCGCTTTCAACCAGGGTGATCTCGAGACCTCGGCCGGATCCTGAAGCATGGCGTGCCGCAATGATGGCGGCGGTCAGCCATCCGGCCGTTCCGCCGCCGACGATGAAAATCGACCGGATCGGGCGTTCCATGACCTAGCTTGAGCAGTCGGGCATCGCTTGAGTCCTCGATCAGAACTGGGCTCGCATGCCGATCTTGTATCGGCGGCCGCTGTCCTCGGCATAGAGAAACTGGTTCTCGTAGTAAGCGTACTTCATAATGGGTCGGTTGGTCAGATTGACGCCTTCCACGAACACCGCAAAGCTTTCGTTGAGGTGATAAGTCGCGCCCGCATCCAGCTGATAGCGGCCACGGACCTGCGTGACGGCCTGGCCGGCGCCGTTCAACGGCGGCGGCGAGAGATACTGCAGGAAGTCTTCACGCCAGTTGAGCGCCATGCGCGCCTCGAAATTGCTCTTATTGTCGTAGAACAACACGCCGTTGGCCGAGTTGGACAGGCCGGTCAGCGCGAATTTGTTGGTCAGGTCCTGCGGATCCAGATCCTTGTCGCTGTGAGCCAGCGTACCGTTCAGCTGGATGCCAAACCCGCTGTTGCCGAACGATTGCTGAATCCCCGCTTCCAATCCGTACACCTGTGCGCTTTCCCCGTTCGTGGGCGCGGTGATGGTGAATTGCGCCGGCAATCCGGTCGCGGGATCGAGCAGCGGCGAGCCGGACGAATTGTTCACCACGCCGGTCGTTTGATTCAGCACGATGAAGTTGCTCACGTCTTTGTAATACGCACCGACCGAAACAAAGTTGCCCCGGCCGTAGTAGTACTCGAAGGAAACATCGAGGTTATCGGAGCGGAACGGCTCCAGATCGGGTGTACCGCTGGCCGCCGCGAAATTGCCGGGCCGCAACGTCACCAGCGTCGTGACCGGCGAGAGCTGCTCGAGCGTCGGGCGCGTCATCGTCTGGCTTGCGGCAAAGCGCGCGGTAATTTCATCCGTCAGGTCCCACTTGAACGACAGGTTTGGCAGCACGTCGGTGTAGTGATTCGATTTGGAGACGGTCGCGGTGCCGGCAGTCTGAACACCATATTGGGTGGCATCGTTGGCCAGCCGCTGCAGCGCTACGAAGTTGGTCGCAAGCCCGCTGATGTCCGCCTGCGTATTCTCAACACGCACACCTACCACGCTGCTGAAGGACCGACCGCCCAAGCTGCCTTCAAACACGGCTTGCAGATAGGCGCCATAGACTTGCTCCTCCACCAACGAATCGTTCACTTTGGGTGGCGCGAACGTGAAGCCGGGCGTGACAGCCTGTTGCTCCTGGGTGATCGCATCAAACAACGACCGTCCGTCGAAGGTGAGCCATTGAGTGGTCAGGCGATCCGCACCACTGATACCGGACAGGAAGCCGCCGCCGGCATTGAATACACCGATCGGAACACTTGCTGGCGCCACATTGTTATAGCCGCACGTCGTGCACCCCGTGCCACCGTCATTCGAGTAGAGCGCGGTATCCTTCTTGTCGCGAGAAAACAAGCCGCCCAGGCGCAAGCTGGTCAGTCCTTCGTTTGAATCTTCACCCTGCACTTCCAGATCGGCTCGCAGCTGGGTCACTTCGTCTTCGACGCCATAACCGCGATAAAGCATCACGTGCTGAAACATCGGCTGCGTGCCGCCCGCGACACCGGCATTCGTTCCACTGGTCGGTCTCACGAAACCGGTGGTCACCGGCAGGATCGGTCCGTCGGATTGATATCGGATCGTCTGTCCGGTGTATCCGAGCAAGGCCAGCTCGCTCTCCGCGCCGCCGTTCGGATCTTCCTTGGCACGCGAGAAGCTGCCATCCAGATTGAGCGTCATGCGCTCCGAGAGCTTCCATTCGACATTGAGACCGCTCGCGGTCAGACGAGTCTTCTTGTCGAACGCCTTGTCGTGGAAGTCAGAAGCCATACCGACGCCTTGCGTCAGGTCGATTGCCGTTCCATTGGCATCAGTAACGACGTCGGTGAGGTTGGACGGCGTGAACCAATGGCCGAACGACCGCGCGTCGGTGGTATTGGTGAAGCGCGAGTAAAGTGTGTCCGCAGTGATCGTCAGATCGTCATTGGCTTTATATTGCAGCACCAGCGTGCCACCCACGCGCTTGCGATCCTCAAACGTCACCTTGGTATCGAAGTTCTGCGGAACGAACAGATTGGCTTGCGGATTTGACGCGGTGGCCTGCACGCCGGCGCCGCCATTGATCTGCCCAGCCGGCGTGCCGCCATTGACGATCCAACCGTCGGTCTGCGCCTGGTTCAGCCGATCCTTGCGCCGCTGATAGCTGCCCGATGCCAGCAGCCCCAAGCGTCCATCGAAAAAGCTGTCGGTGATCAGAAATGCCGCGTCGGGCGAGGCCTCATCCGAATTGTCCTCGTAATTGATATCTCCCGAAGCGGAGAATTTGAAACCGTCATAGTCGAAGGGCCGCGCCGTCTTGATGTTGATGGCCGAGCCCACACCACCGGACTGAAGGTGCGCCACCGAAGACTTGAACACCTCGACGCCGGCAATGAGCTCGGAGGCGAGTGTGTCGAACGAAAAGGCGCGGCCGCTCGCCTGCGACGGATCCGTCGGCGTGGCAATCTGTCGCCCGTTGAGCAGCACGGTATTGAATTCCGGCCCAAAGCCGCGAACCGTGACGAACGCGCCTTCGCCGCCCGAGCGATCGATCGACACACCGGTAATTCGCTGCAATGACTCGGCGAGGTTGGTGTCCGGAAGCTTGCCGATATCTTCGGGCGCAATGGCATCGACAATCCCCAGGGAGTCGCGCTTGATCGTCATGGAGGTTTCCAGCGACTGACGCAGACCGGTCACGACCACTTCCTGGATGGTCGCGTTGTCCGCTGCTGGTTCCTGCGTTTCACTGGTTTCCGCCTGCGCCAGCCGGATGTAGCGCGACTGCCTGCCGGGCGTCGTGGACGAAGTTGGAGTCGGTGCAACGCCGGATGTGTCGCTGCTCGCGGTATCGACGCGCTTTTTCTCCGTGGAAACAGGACGAATGGTCGCGGTGTTTTCGCCGCTATAGATGGCTACCAAACCCGTCCCTCGTAGCATCTGCTCGAGGGCTGCGTGCTTTTCGAGCTGTCCGGTCACCGGCGTAGCAGTCGCGTTGCGGACCGCATCGTAGCGGTAGAGAAGTTGCATCTTCGCTTGCGCCGCGAAGTTCTTCAGCGCATCCGGCAGAGGCTGCGGGCCGATATCGAATTGAGCTGGATCGGCGTTCGCACGTCCGGGTGTCGTCAGCAGCAGTCCCGATGCGCAGGCCAACGCCTGCAAAATCGCCAATCTGACGGCTCGATTGGTTGCTCTCATGCCCCCTCCTAGGATGCTCGGCTCTTCTCATGCTCACCCTGTCTGTTATGACGACCCGCGAGAAGTTGAAAACCCCCAGTCGATTTCTATTCAGCAGGAGCTTCGATATACACATGATCCGCGCCGTGCCGCCGGACCTGAGCGCCAAATCCATCCTCCAGCATTTTCAGCAGCGCCTCCGCACCTTCCGGGCTGGTCTGAAAGGTGCCGCCGACGGGCAACTGGCGCAGTGAATCGTCGACCACTTCGATCTGCAGACGCGTATATCGCATCAGTTCGTTGACGACGTTCCCGAGCGGCTCATCGTGGAAATACAAGCTCTTGTTTCGCCAGGCCAGCGAACGGTTGAGCTCTGCTGCATTCAGGGCACGGATCACATCTGCGTTGCCCTGGGCGTCGGCCTGCTCACCTGCAGTCACAGCTGCTGCAGATTTCGCGTATGCAGCGTCCGAAGGTGGCGACTTGCCGCCGGTCGCATCGACCACGTTGACCGTGCCTTCGCTGACCGTGACCTGCACACCGGCCGGTCGCACGTAGACGTTGAATGCGGTGCCGACCGCGCGCACCCAGCGATTGCCGGCGTGCACCCAAAAAGGCCGATGCGCATCGTGAGCAACGTTGAAATACGCTTCGCCCCGTTCGAGATGAATCACGCGGCTACGTTGACTGTATTCGACGTCGACCTGACTGTTGGTATTGAGATTGAGCGAGGAGCCATCGGGCAACATGACAGCGACCTGCTCACCGATCGCCGTTTGAAATCGGGTGTCCGCCTGTTGTTTGTAAAAACTCCAGCTCACGCTGAGTACGATCGCCGCAACGGTCGCGGCCAGGGCGCCAGCGAGCCAGCGTGGCGCGCGTGCAGATCGAGCCGACGCGGCATTCATCACTTGGCCGAAGTAGACTGCCCGAACCAGCGGACCGGTTCTGACCAGCTCTTTCCAAGTGGCCTCCAACTCGGCGTATGCCTTCACATTGCACGGATGAGCAGCCAGCCACGCATCGAATCGCGCGCGATCGTCGGCCGTCACGTCGTCAGCGTTCATTCGAGCAAACCAGTCGCTGGCCTCGCGCTCGGTGACCTCTGGATCCGGCAGCCGATGAACCTCACCCATGGCGCCGCCTCGTGGCCCTGTATTGGATTTTCAGGTAGCGATTCGTTTCGCGCATGCCGTGCGAGATATGCTTTTCAACGGTCTTCACCGAAATTCCCAGGCGGTCCGCGACCTCCCGGTATGAGCACTCGTGAAATACGCGCAGGGTGAAGGCCGCACGGCATTGCGGGGGTAACCGATCGATCGCCTGCTCCAGGAGCCGGTTCCGCTCATCGCGCAGCAGTCCCGACTCCAGAGACTCGTATTCAGCATCGAGCCGCGACTCATCGGCGCTCTCGACGATGTCGCGCTCCACCGTTCGTCGATGACGAATCTCGTTTGCCGCCAGATTGCGCGCCGTGGAAAAGAGAAACGCCCGGAGCGTTACGATCGACTCACGCTCCCGGTAGGTACGAAGGAAGGCTTCCTGAACGATCTCTTTCGCTGTTTCACTGGAGCGCACGAAGCGCCGGATATATTGAAGCAGCGCGTGACGACTCTCGGCGAAGAGCTTGATGAAGGTCTCGGTGGGAGAGTCTGAGGTTGGCGTCATTGCCTGGCTATCCGTCCGATCGACCGTACCCTGCCCTGGGTCCGATGGCAACTCTTGCAACTCACATGGGGGATTTCAGCCGCTCGAGTGTCGATGCACTCAGGAATGTCCGCGAAACTCGATCACGAAGCGCGCCCCGGTCGTCACTTTCGGATCGAGACATAGACGTCCGCCTTGACGCTCCACGATGCTCTTCGCGATCGCAAGGCCCAGGCCCGCCCCCGGGCCGGCGGCATTGTGGCCGCGACGAAAGCGCTCGAATAAAGTCGCAGCGGTATCGGCGGCGATTCCGGGCCCATCATCGGCAATGATCACCGTGGCGGAGGCGCCAGAGAGCGTGATCGACGTACCGGCCGGCGTGTACTGAATGGCGTTCTCGATCAGGTTGCGAAAGACCAGGCGCGTGAGCGTGGCATTCCCATGAGCAGGCACGGAGACGTCGGGCGTCGCCGCGGTCACGTAGTGCTCCGATTCGAGTGCGACCGGCGCAAGCTCCCGAGCCACTTCCAGCGCGACGGCATGAGCGTCGAACGCGGCAAACTGAAAATGTTCCTGCGAATCGAGACGCGCAAGACACAGCAGTTGCTCGACCAGGCGCGCGAGCTGCTCGATCTCAAATGTAACGTCACCCAACTCCTCCGCAGAGAAGCGCGACTCGAGCCGTGCTCGTAACGTCGCAAGCGGCGTGCGCAACTCGTGCGCGGCATTGGCCGTAAATTCCCGCTGCACACGATAGTCCGCTTCGAGCCGGTCAAGCGCGGCATTGACTGCCTGAACCAGAGGCACGAGCTCCTGTGGCAGGTTTTGGGCATGCAACCGTTCGCCCAGCCGATCCAGCGACAACGTCGAAGCCTGATGCGAGACGGCACGCAAAGAGCGCAGCGACGACAGCACCGTCACGACCACGACACCGACCACGGCGATCAGCAGCAGCGCAATCGGCGGATACAATTCCTCCAAGGCGCCCAGCATGAGCTGGGCCACCAGGCTCTCTGTATCTTCGAGACTTCGCACCACACGCAGCCATTGCGTGCCATGACCCTCATCGAACGCGAGCGTGGCGGCCATCACGCTGTTGCCTGATCGAGGGTCCCTCTCCCGCTGCAGGATGATCTGCCGATCGCCTGGATTCCCCGGCAACGGCAGATAAGGCGCAGAGAAACCGCCCGACTCCAGCACCGTGCCATCTGCGCTCAACAACTGATAGCCGTTCAATGTGTCCCGCTGGGCATAGAACTCTCGCAGCGGCCGTGACAACTCCAGCCGTGGCCCGCCCGGGCCTGGCACGATGGCCGCACGCACGTCTTGCAACTGAACCTCGATGCTCTGGCCTTCCAGACCCATCAGGCCAGCGCGAAACTCCAGGTACAGGATCAGATAACCGCCAGCCAGCGCCAGCACAACCACGACGGTCAATCGAATGACCAGTGCCCGCAGCAGCGAAGGGTCACGCATCGGGCTGCGCGCAGGAGGCAAGATAACCCAGACCGCGCAACGTCCGGAGCGACACCCCGGCGCCCGCGGCCGTCAGTTTCTTGCGTAACCTATGCACCTGCGTCTCCACCGAATTCGCGCTCCGCTCCTGCTCGAAATCGTACAGACATTCGCCCAACCGCTCCTTCGACAGGACCCGTCCCTGATTGCGCAGCAGCGCTTCAAGCACGATCAGCTCCGAGCGTGTCAGATCGAGCGGCATGTCGGCGACGGTGGCGACGCGCGCCGATGTATCGAGCTTCACGTTACCGAGTGTGAGCATGCGACCCAAGGCCGCACCGGGACGACGCAATAGCGCCCGCAGCCGGGCAATGAGCTCCTGCATCGCGAAGGGTTTGATGAGATAGTCGTCCGCCCCGCAATCCAGGCCACGAACTCGATCCTCAACCGCACCGAGCGCGGTGAGGATCAGCACGGGCGTCGTGCTGCCTCGCTTGCGCATGTCCTTCAGCGCGTCGAGGCCGCTGCCATCCGGGAGCATGAGATCGAGCACGGCGGCATCGTAATCGGCCGCCCGCCACGCTCGCAGCCCCTCGGAGGCCGAGTTCGCCACATCGACGGCGAATCCTTGCGCACGCAGACCTTCCGCAACGGCCTGACAGAGACGCGCGTTATCTTCGACGACCAGCAATCTCAATGAGATGTCTCGACGATCGGGCTCATTGACCACGCGTCCATGAATATTCGAACCTCAGTCCGATCGTAGGCAGCATCTCGTCGAGCCCTTCGATGATATTCGCCCCGCGACGTTCGTCCCATTCATACGCGTTGCCGTTCTCGCGACCGTAGACGTTCAGTACGTCCAGATAGGCCACCAGGCTCAACGGGCCGAATCGTCGCTGGTAGTCCGCGCGCAGACTCAGCGAATGATAGGCCGGCAGGCGCTCGGCGTTGGTGCGCGTCAGCTCCTTCGAGTAGCGCAAAGGCCCCGCATCTCCCAGCACGTCGCTGTGGACGACAAATGCGTCGGTGGGCCGGCCTGAAGCATATTTCCATTTCGCCGAGAACGTCCAGCGATCGCTCGGCTGCCAGACTCCCACGATGCCGAAGGCATGCGGGCGGTCCCAATCCGACGCAAGCTCTCCTTCGCCGAGGTTGTCATCGCGACGCGCGCGCGAGTATGAATAGGTCGCCGAAGCGCTCCAGCCTCGACTCATGCGCTTGGCCAGCATGAGATCCACGCCCGTCGCGGAACCCTCGCCGGTATTCGACGCTGCGTCCGTGGTCCGATCGTCGAACACGATCAGATCGTCCAGCTGTTGGTAATACCCCTCGGCCGAAAAACGCAGGTCCTCGCGCAGGTGCCTGGAGAAGCCCAGCACTACCTGGGTGGAGCGTTCGCTCTCGAGATCGAGATTGGACGGATTGGCGGCGATATCGATATATCGCGGCGCCTGGTAATACACGCCACCACCAGTCCACACTCGCGTGACCGCATCGAGCTGCCAGGTCAATGACAGACGCGGGGCGACGACGGACTTCCCGGAAAATCCATCGCGCTCGTAGCGCATCCCCGGCGTCCATGTGAAATCGCCGACGGTCCAGGCGTAGTCGGTGTACGCGGCAATCCGCGTCTCCGCTGCGCTCATCGTCGAGTTGTACTCCGCCGGGGTCAGCACGATGTACTGCTGGGTCGGGTCGGCGCGATAGTCGGACTGATCGAACACGTACCGTGTCCAGTCGCCGGAGAGACGGCGGTCGAAGTCGAGATCCACACGAGCAACCTGCGCGCCGGCGGAGAAGATTCCATCCGGGCCGAGCATCGTGCTGAAATCGCCGCGCCAGCCGATTTCCGTCTCGCCCTCCTCGATGCGCAGAATGTCCTCGCGAACCGGCGTCGTCTCGGGAGTCGGGTCGGGACCCGCGAGATCCGGGAATGCCTCGCCTTGCGTGCTCGTCTTGTCGCTGTTGCGGTAGTAGAGCGTATTACGCAGCTGCGCGACCTCCCCGGGAGACCAGCGCCACGTCACACCGAACAATGTGCTGTCCTGTTCCGACTCGCCGAGCGCCACGTCTTCGAAGTCCTCGGATTCCAGCGCATTCTCGACCGTGCGCGTGAAGTCCTCGCCTGCATAGATCGCCAGCAGCTCGAGGCGATGTTCGTCATTCAGGTCGGTGACGGATTTCATGATGAAATCGGTCAACCGCGGCGTGCCGATATCGTTCTCATCGATCGCTTCGAACAAGTTGCTGAAATCGAACTGGCGCGCCGATAGCAGCAAGCTGGTGTTGTCGGCGACGTAGCTCGGCCCTTCGTAGTCGGCCTCTATGCCAATGATGTCGACTCGCGCGCCTACCGTGGAGCTCGCCGGATTACCTTCCGCAATCTCCAGCTCGAGCAACGAACCATTCTTGCCGCCCTCCGACGCGCGCCATCCGCCCGGAGAAAACTTTGCGCTGCCGACGATGTTCGGCGCGAAGATCGAATATCGCCCGCCGCCCTCGATGTCTTCCTGCTCGCCGAGCGATTGATCGAAATGGGCGACTTTATCGAAGGGAATGCCGTCGATCAGGATCAGGTTGTCGCGCGGTCCATTGCCACGCACGGTGAAATTTGAAAACTCACCGGTCGCGACGACGCCCGGCAGAACATCCAGCGCTCGGAACACGTCGCCCGCGCTGCCGGGATTGCGGCGGATCTCCTCACGTTCGAGCAGTACGGTGTTCGGCGTAGCCCTTGGATCTCCTGCTGTCGCGCGCGCCGAGACCACCACTTCCGCAAGCAAGTCATCGCTCCCGCGCACCAGCGCGAATTCGACAGCAGCCACTCTGCGAAGCACGACCCGTACATCCGCCTGCACGGCTTTCAAGTAGCCCTGCTCTTCCACCTCGACCGAATACACACCTTCCGGCACGTCATTGAACGAGAACGCGCCAGCGACATCGGCTTCGACCGTACTATGAACGCGCTGATTGCGCATGAGGTGTACCGTGGCCGTCGGCACCGCCCGCCCAGTCACCGAATCCACGATGCGTCCACGGACGGCGCCCGCCGCGCCCTCCTGGGCATGCGCCGGGAGCGATGCAGACACATATATAAGAGCGGCAAACGGCAAGAATCGACGCAGCATGGCTGTTCCTCGGACGTTGATCGTCATCGGAACCCAAGCTATCAATCGAGACTGTCGCGAAACTTGCAGACTGCCGCTGCTTGTAACTCACCGAGTCAGCGGCCATTCGCATACCGTCGTTGCTATGACGGCTGCAAAAATGTGGGCAATGCTGGCATGCTGCCCGTCATGTCACTAAAACCTCGGCTTGGAAACGGTCGGATCCGCGAGCGTAATGGCCATGCGAGATCCGTGCGCAAAGCGGAGTGGTCGAATTCACAGCTGCTTTTCGATCATAGCCACTGGATATGCGAAGCCACCGACCTGCGCTGGTCGGCGCCCTATCACTTGATCGTGCTCACCGAGACCGGCACGACGCAACACACCAGAACGATTTGTGACGCGGAGATGACTTACCAGGGCCGCGACCGGCCCGGCGCATTGACCTTCGTACCGGCCAATGTCGAGCGGGTCGGCAGCTATCGCCACGCTGAGCTCAGTTACTCCGCGCTGTGGATCTCGCCGGACATCCAGCTTGCGGGCTTTGAGAACCTGTCCTCTCTGCCCATCTTCATCAATCGCACCGATACGGTCATTCGCTCGCTGATCTCCTCGCTCAATTCGGAACTGTCGCGAGGCTTCAAGCCTGAGTCGCTGTATGTCGAGCATCTGGCCGCGCTCATTCTGATGCGCATTCGCGCATTGGACGGCGCCAGGTCGCAAAGTCGCGGACACGGAAAGCTCGGCACGAAAACGCTGGCAACAGTGCGCGACTACATCGAACATCACATCGCTGACGACGTTTCGTTGAGCAGCCTAGCGCGAGCGGTCGGCATGAAAGCCGACACGTTTGCACGCCGTTTCAAGGCGACGACGGGATTGCCACCCTATGCCTACGTGCTGGAGCTACGCACGCGTCGGGCCGAAGAGCTGCTCATCAAGACCAACCTGCCGGTGAGTGCCGTCGCGCACTCGCTCGGTTACTCGAGTCAAAGTCACTTGACTGCCACGCTGCGCCGGACACGGGGAATCACACCTCGCGCGCTGCGTGCATCCAGAATCCCGGAACGTGACAATTTCCCGGAATTCTGACAGACACCCGCGCGCCCGGCTTCGATACTCGGCTCCGCCATCGATGCGGAGACCACACCCATGTCCCAGCGGGACGACCGTGCCCTACTTACGCGCCGCGCCCTCCTGCAAGGTAGCGCTGCGGGCGCCCTGCTACTGACCGCAGGCCAAAGCTCGAGCGCCGAGCGTTCCGCCACTCCGACAGGCTCGCAGGCGTGGAATGTCGAAGCGATCGCCTACCACGATCTGGAAGGACGCCCTGGATTCAAGCTCACGATTCTGGAACGCAACGGTCGCTGGTATCTCTACACCGGATGTTTCTGGCATCGCGGCTGGAACATTCTCGATGTCACCGATCCCACCCGGCCCGAGCTGGTGAACTTCCTGCCTGGTCCGGCCAATACATTCACGCTGCAAGTGGACCTGGCGGACGACACGCTGATCACCAGCCTGGAGAAAGGACTGGAGAATGCGCCCTGGGGTCTCGATGCCAACGGCCCCTATGAGGAAGGCGTCTTGTTGTGGGATCTCGCCGATCCCATCCGACCTCGGCAAACGGCTCACTACCGCACCGGCGCGCGTGGCACCCATCGCAATGCCTATCAAGGCGGGCGGTATATGCATCTCGCCGCGAGCGCGCCTGGATTCAACGGAAACATTTATTCGATTGTCGACATCCAGGATCGCGCCCGTCCTCGCGAGGTTGGCCGTTGGTGGGTGCCAGGGCAAGAAGTCGCAGCCAGTGCGAGCACGCCGACATCGGCGCATGACACGGCGGCACATGGCTTCTGCAACGTCGCCGGCAAGGACGTCTCTTTGCATGGCCCCGCGGTGATCGAAGGCAATCGCGCCTGGCTGCCCTACGGCGCGGCTGGACTGATCGTGCTGGATATTTCAGACGTCACGCGCCCGCGGCAGATCGCGCGCATTCCTTTCAGCCCGCCGTTCCACTCGATGTTTGGTGTGCACACAGTCTTGCCGGTTCCCGCACGTGGCGTCGCCTATGTGAACTCGGAAGATACTTCGTACGGCCAGGGTGCCGCGCACTTCGCCGGCATCGTCGATATTCGCAACCCCGTGCAGCCGACGCTGATATCGCTATTGCCTGCCCCACTGCCACCGCCCGGTGCGAGCTATCGCAGCTTCTCGGCGCGACCGGGTTGGAGCGGCCCTCACAACACGAACCAGCTCCAGCACAACCCCGCCGTCCAGAAACAGGGCGATCTGTTTTACCTCACGCACTTCAATGCAGGCCTGCGGATCTACGATGTATCGCATGCACGGCTGCCCCGGGAAGTGGGCTGGTTCATGCCGCCCGATCCGGTCAAACGACTTGGTCCGATGCCTCAAGGACCGCTCGTCACGCAAACCGAAGACGTGTTGGTCGACCGGCGCGGAAACATCTACATCACCGACAAGAACCAGGGGCTGTGGGTGTTGAGGTATACCGGGCCGAGGCCCAGATAGAATTCACTCGTTGCCGCCAGGCGTACGATAACGCAGCCACACGAACCCGTCGTCAAAGCGCTCGAGGTCCTCCAGCACCAGTGAACCTGGCGTGGCGTTTTCAGCTTCAATGTCGAACAGTGCCGCGGTGCCGATGCGCCCATCGGTCACGGGGGCAATCAGTAAACTCACCTCATCGATCAGCCCTGCCTGCAACAGCGAGCCGTTGACGCGCCCGCCGCCTTCCAACAGCAACGTTTTCACGCCAAAGTGCGTGCCGATCTTTTCGAGCGCGAGGCTGAGATCCATCTCCTTTTCGCCCGCGAGCAGATAGGAAACGCCTTGTTCGCGCAGAAACTCGAGATAGGACTCGGAGACACGATTGGTCAGTATCGCGACGACGTGATCGCCGCTGATATCGCTCGATCGCCACGCGCAGCGGCCACTCGGATCGATGGCGAACGCGAACGAGTCATGCTTACCCGGCGCAACGAAATCGGCGCGAGGTTCGTCGTGATATTCATGAGCAACTTCCGCTTCCGAACGCGCCGCTCCCGCGAAGGACTCCATCGTGACACGTCCACAGATCCACCCCTGCGCGTCGTAGCGGTTGTGGATCGCTTCGTAATGACGATGGACCGCCTTCGGCAGCGGCTCTGGCCAGCCATCGACGACGACGCGGCCGTCGATAGAGGTCGTCATGTGACAAATGACGCGAGGTCGCCGGGCGTTGGAATCGCTCATGGCCGGATCATCACCTTGATCGATTTGCGATCGTTCATTTCACGGTAACCCTTGGGCACGCCGTCCAGATCCACGACGCGGTCGAATACCTTCGCCGGCTGGATGCGGCCTTCGAGAATGTCTGGCAGGAGCTCGTCGATATAAGCACGCACCGGCGCCGGGCCGCCGCCGATCGTGATATTCCGATAGAACGCCGGTTGCGAGGCTGGCATCGTCTCGTCCTGAGGCACGCCTACTCTGCCTACGGCGCCACCGGACCGCGTAATTTCAATCGCGGTAGCCATCGCGGCGCCATGCCCCACGCATTCGAGCACAGCATGCGCGCCTTCGCCTCGAGTTAGCTGGCGCACTCGCCCGATCGCCTGCGGCCCACGCTCGCTGACAACATCGGTCGCGCCAAACTCCCGCGCGAGCGCGATTCGATCGGCATGATGGCCAAGAATGATGATGCGCTCGGCGCCGAGCCGCTTCGCTGCAATCACGCCGCACAAGCCGACGGCGCCGTCGCCAACGACTGCGACATCCTTGCCGGGCCCCACCTTGGCAACGACGGCCGCGTGATGACCCGTGCCCATGACATCTGACAACGTGAGCACCGCGGGCATCAATGCATCGTCGATTTTCTGCCGAATGGCGAACAGCGTTCCATCCGCGTTGGGAATGCGGATGGCTTCGGCTTGCGCGCCCATCATTCCGTTATTCCCAAAGAACGCAACGTGGACGCATGCCGTGTACAAGTGCTCCTTGCAGAAGGCACAGGTGCCATCGGAGCACGCGAACGGCATGATGACCGTGTCGCCCCGCTTCAATGTACGCACGTCGGCGCCGATGTCTTCAACGACACCGATTGCTTCGTGCCCCATCGACTGTCCGCCCTCGGAGGGTTCCATGCCCCGATAGGGCCACAAATCGCTTCCGCAAATACACGCTCTCGTAACGCGCACCACCGCGTCTGTGGGTTCCACGATAGTGGCGTCGGGAACGTTCTCGATTCGAACGTCACCGGCTGCATGCATGATCGTCGCGCGCATGATGTTGCCCTCTGAAGATGCGCAGATTGAATCACGCGAGCGCGCTTGGATTAACGCGGGCGGTTCGCAAGCGCTACTGAGGAATTCTCAGCAATAGACGGGCGCGATATGGCCAGTCCCTTGGATTAGCCTGTACGATTGCCAGCAAGGTCCGTGGTTCTCCGACGACGGCGCTGAAAGGGCTTGCGATGAACCTGAGTCGAACTGATTTCGCCGACCTGCCCTACTTTCTCGCCGTGGCGCGGCATCGCAGTTTCAGCCGCGCGGGAATCGAGTTGGGCGTCAGCAGTTCGGCCCTGAGCCATGCGCTGCGCACCTTCGAGGAGCGTATCGGCATTCGGTTGCTGAATCGCACCACTCGCAGCGTGACGCTCACAGCAGCAGGCGAACAACTCTACGATGCGATCACTGCACCGATGGGCGCCCTGAGCGAGGCCGTCGATCGTTTGAATCGGTTTCGCGACTCGCCCTCGGGCTTGATCCGATTGAACGTCATGCAGGACGCTGCGATCTATCTGCTCAGCCCGGTTCTGCCGACGTTCGCGGAGCGCTATCCCGACATCAAGCTCGATGTGTCCGCGAATAACCGGATGATCGATGTGATTGCCGAAGGCTTCGACGCCGGCATTCGTTACGGCGGGACCGTGCCGGAAGACATGATTGCCCAGCCTCTCTCGGCCGAGATCGCCTGGGTCGTGGTCGGATCGCCGGGCTATCTCAAACGCCACGGCACGCCGACTCATCCGAGCGAGCTTCGCAATCACCGCTGCTTGGGGATTCGCCTCGGCACCGGCCACATCTATGAGTGGGAGTTCGATCGCGGCTCGGAATCGCTGGCCGTGTCGGTGCCCGGCGTCATTACGGTCGACGATGGCGCGTTTGGGCGCTCACTCGTGGAACGTGACTTCGGGTTGTTCTACACGACCGAGCCATCGGTGCGCGCCTTGGTGGAGCAGGGAAAACTGCAATACGTCCTGGAAGACTGGCGCTCGATGGGGCCGGCATTCCATATGTACTACTCGAGCCGGCGCCAGGTGCCCGCCGGATTGAAGCTTCTCATCGATCTGATCCGTGAACTGAAGCCGCTCGGATGATTTCGCCGTAGACTCAGTGCGCGGTAAAGCCGCCGTCTACCGGCAAGCCAACGCCAATCACGAAGCTAGCTCCGGGGCTGCACAGCCATAGCACTGCGGCTGCGATTTCCTCGGCTCGACCGAGTCGCGCGATCGGCTGCTGTTTCATGATCTCGGCCATCGCGTCGGACTGGCCTTTCAGCATATCCCGCACCATCGGAGTATCGATGGTGCCCGGACAGATAGCATTGATGCGAATACCGCGCGGCGCATACTCGACACCTGCGCTCTTGGTCATCCCAAGCACGGCGTGCTTTGTACCGTGGTAAGCCGCACGTTGGGGCAAGCCAACCAAACCGCCGAGCGAGGAGCAATTGACGATGGCGCCAGAGCCCTGCGCACGCATGATACGAAGCTCGTGTTTCATACATGCCCAGACACCGAACTGATTCACCGCCGTTACACGATGAAAGTTCTCAGTGGGTTCCTCGGCAGCATCGCTCGGGGGCACCTGGATGCCGGCATTGTTGAAGGCCATATCGAGCCGCCCATACTCGGCGACAGTCCGGTCGATCGCGGCAGCGACCTGCGCCTCATCGGTCACATCGCAGCTCAAGCCAATAGCGACGCCGCCCTCCTCGACAATCTTTGCCGCCTCTTTCGCGGCCAGATCGCCGTTACGATCGATCAGGACGACGGACGCACCGTTCTTTGCAAAAGCGCGAGCGGTTGCGAGTCCCATGCCCATCGCGGCGCCTGTGACGAGCGCCACCTGGCCCTTGAAGTCATAAGTCGGATTCATGGTTCAGCCCTTCAGCGTGAAGCTGTCGATGTCGAGCAGCTGACCCGCAGTAAATCACGCAGCACGGCCCCTGATTAGTCGCCGGGAATCGAATGCGGCGCTGAGAATCCCTCATGAATTGCATCGCAGGCGTCGAAGCTGAACGTTCTCTCTTACCGTCCGATCATGCTTGGGACTTGGAACCCCGTGTTCAGCGCAACCATTTCACGGTCATGAACTTGCAGATGACCTACACCATATTGCGCACCGCCGACCTCGCTGCCGCCGAACGCTGGTACACGAAGTTGCTGGGGCGAAGTCCTGACAACCGGCCGATGCCGACACTGGTGCAGTGGGAGCTCTCTGCCCGACACGGCGTCGGCCTTTCCTCCGATGAGTTGATCTGCGGCCCTGGCGGCGCGCTGTTTCTTATCGTCGACGATCTGGCCGCCGAACGCCGCCGGCTTCAGGATCTCGGGATCGGCCTCGGCGAGGAAATGGCCGGCAAATACTCGACGCTGGCACAGGTGCGCGATCCAGACGGCAACTTATTGACGCTGGCGACGCCGCCTTCGCCACCTTACCCAGCGGCGTGAGTCAAGAACGAGAAGCGCGGCTATCCAACGTCGTTGCGTCTCGAGCGGGTTCAGCGCGGCTCCCATCCGGTTGCCAGCCCAATTTGCGCAGACAGCGCGAGATACGCAGGCTCGTCGGGGGCAGATTCATCCGCTTGTTGAGTCGACCCGGCTGCAGCCTTCTACATTTGCGAAGCGTGGCTTCAAAGCTGGCCTCGGCCTCCAGCTTTCTTTGATCCGACAGGCCGCTTGCGCTGGACGCGCAACCTGTGACGGCAACGATGGCAGCAAGCGCACAGGCGCGCAGCATGTGCATGAGTGCATCAGTCATCTTCTTCGTTCCGTCCGTGTTCTGGATGCCAAAGATCGTGAGCGTCGATGCGCACGCGCAGTTGCGCTTCATGGGCGGCGGCGCGAGCACTGAGCTCTTGATAAGCCATCTCGCGAGCGCGACGCGCCGATAGAAGACGTTCCGCCAGTCCTATTTCGCCCAGTTCCCAGGCGCGCTGAATTCGATTCGCGGCGGCTCTCATTGCGTTGTGCGCATCCCGTTGCGCCTGCCATTGGTTCAAAGCATCGGCGGCAACCGCAACTTTCAGATGCGCGTCCTTCACAAGCACGCGTCGAATGACTTCTACATCACGCAGGCGGGCACGAGCTTGAGCATGCTCCGCGTTGGCCAGTTCGCGCCGATAGCCACTGGAAAGAGGCATGGTGAACACGAGACCGACCGCACGCTCCTGCCCGTCTCGCTCGCTGAAGAAGCGCACACCCAGGGTTGGGTCGGGGATGCGATCGGCCCAGGCCCGCTTCGCCGTTGCATCCTGACGAGCCGCTTCCTGCTCTGCCGACTTCAACTCGTAGCTATCGTCGATGATCCGCGCCTGCCACTCATCTGCTGTGTGCGGCAGTGGCTGCGGCTCGGGCAACGTCGGCGCTCGAGCTGGCAAGGCGATCTGCGGAAAGTCGGTGTTGAGAGCATGTGTCGCCGCAGACAGTAGCGTCGCACTCGTCAGTGCGGCTGCGCGCGCCTGCGCAAGCTCGGCAGTGATCAATTGCAGGTCCAGCTCGGCGGCATCGCCGATCTCGACCCGGCGCTTCAAGGACGCATGTTCCATTTGCAGCGACTGCAACTGCTCTCGAGCTTCTGCATCGGTCGCGGTTGCACGCAGCCATTGCATCCACAACTCAAGCAGGCGCAGCGCCGCCTCGTGGGCGATTTCACCGCGTTCGAGTGCGGCGATCGCGCGTGAGCGCGCACCGATTTCACGGTCCAGGGGCGCTTTGCCGGGCAATCGAAAGGCGCGACCGACTTGAGCTTCGAACTCATCGAATCCCTCGCCCCCATCCGTGCGCCGGCGCTGCGGTATCAAAGTCGCTTCCAATTCGTAGCTGCCGCGAGAGAGCGCCCGAGCTTCGGCATCGACTGCCGCTGCACGCTCATCGGCTGCGAGCACTTCGGCCTGCTGAGCTATGGCCTCCACCGCCAGCTCTACCGGCGGCAAATAATTTTGTGCCGAGATCGTGGGCGACACCGCAATCAAGCAGAGCATCGAGAAGACGCGTCGTGGCATCACGCGAGCCTCCCGCGCTCCAACACCGGTTCGGACCACCACACGACGTCCGGCGAACGCACCCGTTCGCGAACAGTCTCGAGCAAAGGCTGCAAGGCCGCGGCCTCGATCACAATCCAAGCAATGCGACGCTCGACGCTACCGCGGACTTGCTCTGCCGTAGAGGCGTGTCGAAAGTCGCTACCGTGTCCTTCCGCATGCGACAAGGTGAAACCCGGCGCTTGCGGCGCGGTGATCAGTGTCTCGACCAGTGCCTCCTCGAGGGAGGGCGGAAACACCAAAGTCAGTCGAACGAATGCAGTCATGAAACCGATTCCAAAGCAGAGGGATGCGGCATGCCGAAGCGCCGATACAACACGGGCAGCAGCAACAGCGTCAGTGCGGTGGAGCTCACGAGCCCGCCGATGACGACGATCGCCAGCGGACGTTGAATTTCCGAGCCAGGCCCGGTAGCGAGCAGCAAGGGCACCAGACCCAGCGCGGCGATGGTCGCCGTCATGAGCACCGGCCGTAATCGGCGTTGCGCACCCTCACGCACGACCGAGTCGATATTCGTACCGATGCCGTGCAGGTGATTGAAATGAGACACCAGCACCAAGCCATTGAGCACCGCGATGCCGAGCAAGGCGATGAAGCCCACTGAGGCCGGCACCGAGAGATACTCGCCCGACAACCACAACGCGACGATGCCGCCGACCAGCGCAAAAGGAACATTTCCGAGGATCAGTACGGCCTGGCGAGCGGAGCCGAACGTTGTGAACAGCACGAGAAAGATCAGGCCGATTGCTACGGGCACGACCAGGCCCAGCCTCGCAGCGGCGCGCTGCTGATTCTCGAACTGACCACCCCATTCCAATCGATACGACGCCGGCATGGGCACATCCCGCGCGATCGCGGCACGCGCCTCTTCCACGAAGCCGACGAGATCGCGGCCACCGACGTTCGCTTGGACGACCGCGAAACGCGAGCCGTTTTCCCGATTGACTCTCACTGGACCCGACGCAGCTTCGATACTCGCCAGTGACGCGAGCGGTATCTCACCGTCGTCACCGCGAGCCAGCCGCAGGTCGTTGAAGCGATGCACCGATTCGCGCACGCCCTCACGGCCTCGCACGAGAATTGGAATGCGTCGATCTGGTGTGATCACGGTGCCCGCTGGAACACCCTCGATCTGTGCGCGCAACTCATCCTGCACATCCGCGACGGCGAGGCCCGCGCGCCCCGCGGCTTGCGGATTGATGGCCACGCGCAGATAGGCAACGCCATCCGTCGTCTGCGTGAGAATGTCCTGCGCACCGTCCACCTTCGCGAGAGCGTCGGAGATTCGTTGCGCCAGTTCGCCCAGCTGATCCAGCTCCGGACCGAATATCTTGATCGCGAGATCGCCGCGACTGCCGGTGAGCATCTCGGAGATGCGCATCTCGATGGGCTGAGTGAAACCGAAGTCGACACCCGGAAACCGACTCATCACGGCGCGTAACTGCTCGGCCAGCCATTCCTTATCCGGGACGCGCCATTCGTCCTTGGGCGCCAGCACCATGAACACGTCCGTTTCGTTCAGCCCCATGGGATCGAGACCCAGCTCATCGGAGCCGGTGCGCGCGACGAGTCGCCGGACTTCCGGCACTTGCTGCAGAATGGCGCGCTCCAGGCTCACGTCCAGTTCGAGCGAACGCTGCAGGTTGATGGTGGGCGCCTTCTGCGTCTGGATCAGCAGATCGCCTTCGTCCATGGTTGGCATGAACGTCTTGCCAGTCGCCAGGTACGCGACGATTCCCAGCAGCAACGTCGCGCCCGCCGCCACAAACACGCGTTTCGGGTTGTTCAGCGCCCCGTCCAACAACGGCACATACAGCCGCGACAGATGACGCATGACGAAAGGCTCGGTATGTGCATGCTCCTTGAGCAACAAGGATGACAGCACGGGAACGAGAGTCAGTGACAACAGCAACGAAGCTGCCAGCGCGAAGACAATCGTGAGCGCAACCGGCGCGAACAGCTTGCCCTCCAAGCCCTCCAGCGTGAGCAGCGGCAGGAACGTAAGACAGATGATGAAAATGCCCGAGGCCACCGGCGTCGCGACCTCGCGGGCGGCAGCGAACACTCGATGCAATCTCGGCAGGTGCGAGCCGGACGCATTCGGATCCAGCCGGCTCACGGTGTTCTCTACGACGACGACCGCGGCATCCACCAGCATGCCCACAGCGATCGCCAGGCCACCGAGGCTCATCAGGTTCGCGCTTTGTCCTGTGATATGCATCAGCAGGAACGTGCTCAAGGCCGCAAAAGGCAACATCAGTGCGACTACCAGCGCCGCACGCATCTCACCAAGGAACAACAGCAGCAGCACCACGACCAGCACGGTCGCTTCGAGCAACGCACTCTGCACTGTTCCCACCGCTCGTTGAATCAACGAGCTGCGGTCATAGAACGTCGAGATCGTCACGCCCGCCGGCAATGTGGGCTCGAGCTCGTCGAGCTTGGCTCGAATTCGGTTGACGAGCTGAGATGCATCGGCGCCGCGCAGAGCAACCACGATTCCTTGTACCGCCTCCCCTTCTCCGTTTTGAGTCACCGCGCCGTAACGGGTGAGCGAGTCGACACGGACTTCGGCAACGTCACCGATCCGAACCGGGTCGGCTCCAGATCGGATGACGATCGCCTCGAGGTCCTCCATCGACCGGATGGCGCCCTCGGCGCGCACGATCAATGTTTCTTCACCCGCACCGATACGCCCAGCGCCGTCGTTCCTGTTGTTGCGCGAGACCGCGTTCACTACGTCGCTGAACAGCACATTATTGGCGTTCAGGCGCGCGCGATCGGGCACTACGACGAAGCTACCCACGTGACCGCCGAGGACGTTCACATCGGCGACGCCCGGCAACGTTCGCAATGCGGGTCGCAGTGTCCAATCGAGCAAGGTACGTCGCTCGGTCAGCGACAACCCTTCGCCTTCGACGGTGAACATGAAAACATCGGAGAGCGGGGTCGATATCGGCGCAAGACCGCCGCTCACATCGTCGGGCAGACTGTCCGAAGCGTTGGCGAACCGTTCGGCGACCTGCTGGCGCGCCCAGTAAATGTCGGTGCCTTCGGCGAAATCGATGGTGATGTCGGCAATGGCGTATTTGGCCATCGAGCGCAACATCACGCCTTGCGGCACGCCGAGCAGCTCCATCTCCAACGGCGCCACGACGCGCGTTTCGATCTCTTCCGGCGTCATGCCCGGCGCCTTCAGGATCAACTTCACCTGCGTCGGAGAAATGTCCGGATAGGCATCGATGGGCAAGCGCAAGAACGCCATGATGCCGGCAGCCGCGATGCCTGCCGCCGCGAGCAACACCAGCACGCGCTGTCGCAGCGAGAACTCGATCATCTGTGCGAGCATGAGGCGCTTACTCCGACGCGAGCAACGGCTTCAGTGCGCTCGCACCTCGGACCACGACTTGCTCGCCAGTGCGGATGTCACCTCGCACGATGACGTGTTCCTGGTCACCTCCCAATCGCTCGACGCGCACGGCGCGGTACATTTCTTCGGCGAGTACGAAGAGCACGTGTCCGTCGCCTTCGGTGATCAGCGATGCGGCTGGCACACTGATCGAATCGGCGGGCGCCGGCGCCAATAACGTCAGCTCCACGTATTGGCCCGGAACGAGACCGCGATCGTCATCCGCACGCGCTCGCACCCGCAATCGCTGACTGGCCCGATCGGTGTCGGCACCCACGGCGACGACGCTGCCAGCGGATCCATCCGGCAAACGCACCTTCATTCCGGGCGCGACCTGCGATCTGGAGCTCACGGACACAGTGAAGATGAGATCGAGACTGCCGGGCGCCGCCACGGCGTAGGTTTCCTGGAGCGCGACCAGCGCTTGGCCGGGAACGACCATACGACGCAGCACCTGGCCGGAGATCGGGGCCAACAACTCATATTCGCCCGGCACCCCGTCAGCCACGATCCGCAAGCCGGACAGCGCCCCTTCTGCCTGCTCGCGAGCGGCCTGCGCTGCTGCCGCCCGGGCGCGACTTTCTTCGTTGCGAGAGGCGGCAATGATGCCTTCCTTGAGCAGCAACTCATTGCGCTCGGCTTGCTGTAGCGCTGCGATGGCTTCGCTACGAGTGCGAACTAGGTCGGCCTGCGCACTCAGCAACTCGCGACTTTGGATGCGCACCAGCGCGTCGCCCTTTTCGACGGCGTCACCTTCATCGCGCAGAATTCGGGTCACGACCCCGGCGTAAGGCGCCGCTATGCGCGCACTCGAATGCAATGGCGCGGCGACTTCGGCTGGCAGGCCACTGATAGGCAGCGCCTGGGCGGTGAGCGCCGGCTCAGTCGCCAAACCCAGCGCGCCCGCCTGCACCGAGTCCAGCTTCAAACGCCCCTTTGCATCGATGACGCTTTCCGGCGCTGCCGTGGCTTGCGGCGCGTGTTCACGATCGAACAGGAACCAGCCGACGAGGGCGAGAACCGCGACGACAATGATCGAGCGCGCGGGCCGAGATGATGGAAGGAGCATCGGCAAACAACCCAGAGATCGCAGATCCCCGCAGCTTGCCCGATGAAGCTTTGCTCAAGCTTTGGTCGCCGTGAGTCGGCGCGATCACAAAGCTGGAAGTGGACCGAGCTTTACATGCAAGCGTGAGTCGCGCAGCTCGAAATCCAACCGCACGTCGAGTGAGCGCGCGAGCGCCAATGCGAGCGCGAGCCCAAGGCCCGCGTGTTTTTCCGTGCCGCCCTCGTTCGGCTTACGCCAAAAACGCGTGCCGAGGTGCCTCAGGTCCGCCTGCGTCAGTTGTGGCGCTTCGTTGTCGATGCAAATTAAATGCGCGGACCCTGCACCAGACTGGACGGGATCGATAGAACAATGCACGGCACTGCCGGCTGGCGCATAGTCGACCGCGTTCTGCAGTAAGTTGGTGAGAATGCGCTCGAGGATACCGATGTCACTGTGCACCCATGCCTCCGCTGGCGCATGCAGCGCCAGCACGATCTGGTTGGCTTCGGCCGCACGGCGCAGCGCTTCGACCTGGATCGTCGCCAGCTGAACTACATCCAACGGATCCAGCGCCGGTGCTTCCTGACCAGATTCGAATCTCGCCAGCGCCAGTAGCGTGTCCACGCTCCGCTGCATGCGTTCGGTTGCGGCAATCGCAGTGACCAGACCGCTGCGCAAGGCGGCGCTGTCGCCATCGCCCAAGGCGACCTCCGCGGTCATGCGCGTCTCCGCCAAAGGGGTGCGTAGCTCATGAGCAATGTCACGCGAGAAGCGGCGCTCCCGCTCGATCGCACCGTAAAGTTTGGCAATGCCGCTGTCGAACGCGTCTGCGAATGGCGCAAGCTCGGCGGGCAGATGTTCCCCCACCCGCTCAGGCGGCTTCTCGGCATCCATTCTGGCGATACGCGCGCCTTGCTCGAGCAGTGGAGCAAACGCCCCCCTCACCACCCATTGCACGAGCAACAACACCACGATGATCGTGAACGCAACGCCTCCGAGCAGCACGGAATGAATGCCACCTTCGGCGTTGTCCCATGCTTCGCGTTCGGTAGCTACGATCAGTAGCCGACCCGTTTCGTGCCCATCCAATGCCACTGCGAGCGCGCGAGCGCTGTGCCCGTCCGGTGTGAGTACGTCGTAGTAAAAGGGCAGATTTGGATCGCGGCCCGGCGCGGCAATGGCCACCCCAGCACTGTTGGCCGATGTGAGCACCATGCGCGCATCGGCATCGTAAACAGTGAAGAACTCGGTGTGCCCCGGGATGGCGTAATGAGGCAGCAGCTGCTCGAGCGTGGCGGGATCGTTGTACTTCAGCGCATAAGTCACACTGCGAGCCTGATCCGCCAGCACCGTATCCAGATGGTCGTACACGCCGGCATCGATACGGTAGTCCATCAACAGGACCAGCACCGCCAGCACCGCTCCAAGGGCAAGCGTCAGTCTGACGGTCAAACGGCGCCGGATGGACCAGAGATTCGCTTCAGGCGATGACATATCCGAACCCGCGCCGGGTCTGCACCGGATCGCCCGCACCTGCCTTGGCAAGCTTCGAACGGAGCGTGCTCATGATGACTTCCACCGCTTTGTCGGACGAGTTGCTCGCGCTCGCATACAACTTCTCGAAGATCTGCGTGCGTGACAGGACTCGCCCACGAGAGCGCAACAATAATTCCAACAGGGCGAACTCTTTGGGAGTAAGTTGCAAAGCCTCCCCTTGCCAGCGCGCCACACGCGAAACTATTTCAAGATGCAGCTCGCCGTGCGCCAGCACTGGCCGCGGATCGTCGGTCGGCCGGCGACTCAACGCACGCAGCCTCGCCAGCAACTCGTCCAGCGCAAACGGTTTGACGAGGTAGTCGTTGGCGCCTGAATCGAGCGCGGCCACCCGGTCGGCCACCTGATCCGGCGCAGACAACACCAGCACCCAGGTCGGACAGCTGCGCTGTCGAAGTGCCCGCAAGACCGCGAACCCATCCAGTTGCGGCAGCATCAGATCCAGCACGACCAGGTCGAATTCGTAGGCGTCGATGAAGCGCAGTGCCGCCCTGCCATCGCCGGCATGATCGCAGTTATAACCTTCGCCCTTCAGGCTTTTGAGCAAGGCGGCGCTAAGGGGAGCAGAATCTTCAACGACGAGCAGACGCATGAGCGGACAACGAGGTTCGGCCGACGAGCGGATTCTACGTCGGCGGCCGGCATCGAGCGACTGCGGGCGGCAGGGATCGGCGTGGCCCCGCCCGGTAATGCGTCAATCTCTCAGGTGCGTGGCGCTCGCCGGCGCCTTGGGATACTCCCGGCGGAGCTCCCGCTTCAGGATCTTCCCGGAGATCGTTCTCGGCAGTGGCTTGCCGTGTTCGATGACGTACTTGGGTCGCTTGTAGTCCGCAAGCTCTCGCACACAGCATTCTTTCAGCTTGCTCACATCCAGCGGCCTGCTGCCGTGAGTGACGATCATTGGGACTTCGCCCCAGCGCTCGTCGCCGACACCGATGATGGCGAACTCTTCGAGCCCGGGCACCCCGGCGAGCACTCGCTCCAGTTCCGCCGGATAGACGTTCAGGCCGCCGGACTTCAACATGTCCTTGCTGCGATCCACGACCTTGAGAAAACCCTCATCATCGAAGCAGCCCATATCGCCGGTGCGCAGCCAGCCGGCTTCCATCACGGTCGCAGTCGCCTCAGGCTTGTTGAGATAGCCCTTCATCACCGTGGGGCCTCGGACCGAGATCTCACCGGCCTGGCCCGTCGCGAGCACGGCGCCGTGCTCATCGACGATCCGCAGATCGACATTCATCACCGGCCGGCCCGCGGTGCCGAGCTTGCGTTCGGCATCGTCCGCGAACAGCAGGGTTACGTGGCCGGCGGTCTCCGTGAGCCCGTATGCCTGCGTGATAGGTACGCCGAGATTTTGCCAGGAACGCAGTAGATGCAATGAGGCGCCGCCCGTCACCGCGTGACGCAGGTTGGAGAAATTCTCGGAGCCGAAGCGCGGACTATTTGCGATCCGTTCGAACAAGACCGGTACGCTCGACCAGGCGGTGATCTTCTCGCCCACCAGCAGATCGATCAGCTGATCCACATCGCTGCGCGGCTCGACGATCGTCGCCGTGGCGCCCGTGACGATGGCTTCGCGCAGGTACTGACAGCTTGCCCAGGTGTATGCCAGCGGCAATGACACCAGCAAGCGATCGGCGAACGTCATGCCGGACGGGATGTTGCTTGCCAGCGCCGACTCACGAATGTTGCCGTGAGTCAGCATGGCCCCCTTGGGAAAGCCAGTCGTTCCCGACGTGTAACAAACGAGAGCGACATCCTCCGAGCCGATTTGCAGCTCGGGTGCGATTGCCCCCGAGATTCTGAGATCGTCCAGCAATCCGCAGCCGTCGACTCGGTCGACCGAGTACACCTTCAACTTCGGATTCTCGCGCTCCGCCTCCGACAACAGTTCCACCAGCGCGCGCTCCGTAACCACAACGTCGATGCCCGCATCGACAATCGGGTACATCATCTCTCGCGACGTGAATCGGACATTGAGCAACGTGACCGCGCCGCCGGCTTTGATGACGCCGAGCATCGTCTCGATGAACTCGACGCGATTGTGCATGAGAATGCCGATGCGATCGCCCTTACTGACGCCGAGCCGGTGCAGCCCTGCCGCGATCTCATCGCTGCGACGATGCAACTCCCCCCAGCTGACATCGCGGCCGGCGCATCGAATCGCGTGTCGCTGCGGCCAGCGCGTGGCCCAGAAACGCAGCATCTGATGAAGATTGATGGTCGACATGAAATGTTTCTCAGCGACGTTCTCGAGAATAGATCGCGCCCTGACTGAGCAGACCGCGCATCTCTTCTGCATCCAGAGCGAGGGTCGCGGCGAGCACCTGCTGCGTGTGTTGCCACTGCTCGGGCGCAAGCTCCGGCGCGAATCGCTGCCCCGACGTCTTCACCGGCGTGGTGGCAAGGCGTAATACATTGCCGTCGGAGCCGCGAACTTCATAAACGTTGTCGCGCGCCAGAAAATGAGGGTCAGTCGCGAGACTCTCGACCGTGTTGACTGGACCGCCCGCGATGCCCTTGGACAGAAACAGCGCCATCCACTCGCCAGCGGCACGGGTACGGAAGATGGTTGTGAGCTCGCGGAAGATGAGCTCGTCAGTGGCGGCGAGCAGATCGACGCGCTCCACAGCCTGGCAAAACCGTTCCCAGAATTTCGGCCGCGTTGCCTGGAAAAAGATCTGACGGCCGTCGCTCGTCTCGTAAGCGTGCAAGCGCGGCCAACCAATCATCCTGCCATCTTCGTGCGCGAAGCCCGGTCGCTCATGCGACTGCCCCGCATTGAGCGCCCGGTCGACCCCGTCCGGTAGCCAGTGGGCAGCCGATTCCGCACCAGTCACTTCGATCATTGCGCCCTCTCCTGTCGCTCGCGCGCGAATGATTGCGGCCAACGTGCCCAATGCCGCATTCAACCCCATTGCGTTCATTCCAATCGGCGCCCAATCCGCATTGGCTCTTTCGGCACTCGTCAGCGCATACAGATTGGTCGAAGACAGCGCCGCGAATGCATCGAATGCGGGCGCATGCGAGCCGAGCGTGCGATAAGGGCCGGTACTGCCAAGGCCCGACAATGAACAGAAAACAAGCTTTCGGTTATCAGCTCGCAGCGTGTCGAAGCCCAGGCCGAGCCGCTCCAGGAATCCGGCGCGCATCCCTTCGATCACGACATCGCACGTCGCCGCGAGCCGCCGGAAAACGTGCCGGCCCTGCTCGCTCGCGAGATTCACACCCACACTTTTCTTGCCGCGATTCCAGCGCAGGTGGAGCAAGCCGACGCCGTCCGGCGCACCGATCGCGGGCGAGCCGGTATGGCGCACCGGATCGCCATCGGCGCCTTCGATCTTGATGACTTCGGCGCCCATGTCGGCGAGATAGCCGCCCAGGCTGGACGGCCCGAGCTGCGCTACTTCCAGGACCCTCAGTCCCCGCAGAAAATCGTAGCCAGCCATAGGCTCAGGACGCGCCGTTGCCGAGATCCTCGATCAACTGCCAGTGCAGATGCTGGGCCGCGCGCTCGTTCTTGCCATAGACGAACGTGCCTTCGGGATTCGCCTGCGCATTTTTTTGAATGAACTCTTCCATCGGCCAGTCCTCTTGGGTGGCCGCATTGGCCAGGATGTCCCAGCTGGCGTTGATGCGGCTTTCCATTTCGGGACTGAGAATCTCCGGACGCACCAGGAAACGGATATGCACCGTGGATTGGTTCGGATTGCCAGGCACCGGCCACACGGTCCAGAACTCGACATGATCGGGCGCGCCAATGATCAGCGCATTGGGATAGAGCAGCAGCAGTGAGCTGATGTACTTGGAGCTGCCTTCCAGCTCCGCGCCCTCTCGCACCAGCTGTTCCAGCTTGCGACGCGGTTGAAATAACTTGCCGTGCTTGCCGTAGGCCTGAAACACAGCGGTGTGCGTGGCCACGAGCTTGCCCACGCCACCCACGTGCAGGAACTGTGGATGCATGCTGTCCACGGCGCCGTCCATCACCAGCTTCCAGTTGATATTGAGCGTGAAAGACTTGTCGAGGAAGATCTGCGAGCGCTCCAGACCCCAGGGCGCGAGCTCCGCATCGACTTCGGGACCGAAGTACCCGGCGATCGAGCGACCCGGCGGGCTCGACAATTCGACCAGAACGAAACCGTGCCTCACGTGCGTGGTGAAACGCTTCAAACCGTTGCAGGACCGGTCGATCTCGCCGAACGATTCTTCATAGGGAACATGGCGCAAATTTCCGCCTTCGGAGTTGTAGGCCCAGCCATGGTACTGACACATGAACACGCGCTTGCTGCCCGCCGCGGCCTGCTCGACCCGGCCGCCTCGATGTCGGCACATGTTATGAAACGCGGCCACGCTGCCGTCGCTCTGTCGCACGATGAGTAACGCCACGCCCAGGACTTCGCGTGTCACATAGCTGCCCGTATCTTTCAGCTCGGACTCATGCGCGACGATTACCGGCAAGCGCTTCAACAGCGCGATCTCGGCATCCGCTCGCGCCGGGTTCACGAACTGGTCGATCGGAATGCGCAGCTCCGATGGCGCGGTATCGGTCGTCTTGTTACGAATATGCTCGATCAACCGCTGCGCGACATTGCTATCGACGCGGACGCTGCTGGTGCCTTGACTCATGAACTACTCCTCGGGAACGGGCACGGGCGGATGACTGAACAGAGCACTGCGCTCTGGCCGCGATGCTCGAGCGGAACTATCGAAAGATCGAAGCGCGCTCCCGAGCAAGAGATAAGACAAGGGAACGGTGCCGACGGCGATGACCGACAGCGCGACTGTCAATGACTGCGAAGCAAAGGTATCGAGCTGGTCGCTCAGCACGCCGACCAGCAACGGTCCGAGCCCCGTCCCGATCAATGCGCAAACCAGTCCTTGCAGCGCCATGATTCGCGCCCGCAACGGCTTGGGTGCAATGAACTGCAGTGGCACGGTAGACATACCGAGGATGGCGCTGCTGCACAGAAGTGAAACACCCACAACCGTGAGCTGAATCCAGACAGAAGCGATCTGCGGCCCGATGACGGCCGCCGGCAGCGCGACCAACGCACAAAGGCGCATCAGGCGGACCGTGCTGGTCACCACATCGCCCCGCGCCTTCCCCAAAATCATGCCGGCCCCCAGTGTGCCGATGGCGCCTGCCACGAGAAATACGGGACCGAACAAGAGGCCGACGGTGTGCGCGTCCATGCCATGAGCACGCATCAACGCTGCCGGCACCCAGGCGACCTGCGCATTGAACAGCAGCACGACCAAGGCGGTGGCGACGATGTACGCCATGAGTGGCCGCCAATCGGTACGAAGAAAGGTCACCAGCTCCGCCACCGTTGCATCGGATTTGCCGCTGGCCTCGGTCCTCGGCTCCTTCAGCAAACAAAGCACGATCAACGCCACCAGCATTCCCGGCGCGCCAGCCATGATGAAAACCCACTGCCACGAGTCGAGGGGTCCGATGCCTGGAATCGCGGGCCACGGAGTTTGCGCAACGGCAGCGTAAATGGCGCCGCCTCCGACGAGCGCGATCGCTCCACCAAGATAGGGCGCGAGCATGAAGATCGACGTGGCCCGCACCAAACGTTTGGGATCGTACGTGTCGGCCATCATCGTCAAGGCGGCCGGCGGCAAACCCGACTCCGCCGCTGCTACGCCAATGCGAGCCAGCAGCAGGTGCCAGAAGTTGACGGCCAGTCCGCAGAGCATGGTCATGCAGCTCCACACCGCGATACACGCCGCGATGATCCGAGGACGATTGCCTCGATCCGACAGGTGCGCCAGTGGCAGGCTGGCGAGCACGTAGAACACCGAGAAGCTCAGACCTTGAATGACACCGATCTGGGTATCGCTCAAGACCAGCGCCGACTTGATCGGCTCGACCAGCAGGCTGATGACATGCCGATCCACATACGACAACGTGAAACAGCACGTAAACAACACCGCGACCAGCCATGACGCGCCGGCTTGCTGCCGCAGGGTGCTCGGCCCGCTCGTGGACAAGGCCGGCTCACTCCCCGAAGTGATAGCGCACGCTGACGCCGTAGCGCCGCGGTTCCTCGGCGATATGGCTGGTGAAGCCCAGCCCGTTCAACGTCACGAACAGGGAGCTGTTCTGCTTATCGAGCAGATTGGTCACGTACGCAGACACATCGAAACGCGAGCCCAGCACGGCGTTCCAGCTCACGTCGGCGTTGACGAGCTCCCGCGCCGCGACGCCGGTGACGCCGGGAATGACGTCGTCGACCGCACTGTACTCGTCGACGTGATAGAAGGAGCCGCCCAACGAGATGTCTCCGCGACTCGCATCGATCGGCAGCGTGTAGCGAGCCCCGAACGTATATACGTTCTTGGGTGCGCGTGCGAACGGCGCGTTGGATAAGTCCGTGCCGTCCGGTGCGATGAACTCGGTGAACTCCGCGTCGGTATAAGCGTAGTCGGCGGACAACTCCAGCGACTCGATGGGACGCACCATGAGCTCAGCCTCGATGCCCTGGATGCGCGCGCGGCCCGCGTTGGTAGTGACCGCCGTAACCGGCGCCACGTTCGGATCGGTCAGGATGCGCTGGATGTCTTCGTACTTCGAGTAATAAGCGGCCAGATTGGTCCGCAAGAACACATCGCCGGGCCGCCAATCGGCTTTCAAGCCGATCTCGACGTCATCCACCGATTCAGGCTCGAAGGTGCGAGCCAGGCCCGCCTGCGAAGCTGCGCGAGATCCGAAGCCACCGCTGCGATAGCCATGGCGATGTGCGAGGTAGACCAGCTTCGAATCCGCAAACTGATAATCGAGACTGATGTTGTACGTCGGCTCGGAGAACGACGCATCGTTGGTGACTGCACAGTCGCCCAATGCCGGCGTCGTTTCCGGCGTCGCGGGATCGCCGTCCTGGTCTAGCGTAAAACGGCATGCGCTCCGAGTGCGATTACGAATCGTCGCCTCGCGCTCATCGCGGGTGTAGCGCGCGCCCGCCGTCAGCTTCAGGCCATCCAGCAACTCATAGGTGCCTTGAGCAAACACCGCATAGCTGGTGTTTTCTCCCGCGACATCGGTGATGGAATAGGCAGGCCCCTCGTACTCTTCGACATGCCGCGGCTCGATCGGCCCCGGATCGACTGCTCCGGCGTAGGACTCCGCCTGAGTGCGACCCTTCTCGCGGAAGTAATACAAGCCGGTGATCCAGTCCAGGCGCCCCGCCGTGCCGAGCAGTTGGAATTCTTCGCTCACCTGGTGCCCGCGATCGTTGCGTTCCTGGGGAAACAGCGCGCTCTCGGTGCCATCGACGTCATCGCGCAACTCGTCCCAGACTGTGCGATAGCCCAGGATGTTCTTGATGCTTACATCGTCGCTGAGCGGCACCGTAATCGTGTTCGAGAACGTGTGCGTCTTGATGTCGTTGAACAACGGTGTGCCGTTTGCGACACGATAGATGCCGCGCGCTTGCTGCTCCGACAGCAGCGTCTCGAGCGGCCGATAACCCCGCGCTGCCCGGTACGCCTCGCCGTTGAACGAGCCATTCGGGTTCACATGCTTGATGAAGCCAGGGGTACTTCCACTGTCATCGCGGAAGTAGTCGTAAACCGTGAGCACCTCGGCATCGCCGGGAAGCGTCAGCAGCGCCGAAACGCGCGCAGCCTGTTGATCGGTGTCGTTGATGTTCCGACCGAGCAACTCGTCGTAAACGAAGCCATCGTCCTTGCGATTCACGGCCGCGACGCGAACTTTCAACAGCTCGCCCACGGGCACGTTGATCATCGCCTCGGTGTTGAACGTCTCGAAGTTGCCGCCGGTCAAAGCAACCCTTCCTTCGAATCGATCGGTAGGCCTGTTGGGTCGGATGACGACGGCGCCACCAGTTGTGTTGCGGCCGAACAGCGTGCCCTGCGGACCGCGCAGGATTTCAATCGATCCAACGTCGAAGAGCGCGGCATTCATGCCTTGCGTTCGAGCCATGACCACATCGCCCAGATAGGTCGATACCGAGGGATCGCCGATCACCGACAATTCCTGAGCGCTCAATCCACGGATCGTGAAAACCGGTTGCGATCGACCGCCACCGGAGGCGGGCACCGTCACGAGCGCTGGCGCAGCTTGCGAGAGTTGCGCGACGGATAGAATGTTTTGATGCTGCAATTCCGCGGAGCTGACCGCTGTTACCGCGAGTGGGACGTCTTGCAGTCGTTCATCGCGACGGCGTGCCGTGACGATGACCTCTTCTGGCCCGACGGATGCTGGTTGCACCGTCGTGGGAGCAGCTTCGGACTGGACCTGAGCCAGCACCGTTGACGTGGCCGCCCATCCGGCAAAGGCCGTCAAGCCGCAGACAAATTTCTTACCAAGCCCGGAGTTCGTCATCGCCCCCTCGCACGCAGTGCCCTGCACTGCCTTCTGCTGGCAGCCCACGCGACTCCTGCCCTGGACTCTTCGTAAGCCAAATTCGTTTTGTGCGTTTATCGCACGTCTGTTACGATAAAGTACACCAAAGTGAGTGCTCCGCCGTCAAGCCCTGAACATGAAGCTCGGCATCGTTTCCGATATCCACGCGAACCCCGGTGCACTGCGCCGGGCGTTCGACTTGATGGGCGACGTCGATCGTTGGATCTGCCTGGGCGACTGCATCAACCAGTTTCGTTTTTCGAATGAGGTGGTGCGTGAGCTGCGCGATCGCGATGTCTGCACGATCTGGGGCAATCACGAAGAAGTTTTTTTCAGCGCGCAAGGAATGCGAGCGCGCGCCGAAGATTGGATCGAGCCAGAGCTGTTGATCTGGTTGTCACGACAACAGAAGCGCAGAGAGCTGCAACTCGAAGGCAAGCGAGTACTGCTCGTTCACAGCACGCCGTGGGAATCGGGCGGCGCCTACATCCTTCCATCGTCGAGCGAGTTCAAACGTTTTGGCGAGGTCGCGGCCGACATCGTCATGTATGGACACATCCACTGCCCGGTCGCCACGCGCGTTGCCGGGACATTGGTGATCAATCCCGGCTCGACGGGCGAAGGCCGACCTACTTCGCAGGGCTTCATTTCGAGCTGTGCCGTACTGGATCTCGAGAGCGAGGCCGTCGAGCACTTCGATTTCATCGCGGACTGAGGTGTGTTTAGATGCCACGGCGGCAGACGCACCTCGGTTCGCCTATCGCACATCGTCTGATTGGAGATGTCATGCAATTTTCTTACGAGCAACATCGAATCATCGGCGGCATCGGCGCCGACGATGAATACTGGCGCGCATTGGAACAAGGTGAATTCAAATTACCTCGTTGCTCCGGCTGCGGACAATGGACGTGGCCCGCGCACTACCGTTGCGGTGTTTGTGGCTCGTGGGAATTCGTTTGGACACCGCTCGAACCCGTCGGCACCGTATATGCGTGGACGCGCACGTGTTATGCGTTCGAGCGGGTGAAGGAGCGCGCCGCCGATGTTCCCTACGTCACCGTGCTCGCCGAAATCCCCGCGGCTGGCAACGCGCGCGTCATGGGCATTCTGCAGGGCTCGGAAGAGAACCTCCGAATTGGCGCAGCTGTTCGCGGCCTGATCTTGCCACCCTCAGAGAAGAGCAAACATTATCCCTCCATCCAGTGGACGCTGGAGGCACACCGATGAGCACCATTCGCGGCAAGACAGCGATCGTCGGCGTCGGTCAAACACCGTATTACAAGCGTGGCACGTCGCCCGATCCCGAGCTGAAGCTTTGCGTACGCGCCATCGTCGATGCCTGCGAAGAGGCAGGCATCCAGCCGAGCGAAGTGGATGGGTTCATTTCATACGCCTCCGAACGTAGCGATGCGCAGAAGCTGATGCCTGCGCTGGGCACGCGCGAAGTTCGATTCGCAGCGCTCAGCTGGATCCACGGTGGCGGCATTCCTGGCGCACTCAGTATCGCTGCGAGCGCCATCGTTGCCGGACAGGCAAGTGTCGTCGCGGTCTATCGATCGATGGCCGAGAGCGCAGGACAACGTTTGCGCATCAACGTCGCGCAGAACGATACCGCCGCACAATACCTCGTGAACGGCCTGGAATCGCCGGTCCAGATTCTGGCTCTGCGCGCGCAGCGGCTGATCGAGGCCGATGGCGTGCCGGCAGAAACGCTTCGTGCGATGGCCCAGGCGTGTTACTACCACGCTCGCAACAATCCTCGCGCCTATGGGCGCAATACGGTGCTCGATGACCAGACCTATGCGAATGCGCGAATGATCTCGGAGCCGTATCGGCTGTTCGACTGCTCACGCGAAAACGACGGGGCTTGTGCGGTGATCGTTGTTTCCGCCGAGCGCGCGAAACACCTCAAACAGAAGCCCGCTTACATTCTCTCCGCACCCATGGGCGGTCTCGAAGGCAGCGGCGCGCGAGAGGAAAACATCCATCCGTATAGCACCGCCGGCCAGGCCGGCGTCGCGCGCAGGATGTGGGCCGAGTCTGGCTACGCGCCGAAAGACGTGGACGTCCTGCAGGTGTATCAGAACATGACCGGCATGGGCGTCGGCGCCCTCATCGATCATGGTTTCTGCACTTTCGAGAACGCAGGCGAAGTCATCCGCTTCGAGAATCTGATCGCGCCCAACGGCGCCCTGCCCTGTAACACCTCGGGCGGCGATCTCGCCGAAGGCTTCATTCACGGCATGGGTTTGATGGCGGAAGCAGTACGTCAACTACGCGGTACGTCCACCAATCAGGTGCCCGATGCGAAGCTTTCGCTCATGACCGGTGGCCCGGGCGATACGCTCACCAGCACGGCCTTGTTCGGTACCGAAGAGACGCTGTAATAACCGCGTCGTTAAAACAAACCGGGGTAGGCGCCGCCGTCGACGACGACGTTCTGCCCCGTCATGAACGCAAACGGCGAGCCGGCCAGCGTCGCGATCAGATCGCCCATTTCATCCGCGCTCGCGATGCGTCCGGCCGGACAGGTCCGAATCGTTTCTGCGAGCACGGCTTCGAAGGAGAGTCCTCGTTGTCGGGCGCGCTCGCTCAGCGCGCCACGTAGCGCATCGGTGTCCACGAGCCCGGGCAGCACGCTGTTGATGGTCACATTGAATGGCGCAAGCTCGCGAACCAGCGCTGCAATCGCACCAGCAAGCGCCAGCCGCGCTGCATGCGAGTGCCCGTTCCTGATCTGCGGAAATTTGATGAAGCTCGCAGAGACGTTGACGATGCGTCCAAAACGACGCTGCTTCATGCCCGGTGTGTAGGCGCGGATCAGATCGAGCGCGGAATAGAAATGTGCATCGAACCACCCTTCCCAATCCGTTCGCGACAACGACTCGAACTCCGCTGGCCGCTGTGGAGTGCCCGCGTGAGCGATCAGGATGTCCGTGTGCGGATACGCCGCGATGATCCCTGCTCGTCCCTCGGGCGTGCTCAGATCCGCGAAGAGACCCTCAACGACACCGCCGGTCTCACGATGTAGCGAACCGACAGCTCGCATCGCAGACTCGTGCGTGCGAGCGACAATCGTTACCCGTGCGCCTTCGCTCGCGAGTCGCCGAGCCGTCGCATAGCCGATCCCGCGGCTACCGCCGCAAACCAACGCCATTCGGCCGGAGATGCCGAGATCCATATTCAGACAATCGACAGGCCGCCGTCGAGCGTGAGGCAGTGGCCATTCATATAAGACGCCTCGTCCGAGATCATCCAAACGGCGCCGCGAGCAATCTCGATCGGCTCCGCCCGACGGCCGTTCGGTAGTGTCATGGGGCCGACATCCTTGGGTTTCGTGGCCAATGCCTTCATCGCCAGCGGCGTATTCGTGGCGCCCGGCAGCAGTGCATTTATTCGAATGCCTTGCTTGGCGTAGTCGATCGCAGCAGCGCGCACGAGCCCGTTTACGCCGGCCTTGCCCGCGCAGTACTCCGGGCTCGTGGTCAACCCCATCACCGCGGCAACGGAGGAAATCGCCACGATGGAGCCGCCGCCCACTTTCAGCATCGCCGCGATCTCGTACTTCATGCACAAGAACATCCCGCGCAGGTTGATCGCCATGTGCGCATCCCATTCGGACGCGTCGAGCTCGTGCACTTTCTTGCCTAGCTGACCGATGCCAGCGCCATTGATAGCTCCGTCAAGACGGCCGCCGAAAGACTCCGCGGCTTCGACCATCGCCTTCACGTCAGTTTCAACCGCAACGTTGGCACGAACAAACTGTGCACGACGCACGCCGCCTGCATTCACGGCGTCCACGACCTCGCGGCCGCCCGCCTCGTTGATGTCAGCGACGGTAACGATTGCACCGTGACCGATCAGCAACTCAACAGCCGCGCGACCGATGCCGCTGCCGCCACCCGTCACGATCACTGACTTGTCTGCTAATCCAATCACGACGCGCCCTCGATCAGGAAATGGCGAGCAGTCCGCCGCGAGAAAAATCCGGGCCTAGCGCTGCCGCGAAGGAAAGCCCTGCCACGCGTTCGCGATGTTGCAGCGGTGTGCCGAGCCATGCGGCATTCAATCGCGCCCGCTTCATGAACAAGTGACACTCGTGCTCCCACGTGAAGCCGATCCCACCATGGAGCTGAATTGCATCTCCAGCGACCCCCGTGTAGACATCGCAGGCCGACGCCTTGGCCGAAGACGCCAGGGACGAAGCATTCGCCGCTGAACTCGCCACTTGCAAAGCCGCCTGAGTGGTCAAGGCACGCGCGCCTTCGAGCCAAACCTTCCAGCTGGCCGCGCGATGTTTCAGCGCCTGGAATGAGCCGATCGGCCGCCCGAACTGAGTTCGCACACTCATGTATGCGACCGTCCGCTCGAGGATGTGCATGCCGCCGCCGACGCTGTCCAGTGCGAGCGCGACACTCGCATGATCGAGCAACCGCTCCCATTGTTCGGCCGTGAGCAGTAGTCGCCGTGCGCCGTCTGTCTGCACTCCCTCGAGGGTGACCGTGCACATCGAGCGTGTCAGATCGATGATCGGCGCGGGCGTGACAACCACACCTTTCGCGGACACATCGAAGATCGCCAGGTCGACTCCGCGCTCACTTCGGACTGGCAGCAACAGATAGTCGACCTTGCTGCCGCAGCCTACGTGAGGAACACGACCGCTGACCACGCCTTCGGCAGTCACTCGAGGCAGTGGCTCACCTTTGAGCGGCAACGCCATCGAGATGCGAATCTCGCCGGCTGCGATCTTCGGCAGCCACATCGACTTCTGTGCGTCATCGCCGGCGAGCGCAATCGCTTCGGCGGCCAGCAACATCGGCAGCGCTGGCAACGGCGCGAGATATCGCCCCAGCTCCTCATAGAGAACAGCGAGGCCTGCATAACCCAAGCCCAGACCGCCGTGCTCCTCCGCGATGGCTACGCCGAACCAGCCCAGCGAGGCCGCTTCGTTCCATAGCTCATCTTCGGCTTGGGCCGTCCGACCTTCTTTAAAGTGTGCAACCGTGCCGTCCCACTTGCCCTCGAGCACGGGGCGGATTGCTTCGCGAAGCTCGTTGCCGGCTTCATCTGTCATGCGCGCCCTCCCGCGACCTTGGGCATCGATGAACGCGCCCATCGAGCGCGTGCAATGCTCCGCGCCGCTCCATGAGCACCACCGGCCTCACTCTGTAACGCGCGCAGCCGATAGGTCCAGAAATGCAGCAGGTGTTCATTGGTCACGCCCATGGCGCCATTGAACTGATGCAGGTCCACCATGAACTTCTGCACGTGTTGCTGGGCATAGCACGCCGCCTCGTCCGCATGAGCAGGGTCGCCGCTCCAGGCGGCGCGTAGCGTGAGGAAGTGGATGCCCTGAGCAATCATGTGACACTGCACGAGTCGGTGCTGCACGCTCTGATACGAACCGACGGCACGGCCGAGCACCTGCCTGTTGTTGACGTGGTCGATCGTGAAAGCGATGGCACTCTGTGCCGTACCGGAACATTCGGCGGCCAACGCGACACGCCACCACTGCCTCAACTGAACCGCCGCGCCTACGATGCGCTGGCATCGGGTGAGATCCGGCTCGGTACGAAAGCGTCCGAACGGATACGCATAAATAGACGGCGTGATTTCGACGTCTTTTGCCTCGATCTTGAGGACGAGTACATCGTCGCCGCTTTCCACGAATGCGGTGCGCGCCACAGGAAGATTGCGGACCGGCTTGTCGAGGCCCCCCTCCCCGATCAAGGCAATGGGCCCTTCGACTCGCTCATCGGGCAGCAGCCGAGCCGCGACGATTGCGGACGCGCCCACCTCGACCGTCGCCGGAATACGGGACGCTTCGATTGTGACCAGCGCCGCTTCCAGCGCGCCCAGATCGCGACCGGCGTCGAGAAAGCCGTTTTCGAGCAGCAGGTGCTGCAGCTTGTGATCGAAATGGCAGAAGCCGTGGCGATTCGACACCGTCAGCTCCGAATGATCGCCGAGAATGGCCTGCACGGCCTCGACGAGAGCGGACTGTTCCTCGGTCAGTTTGAAATCCATCGACTCATTTCCTCGGCAGCCCGAGGCCGCGTTGCGCCACCAGATCGAGTTGGATCTCGTTGGTGCCGCCGGTAATGCCGGCGGGCGTGTTGATCCGATAGTAGTCGTCGAGCAGCAGGTGGCCGCCGGCCAGCGCATCCGGTGCAAACTGCGCGATGAAGTCCATTAAATCCTGCACGGCTTCGAGCGAACAGATGCGTGACAGGTTGGCGTCGGTGTTCGGCGGCTGACGTTTCACGCGCTGATCGACCACTCGATACGTCAGCAAGCGAGCCGCCTCGAACTTGGCGACCAGCTCGCCGGCGAGCGTCTGGATGACGGCGTCGTCCCAGCGCCCCTCGCTCTGTAACTTCTCGACCATCATGTCGAGCGCCTCGAGGCCAACGTGATATCGCGGCACGCCAACGCGCTCGTACGACAGCGCGTGCGTAATGATTTCCCAGCCACGGTTCTCCTCGCCGACCCGTGCGCCCACCGGCACGCGCACGTCTTCGAAGAACACTTCGTTGAGATGACCGTCTTTCACCAGCCCGGAATAGGACGCGACGCGAATGCCGGGCGAATTCATCGGGACGAGCAGCACGGTAATGTCCTTGCGCTCGGACCCTGTACGCACCAGCAGGATGCACCAATCGGCCTTGCGCGCGTAGGACGTCCAGATCTTGCCGCCGTTGACGATGTAGTGATCGTCGCGACGCTCCGCTTTGGTCTTCAACGCTGCGAGATCCGTGCCCGCATTCGGCTCGGAGAAACCCTGGCACCAGATGACCTTGCCGCTCGCGATGCCGCCCAGGTGCTCGCGCTTCTGCTCCTCGGTGCCGTACTTCATGAGCACGGGTCCGATCCAGTTGATGTTCATGTACTGGCCGCCGCGAGGCTCGCCAGCCGCTTTCATCTCTTCGCCGAGGATGAAATGCTCCCAGTCCTCTCCGGCGTTGCCGCCGTACTCGGTCGGCCAGTGCGGCACCAACAGTCCTCGCTTGGCGAGCTCGGCGCAAAACCAGCGCGAGAACTCCATCGCTTCGTCGGAGGCATAGCTGCGCTTGACGTAGAACTCATCCCAGTTGTCCGGGAGGAGCTCGTCCAACGCGGTGCGCACGCGTTGTCGATACTCGTTTTGTTTGGGAGTCCAGCCGAATTCCATGTTGCAGCCCTTAGTGTCCGCTGGCGAGCTTCGGCTCGCGCGGTAGACCTAGCGTCTTCTCAGCGATGATGTTGCGTTGGATCTCGTTGCTGCCCCCTGCGATGGTGCAAGCCCACGAGTACAGGTTGTCGTGCATCCAGTAGCCGGATTCGTAACCGCCGCCCATCAGCACCGATTGCACGTATTGGCCGGAGATGCCGCCCAGCTGCACACCGAGGTCGGTGAACTTCTGCAGCATCTCGCTGTGATAGATCTTGATGATGGATGCTTCGGAGCCGCCCCCGTCGCCACGCAACGCACGGGTCAGCATGTTTCCCACCAGCACATGGAGCGTCTCGGTGCCGATGTGCACATCGACGAGCTGGCGGCGAATGCCGGCGTCATCGATGAACCGACCGCCCCACGGCGCCGGCTTGGAAGCATCGCGCACCAACAGAGCCAGCGCCTGGCGCATACGCTCAGCGAACTCCAGCGCCGTGAGGCCGCGCTCTGACGCGAGTGTCGATTGAGCAACCGCCCAACCCTGACCTTCTTCACCGATGCGGTTCTCAGCCGGAATCTCGACGTTGTCCAGGAACAGTTCGCAAAAGTGCGAGCCACCGGTGAGCATCCGGATCGGCCGGCGGGTGACGCCTTTGCTCTCGAGATCCAGAATGAAATAGGAAATGCCTTTGTGCTTGGGCGCGGTGGAATCCGTGCGCGCGAGCAGCAGACAGTAGCGTGCGCGATAGGCGTTCGACGACCATGTTTTCTGGCCGTTGATAACGTAGACATCGCCGCGACGCTCCGCCTTCGTGCGCAAACTGGCCAGATCGGAGCCGGCGCCAGGCTCGGAGAAGCCCTGGCACCAGATCTCATCGCCGGTCAGGATCGCTGGCAGATGTCGTTTGCGCTGCTCCTCCGAACCCCACTCCAGCAGTGTCGCCGGTGCGTGATAAAGAGAGATGAAATAGAGAACGAGCCGCGGCGCGCCGGCGCGGGCGAGCTCTTCGAACAACACGATCTGCTGCGGGAAGGACATGCCACCGCCGCCCCACTGCTTCGGCCAATGCGGAGCAACGTAGCCGCCCTCTCGCATCTGACGGAACCACCGCTTCTGAAATGCAGCGTGCTCGTCTTCGGACGCGCCGAGCATTTCGGCCTGCCAATCCTTCGGCAGATTGCGAGCGAGCCATTCGCGCACCTGCTGCCGAAAATCTTCGTGGGCCTTCAACTCTTCGATCATGGTCACTCCAGCGGTGGCGTGCTCAGCGACCGAGCCATTGTGGGGCGCGCTTCTCGAGAAACGCACGCGGACCTTCGCGATAATCTTCCGCGCTGGCATTGCGCTCGAATGCTTGTCTCATCACGACACGCAACTCAGCATCGCTCATATCGGCCGCGACTCGCGCGACCTTCAAGCTTTCACGAACGGCGACAGGTGCGCATTTCGCAACCGCTTGCGCGAGTTCGACGGCAACATCGAGCGCGGAGCCGGCGGAGGCGACTCGATTGACGAGTCCGTGAGCATGCGCCTGCGTCGCCGATAGTACCTTTCCGGTCGCGATCAGCTCGATGGCGATATTCCGGGGTAGTAAACGAGGCAGTCGGTAAACGCCCCCCGCCGCCGCCATGAGTCCGCGTGACGTCTCGGGCAAACCAAACGTCGCAGTCTCCGCGGCTACGACCATGTCGCAAGTGAGAACAATCTCGAAACCGCCGCCGAGCGCGAAACCCTCGACAGCGGCGATCCAGGGTTTCTCTCGAGAATAATTCACGAAGCCTGCAAACCCGCCGCGTGACGTTCCCAAGGTCGCCGCGCGCCCCGCCGCCACTTCTTTCAAATCCGCACCCGCGCAGAAGGCTTTGCCGCCCGCGCCGGTCAGCACGACTACCCAGGTGTCCGTGTCAGCTTCGGTGAGCGTCAGAGCTCGATCGATGCCCTCCGCCACCGAAGCACTGACGGCATTGCGAGCCTCAGGTCGATCGATCGTGATCACCGCGACGTGCGGTGCTGGCGAATGGAGCCGGACGGTGTCGGAAAGATTCTCTTGCTTCACGGTCTCTGCCTCAGGCCTTCGCTCGCGAGGCTTCTGCCGCGGCGATGTGCGCAGGCAGGCCGTCGAGCAATACCGTCTTGGTTTCGAGATAGGGCATGAGTCCTTCGACTCCGCCTTCTCTGCCGACACCCGACTGTTTGAATCCGCCAAACGCAATCGAGAAGTCGAGACGCAACCCGTTGTGACCGACGGTACCGCTGCGGAGCCGACGCGCCACCGAATAGGCGCGCTCGACGTCGTTGGTAAACACGGTCGCGTTCAATCCATACGGGCTGTCGTTGGCCAACTCGATGGCGTGCTCGTCGTTGTCCGCGGCAATGGCGACGATCACCGGGCCGAAGATTTCTTCCTGCGCGATGGCTGAGCGATTGTCGACGCCCGCGAACACTGTCGGTTCAACGAAGAATCCACGCGACAGGTGCGACGGCCGCCGGCCACCCGTGGCGATCTTGAAGCCAGCCTCTTTGCCCTTCGCGATGTAGCGTTCGACGATGTCACGTTGTCTTGCCGTCGCCAGCGGCCCCATCTGCGTCGTTGGATCGAACGGATCGCCGACCACGACCTTCGACAGCTTGCTGCTGAGCGCCTCGACGAAAGCATCGTGCCGCGAGCGCGAGACAATCATGCGAGTGAGGGAGGCGCAGACCTGACCGGTCATGTCGCATGCATTCGCGGCGATCGACTGTGCCGCCTGCTCCACATCGTAGTCATCGAGCACGACCGCTGCCGACTTGCCACCGAGCTCGAGCGTGTAACGCGCCATCCGTTCGCCAAGAATCGAAGCGATACGCTTGCCGGTAGCGCTGGAGCCGGTGAATGCAATCTTGTCGATGCCGGGATGGCGCACGAGCGCTTCGGACGCCTCGCGATCGGCGGTGACGACATTGAGCACGCCCGGCGGGAGCCCTACTTTCTCCGCGATCTCGGCCATGATCAGCGCATGACTTGGCGCCTCCGGCGACCCTTTGATCACCACGGTGCAGCCCGCGAGCAATGCCGGCGCGACTTTGAACCCGATGAGCGCAATCGGTCCATTCCAGGGAATGATTGCACCGACGACACCCACAGGCTCGCGCACCAGCAGTCCGACTTTCGCGCCAGAGAACGTGCGACGTTTTTCTTCGAAGGCGAACTGACCGGCGAGGCTCGCATAGAACTTGTACATGCCACTCACACCGCCGGCGTATGCAGTCGCCATCGAGTGCAGGATGCCCATCTCATTCGGCCACGCCCGGGCGACATCCTGCTTGCGACGATCCAGTTCCTCGGCGATCGCCATCAGATAGCGCCCACGCTCGGCATGTGACATTCGGGGCCATGGGCCCTTGTCGAACGCAACACGTGCGGCTGCGACGGCTCGGTTGATATCCGCTGACGACGCCGCGGCGACCGAAAGGTATTTCTGCTCTGTCGCCGGCGCGATGACGTCGAGACTCTGATTCGACGAAGCCGCGACCCAGGCGCCGTCGATGAACAAGCGGTCCGGATACTTCAGGCTGGAGATATGATTCATGGATGTCGCGCTCATAGGAATCTCTCAACGCTCCGCCAGAATGAGATCCGCCGCCCGCCAGCCGAGCACCATGGCCGGCCCGTTGGTATTGCCGGAGGGCATGACTGGAAAAACCGAGGTGTCCACGACCCGCAGGCCATCGACACCTCGCACTCGCAGGCGTGGGTCGACAACGGATTGCTCATCCCTTCCCATGCGACAACTGCCGCATGCGTGATAGTTCGTGTAGCCCATCTGCAGATGGGCATCGAGGATCTGCTCGTCGCTCTGGTATTCAGCACCCGGGCGAGTCTCCTGCGGCTGAAACGCCGCGAGCGCCGGGCTTTTCACGAACCGACGCGTGAGCCGCACGATGTCGATCATCTTCTTGCGATCGTCTGGCGCCGTGCCGTATCCGGATTGGATCTCGGGCAACTCGCTGGCGTCGCGCGAGCGAATCGATACCGAGCCTTTCGATTCCGGCCGCAGCGGATACACACAGAGATTCATGCCACCGTGCGCTTCGACGCCCGCAGCCGGGTTCGTGTAGTTGATGCTGAAGGGTGCGATCAGCATCTGCATGTCTGGACGCGACAAATCAGCGCGTGATTTGAAATACGCAACGGCGTCGTAAACACCGGCCGCAAGCGGGCCGCGTCGGGTCAGATAATATTGAGTGGCGGAGCGATACCGGCGCCAACCCTGCAGGTCGCGGTTGACCGAAGAGCGATCCGGAACGCGCCATTGCATTACGAGTCCGCGATGCTCGACAACGTTGCGGCCCACTTCGGGACTCTCTTGAACCAAAGCAACGCCATGCCGATGCAGCAGCTCCGCCGGACCGACACCCGAACGCTGCAATACCGCTGGCGTGGACAGTGTGCCGCCCGAGAGCAGAATCTCTCGACGAGCCTTGAATCGCACCGTCGCGCCATTGTGAATCGCGCGAACTGACGAAGCGCGCCGCCCGTCGAACTCGACGGCATCGACGGCAGCACCCGTGATCACAGTCAGATTCTTTCTATCTCGAATCGGATCGAGAAAAGCCGTTGCGCCGCTTTGACGACGACCGCGATAGATAGTGCGCGGCGCGTAGCCGATTCGAGGCACGTCTTCCGGATCGTTGACGTCGGCTTTGGGTGCAAGCCCCATCGACGCACCGGCTTTGATGGCCGCATCGATCAGCGGCGTGCGCATTTCAGGTAACGAGATATGCAGCGGCCCGCGGTCGCCGCGCGTCGGCGCCGGCCCGAGCTCGTGATTCTCCATCGCACGATACGCGGCGCCGATGTGCTGCCAGCTCCAATCTTCACTCGAATTGGCCGCGAGCGAATCGTAGTCGGCATCCTGGCCGCGGACATAGACCATGCCGTTCACGGAGCTGGATCCGCCGAGGGTGCGTCCCCTCGCCCACGATTCGGCCGCGTGCTTGGAAGCGGTGTCCGGCTGCGTCATGTAGGGCCACATGTGCACCGGACTCGCCATGATTTTGAAAATGCCTTTCGGCATGGTGATGAACGGATGACGATGCGAGCCGCCCGCTTCGATCAGCAGCACCCGGTTCGCAGGGTCTTGCGAGAGCCGGTACGCGAGCACGCAACCCGCCGCACCGGCTCCCACGATCACATAGTCAAACGTTTCTTCCACGCCGCGCTCGATCAGAACTTATAAGACACCGAGACGCCGGCAGCCGCAGGCTCGCCGTAGATCTGCTGGATCGAGAATGGACCCGGCAGCACTTCGGCGCGATAGTCCTCATCCGTAACGTTGTTGCCGTACACGGTGACCGACGTTGACCCGGACAGCGACGTCCAGGTGGCGCGCAGATTCAGCAGCGTGTAGCCGTCCTCGACGAAGTCGTTGATGGGATCGAAGTAGAACTTCGAGGTCGCGTACAGATTCGCATCGAACGACAGCTCGCCCCACGATACCGGCTGGTGATAGTTCACGCCCAACGTGCCCGAGGTTTCAGGCGCACGTTGCATCTGGTTGCCGCTCGCATCGACCGGCGGGTTGATAAAGACGCCATACGCCGGCGAAGTCGGATCGAGCACCTGCTGATAGGAGACCGCGCCGGGGAATGACTTGTACTCGGAATGCACGTAAGTAGCGCCGGCACGCACCGACCATCGATCGGTCAGATCCGCCGTCACTTGCGCGTCGAGACCGTAAATCTCCGACTCGGCCGCGTTGCGCGTCAGACTGATCGTGCCGACGTACGACGCGATCTGCAGATCCGTGTAGTCGTAGTAAAACGCTGCGGCATCGAACGTGAGTCCCGAGCCGGCCAGCTTGTAACCCACTTCGTACGCATCGATCTTCTCGGGATCGACCGGCGTGGTCGACTCGGTGATCGGCACGAGACCGGCCTTGTAACCTTGGGTATACGAGGCATACACGTTCGAGTACGGCGACAGCTCATAGCGGAGCACCGCACGCGGCGTGACACTCGTCCAGCTGTGCTCGCCTTGACGCGTGTTCGCGGGATTCACCTTGTCCAGATAGCTGGCCTCGGATTCATCGCGTCCCCAACGCACGCCGGCGGTCAGGAACAATCCGTCCGCGATCTCATAAGTGCCGTCGGCGAACGCAGCCAACGACTTCTGCACGATGTTGGAACGGAAGGCGCTGAATGGGGCCGCCGTGCCGACCTTCTGATTGAAGGACGGATATTCGTTCTCGTTGCGGTAGTAGAACAGGCCCGTGACCCAGGAGAATTTCTCGCCCTCGTTCGAAGACAGGTTGAATTCCTGCGTCAAAGTCTTGTCGTTCACGCGCCAGGCCGCGGAGAAGATGTCCACCGGCGTGCTGTCGTAGTCCTTCGCTTCATCGCTCTTCTCGTCGCGATACATCGAATAAGAAGTGAAATTCAAGCCGCCCAGGTCGAAGTCGCCGCGCAGCGTTGCACTCGTGCCCGCGTAATCGTGGCCTGCCTTCGCCGTACCGGAGTAGTTGTGTGGACCGGTCGCGATAAGCGTCCCGGGAATCACAGAGCCGGCCGACATCCCTTCATAGGCGCTGGTGATGTTCGCGGTCGGATCGTCAGCTTCGCGATGCTCGAGCGTCAGCGCGATCTTCGCGGCATCGGAGGGCTTCCAGAGGATCTTCGAACGCACGGTCGATCGTTCGAACGCGGCGACGTCATCCTTACCGGTGACCAGGCTCTTGACGCTGCCATCGCCCTCTTCGTAGTACGCAGTGAGATCCGCAGAGATCGTGTCGGTCAAACCGCCGGACAGATAGCCGCTCACGGTGGCACGGCCGAACGAGCCGAAGCCCGCACGCACTTCGCCCGTGAACTCATCCGTAGGATCGCGCGTGGTGACGAGAATGGCGCCACCCGTGGCGTTGCGGCCAAACAGCGTGCCTTGCGGACCCTTCAAGACATCGACGCTTTGCACGCTGACCAGATCGAAGTCCGAGCCCAACAGGTTCGGAACATAAAAACCGTCGACATAGATCGCGACGTTGGAGTTCATGCCGGGACCGGCGAGCGCGCTACCGACACCGCGAATGGTCGGCTGCACGTAAGAACCGGAGTAATCGAAGCGCAGACCGGGCACCGCTTGCGGCAGGGCGGCGGTCGCCGCAACACCGGCCGCGCGCAGCGTATCTCCGCTGAGCGAGGCGATGGAAATCGGCACATCGACGGAGCGCTCTTCGCGACGCTGCGCAGTGACCGTGATCACCTCGAGGCTCTCGGATTGTGTTTGGGCCGTATCGGCCGCTGGCGCTTCTGCCGTCTGCGCCGATGCGACGCCAGCAAGCAGGCTCGAAAACACGGATGCAGCCGTGAGCACCGACTTCACCGCTGATTGAACTGCAATCGTCATGGGTCCCCCTCTCACATCAAAAAGGTCAGATCGTTTTCGAACCGCTGAATCAGTTGTGCGATTATCGCCCTGATGTAACAAAGTCGCACATGAGTTTCCGGGTGTCAACGAGAAACCGGGTACGGGTTGGTTAAATCCGAGTCATTGCGACCGATCAACGCGGCGCCATGCGAATGGCGCCGTCGAGACGGAAGCAGGCTCCATTGAGGTAGCTGTTGCGACAGATCTCGAGCGCGAGCGAGGCATATTCCGCCGGCGCGCCGAGGCGCTTGGGAAAGGGCACCGAAGCCGCCAGCGCCTGGCGCACAGGTTCTTTCATCGTCGCCATCAGGGGAGTGTCGAAGATGCCGGGCAGAATCGTGTTCACGCGAATGCCTTCGTTCATCAGATCGCGCGCGACCGGCAATGTCATGCCGACAATGCCTGCTTTCGACGAGGCGTAAGCCGCCTGCCCTATCTGGCCATCTTCGGCAGCGACGCTGGCGGTGTTCACGATCACACCGCGCTCGCCATCATCCATCGGCTGCAGCTGCAACATTCCGGCCGCGGATTTCGCGATACAGCGGAACGTTCCAATCAGATTGATCTGCACGATGCGCTCGAACTGGTCGAGCGGAAAATGTTTGATCTCGCCCGTTTGTTTGTCGCGCGACGCGGTCTTGACCGCGTTACCGAGGCCGGCGCAGTTGACCAGGATGCGTTCCTGTCCAAACGCGGCCCGCGCCTTGGCGAAGCCCGCATCCACACTCGCGTCCTGACGCACATCGACCTGGCAGAAGACGCCACCGATCGCAGCCGCGACCGCTTCGCCCTTCTCAGCATTGAGGTCGAAGATCGCGACCTTTACGCCTTCGGCAGCCAGCCCGCGAGCAGTCGCCTCGCCCAGTCCGGAAGCACCGCCTGTCACGACCGCTGCACACCCCGTCAATTTCATGCTCACACCTCATCGCCGATACGGATCGCCGACCCTGGCATGGATTCCGGGTGGTGCTCATTCCAGTAGCACGTTTGTGCGATAATGTATCAACTGAATCCATATCGCACAACGGCTACCTCGCACTCTCCCGAGGAAGTCATTAGCATTGCAGCACCTCAAGACCGCCAACATGAGCCAACCGATTACACCGACTAACAAAACGCCCGACCTCGCAGCCCCGCCGACCAAGGCCGCCGCGAATCCGGAAGACCAGATGGGCGGCTTCGCCAAGGGGCTGGCGGTGATCGAGGCCTATGGCCGCGGCCGCTCCGCTTTGACCATCGCAGAAGTGGCCCGTCTCGCCGGTCTCGACCGCGCCTCGGCGCGACGGTGTTTGCTCACGCTGGTCAACCGTGGCTACGCGACGACCGACGGCCGCTACTTCGAGCTCACTCCGCAAATTCTGCGTCTGGGCAACGCGTACCTGGCCGCGCCGTTGTCGCGATTGATTCAGCCCTCGCTCGATCAATTGGCTCATGCAGTGAGCGCGTCCTGTTCGGCGTCGGTGCTCGATGGCACCGAGATCGTCTACATCGCGCGAGCCGCACACCATCAGTTGATTGCCGGCAGTCTGCACGCCGGCAGCCGGTTACCGGCGTACTGCACAGCCATGGGTCGCGTGCTCCTGGCTGGGCTGCCGCCCGCTCAAAGCCATGAGCGACTGATGCAAAGCGATCGCCGCGCCATCACTCCTCGCACCCTGACCGATATCGACGCACTCGAGGCCGAACTCGATCGCGTCCGAGCCAGCGGCTTCTCGATCATCGATCAGGAAGTCGAAATCGGCTCGATGTCGATCGCGGTGCCGATTCGCAATACGCAGGCCCGCACCGTTGCGGCCTTCGTCGTCGCGCTGCATGCGACGCCGGAGTCCGCGGCGCGCATACGAACCGAAGTGCTGCCGCGAATGCTCGAAGCGCAACGACAGCTCGCCGAAATCCTGCCCTGAAACGTCAACGCTTGCGCTTGGGCGCCACGACGTTGCGTTTCAAGTAGTCGTCCACCACGCCGACCACCTGCTCGATCAGCATGGCTCGCGGCACGTTGCGCGGCTTTTCCAACACCCACCGACGGAAGACGCTCATGAGCAGCGTCTCCAGGAAGAAGATGTGCCGCTCGGTCTCCAGTGGGTCGAACTCGTGGTGCTGAGCGAAGAACAAGCGCATCGCCGCCCGATTCATGGTCAGAAACGACGTCGCGCCGACCACTCGTTCGATCTCGGGCGCCTCGGTCGGCATGCGCAGCAACACCAGTGAATTGCGCTCGAGAATAGTCAGCAGCGCGGTGATGGCGATACGCACGGCTTCGATCTGCGGCTTGTCGAGGATGTCGACTGTCGTGACGCGCATCTTCTGAGCTGCCGTGGCCGCCACGTCTTCGTACCAGGCGAGCAGGATCGCCTCGTAAGTCGGGAAGTATTGATAAAGCGAGCCGATACTCACGCCCGCCCGCTCCGCGATCTGACGCGTCCCGACGTTGCCGAAACCGTGCTCTCGCACCAGCTCTTCCGTGGCCGCGAAGATGGATTGGACGGTCGTGCGCGATCGCTCCTGCGACGGCTTCTTCCGTCGCGACAAGGGTGAATCGCTCGAGGCGACCCGATTCGCCGCGGCTTTCAAAGAACGAGGGGCTCTCATCGCGCACATTGTTCAGACGTTCCTGCGTCAGTTGCCCGTGAACTTCGGCTTGCGCTTTTCCATGAATGCATTGGCGCCTTCTTTGTGGTCCTGCGTATACAGCGTCAGCTGATCGTAAGCGAGCGACGTCTCGAATGCACCGGCCATCATCTGCTTCAGCATGGTATTCACTGAAAGCTTGCCGTAGGAGATCGCCAGCGGCGGTCCGTCCGCGAGCTTGCGAGCCATCGCATCCACAGCCGCGTCGAGCTCATCGTCGGGCAGCGCATAGTTGATCAACCCGATGTCCGCCGCCTTGCGACCAACGATCGGCTCACCCGTGAGGATCAGCTCTTTCGCACGATGAAACCCGATCAGCAGCGGCCACAACGCAGCGCCGCCGTCGCCCGGAGCGATGCCATGCTTCACGTGCGAGTCGCATAGTTTCGCGGATTCCGCGGCGTAGACCAAGTCGCACGCCAGCGCCAGATTCACGCCCAGGCCATAAGCGTAGCCACGCACCTTCGCGATAATCGGCTTCTCACAATCGAGCATGTTCCAGAAGATTCGCCGGGCGGGCCGGGTTCGCGGCCGCCCCCGTCGTCCCTCGTTGTTCTGCTTCTGTTGTCCGCCGAGATCCGTGCCCGCGCAGAACGTGCCCGCGTCGCCGGTCAGAATCGCCACGCGCACGTCGTCGTCGGCATCGATATCGTCCCAGATGCGTTCCAGCTCGGTGTGCATCTGGCGATTCACGGCGTTCTTGCGGGCCGGATTGGAGAGCACCAGCGTCGCGATGCCGTCGCTGACAGACACCTTGATCATCTCGTAACGTTGCGGATCGATCGCTGACATGACTTGCTCCTCACCATTCCGGTGCGACAGTCACCTTCAGCCCATCGAGCTGGTCGGTGACATTGATCTGACAGGCCAGCCGCGACGTGGGCTGACGATCGTCCCGCACATACAGCAGATCGTCTTCCTGACTCTGCATGCCGGGCAAGCGCGGGAAATCCGCGGCATCGATAAAGACATGACACGTGCCACACGAACAGCACCCGCCGCAGCTCGTCACCGCGTTGATCTCCTGCACACCACCGTCCATGAGCGCATCTTTCAGAGAGCTGCCGGCCGTTGCATCGATCGTCAGCGTCTCGCCCGACCGGGTCGTCACATTGATTCGTGGCATGGCGGGCTCAGCCTCCAGCATGCCATTCGAGCGGCAGATGAGTCAGCGCCAGAATGGAGCCGCCCCGCCATTCGAGTTTCGCGCCCGGCGCCAGCCGGAAATTGGGAATACGCCGTAGCCATGCTTCTGTGAAGGTGCGCATCTCGGCCCGCGCCAGCACATTGCCGATGCAGGTGTGAGCGCCGATGGAGAACGCGATGTGCTGCCGATCCTGACGATCGATGTCGAAACGTTCAGGATCGGGATTCTTGCGATCGTCGCGACCCGCGACAGGCAGCGCGCACATCACCATATCGCCTACTTCGAAACGAGCGCCAGCAAGCTCGATCTGCTTCTTGACGATGCGCGGCTGATGCACGACTCCGTACATGCGGAGCGACTCCTCGACGAAGTCCGGCAGACGCTCCGGCTGACTGGCGAGCCGGCTTTGTAGCGCGGGATCGCCGGCGAGGTGATAGAACGCGAACGTCAATGCATTCGCCACCGTGTCGAGACCGCCGAGGAACAGCAGATATCCCATCGACTGGAACTCTTCCGCCGTCAACGGTTCGCCTCGCACACGCTCGGCGAGGAGCTTGCTGATGAGATCCTCGCGCGGCTCCTTCAAGCGTTGCTCGCGCAAATCCATCATCACGCCGATGATCGTCTCTTGCAGCTGAAGGCGACGCTCGCTGCTGATGTTGCTGAAGTACTCCAGCACGATGCCACGGAATTCTTCGAAACGCTCCAGCGGCATGCCCATCATTTCCATGAAGATCGACACGGGATAGGCCGCGCCCAACTCCTCGGCGAAGTCGCAATGCCCCCTGGCCTGCACTCGATCGATCAGCCGATCCGCCCACAGGCGCAGCTTGTCGGCCATCGCCGCGATGGACTTCTTGTCGAAGTGTTTGAGCAGCACCGCCCGATAGCGCGCGTGATCCGGCGGATCGAGGCTCAGGGGAATGAACTGCACCGGGCTGTTGAGCCGCGGGATGTGCAGCTCCTTGCTCGAGAAATGCTCCGGGTCGCGCAGGATGGTCGACATCAGATCGTAGCGCGTGATGATCCAATGACCGCCGTTGCGGGGCGTATAGAAGATGTCCGGCCCGGCGTCCTGGAATGCCTTGTACGCCGCATGCGGCCCGGCAAGCAGCCGCGGGTCCGTGTAGATGTCGACATCGACGACTTGTTCCGGACGCACGTGCGCCGGAATGCTGCTGATCGTTTCGGTGGCCATGGTCTGTTCTCTTACCCGCGGGTCAGTCCCATCTGTTCTTCGAGCACTTTGTGGAAAGTCGCGACATCCTGCTCCATGCCGCCCAAGGTCATCTGTTCCACCGCGCCGGCTTTCACGCCGCGCGTTCCCAGTTCAGAGACCCAGAAATCCTCGTCCGCGGTTACCCGCTGCATCAGCGCGATCGATTTTTCACAGCGCGCCTTCTCAGCCTCGGTCTCCGGTATGCGGTCGACGAGCATGTAGTAGTTGATGACGGTCCTGTCCGGCGACTGCGGCGACAGGAACATCACGTTGATATAGGTGGGGCTGGTGATGACGATGCTGCCGGGGATCAGCGTGTAGCTGAACACGCCCGAGGCTCGAAAGTCCTCGAACGTCTGCATGCCTGCGCCCTGCTCGCTCTTGTAGCCCGCGCGCGTCGAAGATTGCAGCAGATGTGGGCCGATCTGAGTAAAGGCTGTCGGTCGATCCTCGAACATTTTACCGAGCGACTTCGAGTGCAGCCGCGGCACGTGATAGTTCTCGAGGAACGCGTCGTGCACGAACTTCCAGTTCGCCGCGATCTCATAGCGCGCCTTGGTGTAGACGACCTGGTTCGGCAAGCCGATCGCATCGAACTCCGCGGCTAGATCGCCCGCGACAATCGAGAAATCCGCCTTGCTGTTGGGGTCCAGATTGACCCAGATGATGCCGCCCGCTTCGACACATTCGAGCGCCTTCAGCGAATGCTTCTTGCGATCGAGCCCCGGGAACACGTCTTCGCGCGGCACGCCGACGAGCTCGCCTCTCATGTTGTACGACCACGCGTGATACGGGCACACGATCAATCCGCCGGACTTCGGCTGCTTCTCGCGCGACAGCTGGATGCAACGATGCATGCAGACGTTCAGGAATGCATGCACCTTGCCGGCGTCGTCGCGGGTCAGGAGGACCGACGTGCCGTAGTCTTCATTCACAACGTGCATCTTCGGCTTCGGCAAAGCCGCCGATACTTCCATCGGCACCGGCTTGCCGCGGAACAGCGTCTTCTGCTCCAGCTCGAAGTACTCCGCAGACGAAAAGACCTTCGTGGGCAGATAGGTCACTGCCTTCGGCACCATGGTCGGATCGGAGTCCGTCAGCGACTCGACGATGCGGCGCTGTATCGCCGTCAACGGCCGACGAGGGATCGTCTGTTCGGTCATCACTTTTGCTTCAGTCGTCATGCACGCATCCTCAACAGTTGTCAGGCGCTCGCGCGCGGGCGCAGCACCAGTGGCAGCCGCGTCAACCCTTGGGTCTCGCCTTCGCCCCAGGCGATCGAATCGTCTGGATCCAGTTCCACGCGCTCGTAACGACGCAGAATTTCTTCGAGCGCGACCCGCAGCTCCAGCTTCGCAATGGCCGAGCCGAGACAGCGATGCGCCCCGAAGCCAAAGCCCACATGCGGATTGGGATTGCGGGCGAGATTTATCTCGTCCGGCTTGTCGAACACCGACGGATCGCGATTGGCCGCGCCGAAACACAGCAGCACCTGATCGCCAGCGCGAAGTTTCGAGCCACCAAGCTCGGCCTCGGCGACCACGGTGCGACGTAGATACGTGGCGGGCGATGCATAACGCACGAACTCTTCAAGAGCCGTTGGAAACAGTTCTGGCTGACTGCGCAGCCCTTCGGCGAGTTCCGGATACTTTGCGAAGAGCAGCAATGTCTGTGACAACGCCAGGTTCACCGTCGTGAACCCACCGAACAACAAGAGTCGTGTGATCGAGACCTGATCCTCGATGGAGAGCGGTCGGCCTTCGACACTGCCATGGGCGACGGCCGCCAGGACGTCCGTCGATGGATCGGCCGAAGCGGCACGCATCTTCAATTGCTCTATCAGATAGTCCGTCAGCTCTTGCGACGCCTTGATCGACGCCTCGCTGCCGCGACCGTGAATCAAACCGTCCACGAGTCCGCTCAGTCGGCGCGCGTCAGGCGGTGGAAATCCGAAGATCGCGAGCGCAGCGCTCACCGGAAACGGCTCCGTGAATCGCGCAACCATCTCCACGCGAGATTCGCCGGCAAGGCTGTCGAGCAGACTCGACGCGATGGCTCGCACTTTGGCCTCGTTGGCGGAGATGCGCTCTGGCGTCAGGAAAGGATCGAGCAATCGACGGAACTCACGTTGCAGCGGCGGATCGACCTCGGCAGGCACGTGCCGCGTCCGGCTCTCGTTCGGTAGAGCGATGCCCTGCGCGGACGAATAGATCCTGTGCTGAGCCGCCGCCGTGCGCAGGTCCGCGTGCCGGGTGACAACATGAAAGCCGCCGTACAGATCGCTGTGCGGCAACTCGGTTGCAGCCCGCATCGCCTCCCACACCTGCTCCGCGTTTCCACGGTGTTGCGCGGAATGGTGATCGAAGTGCGCGAAATCGAACGCTGTTGCTGGGCAACGCCCGGCCTCGGCTTTACTCACGCCTCGCCCCCTAGGCCCTGTACTCCGGCCGAGTTTATAGTGAACATTGTTCACTTTCTAGTCGCCTTTTCGGAGCTGCCGCAGGATGATGCGCTTTCAGGGCAAGACCGCGATCGTGACCGGCGCCGCCTCGCTCGACGGCATTGGTTTCGCAACCGCTGCACGCCTGGCGCGCGAAGGCGCCAGAGTTTTACTTACTGATATCGATGGCCTCGGTGTCGCCGCACGAGCCGAAGAGCTCGTAGCATCCGGCGCGACGGCGCGCGGTTTGTCTCATGACGTCAGCAGAAACGAAGACTGGCAGCGGGTCCTTGACGCCGCCGAAGCTGCGTTCGGCGCCATCGATGTTCTGGTGAACAACGCCGGCCTGGTGATCCTCAAAGGCATCGATTTGCAGACCGAAGACGAGTGGCGTCGGCAATTGGACGTCAACCTCACCAGCGTCTATTACGGCTGCCGCGCGGTGATTGCACACATGCGTCGCCACGAACGAGGTGGCGCAATCATCAACGTCTCATCGATTGCGGGCTTGATCGGCATGCGCCGCTGCGTCGGTTATGGCGCCAGCAAAGGTGGCGTTCGGCTCATGAGCAAAGCACTCGCAATCGAAACCGCGGCCGAAAGAATTCGCGTGAATACCGTGCATCCGGGCGTCATCGAGACACAGATGCAGCAGGTCGCAAAGGCCGACGGCGGCGAGCAATCAGCCCGGATCCACGCCACGATTCCCATGCAACGCATGGGCCGACCTGAAGAAGTCGCCGCGGCGATTGCTTTCCTCGCCTCGGACGATGCGGCCTATGTGACCGGCACCGAGTTGGTCGTCGACGGCGGCTTCACTGCGCAGTAGCTCACATGTCGGGAGCGACTGTCACGCGCAGGCCTTCGAGAGCTTCTGTCACCGGAATCTGACAAGAGAGGCGCGACGTGGGCTGTCTCGCATCGGAGCTTTCGAGCAGCGCATCCTCTTCTTCCGACAGCGGCGGCAGTCGGTCGAGTTGTTCGCTCGCCACGTACACGTGACAAGTACAACAAGCGGCGCAACCGCCACAGACCGCCTGGATTTCATCGATACCCGCCTCGCGCAGGCCCTGCATCAGCGAGGGCCCGGCCGCGACGGCAATTTCCCGATCCTCGCCCGAACGTGTAGTAACAGTCAGCTTCGGCATTTGCCCTCTCCCCCGAACTCGAGCCAGGTTCCGCGCTCGCGACAAGACGCGACTGGAACATGAACATTGTTCACTATACCATGAGCTCCACCGAAGTGAATGTGAGCAGCCGATGGCGCGCGTCACGATCGAATTGCCCGAACGGTTCGTGTTCTCGACACGAGTGCCGATCTACACCAGTCATATCAACCAGAGCCGCCACCTGGATTCGGTGGCGTTGCTGACGTTGTTCGCCGAGGCGCGCGCGCGAATGCTCAACGCGATCGACTACCGCCGCGGCAACATGGATGTGGCGCTGATCGTCGCCGACGCTGCCGTTACCTACCGATCCGAAGCGTTCCATGGCGAGACATTGCTGTTCGAGATCGGCGCCGTGGACTTCAACAGATATGGCTGCGACCTGGTGTTTCGAGCGACCGTCGATGGCGACGGCCGTGAAGTGGCCCGAGGCAAGAACGGCGTGGTGTTTTTCGACTACCGCTTGAAGAAGCCCGTACCCGCGCCGGCCGCGTGGGTCGAACGTCTGACGACGACCTCGCTGTGCAGTGACGACATCCTGGAGTAACGGCACCGATGAATTTTACGATTGCCCGCGCGCTGCGCTTCTGGTCCGAGGAGACTCCGGACCAGCCCGCGCTGAGCTACGAGGATCGCAGCGTCTCATTCAAAGAGCTGCACGCCTGGGCGGGACGGGTGGCGCATGACCTGTATCTGCGCGGCGTTCGACCCGGGGACCGGGTCAGCATCGTTGGGACAAACTCGCTCGACTACGCCGTACTCGCCTGCGGATTGATCCGGCTGGGCGCAATTGGCGCGCCGCTGAGCTTCCGTTCCACTGCATCGGAGCTTCGCGAATGGTTCGGCGAGCTTTCGCCGACGCTGATCTTTGCCGACGCGGAGCGGAGTGCCGCTGTCGCCGAGGCGCTGGGCGAGACCGCAGCCAAGAAGCTGTTGTCGCTCGAGTCGGTCATCCCTGCCCTGCGCACTGGCCCGGCATTGGCACCGACGCACGAGCCGGCGGACGAGGCGCCGGCTTTCATCATCGGCACCAGCGGCTCGACCGGTCGACCCAAAGGCGTCATCTATACGCATCGCATGGTCGTCACGTACGCCAGCGAGTTTGTATTGATGGAGCCGAAGTGCGGTCGCGGCTCCTCGGTACTGATGGTGGGCCCCTTCAGCTCGGGCTCGGGCTACCTGGTGATGACACAGGGCCTGACACAAGGCGCGACTGTTTATATCGAAAGCAAGTTCGTCCCCGAACGCGCACTCGACTTGCTGACTCGACATCGCATCACGTCTTTCATGGCGGCGCCGATCTTCTTCGAGCGCATCGCGGCTCTGCCGGCCTTTGCCGAAGCAGACCTGTCCCATCTCTATTGGACGCAAGTTGGCGGTGCTCGCGTCAGCGCCGCACTGCTCAGTGCGTGGCGAAGCAAAGGGGTCGTGCTTCGGCACGCGTACGGCTCGACTGAGGCAGGCGGTGCATGGGGCGCTCGCAGCGACGTGGCAGTCGCCGAGCCGCACAAGTGCGGCCGCGGCGGCATGTTCTCCGAATATGCCATCCGCTTGAACGATGGAACCATCGCTCGACAGGGCGGACCCGGCGAGATCCTCATTCGCTCGGCCTGCATGACCGCGGGCCTTTGGAACAATGAGTCAGGCACGCGCGAGATCTTGCGGGACGACTGGTTGCACACCGGCGACCTGGGCGAGATCGACGCCACCGGCAATCTCACCTTCATCGACCGGATCAAAGACATCATCATTTCGGGCGGGCTGAACATTTCCGCCGCCGAAGTCGAGCGCGTGATCGCCGACGTGCCCGGGGTACTTGAGGTCGCCGTCATCGTCGCTGCCGATGCCAGCTTCGGTGAGACGCCGCTAGCCATCGTGCACGGCGATGCGACCTGCATGACGACGACGATCATCGACCACTGCAATCGTCACCTGGCCAACTACAAGGTCCCGCGCTACGTCGCGATCGAGTGCGAGCCGTTGCCGCGGCTGCCATCGGGCAAAGTCGCGAAGCCCCTGCTCCGACAGAAGTATCAAGGAGCCGAGACATGGTTGCCGAAAGTCCGATAAGCGAGCTCACGGCGAACCCATCGGCACGGCGCGCGTGGCTGATCACGGTCTTCATGACCGTGTGCTTCACTCTTTCTTATATGGATCGGCACGTGCTCAGCCTGCTGGTCGAGCCGATCAAGCAGGCGCTGTCGCTCAGCGACACGCAGATCGGTCTGGCGCAGGGCCTGAGCTTTTCGATCTTCTACGTGCTGGCAAGCCTGCCGCTCGCCCGACTGAGCGATCGAGGCCACCGGCCGCGCATCATGAGCGCCTGCATCGCGATGTGGTGCTCGATGACGGCGCTCTGCGGATTCGTCACCAATTTCTGGCAATTGTTGTTGGCTCGCATCGGCGTCGCCGCGAGCGAGGCCGGACTGCCGCCCGCCGCGCTCACCATGCTCGCCGACATGAACGACGCCAAAGGCCTGGCCCGCGCCAATTCCGTATTCATGCTCGCGCCCTATCTCGGTGGCGGGCTGGCATTGATGGGCGGCGGCGCCGTGTATGCGTGGGTGCAAACATTGGGTCCGAGCATGGAGCCTTGGCGCTGGGTGTTCGTGATCATCGGCGCACCGGGATTACTCGCCGCGGCCCTCATGCTCCTGGTTGCCGAGCCACGACGCGAGCGCCCCGCCGCATCCAACAAGTCGTCATTCAAAGAGCTCGCCCGGTTTCTGCGTGCGCACGCCAGCTTCTATGCGTGCTACGTGCTCGCGATATCGATGCTGGTGATGATGTTGAACGCCATCGTCTCGTGGATGCCGGCGGTGCTGATGCGGTCGTTCCACATCGAACCCAAGGCAGCGGGCGCTGTATTCGGCCCCACCTTCCTGATCGCGGGCATTGCCGGCACGCTCATCGCCGGCCAGGTCATCAGCAAGGCCGGCGATAACCAGCCTCGCCGCACCGTCGAGCGCATCTTTCGATACATGCGACTGAGCGTCTGGATTGCGTTGCCCGCAGCCCTGATCGCCCCGCTCGCGCCCTCGGTCTCGCTGCAAATCGCAGTGATCGCGGTCGCCATTTTCTGCGTGAGCTCGGTGAATTCGCTGTCGTCCATGCCCTTTCTGTTGCTCGTTCCCACTCAGATTCGCGCACAGGCGGTCGCGTTTCTTGCGTTAGTCACCGCGCTGGTCGGCACCGGACTCGGGCCGATGCTGGTGGGATTGCTGAGCGACACGCTTTCGTTCACCGAACGTCCATTGCCCATCGCACTCGCCTGCGTGGGCGTCACAGCCGCAAGCGTGGCCGCGTTCCTGCTGCAAGTGTTGGTAAGACGCGCCCGGCAGATGGCGGCAACTCAATTTCAGTAAAGCACTGGTAGATCAACTATGAGCGACGCTTACATCGTACAGGCCCTGCGCACTGCCGGCGGCAAGCGCAATGGCAAGCTGGCGAGCTGGCATCCGGCCGACATGGCCGGTGAGATCCTGAATGCGCTGGTCGATCGCAGCGGGATCGATCCCGCCGCCATCGAAGATGTGATCCTCGGCTGTGTCAGCCAGGTCGGCGAGCAGAGTTTTCATATCGCTCGCAATGCTGTGCTCACCTCGCGCCTGCCCGATTCCGTACCGGCTGTCACCATCGATCGGCAGTGCGGCTCGTCACAACAGGCGCTGCAGTTCGCCGCTCAAGCAGTGATGTCGGGCACTCAAGACATGGTGATCGCAGCGGGCGTCGAGAGCATGACGCGCGTGCCGATGGGCAGTCCCGTAAGCCTCGCGCAGAAGGCCGGATTGGGTAGCCCATGGAGCGAACGCATTCGCAGGCGATACGGCGTCGATGAATTCAGCCAGTTCACTGGCGCGCAGATGGTGGCCGAGAAGTACCAGTTCACGCGCCGTCAGCTCGATGAGTTTGCGCTACTGAGTCATCAGCGCGCAGCGGCGGCCACGCTCGCCGGCGCTTTCAAGAAAGAGATCGTTCCTCTGCAAGTCGCGGACGGCTGGCATGACACCGACGAGGGTATTCGCTACGACGCCAACCTCGAATCCATCGGCGCCGTGAAATTGCTGAAGGAAGGCGGCGTACTCAGCGCCGCGAACGCCAGTCAGATGTGCGACGGCGCGTCGGGCGTGCTCGTCGTGAACGAGCGCGCGTTGAAGACTCACAACCTCGAGCCCCTCGCCCGCATTCACAATCTCACTGTCACGGGCGGCGATCCCGTCATCATGCTGGAAGAGCCCATTCCGGGCACACGCAAGGCCCTGCAGAAGAGCGGCCTGTCGATCGACGACATCGATTTGTATGAAGTGAACGAGGCGTTCGCGCCCATTCCCCTCGCCTGGCTGCAGGCCGTCGGCGCCAATCCGGACAAACTCAATGTGAATGGCGGCGCAATCGCGCTCGGTCATCCGCTGGGCGCTTCGGGCTGCAAATTGATGGCAACGCTGCTCAATGCACTCATCGCACGAGGCAAGCGCTATGGCCTGCAAGCCATGTGCGAAGGCGGCGGCCTCGCCAACGTGACCATCGTCGAGGTGCTCTGATCTTCGAACGCACATCGACTCTACCCTTGACAGCGGCAGGTCTCGATGTGCGATTATGATACCGACGCGCGATATTCGCACATCCGGATCTACTGTGGCTGAATTTCTAGACCTGCAAACCGCAATCCAAAGCACCGTCCGCGATGGCGATGTGGTCGCGCTCGAGGGCTTCACTCATTTGATCCCGTTCGCCGCGGGACACGAGATCATTCGCCAGCAACGACGCGACCTCACGTTGATCCGCATGACGCCCGACATTCTGTACGACCAGATGATCGGGATGGGCGTCGCCCGCGCGCTGCGATTTTCGTGGGGTGGCAATCCCGGTGTCGGTTCGCTGCATCGGTTTCGCGATGCCGTGGAGAATGGCTGGCCCCATCCGTTGCTCATCGAAGAGCACGCGCACGCTGCGATGGCCGCCGCTTATCAATCCGGCGCCGCTAACCTGCCGTTCGCAACGCTCCGAGGTTACATCGGCACCGATCATCCGAACGTCAACTCGCAGATCCGCCAGATCGTGTGTCCGTTTACGGCGGAGCGTCTGGCGGCTGTTGCATCGATCCGCTGCGACGTGGCCGTGATCCATGCGCAGCGAGCGGACCGCAATGGAAACGTTTTGCTCGAAGGCATCCTCGGCGTGCAACGCGAAGCGGTGCTCGGAGCCAAGCGCGCGGTCGTCACTGTCGAAGAGATCGTGGACGACTTCGGCCCACGCAGCCCGAACACGACTATTCTTCCCAGCTGGGTGATTACCGCCATCGCGCGTGTTCCACGCGGCGCATTCCCCTCCTACGCGCAGGGCTACTATCCCCGCCACAACGGCTTCTATCTCGCCTGGGATGAAATCTCGCGCGATCGCGACCGCTTCCTGGCGTGGATGCAGCGGTATGTACTCGATCGCCGTGAGGTCCTCGGTCCCGACTGTCTCCAAGGGGTGGCAGCATGAACGTGAAGCCCGCTACTCGCTCGGAAACGATGATCGTTGCAGCGTCACGCGCGCTGAAGAATGACGATGTTTGTTTCGTCGGCATCGGCGCGCCGTCCGCGGCCTGCAATCTCGCGCGTCTGACGCATGCCCCCGACATCGTCCTGATCTATGAGTCGGGAACGATTGGCACGCGGCCCAACGTGCTGCCGCTGTCCATCGGCGACGGAGAGCTTTGCGACACGGCACTGACGACCGTGCCGGTGCCCGAAATGTTCAGCTACTGGTTGCAAGGCGGCCGCATCAGCATCGGTTTCCTGGGCGGCGCGCAGATCGACCGCTACGCCAATCTCAACACGACGGTGATCGGCCCCTACGACGCACCGAAGGTCCGCCTGCCCGGCGGCGGTGGCGCGCCCGAGATCGGCGCTCACTGCAAGCAAACATTTATCACGATGGCACTGAACCGGCGCACCTTCGTGGACCAGTTGCCATTTATCACTTCGTTCGGTCACGGCCGCGGCGGCGACCACCGACGCAGCCTCGGACTGACCACCGCCGGCCCGACACGTGTCATTGCGGACATGTGCATTCTCGAGCCCGAGGCAGAGAGCAAGGAGCTGACCGTCACCGCACTGTACGAAGGCGTGACTCGCGATGACGTGACACGAGAATGTGGTTGGCCCGTGCGTTTCGCCGACACGCTTGCCACCTTACCCGCACCCTCCGAGCAAGAGCTGCGAGTGCTGCGTGATCTCCAGGAGCGCACGCGCATCGCTCACGGCGCTGTTGCGGCCTGAACGGCGCTGTTGCGGCCTGAGTAGCCAGATAGACCTGCAGGATTCGAATGACTCACGAAGCTTGGATCATCGACGCCGCCAGAACTCCGCGCGGCATCGGCAAACCGGACAAAGGGGCGCTTGCAGGAATTCATCCTCAACGCCTGCTCTCCACCGTGCTCAAGGCGCTCGCCACGCGCAACAGCGTCCACACGGTAGATATCGACGATGTCGTCATCGGCTGCAACACGCAGTTCGGTAAACAAGGACTCGATCTCGCGCGCATGGCCGCGCTCGATGCGGGTTTCGATCCGCTGGTGCCGGGCGTCACGCTCGATCGCTTTTGCGGCTCGGGCATGAGCGCCGCAGCCCTGGCCGCCATGGGCGTGATGTCCGGCACCCAGCGCCTCGTCTTTGCAGGTGGCGTCGAGTCGATGTCACATACACAGACGCTGCCGCGCGGCTCGCTGTTGATGGACTCAGGCAATCTCTCCCTGCGCCGGAAGTTTCCGCAGCCACATCAAGGCGTCTGTGCGGATCTCATCGCCACGCTGGAGCGCATCGGTCGGAACGAATTGGACACGCTCGCACTGGAGAGTCAGCGCCGCGCCCATATGGCGATCCTCGAGGGGCGTTTCTCACGCAGCCTGGTGCCGGTATTAAGCGACGATGGCAAGATCGCTCTCGAGAGGGACGAGTATCCGCGTCCGCAAACGACGGCAGAGGCGCTGGCGCAGCTCAAACCCGCATTCACCGCAGTCCTCGACAAGCCTCTCGACGATGCCGGACTCACTTATGGCGCGCTGCTGCGGCAGGTCTATCCAAACATCCGCATCGAACACGTTCACACCGCGGGCACGAGCTCAGGAATCGTCGACGGCGCGGCGGGTGTGCTGATTGCCTCAGCTGACTACGCACGCGCGCAGGGCTGGAAGCCACGTGCCCGCATTCGCGCGATGACGACCGTCGGAGGCGATCCCACATTGATGCTGAATGCGCCGGTGCCAGCGGCCAAAAAGGCGCTGGCGCTTGCAGGACTGACCGTACGCGATATCGACCTGTTCGAGGTGAACGAAGCGTTCGCCGTCGTGCCGCTCAAGTTCATGCGCGATCTCGATATCGATCCCGCCAAGGTCAACGTCAATGGCGGCGCCATCGCCCTGGGCCATCCCATCGGCGCGACCGGCGCCATTCTGATTGGCACCTTGTTGGATGAGCTCGAACGACGCGACCGCTCGATCGGCCTGGCCACGATGTGCACCGCTGGCGGCATGGCCCCGGCCATGATCATCGAGCGGATTTGAGCGTGACTGCGGCTCGCGAACATCTCGTCACGACGCGCCAGATCGCCACGCGCGACGGCGTGATGCTCGTCGCGGACGTCGCGGGCAATGCCGACGCGCCTTGCGTCGTGCTCGCACATGGCGGCGGTCAGACACGCTACTCCTGGCAGGCAACGCTGCAAGCGTTGGTGGCTGCAGGCTATCGAGCCCTCGCCTATGACGCACGAGGCCACGGCGAGAGCGGTTGGTCGCCCGATGGCAAATATTCCTTCTTCCAGCGCGCCGACGACCTGCGTGCGGTGCTCGATGATGCCGGCGGCGCAGCCATCCTGATTGGCGCGTCGATGGGCGGCATCACCTCGATGGAAGCGATCAGCAGTGGTTTGGTGCGTCCGGAACAAGTGCCGGCGCTGGTGCTCGTGGATATCGTGCTTCGCCCGCAACGGTCCGGCGTGCAACGGGTGCGTGACTTCATGGCTTCGCATCCGAACGGCTTTGCGACGCTCGAAGAAGCCGTCGACGCCGTTGCCGCTTACAACCCGCATCGGCCGCGTCCGAAAGATGGCGGTCATCTGATGCGCAACCTGCGTCGCGCCGCCGATGGCCGCCTGCGTTGGCACTGGGACCCGCGAATCGTGCCGGACAACATCGACGACGACATGGCCGAGCTGGAGCGCATCGCTCGATCGTTCGAACCGCCGCAGACCCTGCCGACCTTGCTCGTGCGCGGCGGCGACAGCGACGTGGTGACGCCAGACAGCGCGCATGACTTCAAACGATGGATGCCGCACGCCGAGATCGCTGTCGTGCCCAAGGCGGGCCACATGGTCGCGGGCGATAGCAATCGAACGTTCAACTCGGCCATCCTCGATTTCCTGGCTCGCCACGTGAGGCGACGAACCCAATGAGCAGTGCGAACTCCTCGGCTGGCGTCGTGATCGTCGGCGCCGGACATGCAGGCGCTCAAGCCGCCCTCGCCCTTCGCCAAGGCGGTTACACGGCGCCGGTGACGATGCTCACGACCGAGCCGGAGCTGCCGTACGAGCGTCCGCCGCTATCCAAGGAATATCTGGCCGGCGAGCGCGCGTTCGACAACATGCTCATCCGTTCGCAATCGTTCTGGGACGAGCACCGGATCGGCGTTCGTACTGCCTGCCGTGTGGTGAGCATCGACTCACAGGCCCGTCGCGTCGGCATCGCGGGCGGCGAGATGTTGAATTATCAGAATCTGATCTGGGCGGGCGGCGGCAATGCGCGGCGGCTGACATGCGCTGGCGGCGATCTCGCCGGCGTGCATTCGGTTCGCACGCGAGCGGACGTCGATCAGCTGCGCACGGAGATCGAGAGCGCTCGTCGAGTTGCCGTCGTGGGTGGCGGCTATATCGGCCTCGAGGCCGCCGCCGTGCTCAACAAGTTGGGCAAGCAAGTCGTGGTGCTCGAAGCGCTCGATCGCGTGCTCGCTCGCGTCGCTGGACCTCAGCTTTCGAAGTTCTATGAGGACGAGCATCGCGCCCACGGCGTCGATGTACGAACCTCCTGCGCCGTCGATTCGTTGCTTGGCGAGCGCGGCCGCGTGTGCGGCGTGCGCCTGAGCGATGGAACCATCCTCGACGCGGACATCGTGATCGTCGGCATCGGCATCGTTCCAAACATTGCGCCGCTCATCGACGCAGGCGCAGCCGGCAGTTCCGCGGGCGTGCGCATCGATGAGTACTGCCGCACGACGCTGCCAGGAATTCACGCAGTCGGCGATTGCGCGCTTCATGTGAATCGCTGGGCTGATGGCGCCGAGGTCCGCATCGAATCCGTGCAGAACGCAGTCGATCAAGCGACCGTCGCGGCCAAGGACGTGCTCGCCGCCCCGACCCCCTATCAGGCGCTGCCTTGGTTCTGGTCGAATCAGTACGACCTGCGTCTGCAAACGATAGGCCTCTCGCTCGGTCACGACTCGACGACCGTGCGCGGCATTCCCGCGAGCCACAGCTTCTCGATTGTTTATTTGAAAAGAGATCGAGTCGTCGCACTCGATTGCGTCAACGCGCCACGCGACTACGCATTCGGCCGCAAGCTCGTGAGCGGCGGACTGTCGCCCGATCCTGCGCGACTCGGCAATCCCGCGGTATCTCTCAAGGATCTCTGCGGCTGAAGGAATCGAGGTTCATGATCAATACTGCTCCACCTTCGATGCAGACGCGCGTCACGCGGCTGCTTGGCATTCGCTATCCCATCATCCAGGGCGGCATGCAGTGGGTCGGCCGCGCGGAACTCGCCTCCGCCGTGTCGAACGCCGGCGGACTAGGGATCCTCACCGCGCTCACGCAGCCCACACCCGAAGCTTTGGGAGCGGAGATCCGCCGCTGCCGTGAAATGACGAGCCAGCCGTTCGGCGTGAATCTAACGATGTTGCCCGCGACCAATCCGCCGCCGTACGAACGCTATCTGGATGTGGCCATCGAAGGCGGTGTACGCGTGCTCGAGACGGCGGGCAATGTGCCCGAAGCCTTCTTCGCAAAGGCCAAGGCGGCCGGCATGATCGTTCTGCATAAGTGCACGGCCGTTCGCCATGCACTCGCTGCCGAACGTCGCGGCGTCGACGCAATCTCCATCGATTCATTCGAGTGCGCAGGTCATCCGGGCGAAGACGACATCGGCGCCATGGTGTTGATTCCGGCCGCGGCACGCAAAGTGAAGATTCCGTTGATCGCCTCGGGCGGTATCGGCAATGGTCGCGGCATGGCGGCGGCCCTCGCTCTTGGCGCGGAAGGCGTCAACATGGGCACGCGCTTCTGCGCGACGGTCGAGGCGCCCATTCACGACAACATCAAACAACTGCTCGTTTCGCGCACCGAGCGCGAGACGAACCTGATCTTCCGTCCGTTTCGAAATACCGCTCGCTGCGTGAAGAACGCAGTCTCGGATGAAGTAGTGACGATCGAGCGCCGCGCCGGAGCCCAGTTTTCCGATGTCCAACCGCTGGTCTCGGGCCAGCGCGGCCGCGCTTCGCTGGAATCCGGAGATGTCGACGGCGGGCTCGTCTGGGGCGGCCAGATCATCGGACTCATCGACGACGTACCGACCTGTGCCGAGCTGATCCAACGCATGGTCACGGAATGCCAGGCGCAGTTACAGCAAGGCCTGGCGGCGTTTGTGCACTGAAGCTCCGCACGATGCGCGCACGGCGCTAGAGGGCGTCACGACGATAGGGACCGCCTCATTGGTCTATATTCACCCGCCCCCCTGCGATATAGTTTCTTACCGCCATCAATGGGATGACCACAAATGCTCGGGACGATCCTGCGGAAAGTGGCGAGCGCTGCCGGGGTGGAGATAAGCAGAAAGCGGGATGATTTCCTGCTTCACCTGTACGACCAAGAGGACGCGATAAGAAAACCCTATTTCAATATCGGCTCAGGCAGCTTCTGGCATCCCAGATGGACTAACGTCGACTTCGTCTCGGACCACTACAGCGGCGTCCAGCGCGACGTCGTTCATCATGATTTGATGAGCCTTGCGCCGCTGCCTATTCAGACGAGCGCCGCCAAGGTCATCTACACATCGCACACGATCGAGCACATCAAGGAAGCGGCGGTTGCGAAGCTCTTCGAGGAGGCCTATCGCTGCCTGATTCCCGGCGGGATTCTCAGAGTGACGACCGGGCCCGACGCCGATACCGATTACGCCGCGATGATGCGGGGCGACGCCAACTGGTTCTACTGGGACACTTGGTATCATTCCCCGGGAACCTATGAACGTCAGTACAAGGGACCGGCGGACATGGTGCCGCTCGAAGAGCGCTGGCTCGACCACGTAGCGAGCGCACTTGCCCCGAACAACCTCGCTCCTTCCAGAAAATTCGCCGCAGCCGAAATTCGAGAAGTCATCAACTCGATGTCCAAGGAAGAGGCCCTCGATTACTTCACGGGGCTTTGCTCGTTCGATCCCAGTCGCCCGCATAACCACATCTCTTGGTGGAATGCCGCAAAGATCGAGCGGTTCATGAGAGATGCAGGTTTTCAAACCGTCTATCGCTCCGGCTATGGCCAAAGCGCCAGCCCAGTCATGCGAAACTCTCGTCTGTTTGACAGCACTCACACACAGATGAGTGTTTACGTCGAAGCGGTTCGGTGAAGCCTGAGGCGCCAGCCGTGGCGCCGGCTTGCGAACGTTTCGCCACCGGGCCGGTCTTCGCCGGACGCGTGGCCTACTCGCGCCCGAGGGGTTGAGACCCCTGATTTTTCTTACCATTCAGGTGGCTGGGAGCCACCGCCGACGCCTTTTCAAGTTGGCGTCCCCACGGGGATTCGAACCCCGGTTACTACCGTGAAAGGGTAATGTCCTAGGCCTCTAGACGATGGGGACGCACATCGAAAACGTGGTGTTGGTGGAGCTAGCCGGGATCGAACCGGCGACCTCTTGCATGCCATGCAAGCGCTCTCCCAGCTGAGCTATAGCCCCACGCGAGAGGCGCGCAATGTAGGGAAGCGGGGCCGGGCTGTCAAGGAGACTTGATCGAAATCATGTCTTTGGGCGGTATTTGGGGCAAGTTTCATGGAAACACTCAGCCCTGCCCGCGCGCGTAGGCCAATGCCCGCTCCAGCCGCGCGACAGTGACTTCGCGCCCCAGCACCTCGAGCGTGACATCGATGGGCGGCGACACGGTGCCGCCCGACACGGCCACGCGGATCGGCTGTGCGACTTTGCCCATGCCGAGGCTCAGCTCGGCCGCGGTCCGGTTGACCGCATCGTGCAAGGCCGGAGCGACCCACTCGGTCAGCGCCGAGAGTTTCTGCAGCACCGTCGTCAGAGGGCCCACGGCCTCGGCGGTGAGATTCTTCTTCGCAGCCTTCTCCTCGTAGCCCGTGACATCCTCGAAGAAGAACCGGCTGTTCTGCGCCATCTCCTTCAACGTCTTGGCCCGCTCCTGCTGGGACTTCGCGACAGCGGCGAGCTTGCGATCGTCCGTGACATTCACGCCGAGCGCGGCGAGCTGCGGCTTCAGATACTTCGCTACATGCTCCGGCGTCGAACGCATGATGTGCTGTTGATTCAGCCACAGCAGCTTGTCGGGATTGAACGCGGACGCGGACTTGTTCACATCCTTGATGTCGAACAGCTGAGCCATCTCTTCCATCGAGAAGACTTCCTGATCGCCGTGCGACCAGCCGAGGCGCACCAGGTAATTGAGCAGAGCCTCGGGCAGGAAGCCCTCCTCCCGATACTGCAGCACACTGACCGCGCCGTGACGCTTCGACAGCTTCGCGCCGTCCTGGCCAAGGATCATGGGCACGTGCGCATATACGGGAACGGGAGCGCCCAGCGCCTTGAGCATGTTGATCTGACGCGGCGTGTTGTTGAGATGGTCGTCGCCGCGAATCACGTGCGTGCACTTCATGTCGCTGTCGTCGACGACCACGCAGAAGTTATAAGTCGGCGTGCCGTCGGAGCGCGCGATGATCAGATCGTCGAGCTCCATGTTGTCGAACACGACGTTGCCGTGAATGACGTCTTCGACGACGACGCTGCCGTCGATGGGATTCTTGAAGCGCACCACCGGCGACACGCCGGGCCGCGGCTCGGTGCGGTTCCGGCACGTGCCGTCGTAGCGCGGTTTCTGCTTGGCTTCCTGCTGGCGGGCGCGCATGGCGTCCAACTCTTCTTTCGAGCAGTAGCAGTGATACGCGTGACCGGCTTTGAGGAACTCGCCGATGACCTCGCGATAGCGGTCCATCCGGCGCGTCTGATAGAACGGACCTTCGTCGGCGCCGAGCCCGAGCCATTCCATGCCATCGAGGATGACCTGGGTCGCTTCCTCGGTGGAGCGCTCGCGGTCGGTGTCCTCGATGCGCAGGATGAACGTGCCGCTATGGCGACGCGCGTACAACCAGGAGAACAGCGCCGTGCGCACGCCGCCGATATGGAGCATGCCCGTGGGGCTGGGAGCGAAACGGGTACGAACGACCATGCGGATCCGCCTGCTGACGAATCAGCAAGCCGGGATGTCGTCCCTACCTAGTTTCATTGCTGAGGGATGGTGGGCGGTACAGGGATTGAACCTGTGACCCCTGCCGTGTGAAAGCAGTGCTCTACCGCTGAGCTAACCGCCCGGAATGCCGGCCCGACGAATCGCCATACGATTTGAAGGGGCGCGTAGTTTAGGGATGACGATGGGCGCGGTCAAATCATGTCACGTGGACTGGGGGCGGCCGGTTCAGCATTACCCAATACAGGCCCAGGCTGCTCACCGCCTCGACGAAGGCGCCGAATTCCACCGGTTTGCGGACATAGCTGTTGGCGCCCAGGTTGTAGCTGGCGATCACGTCGGCGTCCTGGCTCGAGGACGTGAGCACGACCACCGGCAGGTTGCGGGTCCGCTCGTCGGCACGCAGCCGTTTCAGCACGCCGAGCCCGTCGAGCTTGGGCAGCTTCAGGTCGAGCAGGATCACCGTGGGAGCATTCATCACATCGCGGCTGGCGTACTGCCCGGTGCCGAACAGGTATTCGATAGCCTCCACGCCGTCGCGGACCACCACGATGTCGTGCGCCAGGTTGTTCTTGCGCAGGCTGAGCAGCGTCAACTCCTCGTCGTCCGGGTTGTCCTCGACCAGCAGGATGTAGCGCTCGCTCATTGCTGCCCCTTGGCAATGCTGAAGTAAATCGTCGCCCCGCGATCGACGGCCGCATCGGCCCAGATGCGGCCGCCATGCCGCTGCACGATGCGCTGGACCGTCGCGAGGCCCACCCCCGTGCCGGGAAACTCCCCGGCCGCATGTAAACGTTGGAACACCCCAAACAGGTTCGTCGCATAGCGCAGATCGAACCCGACGCCATTGTCCTGCACGAAGAACGTCCTCTCGTTTTCGTCGCCGGCAACGCCATCGGCCGCCAGCGCGCCGAAGCGGATTTCCGCGACCGGCCGGCTGGCGGTGAACTTCCAGGCGTTGTCCAGCAGATTCTCCAGCGCAATCTCCAGCAGCCCGGCATCCCCGTCCACGACCAGCTGCGGCTCGATGACGATCGCGGCGGCCCGCTCCGGAGACGCCTCGCGCAGCCGGGTCAGGGCCGCGCGCACATACTCCGACAGGTCCACCTGCCGCCGTCTGAATTCCACCCGCGTGACCCGGCCCAGCTCCAGCAAGTCATCGATCAAGTTCGACATTCTTTGCGTACCAGCCAGTACGCGATCGATGCAGCGGCGACCGTCCGCGTCGATCGTCTCGTAATGCCGGTCGCGCAGCAAGCCGGTAAACCCCGCTATGGCGCGCAACGGTCCCCGGAGATCGTGCGACACCGAATAGCTGAAAGCCTCCAGTTCTTTATTGGACTCCTGTAGCTCCGCGGTCCGCTTTCTCACTCGCTCCTCGAGCTCGGCATACAGATGGGCGTTTTCCAGGCCGACCGCGGCCAGATCGGCGAGCTGGCTCAGCACGCGCTCGTCGTTGGATGCGAACTCCCCGCTCTGCTTGTCGGCGACGCATAGCACGCCGATGCGCCGCCCGGAGGCGGCCGCCAGCGACACGGTGAGGCCCCGCCCCTCCTGTAACACAGAGTCCGGCGCCACCGACGTATATTTTTCCGAATGTGAAGTCTTGCAGCACTCGACCGTTGCGTCGTCCGCGCTCTTCAACACACACACAGCAACGTGCGCTCCGACCAGGTCGCGGGCGATATCTGTAATGACCTGCAGCAGCTCATCCACCGTGAGCACTGAATTGACCTTGCGGGCCGCCGCCGCGAGCGCAGCCAGTTGAGTGAGATAGCGCTGCCGTTCCCGATCGGCCTCGTTGCGCTCGGTCACGTCCTGCATCGTGCCGATGATATGAGTGGGGCGGCCCGACTCGTCGCGAATCACGCGCCGCTCGGCGTGCACGTAACGAACCGATCCATCCGGGTGCCGCACGCGGAATTGCAACCCGGCCGAGCCGTCGCCGCGATTCGCTTCGCTGTAGGCAGCAATCAGCGCCGGCCGGTCCGCTTCGAGCACGACGCCGAGGAACGACGCCAGGCTCACCGAGCGCTCGCCTGGAATTCCCAGGATCGCCGTGGTCTCGCCATAGACGTTGAGCTTGTCGTTCGACAAATCGCGCTCCCAATAACCCAGCCGCGCAATCGCCTGCGCCAGCTCCACGCGAGTGAGGCTTTCTTTCAGCTGTGTCTGCGCATTCGCATGCGCGATCGCCAGCGCCACCAGGCTCACCGCCGCCTGCACGAGCACCAGCTCGCGATCCGACGGCTCGTACGGGTGCGGGTAGTAAACAGCTATGACAGCAATCAAACGTCCACGCGCCCCGAATACCGGCGTGAACCAGCAAGCTCGCAAGCCATGCTCAGCGCCAAGGGCGGCGAGCTCGCGCCAATCCGGATCTTTGGTGATATCGGCACAGGTCGCGGTTCGACCGCTGCGCAGCGCGTGGGCGCATGCACCGTGCGGCATGCCGAGCAATGCATCCTGGACGACCGACAGGAATCGCGACGGCAAACTCGGGCTGAATGCGGTGCGCACGCGACCGCCAGCCCCATCGAGAACCGTCACGGCGCATCTGGCATCGGCATCGAAGACTTCCATGATGCTGCAGATGCGCCGAAGCACATCGCCGAGCGTCGAGCCCGCGACGATCATCTGCAAGACTTCACGCTGCGACTCACGCAGCCGCTCGGCTCGCTTGCGATTTGTGATATCTCTCGCGACCGAATAAGTCGCGCCCGCGCCACCGGCGCCGGCCAGCCAGGTCGATGTCCAGCTCAGCTCGACCAGCGTGCCATCCTTGCGAACATAACGATTCTCGAATTCGACGACTTGCGCTCCGCGCAACACCGTCTCGTGCGCGAGCAGCGTGGCCTGCAGATCGTTGGGATAAATCAGATCGAGACACTTGCGTCCCAGCAGCTCGTCGGGCTGATAGCCGAGAATCCGTGCGGACGATGCACTGACGCGGACGAAGCGCGTGTGCGCGTCCGTCATGCACATCAGATCTTGAGACAGATCGAAGACGCGCTGCAGGTCGAGCAGCGGCGCGCTCGTCATCGAATCGTCGCTCGAAAGGTGCGTTGCCACCGCCGATACTCCCTGGCGCGGCCCTGGCCGTTTGTTGGTGTTGTCACGTTCCGTGGTGGAACGAGCCTACACCTCCAGCGTGCGCCTCAAGAATGCTCGAAGTCGCACTTCCCCCGCTTCATTGCCGGGAAAAGCGCGACTTCGGGACTATCGACGAGGGTGCCCGGCGGGTCTATGGGACCCGAGCACCCTGCGGGATCCGGTCAGTGGGCTTCCTCGCCGCCGATCATCTGCAGCAACTCTGCAGTGCGAGACTTCATCAGCGCCTCGTTGCCGCGGCTCTCGACGTTCAGGCGGATCAACGGCTCGGTATTGGACGAGCGCAGGTTGAAGCGCCAGTCGTCGAACTCGATCGACAGGCCATCGGTGAAATCGACGGACTTCGCGCCGGTCTCGTATTTGGCCTGCACGCGCGCGATCGTGGCCTTGGCGTCGGCCACTTTGCGATTGATCTCGCCGCTGGCGGGAAACTTCGCGATGCGCTCGCCCACCAGCTGCGACAGGGTTTTGCCGGTTTCGCACAGCAGCTGCGCCACCAGCAGCCAGGGAATCTGGCCGGTGTCGCAATAGCCGAAGCGACGGAAGTAATGATGCGCGCTCATCTCGCCGCCATAGATGGCGTCGGCCTGGCGCATCACATCCTTCATGAAAGCGTGTCCCGACTTGGACATCACCGCTTTGCCGCCGAGCGAGGCGACCATGTCGGTGGTCGCCCAGGTCAAGCGCGGATCGTGCACGATGCGCGCGCCCTGCTCCTGTTTCAGGAACACCGAGGCCAGCAGGCCGACGATGTAATAGCCTTCGATGAAGCTGCCGTTCTCATCGAACAGGAAACAACGGTCGTAGTCGCCGTCCCAGGCGACGCCGCAATCGGCTTTGTGCTGTTTGATCGCCTCGATGGTGGCGACCCGGTTCTGCTCCAGCATCGGGTTCGGCACGCCGTTCGGAAAGCTGCCGTCGGGCTGATGGTTGATCTTGATGAACTTGAACGGCAGGTGCGGCTCGAGCTGATCGACGATGAGGCCGGCGCCGCCGTTGCCGGCGTTGACCACGATCTTCAACGGCTTGAGCTTGGACTTGTCCAGGTACGACAGCAGGTGCTCGATATATTTCTTGGCGATATCGAGCGTGTGACGGGCGCCCTGCTTCGCCGGCTGCGCATAGTTGTTCGACTCGGCGATGCGCTGGATATCCTTCAATCCCGTGTCGCCGCTGATCGGCCGCGACTGCTCGCGCACGAACTTCATGCCGTTGTAGTCCGGCGGGTTGTGGCTCGCCGTCACCATGATGCCGCCGTCCATGCCTTCGCTGAAGGTCGCGAAGTACACAACCTCCGTGCCGCACAGGCCGATGTCATAAACATCCACGCCCGAATCGAGCAGGCCCTTGGTCAGGGCGGCGCACAGCTCCTCGCTGGACTTGCGGATGTCGCGTCCGACGATGACCCGCTTGGGCTTGAGGAACTCCGCATAGGCGCGCCCGATGCGATACGCCACCTCCGGGTTGAGCTCGCTCGGGATCCGGCCGCGATAGTCGTAGGCCTTGAAGCCGACGATGGCGGAAGACGGGTTGGACATGCGCTGCGTTCCTTATCTCTGGTTCTATAAACGATTCTGAATGTTTGCTCGTCCGGGGCGATTGGACGAGTGAGCTATTTCTCGCCTTCTCGCCCGTAACGATCCTCGAAGCGCACGATGTCGTCTTCGCCCAGGTAGCCGCCCGATTGCACTTCGATGATGTGCAGCGGGATCTTGCCCGGGTTCTCGATGCGGTGCTTGGTGCCCAGCGGAATGTAAGTCGACTGGTTTTCCTCCAGCAGGAAAACCTCCTCGCCTCGCGTGATCCTCGCCGTGCCCGACACCACGATCCAGTGCTCGGCGCGGTGATGATGCAACTGCAACGACATCGACGCGCCCGGTTTCACCGACAGGCGCTTCACCTGGAAGCGCTGGCCGTTATCGATGCTGTCGTAGCTGCCCCACGGCCGAAACACTTCCCGATGCAAGGAAGTTTCGTAGCGGCCCTGCTTCTTCAACTGATTGACCAGTTCCTTCACGTCCTGCACGCGGCTCTTGGGCGCGACCAGCACCGCGTCCTTGGTCTCGACCACGACGTGATCCTGCAGACCCACCGCCGCGACCAGGCGGCTGGTGGCGTGCAGATAATTGCCATGCGAGTCGGCGGTCAGCACGTCGCCGAGCACGACGTTGCCGTCGCCGTCGGCCGGAATCGCTTCGTGCAGCGCCGACCAGGAGCCGACATCGCTCCAGCCCGCGTCCAGCGGCACGACCACGCCGAGCTTGGTCTTCTCCATCACGGCATAGTCGAACGAGTCGCTCGGACAGGCGCTGAATTCCTTGGTCGGCAAGCGGGTGAAATCCAGATCGCGCTTGGCGGCGGTGACGGACTGCGCGCACGCTTCATAGATTTTCGGCGCCAGCTCGCGCAGCTCGTTGAGCACGGCCGAGGCGCGGAACAGGAACATGCCGCTGTTCCAGAAATATTCCTTCGACTCGACGTAGGACTTCGCCGTGGCGAGGTCGGGCTTTTCGACGAAACGGTCGATGCCATACGCCGGGCCCGCGCCGTTGACGCGCTTGATATAGCCATAGCCGGTTTCCGGCTTGTTCGGCACGACACCGAAGGTTACGAGCTTGCCTTCCGAAGCCGCCTTGCGACCGATCTCCAGCGCCGCACGAAACGCCTTCACATCGCGAATCACGTGATCGGCCGGCAGGATCAGCAGCAACGGATCGGAGTCACTGCCTCCCTTGGGCAGATCGGACACAGCGGCCATCGCGGCGACCGCGACCGCGGGCGCGGTGTTGCGGCCTACCGGCTCGAGCACGATGGCCCGAGGTTTGATATCCGCTTCGAGAATTTGCTCGGCGACCAGAAAACGATGGCTTTCGTTGCACACCACGACCGGCGAACCGAGCCCTTCGACACCTGCGACCCGCGCCAGTGTCTCCTGCAGCATGGTGCCCTTGCCGACCAGCGGCAGCAGCTGCTTCGGATACAGCTCGCGCGACAGCGGCCACAGGCGAGTGCCCGAGCCGCCGGAAAGAATCACGGGAATCAACATACGCTGTCACCTCGCCCGATGGCGTAGTACTTCAATCCGAATCGTTTCACAAAGGATGGGTCGTACAGATTACGGCCATCGAAAATCACTTTCTTGCTGAGCTGCGAGGCGATCAGATCGAAATCGGGGCTGCGGAATTCCTGCCACTCGGTGGCGATCGCCAGCGCATCGGCGCCTTGCAGCGCGTCGGTGGCCGACTTCGCCAGCACCAGGTCCGGGCGCTCGCCGTAGATGCGCTGGACTTCTTCGTGCGCCACCGGGTCGTAGGCCCGCACTTTCGCGCCGGCGGCCCACAGCGACTCCAACAGCGTGCGACTGGGCGCCTCGCGCATGTCATCGGTATTGGGCTTGAACGCCAGGCCCCACAACGCAATCGTTTTGCCGGCCAGATCGTCGTTGAACACCGCGCGCATCTTGTCGAACAACACCATTTTCTGGCGCTTGTTCACCGCCTCGACCGCATTCAGCAGCTCCGCATTGAACTTGTGATCGCCGGCGCTGCGCGACAGGGCCTGCACGTCTTTTGGAAAACAGGAGCCGCCATAGCCCATGCCGGGATAGATGAAGTGATAGCCGATGCGCGGATCCGAGCCGATGCCCTGACGCACTTTCTCGATGTCGGCCCCCATGCGCTCGGCCAGGTTGGCGAGCTCGTTCATGAAGCTGATCTTGGTCGCGAGCATGGCGTTGGCAGCGTACTTGGTCAGCTCCGAAGAGCGCACATCCATCACGATCATGCGCTCACGATTGCGCGTGAACGGATCGTACAGCGCCTTCAGCAGCTCGGCGGTGCGCGGATTGTCGGTGCCCACCACGATGCGATCGGGCTTCATGAAGTCATTGATTGCCGCGCCCTCTTTGAGGAATTCGGGGTTGGACACCACGTCGAACTCGACCTGCGCGGCACGCGCCTGCTGGGCCGAGCCGATCTTGGCCTTCACTTTGTCCGCCGTGCCCACTGGCACCGTGGACTTGGTAACCACCACCCGATACTCGTTGATGTTTTTACCGATCGTTTCGGCGACGGCCAGCACGTACTTCAGATCGGCCGAGCCGTCCTCGTCGGGCGGAGTGCCGACGGCAATGAATTGAAACAAGCCGTGTTTGACGCCCTCGACGGCGTCTGTAGTGAAACTCAGACGACCGGCCGCCAGATTCTTTCGTAGCAGCTCGTCCAGGCCCGGCTCGTAGATCGGCGACTCGCCGCGCTTGAGCATCTCGACCTTGCGCTCGTCGACGTCCACGCACAGCACGTTGTTGCCGACTTCGGCCAAGCAAGCGCCCGTCACCAGGCCCACATATCCCGAGCCGAAAATCGTCAATCGCATGGCATAACTCGCTGGACTTAAAAGAAAAAATTGCTTCGGCAGCTTAACGGACGCTGCGCAAGCGGTAAAGCAGTCGGCGGATACGGACAGGGCCGCCAGAATGTTCCATAACTTGAAAAAATTTCCACCGCTCGCGAGGGTGAATTCGCGGCTTTGTCGCTTTAACTATTAGGAACAGCAGCTTTGTCACGGACGACAACAGCTGTCCAAAGGAAGCGCGGGTCGTGCAGGGACGCACGCAGCGGCCAGAATTCGACAGGAGGTCGGAAACCGGCTCGCGACTGCTACGGAATCAGCAGGCTCGCAACTCTTCCTGAATGTCGCCATCGCGCTGCTCCCACGGCTCGAGAAACGACGCGCACAGGGAAAGTGATCGCAAATAAGAACAGGACGAAGGACCGGGTGCACACGCTGCCTCGCGCCAGGGAGGCCAGGCGCGCGTGTCACGCCACTCGACTCGGTCGCCGCGAGCCGCCGCCCACAGCGGTTCGCGGCGCCATTCGATTCAACTCATCGGATGACAACACGAGTGAACGACGGTTGTGCGACAAGCAGACCGCCGACTGACCTGCGCGGTGCCCCGGCAATTTTCCGAATCGACAAACAAAGACGCGGAGCACGTCCTGTGCTCCGCGGATTTTGGTTCATCCGGCGGGTGGGGAGCACCGGACTACGGACCTTCCTTGTCCTGGTCCGCATGATGCGATTCTGGAATGTTGCAAAGAGCCCGATTGGCGGGGCTTTTCGCCAGTTATAGCCTGCTTTGGAACGCAGGCTGCGTGCTAGCGGCGGTACGCGCCGCTCAATGACCGGTAGGCCCGTGGGGAGGGGTGCTGACCCGCAAGCGCCGTGTTTGTAGCGCGGTCACGTTCTTCAACTCCGTGTGAGCCAGGGCCGCCTTGCGGCTCCACACCAGATCCTGAATATCGCCGGTCGGCTTGTACTCCGCCACCGTCTGCATCAGCAACTGGCGGGCCTTGTCGCAGTCGAAGCGGCTCAGCGCAAGCGACATGTCATCGAGCACCTGCTGCACCTGGTGCCACGGCAATGAATGCTCCATGGCGCGCATGATCATCGAGTGCTCGGTACCGGTCACGTTGGTGCCGATCAGCAGCTCTTCGAACAATTTCTCCGCCGGACGCAGTCCGGTGTAGACGATTTCGACGTCACCGTCGGGATTCTCATCGTCGCGCACCGTCAGACCCATCAGGCTCACCATCCGCTTGGCGAGATCGGCGATACGCACCGGCTTGCCCATGTCGAGCACGAACACGTCCCCGCCCTTGCCCATCGAGGCGGCCTGCAGCACCAGCTGCGCGGCCTCGGGAATGGTCATGAAGTAGCGGATGACGTCCTTATGGGTCACCGTGACCGGACCGCCGCGACGGATCTGCTCGCGGAACAGCGGCACCACCGACCCCGACGACTCGAGCACATTACCGAAACGCACCATGCAAAAACGGGTGTGCGAGCTGCGCTGTTGCAGTCCCTGCAGCACGATCTCGGCGAAGCGCTTGGTCGCGCCCATCACATTGGTGGGATTCACGGCTTTATCCGTGGAGATCAGCACGAATGTTTCGGCGCGCGCCTCGAGCGCGGCTTCAGCGGCATTCCAGGTGCTGAAGATGTTGTTATAGATGCCTTCGACGACGTTCTGCTCGACGATGGGCACGTGCTTGTATGCGGCGGCGTGATAGATGGTCTGCACGCCGTAGATCTGCAGGATTTCCTTGACGCGATGTTTGTGATGCGCATCGCCGAGCAGCGCGACGACGTCCACAGTCAGGCCCTCGGAGGCGAGCAGCGCTTTGAGCTCGCGCTCGATCGTGTACAGGGCGAGCTCGGACATTTCGAACAGCAGCAGCTGTGTTGGCTGCAAGCGGATGATCTGACGGCACAGCTCCGAGCCGATGGAGCCGCCAGCCCCCGTTACCATGACCACCTTGCCCGCGATGCATGCGTCCAGCAGCCGGGCATTCGGCGGCACCGGATCCCGGCCTAGCAAATCACCGGCATCGACGTCGCGCACGTCTTCGACACGAGCGTTGCCGGAAAGAATGTCGCCGTAATCGGGCACCGTCTGCACCAGCAGCGACAGCGGCTCGATGGACTTGAGAATCTCCTGACGACGCCGGCGGGATTGAGACGGAAGCGCGAGCAACACCGCGGCGACCCCTTCGTTGCGGACCAGGTCCGGCAACGAGCGAGGCGAAAACACTTCCAGGCCGTTGATGGTGCTGCCGTGCAAGGATGCGTTGTCGTCGATAAATGCGATCGGGTGATAGCGGCCGCTGCGTACCAGGCCAGAGGCCAGTTGCACGCCGGCGCCGCCGGCGCCATAGATCACGACTCGCTGCGTGCCGTTCGACCACCGGAAATTGAGCAGGCTTCGGACCAGAAAGCGACTGCCACCGACGTAAATCAGTGCGAACGCCCAGTAGATCGGCAGCACCGACACGGGAATGGCGCGGCGTGGCCATAGCAGCGCTATCACTGTGAGCAGCATCACAGAAGTCGTGACACCGGTGAACACGGCCAAAATCGCGCGTGGACCGAGGTAGCGAATCACCGCGCGATACAACCCCATCCGGGTGAACACCAGCACGCTGGTGAAGAGCACGGCGACGTAGATCCAGTTCGAGCCCTGCGGCTCATGATGAATCGTGCCCAAGCGCAGCGTGAGCGCGGACCAGAGCACCAGCGGAATCCCGATCACATCCGCGAGCAGCATCAGCAGACGCTTGCTCGACCGCGGCAGCTGAGCCAGCCGATTGACAAAATTCTCGATCCACTTTGGCATGGATTCCGTCACTCAATTCGCTCCTTGGTGTGACCTACGGCGGGATCGAGGGTTAGCCGGGTGCCTCACCCCAAAGCTCCACCCGCGTTGCCGTTATCTCGTTGAGTCGTGATGAAGGTTCGGAAAGCACGCCGAACTGGCTGAATGCGATGGAATTCTCCCAGAAGTTGGCCAGCTTTGCACTGACTCCTATCGCAGACAGGGCATCCGTCCATGTATTTGCCCACGCGCATCCTTGACGAAGGGTCACGCCTCCGCGCGTCCCGCTCCTGCGAGGATTGCAGCGACCGTGACCGGCAGCAGAGCCACGACCGTCATCCAGCCCGCGAAAGCAGGCTTCCACGTGGCGAACAGAGCGCACGGAAACAACCACGTCAGATTTATTCCTAGGACCGCGAGCGTCACGCGCCGATGGCTCTTCCAGCGCCTGGAGAGCCATTGATAGGCGTGGCTACGATGCGCCTGGTGGAAACTCTCACGCCGCCACACCCGCCGCACCAGCGTCACGGTCGCGTCGACGAAGAACACGCCTCCCAGGATTACCCACAGCAGCAGCGCCACGGGATTTTCCCGAGCGGCGATCAGGGCCAGGACGGCAATGATGTACCCCATGTAGCCGCTGCCGACGTCGCCCATGAAAATCTTCGCGGGCGGCCAGTTCCATACCAGGAACCCCAGACAGCCGGCGGCGAATACCGACGCCGCCAGGATCGCTTCCGGCGAGCCGCCGCTGAAATGATGCAAGAGCGCCCCGGCGGCAGCGACAAACGCGGCCTCGGAGCCGGCGATGCCATCGATGCCGTCCATGAAGTTGAACAGATTCAGCGTCCAGACGATGCCGAGCACACCCAGGACATAGCCGCCCCAGCCGAACGTGAAGACCTGCTCGCCGAAGCGCAACGGCGGCAATCCGCCCAGCCAGGCCAACGCCCAGATCGCGGCGATCACATGGACGGTGAACCGGATCCTGGCCGGCAGCGGCCGCCGGTCGTCGAGAAAGCCGACCGTCGCGACCGCCAGCGCGCCGACACTAAGCGCCATGAAAACGTTGAGAGATACCCGATCGAGCCACACCAGTACGCCCAGGACTGCCGTGGTGGCCAGCACAGTGGCCAACCCTCCTCCCCTGGGCGTCGGGACGGCATGTGAACTGCGCGAGTTCGGGATGTCGAGCACCTGCATCGACAATGCGATCTTGCGCACGCCCCCAGTGAGCAGCACCGCCATGACGAACGCCGTAGCCGCGGATAAAGCAGATACGAGCGTCACGTCGTTGTCCCTCGCGCAGATACCTGACCGGCGAACCAGCGCGCCATGTCGATCAGCCCGGCCTCGAGGCCCGTCTGCGGCTGCCAACCGAGCGCAGCCCGGGCAGCGCTCGCATCTACCCTCAAACTCGAGGTCAGGCGATGTAGCTCGGCCCGTCGCCCGCCGAGGGATGCAGCCAGTCGCAACAACGCGAGCGGACAATGAAACACTCGCGAAGGCACATTCATGCCCCGCGCGAGCACTCGCAGCAGCTCGGGCGTGGAAACATCCTCTCCGTCCGCGACTACGAATACCCGCCCGGCGGCAGCGCGATGAAACGCGCATAGGATCAGAAAGTCGCAGAGGTTTTCGACTCCGACGTAGCTGCGCCGGTTGCGCACGGAGCCCAATGGCAGCGGCACGCCGCGATGAACCAGCCGCAACAGTCGCAGGAAGTTGCCCTTGACTCGAGGACCATAGACCAGCGGCGGACGCACGATGACGAGCTCCATGGCATGCTTTTGCGCCAAAGCTCGTAACTCCCGCTCCGCATCCCATTTCGAGATTGCATAGGGCTCGATGGGAGCAGGCTCCTCGCTGCCGGTGAAGATACGATCGCCGCTGTTGTTACCGAGCACGCCGATCGAGCTGACAAACACGAAGCGGCGCACGCCCGCCCTGTGCGCGGCTTCAGCGATTTGGATCGTGCTCGCCAGATTCACCCGGCGATACTCAGCCAGAGGATCCGCGTGGTCCTCGTTCATCACGTGCGCGCGCGCCGCGAGGTGAATCACCGCGCCTGCTCCAGCCAAGGCCTGTTCCAATCGCGCGGCGCCGACGGCGCCCGACGCTTCGAGCAACTCCCGTCGGATTGCAGTCAGCCCGTGGCCTCGCGAGCTCAACATGGGGCACAGCACCGAACCGATGAAGCCGGTTGAGCCTGTCACCGCCACGGCGCCCGGCGACGACTCTATCGGCATGTGTCCGGCCACAACACCGCCACATAGCGGCGGATCGCCTGCTTCCAATCGTGATTGCGCTCCATGAAGCGCCGCGGACAGCCACGGATGCTCGAAAGATCGAAGTCGCAGATCTGCTCGATCAACCGGGCCAACGCCCTCGGATCGCCAGCCGGGCAAAACCAGCCCAGCTCCTTGTGATCCGACACCATTTTTTGCAGCTCGGCGCCGACATCACCGATGACCAGCAGCGGTTTGTCGGCAGCCATAGAAAAATAAGCCTTGCTCGGCACCGCCAGCCCGAACATTCCAGGCATCAAGGAAATCATGGCCACGTCGCATGCCAGCAGACCTTCGTTGTTGCGACCGAACTCCAGCGAAGGCAGGCAGCGCACGCGCCGCTCGGGATGTTGCGCGACGAACTGCTGCACCTGGCCGGCGAGCGCGCCATCGCCGATGAAAACGAATTCCGCCGCCGGGTGCTCGACCATTCGAATAGCATCGAGCAGCAATTCCAGCCCCTGGACGCGGCCGAAATTGCCGAAGTACTGAAAGATCACGGCGTCGGCGCGTGAACGGTCGACCATGGGCTTGTCGTCCGGCGACAGGGACGTGGATATCTCGCGAACGTCGGCCCAGTTCGGAATGACTTCGATCTGCGCCTTGCCCCGGGTCTTTCGCTGCAGTACTTCCAACATGTCCTGACCGATGGCGATCAGCGCATCGGCGGCCGAGTAGGTGCGGTCGAAAACCGCCTTGGCCAGCCGGTATTTCAGCGATCTCGGCGAGGTCAGCCCGGCCGCTGCCGCGTTTTCCGGAAAAACATCGTGCACCAGCAGCACCCAGCGAAATCCGAGCATCAGCCGGAACAATGCCAGGATCACCAGCAGGAACGACGGATTGGTGCCGCAATACAAAACGTCGCCCCGCCGCAGCACACGCCAGGTCTGCAGAGCCAGTCCCAGGGCGAGTTGCACCTGGCCGAACAGATATGATTTCACTCCGCCGTTGCGCGAGTGCTGCCCCAGAGCGGTCGAACGACAGGAAATATTGGGACCGAACGGCGCTGCCAGGGCGCAACTTTGTTCGGTCGACACGACCACGACCTCGGAACCGGCGCGCGCCAGTCCTTCGATGATCTTGCGCCAGTAGTAACCTGTCGAATTGCGAGTGGCGTCCACGAACTCGGAAACGATCACCACGCGCGGCCGCTTATCAGTCTGTGTTTGGATCATCGCGATCTTTCAGCGCCGCCACACGACCCGCTTCACGTAGTCCGTGTAGCTGTGAATGATGCGCACTACCTTGTCCGAAACATTCGGCATGCCGTAGTCGGCAACCGGCCGCAACAAGCGCGTCTGCCCACGCGGCTGCGAGGACAGAATATCCAGAGCCTGCAGCACGCGCTCGGACTCGAGTCCCACCATCATCACGGACGCTTCCTCCATTCCCTCGGGACGCTCATGCGCTTCGCGGATGTTCAGAGCCGGGAAGTTCAGGATCGACGATTCCTCGGTGATCGTGCCGCTGTCCGAAAGCACGGCCCTGGCCTGCTTCTGCAGACTCACATAGTCCAGGAATCCGAGCGGCTTGAGCAGCCGCACCAATGGGTCGAACTGGATGCCGAGCCGATCGATCCGCTGCTGCGTGCGAGGATGCGTAGAAACGATGACCGGCAGCCCAAACTGCTTGGCTACGGTGTCGAGCACGCGGGTCAGCTTGGCGAACGCGGCGTCCGAGTCGATATTCTCCTCGCGATGGGCGCTGACCACGAAGTAGCGCTCGGGCTGCAAGCTCAGGCGCGCCACGATATCCGAGGCGTCGATGCCCGAACGATAGTGATCCAATACCTCGTACATCGGACTGCCGGTCTTGATCACGCGATCCGGCGGCAACCCTTCGCGCAACAGATACTCGCGCGCGATGTCGCTATAGGTCAGATTGACATCGGATGTGTGGTCGACGATGCGGCGATTGATCTCCTCCGGCACCCGCATGTCGAAGCAGCGATTGCCCGCCTCCATGTGAAAGATCGGAATCTTGCGCCGCTTGGCCGCGATGACGGCGAGACAGCTGTTGGTGTCGCCGAGCACCAGCAGGGCCTCCGGCTGCGTGCTGGCCAGCAGGCGATCGGTCGCGATGATCACGTTGCCGACCGTTTCGGCGCCGGTGCCGCCCGCGGCAGCGAGATAATGATCCGGCTTCCGCAACTGCAGATCGCGGAAGAAAATCTCGTTCAACTCGTAATCGTAGTTCTGCCCCGTATGCACGAGCACGTGATCGCAATATTGATCGAGCTTCGCCAGCACGCGCGACAGCCGGATGATCTCCGGCCGCGTGCCCACCACGGTGACAACCTTCAGCTTCTTCATGCTCACAGCGGCTTTGCGATCGTATCGGGACGTTGGCGGTCGAAGATCTCATTGGCCCACAGCATCACCACCATCTCTTCGTCGCCGACGTTGGTGATGTCGTGCGTCCACCCGGGAATCGTCTCTACCACCTGCGGCTGCGCGCCGCTGGTCCGCACCTCGTGGTATTCGCCGGTGACGAGCTGGCGAAAGCGGAACAGCGCCGTGCCGCGCACAACCAGGAACTTCTCGGTCTTCGTATGATGGTAGTGACCGCCTCGCGTCACCCCCGCGTGCACCGTGAAGTACGAAAACTGCCCGCTGTCCACCGTCTTCAACATTTCGACGAACACCCCGCGAGTATCGCCATATTGGGGCAGCGAGTACACGAAGTCCTGCGGAGGCAGATAGCTGACGTACGTCGCGTACAGAGCCCGGGTCAATCCCGTGCCGACGCGCTCGCCGATCAAGGTCGTCCGACAGTTCCTGAACGCGCGAATCTGGGCAGCCAGATCGCCGAGCGTGATCGAATACGGCGCCGGCGCCGGCGCGAACAAGTCCGGCGACGCGTCCGGCTTCTGCATCAGTCCGAGCATGGCGGCGACGACATCGTCGATGTAAACCAGCCTGAGCACCACGCCCGGATCGGCGATCTGGATGGGCAGCTCGCGGGCGATGTTGTGGCAGAACGTCGCCACCACGGAGTTATAGTCCGGGCGGCACCATTTGCCGAAGACGCCGGGCAGTCTCAGCAGATGCACCGGGCAGCCAGTCTCCGCGTGCAGCCCACGCAGTTCCCGCTCCGCCTGCAGTTTGCTGCGGCCATAGGGATTATCGAGCTCCGCCTGTATCGAGGACGCGTACACGATCGGCACGCGGCGCCCGCATGACTTCACCGCATCACACAGCCGCGTGGTCAGATCGACATTGCCGCTGGTAAATTCGGCAGGGTCGCGCGGTCGATTGACGCCGGCGAGATGGAAAATGAAATCGGCCCTCGCCACCAGCGCCGTCAGCTCTTCGGCGGAGGACTGGCGGGTACAGCGCAACACCTCGACGCCTGGCAGCTCGCCCAGTCGCACGGCGAGGTTTCGTCCGATGAACCCATTCGCGCCCGTCACCAATACGTTCATGGGTCATTCCAACGGACGGGCCGGCCGCCCTTCGATCAGGTCGCGGATGAAGTCCAGTTTGAGCAGCAGCCGCTTCATGCCGTCGAGGTCGAGACGCTGAGTATTGTGCGAGTTGTAGTCGGCCGCGTCGGAAATGCGCCGCTCGCCCTGCTCGACGAACTTTTCATAGTTCAGGTCTCGCAGATCCGGCGGAATGCGATAGTAGTCGCCAAGGTCCGCCGCGGCCGCCATCTCCTCGCGGCTCAGCAGAGTCTCATACAGCTTTTCACCGTGCCGGGTGCCGATAATGTTGATCGGATGATCCGGCTTGCCGGTCAGTTCGAGCAACGCGCGAGCCAGAGTTTGAATCGTCGCGGCGGGAGCCTTCTGCACGAAAATATCGCCGTTGTTGCCTTTGTCGAACGCGTAAAGCACCAGATCGACGGCGTCGTCGAGGGTCATCATGAAGCGCGTCATGCTCGGATCGGTGATCGTCAGCGGCTTGCCCGCCAGCATCAAGTCGACGAACAGCGGGATCACCGAGCCACGCGAGGCCATCACGTTGCCGTACCTCGTGCCGCAGACGACCGCCCCGGTGCGCTCCAAGCCGCGCGACTTCGCCACCATGACCTTCTCCATCATGGCCTTCGAGATGCCCATGGCGTTGATCGGATACACCGCCTTGTCGGTGCTCAAACAGACGATTCTCGACACGCCGGAGTTCACTGCCGCTTCGATGACGTTCTCGGTGCCCAGGACGTTGGTCTTGACTGCTTCGAGCGGATGAAACTCGCACGACGGCACCTGCTTCAATGCGGCCGCGTGAAAGATGTAATCCACGCCGCGCACGGCGTTCACGACGCTCTGATAGTCCCGCACGTCGCCGACATAGAACTTGAGCTTGTCGCTGGCGTAGTGCTTGCGCAGGTCGTCCTGCTTTTTCTCGTCGCGGCTGAAGATGCGGATCTCCGCCACGTCCGAACGCAGCAGACGGCGCAGCACCGCGTTACCGAACGAGCCCGTACCACCCGTGATTAACAGCCGACGCGATTGAAACATAGAGAGGCGCAAATGGAGCTCATGGACCAATATTGAATGACAACGTTACACGGCGCCAGAAGATGAGCCAGGCGTCACATTTTAGCAACAATTGGACGACGACAGGGAGACCGCGGTCCGCATGTCAGGACGCTTCTCCAGGCACGTCGGGAAAGTATTGCCAGACCACGGTGCCGGCCGTACTGCCATGACCACCCAGCACGACAATGGAGCCATTGAAGTAGGCGAGCGAACTGGCGTGACGCACGGGCAACGGCGAACCGCCGCGAATCTCCGCATAATGAACGCAATCGGACGCGAAGAAGACCTCGCTGCTGGTGTTGGGCTGCGTAGTCACTGAGCCATTGGCGAGATAGCAGCCATGCTCCGTGGCCAGGAGCGCGAAATGAGTCCGCGGCGGAATGCCCAGATTTTCTGCTTCCAAACGCCAGTTCACACCGTCGGCCGACGACCACACGTCGCTGAATTCGGCAACGGTTTCAGCCAATGGCCACGTTGTGGGCAAGACCGCCTTCAACCCGCCACCGACGACGTAGATGCGTCCCTTGAAGAAAGCGGCGCCGTGCACGAGGCCGCGGGCGCCCCACGGTGCAGTCGGAAGCACCCTCGTCCATCTGCCACCCACTGCATCGGCCCTATTGCCCGGCGCCGCCAGCCACACATCGTTGTAGCCGATGGCGCCACAGAGCGGACCGGTCGCGCACGTCGGATCCGAAATCCAGGACTGGCCGCCATAGACAAAAATTCGTTCGCCGTCCGAGGCCGCGTTCGGAGTGTATCGGGGACCGAATGGCGCATGCGCCGTGTGCAATCGCCAACTCACCCCGTCTCGCGACGACCATACGTCTGAGAACAGATCGCCTGCGATCACGTACAGCCTGTCTCCGTGAACGAGCCATCCCGCGCCATGTCGACCGGGCCACGGGGCCGCGGCGGTCAACTGGCGCCAGTGCTGCGCGTCCGATGTGAACCAGACCTCACTGTTGAGGGTAGGGTCGCGCTCGCTGTTCCACCCTCCGAGCAGATACAACCCGCCATCCTTGGCTAGCAGTCCTGCGCCGTCGCGCCAGCGCCAGGCGCCTTCGTTAAGAAATCCTCTCCAACTGTTGGCCCGGTGGACCGAGATCGTGCGCGTAGACTCGGCGTCCAGACTGACAGTCCGCTCATCCCCGAAACCCGCGAAATCGATCTGGTGCTCTACCGTGGACGTCTGGTCGCCCCACGTGAGCACCACCTTCTTCTCGCCTTCGCCGCATTCTCGCGAAGTTATGAGATATAAAATCAGGCCAGTGTCGTGGATCCGTGCGGCGCCACAGCCTTCGACGCGCGCTGATTGCACCATTGGCAAAACGACGGAGGAGGCAACTTGGCCCTCATCGTCACCATCGTTCGGCGCGACCAGTTGCTTCCCGTCGTTGTCAGAGCCGCAGCCTGCCAACGCAAATAGCGCGAGGACGCACGTCAGCGCCGGTATCGAGGCACGTCGTTTTGTTCCCAGCGGGCGCACGTCAGCAACTGCCCACTATCTGCGAATAAACGTCCAACAGTTTCGAAGCATTGCGTCTCACGTCGAAGTTGCGCTCCGCCATCTCCCGTGCCGCCTGCCCCATGCGGCGCGTCAGGTCGCGATCGCTCGCCAGACGCTCGATCGCCAGCGCCAACTGTTCCGCTGAACGCGGCGCTATCGCGATGCCTGTGACACCGTCCACGAGTGTATCGGGCTTGGGATCCCGCACAGCGACGATACTCGGCACGCCGAAGAAGGCCGCCTCGAAAATGGGTCGCCCCGGAGCGTCGAAGTAAGAGGGAAAGCACAGCACATCCATGCGCTGATAGGCGCGGGCAATATCTGCGGTGAATCCCACGATGTGCACCTGGCTGCGAAGCTGGTGACGGTCCAGCGCCTCTTCAACGCGTGCACGCGAGCTCTGCTGCAGTCCGAGCATTCTCAAGATCATGGCGCGCAGGCCGCGCGATGGCGCCGCGTCGTCGCCAATGATGATGAACTCCACGTCGTAGCCCCGCTTACGCGTAATTGCAGCGGCTTCGATCAGCTCATGAATGCCCTTGACCTCGAGCAGATTGCCGACGAAGCCCACTTTGAACGACTCTGGGCGCAGCACTGCCAGGCGTTGTGCCACGACCGCGTCGGGCTCGGGCAAAAAGGCCGGTGAGAATGCATTGTGAATGACCTGTACAGGCAGGTCCGCGGGCAGACTCGCGCGCACGTTCTCGTCGATTGCGACGACCGCGTCGGCTTCATTGCGCAGCATCGAGTCGACCCAGCGAGTGCGCCATGAGGACGGATCGACGCGGGCGAGCGATCGAACGTGAACCACGACGCCTCGCGGCTTCAGCCAGCGGCGCGCCAGCCACAACACGGCGAGGCCGGTGAATTCGTTCAGATGAACGATATCGACGTCCTGGCACTCCCTGCGGGCGCGCCACAATCCGGCGACCGTGGCAGGCAGATAGGAGATCTCGCGCAGGACGACCAGCCAGCGGAAACCCCGATAATAGCTGTAGCGCGTGTTATCCATCTTAGTCAGCCCGCGCACCTCCAGCACGCGGCCGAGGCGCGAGAAAAACTCGCGCACGCTGCCACGCTGAGTGAGAAACGTCGCTTCGACCCGGTTCGGAGGAAACGCACGCACGGCTTCGTAGAGGCTGCGGGATGCGCCGCCGAACGCGCCGATCACGTGTATGTAGACGACTTTGAGCGGCCTCATCCGATGTACTGGCGGGTCTTATTCACGATCCCTTTCGCCCATTCGAAGAACTTGTGGCTGGTGCGATAGTCGAGGAATGTTTTATTGGGCGCGCGCATGACGGATTCGAACTGTTCGTTGGTCAGCCCGAGCTTCTTGATAGTGTACACGCGGTCCTGCTCGAGCAGATGCGCAGGATAGACCGGCTCACGCAAACCTGCGAGCGCCTGCTCGCGGGTCATCTGACCCGAACAGATCAATGTCGAGTAGTGGGCTTTGCGCTTGTCGATGTCGAATTTTCGCGGCAGCAGATAGGCCTGATAGAAACGAGTGTAGATCGATTCGTAGTGCTTGCCGCCGTAATAGATCCAACCGAGCTTGTTCTGCAGCACGTCCATGGCCTGCTGCTTGTCGTAGTCGATGTAGTTGAGGATCGAAACGAGCCGGATGCGCCGTAGAAACATGTGCTGGAACAGCCGCAGCAGAGAAAAATGCGGGTACGTCGAGAGCTTCGCTGTGCCGAAGCGCCGGTGCACGTCCTTGACGTAGCGCCAGTCGAAATAGCCGTAGCCCCACTTCTCCGGCAGCAAGGCTTCGGTGGTTACGTTGGTGCCCGTGATGACATAGCGAATACCATGGCGCGCGGCCATCTCGTACAGCAGCGCAAAGATCGCGTGATCGGTAGGCACTTCACCATCGGGCGTCGACGCCTTCAAAAAAGAAATCTGCAGGTCGCGAAACTCCTCCCAGTCGATCACGTGCGTGTACAGATCGATGCCGAGCGTCTTGAGCGTTTTCTCGATGTTGGCGACCGCGAGCTCCGAGTTCCAACCGTTGTCCAGATGGACCGCCAGCGGCCGCAGGCCCAGGTTCTTTACCAGCCACGCAACGTAGGTGCTGTCGACACCGCCGCTGACGCCGATGATGCAATCGTATTGTTTACCTTTGCCCGCGGCACGGATCTGCTCGACCAGCGCGTCGAGCTGCAGCTTGCGTTGCTCGGACGGAATGAGCCGCTGGCGGGCGACCCGCTCATAGCGATGGCAATGACTGCAGACACCGTCGGCATCGAAGCTGATGTCCGGATCGGTCGTGTCCATGACGCAGCGGACGCACATTCGCGCCGGCGCGACCGGGGCCATGAAGACCTGAGATGGGGCGGAGCTTGATGTCATCGATTAACTCGCGGGTGGAACAGTGTGCGCCACATGGGTGTTCGTGGGCCCGGCATCGGCGGCTGGAGAAAGCGCGGCCTCGCGTGGCGCCTTGGCGTGCAGGAGCGCGACCAGCATCGAGAGCAGCACTTTGGCCGCGAACGCGCCGACGATGACGGAGATATGAAACAACGTGACGATCTCTCCGCCGTTGAGCCACCCGAACAGAAAAAATACCGAATAGTTTGCCCAAAGCGCCGCGCTGAGCAGGCGGCCGTTCGAGAGCGCCTTGTCGATCTTCGCGTAGACCCAGCCGGTGATGATGCCGGCGAGCAATCCGAATACCGGTATGCCGAACGCGCCCATGGCGATCACGCCTTCGGAGAAGGGTGTGCCGGTGACGCTGTGGCCCTCTTCGATGCCCTCGAGAGGGTAGCCGATCGTGTAGGTGAGCAGACTGCCATAGTGAGCCGAGACCCACTCCTGCATATCGTCCCGGGTGATTCCGCTCAGCATCGAGAACAGCCGGTCGCCGATGGCGACCATCGGCGTGATCCAGTAGTTCGCGAACTCCTCGCCGCTCCTCCACATGTCCCAGATGAACCAGGAGACATCGCCTTGAAAGATGGTGAGACGCGCCAGGATGAACTGAAACGCGCTCTCGTAGATCATGCCTTCCAGCTTGTCGAACATCTGAAAGGCTACAAAGATGCTGGCGAATGCCGCTGCCGCAGGCAGCAGCAGCGCGCGGGCGGGCCTGAACCAGAGCATCACCATGACACCTGGCAGCAGGATGTACAACGCGGTGGTCTTGAAGCCCCAGGAAGCACCGATGATGGCTGTGATCAGCCCGAGGACGACCAACGGAATCCGCGCGCCCCTCGGCTTGCCCCCCGCGCTGTACATGGCGCAGGCCAGCGCGAAAATCGTGGGCGCCAGCCACTTGAGAATCAGGTACGCCACCGCGCCGAAGCCGCCCAGGGAAGTGCGGAACTCGCCCTTGCCCACCTCGCCGGAAAGCACCGACAGTCCGCCGAACACCACCACCGTCAGGACGCAGAACGCGCCATTGACGATGAGCGCGACGGTGCTGAACTTCATCACCTCGATGCGCGGGATCGCGACCGACGCCGCTTCTCGCCGCGTCGAATCGCGAAAAAACGTTCCTCGGGTGCTGATCCACACGCCCAACAGCGCAAACACGATGTAAGCCGCGAACGCATATGTCGCGCCATTGGGCTCGCCCCACCGGTTGACGCTCGGCGCGTAAGCGCCCTGCTCGACCTGAATGATGCCGAGCAGCGGCGTCAACAGCGCGAAATAGAGCATCAATCGTAGTGGCACTGGTTCGTCCCTACGCGAAGTTGGCGGCAAGCTCCGCCGGACTGGGATAAGTGATCAGTACCGCGCGGTGCGGACCATAAAATACAAACATCGCTCCAGCAGCGACGGCGCTCGCGCCTCCCTCCGTGACGGCAGCACGAAAATCCGCGAGGGAGCCGGCTCCGCCACTGGCGATCACGGGCACGGATACCGCTCGGCTCACCCGCGACAGCAGGTCGAGATCATAGCCCTTCATCGTGCCGTCCCGATCGACCGCGGTGAGCAGGATCTCACCGACGCCGAGATCCTCCATCTGTTTGGCATAGGTCACCGGGTCGACGCCGGTGCCGACGTTCGCCGAGTCGACCACGACTTCATATCGACCCAGGAGCTTGCGCCGGACATCGATGGATGCAACCACCGCCTGCGCGCCGAATTCCTTCGACGCCTGCCGCAGCACCTCGGGGCTGCGCCATGCGCCGGCGTTGAAAATGACCTTCTCGACGCCGAGTTTCAGCAGTCGTCTCGCCTCATCCACGGTGCGCAAACCGCCGCCGTAGGCAAGCGGCATGAAGCACTCGCTCGCAAACTCTTCGATCCGCTCGAAGTTCGGGGCGCGGCCTTCCCGCGTCGCCGTGATATCGAGGACCACCAGCTCGTCCACTTCCTTGTCGTTGAAGATCCTGATCGCGTTGATGGGATCGCCGACGTACTTCGGCTCTTTGAAGCGGGTCGTCTTGACCAACCCCTGGCCTCGCAGCAGCAGGCACGGAATGACTCGCGTTCTGAGCATCAGACGCACCCGTTGGCGAAGTTGGTCAGCAGCTGCATGCCGAATTTGTGACTTTTTTCGGGGTGGAACTGCACGCCCCAGACATTGTCACGATGCAACCCGCTGTCGAACTGCCGGCCGTAGCTCGTGGTCAGCAGCACGTCGTTGCGGTCCGCGCAGGCCACGTAATAGGAATGTACGAAATAGAACCGCGACTGCTCCGGCAGATTCTCCAGCAACGCATCCGGCCGCGCCGGCGCAACCAGATTCCAGCCCATGTGCGGCACTTTCAGCCCGGCGTCGCCCGGCTCGAAGCGCAACACCTGCGCATCGATCCAGCCGAGGCCGGCGCGATCGCCTTCGGCACTGTGCCGCGTCATCAGCTGCATGCCCAGGCAGATGCCCAAGGTCGGCACCCTGGCGCCGAGCACTCTCTCATCCAGCACTGAGCGCAGACCGTTGCGCTCGAGACTCTGCATTCCTGCATCGAAGGCGCCGACGCCGGGCAGAATCAATTTTTGTGCGGCCATGACGGCGCGAGGATCGGAGCTGATCTCGCTGGCCGCGCCAATCTTGGTCAGCATGTTGCGAATGGAGCCAAGATTCCCCATCCCGTAGTCGACTATCGTGATCATGTTCGCTCGCGCGTCCTACGATCCGTGGCCTGTTCGATCAACTCAACGAGCGCAGATCGCTGCGCGCTCTCCGCAAGATCGCCGCCACGCCCCAGGGCGAGTACGCGCTCGAGCGTGGCCGCGAGCTGGATTTCATCGCCCGTCTCCAGGTGCGCCCAGCCTTGCTCGATCGACGGCTCGAACAGCTCCGCGCCCCACTGCGTCGTCAGTACCGAGCGCACGCCGAACTGCGCGGCCTCGATCACCGTGCTCGAACTGTGCGTGAGATGGAGGTCGATCGAAGGCAACAACGCTTGCAACGGCAGATCCGTCGGCTCATCGAGCAGGAAGCGCTCCGGGTTGCCCAGGCGGCTTCGCACCGCCTCTCGCTCCGCCAGCATCACGGGATGCAAGCGCACCCAGAACGCGAAGCGGTCGGCGGCGTGCTCGATCAGCCGCGCCAAGGGATCGATCTGATCCGCCGGCGCAAAACCGAACTGCAACGTGACCAACACGACGGGGCGGTGTCCGGATCGCGCCTTCAGTTCACGGCCGGCCGTGAGCGCTGCCGCGCTACCCGGCCATGCAGTCGAGTCGCGCCACACGTTCATCCAAGGATTGCCTCCGACCACTGCAGAGTGCGTCGTGTCGACGCTCCACTGTGAAATCACCTCGCGCTCCCAATCGGACCAAACCCAGAAGTAATCCGGCAGCAGCGGATGAGTGCGGTCCTTCGGCCGCGGCCAGGCCGCGTATGCGGGATGCATCGAGCCTTGCACGCCATGCTGAAGATCCACGACGGGAACTCCCGACTCACGACAGGCCAGCACAAAGGCGAATCCTTCCAGACTGTAGTAACTGACCAGCATAGCCAGCTTCGGACGCGTACGTTCGAGTTTGGCGCGGTAGAAATCAGCAACGGCCCGCAGCCGTGCGGCATCCGAAAGAATCTTTGCGAGTGCGAGCGAGCTGGCGCCGAATCCTGCTCTCGACAGGACTTCACAGGCCTCCTCGCGCATCGGGAGCACCGCGGGCAGCGGCGCACGCCGCAACATCGCTCGCACTGTCGCTCGGTCGACGCCTGCTTGCACGGAACGCGACGGCGTATGAAGCGGACGGCGATAAGTGTGCAACGGTGTCCAAAGTGCGCTGCTCAACCCATTTGCGCTTGCGTCCGCGATCAGAGGATCGCAAAAGCGTTCGACCCAATGGGGGCCTATGCGCGCGAATGACAGTCCATCCGACAGAAAAACGAGATCGCGCCGCACCGGTCCGCGGTCCCGATCGCGGGCATGCAAGATTGAATCGGTGAATCCGCGCATCGCGCCGGAGGCCATTGCGCGCAAGCGAGACACCGCACTGACGCTCGGCGTCGGCCCGACTTCCGCTCGCTGCTTCGCCGCCGTAAATTCGGCGAACATCCAGCGCACACGGACCAACGGCCAGACGGCGATACCGCCCACCCGCCAGTCGAGCACCGGCAATTGCGCCTCGACCGTGGCCAGAGCGTTCATGAACTCCGACGACAGCGGCAGGCCGCCACGCATATCTCGTTGTGCTTCAGCGACTCGCATGACCTGCCAGAGCCTGCTGCCACCAAGCTACGAGTGCCAGCCGCGGACTGTGCCACGGCAACTTGAAAGTCCTCTGCGCCACGATCCATGCGACTAGTGCCAGGAGAGCTTGCGACAATGCGTAACCCATGGCGCCACCGGCAGGGCCGAAGCTCGACACGAGCCCGATGGTGCACAACAGTCCGAGCGACGCCGTCGGGAAACTGACGCCGCTGAGCACACCAGTGCGATTGCCGAAGAAGTACAAGCCAGCCACTGAGGCATACACGCCCGAGAAGGCGCCGCCGAGAATGAACCAGGGCAGGATGCTCAGTGCCGAATGGTATGCCGGACCGAGTACCAGCGTTCCGACCGCGACCAGCGCCGCTCCGACTGCAATCGCCACCGCCAGGAATCCTGGAACCGCTGCGTACATTGCACCGACGACGCGCAGCTCTTCGTCCGGCTGCTGGCTGCTCAGTCGAGCGAACAGCCACGGGTTGAACGCTTTCACAAACCCGTCCGCGAAAATGGCCATGACCGTGCCGAGCTGAGCCGCCGCGCCATAGATGCCAAGCATCTCCGGCCCCAGCAGCGCGGAAACGACGAATCGATCCGCGGTCGCGAGCATCACGCCCGCCAGCACATGAGGAATGAGCGGCACGCCATACATGATCAGCCCTTGCACGTGTTGCTTGCGCAATTCATAGACGGCCTCCCCGGCTGCGCGCAGCATGATCACCGCGAGTGCCCCTACCGCGACCGCAGCGACCGTGGCGCCCGCGATGCGGCCCATTCCGCCCCAGCCGAGCACCAGCACACCGATCAATGAAAGAGCCACGTTCAATGCACTCGAGGCGAACTGGAGCGCGGCGTTGGCCGCGGGTCGATGCTGGCTCTGCCACAGAACGAGCCGACACTGCAGCAACACGTTCGATCCAGCCGAGATCGCCGCGAGTCCGGCAACCCATGGATCGAAACCGAATTGATGAGGAAACAGCAGCGCCGCCAGAGCAGTCAGGACAAAGGCGACGAGCAGCGTGCTGAGCAAAGCCACCACGATGGCGGCTCCGACCAGTCGCGGCATGTCTTGCGGATGTTCCTTGAACCAGCTCACGCCCAGCGCGCCCTGCACGCCCAAACCCGCGAACGCCGTGCAGGCGGACACGAGCAAAAAGTAATTCACGACCGCGCCATACTCGGCCGGCGGCAAGACACGCGTCAGCAGCGGAAGCAACAAGAACGGCACGCCGGCCGACAACAGGTTGCCGACGGTATATATCGCTCCCGCGCGTGCCGCACTGGTGGTCAAGTTGGCGGCGGCCTCAGTCTTGAACGAAACGCGACAGGATCTGCAATCCCACGGCGCCGCTCTTCTCAGGATGGAACTGGCATCCGATCATTCTGCCGCCCCCCACTGCGGCGGTCACCCGATGACCGCCATACTCGCAATGGGCGAGGACGTGCCTCGCATCCGTCGGCACGAAATGAAACGAGTGCACCAGGTACACCGATTCGCCGGCGCGTGTCGTCGCCAGCGCCGTGCGCGACCAGTCGGCATTCTCCGCCGGCGCCAGGTTTCGCCAACCGATGTTCGGAATCTTTTGCGCCGAGCCCTCAGTTGTAACCGCCGGCACCGCGACCACGCGTCCCGCGATCAGATCGAGCCCGGCGTGTTCGCCGAATTCTTCGCTGACGCCGGCCAACATCTGCATGCCCAGGCAGATGCCCATCAACGGCCGGCCCGACTGCGCATGGCGGCGGATCGGCTCCACCAATCCACGCTCACGCAAGCCGGCCATCCCGTCGGCGAAAGCGCCCACGCCAGGCAGTATCAATCTCGATGCTCCTGCCACCACGGCGGCATCGCCGCTGACCGTGACTTCGGCGCCAACTGATTCCAGCGCGCGCTGCACGCTGTACAGGTTGCCCATACCGTAGTCGACGACAGTGACTTGCATCGTCATACCTGCCTCACTGTGATTTCCGCCGCATTGGCGGCAGCTCTCAAATCCGCCAGGCTCGCGCGGTTGTAATGCAAGACATCGGCGAAGGCGACGGCGTCAGCGCGCCCTTCTTTCACCACGGCGGACAAATGCGCTGGCTCGCCATAGCCGCCGCTCGCGATCACCGGAACGTTCACCGCTTCGGAGATCGCGCGCGTCAATTCGACATCGAAGCCTTTGCGCGTGCCTTCCTGATCGATCGAGGTTATGAGCACTTCGCCGGCGCCGAGCTCGATGCCGCGGCGGGCCCACTCGACCGCATCCAGTCCGGACCTCTCCCGCCCGCAGTCCGTATACACCTCCCAACGTCCGCTCTCGCGTCGCTTGGCCTCGATCGACAGCACCATGCATTGCGAGCCGAAACGCCGCGCCACTTCACGGATCAGCTCCGGACGATGCACGGCCGCGGTGTTGATCGCCACCTTGTCCGCTCCGGCGCGCAGCAGATCGGTAACATCCTGAACCGTGCGTATGCCGCCGCCCACGGTCATCGGGACGAACACGTCATGCGCCGCTCGCCGCACGATCTCCGTCAGCTTGCTGCGCCCATAGAGACTGGCGACGACGTCGATGTACAGCAACTCGTCTGCGCCCTGCTCGTAGTACCGCTTGGCGAACGCCTGCGGGTCGCCGATGACGCGCAGACCTTCCAGATGGACGCCCTTGATCAGGTTGGGTCCCTTGATGTCCAGCCGCGCGATCAGACGGACTTGCCTGCCCATTACGAATGTTCCGGTTGCTCGTGCCAGACCGCATGTCGCAGCTGCCACTCGTCGCCCTGTCGCTGCCACAGATGCGGCGAGCGGAAACGATCGACGGTGGCATGGAACTCGCTCTCGCTCAGCGAGATGTACTCGAGGAAATCCTTGAAATACTTGTTCGGGAACTCCTGGTCGTAGCGACGCACCAGCTGCACCCCTTCCTCGCGCGTGATCTTTTCGTTGCGGATCTCCTGTGCCGCATCGTAGGTCGCGCGGCCAATGCCGAATTTCGCGAGCGTGGTGTAGTAATGGAACATGTCGATGCGATCGTCGATGCTGCTGTATTTCGAATACGTGCCCTCGGTGCGTTCGCTGTTCGCCTGAAAACCGGTGTTCTCGGCGGCGTAGTAGTAGCACTCCTGCGGATCCCACTTGAGGTAATAGCCGAGGTAGTGCACCTCCACCTTGCGCTGCTCCAGGTAGTCGGCGCTCGGCGGAATGTAGGGCGCGAAGTCGTTCAATTTGAAGCTGCTCTCGGCCAGGATGTCCTTGATGGGCTTGCCGCCGAGAACGATGTCCAGCGGGTCGCCGATCGAGAAGAACTTGCGATCCATCGTCGGGCGATAGTTCTCGTTCGGGTTGTTGCCGTACTCGGCCTGGTTCTCGCCGTACATCACCAACGGCACGCCGAACTTCGCCGCAATGAGCGGGCCGATGATTCGCTGCCCGACGATGAACGGCTGGAACGGGTGCAACAGATTCAGGAACGCTTGCCGGGTGAGATAGCGGTGCAGCCGGCCGTTGGGCGTGAACAGGATGTTGTCCAGGCCGCCGACGTGCACCCAGTTCTCGAAATTCTTCCAGCCGATCTCCGTGTACTTGTGCGGAGCCCAGGTCACGGTCAGCGGATTCATCCCGTATTTGTATTTGAGGATGTGCGAGGTGTACGCGCTGTCCTTGCCGCCGCTGCCCGGCACGATGACGTCGTAGCCGCCGTCGCTGCGGCGATGCTGATCCAGCAAGTCGATCAGCGCGCCTTGCCGCTTTTCCCAATCGATCTGCTTGGCCTTCACCTCGTTATAACGACAGGCGTCGCAGACGCCCTGCTCGTCGAAGCCGATGGTGGCCTTCTTCTCCTCGCGCTGATGCTTGAACTCGACGGTCGAGCTCGGCCGCTGATTCGAGATGACGCAATGACGGCAGAACACCACCGTCTCCGGGAGTCCGAAATATGCTTTGACCATGACTGTCTCAGTGGCTTTTATGCCGTCCGACGAAAAAGAATTCGGTGGCGGAGAGCACCTCGAGCCGGCATAGCTCGCGGTCGATCTCGCGCAGGTAATGGGCCAGCGATTCGTTCAACTGCTCATCGAAGCGCAGTCCGCCGATGAGCTCGTGGAAGAACGCATACCGCCAGTCGAAGCTGAGCTGTTCGAAGCGGGCCGTCAGCGCCGGATACATCTCGGCGTAGCCCGCTTCGTTGTCGTTGACCGATTGCAGGTTGCCGCCGTCGTCGGACTCATACCGCATCTCTGCAAACAATCGCTCGAACTCCCGTTCGCGCGTTGCCGCGTCCGCCGGCACCGGGTAGTCCTTGTAGAAGCCTTTCTTCGCGGAGCACAGCACGCGCAGCAGATGCACGAAAACCGCGTTACCGCGGGTCACGCGATCGCGCACCGGCTCGTGCGCGACGATGATCCCGTCATGCTTGAGCAGCCGCGCGGCCCGGTCCAGAGTGGCGCTCTGGTCGGGGAAATGATGCAAGGCCCCGAGAAACACCACGGCGTCGAACCAGTCCTCTGGCATCGCCGGGCTCTGCTGAAAATCGCCGGCAACGTAATGCAGCGGGGCACGGCTGCTGGCGAAGGGATCCTCGGCGGCGAAACGCTCGGCGATCTGCACGCATTTCGGCGATAAATCGAGCCCGGTGACCTCGGAGCCGGCCCGGGCCAGCTCGAGCGACAAATAGCCGGGACCGCAGCCGACTTCCAGCACCTTCGGCGGTCCGTCGGCGGGGTGAGTGTGCTCATGAATGGCGGCGTTGATGAGCTCGAACTGCTCGCCAAAGTCCAGTTGCACGTAGGCGGGACGGCGCCAGGGATTGTTGTAAAACCAGTCGCAAGGTCTGCAGGTGCGCAAGTCCGGGATGTGGCCGTGCGCGACGCGCTCCTCGATCTGTCGATCGAAAGCATGCGCCTCGGCGGCGAGCGTAGCGTCGGATTCAGTTTGCATGGCGGACCTCCGTACCGTGGTTTCGTGTTACTCAACCATCGACGTGCGGTCTACGAAATATTTCTGCGTCCGTGTCTTCCAGAACTCCGGCAATCTCAAAATGTCGTGAAATCGGGCAGCGCTATCGCCATGACCGAACAATGCCAGCGGCTCCCGCGGCATGCGCTCCCAACCGGCCAGCGCGCGCCCCACCGCTTCCGGCTCGATCGGAACGTCGGCAACCGAAGCGCAACTCACGCGGTTGTACTGTCGCGAGCCGAGATTGATCGCAGGCACGCCGAAATGCGGCGCTTCTCGGACCGCGGCGCTGGAGTTGCCGATGATGAAATCGGCGTGTCGCAACAGCGACAGGAAGTACTCGAAACGCATGGAAGGATAGACGCGGAAGTTGGCCAGGCCGCCAAAGCGTCGATACTCCTCCAGGATGGTGTCGCTGCCATGATCGTTGTTGGGATAGATCACGACGTAGTTGCGCTTCGTCGCGATCACCTGATCCACCACGACGCCAATCTGCCGGCGCAGATCCTCGAGCTCCGAGGTGACCGGATGGAACAGCAGGATTCCATAGTTGGCGAATCCGAAATCGTAACGGCGCTTGACGGCGTCGATGCCGGGCAGCGACTGCGAGTTCATGATATCGATGTCCGGCGAGCCGACCACGTGTATGGTGTCGTCGCGCTCGCCGAGCTGAATGAGACGCGTGCGAGCGCGCTCGTTCGCCACGAAATGCAGGTGCGAGAGCTTGGAAACCGCGTGACGGATCAGCTCGTCCACCGTTCCCGAAACCTCGCCGCCTTCGATGTGGCCGGTGAGAATGTTGTTGAGCGCGCCCACGGTCGCGCCCGCCAGCGCCTCGACCCGATCGCCGTGCACGATCAGCATATCGGGCGAAGTCTCCTTCACGTAATCCGACAAGCCGCCGATGGTCTTGGCCAGCACCTGGTCCATGCTGTCGTTGCTGTTCTGGTTGATGTACTTGTGGATGTTCTTGAATTCCGAACGCTCCACTTCCTCGCAGGTGTACCCGTACTTCGCGAGCATGTGCATTCCGGTCACGAACACGCGCACGTCGAAAGCCGGATCCGCCTGAAGCCGCAGCATCAGGGATTTCAGCTTGCCGAAGTCGGCTCGCGTCCCGGTGAGGAACACGACTTTGCGCGCAGCCGCATCCGTCATGCCGACGTTCCCCCCAGGTGACCCTTGGTCAGGCGCGCGCCGCGCCGGATCGGCTGGAGCACCGGCTTGCCGAGCAGCGAGTCGTAGTCGAGCGCGGAAAAGTCACCGCCGCCGGGGCGCCTGACCCAGATGTTCTCCTCACTGAGTTTCTGACCGGCCGCGATGTCCTGCGTGGCGACGACCGATGCGAATGCGAATGCCATCGTCGGCGCCTCCGCCTCGACCGGGCCCTTGCTGCCGCCACGGGCCGCGAAAATGAGCTTCGAGCCCTGCACCAGGTCGGTCAGCGCCGCGGGATCCATGGAGCAAACGATGTCCGGACCCGGGCGATCCATGCGATCGGTAAAATGCCGCTCGAGCACGCGGGCGCCGAGCGCCACCGAGCCGAGGCAGGCGTGGTTGCTGACCGTATGATCGGACAGGCCGATGACGGCATCCGGGAACGCCTCCTTGAGCTGCATCATCGCGCCGAGCCGTACGAGCTCCGGAGGCGTGGGATAGACATTCGTACAATGCAGCAGCGCGAAGGGCACGCCGGCGGCGCGCAGAATTTCGACAGACGGTCGCACGCTCTCGATCGAGTTCATTCCGGTGCTGAGAATGACCGGTTTGCCGCAACGTGCGATCAGCTTGACCAGCGGATAGTTGTTACATTCGCCCGAGCCGATCTTGTATGCGGGAACATCGAAGCGCGCCAGCCTCAGCGCAGCGGCCCGCGAGAATGGCGTGCTGATGAAAATGGCGCCGCGCGACTGCACGTGTTGCATCAACTTCAGCTCGTCCTGCTCCGACAGCGCGCAGCGCTCCATGATCTCGTAGATGGAGACATCGGCATTGCCGGGTATGACCGACTTCGCCTCGTCCGACATCTCGTCTTCGACCACGTGCGTCTGATGCTTGATGATTTCGCCACCCGCATCGATGGCCGCATCCGCCATCTCGATGGCGGTCGCGAGGCTCCCTTCGTGATTGATACCGATCTCGGCGATCACCACCGGGGGATGGTCGTCGCCGATCATGCGATTGCCGATACGAAACTCAGCCATGTCTGTCTCCCAGAATCCGCTCGACCCGCTGCAGGTCGTCCGGCGTGTCTATATCGATGCTGTCGGCCGCGCTCATGACGTAGGGCACGCTGCCGTTCGAGGGAAATCCATCGCGCGATAAAAAGTCGCTTACCGCGAAAATGTAGATGGCCCCGTTCGGCAGGAACGTCGGCGGCAAATCCTGTCGGCGCGCATTGGACAAGCGCTCGTCGAACAACGACCGCAGTCGCTGCCGCTCATCGAGGCCGAACGCCTTGAAGGGCGATTTCTCCAGTTCGACCACACTCATGAGCGTGGTGGCGCCGTGCCGTGCGAGCAGCTCGAACGCCGCGTCGAGGTGCTGTGCATCGCGCAGCGGCGAGGTCGGCTGCAGATACACGATCAGAGGATCGCGAGCTCGCAGTTCCGCTGGCAGGGTCTCAATGAAATGCCGCACGACCTCGATGGCCGACGCCGCGTCCGTTGCAAATGCCGGCGGCCGTTCGACGGCGCGGGCGTCCAGGCGCCGTGCGACCTCGAGGATTTCGGCATCGTCCGAAGAAACGTAGCTCGCATCGATGGCCGCGCAATCCACAGCAGCTCGCACCGTGTACTCCAGCAACGGCCGGCCGCACAGGACAGCAAGGTTCTTGCGCGGCACACCCTTGGAGCCGCCGCGGGCCGGGATGAGCGCCAGAACGGGATGTGAATCGCGGAACACGAGCTGCGTCCAGATCTCAGACGAACGACTTGAGCGCGTCGGCCACGGCGCGAATCTGCGCCGCTGTCATCTCTGGAAATATCGGCAGCGACAGCACGCGCGACTGATTGCGATACGCAACCGGGAAATCCGCGGGCTGGTGGCCCAAGTAACGGTAGGCCGGCAGGAACGGCAAGGCAACCGGATAGTTGATCACCGTCTGAATGCCGCGTGACGAGAGATGTTTGGCGAGCTCGTCGCGCAACTCGTGACGGACCACATACAAGTGGTAGACGTGCTCGCGGCCATTCGCGACGGACGGCAAGCCCAACCCGGCCACTCCCGCCAACAACCGCCCGTACTCCGCCGCGATTTCCTGACGACGCGTCGTCCAACCCGCCAGATGCGGCAGCTTGACGCTGAGCACGGCCGCCTGCAGACCGTCGAGGCGGCTGTTGATGCCTTCGACCTGATGATCGCCTTTCACCAACCCACCGTGCCTGGCGATCATCGCCATGCGCCCGGCGAGCGCGGCATCGTCCGTCAGCACGGCGCCGGCGTCGCCCATCGCCCCGAGATTCTTCCCCGGGTAGAACGAGAACGACGCAGCCGCCCCGAACGTGCCGATCATGCGTCCCTTGTACCGGGCCAGGTGTGCCTGCGCGCAATCTTCCAGGACCCACAGCTTGTGTTTGGCGGCAATCGCCATGATCGGATCCATGTCGGCGGGCTGCCCATACAGATGGACCGGGATGATGCCGACGGTGCGAGGCGTGATCTTCGCTTCGATCTGCGCCGGATCGATCGTGTAGGTGTCGTCCGTGTCGCAGAAGACCACCTTGCCGCCCGCCTGGGTGACGGTTTCGCTGGTCGAAATCCACGTGTGCGCGGGAACGATCACCTCGTCTCCGGGCTTTACGCCGAAGGCGCGCATGGCGATGTACAGCGAATCCGTGCCGTTCGCGCACGAGACGCAATGTTTCATGCCGATGGCCGCCGCGAATTCCTCCTCGAATTTCTGCACGAAGGGACCGCGGATGAACGCGCTGGTACGGATGACCTCGCTCAATGCGTGATCGATCTGGTCCTTGATGCTCAGATACTGGGAATGAAGGTCCGCGAACGGAACCGTCGTCGCGACGCTGCTACTGCCGGCCATGTTTCTCTCTCTTGGAAGGATCGGCGTCCAGCCGGCGCAACAGGCGGGCGGGATTGCCGACGTAAAATCCCGGTACATCGATATCTTTGGTGACGACCGCGCCGGCGCCTATGACAACGTCGTCGCAGACCGACACGGGCATGATGGTGGCGTTGGAGCCGATGGACACGCGCGAGCCGATGCGCGTCGACTTCCACAGCTCACGCCGTCCCTTCGCCGGCCCACCGGTGGCGAACGGATCGTTGATGAACATCACGCCGTGCGCGATGACGCAGTCTTCACCGATCTCGACCAGCTCGCACACGAACGAGTGCGATTGAATTCGCGTCCTGGCGCCCACGCGCACGCCGCGTTGAATCTCCACGAACGGCCCGACGAACACGCCGTCGCCGAGCGCGCAGCCGTAGACGTTCGCCGGCTCGACGATCGTGACGTTCTCGCCCGCCTGCACATCGACAATCGCGGCCCGCTTGAGGTTGATGCCGGTCACGAACGCGCTCCGAGGCGACACAGCTGCGGCCGGAAGCGCAGCGCCACTTCGCGGCCGGTCTCCACCGACTCGTAGATCGCGCTGATCAGCTCCAGGCTCTTGCGGCCCTCGAGGCCGTCGACCAGATGCTGCTTGTTGTTACGAATGCAGTCGACGACGTGCTCGTAATAGGCCTGGTGGCCGAAGCCGTAAACATTCGGCGGATTGACCGAATACTTCTGCATGACCTGCGCGTCGTCGTCGACCGGCTTGGCGAAGTTCCACACCTTCATTTCGTTGACCGCGAAACCGCCGATCTCGACCGTGCCCTGCTCGCCGAGAATCGAGATCGATCCTTCCAGGTCCTTGGGCCGCACTGCAGTGGTCGCCTCGATGATGCCGAGTGCGCCATTGCGGAAGCGCAACACCACGATCGCGGTGTCTTCAGCCTCGATGTTGACCAGCGCGGTGGTCGCCTTGGCGAACACGCTGTCCACCTCGCCCATCATCCACTCGAGCAAATCCACGTGATGACTGGCCTGGTTGCTCAGCACGCCGCCGTCCAGCGCCCAGGTGCCGCGCCAGGGGTCCTGATCGTAATAGGCCTGCGTGCGACACCAGCGCACTCGCACCGTACCGAGCACGAGTCGTCCGAAGCGCTGCCCTTCGAGCGCTTCCCGCAGCTTCACCACGGGCACGTTGAAACGGTTCTGCTTGACGACGAACAGACGCACGCCGGCCTTGTCGCAAGCACGGATCATCGCGTCGGCGTCATCGAGCGTGAGCGCCATCGGCTTCTCGACGATGATGTTGCGTCCATAGGGCGCCAGCGCGATGACGTGCTTGGCGTGATTGCCGCTCTCGGTCAGCACCACGACCACGTCGCACGGCACGCTCTTCATCATTTCGTGCATGTCGTGGAAGTGCGGCACATCGAACTGCTTGCCGATCTTCTCGGCCTTGCCCGGATTGATGTCGCAGACAGCGGCGAGCTGCGCGTGGGCGATCTGGTTCTGACCGAGCAGCTCGGCATGCCTCTTGGCGATCCGACCGCAGCCGACAAGCGAAAATTTCAACATCTTTTCATCCTTTCTAGATTCGATACGCCTCGAGCGACTCGCGTCCGCCTACGCGCCCACGGCGCGCCTGGGAGGCGCATAAACCCAGAACAGGATCAGCACGCCTACGACGCCGAGCGCGAGTCCGATCACGGGCCCTGCCACCAGCAGCAACAGTTTCTTCGGCTTGATCGGATCGTCCGCGTCGGGCGGCAGGGCCTTGTCGACGACGCGGAATGCATATTCCGGCGTCACGTTCGCCAGCATTCGTTGTTTGATCTGAGTCTCGATCAGGCGATTGATCGCATCGCGCGTGGCGACCGTCGTCGTGGTCTTGAGCTCGGTCTCGAGATATCCGACCGAAGCGTTGGTCCTTTCGATGGCGCGCGCACGCATCTCGGCGTTCAAGCGCTGCACGAGCTCGTTGGCCCACTGCGCCGCGAGCTCCCGGTCGCGCCAGTCCACATTCACGGTCACCAGATTGGTTTTCTTGTCGCGAAAGATGCTACGCACGCGCTTGTCGAAGTATTTGTAGGCTTGCGCTGGCGTCGGCGGCGCTTCGATGTCCGTCCGCCACGTGCCGGTCTGCTTGTCCCACAACTTCGGGAACAGGATCGGCATCAGCTGCAGATCCCGGATGAACGCGTCGGTGAACTGCCGCGACCGGAGCACTGCGAGCGCCTCTTCGGTCGCGGAGCCATCCGCGCCGACGCTGATACCCGCAAGCGAGGCAAGCCCGCCGAGCTGCCCGAGCGCGCTGCCCAGGCCGCCGCTCATTCCGGCGACTTCCGAGTCCGCGGCCGTGAGGACCACCGACCCTCTGTAAACTGGCGTGCTGAGAAACGCCATCGCCGAGGTCAACGCAGTACAGACGACGACGCTGGCGAGGATCCACATCCAGCGCGTCCTCAATCGCGCAAGCAACTCGCGGATGTCGATGAACTCCTCATCGTAGGCCTGCGCCACGGTTGCGTTCACTTGTGCCCCTCCGAATGGTCGGATCGCTCACGTACGAGCGTTTCCTTGCGTATCTGCTCGATCTCGAGTTTCAGCGCTTCGTATTCCTGCATCTTCACTCTCAGGAAGCGCACGGCCAGGCTGGCCTTCTGCTCGATGCCGCGCGGCGTGAGCAGATACATGTAAGCAGCCTTGTTCTGACTGTTGGTGAAATTGCTGGCCTTGATCCAGCCCCTTTCAACCAAGGCCCGCAAGCAATAGTTCACCTTGCCCAGGCTCACCCCGAGCTCGCGCGCCAGATCGCGCTGGCTCATCTCGGGATTCGCTTCCAGCGCCCGCATCAGCTTGTAGTGAACCTCACTCATCGATAGATGCCGGACATTGCCGAGATGTGTTCAAGTGTTGAACGCGGCGGAGTGTAGGGACACCACCACAAGGCTGTCAACGACACGGATCCAAAAGACGCACGGAAACTCGGGCGGTCTGCCAGATCCGGCAGACCGCCCGTCCCTTGACGTTAGAAGGAATTCACCGCCGCGGCGGCGATCGAAAGGTTGTAGATAATCGTGGTCACGGCTATCCAGAACGGCAGTGGCCGCATGCGCTCCGTATCCAGCGGCGCGACGATGGTGTCGCCCGTCTTGATGTCCACTCCGCCGCCGCTGAACCAGGCTGTGCTGGAACGAGTAACGACGCTGCCGTCGGCGCGGACCACATATATATGGTCGTCGTCGGCGCGCGGCGTGAGGCCGCCGCTCATCGCGATGTAGTCGTCCCTGCTCAGATCGTTGCGGAACAGATGCGAGGTCGTGCTCTGCACTTCGCCGATGACCGTGACTTCCTGCACGACGCGCGGCACTAGCAAACGATCGCCGTCTTTCAGCACGATGTCCTGCTCCGAGCCTGATCGCGCCGCAGTCGACCGTTCCAGATCGATGACCAGACGGCCTACGGGCTTGGCTTCACGCAGGGTCGCCAGCAACGATTGCCCGACCGCGAGCGCCGAGCTGGCATCGCGGCCAGCCTCCTGCGCCGACATGAGCGATGCTTGCGCCAGGTCGGATTCCATACGGGTCGCGAGCGTCGCCAGCTGCTTGCGCTCGCGCTCTTTCAACTCCTCGCGAGTGAAGATCGCGCCTTCGGGGAAAGCGAGGTCGGTCAACCCGCCGGCCCGCGCCATGACCGAACGCAGCGTCTCGCCACGATGAATGGGATAGCGCCCGGGGAAGCGCACTTCGCCGCGGATTTCGACTTCTTCCTGAGCCGCCCACAGCGGCACTTCCTTGATGACCAGGTAATCGAAGGGTCGTAACGCCAGATCCGCCGTGGGATCGCCATTGAGCGCCTGGCGCAGATCGATCTCGATCAACTCGGCCTGGCGCGCGCCATTGCTTCCTACCTCATAACGAGTCAGCTCCGCCTGCCCGCCATAGGCCGCTTCGTCCAGGCTGCCACCGGCGCGCAGCAGATCGCTGACCCGCATGCCCGGTTCCAAAGGATAGGTTCCAGGGATCTTCACCTTGCCGGCCACGCTCACTTCGAGCGTCGGCTCGTCGATGCGCGATTGCAGGCGCAGCTCGCGCATCAACGGCTCGATGATGCGGTCACGGCCGGACTCGCGATCGAACACGAAAATCTGATCGCGCGGCGCGAGCTCGAAATTCGCGGCGCCGTTCGGATCCGCCAGCGCCTGCTCCAGATCGGCGGAGAAGACCCGCACCTGGCGGTCGGCAGGCATCTCGCGCCGGACCAGGATATAGCGCTGATCGGCGTTCGGCTTCAGCTCGTCCAGGCTCGGCAACACATCGGACAGGCGCATCCCCGGAGTGAATTGATATTCGCCGGAACGATGCACGTGCCCATTGACGGCTACGGAGTTTTCCAGGATCGCGCGGATCGTCGGGACTCGGAGCGTGTCGCCGCTCTGAAGAGGGAGCCCCCGGCCGCTCGCGGCGGAAAGGTTTACATCGACAGTGACACGCTGACGCTGGCTGTTGACGCGCTCGAGCGTCGCGAGAGTCGGGTCGGCCTCAGGCAACAAGCCGCCTCCCAGCTCCAGCAGCTCGCCGACCGCTGTTTCAGCCTTCAATTCATATATCGCCGGACGCCGCACTTCGCCGGCCAGACCCACGGTCGCGCCGACCGGCGGGACGAATATCACGTCGCCCGGCAACAGTCGGGCGTCGGCGCTGGTGTCGCCGTGCAACAGCAGTGCGTACAGATCCAGGGTGGTCACGGTGCGACCGGCGCGCTTCAGCTGAATATTGCGCAACGAGCCGATCTCCTTCACGCCGCCGCTGACGAACAGCGCATTGGTGATCGTGGACAGGCCGCTCACGGTATAGGAGCCCGGCACCTCCGCGTCACCCAGCACGAAGACACGAATCGAACGCAGCTCACCCATGCTGACGTTCACATCGGTTCCGATCATCTGCTCGCGAATCACGGCTTCCAGCCGCTCGCGAACTTCCTCGAAGCGCAGCCCCGCGACCGGGACCGGCTCGAGCTCGGGAATGTTGATGCGGCCGTCGCGGCCCACCACCAGCGCATAGCGGCCCTTGACGCTGCCGATCAGCTGGATCTGCAAGGTGTCGCCGGGGCCGACCACATACTCCGAGGGTACGGGCACATCGGTCGCGGGCGCGAACGTCGAGGGCGAGCCGGCAAACAAGTCGTAGCCGAACGGTTTCAACGCTTCCGAGCCATAGGCTTTCAACGGCAGCCGCGTGAGCGCGACGATGAAGTCCGCTAGGCGCAGCTCCGCCGAGATACGTTGTGTCGCTTCGTTTGCAGTCAGGCCGGCGAGCGGGATCGGGCCAAGCTCGGGAATGTTCAGAATGCCCCACTTGTCGAGCTTGTATGGATTGCGCCGGAGCACTCGCTCTCGCAATTCTTCCAAGCGAACGGTCTCTTCCTGAGTACGCTCGAGCAACTCCTGGGTCTGCGCCTCGGCCGGTTGTTGGGAACCAGCCATGCGTGGATCGGTCATTTGCCGCCCGGGAATCGCCGGCTGTCCCGCGCCGCGCCGCTCCTCGCGCCGCTCCCTCTCTTCGATCTCCGGCGCCTTGCGCTTGAACTGACGAACTTCCAGGGTCAGCAGCACCGTATCGCCGCCCTTCAGCTTGGGCTCCCGGGGCAGTCCATCCGGACCAACGCCGTCGGTCTCCTCGTCACGCGCCCTGGGGCGAACGGTCTGTGGAAATTCGAGTGGTCGATCCGAAACCACTCCGGTGCGCGGCAACGGCGTGCGCATGCCACCGCCGCCCATGGCCTCCATGATCGCCCGCTGCTGCTCGGGCGACATGTTCTGGAACATCTCGATCTGGTCCGCGGAGGGCGTTTGGGCGACTGCCGCTGGCGACAGCGCCATGCTGAATAGCAGATAAACGAGGATTGAGGCCAGCCGGAGAGCCCGGCCGGCGAAACTGGTGCTAAGCATTCAGGGCCGCTTTGACGAAATGTATTCCCTGCGACAAGGGGCGGGAGTTTACACAGCCGCCCCCGCAGATGCGATTACTTCGTCAGCCGCGGCGCTCGGACAGGTGCGCCAGCAGCCAGCGATAGGTTGCGGCCACACCTTCGCGCAACGGGATCTTCGGACGCCAGCCGAGATCCCGCAGCCGGGACGTATCGAGCAACTTGCGCGGCGTTCCGTCAGGCTTGCTGGTATCGAAGCGCAGTTGCCCGCTGAAACCGACGATTTCCTGAATGAGCCGCGCCAGCTCCAGGATGGAAACATCTTCGCCCCAGCCGATATTCACCGGATGATCGCTCGAATACTCGCGCAACAGGAACAAACAGGCATCGGCCAGGTCATCGACGTGGAGAAACTCCCGGCGCGGCGTCCCGGTACCCCACACCACCACCTCGTCGAGGCCCTGCTGCTTCGACTCGTGAAACTTACGAAGCAAGGCCGGCAACACGTGCGAATTGTTCAGATCGAAATTGTCGCCCGGTCCATACAGGTTGGTCGGCATCGCGCAAATGGCATCGAACTGATATTGCCGCCGGTACGCCTGGCACATCTTCACACCGGCGATCTTGGCAATGGCGTACCACTCGTTGGTCGGCTCGAGCGGTCCGGTGAGCAAACAATCCTCGTTCATCGGCTGCGGAGCATATTTCGGATAGATGCAGCTGGAGCCGAGAAATAGCAGTTTGCGCGTGCCGAGCCGATACGCGGCGTCGATCACATTGGTCTGAATCTGCAGATTGTCCCGGATGAAATCTGCCGGATAAGTGTTGTTGGCGTGGATGCCGCCAACCTTGGCCGCCGCCAGAATCACCAACTCCGGGCGCTCCTGCGTGAAGAAACGTTCGACCGCGGCCTGGTTGCGCAAGTCGAGATCGGCGCTCGAACGCAGCAGGATATTCCCGTGGCCTTCGACCTGCAGCCGCCGAACGATGGCGCTGCCGACCAGCCCGCGATGTCCGGCGACGAAAATGCGCGCGTCTTTACTCATGTCGGTGGTACGTGCGGAAACCTTCGCGGGCCACGAGAGCATCCCGACGGGCAGCCTCGAGATCCGCGGCAACCATTTCCCGCACCAGCGTGTCGAAGCTGGTCTCGGCCTGCCAGCCGAGCTTCTGTCGGGCTTTGGTCGCATCGCCAAGCAGAGTATCGACTTCCGTGGGGCGGAAATAACGGCTGTCGACTTTCACGATCGCGCGGCCTGAGTTGCCGTCGATGCCCTGCTCGTCCACACCCTTGCCCTGCCATTCGATACGCATGCCGAGCGCGGCGCCCGCCAGCTCGACGAATTCCCGTACCGAATGCTGCTCGCCGGTGGCAATGACGAAATCCTCCGCCTGCTCCTGCTGCAGCATCAGCCACTGCGCCTTCACGTAGTCGCCCGCATGGCCCCAATCGCGCAATGAGTCGAGATTGCCGAGATAGATCGTGTCCTGCAGCCCTTCCTTGATCCTCGCCAGCCCGCGCGTGATCTTCCGAGTCACGAAGGTTTCGCCGCGGATCGGCGATTCGTGATTGAACAGGATGCCGTTGCAAGCATACATGCCGTACGCCTCGCGATAGTTCACGGTGATCCAGTATCCGTACACCTTGGCCGCACCATACGGCGAGCGTGGATAGAACGGCGTGGTCTCCCGCTGCGGGACTTCCTGGACCTTGCCGTACATCTCGGACGTCGATGCCTGATAGAAGCGCGTCTTCTTTTCCAGGCCGAGGATGCGCACCGCTTCGAGGATGCGCAGCGTGCCCAGGGCATCGGAGTTCGCGGTGTACTCCGGCGTCTCGAACGAAACGTGAACGTGACTTTGCGCGGCGAGGTTGTAGATCTCGTCCGGCTGCACCTGCTGGATGATGCGGATCAGGTTGGTGGCGTCGGTCAGATCGCCGTAGTGCAGGAACAGCTTGACGTTGCGCTCGTGCGGATCCTGATACAGATGATCGATGCGATCGGTGTTGAACGACGAGGCGCGCCGCTTGATGCCGTGGACCTCATAGCCCTGCCCGAGCAGGAACTCGGCGAGGTAGGCGCCATCCTGGCCTGTGATTCCGGTAATCAGCGCTTTTTTCACCGCAGCCTCTCATCGTCAGCTAGCCCGGCTAGCCACGCCAGCGGGCGACATGCTCCAATAAATTCCTGAGCGACGGCTCGGCCCCGGCCGCGGCCTCGCCCGGCTTTTCCAGCGCCGGCGCCAGCGACTCCGCCAGCTTCTTGCCCAGCTCCACGCCCCACTGATCGAAGGCGTTGATGCCCCAGATCACGCTCTGCGTGAACACCTTGTGCTCGTACAGCGAGATCAGCCGGCCGAGCGTCTTCGGCCCAAGGCGCGGGAACAGGATCACCGTGCTCGGCCGGTTGCCCGGGTGCAGCTTGTGCGGGATCAGCCGCGCAATCTCACTTTCGCCCGTGCCCTTCGCCGCCAGGTCCTGGCGCACCTGCGCTTCGGTCTGACCGAACGCGAACGCCTGGGCCTGCGCGAAACAATTCGCCAGCGCCAGGTTCTGCTGTTGCTGGAACGGACTCGACGCATTCACCGGCGCGAGAAAATCCAGCGCCACCCGCGCCGTGCCCTGGTGCAACAGCTGGAAGAACGAGTGCTGGGCATTCGAGCCCGGCTCGCCCCACAGCACCGCGCCGCTGTCGTACTGCAACGGCGTGCCCGCCAGGGTCACGCTCTTGCCGTTGGATTCCATCTCCAGCTGCTGCAGATACGCGGGGAAGCGGTGCAGCCGCTGGTCATAGGGCAGCACCGCGAGCGAATCCAGGCCGAGGAAATTCCGATTCCAGACGCCCAGCAATCCCATCAGCACCGGCAGGTTGTTCTCGAACGGCGTGGTGCGGAAGTGCTCGTCCATCTCGTGGCCGCCTTCCAGCATGAGCTCGAACTGATCCATGCCGAGCGCCAGCGCCACCGACAATCCCACTGCCGACCACACCGAGTAGCGACCGCCCACCCAGTCCCACATCGTAAAGCGGTTTTGTGGCGGAATTAAGAAAGCATCCATCGCCTTGGCGTTGGTCGAGACCGCGGCGAAGTGCCGCGCCGGCGCGCCCTCGCCCAGGCGGTCGACGATCCACTGGCGCGCCAGCTTCGCGTTGGTGAGCGTTTCCAACGTCGAGAATGTTTTCGAACAGACGACGAATAGCGTACGGGCCGCGTCGACTTTCTCCAGCACGTCCCCGAGCTGCACGCCGTCGATGTTCGATACGCAGTGCAGACGCAGATTCCGATTGCGATATTTCGCGAGCGCCTCGGTCGCCATCACGATGCCCAGATCCGAGCCGCCGATGCCGATGTTGACGATGTCGGTGAAGGTCTTGCCGGTGTGGCCGTGAATGCGGCCGCCGTGAATCCCTTCGACGAACGTGCGCATCTTCTGCAGGCTCGCACGCACTTCGGGCATCACATCCTGGCCGTCGACCAGCACCGGCCGCTCGGTGCGATTGCGCAGGGCCGTGTGCAGCACCGCGCGATTCTCGGTCGTGTTGATTTTTTCGCCACTGAACATGGCGTCGATGCGACCGCGCAGATCGCGCGCGTTCGCCAGGGCGAGCAGCAGACGCATCGTTTCAGCATCGACGCGCTGCCTCGAAAAATCGAGCAGCAGGTTGAGCCCGGAGGTCCGAGAGAAACTCACGGCGCGCTGCGGATCGTTCGCGAACAAGTCCCGCAGATGCCGGCCTCGCATGCTCGCAGCGTGTGCCTCGAGCGCCTGCCACTCAGGCGTCGTGTTCGCTGGCGTCATGGGAAAACCTCCTGTGATTAGCTCATCGGCACTGGAATGGTGCCGGAGGCTACCTCACCGACGGCGCAGCGTGAAGCTTTTGCGAGTACTACTATGCTCGCTTACTTGCCGTAGTAGCCGACGTACCACTCGATGAAGCGACGCACGCCTTCTTCCACCGGCGTGGCGGGCCTGTAACCCACGTCCCGCACCAGATCGTCCACGTCCGCGGAAGTGTCCGGCACGTCGCCCGCCTGCAGCGGCAGCAGATTCTTCTGCGCCTTCTTGCCGAGGTTCTGTTCGATGCACTCGATGTACTTCATCAGCTCCACCGGCGAGTTGTTGCCGATGTTGTAGAGCCGGTACGGCGCCTTGCTGGTCGCCGGATCCGGCTCATCGCTGTTCCAGTCCGCGTTCGACTGCGCCGGCCGGTCCACGGCCCGCACCACGCCCTGCGCGATGTCGTCGACGTACGTGAAGTCGCGACGATGGTTGCCGTAGTTGAAGACGTCGATGGGCTTGCCCGCCAGGATGTTCTTCGTGAAAAGAAACAACGCCATGTCCGGCCGGCCCCACGGGCCGTACACGGTGAAGAAGCGCAGACCGGTGACCGGCAGCTGATACAAATGCGCGTAGGTGTGCGCCATCAGCTCGTTGGCCTTCTTGGTGGCGGCGTAGAACGACAGCGGATGGTCGACGTTCTGATGCACCGAGAACGGCATCTTCGTATTCGCTCCGTACACCGAGCTGGTCGACGCATACACCAGATGCCCGGCGCCGTTGTGCCGGCAGCCTTCCAGGATGTTCGCGAAGCCGACCACGTTGCTGTCGATGTAGGCCAGCGGATTCTGGATCGAATAGCGCACCCCGGCCTGCGCGGCCAGATGGATCACGCGCTGGAACTTCTCCTGCTTGAACAGCGCCGCCATGCCCTCGCGATCCGCCACGTCCAGCTTCACGAAGCGGAAGTTCGGGAACTTCTGCAGGATGCCGAGGCGCGCCTGTTTCAGCGAAACGTCGTAATAGTCGTTGAGGTTGTCGAGGCCGACGACCTCGTCGCCGCGAGCGAGCAGAATCTGAGCGGTGTGAAAGCCGATGAAGCCGGCGGCGCCGGTGAGAAGCAATTTCATAGGACGCTTAGCCGATATCCGTGATTGAAAGTCAGCAAATAACTCGGTGGACAAGCCACTTTCCGCGCAACTTCGAGCCTCGATGCACGGAACAATGCTGCCGCATGGACAGAATCGTCAGCCACAAGGACCTGGTCGTCTGGCAAAAAGCCGTCGCTCTGGCGTGCAAAGTCTACGCCGCGAGCCGCTCACTGCCCAGAGACGGGCGTTTCGGCCTGCAGCGACAGCTGCGGCGTACCGCCGTGGCCGTCGCAAGCCGCATCGCAGAGGGCTCGGCAAGCCCAAGCCGTACTCAATTCGTCCAGTTCCTCCGCGCATCGCGGTGCTCACTATCCGAACTGGAAACTTTGTACGAAATCGCAAGCCGGCTCGCTCCGAGCAACGACACCTCGGCCAGACTGGAAGAGATTGCCGAAGTTGGCAGACTGCTTAACGGCCTGATACGCAGTTTGGTTTCATCGAGCCGCGCGGCGCACGCCAAAGCCTGCGCCCCGCAGCGCTGACAGCCGATTACAGGCGGCCGTCCACGTCGTCGGCGTCGAACACATACTTGATGTCGTACAGCACGTGCGGCTTCTTCGCGAACGTGCGGATCTCGTCGATGCCCATCTCGCGGAACTGCTTGTGCGCCACCGCCATCACGATGGCGTCGTACTTGCCTGCGCCGGGCCGGCGGATCGGTTTGATGCCGTACTCGTGCTCGCACTCCTCGGCGTCGATCCAGGGATCGAACACGTCCACCTTCGCGCCGTACTTCTTCAGCTCCAGCACCACGTCCGCGACCTTGGAATTACGCAGGTCCGGGCAGTTCTCCTTGAACGTCAGGCCCATCATCAGGATGCGCGAGCCGTTCACGTGGATGCGCTTCTTGATCATCAGCTGCGCGATGCGCTCGGCGACGTAAATCGCCATGTTGTCGTTGATGCGACGGCCCGCCAGGATCATCTCGGGGTGATAGCCGATCTCCTGCGCCTTGTGCGTCAGGTAATACGGATCCACGCCGATGCAGTGGCCGCCGACCAGGCCCGGACGGAACGGCAGGAAGTTCCACTTGGTGCCGGCCGCTTCGAGCACTTCCTCGGTGTCGATGCCGAGACGGTTGAAGATCAGCGCCAGTTCGTTGATCAGCGCGATGTTCACGTCGCGCTGCGTGTTCTCGATCACCTTGGCGGCCTCGGCGACGCGGATGCTGGAAGCCTTGTGCGTGCCCGCCTTGACGATGCTGCCGTAGAGCGCATCGACGAAGCTGGCCACTTCCGGCGTCGAGCCCGACGTGATTTTCTTGATCGAGGTCAAGCGGTGCTGCTTGTCGCCCGGATTGATGCGCTCGGGGCTGTAGCCGGCGAAGAAATCCTTGTTGAAGGTCAGGCCGGAGAGCCGCTCCAGGATGGGCACCGCGACTTCTTCGGTGCAGCCCGGATACACGGTGGATTCGAACACCACGATGTCGCCCTTCTTCAGCACCTGGCCGATCAGCTCGCTGGCGCGCTCGATCGGCGTCAGATCCGGTCGCTTGTAGCTGTCGATCGGCGTCGGCACCGTGACGATGTAAACCTGGCACGGGCGCAGATCTTTCAAATTGGTGGTGTAACTGAGGCGCTTGGCGGCCTTGAGCTCCGCCGGCTCCACTTCGAGCGTGCTGTCCTTGCCCTTCTTCAACTCGGCGACGCGGGCCGCCTTGATGTCGAAGCCGACCGTGTGGAAGGACTTGCCGAACTCCACGGCCAGCGGCAGTCCGACATAGCCGAGACCGATCACGCCGAGCTTGCATTCGCGCAGACTGAATTGAGACATAACTGTCCGGGTTGATAGCCGAGGGTTAATGCAAAGGGCGCAAGAATGCCACAGAAGCGGCCTCGAAATAGAGACATAGCTCTAAAGGACATCGCTGGCGGCGGGGCCGGTCAAAGCAGGAAGAGGACGGCCCAAAGACCGCTCAACGTCAAGGTGATGGTGTATGGCAACGCCATCCAGACCATTCTGCCGTAGGACAGGCGGATCAGCGGCGCGACCGCCGAAGTCAGCAGAAACAGCAGCGCCGCCTGGCCGTTCGGGGTGGCGATGCTGGGAATGTTGGTGCCGGTGTTGATGGCCACGGCGAGCCGGCCGAACTCGGAGGTCGTGATCGCGCCCTCCAGCAGCGCCGCCTTCACTTCCGTGATGTAGATCGTGGCGACGAAAACATTGTCGCTGACCGAGGACAACAGGCCGCTCGCCAGATAGAAGATCGCCGCCCGCCCCTGCCCGCTCTCCTGCAGGGCCCAGCCGACCACCGGCTCGAACAGATGCTGGTCGTGGATCTGCGCCACGATCACGAAGAACACCACGATCAGCGCGGTAAATGGCAGCGCCGCCTCGAATGCCTTGCCGAGACGATGCTCTTCGGTGATGCCGGTGAACGCCGTCGCCAGCACGATCACCAGCAGACCGACCAGGCCCACTTCGGCCAGGTGCAACGCCAATGCGAACACCAGGATCAACGCGGTGATGGCCTGCACGACGATGATCGCGACATCGCGCTGCGTGCGCTGCGCCTGCTGTTGCCGATCGTAAGCTTCGAGGACATTGCGGACCGCGTCCGGCAAGCGCGCGCCGTAACCGAACCATTGCAAGCGCTCGACGATGAGGCAGGTAACGATGCCCACGACGAACACCGGCAGCGTCACCGGCGCGACCTGCCAGAAGAACTCCGCAAAATTCCAACCGGCCTGCTCGGCGATGAGCACGTTTTGCGGCTGTCCCACCGGCGTCATCACGCCGCCGATCACGGTGCCGGCGCCGGCATGCATCAACAGGCCGCGCAGCACCGCGCGAAACGCATCGAGATCCGAACGATGCAGCTCGCCAACGTGCTCATCGACCGAGCTGTCGTGCGGCTCTTGATGGGCTTTGCCCGACGCGACCTTGTGATAAACCTCGTAGAAGCCCATCGCCACGGTGATGATCACCGCCAGCACGGTGAGCGCATCGAGAAATGCCGCGAGCACCGCGGACACGCCGCAGAACAGGAACGCCAGCAACAGATTCGAGCGCACCTTCAGCAACAGCTTGGTGAAACAGAACACCAGCATTTCTTTCAAAAAGAAAATGCCGGCGACCATGAAGATCAGCAGCAGCAGGATGGGGAACGCGGTGAGTGTGTGCTGATACACCGAGGCGGGATGAGTGAGCCCCAGCAGCACCGCTTCCAGCGCCAGCAGGCCGCCCGGCTGCAATGGATAACACTTCAGCGCCATCGCCAGCGTGAAGATGAACTGCAGCACGATGCACCACGCCGCGATCGTCGCGCCGTGCGCACCACCCAGGAACAACACCAGCGGGTTCAGCAGCAGAAACCCGAGGATGGTCAGCTTGTACCAGCGCGGCGCATGTCCGAGAAACAGATTGCGAAACGCGTGCAGCATGAGCCGCGGATCAGGCGAGTGCTGCTTGTGCCGCCATCGGCGCTGGCTCCGGAGTCATCGACGGCAGCACCAATTGTTTGAATATCGTCTTGCCGCCGCTGCTCTTGTCGATCGCGGCCAGCATGCGCTCGTGAGCGACCAGTTCTTCCTCGCTCGCCCGCAGAATCCGCAGCACGCCGCGCGGACGCATGATGGTGGCCACCGGCTCGAACCCGACATCCTTACTGGCTTCCGTCGTCTCGCCCAGAATCAGCGCCGTCTGGCCGCCGGTCATCGCCAGATAGACTTCGAGCAGGATCTGCGCGTCGAGCAACGCGCCGTGCAGCTCGCGATGCGAGTTGTCGATGTCGTAGCGTTTGCAGAGCGCGTCCAGGCTGTTGCGCTGGCCCGGGTGCATCTGGCGCGCGAGCGGCAACGTGTCGATGACTTTGCAGAGATTGCGCGTCTGCCGCAGTGGCCCCGGCAGGCGCTTCAGCTCGGCATCGAGGAAGGCCAGGTCGAACGCCGCGTTGTGAATGATCAGCTCGGCGCCGCTGATGAACTCGAGCAGTTCCTCGACGACATCGGCGAAGCGCGGCTGCTGCGCCAGGAATTCGTTGGTGAGGCCGTGCACCTGGATGGCGCCGCGGTCCACTTCGCGATCCGGCCGCAAATAGCGATGGAAAGTGCGGCCGGACTTGCGCCGGTTCACCATCTCGACGCAGCCGATTTCGATGATGCGATGACCCTGCTCGGGCTCGAGGCCGGTGGTTTCGGTGTCGAGGATGATTTGCCGCATCAGTCGTCAGCCCTGCACCGATTCCTTCAGGGCAGCGACGACCTGCGCCTGGTGCGCCTCGGTCAGATACGGATGCATGGGCAGGCTGATGACGCGATTACCGACCGATTCGGAAATCGGGAAGCTGCCAACCCCCTGGCCGAGGTTCGCAAACACCGGCTGCAAGTGCAGCGGCACCGGATAATGCACGGCTGTCGGCACCCCGCGAGCCTTCATGCCCTGCTCCACCTTGGCTCGATCGGCGACTTCGACGGTGTACTGCGCATACACGCTCGTGCAATCCGGCGCGATGTACGGCGTGACGACCTTGCGCGCGGGATCGGTCTCTTTCGCGAACGCTTCGTTGATGAGCTGCGAGTAACGAGCGCCAATCCTGATACGAGCCTCGACCTCATCCGGGAAGATTTCCATCTTCGCCAGCAATACCGCGGCCTGCAGCGTGTCCAGGCGGCCGTTGATGCCCAGCCGCGGATGATGATAGCGACGGTCCTGGCCGTGCACGCGAATCTCGCGCATCACCTTGGCCAGAGCGTCGTCGTCGGTGAACAACGCGCCGCCGTCGCCATAGGCGCCGAGCGGCTTGGAAGGAAAGAACGAGGTCGAGCCGACTTCGGACACGGCGCAGGAGCGCTTGCCCTTGTAGGTCGCGCCGAAACTCTGCGCGGCATCTTCGATGACCGGAATGCCATGCTTGCGGGCGATCGCATTGATCGCGTCCATGTCGGCGCACTGACCATACAGCGATACCGGCATGATGGCCTTGGTGCGCGGCGTGATCGCTTTTTCGATCAGCTTCGGATCGAGGTTGTAAGTGCGCGCATCGATGTCGACGTACACCGGCTTGGCGCCGGCGAGCGCGATCATTTCGCCGGTCGCGATGAACGTGAACGGCGAGGTGATGACTTCGTCGCCCTGACCGATGCCGTACGCCATCAGCGCGATCAGCAACGTGTCCGTGCCGCTCGACGCACCGATGCAATGTTTCGCACCGACGTACTCGGCGAGCTTGTTCTCCAGCTCGACGGTCTCCGCGCCCAGGATGTACTGGCCATGCTCCAGCACCGTGCGAATGCGCGCATTGACCGAGTCCTGCACGCGGCGGTACTGAGTTTTGAGATCGATGAAGTCCATGGAAAAGCCCGGTGATGATCGCAAGCTGGCGCGCATGATAGCGCATGCCCGCTCGCTTGCTGATCTGGAGTGAGCCGGGATCAGCCGACCGGCAGTCGCGCCAGCATCTCGTCGATCGCTTGGTTCGCCAGTCGATCGGCGCGCTCGTTGCCGGGCACGCCGGCGTGGCCCTTCACCCAATGCCATTCGATCTTGTGCCGCGCGATCTCGCGCTCCAGCGCCTGCCACAGATCGACATTCTTTACCGGCTTCTTGTCGGCTGTGCGCCAGTCGCGCAGCTTCCATTGCGCCATCCATTCGAGGATGCCTTTGCGCACGTACTGCGAGTCGGTGTACAGCACCACGTCGCAGCCGCGCTTCAACGCCGCCAGCGCCTGGATCGCCGCCGTCAGCTCCATCCGATTGTTGGTGGTGAGCGCCTCGGCGCCCTTGAGCTCTTTTTCATGGTCGCCCGAGCGCAGGATCGCGCCCCATCCGCCTGGCCCCGGATTGCCGCGGCAGGCGCCGTCGGTGTAGATCTCGACTGCGGCCATTTATCGATATGGGTGGTGAATCACATGCGATTCGCGTTGCGCGGCGTGGACGGCTCGATGAGCCCGCCAACCACCTTGGGGCGCAGGCGCCAGCGCGGACGAATCGGCGTCAGGGTGTACACGCGCTTGCGAGCCTTGATCAGATAGCCGCCGGCGAACATCGGCCAGAGATAATTGCCGCTGCGCTCGAAGAAGCGTTGTGACGAAGGCGAGCTCGCGCTGAACGGCAGGCTGAACAGATAACGGCGCGAATCGACGACCTCGAAGCCGAGCAGCTTGAGCCAGTCACGCAGCCGGCCCTCGCCGATCAGCCGCTCGGTGCCGGGCGGGAAGCCGCTCTTCGCGAACCAATGCCGCAGGCCCCAGCTGGAAAACGGCCGGAAGCCGAACACGATCAAATGACCTTCCGCGGACAGGATGCGCCCGACCTCGCGCACGATCTCGTGCGGCTCGGGCTCGTACTCCAGGGTGTGCGGCAACAAAACTGCATCGACCGAGTCGGACTGGATCGCGAGCGCATCGGTGCGGGAGCGAATGGAGGATGCCCCCGGCAGGCGTGCGCCGTGCCACGCCAACACCGATTTGCGCTGAGTGCGCGCCTCGGACATCAAACCATCGTCGTCGCCCCACTGTCCGATCTGCAGCAGCTGCCAACCGAACACCTGAGCGAGCGCCTCGCCCGCGAGCTTGCGCTCGAGCGCATAGACGCGCTGACCGAGCGGCGAGCGCAGCCAGGCATGCAGGTCGAGGGCGGTGGGCTCGGGCATAACGCAAGGATAACGGATCGGCGCGGCCGCGGGTTCGGCGCATCGAGTCTCAAGTTTGCCCTGACAAGCAGTGCCAATGGAACCGACCCCAGAATGCGACGCTTTTAGCCTTGATTAATGCTTGCCGCTCAGCGACATGGGATGTTAAATACCCCCAGGTTCGGTGCTTGCCGGGGTCAGTCGACAACGATGCTACAAGTGACCCCGGTTCGGGCATTTTCTGACAATTACATCTGGCTGATTCATTCGCCACGCGACCCCGCGCGGGTCGTGGTCGTCGATCCGGGCGACGCCAGGCCGGTCGAACGCGCGCTCGCCGCTCGCAATCTCACGCTCGCAGGACTCTTGATCACGCATCACCACGCCGATCACGTCGGCGGGGTCGAGCAGCTGCTGCAAGATCGCCGGGGAATTCCGATCTACGGGCCGGCGACCGAAACCGTTCCCGGCAATCCGCAGCGGTTGCGTGAAGGCGATCGCGCCCTCTTCCCCGAGCTCGGACTGGCATTCGACGTGCTAGACGTCCCCGGGCACACCGCAGGTCACATCGCGTACGTGGGTCACGGCGTCGTGTTCTGCGGCGACACCCTGTTCAGCGCCGGCTGCGGCCGGCTGTTCGAGGGCACGGCGGAACAAATGCACCATTCGCTGTCCAAGCTTGCGGCCCTGCCTGCCGAAACTTTGGTGTACTGCGCCCACGAGTACACGCTCAGCAATTTGAAATTCGGCCAGGCGGTGGAGCCTCACAATGCGGCCGCGGCGAGCTATCTGGCGCATTGCCAGGAATTGCGGGCCCGGGATGAGGCGACGATTCCATCGGACATGAGGCGAGAGAGGAATGTGAACCCTTTCTTGCGCTGTGACGATCAGACTGTGAAACAGGCCGCTGAAGCCTATGCCGGTCGCAGGTTACCTAGTCAACCTGAAGTATTCGCTGTCATCCGGCAGTGGAAGGACAGTTTTCGCTGAGTTGCCCGGCCAACGGGCACGGCAGTTTTTTCTAGCAAGGTGCATGAGCACCGGAGCGTGATGGGAGTCGCCCGCCGGCTCGGCGAACGCCGAGTATCAAGGGCCGACCGTTTTTCAGTTTTGCGCCTGCCTTTCGCGAATTCGATAAAGGGCAAGGCAGGTGGAGGGATCAGATGTTTCAGTGGCGACCAGCGACCGCGCTGCCAGCAATTCTAGCAACCACCCTGGTGGTCCTGACGGCTGGCTGCAGCCACCTCGGCTCGAACGACGACAGCGACGCCGACGACGAAGATCCGGTCGAATTCGTGGAGCTCGATCCCGCGATCACCAAGCTCGATGAAGCGGCGATCGGCGTGTCCGGTCCCGAGCAGATCGAGGAAGCCATCGAAGCCCTCGACCAGACCGGTCCGCGCCTGGTGCGCGAGCTGGGCCAGGACGGCGCGGCGCTGCCCGAAGGCGGCGACCTGTTCGAGCGCATCCGCAAAGGCTACACGCTCAGCGACATCGATCATCCGTCGGTCGAGATGGAGCTGCGCTGGTTCGTCAAGCATCCCGATTACCTGGACCGCACCTTCAAGCGCGGCGAGCGCTACCTGCACCACATCGTCGGCGAGCTGGAAGCCCGCAACATGCCGCTCGAGCTGGCCTTGCTGCCGGTGGTCGAGAGCGCCTTCAATCCCGTCGCCTATTCGCGCGCCCGCGCTTCGGGCCTGTGGCAATTCATTTCCGAGACCGGCCGGCGCTACGGCCTGAAACAGAACTGGTATTACGACGGTCGCCGCGACGTGATCGCGTCCACCAGCGCCGCACTGGATTACCTGCAGTTCCTGCACGACGAATTCGATGGCGACTGGCTGCTCGCCGTCGCTGCATACAACTGCGGTGAAGCGCGCGTCGCTCGCGAAGTGGCGAAGAACGCCCGCGCCGGCAAACCGACCGATTACTTCAGCCTGAAGCTGCCGCGCGAGACCCGCGCGTATGTGCCGAAGCTGCTCGCCATGCGCCGCATTGTCGGCGATCCGACCAGCCATGGCCTGGCGTTCGCGCCGATTGCGAACGCGCCCTACTTCGTCAAAGTCGATGTCGGCGGCCAGCTCGACCTGCACGTCGCCGCCGAGCTCGCCGACCTGTCGAAGGAAGAGATCCTGGCGCTGAACCCGGCGTTCAATCACTGGATCACCGATCCGGACGGCCCGCATCACATCCTGGTGCCGATCGATCGTAACGACCGCTTCAAGGAAGGCATCGCTGCCCTGCCGCCGTCCGAGCGCGTTCGCGTCGTGTATCACCGCGTGCGTCGCGGCGACACGCTTGGCGAGATCGCCGACAAGTACGGCATCTCGGTCGCGGCGATCAAGAACGCGAACAAGATTCGCGGCAGCATGATCCATCCGGGTCAGGAGCTGCTGATCGCAGCGGCGCCGAAAGGCGTGCAGTTGCCGAGCGAAGCTCAGCTCGCTTCCTACGAAGAAGAATCGCCGGCCCGCAGCCGGGCGCCTTCGGACAAGCACATCGTGCGCCGTGGCGACACGCTGTGGAGCATCGCCAAGACTCACGGCGTGAGCATGAACCGCCTGGCCAACAGCAACGGCCTGGATAGCGACGACACGCTGTCCATCGGTCAGGTGCTGGCGATCCCGGGCACCGCCAGGCTCGCCGCGACCGACAGCAGCACCGTGGCGCGTTCGAGCACTTACGTGGTCCGTCGTGGCGATTCGCTGTCCACCATCGCCACCAAGTTCCGCGTCCGCCTCACCGACCTGCTCGGCTGGAACAACTTGACCAAGCGCAGCGTGATCAAGCCCGGCCAGCGCCTGGTGATGTACATCGACGACCGGCGCCGCGCCGGAATCTAAGCCCTTTCCCTGGGAGGTCCGCGGCCGCGGACCTCCGTTTGCCTTCGATCCGCTAAACTACCCTCCAGCTTTAATCACTGGAGCGGTTCATGGCATTTCTGGCAGGCAAGCGCGCCCTCATCATCGGACTGGCGACCGAGCGTTCCATCGCCTACGGCATCGCCCAGGCGATGAAGCGTGAAGGCGCGGAACTGGCGTTCAGCTATCAGGAGCGCTTCAAGGATCGCGTCGAAGGCATGGGCAAGGAGTTCGGCGCGGCCGCCGTGTTCGAAATGGACGTGGCCAACGACGACAGCATCGCCACCGGTTTCGAGACGCTCAAGAAGAGCTGGGACAAGCTCGACATCATCGTCCACGCCGTGGCGTTCGCGCCTTCCGATGCGATTCGCGGCGGCTTCGTCGAATCGACGACGCGCGAAAATTTCCGCATCGCGCACGACATCTCCAGCTACAGCCTGACCGCTGTGATCAAAGCCGCCGAGCCGATGCTCGAAGGCCGCGCGGGCTCCATCCTCACCCTCACCTACCTCGGCGCGGTGCGTTCGCTGCCGAGCTACAACGTGATGGGTCTGGCGAAGGCGAGCCTGGAAGCTGGCGTGCGTTTCCTCGCCGCCGATCTCGGCCCCAAGGGCATTCGCGTCAACGGCATTTCCGCGGGACCGATCAAGACGCTGGCGGCTGCCGGCATCGGTGGCTTCCGCAAGATGCTGAGCCATGTCGCGTCGATCGCGCCGCTGCGCCGTAACGTCACGGTCGAAGACGTCGGCAACACCGCCGCGTTCCTCGCTTCCGATCTCTCGGCCGGCATTACCGGCGAGATCATCTACGTCGACGGCGGCTTCAACACCGTCGGCATGTCGTTCCCCGAAGGCGATTGATCGACCCCAATGAAAAACGCCGCGGCTTCTGACGAAGACCGCGGCGTTTTTTTTGCCTCGTGAAATAACGCAGCTGGCGTTATTCGAAGACCTTGTCGTTGCGAACGATGTCGGCGTTGCGCTGGGCTTCTTCGACGTACGCCGTCAGTTCCTCATTGCCGGCACGCACTTCGGCCTGACGACGACGCGCAGTACGCGCCTGCTCAGGCTCGCTGCCCGCTTCGCCGCTGCGAATCTGCGTGACGGCCAGCACGGCGTAGTTGCCATCGTCCGTCGTCACGCCCGCCACGTACGGCTTGGCTTCGGAAATCTCGGACTTCGATGCCTGGAACGCCGAGCGCAGCACTGCGGGCGGAGCGATCGAGTCGTCGCGAGTGACGAAGCGACGGCCCACCGGCTTCATTCCCAAAGCGTTGAGCGAGTCCCAAGTCTCCCCCTTCTGCAAACGAGCCACGGCATCCGCGCCCTTCGCCGCCGCGGCGTCGCGAGCGGCCTGCGCACGAAGACGCGTTTCGATCTGACCGCGAACTTCCGCGAGCGGACGCGGCTCGGCGGGCGTGTGACCGGTGACACGCAAGACCACCGCCTTGTCATCGCCAACGGCAACCAGCGGGCTGTTCTGACGACGCTCGAGCACATCTTCGCTGAACGCCGCATCGATCACGCCCTGGTCGGCGCCGAACTCACCGCCGCCTTCGCGCGTGAAGCCCTTGACCTCATGCACCTGCAGGTTCATCGACTTCGCCACCGTGTCGAGCTCGGTGAGCGCGGCGAACGCCGCGTCGGCCATTTTTTGCGATTCATCGTAGAAGCCCGTCTGCGCCTTGTCCTTGCGGTACTCGGCTTCGATGTCGGCGCGGGCCTCGTCGAACGTCTTCTGATGGCCCGCCTGGATCTCCTCCAGCTTCAGCACGTGATAGCCGAACTGGGTCTTCACCGGACCGCGGATCTCGCCGGACTGCATGCTGAACAACGCGTCTTCGAACGGACCGACGAACATGCCCCGCTGCGCCCAGCCCAGATCGCCGCCTTGCACGGCCGAACCCGGATCCTTGGAGTTTTCCTTGGCGAGCTGCGCGAAATCGGCGCCGGCCTTGGCCTTGTCGGTCAGCTCCTGCGCCTTTTTCTGGGCAGCCGCGTCATCGAGGCCATCGGTCGCGGTGATCAGAATGTGCCGGCCCTTGCGCTGTTCGGCAGAGGTGAAGCGCTCCTTCACCTGATCGAAATACTCCTTCAACGCCTGCTCGCTGACATCGACCTTCGATTCCGCCTGCTCGCGGGTCAGCTCGATGTACTGCAGATCCACCGTCTCGGGCAGCAGGAAGTCCTTGCTGTTCGCCTCGTAGTATTTCTGGATCTGCTCGTCGGTCACGGTTATCGAGGGCAGGAAGTCGTTCGCCGCGATCAGCACGTAGTCGACTTCGCGCTGCTGCTTCTCCAGCTCGAAACGACGGTCCAGCTCGTGAGGCAGCGCGAACGCCGAGTCGACCACGCCGCGCTGTAACTGCTCGAGCAACAGATCGCCCTGCATCTGCGACTCGAAACGAGCCTCGGTCAGGCCGTTCTGCCGCAGCAGGCCGTTGTACCGGTCCGCCGAGAACTTGCCGTCGACCTGGAAGTCGGGAATTTCCATGATGCGCCGGGCCAGCTCCTCGTCGCTCACCTTGTAGCCCAGCTCGTTGGCGCGCCGGGTCAGCAGCGTCTGCTGGATGTACTGGTCGAGGATGGCCTGCTGCTGAGCCTTGGCCATTTCCGGCGGCAGCTCGTTACGCAGCATCTGCTGCAACTGGGACTGGCGGCGCTGCCAGGCCTGGCGCACGGTCTCGACCGGGATGCGCTCGCCATCCACCTTGGCCGCGAACGCGGCGGCGGAGGACTGGAAATCGATGCCCCAGAACACGAACACCACGCCAATGGCGCCGAGGAACAGACCGGCGACCCAGCCGGTGATCTTGTCGCGGATGGTTTGCAGCATGTGACGGGCGGTAAATGTCCCTAAACGATTGATTCCGAACGACTTGCCGGGCGCGCCATGCGGCCGGGGCCGCGATAGTAACACGTACCTATTTATAGGCGGGACTTGCAGCTCGGGGGCGCTTGCCCGGGGCAACTCGGGCCCGCCGCGCGGGCGCCGGCGAATAGCGGATCTGACATCGTTCGCAATAGAAAGTGCGCCGGTCGGTCGTGCCCAGGTAGGCGCGCTGGAGCTTGATCTCACAGCGTGGACAGACGCCTTTGTTATGGACCAGCCAGTGCTTCCTCAGCACGAACGCACGTTTCCATTCCAGGAACTGAAAACTGTAGGTCCTCGCCTCCTCCACCAGCTGGCGCAGCTTGGCCGGCGGCAGCGCGCCGACCTTCGAGCACGGATGCACTCGGATTCGATACAGGACTTCGTTCTTGATGATATTGCCGACACCGGCGAACACGTTCTGATCCAACAGCGCATCGCAGACCAATATGTCCGGCATGGCGCGCAGCTTCTTGCGGGCGGCCGCGGCGTTCCATGTATCGGACATCACATCGCCGCTCCAATCGTAGGTGCTGTCGAGACTGCCTTCGAGATAGCGGACCGAGCACGCGTAGAAGTTCAGCTCCTGCCCGCGGGCGAAGCGCAGGCCGAAGCGAATGGGCTTGTCCGGCTTGCGCTCGTTGATGCAGTAACGGCCGAACATCAATAGATGTATGCGGACCGTGAACTCGGGGAACTCGATCAGAAAATGTTTGCCCCAGGTGCGCAGCGACACGATGCGCTGACCCACGACACGCGACTTGTCGATCTTCGAGTTGCCTTCGGCGGCAAGCACTCGCTTGCCTGCGAATATCTGCGCCTGCTCGCGCAGGATGACCAGCGACGGACCTTCAGGCATGACCCCTGAATAATCGATCGAGCACGCCAAGGTTCCGCTCGTTGCGGACTGCCGCAACGAGCGCGTGCTGTTACTGCTCCAGGCGTGCGTGCGGACCGAGCGTCGCGCCGACGAAGCCTCCTGCCACTTCGGTGCTCAGGATGGAGCCGTCGTCATTCTCCAGCAGCGGCTGCCAGCCGGCCGCGTCGTAGTAGAACGAGTAGTCGCGGCCTTTGCCAGAAATTTTCAATTTGATCTCCGCATCGGTCGCCTGCTTCAGCGTGGCGGTCGCAACTTGTTTCACTGTCGCCCCGCTCTTCTTTTCCAGAAAGACCTGCACCGCCTCACCCGAGCGCCGCGCGCCCAAGAAGTACCAGTGCTGCCCGTTCTGAAATGCCGCGAGACCCGCCGCAACGCCGGACTCCTTCGGCAACCGCAGCGAGGTGCTCGCATCGAACGTGAGATGTTGCTGGCGCCGTCCCAGATAGGCGGGATTGCTCTTACCATCCAATCCTTCGGCAGAGGCCGTGATGTTGAGCCGGCCCGGCGTAGCCGCGAGATCGAACCAGTTTTGTTTCGGCGCACGGACCTGCAGCCATGCCGAATTCAACTCCCGCCGATCGAACTCGTCGCGCCAGGTGAAGTTGCCTGTGAGTGGCATGACGTCGCGATGGTCATTCGATAACTTCGGCGCCGGCGCGACGTAAGGAATGGCTTTGCCTCGCTCGAGAATCACGGGCCAATCGTTCTGCCAGGTCACGGGCAACAGATAGGTTTCGCGACCGGTGTGATAGTTCACGCCGTCATAGGGACGTGAGCCCAGAAAGGTCGCCCACCACGTTCCATCGGGCGCTTCCACCAGGTCGGCATGGCCTGCATTCGTAATCGGATTGGCGCGATCTTTCGCCAGCTCCCGCTGCGTCAGAATCGGATTGTCCTGGTAAGGCTGGTAAGGCCCCCACACCGACTTCGAGCGCAGGATCACTTCGGAATGATTGGGCCCCGTGCCGCCTTCCGCGCACATCAGGTAGTACCACTCGCCTTTCTTGAACACATGCGGCCCTTCGATCCAGATGGGCTGCTTGGAAATATCGACGCCGCCGTTCAACAGCACCCGACGCGGACCGACCAGCTTCAATCGCTGCAAATCGAATTCCTGCATCCAGATGGCGCGATGACCTTCGTATCTCGGCTTCTCATCCGGCGCACCGTTGTTCAGCACGTAGGCTTTGCCATCGGCGTCGATGAACAACGATGGATCGATGCCGTCGATTTCCGGCAGCCACACCGGGTCCGACCAGGGGCCGGCGGGATTCTTCGCGGTGCTGATGAAATTGCCGCCGCTGTCCACGAGCGTGTTCAGGACATAGAACACGCCATCGTGATGATGAATCGCCGGTGCAAACACGCCGCGCGAGATATCCAGGCCATCGAAAGGCAGCTGCGAAGGACGATCGAGCACGTGCCCGAGCAGGCGCCAGTGCACCAGGTCGCTGCTTTCAAATACCGGAATGCCCGGAAAATAGGCGAACGTCGAGTTCACCAGATAGAACTTGTCGCCGGCGCGAGTGACGCTGGGATCGGGATAGAAGCCGGCGAGAATGGGATTGCGATAGCTGCCTGCCGGCAGCGGCGTTGCAAATACCTCGTCCTTGCCCGTGTATTCGAACCAGTCGAATGAAACGGTCGGCGCTGCCCGTGCGAGCAGCCAGGGAGCGAGCAAGAGGGCCGCGAGCGATAACTGCTTCTTCATCCGTTTGCTCTTATAAAAAAAACGGGCGCCTGGCTGGACCAGGCGCCCGCTATTACATCACAACAAACCCATCAGAACGTGGCTCGCAGTCCGAGCAACACCTGCCGGCCCGGGTAGTACACCGAGTACGGCGAGTTGTCGAAGCCGAACTGAGTGCGCAACGGTTCGTTGGTGAGGTTCAACGCGTCCAGCGTCACGCGCATCGACTCGTTGAGGAACGGCAACGTGTAGCCCGCGGACAAGTCGAGCTGGCCGCGCTCATCGGCACGCAGCGGCACCTGGACGTTGTTCTGCGGAGCGTTGGCCGCGATCGACTCGTCGTTCCAGACGTAGTTCAGGCTGACCGACAGACCGTAGTTCTCATAGAACGCCTGCAGGTTGTAGCTGTACGGCGCGATGCCGGCAGCAAACAAACCCGTGGACGAGCTCTGATTGATCTTGGTGCCGTTGGCCGAGAAGCCCAGGCCTTCGGCGACGAAGTCCAGCGGCTGCACCCAGGTGATTTCGGCGCCTTCGAGCTTCAACTTGTCCAGATTGACCGGACGGTTCACCGTGACCAGCGCATTCACGCCGCCACGCTGCTCCATCGCGGCACGCTGTGTGTCGGTCAGGCTGCTGTACGGGATGCCGAGGCTGGTGAACGGCACCTGCGACTGCTGGATATCGGTGAAGCCATCCACGTCCTTGCGGAACAATGCGACGCCGATGTAACCGAGACCGCCGGTGTAGAACTCACCGCCGAGATCGAAGTTATCGGAGAAGTACGGCTCCAGATCCGGATTGCCGACGCTGGCAATCTGACCCGACGGATCGCTGAACGTCGTGCCCGGCAGGATCTGTCCGGCATCCGCGCGAGTCATGCTGCGCGAGGCAGAGAAACGCACTTTCAATCGATCGGTGACATCGTAAGCCGCGTTGAACGACGGCAGGAAGTCATCGTACGTGCTGTCGAGCGTCTGATCGAAGATGCCCGAACCGGCCTGCACCGGGCTGGTCACCGTCTGATCCGTGTGGAAATAACGCAGGCCGGCGTTCAAGCGCAGATCGCGATCGAACACCACCAACAGATGATTGGCCTCGAGATAGGCGCCGCCGGTCTTCTCGCCGATATCGCCCGTCGCGCCGCCCGTCACTGCACCGATCGCCTCGGGCGCGGTATCGCGATAGTAGGCGTAGTTCGTGTCCCGCTGGAGCGCTGCGAGCTGCGTCATGATGAAGCGCGAGTAACCGACGCTGCCGCCGGCGAGATGACCGAAGTCACCCGTGTCCATCGGACGCAGATACCGCGCAACCTGCGAGTTCGGAATCGAGCCCGTGACACCGGCGCACTGCGCGCCGCATACCGCCTGCTGGAAAGCCGCGCTGTTGTCGTACGCACGAATCGAACGCTCGGCCTTGTCGTACGCGACACCGACTTTGATGTTCGAATCGTCATCGCCGATGAGCGTGTCCACATGCGCGCCCTGCGTTTCGGTCTCGCGCTTCACGTTCTGCACGTTGACGCGGTACCACTGCCAGCCGAGGAAGCGATTGTTCAGATCGACATTGGTGGTGATGATGGGCTGGTCGCTGCCGCCATTGCGCAAATAGACCTCGACGCCCGATTCACGCGGCGTCTGGAAGTCGAACTGCGGCTGTTCGCGGAAGAACTCGCTGTGGCTGTAGTTCACCTGTGCGTTCACGCGCACGTTGTCCGCAACCTGCCACTCCATGTTCGGGTTGATGTTATAGAACTCGGTTTCCTGATCGAAAATGTCGTTCTCGAGGAAGAAGCTCGAGTTGGCGAAGGTGCCGTCGGTGACGACGCCGTTGCCATCCACGGTCAGATCGATGGGCACCATGCCGCCGGTCGAGGTCGGCGCCGTGCCCGGACCGGAGTTGCGCACATACCAGTTCATGTTCAGGCGCTGATAGTCGCGATTCGATTCGGCGTACATCGTGTCGAGCGCGAACTTCAAGTCGTCGCTCGCGCGATATTCCATCGAAATCAAACCGGACACGCGCGAGCGATCGCCGATGGTGTAGCTGTTGCGGCCGAGGCGCGGCAACAACGCAGTCTTCAGAACGTCGGCGGACACGCCTGCCAGGTTCGCCACCGCCGCCGCATCCAGAGTCGTGCCCGGCGTGTAGTTGCGAACGTTGTTCGGCATGACCGGCGCGTACTGGAAGCCGTTGCCATTGTTGCTATCCGCAACGCCGAGCGAGCTCAGGTTGCCGTCGGTCCAGCCGATCGACTCGAAGCCGTCGATGCGCGTCTTGGTCTTCACGCCGGAGATGCCGACCAGGATGCCGAACTTGTCCCAGGTCTGGCTGCCGATGAGGGCGCCGCGCGGGCTCACCTCGTCATTGCTGTCGGTGTATTGGCTCTGCCCGATAACGGTCAGATGCGTGCCTTCCTTATCGAACGGACGCGCATTTCGCAGGTTCACCGTGCCGGCGATGCCGCCTTCCAGCGTGGAAGCGACCGGCGTCTTGGCCACGTCGAGGCGGGTGAACAATTCGGAAGGAAAGAAATCCAGGTCGACTTCGCGGTTGGCGCTGCCGCCATTGGTGCCGCCGTCGGAGGCCACCGCGATCTGCGAGCCGTTCAACAGGACCTTCGAGAAGCTCGGGCCCAGGCCGCGCACCGAGATCTGCACGCCTTCGCCGTTGATGTCGCGGTTCAACTTGACGCCCGGGATGCGGTTCAGCGTTTCGGCGAGGTTGGTCGCCGGCAGCTTGCCGATGTCTTCGGCGTAGATCGAATCGCCGAACGCGACCGACGCGCGCTTCGCTTCGGTGGCGCTCTCGAGACTCTGTCGAATGCCGGTGACCACCACTTCTTCGACTTCGCTCGTCACGGGTGCGGTGTTCTGCGCCGGCTGTGGCGCCTCTTGGGCGAGCACGGCTGCGGAAGCCAGCCCAAGAACGGTCGCGGACGGAATCAAGACCGTGCGCAGAATGAATCGCTTGCTGAAACTCATATCCCCTCTCCTCACAGCACCAGGTGCTGAATCAACTCATCTCAACGTGGTACCGCTATCAATCCGGCTCGCGCACTCGCTGCGCCCGGGCGGGCGAGCTCATCGATAGCGATAGAACCGTACTTGCTGAATCTGGAATTGGCCGGGCGCCAGGCGCACGTGGCGCCCCTGATGGGTCTGGTCGCCATTCAGCAGGCGTCCAGAGATCCACCGTCCTTGCTGGTCGAACCTGCCCTCCCAGGCATGGTCGATGCCCGCCAGCGGCGGCCCTGTGCCGATGGGCTTGGCGGTGACGACGATTCCCTGCCCCGCGATCAAATAATCTTCGGGGCCGGTCTGAATGATCAGTCCGCCGTGGGTCGCAGTGCGCTGCTCCGCCTCCGGCGTCCACGGATCGATGAACGACACCGTGAAACTATAATTGCCGATGTCTTCGGTCACCGGCATGTCGATGACGGTTTCGTCTTCGAGAATGCGCGGCCTGAAACCGGACATGCGGTTCAGCCCCTGGGCGGAAAGAATTGCCGGGCTGAGTTGCCTCAGCACGGCATAGGCGTCAGCCAAGGGGTTGGGTTTGCGGTCCGCGATGGATTCGATGGAGAACGGCGAGAAGCCGATCGCGTCCAGCTTGCCGAACGCATAGAACGCGTTCGCCGGGACTTCGGGCTTGTCTGAATTGTTCGCCTCTGGAATGAACACCGCATTGTCGGCGCGACGGAAGCGCGCGGCCAGATCGACGAAGTTCGGAAAATAAATATCCGGCGCCAGCAGATCCAGCGACGGCGCGCCTGCTTTCCAGACATCCAGCAGATGCGGCAGCGGCCCACCGCTCGGATATTCGCCCGGCGCCTTGTTCATGCGATTGAGCGCCGCGTTTACATACATCGGCAGCGGATACGCGGCCTTGCCCGCAACCACCAGCGCTTCGACGAAACGTGAGTAATGCCACGCCGTGAACGCTTCTGCCGACGCATCGCCTTCACCGAACACTTCGGTCCACGTACCTTCGCTCTTACCGCCCTGCTCGGCCCACAGCTTGTGCAGCCCGGTTTGATGGACGCGCGAAGCATCGAGATGACGCATCAATTCGGCCGGCACGCGATCGGCAAACAGACGATTCGCCTCAGCGCCGTACTCACGCGCCACCGGCAACATGCCGATCTCGTTCTCCACTTGCACCATCACGACGGTGCTCTGTTTCGCGTCGACCGCTTTGATGTGGCTCAGCAAAGCAGCGAAGGCACGCGCATCGGCGTCACGGGTCGCGGTCGAAAATGCAGAAAGGATTTCGGTGCTTTGACCGTTCGGCAATTGCACGCGGGGGAATCGCGCCTGATCGCGCTTCACCCACGACGGCACATACGTGGACATGCTGTTCTTCCACGCGCCGAACCAAAGCAGCACGAGCTTCATGTCATGAGCGCGCGCGTCCTTGAGCAGTTGATCGAACGAGCGCCAGTCGAACTGGCCTTCGACCGGCTCGACCAGTTCCCACGACACCGGCGCGAGCACGGTGTTCAGGTTCATTTGTTTGAGCTTGGGCCAGTACGGCGCCATGTACGCGGCGCTGGAAGCGCTGGAATTGCCGAGCTCGCCGCCGAGCAGCAGCAGCGGCTCGTCGTTGACGATCAGGCGCATCGTGCTGCCCTGTCGTTCCAGACGCGGAGTGGCGGCTTGTGCTGTGACGAAGGTAAACGCAGCGAGAAGGGTCATGACGAACGCCATGACACGGCTACTCCGCCGCTTTGGAGAGCCTCCTGATAGCGCTAACAGCCGCGGCTGAAAAAAAACGCGCCGCGCGCGCTGGACACTCACCATCTACTCTCTCGACGACTCGACCGAAGACAGATTTTGTATGAGTTTAGTATTCAACGGTCGAGCGCGGCTTGTCAAACTGGCGCCTCCGCAAAGCTGCATTGGCGCCGTCCAATTTCGCGATTCTTAAGACTTTTTACGCCTTCACGCCGAACCTCACGGCGTTGCGCGCTCGCGCCCGCTCGGCTTCGACTTCTCGATTCTTGGGCTCGGCGTTGGTGGACATCGAGCTGATCAAGGTACGCGCGGCGGCGGCCACCTCCTCCACCGCGCGCTCGAAGGCCGCTTCATTGGCCTTCGAGGGAATCGTGAACCCGCTGAGCTTGCGAACGAACTGCAGCGACGCGTCGTGAATCTCCGTGTCCGTCGCCGGCGGCTCGAAATTGAACAATGTCTTGATGTTCCGACACATGACTCACTCCGTCAGCACGCCGCGGGCCCGGCTCACAAACTGAACAGCATCTCGAAACCGCCGAAAATCATGCGCTTTCCGTCGATGGGCATCTCATTGAACATCGCCTTCATGCGCTCATCTGCCATCACTTTCGCATTGATCGCGTCGCGCTGCTGGCGCGATTCATAAGTGATCCAGGCGAAGATGACGACCTCATCCGGCTTGACCTGCACGGCGCGGGGAAACGAGGTGAGCTCGCCATAAGGAACATCGTCGGCGGCGCATTCGACGTAACTCAGTGCGCCATGACTCTTCCACACCTCGCCGCAGATGCGCGCCTTTTCCTTGTAGACCTGCAACTTGTCCTTGGGCACGGGCACGACGAAACCATCTACATAGGCCATTTGCGCTCTCCTGTTGCGTGAATCTCGTCGCAAGGACGCACCTGCCCGACCGATTCCGACAACGGCTGCGAAAATTCGTTCTGCCGCACGCTTTTGTCGGCCAAAAGTCAACTGCCATGACGGCGCATAGACCACAAGGAGGCCGCGTGCGAGCCTGCGGCCCGGTTAAATAATACTGGCTAACAGTGCGGGAAACTCCATGAAAAACGTGTGCGCATTGCTGCTGCTCACCTGTGCCGGCACGTCGCTGGCGCTGGCCCAGGGCATCGAAGGCGAAAAGTGGAAGGTCACCAACACCATGCAGATGGGCGGCATGTCCATGCCCGGCCAGACCTCGGAGATCTGCAAGCAGCCCGACGCGGATGCCGAGCAGCCGCCGATCCGGACCGACGACAACTGCCAGATCTACGACATGAAACGCAGTGGCAATGTGCAGAGCTTCAAAATGCGTTGCGACGGCGAGGACAAGGTCGAAGGCTCGGCGCAGCTCACCTACATCAGCGCCGACCACTACAAGGGCCGGATGGAAATGACCACCGGCGGCGAGACCATGGTCATGAACTACGAAGGCAAGAAGCTGGGCCAGTGCGACGGCACCGAAGCGAACTTCGTGGCCAAGAAAATCCTGGCGGATGCCGAGCGCCAGCAGAAGCTCGCCGAACAACAGATGATCCAGCGCTGCCACGATTTGGCCGCCAAAGCGGAGGACCCGTTCTTCCTGATGCAGTGTAAGGACCCCGCGGATAAGCGCACCTATTGCGAAGCCGTGCGCAAGCCTGAGAACTTCCGTCGTCTCGCCCAGCAGGAGCGCCGGAACACTCGCAACGCATACGCCGCCAACAATCCGGGCGCCAAGCCGCTGACCGAGTCGGCCCGCATCTGCGGCTTCGGGCTCGAACAGGAACGCGAGGCGTTGTGTAAGGTCGCCGAGCAGAAGAACGATTTGAACTTCATCGCGACGGAGTGTCCGATTCAGGCCGCCGGCGTCGCCGCCGCCCAATGTGCCGGCCGCCGCTACACCGCCATTGCCGAGCGTTACCGCAGTTTCTGCTCCGAGTACGCGAGCAACCAGGACGAAGAGCAGCGCCAGCAGAGTGCCGGGGCTGCATCGACGTACGACGGCAGCACTGGACAGGATCAGCCGCAAGACGCGCAGCAGGAGCAGCCTCAGACCACCGGCGACAAGGCCAAGGGTCTGTTCAACAAGGGCAAGAAGGCGCTGGGTGGTCTGTTCTCGAACTAATCGTCACATCGCGCGCCGATCGTGGAGGCAGGCCGCTGCCTCCACGATCGGCGCGTTGCTGTTGACGCTCATCTCGCCTCTGCACGCGGAGGCGCCGGATCCTTATCCTTCGGCGGCTCGCAGCTACCTGGTCGTTCTCGACGATCAGCTGCTGTGGCAACGAGCGCCGACGCTTCGTCTCCAGCCCGCCTCGCTCGCAAAGTTACTTACAGCGCTCGTCGCCCTAGACTCCAACTGGAACGCTGAGCGCTGGCTAACCGTCAGCAAGTATGCCGCGAGCGTTCCCCCTTCTCGCCTTGGGCTGAAAGCCGGCGAAGAAATTACGGCCGGCTCGGCGCTGGCCGCGATGCTGATCCGCTCCGCTAACGATGCGTGCCGTGCACTCGTCGAAAGTGTCACGCCCGACCTCACAGAATTCAGAGCACGCATGAACGCGCGCGCCGTGCGACTCGGCATGCGCGAATCGAACTTCGTCGATCCCTGTGGTTTCGATGCCGCCGGCCAATACACGACCGCCACGGATTTGCTGAAGCTCGCGCAGGCAGCTCGAACGGTGCCTCTCATCTCGCACCTCGCAGCTCTTCCCGAAGCGCAGCTCACCACGCGCGCCGGACGCACGATCAAATTCATGAGCACCAACGCGCTGCTCGGACGGCTGGCCGGCACGGAAGGATTGAAAACCGGCAACACCTCGCAGGCCGGGCAATGTTTGATCGCGTACGTACGGCGGCAGAATCATGACGTCTGGCTCATCATGCTGGGCGGCACCGAACGCTGGTGGCTGGCGCATGGAATGATCGAAGATGCGTTCGGCTCCATCCTTGCAAACTGAAACCTCCGCAGCAGGAGTTTCCTGGACGACGGCGTTGCTACCGGCGCTGCCAGCCTTCGCCGTGATTGTGCTCTGGTGGCCTTCGCTCTGCGCCAGCTTCCAATTCGACGATTGGAACGTCATCGTCAACGAGCCCCGCGTCCATTCGCTTGCCGCGTGGTGGCACTCGATGCCGGGAATTCGCCCGTTGCTGAAGCTCAGCTACGCATTGAATTTTTCGCTCGATCCCAGTCCGACCGGCTTTCGTGTTGTAAACATCCTCATTCATGCGCTGAACGCGACGCTCGTAGGGTTGCTGCTTCGGACACGCGCGCTTCGTGCCGGGCTGTCTGAAGTGAAAGCCTCCCACGCGGCTTTGTTCACAGCGCTGCTGTTCGCGCTTCATCCGGTGCAAACCGAAGCCGTCACCTACATCTCCGGCCGCTCCAGCTCGCTCGCGGCGTGCTTCTGTTTGTTGAGCCTCTATTGCTGGGTTCGCAGCGAAGCCAGCGAGCGAAGCGCCGCGTGGCTGCTGGCGTGCTGCGTTTGTTTTGGATTGGCCGTCGCGACCAAAGAGACAGCCTTGATACTGCCGCTCGCGCTGCTGCTCTACTCCACCGATCGTCCGTTGTCGCAAACGTTGCAGCGACTGACGCCATTGTTCCTGCTCATGGCGCTGATGCTGGCGGTCGCGCTCAGCCTGCCGACCTACCGGCGCTTGCTCGCAGTGAGTCTCGACACGCGCACCATCGGCGAGAATCTGCTGACACAATCGCACGCAATCTTCTATCTGGCAGGCCAGTTGCTGCGCATCTCGAACGGCAACGCCGATCCGCAGCTGCCGGTGATCGATGCATTGAACTGGAACGCCGCGCTCTCCGCGTTCGCCTTAGCCAACACGCTGCTTTGGGCGCTGCTCAACATCCGACGCAGGCCGCTGGCTGCCTTCGCAGTGTTGTGGTTCATGCTATGGCTCGCGCCGACGAACTCACTGCTGCCCCGCCTCGACGTTGCCAACGATCGTCAGTTGTATCTGGCACTGATCGGTCCCGCCTGGTGGCTGGCGGTGCATCTCGTCACTTGGCACCCCACTCGAGCCGCGCTGCGCCCAGTTGCTGGTGCTTTGATTCTGGTCGCGCTGAGCTGGGCTACGTATCAACGCAACCTCGTGTACGAGACCGAAGTCGCCTTCTGGGAAGACACCGCCGCTCGCAATCCCGAAAATTCCCGAGCCGCGAACAATCTTGGGATGGCCTACGCCATCGAGTGCCGGCTCGGGGACGCGGAGACCGCATTCAAGCGCGCCATCGCATTGAGCGGCGACGACTATTACTCACGCATCAACCTGATCCTGCTGCGCAAGGGCCTGCTGCCCGGCGTGGATCCGAAGCGCTGCCGGCACGCGACCTACAACTGATCGAGCCTCGGAACATCCCGCCTCGTGCTGCGTCATTGCTCTGTCCACGAGCGCGCCGAGCAAGGTGTTGCAATGCCTCCGACCGTCGATCCCAACGAGATCGCACACACCGAAACGAATCGGGGACGCCTCGCCCACCGGCCGGTGGATATCACCTGGCGCGGCTGGTGGGATGTGATCTGGCGGGTCCAGACTCAGCTCGATGCCGACAACGTGTCCATCGTTGCCGGCGGGCTTGCCTTGTTCGCACTGCTGGCCGTGTTCCCGAGTCTCGCCGCCGCCGTCGCCATCTACGGCCTGGTGGCTTCGCCCGAAGCGATCGCCGCGCAGATTCAGGCATTCAGCGAGATGCTGCCGGCCGCGACCCTGCAGATTCTGCAGAGCCAGCTGCAAAACCTGGTCAACCAGAGGAATGAAACACTCAGCATCGGCGTCGTGATCGGCATCCTGGTCGCGATGTGGAGCGCGCGCAAGGGCATGGTGGCGTTGATCACCGCGGTGAACGTCGCATACAACGAGCACGATCGCCGCTCATTCCTGCAACGGATGTTGCTCTCGTTCACGTTCACGGTTTGCGGCGTCGTCGGCTTCGTGGTGATGGTGCTGATCGGTGTGGCGGTGCCCATCGTGCTCGCATTCATTCCATTGGGCACGGCCACGCAATGGGTATTGCTCATTATTCGATGGGCGCTGCTGTGGGTGATTGCGGTCTTCGCGCTCTCGGCCTTGTATCGATTCGCTCCGCATCGAACGCATCCGCGCTGGGAATGGGTCAACGCCGGCTCCGTCATCGCCGCGACGTTGTGGCTGCTGGGCGGCGTGCTGTTCGCGATCTATGTGCGTAACTTCAATTCGTTCGGCGAAGCGTATGGTGCGATCGGCGGCGTAGTCGTGATGTTGATGTGGTTCTATGTGTCCGCCTACGTCGTGATCCTTGGCGCGGAGATCAACTCCGAGCTCGAGCGACAGACACTGAATGACACGACGATCGGACCGGTAAAGCCGCTCGGCGAGCGCGGCGCGTTCTCGGCGGACACGGTCGGCCCGCGGGGTTGGCACTGGAAACGGGCGGCTAAACACTGAGGGTCGGCCGCGTTCACAACCGCGGGCACGCGCTGACCACCAGCGCTGGCAGAACCAGCAACACCAAGGCGATCAGTGCAATCCCGCCGCTCGCCAAAGTCACGAAACCGATGAAACGCGAATGCTCGTCGATCGCTGCGTCTCGCTGTAAACGATAACCGCGACGTACGACCGCCACGGTGGCCGCGCCGGCGATCAGCGACGCGAGCAGCGTCATCAGCGTGACGATGGGCACACCGAACCAGCTCACATCGGCAAAGCCCCGCGCACACGCAACCGCCGCGAATACATACACGAAGGCGAAATCCGCCATCCAGACGAGCAGCCCGCCCAGAATCAAAAACGTGGTTCTCGTGAAGGGATGTCGCATGATCACCCCAGCCGAGGCGAATGCATCACGACCAGCGCGACGACTCCCTGCGCCGCGCAGTAGTAGCTCATGATGCGGGTGTTATCGAAAACATTCCGACGCACCGAGTCGATCATGCCGAGCGACAGTCGCGCCACGGAGAAGCCGACCATCAACGTCAGCAACACGGCATGCAGCCCCTGCCAGGCCACCATCGTGTAAGCCGTCGATGCATAACCATGCAAGTGGGGGCGAAGATTCGTTCCCATCAACGCATGCAAGCTCGCTCCAAATGCGAGCCATATCGCCACCAGCGCAATCAACAGAGCGACGATCACGCCGCGACGCCGGCTCGCCCCCAGCGCCCGATTCGCCGCGAACAAGGCCCCGGCAACGACGAGCCAGGCAATGAGCGCCGCCACGGAGCTTCCCACCAGTGGCATATCCAGACTCTCCGGGGGAAAGCCGGACAACGTCACCGTCCATAGATAAAGAAACGAAAAGATCAAACACGCGAAGATGCTGCCATCCACGAGCATCAACACGACCACCGACCACCACGAATGCGAGCGGCTACCACTCATGTAATCCGGCAGACTGAGCCCGCCGCCGACATCGAACAGCTTTCCCGAGGGCGCGGGGTCGCTGTCCCACAACCACATGAGAATGCTGCCCAGTGCGACCAGCGCTCCGGCAATCGCGACGATCATCCACTTGACCGTGAGCGCGAGAAAGAAGACCGCCGTGCCGACGCCAGCCAGCATCGGCAACCAGCTCGATCCCGGCAGACGCAATAGATACTCGGGTCGCGCATCGACGGGACTGGTGACAATGCTCTCTCGACCGCCCGTCATCGTGCCGGGCAGATAGTGCTGACCTGCGTCCACTTCCTGTCGCAGCGCCGCTCGATTCCACAGCGGCTCGCGGCTGTCGATGAAAGGCACGCTGCGAATCGCATACTCATCCTGCGGCAGCCATTCGAGCGTGCCCGCGTTCCAGGGATTGGTATCCACTTTCCCAGCGGGCCGGAAGTGCAACATCAGATCCAGCAACACGATGCCGATACCTGCCGCAAACAAGAATGCTCCGATCGTCGAGAGCAAGTTGTAAGGCTCCAGGCCATAACCCTCCGCGTACGTCCAGACGCGGCGTGGCATGCCCAGCAGCCCGGCAATATGCATGGGGAAGAAAGCCAGGTTCACGCCAATGAACATGATGGCGCAGGCCCACTTCCCCATGCGCTCCGACAGGTGCCGGCCACTGATCATCGGCGCCCAGTAATAGATGCCCGCGAACACAGGAAACAACATGCCGCCGATCAGCACGTAGTGCAGGTGAGCCACGACGAAATATGTATCGTGCGCCTGCCAGTCGTAAGGCACGACCGCGAGCATGACGCCAGTCAATCCACCCAGCACGAATACACCGAAGAAGCCGAGCAGGAAGTAAGTCGGCGTCGCGCGCTGCACGTTGCCTCGCCACAGCGTGGCGATCCACGAAAACACTTGCAGCCCGGCCGGAATCGCCACCGCCATGCTCGCCGCGGAGAAGAAGCTGAGCGACAGGTGCGGCATGCCGGTCGCAAACATGTGATGCACCCACAATGCAAAGGAGATGGTCCCCGTCGCCAGCATCGCGACCACGATCCAGCGATATCCGATCAACGGCGCCTGCGCCATGGTCGCGACCATCATCGACACCAGGCCCGCCGCCGGCAGGAAAATGATGTAGACATCCGGATGTCCGAACAGCCAGAACAGATGCTGCCAGAGCAACGGATCGCCGCCCCGCTCGGCCAGGAAGAACGGCCAGTGGAACGCGCGCTCGAGCTCGAGCAGCGCCGTCGCGAGAATCACTGGCGGAAAGCCGAAGATGATCATCGCGCCGACGATGAGCATCGCCCACAGATAGATGGGCATCTTGTCGAGCGTCATGCCCGGCGGCCGCGTTCGCAAGATGCCCACGACGATCTCGATCGCGCCGGCGATGGCCGAGATCTCGATGAACCCGATGCCGAGCAGCCAGAAGTCCGTGCGCAGCCCGGGCGAGAACTCGTAGCTGGTGAGCGGCGGATACATGAACCAGCCGCCGTCGGGGGCAAGGTCGAAGAAGATGGTGGTGAAGAACACCAGCCCGCCGACGAAATACGCCCAGAACGCATAGGCCGACAGCCGAGGGAACGGCAGGTCTCGCGCTCCCTGCATCGCCGGCAACAACAGAATGCCGATCGCCTCGACCACCGGCACGGCGAACAGAAACATCATCACCGAGCCGTGCATCGTGAACAGCTGGTTGTACAGATCGGCATCGACCAGGTTGTTTCCCGGCACCGCCAGCTGAGTGCGCATGATCAGCGCCAGAATGCCACCGAGCACCAGAAACAACAGCGCCGCGCCGATGTACCAGAGACCGATCGCTGTGTTGTTGACTTGCGTCAGTACGCGCCAGCCTTTCGGCCGTTCCCAGACAGCGCGCAATCGGTCGAACTCACCAGCGGGACGCGGCAGCGAGTTCGGCAGCTCAGGCGATGCGCCCGAGCTCACTGCAGACTCCCCAACCACGCCGACAGCGCGCGCAGTTCAACACCCGAGTACGCAAGCGACGACGGCATCTTGTTCCCCGGCTTCACATCCTGGGCGCCGGCAATCCAGCCCGCCATAGTGCCGATGTGATTATTGAGCGTGCCGGCGGCAAGCGACTTTCGGCCACCGACGTGCGTCAGATCCGGGCCCGACGTGCCATCCGCGGGCGTCCCTCTGATCGTGTGACAGCTATGACACTCGCCACGAAAGAAGGCGTCGTAGCCGATTTTCAAAAAGGGATCGACAGGCTCTACAACGGACGTTTGTTGACGCGCCAGCCAAGCATCGAAGTCATCCCCGTTCTGCGTAACGACGAACAGCGCCATCAACGCATGCTGCCCGCCGCAATACTCGGCGCATAGCGCACGAAATGTTCCTTCCTCGCTCGTCTGCAGACGCAAGTGAGTCGTTCGTCCAGGAATCATGTCCACCTTGCCCGCCAGCGACGGCGCCCAAAAGCTGTGAATCACATCGGTCGTCGAGAGCACCAGTTCCACCGCCTGGTGGGTCGGCATGCGGATCTCGTTCGCTAGCACGACCGGCTCGCTCTGCCCCGCCCGCTCGTAACGAACTTCCCACCACCATTGCTTGCCGACCACGTGAATCCTGAGAACATCGTCGACCGTTGTCCGCGCACGCGCATCGCCGAGGCCAAAACAATCCAGAAACAGTTGCAGAGCGCTGCTCGATCCGATCGCGTTCAAGCCATTGCCGACGGCCAGCGAATACATCAACAGCACAGTCAGCGTGAACGCAGGAAACGCGAGACCGCCGCCGAGAATCCAGTAGCGCGCGTTGACCGGCCTTCCTTTTGTAAGGACTGCATAGATGACGAGCGCCATCACGACCAGGAAAATCAGACCGCTGCCGACATACAACGCCGTGCCGAGCTGATCGATCAACTCGGCGCCGCTGCCCGACGCGGGATCCAAAGCCGACGCAGGATGAGGCGGCCGCATGATCAGTCGGACTCATATAAATAGGCGGCCATGTCACGAGCGTCCTGCTCCGACATCGAGATGGCGGGCATCGCGGTCTGCGGCGCCATCGCCGGGGCATCGACGATCCAGCGCACCAGCATGTCCGGCTCGTTTGGGAATTTTCCCGCGACATAGGAGCGACGTGAGTAATGATCCAGCGCCGGCCCGACCTTCCCAACGGCGTCCGCGACACCCGGAATCACATGGCACACACCGCACTCATAGCGCGCCAACGCTTCACGACCCCGATCCGCGTCGCCATCGACCACTCTCGGCACATAGTCACGCTCGGGAGCACAAGCAAACAGCAGCGGCAGCAAAATGAACAGCGAGAGTTGGCGCATCATCTCACTACTCTTCCGTCATCAGATAACGCGCCATCTGGCGAGCGTGCGGCTCGATCACATCGAGATCCGGCATCATAGTGTGCGGACTGAAGTCCTGTGGCGCAACGATCCAACGCACCAAGTTCTCGCGTGTGTTGGGCAGAACGCCCGCGATGTACTTGCGCTCGCGCCAGCCTTTCAACGACGGCCCGACGTGCGTCTTCGGCCCGACCATGCCACCGATGATGTGACAGTTGTCGCACGCGTACTGCCGAAACATGATCTGCGTTCGCTCTCGTGTGTAAGCAGCAGCAGCGGTCGGCGCGGGACATGTTTCATCGGCACTCGATTCATCCAACTCACGATGCTGGGCCACCGTCATGAACGGCATGGCCTTCAAGTACGCCACCGTCGACCACAATCCTTCGCTCGATATCCGGTATTCCCAAGCCGGCATGCCCGACATGCGCACGCCCTGCTGCGTGACATAAAAAAGATGCGCGGCGGGCCAGTCCCGAGCGGATTCCGACAAACTGCTCGGTGAAGGAAGTTGTCCGCGGCCGAGCGGGTCGCGAGCGACGCCGGGGGCGCCGTGACATTGCACGCAATACCTGCGGTAGCACGCATAACCTATATTCACATTGGCCACGCGCCCGAGATCGGGGACGACGATGTCTTCGGCATTGCTGGCCACGGAATAGCGCAAGCCCAGCTCCAGGATGCGATATGTAATACCGAAATGCTGCTTGGTGGCGGCGGTGCTGTAGGCCCCGGATAACAACAGCACTACGCCGGCGCCCGCGCCGACCAGAAGCAGTGCAACGGCGCCAATGCCTATAAACAAAGCCTTGTGACGATGCGCGATCTGGCCCTTCGGCACGGCAACTTCCCACGGATGGAGCTCGGCTTGGGCAGGGACGCCCTGATGCAGCGAGCACATGGATGTGCTGGAGCTGCCCAACCCCTAATCTGCCGTCGGCCGTCGGAGTTCCCCGACACGCGGGGAGTGTGTACAACCTGCTATGCTTGCCCCGCTTCGATAACGATGCATAAGAAGGAAAGCGGGTGAGCTCCTATCGTCGATTCGGCGTGGTGTCGCTGGGCGCCGCGCTGGCGCTGCTGGCCGACGCGAGCGGTGCCGGGGTCAACAGTTGGACCATCAAAGGCCCGCCCGGCGGGATTTTTCAGGGCGTGCGGGCGAGCTCGACCGACTCGGGCGTGTTCTACGCGATTTACAGCCGCAGCGTGCATCGCTCGACCGATGGCGGCGTCACCTGGACCACCCTGAAGAACTTCGCGAGCCAGGTGAACAGCGTCGCGGTCGATCCCACCGACGGCAACCGCCTGTACGTCACAGCATTGGATCACGGTCTGTTTCGTTCCGACGATCGCGGACAAAGTTTCGTTCAGGTCGCGCCGGCCGGCGCCGGCCTGTGGGGCGTCGGCACCAATGGCGCGACGGTCTATTACGCGATGAGCAATCGAGTCTATCGCAGCAACGATCGCGGCCAGACCTGGTCGGCGCCCAGCACCGCGCCGCAGACGCTGACGCGGATCCTCGTGGATCCGCAAAATAGCGATGTCGTCTACTCTTTCAGCGGCCCCATAGCGATCCGCAGCACGGACGGCGGCATCACCTGGTCGGACACGCGAGTCAATCCCGACACCGCCAGCCATACATGGTGCTATGACATTGCACAGCTGACGGCCACACAATTCATCGTGGCATGCAACGACGGCTTGTGGATCTCGAACGATCGCGGCGTCAGCTGGAACCAGAAGAGCGGCGGCTCGTTCGCTTCCGTCTCCGTTGATCCATCCACGCCCGGCCGTGCAATCGCCGCCACCAGGGGCATTGCTCCGCTGCAGGTGACAACGGACTACGGCGCGACCTGGTCGACATTCGGTGGGCTGCCGACGATCAGGTACGAAGGCGTGAGCTTCGATGCCGCCGTGCCGACACGCATCGTTGCGTTGGGACAGCAAGGCGCGCTCTATTCGAACAACGACGCGCAGAGCTGGACCGAAGCGGCACTCTCGCCGATCGCCTCCAACCCGACGCAGTTCGCCACGACGCTCGCCGCCAACTCCAGGATCTACACGTACACCACCGGTGGCGGCAGCGGATTGTTCGCCACCAGCGGCGACGCCGATTGGCAGCGCCTGAATCTGGCCGCCGCGCAAGCGCTGTACCCCGGCGCCGAATTCGGCCAGGCCAGCCTCGCTGTCAGGCCGGGCTCGCCGGACTCGATTTTCTTTGGCGCGTTCGGTCGAGGCGTATTCCGCTCGCTCGACGGCGGTGAGTCATGGATCGCGCCCAACCTGGACCTCAATGGCTTCTCGCCCCAGGCGTTCGCGTTCGATCCGCAGGATGCGAACACGATGTATGTGAACGTCTACGAGGTGACGTCGACGCCGGCAGCAGGCATTTATCGGAGCATCGACGGCGGTGCCACCTGGCTGCCCCACAGCAGCACTCTGCCTCCAACGCTGTTCGGCAGGGACATGCAGGTCGATCCCGCCGATCCGGAGCGAATGTTTCTAGCGGTCTACCAAGGTTTCTTTCCCGGCACGCCGGGAGGCTTGTATCGCTCGCTCGATCGCGGCCTGACCTGGGGCCAATGGTTCGTGGGCCAGGACGTGCACAAGATCGCCATCGATCCGTCGAACAGCTCGCGCGTCTACGTCGCGACCGAGAGCGGCCTGCAGGTCAGCGACGACGGCGGCGACTCGTTCATCGCGAACAATCAATTCGCCATCATCGCCAACGACGCGGCGAGCGCGGTGGTCGTCGATCCGGTCGTGCCGACGACGATTTACGCCGCGAGCCTCGATCCGGGTTATGCGTTCGGCATCCAGCGCTCGTCGTCGATCCTGCGCTCGGTGGACGCCGGTGCGACTTGGGAAGTGCTGCGCGCTGCATCGGATGACGGCGGTCCCTGGTACGTCGGTCAGCTCGTGCTCGACCCCGGTCATCCATCGTTGATTCACGCCGGCACCGGCGTGCGTGGCGCGGCGGCGTTCGAAGTGTCGCCGGATTTGCATGTGGAGATCGACGATCACAGCGGCACTCGTCCCAGAGGCTACGAATCCACGTTCAACATGCGAGCCGTGAACAAAGGCCCGTATCACGCAACGGCAGTGAAGCTCTCAGCCGTGTTGCCTGCGGAACTGACGAACGTGAGCATCACTACGGACCGCGGCACTTGCGCGACAACGAGCTGCACGATTCCGGTGCTGCGCGTCGGTGAAGCAGTGAACGCCGTCGTGAGATACACAACGCCCGCCTCCGCTCTTTTTATTCCCGTGACAGCGACCGTCGCCGCGCATGAGAACGACTCGGTCCCAGGCGACAACTCCGCGCAGGCATCAGCCGTCACGGGCGATCCCGGCGATCTCGGCATCGCCCTCACGCCTTCTGCCACCAGCGTCACGCAGGGAAGCGACGTCACTTACACCGTGACCGTAACAAATCGCGGCACCACGTCGGCGGGCGACGGCACCGTCGGATTTCAACTGGGCTCGAGCTTCACGCTCGGTTCCGTGCCTGACGGTTGCAGCTCGGCCACCGGCGGCGCCTCTTGCACCCTGGGCACGCTTGCGCCGGGCGCGATGCGAGCATTCTCCTTCAGGGCGGTGGCAACCAATGCAGGCTCGGTTGAAGCCACGGCCAACGTGGCCTTCGGCCCGACCATGGCCGATATCAATCCGGCCGACAACAAGGCGACCAGCTCCGTGACCGCAACGGTTCCTGCTCCCAGTGGCGGCGGCGGTGGCGGCGGTCGCGGTGGCGGGGGTGGCGGCGGCGCGATGGATATCCTGACGCTGCTTGGCGGGCTGTTGCTGCTGTTGGCCAACCGCCGGTCGAAGCCGTCGATATAACTCTCGCCGCGATCGCATCGAGCTGCCAGAATTCCCGGTCGTTCCGTTCCGGGAGTTAGCTCATGACCTTGCATCTCCGCCCGTTCGGCCGCACCGGCTGGAATCTCGCCGACATTGGTTTTGGCGCGTGGGCAATCGGCGGCTCCTGGGGCGATGTCGATGAAGCTCAGGCGCGCGACGCGCTGCGCGCGGCGCTGGAAGCGGGAACAAATTTCATCGACACCGCCGATGTGTACGGCGACGGTCGCTCCGAACGCATCATTCGCGATGTGTTGAAAGATTGGCAGGGCCCGCGCCCCATCGTCGCGACCAAGGCCGGTCGGCGTTTGTCGCCGCATGTCGCCGACGGCTACAACCGCAAGAACCTCGAAGCATTCATCGATCGCAGCCTGCAGAACCTCGGCGTCGAGACACTCGATCTCGTGCAACTGCATTGTCCGCCGACCGAGGTGTATTACCGCCCTGAAGTGTTCGAAGCGCTCGATGCGCTGGTCGCCGCCGGCAAGCTCCAGCACTACGGCGTGTCGGTGGAGAAAGTCGAGGAAGCACTCAAGGCCATCGAGTATCCCGGCGTCGAATCCGTGCAGATCATTTACAACATTTTCCGCCAACGACCGGCCGAGCTGTTGTTTCGCGAGGCCAAGGCTCGCAAGGTGGCGATCATTGCGCGCGTGCCGTTGGCCAGCGGGTTATTGACTGGCAAGTTGACGCGCAGTTCGCAGTTCGCGGCCGACGATCATCGGAATTTCAACCGTCACGGCGAAGCATTCGACGTGGGTGAGACGTTCGCGGGTGTGCCCTACGACGTTGCTCTGGAAGCCGTGGAAACGATTCGTCCGCTGGTGCCGCAGGGCGTATCGATGGCCGCCTTCGCCCTGCGCTGGATTCTCATGGAAGACGCTGTGTCGGTGGCGATTCCAGGTGCGAAATCGCCGGCCCAGGCGCTGGCGAACGCGGCCGCAAGCGAGCTTGCGTCATTGTCCCCAGGAACAATGCAAGCGATCCGCTCGATATACGAGCAGCAGATCGCCCGCCACGTTCACCATCGGTGGTGATCTCAAGCCGCCGCCACGACGCCTTTGGCTTTCGCGGTGTGAGTCGCGATCAGATCCATCAACGGCGGCGACAGACAGTCGTAGGGCGTCAAGCCCAACTCGCTCAGGCGCGAGCGGACCGCTCCCATGTTCTGCGGATTCGCGCCTGACTCGATGATGGACGACACGAACGCCGCGAACTCCGGCGCCGCCCAGCCCTGATCGCTCGACAGCTCGGTGTGCACGAAGTCGAAGCCATAGAACGGATGGTTCTTGTTTTCGATGCGGCCGTACATGTGCACGCCGCAGCCGGTGCACGCATAACGCTGGATCGCCGCCGACTCATCGACGATCTTCAGCTTCTGCGCGTTGGCCGTGACTTGCAGCTTGTCGCGCGGAATGACCGCGACCATCGAGAACAGCGAGCCTTCCGGCTTCCAGCACTTGGTGCAGCCGCAGACGTGATTGAAAGCGACGTCGCCCGCCAGCTGCACCGTCACCTGGTTGTCCTTGCACTTGCAGGTCAAGGTGCCGCCGGAGAAACCCGACTTGCCGGCCTTGACGCCGCCATCCACCGACGGATGAATTTTCAAAGCGCTCATGGTTGTTACCCTCAATCGTTGTTGATCGATCTTCAGAAGATCGCGACGCTACGAATCGACTCGCCCTTGTGCATCAGATCGAACGCGTCGTTGATGCGCTCGATGGGCATCTGGTGCGTGATCAGCTCGTCGATCTTGATCTTGCCGTCCATGTACCAGTCGACGATCTTCGGCACGTCGGTGCGGCCCCGCGCGCCGCCGAACGCCGTGCCCTTCCACACGCGCCCGGTGACCAGCTGGAAGGGACGCGTCTTGATCTCCTGACCTGCGCCCGCGACGCCGATGATCACGGACACGCCCCAACCGCGATGGCAGCACTCCAGCGCCTGACGCATCAGATCGACGTTGCCCACGCACTCGAAGCTGTAATCGGCGCCGCCATCGGTGACATTCACCAGGTGTGCCACCAGGTCGCCGCCGACCTCTTTGGGATTCACGAAATGCGTCATGCCGAACGCTTCGGCGAGTTTCACGCGTCCCGGATTGATGTCGACGCCGACGATCTTGTTCGCACCCGCGAGCCGCGCGCCTTGAATCACATTCAAGCCGATGCCGCCCAAGCCGAACACGACGACGTTCGCGCCCGGCTCGACCTTGGCGGTATTGATCACGGCGCCGATGCCGGTCGTGACGCCGCAGCCGATATAACAAACCTTGTCGAACGGCGCGTCCTCGCGAATCTTGGCGAGCGCAATCTCCGGCAGCACCGTGAAGTTCGAGAACGTGGAACATCCCATGTAGTGATGGATCATCTCCTTGCCGATCGAGAAGCGACTGGTGCCGTCGGGCATCACGCCCTTGCCTTGCGTGGCGCGAATCTGCGTACAGAGATTGGTCTTGCGCGACAGGCACGATTTGCACTGACGGCATTCGGGCGTGTACAGCGGAATGACATGATCGCCCTTCTTCAACGTGGTCACGCCAGGGCCGACATCCACGACGACACCGGCGCCCTCGTGGCCGAAAATCACCGGAAACAAGCCTTCCGGATCCGCACCGGAGCGGGTGAACTCATCGGTGTGACAGATGCCGGTGGCTTTGATCTCGACCAGCACCTCGCCGGCGCGTGGCCCATCGAGATCCACCGTCGTGACTTCGAGCGGCTTGCCTGCGGCATATGCAACTGCAGCTTTGACTTTCATACATGCTCCCCGGGCGGGCTTACTTGACCTTGCCGCTGGCATCGAGCAGCGGCACGCGATAACTCGACAGGATCTCGTCGATCCGGGCCTGGTGCGAGCCGATCCAGTTATCGAGCTCGCCCTGCCATTGTTTTTCGCCAAAGCGCACGCCCATGGCGATCTCGTAATCGAAACGGATCTGCGGGTCGGGCAAAAAAGGCACGGCGTGCCACCGGGACGATCCCGAAGGCGACGCCGTGTGTCGCTGCACCAGATAACCCGCCATGGGCCCCCACAGAATGGCGACGTCGATCTTTTTCTCGTTCAGATCCCGCTCGATGATGTGCGCGGGATTCTCGTGAACATCGCCGCTCTGCGGCGCGTACACGACAGCTTGTTCGAGCAGTCCATGACGCAACAACCAGTCCGCGCCCGGCGAGCGTCCGAACACGCCGATACGCAGTGAAGATAATTTGTCAGGCGGCAGCTTCAGCAGATCGTCGGCGCTCCGCACCTCTCCATACTTGGCCGGATCCGCGAACAGCAGCGCATAAGTCGAGCGCATATACGGCCGCGTCGTGGCCGTGAGCTCGTAACCCTTGGGCACGCCGATGATCACATCGCATTTGAATTGTTGCGTGGCCTCGTCCCGTTGACGCAACGTATTGCGGACGAAGCCCATGCGCTGTGGAAAGAAGGTGTATTCGACGCGCCGGCCCAGATCGCTGGCCAGCGCCTCAGCGATCTTGTTCTCATAGCCCTCGCCGCGCTGGTTGGACAACGGCAGGTTGTCCGGATCGGCGCAGACGCGGAGGATGGTTTCGGACTGATCCGCCGCAGCGACGCCCGCTGCGGCGAATGACAGCAGAAGACAGGCCAGCCCGGTCGCGCCCACGCGCAATCTATTGCATCGGCTGCAGGCGGCCAGGCTGGATCTTGCCATCGGAGCGACCTTTCAAGTAGGCGTACAGGCCTTCCCAGTTCTCGTTCACCATCGCGCTGGTGTTGAACGGCGGCATGCCCTTCTCCGGGCGGCCGTTCATGATCGTGGTGTGGAAGTCCTCTTTGCTGAGCTTCTTCATCGACTCCACCAGCGACGGGCCGACCATGCCTTCCTGTTCGGCCCCGTGGCAGCGCTCGCATGCGAGCGCCCGCCACGTCTTCCAGCCTTTCAATGTTTTCTCATCGACCTTGTTGCCATCCTGCACCTGGTAGAGAGCATCGGCCGCGGGTGCGTCGTTGGCACTCGTGCACACCGCGGCGATACTCATGACCAGAAACCCGATCGACCACTTTGCTACCCGCAGTTTCAATGAGCCCATTTGCGGTGAGCTCACTTCAGCGCGGTCGTGGCCGAGCCAGTGCTGTCTGGCAACCCGAAGATGAACAACGAGCCGCCGAGCGTCGTGTACTTCGCCAGATCCTTGTAACCGCCCACCGCGCCCAGGCCTTCGGTGGATTCGGTCAGGCCCGCCGCCATGCCGATGCCGGCCCAGCCGCCGATGCCGGAGTACACGCCGACGTACTGCTTGCCGCCGTACTCATACGTGAACACGTTGCCGATGATTCCGGACGGGGTCTTGAACTTCCACAGCTCCTTGCCGTCCTTCGGCGAAACCGCCTTGATATAACCTTCCAGCGTGCCGTAGAACACCACGTCGCCGGCGGTGGTCAGCGCGCCCGACCAGACCGAGAAACGTTCCGGCTTCGACCACATGATCTTGCCTTGAGCCGCATCCCACGCGATGAAGTTGCCCATGCCGCCGTGGCTGCCCGGCGTCGGATACATGGTCAACGTCGCGCCCACGAACGGTTGCCCGGCGGTGTATTCCACCTGGAAGGGCTCATACGTCATGCAGACGTGATTGGTCGGGACCATGATCAAGCCGCTCTTGCGATCGTAGCTGGCGGGCTGCTGGTCCTTGGTGCCGAGCGCGGCCGGGCATATATCTTTCACATTCACGTCGGGACCGGTGGTCCCGGGCGAATATTTCTTGTCGACCACCGGCCGGCCGGTCTTCATGTCGACCTTGGTCGCCCAGTTCACCGTCGGATCGTATTTTTCTGCGACCAGCAGCTCGCCGGTATCGCGGTTCAAGGTGTAGCCGAAGCCGTTGCGGTCGAAATGCACCACCGCCGGCACCTGCTTGCCCTTGATGTTGAGATCGACCAGCAGCATCTCGTTGATGCCGTCATAGTCCCATTCGTCGTGCGGCGTCATCTGATAGGCCCACTTCGCCATGCCCGTGTTCAGATCGCGGGCGAAGATGGTCATGGACCATTTGTTGTCGCCGGGACGCTGCGACGGATTCCACGTGCCCGGATTGCCCGTGCCGTAGTAAACGAGGTTCAGCTTCGGATCGTAGGCGTACCAGCCCCAGGTGGTGCCGCCGCCCAACTTCCATTGATCGCCCTTCCAGGATTTGATCGAGGAGTCGGCGCCGACCGGCGCCATCTTGCCGTTGGTCCAGGTCATGGTCTTGGCCGGATCGATCAGCACTTCCTTATCCGGGCCGGTGCTCCACGCGGTCCATTTCTTCTTGCCGGTGGCCAGGTCGTACGCGATCAGGCGGCCGCGCACACCGAACTCACCGCCGGAGATGCCGGTGATCACCGTGTCCTTGAAGACATGCGGTGCGTTGGTGTTGGTCTCGCCGATCTTCGGATCGCCGTTCTTCGCGGACCACATCACCTTGCCGGTGTTGGCGTCCAGCGCGACCAGCGTCGTGTCCGCCTGTTGCAGCAGGATCTTGCCGTCGCCATAGGCCAGGCCGCGGTTGACAGTGTCACAGCACATGACCGGTACAACCGACGCATCCTGCTTGGGCTCATACTTCCACTTGTAGGATTGGTCCTTCAGATTCACCGCGAACACGTTGTTCGGAAACGGCGTGTGGATGTACATCGTGTCGCCGATCACCAGCGGCGAACCCTCGTGGCCGCGTAGCACGCCGGTGGACATCGTCCATGCCACCTGCATGCGACCGACGTTGCTGGCGTTGATCTGCTTCAGTTCACTATAGCGATGATTCGCATAGTCACCGGCCTGGGCGGCCCAGTTGGATGACTTGCTCATATGAGTTTCGAGGTCCGCGGCCGAAGCCAAGGTGACGGTGGACGAGGCAGCCACCAGCAGGACCCAGCGATGCTGACGTTTCATGTTCAATCCCCCGAGACTGACCGAAATTTTTTGTTGGCGGCCGTTGGCGCGCCGCATGCACAATCATGCTCACGCCAACTTCATTCCACCTCCGCGAGGCGACCATGACGATGCAACGCCTGTGCCAGCAATCCACTCTCGGGTTCATGGCGATTGCTTTGGTGATATTCGGCAAGCCGGCGAGCGGCGATGAAGACGAAGGGCCGGTGCACAACTACCCGACTCAGGCGCGCGTCGAGTATGTGAATGAATGCATCGCGAAGCACGACGACAGCCTGGCGAACGTCTATCAGTGCTCGTGCACCATCGATCGCATTGCCGACGTGCTGACCTACGACGAGTTCGTCAATGCGATTACGTTCGCGCGCTACTCCGGCCTGCCGGGCGAAGGTGGCGCGGTGTTCCGGGATTCCGACGAAGCCAAGTCCACCGCCAAGCGGTTTCGCGAACTGGAGAAACAGGTTCAGCGGGATTGCGGCCTCAAATCCTGAGGGGGATCAGGGCGGCGCGGGGCCGAGCACGATGCCCCAGGGCGAACTGCCCACGGGGATCCGTTTCACCTCGGTCAGCGTCGTTGTATCCACGACACTCACATCGTTCGACGGTCCGTTCGCGGTGTACAAGTGCCGCCCATCGGCGGACAGCGCGATGCCCCACGGACGCTTGCCGACCGGCACTTCCTTGATGAGCTTCATTGCCTGCGGCGCGTCTTTGGTATCGATGATGGCAACGGTGCCGCCCCGGCCGGTGCTCAAATACAAACGGTTACGCGCGGAATCCTGAACGACCGCCATTGGCCGCGTGGCCTCGCGCAGTTGTAACAACCGTCGCACGGGCTCGTTGCCCGTCACCGGCATGCTATACAACGAGGCATCCAGTTCGCCCGACACATAAGCGGTGTTGCCATCGGGCGCGAACGCCATGTCGCGCGGCCGCTTGCCCACCGGCACCGTCTTTGTAACTTTTAGCGTAGCGGTATCGATGACAGAGACCGAGCTGTCCGACTCGTTCGTGACCAGCACCCAGCGCCCATTCGGCGTCATCGCCACGCCTTCCGGCTCCAATCCGACCTTGATGCGCTCGATCACTTTGCCGGCATCCACGTCGACCACCGAGAGCAGGCCGACATCTTCATTCGCCACGTAGAGCCGCTTGCCATCGTTGCTCATAGCAAACTGCTCGGGGTCGGAGCCGGCGGCCAGCACCTTGATTACCTTGCGTGAAGCCGTGTCGACGACTGCAATTCCGTCGGCCTTCAGGTCGCGCTCGAGCTTGGCGCACTCCTCATCCGGCACCGTGGGCGGACATTTCGGCAAGCCGCTCACGGCCACGAACAATTGCGAGCCATCGCGCGATAACTTCAAGCCGCGCGGCCGCTTACCGACATCGATCGTGGCGATGCTGGCGAAGCTCTCGGCGTTCAGCACCGAGACCGACTGGCCATCTTCATTGGAAACATAGGCGCGGGCGGTGGCCGCATTGCTGGAGGCTGCGGCGACCTCGAATATGTATCCGCATACACCGAAGACCATCACCCCTACTAGTGGCCGCCACGCGACATGCTTCATGATCCCGCTCCGTTGACTCATTAACGTTCTGAGTTAGCACACGATATGCCACCGGTGATTATCTTGGTTAAACTTAACACCGCTGGCAGCGAAGACACTGCATCGGATGCGGTGGGACAATCAATCCGCGGGCGAGTGTGTCAGGGGCGATACAGACCGTGACACTGTCACGGCACAGTTGACACATCGCCGCATCGGGATGAATGAAGGAGAATTCATGGACGCAACTGCAGTGCATGCGGGGAATGTGCTCGAGTTCGTTCGCGAGCCTCAGTCTGGCCAGACGAGGTCGCACGCGGTCGGGCCGCCACTCACCTTGCACCCCGCGATCGCCGGCTCCTGGCGCCGCTGCGCCATCGATTATTCCATCGACCCAGGACGCCGCACCTACGCTCCCACCGTGATCGACGCGGCGGTGCTCGCCGAGCGACTGGTTCAGCACGCCGATCTTTTACAAATTGCCGCTGCCGAAATCGACTGGCTCTACGAACACATCGCCGGCTCCGGCTATGCGCTGGTGCTCACCGATGCCAGCGGCATCGTGCTGTATGAGAAAACCGATTCCACACTCGTCGATGTATTCCGCTCCGCCGGCCTGCTGGTCGGCGCCGACTGGAGCGAGCGCGAAGAAGGCACGAACGGCATCGGCACGTGCATCGCCGAGAACCGCCCGGTGATCGTGTATCGCGAAGAACATTTCCGCGCCTGTCACATCGGCCTCTCCTGCTCGGGCGCGCCGATCCGCGATGCCTCGGGCAACCTGCTCGCCGTTCTCGATGCTTCCACGCTGAATGCGCGCGACACGCGAGCGAGCCTGGCGCACACGATGGCGCTGGTGAGTCTGTCGGCGCAGCTGATCGAGAAATGTCTGTTCTTGCAGCAGTTCCAGGGCGAGACCGTGTTCCGCTTCCACGCCCGCCCCGAATTCGTGAATCTTCAGCACAGCGGCGCAATTGCCGTCGCCCGCGACGGCCGGGTAGTCGCCGTCGACGAGACCGCGTTGTGGCTGCTGCGAGCGAAGAATCGCGAGACCCTGGTCGGCCGCAGCATCGACGAGATCTTCCAAGTGAACCCGTCGGATCTGATCGAGCCCATGAGCCGCACGCAGCTGTCGTTGCGCCCGGTCCGCGACGTGCTGTTCGGCCGGCATTTCTTCCTGAGCCTGGATCAGGATGCGACCACGACGCGCGCCATCAATGTCCCGCCGCCGTCGCGAGAGATCCTGCAGCTTTCTGGAGCCGTGCCCCGCAAGGCGACGCTCTCGCTCGAGGACCTCGCCGGCGACGATCCGCAGATGGCACGTAATATAAGGAGTGCCCGGCGCATCGCTTCCTCGCGCGTGCCCGTCATGATCCAAGGCCCGACCGGCGCCGGCAAAGAGATGTTTGCACGCGCTTTGCATGCTGCCAGTGATCGAGCCGCGCGCTCCTTCGTGGCCCTGAACTGCGCCGCCATTCCCGAGACGCTCATCGAGAGCGAGCTGTTCGGGTATGCGGCCGGCGCATTCACCGGGGCCCGCAAGGGAGGCATGAAAGGCAAGATCCTGCAGTCCTCCGGAGGCACCTTGTTCCTCGATGAGATCGGCGACATGCAGTTGAGCTTGCAGACCCGCCTGTTGCGCGTCCTGGAGGAACAAGAGGTCATGCCGTTGGGAACGGAGACGCCGATCAAAGTCGACCTGCGCGTGATGTGCGCCTCGCATCAGAACCTGCGAGCCATGATCGCGCGCGGCGCTTTTCGAGAGGACCTCTATTATCGACTCAACGGCATCACCATCGAATTGCCGCCGCTCGCCCAGCGCACCGACAAGGAACGGCTGATCCGGGAATTCCTTGCCTCCGAAAGCTGCGATGGCCGCCCGGTCGCAATCGAGATCGATGCGTTCCAACGCCTGCTCGACTACAGCTGGCCGGGCAACGTGCGCGAGCTGCGCAATGTGATCCGGACCATCCTGGCGATCTGCGACAGCGACGTGATCCGCATGGTCGACCTGCCCAGCGAAGTGCGACTGTGCCAGAGCCGCTGCGACGATGGCGGCGACGCGACGCCGTCGATCGAGCGCGAAGAATTGATTCAGTGTATCCGTGAATGCGAAGGCAACATGTCACGCGCGGCCGAACGGCTGGGCGTGAGCCGAAATACTCTGTATCGCCGCTGCAAGCGACTGGACATTCCATTACAGCACTCGCGCGGCATCATCTGACCCGATAACACCCAAGGATGGGAAGGGAGTCTGGGGATGCGTTTGGCAACGACGACTGCCGCCTGGTCCACGCTTGCCTTGCTGGCCACGGCGGCATCCGCAGACGAAATCATCGATACGGTCACGGTCATCGGCGTCACGCCGCTGACAGGCTCGCTCGTCGATCGCAACCGGGTCGCGGCTCCCGTGCAAACCGCGAGCTCGAAGCAGATCGAACGCTCGCACGCCCTGGATCTCACGTCCTACATGAATCGCCACGTCGGCAGCGTGTACGTCAACGACATCCAGAACAATTCGCTCCAGCCCGACGTGAACTATCGCGGCTACACCGCGTCGCCCCTGCTCGGCACGCCGCAGGGCCTCTCCGTCTACCTCGACGGCATGCGGCTCAATCAGCCGTTCGGCGACGTCGTGAGCTGGGACCTGCTGCCCAAAGAGGCGCTGGCCAGCATGACGCTGATTCCCGGATCGAATCCGGTGTTCGGTTCCAACACACTCGGCGGCGCGCTGGCTTTGCAGACGAAGGACGGCATCGGCTATCCGGGCTACGGCGTCGAAGTGAACTACGGCTCATACAATCGACAGCGCGTCGCTGCAAGCGCCGCCTCTTACGCCGAGAATGGCTTGCATTGGTTCGCAACGGGCAACGAGCTGCGCGACGACGGTTGGCGCGATGACTCTCCGACCAAAGCACGTCAGTTCTTCGGCAAACTCGGCTGGCGCAACGATGCCACGGACGTATCGATCACCGGCTCGTATGCCGACACCGACCTCACGGGCAACGGTCTGCAAGACGTGCAGTTGCTGAGTCAGGATTACGAGAGCGTCTACACCAAGCCCGACCAGACCAAGAACGAGTCATACCTGGTGAACCTGGTGGTCACGCACAAGCTGACCGACACCGTCGCCTTGTCCGGCAACGCGCATTATCGAAGCATTCAGACCCACACGCTCAACGGCGATCTCAACGACGACTCGCTCGGCGAATCGTTATACCAGCCGAGCGCCGACGAGCGCGAAGCGCTCGAGGAAGCGGGCTACACCGGCTTTCCAACGAGCGGCGAAACGCAGGCCAATACGCCCTTCCCGTTCTGGCGCTGTGTCGCCAACGCGCTGACCAACGAAGAGCCCAACGAGAAGTGCAACGGCCTGATCAATCGAACTCGTACCAAGCAGCATGACGCCGGCGTCTCGCTGCAAGCGACCTTCACGGCGCCAATGGCTTCGCTGAACAATCAGTTGATCGTCGGAGTATCCGGCCTGAAGAGCGCCGCGAAGTTCGGGCAGTCCTCGCAGTTCGGTTACGTGCTGCCCGATCGCAGTATCGCAGCGGTCGACGGCCCTGGCGCTTTCGCCGATGGCACTCAGGAATCCGAAGACGCCTTCGATTCACGCGTCGATCTCGACGGCGACACGACGACGCGCAGCGTCTACTTCACGGACACTGTCGAGCTGTCGCGGGTGATGCAACTTACTTTGTCGGGCCGCTATGACCGCACGACCGTCGACAACGAGGACAACATCACCGCAGCCGGCGAATCGGGGTCGCTCACCGCGAAACATCGGTTCAGCCGCTTCAATCCGGCCATTGGTGTGACGTTCAATCCCAGTGATGGACTATCAGCTTACGTTGGCTATACCGAAGGCAGCCGCGCTCCTTCATCAATCGAGCTGGGCTGCGCCGATCCCGAGAACCCCTGCCGACTGCCCAACGCGATGGCCGGCGATCCACCGCTCAATCAAGTCGTTACGCGCACCATGGAAATCGGCGCCCGCGGCATGGTGGCCAAACACCTCGCATGGAACATCGGCGTGTTCCGCGCCGACAATCGCGACGACATTCTTTTCGTGGCCGACGACACCTCGGGCTTCGGCTACTTCAAGAACTTCGGCAAGACCCGCCGCCAGGGCGTCGAGCTCGGCGCCAGCAGTCAGTTCGGCCCACTGTATGTCGGCGCCAACTACACTTATCTGGACGCGACGTATCGAAGCACCGAGGAACTGCTCGGCGAAGGCAACAGCTCCAACGAGGAAGGCCCCGGATTCGAAGGCACCATCGACGTCGAACCGGGCGACCGCATTCCGCTCACTCCGCGACACATTCTCAAAGCCTTCGCGGGCTGGGATGTGACGGAACAGATCTCCCTCAGTCTCGATGTGATCAATATCGGCAGCTCGTATGCGAGAGGCAATGAAAACAACGAGCACGAAGCGGAGGCGCCGTTCTATCTTGGACCCGGCGAGATTGGCGGCTACACGGTGCTGAACCTGGGCGTGGAATATCGACCGATGCAGTCACTGCAGTTGTTTGCACAGGTCAACAATCTGCTCGATCGTGAGTACTACACAGGGGCGCAACTGGGATCGACAGGCTTTAACGCCAACGGTGAATTTGTCGCACGGCCGTTCGACGACCCGATCGTCGATGACGAGCGTCCGCTGCTTGGCTCGACGTTTCTCGCGCCGGGCGCGCCGCGGACCTATTGGCTAGGCGCGAAGTTCTCATTCAGCGGAGCGCAGAAGCGCTGAGAGATGGCAAAGCATCGTGGCATTTCACGACGCAGGATGTACCAACTACGGCTTGCGATACCCAACGGAATGGTGGCGCCTGCGCTCGCGGCCAACAGGATTGCGCAGTTGTTACATACTACGTCTCCATATTGCGTTTCCACATTTGCGGCGCTATACGAGAACGGGTCGGTCACGAACAATCTCGCGGCATGGAAGCCTTGTCCCGTGAGTAACAAACTCCATGCTGCAGCTGGCCAGAAGTGGCAGCGCCCTTTGCCTGGTGTTGCTGTGTTCCTGTAGTAGCAAGGCGCCTCCGGCGCCGCCGCCGCCCGAAGTGCGCGTGGTCACTGCGAAAGCGCAATCCATCGAAAACATTTCTGAGGTTCCTGGCCGCGTGCAGGCCGTCCGCACATCGCAAGTGCGTGCGCGCGTGGACGGCATCGTCGAGCGGCGCCTCTATGACGAAGGAACCGACGTCAAAGCAGGCCAGACGCTCTTCGTCATCGACCCACGCGAGTATCGATCCAATGTGAGCGCGGTGGCCGCCACGCTGACGCGCGCTCAGGCGACGGCTGCGAATGCGCGGCAGGACGTTGAACGCTACAAAGGTCTGGTCAAAGAACAGGCGATCAGCCAGCAGGAGTTCGACGCCGCGATGGCGCGTTTGCGCACAGCCGATGCGGACGTGGAGCAAACACAGGCCCAGCTGGAGAGCGCGAAGCTCAATCTGAGTTATACGACGGTAACCGCACCGATCGCCGGTCGCGCCGGTCGCGCGCAAGTCACCGAAGGCGCGCTGGTCAGCGCCGCTTCGGCGACCTTGCTCACCACCATCGAGCAGCTCGAGCCGATCTATGTGAATTTCTCACAGTCGAGCGCCTATCTCATGGCGATACGGCGCGAGATGGCCGCGGGCACGCTCAAAGTACCCGAGCTGGGCAAAGTCGCGGTGACGCTGCTACTGGAGGACGGCAGCACCTATCCGCATTCCGGGCACCTGAATTTCCTCGACCTCTCCATCGATCAAGCGACCGGCACCGCGGCCGTGCGCGCCGAGTTTCCGAATCCAGAGCGCATCCTGCTGCCGGGACAGTTCGTGCGAGCACGCGTGGAGGTGGGCATTCGGCCCCATGGGTTCTGGATTCCGCAACGCGCGATTCAACTCAGCCAGTCGGGCGCGACCGTGATGACGATCGCCGAGGGCGACACGGTCGCACCCCGGCCGGTGAAGCTGGGCGATCAACGCGGCGACAAATGGATCGTGCTCGAAGGACTCCAGGATGGAGATCGCGTCGTCGTGGACGGCATCCAGAAAGTTCAGCCCGGCGCACACGTGCGTGTGATCAGCGCCGACGAGCCCGCCGCGAGCGCCGCCAAGCCTGCGGAGCAATGATCTGTGTCGCCCCGCTTCTTCATCGATCGCCCGATTTTCTCGTGGGTGATCGCGCTCGGCATCCTGCTCGCGGGCACGCTGGCGCTGCGCTCGCTGCCGATCGAACAATATCCCGCGATCGCCCCGCCCTCCTTGACGATCAACGTCACCTATCCCGGCGCGGACGCCGCGACGCTGGAAACCAACGTCACGCAGGTCATCGAGCAGGAGCTGAACGGCGTCGAGGGTTTCTTATATATGTCCGCGACGAGCCGCTCGAACGGCAGCGCTTCGATCACGGTGACCTTCGATTCCGGCACGGACATCGACGTCGCTCAGATGGACGTCCAGAACAAGCTGCGCGCCATCGAACAGCGGCTGCCTGAAGAAGTTCGCCGTCAGGGCGTGCTGGTGAACGAGGCGTCGTCGAGCTTTCTGATGATCGTGGCGCTGCAGTCGAAAACCGGCGCGACGCCGTCGCTCGAGCTCGGCAACTTCGCGGCCACGCGCGTGATCGACGAGCTGCGCCGAGTGCCTGGCGTCGGCGACATTCGCTCGTTCTCGTCCGAGTACGCGATGCGTGTGTGGCTCGATCCGGATCGCCTCACTACTTACAGTCTTTCGGCTGCCGAAGTGCTGGCGGCGGTACAGGAACAAAACACGCAATCGCCCGGCGGCCAGCTCGGCGACCGTCCGCTCGCGAACCACACCGAGCTGAACGCGCCAATTCTTACTCAGAATCGGTTCACGACTCCGGAGCAGTTCGCATCGATCATCCTGCGCGCGAACCCCGATGGCTCGACCGTGCGATTGGGCGACGTGGGACGCGTGGAGCTGGGCGCGCAAAGCTATCTTTCCGATATGGAGCTCAACGGCAAGCCCGCCGCGGGCATGGGCATCCAGCTCTCGACCGGCGCGAACGCGCTTGCCACTGCCGCCGGAGTGAAGGCACGCCTCGCGCAACTCGAGCGCAACTTTCCCGAGGACATCACCTGGGCCGTGCCGTATGACACGACGCCGTTCATCAGCATCTCCATCGACGAAGTCGTGAAGACGCTGGTCGAGGCGATGGTGCTGGTGTTCCTGGTCATGTTTCTGTTCCTGCAGAACTGGCGTGCGACCCTCATCCCCACCATCGTCGTGCCGATCGCGTTGGCCGGCGCCTGCCTGGGCCTGTGGGTGCTCGGCTTCTCCATCAACGTGCTGACGTTGTTCGGCATGGTGCTCGCGATCGGCATCCTGGTGGACGATGCCATCGTGGTCGTCGAGAACGTCGAGCGCATCATGACGGAGGAAGGTCTGCCGCCCCGCGAAGCGACCGTGAAGGCGATGACGCAGATCACCTCCGCGATCATCGGCATCACGCTGGTGCTGGTCGCGGTGTTCGTGCCGATGGCGTTCTTTCCAGGCTCGACCGGCGGCATCTATCGGCAGTTCTCACTGACACTCACCTTGTCGATTGCGTTCTCGGCGTTACTGGCCCTCACTCTGACGCCCGCGCTGTGCGCGACGCTGCTGAAGCCCGAGCGGCTCCATAGCAAAGCTGATTCCGAACAAGCCCCTACCCGGCTGAGCCGATGGTCGGCGCGCTTCTTCGGTGGCTTCAACGACTGGTTCGGGCGTGTGACTCATCGCTATCAAGGCCTGGTCGGCGGCATTCTCGGCAGACCGCTGCGTTTTCTTGCGATCTTTCTCTTGCTGGTCGGGCTCACGCTGCTGTTGTTCACGCGCCTGCCCGGCAGCTTTCTGCCCGCCGAAGATCAAGGTGCGATCATCACCGTCGTGCAAGCGCCGCCGGGCGCGACGGTCGATCGCACCAACGAAGCCATCGACCAGGTCCAAGGGTTCTATCGAGGCCAACCGCAGACCCGAAGCATCATCTTCATCCGAGGCTTCAGTTTCTTCGGCCAGGGTCAGTCGAACGCCATGGCGTTTGTTTCACTCACCCCGTGGGATGAGCGCCCGGGCGCGCAGAACAACGCTCTCACGATCGTGGGCAAGGCCAACGCGGCGCTCTCGCAAGTCAAACAGGCGCTGATCTTCACGCTCAATCCGCCGTCCATTCCTTCGCTCGGCGTGGCCGCGGGCTTCACGTTCAAGCTGCAGGATCGCGCCGGTCTGGGGCAGGAAGCGCTGCTCAACGCGCGCAATAAGATATTGATGGCCGCGAGTCAGAGCCCGCTGCTCACGGCAGTCCGGCCGGAGGGTCAAGCGGACTCACCGCAGCTGCGAGTGCTCATCGATCGCGTCAAAGCGCGTGCGTTGGGATTGTCCATCGCCGACGTGAACGCGACACTCGCCATCTCGTTCGGCAGCGCTTACGCCAACGACTTCAGTCGCGAAGGGCGCATTCTGCGCGTGCTGCTGCAAGCAGATGCGCCTTATCGAATGACGCCCGAAGACGTGCTCGCGCTCAGAGTGAGAAACACGCAGGGCGAAATGGTGCCGTTCGGCGCGTTCACGACTACCGAATGGACCGCGGGCCCGCCGCAATTGGATCGATACAACGGCTATCCGGCGATGACGATCTCGGGCTCGCCCGCGCCCGGCCGCTCTACCGGCGAAGCGATGAACGAAATGGCGCGACTCGCCGGGCAACTGCCTGAGGGTTTCGACTTCGAATGGACCGGCATTTCCTTCGAAGAACAACAAGCCGGCGGACAGGTGACCGCCCTGCTCGGCTTGTCGCTGATCGTCGTGTTCCTATTGCTGGCCGCCTTGTATGAAAGTTGGACGGTGCCGCTCGCGGTGCTGTTGATCGTGCCGCTCGGCGTACTCGGCGCGGTGCTGTTCACGATGCTGCGGGGCTTGCCCGCGGATGTTTATTTCAACGTCGGCCTGATCGCCATCATCGGGCTCGCGGCGAAAAACGCCATCCTGATCATCGAATTCGCGCTCGAAGAGGAAGCGGCCGGCAAATCCACCTTCGACGCCACCATGAACGCAGTAAAGCTGCGCCTGCGGCCCATCATCATGACCTCGCTCGCCTTCATCCTCGGCATGGTGCCGCTGGTGCTATCGGCCGGTGCGGGCGCGGCCAGTCGCATCGCCGTGGGCACCGGCGTCATGGGCGGCATGATCGCCGCCACGGTGCTCGGCGTATTCTTCATTCCGGTCCTTTATATGTCCGTGCGACGTTGGCTGACGCGCCGTCCGCCAGGATCGCCGCACGAGAAGTTGGAGACTGCCAATGGCTAGGCTTTCCAACACAGCCCCCGCATCGCTTGTCATCGCCGGAATGTTCCTCGGTGCGTGCTCACTTGCCCCTCGTCATGTGCGGCCGGAACTGCCGACGCCAGAGCGTTACGCGGACAGCTACGTAGATGATCCAGCCGCAGGTACACGAGCGATCGCGCTCGGATGGCGCGATTTCTTTGCCGATCCCCGGCTGGAAGCCTTGATCGCAACGGCGCTGAAGAACAATCGGGACTTGACCATCGCGGTCGCGCAGATCGAGGAAGCCCGTGGCGCGTATCGCATTCAGCGGTCCGAGCTTCTGCCGACGATCGCGGTCAGCGCCGAAGGCACGCGCAATGGCGCCGGCCCGGAGACCGCCGGTGTGTCGGGCCTGGGACCGATCGGCACGAGCGAAACCTTCGAGCGATACTTCCTGGGCGCCGGCATCGCGTCCTTCGAGCTGGACTTCTGGGGTCGCGTTCGCAATCTGTCCCGTGCCGCGCGCGCCGATTATCTCGCCACCGTCGAGGCAGCCCGAGCATTTCAACTTTCGCTGATCCGCGATGTCGCCTCCGCATACTTCGCGTCGCTGGAAGCCCGCGAGCGACTGGAGTTGGCTCAAGCCACCGTCGACAGCCGTCGCGAGGGGCTGCGTATCGCGAAGAAACGCCTGGACGCCGGCGTCACCTCCGCTCTGGATTTCCGGCAGGCCGAAACCCTGCTCACTCAAGCGGAAACGGAGCTCGCGGCGCTACATTTCTCGAAAGCGCAGAGCGAGAACCTGCTCGCCACCCTCATCGGCAGCGCGGCCACCGTGGAGTTGCCCGAGCCGTTGCCGCTTGCAGAGCAAGCGCGATTGGAAACATTGGCCGCAGGCGTCCCTTCAGACCTGCTGGCGAGTCGACCGGATATCGTGGCCGCCGAGCATCGGCTACGCGGCGCTCGCGCGAACATCGGAGCGGCGCGCGCGGCGTTCTTTCCTTCAATCACACTGACCGGCAGCTACGGCTTCGCGTCGACGCAGCTGGACGAACTGGTCGGCAATGACCGGCGCACATGGTCCTATGGCCCATCGATCTCGCTACCGATCTTTGACTTTGGCGCACGCCGAGGCAACCTGACCGTTGCCGAAGCACGCGAGAACATCGCGGTCGCCGACTACGAGCGCACGATTCAAACGAGCTTTCAGGAAGTATCGGATGCGCTTGCCGGTCGTAAATTCCTGGCCGAACAAGTGAGCGCTCAGGAACGCGCCACACGGGCTCAGCGGCAGCTCGCCGAACTGGCGCGTCGCCGCTATAACGAGGGCGTGGTCGCCTATATCGAGGTGCTGGATGCGGAGCGGAATCTGTTCTCGGCAGAACAGGCGCTGCTGCAAGTACGTCGCGCCGAAGTCTCCAATCTGGTGACGTTATATATCGCGCTGGGTGGCGGCCAGATCGAAGCGCGTTAGGAATACGAGCGCGAATTCTCCGGCCGTCGAAACACCAACGGCGCCTCCGGCACTCTCGTTTCTTGGGCTCGCTCGACAGCCGAGACGACCACCCGATGATGCGGGCTCTTCGAACACACCGGATCCGCCGCCGCTGCATCGTGCGCCAGAAGATAAGCCTGGCAGCGACATCCACCGAAATCCTTCTCCCGCTCCTCGCAACTCGCGCATGGCTCTTTCATCCAGCCCTGACCGCGAAACCGATTGAACGCATCGGAGTCGAACCAGATCTCCTTCATGCTCCGCGCCCGAACGTTCGGGAAGCTCAACCCAGGCAACATCCTCGCCGTGTGGCAAGGCATGGCCGTTCCATCCGGCGCAATGGTCGCGAGCGTCGTGCCCCAGCCATTCACGCATTTCTTCGGCCGTTGCTCGTAGTAATCCGGCACCACGAAGAAGATCTTCATCTTCCCCTTCATCCGCTCGCGCCACGTTTGCATCGTCTGCTCCGCCTTTTGCAGCTGCTCGCGCGACGGCAACAGGTGCTCACGATTCAGATGCGCCCACGAATAGTATTGAGTGTTCGCGAGCTCCAGGTAATCCGCACCCATGCGCACAGCCATGTCGATGATGGTGTCGAGATGGTCGATGTTGAGCCGGTGGATCACACAGTTCACGACCATCGGATAGCCGTGCTCCTTGATCCACTCCGCGCAACGCTTCTTCAGCTCGAACGTTCTGGTGTGCGACAGGAAGTCATTCATCTCTCGCGTCGAGTCCTGAAACGACAGCTGAATGTGATCCAGCCCCACTCGTTTCAGCTCGCTCAAACGCTCTCGCGTCAGGCCGACGCCGGAGGTGATCAAGTTCGTGTAGTAGCCGAGCCGGTGCGCTTCATCCGCAATCGCCTCGACGTCGTCACGCATCAGCGGCTCGCCGCCCGACAGACCCAGCTGGACCGAGCCGAGCGCCCGCGCCTCGCGCAGCACTCGAATCCATTCTTCGGTCGTCAGCTCATCCTCGACCTTCGCGAAGTCGATCGGGTTGTAGCAGAACACACATTGCAGCGGACAACGGTAGGTCAGCTCGAGCAGCAGCCACAACGGCGGCCCGACCACAGGCGATGTTGTGACGGCCGCGTTCATGACTCCGCCGCACTGAGCCAGCCTTGCGCTCGCGCCAGCTGCAGGAAGTGTTCGATCTCGCCTTGCAGACCGTTGCGATTGAACGTCGACTCCAGGTCCGCCACGATCTCATCGACGCTGCGCATGCCATCGCACCGGCGCAGGATCTCCGCGGCGCTGGTATTCAGCTTCACCATGCCTTCCGGATACAGCAGCACATACGCGTTCTGCACCGCTTCCCATTGCAGCCGGATGCCCGGGCGAATGCTAGGGCGGTCCGCTTGGGTCATGACTGGACTCCGTAGTGCTGGGCCATGGCGTCGTTCATGGCCCACAGGATGTCGAGCTTGAACTTCAACACCTGCAGCGCCCGCTGCTGCTGCTCGCGAGTCTTGAAATAAGCCAGCGTCACCGCGAGCCCGTGATTTACATCGCGTTGGGCCAGCGAGACGCGGCTGCGAAAGTATTGCAGGCCGTCCTGTTCGATCCACGGATAGTGCTCGGGCCACGACGAAAGTCGTTGACGATGAATGGCCGGTGCAAACAATTCCGTGAGCGACGAGCACACCGCTTCCTGCCACGGCGCCTGACGGGCGAAATTCACATACGCATCGACGGCGAAGCGCACGCCCGGAATCAGGCGAGTCAGCCCTTCGACTTCGGCTCGCTCCAAGCCAACGGCTTCGGCCAGGCGTAACCAGGCCTCGATGCCGCCCGGATCGTCGCCATGACCGTCGTGATCCAGAATGCGCTCGACCCAGCGGCGCCGCACGTCCCGATCCGGACAGTTCGCGATGATCGCGGCGTCCTTGCGCGGGATGCTGATCTGATAATAGAAACGATTGGCGACCCAGCCCTGGATCTGCTCGCGCGTCGCCTGGCCCGAGTTCAACATCACATTGAACGGGTGATAGATGTGATACGCCCGCCCCTGCTCTCGCAGCTGCTGCTCGAACTCCGTCGGGTTCCAAGGGGCGGCAACGTCGCTGCTCACAGCACGATCTCCATACCGTCGTAGGCCACTTCGATACTGTGCGAGCTCAACAGCGCGCGCTCCGGCGAGTCCTCGACCAGAATCGGATTGGTGTTGTTGATGTGAATCAGGACGCGACGCGTCGTCGCCGGCAGCCGATCGAGCCACTTGATCATTCCGCCGGTCTGCGACAGATGGCCCATGTCGGCCGCGCGCTTGTGCGACACGCCCAACCTCACGAGTTCATCGTCGGTCCAGAACGTGCCGTCCACCAGCACGCATTGAGAACTGCACATCAACTCGAACAGCCCCGAATCGATGTGGGCGACGCCGGGCGCGTAACACAGCCGCCGCTCGGTGCGCAGATCCTCGACCAGCAACCCAATAACATCGCCCGGCTGAGGAGTACGTGCCGAGTACGGCGGCGGCTTGCCGGGCAACGCGATCGCCTGCCATCGCAAGTCTTCGCTACCTTCGACCGCGAACCATTCGCCTGCCACATCGATCCGCCGCCGGTCCACACCGCAGTAGCGCCGCAAGACCTGCAGGATGGGATTGGCCGTCGTCAGATCGTCGAAAGCGCTATCGGTACACCATAGCGGCCACGGCTTGGTCGCCTCGCGGAGCATGTACAGGCCGGTGGTGTGGTCGATCTGCGAGTCGGTCAGGACGATATTGCGGATGCCGGTATCGCGATACGCGCGGCCCGGCTGCAATTGAGGATTGGCATGCAGTTGCGCCAGGATATCCGGCGAGGCATTGACCAGCGTCCAGGCGGTTTCATCCGCGCCGCGGATTGCGATGGACGATTGGGTGCGCGGGCGGGCGTTCAGCTCCTCCCGACGCACGCCTCCACAATTGGGGCAGTTGCAGTTCCATTGAGGAAAGCCACCGCCCGCGGCAGCGCCTAGAATTCGTATGTGCATCGGCAAGGCGAGGCTCCGGGCCGCCCCGGCAGCCCCGCCCTCATTCAACGATCAACGATGCTCGGCATACATGGTGATTTCCATGCCCAGACGCAGATCGATGGCCACAGGGGTTTCCCAGATCATGGCGACTCCTTGTAGGGACTAAACGTGTCCCAGCCGCACCATGACGCCATCCCCTCGCCCGCCGCTACGCGACAATCATGATTCGCGACTCATGATTTTCATGAGCGCGGCGTCGGCCATAATTTGCCCGCCCCACCCGAAGGATGGACTTTGAAACTTCGCACCCACGTCAACCTGATCGTCGCCAGCCTGAGCGCGGCCTTCGTCATCCTGGCCGCGTGGCTGCAATTCGATGGCACCCGACGGGCCGTGCGCGAAGAAATCGCTGGAGCGAACGTCATTGCCACCCAGCTGCTGACGCGGATCCTGGTCACTTACGATCAACCCGACAACGACGCGTTGCTGACCTTCCTGCAGCACCTCGGCCGGGTGCGAGCCCACGAGATCTCGGTGCGCAACGCCAACGGGCAAACGATCTATGCGTCCCCGCCCTCGCCCTACAAGGCGGGACGCGAAGCCCCGGGGTGGTATTCCTCTTTCATTCTGCCGACCACCCCGGTGCACATCTTTACCCTCGCGAATGGCTCGGAAGTTCGGATCGAGGCGAATGCGACCCGCGCCACGCTCGACGGCTGGGATGATTTCGTGCATTTGATGATCGTCGGCGGCATCGCGTTCGCGGTGCTCAACGCTGCGGTGTTCTGGCTGGTCGGCCGTGCGGTTGCGCCCTGGCCGGTCATCGTCGACGGACTCACGCGCATCGAGCAAGGCGATCTGCGGCATCGGCTGCCGGAGTTGAAAGGCCACGAAGCCAATATGATCGGCTCGACCTTCAACCGCATGGCAGCCTCGCTCGAAGAGAAACAACTCAGCGATCGCAAGGCCATCGAAGCGGAACAGCGATTGCAACAGCGTCGCGAGCTCGATCAACTCATCGAGCAGCGTCTGGATGAGGAACGACGCGTGATCGCGCGCGAGCTGCACGATGAGTTCGCGCAATCGGTGACGGCGATCCGCAGCTTCGCGGTCGTGATCGCGAACCAACATCCCCCCGAATCGCGCACCGCCGAAGTCGCACGACTCATATCAACCGAGGCCGCGCAACTGTACGACGCGATGCACGGCTTGATCCCCCGCCTCGCGCCGCTGAATCTCGATACCCTGGGACTGGCGGAAACGCTTGAAGGCTTCATCCGGCAATGGCAAGGCCGTCATCCGTCGATTCAGTTCTCGCTGCGCCATGAGCTGCCCACCGAGCTTGGCACCAGCGCCACCCTCGCCGTGTATCGGATCGTGCAGGAGGCGGTGATCAATGCCGTTCGCCATGCCCGTCCGACGCAGGTCGACGTGAGCGTCGTGCATTCCGACTCGCATGTTCGCGTGCGCGTGGCAGACAATGGCATTGGCCTGCCCGAGGACTGGTCGCGCCCCGGACATTTCGGACTGCGAGGCTTGCAAGAGCGAATGGCGATGCTCGGTGGCACACTGACCTTGAACGATCATCCGCCGCACGGCGTGGAACTGACGGCAGAGATCCCCTTAGGAGCGCACGGATGATCAAAGTGCTGCTCGTGGACGATCACACCGTGGTGCGCACCGGCTTCCGGCTGCTGCTGGAAACTGTCGCGGATGTGCGCGTCATCGCCGAAGCCGACAGCGGTGAGACGGCCTGCGTGCGCTTCGATGAAGACAAGCCCGATGTGGTCGTGCTCGATCTGTCCATGCCGGGTATGGGCGGCCTCGAGGCGATCCGCCGACTGCGGGCACGTGACAAGGATGTGAAGACGCTCGCGCTGTCCGCGCACGATGACGCTATCCATGCGCGGCGTGCTTTGAAGCAAGGCGCACTCGGATTCTTGTCCAAGCGCACCGCTCCCGAGACGCTGATCGAAGCCGTCAGAATGGTCGCGGCCGGTCAACGTTACATCGATCCCAAGCTTGCCCAGGAACTCGCCCTGGCCGAGACGCTCGGCACCACGACCTTGGTCGATGCGTTGTCTGAGCGGGAGTTCGAAGTGTTCCTGCGGCTCGCCAACGGCGCGGCAGTCCCGAAGATCGCCGCCGAGCTGAACCTGTCCACGTCCACCGTCGGCACGCATCTCTACAACATCAAACAAAAACTGCATGCCGGGAATCAGGCGGAGCTGACGCTGATCGCGCTCCGGGCGGGGCTGATCGAGCGCTGACATTCCGATACAGCGGGCGTTAGAATCGGCCATGGCCAGACTCTCGCCGAATCTCGCTGGCATTCATTGCTTCGCCTGCGAGACAGCACACGACCCGCAGCAGTTGCTGACTGTCTGTCGCGCATGTGGCTTGCCGCTAAGGGTGGATTACAACCTCTCTTCGGTGAACCTCTCGCTGCGGGATCTGCAATCGCGCGAGCCCAGCCTGTGGCGCTATCGCGAGCTGTTGCCGCTGCTGCCCGGCGATGAGGTGTCGCTGGTCGAAGGGTTGACCCCGCTGCTGCAAGTCGAAGCGAATGTGTGGGTGAAGGATGAGTCGCGCAATCCCACCGGCTCATTCAAAGCACGCGGCATGGCGCTGGCCGTTTCGATGGCCAAACATCTCGGCGCGCAGGCCTTAGCTGCACCCTCTGCCGGTAATGCCGCCGGCGCGCTCGCCGCGTACGGTGCAAGAGCCGGGCTGCCGGTCACGGTGGCGATGCCTGTCGATACGCCGAAAGCTTTCTTCGACGAATGTGAGCTGTACGGCGCAACCATTCATCGCGTGCAAGGCACGATCGCCGACGCCGGCAAGTTCCTGCGCGAGCACGGCCCGAAAGATGCCTTCGATGTTTCGACATTGAAGGAGCCCTATCGCATCGAAGGCAAGAAGACCATGGCGTTCGAGCTGGTCGAGCAGTTCGATGGCGAGATTCCCGACGTAGTGATCTATCCCACCGGTGGCGGCACCGGCCTGGTCGGCATGTGGAAGGCGTTCGATGAAATGGAACGCCTCGGCTGGATTCCTCGCGGCCGGCGACCGCGATTCGTGTCGGTGCAATCCGCCGGCTGCGCGCCAGTCGCCAAAGCGTTCCTTGAAGGCAAGGATCGCACCGAGCCCTGGCCCAATCCCCACACTCACGCCTACGGATTGCGCGTGCCGAGCCCGATCGGCGGATTCATCTGCGTTCGTGTTCTTCGCGAGTCGAATGGCGCCGCCGTCATGGTTACCGACGAAGATGCCGATGCAGCGACGCGGCAACTCGCGAGCCGCACCGGCATCGACGTGTGTCCCGAAGGCGGCGCGGCGTGGTCGGCGCTACAAACATTGCGTGCCTCGAGAGTCATTCGCGATGCAGACCGGGTCGTTGTGTTCAATACGGGCACGGGCTTGAAATACCGCTGAGCGCTGGGCTGCGAGAGAGGGAGCGGCAAGCATCCCTCGCCGCGTACTGATCGCGCTGACCTGGCCGAGCATGATGAGCGGGATGAACCGCTCGTTGTCCCTTTGCTTCTGGATACTCGCGACCCTGCTGGCTGTGACCCAGCCGGTCGTCAATTCGCAGGAGCCAGCGGCCCCACAGCAGCAGCCGACGACGCCCTCGGCGGAGGATCAAGCCAAGGCCACGCCCTTCAAGCCCGAGGAGCTGGAGCAGATCGTCGCTCCCATCGCGCTCTATCCGGACGCGCTGCTGGCGCAAGTACTGATGGCGTCGACCTACCCGCTCGAGATCGTGCTCGCGGCGCGCTGGTCCAAGGAACATCCCGACATCAAGGGCGACGCGGTCGCGAAGGCGGTGGAAAACGAGACCTGGGATGCCAGCGTCAAATCCATGGTCGCCTTTCCCGACGTGCTGACCATGATGAACGACAAGCTCGATTGGACGCAGAAGCTCGGCGATGCCGTGCTCGCGCAACGCAAAGACGTCATGGATGCCGTACAGCGGCTGCGCGTCAAGGCGAAAGACGCCGGCAACTTGAAGAGCAGCAAGGAACAGACGGTCAAGACCGAGGCTGCGCCGGCGGGCTCGAGCGCTCAGCAGGTCATCATCATCGAGTCGCCGAGTCCCGAGGTTGTCTACGTCCCCACCTACAACCCGACAGTCGTCTACGGCGCCTGGCCTTATCCAGCTTATCCGCCCTATTACTATTACCCGCCCGGCTACACGGCGGGCGCTGCCTTCTTCTCGTTCAGCGCGGGCGTGATCGTCGGCGGCGCGCTCTGGGGCGGATTCAATTGGGGGCACAGCGACATCGATATCAACGTCAACCGCTATAACAACTTCAATCGCAACACCAACATCAACGCCAACCGGACCAATGTCAGCAATCGCTGGGAGCACAACTCCGCCCATCGCCAAGGCGTGGGCTATCGCGACTCGGCCACCCAGCAAAGATACGGCCGTGGCAGCAGCCAGGAAGCATTGCAGGCACGAGAGAACTATCGCGGCCGCAGTGGCAACGAGCATCACGATCTGGGCGGCGGCGCCGAATCTCGCGATCTCGGCAATCGCTCCAATGAATATCGAGACCTTGGCGGCGGCGGCGAGTCGCGCGATCTCGGCAATCGAGGCAATGAATATCGGGATCTTGGCGGTGGCGCCGAAAACCGGGATCTGGGCGGCGGCGCGTCTCGCGACATGGGCAACCGCGATTTCGGCGGAGCCTCGTCCGGACGATCTCCGGACGCCTTTCGCGGTGTCGACAGCGGCGCTCGCACGCGAGCACACAGCAGCCGTGGCATGTCGAGTCGAGGCGGCATGTCACGTGGCGGCGGACGGCGCAGATGAAACATCAAAGCAGAATCGGCTTGCGCGTCCTCGCGGTACTGCTGCTGTTGGCTACAGCTGCTTGCAGCCGCCAGACAACGCAACGAGATTTCGCATCGATCGATGACGCGATCGCAGCCCTGGCCGCAGCGGCGCGGGATGACGATACGCGCGCCTTGGTGAAAATCCTCGGCAGCGAAGCCGAACCTGCGATCGACTCCGGCGATCCGGTGCAAGACAAGAATGCCCGCGACCGATTCGTCCGCGCCTACGCAACCCAACATACATTGGTCCGCCCGACGCCGGACTCGGCCACACTGCTGGTCGGAACCGACAAGTGGCCCTTTCCTTTTCCTCTGGTCCAGAGCAATGGCCGCTGGCGCTTCGACAGCGCCGCGGGCGCGGACGAGATCGTCAATCGCCGCGTGGGCGCCAACGAGCTCGCCACCATCCAGTCGTGCCTCGCTTTCGTCGATGCTCAACGCGAGTACTACATGCGCAATCCACAGCGCGATGCGCTGCTGCAGTTCTCTCAAAAACTGGTCAGCACCCAGGGCCAGAAAGATGGCTTGTACTGGCCCACGAGCGGCGCCGAGCCGCCGAGCCCGCTCGGCGATCAATTCGCACGTGCCCAAGGCGAAGGATATTTCGAGAAAGGCGCTTCGAAGCACGAGCCGCTGCACGGCTACCTCTATCGTTTGCTCACCGCACAGGGTCCGCATGCCGAGGGCGGTGCGTATAGCTATCTCGTCGGTGACAAGATGATCGGCGGCTTTGCGCTGATCGCCATTCCGGCCGAGTACGGCCGCAGCGGTGTCATGACCTTCATGGTGAACCATGATGGCCAGGTGTTCTCGAAAGACCTTGGCCCGGACACACATACCGTGGCGCGCGACATCCAGACGTTCGATCCCGACGAGACCTGGAAACGCGAGCCGGTCGCCGAGCTGATTCCATGAGCCGCGTACCATCCAAGCACATCCGCGGAGTCCAGCTGGTGATGCTCCTCGCCCTGCTCGCGTGCTCGATAACACAAGAAGATGCTCTCGCGGCCACGCCCGGACAGAACGCCGTGGCTTATTTGCAGAACCAGTTCGGACTCACCGACGTTCAGGCGCGGGGCGCCATCGGGGCGCTGTTGGTGTATGCGCGGGAACAGCTGCCGCAGCCGCAGTTCAATCAGCTCGCCGCTCGCATTCCCAATGCGGACACCATCATGCAGGCAGTGAAGCTGCAAGGTGTGGTGACCAGACCGCTCGACGATCTCAGTGACTACGAAGAATCGCTGGCCAGCCTCGGCATCGGACAGCCGCTCGCTGCGCAGATCGCACCGGCGGTCGTCCAGTTTCTCGGCGAGGCCGGATTCGATGAGGAACAAGCGATTCTGGCGGGAATACTCCGGTGAAGGCGCGCGCGGCACTGCTCGCGACTTGCGTGATCTTCAGCGCCTGCACGGTCGTGAAGATCGGCAAGGGCGATACCAACACGATTCAACATGACGGCGGCGCCGAGGAGGCCAACAACCTCGCCAACCGGGCATGCCGTCGCGCCGGCGGTCAGGCCGCCGAGATCATCTCAACGGTGAACAAGGATCCCTCGCTGCCGCCGGGCACGGGCAAACAAGTGACCACGTTTCGCTGCGGCTCAGCCGCCGGACGGTAGCGACCTCCCCGGTCGCTACCGGTGCCATCCTTTCGCTCAGCCGCCCTTCAACTTCTGCACGAATTCCAGCGACTTGTTGACGTTCTCGACCGGGTTCAAGCCGCCGACCGTGGCGGCGATCTTGCCGTCGGGTGTCACGATGAAGGTCGTGCGCTCGGCGAAGCCATGATCGATGTCTTTGCCGCGAGAGTCCTTCATACCGGCCTTGCCTTCGCGCACCTGTAGCTCGTAAGAGCGCGCGATCTTCCCGTCAGCATCCGACGCGGTGGGGAATTTTCCGGCGCAAAACTCCGGATCCGCCGAAAAGTCGTTGAGCCGCTCGATGCTGTCGAGCGAAACGCCGATGATGCTGGCGCCGGCCGCGGCGAACTTCTCCTGGTTGACGGCGAAGGTGCGCGCTTGAACGTTGCAGCCGTTGGTATAGGCCGACGGATAGAAATAGACCACGACCGGGCCCTTCTTCAGCGCATCCTTGAGTGAATACGTAAACGGCTTGCCCTGCATCGACGCCTGCGCCGTGAACTCGGGCGCCGGGGCCCCTTCCTGTAACGCAGCGAGCGCCGGCAGCGCCGTGCCCAATGCCAGCAGACCGGTCAAAAGCAAACCCTTCGAGCTCATGTTCATGACGACTCCAGCAGACAGTGGACGGAAGTGCCGCATCGTAGCCCTCCGACGGGCAGGCGTCATCTGACACGCCGCGCGCGTGTTGATATCTTCCAAAAATCGCCACACACACGCATGAGTTGAGTAACAACCGATGCCTACCCGCAGAGAGCTGATGGGCGCCGCCGCCTTGCTTGCCGTTCAAGGCGACGCACTTGCTGCCATCGCCCCGGCCGGCGAGGTTCGAACCCGCTTCGCCTTCGAAGCCCATGTCACCGTCGACGCGCCTCATGTCATTGGCCCGAGTGCGCATGGATTGCGGCGGATCGTTCCGATCCGAGGCGGCGAAGTCACCGGCCCCTTACTGCAAGGAAAGGTTGTGCCCGGCGGCGCCGACTGGCAGTTCGTCCGCCCCGACGGCGTTCTGCAGATCGAAGCCAAATACACCCTGCAAGCTGCCGACGGCGCGCTGATCATGGTGACCAATCGAGGCCTGCGTCATGGCCCGCCAGACGTGATCGACAGACTCGCCCGTGGCGAGGCAGTCGATCCATCGCTGTATTACTTCCGTACTTCAGCCGAATTCGAAGCGCCGCTCGACAGCAAGCACGCCTGGCTCAATCGCGCACTCTTCATTGGAGTCGCACAGCGGACGGCGGCGGCGGCGATCATCAAGTTTCACGAGCTGCTCTAAAACAGCTCACAGATTGAAAGGCAGGCGGGGCTCGGCTTTGCAGGCCGAGGTGTCGAGCTTCTCGACCGAGCCCGCCGCCACGAATTTCTGATAGGTCGTTGCCACGCAGTCGAGATACTCCGTGTGGCCGCGATTCACCAGCACCACCTCGGCCCGCTGCGCGAATCCCTGCTTCATGCGCTCGGCGAACCACAGCGGAGTGGCGGGATCGGTATCGCCGGAGACAAACACTGTCGGCACGGACGTGCGCACCGGATCGCGATAGCCACGCGGCAGGGAAGCCTTTGGCCACCGCGAACAGACCGCTTGCTGTTGGCGCACACGATAGTCACCTAGATAGGTGCCCGCGCTGGCGGCCGGAATGTCCGCGTCGTCGATGAAGGCTGTGTCTTCATTACAAACAATGGAGAAAAACAAGCCGAAGCTGATCGCCGAGCCGATGAAGCTGGCATTCGACACGATGTCTTCGACGATCGGCTGATAGTTGCCCAGGTAAGCTTTGTGGATGACCTGAGGAATCTGCGCAGCCCCTTCCGCCCGATACATCATCGACCGCAGGCGCTCGGCCGCTCGCCCCCGATGCAGCCGTACCGGCGTCGCCTGACCGGGCACATTGACCTTCACCTCTTCCGTTTCCAGTCGATGCAACATCTGGCTCAGCTCGTTCCGCACATTCGGGAACGCGGCATGACACGCCGACTGAGCTGCGCAATCCTCGAGCACTCGATCCATCGCGGCCTGCGCGCCCTTGGCCATCGGCAGCGGCATGGGCTCATCGATCGGAACAACGCTGACGAGCATCGCCGTACGCACACTCGCCCCATGCGTCTTGATGAACACCTGTGCGGCGCGAGTTCCGTATGAGCCGGCAAACAAGTTCAGCGGCCCATAGCCGAGCAACCGGCGAATATGCTCGATGTCTTTAGAAAAATGCTCGTAGCTATATTGTGTGAGATCCGCGTCCTTGCTCAGCTCACGCGCGCAGCGCTCGGCCGACGCAACCGGAAAGACATCTCGCAACAGCACCGCCGCTCCGACATCTTTATAAAGGTCGCAACCCAGCCGATGAGATTTGCCCGTGCCGCGCTGGTCGATCAATAGAATGTCGCGCTCCCGGCGCAAGGGCTCGAGCCATTCCACATAGAACGCGGCCTCGTTCATGGACTCCTCGCCCGGGCCGCCCATCAGCAGGAGGATGGGATCGGGCAGCGCCTTGCCGCCCATCGCTGGCACGACAGCCACGGCGATGTCGAGCTTGCGGCCATCGGGCTTTGCCGGATTTTCCGGCACTTGCACGACACCGCATTTTGCCGGCTCCTGCAGTCTCGGCAGCTCGCAAGTGGACAGCACGTCCGCACGCACGCCGACCGAGCCGCACAGCGCGAATAGGGTGAGCAACCAGCGAGGGTGAGCCATGCCACACCATAGCAATGCCCTGCTGATTTCGACCACAGTTTTATCTCGGAACTCCGCCATCGCTGCCTCATTAACTTCTACTCATGAAGGAGGTGCGCCATGCCCGAAATCAGCCAAGCCAAAGTCCTCATCCTTGCCACAAACGGCTTCGAGCAGGATGAATTGTTGGTGCCGCAGCGTAAGTTGCAGGAAGCCGGCGCGCAGGTCGACGTGGTATCGCCCGAGAAGGGCAAGATCCGCGGCTGGAAACTCAAGGATTGGGGCGAAAGCGTCAGCGTGGACAAGTCGCTCGACGACGCGAAGGCCGATGACTACGACGCCATCGTCCTACCCGGCGGCCAGATCAATCCGGACCTGCTGCGGGTCAATCAGAAGGCGTTACAATTGATCCGTTCGTTCCTTGACTCAGGCAAGATCGTCGCCGCGGTCTGCCACGCTCCGTGGCTACTCGTCGAACTGGATGCAGTGCGCGGCCGGCAAGTAACGTCGTATCACTCGATCAAGACCGATGTGATCAATGCCGGCGGCAAGTGGGTGGACCGTGAGGTGGTGACCGATCAAGGCATCATCACCAGCCGCAACCCGGGCGACCTGGAGGCCTTCTCGGCCAAGATCATCGAGGAGATCGAAGAAGGCAGTCACGCCGGCCGGCGTCAGACTGCGCGGGCCGCGAAAGGCGAACCGCGTCCGGGCGTTCATTGAATCCCGTGGCGGGAAATTGATGTCGCCGGGGCGAAATCCCTCGCCCCGACGACATCGTCCCCACGGCTCGCCCTCTTACTCAGTTCATCGCAAGACGCATGCGCCAGCTCAGGGAGCCGGCGGCGCGAAGTCCGCGCTTGCGATCAGGTTCGTTTGTACCGTCACCAGCTTCGGCTCGAGGAACGTCAGCTCGTCGTCCTGCGTGGGATCGTCGTCACTGCACGTGAACGCCACGGTGTACGGGCCCGGCGGCAGGAATGCCGCGCGATAGCCATAGTTGGTGCTGCCGTTCTCGATCGCCACACCGACGACCAGAAGCGGATCGACATCGCCGGCGACTGCGGCTTCTTCCAGGTCGTCGGGCGTAATGTCGTTGCCGGTAAAGACATACACGTTCGGCAAGCAGTCTTCAGGCACCAGGGTGCTGTCGACGACACCGGCGATGGCGCCGACGCTTGCATCGTCGACCACGCGCAGCGTCGGCCGGAGCAAATAAGCCTGGCTGCAATCCGGCGTCGACCCTTGCTGGCCCGGCGGAGCATGGACCGACTTGCGCAAATCGAAGTCGATGGTCAGCGCGGCGCTGCCATCCGCAGGCAGCTCGAAACCGCGATTGAGCTTCAGTCCCGACTCGGCGCCGCTCGGCACCCGCAGCTCGCACTCCTGACCGCTCGTCAGCACGATGTATGAATCGCGGACGTTGGTCTCGTTATCGACAATCAGGCGGATCCACTCGTACCGGCCGGCAGGCAGTGTGACGTTATCCAGCAGCAGGGCCGCGCGGCCTTGCTGATATTCGAGCAGATCGAGCTGCCGCACCGAGGGCGACAGGTTGCGGACGATTTCGGCCGCCTCGCCTTCGCGCTTGAAGGCCACGCCACTGAACTGCACGACCACGCTGGATGCATCGTCGATGGGCGCGTCCGTGACGGATACTTTGATGCGGCCCTCGCCCGCCGAATCGCCGCCGCCGCCACATCCGGTCAGGGCGAACAGCAGCGTGCTCACCAACAGGGTCCAGATCAGGCTGGCAAGCAACGAACCGGTCATCCGCATTTGATTCTCATCGATCATTCGCACTCTCTCTCCCAGGACCGGGCGCCACCCTTTTCCGACGCCCTCCCGCCCTGACACGGATCTCACCTCGAAACGGTTCCGCGAACATTTCCATGGAACCAATCGACAGCCTGTTCCGTGTGAGGCTTAATGGAGGTCATGGTCTTGCAGAAGCGCACCCGTCCGTCGCATGCCAACGCGGCAGCCGAGTTCGACCATCTGCTGCGCGAGCACGTCCCCGCCCTGTATCGGGCCGCTTATCGCTGGACCGGCGCGGTGGATCGCGCCGAAGACCTGGTGCAGGAGCTGCTGGTCCGGCTGTATCCCAAACTCGACGAGCTGCGCGGCCTGGATCGCATCCGGCCCTGGGCGCTGCGGGTGATGTATCGGATCTTCGTCGACCAGGTGCGCCGCGAGCGCAGCTCACCCGTGCAGTTCGGCTCCGATCCGCCCGACGACAGCGAAGAGGAAGCGCAGGAGCTGATCGACCAGTCGGCCGGCCCCGCCGAACTGTTGGAACAGGAGCTCACGCAGGACCGGGTGCTGGTCGCCTGGGAGCGCTTGAGCGAAGAGCATCGGGTGGTGCTGTCGATGCACGACATCGAGGACTACAGCCTGCCGGAGCTGGCCCAGATCATGGACGTGCCGCTGGGCACCTTGAAATCCCGACTGCACCGTGCGCGGGCCAAACTGAAGGACTTGCTCGCGACGGAACGAATCTCTCATTTAGATCGTGTATGAAGTGCGCGCCCCGCGGGGCAATCTGAACAGGCTGGTCATGCATCGTGGACAAAGACGCTGAAATTCTGCGCCGGGCGCTCAAGCGCATCCCCGCGCCGGAGCCACGTCCGGAATTCATCGAGCGCGCCTTTGCCAAGGCCACGGGCAGCGCCTCGCCGCCCCGCAGCCGGCTGGCGCACCTGGCGAGCCGCTGGGAGACGTGGATCGGTGCGGCCGCAGGCGCCGCCGTCGCCGTCATCGTGACGTTGATGCTGCTGTCGCCGCGCGAGCCCGGCATCACGCTGGCCCTCAACGAAATGCGGGACATCGACGTGCTGATCGATTCGGAACGGGCGCTGGACGGTGCGACCATCCGTATCGTGGCCACCGGCAGCGTGGTGCTCGACGGCTTCGAGAACGAGCGTCAGATCGACTGGCAGACGCATCTCGCCAAGGGCAGCAACATGCTGTCGCTGCCGGTCCTGGCCCGTTCGACCGGCGCAGGCCAGCTGGTCGCGGTGATCGAGCACGAGGGCCGCACGCGGCAGGTGACGGTGAACCTCACGGTGCGCGACCAAGAGGCACGAACATGACGCGCATCACACCTTTGTGCTTGCCTCGCTCGCGCCAGACGTCGATCATTCAGGCACGAGTGAAGCACGCAACGATCCTGGCCCTGTGCTTGCTGGCGCACGGCGCTCTGGCGCAACAGCAGTCCGATTCGAAGCCTAAACCTGCACAGGGGCAGGACGATCTCGACGTGACCATGCAGATCATCGTGGATCCTGATGCCAAGCTGCCCGACGAAGTCGTCCGCCGAATCCCACTGCCCGAGCGCAAGCCAGCCGATTCGCCCGCGGCGCGTCCCAGTCAGCAATCGTCCAAGGACGCCGGCGCCGACGCTAAAGAGCGCGCTCAGGAAGCTAAGGAAGTGGGTCGCGAAGCCGGTCAGTCCGCCAAGGACGCTGCCAAAGAAGCAGCGGAGCAACGCGAGCAGGCACGCCGCTCCCGAGCCGAAGACCGACGCAACGATCCGCCAGGCAATCCCGGCAATCCCCATCCTCCGGGCCGCCCGCCTCGCTCCTGATTCCGTTCGCCCGCGGCCGCTGCACGCCGCGTCGGCCATCCTCGCGCTCCTGTTTGTTTCTTCCGCTCCCGCGTTCGCCTACAGCGAAGCGGCCACTCAGCAGTTTCGATCGGGCAGCACCGCGTTCCAGGCCGGCGACTATCAAAAGGCATTGAGCGCGTTCGAGTCCGCCCTGGCGCAAGGCATGTCGAGCCCTGCCCTGCACTTCAACATCGGCGTGGCGGCCTATCGAGTCGGCAACTACGCCCGCGCCGAAACGGCATTCAAGGAAGTTGCAAACACGCCGGCCATGGCCGGACTGGCTTATTACAACCTCGGCCTGGTCGAACTGAAACGCAACGACTCGGCCGCGGCCAACCGTTGGTTCTCACGTGTCGAAGGCGCGACCGAAGATGCACGCTTGCGGCAACTGGCGGCGGCGCAACTCGGCGATGTGCAGCCCGCAGCTCCGACGCGCCAATGGGTCGGCTACGCGGGATTCGGCGTGGGTCACGACGATAACGTCGCGCTGGTCTCCAATTCCGACGTGCTCGGCATCAGCGACAAGGCGGACAACTTCGCCGAAGCGCAGCTCGCGTTCAGCACCCCCCTCGGTGAATCCTCCTGGCGGCTCGATGCCGGCGCGATGCTGGTCGACTATCAGGACCTGGACAGCTTCGACCAGGCCGGCCTGCAAGGCGGCGCCCGCTATCGCTGGCAGCTCGCCGACTGGACCAACGACGCCGGCGTCCAGCTTGGCTACACGACGCTCGACGGCTCTGGCTTCGAAAGCCGGCGTGCGGTGTTCATACAAACGGGTCGAGAGCTGCGCGCCGATTTATATGTACGCGGCCGCTATCGCTTCAGCGATATCGACGGCCTCGAGGAGTTCGACGGCCTGACCGGCCGGCGCCACGAGCTGGGCGCGTTCCTCGACTGGACGCGGGCCGATTGGGACTTCAGTTTTGGCTATCGGTTCGAGATCGGCGACTACGACGACGGCTCGCTCTCCGCCACTCGTCACGAGCTGAGCCTCGATGCCGAATATGGCTTCGCCACGGACTGGAGCTTGCTCGCCGAAGCATCGCGACGGCGCAGCGACTACGATTCCGATATCAATGGGAATGAACAGCGCACCGAGCTGGCGCTCGGCTTGACCCGGATACTGACTTCGCGCTGGCAAGTATTCCTGCGTTACGCATATACCAACAACGATGCCGACGCCGCGGCCTATGACTACACCGGCAATCGATTCACCGCCGGCATCGAAGCCACGCTCTAAAACTAATCGCTCGGGTGCGCAAGAAGCGCGCTCGAGAAGAATTTTCACTACATAGTTTGCGCGGCGCGACACCTCGCGTCCTCGTTCATCCGCCACCTCAACCAAATAGCACCTACGCCGGAACGCGTAGGCGGGTTGGCGCGTTCAATTCCGCACAATTTACAAGTCAGAAGTTCGGGTGCGAACTTGCCCAAATTTCTATTAGTGGGACCTTACGACCCACACTGCGGGGAATACACCTTCTTGGCGCCGCCACTGGGTGTATGGCGATTAGCCGGCGTCCTGGCAGCGCAGGGAGTCGAAGTAAAAGTATTCGACCCCAACTGCTGCGTTGGACCGCCCGATCGCGCGCTGGAAAAAGAAATATTGCGCGATACGTGGGACGTGATCGGCGTCTCCACCACCGGCATGACATTGAAGTTCGATCTGGAGCTGGCGCACCTCGCCCGCCGCCTCGCGCCCAATGCGCTGATGGTCGCCGGCGGCATGGAAGCGACGTTCCGGCCCGAGCTGATGTTCGAGCTGGGCCCGTTCGACCGAGTGATCCTCGGCGAAGGCGAGCGCCCATTGGTTGAGCTGGCAACGCGCATCGGTTCGGGGCAACCGTTGGTCGGCATCGTCGGCACAGCCGAGCGCCGGGCGGACGGCAGTCTGCTTCGCATGCCGCAACTGGCGATGGATCATGACCAGTTGCGCGCCGCCATCTTTTCCACGCCCTATGAAAACATGCCGTACGAGGCTTACTGGGACCGCCTCGAAGCCGCCTATCGCGTCGGCGGCCTGCCCACCAAGGCAGCGCGTGAAGCGGCCTTGGCCGAGATCCGCTCGGTCCGCTTGATCACGTTGAACTACTGCCCGATGGGCTGCACGTTCTGCTCTTCCACGAATTTCCTGCACGAAGCACAAGGCAGCGTGGCTTCGATCGCACGGCTGAGCGCCGATGAATGTTTGACGATGATCAAGCGCATCGTCTCCACGCATCCGCGCGTGCGCACCATCATCTTTCAAGACGACATCTTCGTCTTCTCGAAGGACAAGCGCGTCGTGCCATTGTGCGAAGGCATCGTCGCCGCGAAGGACGCTGGCGAACTGCCCAAAGATCTGCAGTTCATCAGCACCAATCGCATCGACGCGATGAATGAGGAACGGCTGAGCGCCATGCGGCGCGCCGGCTTCCGCGTGCTCGGCTTCGGCATCGAAAACTTCTCGCGCAATGTGCTGAACGAGTTCAACAAGGGTCAGATCCATCGGCACATCGAGCCGATGCTGAACGCGACGCTGGCGCTTGGCATCACGCCCTTTCTCGATCTGATCCTCAGCTCGCCGCGCGCGTCGCTCGAAGACGTGGCGGAAACGTTGCGCGAAGCGTACCGATGGCTACGACAAGGATGTGAGATCGGCATGTATCCCTACGTCATTCCCTTCTCGGGCGCAGCGTTCGCTCGCGATCCTGCCCTGGCCCCGCATACTGAGTTCGTGCATCGGCATGTCGAGGGCACGACCATCGAGTGGGACCAGGCCGCCAAGATCCTGCCCATCGATCCGACGGTGCGCGCCGTGATTCTGGAGATCGAGCGCAGATTCGAAATCGAACTGGCGGAGCTGCAAGCGCGCGCGACGCACCTTCCTTCACGGGTGCGCTCGCTGGTCTGGATTCTCGTCGGCGTGCCGGTGCTGGCCGAGCATGGCATCGTCGTTGCCCCGGAGCAGGAGGTGCGTGCCGAGCTCGAATCTCGCTTGCCTCAGCCTCGGAGGGCGACGGCGACTCGAGCCGTCGCGATGGCGTGAAATTCAATACGCCCTGGAGCTTGCTCGCCCCGCTCGCGGTGTGCGCATTGCTGGCGGGGTGGATCGCACTGTCCGCGGCCAATCTACAGACGGCCAGCTTCTCGCTGCTGGTTTACGGTCTGGCGAACTTGATCGTCTACACGGATGCGCTGGATTTCATCCTGCGCCTGCATGTGCGACGACGTCACATCGCCACGGCGCCGACCGAAGAGAATCGTCACCTTTCCATCGATCTGGCGGCCGCTTTCCCGGCCGGCTCGCGGCAGCTCGTACCCGTGCGGCCTTACGCGATCATCGCATCGATTCACAACCTGGAGCCGCTGCTCGATGAGTTCATGGATGCGTTCGCGGCCTATCGCGACAAAGTCTGGCTGATCAGCGACGGCTCGACGGATGCGACGGTGCTCCGCCTGCGCCACGCGGGCTGGCGCTGTTTCGACGATGGGGTGAATCGTCACAAGCCGGGCGCGATCAAGCGTCTACTCGAGCGCGTCCCGCCGCACATCGAAACCTTGATGGTCGTCGATCCGGACATCCGCATCCGCGACAGGAACGGCGGCAGCAGGATCGACTTCGAGCGATTCATTCGTGACTTCCAGCAGTCCGGCGCCGCGGCCGTCTGCCCGCGAGTGATGATCGAGCCCGATGGATTCCTCGCGCGCTTCCAGGCATTCGAATATGCGTTGGCGTTCCGCATCGGTCGCGAGAGCCTGGCCGACTACAGCATCACGTCCGGCGTGTCGTGCTATCGGCGCGATGCATTGGAACGCGCGCTTGCGGAGCACACTCATTCGGTCTACGCCGAAGATCTCCAGAACGCGCTGATCCTGCTCAGTCACGGCGAGCGCATCTATTACGACGGGCGGCTGGTCGTCAGCACCGAAGGTCCGGGTAACGTGCGGCGCTGGTTCTCGCAACGGGTCGGCTGGTACTACGGCTTGCTCAAGGTGTACATCGAGCGCTTCAGCCAGGTCTGGCGCATTGCCAGGCGCACGCCGTTCGCCATGTATCACTTCGTGGTCTATCTCGGCGGTCTGTCGCTGATCGTGCATCCGCTGAAAATCGTCAGCGCGATTCTGCTGGTGCTGAGCTTCATCAGCGGCTTCGACAATTTGTTTCTCGCCAACATTTTCCCGCGCAACGCGCTGATCAATCCGGGCTACTTCATGGCTGCCATCGGCAGCTATCTCGCGCTCGGCGTGTTCGCATTGTTCACCGTCGTGCCCAAGCAGGAGCGCGCGTACATCGCGCCGATCGTGCCGCTGTATCTGTTCTACGCCATTACTCACATCGCACCCATGACGGTCGGCTACGCCAACTGGATCGCAGTGAAGCTGTTCGGCCGCCGCCTTTATCGCGATCACTACGAGCCGCTGCCGAGCGCCAGCACGACCCTGCCGTTGGAGGAGAAAACCAGTCTCATGCGGAGAGCCTCTTGAACGCGCGTGGCGCACCGGCGCCCGAACAATATCTGCCGTCTCATTACTGGGAGGACCGTGCACGCCGGTTCGCAGCGGACGGTTCCGGGCTCGCCGCTGTCTGTTCGTACGGCATGCCGGAGTTCTACAACCGGATGATTCATTGGAGTCAGCACCTGGCGCTGCGACCCTGGCTCAAGATACGACCCGGCACGCGCGTGCTCGATGTGGGTTGTGGCGTGGGCCGATGGAGCACGCTGCTTGCCGGCCGCGGTGGCGTCGTCACCGGCGCGGATCTGAGTCCGACCATGATCGCCGAAGCGCGACGCCGCGCCGAATTGCAAAACGTGTCGACTCGCACCCGGTTCATCGTTCAAGACCTGGCGCACCTCGACGCGGACGGGTCGTTCGATCTGATTCTGGGCGTCACGGTGCTGCAACACATTCTGGATCCGGCGTCATTGCGGTCCGCAGTGAAGCGGATGACAGATCACCTTGCACCGGGCGGGCGCATGGTGTTGCTGGAAGCCGCACCGTCCAGCATCGCGAAGCATTGCGACACGACGGTGTTTCGAGCCAGGCAGCGAAACGTCTATCTCGATTTGTTTGCCGAGCAGGGACTGGAGCTGCGCGCGATCAGTGGCGTCGATCCGGCGCCGTTCAAAACCTGGCTGCTGCCCCATCTGCGGCGGTTGCCACGGCCGTTCGGCATGTCGGCGTTGGCGGCGGTGACCCTGGCTTCGACGCCAATCGATGTGCTGTTCGGCCGAGTCGCCGTGCAGCGCTCGTGGCACGCGGTGTTTGTTTTGCAGCGTAACGGAGGCGCCCATGCCGCTTAGCCGTCGTTCCGCGGTTTCCATCGTCGTGTTCGTCCTGCTCGGCGTCTTCGTCGGGCTGGGCTACTGGTACGAGTCGCGCAAGGCCACGCCCGGACAAGCGGCGAACGCTCAGTCCATCGATGTGACCAGCGCCGAGGATCGCGGACCCGGCTCGCTGCGTGAGGCCATTTTCAAAGCGACGGCCGCCACCACCGAGGTGACCATCTCGCTGCAAGTTCCGAAGATCACGCTCGCCTCTGCCCTGCCGCCACTCGCGAATGCGCGCGGCATCAAAGTCGTTGCTGCCGAGAATGGCACCGAGATCGATGCAAGCGATCTGCCGGGCGGCGCCGTGCTCGATGTCTCGGGTGCGAACATTTCCATCGAAGGCGTGCGCATTCACAACTGCAAGGAGACCGGCATCGTGCTGCGCGCCGAACGTTTCAGGCTGCAGACGGCTTCTGTCGAGAATTGCGACGTAGGCATCGATGTCGCCGAGAACGCCGATCAGATGATGCTGGAGCGAAACCGCTTCGCCAGGAACCGCGTCGGCGTGCGCTTCGCCGCGTCCAACAAGAACGCGATGGTCGTGAAGAACGAATTCTCCGAGCATCGCGACGCCGCCATCTGGGCTGTCCGCAGCGAGCCCGACAGCCGCGGTGGAGCGATCAGCATTCGCGACAACCGCTTCAACAAGGAGCGCATCGGCATCCTCACCGCCAATGTCTCCATGATCATGGAGCGCAACGAGCTGCTCGATTCGCAAGAGGCTGCGATGCAGTTGATGGGCGCCGGCGCAGTCGCACGTGGCAATCGCATCAGCCGTGGCGCGGCGATGGGCATCGTGGTCGAGAACGGGCAGGCCGCGGTGATCGAAGACAACGAGTTCGACGGCATCGAAGCGTATGGCGTGATGCTGAAGACCTCGGCCGATACCGTGATCCGCAAGAACCGGATTCACAACAGCGGCTATGGCCTTGCGTTCGTGCTCGGCAACCAGCGCAGTCCCAGCAGCGCCATCGAGAACACCATCATCGAGCCGAAGTTCAACGGCATCGACGTGATCGGCGATTCGCCCATCCTGCGTGGCAATCAAGTCATGCGGCCACGCGCGCTGGCCCTGAAAATTACCGACTATCAGCCGGAGGGCGGCGGCGAAAGGATCCGCTCCGCGCCGTTTCTCGAAGGCAACAACTTCAGCATCGGCGCCGCGACCGTCGCGGCCGGCGACGCCAAACCGAAACCCGGCACCGTGCAGCGATGAACATCGGCGACACGCAGATCATCCCGGCGCCGACGTGGACCGATCCACGCATCCATCTGTTGGATGACACCTGGCTGCTGACGATCTTCGCCATCCTGCTCGGCACGGTCGTGCCGTGGCTGGTGAGCTCGCTCGATATCAACTTTGTCGCCGCCTGCCTCGGGCTGCTGGCGCTGGGCGGCATCCACATTTCATTCACGGTGGTCGGCAAACCGGCCCGCATCGGCGAGCGCCGCCCAGTGCTCACGCTCCTGCATATCGTGGGTATCGTCGTCGTCGGCTTCATCTGGATGAATGCCGGCGGCTTGCAGAATCCGGCGTTCCTGATCGTGTTCGCGCTGCCGGTGGTCGGTGCGATTTTTCTATCTCGCTGGCAGCCCTATCTGATGGCGGTACTCGCGATCGCCGTCGCCGGTGTCGTCGCGCTCGCGCAAGCTCCAGAGTTGCGCTGGTATGTGCCGGGGCTCAACGAGGTTGGCGCGTCGCTTGCGACTATTCTCGGACAGCAAGGATCGGCGTCGACATTTCCTGGCTTCTACGCACCCTCGACTTATTACGCCGTGCTGCTCCAGGTGTTCGCGATCCTGCTGCTCGCTTGCGCAGTCGCGGCCGAATATCTCGGCACGATCTTCGAACGATTGCACTCGCATGTGGATGTAGCTCGCGCTGAAGCGGAGCGCGGCCAGGAGTTCTGGACCACGCTGATCGAGGCAATGCCCTTCCCGGCCTTGCTGATCGACAGCGACACGCTGCAGGTCGTCTGCGCCAGTACGCAAGCAGCACGTTTCCAGGATCGGGAAACCGCCAGCGGTCGTTCGCTGTTCGAGGCCGTTCGGTTCTCCTATCCGGAGATGGTGCAGGAGGCGATTGCCGGCTCGGGCGGCGTGGTGCCGCTGAGCATGATCAAGGTGGGCGACCGGCTGCGTGCCACGGAAGTTCAAGTGCGGCACCTGGCACAGACCGGACGCCGGTTCGCGCTGGTCGTCATTCACGACAAGACCGAAGAATTCACGGCGCACGCGGCGCTCGATGTCAGCGGCCAGGCCATGCTGGTCATCGACTCGCAAGGCCGGCTGCTGTCGTTCAACAAACCGGCGCAGGCTTTGTTCGCGGCGCTCGACAAGGACAGCGACGCGTCGAACATGCTGTCGCTCGGCGGCATGCCGCCGCGCTGGTGGGAGCCGGGCCTCACGGGCCGACGCAAGATGCATATCGAGATCGGCCCGCGCGTTTATCAAGTGACCTGCTCCGCCTCGCCGCTGCCCGGCGAGGACGAACGCCTTTACATCGTCGCGTTCCTGCCGATGGGACGCGCCGCTCTCGGCGACCGTAGTGACATCACGGCCGCGCACCTCGCCGACGCTCCAAAGAACTCCATCTCCAATTCAACGCTGGTGTCGCCCCCATGAGGTTTGCATCCGCCGTCCTGTGCTGGTCCTCGTTAGCTGCCACCGCGTCCGCCGGCGCCGCCGAAGTCGACGCGCGCCCGTTCGACAAGCTGTCCCTCAGCGGCAGCGCCTCGACGTTCGTCGACACCGACGATGAAGGCGGCGGCGGCTCGCTCAGCTATCTGCACTACTTCACGCCGGACTTCCTCGCCGGCTTCGGTGCCGATCATACATTCGTCGAGGAAGCCAAGCTGACCTACGGCTCGGTGCGGGCAGCCTGGGGGCACGGCGAGCCGGCCCGTCGTTTCATTCTCATCGGTGAGTATTACAACGGCGAAGGCGACGACAATGGCCGCAAGTTCGATTACCAGGTCGGCGTGCTGGGCATGAGCCAGGCGATCGGCAGCAAATTCTCGGTGCAACTCGAGACGCGCCAGATCGACATCGATACCACGCACGGCAATCTGCCCAAGCTCGGCCTGACTTACGTGTGGTCGCCGAAGTTCGTGACCAACATTGCCTATGCCGATTCAGTGAGCGGCAATCTGGGCACAGAGCTCACCAGCGCGCGCTTCGACTACTACGGCAAGCACGTCAATGTGATGCTCGGCGGCTCGACCGGCAAAGCCAACCCGGCCGTGCTGGTGCTGGAGCCCGGCGTGGTGCTGCCGCCCAGCTACTCGAATGAGTATTTCCTCGGCATCGCCAAACCCTTCAAACGTGCCGAGATCCAGTTGCTCGGCGACCTGCTGGAAGTGGCGGGCAGCGAGAAGATCACCGTCACCTTGAGCTTTATCGCGTATCTAGGCTCGCGAGGCCAATGAAACTGTCCTTTCTGAAACGCGGCTCGCAATGGCCCCTCACCTTATTGGTGCTGGCGGTCGTCGTGCTCGCGGGCGGACGGCTCATCGCGCTGAGCGTCGGCGAACGCGCCGAGCAGATGCGTGCGACGGCGGGCACGCTCGTTACGACGTACAGCCGCTCGGTCGAGCGCCAACTGCAAACATTGGCCGCACGCGAGAGCGGCGCGGAGCTGGATCAGCTGCTCTCGAAGCTGCAGCTGAATCGCATCGTCGATCCGGAGTACGACTTCGAACTGTCGAAAGTGGACACGGGTGGCGGTGCGCCGCGAATCTTCGTGAGCAGCCGGATCGAGCGGCTGGACGATCCCATCATCAGTCGCATCCGCTTGCCGGAAGGTTACGCGCAAGAGCTGGCCGGCGGTTATGTGCAGCTCGCGTTGCGTCCCAAGGCTGGCTGGTATCCAGCGCGCGAGCTGGCAGCGGCCATCGCATTGCTGGCGGTCGTCGCCTGGATGCTGGCGTTCGCGACTCACGATCTCGTGCACAGCTTGCATCGGGCGCGTGATGCTCTGTCACTGTCGCGACGCCAGCTGCAATCGACGCAACGCAAGCTCGCGCTCGAAATCGAGCAGCGTGAAAACCTGCAGAAGAGTTTCGAGCATTCGCGCTATCACGACGCGTTCACCGGCCTGCCGAACCGTCGCTACTTCATGGATCAGCTCGATCGCGCCTTGCGGGAAGTTCGCACGCGGCGCCGGCAACGACTCGCCGTGATGCTCATCAACATCGATCGTTTCAAGCTGATCAACGACTCGCTCGGCCACACCGCCGGCGACGAGGTTGTCGTGCAGGCAGCACGACGATTCCAAAAGGCCGCGGCGCAGTTCGAACATGTGCTGGCGCGCTGGAGCGGCGATCAGTTCGCGATGCTGGTCTTCGATGTTCCATCGGCGGACGGCGCGCTCGACATCGCCGGACTGTTACAGAAGACGCTGCAGCAGCCCTTCGAGCTGCGCAAGCATCAACTCAACGTTGCGGCCCGGGTTGGCGTCACCTGCATCGACTCGGGTCTGCAGCGCGCGGAAGAAGCCGTGCGTGAAGCCGACATCGCCCTGTCGGTCGCAAGACGGCACGACACCGCAACCGCCGTTGCCTATCAGCCCGCGATGGGCAGCAGTGCCGCGAGTCTGGTGAGCCTGGAGGCGGATTTGCATGTCGCGCTCCAGCGTCGCGAGCTGCATTTGATGTATCAGCCCATCGTGGACCTGCGGAACGATTGCGTGGCCGGCGCCGAGTCGCTGCTCCGCTGGCGGCATCCCATCGAAGGCATGCTGACGCCGGACAAGTTTCTAGCGCTCGCGGAGGAAGTCGGCTTGATCGTGCCGATCACGCGCTGGACCATCCTGCAGGTCTGCACGCTCGCCGCCGAATGGCGTCATCGCTTGCCGCGTGATCGCGACTTCTATCTGACAGTGAATGTCTCCGCCGCCGCGCTTCGCGATCCCGAGTTCACTTCCTTCGTGCAGCAGGCGCTCAAGGACACAGGGGTATCGCCCGAATATCTGAAACTGGAGCTGACCGAAGGCGGGCTGATGAGCAATCCCGGCGGCGCCCGCGAGATCCTCGAAGGCCTGCACGATCTGGGCATCGAGATGATGCTCGACGACTTCGGCACTGGCTACTCGTCCCTGAGCTATCTGCAGCTGTTCCCCTTCAGCTATGTGAAGATCGACCGGCCGTTCGTCGATCGCGCCGGCTCGGCCCATGCCAACACCGCGATCGCGGCCGCCATCGTGCAAATGACCAGCAGCCTCGGCCTGCGCTCGGTCGCCGAGATCGTCGAGACCGATGACGCCGCGCGCGACCTGCAGCGGATGGGATGCGACTACGCGCAGGGCTACTTCTATTGCGGCCCGCTCGAAGCGGAAGAAGCCTTCCAGGTCCTGAAGAATGCCGACCGCTCGCTGCCGACGGCGCAAGTGGCGATGAATGCCGACGAGTCGTCCGACAACTCGCCCACGATTTCCGAGGCCGTCGTGCTGTCGGATGAGACGTTGATGCTGCCCGCCGATGAAGTGGCCGAGCAGCTCCGGGAAAAGGCGTCGCAAGAGCGCTAGTCGGTTCGCCCGCGGCTGGGGTCATAGACTCCCCCGATACGCAGCCCTCGCGGAACGCGTCATGCTGTTCCGTCGCTGCCTGTACCCGCCTATCATCCGCCCCTTTCCCCCTCCGAGTCGCCCATGGCCCCCGAACACGATTCAAGCATGCTGGTCAACGCCGTGGCGTTGCTGGGCGCCGCGGTCATCGCGGTCCCCTTGTTCAGACGGCTGGGCCTCGGCTCGGTGCTGGGCTACCTCGCCGCCGGCCTGTTGATCGGTCCTTTCGGTCTCGGCCTGTTCTCCGACCCGCACGCCATCCTGCGATTCGCCGAGCTCGGCGTCGTGATGTTCCTTTTCATCATCGGCCTGGAGATGCGGCCGTCGCACCTGTGGCACCTGCGGCGGCAGATTTTCGGTCTCGGCACGCTGCAGATCGCCGCTTGCACGCTCGGGCTCACCGGCGTCGGCATGGCGTTCGGATTCTCGCCGGTCGTTGCCTTCGTCGGCGGCGCCGGTTTCGTGCTCACCTCGACGGCCATCGTCATGCAACTGCTGGCCGAGCGCGGCGACATCGCGCTGCCTCACGGGCAGAAGATGGTGTCGGTATTGTTGTTCGAAGATCTGTTGATCGTGCCGCTGCTGGCGCTGGTCAGTTTCCTCTCGCCGGCCGTAACGACCGAAAGCGATACGCCGCATTGGATTTCCATGCTGACCGGCATCGGCTCGCTCGCCGGTTTGATTGCCGCCGGCGTGTGGCTGCTCAATCCGCTGTTCAGCATACTGGCGCTGGCACGCACGCGGGAAGTGATGTCGGCGGCGGCATTGCTCGTCGTGCTCGGCTCGGCCCTGTTGATGGAAATGGGCGGCCTGTCGATGGCGATGGGTGCATTCCTCGCCGGCGTGCTGTTGTCCGAATCGACTTTCCGTCATCAGCTCGAAGCGGATGTCGAGCCATTCCGCGGATTGCTGTTGGGCTTGTTCTTCCTGGCCGTGGGCATGAGCCTCGACTTGAACGTGGTCGCGGACAATTGGGCACTGATCGCGGCTGCCGTGCCGGCGATGATGGTCACCAAAGCCATGTGCATCTATATCGTCGCGCGTGTGACTCGCAGCTCACATGCGGAAGCCTTGGATCGCGCGGTGCTGATGGCTCAAGGCGGTGAATTCGCGTTCGTTCTATATGGCGCCGCCGCTGCCTCCGGCATCATCGACGACACCGTCAACGCCAACATGACCGCGATCGTCGTGCTCTCGATGGTGCTGACGCCGCTGGTCGTGATCGTGGTCCGGCGCTTCATCAAGCCCGCCAGCCAGTCGATGGACGGCATTCCCATCGCGGATGGGCTCGAAGGCAGCGTGCTCATGATCGGCTTCGGCCGCTTCGGCCAGGTTGTCAGTCAAGCACTGCTGGCGCGAGGCGTCGATGTGAGCATCATCGATGCGGATGTCGAGATGATCCGCGCTGCCCAGCAATTCGGCTTCACTGTGTACTACGGCGATGGCACGCGACTCGATGTGTTGCGAGCATCCGGCGCAGGCAAGGCGCGTCAGATCGCCGTCTGCGTCGAGAACCGCAAGACCGCCGATCGCATCGTCGAGCTGGTGCGCTCCGAGTTTCCGCAAGCCCAGCTGCTGGTGCGCGCCTTCGATCGCGAGCATGCGCGTCAGCTGGTGGGCGCCGGCGTCGACTACCAGATCAGAGAAACATTCGAGTCGGCGCTGCAGGCCGGCGGCGCGGCATTGCGGCTGCTCGAAGTCAGTGATTCGGAGATCGCCGACATTCTCGCCTCGATTCGAGAGCGCGACGCCGAGCGTCTCGCCCTCGAAATCGCCGGCGGCGGCTATGAGGCGGGCCTCGGCATGTTGTTACGGAATACGGCGCAGACGCCATCGCGCCCTACGCCATTCAGCAAGCCGCGCACTGAAGGTAAGGCGCTCAACGAAGTGCCCGGCGCAAGTCCCAGCGAGAGCCCCACGTAAGGCGACGCTCGCACAGGAACTTCGCCGGCAGGGCCGCGTTGCGCGAGCATGCGGCCGATCTACCAAGCCAGGCTGGTCAACGGGGTCTGGGGCGATCCCGGGGTGTGCATCGACCTGAAATTTCAGCGTCGCGCGCTGTTGTTCGATATTGGCGATGTGCAGTCGCTGTCGACGCGCGTGCTGTTGCGAGTCAGCGACGTGTTCGTCAGTCACACGCACATGGATCACTTCGCAGGCTTCGATCACCTGCTGCGGGTGTGCCTGGGACGCGATACCGGTGTGCGGCTCTACGGTCCCGAGCATTTCATCGCTCAGGTCGAGCACAAGCTCGCGGCGTACACCTGGAATCTGGTGCAGAACTACAGCGTCGATTTCATCATCGAGGTTCATGAGCTGCACGCCGATGGCAGCGCCGCGGGCGCCCGCTTCCGAAGCCGAGACAAGTTCGCTCGTGAGGCGCTGCCCGATCCGGTGAGCGAAGACGGTGTGTTATTGCGGGACGACGAGTTCCTGGTCCGCACCGTTGCGCTCGAGCATCACGACATCCAGTCGCTCGCCTTCTGCTTCGAAGAAAGCACGCACATCAATGTATGGAAGAATCGGCTGGAGAGTCGCGGACTGCCTACCGGCCCGTGGCTGACCGAGCTGAAAAAGCTGGCGAGGGCCGGAGCGCCCGACGACACGCCAATCAATGTCCGGTGGCGCACCCGCGAGGGCTCCAGCGAGAAAACATTCCCGCTAGGCGATCTGAAGCGCGACGTGCTGGAGTTCGTTCCGGGTCAGAAGGTGTGTTACGTGACCGACACCGGCTGGACGCCGGAGAATCGGGAGCGCGTCATTCCGTTCGTCGCCAATGCCGACCTGCTGTTCATCGAAGCGGTGTTCCGGGAAGCGGATCGGGAGCTGGCCGCAGGCAAATCGCATCTTACGACCACGCAAGCGGGAACGATTGCGCGACTCGCCTCGGTCAAGGAGGCCCAGCCCTTTCACTTCTCCTCCCGCTACCATGACGATGAGACGACGCAGCGCGCGGAGTTCATGCGGGCGTGGCAAGGCGCCTAGATCCAATAGCCGAAGATCTTCACGCCGAACTCTTTGAACCGCTGCCAGAGCGAGCGCTTCTGCCAGCGTTCGAGCGTCACGGGTCGCGAGGCGCGCTCGTCTCGCTTGAACACTTCTTCCATGCGCTGGCCGAAGTCGCGATCGATGACGATGGCGTTGACCTCGTCGTTGTGCAGGAAGCTGCGCATGTCGAGATTGGCAGAGCCGACGATGGAGACAGAGCCGTCGACGACCACGCTCTTCGCATGCAGCAGCGCATCCTTGAGCTCGTAGATTTTCACCCCGGCGTTGAGCAAGGGCGTGAACGTCGCTTGCGTGGCATTGAGCACGATCCGCGAGTCGGTGAACGCCGGCACGACGAGCCGGACATCGACGCCGCGACGGGCGGCGTCCACCATCGCATCCAACAGTTCCGGATTGGGCGCGAAGTAGGCGTGAGTGATCCATAGCCGGCTGCTCGAATGTTTGAACGCCGCCAGATACGTGCCGTACAACGAGCGGTCCTCCGACTCGCTGTCGTTGCCGACGATCGTGATCAACTTGTCCCCGGCCGATTGCGCCGGCGGCAGATACCGATCGCCATCCTTCGCCTGCAGCGGCTCGCCCGCTTCGGCCCAGGACTGCAGAAACAGCGTCTGCAGTTGGTTGACCGCCGGGCCTTGAATGCGCATGTGCGTATCGCGCCAGCCATCTTCGATGCCGCGCTTCGGCCCGGGGCGACTCGACGACGGGCTCGAATACGTGCTGTCGATATTGATGCCGCCGGTGAAACCGACCTTGCCATCGATCACGATGATCTTGCGATGGTCGCGATTGTCGATGTCCCAGATGCGCGGGTTCTTCACCGGATTCATCGGCCTGAACTCGCGCACTTCGATGCCTTGCCGACGCAGGTGCTCGAAGAAATCTTTCGGCGTGTCCATGCTGCCGACACTGTCGTAGAGCACTCGAACTTCGACGCCTTCCTTGCGCTTCTGCGCCAGCAACTCGCCGAAGCGCCGGCCGATTTCGTCGGCGCCAAAGATGAACGTCTCGAGATGGATGTAGTGCCGGGCCGCCTTCAGATCCGCTTCGATCGCGGCGTACGTCTGCGGGCCGTCGATGAGCGCACCGACGCGATTGCCGGCAGTCAGCGGCATGGGCGCGTGCTGGCGCACGGCTGCCACCAACTCGCGAACTGCGGCGTCGTTCTGGTATTCCTCGAGCGCCGATTTCAGCAGCGGATCGCTCTCGTCCTCGGACAGCACTCGCTGTCTTGCGACGATGGGCGCGGCCTGTTCAGGCGGTTGGACGCGGGGATTCGACGAGCACGCCGAGCACAATGCCAACGAAACAAGCAGCCACCATTGTCGGTCTGGTCGCTTCGACGCCGTGGCCCCCGCTATCACGCACGTTGCTGACAACACTCTTACGAAACGAATCCTTGTCGGCAAAGTTCCTTGCGCGCGGTGGCTTGTACTGATTGTTGGCTCATGCCTCGCTTGCCTAGTTTTCGCATCGAGCAACGAGGCGTCGCACGGTTGCCAGTCAGCGGAGGACACATGGGGATTCAAAGAACGCGTCGTGCGCTTCAGCGCGTGGCTCTCGGCTGCATTGCCAGCCTGTCGCTCGCAGCAGTCACTCATGCGGCGACGCTACCCGCGGGCTTCACCGAAACCCGGGTCGCCAGCGGCATCGCCAGTCCCACATCGATGGCCGTCGCTCCGGACGGCCGAATCTTCGTCACTCAACAGACCGGCGCGTTGCGCGTCATCCGCGATGGCGTGCTGCTCAGCCAGCCGTTCGTGACATTGAGCACGAACACATTGGGCGAGCGTGGACTGTTGGGTGTCGCGCTGGATCCCAACTTCGCGACCACACCGTATGTTTATCTGTATTACACGAGCCCGACGGCGCCACCCCGCGTCAATCGGGTGGTCCGCTTTACGGCCAGCGCCAGTAATCCAGACGTTGCAGATGCGAGCAGCGCGCTTCAGTTGATCGAGCTGTCGGCGTTGAGCACGGCGTACATTCATAACGGCGGCGCGCTGGCTTTCGGCGCCGACGGCAAGTTGTACATCGCCACCGGCGACAACTCGAATTCGGCCAACGCGCAGAGCCTCGAGACCACGCATGGTAAGCTGCTGCGAATCAATCCGGATGGCTCGATTCCCGAGGACAATCCTTTTCTCGGCCAGACGACCGGCGTGAATCAAGCCATCTGGGCGCGCGGCCTGCGCAATCCTTACACGTTCGCCGTCGATCCCTCGACCGGCCGGATTCTTGTGAACGACGTCGGTCAAGATGCTTGGGAAGAAGTGAATCACGGCATTGCCGGCGCGAATTTCGGCTGGCCGCAAACCGAAGGGTTCACGCCGGGCGGTGTGGCCGGCGTACGGTATCCCGTTTACGTTTATGCGAATGCCGGCACGAATTGCGCGATCGTCGGCGCTGCGTTCTACCGGCCGGCCGCTTCGAGCTTTCCCGCAGGATATGCCGGCCGATATTTCTTTGGCGACTACTGCACCGGCTTCATCCGCACGCTCGCGCCGCCGGGCTACAGCGCCGCGACGGCGTTTGCGAGCGGCGTCGCGGCCTTGGTCGATATCGACGTTGGCCCCGATGGCTCGCTCTACTATCTCGCGAGAGGCAACGGCGGCGAACTGTATCGCGTCCAATACGCCGCCAACTCGGCGCCGTCGATCTCCGAACAGCCGGTGAGTGTGTCGGTATCCGCTGGCCAGCCCGCGACGTTTACCGTCTCAGCTTCGGGCGTGCAGCCATTGGAATATCAGTGGCTGCGCAATGGCGCACCGATCTCGGGAGCGACGCAGTCGTCGTACACGATTCAATCGACGACGGCCGCCGACAACGGCGCGCAGATCTCTGTAACAGTCACCAACCCCTTTGGATCCGCAACCAGCAATTCCGCCACGCTCACTGTGCTCTCGAATGGCGTACCGAGCGCGACGATCTCATCGCCGGTGTCGGGCACGTTGTACCGTGGCGGTCAAACATTCGCGTTCTCAGGCTCGGCGACCGATCCGGAAGACGGCGCCCTGCCCGCCGCCGCATTCACCTGGCGCGTGGATTTCCACCATGACGATCACACTCATCCGCACATGCCCGAAACCAGCGGCATCGCCAGCGGATCGTTCACGATTGCCGACCGCGGCGAGACGTCGGCGAACGTTTTCTATCGCCTGATCCTGACAGTGCGCGATTCCGAAGGACTCACGAATACGACGTTCGTCGATATCCTGCCGCGCACGTCGGTCGTCACGCTCACCAGCAATATTCCCAACGCGCAGTTGACGCTCGATGGCGTGCCGGTCACGGCGCCGCACGCGTTCACTGGCGTCGAAGGCATCGTTCGCACGATCGGTGCGGTCAGTCCGCAAATCTCGAATGGCGTGACTTATCAGTTCGGTTCCTGGTCCGACGGCGGCGCGCAGACTCACGAGATCACGACGCCGACCGACGATACGACCTACACCGCCACGCTCCAGAGCGGCGGACAGTCGGCATTGTTCGAGGACACCTTTGAATCGGCCGGCGGCTGGATTCGTACGCCGGGCGTGGACACCGCGACGACGGGCCTTTGGCAGCGAGGCGACCCGCAGCCAACCACACAGAACGGCGTCACCCTGCAGCCTGATAGCTGCGCCGGCGGGTCGGCAAATTGCATGATCACCGCGCTCCAGGCGGGCGTGAACGCCGGCGTGTACGACATCGACAATGGCCTGACATCGATGCAATCGCCCGCCATCGCGTTGCCTTCCGGCCGCACGATCACGTTGAGCTTCAAATATTTCCTGGCCCACATCGATACCGCGACCAGTGCCGACTATTTCCGCGTGCGTGCGGTTGGATCGGATGGAGTGCCGGTGACGGTGTTCACGAAGACGGCTGCGTCGAGCAATGTGGGCGCTGTGTGGCGCTCACCGTCCGTCAATCTGTCGAGATTCGCGGGCCAGACGATCACGCTGCGCTTCGAAGCTTGCGATAGTCAGAGCAACGGCGGGACGGTCATCGAAGCCGGTTTCGATGACGTGGCGGTTCGCGCGGACTGAGCATCAGACCCCGAGCTTCTCCGCCTGCACGCTCACCAGATGCAGCTCGGGCACCGAGCCCAGCATCGCCATGGAATGTTTCGCCAGCTCGCGCGGCACGTGGCCCATGAGATGTATGAAGCGCGCGCCATTGTCCGGGAAGACGTCGAAGATGCCGTACTCGCCGTCTTCGGTGCGGATTGCGAACCACGCGGTCGTGTTCGGCTCTTCCATGACGCGAGGCCGCGCTTCACGCAGGAACTGCTCCACCTCGATCTCATGTCCGGCTTTTGCCTTGAAGGTGAGCAACAATCCCTTGGTATCCGGCGGCGTCGGATTCACCGGCAACTTGTCTGCCAGCACCTCGACCTTCTGCATCCGCGGCGGGCCGTCGAATAACTCATTGCTCTGCTGCAAGGCCGTCGCTACCGGCCCGTGCATATGTTCTTCGAGGGCAGCGTCGTCGAGGAACGTATCGAAGATGCCGTACTCGCCCCGGCCGAAGCGCACGGCGAACCAGGACCGGGTGCCAATCTCCTCCTCGACGAGCGGCAACGCCGATTTCAGGAATTGCTCCACTTCGCGTTCCCTGCCGGCTTGAGCATCCAATCGAACGAGCAGTCCGGTGGTCATGGGGCACCTCCAGTCGCGCGTACATGCGCGCAAAAAAGTCGGGGCTTACTGGCTCAGCATTCTGGGAATCTCGCTCACCAGCGCGTCCACTGCTACACGCACTTTCATCGGTAGATGCGTCATGCGCGACCAGAGTGCGTGAATCTCCGTGCCCGGCACGCGATCGCCGCTCACTACCAGCTCCAGCCGCCCCGTTTTCAACTCCGGCGCCATCATCCAGCACGGCAGCCACGCGAGCCCGGCGCCGGCGATGGCGGCGTCCGCAATTGCCTGCAGGTCATCGAAGCCGAGACGCGTTTTCACCTGGGGCAGGACCACGCCGCCGTCCTCGTCATGCACGCGCCAGGCGCTCGCCCGACCGGCCGTGAGATAGGCAAGACGAAGATGACCGTCCAACTCGCTCGGACTCGAGGGGCGGCCATGACGATCGAGATAAGCGGGCGCGGCGCAAATGCCCATGCGTTGCATTCCCAACCGACGCGCGACCAACTGCGAGCTGTCCGGCAGCGCGCCGACACGAATGGCGAGATCGAATCCTTCCTCCACCAGGTCGACGACGCGATCGTTGAAACTCATTTCGAGCTGCAATTCCGGATAGCGCTCGCTCAGCGCGAGCAGAATGGGCGCGACACACCGTCGCCCGAACAACACCGGCATCGTCACGCGCAACTTGCCGGCAGGTTCCCTGCGTCCGCTTTCGATACATTCCTCCGCGGCTTCCAACTCGGCCAGCGCGCGAACACAGCGCTCGTAATACGCATGTCCGTTCTCGGTGAGGCTTTGTTTGCGAGTGGTGCGATTGAACAGACGCACCTTCAAGCGCTGCTCCAATCTCGCGATGGTTTTGGCGACCGCCGAGCGCGTGACCGCGAGACGCTGAGCAGCCACGGCGAAACTGCCGGCCTCCACGACGGCGACGAACACGCCCACGCCATTCAAACGCTCGTTCACGGCTGATCTCCTCGGCTAGCCATTGGCGCAAGATAGGCACCAATCTACGGACGCTTTATCCCCAATGGGGACAAATCGGCTCCGATATCGTAGCAACTCACGACAGCTACGTCGCTCTTCCCAAGGAAATTCCCATGAAGGCCTATCGACTGCGTCCCGGCGCCGGCATCTCGAATCTGCAGGTCGCGGACATTCAGACACCCGTGCCCGCCCCGCATGAAGTGCTGATCAAGACCCACGCGGCGTCGCTCAATTACCGCGATCTGATGTTCGCCCGGGGCGACTACATCAACTTGAAAGATGAGCCGCTGGTGCCGCTCGGCGACGGTGCGGGCGAAGTGATCGCTGTCGGCGCTCGCGTCACGCGCTTCAAGCCGGGCGATCGCGTGATTCACAGCTACTTCTCCGGCTGGATCGACGGCGCGCCGGATCCGGTCAAGACCAGCGGCTCGTTCGGCGTTCACATCGACGGGGTGCTCGCAAAATCGTTCATTGCGCACGAACAGACCTTGGTGCGTATTCCTTCGTATCTCAGCTACGCCGAAGCGGCGACGCTGTCGTGCGCTGGAACGACGGCATGGAACGCATTGTTCGTCGACGGCGGACTCCAACCCGGCTCGACCATTCTGTTACAGGGCACGGGCGGCGTTTCCATCATCGCCCTGCAATTGGCGAAGGCTGCGGGACTGCGCGCCATCATCACTTCATCGAGCGATGAGAAGTTGGAACGCGCCCGCGCCTTGGGCGCCGACGCGACGATCAACTATCGCAAACAACCCGAGTGGCAGGAGGAAGCGCGGCGTCTCACCGATGGACGCGGTGTCGACCTGACCGTCGAAGTCGGCGGCGCCGGCACGCTGACGCGGTCGTTGGCGGCAACCCGCATGGGCGGCACGGTTTCAGTGATCGGCGGACTCGCTGGTTTCGGCGGCACACCGATCGAGCCCGTCGCTCTGCTCAGAAACTATATCCGCCTGAGCGGCTTCATGGTCGGTAGCCGCGCGATGTTGGAAGATCTGGCGCGCTTCATGGAAGCGTCGCGGATTCGTCCCGTCATCGATCGCGAGTTCGCCTTCGAGGAAGCGCAGCTCGCCTACGAGCATCTCAAGGCCGGTCGGCACTTCGGCAAGGTCGTGATTCGAGGCGTGCGCTGAGGATCGCGGCACTGGCGCCCTGCAGCGAGGGCGCCAGCGCTCCATTCATCTCAATCCCGGTGCCAGGGCCGCCCCTGGTCCGGCCGGCTGTAGTCGCACACGCCGCTCGGGAAGATCTGCTTCAGCTTCGTCACTTGCTCCGAAGTCGGCGTCCACGGCGCATACACGCCGTCCCTGACCGCCTTCTCCACCGGCTTCAGCGCACACTTATAAATGCCCCCTTCGATCGGCGCGCCGGCCACGATGCGCGAGGTCGAATAGATCGGGAACCGCTGGGTGCATGGGCCAGCGGCCTTGTCGTCGAGAATGCCATTCCAGGCATCGTCACCCGCGTAGATCAGCTTGCCGGTCACGTCGAAGCAGCTGTCGACCGCGCGAGCCGGCCGGTTGCGACGGATGCCCTTGTGTGGGTTCCTTTGAATGTTTCGCATCCATTCATCCATCACGGCGATGGCATCCATGGATTGGCTGGCCTTCGGCACGCCGGGCACGGTGTCGGTGAACCAGATCACCAGCGTGTCGCTGTTGCCCATGCGTTCCAGTACACGCTGGCGCACGGCAAAGCTCTGATGCACGTTGTGCATGTCGAGCTCGCGCTCCATGTACTGACGATGATCGATCGTCGGCCGATCGAGCTTGCCATGGAACACCATGCCCGACGCGTACGCGCCACGGATCGCGCGCAGATCGCCGGTGGTTCGCGGCGCCGGCTGCGTCGGATCGGTGCTGAGATTCATATTGCGTCGACTCCAGGGATCGAAGTAGCCGGGCACGGTCAGCGCCTTGTTGATCTCCGCAGGCGTCGTGCCGAGGAACGGGAAGCCTTCCTGCACCATCTCGCTCGGCTGTTTCCAGCCGCCGATGTTCCAGTTCAGATTCAGGAACTCCTCGAACGTGATCTTGCTCTCCTGCAACGATCGCAGTCCGTACTGCACGCCGACGTTGTCCCAGGTCGGGCGCGCCGCGCCGGTCTCATCGACCCCATAAATGTTTCGCAGATCGTCCCAATGCGTCCAGCGAATCGCTGCGATGTCGGATTGCGGCTCGTAGTTCTGTTGATTGGGCGCCTGGCCGTACCACGGATTCATCGCAAGCGGCGACAGCCCACGCCATGCCGGCACACATTCAGTCGTGCCGACCGCGGTGCTGTAGCCGAGCGCAAGTTTCAATTGCGCGAGCGGATCGTTCACCTTGTCGAACCCTTCCTCGGCGTTCATGCCGACCAGCCAGCTGCGATTCTTGGTGACGCGCCACTTGGGATTGGTGCGATCGGTCGCGTCCATGTAGTGCTCGAGCAGCTCGCAATCGCCGACATGGATGGTTTGCGTGACCATGTCGGGATACGACTGCACCGGCAGCAGCGCATCGAGCAGACCGGGCTGATTCTGGCCGAGGATGTACTGTTGGATCGCGCCACCCGACCCGCCCAGACCGACGGTGTAACTCGGCACGCCATAGCGCTCGATGAAGCGCTCCTTGGTCATCATCATGGTCTCGCCGGCCAACTGCAGGTTGTAATGCGTGCCGGTGTTATTGCCGCTCGAGTGCGCGATGGCGTAGCCGAGCCGGAGAATGTCGGGATTCAGCGAGCCGCCGTGTACCGTGCCCTGCGAATGACCGATGGCGACGCCGCCCTGGAACCAATAGAGCAAGCGGCCGTTCCAGCGACTCAGGTCGGGCTTGCCGGCCTGCTCCCCGGCCGGCGCCAGCATCGCGAAGCTGTACAGGAACCGATTGATCGAGCCGACCTCACGGCGCACGATGAAATCGACGACGCGCCCATCCGGCAATGTCGCCTGCGCCAGATCCGCCGGCCGGCTGCCATCGGCCGGCATGACAGCCCACGCGTTGCCGGTCGTGCGATAGAGATAAGTGACGAATGTGTCGATCGAGCAGTCGCGACTGTATCCAATCACGTTGCCGGCGCTGTCGAAGACCCGAGTGCCCGGCGGGGCCGCGCTCTCGACGATAGGTTGCCGACCGACCGCACTCTGCGTCGTTGTACACACGAACGGATGCTGTTGCGGGCCGGAGAACATCGGCCCGGTGACCGGATAGTTGGTCAGCTTGAGCGCATCCCGATCCCAGCGCCCCTTGATCAGCGCCTCCAGGCGATTCTCGCCCGGCGCGAGCCCGTTGATCACGGCTTGCACCCGATCCTTGCCGGTGGGCTTGAGCTCGGCCTGCAGCCGGCGACCGTTCAGATACAGCTCGACTTTGTTCTGCAGACCAGGCGGGACACGAACTTCGATGCGAGCGTCGCCGCCGGAAACATACCGGGCGGGACTGGAGAGCACGCGCAATTCAACCGACTGGCCCTTACCGCCCCACCCACCGTGATCGTCTTTGTCGTGCCCGCGGCCACGATCGTTGTCGTGAGCATGCGCGAACGCCGTGCCTATCAACGCAATCATCGCCACTGCCGGCCTGAAGCAAGCGCGGACGAATTTCAACCGACGCCGATCCGTCGTCATGAGCGATCCCCCGTCTGATGCTTTGTAGATTTCACGCGCCGAGCTCTGCGTCTCGCGTCGCGTGCCGGTAGGAATACTCTCGGGCAATCGAGATTGCAATCGCGCCCGCGATCCGCCACTGGCGGTCACAAATATTTTTGCTGGCGGCGGCGGACGCCAAGGAACTTGGCCTGCTCTTCCAACGTGTATTTGCCAGCTGCGCCTGGAAACACGACGAACTCACAACGGAAAGGGGGCGTCCATGACTGCTCGATGGGGAACACAGCGCCGTTGCATACAAACGTTTCTTGCGCTGCTGTCGATGACGCCGCTCGCCGGAATGAGCGGCCCGCAGGTGCTGGAAGAGTCCGCGCGCATTCCAAGCCCGGATCCGAGCTACGACTGGCCCACCGCGGTCGCCATCGATGGCGAGTGGCTGCTTGCCAGCGGCTCCCGATACGACGACACGCTGTACGTCAGCAACGTCACGTGGCTATATCAGCGCCAGCCGGATGGCAGCTGGTCTCCGGTGCGGCAACTTCACCAGTTCACTTTCTACGACGATATCAACGAGCCGTCGGTCAGGCTGGCGATCGAGGACGATGTGGCCGTCATCGTGAAGGAAAGCGCCAGCTGGATCTTCATGCGCCAGGGCGGCACGTGGTCGGAGGTCGCCTCGCCCATCCAGACCAACGGCATGGACCTGGCGTTGAACGGCGGCGCCATCGTGGTCACGAACGGCTACTGCGACTGGTCGAGCAATGTCTATCGCAGGCACCCCACCAGCGGCGAGTGGCAGCTGGTCCGCTCGACCCCGGCCGTGCCGCCGGGCCCGGATGACCTCTGCGAGAACGAAGACCAACGCGGCGATGTCGACGTTGCGCCGAACGGCAATACGACGATCGAGTCGATCTACGCTCCGCAACTTTACCCGCGTATTTCCGAAGGCGAGTTTGGGCAGATTCCGTACCAGCTCATCGTGCAATCCCCGGAGCATCCGGATGGCGGCTACGGCGCCCCGGTCGCCATCGATAGCGGCTACGCCCTCGCCGGCGGTCCCGCGGCCCGGGGAGCGCTGGCGTTCCGCCGCGATCCGACCACAGCGATCTACACTTCGACGGACAGGCTGCAGCGGCCGGATTTTCTCGATGTTTACAGCCCGCGCGACATCGAGATGTCGGAAACCCTGGCGATGCTGACGCAGCCGATCGATAGATTGCATGGCCAGTACACCGGCTCGATCTCGTTGTTCGAGCGCGATGGCCAGGGCACGTATCGACATGCGGCGAAACTGCTGGCGAGCGATCGAGGCCCGGATCAGTACTTCGGCAATTGGGCCGACCTCAGAGGCAGGCAGGTCGCGGTCGGCGTGCTCGCGAACCGATCGGTCTATGTTTACGAGCTGCCGCCGAGCTTCGAACAGCCCGCCACGCTCCAGGATTCCTTCGAAGACGGCAATGCGAGCGATTGGAATCCACTGGCCGGCAGCAGCTTTACCGTGGCCACGACGGCCGCCTCGCGCGTGTATCGCCAAACGAGCACCGTCAGCAACGCTGCCGCGCTCTGGAGCAATACCGATCGGACCAACCAATCGATCGAGGCGGACATCAAGCCGACGGCATTCGCCAGCACCCCTGGAGACAAATGGTTCGGCCTGGTCACCCGCTACACCGACGCGGCCAACTATTACTACATCACGATCCGGAACAACAACACACTGCTGCTGCGACGGATGGTCAATGGGACCTTCACGACGCTGGCGTCGGCGGAGCTGGCGGTCACGCTCAATCGAAGCTATCGCGTACGGCTGGAAACCATCGGCACGCGCCTGCGCGTATACGTAGACAATCGCTTGCTGGCCGAAGCCAGCGACGACGCGCTGGATCATGGCCGGGCCGGCGTCATGATGTACAAGACGCAGGCCGACGTGGACAACGTCGTTCTCAGCTCCAATCCCCAGACCACGCTGGCGACCCACCAATTCGCCAGTCAGCGCGATTCGAGTTGGGAATGGGATCAGACCGGCACATGGAACCGCCTGGCCGACTTTACTTACACGCAGAGTGACATGACCTCGGGCGCTCGAGCCATCACCGGCATCGCAACGGGCGATCAAATCATTCACTCGCGGATGCGGCGCACCGCGACTGCGGGCGCCAACAACTGGTTCGGGCTGGCCGCCCGATATCGAGACGAAGGCAACTACTATTACGTCACCCTGCGCAACGACAATACGGTGTCCCTGAAGAAACTCGTGGGCGGCAGCATCGTCGAACTGGATAGCGCGCCACTCAGCATCGGAACAAACAATTGGTATCGCGTGCGCTTCGAAGCAATCGGCGCGCAACTGCGCGTCTATATCAACGAAGTGCTGCGACTGGAGGCGGTAGATAGCTCGCACGCGAGCGGTCGCTACGGTCCGATCATGTACAAGACTACGACGCAGTATGACGATGTTGTGGCCGTCGAGCCCTGACTCATGAACGGTTCATTGACGATTCATTGACGTTTCCAGCCACGCCGACGTTGCCACAATAGATCGCGAACGCACGCGCCGATGTTCCATTATCATCGGCGCGTCAGCGGGATCGACAACGTCGGGGCCAGCATGAGTCGCACCACCCCCTTTCTCAGCCTTGCATCGTTCCTCGTGATTTGCTGCCTGGCCGGCTGCAGTGACAAGTCGTACCAGCTGGAAGCGATGGCTATTCCGCAGGCGCGCACCACGGCCCCACTCGCCCCACCTGCTCAAGGCGGCGCACGCCGGATCGACACGCTCGCCTACGAGCACGTGATCTCGATCGAGATGGGACGCGAGCTGCTCCCGACGCGTCTGCGTGAAATCGAAGCAGCATGCAACGCGGATAGCGCCTCCAACTGCACCGTGCTCGATGTGGCGCTGTCGTCGAATCAAGATCTACCGAGCGGCAATATTCGAATGCGGCTCGCGCCCGGCGGCGTCGAGCCCATCATTGCTCTTGCCGGCAAGGATGCCGAAGTCACATCTCGGAACACCCGCGCCGAGGATCTGGCGGAACCGGTGGCCGATACCGAGCGACAGATTGCGCTGCTGACGTTGCATCGGGATCGACTGACCGAGTTCATGAAGAACAAGGACATCAAGATCGACCAGCTCATCACGGTATCGAAGGAACTGGCGAGCGTGCAGTCGCAGCTCGACTCGATGAGCACGCAGCGTGCAAACCTGCGTCGTCGCATCGACACCGATCTGCTGACGATCAATCTCTCTCTGCCGCGGCAGGACTACACTTCCGAACAAACTCCAGTGAGAGACGCACTTCGCTCCTTCGGCAGCGATTTCCGCGAAGCCGTCAGCATGGTAATCCGCTTCTTCGCGGTGCTCGTGCCCTGGCTGGTCGTGATCCTGCCCGGCCTGTTCCTGCTGCGACTGTTCTGGCAGTGGATTGGCCGCAAGCTGGCGCGCCGACAGCAGACCGTTTAGCTACTACTGCTCGCGCTGCCGTTCCCGAAAAGCCGCAACTTTCGCGCGGTTGCCACAGCCGGCAGCGCTACAAAACATCCGTCGATGCGCTTTGGTGCGATCGAGGAACCAAAGCGTGCAACCGTCGCCGGCGCAGGACTTCAACAGCGTCGGGTCTTCTTGTGTCACGAGATCCCCGATAGCGGAAGCGAGCACCGCGAGCAATTCATCGGCGGATTCGATCTGGAATCGAGTGACACGCTCCAGCCCCTCCTTGGTCCGTGCGACTTCGTGTCTGACGCTCAGATTCTCCAACAGGTCGTTGAGATGGTCGATCTCGGCGGCGTAGTCCCTGCCCGGCGCTGACCTCCAGCGCGTCAGCCAGGCACGCGCCCACTCGCGCTGCTTCCGGACTTCCGTAGCCGCTGCATCGAGTCCTTTCGCTCCCAGCTTGCGTGCGAATCGAGCCGCTTGCTCGACATCCATCACGCCCGCCGCTTGCAGCCATTCCAGCAACTGCTTGCCGTCGCCAATGACTTCGATGTGCTCGCCGTGCGGCTCAAAGGCCGTGTTCAGGAAATCCGCAGCCAGAAGGCTGCCAATGAATAAGGGCTGCATGGGCACCTCGGAAACGCCAATGCATAGTAACCTTTAAAATCGGTATTGACAAGTTACGATATGACTCCGTAACGTATTAACCGCGCGCATGAAGGTTACATCGTCCCACTCACCTCAGCAGAGATTCGTCATGAGAACCCAGCAAACCCGTTTGTGGCAGCCGATCGCGGCCGCCGTCCTTGCGCTTGCCACAGCGACTCCCGTATTCGCGGACAGCAATGGCAAGGCGTCCCCTACTGCAGTGTCCAGCCAAGACGCCGTCCGCTATCGCACCAAGCGCATTGACGGTATCGAGGTCTTCTATCGAGAGGCCGGCCCCGCCAACGCACCGATTGTCGTGCTCCTGCACGGCTTTCCGACCTCCTCGAACATGTATCGGAACCTGATCCCGGCGCTCGCGACGAAATATCGCGTCATCGCACCGGACTACCCAGGCTTTGGCCACAGCGCAGCTCCGCCGCGCGAACAATTCCAATACACCTTCGCTCACCTGGCCGATCTGACCGATCGCCTTCTGACCGAGTTGCGTGCCGACCGATATGCGCTCTATGTGATGGATTACGGCGCACCGGTGGGCTACCGCCTGGCCTTGAAACATCCAGATAGAGTGACTGCGCTGGTCGTGCAGAACGGCAACGCCTATGAGGAAGGACTCAAGGCGTTCTGGGATCCGATCAAGGCCTATTGGGCGAGCGGCTCAAAAGCCGATAGAGAAGTGCTGCGCGGAGCGACGACGTTGGCGGCCACGCGCGAACAATATCTGGATGGTGTGAAGGATCCGTCACGCATCGATCCGACGGCCTGGCTGGTCGATCAGGCGTTATTGGATCGACCGGGCAACGCGGAGATCCAACTCGATCTGTTCTACGATTATCGAACCAACGTCGCGTTGTATCCGAAATTCCACGAGTTCTTCCGTAACCGGCAACCGCCGACCCTGATCGTCTGGGGCCGCAACGACAAGATCTTCCCGGCCGAGGGCGCACAAGCGTACTTGCGTGACTTGCCGAAGGCGGAACTGCACCTCCTCGACTCGGGCCACTTCGCACTGGAGGACAAAGGCACGGAGATCGCGGCGCTGATGGTGAATTTCCTGGATCGACACCTGCCGTCACGGTGATTCGAAACATCGCAAGGGACGCTCACGGACGAGCATCCCTTGCCCGTCAACCCGTCGCTTCCGAGTCGGCCTCGACCAAACCGGCAGTGCCGGCGCCCTTCAGGGTCAACAGCGATGCGCGATAGGCGCTCGGCGAGCTGCCGGTGCGCTTGCGAAACAACCGGGCGAAGTACGACGGATCGTTGAACCCGGCCATGGCCGCGACATCGCTCACCGAAACTTGCGCAATCCCCAGCAGCCGCTTGGACTGCACCAGGCGGCACTCGCTAAGGTAATCCCTGAACGTGATGCCATGCGCCGCCCGGAACGCCCGGCTGAATTCGAACGGCGACAGCCCGCACTCCTTCGCCACCTCCTGTTCGCTGATCGGCTGGGCGTAGTTCTTTTCGATGTATCCCAACACGCCATCCAGCTTGCCCCGGGAGCTGCGGCGGGCGTGGTAGCGGGTCTCGTCCGGAATCGCCTCGGCGCCGGTGGCATTGGCTCGGGTCGACTGGGTCCGCCGTGCTTCGAGCACCGGCGACAGGCGCTGCACACAACGCAAAACGTCGCGCGCGGTCAGCGGTTTTAACAAAACATCGAAGATCCGCGTCCGCAGCGCCCACAGCACCACGTCCGCCGACTGTTGGGACATCAACATGATGATGGGCACCGACGGAAACCGGGCCTTGGTGTCGGTCATGAACTTCAGACAGCTCATGTCCGGATGCTCGAAATCGAAACAAATCACATCCGCGTTGGACGCCAGCGACAGCGCGGCCCACAGATGTTGTTGATCGGTGGGCCGTACCTGGCAATGGCGAGAAAACTCCGCCGACGATGCCGCACCGTGCGCACCGCAGCACATGTCCACCCAAAGCAGCATGACCCGACCTCTCCCCAATCAGCGCCGCAGATAACGACGGTCCTGAGACTACGCGCCGAGAAATGTTCCTTTAGTGATGTCGATCACTTTCTTTTTAGCGCCTGCGGCTAGCCACATATGTATCCCATCCTGGACTCGGTTCGGGTCGTGGTGAACACGTAGCGAATGTGATTTTCGACACGCGCGGAGCTGCTATCGGCAAAAACGTCCTGGCCGTTCGCAAGAACATCCGCGAAATGCGCGGCGCACTTGCCGGAGAGTCCACGTCACCGCGGCAGCGGGGAAGAAAGGGCTTTGGCACCCGGCCCAGTTTTTCGGGTGATTCTAAAATTGAGGAGTCGAGCAATGATCAATCTGAAACAGGCTGTGGCCGAGTTCATTCGCGAAGAAGAAGGTTTGACGGTGGTCGAGTATGCGATCGCCGGCGGGCTGATCGGGCTGGCCGTGGCCGCCGCGTTCACCAACCTTGGCGCGCAAGTGCAGATCGCCATCGAGCGCCTCGTGGCCGTCCTGACCGCCGCCAACGCGAACGCACCGTAACACTGCGTTTGAGGAGAGCACCGCCCCGTGTGCTCTCCTCCTTCACCGCCGGCCACCGGGATTCTCGAATGCTCGTCACCGCCAGCCCCCTCGACGCCGCGTTGATCCTGTTCGTTCTATGCGTCGCCATCGTCGACTGGCGCACGCATCGCATCCCCAATCTGCTGTGCGCGGCGGCGGCAATCATCGGGCTCTCTTCACAACTCTGGATGCATGGCGAAGCCGGACTGCTGTCCGCCCTGGGCGGCGCGGCAGTCGGTTTCGCCATGTTTCTACCTTTTTATGTGCTGCGCGCCTTCGGCGCCGGCGATGTCAAGGCGATGGCGACGGTCGGCATTTTCCTGGGTACACGCACGACCCTGCTGGCCGTCGGCATGACTCTCATCGCGGGCGCGCTGCTCGGTGTCGCCATGTTGCTGCTCCGGCCCATGCATGCCAGCGCGACGCTGCATCGGCTGATCGGGCTGATCGTTTCTCCCATCGCGAGCATGCGCAGCTCGCGACAAACCCCGCCGACGGCAGACCAGCGATTCCCTTATGGGATCGCCATCGCCTGCGGCGCGACTACTGCACTGTTGATCGTGACCCACTGAGCGGCGAATCAGGATAACTAGAAAGTCATGTACAACAAGACTCCACCGAACGATGCAGAGAGCCGGGATGCAGCGCGCGTTGCGCCGCGCCCTCAGACGCTCGCTGCAACCGGGCTACCAGCAGCGTTCCTCGGCGATCTGATAGAGAAACATCTGTTCGAGGGTGGCGTGCTGTCGATGCGCGAGCTCGTGAGCCGCACCGCGCTATCCGGTCGCTTGCTGGAAGAACTGATCGGCTTTTTGCGCCAGGAGGGCCGCATCGAGATTCGAGCCCAGCACGGCGATAACCAGGGATTGGGTTACGCCCTCACCGAACGCGGTCGCGGCTCGGCGATGGCCTCGCTCATGGCCAGCGGTTACGTCGGCCCGACGCCCGTGCCGCTGGACTATTACAACCAGGTCGTCCTCACCCAATCCGTTCGAGGTCGCAGCGTCACCCGCGAGCGGATGTTCGCTGCGTTCGACGACACCGTACTCGATCCGGCGCTGCTGGATCGGCTCGGGCCGGCGCTGAACTCCGGCAAGGCAATATTTGTTTACGGCGCGCCTGGCACGGGCAAGACCTACATCACGCAGCGGTTGGCACGCCTGTTCGAGGACACCTGTCTCATACCGCACGCGGTTGCCATCGGTGACACCGTGATCCGCGTGTTCGACCCCAGCGTGCACCGGCAGGCCCAGGACAACTCGCCGGTCGTGATGCTCACTCGCGGTCACGACCCTCGTTATGTGCTCTGCCAGCGGCCGCTGGTCATTACCGGCGGCGAACTGACGGCCGACATGCTCGAAGTGCAGTTCGATCCTGCGACTCGTCAGTACCGCGCACCGCTGCAAGTGAAGGCGAACGGCGGCATGTTGATTCTCGACGACCTCGGCCGGCAGCGCATTCCACCGACCACGGTGCTCAATCGCTGGATCCTGCCGATGGAGGAAGGCGTCGATTATCTGAGCATGAACACCGGGCAGCACTTCCGCACGCCGTTCGATGTGATCCTGGTGTTCTCGACCAACCTGCAGCCGCACGAACTGGTCGATGACGCATTCCTGCGTCGCATCGGCTACAAGATCGGCTTCCATGCGTTGAATCCACAGCAATATCACTTGATCTGGCAACGCGCCTGCGAAGCGCGCAGCGTGTCCTACGACGCCGCCATCTGCCAGTTCATGATCGATACGCTCTACGCGCCCAGCGGCACGCCGCTGCTCCCCTGCCATCCTCGCGATCTGATCGGCATGGCGCTCGATCGTTCCCTCTATCTCGAGGATCGCATCGACCTGAGTACCCAGGCATTGCAATGGGCTTGGGACAATTATTTCGTAACCACGCCGGGGTCCACGGGTGACGCCGGGGCAGAACTGCGGAGATCGCAATGATGAAGCGTCGAGGCGTAACGATGGTGTTGCTGTCGCTGGTGTTCGGCGCCGCGGCGGCCTGGTCGGCGAAGAACTGGGTGGAGCAACGCACTCGTGCCAGCAACGTCAAGGATCCGGGCGCGTCGGTCGTGGTCGCCGCCATGGAAATTCCCTATGGCACCGCCCTCGAAGGACGTCACGTCAAAGTCATCAGCGTTCCCACCGGCACGCAGTTGGGCAATCACTTCAACAGCATCCAGGAAGTCGAAGGCCTGATCGCCACGCAAAAGGCGCTCAACGGCGAGGTTTTGCTCAAAGAGCGCTTCACCAAGAGCGGCGCTGGCAGCACGCTGGCTGCACTCATCAAACCGGACATGCGAGCGGTGACTGTGCGCGTCGACGATGTGGTTGGCGTTGCCGGCTTCTTATTGCCGGGCAACCGCGTCGACATCGTCGCCGCCCGCAAGGTCCACGACCGCGCCACGACCGAAACCATTTTGATGAACATCAACGTGCTGGCCGTCGACCAGTCGTCGAGTCAGGACAAGAACGAGCCGGTGGTCGTTCGCGCCGTCACGCTGGAAATGACGCCGCAGGAGGCCGAGGTTCTGGTGCGCGCTCGCGAAGAGGGTCGCATCCAGCTCACATTGCGCAACCCCACCGATGAGTTCCGGCCGCAGCTCGCTGCAACTCCCGAGCCTCCGCCGCCAGCGCCTGTTGCCAAGCCGCGGCGTGCACCGGCACCGCCACGCCCCGCAGAGCCCAGTGTGACGATCATCCGCGGCACGCTGGTCGACAACGGCGAGACCCGCACTTGAATGAGCAGCCACTGAACTTGCCACTCACTTAACTTCAGGACGGACCTTTCTCCATATGAGTCCCTCAAGCCCCAGATCCACTGTGTGTGCTCTGCTGATCGGATTGACCGCCGCGACGGCGTCGATCACGGCGCCGGCGCAGGAAGCCGGCGACCAAGTCATTCGCGCCACTCGCAGCACCACGTTTTCCGTGCCGATATACAAGAGCCGCATCGTCGACCTGCCGGAGCCGGTCAAACGCGTTTCCATCGGCAATCCCGACATCGCCGACGTGCTGCTGCTGGGCGATGACGGCCTGTATGTGCTGGGCAAGGATCTCGGCGCCACCAACGTGATGCTGTGGGATCGCGAGGACCGGCTGGTGAGCGCGCTCAACATCACCGTCACTCACGATCTGGACAGCTTGAAGAAACAGCTTGCGACGGTCCTGCCCGGTGAGAGCGTCGAGCTGTGGAGCTCGCAAAGAAACATCGTGCTGTCGGGACAGGTCTCGAGCGCGACGAAGATGGACGCCGCCATCCAGGTAGCCCGGGGTTATCTGGAGCAAATGGCCACCGCCAAGGACAAGATCATGTTCAAACAACAGTCCGGCGGCGGCGGCGGCGAACAGCCCGATAAGAAGTCCGGCGACATCATCAACCTGATGACGGTCGGCGGCGCGCATCAAGTGATGTTGCAAGTGAAGATCGCGGAAGTGAACCGCGAAGCCGTTCGCAATCTGAACGCGCAATTCAACGCGCTACAAAACACCGGAAAATGGGTAACCGGCGGCGTCAATGGCGGCGCGAGTTTTCCAGACGCGCTGTTCCAGCCTGGCAACTTGCGCGTGCCGATTTTCGGCCTTCCCCCCGGCAGCGGCAACCCGATCGGGCCGGTGTTGGACGAATTCGCGCCGGATCTGCCGACCATCAACAGCACCGGGCTGTTCGCCAGCTTCTTGAGCAGCGACTTCGTCGCGAATGTGGTGCTCGATGCTTATCAGAACCGCGGCCTGGCGAAGATTCTCGCGGAGCCGACGCTCACGACTTTATCGGGACAGGACGCGCAGTTCCTGTCCGGCGGCAGCTTCCCGATCCCGGTCTCGCAGGACAACGGCACGATCGGCATCGAGTTCAAGGACTTCGGCGTGAAGCTGTCCTTCATCCCGCTGATCCTCGATCGCGGCCGCATCAACCTCAAGCTCAACGTCAGCGTCAGCGAGCTGGCCAATACCAACTCCGTTGCGCTGACGCCCATCGGCACTTCGGCCGTATTCACGATTCCGTCGCTGACGGAGCGGCGCGCGGCCTCGACCGTCGAGCTGAGCGATGGCCAGACCATCGGCATCGCCGGCCTGATGAATGAAAACATGCGCTCGGCCATCAACAAGTTTCCCGGCCTCGGCGACATTCCGATTCTCGGTTACCTGTTTCGCAGCCAGAGCTATCAGAAGGGCGAGACCGAGCTGGTGATCATGGTCACGCCGCGACTGGCCAAGCCGATCAACCCGGCTCAGATCAAGTTGCCGACCGACGCCGTCGGCGATCCGAGCAACGCCGCGTTTTTCCTCGGCGGCAAGATCGAAGGCGAGCCCAAAGCCAAGCCGGCGCCGCCTGCCACGCCGCCGAGCAAGTGATCCGCATTGTCCACCAGCCAGGTACGACTCATGAACATCGCAAAACCCACCGCGGTCGCCATCGCCACCGTCGCCATCGCCGGTTGTGCCGACACTCCGCTTGCCGATGCCGATTACGGCAGCTCGGTCCAGCAAATGGTCCAGGCACAGATTTTCGATCCCGTCGCCGCGAGCAACCCAGCAGAGCTACCGCCGGAAGGGACAGACGGCGCGCGCCTGGAAAATGCGCTCGATGTCTATCGCAAGGACGTCCCGAAGGGCAATACCGAAGTGAAACAGCCGATCATCTTCGAGGTCGGCACCAACTGATCGCCCATTGTTCGCCCACTCCGCAGCGAGGCTTGCCATGCAGTTGCACGAATCACCCCATGCTCAACGAGGCATCGTTGCAGTCCTGATCGCGATTGCCATGAGCGCATTGATCCTGACGGCAGGATTGGCGCTCGACATGGGTCATGCCTTTCTCAACAAGACGCGATTGCAGAACACCGTGGACGCGGCCGCGCTCGCCGCGGCAAAGACGCTCGCAGCCACCGCGGGAAACATCGTCGAAGCCGAGGCCGACGCGTTCGAGGCATTCGCTCGCAATGCAGCCGCTGCAGGCAATCGAGAGCTGGCGATCTCTTATGGTGACGGCGGTGGCGACTTGACCGTCGTCGTGGAATTTTCCGCGACACTGCCGCCGTTCGCTCCGGGCGCGCCGAACGGACCCTACGTTCGCGTGCGCGCTACTGGGTTCGTGATGCCTGCATGGTTGGTGAGTGTCGGCGGAATATTCGAGAAAACCGTCGCCGCGACCGCCGTTGCCGGCCCGCGCACACTCAACGCCGGCAGTACCGTTTGTAACCTCGCGCCCATGATGGTGTGCGGTGCTCCAGGTGGACCGGGCACGTGGGGCTACGAGCGTTACGCGCCTGTCGTGCTCAAGAACGCCGCGCCGGGCGGTCAGTCCGCGGTCGGGCCCGGCAACTTTCAGTTGGTTCGGCTCGGCGGACCCGGCGGCAGGAACGTTCTTGAAAACATGGCAGGCAGCTACAGCGCCTGTATGACCACCGGCAGCACGATAGAAACCGAGCCAGGCGGCGACGTCGGCCCGGTGTCACACGGCTTGAACACGCGCTTCGGCGAATATCGCGGACCGGTGAATTCGACGGACTATCCTCCCGATGTGATCGTGGAAGGCCAGGCGCCGGAAGTGACCGCAGTGCCCCGAGTGCGGCGCGATCCCTCTCAAGGCTATGACGTCTATCAGGGCAGCACTCGTATCACGCCGGAGAATATCCGCGATCGGCTGTTCGACCATCGAGACTATGAGGAGCGGCTCAACGACGCCGACTACGATCATCTACCCATCTCGGAAGGCGGCGAAGCCGCGTTCGGACGCCGTGTGCTGACGGTGCCCGTCGGCGACTGCTCCGGCACGGTCAACGGCGCAGGCTCGGTGCCGCTACTGGGCTTTGCTTGTTTCTTCCTGCTGCAGCCGGTCAGCGGCGGCGGCAACGACGCGTTCGTGTTCGGTCAGTTCATCGAAGATTGCCAGGTCAACGGCACCCCGGGGCCCAACCCGGTCTCCAGCTTCGGGCCGCAGATCATTCAACTGTACGACGACCCCAATAGCAACGATTCATGAAGGTCGTGACTCACATGCACAGTGCCGCTTCACTTGCTCGCCGGCAACGAGGCCTCGCAACGGTCGAGTTTGCGCTCTGCGCGCCGGTCCTGTTCCTGCTGCTGTTTGCCACCGCTGAGGTTGGCCGCGTCCTGTTTCAATACAACACGCTCGTCAAAGCCGTTCGAGATGGCGCGCGCTACGCCGTGACCGCCGCAACCAACACCTCGGGAGTGGTGTCCATCACGCCCGCCATGAGCAGCGCGACCCGCAATCTGGTCGTGACCGGCAACATCGCTGGCTCGGGCGCACCGGTGTTGCCAGAACTGACGGTGGCTGCTGTCGATGTGACTGACGATGACGATGGGTTCATCCGTGTCTCTGCGACGTACGTCTATCGGCCCATGCTCGGAACGCTGCCGACGTTCGGTTTCGGGGACGCAATCGATCTGTCCATGACTCTCTCCGCCGCCGTCGTCATGAGGTAGCCATGCGCCGTCATCAACAAGGTCTCACTTGTGTCGAGTTCGCCATCGTCGGCGCCGTGCTGCTCACGGTGATGTTCGGCGTGATCGAATTCGGCCGGGCGCTGTTCATTGCCAATGCTCTCTCGGAGAGCACGCGTCGTGGCGCCCGCGTAGCCGCGATCTGTCCCGTCGGCGATCCGGGGCCGGCGCGCGTCGCGATCTTCGCCACGGCCAATGGCAACAGTCTCGTCGCTCCGGGTCTGACGACCGACAACGTCGTGGTTTCCTATCTGGATCAGGCGGGCGCGACGCTGCCCAATCCTGCGGGAAGCTTCGCAGCCATCCGCTACGTCCGGGTGCAGATCGTCGACTACACGGTCCAATTGCTGATTCCGTTCGTCATGCCCGAATTCCTGATGCCGGCGTTCACCGCGACGCTGCCCATCGAGAGCCTCGGGTATTCGCCGACGCAACAGGCCTTCCTTCCCTGCACGGTAGTGCCCGCATGACGCATCCGCTCAATCTCCTGCTGGTCTCGCGCCGTAAGGACATGCTCGATCGCCTCGAGCAGATCCTGGTGGCTGCGGATTTCAATCCGTCGCTGCAGCTCAACAGCAATGGGCACGTGGATCCGTTGCATGGCGTGGATTCCCTGCCCGATGTCGTCATCGTGCATTTGAGCCACTTGTGGCGTGAGGAGTTGGAAGCGATTGCGGCGCGCTCGCCGGACCGCAGGCCCGCACTCATCGTGGTCGGTGGCGCCAATGAGATGAACGTGATGCGCCTGGCGATGCAGGCCGGCGCTCGAGATCTCATTCCTGACCCGCTCAACCCGGCCGACCTGTTACAAGCGATTCAACGCACGCAGGAGGAGCGCCGCCGGCCGGCGCCGGTGACGGCCGCGCGGATCTCGGTGTTCATGAATGCCAAGGGCGGCTGTGGCGCGACCATGCTTGCATGTAATGTCGCACACGTGCTCGCTGCGAAATCGAAGCGACGCGCGGCGCTGCTCGATCTCGACTTGCAGTTCGGCGCCGCCCCGCTCTATCTGGATCTTTATCCCAAACGCGGCATAGCGCAGGCGCTGGAGAACTTGAGCCATCTCGACGAAGTAGCGCTCGATGGCTACTTCGCAAAGCACGCGTCTGGGCTGAACGTTCTGAGTCACGCCGCGGATGAGCCGCTCGCGCCGGGGACGATCTCCGCCAGTGCGGTCAGCCAACTCCTGGAAGTCACGCTGCGCACGCATGAGCACGTCGTCGTCGACATGCCCCGATGCGTGGATGCCGTCACGACAGCGGTGATGCAGCGAGCGAATCAGATCGTCATCGTTCTTCAGCAATCCGTGACTGCCGTGCGCGACGCGACACGCCTGATTCAATGGCTGCGCTCGGATGTTGGAGTCGCCAAGGATCAGCTGTGCGTCGTCGTCAATCGCCATGAGAAGAGCTCGGAAATCGGCGTCGAGGATATCCAGAAGACCCTGGCATGCAACGCGCCCGCGCTCGTGCCCAACGATTTCAAAACCGTTTCGGAATGCATCAATAGCGGCACTGCCCTGCTCGACTACGCCGGGTCCGCATCCATCACGCGCGCGGTGATGACTTTGGAAACACGTCTCGGCGGCAGCTCCGCCCAGCCGCGCTCCAGCGTTATCGCGCGCACCTTTTCCAGCTTGATTCCTGGGAGATCACGATGAGCGCAGACCTCAGTCTGGCTGCCAAACACTCGGCATCGGGCGAGCCCGGCGAGGCCGATGACCGCATGCGGCCGCTGTCGCCGGCCGAGCGGGAGTGGAAGGAGACCGTTTATCAGCGCCTGCTCAAAGTGCTCGATCTGTCGTTGCTGGGCGGCGTGGAAGACAAGGACGCCCGCCGGCAGATCCGCGAGGTCTGCGAAAACCTCATCGCCGAGGAGCGCGCACCGCTCAGCATTGCTTCACGTCAACGCATCATTCGCCGCATCGAGGATGAGGTGCTCGGGCTCGGGCCGCTCGAGCCGCTGCTCGCCGATAAAACCGTCTCGGATATCCTGGTCAACGGCGCCCGCCAGGTCTATGTCGAGCGCCGCGGCAAGCTCGAGCTCACCAACATCACGTTCACGAACGACGCTCACTTGCTGAATATCATCGATCGCATCGTATCGGCGGTCGGGCGCCGCATCGACGAGTCGTCGCCGATGGTAGACGCCCGTCTGAAGGACGGCTCGCGCGTCAACGCAATCATTCCGCCGCTGGCCATCGACGGCCCCACGCTGTCGATCCGGCGTTTCGCCGTCGAATTGCTCAGCATCGCCGATCTCATCCAACTCGGCAGCCTGACGGCGGCGATCGCGCAAGTCATGGATGCGATCGTGAAGACGCGCTTGAACGTCGTGGTCTCCGGCGGCACCGGCGCGGGCAAGACCACGCTGCTCAACTTGATGTCCGGTTTCATTCCAGACACCGATCGTATCGTCACCATCGAGGACTCCGCGGAGCTGCAGCTGCAACAGCCGCACGTCGTTCGATTGGAAACACGCCCACCGAACATCGAAGGCCGCGGCGCAGTCACGCAGCGCGACCTGGTGAGAAACAGCTTGCGCATGCGGCCCGATCGCATCGTGCTGGGCGAAGTTCGCGGTGGCGAAGCGTTGGACATGTTGCAAGCGATGAACACTGGACATGACGGTTCATTGACGACCATTCATGCCAACACGCCGCGCGATGCTCTCGGCCGAATCGAAAACATGGTGTCGATGACCGGCATCAGCTTTCCCACCAAGGCGCTGCGCTCGCAGATCGCCTCGGCGATCGACATCGTCATTCAAGTCGAGCGCATGGAAGACGGCCGGCGGCGCGTCGTCAGCCTGCAGGAGATCAACGGCATGGAGGGCGACATCATCACCTCGACGGAGCTGTTCGCCTTCGAGCGTCGCGGCATCGATGCGAAGGGCAACGTGCTCGGCGAGCTGAAGCCGACGGGCATCGTTCCGGCGTTCCTGCGGGAAGTGCACGCCCGTGGCATCGAGCTGCCGATCGACGTGTTCCGCACCGACGCTTCAGGCGCTCAGTTCACGCGGAGATAAGTCATGTCCAACGGCATCTGGCTGTTCGTTCTGCTGGTGTTCTTCACCGTGGTGTTGCTCCTGCAGGGCACGGTGGTTCCGGTCTTCAGCGACTCGCGCAAGATGAGTAAGCGCATCCACGAGCGGTTGCAACGGCTCGCCGATGCGTCCGGAGGGCCGGAATTCACATCTTTGCTCCGGGAAAAGTATCTGCGCGACCTGTCGCCGTTCGAGCGGACGCTGGAATCCCTGCCCGGCATGGAGCGCCTGGCCCGCATCCTGGAGCAGGCGGGGCGCGAGACCACCGCCTATCGTCTCGTACTGCTCGCAGTTTGTTTATTCATCGGCGGCACGCTCGCGGGCTGGCTCCTGTCGCGATGGTGGCCAGTGGCGCTCGCGGGCG
>NZ_BLJO01000001.1:763229-983665 GCF_009932555.1 Steroidobacter agaridevorans
GATTCATCGGACTGGCCGGCCCGTTCCTCGTCGTCCTGAGGCAGCGCGCGCAGCGCTTCGCCCGCTTCGAAGAGCAGATGCCGGACGCGATCGACATGATTCAGCGTGCGCTCAAGGCAGGTCATCCGTTCGGTCATTGTCTGAAACTGGTCGCCGAAGACATGGCTGAGCCCATTTCGCGCGAGTTCGAGCTCACCTTTGCCGACCTCAGCTATGGCAACGATGCTCGGCGCGCATTGTTTGGCATGCTGCAACGGGTGCCCAGCGTCTCCGTCACTGCCTTGATCACGGCGGTGATCGTGCAGCGTGAGTCCGGCGGCAATCTCGCCGAGAATCTCGCGAAGATCAGCGCCGTGATCCGCGGCCGCTTCCGCTTCCAGCGGCGTGTCAAGACACTTTCCGCGGAAGGACGGCTTTCGGGTTGGATCCTGTCGATGAACCCGATCGTGCTGTTCGGCATCTTCTGGATGCTGCATCCCGAATATATCGCGCGGCTGACCAATCACCCCAAAGGGCCGACGATGATTACTTGCGCGGTGGTGATGGGGTCGATCGGGATCCTGTGGATTCGACGCCTGGTCCGTATCGACGTTTAGGAGGTCCCATGGACGCAGTAATGATTGCCTTGCAGGACTTCCTCGGCGATAGCGGTGGAACCGGCATCCTGTTGATCGCGCTAGCCGCCGCTGCCGCGTTCGCGCTCACCATGGGCCTTTCCGCGTTTGTCGTGGGATTGCTCGATCCAGTGCGGCGCCGGCTCGGACAGCTCGGCTCAGCCAATGGCGAGCGTCCGTCGATGGCAACCAGCATGGCTGCGAATTTGAGTAACGTCGCCGCGCTGGTTGCGCCTCGCTCCAATCGCGAACGCCAACGCGTCGAGCGCCTGCTCATCCACGCCGGCTATCGCTCGGCAAATGCTCGCACGCTGTACTACGGCACCAAGGCGTTGGCGATAATCGTTCTGCCTTTGGCCGTGCTGCTCGCGTCGCCGTTGCTGCCAAAGATCTCCACCAATCAGCTGATGTTGATGGCAGGCGGTGCGGGCTACTTCGGCTGGATCGCTTGCTCCGCGTGGCTCGATCGACAGGTCTCGAAACGTCAGCGCGCACTGCGCGTGGGCTTTCCGGACGCTCTCGATCTTCTGGTGGTGTGCGTCGAATCCGGCTTGGGCCTGGCGCCCGCCCTGGCGCGAGTCGCCGATGAGCTGGCGGTGAGTCATCCGGCACTGGCCGACGAGCTTACATTGGTGAACGCAGAGATGCGCGCCGGTGTCGAGCGCGGCACGGCTCTCAAGAATCTGGCGGAGCGGACCGGATTGGACGATATCCGCGGCATGACCGCACTCCTGGTGCAGACGATGCGCTTCGGCACGAGCATCGCCGACGCCCTTCGTGTTTATTCGGAGGAGTTTCGCGACAAGCGCACGCAGGCGGCCGAGGAACAAGCCGCCAAGATCGGCACCAAAATGATCTTTCCGTTGGTGCTGTTCCTGTTCCCGTCCTTCTTCCTGGTGGTGGTCGGCCCGGCGATCATCGGTTTGATCGACGTGTTCAGCCAGCTCGGAAAGTAATCAGCATCAGATCCCCTCCGACGTCTTCAGCACTCGCGCCTCCACCCCCTCCTCCCCCACCAACGGCACCACCTTCCTCAACGCAATCGTCGGAGCGCCCTCCGCGCGGCGCTCCGCACATACCGCCATCAAATATTCGTCCGTCGGCCGGTACTGCCAGAAACTCCACCGGCTCGCGTCATCCCCCAACTCCGGAGCGACCGCCAGATTTACTGCGCGCTCGTGCGGATAATGAAAACTGAACTGCCCGAGCGGAATCGACAATCCCATGCCGCGCGCCTTGATATAGGACTCCTTGAAGGTCCAGTACTCGAAGAAACGATCCTGTTGCCGCTCCTTCGGCACGGTCGCGAGCTCGTCCACTTCGGTTTTGGCAAAGAAACGGTCGGCGACGCCGAGCGCGACTTCGCGGGTTCGCAAGTTCTCCACGTCGACGCCCAGCTCGCGATGTTTGGTGACGCCCAGAGCAATCAATCCGCGAGTGTGCGAGATGTTGAAGCTCAGGCCGCATTCATCGCGGCTGAGGTTCGCGATCTCCGGCCGGCCGTAGCGATTGTTCGCGAAGCGCCAGTCGGTGGGCTGAACGTGCAGATAGCGCGACAGCACGGTCCGCACCAGTGCGCGAGTCACCAGGTAGCGCCGCTGGTCGTCGGGGAAATAAAAACGGAATTCTTTGCCGCGCTCCTCTTCGGTCAGCAGCGCGCGATAGTTCCGATGCAGCTCGGGATCGGCAATGTCGTGGTAATAAGCCAGCCACACGTCGATGTGGCGCTCGCTGGCGACCAGGGTGTCACGGGGAGGAAGTGTCATAGCTCGTCGATGCAGAGGAGCTGACGCTTGGTGATGCGCTCCTCGCCAGGATATCCAAGGGCATTGTTGATGTACGTTACACCATCGATGGCGATGCGGCGATTGATATGGCTGTGGCCATATACGTGAATGCTCGATCCCAGCTGGCGGATCTGCCGGTCCAGTCGCGAGCTGCCGAGCACGGGATCGAGCAGACGGTGCCGGCTTGGAACCTGCGCCGGTATCAGGTCGATGCGCGGCAGGAAATGAGAAAACGTGATGATCTTGCCCGCGCCCTGGCTCGAAATCTGCGGGTTTTGGTCCATGAAATAGTTGGCCACGTCCTTCGGCGTAAAGTCTGCCGGCCAGCGGCAGGCGTGGAAATCCATCCACAGATGGTACAACTCGGCGCTGGGTTCGCCGAACGAATAATCGTACCAGCTCAGCATCGGCGCGATCAGCACCTCGCCGCGCCGATAGGGTTGCATGGAAGCGCCATTGCGTTCCACCAGCGCCACGACTTCTTCGAACTTATGCAGCGAGGTTCGCTGCGGCGCCTCGCCCAAGACCCACACGTCGTGGTTCCCCGGCACGAACAGCACGTTGGCGAAGCGGGACGCGAGCTCGTGCAGGCAGCTCGCCAGTTCGGCGGGCTTATGGGTGACGTCGCCGGCCAGGATCAGAACGTCGTCGCGATAGTCCGCGCGGGACAGCTGCCGCACCCATTGGAAATTAACGTCGAAGTCGACGTGAATATCCGACACGGCGAAGACTCTGGTAGCCATCGCCGGAGCATGGAGCACGCGCCCCGCTCTGTCGACACCTGCGCTTTACGGGCGACGTCTCATTCGCAAAATTTCGCCAGGTTTGCCAGCGACGATGCAAGACCCGCGGCGTGGTCCTCCGGGCGGATGCCTCGGGGCACGTTCTCGCAACGAACATCCACTCGCGTTCCTTCCGGCACCGGCATGAACGTCCATGTGATCTTCATCTCGCCCGCGTACGCCGGGTCGTCGGAATCGAACGTGACGCCCTGCGCAATCAGCCGGTCGGGCACGAGCTCGACAAACCGTCCCTGCACGGAGTCGGAGCTCTTCGTTGTCTTGGCGGCAGCTGAGGGTTGGTCGTAGGTGAGCACCATTCGATAAGCGCCGCCGACGCGTGGCTCGAATCGATCGATGCGGCCGCTCATGCCCTCCGGCGGCAACCAGGAAATGAGCTCACGCGGATCCATGTGCGCGCGATAAATTCTCTCCGGCGACGCGTGAATGACTCGGGATGCCGAGTCGACGCGGTTATACGACTCGAACTCATGCAGATAGCACGCCGGCGAGCTGTACTCGCGCTGTTCGTCTTCGTCATCCGGCGATGCCGCTCGCTTGTCGTTACTCACGTCGTCCCCCGCTTTCGCTCAGGATACCGCACCGCCGAAGGCTCCGGCCATTACGGATAGGGGCTGAGGAACAGTGCTCGGCGGGCAAGTATTGTCTGCGGTCATCTTCGCGCACGCTCATCGAAGGAGCTTTCCCATGACCGAACAGCATCGCACGCTGACGACCCGTCAGGGTCATCCAGTCACCGACAATCAGAGTCTGCGCTCCGTGGGCGAGCGCGGGCCTGCGACGCTCGAGAATTATCCGTTCATCGAAAAGATCACGCACTTCGATCGCGAGCGCATCCCCGAGCGCGTCGTACATGCGCGCGGCACCGGCGCTCATGGATATTTCGAGGCGTACGGAAAAATTGGCAAGGAGCCGGCGTCCAAGTACACGCGTGCGAAAGTGCTGACGCAGGCCGGCGTCAAGACACCCGTGTTCGTTCGCTTCTCCACCGTCATCGGCGGCAAGGAATCTCCGGAGACGGCGCGCGACCCGCGTGGCTTTGCCATCAAGTTCAAGACGGTCGACGGCAATTGGGATCTGGTGGGCAACAACCTGAAGATCTTTTTCATCCGCGACGCCATCAAGTTCCCGGACATGATTCATGCGTTCAAGCCCGACCCGGTGTCGAACCGGCAGGAGCCCTGGCGCTTCTACGATTTCGTGTCGTTGCATCCGGAAGCGCTGCACATGGTGACGTGGGTGAAGAGCCCCTGGGGCATTCCCGCCGACTATCGGCACATGGAAGGCTCGAGCGTGAATACATATAAACTGGTCGACGGACGCGGCCAGGCGCTGCTGTGCAAGTTCTCTTTCGAGCCGAAGCTCGGCATCAAGAATCTCACTAGCAAACAGGCCGCTGAAATACAGGCGCGCGACGTGGGCCACGCCACTCACGATCTCTATGACGCCATCGAGCGGCGCGACTATCCGGAATGGGAGATGTGCGTGCAGCTCATGGCGGACGGCGACCATCCGGAGCTCGACTTCGATCCGCTCGACGACACCAAACGCTGGCCCGAAGACAAGTTCCCGCTGCTGCCCGTCGGCCGGCTGGTGCTCGACAAGAATCCGGCCAACGTGTTCGCGGAGACCGAGCAGTCCGCGTTCGGCACCGGCGTGCTGGTCGACGGCATCGATTTCTCCGACGACAAGATGCTGCAAGGTCGCACGCTCTCCTATTCGGACACGCAGCGCTATCGGGTCGGCCCCAACTATCTGCAACTGCCGGTGAATGCACCGGCGCAGGCGCCCGCCACCAATCAGCGCGACGGCCAGATGGCTTATTTCGTCGACGACGGCGGCGAGAATCCGCACGTCAACTACGAGCCGAGCAACATCGGCGGTTTGCGGGAATCGCCCCGCTCCGGCCCGGACTATCACCAGTATGTCGAAGGCCACCTGGGCCGGTATCAAACCACCCGCACGTCCGACGATTACAAACAAGCCGGCGAGCGCTATCGCACGTTCGAGGCTTGGGAGCGCGACGATCTGATCGACAACCTGGCGACCGATCTGAAGCAATGTCCGGAGCAGATCCAGCTGCGCATGGTGTGGCACTTCTGGCACTGCGACCCGGATTACGGCACACGGGTCGCGCAGGGCGCGGGCATCGATCTGGAAAAGGCGAAGGCATTGCCGCCGCTAGAGGGCAAGCCCGCGCCGGGACAGAATCGCCAGGGCCCGACCTACTCCGATGGCGAGCCCGAAAGCGATACTCCGGAAGCCGGCGTGGCAGCCCGGCCGCGCAAGAGCGGCGGCTCCGGACGGGACATGCGGCATCGGTAGTCTGAATATTGCAGCCAGTCGGAGCTGAGCCGATCCCCACGCTCGGCTCCGGCCGAACATCGCGCGGCGTTTTGTCGAGACATCCTGGCAGGGAGCGCCGCTGAATGGTAATGTCCATTTATATGACGAATAGGACATTCAAGTCATCGCCGTGATCGATACAACTCCCGCGGAGCTGCGGCTCAACCTTGGCCGGAACCTCACCCATGGCCTGCTCGATGCACTCGGCCGTGCGATCGTCACTGGCCAATACGACAATGGCGCCTTTCCCACCGAGGCGGAGCTGGCCAAACAACATGGCGTCAGCCGTTCGGTGACGCGCGAAGCGGTCAAGATGCTGACCGCCAAGGGCCTGGTCAGCGCCCGGCCGCGCCAGGGAACGATCGTGCAGCCGCGCTCGTCGTGGAATCTGTTCGACACCGACGTGCTGCGCTGGCTGTTGAATCGCAAGTTTTCGCTGGATCTACTCAGACAATTCAATCAACTGCGCAGCGCCATCGAGCCCGAAGCGGCGGCGCTCGCGGCGCTGCTCGCCGACGACAACGACTTGGCCGCGATCAATGCCGGCCTGGAGCGGATGAAGGCGGCCGAAACCGGCGGCGAGCAGATTCTCGAAGCCGACATCGCCTTTCACGTGGCGGTGTTGAAAGGCTCCAAGAATCCTTTCTTCGCGCAGTTCCAGGACGTGGTCGGCACGGCGCTGCGCAGCTCGATTCAATTCACGAACCGCCTGAAGGGCCATTCGGCTAGCATTCCGGATCACGCCGCGGTCGCGCACGCGATCATGAAGCGCCAGCCGGACAAGGCGCGCGCGGCGATGAAGAAGCTGGTCAGCGATGTGCTCGACCTGATCGATGCGGCCGAACCCGGCAAAGCGGCCGCGAAGCGGCGCTGATCAGAATCTGGCGCGCAAGCTCACGCCGAACGTGCGCTCGTCGTCCCGCACGTCGTGCGGGAACGATTCGTTGCCGAAGTAGCTGTAGTACCTGGCCTGCGTGAGATTGGTGCCGTCGATGCTGACCGTCAGGTAGTCCGTGAAGTCATAGCCGAGCGAGAAATCCAGCCGGCCATTGTCACGCACGCCGTTGAACTGCGCGCCGGCGCCCAGCGGCGCGAGCAGCCCGCCGAGCAACGCTTCGGTGTAGTCCGAACGATGCGTGTAGATCAACCGGCCGGTGACGCCCGACTGCTCATACAGCAAGCCGAGGTTGTAGCTGTACTTGGACACGCCCTGCAGCTCCTCCCCTTCCAGCACATCGTCCTGCGTGGTGATCTCGCTATCGGCGAGCGTGAAGTTCGCCATCGCGCCGAAGCCGCTCCAGAACCCCGGCAGGAAGTCGAAGAACATCTGCCCCGCCAGCTCGATGCCTTGCAGCTCGGCGCTGCCGACGTTGCGCGGACGCGTGATGTTGTAAGTAACCCCGCCGATCGTCTCGGGGTTGATGGCGTCGACGATGCGATCCTTGATGTCCCGGTAGTACAGCGCCGCTGACACGTAGTTGCTGCGTGCGAAGTAGTACTCGACCGTGAGATCGAATGCATCCGATCTCTGCGATTTCAGATTCGGGTTGCCGCCGAAGCCATTCGGACGAATGTTGGCGTTGATCGGCACCTCGTAGGTCAGACCCGGATTGAGATCCTCGAATGCAGGCCGCGCCATCGTGCGCGCTGCCGAGAAACGGAACTGCAGATCCGGCGACAGCTTCAAGCGCGCGCTGAAGCTCGGCAGGAAATCGTCGTCGCTGGTGTCGGTGGTCACCGGCGTCAGCACCGCGGGGGGATCCGGCTCCTCCGCGGTCGGCGCTGGCGTAATTGTGCCCGTGCCCGTGATCTCACGATCCGTCCGGACCATGCGGCCGCCGAGCAGGCCGTCGAGCTGCCAGCCGTTGCCGAACTCGAACAGATACTTGCCCTGCAAGTAGCCGGCGTAGGCCTGCTCGTTCGCATCGTAGTTGCGCGTCGGGTCCCAATCCGGATCGCCGGGCGGCGCTCCGTACAACGCACGCAATGTGTCGGTCTGATCGAGCAGGAAATTTCGGGTCGGTGTCAGCCAGTGCTGGCCACCGTTGATATAGGAAATGCTCGAGGGCGAGCGCACCAAAAAGTTGCTCGGCAGGTCGACCGAGCTCACCAGCGTGGCGCGATTGCCGCCGGGCGCCGGCGGGCCGCCGGAAAACGCACGAAACGTCGAATCGCGATCGGCATAACGAACGCCGAACTGGATCTGGCTGAGCCAGCCATCCAGGTCATACGCGCCATTGGCCGCGACCGCGAACTGTTTGCCGACCGCGTCGTTGAGATCCTGGAACAAGCTGTTGGCGAAGCGGAAGTCGTCCGCGACGCCGAGCGGATTGCCAGCCATGCCGGTCGTGCCATGCTTGTCGTCATCGATGGTCACGTCGACGGTGGCCACCTGTTTGCCAATGTCCACGATGATGATGCGGTTCTCGGTGTGCGAGCGCTCGTAGGAAACGTCGCCGTCGAAGTGCCACGAACCGAAGTTCCAGCGCACGCCCGTAGCGATCACATATTGGTCGGTGCCGCTGTCCCTGGCCTGCGTGCTGGTCAAACCCGGAACGTTGTTGAAGCGCGCCGCCTGGCCCACGCAGAGACTCTGCACAGGATCGGGCGGCTCGGGCGGATCAGCCTCGGGATCGCCTTCCGATCCCTGGAAGCCTGCATCGTTCACACGGTAACTGTCGCAACGACCCGTGGTCGTCAGGTTCGTGATGTTCTGGGCGGCAAAGATGTCGGAGAAGATGAAATCCGTCTCCCAGCGCGACTCATACTCGGTGTAGATGCCATCCGCGTAGATCTCCAATTCGTCGGAGGGCTTCCACTGGAAAGCTGCATTCACCTGCGGACGCTGATAGTCGCCGTATTGGTTCAAACCGCCGACACAGGTCGGCAGGATCGCGCCCGCGCCGCCCGGCGGGCCCTGAGTTCCCGAGCGCGGATCGCAGTTGAACGAGATCGGCCGATCGAAATCGATGTCCGAGTAGGAAACATTCAGCAGCGCGCCCATCTCGCCATCGCCCGCATTCCAGCGATTGCTCACCAGACCGCCGATGGTGCCGCTGACCTTGTCGACATTGTCGCCATAGATGCCGCGCGTATTGACCGCCCCGCTCCAGCCCTGCTCGAAATCGAACGGCTTGTGCAGACGCAGGTTGATGACGCCGGCCACGCCGCCTTCGATCAAGCTCGCGTTGCTCGACTTGAACACATCCGCGCCCGCCAGCGCTTCGGCCGGCAGATCCTGGAACGCAAATTCGCGGCCGACACCGGTGAAAATCTCACGGCCGTCGAGCGTCGTCAGAATGTCTGGAATGCCGCGAATGATGGGATTCGCGATTTCGTTGTTGTCGTTGACGGTCACCTGCACGCCCGGCACGCGCTGCAAGGCGGCCGCCGTGGTGTTGTCCGGGAACTTGCCGATATCGTCCGCGACGATCGAGTCCATCACCAGGTCGGAGTTTTGTTTGATCTCCGCCGCGGCTTCGAGGCTGGCGCGCAGGCCGACGACCACGACTTCCTCGATCTCGCCACTCTGCGCCGGCGTCGACTGGGCATAGGCTGCCGACGTCGTGCTTAGCGCCAGCGCCGCCGACCAGCGCAGGATGCCGTCAACCGTGCCCATGACCTCGCCTCTCAAAACCTCTTTTGAGAATGCTCGTCTGGGTAGCGGGCGACGAGACTGGCATGCCCGGACGGGAAACGGCTCACGTCCGGCGCCCAAGCGAAATAAGAAAGGGACGAAGCCGTCCGTGGCTCGTCCCTTGGGGATATCGGTTATGGATACCCGATTACTGAGTGCCGGCCGCCTCGCGCGGCGAGCTGGTCAAGCGCTTGATCAGCTCCGTTTCAGCCGCGCGGTACGGCTTGCCGTCGGCGCGGAACACGTCGTGGAACCAGATGGTCGGCTCTTCCGCCGTGTAGGGCTTCTTCCAGGAATCCCAGGGCATGCGCGTCTGCGTCTTGCCGTCGACCAGGCCCCAGTTGAACATGGCAATGTTGTGACGCTTGCCGAGCGGCAGCGAGTTGTCGAACGTGGAGCCATTGCCGCGCGCCATGTATTCCGTGCACAGCAGAGGACGGCCATAGGCTTGCAGCTGCTTCACGCGCCGCTCGAAAATTTCCGGCCAGCTGTAATCGTGGAAAGAAATCACATCCGACTGCGTGATCTGAATCTTCTCGATGGCGTTCAGCTTGTCCAGCGTCGACCAGTCATCGTGATGCCACACGCCGCTGGTCAGAGGCTGCGTCGGCTTCTGCGAGCGCGCCCACTCGAACACCTGCGGCAGCAGTGTCTCGACATACTTCTGCTTGCCGACGTGCTTCGGATAGTTGCCGCCGCCGTCGTTATCGGGCTCGTTCCAAACGTCCCACGCCAGAATGCGTGAATCCTTCGCGAAGGCGCCGACCACGCCCTGCACGTACTCACGCAGCTTCGGGTACTGGGAAACATCTTCCAGGCGCGCGCGCCCCGGAGCCTGCACCCAACCCGAGTTGTGCACGCCGGGAATCGGCGGACGCTGCGGACCCAGCTTCACCTCGGGATCCCAGCAGCTGTCGAACAGCACGAACATGGGCTTGATGCCATGCTTGGCCGCGATCGTGAGGAATGCATCGATACGCTGCTTGAACCCCTTGGCGTCCTGCTCCCACAACAGATTGTGCAGGTAGACGCGCATGGTGTTCATGCCGATGGCCTTGGCCCAACCCAGCTCCTTATCGATGGTCGCGGTATCGAAGGTGTCGGCCTGCCACATTTCCAGCTGGTTGATGGCATTGGCCGGAATGTAATTGGCGCCGACCAGCCACGGCTGGCGGTTGTACCACTCGTGCGCCTGCTGCTCGGTCCATCGCTCGGCCGCGAAGGCCGGAGCGGCGACCAACAGCGCCAGTTGCAGCAAGGCAACGAGCGCGATGGAGACAATTTTGTTCATGCGGTTTCTCCTATGACGGGCGGCGGCGGGCGCTTCAGTGCGCACGCGCTCCGTTGACAAACAAACGATAAACCAGGACGTTCCGATAAGTCGCGCCGGGCTCGAGTCGCGCCGAACCGAATTTCGGCTGGTTGGGCACATCCGGCGGCAGCTGCGGCTCGAGCACCAGAGCATCGCCCTGGCGATACAGACGGCCGGACTTGCCGATCACGCTGCCGTCCAGAAAGTTGCCCGAGTAGAACTGCAACGCCGGCTGGTTCGACAGCAGCTCGAAGCCACGACCGGTGGTCGGCTCCTCCACTCGCGCCACCAGGCGCGGCTCCTTGGCCACGTCGCGAGCAATCATGAAGTTGTGATCGTAACCTTTGCCGTAGACGATCTGCGGGTCGCGCGCTGCACGCACGCGGGCGCCAATCGGTTGCGGCTTCCGGAAATCGAACACCGTATCCGCGACCGGCTGCAACTCGCCCGTCGGAATCAGCTTGTCATTCACCGGCGTGTAGTGTTCCGCGGGAATGGTGAGGATGTGGCCCATCGCTCCCACTGCGGCGCCCTCGCCCGCCAGATTCCAATAGGCGTGATTGGTGATATTCGCAATCGTCGGACGATCGGTCGTCGCCGTGTACTCGATGCGCAGCTCGTTCGACTCGTTCAACGAGTAGGTCGCGAAGACCGTCAGCGTGCCCGGATAGCCTTGATCGCCATCCTTGCTGACATAGCGCATGCGAACCGACGCCGTGTCGCCGCGCTTCACTTCCACGACTTCCCACAGAACTTTGTCGAAGCCGCGCTCGCCGCCGTGCAACGCCTGGCCATTGTTATTGCGTGGCGTCTGGTAGACCTTGCCGTCCAGCGTGAACTTGCCATCGGCCAAGCGATTGGCGAAGCGGCCCACGGTCGCGCCGAAATACTCGGGCTTGGCGAGGTAGCCATCGAGCGAGGCATAACCCAAGGTCACATCGGCAAGCTTGCCGTCACGATCCGGCATCACCAGCGACTGCAGGGCCGCGCCGTAAGTGATCACCGCCGCTCTCACACCCTTGGCATTGCGCAAGGTGACTGCTTCGACCGCGCGACCGTCGGCCAGCTTGCCGAAGGATGCGCGTGCATAGTCGGCAGCCTGCGCGCCTTGACTCATGAACGACATGGCGCAAATCAGGCTTAGCGGCGCGACGCTGGCCAGCGTCGCGCTCATCGAACGTCTCGACATCGAATTGCCCCCAACTGACTTGGAACTAGTGGCTGTCGCGCAGGTTGTCCACGGTCTGCGCCAGTCGCTGATATTTCACGGCCATTTCGAGCACCGCGCCGGTTTCGAACTGACCCGTCAGCGAGCGATGGATTTCCTGCCACGGCGTTTGTGACTTCGGATACGTCGGTCCCGCAGCCTCGGCTTCTTTGCGACGCGCGGCGAGCTCTTGATCCTCGATCAGCACGCGAACTTCACGGCGGCGCAGATCGATACGCACGCGATCGCCAGTGCGGAGCAAGGACAGACCGCCGCCGACCGCGGCTTCGGGCGACGCGTTGAGAATCGAGGGCGAGCCCGACGTTCCGGACTGCCGGCCATCGCCGATGCAAGGCAATGCATCCACGCCGGCGCGAATCAGCGCGGCGGGCGGACGCATGTTCACGACTTCTGCACCGCCGGGATAGCCGATCGGACCCGTGCCGCGAATCACCAGAATCGAACGATCGTCGATGCCCAGTGCGGGATCGTCGATGCGCGAGTGATAATCCTCGGGACCGTCGAACACGACGACCTTGCCCTCGAACGCATCCGGATCCTTCGGATCGGACAGATAGCGTGCACGGAAGTCCGGCGAGATCACGCTGGTCTTCATGATCGCCGAATCGAACAGATTGCCCCTGAGCACGGTCAGTCCGGCGGTAGGCTTCAGCGGCCGCGCGAAGGGACGGATAACGTCTTCGTCGACGATGCGAGTATTTGCGCAGTTCTCGCCGATGGTTTTGCCGTTCACAGTCAGCGCGTCGCCCGCGATCAGGCCCGCACGGATCAACTCCCCAACCACGGCAGGCACACCGCCCGCGCGATAGAAGTCCTCACCGAGGTACTCGCCGGCCGGCTGCAAATTCACGAGCAACGGCACATCGCGGCCATGGCGCTCCCAATCTTCGAGCGTCAGTTCCACACCGATATGGCGCGCAATGGCGTTCAGGTGGATCGGCGCGTTGGTCGAACCGCCGAGCGCCGAGTTCACTCGAATCGCATTGAGGAATGCGTCGCGAGTAAGAATGTCCGAGGGCTTGCGATCTGCGTTCACCAGCTCGACGATGGTCAAGCCAGTGCGGTACGCACACTCCTGTCGGTCGCGATAAGGCGCCGGAATGGCAGCGGATCCGGGCAGCGACATGCCGAGCGCTTCGGTCAGCGAGTTCATGGTCGTGGCCGTGCCCATGGTGTTGCAGAAGCCAGTCGACGGCGCCGACGACGCCACCAGGCGCACGAAGCCTTGATAGTCGATCTCGCCCGCCGCGAGCATGCTGCGTGCCTTCCAGACGATGGTGCCCGAACCGACGCGTCGCCCTTCGTAGAAGCCATTGAGCATCGGGCCCACGGACAGCGCGATGGCCGGCAGATTCACCGTGGCGGCCGCCATCAACGCAGCGGGCGTCGTCTTGTCGCAGCCGATGGTCAGCACCACGCCATCCAGGGGATAGCCGAACAGCGTCTCGACCAGGCTCAGGTAAGCGAGGTTGCGATCCAGGCCCGCGGTCGGGCGCTTGCCGGTCTCTTGAATCGGATGCAGCGGAAACTCGAGCGGAATGCCGCCGGCTTCGCGAATGCCGGCCTTGACGCGCTCGGCCAGGATCAGGTGCTGGCGGTTGCAGGGTGTGAGGTCGCTGCCGGTCTGCGCGATGCCGATGATGGGCCGGTCGCTCTGCAGCTCCTCGATCGACAGCCCATAATTCAGGTACTTCTCGATATAGAGCGCGGTCATGTCCGGATTCGACGGATTGTCGAACCAGGAACGCGAACGCAGTTTCCGACGGCCTTGCCCATTCTCGCTCATTCAAATCCCCTGTCGCCGAAGCGGCCCCGCTGTTGCTATTGGCGGTGTCGCAGTCTATAAAGCCTATATATCATATAAATCAGCTTTGCCGCGACGAAGATAGCCGCAAGCGTTGGCAAATGCCAGCGCCCTATCGCCGGCCCGGCTCGACGAGGTTCACAAGGTGGGATCAGCAGCGATCAGACTCGCGCTCGTAGGAGTGGGAAAAATAGCGCGGGACCAGCACTTACCCGCGCTGGCGCGCAATCCGGCCTTCGAGCTGGTCGCGGCGGTGAACCGCGATGGCCCCCTCACCCACGTGTCCACATTTTCTGACATCGCCGCGATGCTGGCCTCCGGCATCGAGGTCGATGCCGTGTCCTTGTGCACGCCGCCCGCCTGTCGCTACGAGCTCGCGCGCGAAGCGATCGAGGCCGGACTTCACGTAATGCTGGAAAAGCCGCCGGCGGCGAGCGTCGCAGAGGTCCATGATCTCGAGCAACGAGCGCAACAGCGCGGGCTGACCCTCTTTACGACCTGGCATTCGCGCGAAGCGGCTGGCGTCGAGCCGGCGCGTGAGTGGCTCAGCGAACGGACCATCGAAAGCGTTCGCGTCACCTGGAAGGAAGACATTCGCGTCTGGCATCCCGGCCAGCACTGGATCCTGCAGGCCGGCGGCATGGGCGTGTTCGATCCGGGCATCAACGCGCTGTCCATCCTGACGCGCATCCTGCCGGACAAGCTGACGATGCGCTCGGCGACACTGGAATATCCCAGCAACTGGGAATCGCCGATCGCGGCGGAAGTCGCGATGTCGCACGGCTCAGCCGCGCGAGTGCAAGCCTCGTTCGACTTTCTGTATTCGGGCACGCCCTGCTGGGACATCGAAGTGCTCACCGACGAGCAGACGCTGCTGCTCGCCGAGGGCGGCAGCCGGTTGTATATCGATGAAATGCCGCACCTGGCAGCCGCCGATCAGGAATACGCGCGACTGTACCAGCGCTTCGCCGAGCTGATCGCGGCCGGCAACAGCGATGTCGACTCGACACCATTGCAACTCGTCGCGGACGCCTTCAAGCTCGGCCACCGCCAGCAAAGCGCCGCCTTCCATTTCTAAAGCGGCCTTGCCTGAACGGCCCGCGACACGGATAGAGAACAACAGACATGCAGCTAGCCACGCTCGATCTGATCATCATTGTCATCTACGCCATCGGCCTGTTCACCCTCGCGCAGTGGGTGTCGCGCGAGCGCGGCGGCCAGGAAAAAGACTCGGCGGAATACTTTCTGGCGTCCAAGACCCTGCCCTGGTGGGCCATCGGCGCCTCGCTGATCGCCGCCAACATCTCGGCCGAGCAGATCGTCGGCATGTCGGGTTCGGGCTATGCCCTCGGACTTGCGATCGCTTCCTATGAATGGATGGCGGCGCTGACGCTGCTGATCGTCGGCAAATGGTTCCTGCCGATCTTCCTGGCGAACAAGATCTACACCATGCCGCAGTTCCTGGAAGAGCGTTACGGAACGCGGATCCGCACCCTGATGGCGGTGTTCTGGCTCGGTCTGTATGTGTTCGTGAATCTCACTTCCATCATCTGGCTGGGCTCGATCGCGGTGGCGAAGGTCACCGGCGCCGATCAGACCTGGGCGCTGGTGGGCTTGGGTCTGTTCGCGCTCGTGTATCAGTTGCGTGGTGGATTGCGTGCGGTTGCCATGACCGACATCGTGCAAGTGTCCTTGCTGGTGCTCGGCGGCCTGATGGTGTCGTACCTGACGCTGAACAAGATCAGTGGCGGTAACGGCATCGTGGCGGGCTTCGATACATTGCTCGAGCGCGCGCCGGGACATTTCCACATGATCCTCGACGCCGCGCACCCCTATTACAAGGATCTGCCCGGCCTGTCGGTGCTGATCGGCGGCATGTGGATCGCGAACCTCAGCTACTGGGGCTTCAATCAATACATCATTCAGCGCGCATTGGCGGCGAAGAGCCTGGCCGAAGCGCAGAAGGGCGTGATCTTCGCGGCCTTCCTGAAGTTGCTGATGCCCGTGATCATCGTGCTGCCGGGCATCGCCGCGGTGATTCTCGCGCCGGATCTGGCGAAGCCCGATGAGGCTTATCCGACGATGATGCGGCTGCTGCCCACCGGCATCGCCGGCCTGGTGTTCGCGGCGCTGATCGCGGCGATCATTGCGTCCACCGCGTCCAAGATCAATTCCATCGCGACCATCTTCACGCTGGACATCTACAACAAGATGGGCCAGCCGAAGCCCGAGAAGCAGCTCGTGCGGGTCGGACGCATCACCGCGGCCGTTTCCATCCTGCTAGCGATCGTGACGGCGCGTCCGCTGCTCGGCAGCTTCGATCAGGCGTTCCAATACATCCAGGAGTACACGGGCTTCTTCACGCCGGGCATCGTCGTGATCTTCATGCTCGGCTTGTTCTGGAAGCGCGCCACCGAAGCCGGCGCGCTCGCCGCGACGATCGGTTCCTTCGCCCTGTCGATTGGGATCAAAGCGCTGTGGCCTGGCCTGCCCTTCATGGATCGCATGATGGTCGTGTTCCTGCTGGCCCTCGCACTCGCGGTCGTGTTCTCGCTGTGGCAACCGACCGAGGCCTCGAAGAGCCAGGTCAACACCACGGATGTGAGTTACAAGACTTCGGCGAGCTTCAACATGTGCTCGCTCGGCGTGGTGCTGATCCTCACCGCGCTCTACACGGTCTGGTGGTAGTCAATTAAGTTCGGCAACGAGGGCCGTGATCTGATCGATCACGGCGCTGGGCAGCGAGGCTCGTACGATCGCCTGGTAATGTGCCCTAGGGTCACGGAAGAATGCCGCAGGCAGGATTCCATAGTGGCGCAACGCCTCCTCCACCTGCGACAGGCCAACATCTTCAGCACGCCGGTACGCCATCACGCCTTTTGCCACGCGCTCCTCTTTCGAAGAAAAGTCTTCGAAGGGCAGATCGTACCCTTTGCCAAAGTATGAGAATGAAACTCTCGGGCGCAGCGCGAGATATTTCACGGCTCTCCAATGAAACGTCGCGTAAGCCTCGGTGACCGATGGCGCCACTATGTTCTCTTGCTCCCAGCGGAAGAACTGATTGAAGAGCTCCTCCCTGCTCTCCCGGCTGAACTGACTGCCGAGATCCTTGGACCTGTGGCACTCATACAGGACCTTTGCGAAGTCCTTACCGATGATGGACCTTATGAGGTCAGTCTCTTCGTGGTCTCGCGTGTAGTAATACAACGCATAAGACTCGGCGCAAACCCTGCGGTTGATGTCCCTGAACCTATCAGCGAACTCTGACAACGAGTCCAGATGCTGCTTGATGAGCCAGGGCGTCAGCAGGTATTGAATGGATAGAACCTTTCCGCCGAACATGCCCTTTTTGAAGTATCCGGAAGCCCATAGAGCCCCATGTGCGGCAATCAGCGGGAAAACATTCCTGTTCCCGGAGGCCTCATACATGTGGTGGTAGACGCAAGCCCGCTGGCTCAAATCACTCAAGCCACCCGCCAAGGCGTAACCCTTTTTGCGCAGTGTCTCGTACGCTTCCCTGGTCATGGTTGCTCCCTGCGTGTTCTGCGCATCGCTCACCTCGCGACAAGATGAACGCACCTGTCATAAAGCCAAAGCAGCGGCAGCGAAGCCACGACGGCCACTCCGAGAAACACAAGATACATTGCCGCGCCAGCAGGCCCGGCAAATATCACTGCCGCCAACCCACTGAGAAGGGGAACGAACATTGCGAGCAAGCCAAACGCTATGGAACGCAACCAGGGCACGCTGACTCTGGCTCCGCACGCGGCACACTCGATCGTGCGCGCCGGCCCCAGAAAATGCTTCTGCAAGTACGAGAACGTCGGCTCTCCGCAGCTGGGACACGCGTACGATTTCATAGAATCCAACGCCAACGATGAGTGGCTCGCGGAGATCTAACGATGCGCTTGTTATACGCGCTCATGTGCATTCAACGCGGCAACGAATGCGATGATACTTGGCCTGACCGATGGATGCATTTCCACCCATGCCGGATCCAGGTATTCGACAACCGTCCTGCCGTCGAGGAGGTCCAGGACGGATGAGCTCTGCGACGCCTGTGGCGGTAAAGTCACATCCGTTCGTCATCGAGCGCCGTGATCTGATCGATTGCGGCTCATAGTTTCTTCTTCAATTCATCCATCAGCTTCACAATCTGGGTTTTCTGAATCTCTGGATCTTCCACCTGAAGGAATTCAACCGCGCGGAAATCGTCACCACGCTTTCTATTCTGCGGTGGCTCAAGCCCCTCGATCAGAAGCGCCTCCATAGTAACGATAAGCATGCTCAAATCGTACGTCACATTCTTCGTCGTTTTGAGCGAGGCGTCGTCCGCGACCGAGTACACGCCGAACCAAGAGAAGCGGTCCCACCTTCCGTTCAGGCGATCCACAATGTGTTGACGTAAACGCGTTCCGAGCGGCTGGTCAGTAGTTCGGCCCACATATACGACGGCGCGCCCATCGTGAAGAAGGTAAACGCCTTTCTGATTGCAGAAATCCACAGCGGTGCTTCCGGGTTGCTGCTGTCCGAGTATCTTTGGAGTTGCCGTCCACAGCACGTTCGCTCGCGACCAATACATCCCGAAGGCGTTGATCAGGCCGGTGTTTTCCGAATCCGCAATTAGCGCCTGGTCTTCTGACGCAGACATCACCCCTGCAACTGGATTGCTCTGTGCCAGCTCTCGAAGCCAATAGCGCCCACGGTCTACGCGAATGAAAGGCGACGCGTTTCCCTCTGCCTGAAGCGACGTGGAGATGACGCTGTTCACCGTAGCGGCAGGGGTTGCGCCAAACTCCGCCCGTAGTTCCTGTTCTGCAATCTCTTCCGCTATGTCCGTGTAGTGCATAGCCTCAGCACTGTTTCGAAGCACTCTTGTTATCGCTTCTCTCCAGCTAAGATCTGCCACTACGTCATCTCCTTCGAAGTTGTGATCTGATTCAGGCCGAACGCCGCGCGTCATGCGCGCGCGTTTGCAACGTTGTTCATGACTGCCAACCCGCCGAGAAGGGGAACGAACATTGCGAGGCACGAATGAGCGTCTAGCTTCACGCGTCGGCGTTCCGCACGTCGCCTGCAAGGCTCTCTTCAGATCCGAGCAGCCCCTGCGCTCTCCACCGAAAGACGACCCAGGTAATCACCAGCATGACTATGAAGTCCAGCCGGCTGATCACGATCTGCATCGGCGCATACGGTATCTCGAATCCTATTTGCTTTGCCCACACTGCCGGCAGAACGAACAGCGAGCTCGCTGCACTAAGGGCTGTGACGACCATCGATGCAGGGGCGAAACGAGACCTGGAAAGGAGCAATGTTCCCGCGGCGATTCGCGCCAACGGGTAGATGTAAGACGTCGCGTAGAGCCAGATCGGCCATGCTGGCGCCTGAGCCTCCCCTCTGGTCAGATCCAGAACTCTCAGCAGCCCGAAGACATGCATCACTCCCGTTCCAACGCAATAGGTTCCCACGATCCGAAGCCACCAGAGGCCGCGGCTCTCAGGCTTCGATCCAGGTATCTCAGGTACGGGTAGCAACACCCGGATTTCTCCCAAAGAATCTAACGATGTGCTTGTTAGACGTTCTCATGTGCATGTAACGCGGCGACGAATGCGACGATGCTTGGCTCGATCGATGGGTGCATTTCCACCCATGCCGGATCCAGGTATTCAACAACCGTCCTGCCGTCGAGGAGGCTCAGCACGGATGAGCTCTGCGACGCTTGCAGCAGGACGTGAGCACGATTCATGACCTTCTGAGCAAGAGCCGCATCGGACTCACCGATGGCCTCGCCGCATTCCTTCTGAATGGCGACGACCAGCTTCCCAGCTGCAATCCCCACAGGATTTCGCTTCCGAGGCATCAGGTATGACGCCGCAGGTCAGAGGCCGCCGCTGTTAGCATCGTGGCGCCAGATCCGTCAGCTGTCTCATTTGTCCTCCAAGCTGGCAATCTCTTTCAAGACGGCACTGCGATTCTTTCGGTCTAGCAAGAAGCGAGGAAGCCTGCTTGCCAGCGACGAATTTCTGTTCGGTTCCCGGATTCGGACCGTGGCCTGCACGTAGTTTCTGATGAACGATAGATGCGCTGAGTTGTATGCCCAGAACACGCTACCCTTCACTTCGCCTACCAGGGTTTGGCGCTCATGGCCCGCCAGCCGTTGCCGTCGCTGAACACATGCGCGCGACGCTGGCATCGTGGGCAGCGCACAGCCACCTCGCGCTGAAACTCAGCGTGGTACTTGCCGTTGTCGTGGAACCCGATCATCTGACGTTCAGCTCGAGGCTGGCGCAGATGATTTCGTCTGTCAATGTCCTCACCGCTGTCCTTTTTCCGACTGGCCTTTCCCAGCGCAGGCGTCGATGTGCATCCACTTACCAGCCAAACGGCAGCCACGCCACCAGCCTGCAGCGAACTTGCCCCGGGACCACCGTCGCGACGGCCAAGGAACCCACCGCGCCGACAAGCAGGATACAAACGACCCAAGGCGGCAGGCCGAGGTTCCGGACTCTATCCGCGATCAGCACAAAGCCGAGCAGCGCTCCGACCATTAGCCAGGCCACCGTCGCTGTGATGACGGCGGCGCGGCTGTACTGTTCCTTTTTGTTCATGACGAGCTCATCTCCCTACAAGATGAACGAACCTGCCATAAAACCAAAGCAGCGGTAGAGAAGCCACGACGGCCACTCCGAGAAACACAAGAGGCTCCGGCTCAGACCTGTGTGATTCCTATCGATGCGAGCTGTGCACGAAGCTGCGCGTACTTACTTTCGGAGCGGCGCAGCCTCTCAATCACATTGGATCTCCAGCGCTCCAGATTTGCCGTAACAGTCGGCAGCGCCTAGGCGCAAGCGCCGGGAGTATCGTCGAAGCCGAACTCGAAGCCACAGCTGCACATTTCAAACGAGGCCGCGCCATCGTCGTCGTAGGGAGCCAGCATAAGTTCGGGACTGCCGCAGACGGGACAACATCAGCAGCCGTCGTCGGCTCGATAAACCGTCAGCGGTTCTCCTGTCCGTGTGATGATGGCCCGCGTTTTCATAGCTACGACGACAAGACGATCAGCGAAAGGAATGCCCCCATGACCACGGCCGCTGTTGCCGAGATCTCCAGGTTCAAAGCAGACCAGCAGGAGGAACCTGCAATGCCGCTGCAGCCAAGCAGAAAAAAACCCAAACCACACAGCGATACCGACCATAACAGCGAAAGCAGGAACATTCGCTTGACCAGCGGCGAACCCTTGGCAATGCCTTCGGATCGACGCATGTTATAGCCCACGACAGGGCCCATGACTCCGCTCCAGACAAACGAGAATGCGAGAGCCGCCAACACGATCGTCAGCCACTTGATCTCTCGTCCCCTTGTCAAGGCGGACAGCACCAGCCCAACTACAGCAATGCAGAAGCTAGCCGCCAGCGTGACGGGCAGACTGCGTATGACTCTGCCATTGAATGTCGAGGTCCAGTTGATGTTCTCAGTCTTCACTCGATTCGCTTCCACTCGCCAGCATACCGCGCAGGTATTCCGCATCTTCACCGCCGCGCAGATTCATCGGGAAGGAGCGTGAACATCTGGAAAGGTCGTAGGGCTGCTGGCCGGCAGTGTATATCAGCCATTCATCCGAGAGCACAGCCACGCCAGATGCGGAGGGAAGCACCTCGCTGGCTACTTCAATCCAAGGTGGATCGTTCCGTGCACTCCGACCGCAGGCGCCTCTGCCGACGACCGAGCGCACGCGAATCGTTTCACCCACCTTGTGTGTGCCCTTCAGCACTTCCTCGACTACGAATCGAGCCTCTTCGATTCTGTATGTCCCTGAGGGATCCTCAGGGTCGAGCGATTGTTCGACAGACACGACCTTGGCGATGACGACCGCGTCCGCTTCGGAGAACTCCTTCTTGATCTGTTCCTCCTCGGAGGAGGTATCCGGCGCGACACAGGAACACGCCTGCGCCTCTGAGAGCGCCGTCAACCCAATAGCCAGCACAATGTAAAGTGTCTTCATCTGGTAAGCCGCGCCGCCAAGATAGCGCCGCATAGCTGCCAGCGCCAAACTCATCTTCACCAGTTATCGGGAATAACGGTATGCCCAGCCGGTCGGTGACAGCCAACCGGCGCGCTCGTATATTGCGCGCCCTTTGTTCCACTGCTCCTGGTATTTGTGCCGCCTTTCGACCCGCCGCGCACCGTCGCGCCTTCCCGTAGTCCCGCCTGGCAAAAGAACGTTTCGATCTGGCTGAAAGGCTTCCTCCCCGCTCCGCTCACCGTGGATACGTCGGAGCAATGGCGCGCCATCGTCGGCGCCATGCTGGGCATCGTGATCACAGCGGTGTTATGTCGTCTCTGCGCAAGCCCGGAGACAGCGATGTGGTTGATCGCGCCGCTCGGCGCGACCGCCGTGCTGGTGTTCGCCGTTCCTGCGAGTCCCTTGGCGCAGCCATGGGCTGTGGTCGGCGGCAACACCGTTTCCGCGTTGATGGGCGTGCTGTGCGTCCAGCTGATTCACGATCCGGCTCTGGCCGCAGGCGTCGCGGTCGCTGCGGCGGTTGTGACGATGTTTGCTCTGCGTTGCCTGCATCCGCCAGGGGGTGCTGCTGCCCTCCTCGCCGTGCTCACACAGGCCAGCTCGCTCGACTTCGTGCTGTTCCCCGTGCTGACCAACAGCGTGCTGCTGGTGCTCGTCGGCATCGTCTACAACACGGCAACCGGCCGCCGCTACCCGCACGGCCAGGGGGTCGAGCGTGTGCACACGCCGAAGAGCCGTTTCAGCTCCGCCGATCTCGACGAGGTGCTGAAACGTTACAACCAGGTGCTCGACGTGAGCCGCGACGAGCTGGAGAACATCCTGCACATGGCCGAGATGAACGCCATGGAGCGGCGGATGAGCGAGCTGCGCTGCGAAGACATCATGACGCGCACGGTGTTCACGGTCGAATACGGCACCGACCTGCAAGAAGCCTGGGCGCTCATGCGCCGTCATCGGGTCAAGGCGCTGCCCGTCGTCGATCGGCAGCGACGCATCATCGGCATCATCTCGCTCGCCGACTTCATGCGCCACGCCGACGTGGACCGCAGCGACCACATGCGCGAGCGGCTCAACCTCCTGATCAAGCGCAGCGGCAACTCGCATACGACCAAGCCGGAAGCCGTCGGCCAGATCATGTGCTCCAAGGTGCGCGTCGTCAGCGCGGACCGATCGGTCGGCGAACTGATGCCGATCTTCTCCGAGCACGGCCACCATCACATCCCCGTCATCTGCGACGACAACCGGCTGGTCGGCATCATCACCCAGTCGGATTTCGTGCGCGCGCTGTATCGATCGGGCGGCGTGCAAGGCTGAAGCGGCGGTAGGCGCCCGCCCATGGCCGAGCGGCCCGCATCTCTTTAATATATGGCGCGTTCGGCGCACAGCCGCCCGCCTGTCACGGAGTTGCTCCCTTGTTCGAGAACCTGCAAGCGCTTCCCGAGGACCCCATCCTCGGCCTGATGGCTGCCTTTCGCGCCGACACGGCCACCACGAAAATCGATCTGGGCGTCGGCGTTTACAAAGACGAGCACGGCAAAACCCCGGTGTTGCGCGCCGTACGGGCCGCCGAGCAGGCGGTGCTCGCCGACCAACAGACCAAGACGTACGTGGGTCCGGCCGGTAACGAGCAATTCAATGCGCTGATCGCCGAGCTGGTTCTCGGCAGTAAACATCCGGCACTGACCAGCGGCCGCGTACGCGCCGTGCAAGCGCCGGGTGGATGCGGAGCCTTGCGTTTGGGCGCTGAACTGCTGACGGTCGGCGGCGCCCGCCCGACGGTTCACGTCAGCGATCCGACCTGGGCGAATCACGTGCCGCTGCTCAGTGGTGCGGGATTGAAGCTCGAGCGCTACCCCTATTTCGAACATCGCACCGGCACCGTTAAATTCGATGCCATGCTCGAGCGCCTGAGCTCGCTGCCCGCGGGCGATGTCGTGTTGTTGCACGGCTGCTGTCACAACCCCACCGGTGCGGATCTGTCGATCGCGCAGTGGCGCAAGATTGCCGATGTGTTGTTGCAACGTCGGCTCGTGCCGTACGTCGACATCGCATATCAAGGCCTGGGCGAAGGCATCGACGAGGACGCCGAAGGGGCTCGCTTGATTGCAGCGACGGTCCCCGAAGCGCTCATCGCCGTGTCCTGCTCGAAGAACTTTGGTTTGTATCGCGAACGCGTGGGCGCCCTCATGGTGCTGACGGAGTCCAGCACTCAGACGACCGCAACGGCCAGCCATCTCCGCAAAATCGCTCGTGGCATTTGGTCGATGCCGCCGGATCACGGGGCGGCCATCGTCGCTCGCATCCTGAGCGACGCGAAGCTCAACCAGGACTGGCGCTACGAAGTCGACGCCATGCGCAATCGGATGCTTTCGCTCCGTAGCGCGCTGTCGGCGGCGTTGGCCAAGACGTGCAGCGCCGAGATGGCTTCTGTAATCGAGAAACAGCGCGGCATGTTCTCGACCATCCCGGTGACGCCGGAGGCGGCCGATACACTGCGTCAGCAGCATCACATCTATATGACACGCGATGGCCGTATCAACATCGCCGGTGTCAGCATGGCAGCGATCGATTACATCGCCAAGGCGATCGGTTCCGTCGCCTGACATGCTCCACCACATCTCGTTCGCCGTCCGCGATCTGCAGCGGGCGGCGTCCTTCTACGACGCGGCGCTGGCGCCGCTGGGCTTCGTGCGTGTCTGGAGCGACGACACGGCGGCAGGTTATGGCTATCCGGGTGGCAACGACAAACTGGCATTGAAGCTGGTGCCGGAAGGGATTGCCATTCCGGGGCCCGGTTTTCATCTGGCGTTGGCGGCCCAAACCCACGATCAAGTCGATCGTTTTCACGCCGCCGCCCTGGCACACGGTGGGCAAGATAACGGGCCGCCGGGACTGCGTCCCGATTACGGCCCGCACTATTACGCCGCGTTCGTGCTCGACCCCGACGGCTATCGGATCGAAGCCGTCACCAATACGCCCGTCTGACGGCTACCTTTCCAGGAATTGTTCCTGGCCCGCGAAGCCGATGCGGTGCATGCCGCTGCGCTGCGCGCTGCCAAGCACCTGCGCGACGCGATCGTACTTCGCGCGCTTGTCGGGTCGAACATGCAGCTCGGGCTGATTGGGCTTGGCTGCCTCGGCACGGAAGTACTGCTCCAGTTGCGCGAGGCTGTCGATCACGGCGCCGTTCCACAGAATGGTGCCGTCGTAATCGATCGTCAGATCGATTTTTTCCGTCGCGGGCGTTCCGCCATCGGCAACGGGCATATCCAGTTTGATGTTGTTGGTCATCACCGGCAGCGTGATGATGAACATGATCAGCAGCACCAGCATGACGTCGATCAACGGCGTCGTGTTCATATCGACCAACGGCTCGCCATTGCCACCCGCGGAAACGCTCATCGCCATGACGTAACTCCTTTCTGTGAGAGCTATCGACTAAAGGGCCTGTGAACACTCATTTGATGGGTTGCGTTGCGCCTCCAATCGCCTGCAGCAAGGCGCAAAGCGCAGCCCATATGTCGATATGGGCAAGCTTTGTAACGCAGCGGCAGGCGATTCGAGGCGCAACCCATTTAATGAATAAATATCCTTTAATGGGACGAGCTATTGCGGTTCAGGACGTCGTTACTCCTCCCTTATGTACGGAGAGTACACGGCGGTCGTCGCGCCTAGCCCTGAACCGCAATAGCTCGTCGCAGCCCATCAAATGAGTGTTCGCAGGCCCTCAGCTGGTTCGCGCAATGGATGGAAACTAACGCGGCGCGCGCCCGGTTCAAGCCGGTACAAGCCACTTGAACTTCCCCGCCGGGCGCCGGTCGATATGAATTCGGCTAATGTTTTCTCGTCGCTGTGACGAGCCAGCACGCCATATTGAAGCGGGCGGCGCCATTCTTGATATAGGGTTGGAATGCCGCGTGCACGACTTCTGTCACGCGCGCTCGCGTCGCCTCGTCCACTTCTTTCAATGCCAGCCCCACGGGACCGAGCCTGGTCACATAGGCCAGCAGCTCGTTCTCGGCGACTGTTCCTTCCACATCCAGCGGCTGAAGGTCGATATCGCTCCAACCAGCGGCTCGCAGGATGAGTCGGACCCGATCGCCGTCCGCGAACGCGAACTGGCCAGGAGCATTCGGGTCGGGCTTCGGCATGTTTGTCAGTAACGGCTCAGCCGCGCGTTTTGCCGTCGTCATGAACGGGTTCTCCGCGGGACTTCGCCACGCAACGAAGGCGAGCTTCGCACCGGTACGCATCGCGCGACGTATGTTGTCGAACGCTGCTTCCGGAGCATCGAAGAACATCACGCCGAACCGTGAAATCATCGCGTCGAAGCTGCCGGCGTCGAACGCATGGGTCTGCGCATCGGCCTGCACGAACGTCGCTGTGTCGATTCCATCGGCGGCCGCACGCTGCTTCGCCGCCGCGAGCAACGGCCCGGAAATATCCACGCCGACACATCTGCCGCTCGCGCCCAATCGTTGCGCCATCGCAAGCGTCGTCGCGCCGGAGCCGCAGCCCACATCGAGCACCCGACCGCCCTGCCCCGGAAATGCCGCGTCGATCAATGGCGCTGCCAACGGCGCCAGCATCCGATCGAGCACCGGCTGCATTTCCACCCAGGTTCGCCCGGACGCGTCGTTCCAGAGCGCCACCTGATCCTGATTGGCTGCGAGTGCTTCGCTCATAAGTCCCCCGTCTGCATTGCCTCGGCGACAGCCACTGTACAAGTTCAAGCGGGCTTGAGGTCAAGGGGGGCAAGCGCTACTTTTTGTCGGTCTTCTCGCTGGCGAGGCGCTTGTCGAGCAACTGTCGCGTCGTTTCCACGTAACGCTTGCAGGCCGATGAATCGATGAGCTTGGATCGATCGCCATTGCCGCCCTCATCGATTGCAGCTGAGAACCCCGACACATCCGGATGCGCCGTGATCAAAACATCACAGGGCGCGGCCGAGATCGCCTCCATGCTCGCGCTCAGCTCCTTCGCCGCCGTGGGCCAGCGCGGGTCGCCGCCGTACTTGAACGATTTGTCCGAGACCGCGTTCAAGCTGTCGCTGTACACCATGTTCAGGCAGCGGTCCGCTTCGCACGACTGCCAGCGCCAGGATGTGCCACCCGGTGCGTGGCCTGGTGTGTGAATCACGCTCAGCTTCAATGTGCCCACCTGCACCGATTGTTTCTGGCCCAGGGCTTCCACAGTGCTCACGGCAGGGAATGGGAGCAGATGCTCAACCTGCGGATCGTCGGACCCGACGTGTCCGCTACGCAAGACCGGCGCAGCCTTATCGCTCGCGATCACTTTCGCACCCGTCAGCTTCTGCAGCTCGGCGATGCCGCCGGCATGATCGTAGTGCGTATGTGAGTTCACGATGACTTTCACATCGGTCAACTTGAATCCCAACTGCTGGATGTGTTTCGCGATCAACGGCGCCGATTGCGGCAAGGCGCCGTCGATCAGCACGTGACCTTGCGGCGATGTGATCAACACCGAGCTCAAGCCGCGAGGCCCCACGTAATAAGTGTTCCCGTAGATCTGAAAGGGCGCCTGCTCCTGGTTCCAGGCTTCGCACCGCGTGCAATCGATCGCGGCAGCGTGGACAGAACCCGCCAGCGACAACGACGTAACGACACTCAAGATCCAGCTGCGCGACATGTAATTTCTCCTTGGTCCGGCAAGCATAGCGTCGGCGCGCGCGCAGATCGTGATCAATTGTGGCAGCCGTGCCGAGTGTTCGCAGAACGCGACATCTCCGCATGCAGCCACAACGCTGTTAACCTCCCGCCTTTCCCGATGAAAGTCCATCAAGCTCAATACGTCCCGGGACTGGACCTGCTGCGGTTTTTCGCCGCGTGCATCGTCATGGTGTTCCATCTCGCGTTCTGGTCGTGGGCCTTCCCCGCGGGGCAGATCGCGCTCGCCTCGCACGGCGTGGCGGATTTCCAGGACTGGGACACCTTCGCCCCGTTCGGCTGGGCCGGCGTGCAGATCTTCTTCGTGATCTCCGGCTTCGTCATCGTCGTGTCGGCGGAGCGCAGCTCGGCGTATAAATTCTTCGTGAGCCGCTTCACGAGGCTGGTTCCCGCCGTGTGGATCTGCGCCACGATCGCGTTGCTGGCCTGGCTGCTGGTGGACTCAGGCATGCGGCCGCTGTCGCTGTTCGCGATGTATATACGCAGCGTTGCGTTCTTTCCCACCGGCGCATGGATCGACAGCGTCTACTGGACGCTCGGTGTCGAGATCTGTTTCTACGCGCTGATGTTTGTCTTGCTGACGATCGGCCGGCAGCGCTGGATCAAGCCCATCATGTGCGGCGTCGGTCTGATCAGCACGCTGTTCTGGATCGGCTACACCCTTGCCGCCCAGGACAAGAACAGCGCCGTGTTCGAATTGTTCAGCCACGTGCAATGGTCGCGGCTGGCGCAGTTGCTGCTGATACAGCACGGTGTGTTCTTCGCCTTTGGCGTCGTGCTTTGGTCGCACTTCCTGAAGAAGGCCTCGCGCGCTCACTTCGCCTGGCTGGCGATATTCGCCGTCGGCGGCTGTTTGCAGATCGCGGGCGAAAGCATGTTGAAGCTGGAGAAGACGGGCATGTCGTTCTCCCCTCTCACACCGTGCATCATCTGGCTGAGTGCGATGCTGTTCTTCTGGGTCGTCGTCGCCAACAATGCCCGCGTGCAGCAATTGCCCGCCTGGTGTCTGCAGCTGCTGCGACGGCTCGGCTTGATGACCTATCCGCTCTACCTGCTGCACAGTGTGACTGGCGGAGCGCTGTTGGGCGCGTTCGTCGAATGGGGCATTCCGACCGGCATGGCGCTGGCCGCCAGCGTCACCCTCGTGCTCGCGCTGAGCTGGTGGATTTCCAAAGTGCCCGAGCCAGCGCTCCAGAAATCGACGCGGGCGCTGTTCGCAGCACTGCAAGCTCGCTGGCAAGCCGCCAACAGCAGCGCCGGGGTTCGCGATCCCGGCTGACGCATCAATCGCTCGCGCAGACATCTTCCACTGCCCCACCGTGCGCCGCTTGATCCATGCAAGCGGCGGGTGCTTTGGCACCCGAATCACATGAACCTTTCCGCGGCCGCCACCTAAACTTCTTTTTAAGAACCGCGGCCGTCAGAGCCGCGGATAACCACAAAGCAGTGGGATGTCATGCGGGATCGTCAATCTCTCGTTTTTTCCCGTCGCGTCCGCGGCGGATTTGTCGCCTGCATTCCGTTTGCAGCGGCACTTGCATCTGAACCCGCCACCACGAGCGATCCCGACGATCCGCCCATTGGCGGCGCGCCGATCTCGGCGACGCCGATCGACGCGGGCGCCGGTGTGATTCGCTACGAGGCGAGCTTCTTCACTGAATTCCAGCCGACCACCGCCTTGGACATGGTCAAGCGCCTGCCGGGCTTCGCGTTCGAGCCGGGAGACACGACGGTGCGAGGCTTTGCGGGCGCGCTCGGCAACGTGCTGATCGACGGCCAGCGTCCGGCATCGAAAGCCGTGCTGCTCGAAGATGTGCTTCGACGCATTCCCGTGTCCGGTGTCGCCACGATCGAAGTGATTCGAGGCGGGGCGGCGGGCATCAACATGCAAGGTCAATCGGTTGTCGCCAACGTCATCCGTCGCAGCGGCAACATGAGTACGCACGCCGGCGAAGTCACTGGATTGTTTGCAACCGAGCACGAGCCAGGCATCGGGCTGCGACTGGAATCGGCCAGCAACATCGACCGGCTCTCGCTCAACGGCACGCTCAACTTCCGCGACGAGCAGCAGTACGGCAACTCCGGCAGCGGCGAGCTGATCCGTCGTAACGCCGATCGCGAGCTCATTCTTGCCAGCGACTTCGAAACCGACTGGCGTCAGCGGCAATACCAGGCAAACGGTTCGGCGGAATATCAGGGCGACGCGGGACTCTTACGCATCAACGTCGGTGGCACCAGCCAGGATACGAAACAGCTCGACATTCTCACGCCGCGCACCGGCGTGCCGCAGACATTCGACTCGACCATCGTCACGGACATCCGCCTGGATCAAGGCGAAGCCGGCGTCGACTACGAACATTCCTTCAGCGATGCACTCACCGGCCGCGCTTTGCTGCTGCAGACACTGGAACGCAAAGTCATCGCCGCGGACTCGATCGATGCGCTCAACCTGCAAAGCTCGGAAGATGAAGCGTTTCGCGGCGAGTCCATCCTGCGCAGCTCGGCGACGTATCGCGCCTCGTCCGCGCTCACCGTCGAGAGCGGACTCGAAGGCGCATACAATTTTCTGGATGTCGACGCGCGCCTGAGTCGCAATGGCGCGCCGGTGGAGCTGCCCGCCGACAACGTGAAGATCGAAGAGCGTCGCGGCGAGGCGTTCGTCGATTTTCGTTGGAAGGTCACCCCGCGACTGGCGAGCGACATCGGCATGCGGTACGAAGTGTCGACGATCAGCCAGTCCGGCGATCACGACGCCAAACGCACGCTGAGCTATCCCAAGCCGCGCGTCATGGTCAGGTTCGATATGGACAGCAACATTCAGTTGCGGGGTCGCATCGAACGCACGGTCAGCCAGCTCGAGTTCCGCGACTTCGCGTCGCAAGCCTCGCTCGATGCCGGCACCATCAACGGCGGCAACGCGGAGCTGCGGCCGGAGAATGCATGGGAGTTCGAAAGCGCGGTCGAAAAGCGTTTCTGGGGCAGCGGCGCCATCGTGCTGAGTTACACCTACTCGATGGTCAGCGATGTGGTCGATCTGGTGCCGGTGGGCGAATTCGATGCGCCCGGCAACCTCGGCGACGGCACGCGCGAAAAAATCGCTCTCGGTCTGTCGCTGCCGCTGGAGCGCGTCGGCCTGTCCGGCACGCAGCTGCGCTTCAACGGCGACTGGAACTGGTCGGAGGTCGACGATCCGGTGACCCACGAGTCACGGCGCATCACCAAACATTCGCCGGTCGGCGGCGACGTGCTCATCACCAAGGAGTTTCCATCGCTGGGCTCGACGCTGTCGCTCGAGAACTCCTATAGCAAGCGCGAAACCTATTTCCGGATCGGCGAGGTCCGCACCGATCATTGGGATCATTTCCTCCGGCTGTATTGGGACTGGACGCCAAAGGCCGACACCGTGATCCGCCTGATGTTCAACAACTTCACCGGTCGTCCGAAGAGCCGCTGGCGCACGGTCTATGACGGCACGCGAGCGAGCGGCTCGATTCTTTATCACGAAGACCGCTACGTCGACGCACTCCGCTTCGTGCAACTGCAAGTGCGCAAGACGTTCTGACGCTTCGACTAATGAAACAACCCGCCCCACTGTACAAGGCGGGGCCCACGGCGTGAGACTGGCTCTCGGGGCAGCCACTTCAGAGACGCCGACGTGTCGCGACTTCAAGGCAAATACGCGCTGATCACAGGCGGCACGGGCGGCATCGGATTGGAAACGGCGCGCCAGTTCTTGAACGAAGGCGCGACGGTCGCGATCACTGGCCGTTCGGCGCATGGATTGGCAGCGGCAAAGAAAGAACTCGGCGACGCAGTTCTCGCAATCCACAGCAATGCCGCCGACGCCGCTCGCCAGGACGCAGTGCCGACGGCGCTGCGTGAGCACTGGCCTCGGCTCGACGTCTTGTTCGTCAACGCAGCGGACATGACGCATCGTCCGCTGGCCGACTGGGATGAAGCTTCGTTCGACGCGCTGATCGCAACGAACCTGAAAGGTCCGTTCTTCCTGATCCGCGCGCTGCTGCCCCTCTTGGCCAATCCGGCGTCGATCGTTCTTTGCAGCTCGGTGGCTGCTCACATTGGTCTGCCGCAATCGAGCGTGTATGCGGCCAGCAAGGCCGGATTGCTGTCGCTGGCCCGCACGCTCTCGGGCGAGCTCAAGTCTCGGGGCATTCGGGTCAACGCACTGACGCCTGGGCCGACGGAAACATCGGCGTTCGCCAAGCTCGACAAGGACGCGCAGGCGCAAGAAGCCCTGCGCACTCAAATCAAGAAGATGGTCCCCGCCGGCCGCATGGGCACGCCGCTGGAGCTCGCCAAGGCCGCGGTGTTCCTGGCCTCCGACGAGTCCCGTTTCATGCTCGGCAGCGAACTGCTGGTGGACGGCGGCGTCAGCACGCTCTAGTCAGGCGGCCTGCACGGTCTGCAATGCATCCTTGATTCGCATTGCCGCTTTCGGGCGGTCATACATCCGCTGCATGTAGGCGAGCAGCGTCGGGCACTGATCGAGCAGCCCGACTTCGTTGCCCCAGTCGAGCGTGTAGGCGGCGATGAAGTCGCCGACGCTCACCTTATCGCCGACCAGGAACTCCCGGCCCTGCATGTGCTTCTCGAGCACCGCGGCCATGGTCCTGAACTCACCTTTCGCGATCTCGATGTCCGTGGGCTGACGCTGCTCTTCCGGGTAGAGGAAGGAATTCCGCGCGATTCGCCACATCGGCTGCTCCAGCTCGGTGACGATGAACAGCATCCAGCGATTGAGCTGCGTGCGCTGCTTGATGTCGGTCGGCAGCAGGGCCTTCTCCGGATATTTTTCGGCGAGATACACCACGATGGCAACCGACTCGGTCACCACGAAATCGCCATCGACCAGCGTGGGCACCTTGCCGGTCGGATTGAGCGCCAGATATTCGGGCGTCTGGCCCGCGCCTTCGAGCAATTTGATCTCGACGGCCTCGAACGGCACGTCCAACTCCTGCAATGCCCAGCGGGCTCGAATCGAACGGGTGGGTGCAAACTCGTACAGCTTCATGGCGCCTCCTTCAGCAGTAGTTCAAAGACGAACCAGCACCGACAAAACCGACATGCCGCGAGCGCTCGACCCGAAAGAATTTACAGGGACGTGAGCGTCATCCAACACCCCACCCCGATCAACAGGATGCCGATGGCCCGAGCGACATGCTGCCCGGCGGGCGCAAGCCGCTCCAGCGAGATTGCCGCCGTCACCGCTGCCATCGCCCGCAGGTCCATCACGCCAACGAGCAGCAAGAGCACGGTCAGACCTGCACAGCAGTGCGTGCAATGAATGCCGAGTCGAACGCCATGCCGCCAGGCTGTCGCGGCATCCGTTCGCAACGAGCGAACGCAGCCCGGCGAGTGACGACAGCACGCGAGATGATGGGCCTTCCAAGTCGTGAACTGAAGCGCGCCCGCCAGCATGACGATCGCACCTGTTGCGACGGGAACGGCGCGAGCAATTGCCGGCACTTGCATCGCGAAGCTTGCCAGCATCACGCCGACAGGAAACGCCGCCAGGCCGAGCAGCGTCCATACAAAAAAATACCCAGCGCCGACCGATATTGTCAGTCGCCCCAAGCGCGCCTCGCCCGCGTGACCGACAGCGCGTCGGTATCGGCCCAGCATCGGGACCAACGAAGGCAGCATCATCGCCACCATCATCACCATCCACATGCCGACGAACGTTACGGTGGCGCCGGTCCAGGTCTGTCCGGGCATCCGCATCCAGGCCATCGACATGGTCCAGCCGCCGGGCATGGACATTCCACCCATGCCCGACATGGACGCGCACCAGACGACGGTCACCGTCACACTGCTTGCGAACAGCAGCGCCGACCAAGCATAAAAGGCCGAATTGGCAGTCAGGTCTCGCGTCATGAGTCCGCGCTCCATTGGTATGCTTTACCTGCCAGGCAGCGTAAGCACTCCGACGGCCGCGATGGGAGTTACAAGTTTGACGGGATTCAGATGGATTCAATGATCACTGCCGCCGCGCGGGCGCTGGCGGCGGGCGATCCACTCGGTGCGCTGAAGCGCGTCGCCCTACGCGACGACGCACCTGCCCTGGCGCTACGAGGCATTGCCATGGCGCAGCTTGGAGATTTCGTCAGAGCGAAGGCGCTCGTGCGCAGCGCCGGGCGAGCCTTCGGCCCGAAAGAGACGATGGCCCGCGCCCGATGCGTCGTCGCCGAAGCCGAAATTGCGCTGGCCTCGCGCGACCTGCATTGGCCGCAAAAGGCACTCGATGCGGCACGCGTGACGCTCGAAACGCACGGCGACACGACCAACGCCGCGCTGGCTCGCTATCTCGAAATCCGCCGTCTGCTGTTGATCGGGCGCGTCGATGCGGCCGAACAACTGCTCGCCGAACTGAACTTCGCCGCCATGCCGGCGGCACTGCGAGCTGCGCACGAATTGATTGTCGCGGGCATCGCGATGAGACGCGTCGATTCGAAAACGGCTCGCGCCGCCCTCGCTCGTGCTGGACGCGCCGCTCGCGAAGCGCGGATTCCGGCGCTGAGCGCCGAAGTCGAGAACGCGTCGCACGTTTTGAATTCGCCAGCAGCTCGATTGATTGCACGCGGTGAAGAACGCCCGCTGGTGCTCGATGAAGTCGAAGCCGTCCTCGCCTCCAAAGCGCTCGTCGTCGACGCGTGCCGTCACGTCATTCGTAACGAACGCTCTTCGGTTTCGCTCGCGACGCGTCCAGTGCTTTTCACCCTGGCACGCGCATTGGCCGAAGCTTGGCCCGAAGATGTTGCCCGAGGCACGCTCGTCGCTCGAGCGTTCCGAGCGAAGGTCGCCGATGAATCGCATCGTGCGAGACTGCGCGTCGAGATGGGCCGGCTGCGCTCTCAGCTGCGATCGTTTGCGAATGTGAGCGCGACGGAACGTGGATTCTCACTGAACCCACGCAGCGCGCGCGAAGTGGTCGTGCTGGCGCGTCCTGTCGAGGAAGAATATGCGTCGGTGCTGGCGTTGCTCTCCGATGGAGAATCGTGGTCGAGCTCGGCGCTGGCTCTGGGACTCGGCGCCAGTCAACGCACCGTGCAACGCGCGCTCGACTCGCTGGCCGAGACCGGCAAAGTGCAGTCGTTCGGTCGCGGGCGCGCGCGTCGCTGGATGACGCCGCCCGTGCCGGGATTCGCGACCACCTTGTTACTCCCTGCTCCGCTGCCCAGCGACTAGGATGACTCCATGAAACGCACCAAAGCCAACATCGTTCGTGAATACGGTCCCTTCCCGGGTGTCGAAGGCGTGCATGGCGTCACCTATGACGGCCAGCAGGTCTGGTTCGCTTCCGGCGATAAGTTGAATGCACTCGATCCGGCCAGCGGCAAGACCGTGCGCTCGCTCGAAGTCGCGGCTCACGCCGGCACGGCGTTCGACGGCAAGCACCTGTTCCAGATCGCCGAGAATCGAATTCAGAAAATCGATCCAAAGACCGGCCGAGTGCTGGCAACCATCCCTGCCCCCGGCAATGGCGGCGACTCGGGTCTGGCCTGGGCCGAAGGCACGTTGTGGGTCGGTCATTACCAGGCGCGCAGGATCTATCAAATCGATCCTGACAATGGCGCGGTCCTGCGCACGATCGAGTCGAATCGTTTCGTCACCGGTGTCACCTGGGTCGAGGGCGAGCTGTGGCACGCCACGTGGGAGAACGACGAGAGCGAACTGCGACATCTCGATCCGCGCACCGGCCAGGTTGTGGAAAGTGTCGAGATGCCGCCAGGCGCGGGCGTGTCGGGGCTCGAGTCCGACGGCGCGGATCGATTCTTCTGCGGCGGCGGCCGCACCGGCAAAGTGAGAGCCGTGCGCCGTCCGAAACGAGACGCCGCCTGATGTGAAGTTGCAGCTCGCTGCGCGCGTCACGCAGCGAGTATCGTCGTCAATCTGACGCAGACAGAGCGCCGTCGCTCGCCATGGCTCGCGCAGAATCCAGCACAACCCGCTGGATCCAACCGCGGAAGAAGAACCAGAGCCATGGTAATGCTCGAACTGCTTCGTGTTCAGGCGCAGACGCAGGTCCAACTTCTGACCAACTGCGTGATCGCGTTAGCACGCGATCCCTTGTCTCCCGATCAACTCAACGCGTGCGCTTCCGCCGCGCGCTCCTTCGAGGCGACCGCGCACATGGTCGGTCTCGAAGCGGGCGCCGAGCTGGCGCGCTCGATGGAAGAATGCCTGGCCGCGGTCCGTCGCGGTGAGATCGAGTTGCAGCAGCAGCTCATCGGCATGATGTTACAAGCCGTCGATCTGCTCGACTCGATGGCAAAGTTGCCGCGGACTCCGCCGACGAAATCGTCCGCCGGGCCGGATCCGGATCTGCAACCGGTCGAGCTCCCACGCAGCAGCAAGCACAAGCCGGTCGTGCTCGTAGCGGATGACTGCATGGAAATTCGAGAGCTGGAGCGAAAGCTACTGCGCTTTCGCGGCTACGACGTCGTGACCGCGGCCGATGGCCTGGAGGCGTGGTACGCAGTCCTCAGCGGCAACATCGATCTAGTGCTCACCGACATCGACATGCCGCTGTTGGATGGCATCCAGTTGACCCGCCGAATCAGGAAGGATCCGCGCTTCAAGAAACTGCCGGTGCTGCTCGCGTGCGACAAGGACGATGTCCAGCAACGGTGGCGCGGCTTCGACGCCGGCGCGACTTACTACGTCATCAAAGGCACCTTCCACGACACGCTGGTGGAAGCCGTGGCCACGCGCATCGGCCCGACAGAATTTTGACGCATCGGAGTCTGCGTCAATTTGACGCAGACTCAGGGACCCAATGTGACGCCGGCCGAGAGCAATCGCTCCGCCGCCGCCTCGCGAAACTTCGCCAGCTCCACTTCGAGCTCGCGCGCGGCCTGATCAACCTGAACGATGGAACCATGTAATTGTGACTGGAGTTTAGCTGCCAATGCCGAGAGACGGTTGGCCCCCAGCATCGCCGCGCTGCCTTTTAACGTATGCATGGTCTCGACGCGCGCGGCATCGTCCTGGCTGGCCAGCTCGCGAATGAAAGTAGCGGCATTGTCGAGGAATTTTTGGTAGATCGCAGCGACGGCGACGGGTGCAACCAGGCTCTCGAGCAGGTCTTGAAACATGCAGGGGTCGAGTACCGCGGGCGAGTCGGATGGGGCGTCTGCGGAATGTGACATATGTAAGTGGTGACAGTCGCGGGTCAGGATAGGGTACATTGCATGCGGCCCACCTGTGGGGCCGTACACGTAACGAGACCACGGATGAAAACGCAGTCTGGCACGGGTACGAATGAAGATGCGGCGAAGAGCCGCGTGCTGGTTATAGACAACGACTCCTCGATGGTGCTGTGGGTCCGTTCGGTGTTGCAGACCGAGGGCTACGACTGCCGCACGGCTTTCGGCGGCGAGGAAGCGCTCGCCATCCTGCGCTCGACGCCCGACATCCTGGTCGCCATCAGCGATATCCACATGCCGGGCATGGACGGCATCAGCCTGCTCAAGAGTCTGGGCTCGCTGGCCGGCGCCGCGTCGGTGCCCCGCTTCATCTTTCTCACCGCGTACCCCGAAGTGGATTTCGCGGTCCAGGCGCTGCGGCTCGGCGCGGTGGACTTCCTGGTCAAACCGGTTCGTCCTCAAGAACTCCTGAACGCGGTGCGCGGCGCCGTCGAGAGCGTCGACCGCAATCGTGCTGCGATGCAGTTGACCGACCAGGCCGCGCTGCTGGCCCAGCAAGCCGAAGCGCTGGCCGCGGCGCTCAGCGCTTGGAAACATCCGCAATCGACAGCAGTCGCCGCGCAGCCTGCCGAAGTCAATCGCAGCGACCTCACCACGCTCGGCCTCGATCGCCTGCGCCGCCCGCGCCACGCATTGAACCCGATGGGGGAACTGGATGATGTGGCATGGGACCTGTTGCTCGAACTGCTGCGCGCCGACAAGACCGCGCAACGCATCTCCGTCTCGGCGCTGAGCATCTCGGTCGCGCACATCTCACCGACGACTGCGCTACGCCGCATCCGCGAGCTGGTCAAGGCCGGACACATTTTGCGCAATCCAGATCCGCTGGATGCGCGTCGTGACTTCGTCGCGCTCGCGGCCGAATGCCGCGCAGCGTTAGAACATTATTTGGAACAAGTCGCAAAAGAGCTCGCAGCCGCAGTTGCCCCGCGTACTTAGCGACTGCGACATAGACAGCAGATTGTTGTAAGTCTCGCTTGTTGTAGTGAAGCGTGTTCGGTAGAAACTCGGCCGGCGCAAATCACTACCGGCTCAAGAAACGGAGGACGCGATGGGGAAGATCGTTCGGCGCAAACGCTGGCTGCTGGGAGCCGGCGCGCTCGGTGCTGCTCTCACTTTGTTTGTATTGGCGCCGTGGGAAGAAGCGTCGGTAACACCGGCTGTCGCCGTGCCTCGGACATCCGAGAGACCCATCGCATCACAGCCCACGCCCTCGGTGCGCACCGTAGCCGCGACTCAGGAACAGAAGGCTCCTGTTGGCGTTCGCCAGCGTTACATCGTGCAAGCGTCCAGTGCAGAGCTGGCGCGCAGCGCCGTCCTGCGCGCGGGCGGCGTGATCACTGGCGATCTCACAATCATCCGCGCAGTCGGCGCCGAGCTGGACGATCGCGAGCTCGCCTCGCTGTGGAGCGAACCTGTCGCCGGCTTGCGTGTGTACGACGACGCTTCGGTCACATCGAGCAGCACCACTTCACCGCTGCCAGAAACGTATTATCCAACGCAGGTCGGCGCGAGCCCGCTACACACGGGCGGAATCACCGGCCGTGGCGTCACGGTCGCGGTGCTCGACACCGGCGTGTGGCAAGAGAAAGGTCCGCTGCAAGTCTCTTCGTCGGGGCGCAATCCCCGCGTGCTTGCACAGTACGACGTGATCCTCGCGCGTGAGAATCCCAGCGCGTATCCGACGCTGTCTTTGGACAAGTACAGCCGCGACATCGACGATTTCAACGGTCACGGCACCCATGTCTCGTCGATCATCGCCAGCAGTGGCATCGCATCGACCGGGAAATATCAAGGCGTCGCGCCGGGCGTGAACCTGGTGTCGGTACGCGTTCTCGACAGCAGCGGCGCGGGCCGCTACTTCGATGTGATCTCGGGCATCCAATGGGCCATGAACCAGCGGCTCACGTATGGCATCCGTGTGATCAACCTGTCGTTGAGCGCGCCGGTTCAGTCGCACTATTGGGAAGATCCGCTCAACCAAGCCGTGATGGCGGCATGGGGCGCGGGCATCGTCGTGGTCGTGGCCGCGGGCAACGCGGGCCCGGCGCCGATGACCATCGGCGTACCGGCCAACAATCCGTATGTCATCTCCGTCGGCGCGGTCACCGACGCCTATCATCCGTACGAGCCCGCCAAGTACAAGCTCGCAACCTTCTCTTCCGCCGGCCCGACCTACGAGGGCTTCGTGAAACCCGAAGTCGTGGCCATGGGCGGTCACATTCGCGCCTATGCACCGGATGACGGCACACTCGCGCAGCTGTTTCCGCAGTGGGTGGACACTCGTTACCCGGACATGACCATGTCGGGAACCTCGCAGGCCGCGGCGGTGACGAGCGGCGTAGTCGCGCTGATGCTGGAACGAAACCCTGCACTGTCACCCAACAACGTGAAATGCCGCCTCATGGACGGCGCGCGTCCCGCGGTGAGATCCAACGGACACCTCGCCTACTCCGTGTTCCAACAGGGCGCGGGCCTCGTGAATGCACAGGATGCGCTGTACAGCACGAAGACGAACTGCGCCAACCAGGGCTTGAATGTCACGGCCGATCTCGCTGGCCTCCAGCACTACGGCGGGCGCGCGAACCAGGATGCCGATGGCAACTTTTACATCATGGAGGTCGAGGAGCCGATGGGGCTGCTGACGACGTTGTTGAGCCCGCTCGGCAGCCTGCCGCTGCTCGGTCAGCTCCTGGTCGGTCTCGCCACGGCGCTCGACGGTCTGTTGTGGGATGGCAGCCCGCCGACCGACGACAGCGTCACCTGGACCGGCGGATACACCTGGAGCAATGGCTATACCTGGAGCAACGGTTATACCTGGAGCAACGGCTACACCTGGAGTAACGGGTATACCTGGAGCAACACCTCCGCGCCCAACAGCTCCGGCATCGAGCCTGCGCCTCAGGAATAACAACGGACCCTGACAGGCAGACAGCTGTGCGTCACCAATGGGTGTCTGCTTTGCTCGTCTGCGCGGCCCTGACCGCGCAGGCAGCGCCTCCTGTGCCCGAAGTACGCCCGATGTACTTCGAGCATCTCACCATGCGCGACGGTCTGTCGCAAAGCACGGTGATGAGCATCCTGCAGGACTCGCAGGGCTTTCTGTGGCTCGCGACCGAAAGCGGTCTGGATCGCTACGACGGCTACTCGATTCGCGAATACCGGCGCGAGCGCGGCAACAAAAACGGGCTCGCGAGCGATTACGTTTGGAAGGTTGCCGAAGACGCGCGCGGCGATTTGTGGCTCGCAACGATCGGCGGCGGCATCGCGCGCTGGGACCGGCGCAACGATCACTTCCAGCAGTTCAGACACGATCCTTCCGATCCTCATTCCCTCGCGAGCGACGCGATTCGCACGCTGCACATCGACGCGAAGGGGCAAGTCTGGGCTGCGACGGAACGCCACGGCCTCGATGTGCTGGATCCGCAGACCGGACGGGCGCGCCACTTCCATCACATACAAGGTAATCCGCGCTCGCTCTCGGCAGACGCGGTGTTCGCTCTGTACACGGATCGTGCTGGCCGCCTCTGGGTCGGCACCGATAGAGGCCTGAGCCGTTACGAGCCCAGCAGCGATGACTTCAACAACGACGTTGCCGAGGCCGGAGCGCTCGATGGCGTGAAAGTGCGCGCCATCATCGAAGACCACACGGGAGCGCTATGGATTGGCACATTCGATAGCGGTTTATATCGTCTCGATCCGCAGACCAGGAAAGTCACCTCGTTCCAATACGACGCGAAGAACCCGCGCTCGCTCAGCAACGATCGAGTGCGCGCCATCATGGAAGACGACGCGCGCCGGCTATGGATCGCGACGTCCGACGGGCTCAACCTGTTCAATCGCTCGTCCGAAAGCTTCGTGCGCTACGGCCGCGACTCGGACAATCCCCACAGCCTGCGCGACGACGATGTGATGTCGCTGTATCAGGATCGCAGTGGCGTGCTGTGGGTTGGCACGCGCGCCGGCGGCGCCAGTCACTGGAGCCCGCAGAGCTGGTCGCTGGGCCATTACCGCAGCAGCCTGTTCGCCAACGTCGCCGTGAACTCGTTCGCCGACGATGGCGAAGACACGGTGTGGGTTGGCACCTCGGACGGTCTCGTCGAGATCGACACCCGATCGCGACAAGAGCATCGCTATACCAGCAAGTCCCAAGGCCCGCTGCGACTCGCCGATAACAGCGTGATGGCATTGCTTCACGACCGCTCCGGCGCGCTGTGGATCGGCACGATGACGGGCGGCCTCGCGCGCATGGATCCGCAGCGGCGCGCGCTGCGCTTCTTTCGTACGGACGCGAACGATCCGACGACGCTGCCGGCCGATGGTGTCATGTCCTTGTACGAGGACCGCGCCGGCGACGTTTGGATTGGAACGTTCGGCGGCGGTATCGCGCGCATCGACCAGGCGACCGGGCAGCTCACTCGCTATCCTCACAGCACCGATGGCAACTCGCTCAGCAGCCCGCGCGCCAGCGCCATCGTCGAGGACCGGCAAGGCAATCTTTGGATAGGCACGATCGGCGGCGGTCTGAACCTGCTCGAGCGCAGCACCGGCCGCTTTCACGCATTCCGCCGCAACGACCGCGATCCGAGCAGCCTGAGTGACGACACTATCTACGCGCTGCATGCGGATCCCAGCGGCAATGTGTGGGTCGGCACCGCGGGCGGCGGCCTCGACCGGGTCGTCGGCAGCTCGGACCAACCCGACGCCATTCAGTTCCAGAGCGAAAAACGGCTCGCGAACATGCCAAGCCAGGTGGTGTACGGCATCGAGTCGGACCATCAAGGCAACTTGTGGCTGAGCACGAACAACGGCCTGGTTCGACTCGATCCGCGCGAAGGCGCCAGCCGGCTGCTGCGCGAACCTCATGGCTTGCAAGCCGACGAGTTCAACTTCAACGCACACTACCGCGGCCGCGACGGTACGCTGTACTTCGGCGGCAACGGCGGATTCAACGCGTTCCAGCCCGATGTTTCCTCGCCGAGCGCGCCACCGCCGCGCCTCGCGCTGACATCCGTTGCCATCCTCAATCAACAACTGCCGTTCCCGCAGCTGCCCTCAGTGGATCGACCGCTCGCGCTCAAACACGACGACAAACTCGTGACCTTCGAGTTCGCGGCGTTGGACTTCGTTTCTCCGGCAAACAATCGCTACATGTACCGGCTCGAAGGCTTCGATCCGAATTGGGTCGAAGCCGGCCGGATGCATCGCGCGACTTACACCAACCTCGACGCGGGCGACTACTTGTTTCGAGTGCGCGCGACCAATGCCGATGGCATCTGGAACCGGGATGATCTGACGATTCCCGTGCGCGTCGCGGCAGCGCCCTGGCACACACTGCCCGCGCGGCTGAGCTACGTGGCGGTCGCTCTTCTGATCTTTGGCTACTTTTGGTGGCAGCATAGGAAAAAGCGACAGCGCGAGCGCAACTACAATCGCGAGCTGGAAATGATGGTAAGCGTCCGCACGCACGAACTGGAGGAACGCAACCATCAGCTGCAGGAGATGAGCCGCGCGAAGAGCGATTTCGTCGCACGCATGAACCACGAGCTGCGCACGCCTATGAATGGTGTGCTCGGCATGAGCGAGCTGCTACTCGACACGCACCTGGACGCGGTTCAGCGACGCTTCGCGGAAGGCATTCACCGCTCCGCCGACTCGCTGCTCGCGATCGTGGACGATGTCCTCGACTTCTCGAAGCTCGAAGCGGGACGCCTGCAGCTTGCGCCCGTGGAATGCGACCTCGTCGAACTGGTCGAGCAAACCGCGGAAATGCTCGCGGCGCGCGCCTCGGGGAAAAACATCGAGCTGCTCTGTGACTCCCCTGCTCGCCCGGTGCCTCGCGTTCGCGCAGACGTCGTTCGCCTTCGACAGGTGCTCGTCAATCTCGGTGGCAATGCCGTGAAGTTCACCGAGCAAGGTGAGGTGACGTTGCGCGTGGCGCCACCCCAGATCGAAGGCGACCGGCTCCGCGTACGGCTCGAAGTCTCCGACACGGGCATCGGCATCGAGCCCGTGAATCAATCGCGTATCTTCGAAGAGTTCGTGCAAGAGGACGCGTCGACCACGCGCCGTTACGGCGGCACGGGCCTGGGTCTCGCCATCGCGCGGCAACTCGTCGAGCTGATGGGCGGAGAGCTGTCACTAGTGAGCTCACCTGGCGTGGGCTCGACATTCAGCGTCGAACTGTCATTGCAGCTTGCAAGTCCGACAGTTCAGCCGCGCGCCTTGTCCGCGGACCTGCTTGGTCTGCGCATTCTGGTCGCCGACGACAACGCTGCGGTTCGTCGTGTCATTACGCACGCCCTCGATCAATGGGGCGCGCATCCGGTGGACGTGGGCAGCATGGCGGAAGTGCTCCGGGAGCTGCGCGCCACCGCCTACAACGCTGTGATCATCGATCACTCGCTACTCGATTGCGCGATCGCGGATGAGCTGCAATCTGTTGTCGGGGAGCGCGCAGTTCGTCCGCGCGTCATCCGCCTTGCGAGCTTCGTCAATCTCGCGCAGAGCGAAGGCGCGGATCAGCAGTGCTTCGATGGAGAGATCACGAAGCCCGTGCGCCTTTCGCACCTGCTGCGAACCCTGACTGGCGACACGGCTCACGATACGTCGATTACAGTGACACCGCCGGCTCCTCCGCTGATGTTGGCGGCCGGCGCGCGCGTGCTCGTGGTCGAGGATCAATCGCTCAATCGCGATGTCGCCGAAGGCATGCTCAAAGCGCTCGGACTGGAAGTCGACACCGCACACGATGGCAGTCACGCACTGGAAATGCTCGCGCGCACTCGCTACGACGTTGTACTCATGGATTGCCGCATGCCTGTCATGGATGGCTATGCCGCGACCACCGAGTTACGCCGCCGCGAAGGTGACGGTCCGCGTGTGCCGGTGATCGCTCTCACCGCTGATACCACCAACGCAGCTCGCGAAGCCTGTCTGGTCGCGGGTATGGACGATTACTTGGGCAAGCCTTTCAGCCGCGCGACGTTGCGTGCTGCCTTGGTGCGCTGGATTCCAGCTCGGGAGCCAGCGCCGCAACCAGAAGTCGCCTCGGTCACGCAGCTTCCGAGCTGATCCAACACTCACGCCGCTCGACGCGCGCCGGCCACGCAGCCGAGTACACCAACGGCTGTCGCAACCAACGGCCACGCCACTCGTTCCTGCAGTAGCGCGGCCGACAATCCCATGCCGATCAGCGGCTGCAACAGCTGCAGCTGTCCGACCCGCGACGATCCGCCGATGGCCAGGGCGCGATACCAGAAAAAGAATCCGATCAGCATCGAGAACAGCGCGATGTACGCCAGTCCGAGCCACGCGCTCGAATCGAAGCTGGGCCAGCCCGCGGGCCAGGTAAAAACAGCGACCGCGAGCATGATCGGCGCAGCGATGACGAGCGCCCAACAAATGACTTGCCACCCGCCGAGTCGGCGAGACAGCACCGCCCCTTCCGCATAACCCAGTCCGCACACAACGATTGCGACCAACATCAAGCTGTCGGCAGTGAGCACACCCTCGGCGCCGCCGTTCAACAGGGCGTAAATCGCGAGCAGGCCGGAGCCCGCGATAGCAAACAACCAGAACGCAGGATGCGGACGCTCTCCTCCGCGCACCATCGCCCAGCCCGCCGTGGACAGCGGCAGCAGACCGGTAAACAACAAGCCTCGCGCCGAAGTGATCTCGGTCATGGCGATACCGCTCAACAGCGGATAGCCAACGACAACCGCCGCCGCGACCACGAACAACGACGGTAGCTCGGACCGCAAAGGCCGTTCGCTCGGGAACAATGCGAGCGCGATGACGGCGCCGACCGTCGCGAGCAAGGCACGCGCGGCAGTCAGAAACACCGGCTCGAATCCCGTCACGGCCGCGCGCGTCGCGGGCAGCGAGCCGCTGAAGATCACCACCCCAATCAAGCCCAACATCAATCCGTGGTCACGATTTTTCATGGCGGCATCTTGGCCAACTCGCTGGACAATGGCCAAGGACAGTCCAGTACGATATAAGTGAACTGTCATGGTCGAATCAGCCGAACACTTGGAGCCCACCCTGGTCGGGCAAGTCATGCGCCTGATCCAGACGCGCATCGACCGCCGCCAGTACACCCCCGGCGCCCGCATCCCTTCGGTGCGCGCCATGGCCGAATCCATGGGAGTTTCGAAGTCCACGGTGGTCGAGGCTTATGGCCGGCTGGCGGCCGAAGGCATCGTGCAGCCGCGCCTCGGCTCGGGCTTCTATGTCGCAGCCCCGCTCGCGCCGCTGAACCTGGCGGAGCTGAGCGCGGACACCGATCCGACTGTCGATCCGCTGTGGGTCATGCGCCAGTCGCTGCGCCCCGGCGAAGACAGTCTGCGGCCCGGTTGCGGCTGGTTACCGGAAAGCTGGATGCCGCACGAGATGATGCGCAAGGCGTTGCGCTCCGCTGCCCGCGATGGCTCCGGCCCGACGCTCTTCGAATACGGCCCGGCGCAAGGCGCCGATACGCTGCGAGCACTCATCACGCGGCGGCTCCTGGAACAGGGCGTCGAAGCCGTGCCCGATCAGGTGATGATCACCGACTCGTGCACGCAAGCCATCGACCTGGTGTGTCGATTTCTGCTCGAGCCGGGCGACACCGTGCTGGTCGACGATCCTTGTTACTTCAATTTCAAAGCGCTGCTGCGCGCTCATCGAGCGCATGTCGTCGGCGTGCCCTTCACGGCCAACGGCCCCGATCTGTCGGTGTTCGCGTCGCTGCTCGAAGCCCATCGGCCGCGCATTTATCTCACCAACTCGGGGCTGCAGAACCCGACCGGCGCGAGCCTGACCGCCCCGGTCGCGCACCGCTTGTTGAAGCTCTCCGAGCCGTACGGACTCGTCATCGTCGAAGACGATATCTTCGGCGACTTCGAAGAACAACCCTCGCCGCGGCTCGCGGCCTTCGATGGCTTGGATCGGGTCGTGCGCGTCAGCAGTTTCTCGAAGACCCTGTCCGCATCCATGCGCTGTGGCTACATCGCGTGCCGCCCCGATTGGCTCCGCGGGCTCGCCGATTTGCGCATGGTGACCGGAATGGCTTCCAGTCCGCTCAACGCCGAATTGGTGGCGTCGATGCTGATGGACGGCTCGTATCGCCGTCACGTCGAGCGCATCCGGACCCGACTTTCGCAACAGCGCCAGATCGTGAAGACGAAGCTCGCCAGACTCGGCATCGTGCCGTTCGTCGAGCCCGCCGGCGGAATGTTTCTTTGGTGCCAGCTGCCCGAGGGCTGCGACGCGGCCAAAGTCGCCCGCCTCGCCCGTGCCGAGAATGTCGTGCTGGCGCCAGGCAATGCATTCAGCGTCAGTGGCGCAGCCACTCGATTTGTGAGATTCAACGTCACGCAGATGGAGGGCGACAAGGTCTACGCCGCGCTCCGTCGGGCGATCGGGTAAGTTTGTTCAATTTTCATTTGTAAAACTATTTGCATATATTGATTCGATGTGGTCTGCTTCGGCTGGGGGCGTCATTGCATTCAAAGACCGCGACCGACCGATGACGAAACTTAGCCGACGCACGGTGCTGCAAGCCGCAGCCGCGACCACGCTGTTGACCTCGGGTCTCGCCCGCTCCGCCAGCGGATCCACCTCGCCGCCGAAAATCGATAACCTGCTCTGGTACATCGGGACCGCGAAAGAGTGGGTCGAAGCGCTGCCCGTGGGCAATGGGCGCCTCGGCGCCATGGTATTCGGCGGCACGAGCCAAGAGCGTCTGCAGCTGAACGAAGACACGCTGTGGGGCGGCGGGCCTTACGACCCCGCGAACCCCGAAGCGCGCGAAGCATTGCCCGAAGTGCGCAAGCTGATCTTCGCCGGCGAGTACGAGAAGGCCACCGAGTTGGTGAACGCCAAAGTGATGGCGAAGCCATCGCGCCAGATGTCCTATCAGAGCATCGGCGATCTGCGGCTGGTTTTCCCAGGTATCGAGACGGCAACCGACTATCGCCGCGAGCTGGATCTCGATGGCGCGATCTCGACCACTCGATTCACGAGCAACGGCGTCACCCACACGCGAGAGCTGTTCGCGAGCGCACCGGACAACGTGTTGGTATTTCGGCTGAGCGCGAGCAAACCGGGCAGCGTCGATGTGGATGTGACTTTCCGTTGGCCACGGCCGTCGCGCCCCGCCGATCCGCCCGGCGACAAGCTGAAACAAGGCAGCTCACAGACTGCGGGGCCCGTCGAGTTCGACGACAGCGTGCCCGCCCCTGCCAATCTGGTGCTGCGCGCACTGCCCGATGGCGACCTGATCATGCAAGGTCGCAACTCCGCACAGTTAGGCGTCGCGGGCGCATTGACGTATGAAGCGCGTGCACGGTTGATTGTGACCGGCGGCAAGAAACAATCGAACGAGTCGAGCCTCGGCGTGCGCGGCGCCGACAGTGTGATCGTGCTGATCGCGATGGCCACGAGCTATCGCGATTATCAGCATGTCGACGGCGATCCAGCCGCACTCAACAAGGCAGCGCTGGATCGCGCCGCCGACCGATCCTTCGAGGAACTGCTCAGCCGGCATCAAACCGATCATCGCCGCTTGTTCCGTCGCGTGCAGATCGATCTGGGGCGAACGCCCGCCGCCAGTCGCCCCACCGACGAGCGCGTGCTTACGTCGATGACGAGCGACGATCCGGCGCTGGCCGCGCTCTACTATCAATACGGTCGTTACCTGTTGATCGCCAGCTCCCGCCCGGGCTCGCAACCCGCGAATCTGCAGGGCATCTGGAACGACATGTCGAACCCGCCCTGGGGCAGCAAGTACACCATCAACATCAACACCGAGATGAACTACTGGCCGGCCGAGCCCACCGATCTGGGCGAATGCGTCGAGCCGCTGGTCGCGATGCTGAAAGATCTGTCGGTCACCGGCGCGAAAATGGCGAAGACGATGTACGGCGCCCGCGGCTGGGTGACTCATCACAACACCGATCTGTGGCGCGCCACCGGCCCCATCGACGGCGCCAAGTACGGCATGTGGCCCATGGGCGGCGCGTGGCTGTGCCTGCATCTGTGGGATCGCTACGATTACAGCCGCGATGTTCGTTATCTGGAATCGGTGTATCCGATCCTGAAAGGCGCCAGCGAATTCTTCCTGGACACGCTGGTCGAGCATCCCAACGGCCGCTGGCTGGTGACCAATCCCTCCATGTCGCCGGAGAACAATCATCGGCCCGATGTTTCCATCGCCGCCGGCCCCGCGATGGACAACCAGATTCTTCGCGATCTGTTTGCAAACACGGCCAAAGCCGCAGGCATCCTGAACCGCGACAAAGAGTTCGTCGCATCTCTGGAAGCGACCCGCAAGCGTCTGCCGCCCGATCAGATCGGCGCGCAGGGTCAGCTGCAGGAATGGCTGGAAGACTGGGATGCGAAGGTGCCGGACATCCATCACCGTCACGTATCGCACCTGTACGGACTGCATCCATCCGGTCAGATCAGCGTCGACTACACACCGAAGCTGGCGCAAGCGGCGCGCAGGACGTTGGAGATTCGCGGCGACAACGCCACGGGCTGGGGCATCGGCTGGAGATTGAACCTGTGGGCACGTCTGCGTGACGGCGAACACGCGCACGGCGTGCTCAAATTGTTACTCGGGCCGGAGCGCACCTATCCCAATCTGTTCGATGCGCATCCGCCGTTTCAGATCGACGGCAATTTCGGCGGCGCCAGCGGCATGACCGAGATGTTGTTACAGAGTCTCAAGTCACCGCAGGGCGATGATGAAGTCTGGCTGTTGCCGGCGCTGCCTAAAGCGTGGCCCCAGGGTTCCGTCACTGGCCTGCGAGCGCGCGGCGGACTGCGAGTGGATTTGAACTGGCGCGGGGGATCGCTGCAAGAGTGTCACTTGACCGCGATCCGCGATGGCCAGTGGATACTTCGGAGCGGCAACTCGTCGTTGCCAGTATCGATGAAAGCCGGCCGCAGCCAGACACTCAAGCTGAGCAAAGGAACGCTCAGCGCGACTTAGTTGGCGCTGATCTTCCGGGAGATCTCGCCGGCCGCGTGACGAATCGCCGCAACGGTGTCTTTCACCGAAATCGCCATCGGCGTTTCGATGTATGGGCAGGTCAGCGCCGCGACGGCGCTACCGTCGGCCGCCATCACCGGCGCCGACAGATCGACGATGTGACGAGTCACATCGCTATCGGCCTTTACATACTTCTGAGTGCGGGCAAGCGCGGCCCGTTCCTCGAAGCTCTTCCAGGCCTTTTGTGACACGCTGGGCGCGAGCCGCGTGCGCCACTCCGTTCTGACCTCTTCCGGCTGAAACGCATACAACACCAGGCCGGACGTGGAATCGACCAACGGCCGGCGATAGCCAACCCGCACCGAGAAGCCCTGATTGCCCGGCGCCTCGATGCGAGCCACCACGACCATCTGCTCCTCGCTCACCACCGCCAGATGACAGGCCTGCCCGATGACGCCACTGAGCTTTCTCATCTCGGGCAGCGCATCTTCGAGCAGACTCTTGGTGGGTGCACGAGCCACGCCGAGCGCAAACAGCTTATTGGTCAGCTCGAAGCCCTCGCCGGACTCGGCCTGGGCGACGTAACCGCGATGAACCAGGGCATCCACCATCCGGAACAGCTCGCTCACCGAGCGGCCGAGCTCGGTCGCGATCTGTGACATGGTGAGCGGCGTACCGCGGGCAGCCAACAGCTCGAGCACGTCCAAGCCCTTTTCCAGAGCGGGCGCGCTGTACTTGCGTTCTTCGTCTTCGCGGGCAGCCATGGCTGGAGATTATAAACAGCCGCCCGCCAATCCGTCAGTGGGCCACTGCCGGCATCGGTTGTAATGCGGGTGCGGGAAGCCGCCCGGCCGACCAGGCGAACCAGCCGATGACCGCGAAACACACGGTGGGGACCAGGATCGCGTAGTTGATGGCGCTCGCATCGGACACCATGCCCATGATCGCGGTCAGCACCGCCCCGCCGATGATGGCCATGACCAGGAACGACGACGCCGCCTTGGTGAGCGGCCCGAGCTCGCGCAACGAATTCGCAAAAATGGTTGGAAACATGATCGACATGAACAGACTGGTGGCCACCAGGGCATACAGCCCCGGCGATCCGCCGGCGAACGCGGCGATCAATGTCAGACAAATGTTGATGGCGGCGAAGCTCGCCATCAGCCGCGTCGGACTGAACCGGCTCATCAGCGCCGTGCCGACGAAGCGTCCGATCATGAAGCACACCAACGAGGCGGTCAGATAACCCGCCGCGGTCTTCTCACCCATCCCCGGCACCTCGGCCTGGGCATAGCGAATCATGAAACTCCACACGCCGACCTGCGCGCCCACATAAAAGAACTGCGCCACGACACCGAATATGAAATGCCGCCGGGTCGCCAGCGCGGCGATGGATTGGCGCATCGACAGCTGATCGGGATCATCCGGCGCGGGCGCCTGCGCCTGTGGAGGAAACTTCGTGATCGCAACGAGCGCCGCCCACACCAGCACGACGGCAGCGACGATCAGATAAGGCGTCTGCACCGATTGCGCCTCGGCGGTCTGGAATGCCGTCAACTGCGCCTGACTCATCGCGGCGAGCTCGGCCTGTGTCGGCTCGACACCGGAGAGAATGAACTCGCGACCGACCAGAACGCCGGTGATCGCCCCGAGCGGATTGAACGCCTGCGCCAGATTCAAGCGCTGCTCGGCGCGCGACGGCTCGCCTAGCACCGTGATGAGCGGATTCGCCGATGTTTCCAGAAAGGCCAGCCCCGCCGCGATCACGAACAGCGCGGTCAGGAACCAGCCATACTGCAGCAGCTCGGCGGCCGGATAAAACATCAACGCGCCGATGCCGAAGGTCACCAGTCCCACCAGCACCGTGACCTTGTATCCATGACGCTGGATCACCCAGCCCGCCGGCAGCGCCAGAAAGAAATAGCCCAGGTAGAACGCCGACTGCACCAGGCTCGACTGGAAATCGCTCAGGAAGAACGCCTTGCGCAGATGAGGCATCAGCACATCGTTCAAATTGTTCGCCACGCCCCACAGAAAGAACAACGTCACGATCAGCACCAGCGGCGCCAGCGCGGTCCCTGACTTCTGATTCATCAACTCCCCCGAATCGATGCTGGATTTGTTGGTGGGGCGAAGGCCTCAGCCGTAAGCGATCACCTTCTGGCGCTGTTCGCCCAGCCCCTGGATGCCCAGGCGCATCTCATCGCCCACCTTCAGATACACCGGCGGCTTCTGTCCCAGGCCCACGCCCGGCGGCGTGCCGGTGGTAACGATGTCGCCCGGCTGCAGGCTCATGAACTGACTCAGATAGCTCACCAGGAACGCCGGCTTGAAAATCATGGTGCGCGTCGAGCCGTCCTGATAGCGGCGGCCGTTGACCTCCAGCCACATCCCCAGGTTGCTCACGTCGCCCACTTCATCCGCGGTGACCAGCCAGGGGCCGATCGGACCGAAGCTGTCGCAGCCTTTGCCTTTATCCCATTGCCCGCCGCGCTCCAGTTGAAACGCGCGCTCGGACACGTCGTTGCAGACAAAGTAGCCCGCGATCGCAGCCGCGCCGGCGGCTTCATCGACATAGCGACACTCGGTGCCGATGACGAACGCCAGCTCGACTTCCCAATCGAGCTTAGTCGAGCCGCGCGGCTGGATCACTGCGTCGTTCGGTCCCGACAGTGCGCTCGTCGCCTTCATGAAGATGATGGGCTCGCTCGGAATGGCAGCACCCGTCTCTGCCGCGTGATCGGCGTAGTTGAGCCCGATGCAAAGGAACTTGCCGGGCCGCGCGACGCACGGCCCCAGTCGAGGCGCACCTTGCACCAGCGGCAGTGTCTCGACCTTCAGCCCCTGCAACTCGCGCAGACGCTGCGGCGTCAGCGTCGAACCGTCGATGGCCCGGATCACTCCGCTGAGATCGCGGATCGCGCCATCGCGATCCAGAATGCCCGGACGCTCGGCTCCCGTCTGACCGTATCGAAGTAGTTTCATAGCTCGTGCTCAGTTGGTCCAGCCGCCGTCGATAATGTGACATTGGCCAGTCGTGAATGCCGCCTCGTCCGATGCCAGATACAGCGCCAGCGCCGCGACCTCGCTGGCCTCGCCCAGTCTGCCCATCGGTTGCCGCTGAATGAACGCCGCCCTGGCGGCGGCGTAATCGCCCGTCGCCCGCAACCGCGCTTCCAGCGATGGCGTTGCGACGGTGCCTGGACAGATGGCGTTACAACGAATCCCGCGCGCGATGAAATCAGCCGCGACCGATTTGGTCAATCCGATGATGGCGGCCTTGGTCGTGCCGTAGATGCAGCGGTTCGGCACGCCCTTGATGGAGCTGGCCACCGAAGAGATGTTGACGATGCTGCCGCCCCCGCGCTCCATCATGCCGGGCAGTGTGGCGCGGATCATCCGGTACATCGATGTTACGTTGATATCGAACGATGCCGCCCACTCGTCCTCGGTGCTCTCGAGGATGCTGCCGTTGGTCACGATGCCGGCACAATTGACCAGCACATCGACGGGGCCGACCTCTTTGCTGACCGCCGCGATGTCGACGGGGCTGCGCACATCCAGCAGCCGCGTGCGGACGCCGCTCAACTGCGCCAAAGCGGTTTCGTCGATGTCGGTGGCGACGACCGACGCGCCCTGCTTTGCAAACATCTCCGCGATGGCGCGCCCGATCCCCTGGCCGGCGGCGGTGATGAGAGCGGTCTTGCCCGCCAGTCGCTGTCCTGACATCGATCCCTCCGCGACTCAGGCGCTGCGTGGGAAGCAGCCCGGCCCGCTCGGCTCGAACGACTTGTACGTGAGAATGAACTCGCGATGGCCCATGTCCTCGGACTTGGTGAGCTGCCCGCCGGCGACGGCCGTCACCAGCGCGACGATCTCATCGGCGACTTCATCCAGATCACCCTCGCCTTCCAGAATGCGACCCGCATTCACATCCATGTCGTCGGTCATCCGACGATAGGTTTCGGGATTGCCAGTGACCTTGATGACCGGTGCAATCGCCGAGCCCACGACCGAGCCGCGCCCCGTCGTGAACAGTGTGAGATGCGCGCCGCACGCCATCAGCTCGACGATCTCCGCGTTGTCGGAGATGTTCGGGAAGCCAAACTTCGGCGGACCGTCGGGCACCACGTCGAGCAAATACAATCCTGGCGCTTCGGGCACCTCGGCCGGCTTGATCACCCCCACGATGGGCGACGAGCCCGACTTCACATACGCGCCGGCCGATTTCTCTTCCTGCGAGCTCAAGCCGCCCTCGGCATTGCCCGGCGCGAAGCTGCCGAAGCCCATCGCTCGATAGTAGGTTTCGGCTTTGCCGATCGAGGCGACGATGGCCTCGCCGACCGCAGGCGTGCTCGCACGCACCGCCATCGGTCCTTCGCAGCCGATCATCTCGCCCGTTTCCTCGAAGATGCAGGTGGCGCCGGCCGTGACCAAGCGATCGAACGCGCGCCCCACAGCGGGATTCGCAGTGATGCCGCTAGTTCCATCGGAGCCGCCGCAGATCGTGCCGACCACCAGCTCGCTCAGCGCCATCGGCACTCGAACGGCGGCGTCCGACGCCTGCTCTTTCATCGCTCTGACGGCCGCGACGCCGCGATCGATGGCGCTGCGCGTACCGCCCGCCTTCTGAATCACGATCGTTTCCACCGGACGTTCGCTGGCCGCCACATGCGCGGCCAGCGCCTCGCGATTGAACGACTCACACCCCAGCGACACCAGCAGCACAGCTCCGACGTTGGGATGTATGGTGAGCGCTTTCATCATCCGCAGCGCATATTCGTTGGGGTAGCAACCCGGGAAGCCGATCAGATGCACATCGGGGTCGTCGCAGCGATCCACGATGCGCCGGGCGACGTGGTGTGCACACTCGACGAGATAGGCCACCGCCACCACATTGCGAATGCCCTTTCTGCCGTCCTTGCGCAGGTAACCCTGAAAACTCATGTCGCATCCACCCGCGCAGCGCGCGTGTGCGCGCTGATGTAATCGCTCTTCATGTTGTGCAAATGAATCCATCCGCCCACCGGCACGGCAGCCTTCATCGAGCCGATCGGCGCACCGTATTTGAGGACCTTGTCGCCCTCCGACAGACCGCGCCGAGCCAGCTTGTGACCCAGGTCGGTGTCCTGCAGCACCTGGATTTCTTCGCTCTCGTTGATGCGGATGCGCTCGCCGGCGCGCACGGCGCGACAGCAGACGAGCACGTTGTCATCAGGGTGCAAGAGAATGGCGGCGGCGGCCAGAGTTGTCTTCATACGGTATATACGAACGGCATTGTCACCTGTCACAGCATTCCGATCCGCCTCGGACAGCGAGCTCAGCGCTCGTTGCGTCAGCGCGTACCACTGGTCGTAAGTCGAAGCCAACGTGAGCACCGGCCAGTCGCTGCCCCACAGAACCCGAGACGGCCCGAACAGTTGCAGGACCACGTCGGCACAATCGAGCGCTTTCGACGTCTCGACACCGGGCGCCAGCTCCGTCAACAGGCCGGACAGTTTGCAGACGACGTTGGGACAGGACGCCAGCGCACGTAGCGACTCACGCCACGACCGGCTCACCTCGCCGCCAATAGTTGGCTTCGCCGCGTGATCGATCACGATGGAAAGATTCGGATGGCGACGCGCGATCTGCTCGATGCGACTCATGTGAACGGGTTTGATCAGAGCATCGAACACCAGGCCGTGCGACGCGAGCGCGCTCAGCGCACGACCACGGCTTGGATGGAGAATCCAGTCGGCATCGTCGAGGTCCTGGAGCATCGGCCGCACGCCGACAAACTTCGCTTGCCGGGCGCGTTTAGCAATTCTTTGCTCGACATCGGGCGCATCGAAGTCGACCCAACCGACCACGCCACGCACCCACGGCGTCCGCTCGGCGATCGATAACAAATAATCCGATTCGGCTTCGGTCGGCGCGGCCTGGACCAGCACCGCGCCATTCACGCCAGCTCGCGTCAGTTGCTCATGCAGTTCCTGCTCATCGATCCGGCGGTACAACTTCGGCAATGCGGGCGTCAGCCAGCCGTAGTCGCCTCTCGCGGGATCCCACAAATGGACGTGGGCGTCGATGATCGAGCTCATGCTTCAGGTCTGCGCCGCGGGTAGCGGCGCGGCCTCGTGAATCAGGTTTTGCGAGCGCAGTTCCTGCCAGAACTCCGCCGGAATACGCGTCCGGTAATACGTCATGGTCTGTGCGACCTGCTCGGAACCGCCGAGCCCGGGGATGACGGAGGCGACCTGCGGATGCGCCAGAGGAAATTGCAGGGCGGCGGCAGGCAGCGGTACGTTGAATTCGCGACACACGCGCTCGAGGCGGCGCACGCGGAACACAATGTCCGTCGCTGCGACTTCATAGTTGAAGCGTGGCACGACATCGCTGCGTGTTCCCGTGGCGAGAATGCCCGAGTTGTAGGGTCCGCCTATGACAACAGAAGTTCCGCGCCGCGCACATTCGGGAAAGAGCACGTCGAGCGCTTTCTGCTCCAGCAATGTGTAACGGCCGGCGAGCAGGATGACGTCGAGGTCGGCCTCCTCCATCAACTCCAGGCACACCTGAACCTCATTGACACCGATGCCGACCGCATCGATCTGACCTTCGGCGCGAAGTTTGGCCAGCGCGCGCAGCCCGCCGCCATGAATCAGCTGCTGCAACCGTTCCGGATGACGATAGCCATGCGTCATCCGCCCGATGTCGTGCACATACAGCATGTCGATGCGAGCCACGCCGAGCCGTTGCAGGCTCGACTCCCATGACTTCATCACACCGTCATAGGAGTAATCGAACACCGGCGTGAACGGCAGAGCGGAACGGAAACCGAACCGTTCCGAGTCATCGACGACACCCGGCGCGGGCTCCAGCAGCCGACCGACTTTGGTCGACACCACGATGCCCTCGCGTCCTTTCAGGCCCTCGCCGACCCGCTGCTCGCACAGGCCAAACCCGTAGTAAGGCGCGCAATCGACGTAGCCGATGCCTTCGTTGAATGCCGCGTCCAATGTCTCGTGCGCTTCCGCATCGGACATCGGGCGGTACAGGTTGCCCAGGGACGCCGCACCCAGCCCCAGCTCGGACACCTGCAGCCGGGTACGCCCGACGGCGCGTCGCGGCAGGCAAGTCTGGATCACAGCGGGAAAGCCGAGCATGGCCGCATTCTCACATATGATTGTGCTTTTATCTATAGAACTTCACCCCGGCCCGAGTGTCAGAAATCGCCCGAACTCTCGCGCCGGCCCGCGCTTCTTGGAACAGGCACAGCCCTGCTTCGTTTTCTAACAGCGACTGCCGATCGGATGAGGAACTGCATGCCCAGAGCCCGAGCCAAGGCCCCCGCCAGCGACGCCGCCCCCTGGTGGTTGACGGACGGCGACGAAGAATGCCTCGGCTGCGGCCAGCTCTATATATATGAGATGGAGTTTCGCTGTCCCGAGTGTGAAATGACGACGTGTATTCATTGCCGGCGGCGGCGCCCCGATGGCCGCGTGGTGTGCGTTTCCTGCCTCGACGCTGGAGGACCGGGCGATGGCGGCTAGAGCAATCTGGAAAGGCGAGCTGCAGCTCGGCAAGCACAACGTCGGCGTGAAGTTCTACTCGGCGATCGAGGACCGCAGCATCCGCTTCCATCTGCTGCACGAGAAGGACAAGGCGCCGGTCGAGCAGCACATCGTCCGCAAGGACACCGGCAAGGATGTGCCGAAGGAAGAGATGCGCAAGGCGTTCGCGGTCGGCCCGAATACTGCCGTGATCTTGCAGCCCGAAGAGCTCGAGGAGCTGGTGCCGCCGGAGTCCCGCGAAATCGAGTTGCTGCGATTCGTGCCGGCCAGCGCGGTCGGCGATCAATGGTACGAGCGCCCCTACTATCTCGGCCCCGATGGTCACACCGACGATTACTTCGCATTCGGCGAGGCACTGTCCCGCAAGGAAGCGATCGGCATTGCGCGCTGGGTCATGCGCAAGAAGCGTTATCTCGGTGCAATCAGCGTCGTCGATGGCTATCTGATCATGACCACGCTGCGGCGGGCGGAACAGGTTGTGAGCTTCTCGGGCATCGAGCCCGCCAAGTCGGCCACACCGCAGGCGAACGAGCTGAAGCTGGCCGAGCAGCTGGTCAAGTCCATCGAGGCGGACTTCGATCCGGAGCAGTGGCAGAACGAATATCGGGTGCGCCTGTTGAAGCTCATCGAAGCCAAGGCCCGCGGCGAGAAGATCAAACCCGCGCCCGTCAAGAAGAAGCGCGCCGAAGGCAGCCTGGCGGACAGCCTGAAGGCCAGCCTCGCCGCCGCCAAGGAGAAGAAAGTTGCCTAGTCGCAAACGCAAACGCGCGCCGGAACCAGAGCCCGAAGAGGAAAGCTCGAGCGCCCGCGTGCGCTCGCTGTGGTCCGGGACGATCACTTTCGGTCTGGTCAGCATCCCGGTGGATCTGCTGACTGCCGTGCGTCCGCGCCAGACTGCGATGAAACTGGTCGATACCGACGGGCACGCGCTGGGCCGCCAGTATCACTGCTCCAAAGAAGGCAAGAAGCTCGATTACGACGATCTGGTGCGTGGCTACGAGACTGACGACGGCAAGATGGTCGTCATCACGGACAAAGAATTCGAATCCGTGGCGCCGGAGATGTCCGCCGACATCGAGCTGCGCAGCTTCGTGCCGCTCGAACAGGTCCCGGCGCTGTACTTTCAAAAGCCCTACTTCCTCGCGCCCGCCGGCAAGTCGGCGAAGGCATACGTGCTGCTTGCGGAGACCATGAAACGCACCGGTCGGGTCGCGATCGGCAGCTTCGTCATGCGCGGTCATGAATATCTGGTGGCGATCGTTCCGGACAACGGCGTGCTGCGTCTGGACACGCTGCGCTATGCCGACGAAATCCGCACGCCCGCAGCGATCGGCCTGCCGAAACACCCCAAAGTGGCGGCCGCCAAGGTCACGCAGTTCGCCAAGGAGATCGAAGCGCTGACTCACAAGGAGCTGAAGATCGCCGAGCTCGAGGATCAGGACGCGAAGAAGCTGCAGTCGCTGGTGGAAGCCAAGCAGAAAGAGCGCGACGACGTGATTCATCCCAAAGGCGCCGAAGCCGCCGAAGACACCGAAGGCGGCGAAAGCGCGAAGGTCATCGATCTCATGGAAGTGCTGCGCAAGAGCCTGTCCAAGAGCGCGGTCGTGCGAACCGCCGAGGCCAGCGAACCTATCAATCTGGCGGAACGACGCGCCCAGCGCGAAGCCCGCTCTGCCACCGCGAAGAAGAAGACCCCTGCCAAGGCAAAGCGCAAAGCCCCGCGCAAGCGCGCCCGCCGCAGCTAGCCGCAGTTTGTGTCGTAATGTATCTGCGGCGCCCGTATCGAACTGCGCTTACAAAACCGTGCTTGTGACGAAATGCTTCGGCCACAGCTTGGGAGAACACTGCAACCAGGTTCTTCCCAGTGAGGTCGATCATGTTGAAGCAAGTTGTCGCCTTGTCCATGTGCCTGCTCTCGGCCGCGTGCACCGCCGGTGACACGTCCGCCGAGCCCATTCCGCCGGCAAACCACGCAACGGCGCCGTTGGCTCCGGAGTTCAAAGGCATCAAGCAATGGATCAACAGTGAGCCGCTGACGTTATCGCAGCTGCGCGGCTCGGTGGTGCTCGTCGAGTTCTGGACGCGAGACTGCATCAACTGCATCCACGTCATGCCGCATATCAAAGAGTGGCACTCGCGTTATCGAGACCAGGGCTTGACCGTCGTAGGCGTGCACACGCCCGAATACGACCACGAGAAACTGCCCGCGAATGTGCAGCAGACCGTCAGGCGCTTCGGCCTCGAATATCCGATCGCGCTCGATAACGACTACCAGACCTGGGACGCCTACGGCAATCGCTTCTGGCCGGCGTTGTATCTGATCGATGCTGAAGGTCGCATCGTGTACCGCCACTACGGCGAGGGCAGCTATGCCGAAACGGAAGCTAAGATTCAGCAGTTGCTGGCGAAGCGCTGAGTTTGTCGCCGGCCATGAACAGGCGTCGCAGCGTGCACGCCGCCGGTGCGAACGGCCACGACCTTGAATATCATGCGACGTCGGCGCCTTCCGCCGGCGCCGCTGCGGCGCCCAACACGACGCCATCGCGACGAAACTGCTCGAGCATGCCCCGCCCTGGCTCCAGCAGCGCGCCTTCTGCAAGACCTGCCTCGGCAGCGAGCACAGCCAGATGTTTCCTTCCGGTCCACGGGTTCGATGACAACGACACGAGCAACCGATAAGTCACCGGCGAAAGCTGCATGAACCGAACGCGATGATCGGCCCCTCGATGCAACAGTAACAAGGTGGGCTGCTCCGGAGCCGCAGTCGGCACGGACTCGGGGCCGATGTGAGTCACTGCCCATCGGTACGCCAGCGGCATGGCAAGTGGAGATAGCACGGGAGTCTGTTCGATGAGATCGCCGTCGGAATCATGGCCCGGCGCAGGCGCATCGGAAAGATGCAGCTTGGTTTCCATCCATTCGTAATGCGCCAGCTCCGCCAGCCACGCCGGATCGTCACCGCGAGTCTGCAGATAACTGACGAACTCGCCAGCAATCTCGGTGAACAGCGGCGTCTGCGCTCGGTAGTCCGCGTAGAAGTCACGGACCAGTTTCAGCCAGACCTCTCGATCCAATGTCTGTCGAATGACTGGAAATCCGCTCGCCAGCTGCGACTGCAGTGAATTGAAGAACAGATCGCGATACACCTTCATCCGCCGGTCCTCGATCCCGGCCGGCTTGGGATGCTGGTCCGGATCGCGCAGATGACGCGCGAACGCAAACTGCTGCTCTCGAAGCGTGCTAGCCATCTTGCGTCACCGCCCGTTGCAGAGTCTTGATTCGTCCCATTTCCCGCAACAGCTCCGGCAGCGGTGGAAAATTGAAGTCGCGTTCGAGCAGCGTCGGGCGCACACCGAAGCGTTGGTACGCCATCGCCAGCAGCGACCACACCCCTTCTTTCACGGTCGCGCCATGCGTATCGACCTTGAGATCGGGCGCCTCGTCGTGATGGCCGGCAACATGGAACGAGACAATACGCCCGGCAGGCAACCGGCCGAGAAAGTCACGCGCGCTGTAGCCGTGATTGCAGGCATTGACGAACAGGTTGTTCACGTCGAGCAGCAGATCGCAATCCGCCTCTTCGAGGACAGCCGTCACGAACTCGATTTCGCTCAACGCCTGATACGGCGCGGCGTAGTAAGAGATGTTCTCCACAGCGATCCGCCGGCCCAACACGTCCTGCGCCTGACGAATGCGACCGGCGACATGCTTGATGGCCTCCTCCGTGAACGGCACTGGCATCAAGTCATACAGATGTCCGTCATCGGAGCAGTAACTGAGATGCTCGCTATAGAGCGTCACCTTGTGCCGGTCGAGAAATTCACGAGTGCGCGTCAACAGCTGCATGTCGAGCGGCTCGGGCCCCGCCAACGACAACGACAGCCCATGACAGCTCAAGGGAATCCGGCTCGACAGCTCATCGAGACACGCGCCGAAGTGGCCGCCGACACCGATCCAGTTATCCGGCGCGCACTCCAGAAAGTCCACGGCACCCTCCGGCATCTCCTGTAACTCAGGCAGCAGACTCCGGCGCAAGCCGAGACCGGCCGAAGTCGGAGCGATGTCTTTGCTCACAAACGATACTCCGCGAGAAGGCGCGCCTCGCTTTCACAAGGCGCACCTTCAGTGGCTACTCCTAGTTTGCCCAGCACGGCGGCATGCTGAGCTTGCCGCCGGCGCCCCGCCGTCGCGAGGCGCCGTACTGGTTGCGCTTACTTGCCCAGCACCGCGGCGATGCTGAACTTGTCGGCCGGCATCTGTTTGCCGTTCGCTTCATAGACCGAGCGCAGGAACTTGTAAGCTTCGGCCTGGCTGATGAAGCCGTTCTTGTCGGCATCGATCTCGTTGAAGCTCGCCTCACGCTGCGGCGCCACGGCCAGGAACTCGGCTTTCGACACCTTGCCGTCGTTATTGGCGTCGGTCTTCGCGAACGACTCATCGCCGCACTTGCCTTCGCCACACTTGCCTTCGCCGCATTTGCCTTCGGCAGTCTTGGCGGCAGCGGCCTTGGACCCGCCGCACTTGCCTTCACCGCACTTGCCTTCGGCAGACTTGGACGTGGGCGCCGCAGTCAGCAGATAGCCGTGGGCCATCGGCTGCGCCGCGAACGCCGAGCTGGCGAGCAGCATGCCGCCGGTGAGCGCGATGCCGACAGCGCCGAGGCCGGTCTTATGGAAGGAAGAATTCTTGGACATAGCTTTACTCCGGAAGTAGACGTGGCGTGCCACGCGGGTTGAGAGACCGCCCTGGGGCGGAGGATCGAAGGTGTCGCCAGAGGAGGTGATCCAGGCTCGCGCGCCCGGCGCCCTGCAGAATCAAGGGCAGCAACATCACCAGGTAGATGAGCGGCAGCTTGTAGTTGCCGAAGCCGTGATCGGTAATCGAGTAGCCTTGCCACAGCTCGGCCAGCGTCGACCATTCGGCCGGCCAGTGCACGGCTGCGATCGCCACGACCGTCAGCACCGACAGCGCCACGGCGAAGAAGCGCGTGCCGAGCCCGAAGAGCAGCGCGAGGCTGCCCAACAGCTCGAGCCAGGTCGCCAGCGCCCAATTCACATCCGGGCCGAGCAGCGAAAATGGCGGTGGAAACTTACCGGCGAGCTCGGCGAACCAGTTTTCGCCGTGTAGCTTCTCCAGCCCGGACTCGTAGAACTCCCACGCCAGCAGCACGCGCAAACCGAGCGGAGCGATCCACTCTCCCAGCCCGTTCAAGCGGTCCATCAGGGTGGACACAAACTTCAATGACATCGTCGCGGCCTCTGCTTCTGCGTTGGGCAGCGATTCAACGCGACGCATGTATCCGGATCGTTTCGGCGACGGTGCGCTTACCGGGCCCTGTGTATCGAAATGTATCCGGGCGAAAAATCCCCGGATTCGCTTACAAAAGCGGCGCGCCCGCCGGCGTGCGGTTGCCGTAAAATCCGTCTCGCCAGTTGCTCTGGCGCGAGGAAGACGAGTGGACCCTATCGATCATATTCTGGTCGTCGACGACGACCGCGAGATCCGGGAGATGGTGGCGAAGCACCTGGCCAAGAACGGGCTGCGCGCCTCGGTCGCCAACAACGGTCGCGAAATGAAGGCGATGCTGGAGACCAACAGCATCGATCTGATCGTGCTCGACGTGATGATGCCGGGCGACGACGGCCTGGTGTTGTGCCGGCAACTGCGCGAGAGCAAGCATCGTTCCATTCCGGTCGTGATGCTGACGGCGCGCGACGAAGAGACCGACCGGATCGTCGGCCTCGAAATGGGCGCCGACGACTACGTCACCAAGCCCTTCTCCGCTCGCGAGCTGTTGGCCCGGATCAAAGCCGTGCTCCGTCGCACGCGAATGCTGCCGCCGAACCTGCAGATCACCGAGGCGAGCCGACTGATCGCTTTCGGCAACTGGCGCCTGGACACCACGTCTCGACACTTGCTCGATAAGAACGACACCGTCGTCGCACTGAGCGGCGCCGAGTTTCGATTGCTACGGGTGTTCCTCGATCATCCACAGCGCGTGCTGAGCCGCGACCAGCTGTTGAATCTGACGCAAGGCCGTGACGCCGAGCACTTCGATCGCTCCATCGACTTGCTGGTGAGCCGTCTGCGTCAGCGGCTGGCGGACGATGCGCGCGAACAAAGTTACATCAAGACCGTGCGCAGCGAGGGCTATGTGTTCTGCATGCCCGTCACGCTGGTCGGCGGAGATTCGTGAAAGTGCGCCGGCCCGCTTGGATGTCACGTCTCGTGCCGCGAACCATGGCGGCCCGATTGTATTTGATCCTGTGTGCTGGCCTGCTGGTCGCGCACGCATTGTCCGCCAGCTTGATGCTGTACGAGCGCTATCTCTCCGCCCGCTCGATGCTGTGGAGCAACCTGGAGCACGATGTGAGCACGGCGGTCGCACTGCTCGATCGCCTGCCCGAAGAGCAACGCGCGGACTGGCTGCCTCGTCTGGAACGACGAACGTATCGATACATTCTGGGGGCTGGCGAAGTGAACGACCAGCCGCTCGACGAAGTCGGCCGCGGGATGACACAGATGATCGTCAGCTCGCTGGGCGATCGATACCCGGTGACAGCGAACAGCACCTCGCAGGATCCGTATCGCTTTCAGGCGCACACCCAGCTCAGCGACGGCTCGCCCCTGACCATCGAAGTCACTCCTTCGGTGATGCCGATCGCTAAATGGTTGCCGACGGTGCTGGGCGCACAAGTCGTGCTCTTGCTGGCGTGCGCCTGGATTGCAGTACGGCTCGTCACTCGCCCGCTCGCCGATCTGGCCCGCGCCGCCGAATCCATCAGCCCGAGCGGCGGCGGACAATATCTGAAAGAAGGCGGTCCGACCGAAGTGGCGCACGCAGCCGCCGCGTTCAACGCCATGCAGGATCGGATCGCCCGTTACCTGCGTGAGCGCATGCAGATCCTCGCGTCCATCTCTCACGATCTGCAAACGCCGATCACTCGAATGTCACTGCGGGCCGAAGCGTTGCAGGACTCGAATGAGCGCAGCAAGCTTTTGGAAGATCTGGGTGAGATGCAGCACCTGGTGCGCGAAGGCGTCGCCTACGCCCGCAGCTCGCATGGCGCGACGGAGCCCCCAGTCAACGTCGATCTGAATGCGTTCCTGGACAGCCTGGTCTACGACTACCAGGACATGGGCAAGCAGGTGACCTTGACCGGCAAGGTGGATGAGCCCGTCAACACGCGTCCGCATGCGCTACGTCGCGTGATCGGCAACCTGCTCGACAACGCCATCAAATATGCCGGCGCTGGCGAAATTGAAATCCGTCGCACCGAGGGCGGCATCGCCATCGGCGTGCTGGACCGTGGGCCGGGTATTCCGGAAGATCAACTCGAAGCCGCGCTTCAACCTTTCTATCGATTGGAGCGTTCGCGCAGTCGCGAAACCGGTGGCGCGGGTCTCGGTCTCGCCATCGCTCAGCAGCTCGCGATCGCGATCGGCGCAACGCTGGAACTGAGCAACCGCGTCGGCGGCGGACTGCAAGCCATGCTGCTGCTGCCCGCGAAATTGCCGGGGTTGTAGGCGCCAGCTTTCGACCCCATATGGGCTTCTCTTGGTAGGATGGCCGTTTCCCGGCGAGGCTCAGTCATGACCGCTCCCCTCAAAATCGACTTCGTTTCCGATGTGTCCTGTCCCTGGTGCGTGATCGGCTTGAAGTCGCTCGAGCGGGCGCTCGAGCAGCTCGGCCCCGAGGTCAGCGCCGACATCCACTTCCAGCCGTTCGAACTGAATCCGCAGATGGCGCCCGAGGGCGAGGACATCGCCGAGCACATCGCCAACAAATACGGCTCGACGCCGGAACAGATGCAGGCCAGTCGCGAAGGCATCCGTGCGCGCGGCGCGGAGCTTGGCTTTACGTTCAACATGGAAAAGCGCGGCCGCATCTACAACACGTTCGATGCGCACCGACTGCTGCATTGGGCAGAGCATGAAGGCCGGCAGCTCGAGCTGAAACGTGCGCTGTTCGAGGCGTACTTCACCGATGGCCGCAATCCCAGCGACCGCGAGGTGCTGATCGACGTCGCCTCGCGAGCCGGCCTGGATGCAGAACAGGCAAGAGAGATTCTGGCATCGGACCGTTATGCCGCCGACGTTCGCCAGCGCGAGCAGTTATTCGGTCAGCTCGGCATTCGCGCCGTGCCGTCGGTCATCGTCAACGACAAATATCTGATCCAGGGCGGCCAGCCGGTCGCGGTGTTCGAGCAGGCGCTGCGGAAGATCGCCGCCGAATAACCTTTCGACTCACGCCGCGAGCGCCACGCCTTCATCGGCGGCGAGCATGCCGTCGATGTCGAGCAACAGGATCATGCGCTCGCCGAGGGTGGCGAGTGCGGGCACGCTGTTTCGATCGCCGAGTGTGATGCCGGACGGCGTCGGTTGAACGTCGTTTTGATTCAGGTGACTGACATCGGACACCGCATCGACGACCAGGCCGAAGTCCCGGCGACCCTGCGAGCCGACGACCGTGAGCACGACGATAACGGTGGTCGCCGTACCGGCGACGGCTGGCAATCCGAGCCGGGTGCGCAGATCGATCACGGGTACGATCGCGCCACGCAGATTCAGCACGCCCAGCACGTGGGGCGGCGTTTCGGGCACGGGGGTCACTGGCGTCCAGCCACGGATCTCACGGACACGCAGAATATCCACGCCGAACAACTGCTGATCGAGGTGGAATGTGAGAATCTGGGCCGGCGCGGCGCTGACTGCCGAGCTCATGAGCAACTCCCCCGGTTATTTCCTGTCGTCTCCCCTATCGTCACGACCGGCGGGTACTTGAGCGGGGCCCTGCCGATTCAGGCCCCGCCTTAGTCAGGGAGCGGCCGCTCAGCGACGGGCCAGGTAGATGCGGGCGCCCAGCCAGCTGCTTGGCAATGTCACGGCGATGATGGCGAGCTGGTACCAGTGGGTCCAGGCTTGCCACGTGGCGATCGCTCCGAGCGTGCCGATGAGTACGCCGATGCCACCCAATGCAAGCGCATGCGCCATGGGCCGCGAGCCGGCCAGACGAGCTGTGACATAGCAGCCCAACACACCGAACCCAGTCCGATAGATCAAGGCCAGCAGTAGCAACGAGTCGCTATGGGCGGCGGGATTGCCAAAGTCACGCAGCGGCGGAAAGACGCCGAGCGCAACCAGCAACAGGTCGGTTCCGCTGGACAAGAATGCGTTGAGAAGCAGGCCGGCCAGCACGGCGCCGACGCTGCGGTACCAACGGGGGCGGATGACGGGCATGGCGTAAATCGAAGTGGCAGAGTTCATCGCGGGTCTCCTTCAGTTGCATGGCACGTCCCGATGGGGACGTTGTGCCAGTAAGTCGGAGCCGACCTCGCGTTCTCGACAGGGCCCAAGAAAGAATTTTTGAGTCAGTGACTGCGCGCCGCCACCGGCAGGGTCAGGCGGAAGATCGCGCCGCCGGCCGGGCTGCGCTCGGCCCATAACCGCCCGCCATGGGAGACCACGATCTTTTGCGATATCGACAGGCCCAGTCCCAGGCCCGAGGGTTTGGTGCTGACGAAGGAATCGAACACCCGCTCCAGCATCGACTCCTCGATGCCCGGCCCCGAGTCGCGCACCGACAGCTCCACTCCCAGCGTGGGATGCATCGACGTGCCGATCCACAGCCGGCGCTGACCCGGCGCGACACTTTCCATGGCGTCGCATGCGTTGACGATCAGGTTGAGGATCACCTGTTGAATCTGCACCCGATCGGCCGCGACCCTCGGCAGCTCGTTCCCCAGGCTCTGGATGGCGACGACCTGCCGCCGATGCAGATCGGCGCGCGATAGCGCCAACGTTTCCATCACCAGCTCATTCAACTGCTCCGGCCGGCGATCCGTCTGGCTGTAGCGAAGCATCGACTGCATGCGCTTGATGACCTGCGCGGCCCGGCGATTGTCCGCGATGATGTCCGCGACGATCGGCCGCACGTCCTCCACGTCCATCTCGCCGTTCGCAAGCAGCGCCGAAGCAGCCTCCGCATTGGCGAGCATCGAGGCCAGCGGCTGCCTGATCTCGTGAGCCACGGCTCCGGAAATCTCGCCCACCGTGGCTACGCGCGACAGATGCGCCAACTGCTGCTCTCGGCGCGCGGCTTCGGCAAACGCCGCCTTCCGCTCCTGTAGCACCGCCGCCAGCATCAGCAAAGGGATGCAGATCACATTTAGAAACAACACGGTCGTGAGCGCGTTGCGCACCGGCGAGTGCACCACGAACGGGCCCACCTCGTGCAACACGCCCCAGGTCGCGAAAGCCCCGAGCAGCAGCACCGAAGCGCACACGCCCGCGATCTCATAGCGGACGGTCGCCCAGATGAGCAACGGCAACGGTGCATACAGCAGGGCCGGCGCGCGCTCGTCATAAACGCCGGGCCAGACGAATACATAGACGCAAACGAGCGCGAGACAGGCGCCGATGAAACCCGCTTCGAGCAGCTTGCGCCGATTGGGAGCCGGCCAGCCCCGCTCCGAGCGCAGGGCCAAATGAATGATCAACGGCACCAGCGTGATGGTGGCAAAGGTATTGGTGCTGGTGCGGGCGACCACGGTCAACCAGAAGTCATCGGTCAGCCCGAGCGGCACGAAGGCCAGCGCCATGGCCACGCTGGTGATCAGGGGCGCAGCGATGCCGCCGATCAGCACCAGATTGGTCATCGCGCTCAACTGGCCGAGACGCCGCGGCTCCTGCTCGAATCGCACCAGGGCCGCGGCGCTGATCATGGCCTCGGCGCTGTTGACGATGTATTGGATGACGATCTGCGAGAACGGCGCGTCCGAGACCTGCGCCAGCACGTGCCCTGGCAGGATCGCTGCCAGATAGATCCACCACCGGTTCACCGGCGCCAGCAGCAGCGCCGCAAACAGAATGGCGTTCGGCGCCCATAGCGCCGAGACGGGCGCCGAAGGAAACGCCAGCGCCTCGCCCAGGAATGCAGAGAGCAGATAGGCGAGCGCGGTCGCCACGGGCCCGACGCCGAGCCGGGCCCAGCTCGCTTGATCGATCATCGGCGCAGGGCGCCGAACAGGCTCATCCGCCCGGTCATGCACGGCCGCGACCCTCGCTGCGACATTTCAGCAAAATGCGTGCACCCCGCCGAGTGGAAATATCGCGCATCCGATCGGCAATGAAGATATCTGATTCGCTGACCGAAGGTCGATTACAGCGTTGCCGGCTGATGCGCACAAGCTCGGCACAATTAGCCCTTGGGCCAAGATGCAGCCTGCAGGGGAAACGATTTAATCGACCTCCACCCATGCTGAGCCCTCGGGCTCGAGCAACTTCGCCTCTGGAGGTGCAGATGCAATCGCCACTGGCTCGGACGCCCTTGTCCTTGATTAGCCGCGAACCCAACCGCGCCCCTCCCGCCGATGAAGAGGCAGGTCATCTCATGGCCGACATCCCCCTGTCCCCGGACTCGAGCGTGATCGAGCACGCCTTCGAGAACAGTCACGACTGCATCGCAGTGGTCGATCTGCAAGGCATGGTCGTTTATATGAACCTGCCAGGATCGTATCTGATGGGCCTGGACGGCCGCCCGCCGCAGCAGCGCGTGTCGTGGTCCGAGCTGTGGTCGCCCGACAATCATGATCTGGCCGAATTCAGCATCGACGAGGCTCGCTCCGGGCATCAATGCCGTTTCACGGCGTGCCGACCGACTGCCAGCGGTTTGCCCAGGTGGTGGGACATCGCCGCCAATCCTATTTTCGACGCGCATGGCGTGCCATCACAAATGTTTTGCGTGTGCCGCGACGTGACCGAGCTGAAGCAGGCGGAGCGCTCGCTGCAGCAGGAAATCGCCTGCAAGGAATTGTTGCTGGTCGAGGCCAGCCATCGGGTCAAGAATCATCTGGCGGGCATCGCCGGCGCGCTGGCGCTGCAGGCCCGCTACAGCGGCGACGAAACGGTCCGCGCCTCGCTGCAACAAGCGCAGTCCAGAATCCAGGCCGTGGCCTGCATTCATCGCAGCCTGCAACAGGGCCGCGATATCGATCGGCTCGAGCTGTGTCCGTCGCTGGCCGAAATTGCCCGCGAAGCCATTGCGGCTTTGGGCGTAGAAGATCATATTGCCGTGACGATTTCGTGTCCGCAGGGGCTCACCATGGCGACGGACCGCGCCGTGGCCCTGCTGCTGATGACGACCGAGCTGATCACGAACTCGTTGAAACATGCGTATCCAGACAGCAATAAAGGTTCGGTGCGCATCAGTGTCAGCGGCGCGCAGCGCCAGTTACTGTTACAGGTCGATGACGACGGCCGGGGCCTGCCGAACGATTTCGATCCTCGCAGCGGCACCGGACTGGGGATGCGGATAGTTCAAGGCCTGGTCGCGCAGTTGGGCGGCGAGCTGCAGATCGAGGCTCAGTCGCTCGGCGCTCACTTCCGGGTGCGGCTGCCGAGAGATGCGCCCAAGAATGCCTCGCGGGACCGGCCGAGAAACCTGTCCAGCAACGTGACACGAATGATCTGAGCGTTTTTGTCGTCTGAAGTCCGAGGGGAGACGACCGTTGACCAGGAACGGCACGTGGACGATGGGCCTGCCGGGCTGCGCGTCCTTCGACTCGGCGGCGGTTCTGGCGCCGTTGAGTGGAGTGCTCTATTACCTGGCGGCCAGCCTCGACCTGATGTTGCGCGAACCGGACGGCATCCTGTTGTTGTCCCCACAACATGGCGTGCTGGCGGCACTCTTCATGACGACGCGCGCCGAGCGCTGGTGGCTGATCGCCGCCGCCGTCGTGCCCGCTCACCTGCTCGCGTCCTGGAGCACCGCTTTGCCGTGGTGGCAGCTGGCCTGGCAAGCACTCTTCAGCTGTGGGCTTGCCACCGGTGTCGCCATGACCTTGCGTCTATGGCTCGGGCAACGCAACCCCTTCGACAGCTTGCGAGAGTTCTCGGTATACATCGTCGTCGCCGTGATCGCCGGCCCCGCGCTGTTGACGATTTTCTCGCCGGCCGTTGCCCCGGCTCTGCTGAGCGGCGCGCCGGACCTGGCAATCGATCGTTGGCAGGCGGAAACCGTCGCCAGCTCGCTGGCGATGCTGACCTGGGGCTCATGCACGTACCTGGCCCTGCTCCCCCGACCCGGCTGGTTGCAACGGCGCACTCCCGCGCAGTATGCCGAAGCCCTGGCGATCGTCATTGCGCTGTATGTTTGTTTCCGCTTGACGTTCGTGAGCGACGCCGAGAATCACGCGGCGTTATATCTGTTCTTCGTTCCCCTGCTCTGGCAGTCGGTGCGCTTCGGCGTCGACGCAGCCGCGATGGCGGTCACGCTGATTGCAACGCTGGCGGCCGCGGCGGATCGCATTCCTCACAGCGTGCGCCTGCACGACGCTCCGCAAGCGGCCGCTATCGATCTGCAAACGTTCCTGGGCGTGATGACGCTGATGGCCGTGGTGATCGCTATCGTCGTCGATGAGCGCCGGCGGGTCGCGCAGGCCGTTTCCGAAAGCGACGCACGTTATCGAGCCATCGTCGACAGTCAGACCGACTTCGTCTGCCGCAGCCTGCCCGACACCACGCTCACTTTTGCGAACGCCGCTATCTGCCGTTACTTCGGCATGCCGCGAGAGCAAGTGCTCGGGACCCAATGGCTGCAATTCGTCCCCGAGGAGACTCGCGCCGAGTTGCGGCAGGCGCTGAGCCGCGCGACGCCGGAGAATCCGATCTTCATGCTGAAACATCCGGTGCAACTTCCCGACGGACGCACCGGCTGGCAGGAATGGGTCAACACGGCCATCTTCGACGCCCAGCAACGCCTGGTCGAGTTTCAAGGCACGGGTCGCGACATCACTGCGCTGGCGCAGGCGGAACAGGCCCTGCAAAAAAACGACGAGCGGCTCTCGCTCATCGCGCAAGCCGCGGGCGATGTGATTTACGAATGGGACATCGTGCGTGGCGAACTGTGGTCCAGCTCTGGCGACGAACGCAGCGCCGGCACGCCGAGCGTGCGGCATCTGAACATGGAGTCGTGGGGGTGTTGCATCCATCCGAGCGACCGCGAGCGAGTCGCGCGCGACTGCCGTCAGGCGCTGCGAGGCACGGCGGGCACATGGGAGTCCGAATATCTTTACATCGGGCGCGATGGCGATGCGCCCCGTTGGGTGCGTCACCGTGCATATATCATTCGCGACGCCAGCGGCCTCGCGGTCCGCATGATCGGCGCCATCACCGATCGCAGCGATCGCAAGAATCTCGAAGAGGCGAATCGCACGCTCGAGCGCTTCGCGCGGCTCGCCATGCTTGGCCAGATCACCGCGTCGATCGCCCACGAGATGAATCAGCCGCTGGGCGCGATCCGTTACAACGCCGAAGCCGGCCTGCTGTTTCTGAATCGCGGGCGTTACGACAAGCACGAGTTCCAGGAAATCTTCGACGACATCTGCCGGGACAATCGCCGCGCCACGGATCTCATCGGCCGACTGCGCGAGTTGCTCCACGATCACGAGCTGCGGCTCGACTCTGTCGATATGAACGACATCATCAACGATGTGATCAAGCTGTTGCGCATCGAGGTCCGACAACGTCACGTGCACATAGACACCGAATGCGCCGAGCTGCCCACCGTGCTCGGCGACCATGGGCGCCTGCAACAGGTGCTGCTGAACCTGATCCTGAATGGCATGGATGCCATGGCGGCGCTGCCCGAAACCCGCCGCCGGATCGCAATCCGGACAGCGCGCGTCGGTGCGACGCGCATTCAGGTTCAAGTCGTCGACCGGGGCTCAGGCATCGACCCGGCCACGTTGCCGAAAATCTTCGATTCTTTTTTTACCAGCAAGGATCACGGCATGGGGCTGGGCCTGGCCATTGCCCGCTCCATCGTCGAGGCGCATGGCGGGCGGATCTGGGCGAAAAACAACGCCGACGGCATGGGTGCGACGTTGGCATTCGAGATCGACAGCCTCGGGGCGAATGTGATGCTGTCGTCGTCTGGTAGCAGCGACAGATACGGGGCGCGACTGAACTGATCTCACATAATCAGGTCGCATTTCCGAATTTTTTCAATTGCGCGAACGCGGCTTATTGCGGCAATTCGCGATAACGCGTACACCGGCTTTGGAACACTGCCGCACGCCAGACGTTGTCCCGCGACCGTGTACGCCGGTCTGGCCGGCAATGTTTGGCTCAATGAATCAGAACTACAGCCCTTAAGGTGTACCTGAGATGAGTTGGCCCGAGCCCAAGAACGGTGTGCCACGGAACTGCAGATGAACGCAGTCGTCCTGCTGATCGATGACGATCGACGGATTCGCAACAGCCTGGGCCGGCTGCTGCGTGTGATGTCGTATGACGTGGTCGAAGCCGCCGACTGGGATGCGGCCCTGGAGCTCGCGGCCGAACATCGGCCCGACGTGGTAGTCACCGATCTGCACATGCCGGAGCACAGCGGCGTCGACATCGCGCGGCTGCTGCGCAGTCATCCCGAGTTCGGCCATACACCCATCATTGCGTTGACCGCTACTCCGCCTCGCGACGACGAAACCATTTCGCTGTTCCATAGCGTTTTGGAAAAACCCTGCGCGGCGGAAGATCTGCAGCGTGCGCTGACCGAAGCATTGCAAACTCACAAGCACTGACACCGCACTAGCGAACATTATTGGTCTGCTCCTGAAACTGCATCAGCCCGCGTGCGGTCAGTGACGAAGAGAACAGGAACCCTTGCGCCATTTGCACGCCCGCGCGCGCGAGCACGTCCGCTTGATAGTGCGACTCCACTCCTTCTGCGATCACCTGCAACTCGGAATGAGTCAACAGCGAGCGCAAGCCTGGCAGCCACACCGGATCCGGCGCCTGAGCCGCCAACTGCGCGATCAGCTTGCGATCGACCTTGATCACTTCGAAGCGGCCGCGCGACAGCACCGCGAGATTGGCGCCCGTAAGAAACACATCGTCGAGCGCCAGTCGCACGCCGTGCTCGGCCAGCGAGTTGAGCGCATCCAGACCGAGCCGGTCCGGCACGCCGCGCTCGGTGATCTCCAGCAGGATCTGACTGACATGGGCACGTAGGCCGGAACGGACGGCCGCATATTCCAGCCCGCCGCGTCCGAGAATCTCCGGCGGCACATTGATGCTGATGTAGATGTCCCGGTGCTCGGTGAGCCACTGATCGAGCTCCTGGGCAATGGTATCGATCACCCAGTACGTGAGACGCCCCGACAGCGGTGTGTTCTCGATCAGCTCGACGAAGCGGCTCGCGGGCCACACGGTGCCGCTGCGCAGCCAGCGCACCAGCGCTTCGGCGCCGACGCAGCGCTGCGTCACGAGTGAAACAATGGGTTGATACTCGACGAACAGCTCACCCCGATCCATGGCAGCGCGCACGTCTTCGAGCGTTGGCGTGTCCTCATTCACTGCACGTTCCGTCATTGCGCGAGCCGCGAGCCGAATGTAAGCCTCGGCACGCAAATACCGCTATGAGCACAAGGGCCAATGCGGCCGGCTCGTAATCCCTGTTACGTAGAGTGCCGACGTCCATGGAGCTGCTTGCAGATGTTCTCCGAGGCGGACACCTATTTCGCGATTCTGCTGGCCGTGCAGATCGTCATCCTCGTCGTGCTCGGAGTGCAGAGCTTCATGCGCCATCGCACCCGCTCCACCGCGCGACGGAACTATACCGACATGACTCATGTGGCCCGTCTCGCGCTGGCTTCGGAAATTACGGCATCGGTCGCCCACAAAGTCACTCAGCCGCTCAGCTCGATCCTGGCCGACATCGAAACCGCGCAGCTGCTCTTGAACCGCAAGGAGCCGGATCTGGCCGCGGTGCGCGATCTGCTGGCCGATGTGCGCAAGGAAGATCTGCGGGCCAATCGTTTCGTCGAGAGCATGCGACTGCCAATGCGCAAGCACGAGCTGCAGTTCGAGCGCGTCGACGTGAACGAGCTGATCGCGGAAGTTCTGTCCATGGTGCTGCCCGATGCCCTGCGTCGCAAAGTCGCGATCCAAAGCACGCTCGAGCCGGGACTGCCGCGTATTCCCGCAGATCGTTTACAGCTCCAGCAAGTGCTGTTGAACCTGGTCGACAATGCGCTCGATTCGATGGACGACACGCCCGCCAGGCAGCGACGGCTGCTGGTGTGCACCGAATTGCACGACGACGAGCATGTGAAGGTCGTGGTGCTCGACAACGGGGTCGGCATCGATCCCGCGCAGGCGCAGCGATTGTTCGATTCGTTCTTCACGACCAAGAGCGACCGCCTGGGTCTCGGCCTGTCGATGGCGCGCGCCATCGTGCATATGCACGGTGGCGAGATCTGGGCCGAGCACCGGCCGTCCGGCGGCGCCGCTTTCATGTTTACGGTGCCGCTGTCGCAGAAGCACGAGACTGCGTCCGATCGGACGCGCGCGGTCACGAACTGAGCTCGTCGATGTTGGCAGACGCGTTAGCCAGCGTGCAGGAGCATCCGATGGCCTGGCTGGCGCTGCAGCTCCTGCTGCTGATGCTCGCCGTTCTCGTCTCCTATGCAATCACACGCGCCTTGCTGGTTCGGATTCTGGGTCGCGCCGCGCGTATCACCGGACCGCGCTTCGACGATGCGATCCTCGGCCCGGGAGTGATCTCGAGACTCGCCCACGTCGCCCCTTCTCTGGTTGTTTACTACGGCTCCACGCTGCTTCCCGCCATCCCCGATACCGTGCTTCCGGGGCTGCGCCGTTGCGTGAGCATTTATCTCGTTGTCGCGGTCACGGCCGCCATCATGAGTCTGCTCACAGCCATCGGCGCGGCCTACGAGCGATACGATCCGCAGCGTGCTCGCGTGCATCCGATCAAGAGCTATCTGCAGCTCGGCAAGATCATCGTCGGCATGGTGGCGGCCATCTTCATTGCCGCCGCGCTATTCGATCGCGATCCCTTGCTGATCCTGTCGGGCCTCGGCGCGATGACGGCGGTGCTGATGCTCATTTTCAAGGACACCATCCAATCGTTCGTGGCCGGCCTGCAGATCTCCGCCAACGACATGCTGCGCGTGGGCGACTGGATCGAGATGCCACAGGTCAAGGCCGACGGTCACGCGATCGATCTGTCGTTGCACACGGTGAAGGTGCAGAACATAGACAATTCCATCACGTCCATTCCTACCTGGCGCTTGTACAGCGAAAGCTTTCGCAACTGGCGCGGCATGTTCGACTCCGGCTCGCGACTGATCCAGCGCGCGCTACTGCTCGATCAAACATCGATTCATTTTCTCGGCGCGGCGGAATGGGAGGGATTGCAGCGCTTCACACTTCTGAACGACCACCTGGCAAGCAAGCGAGCGGAGTTCGTCATGGCCGCCGATCTGGACCCGGTGAACGTGCGGCGCTCCACCAATGCGGGAATATTTCGCGCGTACGTGCGAGCGTATCTGCGCGCCCACCCCCACGTCCGGCACGACATGGACATCCAGGTGCGCCAGCTGCAGCCAACCGCAACGGGCCTGCCGCTGGAGATCTACTGTTACACCGCGACCGACTGGCAACGCTATGAAAGCGTGCAGGCCGAAATCTTCGAGCACTTGCTATCCATTCTTCCCGAGTTCGGCCTGCGCGTGTTCCAACAACCGAGCGGCGTCTCGAAAGCGGCTAGTGAGGCGCGTCTGCCACGTTCGATCGACGACGCTTTTGCGCATACTCCTCGATGACGTCCGCACTGGCGGACTCGGCCCACTCCACGCCCTCTTCCACTTTCCTGCCGGCTCTTTGGGCCGCGTGCGACAACCCTTCGCCAGCTGCCTGGGCAGTGTCTTTCGCCGCATCGAGACCCTCGCGCACGTTGTGATCCATGGCGCGCTGGAATTCTTCGGCGACGGCGACGCCAAACTCGCCTAGCGCCTTGCGCTCGCGGATACCCCAGAACAACAGCGCGCCGCCGGCACAAGCTCCCAGTACACGGCCCGTCGTTCCCCAACCGCTGCGTCCCGCGGCCGAGCGGAATTTATGACCGTTGAAGATCGAGGACTCGCCATTGCCGTGATGTTCGTTCAAGTGGTCGGTAATCACGAGCACGCCGGGTTGACGCCGCACTTCGTCGAGCAAACGTTTATGCTCTTGAGGCATCAAGTGGCCACGCAGAAAGACATGTCCGTGATCCACCGCCACGTCGACGGATTCCGGATGCGCCACCGACTGCCGGACAGCGCCGCAGACCGTTTTGCTCACCGCTCTGTCCGACTTCTGACGAAGAGGCGCCTGTGCTTTTCCTCGCGACGTGAAGTAACGTTCCGACGCGTCGCGCCGTATGTTTCGGGTCCCGCGATCGACGCTACGCACGGCGCGCCTGCACTTGTCTTGCAGCAGCACGCGTCGCTCGCGTCCACTCACCGGATCCAGGAAATACACGGCCGCGGCGGTCAGAGCCACGCCGGCGATCGATCGTGCCAGAGAGTTCATGCAAGTCTCCTTCGAGCTTTTTGGTGGGGCGGCGCCGTCGGACGCCAAAGCCGATTCGATGCTACGCGGCGCACACGCCGACGAAAGATGGACCAAGGGCTAACGCCGCGTCGTCCGCAGACTGAGGACTTGAGCCTTGGCGTCTCGGGTGCGCGCGAGCACCATCGGCGCGGGCGGCTCGATCGCATCTTCGAAGGGTGAATATGCCCACGAGGCGCATATCATCGCGGCGACTCGTCCGGCCCAGCCAGTGTGCTGTCCGGCGCTCGCTGCGCCTTGCATATACACGTACTCACAGAACTCGAGCAGCTTCGAACGGCTGGTCGCAGCCACTCGCGCAGCCACGTGCTGATGAACGATCCATTGACTCAACTCGCCGGGACTCATCGTCGCGCCGCCGGCAGCCGCACAGCGGACGCGGAGCGACGATCCATATAATGTTTCGATTTGCGACAGCGCGCGTATCAACAACAGGCCGGCGGGTAGCGTCGCCCAGGCTGTATTGACCGGCGCGCCGAACATCCGATCCAGCACGCAGCGCAAATGATCGGGCTTGCAGATGCGCTCCGCATGCTCTCGATGAATCAAGCGCAACTGCTCACGGAACCGCGGCAACCCGGCGAGCGCTCCGGATCGGAACGCCACTGCTCCGTACAACGCCACCAGGCCGAACGACGACAGCACCTGAAACTGCATACGATCGCTGATAATGATCCGGAAGCCCGGCTCATCGTCGGATTCCTCGCTGCGCGCATCCAGCAGTGTCGCCTCACAATCCAGTGCTGCTATCGAACCGACGAACGATACGTAACATTCCATCGCGCGCTGCTCGTAGCGAGCATCGTGTACCGCCAGCTCCAAAGCCATCTCGAGCATGCTTTGCGCGCGTATCGCAGCCCACCCGCCGCCGGCGGTCTGCGACGACAACGCTTCGAAGTTTTCGATCAGATCGTTGCGGGCGTCCTTCGGGCGGCGCGGCCGCTGCAACCGGTACATCAACAGCGCGGCCCACGGTTTGAGCGCCTGCCACTCGTGATGAATGGGACTGACCTTGCCGGTGCGGTTCTTCAATTCGCCCTTCAGCAGCAGCCGCAATTGATGAGCGGCGAGATCCGCATCGACACAGGCCAACGCGAGGGTGTGTAACAGCCAGGCGGGCGACTCCAGATGCGGACATTCCTTCTTGTGAGGCGGCGCGACCACGCGAGCGACTTTCAAGCGAAACGACGCCGGCTCGTGCGCCTCGCCTGGGGCCGCCGAGTTCGCGCGCCGGTCATACAACCAGCCGGTGACCGCCGACACCCACACCGCTTTGTTCCAAAGCATGTTGCAGAAGGCACGCCGTACATCGAACGCGCCGGCCGTGCTGTCGCAGGCATAAGTGATGACGGAGAAGAACTCGTTCGCATCGTGCCGGTGCTGCTTCAGGCAGGCGAAGAGCTTCTCCAACGACGGCTTGCCGACAGATGGCAGCGTCGACGTCAGCAACATGCGGATGCGCTGCACAGCACGCGGTGCGAGGATCATCAGATAGTGAGCCGCCGCTCGCGTGCCGCCGCGAGCGAGCTCGATCGGCTGTCCACACCCGGTAAACAAGAACGCGCCGGCCAGCTCACAATGCAGATAGTAGGCGCCGAGCTCCGGATGGCGTGCGATCAGGCATGGCACATCGGCACGACCCGCTGCCCGTTCTATGATGACGCGCGGGTCGGCAAGCGCATCCACATCCTGCCGGAACCACAGCTGCGGCAACACCTGTAACATCGCGGTTTCGCAGCTGGTGTTCTTGACCTCGATCTGGATCAGGATTTCCTCGGGCCCCGATTTGGCGTACTCGACCAGGACATCGAAGCACGCCGTCTCGCGATGGGCCGCAGGCCGCTCCCGTTCGCGATATCTATAGTGAGCGCGCAGATAGGAATGCGTCGGCAAGTTGTCGGCCTGGGTGCTGCGCCTGGACGTTAGCGGCATCGAGACCAGGCGTTCCTGTAACGTGACGTCGCCGCCGCGGCGGATCGCCACTCCAAAACACAATCGCATCTGCTCGTCGCAGATTCCCGCCGGACCGTCATCGCAGGATTCATACGCCCACGCTCGCTGCTGGCCCGATACGGTCGCCGGCTCATCGTTCTCGGAACGCGCCTGCACCCCAGGCCGGGCACTGTCACGCAGATAGGGACCCCACTTGCGCCATGGCACGCCACGTTCGTTGGCCTCACGCAGCCGGCCATGCTCAGCGGTCATTGGTGCTCTCCCTGTGGGTTGCCAGGTCTGGCAGCGACTGTGGCCGCGACGCGCGCGCGTCGGCAATTTACCCTTGGTCCAACAAACTCAGCTGCGTTTCCCGAGCTGCGCGCGGATGCGCTCCGAAAAGTCCTCGGCCGCGCCGGCCGCCTGTGCGGCCCGATTGATCTGGGCGTGGCGGCGCAGGTCTTCGAAGGGCATCGAGCCGTCCAGCAGCTGGCGCTGATAGAGATAGCTGTCGAACAGGCCGTTGAGATAATGACGGATATCGAAGCGGGAGCCCGGACCCACGGCATTGGCGTAGCGCACGATGTTGAGAGTGCAGTTGTTGCTCAGCAAATGATAGAACTCGGCCTTCTCCGACAATTCGTTGATACGGTCCAGGTAGATGAGAAACAGCTGGCGTGCATTCTCCGGTGTGGTATTGATTCGATACAGGAATACATCCTCGTCTCGATAGTTGGTGCGCACGCCGACGATATCCCGCTCCTCGCCCACCACATAGATCAGCTCGAACTGCTTGAACAGCGAGCCCACCGGCGCGAAACCCTCGTGCGCCTCGGGCCGCGCCTCGATCGAGAAGCTGATCGGCTCGGCGTCATCGAACGTGAAGCTCAGGAAGGTGTGGCCGATCGGGCCGGGCATCCAATAGGAGATGTAGAAGTCGACGCCGACCAGGCGCGACAGCTGCACCTCACGCTCTCGATAACGAGGCGTGAAATCATCCACGGAGCGATAGATGAAGTCGCGCACCCCGACCAGGCGCACCCGATCGCCGGAAACATAGGCCCGTGGCAGAACCGCCACTTCGGCCCGCCAGTCCCGATCCATTTGCGGCTTGATGGCGCTCCAGCCGGTCAACAGCACGAGATACAGCCCGGCAAAGGCCAGCCAGACGCGGCGCGAGCGAGTAAGCCAGAACGCCCAGATCCCCAGCGCCGCGAATCCGATCGCCACGGCGAGGCGCACCCCCACCGACGGCACCGGCGAGAACCAGATCGCAAGCGCGCCCCATATCACCAAGAGCGCCTGGATCAAATGACCGGTCGCGTGGGCGAGCCACCGCAGGGCCAATCGCGTCCAGGGCAATCTCACCCTCGAGCCCGCGGCTGCTCGGCTCGCTTCAGCAGAAACTCCGAGAGCAACGGCACGGGCCGCCCGGTCGCACCTTTGCGCTCACCGCCGACCGAGGCAGTGCCGGCGATATCGAGATGCGCCCAGCGATAGCCCTTGGTAAAGCGGGACAGGAAACAGGCGGCGGTCACCGCCCCCGCGGGGCGTCCTCCCAGATTGCTCATGTCCGCGAAGTTGCTCTTCAACTGCTCCTGATATTCGTCCCACAGCGGCATGCGCCAGGCCCGATCGCCAGTATCGGTGCCGCACTGGAGCAGCTCATCGGCGAGCGCATCGTCATTGGCGAACAGGCCGCTGGTCTGCGCGCCCAGCGCGATCACGCAGGCGCCCGTCAGTGTCGCGATATCGATGACGAAGGCGGGTTGGAAACGTTCGGCGTAAGTGAGCGCGTCGCAAAGAACCAGTCTGCCCTCCGCGTCCGTGTTGAGGATTTCGATGGTCTGGCCCGACATCGAGCGGACCACGTCGCCCGGCCGACTCGCTCGACCGCCCGGCATGTTCTCCACTGCGCCGATGATGCCAATGACGTTGATGGGCAGCGCCAGTCGCGCGACCATTTTCAGCGCGCCGAAAACACTGGCCGCGCCGCACATGTCGTACTTCATCATGTCCAGATCGTCGCCCGGCTTGAGCGAGACGCCGCCCGTATCGAAGGTCACGCCCTTGCCGACCAGCACGATGGGCTTCTCTTCGGCCTCGCTGCCGAAGTACTTCATCACGATGAAGCGGCACGGCTCGGCCGACGCCTTGCCGACCGACAGCGCGGACTCCATGCCCAGCTTCGCCATGTCTTCGCGCTCGAGCACTTCCACCGGGAATCCGAACTCTTTGCCCAACGCCCGCGCCGCGTCCGCCAGATAGCCGGGATTACAAACATTGCCCGGCAGGTTGCCCAGGTCCTTGGTGAGCGCCATGCCTTCAGCGATCGCGCGGCCGCTGCGTGCCGCATGCTCGAGCTCCGGGGTGATCGATTCTTCGACCAGCAAACACAACTGCGGAGTCGCCGTGGCGTCCTGCTGAGCACCCTTCGATGCAAACAGCGGCGCTGCGAACTTGTAATAGCCATCCGCCAGTGCACGACTCGCCTGCTGCACGCGCCATGCCGTGGAATGTTCCGCGTCCGAGACGTCGAGCAACGGAATATCGACGCTGCGAGTCGAGCTCGACGCCAGCGCCTGCGCTGCCGACGCGAGCGCCTTGTGATAGGCCTTGCCGTCGAACTCATTGCGAGGGCCGAGACTGAGCAGCAACACTCGCCTCGCGGTATCGCCCGAGGCGTAGTACACCAACAGCGTCTCACCGACTTTCTTCGGCAGGTCCGCTTGTTTCGCCAGCTCCGTCAAGCGCCCATCCAATGCGGCATTGAATGGCTCGGCTGCTCGTGGCAGCGAGCCGTCCGAATAGACACCGAGCACCAACAGATCGGACTTGCCGAGCTGCGAGGCCGGCCGCAGGCCGATCTGCACCGGCTCGCGACGGCGCACCAATTCCACCGGCGTGGCATGCGCCGAACCATTGGACTTTGGACTAGCGGACATCTGCAGCACCTCTCATTCACAAGCCCCACGGAATCCCGAGCAAGTGCCAGGCCGCGAGCAACACGATCCACAGGACGAAGACGATGATCACGTACGGCAGCATCAGCGCGATGACCGTGCCGACGCCGGCCTTGGGATCGTATTTCTGCGCGAACGTCACGATCAGCGCGAAGTAGGCGTTGAGAGGCGTGACCGCGTTGAATGGCGCATCGCCGACGCGATAAGCCGCGAGCACGGCTTCCGGATCGACATTGAGCCGCATCAGCAACGGCACGAACACGGGCGCGAAGATGGCCCACTTGGGAATCGCACCGGTCATGATCAGATCGAGCACCGCGACCACCAGCACGAAGCCGATCAGCAGCGTCAGCGGACCGAGGCCCGCGTCCTCGAGCCAGTCGCCGAGATTCACCGCGGCCAGTGTCGCCATGTTGCTGTAGTTGAAGAACGCGAGGAACTGGCTGATGACGAACAACAGAAACAGCAGGCTGGCCAGGCTGCGGATCGCTTTCTCCATCGCGTTGACTACGTCAACCGTGCTCTTCATCGTGCCTGCCCCGGCGCCGTAGGCCCAGCCCGCGGCGAGAAACAAGATCATGATGAACACGATCAGTCCATTCATGAACGGCGAATCGCCGATCAGCGCGCCCGTGTCCGGATTCCGCAGCGGCGCGCCCGAAGGCAGGCTCAACGCCATGAACACGGCAAGCACGGCCAGGATGGCGTAACCGGAAAAGCGCAGTCCGCGCGATTCCTCCGGCGTCATCTGGCTCCGCTTGACCACGGTCTCACCGCTGTCGTAAGCGCCGAGCCGCGGCTCCACGATCTTCTCGGTGATCAACGCCACCGCGACGGTCAGCAACAGCACCGAGGCGGCCGAGAACCAGAAGTTCGCGGTGAGATCGATGGACAGCGACGGATTGAGCAGATGAATGGCGTCGTTGGTGATTTCGGTGAGAATGCCGTCCAGCGGCTTGATCAGGATGTTGGCGGTGAAAACGGCGGCGACGCCCGCGAATGACGCGGCGAGGCCAGCGAGGGGATGCCTGCCGAGACTGAGGAACGCCGCCGCCGCCAGGGGGATCAGCACCAGGTATCCGGCATCGGCGGCGATGCTGGAGAGGATGCCGATGAAGACCAGGATGTATGTCATCGCCGCCGGCGGCGCGACATTCACCAGTTTGTGGATCAGTGCTTTGATCAGGCCGGATTCTTCCGCCACGCCGACGCCGAGCATCGCGACGATGATCACGCCGACGGCGTTGAAGTTCATGAAGTTCTGAACCACGCCTTCGAACATGAAACGGAAGCCGTCCGCGGTCAGCAGACTTTGCGCGCTGGTCGTGAGCTCTTCGATCTCGCCGGTGTCGGCATCGATGGTCTGATAAGTCGCGCTGGCGCCCAGCATGTAGAACAGGTGCGACAGCAGGATCACCACGCCGATCAGCAGGACGAAAATCACGACCGGGTGGGGAACCTTGTTCCCGACCCGCTCGACCATATCCAGGAATTTTTCGAAGCCGGACTTGCGATGCGCGGCTCGCGCCGGCTCGGCATGCGCGGCGCCGAGATCGTGGGGACTCAACGTGTCGGAACGCTTCGCCATAGCCACCTCTGCGGCGCGACGTTCGCGCCGCGTCCGGACCGCGACCTGTCAAGCAGCTTCGAGTGCTTCACGCAGCGTCTGCTCGGTATCCTTGTCGAGCGAGGTTTGATACACCTTGCCACGACCTGCGAATTCCTTCAGGCCTTCCAGCACTTTGTCGACAGTCGCGCGACGCACGAGCACGAACAGCGCCGACGAGCCCGGTTTGAAGGACGCTGCGATGTCCTTCATCATTTGATTGCTGAGCCCGATGTCGGTGAACTTGCCCGTCACCGCGCCGGCCGTCGCACCGACCGCCGCTCCCAGCAAGGGATTCAGAAAAATCATGCCGATGAGCATGCCCCAGAAGCCGCCGCCGATCGCGCCGGCCGCGGTCAGATTGGTGGCCTGATCGAGCTTGGTCTTGCCCGATTCGGTCTTGGTGACGACCACCGAATCTTCCAGGTCGATCAGATGCTCTTTCTGCATTTTCAGCAGCGAGGTGCGCATCTCGAACGCCGTGGTCGGATCGTCGAACACAATCGCTACCAGCGTGCTCATCATGCATCTCCTTGGTGAGGAGCTGACGAGGATCGAAGCGCAAGCCCTGACCGTCTATTGGGCCAAGGCCCAACGCAGCGCGAGCGGCAGTGGCGGTATCAAGCCATGGCATGCACGCGTCATCGAGCACCGACGACATCGACTCCATAGCCGACGGGACGCGGGCCGCCCCGTGGACTCCGATGATCGTGATCGTGCTCGCGCAGATCATGATGATCTTCAATGTCTCGACGCTGCAGGTATCGATGGACGCGATTGCCGGCAGTCTGAGCACAGCGGCAACGACGCTCGGCACGGCGATCGTCACCTATGCATTGGTAGTCGCCGCGCTGATACTGCCGGGCGCGCGCGTGGCGCAGTTGATCGGATCGCGTCGCGTGTTTCGCGCTTCAGTCGGGCTGTTCGGCATCGCCATGATCGTCATGGCCGCGAGCTTCGACGAAACGATGATGATCGTCGCGCAAGTTCTCGCCGGCATGGGCGCGGCGATGCTCGTGCCGACGCTGGTCGTGCTGGTCGCCGACAACTATCAGGGTCATCAGCAAGCAAAGGCGCTCGGTTGGCTCGGCGCCGCGCCGGCGATGGGCATCGTGCTCGCGTTCCTGCTCGCTGGAACGTTGACCGGTTGGGTGGGCTGGCGCGCGATGTTTGGATTGTTGGCGCTACTCGCGCTCGCACTTTTGAAGTTCAGCGACAAACTGAGCGCTGCGCGCCGACCGTCGCACGTCGACATCGATTGGGTCGGCGCGGGACTGGCGGGCGTGGGCGTCGTGCTCATCAGCCTGGGCACCAGCAATCTCGCCTCGTGGGGCACGCTGCTCGCCCGGCCCGACGCACCGTTCGCAATATTGGATATATCTCCTGCACCGCTGATGGTGGTGATCGGCGTGTTCCTGCTGCAGGCTTTTATTTCCTGGTCGCGACGGCGTCGCAGCCAAGGCGCGGACTCGCTGGTCGCGCTCGAAGTCGTTGCAGGCACTGCCGAGCGCGCCGCACTGCTGTCGATCTTCATCGTCAGTGCGCTGGCCTCCGCAATCACATTTTTGATCCCGCTCTACATTCAGGTCGTGCAGGGCCGCGGCAGCTTCGAGACCGCGCTGAGCGTGATTCCCTTCTCGGTGGCGAGTTTCATTGCGGCGATCACCGTGGTTCGTTTGAAGAGCTATCTCAGTCCCGCCCATATCGGCCGCTATTCGTTTCTATTGGTCACCGTCGGGCTGGCGCTGCTCGGCGCGACCATCCGCAACGACTGGAGCCACTCCATGGTGATCTTCGGCATGGCGGTGGCGGGGTTCGGCGAAGGCGCTTTGGTGACACTGCTATTCAATGTATTGGTGACGTCATCGCCGCGAGAGCTGGCGGCCGATGTGGGCTCGGTACGCGGCGTCACCAACAATCTCGCTACTGCTGTCGGCACAGCGATGGCGACCGCACTGCTCATCGGGCTGCTCGATCGCAGCGTGCATTTCGAGCTCGTGCACAACTCGAGCCTACCCGATGAAGTCACCGCGCAGGTCGATCTGGATAGCATCGCGTTCGTCAGCAACAGCCGCCTGGAGCGAGCGCTCGCGGACACCAGCGCGACATCGGAAGAAATCGCCGAGGCTGTGCGCATCAACACCGACGCGCGCTTGCTGGCGTTGAAGGCCACCTTCTTCGCGCTCGCCGGCTGCGCACTGCTCGCATTCTTTCCCGCCGGCGCATTGCCGGGCTACATTCGCGACCCCGCCAAACACGGCGCCGCCAACATCAAGGACGAACCCCACTCCACCGCCTCCTCGCCCGCGTGATCAGCAAAGACCGATTCAACTGGCTGCCCCTGACGATCGTCGCCAGCGCCCAGGTGCTGCTGGTCTTCAACATCGCGACCTTGAAGATTTCCATCGAAGGCATCGTCACGGCGTTCGACACCGGTTCGGGCATGGTGAAAACGGCGATCATCATGTACTCGCTGATGGTCGCGGCCAGCGTGCTGGGCAGCACCCGCCTCGCCATCATCGTCGGCGCCCGGCGCATCTTTCGTGCCTCGCTCGCTGCGTTCGGCGTGGCCATGGCCATCATGGCCTGGAGTCCCAACGCCACCATGGTGCTGCTGGCCCAGATGATCGCGGGCGCCGCAGCGGCCGTGTTGACGCCCGCCTCGGTGCAATTGATAGCAGCTCACTACTCGGGCGAGCAACGCGCCCTCGCACTGGGCCGGTTGAGTGCGACCCGAAGCCTGAGCCTGGCGCCGGCCTTTCTGATCGCTGGCGCGATCGCGACGTGGCATGACTGGCGCATCACTTTCGCATTGCTGTTGCTGCTGGCCGGCACCGTTTACTTCGGCAGTCTGTATTTGCGCCATCATTCCGGTCTGTTGCCCCGGACCACCATTACCGACAAGGAAATCGCCGGCCTCGGTGCAGTCGCACTGGCCATGGTGCTCATCGGCCTGGGCAGCGACAACCTGATCGACTGGGGCGTCGTCCGAGCAACCGCTGGCGCGCCGTTCAGTCCGCTCAACCTCTCGCCGGCGCTGTTGGGCATGCTGTTCGGCGTGGTGCTCATCAAGCTGGTGCTGGTGTGGATGGCCAAGCGACGCATCGGCGGATGCCTGGGCGTGATGCAACTGCTGAACACTCCAGGGCAGCGCTCCATGCTCTGGTCCATATTCACCATCGCCGCGGTCAGCTCCGGCGTCACCTTCCTCATTCCTTTATATATAGAGATCGTGCAAGGGCGCAGCAGCCTGGTAACTGCCTACGCCCTCGTGCCCTTCACGGTGGCCAGCTTTATCGGCGCGCTGTACGTCAGCCGCTTCAGAAGCCCGCAGGCCATGCGCAACGTCACTCGATATGCGTTTCTCGCCGTGGGCACGGGGCTGGTGCTGCTGGGCGCCATCGTGCGCAACGACTGGAGCAACGCGTCGGTCGTGCTCAGCCTGGCCGCGGTCGGTTTGGGCGAAGGCGCACTCGCGACGCTGCTGTTCAAGAGCCTGGCGGCGGTGGCGCCGACGGAAATTTCCGAGGATGTCGAGCCGCTCTGCTCCGCAACGAGTCATTTCGCCGCTGCGGTCGGAGCGGCGATCGCGGGCGCACTGGTGATCGGTGTGCTCAGCCTCAACGTGAATCAACACCTGGCGCGCGATCCTGCGATCGGCACCGAGTTGCGCGCTCATCTGGATCTGAATCGCGTTGCCTTCATCAGCAACGATCGATTGCAGCAAGTGCTGGAGCAGTCGCCGCTCACGCCCGAGCACATCGCGAATGCGGTGCAGATCAACACAGACGCGCGGCTGTTCGCGCTGAAGCTCTCGTTCTTCGCGCTCGCCGGGCTCACGTTCGTCGGCTTTCTGCCCGTGGCGCGGTCTCAATAAACTAGAAACGACAGGTCGCGGCGACGCCCGTGTCGGTGGGCATCCGCTCCTTGGGCACGATGACCACCTGTCCCTTCATTCTCAGCACCGCGCCGGCCAGATCGCTCAGCACGTCGCCGACCTCCGGATCGTGCAGCACGCCCTGCTCGATCCTGCCGAACTCCAGATCGACGCGGCCTGGAATCTGCCGATCGGCTTCGACCAGCAGGTTCGCCACTCTGCCGGCAGCGGTGGCTGCCGCCACTTCGGACAAATCGTCGAAGCCGAGCTGACGGGTCCGCGCAATTTCGAACTCGCGCACCAGCAGCGCCAGGCGTTCGAGATACAGCGGCTCCATCTGCTCCCAGGTCAGCGCACGCAATTCATCTAGGCCGATCGCTCCCGGATCCACGTCGACCCCCATGCTCAGCAGATGCGGGTTGCGGCTCAGGTTGCGGAACGGCGTGTGATATTCCTTCAACGCCACGAGCATCAACGGCAGCCCGGTCGGCTTGGAGTGATTCTCCATCACGCCGCGATCGACGGCGCGGAAGAACCGATCCCGGTCGCGATCCACTTCTTCCTTCTTCTGCCCGACGCCGTGATAAATCGGCGTCTGACCGGCCGCACTGCGCACCGACTGATGCTGCTGAGTCAGATCGGCGCCGAGCGCCTCAGTGATCGTGCCGGGCGTGTCGATGAGCTCGACCGGATCGACCGCGTCGCGATTGCCTTCATACAGTTGCGCCCGGTCGCGCGTCAGGCACAGGATCTGAAAACGATCGGCCGACTGCGAGATGCGCAGCAACGGCTTGAGATAAAAGGTATCGGCGACGATCAGGTTCTCCTGCACCGGCCGTTGCAGCTCGAACACCTCGAACATGTCGGGCGCGGCCAGCATGGCCAGGCCGTCGGTGCGATGATTCCAGAACTCGCCGTCGTGGCTCAGCGGCTGGAATTTCTCCAGCAACGGGCGCACTTCCTTCCGGTCGTACTTCTGCAGCAGCGAGCTTTCCATCTCCCGCAGCAGATTGCGGTAGCGGATCGGGTCCTGCAGGCTGTCCGGGTGATGCCGGTGGGTGTACTGATAGAGCGAGATGCAGGGCGGGCCATGTTTGTCCAGTAACGATAACAGCTGATGAGTGGAGAACTGACGCATGACGCCCCCTCTACAGAATGCGCATCTAATGTCTGACCTGCTCTCTACCCGTATCCCGAGGGATACCCGCGTCCGCGCTGCTCGATTCGCGCGGACTCCCGGTAAGCCGCTCGGCAGTGAGCAGCGAGGCCAGCTCTTCGCGCGACAACAATCCAGAAGCGGCCACCACATCGACGATGTCGCCGCCATCCGCCAGCGCCTGTTTCGCGAGCCGCGCCGCCGGCTCATAGCCGATATGAGGAATGAGCGCCGTGATCACGCCGACGAACGAGCGTGAGTGTTGTTCGAGCCGGCTCTTGTTCGCCTTCACGCCGATCACGCAATGCTCGCGCAACGTCGTCACCGCCGCCGTCAGATACTTCAGATTCTCGAACAGCACGTGCGCCATGACCGGCACGAACGCATTGAGCTGCAACTGGCCGGCCTCGGCCGCCATGGTCAGCGTCATATCGCCGCCGGCCACCGCGAAGGCCACTTGATTGACCGCTTCGGGGATCACCGGATTCACTTTGCCCGGCATGATGCTCGAGCCGGCCTGGCGCGGCGGCAGCGTGATCTCGCCGAATCCCGCCTGCGGGCCCGAGCTGAGCAGCCGCAGGTCGTTGCAGATCTTCGACAGCTTCATGGCGCATTTCTTCAAGGCGCCCGACAGCTCCAGGAAACAACCGACATCGGTCGTGGCTTCGACCAGGTTCGGTGAAGTCCGCAGCGCGAAGCCGGTGATGTCGGCTAGGTGCTGACGCGCTGCCTCCGCATATTTCGGGTGGGCCGCGATGCCGGTGCCGATCGCAGTCGCGCCGAGGCTGATCTCGCACAACTTGTTGGTCACGTGCTCGAAATCGAGACACTCTTCGGCCAGCGTAATCGCAAATGCCTGGAACTCCTGGCCCAGGGTCATGGGCGCTGCGTCCTGCAATTGGGTGCGGCCGACCTTCACGATGCCGGAGAACTCGCTGCCCTTGGAGTGAAACGCCGTGGCCAGCGACACCAGCTCGACTTGCAGACGCTCCAACGCCAGGTGCAAGCCGATCTTCAAAGCGGTGGGATAGGTGTCGTTGGTGCTCTGGGAACGATTCACATCGTCGTTGGGATCGATGCGTGCGTAGTCGCCCTTGGCGTGGCCCGCCAACTCCAGCGCGCGATTCGCAATCACTTCGTTGAAGTTCATGTTGGTCGACGTGCCCGCGCCGCCCTGCATGATGTCCACGACGAACTGATCGTGCAGCGCCCCGTCCCGGATCTCGACGCAGGCGTGTTCGATCACCTCGGCCTTCCAGCGCTCCATCACGCCCACGTCGGCGTTGGCCAGCGCCGCCGCCTGCTTGACGCACGCGTAAGCGTAGATGAAGTCGGAATAAATTGAGATCGGACGACCGCTGATGGCGAAGTTCTCGAGCGCGCGCGACACATTGACGCCCCAGTAGGCATCGAGCGGCACTTTGCGTTCGCCAAGACTGTCCGCTTCCGAACGCACGCGGCCGCATCCCGGCAGCTGCGTGCAGATGCTCCTGCGAAATGCCTCGTCCGCTTGAGGATCGCTCATGGTTCGCCCTCGGTGGTCCGTTGACTGTCGCGAGGAACCTATCTCACTCCGCAATGGCCACGCGTAGGACCTAGGTCCAACAGTTCGCCAGCAGCATCGCGCCGAGAGTCGACGACGGTGAATCCCTCGATATCAGCACACTCGAGCCTGCTGCGCGCAGCTGCAGGCGAGTACGTACGCGACTACGCGCACTACTTTGCGGGCGCAATGGTTTACTACGCGCTGCTCTCACTGGTGCCCTTGCTGGTGTTGCTCATGGCGGCCATGGGCTGGTTGCTGCGCCTGTCGCCACTGGCTGTCGACCTCGAGCAACAACTGTTGCAGACGGTCGAAGTCACGTTCGGCGCCGACTTGCGCGGCGCCGTCGAACAAGTGTCTCTGTATCTGCAGCGCGGCTCGATCGTGGCAACACTGATCGGCATCGTCGGTTTGTTGATGACGTCCTCGGCACTGTTCGCTCACCTGCGCATGACCTTCCGGGCGCTCTGGAAGCAAGCGCCGCCGCTCGCGTCCGGCTCCATATTGAATGCCTTGCGGATGAAACTCACCGAGCGCGCCATCGCCTTTGGCATCATGTTTGGCGGCGGCGCGTTGTTGCTCGCGCTGCTCGCGGTCATCGGGGCGTTGCAGTGGCTGGCAGCGCTGCCGGGTGAACTGTCACTGATCGGGGATACACTCGGCTGGCTGCTGCCCCTGCTCGGCTCGCTGGTCATCGCCCCGCTCATATTTGCATTGCTGCTGCGAGCATTGCCGCCCATGCAGGTGCGCTGGAGCGACGTGCGACTCGCTGCAATCCTGTTGGGCCTCACCTGGATCTTCGGCGCCGAAGTCCTGTCGGTGTACGCCGCCCATGCAGCGACGAAATGGAGCGCCTACGGAGCGATCGGCGGCATTCTGATGGTGATGCTATGGATGCACGCCATGAGCAAGATGCTGTTCTTCGGCGCGGAGCTGAGCAAAGTGACGTATCGCGCGAGAACTAATACTGAAAGAACGCTTCCTGCACAGCATTGCGATCCAGTTCGTGCGCCAGGCACAGTTGCAACAATATCCGGCTCTTCTGGGGATTGAGCTGATCGGCCACGACGAAACCCAACGCATCGTCGTCGAGCTCTACGCCCCGCTCGACATCACCGCTGCCGACGCGCGTGGCACGAACTACGATGACGCCCGCCTTCACCGCGTCCGTCAACGCGCTGACCACCGGCCCTGGCACATTGCCATTGCCCACACCCGCGATCACGATGCCACGCACACCGAGCGATACGCTGGCTCGCACCAGGTCGGGCTGCATGCCGGCGTGCGAGTACAAGATATCCACGCGCGGCAAACGTCGCTGAGCAAAAGCAGAAAAGCTCGACTGGCTCGTGTGCAAACGCTTCGGCCGGCGGAAATATCGAATGCGTCCCAGCCGCGCCGTGCCGAGCAATCCGGGCCCAGGTGAGATGAAAGTCTGCACGTCCGTCGTACTCGACTTCGTGACATCGCGCGCGCTGTGCAGATCGTCGTTGATTGCCAGCATCACTCCACGATCGCGCGCATCGCGATCGGCGGCAACCGAGACCGCGTTATATAAATTGAGCGGCCCATCGGCGCTCAACGAGGTCGCCGGCCGCATCGAGCCGGTGAGCACGACCGGACGGTCCGAGGTCACGGTCAGATGCAGGAAGTAGCCAGTCTCTTCGGCGGTGTCGGTGCCATGCGTGACGACGACGCCGTCCGCCGCATCGGCATCGAACAGTTTGTTGATTCGATTCGCCAGGCCCTGCCAGACGACCTCGTCCATGTCCTGGCTGCTCATCTGGGCAAACTGCTCGCCGGTCACCTCGGCGAGCGCGCCGAGGCCCGGCACGCTGTCGATCAGCTGTTCGATCATGACCGAGCCGGGACGATAACTGGAGGAGGTGTCGCTCGAGCCTCGACCCGCAATCGTCCCGCCGGTCGCCAGGATGTGCACTCTTGCCATACCGATCACGTTCGCATCGCACCCGGCAGCCCGCAATTAGCCCCTGGTCCAACGAGTTGTGAATGAACTTTCGCTACGGCGCCTTTTCCTCGGCCGGGCGGTGCTTCACGAAGTTGTATCTCGCTGTGATTCGAAAGCGGGGAGCATCGGCATTGGCGCCGCTCTTGTCCTCCACCCAGCCGTAGACGAACTCGGCGCCGACATCCAGGCTGCCGATCGGATTCCAGATCAGATTGATGCCCGAATAGGTGCTCTTGTGATAGGTATCGGGCAGTTGGAAGCTGGTGTTCTGCACCTTCACATGACCGAGCGTCACGCTCGAACGCATGTTCTGGTTCCAGTAGTGCTGGTAACTACCATACGCGGCCGTGAGCGGCAGCGCTTTCAGAGACAAATCTGTCTGCGATTCGGGAGCTGCGTCCAATCCCGCGCCCGCGGTGTCGCCCACATAGCGCGCGATTCCATGGCCATAAGCAAGCCCTAGAACGATGGAATTGCGGCCGAGCACCTCTATCCCTCCCGTCGCATTCACGCCCCATCCAAAGGTCGACTCGCGCCTTCCGTCCGGAAACTCCACCCCCAGGTCGCGAAAGGTGCTCGCCAGCTGCAGATGTCCGTTCTCCCATTCGTTTCGCAAGTGAAGTGTGAGGTCCGGAGCGGAAGTGGTCGGCGTGACCGGCGCGCCGGCGATCGAGAAATCGATGGAGGAGTCCGGATCCTCCAGAGCGATGGAGGCGCTTGCCCCTCCTCCCAGCCCGAAGCTGTATCTGGCCTGCGGAAGACGCACACTGACCGCCGCATTGACTCCCTGGTTGTCCAGCTCGTCCCCGAAGGCATCGGGATCCATGAAGTTGGTGAATGTCTGGCCGACCAGAATGTTGTTCAGCTGAGCGTAGAAATGACGCAGCCGTGGCGCCGTCGTCCCGTTGGGCCCGAAGAAATCGTACTGGATGAAGGTCCGCGCGGACGCGCTCTCGCCATAGGGGATGCGAAAGTCCGCCATGAAGCGGCTGCCACGAATGCTGCCATTGACATTCGAATGATCGGAGGTCGATGCGATCGGTATCGACGAGGGTATGAAGCCATCGCCCATCGTGGGTGTTCTTGGATCGTAAATCAGATCGGCTCTTGCCGATCCATCGATCCGCAGCAGCGTGTGCGTGCCTGGCAGGAGAAAGAATCCCGGATACGTGGGATCCATGGGCGCGTTGTACAGGCGCGGCGCGTCCTCTTCATCCTGTGCAAAGGTCTGGTGATGTCGAGTCGCCTCGCCTATCGCTTCTTCCTGTTGCTGCGAAGTCAGCTTCTCCGGAGCAGGAGGTTGCGTGCTCACGATAGAGCCGGGCTGCGCCAGCTGCTCGGGATGGATCGCGGCCAATTCGGCCTGAATTTCTGCGATCTGCGCCTGCAGCTCAGCCATCCTGGCGTTGAGTTTACGGATCGCTTCTTCCTGAGTTGTTTCCTGCGCGGATAGCGGACTCGCGCCACAGATCAGCATCAAGAAGAGCAGATGGATTGTCTTCCGTGTCTTGTGCATAGCGTACGCACAGTACACAGGAAGCCGAGCCGGCAGGAAGCGTGACGAGGGGCGTGACAATCGCCCACGTCACCAACGACATCAGAGAAAATTTCTTGTTGTCACCAGTGCGCCACGCCGCCGATCGAGTGGCTGCTGCCGCTGGAGCCGATCGGCGCGCTGTATTTCACATCGGACGGCAACTCGCTGCGAGCCGGACGGTCGAGCACCACGCCCGACGCGGCGATGAGCTTCACCAGCTGAGCCAGCGAGCGCACGCGCATCTTGTGCATCACCCGCGCACGATGGACTTTGATGGTCTTGAGCACCGTGCCGAGGTCGCCGGCGATTTGTTTGTTCATGCGACCTTCGACAACGTGCGCGAGCACTTCACGTTCGCGCGGCGTGAGTGTCGCGATCCGCTCTTGAACGATCTGCTTCAAGCCGGTCGCGCGACGCTGCTCCTCATCCATGCGCAGCGCTTCTTCGACAGCACCGAGCAGCTCTTCGTTCTCCACCGGCTTGGTGAGAAAGTTCACCGCGCCGGCGCGCATCGCTATCACGCTCTCGGCGATGCTGCCGTGACCGCTCAAGAAAATGATCGGCCGGTGACAGTCCATTTCGACCAGCGTCGATTGCACATCGAGGCCGCTTTGATCGGGCATCGCCAGATCCAGCAGCAGACAGCCCGGCACGTTTGGATCGTGATGCGCGAGAAACTCCGCCGCAGATCCAAAGGAGCGCGTCACATATCGAGCCGCGCATAACAGACGAGCCAGCGCTCGTCGCACATCCGCATCGTCATCGACGATGAATACGGTAGGTGGTGTCCTGCTCACGAAAACTCCCGCTATGCACCCGACGATACATATTTCGATGTATTTCGCGCGCTTCACGACGTGGCCACATTCCAGGAAGCGCGCCCCTTGTAACCTGCCTGTCACCTTCATCTCGCGGTGAACCAGTGCAGTCAAGGACTTCCGCGCAGATCATGCGGCAGCGGCTTACGCGAGTAGATCGGGATTTGCCGAATCGAAACTGATTTTTATTTGGATATATCGGCAAAAGACCAGTCTGCTCGCGTATCCACTGTGCAGCATCACTCCGCTTTGCTCAGAGCGATGGCCGTGGCTTCGGTGTACGTGATCCGCACTTCGTCGCCCGGCTTCAGGTTGTGCACGAACTTGGTGGCTTCGGGATTTTCGACCGCGACGGTGCGCACCACGCCGTCGGAGCGTTTGAACGTCACGGTGTCGAACGATTGGTCGACGGACTGAATGACCACATCGGTCGACACGGAAGCGCTCACCGACGCTGCGGGTAGTTCGCCCTCTTTGGCTCGGGTCTTCGCCACTGTGGTGCGAGGCTCGCCGGCTGCCGAGCCTTTCGGCACGACTTGCGCCAGCAGTGCCTCGCGATACGTGGCGGAGACGGTATCGCCCGCCTCGATCTGCTCGAAATTGCGGACCTCGGGCCCGACGACAACCACCGTATCGACGCCATCGGAGGTGCGAAGCACCAGCGAGCGGCTGTCGTGATCGACGGACTGCACCGTCGCCGTCGCTTTGGTGACATTCTCCGACGACACCTTTTTCGGATCCGCTGCCTGACTCATCAACGGGAGGCAGGCCAGCGAAACAACCACAATATTCCGGATCATGATTTTTACTCCTCGACGTTAGATCTTCTTGGCTGGATTCGGGCGCACGGCGCGCAGGGCTCGCAGACCCACGGCGGCGCAGGCGAACAACAGGCCGAAGGCTGCAAACAGTGGCGCAGGCCCGGCGGTGCTCGGCATTTCAGGATCGGCTTCGGCCAGGCGCGTGCGCTCGGAATCCTCGGCGACCGCTTCTTCGGCGACCAGGGGCACGATCACCAGGGTTTGCGTGCTATCGGCCGGCTCCAGCGCCATCACCGGGCGGCTGACTTGCACGTAAGCTTTCAAGTCCTGATTTGGTGCAAGGTCGGCAACGCGCGTGGGTGTGCCATTGATAAGTACACGGAAATCGCGCGGCGGTGTGACGGACTGCGTCGGCCCCATGGAACCGTCGGCGTGCCTGAAACGCACTCGCATCGTGTTCCCTCGCACGTCGACCAGACGGGCGTTGATGACCGCATAGTCCTGCCCATCGCGGGTTATCACATCCTGGCAAGCCTCCTGGGCCCGTGGGAATCGCTCCAGCACCTCGTCACTGAACTTCACGGCGGCGCAATCCTTCGGGTTCTGCGCCAGGGTCGCTGTAGCAATGAGTGCGAGAAGCGCGCCGAAGGTGACGCGAGAACGGATACCCATGATTGTCTCCTGCATGGTTCGAGAGGTTTCAGATGGCGGCGGTTTTCTCCCGAAGCGGTGGCGTCACTGACGCGGTGGCCTCGCGAGCGGAATCGAGCTGGCCACGCACCACGAATCGCCGGGGCGCGGGTCCTACGAATCGGAACGGATAACAGGTCACCAACGTGATGGCGGGCTCGTCGGTACGCCGCAGGAGCGCGGCATCGGTGCGATCGACGATGGCGATCGACGTGACGTGATAGACGTAGTGAAAACTCGCGGTCCGCACCTCGATCGCGGCGCCGATCTGGATGTTCTCCAGCGGTCGAAAGATGCCGTCGCGATGCGCCGCCACGCCCAGGTTGCCGCCCTGGCCCGGCACGGACATGCCGCCAATCAGTCCAGCGCCCCGATTGAGATTGAGCTCGCTGGTATCGGAATAAAGCGGCGTGCGCAGGCCCAATGACGGGATCTCCAACAGGCCTTGCAGTCCGGACGCCGCAGCAACGGGCGGAGCGGTGTCAACGATCGGTGCAGCCGGGGGAACATTCGCTGTTGTTGTCGCGCGAGTCGCGGCGGTCGTCGCTCGCGCAAGATCGGCCTTGCCGCTGATGGCTGCATCCGTTCTGGCCGCGAGGTACAGCACGATCGCCACGCATGCCAGGGTCCAGCAGACATGCTCTACCACCCTGGCCACCCCACTCACGCTCGCTCGAGCCATGATCCAGCTCTTTTGCTTCTCGGGCGAACAGCGTCGGCTCAGTCTGAACGAGCAGCAATTAGCCCTAGGGCCAACCCATTAATGCATGCTCGACGCGGCGTCGCCGCGAGCCTAGACTGACAGCAAATCGCATGCGGCTTGCGGCGGAGATATTGCCCATGACGACCTTGCACCTGTTCACAGACCGTGGCGCGTCGGCTGTCTTGAAACTGCTGTCAGCCGCGTCCTTGCTGCTCACCGGCACAGCGATCGCTGACGGGCCGGTCACGGCGGTTTACAAAGTCCACGAAGTCTCCCTGCAATACCGGTTGCCGAGGCAATTCCAGGCCTGCCACGAATTGCAGAACCGCGTAGCCAACATCCTGCTCGCCATCGGCGCCCGGGACGACGTCAAAGTAGACGTGAGGAACTGCGACGCATACATGGTCGGCGACGACATGATGGATCCGATGCCGGGCCGCGCGAGCTCCGATCCCTTCGATCGCGGCGACCCGTTCGATCGGGGCGATCCGTTCGACCGCTCCTCCTCCACCTTCCGCAACTCCGCCAGCGAGCGACGCCAATCGGCGCTGATCCGCATTCAAGTGCAGATGCCGGTCGAGGTCACGCCAGCCGTGATGAAGGAGATCGAGAAGGACAAGTCGCGCCGCGAGCTGGTGTCTCGCGTGACTCGCAACCCCGGCGCCGCGATGAACGATCCCATCGTGTTCGAGGCGCAACGCCAGGAAGTGACATTGTCCTCACGCACCGTACGTCTGCAGCCCGAGGATTGCGAGCTGCTCGAACAGATGGGCACGCAACTGTTCCGCAAGCTCAACGTAAAAGTGACGCAGCGGAGCGCCAGCTGCGGTCGCGACCAGTCACGCATCCCGCCGCAGATGACCGTCGAGGCGCTCTTGCCCACCGGCAAGATCGTGCCGCTGCCCGACCCCGAGAAACAGAAGCGCAGCGGCGCCGGTCCCGGCGAGGAGCCAGCCGAGAAACCGGCAGAGTCGGCGGCGGTCGAACCGCCGCCATAACCACAGCAATAGCCGGGCGACTCCAGGGCGCAGTGTGTGAACGCCTGGGTGGCGATGCTAGGATGCGTGCCCCATTCACTCAGCGCCTTACTCGCATGAAAAGAACGTCGCTTGCTATCGCTCTTTGTTTGACGCTCGCTGCCTGTTCGCCGAAGTCCGAAGCTCCCAAAGAGCCGGCGCAGGAAACCGCAGCTCCGGCTTCGACCGCGCAAGCGCCCGCCGGCAGCTTCAGCATCGGCGAGCTGTCCGCCTTCGCTCTGCGTGACGGCGCGTTCGATTTCCCGAACGACAATAAAATCTTCGGCGTCGGCAAGACCCCCGAGGACGTCGCTGCCGTGTTGACCGCGGCCAGCCTGCCCGCCGACAAGCTCAGCGTGTCGATTCAGCCGCTGCTGGTGAAGAGCGCGGATCGCGTGTTGTTGTTCGACACGGGCGCGGGTTCGAACTTCGGCCCGGCCGGCGGTCAGCTCATCCAGTCGCTCGCCGCCGCCGGCATCGAGCCGGGCAGCGTCACCGACGTGTTCATTTCACACGCCCATGGCGATCACATCGGCGGCCTGCTGAATGCCGAAGGCGCGCTGGCGTTTCCGAATGCGACGGTTCACCTCGGCGCCGCCGATTGGGATTTCCTGAAAGGGCTGAATGCCGAGACCGCCGCAGCCATCGGCGCCACGAACCATACCGCCCTGGTCACCGCTCTGACTCCGAAGATCGATGCGTTCGCTCCCGGCGCGGAGCTCATTCCGGGGGTTGTGACAGCCGTGGACTATCATGGTCACACACCGGGTCACTCGGGTTATCTGATCGGCTCGGGCGCCAACACATTGCTGTACGTCGGCGACTCCGTGCATCACTACGTCGTCTCGGTGCAGAAGCCGGACTGGACGGTCGCATTCGATCTCGATGCGCCGACGGGACAAAAGAGCCGCATCGATGTGCTCAGCAAAAGCGCCGAAAGCGGTCAACGCATCTACGCCGTGCACTTCCCGTATCCTGGCGTGGGCAAGTTCGAGCGCCGCGGCGACGGCTACGTGTGGACTCCGGAAACGATATAAGTAACGCGCTGGCTGCGTGCAGACGATCTAACGCTGCACGCAGCCGCCGCTGTCTCTAGTTCTTCGTAACGATGACGTGTAACACGGTTTCGGATGTGACCTGTTGAGTGACGCTGTAACCCAGCTTCACCAGATCCACCCCCGTGAACAGCGGCTCGCCCTGCCCCAACAGCTTGGGCACCACGACCAGATGCATCTCGTCGATCAGCCGCGCCTGCAAGTACTGCCGGATCGTCGACGCCCCGCCGAGCACCCGGATGTCTTTGCCATTGGCCGCGGCCCTCGCCCGCTCGAGCGCGGCATGGATGCCATCCGTCACGAAATGAAATGTCGTTCCGCCCTCCATGTCGAGCGGCGCGCGAGAATGGTTCGTCAGTACGAACACGGGCGAGTGGTACGGAGGATTCGGCCCCCACCAGCCTTGCCATTCCTCATCCGGCCACCGGCCGCGAATCGGGCCGAACATGTTCCGGCCCATGATCCACGCGCCGAGGTTGTCGAAACTCCGCACCAGAAAGTCATCGTCGATGCCGGTGCTGCCGCCCTCCTTGCCGAACAACATTTTCTGGAAGGTGCGCGTCCCAAAGGCCCACTCGTGCAACGACTCGCCGCCGATGCCCAGGGGCTGCTGCAGCGATTGATCCGGCCCGGCGCCGAAGCCGTCCATCGACACGCAGAAAAAATTCACACGAACCTTGCCCATCGGCGCCGCTCCCTAACCTGGGTAAACGCACCCGAGCATACTTAAGACATTCCCTGCCTGAAAAGAACCTACGGGAGCGCGAGTTGCTGCAAATAAGCGCCGCTCGCGCTCAAGATTTCAGCGCAGCGCGTCGAAACAGCGTCTAACCAGGCGCTGCATCGCCTGTCCTCTATAACAGCTCACTCATTGGAGCATATGAAGGCCCGGCGACTGCTAGCGCTGCTCATTACTTCGTTGTTGACGACCTGCGCGGCGCAGGCCCACGAAGATCTCACCGATCTGGACCTGGCGACGTTGATGAGCATGGACGTGACCGTGACATCGGCGGCCAAGCGTGCTCAAGCGAGCGCCGACGCCGCCGCGGCGGTGTTCGTGATCACCCGCGACGATATCCGCCGCAGCGGAGCAACCAGCCTGCCCGAAGTCTTGCGCATGGCGCCGGGCCTGCAGGTCGCTCGCATCGACGCCCGCAGCTGGGCAATCACTGCGCGCGGTTTCAACAGCCGATTCGCGAACAAACTTCAGGTGCTCGTCGATGGACGCAGCATCTATACGCCGCTGTTCTCCGGCGTGATGTGGGAAGAGCAGACGGTGCCGCTCTATAACATCCAGCGCATCGAAGTCATGCGCGGCCCCGGCGGCGCCCTGTGGGGCATCAACGCTGTCAACGGGGTGATCAACATCATCACTCGCACCGCTGCCGACTCCGCCGGGCTGCGCGTACAAGCGGGCAGCGGCACGGTCGATAGCCAGTCGGGCGCTGTGAGCTATTCGGATCGCATCGACTCGATCGGCGACTACCGCGTGTATGCCGAGCATGCCCACACTGATTCATATTTAGACGGCGGCGAGCCCTGGATCAGAACTCAAGCGGGCTGGCGACTCGACCGTGCAGCCGCGGGCGGACAGCTGTCCTTCCAAGGCGATGTGCAGGAAGGCGACTTCGGCGACACCGACGGCTACGCGGACTCGAATCTCCCGGGCAGCTCGCGTACCGGCAACGTCACGGTCAACTGGCAACGCGACGTCACCTTGGGCAGCATCGATGCGCACACTTATTACAGCTGGGCCGATCGTGGCCTGCCTGGCCGCTGGAGCGAGGCGACCGCGGGCCTCGATCTGCAGTTCAGCGCCAATCGCATCGGCCGGCACCTGCTGACCGGCGGCTTCGGACTGCGCGAGCTCGAAGAGGAACAGCGAGATCCCGCGGCGCGCGTGCGCTTCTCGAAAACCCAGTCCTCGCAGGATCAATGGAACATCTACGCGCAGGACGAGATCAATTTCTTCGACGACCGCTTGCGCGTGATCGCCGGCGCGAAGCTCGAGGATTTCACGTTTACCGGCCTTGCGTTCCAGCCCACGCTCCGCACTTTGTGGCACTTCAGCCCGACTCAAACGGTGTGGGGAGCTGTCTCGCGCGCGGTACGCACACCATCGCGTATAGAACTGTTCTCCCATGTCAGCGTCGACGTTCCTCGAGACGTGCCGGTACGCTTCATGCTCAGCGGCGACGAACATCTCGAGGAAGAGAAATTGGAGGCCTACGAGCTCGGTTGGCGCTGGCGCCCGAATCCTGGCCTGTCGCTCGATGCATCGCTGTACTACAACGAGTACCAAGATCTGATCAACGTGATCGACTTCCAGACGGCGCTCGTGCCAGGCCCGCCGCCGCGGATCGACCGGCTGTTCGTGTACGCGAACGCCCATGACACCACGGTGTACGGCATGGAAACTTCGCTGGAATGGGCCGCTACCGACTGGCTGCGCTGGCAAGTGAATGGCAACTGGCATCGCATGACGGAAGCGCCGCCCGCGACCGACCTGTTGTTGCAGATGGCAAGCGATCCGTCGAAATCGTTCGGCACCCGCGCGCGCATCGATCTGCCGCATCACGTCGAGCTCGACTTGTCGTGGCGCTACGTCGGCAGCCTGAGCACCTACGACATCCCGTCATATTCGTCATTCGACCTGCGCGCCGGCTGGCACGTGCGGGACAATCTCGAGTTCTCGCTCACGGTGAACAACGCATTCGACGACGACCACATCGAGTTCTACGACGAGACCGGCGGCGCCCTGGGCGCGAGCATCGGCCGCAGCTTCTTCGGGCGCTTCGTGTGGCACGTGGGGCGCTAACGCCCGACGACGACGATGCGATTCCTGCGCTCCGTTACCGTTGTGACGTTGCTGTTCTTCGGCACCGTGCATGCTGACGATACTCCACTCGAGCGAGCGGATCAGCTGCGCGCCGCCTATTTGTTCAATTTCCTGAAGTTCATCGAACTGCCGCGAGCCGCGGCCAGCACGATCCGCGTTTGTTTCATGGGCGCGCGCGGCGTGCAGGACGCGCTGACCGGCTCCACCGTCGATAAGAGAATCGGCACGCGGTCGATCGTCACTGCCGAATTGCCGGCGGACGGCGACTGGGCGGGCTGCGATGCCGTTTACCTGGACGCCGCGGCGGATGTGCGCACCGCCCTCACCCAGGCGGCCGGCAATGACGCGCTGACTGTCAGCGAGGCCAGCGATTTTACCGAGTGCGGCGGCATCATTCGCTTGTTCACCGAAGACAACCGCCTGCGCTTCGATATCGACGTCGGCAACGCGCGCCGCGCCGGCTTGAAGATCAGCTCCGACTTGCTCCGCCTGGCATCGCGCGTCGAGCAGTAGCTCAGCGGATCTTCTTTTCGATCTTGCGCGCCAGCTCGGTGAGATCGGCGCTCTCATCGATGGAAATATCGATCGGAGCTTCTGTCGCAGGCTTCGGCGTTGGACGCGAGACCGGCGCCGGCGGCGGCGGCGCGTGTGACTGCATCTCCAGCGGCGGGCTCGCACTCTGTTGCGACGGCATCACCCAATCCCGCTTCTGTTCCATCCAGCGACGGTAGCGGTCGAAGCTCCACATGCCGTCCTCGCCGCCCGACTGAATCACGGTGGCGAGCTGACTGAAGGAACCGCTGCGGATCGTGCCTTTGGCATTGGAATTGGCCATCAGCACTTCGCAAAGCGGCGCCCTCAGCTGGTAATCCTGCAGATACTCCAGACGCTGGCAAACCACTGCGACCAGACAGTCCGCCACTTGCGCGCGGACGCTGCCCTGGATCTCGGACGCGAACGACATGCACAGACGATTCAGCGCCTCGGCGCAGGTCGACGAATGCATCGTCGCGAGCACCAGATGGCCGGTCTCGGCTGCATTCAATGTGAGCCTCATCGCCTCCGGCGTGCGCATCTCGCCGATGACGAGCACATCCGGATTCTCCCGAAGCGCATCGATGATCGCTTGCTCATAGCTCGGCGAATGCGTCGGCACTTCACGCTGACGGATGAACGAGCGATGGTTCGTGTACAGATATTCGATGGGGCTTTCGATGGTGATGATGTTCCTGGCGCGGGAGGCATTGATCTCCTCGATCATCGCCGCGAGTGTTGTCGACTTACCGCAGCCGGTCGGGCCCGAAACGATGACCAGGCCGGTCTGCGCCGCGGTGAGCTTGCCCAGATCCGGATGCAGATTGCAGCTCTTCAACGTGTTCGTCGACGCCGCGAGCAGCCGCACCGCCAGCGCCGCGCCCCGAACGGTTTGAAACAAGTTGACCCGGCAGCGCGTGCCCGCCACGTTGATCGATAAATCCGCGGAGCCGCGCGCACGGAAGTGCTCCCACTGTTCGTTGTTGAGCAACTCCCTGCCCATCTCGGCCACTCGGGCCGCCGGCAGCGCTTCACTGACCGCGGACAACTCTCCCCGGACGCGCACCACCACCGGCGTCCCCGCCTGCAAATGCACGTCGCTCGCCCCGAGCGTTCGCGCCTTCAAAACCCACTCTGCCAAGATCATAGGGGTCTCTCCGTCAATGCGGCTGCAGGCCCTGCCCCCGGGCTCGGGCCAATAATGAGAGCGGCGTGGTCGATTGTAGCGCCCCGAAGGCCGTATCATCCGCCGCGTCCCTCGGCGAGGAGAAGCTGAATGAAATGCCCGGTATGCAAGACGCCCGAGCTGCGCCCCACGATGATCGAGGAGCTGCTGCCAGCGATGGGCTGCGAGCAATGCAAAGGATCGCTGGTCGGCCTGCTCTACTACCGGCACTGGGCCGAACATCACAAGCCGCCTTCGGACGCGAGCGGCCCGGCGAGCGTTGCGGAGTTGCCGGCGGACTCGACCAGCGCCCTGCGCTGCCCGAAATGCGAGCGCATCATGACCAAGTACCGACTGAGCGGCACCGTCGCCAATCGACTGGATGTGTGCTCGATCTGCGACGAGGCCTGGCTGGACGGCGGCGAGTGGCAGTTGCTGGAACAGCTGCAGCTCAGCGACAAGCTGCCCGCGGTATTCACGGACGCCTGGCAACGGAAGATCCGCACCGAGAGCAGCGAACGCATGCGTCAGGAAATCCTGCGCCGGGATATCGGCGCCGAGGATGCGGGCAAAGTCGAGACGATTCGTACGTGGCTCAGCGGCCATCCCGCCAAGAGCATGATCCTCACTTATCTCTATCGCGATTAGCGCTGGCCGGGCTGGACATCGGCGCCGCTTAAGGCAATGCTGGCGGCATCTTCCGGTCCGAGGATGGCGCCATGACCGCCGCTGCCCGACCTCAGTTCATTGCATCCACCGAAGCCCCCGCAGTCGGACTGCCGGCCTGGATTTACAGCGATCCCGACTTCTTCGAACTGGAGAAGCGCACGATTTTTCGGACCAGCTGGCAGCTGGTGTGTCACGGCAGCGATATGCCGAATCCCGGCGATTATCATTGCTTCGACATGCTCGGCGAATCCATCGTCTCGGTGCGCGGCCGCGACGGTGAGATCCGGAGCTTTCACAACGTGTGCCGTCATCGCGCCTCCCGTCTGGTCGACGGCCCGAAGGGCCACTGCGGCGGACGCATCACCTGTCCTTATCACGCGTGGACCTACTCGCTCGACGGCCGACTGATCGGCGTGCCGCATCGAGAAACATTTCGCGACCTGAAACCGGAGCTGCATGGGCTGGCGCCGCTCGAACAGGAAATCTTCATGGGCTTCGTTTTCGTACGCCTGGAGCCCGGCTTGCCCAGCGTGCGGGAGATGCTGGCGCCGTACGCCCACGAACTGGCGGCGTATCGACTCGAAGAACTGGTGCCTCAAGGACGCGTCACTCTCCGCCCGCGCACCGTGAATTGGAAGAATGTCGCGGACAACTATTCCGACGGCATGCACATCGATGTCGCGCATCCCGGCTTGTCGAGACTGTTCGGCAACAGCTACGGCATCGAGGCTCGGGAGTGGGTCGACAAGATGTGGGGCGTGCTGCAAGACAAGCCGAGCAGCAACTGGTCGGAGCGACGCTATCAACAGCTGCTGCCCACGGTCGATCATCTGCCTGCCGACCGGCAACGGCTCTGGACCTACTTCAAGCTCTGGCCCAATGTCGCGTTCGACATCTATCCCGATCAGATCGACTTCATGCAGTTCATTCCCGTCTCTCCCACGGAGACCGTGATCCGCGAGATCGCCTATGTCCATCCCGACAACCGCCGCGAAATGCGTGCCGCGCGCTATTTGAATTGGCGCATCAACCGACAGGTGAACAAGGAAGACACGACTCTGATCGCGCGCGTTCAAGCCGGCATGAGCTCGAGCAGCTACACCGTCGGCCCGCTGAGCGAAAGCGAAGTCTGCCTGCGCAGCTTCACGCGTCGGATGCACGAGATGATTCCGGAGAGCCGCAGTGCCCGCAAAGTCTGATGTCCTGATCGTCGGCGGCGGCCACAATGGGTTGGTCTGCGCCGCGTACCTCGCCGCGGCTGGGTTGAAGGTCACGGTGCTCGAGCGCCGCCATGTCGTCGGCGGCGCCGCCGTCACCGAAGAATTTCATCCGGGCTTCCGCAATTCCGTCGCTTCCTACACGGTTTCATTGCTCAACCCGAAGGTCATTCGCGATCTGGACCTGCACGCGAATGGCCTGCGTGTGGTCGAACGCGAAGTCTCCAACTTCCTTCCCACGGAAGACGGCCGTTACCTGGCGACCGGCGGCGATCGAACCAGGCGCGAAGTCGCGAAGTTCTCGCAGCAGGATGCCGAGCGTCTCGATGCCTACGGCGAGCGGCTGGACATCATTGCCGATCTGCTGCGGGATCTGGTCTTGCAAACACCACCTAATGTCGTCGATGGCGGCTGGCGCGTGGCGCTGCCCGAGCTCGTGCATGCGGCCGGGCTCGGCAAACGTTTCAGCAAACTCGACATGACCATGCGACAGGAACTGCTCAGCCTGTTCGTGACCTCGGCCGGCGATTATCTGGACGGCTGGTTCGAGAGCGCACCGATCAAAGCGCTGTACGGCTTCGACGGCATCGTGGGCAACTACTCGAGCCCCTACTCGCCCGGCTCGGCCTACGTGCTGTTACATCACGTCTTTGGCGAAGTGAACGGCAAGAAAGGCGCTTGGGGACATGCCATCGGCGGCATGGGCGCGATTACTCAGGCGATGGCGAAGTCAGCTGCGAGCCGCGGCGTGGACATTCGCGTGAATGCTGGCGTGCGCGAGATCATCGTGGAGGACGGCAAGGCCGTCGGCGCCGTCACCGAGTCGGGCGAAACGTTTCATGCCGCGGCCGTCGTTTCGAACTTGAATCCGAAGCTGCTGTACACCCGGTTGATCGATGCGGCCGCATTGCCTGCGCCGTTCCGACAGCGCATCAGCCAATGGCGCTGTGGCTCCGGCACCTTCCGCATGAACGTCGCGCTCTCGGAACTGCCCGACTTCACCTGCCTGCCCGGCAAACAGCGAGCCCCTCATCACACGGCCGGCATCATCATCGCGCCGACGCTCGGTTATATGGAACGCGCTTACTTCGATGCGCGCACGCATGGCTGGTCGAAACAACCGATCGTCGAGATCCTCATTCCGTCGACGCTCGACGACAGCCTCGCCCCTCCTGGCCAGCACGTCGCGAGCATGTTCTGCCAACATGTCGCGCCGACATTGCCGAACGGCGAATCGTGGGACACGCATAGAGAGACGGTCGCGGATCTGATGATCGAGACGGTCAACGCGTTCGCCCCGAACTTCAAAGCGTCCGTGCTCGGCCGCCAGATCAACAGCCCGCTGGACCTGGAAAGAACCTTCGGCCTGATCGGCGGCGACATCTTCCACGGCCAACTGAGCCTCGACCAGATGTTCTCCGCCCGCCCCATGCTCGGCCACGGCAACTACCGCGGCCCACTCGCCGGCTTATATATGTGCGGCTCCGGCACCCACCCCGGCGGCGGCGTCACCGGCGCGCCGGGACACAACGCCGCGCATGAGATTATTAGTGACTTTCGGCGGAAGGTGGTGCGACGGATTACTTGATCGTCGCCGGACAGCGCACCTTGCTATCGACCGCGCTCGGAGGTTTGGCAAGGGAAGAGAACTGAGATGCGACGTCTCTCGACCGCAAGCGCAGCCAATCTTTCGGCGTCGTCCGAGCTCGATGTCTTTACGGCCAAAGCGCTCAACCAACCTTTCGGCGTCGTCCGAGGTGACGTCTCTCCTCCCGGCAGCTTTTCGGCACAGGGACGGGGCCGAAACAGCAGGGCTCATCATGGACGTGACGCGAGGAGCGCAATGCGCTCCGGCGGGCGCCCGGTGCCGGGAGGAGAGACGGCGCCTCGGGCGGCGCGAGCCACCGACGCCTCTCGCAGTACCTCAAGACGCCAGCTTCAGCCCTAAGATGCCCGCCACAATGAGCGCGACGCAGGCGAGCCGCGCCACGGTCATCGCTTCACCGAACAGCACGATGCCCAGAACTACGGTGCCGACGGCACCGATGCCGGTCCAGACGGCGTAGGCCGTGCCGACGGGGAGCGAGCGCATAGCCCAGCCCAGCAGTGCGACGCTGATGATCATTGAAATGGCCGTGCCGATGCTCGGCCACAGGCGAGTGAAGCCGTCGGTGTATTTCAGGCCGATGGCCCAGCCGATTTCGAACAGGCCCGCGATGAGAAGTAATACCCAAGCCATGATGCCTCCGGGGTGCGCCTTCGCGCTGTTAGAGGGGTCGTCCCCGGAAGATGAAAAGCGCGGTGGGGTCGTCCCCACCGGCATAACCCTTAGACCACGATCGCTCAGCGAGTTCCCGTCATTCGCAGGGGCTCACCAATGCCCTGTCCGACATTCTCGTGCACGAGTGGCGCACGCTTCACCGCACAGAGCAATTCGTAAGGACTGCGACTGGCTCCTTGGGCGACGGCCGCCACAGGAACTCGTGGACCCCACAACTCGACCGAACTACCGACGCCGGCATTCGGCACGTTCGTGAGATCGACCGTCAACATATCCATTGAGACCCGACCGATCAGCGACGTCGCATGCCCATCGACGGCGATCGGCGTGCCCGTCGCAGCCGTCTGCGGATAGCCATCGGCATAACCCGCGCAAACCAACCCCACCCGCGTGCGCTCCGAAGCAACGAACGTCGCGCCATAGCCCAACGATTCGCCCGGCTCGAGCGTGCGCACGTTGAACACTCGGCTCTCGAACGTCATGACCGGCTGCAACTCAGGCACCTCCCGTCCATGCGTCGTCGTGCCGTACAACATCAATCCCGGCCGCGCCCAATCGCGCCGTGCGGACGGCCACACCAGCACGCCAGCCGAATTACACAAGCTCCGCTCGCCTCTGAGCATCGCGGTGGCCGCGTCGAATGTTTCGATCTGCTGAGCAGTCATGGACTCGCCCGGCTCATCGGCACGCGCGAAGTGAGTCATCAACGTGATCGCGCTCACCTTGCCCGTGCTCTGCAATCGCTGATAGGCGTTGGCAGCATCGGAAGCACGGAACCCGGCCCGGCTCATGCCCGTATCGATCTTCAACCAGACGTTGAAGCGCGCACCGGTCCGGCTCTCTTCGATCAGGCGGATCTGCTCCTCCTGATGCACGACCACCCAAAGATCGAGCTCGTTGGCAATCTTCAGCTCGGACGCATTGAAACAGCCTTCCAGCACCAGGATGGGATTGCGAACCCCACCTTCCCTCAGCGCACAGGCCTCATCGAGGAACGCAACGGCAAATCCGTCCGCAACCGACGCGAGCGAATGAGCCGACGCCAGCGCCCCGTGGCCATAAGCGTTGGCCTTGAGCACGGCCAGCGCACGACCGCCGTGCACGCCGCGTGCGTAGAGATAGTTGTTTCGAAGCGCCGCCAGATCGATTCGAACACTGGTCGGACGCGTCACGCCGTCTCCTCGCCAGTGACCAGACGCGGCCGAGGCGCGCTCACCTTCTGATAGCGCGAAACATCCAGGCCGTCGGTGCGAATTTCGGGACGATAGCCCGTCACCAGATCGGCAATGAGCTGTCCCGAACCGCACGCCATCGTCCAGCCGAGCGTGCCGTGACCGGTGTTGATGAACAGATTGCGGTACTCGCTCGCGCCGACAATCGGCGTGCTATCCGGCGTCATCGGCCGCAGGCCGGTCCAGAACTGACCCTTCTGCAAATCGCCCGCGCCCGCATACAAGTCGTTGACGACCAACTCGAGCGTCTGGCGACGCTGCGGCAGCAGCTCGTGATCGAAGCCCGACAGCTCCGCCATGCCGCCGACGCGAATGCGATCGTCGAAACGGGTCACGGCGACCTTGTAAGTCTCGTCGAGCACCGTCGACACCGGCGCCGACGACTCATTCACGATCGGCAGCGTCAGCGAGTAACCTTTCACCGGATACACCGGCAGCTCGATGCCGAGCGGCAGGGCCAACGCGCGCGAGTAGCTGCCGCACGCCAAAACGTAAGCATCCGCGGTGATCCGCTCTTCGCCGATGCGAACGCCGGTGATGCGTCCACCGCTCGTGTCGATCGCAGCGATGTGCTGGCCGAAGCGGAACGTAACGCCCAGCTTCTCCGCAGCCTCGGCCAGGCGCTGGGTGAACAGGTTGCAATCGCCAGTCTCGTCATTGGGCAAACGCAGACCGCCCGTCAGCTTGCCCTTCACGTGCTCGAGCGCCGGCTCGGCGGACGACAGCTGATGCTCTTCGAGCAACTCGTAAGGAACGTTGCAACGCTCGAGCACGCGAATGTCCTGGCGCGCCGACTCGAACTGCTTGCGGGTACGGAACAACTGCAGCGTGCCGCCGGTGCGTTGTTCGTATTGAATGCCAGTCTCGACGCGCAGAGCGCGCAGACAATCGCGGCTGTATTCGGCGAGGCGGAGCATGCGCTCCTTATTGATGTCGTAACGCTCGGGCGAGCAGTTGACGAGCATCTGGGCCATCCACTTCAGCTGGTGCAGGCTGCCGTCGAGGCTGATCGACAGCGGCGCATGCTTCTGGAACATCCACTTCAAAGCCTTGAGCGGAATGCCGGGCGCCGCCCAGGGCGTGGAATAGCCGGGCGAGACCTGGCCGGCGTTGGCGAAGCTGGTCTCCGCCGCCACCGCAGTCTGTCGATCGATCACCGTGACCTCGGCGCCTCGACGCGCGAGATACCACGCGCTAGCCACGCCGATGACGCCACCACCCAGAACCACTACGCGCATGAACACTCCGACAGTGCATCTGAAGCGTCAGCAATTCTATGTAGAGCCCGGCAGCGACTTCCTTCGAAGTAGCGCGTTTCTCAGCGGTTTCCGCTGTCCTGGGGAGACATAACTCGCCTAGGCCAGCGGAAATCACTGGTCTTTTCCTGGAATGCCAGCCCAGATCGCTGGCATCGGGCAAAACCTGAACGTAATCTATGGGGTGTCCGCCACCGCCCCAACATCCCAGACATGCAGCAGTTCGACCGCATCGACCGCAAGATCCTCGACATCCTTCAGCGCGACGGGCGCATCTCCATCACGGACCTCGCCCAGCAGGTCGGCTTGTCCGCCACACCCTGCGCCGATCGCGTCCGTCGCCTCGAACGCACGGGGGTGATCACCGGCTACCACGCGCGCCTCTCGCCCCGGGAGGTCGGACGCAACCTGCTGGTGTTCCTGGAGATCAAGCTGGCGGTGAAATCGGACGAGGTGTTCGAGAAGATCAAGAACGAGCTGCACAACATTCCCGACGTGATGGAATGTCACCTGGTGTCCGGCGACTTCGATTACCTGGTCAAAGCGCGCATCCCGGACATGCACAACTATCGGACGCTGCTCGGCGACATCCTGCAACGGATGCCCTCTTCCGCTCAGTCGCGCAGCTATGTCGTGATGGAGGAGATCAAGGAGACGTTCTACCTGCAGGCGTGAGCGAGTTCTTCGCGATCGCGCCGTTCTTGATGATGACAACCAGGTTCTTGGTCGGGTCGTCGATCAGCTCGATGTTCTCCAGCGGATTGCCGTCGACCAGCAGCAAGTCCGCATACGCCCCCTCTTCCACCACGCCCAGTTTGCCGGGATAGGGGTTGCGCTTGCCCGACATCGTCAGCAACTGCGCGTTCGTGCTCGTCGCCATGATCAGCACTTCCGCGGGCGTGTACCAACGAACCATCCGGGTCAGCATCGCGTTCTGACCCTTGGCGAGGATGGGTGAAAACAGAATGTCGCTGCCCCACGCGGTCTTGATCTTGTACTTCTTCGCGAGCGCGTAGGCTCGGTCCGTACCCTCGGCCACTTCCTTCTTCTTGGCCGCCTCCTGCGAGCCTTCTGAAAACGGATTCGTAGCTTCGTCGAAAACGAACGGCTGCAGGCTCCACCATACTTGCTTCTCGGCCATCAGCTTCGCGGTGGCTTCGTCGACCAGGTGGCCATGCTCGATGCACTTCACTCCCGCGTCGAGCGCGGTGCGAACCGCACGCGACGTGTAGGCATGAACCGCGACATACGTGCCCCAGTTCTCCGCCGCTTCCACGGCTGCTCGCAACTCGGGCAGCGTGAAGGTTGAAACGTCGAGCGGGCTGTGAGGCGAGGAGACGCCACCGCCCGCAGTCAGCTTGATCTGCGTCGCGCCTTGCATCAACTGCTCGCGCACTCGAATCCTGACTTCATCCGGCGTGTCGGTGACCGCACTCGCGCCAATCTGCTCCGTTCGAGTCAGCTGCCCGCCGATGACGCGTGGGAGCTCATACATCATCCGGAAATCGCCGTGCCCGCTCGTCACCGTGATCATCGCGCCGGACGGGTAAATGCGCGGGCCGGGAACGACACCTTCATCGGTCGCCTGCTTCAACGAGAATGCCGGCCCGCCCAAGTCGCGAACCGTCGTGAAGCCTCGCATCAGGGTTGCTTTCGCCTGTTCCGCGGCAAGCAAGTTGAGATAGCCCACGTCGCTCGTGAGCCCGACCAGCGGTGTCGTCGCCAGAAACATCGAGTGCCAATGCGCATCGATGAGGCCCGGCATGAGCACGCGACCGCCGCCATCGATGCGCGTCACGCTGCCATCGGACTCGGACAGCGCCGTGCTCGAGATGCTCTTGATCAGCGGCCCGACGATCAACACGTTCGTCGGACTCGATACGCGCGGCGACTTGCCGTCGAACACACGAACGTTCTCCAACAGGATGCTCGAGGGTTCTTCCGCCGCCGCGTTGCTTTGCCCGCCATAGGCCAGCGCGCTCAAACATGCGACGGAACACAGCACGCTGCGCAGGCAGTGCGAGACGAACGTCATCATAGTGCGGCCTTGGTGTTTTGAGACGACAGGGAGCGCAGCGCTTCATCGAGGACGTTCACGACGCCGCCGTTGCGCAGGATCTCGGAATGAGAAACGTCGAAGCCGTAGACGCGATAGGCTTGTTGCTGCGCCGTGCGGAACAGCTGACTGGCGACGCTGGTCACGGCATCGCCCGACAGGCCGAACGACGACCAGCTCTTGCGATAAGAGAACAACAGATAATGGCGCGTCGACACGGGCAGATCCCTGGTGGAGCCGTCAGCGTCGACGAACAGCGAGCTCAGATACCCGCTACCGGAGGCGATATCGCGCCAGGAATCGATGACTACGGGCGAAAAGCGGATACCGACACCCGCACTCGGCACACCGCCCCACGGCGCCGACATCGTGATCAACAGCGGAATATCGACGTCGGGATGCGAGGATCGGTGCAACACCAGATCGCGTGCAATCAACCCGCCAATGCTGTGCCCGACGAGCACCAGCGACTCGATGTCATGGCGGCGATGCAATTCGCCGATGTCCTCCGCCAGCTCGCGGCCGATCTGCGCCAGGCTGGAACCCGATGCATAAAAGAACACACAGGCTTGAAAACGGCTGCGGTCCAGATGTTCGATCAAGAATCTGAAATCGCGCGGCGAGCCATTGATCCCATGGATGAACAGCACGACCGTGCGCCCGGCAACAGGCGGATCGACAAAGAAGATCCCGCCGCGAGCCTCTCGCTCAAATTCACCTGGTGACCACACGCCTTGCCGGATGTGCGCCGATGAGAAGCGGACATCCTCCAGGCCGGTGACGGTTACATGCTCGATGCCGCCGTCGTCGGTCGCAGGCGCTACGGAGCAGCCCGCCACCATCGTCGCCAGCACTAATAATAAGAGTCCGCGCATGAACGGTCATCGCTCTCAGAACGACCAGCCATTGCCCATCTGGATATAGAACGCCCATTCTTCCGGGCCGCACGCCACATCGACACCCACTTGCAGCCCGAGCAGACGAGCGATCAGATAGCGCGCGCCAATGCCGCCGCTCCATCGGTTCGGTGCGTCGTGCAGATCGCCGCTTGAATCCGCAGCGCGGCCGACGCCTGCAAATGTCACACCGGACCAGCGGGCATCCAGTGCATAGCGCGCTTCGAACTCGGTGGTAACGACAGCGTCGCCTTGGTATCTGCTCTTGGCGATGCCGCGTTGGTGGTCGAGCGGATCGGTGAACGCTGCGCCGAAGTCGAATGCATGCGCCGGCAACATCATCACCATCGAACCGATGAGCACTGCGATGCGTCCGCACATGGCCGCTACCTCAGTGGAAATTCCCAATAGCGGCCATTCGTAGCTCGGGCACAGCGCTGCGCCCGCGATGCCGATTCTTCGCTGCACCCGGCCACGCACGATGAATATCCCAAACATCGCGATGACTGCGGCCTTGAGACAAGTTCACATTCGCTTCGGCATCGTCGCCGCGCCCGTGATCGCGCTCACGGCGCCGGCGCATGCGGACGAGTGGCATACCAGCGGCACGATCTACGCTCAGTTCGCGAACATGGACGGTCACATCGAGGTGCGTGGCCGGCAAGCCGATGTCGAAGTGAGCTCCAGCGAATTGTTCGATCACCTCGACATGGCGGGCATGATGGCTCTGCGCAGCGAGAAGGATCGCTATGCGCTGACTATGAATGCGGTCTTCACCGGGCTCAGCGCCGAGGGCGAGAATGCGGGCGGCGCCTTCTACGACGTCGATGTCAGTCAGGACATGATCGAGCTCGCCTGGTCGTGGCGCCTGAACGACTTCTACGAGCTCTACGTCGGCGGGCGCTATCAATCGCTGGCAGTCGACCTTTCCCTCAAGCAGTCGGATGGCGCCAGCGATGCCGCATCCAAGTCCAAGAGTCTGTTCGATCCTCTCCTCGGCGCGCGCGCCGCGTGGCCACTGGGGCAAGCGTTCACACTCATAGCACGCGCCGACGTCGGCGGTTTCGGTGTCGGCTCCGACCTCACCTGGAGCGCGCTGGCGGCCGTCGATTGGAGCATCTCCGAGAACTTCGGCCTCGTCTTCGGCTATCGCGCGCTGGATACCGATTACAGCGACGGCTCCGGCGCCGATCGATTCAAGTTCGACATGCTGGTCAGCGGTCCGCTGCTCGGCCTGCGTTACAACTTTGGCCCATGAGACTGCTCTGCGTGAGAACTGCGATGATGGCGTGGCTGCTGAGCGTCGCGGCGCTGAGCGGCGACGGCGCGATGGGTCACGCCGATACGATCGCCGATCACGTCGTCGATATGTCCTCGTGGTCGGCCACTCGCATCGCCGCCTATCGCAAGCGGGTCCCGCTGCAGCAGAAACCCGAAGCCATGCTCAGAATCCCGAGCGTCGGTCTGGTCGTACCCGTGTTCGCGGGCACCAGCCCGGAGATTCTCGACCAGGCGGCGGGCCGCATCGAAAGAACCTCACCCTTCGGTGCGTCGGGAAACACCGGCATAGCGGCCCATCGCGACGGATTCTTCCGCGTCCTGCGCGATGTGAAAGTCGGCGATGTCCTGCAGGTGGACCTGCCCGAAGCGACGGTCAGCTACCGGATCGTGAGCACGCGTGTCGTCGATCCTTCCGAGACCAGCGTGCTGCGAGCGACGGCCGAGCCGACCATCACACTGGTGACGTGCTATCCATTCTATTTCGCAGGCTCAGCGCCGCAGCGCTTCATCGTGCGCGCGATGCGAGCGCCAAACGCCGAAGAAATCCGGCTGAGTCGGGCACGCGACTGACCACCATCTGCGTATGGTCTGACTGCTGATCGCGGATTCATATGCTCGTTCCAAACTCGCCGTGCGCGCTCCCACGATGCTCGATCTTCTGCAGGACATGACGACGCGACTCTGGCACGACCTGCTGGCGCGGCCGAGCGGTCCGTTCGCTTTCCGCTTCCTGCTGCAGCCGACGATGGCCGCGATCGCAGCGATCCGCGCCGGCATCGTCGATGCACGCACCGGCCGCTCGCCGTATTTCCTCGCGCTGTGGACCGAGCCCGCCGAGCGCAAAGCACGATTGCGCGAAGGAGTGTCGGCGACCCTCAGAATCTTTCTGCTCGGGCTGGTCATGGACACCGTCTACCAGTTCGTCGTGCTGAAGAAGTTCTATCCGCTGGAGGCGCTGATCGTCTCCGTCGTGCTCGCCGTCGTGCCCTACTTTCTGATCCGTGGCCCGGCCGCGAGAGTCGCGCGCTGGTGGCAGTCCCGGCACGCAGCCCATCACCGAGCCGTGCATCGATGAAGGCCATGATTTCAGCGCAATCGCCATCGGATGAGATCTCGGTCGAGCTGTCCTCCCGCCGGACGGGGATGTCGTTCCATCGCACGCGCATGAGCGCCGACCGGACGCTCATGGCCATCATCCGCACGTCGCTGTCGCTGATCAGTTTCGGCTTCACCATCTTCCAGTTCTTCCAGAAGCTCGCCGAGAACAACATCGTGAGCACCGCGACTTCGACCCGCGCGTTCGGCATGACGCTGGTGTGGATCGGCATCGGCATGCTGGCGCTCGGCATCCTGTTCCACGTGCAGTTCATGATCGGCCTGCGTCATGAGCGCGGGCAGATGAAAGAGGAAGGATTGATTCACGCGGAAAGTCATTTCCCGGTGTCGTTGACGCTGCTCACCGCCGTCGCGCTGCTGATCCTCGGGATCGCCGCGATCGTGAGCATGACGTTTCGCACCGGGCCTTTCGGTTGATTCGTAGCAACGAGGAGCATCCATGGCACGCGCAGCCAAGAAATCCGACAAGCCCAACATCCTGGTGATCTGGGGCGATGACATCGGCATCGCCAATCTCAGCTGCTATACGCACGGATTGATGGGCTATCAGACGCCGAACATCGACCGCATCGCGCGGGAAGGCATGATGTTCACCGACTCGTATGGCGAGCAGTCGTGCACCGCCGGCCGCTCCTCGTTCATTACCGGGCAGAGCGTGTATCGCACCGGCCTGTCGAAAGTGGGCATTCCCGCCTCGCCGGTCGGCATGCCCGAGAGCATCGTCACGATCGCGGCGCTGCTGAAGAATCAGGGCTACGCCACCGGCCAGTTCGGCAAGAACCATCTCGGCGATCTGAACCGGCACCTGCCGACGGCGCATGGCTTCGATGAGTTCTTCGGCAATCTGTATCACTTGAACGCCGAGGAAGAGCCGGAGATGGCCAACTATCCCAACGACAAGGATTTCCCGAATTTTCGTAAACAGTTCGGGCCGCGCGGCGTAATCCGCTCGCAGGCTACCGACAAGGACGATGCGACCGACGAGCCCCGCTGGGGCCGCGTCGGCAAGCAGAAGATCGAGGACACCGGTCCGCTCACCAAGAAGCGCATGGAAACCTGCGACGACGAATTCGTCGCCGCCGCGAAGGACTTCATCAAGCGCCAGCACAATGCCGGCACGCCGTTCTTCACTTGGGTGAACACGACCCACATGCATCTGTTCACCCACACCAAGAAAGAGAGCCTGGGCCAGGCCGGCCGCTGGCAATCGCCCTATCACGACACCATGATCGATCACGACCGCCACGTCGGCCAGCTGCTCGATCTGCTCGATGAGCTGGGCATCGCCGAAGACACATTCGTGATGTACTCCACCGACAACGGGCCGCACATGAACACCTGGCCCGACGGCGCGATGACGCCGTTCCGCAGCGAGAAGAACACCAACTGGGAAGGCGCGTTCCGCGTGCCGATGATGGTGCGCTGGCCGGGCAAGATCAAGGCCGGCTCGATCTCCAACGAAATCATCCAGCATCACGACTGGTTGCCGACCTTCCTGGCGATGGCCGGCGAGCCTGACGTCGTCGAGAAGCTCAAGCGCGGCTACAAGGCGATCGGCCGCGAGTACAAGAACCACATCGACGGCATGAACCTGCTGCCCTACCTCACCGGCGAGCAGCCGAAGAGCCCGCGCAACTTCTTTTTCTATTTCAGCGACGACGGCGACATGCTCGGGCTGCGCTACGACAACTGGAAGATCGTCTTCATGGAGCAGCGCTGCCATGGCACGCTGCAAGTGTGGGCGGAGCCATTCACCCGGTTGCGGCTGCCGAAGTTCTTCAACCTGCGCACCGATCCGTTCGAGCGCTCCGACATCACCTCGAACACCTACTACGACTGGATGCTCCACAACGCGTACTTCCTGTACGCGGCGCAAGCGGCGGCGGCAAAGTTCGCCGAGTCGTTCAAAGACTTCCCGCCGGCGCAACGGCCGGGCAGCTTCACCGTCGACCAGGCGCTCGCAAAGATGAGTGAAGTGCCGAGCGGCGACTAGCCGGAACCGGAGCGTGCGCCACCGTGAGTCAATGGATGTTAGAGGCGACGCACCTTGCGGTGGGCGTGATCGACGTCATCGCGGTGCTGATCATTCTGTTCGGCACCGCGAACGCGTTTGTCTCCATGCTTCGCGTCATGCGCACGAAACCGGAGGGGCACGAGCGCCGGCTGGTCTGGATTGCGTACGCCCGCTGGCTGGTCGCGGGCCTCACGTTCCAGCTCGCAGCCGACATCATCGAATCCACCATCGTGGAGAGCTGGGATGCGGTGGGCCGGCTGGCGGCCATCGCCGCGATCCGCACCTTCTTGAATTATTTCCTCGAGCGCGATCTCGCGGAGGTCCGCGAGCGAGACGCGGCCCGCGCCGAGGCCGCGTCGATTCATCACTGAGGTAGGCTCGTGATATCTCGTCAACGTACTTCCCGCTCGTTATTGATGGCTGCGCCGCTGGTCGCGGTCGCGGCGGTCGCTTCCGCTGCCGATCCGCTGCCCTCATGGAACGATGGCGCCCCGAAGAAGGCGATCTTCGAATTCGTCGGCCGCGTCACTCGGGAAGGCAGCGCCGATTACATCGCACCTCGCGAACGTATCGCTGTATTCGACAACGACGGCACGTTGTGGGCCGAGCAGCCGATCTACTTTCAGTTCGCCTTCGCGATCGACCGCGTGAAGACCCTCTCGTCCGTGCACCCGGAGTGGCGCACGACCGCGCCGTTCAAAGACGTGCTGACCGGCGACATCAAAGCGCTGGCTGCTTCAGGAAAGCAAGGGCTGCTGCAAGTCATGGCAGCTTCGCACTCCGGGATCACCACCGAGGACTTCAACACCATCGTCGGCTCCTGGCTCGCCACGGCGAAACATCCGCGGTTCCAGCGCCGGTACACCGAGCTTGCGTATCAGCCCATGCTCGAGCTGCTCGATTACCTGCGCAGCCAGGACTTCAAGACATTCATCGTCTCGGGCGGCGGCGTGGAATTCATGCGAGTGTTCGCCGAGCAGGTTTACGGCATTCCCCCCGAGCAGGTCATCGGCTCTTCCGCCGCCACCAAATTCGTTCCCGTGGGAACCGATGGCAAGCCGGCGCTGATCAAGGAGCCGCACGTGGAATTCATCGACGACGGCATCGGCAAGCCTTCGGGGATCAATCGTTTCATCGGCCGGCGCCCGCTGCTTGCGTTCGGCAATTCGGACGGCGACCTGCAGATGCTGCAGTGGACGGCGGGCGGCGCCGGGCCGCGCTTCGTCGCATTGATCCATCACACCGATGCCGATCGCGAGTTCGCCTACGACCGGCAATCCGCCGTCGGCAAGCTCGATAAGGCACTCGACGAAGCGCAGCGGCAGCAGTGGCTCATCATCGATATGAAACGCGACTGGTTGCGCGTCTTCAGCGCAGGGAAGTAACAACATGACCGCGATGACAGCATTGAGAGGCATGGTGTTCGTGCGGGGCGGCGCCTATCTGATGGGATCCGACCATCACTACCCCGAAGAAGCCCCCGCCCATCACGTCACCGTCGACAGCTTCTGGATCGATGTGACGCCGGTGACCAACCGGCAGTTTCGTGAGTTCGTCGAGACCACGGGCTACGTCACTCAGGCGGAGTTGCCGCCGGATCCGAAAATGTACCCCGGCGCGCTGCCTCACATGCTGAAGCCGGGCTCGCTGGTATTCACGCCGCCGAAACATCGGGTCGACTTGCGCAACTGGCAGGCGTGGTGGCGATTCAAGTTCGGCGCGAACTGGCGCCGGCCCTACGGTCGCGCCGCCTCGAACCGTCATCTCAGCGATCATCCGGTCGTGCACGTGACCCATCAGGACGCCCTCGCCTATGCGCGATGGCGCGGCAAGGAGTTGCCGACCGAAGCCGAATGGGAGTTCGCCGCCCGCGGCGGCCTGGCAGGCGCCGAGTTCGCCTGGGGCGACGAGTTCACGCCTCGCAATCGTCATCTCGCCAACACCTGGCAGGGCGAATTTCCTTATCAGAATCTTTCCAGCGACGGCTATCCACGCACCTCGCCCGTGAAAGCATTTCCTCCCAATCCGTATGGCATCTACGACATGATCGGCAACGTGTGGGAATGGACCGATGACTGGTTCGCCGCGAATCATCCGCCGGACGCCACCAAGCCCTGCTGCATTCCTCACAATCCGCGCGGTGGCCTCGAACGCGGCAGTTACGATCCTTGCCAGCCGCACATCCTGATTCCTCGCAAGGTGCTGAAGGGCGGCTCGTTCCTGTGCGCGCCGAATTACTGCCGGCGCTATCGCCCGGCCGCCCGCCATGCGCAGCCCATCGACTCGTCGACCTGTCACATCGGCTTTCGTTGCGTCGTCAGAAAGGTGGCGACCAACGTCCCCGCGCCGAGTCAGGAACCGTCGGCCAGCGCGGTCGCGTGACTAGCGCTGGCTCGACTCATCGCTGAACTTCCTGCCGGAGGCGATGAACCATTGGCCTTGCTCGTCCTTGCAAAATGGAAAAGTAAACAGGCTCTGCGAGCCGTTGAGCTGCATGCGCAGCTGGAGCCTGCGACAGCGCAAACCGTCGGCGGATGTCATATCTCCCTGCGCGTCGACGCGGCCTTTGAAACCGGTCTTCTTGTTCTCCCACTCGCGCACGGCATGAACATCGCTGCTCTCGAGCACATCCACCACGGCCTGGTACTGCAACTTCTTGTCTTCGTCGCTCAGCCTCAGCAATGCACTGTTGCCGAGAATATCGGTGGGCAACGCTGCTACTACACCCGGCAGGACTGCAGCAGCGACGATTGTGAGAACGGCGCGCGAGAAAGATTTCATATCGACCCGACTCTGTTACAGCCGCGTGCTCGAAGTCAGTGCGAGCTGCGGGCGCACTCCGCTCCCTTCGCACCTATTGCTGCCACGTGCCAAAACGCGTTCCCATAAAGCTGTCTCGTCCCCCTGGAGGCCGTGGCGCTGACTCCCCGTGCTATAGCGCATCCCCTGGCCTCAACGCCGCCGGTCGATACTTCGCCCGAAGCACACCGGCGGCGCGATTTTTTCGGAAGGAACGAAATGAAGGCCGGCTCCGCTCCCTTGTGGTTGGTCTGTATCGTTACGCTAATTGCCGAAAGCTCGCCAGCCTTCGCTCAGACCGACGCTGAAATGAATGCAGCGAATAATCCGCTGCAGCCCAGCGTGAGCCTCAACCTCCAGAACATCTACATCGACAGTTATTACGGACTGCGCGATGTCGACGGCAACAACGGCCTGCTGCGCGGATCCACGCCGCACAAACTTTTCGGCAAGCCGCTGTTGATGCGTGCCACGCTGCCGATCGTCACCACGCCGGACCTGCCGCCCACCGGCTCGCAGACCGATGTGGGCGATCTCAATCTGTTCGATCTGCTGCTGATGAAGGCCGGCAAGTTCGAACTGGGCCTGGGCCCGCAACTCACCTTGCCGACCGCGGGCCGCGATGAAACAGGCACCGGCAAGTGGCAGGCGGGCCTCGCCTTCCTGGCGATCGGTCCGCGGCATTGGGGAATCCTGGGCAGTCTGGTGACCTGGCAGCATTCGTTCGCGGGCGACAGCGACCGTCGCACTCAAAACAATCTGCAGGCGCAGCCGCTGGTGATATTCAACCTTCCCAGGGGCTGGTACCTGCGCAGCACCGCGACCTGGACCTGGGACCTGCACGAGGGCACCTACTACCTGCCGGTCGGCGCCGGCGTCGGCAAGGTCTGGAAGCCCTCCGCCGCGACCTGGAACGTGTTCGTCGAACCGCAGTGGACGCTCGCGCACGATGGCGACGGCGTGCCCGAATTTCAGATATACGCCGGGCTCAATCTGCAGTTTCCTCTCTAGCCACGGGCGCTTGCACACGCTGACCGCGGTTGGACCTAGGTCCAACTGTTCCGGCAGGGACGGCCATGCCAATTTCAATTCAACCAGCCCCTGGTCACTGGAATGCAAGCCGCTCATGACGGGTGACTTTCTCAACTATGCCTATCTGATCGGCCTCGTCCTCATCGCTCAGCTGGCGTTGGTCGTGATCGTCCTCACCTACGACAGACACGGGAACCCGCAGCGAAATTCGAGCCTCGGCGCCGAAGTCACGCACCACGCCCGCCTGGCGCTGGCCGGCGAGCTGACGGCGTCGATCGCGCACGAGATCGCCCAGCCGCTCGGCGCGATTCTCAATAATGTCGAAACGGCGGAGCTGATCCTCAAACAGCGTCAGAACTCGACGGACGCGGAGGCGCTCGCGCCCATTCTCGCCGATATCAAGCGCGACGACATGCGGGCCAACGAAGTAGTCAACCGCCTGCGCGCCCTGCTTCGCAAGCGCGAGCTGAAGCTGGAGCCCATGGACATCAACGCGCTCGTCAGTAGCGCCGTGACACTGATTCGCGCCGATGCGGGCCGCCGACTGGTGCAACTGCGCATCGAGCTGGAACCGGACCTGCCGCCGGTGGCCGTCGATCCGATTCATTTGCAGCAGGTGGTGTTGAACCTGCTGGTCAATGGCATGGATGCGATGAACAAGACCCCGCCGCAGGCACGCTGTCTGCACGTGCGCACGCGGCTGCGGGCCGGCTCGGCGGTAGAAATTGCCGTTCGAGACAACGGCCACGGCATCGACGCCGCGAATGCCGGCCGATTGTTCGACTCGTTCTTCACCACCAAGGAGGGCGGCATGGGTCTCGGCCTGTCGATCGCCCGCTCGATCGTGCAGGCCCACGGCGGCACGATCTGGGCCGAACGCAGCCCCGGTGGCGGCTCGATCTTCGCGTTTCGCCTGCCCCTACCCCAACGTCAACGCCAACGCACTCCCAGAGTTGGCATCCCTGAACTGACGAGTCCTGGAGGTTGATATGCAGCTTTACGATCCACTCACCTGCGACCACCGCATTTATATCGTCGACGACGATGACAGTTTCCGCAGCAGCCTGGCGCGCCTGCTCAGCACCGCGGGAATGTTTCCTGTGCCGTGCCGAAGCGTCGGCGATTATCTGCTGGCCGACCATGCCGACTGTCCGAGCTGCATCGTGCTCGATATGTTGATGCCCGGGCCGAGCGGGCTCGAACTGCTGGCGTCGCTGGCCCATCAGAGGAACGCGCCGCCGGTCATCTTCGTCACCGCGTTCAATGACATTCCGGCCACGGTGCAGGCGATGAAGGCCGGCGCCATGGACTCGCTGTCGAAACCGCTCGATACCAAGCGCCTGTTGCAATCCCTGCGGGACGCCATCTCGCGCGACGCCCGAAGGCGCGCCGAGCGCCGGGAGCTCGAGCAACTGCAATCCAGGTACTCCGAGCTGACCCCTTGCGAGCGAGACATCTACATAGGCGTGGTGCACGGCAAGTTGAACAAACAGATGGCGCTGAAGCTCGGCATCTGCGAGCGCTCGATCAAGTCGCACCGCTCCAGCGTCATGCGCAAGATGCGAGTCTCGTCGGTCGCCGGACTGGTGAAGACCGCGAAAATGCTGGACGTACTGAGCGGCGCAAGTGACATGCAAGCTGTCAACCAGTAGCCTCGCGAGCGCGAAGCCCATGAGACGCTTCGCATGCAAGTGTGCCGCGCCAACGTCATCATCGTCGAAGACGACATGGGCTTGAACCGTGCCGTCGCGAGACTGTTGAACATCGCAGGCTTCCGCTCCAGCAGCTTCGAATCCGCCGAACATTTGCTCCAGAGCGCCTCGGCGCCGGCCGCGGATTGTTTTGTGTTCGACATTCATCTGCCCGGCATCACCGGCGTCGAGCTGCTCGACCGGCTGGATGCGGCCGGTATCCACCGGCCCGTCATCTTCATCACCGCCCATGACGATGCACACACCCGCTATACAGCGCGCGCCGGTGCGTCCTATCTCACCAAACCCTTCACCGGACAGGCATTGATCCAAGCCATCGATGCGGCGCTCACCCTGTCGCCCTGAGCTCGATTTTTGCCTACAGCGTCGGGGTTGGAACCTGGCGCCGTGTTAGCTGCTTCGTTGTATGGTCATCAGCGCGGGAGCATCTCATGAGCATCTTCTCACGTATCAAAGACGCCATCTTCGGAGCGAGCGCCAAGGCGGCGCCGGCGCCTGCACCTTCGGCGGCGCCCAAACCGACAACGACGGCGGCGCCGAAACCAGCAACAGCTCCAGCGAGCACGCCTTCAACAGCTGCGCCGGCCGCAGCCGCCGTCGACGTGGAAGCGGTGCTGCAGCAGATGGCCGCAAATCAAAAACAGCAGTTGAACTGGCGTACCTCCATCGTCGATCTGATGAAACTGGTCGGCCTCGACTCCAGCCTCGAGAATCGTAAGGAACTGGCTCGCGAGCTGGGCTACCAGGGCGACAGCAACGATTCCGCCGCCATGAATATCTGGCTGCACAAGCAAGTCATGAAACAACTGGCCGCGCACGGCGGCAAGGTGCCCGCCGAACTGAAAGACTGAATCGCGCCGCGCTAAAAAATATTCTTTCGGCCGCCCGCCGCTCCTGGAACTTGGCAGCGCGGCGTTCGTTCGTGCCTAACGAACGGACAATTATATTTCTCCAGGGGGCGGTCATGCGCACAATGAAGTGTTCCGCGGCGTTCCTGCGTCTGCTGGCCGGCGGTGTTCTGGCCTGCTATTCCCTCTCGCTGCCGGCCGCACCGGTGGTGTTGCTCGAAAAAGCCAGACTGGCTCCATCCGACGGCGCGCCCGATGGCGGATTCGGCCGCTCGGTCGCGATCGACGGCAATGTCGCAGTGATCACGGCGAACAACCAGCAAGCCACGCACGGCGCGGGAGAAGATTTACTGGGCGCGGCATATGTTTTCGAGCGCCAGGCGTCCGGCGCCTGGATACAAACGGCCAAACTCACCACCGGCGACGATGGCGATTTGTATGGAATAGACGTGGCCGTCGGCGGCAATGTCATTGTCGTGGCGGCCGTCTTCTCCGGCCTCGCGCACGTGTACGAAAAAATCTCAGGCAGCTGGCAGCAAACCGCCGTGTTGGGAAGCACACCGGGCAGTGGCAGCGGTTTCTCGGTCGCAATCGAGAACGGCATCATCGCAATCGGCGAAGAAGAGCCGCACGGCGCGGTGCTCTACCAACGCCAGGCCACGGGCTGGGTGCGGATCGCAAGCTATGAAAACGGCTTTCCCCTGGGCGACGATGAGTATTATTCGCCGCGCGTGGATATCTCGCCGAATTACGCCATCCACGGCAGTTGGGGCTTCGACAGCGACCCGCCGCATCTGTCCACGGCCTATATCTACAAGCCGGGCCCGGGCGGCAATTGGGCACAGCCCACCGTCACCGCGCTCACGCAACCGAATGGCCCACCGACTGCGACCGGCTGGTCTCGGCAAGTGATGATTTCCGCCAATACGGCGTTGATCGAAGGCTATGTGTTCCGGCCCGATGCAAACGGTCAATGGCGTTTTGAAACCATAGTGCCAGGCGCATCCCAACTCGATGATGACGAGGTGACCATTCTCGGCTTTGCCGGGGCGTACCGTTATGCGCAGCTGCATCGACGCACCACCTCGGGAGATGCGTGGCCCGTTCGCGCCGAACTGGCGGCAAGTGACGAGGCTCGCATTACATCGATGAGCTCCGATGCCGGCCGCGCGCTGCTCGCGTCATATCGAAGCCCGACAGCCGCAGCTTATCTATACGAGGTGCCGTCGAACCTCAACCGTAACGCACTCGTCGAAGACACCTTCCAGGACGGCGACGCAGTCGGCTGGGTCACAACGCCGGGCAGCACGTTTGCTGTCGCGACCAGCGGCACGTCGCGCTTCTACAGACAGACGAACACTACCGGCAACGCGGCAGCTCTGTGGCAAACGACGCCCAACAACGATCAATCCATCCAAGCCGACATCACGCCGCGCGCGTTCGATGGGGCGGATCGATGGTTCGGCCTGGTGACCCGCTACAGCGACGCTAACAACTACTACTACGTCACCGCCCGTTCCGGCGGCGGCATCCATCTGAAGCGCATGTTGGGCGGAACGTTCACAACGTTAGGCACCGCCGCGCTGCCCGTCACCATCGGCGCCACTCACCGCATCCGCCTGGAAGCGGTGGCAGATCACATTCGTGTGCTGGTGAATAACCGGCCAGTCATTCGCGTGCGCGACTCGGGCATCGCCGGCGGCGGCCAGCCCGGCGTCATGATGTTTCGAACGCAGGCCGACTACGACAATATCGTGGTGAACGAGAACCCCGCCTTCACGGCGTTCGTCGACGACTTCCAGCTGATCAACTTCGACTGGAACGCGGTCGCGGGCACGTGGAATCGCGTCGATACCGGCACTACGTGGGTGCGCCGACAGAGCGATCTCACGGGCGGCGCTCGCCTGGTGACCATCGGCGAAACGCTCGGCGATCAGATCGTCGAAGCGGACCTGCGTCCGACGCAGTTCTCAGGCACGGACCGTTGGTTCGGCCTGATGGCGCGCTATCGCGACGACGCGAACTATCACTATGTCACGTTGCGCACCAGCGGCACGCTGCAGATCAGGAAGCTGGTCAACGGCACGGCCCAGACCCTGGTCAGCGTGCCCTTCACGGTGCAGGCGAATGTTTCCTATCGCGTCCGGCTGGAAGCGGTCGGCTCGAGCCTGCGCGTCTATGTCAACGGCGTGTTACGGGCGGAAGCCGCCGACGCATCGATCACGCCCGTCGCCTCCACCGCCGGCGTCGCGATGTACAAGACAGCGCTGGACCTCGACAACGTCGTGATCGCGCAGCCGTGACCCGCCAACGGCTGACGGCCAACACCTCGCCTGTTGGCCGTCAGCAGTATTCAGGGCAGAATCTCAGCCAGTTCCGGCTACCGGCGAGGAAGAATCGATGGCTGAGTTCACCCGCGTTCGCGACGGCGTCGATCGTCGCGATTTTCTGGCTCTGGCAGGCGCCAGCGCCCTGGCGCTAGGCACACCCGCATGGGCATCCTCCGCCGCACGCTATCCCGCGATCCGCAAGGCTGCGGAAGCCGGGCGCGAAGCCGCCATCAAGCGCATCCAGGACTGGATCGCGCACCCATCCATCGCCGCCGAAAACCTCAACATGAAGGAAGGCGCCGAGTACATGGCCAACCTTGCCCGCGAGGCGGGTTTCGATTCGGCCACCCTCATGCCGACCGACGGCCATCCCGGTGTGTTCGCGACCATGGACAACGGCGCCAAGCGCACGCTCGCGCTGTACTTCATGTACGACGTGAAGCAGTTCGATCCCGCCGAATGGTCATCCCCGCCGCTCGAAGGCCGCATCGTCGATAAGCCCGGCTTCGGCCGCGCGATCGTCGGTCGCGGCGCGGTCAATCAGAAAGGCCCCGAAGCGACCGTGCTTGCCGCACTTCACGCCTTCCGAGCCGCCAAGGTGAAGCTGCCGGTCAATCTGGTGCTGGTCGCCGAGGGCGAGGAAGAAATCGGCTCGCCGAATTTCCATCAGGTCGTGCAGAGCCCCAATGTGCTCGCGGCGCTGAAGAAAGCCGAGGGCATTTTCATTCCGGCCAGCTGGCAGGACATGAATGGCCATGTCGCGGTCAATCTGGGCTCCAAGGGCGTGGTCGAGCTGGAGCTGATTGCCAGCGGCGAGAAGTGGGGCCGCGGTCCGAAGGGCGACATCCACTCCAGCATGAAGGCCATGGTCGATTCGCCCGCCTGGCGGCTGGTGCAGGCGCTGAACACGCTGGTGACGCCGGACGGCAATACCGCGGCCATCGATGGCTGGTTCGAAAACGTCCGCCCGCTCACACCGCGCGAGAAAGAACTGATCGCGGAGATCGCCCGCAGCGGCGATGAGGCGACTCAGAAGAAATTGCTCGGTGTGACCCGATGGATCGACGACCTGCCTTACGCGCAGGCGCTCGAACGGCTGGCCTCGCAACCGACCGTCAACATCGAAGGCCTGGTCTCCGGATACACCGGGCCCGGCGGCAAGACCATCCTGCCCGGACGCGCCGTCGCCAAGCTCGACCTGCGCCTGGTGCCCAGCCAGACGCGCAAGGAAGTGGTCGAAAAGCTGCGCGCGTATTTGGACAAGAAGGGCTTCAACGACGTCGAGTTGAAAGTCACCGGCGGCTACGACCCGACCGAAACAGCCGAAGACAGCCGCATCATTCGCGCCGAGCTTGCAACTTACAAGCGCGCTGGCGTGAAGGCGACGCTCAATCCGCGACTCGCTGGCTCGTGGCCCGGCGCTGTGTTCACCGCTCCGCCGGTGTCACTGCCTGCAGGTCACTTCGGCCTCGGCCACGGGTCAGGCGCGCACGCTCCGGACGAGTACTACGTGGTCGAGTCGACCAATCCCAAAGTTGCGGGCATCGTCGACGCAGTCATGGGCTATGTCGATATGTTCTATCAGATCGCCGAGGTCAAATAGGAGTCTGCGTGATACGAGTGTTCCGCTGCAGCGATTACATCGAAGCTCATCTCGTCGAAGGACTGCTGAGAGAGCGAGGCATCGAGACATTCCTGCAGGGCGCGATGCTGCAAGGTGGCCTGGGCGAACTGCCCGCGCTCGGCCACCTTGCGATCCTGGTCGACGAGTCCGACGCCAGCGCCGCCAGGCGCATCATCGACGCCTACGAGCGTGGCGAGCTGAAGATCGTCGACGAAGAGCAGGACGGATAACGTTACTTCGCCTTCGCCCGCACCTGAGCGACTACGTCGAGGATCGCGTCGGTCACCAGCTGCGGCTCGTCGGCTTGAATGTTGTGTCCCGCCTTGCTGGCGACGAGCAGCACGTGCAGATCTTTCGCCACGTCGAGACTGGTGCGCGGCAGAGTCGCTTTGTCACTTCGACCCAGGCCCGCCCGATCATAGGCGCAGACCCGCGTCGTCTTCGCGACGTCGCGAATGATGACCGGCCAGCCTCTGGGAAGATTCCACGTGGTGACCGTCTCGACCGAAACACCGCCGCCTGGCTCGATGATCACCGTCGGCGCGCCGCTGCCCTGACATCTATAGCGCAACGAACGCCCGCCGATATCGACACTCGCAAACCCCGGCACGGGCTCCGCGGAGGGCGCGCTCGCGTCCCATTGCTTCTGGCCGTGTGCGCAGAACGGAACAAGCGCGACTAGAGTCAGGCCGATGAGACGGTACGTTCCAAGGTTGTGCATGCACCGAGCTCTGTGAGAAATACCGGCCATAGGGTAAGCTGCCGGGCCTTGGGCCGCACTCCCTGGCGGCCGTCGCTCACCGAATTAGCCCTCCTTGCACGCCGCAGCTGCTTTACACCGCCCGATCCTGGGGATCGCGCTGAAACTCGTGTCTGTCGTCCTGTTCGCCGGGATGACGTTGTGCGTAAAGCTGCTCGGGCCGGCGGTGCCGGTCGGGCAGACGATTTTCGTGCGCGGTTTGCTGTCGATCCTGCTGCTGGCGCTGATTGCCTGGCATACCAATCAGCTGCATCTGCTGAAGACCAACAACCTGAAGTCGCACGCGCTGCGTTCGCTGTCGGGCACGGTGAGCATGTTCTGCCTGTTCACGGCCGTCACCATGATTCCACTGGCCGATGTGACAGCGATCTCGTTCACCTCGCCCATGTTCATCACCTTGCTCGCGATGGTGTTCCTCGGCGAGCAGATCCATCGTTTCCGCTGGACCGCGCTGGCGCTTGGCTTCATCGGCGTGCTGATCATGCTCGGCCCGCATCTCACGTTTGCAGATGGCGCGTCGCTCGGCGTTCTGGTTGCGCTGGGTGCGGCGATGTTCTCGGCCGTGGCGATGATCTTCCTGCGCATGATGAGCGGCGGCGAGCACGCGCTCACGATCACGTTTTATTTTTCGCTGACCTTCATGGTCTGCGCGGCGCTCACAGCGTTCGGTGGCTGGGTGGTACCGACGCTGGCACAGTGGCTGCTGATCGTCGGAGCCGGCGTGTTCGGCGTCGCCGGCCAGCTGGTAATGACGTATTCCTATCGATACGCGCCGGCCTCCACCATCGCCCCGCTCGATTACACCAACATGATCATGTCGGTCATCCTGGGTTATGTGTTCTTCGCGGAGATCCCGACGGCTTCGATATGGATCGGCGCGCCGCTGGTCGTCGCCGGCGGGCTCATCATCCTGTGGCGCGAATATGCACTGAAGAAACGCCCCAGCCCGCCGGCGCCGGAACCGACGCCGGAAACCTGAGGCTACTTCAGCAGCACCAGCTCTTCGGCCATCGTCGGATGAACCGCGACCACCTCATCGAGCTGTGACTTGCGGATGCCGGCTTTCACGGCAATTGCCAGCACCTGCAGAATCTCCGGCGCATCCGGACCGATCATGTGAGCGCCGACGATTTTCTCGCTCGCCCCGTCGACGATGACTTTGTACAGCGCGCGCTCGTTGCGTCCCGCGAGTACGTTCTTCATCGGACGGAAGTCTGCGGTGTAGACCTTCACGGCGCCGAGTCGATTGCGCGCCTCCCCTTCCGTCATCCCGACACCGGCGAGCGGCGGATGACTGAAGACGGCTGAAGGAATGCAGCTGTAATCCACCTTGGTCGGCTTCTTGCCGAACACCGTGTCCGCGAATGCTTGTCCTTCGCGGATCGCGACTGGCGTCAGCTGCACGCGATCGGTCACATCGCCGACGGCGTAAATGGATGGACACGTCGAGCGACTTTCATCGTCCACGCGGACCGCGCCATTCTCGTCGACCTCGACGCCCGCGCTCTCCAGCCCCAGACCTTGCGTATTCGGCACGCGGCCGGTAGCAAACATCACCGCATCGAACTCGGCCGGTCCGCCGGGCATGTGAACGGTGAGCGCGCCGCTCGACTCCTTGACGATCTTCTCGATGGGCGAATTGAACAGGAACTGGATGCCCTTGATCATCGAGATCTGCAGCAGCCTGTCACGAATCTGCGCGTCGTAGCCACGCAGGATCGCATCGGAGCGATTGACCACCGTGACTTTGACGCCGAACTCGTTGAACACGCCGGCGAACTCATTGGCGATATAGCCGCCGCCGGCGATCAACAACCGCTTCGGCAGCTGTTCGAGATGGAACGCCTCGTTGGAAGTGATGCCATGCCCGCAGCCCGGCTGCTTCGGCACGTGCGGTCGCGCTCCAGTCGCGATGAGAATCACGTCGGCCGTGTATTCGCGCTCGCCGACTCGCACGCTGTTCGGGCCCGTGACCACAGCCCGCTCCTGCAGAATCTTTACTTTGTTATTTTCGAGCGTCTGCGTGTACAGGCCGCTGAGTCGCGTGACTTCGGCCAGCACGTTATCGCGCAATGTCGGCCAATCGAACCTTTTGCCCTCGACGTGCCAGCCAAAGCGGCGCGCATCTTCCAGGTCTTCGGCGAAGTGAGCGCCGTACACCAGCAGCTTCTTCGGCACGCAGCCGCGGATCACACAAGTGCCGCCGATCCTATATTCCTCGGCGACTGCGACTTTGGCTCCATGCGCCGCTGACACGCGCGCCGCGCGCACACCGCCGGAACCGGCGCCGATGACGAACAGATTGAAATCGCGTTGGGACATGACCGGGAATCTACTTGAGCTTTCGGGTGACCACGATGTCGACCGAATTCGACTGCGGATCGAACATGATTTGCGCCTCGCCCCGCTCGAGCTGATGCATCACGTGCGCCAGCTTTTCCTCGAGCGTGAACTCGCGCTCGCCGTACTCCGTACCTTCACGCAACACGAACGATTCGATGACGCCGCGAAGCGCATCGGCCGACAGCTCGGTGTGCGGCACTGCCACGGGCGTCAGATCTTCGTCGTCGGAGTACGGGAGGGAGGGATCGAACGGCATACGCGACGATAGCACAGCTCCTGCACGTCCATGCGCTCGCTGCATCAGGGCATCCATGCCCAAGTCAGCTCAGCTGGCGCGGCCTCGGGCCAGGCATTTCTGGTAGCGATCGTCGACGCGCCTGGCGAACCATTCGGTGGTGAGCTTGCGTGTGATCTTGGGGCTTTCCAGACGGATGTTAGGCACGAGCGCGCGTGGCACTGAGCCTTTCAGTTTCTTGTCAGCCAACGCGAACACTCGCTTGAAAAGTCTACTGTCTTCGAACGCCTGCTCACGGCCCAACTCCAGGTCCCGCCGAATCGCACGGTCGTCCAGCTCCAGCTCACCGGCCAGGCTGCGAATCGCCAGCTCCGTCTTGCTCGGCGCGCTCGAGCCCTCGATCAATAGATCACCATCGAGAGCCAGCTTCGTCTTGGACAATTTGGCGATGGCGCTCTGAAACGCCGCATTTCGGCTGGCGTAGTGGCCGGCGTTGAAATCGGCGAAGCGATACACCATGCCCGGATAGCTCACGGGATAATCGAGCAGATGCGCGATGCCGAAATACATGCCGCCGCGTCGAGTGAACACCTCCTCGCGAACGCTGCCCGGCATGGGATAGGGATAGCGCTTCCGATCGGCGTGCTGTTCGGCATACGCGATGCTCACTTGCATCGGGCCGCCGGTGCGAACGGGATTCAAGCTGCCGAACAAACGTCCGCCGAGCGGCACCATGCCGATGAAGTCGGCGAAGATCTCGCTCAGCTCCTGCTCGGTCTTGACCTTGTCCAGCCGCTCGCGATAGCTCTTGCCATCCGGAGACTGCACGCTCAACGCCGCATCCACCAGAAACTTTGGAATCTTGTAACGTGCCGCCCTCGCATCGATCTCACGGCGCGCAATGGCTGGCAACCCCGCCACCGCTGGAGTGGCCTGGAACGTGGACTCCTGCTCGGTCACTGCGATCACCGCGCAGATGTTCTCCGAGGTCGGACGGATCGAGAGCGCCTCGAACGCGGCGAAGATGTCGATCGCCCAGCCGTCGCGATTCTTGACCGTGGGAGAAATGCGCTTGGCGATCTCGGCCCGCGCCACATCCGGATCGATGGCCGGCTCGCGCACTGGCGGATTCATACAGCTCGCGATCAGGCTCATGCACAGTGAGACGGCCACCGCGCCGAACCGGCGGCAACGGAGCGAGTTGCGGCGTAACGGTCCGGTCATGTGCTGACTTCCGGCAGCTCCTGCACATCCATGTGCCCGCTGCATCAGGGCATCCCTGCCCAAGTCAGCCTCGCCCACGCAAGCCTCGCCGGGCGGTCGAGCTTCTTCAACGCCGCTTCCGCTTTCATCGCCTCGGACTTGGTGGCAAAGGCTTGCGCGCCGAGCACGCGAACGGGCGGATTCGAGCGCGTGAATTTCGCGCCCTTGCCACGGCTGTGAGCTTCGAAACGGGCAGCAACGTCGGTCGCGATGCCCGCATAGGTGCGGCCATCACGGCAGACGAGCAAATAAACCCACCAGCTTTGAGTCATACGGAGAGGTTACCGCATGTATCGCCGATTCGGGCAAACTGCGCTCGACTGCCGCCGCCGAAGGACGAAGGAACGCCGTGAACGACCTGGTCACCGATCTCGACACGTTGCAAGGCCACGTTGGCAAACTGCCCGCCCCGCGCGACTTGAAAGTCATCGATTACCTCGACGACAACGCCCTGCGCTGGCTCGCGGCTGCGCCGTTCATGTTTGCGGCTGTTGGCGATCACGGCGGAATCCGGGTGACGGCGGGCGGCGGTGAAACGGGCTTCCTGCGCGTGACCGATCCTCAGTCCATTCAATTGCCCCGGTCGCTGCTCGACGATCCCGGCCTGGCGCGTGAAGGACAAGGCCTCGGTTCGCTCTTCCTCGTGCCCGGGATCGATGAAACGTTGCGCATCAATGGACGTGTTCGCAGCGTCTCCGACGGTCATATCGGTGTCGCAGTGGCAGAATGCTACTTACATTGCGCCAAGGCTTTCATGCGATCGGGATTCTGGAGCGCAACGCCTATCGATGGAAATGTGACTGCCGATGCTGCCGCTTTCGTCGCGCAAAGCCGCTTCATGGCGCTGGCCACCATCGACAAGGACGGCCGCGCAGATGTGAGCCCCAAGGGAGATCCAGCCGGCGCGTTATTGAAAGCGCATCAGGAGGCTGTGTGGTACCCGGATCGTCCGGGCAACCGCCGCGTCGACAGCTTTCGGAACATCTTGACCCAACCGCGGATCGCGGCGATGGCGGTGATTCCAGGATCGCTGGACGTCATGCTCGTTACGGGCGTCGCCAGTGTGTCCACCGATGAAGCGGTACGCGCATCGTTTGCGGTGAACGAGAAAACCCCGAAGCTCGTGACCCGAATCGAGCAAACCGAATGTATCTTGCGTAGAAGCGAAGCCCTGTCTCGCGCACGACTTTGGCCGGCGGTGCAGACCGCCACCGGCCTCGAACCCGCGGAGATATTCAAAGCTCACATCAAGCTGAGCCGGGTCCGCGGCGCAGAGGCGGCCCTGGCCCGGGCCAGCGTGTCGATCCCGGGCATGATGCGCAAAGGGCTCGACCACGACTATGAAAAGAATCTCTACTAAAGCCGCAGGCCCGAGCGGTCCGGCGCCATCACGCCGCCAATGGCGGCGCCGATCAACAAACTCACACTCGAGATCAGCGCCCACAAGCCGACCGCCATTCCGCCGAAGAAACCGAGCAGCGGACGGCCATACGAAGCCAACATGATCCACAGCGCCGCGCCGACCACGATCGACGGCAACACCGCCGCACCCACCCCGCGCCCCGCCGATCCCGCCTTGTAGCCACCCACCCAGCCGCCGATCAGGCCGTTGATGGCCGGCAGAAAGAACAGCACCAGGCTGATCAGGATCATCCAAAGTGAGCTGGCCAGGATGGAGCTGTCCCGTGCTTGCGCCATGGTGCGGTCCTCGTCGATTCGGTTTGACTTGTAACACCCAATTCGGACAACGGTTCCCCCGCCTCGATGACCGTCTCTGGCCGCAACGATGGCGCTTTCGGTCCGTAGTTCGGGCACGTCGCTGGGCTAAACTTCCGCATCGACATTTCCCGGAACGATATCGCCATGACTTACACGCTCTATTACTCGCCGGGGTCCGCCAGCCTGGCGGTGCATTGGATGCTCATCGAGCTCGGCGTGCCGTTCGAGGCGAAGCTGGTCAGCATCGATGCCGGCGCGCAGAAATCGCCGGAGTATCTGCGTGTGAATCCCACCGGACGCATTCCCACCCTGATCGTCGACGGCAAGGCGCATGGAGAATCCGCCGGGCTGCTGATGTTGCTCGCCGAGCGTCATCCAGAGAAGAAATTCGCGCCGTCGCCGGGAGCGCCCGGTCGCGCCGACTGGCTCGAGATGATGATCTTCCTCGCGAACACGGTGCTGCCCGCCAAGCGCGATTGGTTTTATGCCCAGACCGATGGCGATCCTGCGGACGCGGACGCGGTCAAGGCGCTCGCGCGACGTCGAATCGAAGGTGCATGGGACCGGCTCGATGCGCATCTCGCCGACGGTCGCACTTACATCATGGGCAGTGAACTGACCGCGGCCGACTTCCTCGCCACCATGGTCATGCGCTGGTCGCGAAACATGCCGCGACCGGCGACCGCCTGGAAAAATCTCGCGCCCTACATCCATCGCATGCGCTCCCGCCCTGCATTTATCGAGGTCAACGACCGCGAGGGCCTGACGGACTGGAGAAATTAGCGCCCGCTGTGGTCGATCCGGTTAAGGCGATGTCGTAGAGCAAATCGCAGATCCGGCCGTAGGGGTCGTTGGTCCGTACGACCATGTTTGCTGCACGGACTCCGCTCGTATGCTCGTTCGCAGTTTCCTATTGCGCTCGAGGAACTCACGCGATGCATACGCCGATTGCCGCTTCTGTCGCCGCTACTTTCCACAACCCGCCCACGTGGGTGAAAGGCGTTGCACGCGCCACGTTCCTGGCCCTGTTCGTCAAGGGCGCGGTGTGGGTGGGCGCGTCGTGGCTGGCCGTTCGGGGCTTCGGCGCTCTGTAATCCACGTGCTGCCGCCTCGCAGCTCCGCACTTCCATAGCCCGGAGCCTGCGGCTTGCCCTCGATGAAGTCCTGCATCATCTGGAAATAGCCCTGCGGCTGGCGTGTCGACACGCGCTCGCCATCCGCCTGCGTCTCGAACTCATACATCCCATGATCCGCGTCGGGAAAAACAGCCGCCGTAATTGGCCGACCGGCTTTTCTCAGGGCCTCCAGCCGACGCAGTGTCTGCCGTGGCGGCGCGTCGCGATCCTGTCCTCCCAGGACCCACAGCTGCGGCACGTCGAGATTCGACAACACTGGCATCGGGTCGTAGCGAGCCGGTACGCCTTCGAGTAAGGGTGGGCCTTCCTTCCGTATCGATTCTTCCGACCCGGCCAGCAGATACCAGGTGAAGTTGCCGCGGACCGACTTGAACCAGGGCTCGTTGCCATACCTGCGCTTCACGGCGGCGAGCTGCTCGTAGCCTTCAGTGAAGTTGCTCTCGACGATTCGCGCCGTGGCATCGGCAATCTCCAGGGCCTTGACCTCGATCTCGGGCCCGAAGCCGGCACGCTCCATGTCGAACTGGATCGCCTCGCGATCTTCATCGAGCGGCGAGACCGCCAGCCCGAAGCTCACGATGACGAAGTCGACTGGCTCGATTTGCGCAGCCAGCGGCGCCACCCAGCCTCCTTGGCTGCCACCCTGATATCCAACTCGTCCTGCGCGTTCGCCGGCGAGACGCCGCGCCTCACGCACGGCGTGAATTGCATCGGTCGCCAGTAACAAATAATTCTGCGAGTAACGCCCGCCCGACGCGCCCGTGCCCCGCTTGTCATAGGCGAACACGCCGATGCCGACGCTCGCGAACTGCCGCTGCAACGAATAATCCTCGAGCGCCGATGAATGCTCGGCGCCATGAATCAATACGACGATGGGCACTCGCGCCTGCCCCGGCGGCAGCGTCAATCGCCCGGCCAGCTCGACACCGCTGCCTTGAAAACGCGTGTCGATTTGAATCAAAGCCTGGCGCTTGCCCGTGATTTCGTCGAATCGAATCTCACCCCGCTTGCAATCGGAAAACGTGACGTGATGTCCGTCGGCGCGATCGGTCCAGCCCAGCTTGCTGGCCCACCGCCCCTTTCCCTGCGAAGTCAGCGCGCCGGTGCGGCCGTCGAGAAATCTCCATCGCAACTTGCCTTCGGAGCTGGGCGCGATGTCCAGCCTGGTCCCGTCCGCCATGGCATAGCTGCCGACTTCGCAAGGAATGGGATTCGAAGGTGAAGCAGCGATTGCTCGCGTGCTGCCGAGCGCCAGCACAACGATCGAGATAGGGATCATCCAATGCATGAGAACAACCTTCCAGGTTCGCTGCGGATGCGACCTACGACGCGGCACATCCGCCAAAGGTTGCAGCCCAGGTCGATGCCCCCTTGGTCTAATCGCGGCCCGCGCCAGTTTCGCTACGTTGCCGGAGTCGGTCCGTTCCCCTCCGAGGAGCCCACATGAGCACCGCACCCGAAATCATGAAGCTGGAAGTCGTCGTCATCCCGGTGGCAGATGTCGAGCGCGCCCTGCGCTTCTATACCCAGCTGGGCTGGCGGCTCGATGGCGATTTCGTCGTCGGCGATGCTTTTCGAGGAGTGCAGGTCACACCGCCGGGCTCCTCGTGCTCGGTGCACTTCGGCAAGGGCCTCACTGAAGCCACGCCCGGCTCGGCATCCGGATTGTTTCTGGTCGTCTCGGACATTCAGGCAGTGCGCGCCCGCTTGATCGAACTGGGCGTCGAGGTCAGCGAAGTAGCGCATCGTCAGGGCCCGGGACAACCCATTCGCCCGGGCATTCATCCCGAGCGAGGCAGCTACGCTTCCTTTGCAACGTTCCGCGATCCGGACGGCAACACCTGGCTGCTGCAAGAAGTCACCACTCGCCTTCCCGGACGCGTCGATGCAGGTACCAGGTTCACGTCGGCGGGCGAGCTCGCTAAAGCGCTGCGGCGCGCGGAAGCTGCCCATGGAGAGCATGAGAAACGCACCGGAGAGCGCGATAAAAACTGGCCCGACTGGTACGCCGATTACCTGGTTCGCGAGCAGACGGGCGAACCCCTGCCGACCTGACCGGCAACCACTCCCCGGGACGGCGCGTTATCTGCTCGAGTCCATCACGCGCCTGGAGCCACTCATGAACGACGAAACCTTCAATCTCAGCATTCGCAAGTTTTTGAAAATGGTCGGCGTCGGTTCGCAACGCGAGATCGAGCAGGCAGTGGCCCAGGCGATCCAGGAGGGCAGGATTTCAGGCACCGCAACCCTCCCCGCCCGGATGACGCTGGAGCTCGAAGGCGTGAAGCTCAACGTCGTGTTCGACGGTGTGATCGAGCTGGGATGATCACCGGACACGCACCAGGAAGCCACTCTCAGCCTCGCTGATCGACACGCGCTTCGGCGTGAACGTCTCGATGATCGATGCGTTCGATCGGAGATGCTCCGTGACCATCGTGGTCGTGAACGACCCGCCCTGCCCGAGCGTCATTGGCAACAGCAACTGATCGGCCAGGTGCTCGCCGACCGCGGCGGTCGCTGCGATGTAGTTGCGAGCTTCGTCGACTGCGCCACCCGCGACAGTCTCTGCTCGAACGCCGCGCTCGCCGAAGCCGGTGAACACTTCAGTGACATGCTCGTGCTCGGCCGTGATCGTCACTGCATTGCCCGGCCCCATGTCATTCGACAGCCCGCGCACGAACAACTGATCCTGCGACCAATTCAACCGATGGCCAATGACCTCCAACTCGCGCCGCGCGATATCGATCGGCAACGCCGCCACGTAGGCTTCGGCGTAGGCTCGCACTCGATCGCCCCGTTCCATCAGCGTCAGTGCCGACAAAGCAGACGGAGTGATCCTGGCGACGATCTCGCCGCCACCTCGCGGATAGAAACCGTAACGCCGCAGCTCGAGCTCTACCTGCGCCCCCATCCGTGCGAGGACCGGCAAGAACGCTCGCTGCAGGAAGTCGAACGGCGGCGAACCGCGATTGTGAGTTCCGCCCGTGATGCGAACGACGCTTGGCTCCTCCGCGGTCAACAATGGCGGCAGCACCGTCTGCAAAACGAGCGTCGAACTGCCCGCCGTGCCGATGGCAAACGAATAATTGTCGCCCTTCAACCGGCCCGGCTTGAACGTCAGCTCTCGGCTGCCGATCTCGGCGCCGATCAATTCTCCATCGCAGATCTCCCCCGCGGCCTTGACCGCAGTGAGATGCTGGCGCAACAGCCCCGGCTTATCGCGATTGGCGCGAATGTTGGTAATCCGGAACGGCTGCTGAGTGCAAATGGCCAGCGAAAGCGACGAGCGCAACATCTGCCCGCCGCCTTCGCCCTTGGCGCCATCGATCTCGATCATGTTCATCCCTTGACGCACACGACCTGCTTCAACGTATGGACCACCTCGACCAGGTCGCGCTGGGCGTTCATCACCGCGTCGATGTCCTTGTAAGCAGCGGGCGTCTCGTCAATCACCTCTTTGTCCTTGCGACACTCCACTCCCGCCGTTGCCGCACGATGCTCCTCTACCGTGAAGCGCTTCCGAGCTTCGGTTCGTGACATCGTCCGCCCCGCACCGTGGCTGCAGCTATGGAAGCTGTCCTCATTGCCGAGGCCGCGCACGATGTACGAACGCGCCCCCATGCTTCCCGGAATGATGCCGAGCTCGCCCTTTCGCGCGCTCACGGCTCCCTTGCGGGTCACGAGGACGTCGCGGCCGAAATGATGTTCCCGGCTCACATAGTTGTGATGACAGTTCACCGCCTCGATGTGACTTTCGAACGGCTTCGGAATCGCCTTGCGCACGGCCGCGATCACATTCTGCATCATCACCTCGCGATTCAATCTCGCGAAGTTCTGCGCCCACTCCACCGCCTCGACGTAATCGTCGAAGTGCTGCGTGCCCTCCGGGAAATAGGCCAGGTCCCGGTCCGGCAGATTGATCATCCATTGCTGCATGTCCTGCCGCGCCAGCTCGATGAAGTGCGTACCGATGGCATTGCCGACGCCACGCGATCCGCTGTGGAGCATGAACCACACCGACTGTTCCTCGTCGACACAAACTTCGACAAAATGGTTGCCAGTACCGAGCGTACCGAGGTGCGCACGGTTGTTCGTCTTCTCGAGGCGCGGGTACTTGTCCGTGATGCGCTTGAAGCCCTCTTGCAGCTTGGACCACGCAGAATCCGCGTTCTGCGGAGGGTCGTCGCCCCACGCACCCTTGTCCCGTCGTCCAGGCGACTTGCCATGCGGCACGGCCCGTTCGATCGCCGAACGCACGCCGCTCAAGTTGTCGGGAAGATCCGCAGCCTTCAACGTGGTCTTGGCCGCGATCATGCCGCAACCGATGTCGACGCCCACCGCCGCAGGAATCACCGCCTGCACGGTCGGAATGACGCTGCCGATAGTCGAGCCCTTGCCGACGTGCACGTCTGGCATCACCGCGATGTGATGAAAGATAAATGGCATCTTGGCCGTCTTGCGCAGCTGTTCCCTGGCCTCGTTTTCGACCGGCACGCCCTGCGTCCACATCTTGACGTGCGCGCCACCCTCGACGTTCATCGTGTCGTGATTCTTCTCGCTCATAACCTTCGCCCCTGTAATCGAGCCGATTCCGGCGCCGACGACACCCAACTCCTGCGACCCGAGCCCAGTTCGGCATTTTATATCTCTCGATACATTCGCAGCGGCGCTTGACACGCTGGCTCGACCGGCGGATAAGTACGCCCGAAAGGTAGCGGTAACAAAATTCAAGGAGGTTTATAACAAACAGCACATCGAACGCCTGTTTTACATTGACGCCACAACGAAAGGGGGACTTTCCATGAATGGAATCTTGAGAAGATTTTCCGTTGCCGGCACGCTGTTCTCTGCACTCACCTGCGCTGCCGCGCTATGCACTTCGGCCGCCAACGCCCAGACTCTGACCCAGAGTCAAACCGGCACTCACGGCGGCTATTACTACTCGTTCTGGACCGACGGCGGCGGCTCCGTTTCCTTCACCTTGCAATCCGGCGGACGTTACACGTCGCAATGGAGCAATGTCGGCAACTGGGTCGGCGGCAAAGGCTGGCAGACCGGCGGACGCCGCAATGTGACCTATTCGGGCAGCTTCAATCCGTCGGGCAATTCGTATCTCGCGCTGTATGGCTGGACGACCAATCCGCTGGTGGAATATTACATCGTCGATAGCTGGGGCACGTGGCGCCCGCCCGGTGGCGAAGGCTACCTCGGCACCGTCACCAGCGATGGCGGCACGTACGATGTCTATCGCACCCAGCGGGTCAATCAGCCCTCCATCGAAGGCACGCGAACGTTCTATCAGTACTGGAGCGTGCGCCAGCAGAAACGGGTCGGCGGCACCATCACCACCGGCAATCATTTCGATGCCTGGCGCAGCTACGGGCTGAATCTCGGCACGTTCAACTACATGATCATGGCGACCGAGGGCTATCAAAGCAGCGGCAGCTCCGACATCACTGTCGGCGATGGCGGTAGCAGTAGCAGCAGCAGCTCATCGTCATCGAGCAGTAGCAGTAGCAGTAGCAGTAGCAGTAGCAGTAGTAGCAGCAGCGGTGGCGGCGGCAGCAAGACCATTCTCGTGCGCGCACGCGGCACGGTTGGCGGAGAATCCATCTCCCTCCGCGTCAACAACAGCACTGTTGCGACCTGGTCGCTCTCAACCGGCATGCAAAACTTTACTGCGACGACGACGCTGAGCGGCGGCATCACGGTTGCTTACACCAACGACAGCGGCAACCGCGACGTGCAGGTCGACTACATCCAGGTGAACGGCCAGACCCGTCAGTCCGAAGCGCAAAGTTACAACACCGGGCTGTACGCCAATGGCAGTTGTGGCGGCGGCTCGAACAGCGAGTGGATGCATTGCAATGGCGCCATTGGCTACGGCAATACTCCCTGAGTCCGGTCTGGATCCGTGATCGATAACGATGCAACTCTGACTCGCGAAGCATGAACGCCGAAGTTCGCGTGGTCCCTGCCAAGGGTGGATCCCCGTCCACCCTTCTTTACAGCCTGCTCGCGAGGCTGTGGAGCGGGCGCTTCGTCTCGAACTACCTGTCGACACTGGCCTTCATCGGCCTGTCGTACTGGATCGTTTCGAAACTCAGCAATTTCCATCGTTCGATGCTGCAAGGTCAGTGGCAGCTCGGCCTGTTCGGCGCCGACCTGGTCATCACGGTGCACGCACTGTTCGTGACGTTGATCGCGATCTATGCAGCGATATTGATTCCGTACTACGCCGCCTACCCTTGGATGCGCTCGAAGGCATTCACATTTGCGCAGGGCGTGTGGTTCGCGTTGCGCCGTGATCGCTCGAATCCGCAGCTCTCGCCACTCGCTCGACAGGCAGGCCTGGCGTTGTTGCTGAAGTTCTTTTTTGCGCCGCTGATGATCAACTGGTGCCTGGTTCATGTCGCCAATCTCACCGGGTCGTTGTTTCAGCTCATCGATGGGACGCAAGGCGGCCTGTCCGGGCGCGAGCTGTTCGACACCTCGCTGTTCTGGGCCGCCTTTCAGCTGATCCTGTTCGTCGACACACTGCTGTTTACACTCGGCTACATCATCGAGCTGCCCGCGCTCGGCAATCGCATCCGCTCCGTGGATCCGACGTTTTTCGGCTGGTTCATCTGCCTGGCCTGTTATCCGCCGTTCAACGATCTCACGCTGCGCTTTCTGGAATGGCAGAGCAGCGACTTTCCGCAGTTCCGCAGCGACTTCCTGCATTTCACTCTCAACATCGGCGTGCTGATGGCGCTCGGCATCTTCTCCTGGGCCTCCATTGCGCTCGGCTTCAAAGCCAGCAATCTCACGAATCGCGGCATCGTGACGCACGGTCCCTATGCGTTCGTCAGACATCCGGGCTATGCGGCGAAAAATCTCGCATGGTGCCTTGGAGCCCTACCCCTGCTCGGAACCACGCTCGCCGCGGGCCACTGGCAAACATTCGCGTATTCGCTGCTCGCCCTGTTCGGCTGGACGGCAATTTATGCATTGCGCGCCGTCACCGAAGAGCGGCATTTGCGGCTCCTCGACAACGGCTACGCGGAGTACGCCCGGAAAGTTCGCTGGCGCTTCTTTCCCGGCGTCTGGTAGTGGCTACCGGAACATTGCCGCCATTCGTTCCAGGTATTCTTCGATGGGCAACTCTTTGCGAAGCGCGACCAGTCCCTGCCCCTGGTTGCCCACCACCTGGCGAAATTGCTGGTTCGCTCCCGTCGCCGACGCATAGATCGCATCCACGATGGTCTGCGGATCGTCCAGCATGTCCTCGGGCGTGGCCTCGAATAGCGATTGCACCTTGTTGACGATCGCGTCGTAGTCGCGAATGTCCGGGTTGGCGTTGAACACGATGTTGTGCTTGAAGTTATTGCCGCGCGACCCGCCCGGCTCGATCAGGCGCAGCTCGATACCCAGCGGCGCGAGCTCGTAGTACAGCCCTTCGGTGAGTCCTTCGAGCGCAAATTTCGACATGTTGTACAGCGAGCCCGTGGGCACGACCGTCGTCAGGCCCATGAAGGAGCTGATGTTGATGAACATCCCGCGTCGACGAGCACGGAAGTGTGGGAGAAATGCGCGCATGACGTTGATCGGGCCACGGACATTCAGCCGAAACTGCCAGTCGATGGTCTCCTCGCTCGCGAATTCGAGCGGCCCGTAAGAGCCCGCACCCGCATTGTTGACGACCACGTCCACCGAGCCGAAGGCCTGGATCGCTTCGTCGACGGCGCGTTTCACTTGTTCAACGTCGGTTACGTCGAGCTTGATCAACCGCACATTGCTCAGCTTGCGCAACTCGGTGTCGACCTCGGGATTGCGCAACGTCGCCGCCACATTCCAGCCTTGCTTAGCAAAGTAGGCCGCGGTGAGCTTGCCCAAGCCGCTGCTCGCACCCGTAATGAATACCGTCTTCATGCTCGTCCTCGTCCGATAACCCGGTGAGGCGTATTCAAACGTGCGCATGTATACGGTTGATGTCGCCAGCGCACCCGTCTGTATCCGAATGTATCCGGACCTCCAGACTCGGGTCGGCGCCCGGGGATAACCAAAGACAGTTCGACCGCCGGCAGGACCCCGCTACCGTCGCGACTCCAGTTGAATTCGAGTGCGCACCCATGCCTGCCTCCCGCCGTTCCGTCCTGGCTGCCGCCGGTGCCGCCCTGACCTCCTTCGACGTTGCCGCCACCGGCACGAACGAGACGATCGCAGAGCTCATCAAGCTCTCCGAAGAATCCAACGCCACGTTGATGCGAGGGGACATCGAGAAGTATCGAGCTTTGATCTCCTTCACCGACGACTTCACGATCATGGCTCCTTTCGGCGGCAAACCGACGCATCGCGCCGAGCTCACCGATGAGCGAATGAGCGCCATGGGGCGCTTCTTCAGGAACGGCACGCTGAAGCAGGAAGTGATTGCGGCCTATGGCTCGTCGGACATGGTCGTGCTCGCGCTCATCGAACGAGCCCATGTCGAAGTCGGCGGCTTGCCGCCCCAGCCTTGGGCGCTGCGCGTCACTCTGGTGTATCGCCGGGAAGGAAGCGGCTGGCGGCTGGCGCATCGCCACGCCGATCCGTTAGTGGGCAGCATCACCCTCGAGCAAGCAGCCGCGCTCGCAAATCCTATTTAGGGTCGAACACTGTCCGGCCGCCGTACTCGGCGGCGTTCGCGCGTTCTTCAGAGATGAACTCGTCGAAGCTCGGCCCGCAGACCTGCCCTTCCAACGCGCGCGCTTGAGCATCGAGCTGGCGAATCGCGGCGAGTCGCTCGTCGTTGCCGAGTTTCGCCCGACCGACCGCGTCCTTGAGCACTCGGATGGTTTGATCGTAAACCTTCAAGGGCACCGGGAATGGATGGCCATCCTTGCCCCCGTGAGCCATCGAGAAGCGCGCTGGATCGGTGAAACGCGACGGCGCGCCGTGCAGGACCTCAGCAACGAATGCGAGCGCTGCAACCGTCCGAGCACCGACGCCCGGCGTGAGCAGCAGATCCGCGAAATCTTTCGGACCACGATCTGCCGCCGCGGCGAGCGCTGCATGCAAACGTCTGAGTACGACGTCCGATGCTCGCACCTCGTGATGGGCGGGCAAGCGCAAATGCGGTTCGGGCGCCGGCTCCAACTCGGGGAACAGACTGAGCGCCGTGTTCCCCGAATCGCGCCATCGCTTCAACAACGTGACGGGCCGGTCCGGGCCGGCATGCACGAGCTCGAGTCCGGCGCGTCGATTCCTTTCGGCTCGGGCATCCGCGAGATTGATGATCGAACCCTGGTTGCGCCCCTCGATGGCCGAGTGCGGCGAGTCCAGGAAGCTCTGCAGATTCTCCGAGAGCCAGTGATAGCGACGAGCCTCGCGTCGCTGCTCATTCATTCCTTGCTGAACGACGCACCAGCGACCTTCGGTGCTCACGATGAACGCATGCAGATAAAGGTCATAGCCATCCTGCACGGCTGCGCTGTCGACTTTCGCCACCAGGCGGCTCGCATTCGTAAGAGGCGTCGCATCCAGTCCGGTGCGATCGCCAACAGCGGTCAACTCTTGCGGGGTGTCTCGGGACTTCGCACCTTTGCCGCCGCAGACGTAAATGCCCAGCTCCTGCTGCACGGGTGTGAGCCCACGTTTTAGCGCGCCGATGACGCTGGTCGTGATGCCGGAGGAATGCCAGTCCATCCCCATGACCGCGCCGAAGGACTGAAACCAGAACGGGTGAGCCAGCCTGCGCAGCAACTCGTCCCGCCCATACTCCAGCACGACCGCTTCGACGATGACCCGTCCAAGTTTGGCCATGCGCGCGGACAGCCAGGGCGGAACGTGCCCGCCGTGTAGGGGAAGATCTGCGCTGCCGGTTCGTTTGCCCATCGACCGGCCAAGTTACCGCCTGCGCCGATGGCTGTCGATTGCAAAGGTTAGTGCGTCAGTTGCTCCGCCAACCAATCGCGAAACGTCCGCCTCGCGCGGGACCGCGATGACCCGCCGAGCAGCCAATAAGTGCCGCAGGGAGCGGTGATCTCGAAGGGCTTGATCAGCCTGCCCGCTTTCAAATCGTCGCCCGCCAGCAGATCGTCACCCAACGCGATGCCGTGACCGTTCGCCGCGGCCTGCAGGACCAGCGCAACGTCGTTGAATCGCATGCGACGCGGAATCGAAATACCCGGCAGGCCGGCCGCTCGAAACCACGCCTGCCAGGAGCGGTCTTCATCCTCATGGAGCAGCGGATACTGCAGCAGATCCTCCGGCGTCCGCAGGCTCTGGCCTGGACGTAGCAGCGATGGCGCGAGCACTGGAAACATCGCGACTTCCTCCACCAGGATGGCGCTCCGCTGCGGGCTGCGTCGCGGACCTTCGATGTAGCGAATCGCCATATCGGTCTCGCTGCCCAGCTCCCGCATGATCTCGGTGGAATCGACCTCCACATCGATCTGCGGCTCGCTCGCCACGAATCGCGGCAGACGCGGCAACAACCACCGAGCGGCGAAAGCAGGTTCCACGCTGAGCCGCAATCGTTCGCGCGTCTCGCCCCGTGCCTGTGCAACCGAGCGTGCGATCTGCATGAAGCTGTGTGACAGATCGGCAGCCAAGCGCTCGCCCACGGGAGTGAGCTCGACACGCCGGTGCATGCGAATGAACAAAGGCTGCTCAAGCGCTTCCTCGAGCTGCCGGATTTGCCGGCTTACCGCGGCCTGAGTGAGATGCAGTTCCTCAGCCGCGCGTGTGAAACTCAGGCGCCGGGCTGTGGTTTCGAAAACATGCAAGGTATGCAGCGACGGCAGGCGTTGCGAAGTTGGCATAAGTTCAGATTATGGCAGCCGGCCAGCAATGTTGCTTGAGCGGAAGCGGACGCGCCGGTTCAATGAGCCATGGACTTCCTGGCGCAGGTAATCGCGGATCTAGCCACACTCGTCACGTTCCAGCAACGTCGGCCGCCCGCGGCTCCGCGTATCGCGGGCGACGAAATGGATGAAACGGCGTGTCGCTTGCTGTCATTGACTTCGCACTATCGCGGCACTGGAATGCCCGAGGACAGCGATCTCAACGACGTTTGATACGCCCGCCAAGGAGTGCGATATGAGAGGCATCCATCCGGTCGCCAAGCCCGACCACGTGCCCGACGCCGCCGTCTGCGATTTCGATATGTTCAAGGACCCGGAGCTGCTGCGCGATCCGCACGAGCGCGTTCGAGATCTGCTGAGACGCGCGCCGAACGGTGTGATCTGGACGCCTCACAATGGCGGCCACTGGGCGGCCATCGGACACGCGGCAGTGTTCACAGTGTCACGCGATCCAGAAACATTCTCCAGCTCTCCGGCCGACGCCGCGGGCATGGCGAGATTCGCGGCGCTGGAAGAGAAGATCGGCCGTCACATTCCCCAGCAAATCCCGATCACGCTCGATCCGCCCGCGCACGGCAAATATCGAGGCCCGCTGCAGGCCACCTTCTCTCCCAAGTCGGCGGTCGGTAAACGAGAAGAAATTCGCGCCCTCGCCGACTCGTTGATCGACGCCGTGAAAGATCAGGGCCATTGCGACTTCCTGACCTCGATCGCCGAGCCCCTGCCCGTTCAGGTCTTTCTGAAGATGATGGGGCTGCCGCTGGATCGCCAGGCGCGTGCCGCTCAACGCGCCATTGGCGGATTCGATCGTGAGCGTGCTATCCATCGGACCCGTCGGCCCTTTCACCGTGACGATCCACGTGCCTGCAACTGAGGTCGGTGCCGCGAGCGAAGCTTCAGCAACCGGCTCGGCGGCGCGTGCCTTGATCTTGCTCGCGCCGCGCGCGTTCACATACGCAGGCAAGGTATCCCAACCTCGCACCGTGGATGTGGGCAGCAGGCTGGCATGCTCGATGGCGATGTCCCACTCGGGAATGCGTTTGAGCAGTTCCTCGTAGACGATACGACCTTCCAGCCTCGCCAGCACATTACCGATGCAGGTATGGATGCCGTAGCCAAAGGTGACGTGCGCCGCTCGGGTCCGGTGCAGGGCGAATCGATCCGGATCGGGAAACTCGCGTTCGTCGTGATTGGCCGAGCCGACCAGAAACAGGATCGCGCTGCCCGCGGGCACGGTCTTGCCTTGAAACTCGGCATCGCTGGCGACGTAGCGCGCCACATGCGGCCCCGGCGGCTCGAGTCGCAGCACTTCTTCGATGGCAGCCGGAATCAGCGAAGCATCCTGCACCAGCTCGCGCCGCTGCTCCGGATATTCGGCGAGCGTCTTCGCCGTCCAGCCGATCAATCGATTGGTGGTCTCATTGCCCGCACCGGCCAGCACGTTGAAGAACGTGATCAGCTCTTCACGCGTCAGCTTTCGCTTGACCCCAAGATCATCGGTGAACTCGACGTTCAGCAGCTCGGTGAGCACATCGTCGCCGGGGTGCTTCGCGCGCCAGTCGATGTATTCGCCGAAGCTCTGCTCCATCTGCAAGCCGCCTTCATAGTTGAGCGGCTTGCCTTGCTCGGTGCGCATTTTCGAATCGGTGATCTCACGCACCTGTTGCAGATCCTGCTCGGGGATGCCCAGCAGCATGCCGATGACGCGCATCGGAAGTTGTCGCCCGATGTCGGCGATGAAATCGAACTCGTCGCGCCCGAGCAGCGGCTCGAGCACCTTGGCGGTCAAGTCCCGCACCATCGGCTCGAGGCCATTCATCCGCCGCGGCATGAACAAGCGCTGCACGGTCTGGCGATACATCGTGTGTCGCGGCGGGTCCTCGAAGATGAAGGTGCCCGGCGGCATGGGCACGTTTTCTTTGATCAGCTCCAGAATGCCGCCGCGGCTGGAGATGAAGGTGCGATGATCCAGCAGCCCCTTGCGCACATCCTGATAACGGCTGACCGCGTAGAAATCATATTTATCGTTGTAGTACAGCGGCGCCTCGTCGCGCAGCTGTCGATACACCGGATAGGGTTGCTTGACGATGTCGGGATGATACGGATCGTAATATACAGCCATGGCGCTCGCCCCTAGCATTCCCAGCCCGTTCTGTCTTGACCGCAGGCGTCTGCCCTGCGCACTCGCAGATATAGGTTATTCGCGGCGGCGTTATGAGACCGGCCGGTTATTATGATTTTCGACTTCCACCACGTTGCAACCGCCATGGCGAACCCGATTGCAAGCCTGAGCGCGCCGAGCGTCCAAGTGCAGGTCAGCGAGTTTTCCTGGAAGCGCGCGGCCGAGACGATGATGTCGGTCGACCGCCCGGCAATTACACTGGTGTTGGCCGGCGGTCGCAGCCGCATCGAGGCAAGCTATCTGGGCAGCCGCCGTCGCGGGCTGCAACAGGTTGGGCGCGTGGTCTTCACGCCGCCGGACACACCAGTGTTCGGCCGCACCCGCAAGCCTGGCAGAGTCCGGCTGGTCTCCTGCTACTACGAGCGGTCGCATTCGGAAGGCATCATCGGCGGCTTGATCGATCTCTCACGGTCGCACTCGCAGGGCTGCCTGAGCGTGCCGAGCACTTTGTTGCCGGCCCTGATGACGAGGCTCATGGCCGAAGTGCTCTCGCCAAGTTTCATCAGCACTGCGCTGGTGGAATCGCTGGGACAAGCAGTGCTACTGGAGTGCGCGCACGCATTACTCGTCGAGGGCCATCATCGGGATCGCGGCAGACTGACGCCTCGCCACTTCCGCATCATCGACGACTATCTGCGCCAGTTGAATCACGAGGCGCCCAGCGTCGCCGCGCTCGCGACCGCATGCGGCTTTAGCGAACGTTACTTCGCCAAGTTGTTTCGTGAGCAAACCAAACAATCGATCGGCCACTATCTGCGCGTGGCGCAGATCGCGAAAGCGCAGTCGTACCTGACGGAGACCCAGCTGCCTTTGAAAGAAATCGCCGCCCGTCTCGGGTTTAGTGCGGCATCGAATTTCTCGGCGGCGTTTCGGGCGGTGACCGGCGTCACGCCCGGGCATTTCCGACAGGTCAATCGACCGCTCGCGCCATAACCCCCATGTAACCTGCACACGACTGACCTCGCGACCGGAGGCTGGTACAGTTATCGCGGGGCTGTCCCCTGCGATGACTGTGAGTTCGATGCAATATTCATGGTTTCAGTGGCGCGCCAGTGTGGTCGCCATCATCCGATTCGACTTTGGCGAAGTGTTGAGGGATGTGAAGGACGGCGATATCGACTGGGATTCGTGGCGCACCTTCTACGATGAAGGCCACTCCCCTCAAGCCGCTGTCGATTGCGCGTTCCTTCGCGATCTCAGACGATCCGGATCCGCATGACTTACGTCCTGTAGTTTCTTCCTGTCAGCGTATGCAGACAGCGCCGTTCATGGCGTTGACATCCGTTGCTGGCGATAATCGCGGTTCTTGGAGCGCAAGAACACGAAGCCGCACGAATGAAGCCGACAGATTCGATTCCGCTGCTCAGCTCGGCGTCGCGCCCGACGATTCTGATCGTCGACGACGATGAGGCCATTCAGGACTTAGTAAACATCTACACCCAGGAGCAAGGCTTCCAGACCCGCTCCTGCCCGAATGCCGAGACGGCACTCGAGGACATGCGGAAATTCTTCTGCCCGATCGTGATCACGGACGTGCAGATGCCCGGCATGGGCGGCCTGTCGCTGTGTCGGAAGCTGCGCACCGGCAAGTGGCCCGGCTATGTTTATATCATCGTGATGACCGGCCACGACCAGGAGGACGGTGTGGTCGAGGCGCTCGATGCAGGCGCGGATGACTATCTCCACAAGGGCGCGCCTCCGGCCGAGCTCCGCGCACGTTTGCGGGTGGCGGAGCGCATCGTGACACTCGAACAGCGCCTTCGTCGCACCCTGGAAAGCAAGGCTCGCCAGGCCGCTTCCGATGCCCTGACGGGACTGCCCAATCGCCGCACCTTCGATCGAAGGCTCAACGCCGAGTTCAAGCGCGCACGCCGCTTTGGCGAGCCCATCTCGGTGCTGCTCATCGACGCGGACCACTTCAAACAAGTGAACGATCAGTACGGCCACCATGTGGGCGACGAAGTCCTGCGACGTCTCGCGGCGACGTTGAGGGAGCATCTACCTCGCGAATACGATGTGCTCGCGCGGATTGGCGGCGAGGAATTCGCGGCCGTTCTTCCTCACACCAGTCGCGATGACGCCGCTATCGTCGCAGAGCGACTTCGCGCAGCCATCGAAAGCACGCCGTTTGCCACGGCGGCGGGCAAGCTGCGCGTCACGGTCAGCATCGGGATTGGAAGTTTGTCGAACCGCGTCAGCATGGAGCCGCAGACGACCCTGGACGTGCTCGATGAAGCCGATCGCGGTTTGTATGAAAGCAAGCGGCTCGGGCGCAATCAGGTCACGGTGGCTCCAGCCACCGAGCCTCGCACCTTGCTCGAAGTGTCGAGCTAGAAGCGATAGCCGATTCCGACGAAGATTTCCTCCTGCAGCGTCTGCGAACCGCCGCCTTCCGTCAGATCGAACTCGAACCAGCGCATCCCCGCGAATCCCTTCATTTTATCCGAGAGCGGAATCTCCACCTGCGCGCTCAGATCGGTGAGGCTGTCCGCAGAGCCGAACGTCGTGATATCGGGCGCATAGTAGGCGTAGCCTGCGACTGCGAGGTCCAGATCCTTATCGAGGACGAAGCGCAACTCCGCGCCCAGGCTCAACGCCATCACGTCGTTGTTTTCATCGTTCAGCAGCGCTGCATAGGCCTGCGGTCCGACCAGCACGCTGAGCCGGCCGAAATCGAAATCCACCGGAAACACCAGCCCCGCGCTGAGCACGATGTCGCGCTCTTCGCTCAGAAAGAAGGCGCCGGAGAAACGACTGTTGTCGACGCCCACCTTCTTGCCGCCGGAAATGTATTTGAGCTGCAGCGTGTCATTACTCAGCTGCACCTGGGCTTCGTGACCGGAAGGAATATCTCCCGGGTTTTCACTCTGCGCGGCGGCGCTGCCGGCGGCCGCCATGAGCACCAGGAATCCGAGACAGCTTCGCATGTTTCTTCTCCATCTCATGATGGCCGGATGCATAGCCAATGAGTTGCGAAAAGAAAGGTTCCGGCAACGCGGGATGGTGCAGGCGCGATTCGAGACTTATAAGTACAAGGACGGGATCCGCTGCCCATGCAACCGAGCGGGAACCTTGAATCCACCTAAGCGGCGCTCGGTAGAACAAGGGCGCGGCACGGGCTCCACTGTCCGCGCGTCGCAGCGCAACGGTGAGTTATTCATCGCCCGCGGTTCGAGACGCTCAGCACATCGAGGATGAATGGCGTTCGTAAGCATTCCGAACCTGAAACGTCTGGTCGCTCACCCCCTTCGCGGTGGAACAACTTCTTTCCACGCCGGATTCGATTTCCACCCAGGCTCGACGGGCGGCTCGCCCTCGCGCGGAACATAGGGCGACGGCTTACCCGCCTCGAGATCGGGGATGTAACGCGGGCAATTTGGAAAGATGTCGATTGGAGTGACGCGGACCAGCGCTTGTGCGCCCGTGAACTCCTGCATCAGCGGGTCGTCGAGCACGACTTCTGCTCTCGCGTTGACGCGCAGACGCTTGGGCGCCGCGCCCATTCGAATGAACAACAAGCCCACGAACGGATTGACGCCGATGTTTCCAAGGCTCTTGAACATCCCGTTGCCGTCGTAGTCCGGCCAAACCAGAAGATCGGGCCGCACGACGCGCGCGAAGCCGGGCGGCCCGCCTTTGAAGGAACAATCCGGTTGACCGTCGGGAGCCGCGGTGGCGAGAAAGAAGAACTCTACCGATTGGATGAACTCCCGATCGTCATCGGTGAATTCGGAGTGGCGCAGTCGTTCCACCAGGCGATCGGCCAGCGCCGTCGAAGCAAAGTGCTGCTGCAACTCTCGGTTGCCGTCGTGAAACATCGTCATGGGATGCCTCCCGTATCAGATCGAGGCCCATCTTACGCCCATTGTGGATTCAGTTCTTCGGCGCTGGAGCAGCCTCTGACATTGAGGATCACTCTCAGAGCTCGACCGGTCATACCTGCAATGGAATCGCCAAAGCCCAATGAGAAGCTCCGCCTGGTCTCACAGGAGGCTGCGTATTGGTGGATAAGAATGGCGGATGAGCGGCAGCTGACTCGATCGGATCGAAGACAATTGTCCGCTTGGCTCAGGCGGAGTCCAGAAAATATCTCAGCAATCCTGAGAGTGATGGAACTGGATGGCAAGTCTGGGCAGCAACGAGTGGATTCGCTCGGCGGAGCGAATTCGAGCAACGTGTTCCTTGCATGCGGACTCGCGTTATATCCGCCACGGCAGACAAAATCGACTTGTCCCGCGCGGCACGAGCAAGCAGCGGCTGACTTGCTCAGCCTTTCCCTCAGTTCAACCTACCTCGTACATTTCCAGAAAGCGAACCGCCCTGCAAAGCTGGCGCTCGTCGGTGTGTCGCTACTGATCCTGATTGTCTCCATGCTGGGCTTCCCCGGGGCGCTCCCAGTCGCTGGTCTTTCGATCTCGTTCCTTGCCGCAGTCGCATTGAAGGAAGGTGTTGTCAGCTACCGTATCTCTCACGGGCTTTTCGGTAGCACGGCCGCCGAGGCACGACTTCTGCTCCGGTTTCTCATCCAGAACTCCAGCGCCATCGATTTTGACGATCGCAACGGGAAACCGCGGCGAATATTCGAGCCACCAGTTCAATCTACGGGTCGTCAGAAGGTCCCGGCTGGAGCAATTACAGAATGACCGCTATGGATCGCTGGACCCAGCTTGTCGGTAAGGTCGCGGACCTGCTACTCATGAACTCCCCCAACCGCACCGGTTTGGGGGTCGTCCTCGGTTTGGGCGTATACGTCCTTACCCTCATCTTCGAGCCGATGTTGAATAACTTCACACTGCTCAATCTCACCCGCCTGCCTGCCTGGGGCTTACCTGTACTGGGCATCGTGGTGATGAATCTCAGAGCAATCAAGTGCTCTCTAACTGAAGACAGTGTCGGTGACGAGGAGGTCGATGTCGCAATCAAGGTCATTGAGAAGGCAAAGATGTCACCGGGCGCTGCACGACATCAATACATCCTGCTCATCGCGAAAGTCATCGAAGGAATAAAAGTCAAACGCGAGTCTCCACCGGACCTACGGACGGATTAGTCGCACGGACGGCGCCTTTCCGGCCGGACTCAATGACAGTCAAAGCGCCTTCAATTCCACATCCCGCAGCCCGACCAGCACCGCCTCCCCACTCTCACGATCCAACCGGAACTCACCGAAACGCGCGTTGGCGAAACGGGCGGCAGTCCCTTCCTCGAAGAAATAGGCGTTTGTGCCCAGCCACGCGCGGCCGTCGCGAAGGCGATAGCGGATGAAGAGATCGGTGGGGATACCCTGCCCGGCGAGCGTCGCGACGCCGCGCTTGTCGAGCACGATCGGTACGCGCAGGTTCGAGAGATTCTCAGCCAGCGTGTCGGCGAGTTGGTCGGCGAGCTGGAATCGCAACGCCATATAGTCGCCTTGCATGAGCGAGCGAGGATCGACCGGAGCGAGCTCGAGGTAGATGAGCTCGCCGGTGCTGATGATCCGCTCTTTGGCGCGGATCGAGTGATTGACCGCGACCAGGACCAGAATCGCGCCGAGCACCGCGATCGCGCGAGTCAACATCGAGCTCATCATGTCGCGACCTCCTGCTCCGACCCGCGCCGTTGCAGCCACGTCGCCGTCAGCAGCCCGAGCACCCCAAGGGCGACCATGATGCAGGACTTGGTCAGCAGGGTCAGGCCGAGCAGATAGTAGAACTGGCCGACGTGCAACAACGCACCGACACTTGCGATACCGATCAATGCACGACTGCGCAACCGGAATGCGTAGATCGCAGCCAGCAGCGCGCCGGCAGCGCCGAGCAGCGGCCACAGCGCAAGCCAGTTCTTCTGAGGTTGATCGTTCCAGAACATCAGGCTATCGAACGGTTCGGAGATCCAGGTCGCCAGAGAAAGGCTGATGAGCAACCCGGTCAGTGCCGGTCGCGCGATTCGTCGAGCGGCGCCGGGCATCCAGCGGGACTCATTGTTTATAAGCGCGTGAGTGGCCCCGATGATGGGCAGCCAGACGATGAACCAGCCGATGAGCGCGGGCGCCAGAGCCACCTGCGCAGCGTCGTCGTGGGTGCTCGAACCCCACCACGCGAATCGAACCGTCAACGCCCACGCGCAGCACGCGAAGAAAGCAGCGATGGTTTTCGCGAAAGGATTCGGCATCGCGAATAACAGCAGGACCTGCATCGCGCACGTCGCCGCAGCCGTCGTGGCATCGGAGTCAGTAGCGCCATGGGCTGCCCATACCATCGCGAACTGCCCCGCGATCGACAGCGCCAGCGCGAACTGATCGAAGAATTGGCTGTCGCGATCGACAGCATATAAAGCGAACGCCGCCGCCAGCAGCACCAGGCCCATCACCGCAACAGCGACTGGAGACTCCGGCTCGAACAGCGTCGACGCGAAGGCGAGCACACACACGCCGGCCAACCAACCCGATGCGCCGAGCACAAGGCTGATGAACCAGGGCCGGCCGTCCGTCGTATCGGGAACATTGTCGGCGGAGGGTTCGATCAGCTGACGACGCACCAGTTCGTGCCGCAACTCAGCAGCGGTTATCGTTCCGTTCATGCCGCCTCTCCTGCCTGGCGCCACTCCCGGACGAGTGACATCAGCACACGTCCGCTGACCGTGGAGCTCACCGTCAGCCACAGCGCGAGCAAGAAGGTGATGCCGAGATCGCCTACATCAATGTGCTCCATGACAGCGCAGCTGACGATGGCGATCACACTCGCGGCGGTCAGCGCCAAGGGAAACACGTCGTTCCGCAGGCGCATCGCATGAACGACCAAAGCGGCTTCGATCGCCAGCACGAACAACAGAGCCAGGACGTCGAAACCATCCATCATGCTGGATTCCACCGCGTCGATTCCTGCGCCCGTCAAGAAGCCGAAAGCACAAGCGAGCGCCAACCCGGAAACCCAGCGCGCCTCGAAAGCACTCCAGCGCACTCGCCTGCCGAACTCCGCGAGCCACCACAACGCCAGGTTGAGCAGCGCCGGCGCGAGAAGCTCCAAAGACAGGTTGCCACGAAAGGGCGCGAACACCGTCCACAACCACCCGCCACTGGGGCGCCCGCCGAGGAACAGGAGTAACGCGACGTTGAATACAACCAACCACGCGGCGCTGAGGACCGACCACTGCCCCGCCGCGACAAAGGCCAATCCGAGTAGCGCCCAGCTGAGGAACAGCTCATAAACGTCGGCCCCAGTCTGATATGTCTGGCCAAACAATGCCAGCAACGCACCCGTTGCAATGAAAGCCATGAGCAATGCGTAACGACCCAGTGCGTGCGGCGGCGGTTTCCACAATGCCAGCGCGACACTCACGACGATGACAACCTGGATCAGCGCGAATCTGCCGGTGACGCCGATGTCCTGCCAGTTCGCGGCGATAAAGAATACGAGCCCGGCCGCGAGCGACAGCACGCCGGCGAGTTGCAGCACTCGGACAAGAAACAATCGAAACTCGGCGGGCGCCGGCCTCGCCGCCGCCAGATCCAGAACGACGTCGGTTGCCTCGGCCGACAGACCATAGTGAGCCACGAATGCGTCGAGGTCTCTTCTATTCATATTCTTCCCTACTCGCGGGGTCCGCCCCTCGAAGTAGAGAGTCTACAGCCGATCACACCCCGACCGCTCGACAAGCTCTGGGGCCGGAGAGACCGGCCCCAGAGCCGCGTTATGACATCAAACGTCGAGCATCGTGGCTTGCTGTGTGCCGCGGAGGTGATGCTGTCGGAACGCGCTCGATGTCAGCTCCCGTGCGAGAGAGCCGATGTCGTGCCGATCCGCCTCAGTCGTGGCTGCACCCACATGAGCGCTCATGGCGTTGACCAGCAACTCGAGCTCGCGACGAGCATCCGCCGTCGGGTCGCCCACGCCGACTTCGAGTGCGCCGTCGAGCTCTTGGGTTCGTCTGACGGAACCGCGGAACGCGAAGTCCCCGAAGCCATCGAGCACAGGCGATCCGACCGCATCGTGGAGCCACGCCAGCTCGGAAGTCGGACGGGTCAGCACATTCTGCTGCTCTGACGCCGCGAAGGCCCCCGGCAACGGCGTCAAGAGATTGCCGAATGTCGAGGCGGGAATCGCGAATCCACCATCTCCCGGCTGGACGAACGCAATCGCGTACTCGCCGCCCAGGAAGTGCTTGAGCACTCTCACCTCCGCGTTCGCACTGCCATCCACACGGACGAGCAGATCGTCGCCGTCGCGATGGAAGCTCAGGCGCGTACGGGCGATCGAGGCGAAATAGATGTAATCGCTGCCGCCACCGGAGTTGTCGATGGTGTCGCGACCGGAATTCGCCGTGTAGTAATAGTTGTCGTTGCCTGCGCCGCCCATCAGGTAGTCGGCGCCGTCTTCGCCTTTGAGACTGTCATCGCCGGCGCCGCCGATCAGGATGTCGTTGCCCGAATTGCTGAACGAGCCGTTGCCGCCATAGAGGTCGTCGTTGCCGTCGCCGCCCTCGAGCTTGTCGTCGGCGCCGAATGCAAACATCGTGTCATTGCCGCCCAGGCCGCGCATTAAATCCCGGGCACTGCTGCCGAGCATCTGTTCGCCGGCGGCTGTTCCTTGCACCACGTTCGAATAATCGGCGTCATTGCCTGGTGTGCCGCCGCCCGGGCCGCCCGTGCCAGGATCCGCCAACGCATTGATCGCCGCGGTATCCAGCATCGCGCCGACATCGGGTTGCACGAAGTCGATGGCCGCATTGCCGCCCAAGAAATGATTCACCACGCGCACCGTGCTGTTCGCATCGGCATCTACGGTGATGAGCAGGTCGTCGCCCTCGCGGCTGAAATCCAGGCGCGACGCATCGATGCCGTCGTTGAAGAAGATGCCGTCGTAGCCGCCATCCCCGTTGTCGATGGTGTCCTGGCCGCCGCCGTAGACATAAGAGTCATTGCCGATGCCGCCGATCAACGTATCGTTGCCGTCCTGCCCGGCGAGCGTATCGTTGCCTGCTCCGCCCTCCAGCCGGTCGGCGCCCGAGCCCGTGCTGCCGCCGTCGCCGCCAGCGAGATAGTCGTCGCCATCGCCGCCTTGCAGAGTGTCGTCGCCGGTCATGCCGAACATCTGATCGTTGCCGCCCAGACCCTTGATCAGGTCCTTGCCCTGGCTGCCGACCAACTGTTCGCCTGCGGCCGTGCCCTCGATCACCTGGTCGTACTCGCCGCTCTGACCGCCGGCGACGATCTGATTGATCTCGGCCGTGGTGAGATAGTAACCACCGTCGGGCTGGACGAAGTCGATCGCCGCCACGCCGCCGAGGAAATGATTCAGGACGCGAACGGCGGGAATGCTTGCCCCGTCAACGCCGATCAGCAAGTCATCGCCATCACGACTGAACGAGAGTCGCTCCCGCGTAATGCCGTTGATGAAGAACACGCCATCGAAGCCGCCGCCAGCCGTGTTGTCGATGACATCCGAGCCAGTGGTGTCGCTGACGACATAACTGTCATCGCCCGCGCCGCCAATCATAGTGTCGTCACCGCCACCGCCCACCAAGGTGTCGTTGCCGCCTTCGCCACTCAGCGTGTTGGCGGCGCCATTGCCCGCGATGTAGTTGTCCAACGCATTGCCGGTGCCGTCGATAGCTGCCGAACCCTGCAGGAACAGGATTTCCACGTTGCTGCTGAGTGTGTACGAAGCAGTCGTCTGGACCCTGTCATCCTCTCCCGCACCATCGGCTTCCACGACCACATCGGCGCTGTCGTCCACGATGTAGGTGTCGTCGCCGACACCGCCTTCGAGATGATCGACGCCCGCACCGCCGTCGAGGTAATCGCTTCCCGTCCCACCGAGTATCAGATCGCTGCCCGTGCCGCCGAACAACGCATCGTCGCCGTCGAGGCCGTGGATCTCGTCGTCGCCATCCCAGCCGCCCAGCGTATTGTCGCCCGTGTTGCCGGTGATCGTGTTGTCGAGCGCGTTGCCGTTGCCGGTCTCGATGCCCTCGGCCAGGATCAGATTCTCGACGTTGTTGGAGAGGACCAGGTTGGTTTCGTGACGACGCTCGACGGTATCGATGCCTTCATCCGAGTATTCGTAGATCCAGTCGCCGCTGGAATCGTTGATGAAATAATCGTCGCCGCCGCCGCCGTACATATCGTCGCCGCCGCTGCCGCCATCGAGGCGGTTGTGGCCGTCGTTGCCGATCAAAACATTGTCGCCGTCGTTGCCGGCGCCGTGCAGGTCCAGGCTTCCGGTCAGCGTGAGGTTCTCCAGCGTCGAGCCGAGCACGTAGTCGATGCTGGATTCGACGGTGTCGTCGCCCTCCCCAGCCTGCTCCACGACCTCGTCGTTGGCATCGTCGACTACATAAGTGTCGCCTCCCTCACCGCCGACCATCCGATCGGCGCCCGCCCCGCCATCGATGCGATTGGAGGAAGAGTTGCCCGTAATGAGATTGTCGCTCGCGTTGCCCGTGCCACTGTAGGCGCCGGAGCCCTCGGCCAACGTGAGCGACTCGATGTTGTCGGAGAGCGCGTAACTGCTGTGCGCGACAACTGTATCGTTTCCTTCCGCCGCCAGCTCGAGGATGACGTCCGACTCTTGATCGACGATGTACGCGTCGTCACCCGCGCCACCGGCCAAATGATCCTGGCCGGTTCCGCCATCGAGTTGATCCGTGCCAGCGCCGCCCACGAGTTCGTCCGCGCCCGCGCCGCCTTCCAGAATGTCATCGCCATCGAGGCCGTCGAGACGATTGTCGCCCTCATTACCGACCAGGCGATTGGCGACGGCATTGCCGGTCGCGTCAACGTTGCCTGTGCCGATCAGCTCCAGCGACTCGACATTCGCGGCGATGGTGTAACTGACCGAGCTGCGGATGATGTCTTCGCCATCGGACGACTCGGTCACTACATCGCCGACGTCGTCGACGAGATAGATGTCGTCGCCCGCGCCGCCCATGAGCTGATCGGCCCCGGTGCCGCCATCGAGCGTGTCGTTGCCCTCGCCGCCATCCAACTGATCTGCGTCGGCTCCGCCGGTCAGGGCATCGGCGCCCGAGCCGCCGAGCAATATATCCACGCCGTCGCCGCCGGCCAGAGTGTCATTGCCGTCACCGCCGTCGAGTTGATCGTCGCCGGCTCCGCCTTCGAGCAGATCGACATCGGCGCCGCCGCTCAGGACGTCGTTGCCCGCGTCTCCATACAACTGGTCGTCGCCATCGCCGCCCGTAATCTGATCATTGCCATCGTGACCCCGGACCGTATCGTTGCCGGCCAACGCTTCCACGACATTGTCCAGTTGATTGCCAAGGATGACGTCGGCCGCCGTCGTCGCCTTCAGCACTTCCAGATCGAGCGCCGCCGGCGTGATCTCCCACGGCAGACCGTCGCCCTGATCGACTCGAATGCCGGACAACGCCAAGCCACTCACGGGATCGAACCAGCGCTCCAGGCGAATCTCATCGTCCGCGCTGCTGGTGAAGCGGATGACCAGGCTGGTGCCGTCGCGACGGAAGTACACCTCGTTCAACGGCAGGTTGGAAACATAGATCGTGCTGTGGCCGCTCGAATCGTAGATGGTGTCGGTGCCGTCGCCGCGAGCGTGATAGTAACGGTCGTCGCCGGCGCCGCCTTCCATGCGGTCATTGCCCAACCCGCCGATCAGCTGATCGTCACCTTCGCCTCCAGCGAGAAAGTCAGCGTCAGCGCCGCCCCATAACTGATCGGCGCCGCCGCCGCCGTACAAGGAATCGGCACCGGCATCGCCTTGCAGAATATCGTTATCCATGCCGCCGTCGAGGAAATCACTGTCCGCGCCGCCGGTGAGCTGGTCGGCGCCATCGCCACCGCGCAAGTCGTCGGCGCCTGCGTCGCCTTGGAGGATGTCGTTGCCAATGCCGCCGAGGAGGTCGTCGTTGCCCGCGCCGCCGAACAACTGGTCGTTGCCGTCCCCGCCGTCCAGAACATCCGCACCGCCCTCACCGCTCAGATGATCGTCGCCGCCGTAGCCGAACAGTTGATCGTCGCCGTCGCCGCTGGCAAACGTCTCGTTCACCGCCGAGCCGTACATTGCGTCGTTGCCGGGCGTGCTGGGCTGCTGGATCTCCGCCAGAATGCGATTGAGATCCCAGAGTGTGCCATCCTCGAATCGGATCCCCTCGATCACGCCCTCGCGCAGCGCGCCCTGGGCTCCTTCGAATACGTTGCTGATGCGAATGCTGCCGGTCGATGTGCCGGTATTGACATCGATGCGGATCGCCGACACATCGCGGGTGATGGAGATATGCGCCGGCAGAATGCCGCCCGCAAACACCAGCTGATCGTTGCCACGGCTATCGAAGATGACGTCATCGCCGTCGCCGGGACGGTAGACATAACTGTCGTTGCCGCTTTGGCCATAGAGGATGTCGTTGCCCGCCGCGCCGCGAATGATCTCGTTCGCGCTGGTGCCATACAACGTTTCGTTTGCGGCGGTACCGGTGACGAACTTCGCGCCGGACAGCACCGGCTCGACGTCCGGATACATCGCCACCAGCGTCGGCAGGATGCCGTTCATTTCCTGCTGGAACGTCAGCGAGTACACCGACAGTGCACGCAGCGTGTCCCACAGCGCAGCGATGCCCTCCATGTTCGTGCTCGCGCGTAGCACACCGACGTGCTGGACGACCGCCTGCCAGTCGACCATCACTCGCGAGTAGCCGGAGGAGAAGCCCGCTTCGAAAATGCCGGTTTCGCCGTAATCGACTTGAGCGGCGAGCTGCGCGGCGACGTACTGCTCGAACTCTGCATATTCGGCCAGCAGCAAGTTGGATGCTTCCCAGCGCGGGTTCGGATCGTTGGGCGTGTGTTGGTTGCGATACGGCCTGCCCACGATCAGTTCCACCACCGCCATCTTGCGCGCGTCCATGTAGGGACCGCGAGTGGCGGGGTCGATGCCGGTGACCCCTGCCCATTCGAAGATCAACGCTTCGAGCCTGGTCTTGCGTGCGGCCGGATCGGTTTCCGTCAGATAGGCGTCCAGCAACGGCTGTAGCGCCGCGTTGCTCACCAGCGCTTGATGCAAATCGGGAAGATTGCCGAAGGCCTTGGCGTTCGGCGTCTCCGACAGCTCGAACAACGCTTCGATGGAAACATCCACGTTGTTGATGCGACGTGACGAGTCCGATGTGAACCACACGTCAGAGACATTGGCCGCGCTGCCGTCCGCGCGTATGGCGGAACCTACCTGACGATGCGCCTGGCCATTGGCGTCCACGAGAGTGGAGCTCGACCACGCGGTGTTCAATCCTTGCAGGCCTGCCTGCTCCAGCGTGAGCAACTCGCCGGCCTCGCTGACGCCATTGCCGTTCGCATCCCGCCAGATGCGCAGTTGCGCGAAGTTTTCATCGGCAGCGTTGACGATGCCGTCGCCGTTGCTGTCGAGCTCGGCCAACGCTGCGAAACCATTCGCGGCCAAAGCGCCCGAGGCCAGCCGCGTTTGGCTGCCGAACAGCTCGCGCCCGCTATCGATGCTGCCGTTGCCATCCAGATCCCGCACCAGCAAGCCATCGTCGCTGCCCGCCCAAGCGGTCGATTCCTGCATGCCGTTCGCGTCGTGGTCGAAGTAACGGTCGCGGCTGTACGCCGCAGTCTCGACGCCATCGCCATCCAGATCGATCACCAGGGGCGAGACGCGTCTTTCAGGCTCGTCCATGTCCGGGCCGTCCTCGTCGTCTTCTTCGGTTTCGAGGAAGATGCCCAGATCGCCGTTGCTGAAATCGTTGATGGTCAGCCCGCCGTTGATGGTCAACGTGCTGCCGTCGAGTACGTAGATCAAACTGCCGTTGCGATACTCGTTCTCCGGGTCCTCTTCCGTGCGCGTGCCGCCGGTGAGTCGGCGGCGACCGAGGTAGACGCTGCCCCTGCCGTCCTCGTCGGTGATGACGTCCAGAGCGTCGGCGGTATAGGTATCGAATCCCTGGCCGCCGTACATGAGATCGGTGCCGTCCCCGCCCTCGAGATAGTCGCGATCGGCGCCGCCGTAAAGCGTGTCCACGGTGTCGCCGCCGTAGAGCCTGTCGTTTCCCGCTTCGCCATGCAGCTCATCGAAGTCGGCGCCGCCGCGGAGCGTGTCGTCGCCTGCGCCGCCCCGCAAGTCGTCGTTGCCTGTGCCGCCGTCGAGCACGTCGCTCGCGCCCGTGCCTGTGACGTTGTCGTTGCCGCCTCCGGCGATGTAGTGGATGCCGTTGCCGACGTGAGGGCCGAGATAGTCGTGATCGTCCAGATCGACCCCGGTGGTCGTCTCATATTCGCTGATTTCGTCGTTTCCGGTCGTGCCATAGATGATGGGTCGACCGTCTTCGCGAAAATCCGTCGTGCCATTCCAGTTCAGTCGGTCCACCAGATCCACCAGCTCGCCGGTGCGAGTGGCCAGCAGCAACGGGTTGGGCAGCACCGCCCTCGCGGTGTCGGCCTGATAGTCCGCGAAGTCATAGCGTGGCTGCATGGTGCGCTCGCCGGTGAAGCCGATATCGACGGTTCTGCCGATACCGCTCGGATCGACGCCCTCCTCCGTTCCCAGCGCCCAGCCACCCAGCTCGGCAATCCAGTCGCTGGACTCGAAATCGAAATTCTCTTCGCCGGTGTTGGTCCACGGCCGGATGCGAAAATTCTCGATGTACCTCTCGCCGGTTTCGGTGATGATGAAGCGCGCATCGTTCGCCAGCTCGTAGGCCACGGTGTTCCAGATGTAGACACGCTCGGCCCAATCGTCCTGACCATCCGCATAGGCCCACTGCTGTTGCGAGATCAGGGCTGTCGAATTATCGAGCCCGAGCTCCGCGCGCAATTGCTGCTGGGTCAGCTCTCGCCTCGTGCCGGGGGTATGCAGCCCGGATGAAGTGGGCGAGAAGAACAGCTTGATGAACTCGAAGAAGGCCGCGTTGGCAAAGCGGCCCGCCCCGCTCTCCATATATTCGTTGACGTTGACCGTGGTGTGCGCACGCGCATCCGAGGGCCTGATCAACGCATCGTTCGCCAGGTTCTCGGGCGTCGTATCCTGGCCATAGAGATACAGATTGGTAATTTGCTGCGAGCTGGGCAAAGTCATCGAACACTCCTTGTTGACTCGATTGCACGAGGTAGAAACCGACGCGGCTCAGTTGAGCGGGCGACCGCAGTTGGAAATCGCTATATAAGGCTCCATGATTCGGGTGATCATCCGTCCACTCGCATCGAGATAGCGCACCTGATAGCGCACGCGAACGTTCGCGGACGTGATGCCGAACAGCCGGCTGCCGAGGGAGATGCTGCCGCTGATCTTCGGATGCTCCCGCTGCGTCACTTCACAACACTCCGGATTGACCTGCAGGAACTCATCGACGGATCGATATGGAACCGGGTTCTCCGGCTGGAAATAGCGGTCGGCCTTGCGTCCGTCCGGATAGGTAACCACCTCGATCAGCGTCGGCGGGTACGAGGCCAGGATTCTCTTGATCGCAATCTCGATCTTCTCGCGATCCGTCAGCCAGCGCCGCTGCTCGAGACAAAAGCCGGAATAGTTCAATCCCGCGCGCAATCCCACAAACAGCAGCGCCAATCCGAGCGCGACAGCCGCACAACGTTTGAAGAACCGCGCCATCATCTCTCCTTGCTCGATGTTTGTTTACTCATGGACGGGCCAGGCCATGGATAGTTTTCCACCACGAGGGAGTTGAGCCAGTCTCGGATCGCGGGGTCCAGCTCGAACATGCGCTCCAGGGACACTTGCTGCTGGTTGAACAGGTACTTCACCAGCATGTGCTTTCGAAGCCGGTAGTAGACGGTGCAGTCATCGACCAGAATGGATCCGCTGCCGAAGCCGCATGCGGCCACCCACCGCGGCCCTCCAGCGACATTGCCACCAGCAACTTGCATACCGGTGGCCACGCGCAAGCCCTCCTCACGCCGGCCGCAGATCGTCAGTCCCGACGGCGAAGTCATGCAATCGCTTCGCGCGCGCGCCCGATCGAAGGCGCCTTCGTTGACTTCCTGCATGTGTGCACGCCCATCGCTCCGGTACACGCCGATCGCCCTCAATGGCGCGGCGATATGATCCGGGCTCTGCGCGACCAGCAACGAGAGATGAAGCACCTGCGCCCGCGCCGGGTGCTGCTTGCAGCCCTCCGGAGCATCGGGCATGGGAGGACGTGGCAGCTTTTCTGCGCCCGAGTAGACCGGACCGCGCAGTCCCGGAGCGCTGAAGTTGGGAACGCGCATGACCAGATCGCCCAACGCGACGTACAGCATTCCATCGCCACCTCCCGGACACCTGGCGGGATCCAGACGGACCTGGCTGAGCTCCAGATTCCGTTGCGTCTCGCGTGCGGTACGGTCGGAAGGATCTTCCGGTTTGGTACATGCGCCCAGCGTCGCTATGAGCACCAGCATGAAACGTGGACGGATCCACTCGAACATCGCTACTCCATGACTCCCTGCTACCGCTCGCGCATCGACTGTTCCGCCTGGGTACGCAACGGGCTGAGCAGATAGTCGATGACTCGACGTCTGCCAGTCTTGATCTCTGCGCTCAAGCTCATTCCGGCGCTCAGCCGCACTCGCACCCCGTCAATCATGAGCACTGCCTCATCGAGCCGCACTCTCGCGGGAAACACCAGGCCCAGGGTTTCGTCCTGAGCCGCATCGTGCGAGACGCTGGTCAACGTACCGGTGAGATATCCATAACGAGTATAGGGGAAGCTTTCCACTTTGATGGTGACCGGCTGACCCGGCTTCAGGAAGCCGATATCCTTGTTCAACACCGTGGCTTCGACCTCAAGCCCTTCCTCGCTCGGCACGACCGCCAAGAGCGGTTGAGCCGGCGTGACCACCGCGCCGATCGTGTGGATGGCAAGCTGCTGCACGGTGCCGTCCACGGGCGCGCGCAGTTCCATCTGACGATCGCGCTGTCCGGTCTTGCTGACTTCGGGCGTCAGTTGCGCCATCTGTTCGCGCGCCTTGCGCAGATCGTCGAGTGTTTGCTGGCGCGTCTCGGCGATGAGCACGCGCAGCTCCTCCTGCGAGGCGCCGATCGAGGAGCGGACTTCCTGCAGGCGGTTTCGTTGAGACGCCAGGTCGCGCTCGGCAGCGATGCGCTCCTGCTCGAGCACCAGGTAATCGTGACGGCCCACAAAATTGTCTTTGACGAGGCCGGCGTAACTCTCCGCGCGAGTCGTGGCGATCCGCGCCGTTTCCTCGAGCGGCCTGATGGTCGCCGTCAATGTTTGCAATTCCGCTTGGCGCTGGGCGATCGTCGCGGCCAGCGCTTGCTTGCGCGCCTGGAAGGCCTCGAACTGGCTGGTCGCGAGCGCCTGCTCCGATTCGACCCGGCTCGCAGCCAAGTTGCTGACTGTTTCGAGTCGCGGTGCCCGCCCAGTCTCGATCGACTCCGCGAACGCCGCGAGCCGTAGCGATGAGAGCCGTGCATCGGCCTCGGCCTCGCTGGCCTGCTCGAACTCGGCGCTGGTCGCGGTGGCGTCCAGCTCGATCAGCAACTGACCCTGCTTCACGAGCTGGCCATCCTGCACCAGGATCCGCCGCACCACCGCGGTCTCGGCGGGCTGCACGACCTTGGTCCGCGAACTGACGACCGTCCTGCCCGGCGCGACCGCCACGATGTCGAGCTTGCCCAAACACGCCCACAGCAACGCCGTGCAGAAGAACGCAATGATGATTCGCATCGTCCAGCGTGGCAGCGGCGAGACCGGTGTATCGGTCAGCTCCAGATGGGCCGGCAGAAACGCCAGCTCATCCGGCGTACGCTCGACTGGCTGCAAGCGGTGGCGCAGCGACCAGGCGGATTTGAATGCAGCCACATAGCGGGTTACGAACTCCCACACCCCGTCGAAGACATGTTTCATGCCGGCCCCCGCTGTAGCCGGTACAGATGCGCGTAGTGGCCATCGGTGCGCTCGAGGAGCTCGGCATGGCTGCCGCACTCGACGATGCGGCCCTTGTCGATGACCACGATCCTGTTTGCATGCCGGACCGTGGACAACCGATGCGCAATGATCAGCACGGTTCGGCCGCGACAGATGGCGCGCATGTTGGTCATGACAGCGTGCTCGGATTCATAGTCGAGCGCGCTGGTGGCTTCGTCGAAAATCAGGACGCGAGGATCGGTGATCAGCGCGCGTGCGATCGCGATGCGCTGACGCTGCCCGCCCGACAAACTGGCGCCGCGTTCGCCGACCTGCGTGTCGTAACCTTGCGGCAGCTCGGTGATGAAGTCGTGCGCGCCGGCCAGCCGGGCTGCTTCGATCACGCGCTCCAGCGGCATGCCTGGATCGGCCAACGCGATGTTCTCGCGGACGCTGCGGTTGAACAGGAAATTCTCCTGTAACACCACTCCCAGTTGACGCCGCAACCACGCGGGGTCGGCCAGCGCCAGATCGTGGCCGTCGATCAAGACGCGGCCGCGTTCGGGAATATATAGCCGCTGCACCAGCTTGGTGAGCGTGCTTTTGCCGGAACCCGAGCGGCCGACGATGCCGATGACCTCGCCCGGTTGAATATCGAGCTCGATGTCGCTGAGCACCTCGGGCGTATCCGGCCGATACCGAAACCTCACGCGTTCGAAGGTGACCCGGCCTTCGATCGGAGGCAGCGCCAGCCGGCTGCCGACTGTCTCGGTGCGCGTGTTGAGGAGGTCGCCGAGCCGTTCGACCGAGATGCCGACCTGCTGGAAATCCTGCCAGAGCTGCGCCAGCCGCACGATCGGCGCCGCCACCTGGCCGGACAACATGTTGAAAGCGATCAGCTGGCCGACCGACAGCTTGCCGTCGATGACCAGTTTCGCTCCCCAGAACAGCAACGCGATGCCGACCAGCTTCTGCACCAGCTGCACGCTTTGCTGGCCGAGGGTGGCAATGCGTGTGACGCCGAACCCGGCGCTGACATAGCCGGCCAGCTGATTGTCCCAAGTGCGCGTCACTCGCGGGTCGACCGCAGTGGCCTTGATCGTGCCGATACCGGTGACGGTCTCGACCAGGAATGCCTGATTGTCCGCGCCGCGAGCGAACTTCTCATTGAGGCGCTTGCGCAGGACGGGTGTGACTCCCGCCGAGATCAGCACGTACACCGGCAGCGACAACAGCACGATCAGGGTCAACCAGCCGCTGTACCAGAACATTACGGCGATAAACACCACGGTGAACAGCAGATCGAGCACCGAGGTCAGAGCCTGGCCAGTGAGGAAGTTGCGGATATTCTCCAGCTCACGAACACGGGCGATGGTGTCGCCGACCCGCCGTGACTCGAAGTATGCAAGCGGCAATGTCAGCACGTGACGGAACAGGCGCGCGCCCAGTTCGACGTCGATCTTGCTGGTCGTGTGGCTGAAGACATAGGTGCGCAGCCCGGTCATCACGACCTCGAATACCGCCATCGTGACCAGTCCGATCGCGATCACGTTCAGCGTCGTCAGCGCCTGGTGGACCAGCACCTTGTCCATGACGACCTGGAAGAACAACGGCGTGACCAGCGCAAACAGCTGGATGAACAACGAGACGACGAAGACTTCCAGCAGCAGCTTGCGGTACTTCACCACCGCCGGGATGAACCAGGTGAAGTCGAACTTCGCGAGCTCGCCAAGCACCGAAGCGCGCGAGGCGATCTGCAACAGACGGCCGGCGTAGCGCGCCTCGAATTCCTGCATCGAGATCGCCCGCGGGCGTCGCTCGGCCAGATCGTGTATGAGAATTTGCTCGCCTTCGAATCTGGCGAGGATGAAGGGTTCGCCCTCGGGCGCGAGGACCAGGGCCGGCAGGCTGACCAGGCCCACGCGCGCGGCGGGCTGCGCTGTGACTTTGGCCTTCAGGCCCAGCTTTTTCGCTGCCAGCAACAGGGTCGTTTCGTCGAAGCGCTCGCCGGCGCGACCGAACTCATGCGCGAGCTGGCCGGCATCCGCGGCGACTCCATGGAATTGCGCCAGCAGCACCAGGCCGTGCAGGGCGAGATCGCGCGATTCGTTTGTTTGCGCTGCCTTCGGCGCCGAGGTCTCGACGACCGCCAGCGTCGCTCTTCCTTGAGCCATGAAGCGTTCCTTATCCCGCTTGGGTCCGCGTCAGCCGTCGTTGTGCAGCTTTGGCGGACGCCAAGAGTCTGCGACCTGCGGGGTCTTGTCAAATCGACAATGCGATTTTAACTTTAACGCAGGCCACGCCTGCGACTTGTCATACACGCAGAGTCGTGTTGAGACTCTCGAGGAACGAGGCGGTCAGCCGAACGATCTGCTCGCTGCGTTCCCGGTGCGGCACGTGGCCGCAATCGTTGAGCAGGACCATTTGCGACGGACCGCGCACGCCGCTGGCAATGCGCTTGGGAAACTCTTCCGAGCCATACTCATCCTGGTCGCCATGGATCGCCAGCACCGGACAGGCGACGCGGCCGAGATGAGGATCGAGGCTCCAATCCCGAAACTCCGGCGCCAGCCAGACTTTGATCCATGCGTCGAGCACCCACTGCGCTCTGTCGCCGTGCCGCTTGGCGAGCTTCTGCAATTGCGCAGGATCTTCGAACAGTGTCTGTGCCGCACGAATTCCCTCCAGCGTGCGTGACTCGACGAAGCACTGCGCAGACTCCGTGACGACGGCCTCGCACGACTCTGGCAACGACGCGGCGATTCGCAAAGCCATCGCGCCACCCACGCTGTGACCGAACAGCGCGAAACGATCCAATCCCAGGCCGTCTCTCACAGCGGGAAAATATCGTTCGGCTTCTTCGTCGATGAATGCGAAGGACGGCCGGTCGGTCCGCTGCGTCGACTGGCCGAAGCCGAGCCGATCGTAGGCAATGACATGCCGGCTCGACGCTTGCGCCAGGACAGCGGGAAAATCACGCCACAGCCCGACACTGCCCAACGAATCATGCAGCAGCACGAGCGGCGCACCTCGAGTACGCGAGCCCTGCCACTGCCGAACAAAAATTCTGCCGCCCGGCACATCCACGAACGAATCTGTGGCTTCGATGGTCATCACTTTGCCTTCAACGGGAACCGCCGGCCTTTATAGGCGAACACCGCGGGCATCGGAATGCAATTTTGGCCGGCTCGACCCACGTTTTTAGTAGGAAACTGCTTGTTTTTCCTGACGTCGAATTAAATTACAGAGCGTCAATAGCGAGCGTGGGCAAATAAAACATTCGAACCGCACCCTCGGAACTAGTCGACACGCCGCGCGTAACAATACTGATTCGACGGTGGGACGAATGCGCACGAGGACGCCACCATGCCTCTGGCCAGGCACGCAACCTGGGTGTTGATGTCGTTGGCTTTATTGATCGCCGGTTGCGATGGCAATGGCGGCGACAGCGACAATAGTCCGGCGCCCTCCGGGCAAGAACCGCCGCCAACCACACCCGACCCGCCGCCGACACAACCCGTGGATCCAAGCGTCGTTGGACTGGATGCAAGGCCGAGCAACACCACTTGTATCGCGCCGGAGCGAGCCAGCGGCAGCGGCAGCATCGCCACCGAGCGGGTTTTTCCAAACCTGCGTTTCGTCGACGCCAGCGGCACGACCCGAAATCCGTTGCTGATGATTCAGGCGCCTCGCGACGGCAGCCGCTGGTTCGTGGTCGAGCGCTTCGGCACCGTGAAAGTGTTCGACAACAATCCCGCCGTCTCGACCTCGTCGATGTTTCTCGATATCGGCGCACGCGTCGAATCGACCTGCGCCGAGTGCGGACTGCTCGGCATGGCGTTTCATCCCGACTTCCCCGCCACCCCACGTGCTTATCTGGTGTACACCAGCCTGGATCGCAACGGTGGCGGCGGTCCGGATACTCATCTCTCCGAATTCACCTCGCCGGACGGCGGGCTGACGCTGAATCCGGCCTCCGAGCGCGTCCTCATCACTGTTTATAAGAACTCGGTGCATCACCATGGCGGCAACATCATCTTCGGCCGCGACGGTTATCTGTACTTCGCCGCCGGCGACGGCAACTCGGCACGCAGAAATGACGCGCAGGATCTGCACACCCTGCTGGGCAAAGTGATCCGCATCGACGTGGACGGCACGACGGGCTCCGCGCTCTATGGCATTCCTTCCGACAATCCGTTTGCCGCCAGCACCGCGACCTGTCACGCCAACGGCAGCGGCGCGCAGAACTGTCCCGAGATCTGGGCGTGGGGCTTTCGCAATCCGTGGCGCTGGAGCTTCGATCGCCAGACCGGCGACATCTGGCTCGGCGATGTCGGCGAGGCGACCATCGAAGAAGTCGATCATGTCGTGCGCGAGGGCAATTATGGCTGGCGCTGCTTCGAAGGCGCGCAGGACACCGGCCGCGGCTGCGGCACACCGGTCGGTCCGCTGCTGCCGCCGGTCGCTCAATACACCCATGCGCTCGGGCAAGCCGTCACCGGCGGCTATGTCTATCGCGGCTCGGCCATTCCCAGTCTTTTCGGTCACTACCTGTTCGGCGATTTCGTGAGCGGACGCATCTGGCACATTCCCGTCGACACCCCGCCCACACTGAACGTGGAGGAAGGCTACGACTCGGGCCTGCTGGTTTCTTCGTTCGGCGAGGATCTCGATGGCGAGCTGTACGTCGTGAGCATGCGCGGCGATCTGCATCGGATCACCGGCACGGGGACGGTAACGGGCGGCGTCGCCACGCAGCTCTCCGCCACGGGCTGCGTCGATCCGAACAATGCGACCCTGCCCGCGAGCGGACTCATTCCTTATGAGCCGAGCGCGGCATTCTGGTCCGACGGCGCAGACAAGCAGCGCTGGATCGGCTTGCCGGACGGACAGAACATCACCGTCAAGGACGATGGCGATTGGGACTTCCCCAATGGCACGGTGCTGGTGAAGAACTTCCGCCTCGACAATCGACTGGTCGAAACACGTCTCTTCATGCGCCATCCAGATGGCGTCTGGGCCGGCTACAGCTACGAATGGAACGCGGAGCAAACCGACGCGACGCTGGTGCGCGGCGGCAAGCAAGTGACGATCGGCGCGAACACGTGGATCTATCCGAGCGAGTCCCAGTGCACGCAATGTCACACTGAAGCGGCCGGTCATTCCCTCGGCCTGGAAACCAAACAACTGGCGACTGCCATCGCCTATCCGCAGACCGAGCGCACCGCCAATCAGCTCGTGACATTGAACGCGATCAATACCCTGTCGCCGCCGATCGCCGATCCAACGGCGGAGACTGCGTACCCTGCTCCGACGGGAACGGCCGGCACGCTCACCGAGCGAGCGCGCTCTTATCTGCATACCAATTGCTCGCAGTGCCATCGCCCTGGCGGACCGACGACGGCAAACATGGATCTGCGTTACTCGACGCCGCTCGCGAGCACCAACGCATGCGATGTAGCACCCACGGCGGGCGATCTCGAGATCGAGAACGCACGAATCATCGCGCCCGGCGCCGCCACTCGATCGGTGGCCGTCGCGCGCATGAGCTTGCGCAACGCTACGGATCAGATGCCGCCCATCGGCGCACACGTCGATACCGCCGGCGTGCAGCTGATCAGCGAATGGATCGATTCGCTCACCAGCTGCAACTAAGCCTGGGGCAAAAAAAAGCCGCCTGCGCACCAGGCGCAGACGGCGAATTCACAACTCAGGATGTGAAAACTTATTTGTTGGCGAGCACCGGCGATGCCGGCGTCTTGCGCGAGCGGCCTTCAACTTCGGCAGCCATGCCGTGCAGCCACAGCTCGAGATTGGTGTAACCGCTCGCGGTCACCGTGTTCGGATCCGCCGGCAACGTCAGCGCGCGAGCGTTCTCAGCCATCGCCGGCCAGCCGCCGGCGTTTTTGTTACAACGCGCGGTGCCGTTCGGCGCGACGCAGTTGATAGACTCACCGGTACGGCTACGCACGTTCTGCACGACTCGCGTGTCGATCGGATCGCGATCGGCCGGCCGCGCACCCGCGTACTTGAGCACGTAGTTCAGAGTCACATCGTCTCCCGTCGGCTTGGTCGTGAAACCCGCCGGCCAGGCGACCGGCGCCGAAGCCTTGTAGCCGGACAGGCTCATGGAGCCGAAAGACGTGCCGACCAGCGCCCACGGATCCGACGTCGATCCCTCGGCGGCGTTGTCGACGACGAACACCTTGCTGCCGGACGGCGGCTTGGTCGAGTCGGCGCGCACCAGGATCGGCTGTTCCGAGCTGGTCGTCAGCGGCCCCCGGATGAGCACGTTGCCGACGATCGAATTGTTCGTCTTGGCGCCATGGCTCTGCAGCTCGATGCCCTTGTTCGTCCAGTTGTAGATCACGTTGTTGACGATCGTGGTGTTGGTCGAGTTGCTGAGCGGATTGCGCGACTTCGCGCCGCTGATCAGATTGTTCGCGAACGTGATATGCCCGGCGACCGGTCCGAAGATCACGCCGTAGCCGTGCGCGCCCTCGGGATGCAGCGACTCGTGCAGCGGCTCGGCGAAAATGCTGTTGGTGATGCTGACGTTGTCCCAGCTCGCCCACGCGCTCGCCAGCTCGTCGATCGACCAGCTGAAGGAGCAATGATCGATGACGATGTTCTTGATCGCAGCCTCGGGCGGACCGGAGATTTTCAAGCCATCGCGGTTGATCGCAGGCTCGCCGCCGGCATCGTCGCCGGGGCGCACGTGCAGGTGCTGGACCAGCACGTCCGAGGTCCGCACATTCAGGCCGCCGCCTCGGAGCATGATGCCCGGAGAGGGAGCGGTCTGACCCGCGATCGTGATCTTTGGATTGCGCAGCACGAGATCGCCGGTCAGCCGAATGGTGCCGGAGACTTCGAATACGCACACGCGCGGACCGCTGGCATCGACGCAGGCCTTGAGCGAGCCTGCTCCGTCCGCGTTGAGATTGGTCACGCGATGAACGGCGCCGCCGCGGCCCGCGGGCGTCGTGATGCCGTTGGTCTTCACATTCGGGATCACGGAAACGGCGGCGTCCGCCGCGAACGATGCGGCGCCCGACGCAACAACAGCCGAGGCGATCAGGCCCAGTCGAACAGCGCGGGCCGTGAGACGATTCGAAAAAGTCTGCGACGATGATTCGGTCATCAAATGGGGTCCTCGTAGTGGGCCTCTATCCTGCGAGGCCGGATGCACCGGCTCGGGCCGGCCAGAGGGGCCGGGGCGATGGCGAAACGTTACTAGTCCGCCTGATGCGATCACATCGGAGAACCCCTGAACGAGGGGACAGATGGCCTGTCGGCACGTAGTCGCTCTACCCGCACACAGAGGCAGTTTGTAGTTCTGTCCGGGCCAGGTCCACCTGTTCCCAGATGTAGACAGGGCTCCGCTCCGCGTTTGTCCGTCTTTTCAGTCTGCGCAACCCTCAATTTCCTTGCCTTGTGCGCGCGCGCACGCCAACCTAGCGGGATGGCTTCAGGACTTGCAGCACTACTGGATGACGTTGCGGCGATCGCCAAGCTGGCGGCCGCGTCCCTTGACGACGTGACCGCGGCAGCCGGCAAAGCCGGCTCCAAGGCGGTGGGAGTCGTCGTCGACGACGCCGCCGTCACGCCCGGCTACGCGATGGGCTTTACGCCCGAGCGCGAGCTGCCGATCGTCTGGAAGATCGCGCTCGGCTCGTTACGCAACAAGTTTTTCTTCCTGCTGCCGGGCGCACTGCTGCTGAGCGCGTTCGCGCCCTGGGCGGTGACGCCGATTCTGATGGTCGGCGGCGCCTATCTGTGTTTCGAAGCGACCGAGAAGATCATCGAGGCCGTCACGAAGACCGCGAGCCACGAGGACAGCACTCCTCATGTCGAAGAGCTTGCGCAGAGCTCGGCAGAGATCGAAGCTCAGAAAGTCGCTGGAGCGATTCGCACCGATTTCATTCTATCGGGCGAAATCATGGCGATTGCCCTCGCCACCGTCGCGGATCGTCCCTTCGGCATCCAAGCCGGCGCACTCGTCCTCGTGAGCCTCGCGCTCACCGCCGCCGTCTATGGCGTGGTCGGCTTGATCGTCAAAATGGATGATATCGGCGTGCATCTGGCCGCACGCGCATCGACCGTGGCGCGTGGCACGGGACGAGCGCTGGTGAAGTCGATGCCTCATGTCATGCAAACCCTCAGCGTCGTCGGCACGGCCGCGATGCTGTGGGTCGGCGGCGGCATCATCGTGCACGGGCTCGAGCACTTTCACCTGGAGACCGTGCCTCATCTCATCCACACGCTCTCGGAGATGGCCCATCACGCATCGGTGCTCGGGGCCGTGGCCGCCTGGCTGACGTTTGCAGCGAGTTCAGCCGTCGTGGGACTCATCATCGGCGGCGTGATCGTCGCAATCGTGCACTTCCTGCCCGGACGCAAGCATTGAGCGGGTCCGGCCGATATAACTTCGCCTCATAGATCGCCGGCCTTCTTAATTGGATTTGCCTCGGTCGCCGCGCTTGTAGACTCGGCGCGCGACAGGAGGATCCATGGCCGATTTCGCGATCGAGAACTTCCGCTTCGAGGCGCCACCCGAGGCGCTGGACGATCTGCAACAGCGACTCCGTCGCACACTCTGGCCCGATGAAGTCGCCGCCGAGCCGTGGCGCTACGGCCCGCCCGTGGCGTACATGCAGCGCTTCATCGACTACTGGCTGAATAAATATGACTGGCGGACGCACGAAGCGCGCCTGAATTCGTTTCCGCAATTCGTCGCGCAGATCGACGAGCATCGTACTCATTTCATCCACCAGGTCGGCAACGGCCCCTCGCCCATTCCGCTGGTGCTGACGCACGGCTGGCCGGGCAGCGTCGTCGAGATGCTGAAGATCATCCCGCTGCTCACGGACCCGGCAGCGCACGGTGGCGATCCCGCCGATGCGTTCACTGTCATCGCGCCCTCCATCCCGGGCTATGGTTTTTCGAGCCGGCCTGCGAGCCGTGGAACAAACGTTTTCGTCGTCGCCGATCTGTGGGCGAAGCTGATGACTGGGTTGAACTATCCGCGCTTCGGCGTGCAAGGCGGCGATTGGGGCTCATGGATCAGCGCCGCCACCGCACTCCGCCATCCGCAGCGGATCGTCGGCTTGCATCTCAACTATCTCTCGACACGATTCCGCCCCGCGCTCAGCTCAAGCGATCCGCCGCTGAGCGCCGCCGAAGAGGACTACCTGGCGCGAGTTGCAAGATGGATGGACACCGAGGGCGCATACATCGCCATTCAGGGAACGAAGCCACTCACGTTGAGCTATGCGCTCACCGACTCACCCGCGGGCCTCGCAGCGTGGTTTGTCGAGAAGTTTCGCAGTTGGAGCGACAATCAACTGTTGCCCGATGAGGCGCTCACCAAGGACGAGATGATCACCGATATCATGCTCTACTGGCTCACCGGCACAGCGCACTCCGCTATGCGCTTCTACAGCGAGTCGCGCGAGCATCCGTTTCATCTCGCGGCCGGGCAAAAAATCACGCCGCCCTGTGGCATCGTCCATCTTCCTCGCGAGCTACCCATGCCACCGCGCAGTTGGGCCGAACGCGCATTCAACGTCGTGCACTGGTCGACCCTGCCTCGCGGCGGCCACTTCGCGGCGTGGGAGCAGCCGGAGCTGCTTGCCGAGGACATTCGAAAGTTCTTCAGACCGCTGCGCAGTCAAGGCAACTCGCGCGATGACACATGATTGAGTGCGATCACCCACTTGCCATCGCGTTTGCGCATCAGGCGCGTGTTGATGCCGTCTTGCGCGCCCTTGGGGCGGTCGAGTTGATAGCGGCTGATGAGCTGGGCGGCATCGGGCGCGAGCAGCTCGATTTTGATGTCGAAGAAGTGCAGCTTGCCACGCGTTTCTTCCGAGGCGCCGTAGTCCCGGATGTAATGATCGAGCGTGCCCTGCCAGTCCTTCTGGAACTCGCCACGGGAGACGAAGATCACGTCGGGGTTGGCGAAACCCTCCATGTAACCGCGGAAGTCGCCGCGATTCCAGGCCAGCTCCATGCGGTTGATGACTGCAAGGATCGCCTGTTTCTCGGCTTCCGGATCGACGGCCGAGGTGCTTTGCTGGTCTCGCGGAGTGCAAGCGGCCGTCAGCGCGAGGACCAGAATTGCAAGCGCTGTGCGGATTCGTGATGAGTCCATGTCGGCTCCCAGGGCGAGATGCGCGCTATTAGCACAATTCGCCGACGAGCCGTCAATCCCGTCCAAGACGGGCCGCGGCCTCCTGAGAAATCATCACGGCTCACAGCCGAGCGATCACGGGAGGTGCGGCATGAGCGCCAATACTGACGGCCTGCAAGACATCCGGGTCTACACCACCGCCGAGGGACGCGCGGTCATCGAACAATCGTCGGGCACCGTGGTGCTCGAAGCGGAGCAGATTCTGACCGTCATCAAGCAGCTGCACGCCTGCTACGATTACTGCGCTGTGTGGAAACAAACTCCGCAGGAATAGGATCGCCCCATGACCCAGCCCATCAACATCCTGCTGCAAACGACCATCGAGCCCACCGAAAACGACTGGCACATCGGCCGCTTTTCGATGCTGCGTGATTATCTCGCTTCGCTGACCACGCCCGACGGCGCGCCCCTGTTTCGGGTCACGGCGAGAGATCGAGACCCGGTCGGCGCGTCGGATTCGGTGCTGTCTTCGCTCGATCGTTCCAACTACGACGAGCTTTGGCTGTTCGCCGTCGATGTGGGCAACGGCCTCAACGACGAGGACCGCGCCGGCATCCTTCGCTTCCGCGCCCGCGGCGGCGGGATCATGATCACGCGAGATCACATGGACCTGGGCTGTTCGATCTGCGACCTCGGCGTGATCGGCGCCGCCCATGTTTTCCACACGCACAACGCGGGGCCTACGATTCCCCCGCCGGACGACAAAGGCACGCCACAGATTGGGTGGCCGAACTTTCATTCGGGTGCGAATGGCGCGGCTCAGCGAGTGGAGGCGGTGCTGCCGGTGCATCCTGTCATGCGCGAAGTAACGTTCCTGCCTGCTCACCCCCACGAAGGCGCGGTCGTCGCTCCGGCGTCGGCGCCGCATGCGAGGGTGATCGCCACGGGCCAAAGTCTCGCGAGCGGGCAGCGTTTCAATATTTCTATCGCGTTCGAGCGAACGGAAAGCGAAGGACCGGCGATTGCGGAATCCACCTTCCACCACTTCGCCGACTACAACTGGGATCCCCGTCGCGGCAGCCCGGACTTCGTCAGCGAAACGCCGGTCTATGAATTCCCGAGTTCGCCGGCGATGGCGTCGGTTCACAATTACGTTCGGAACGTGGCGCTGTGGCTTGGGGGCAGGCTTTGACCTCGACGTCAGCGGTGGTCTAACTCGGCGCTTCTGTCGGAGACGTTGGTGGGCTGCGTCGCCCGGCGGTGGGTTATCTCAGCGTTGCTGTCGGAGGCGTTGGTGGGCTGCATCGCCCGGCGGTGGGTTATCTCCGCGTTGCTGTCGGAGGCGTTGTGGGCTGCGTCGCCCGGCGGTGGGTTATCTCCGCGTTGCTGTCGGAGGCGTTGTGGGCTGCGTCGCCGGGAACGTCCTAGGTCTTCCCGGCACCGTGCTCCCCGTCACTCGCGCTGTCGCGCGGATTCCTTGGGTCCCGTCCCTGGGCGCACTGCTCCGACAAGGTCCCTCTTGTTCGAAGCTGCCGGGAAGACCTAGGACATTCCCGACGCCGCCGATACGTCACAGGCGCATTCGCGCGTGACTCTTCTCCAACCCACCAACCCTCGGTTGTGAGTTTGGCGTTGCTCAATGTCGTAACGGCAGTTGCGGCCGCGCTCGGCGCGGCCGCCGGGTGACGGCACCGCAGTTCGGTCGTACAGATCTCTATTGCGAGCAGAGACCCTACCGCAGTTCGATCGTACAGATCTCTGTTGCAAGCGAGTGACCTTACGCGCAGTTCGATCGGACAGCTCTCCGTCGCGAGTCGTCGCGAAGACGACTCGTCCAGTTTCGAGCGACAGCAAGAAACGTGAGCGCTCGCAGAGCGCGATAGCCGCGACCGTAAGTCGCCCGTCCGACTCCGCTGTGACATCTCGGCGGCGTCGGGAGCGGCGCGAAACCGCAAACGCGCATTCTTACTCTTTAAACGGCGCGTCCATCAGCAAATCGACAGCGGACGGCCTCTTATACCCCGGCACGAGTCGCTCACCGAAGTCTCGCGCGAAATTATCGTACGTCGTGTCCGGCCGCGCCTCGACAATCCGGCACACCGCATGCGTAAACGCCTGCTTCATATCGAGCCTCGGATACGCATCGACGATGGAACCGATGAGTGCCGGCGCCAACATCTCATAGCCAAACCCGCCCCAATCCAACCCGATGCCCGCCGTGCACAGCGCCACCTCGGGCTCCTTGTGCAACCCGATCGACGGCGTCGAGTTCAGCGCGACGCCGTCCCAGATCAACTGCGCCTGCCGATCCTCCATCCCAAGCGTGCGAGCGAACTCGCGAGCCGCATTCGCGCCTTCCACTTCGAATCGCAGCGGCCCACTGAACTCCTGCACCAAACCGATATCGTGCAGCAGCGTCGAAACCGCTAAAACCTCCGGATCGTGCGAAGCGTTCTTCAGCTGCGCGAGCGCCGCGGAGAACAGCCACGATCGCATCGAGTGATTGAACAGGTACGGCTCGCAATGCTCGCGCGCAAATTCAATTGCGCTGGTCACGATACGGGTATCGGGCACGATGACGCCGGCGAGCAGGCGCGTCGGCACCGTCGGATACAACGTTTTATCGATCGAGTTCATCGCGCTCTCCCAAATCTTCTAGAGCCACGATCCTGCTCCTGCGCAGGCAATAAAGCTTGGAGAACCGCGCCGACCTTGGAATAGACCTGCGCGGGCCGGTTCCATTCAACTGAAGAGCAGATTCATCAAGCATCGCCGTCCGATCCGTTGAACACTCACCAGCGCATCAATGCGCCCTTGCTGGAAGCATCATGGATCTCGCCATCAATCGCCTCTCGACCGACGCCCAGGAAGTCGCAGCCGTGACTGACTGTCTCACCAAGTGGTACGCCGCGAACGATTCGGTTCGTCATCTCTGGGCGGTTCACGAACGCGGCTCGCTCATTGCCGTGTACATCACGCTGGAGCCGACGTCCGACGGCGACGACGCCCTGCCCGTCTGGTTTGCGAAAGGTCATCAGTGGGCCGACGAGCTGTGCGTGCTGACCCGTTGCGAAGTGCAGCTGCAGCTGCTCGGCTCGAACTACGAGCAGCCCGACATCGCTGCCGAAACAACGATCGTCGAGCTCAGCTGGCGCGATCCGTGGATTTCCGAGTGATCTGTTCCCCAACCGAGGACTTTGCTATGTCTGTTCTGAAGAAACTGGCCCCGGCCATCGTCGTCGCCTGCGCAGCCGCGGCGCCCAATGTGTACGCATCGGAAGACGCGAATCACGCCATCGTCACCCAGCTGATGACCAAGCCCGTGCCCGAGCTCGCGGGCAAGGAACTGGAGATGATCACGGTCGAGTATCCGCCAGGTTCGGTCGATCCGGTGCATCGACACGACGCGCACGCGATGGTCTATGTGCTCGAAGGGACCATCGTCATGCAGGTCAAGGGCGGCAAGGAAGTCACCTTGAAGCCCGGACAAACGTTCTACGAAGGTCCGAACGATGTGCACACCGTCGGCCGCAACGCGAGCCAGACCGAGACGGCGAAGTTCATCGTCGTGCTGCTGAAGAAGCAGAACGCGCCGATTCTCACGGTCATCGAGTAAGTCCGGTCGCCGGCGACCACTCGGTCGCCGGCGAATCCAACGCATCACACCAACGTAAACCCGCCGTCGATGCTGAACACCTGGCCGGTCACCCAGTCGGCATCCCTGCTCGCAAGCGCGACGATCCAACGCGCAACGTCGTCGGGCACGCCGCGCCGACCGACCGGAATGATGCTTCGCTCCTGCTCCTTCACCGCTTCGACGGTGGCCTCCGACAGGCCCATGCGATCGCGCAGAAAATCCGATTCCACCGGCCCCGACGCAATCGCATTGACTCGCACACCGTGAGGCGCCAGCTCCAGGGCCCAGCAGCGAGTCAGCTGCTCCAGCGCGGCTTTGCTCGCACAGTAGGCACCGAAACCCGCCACCGCCTTCTGCGCCAGGCTGCTCGAAATATTGACGATCGAACCGCCAGCTCTGATCAGATGCGGTGCTGCCGCCGCCGCGAGCATCGTCGGCCCGATCGCATTCACACCATAGATGTCGCGGGCGTGTTCGAGCGTCGTCTCAATGAGCGGCGATGGCGCGCCGGCGCCGGCATTGTTGACCAGCACATCGACGCGCCCCCACAACTCGATCGCACGATCGATCGTCCGACGCGCATCCAGAGGATCCGCGACGTCCGCGGTCAACGACTCGATGCGCGGCTCCGATCTCACAATCTCCTCGAGCCTTGCAGCCCGCCGGCCCGTGATGAGCACGTTCGCCTGTTCCCTGGCGAACGCCCGAGCGGCAGCGAGTCCGATCCCGCCACCGCCGCCGGTGACGACCACAACCAGATCCTTCACATTCATCATTGAACTTCTCCGGGCTCGCTGAGGCGGGCTCGACGCCACGCTCGGGGACTCTCTCCGACGATGCGACGGAACAATCTGGTCAGATGAGATTGATCCGCGAGACCGCAGTCCAGAGCGATGTCGCTGAGCGAAGCTTCGGTCGACAACATGAGGCCCTGCGCCCGCTCGACTCGCCGCCGGATCACATACTCGTGCGGCGGCTCGCCGAAGCTGTTACGAAACGCCCGGCCGAAGTGCGAGGCATTCAAGCGCACCAGCGAAGCAAGCTCTTCGTTCTTGATCGGTCGATCCAGATTCGCGTCGACGTGGCTGGTCACCTTGCGGATCTGCCACGGCGACAAGCCGCCGCGCACCGGCTCTTTGGCCACCGTCTCCGTGCCGCCCAATCCCTCGAGGATTTCGGCGGCTCTTCGCAAGCTGTCCTCCGCGGTCACGCGCTCGTCGTCGAGTGCGCTACGCAGAGCTGTGCACAGCTCCGTCATGACGGACCGTAACTGCCGCACGCACACGCCCTGTCCGGCCATTTCGTCGGGCGGCATGCGGGCTGCAAATGTCAGCTGGGGTGTAAGCTGGGGTGTAAACGTGTCCATGACTTCGCTCCGTTCAAGCACGCAGGAACGCGAGCAGATCCGCGTTCACCTGGTCCTGATGCGTGGCCGTGAGGCCATGCGGCGCACCGGGGTAATAGATCGCTTTGACGTTCTTGAGCAGCTTCTCGGCTTTTTTCGCCGCGTCGTGCACCGGCACGATCTGATCGTCTTCGCCGTGCATCAGCAGCGTCGGCACATCGATTTTCTTCAGGTCCTCCGTGAAGTCGGTCTCCGAGAACGCCTTGATGCATTCGTACGCATTCTTCAGGCCGACCTGCATGCTCCACAGCCAGAACTGATCGAGCGTGCCCTGCGACACCTTCGCGTCCGGGCGATTGGCGCCGTAGAACGGCAGAGCCAGATCCTTGTAGAACTGCGAGCGATCTTTGAACACGGCCGAGCGCAAACCGTCGAACACGTCGAGCGGCAAGCCTTCGGGATTCGCGGCGGACTTGACCATGATGGGCGGAACGGCGCCGATCAACACGACCTTGGCAACGCGCTTGGTGCCATGGCGCCCCAGGTAGCGCACCACTTCGCCGCCGCCGGTCGAATGGCCGACCATGGTGATGTTCTTCAGATCGAGCGTTTCGATGACGGCCGCCAGATCGTCGGCGTAACCGTTCATGTCGTTGTTCGAGGACGCCTGCTCCGAACGGCCGTGGCCGCGGCGGTCATGGGCGATCACTCGGAATCCCTGTTGCACCAGAAACTGCATCTGCCCGTCCCACGCGTCGGCGTTGAGCGGCCAGCCGTGCGAGAAGGTGACGACCGGGCCACGGCCCCAGTCCTTGTAGTAGATCTGGGTGCCGTCTTTACTGGTAATGAGGTTCACGTTTCGGGCTCCTTGGCGCGGGGAGGAAGGGGTGAGTTGATCCGTCGACGACGGCGATGCGTTCATCAGGCTGACTCCGTGTTGTGGTGTTCAAGCTCTGAGTGAACTGTCCCACTGCGGCGGCGCAGCCCCAAGTTCAGTGGTGTTAAACAGCGCTAAGCGGCATTGCGCCGCTCTCGTCCAAGTCGCCCCTGACCCAGTCAAGAATCGCCCGCGGCGCTCGCAGACCATGTCGCCACATCGGTCACGCGGAGTGGGTCATGAGAATCGTGGTAGTCGGCGGCAGCGGCCGCGTCGGCGCAAAGCTGGTGGAGATCCTTCGCCACCGGGGCCACGACGTGTTGGCTGCCTCGCCTCGCACCGGCGTCAACACGATTACTGGAGAAGGTCTGGCCGCGGCGATGGCCGGCTGCAACGTCGTCATCGACGTCACCAACTCGCCTTCCTTCGAAGACAACTACGTTCTGAAGTTCTTCGAGACCTCGAGCCGCAACTTGGTGGCTGCCGCCGAGACCGCGCGCGTCAAGCATCACGTCGTTCTGTCGATCGTGGGCACCGATCGGCTGCTGGAGAGCGGCTACTTCCGCGCCAAGATGCGTCAGGAAGATCTGGTGCGGGAGTCGTTGATTCCTCACACCGTGCTGCGCTCGACGCAGTTCTTCGAGTTCATGCCGACGGTGGTGCAATCGGAAAAAGACCAGCATGCCGTGCGCGTTTCCCCGGCCCTGGTGCAGCCCATCGAGTCGGCTGAAGTTGCCGCGGCGCTCGCCGATCTTGCGACAGCCGCGCCTCGCAACGGAATGGTCGAGTTCGCAGGGCCCGAGTGCTTCCGTCTCGACGACGCCGTGTTCCGCGTGATGCAGGCGAAGAGAGATTCGCGTGCAGTCATTGCGGATCCCCAGGCCCGCTATTTCGGCGCGAAGCTCAGTGAGGACACCCTGACTCCGGATGAAGGCGCGATCATCGGCGTGGGACGCTTCGACGACTGGCTGAAACACGTCGGAGGCGCACGCGCATTGAATTAGGTTCGATCATCGCCCGCCCTCGCAACGAAGAAGACGGGCCATCAGCTCGTCGAGGGGCTGTTCCGGAAGGCGCATTTTCCGCCCGTTCATGCGCGAATCCGCCGCAAGGCGCCGGACAGTTACACGACGACGCGAGGGCGGGCTTCAAGCAGTCAAACGCAACGTTAGGAGTCAGATATGAAAATCGTCGTCATCGGTGGCACCGGCCTGATCGGTTCCAAGCTGGTGAGCACACTGCGCGCCAGGGGACATGAAGTGCTCGCGGCGTCGCCCGATTCAGGGGTCAACACCATCACCGGCGAAGGTCTGGCCGCGGCGCTGGCCGGTGCCCAGGTCGTCGTCGACGTGGCGAACTCGCCGTCCTTCGAGACCGCGGCCGTGCTGAAGTTCTTCGAGACTTCCACCACCAACCTGCTCGCGGCGGAAGAACGCGCCGGCGTGCGGCATCACCTCGCGCTGTCCATCGTCGGCAGCGAGCGGTTGCCCGATAGCGGCTACATGCGCGCCAAAGTCGCGCAGGAAAAGCTCATCAAGAAATCGCCGGTCCCGTACACGATCCTGCACTCGACCCAGTTCTTCGAGTTCATCGGCCGCATTCCAGAGGCGAGCCCCGACGGCAAGAGCGTTCGCGTCTCGACCGCGATGTTCCAACCGATCGTCTCCGACGACGTGGTTGCAACGCTCGCCGAATTGACGCTCGGCGCGCCGGTCAACGGCGTCGTCGAAGTCGGCGGCCCGGAACGTTTCCGCATGGATGAGCTGGTCGAGCGCGTGCTGCGAGCGAAGGGCGATACACGCGAGATCATCCGGGATACCCACGTGCCCTACTTCGGCGCCGAGATCGACGACCAGTCGCTGGTCACCGGTCCGGGGGCGCGCAGCGGGTCGAAGCGCTTCGAAATCTGGCTGAAAGAGTCGCAAGCTGCGAAGTGAGGACTGTCATGAAACTCTATTACTTTCCGGGTGCGTGCTCGCTGGCCACGCATGTCGTTCTCGAGTGGCTGGGCGCGCCGTATGAGACCGTCAAGCTGGATCGCGACGGCACCAAGTCGCCGGAGTTTCTGAAGCTGAATCCGAACGGTGCGGTGCCGCTGCTGGTCGACGGCGATTTCGTGCTCAGTCAGAACGCCGCGATCCTGACATACCTCGCCGCGAGCCATCCGAATGCAGGATTGTTCGGCGACGGCACGACTCGCGGACGAGCCGAAGTTATGAAGTGGCTCTCGCTGCTGAACTCCGACGTGCATCCGGCCTTCAAGCCGATCTTCGCGCCGAACCGCTATCACCCGGACGCGTCGCAGTCCAAGGTGGTCGCGGATACGGCACGCAAGAACGTTCGCGAGTACCTGGAGCGCATCAATGGACGGATGAAAGGCCGGGAATGGATCGCCGACCAGCGCTCCGTCGCCGATCCCTATCTGTTCGTGATGCTGCGTTGGACGGTCAAGCTGCACATCGATGCCAAGGGGCTCGACAATCTGGCGAGCTTCTTTGCACGAATGCTTGCCGATCCAGGCGTGCGTGCCTCGATCGTTGCCGAGGAAGGCAGCGTCGATGCCAACGCCCGGCTGGTGGCTTGAGGAATTCAAGCACGTCATGAGTGCCCAACCGCAAAACAAGGAGAGCTCGCGCCTGCGGGCTCTCCTCGCCTGGTTCGATGCGCGTATTCCTCTCACTCAAATCATCGAGAAGCACGCGACCGAGTACTACGCGCCGAAGAACTTCAACTTCTGGTACTACTTCGGCGCCCTGGCGTCCGTGGTGCTGATACTCCAGCTGGTCACGGGCATCTTCCTGACGATGAACTACAAGCCCTCGGCCGCCGAGGCGTTCTCGTCGGTCGAGTACATCATGCGGGATGTGGAATGGGGCTGGCTGATCCGCTACATGCATTCCACCGGCGCGTCGGCGTTCTTCATCGTCATCTATTTGCACATGTTCCGGGCCCTGTTGTACGGCTCGTACAAGGATCCGCGCGAGTTGGTGTGGATCTTCGGCATGCTTATTTATCTATGCCTCATGGCCGAGGCCTTCTTCGGTTACCTGCTGCCTTGGGGCAACATGTCCTACTGGGGCGCGCAGGTGATCGTGTCGCTGTTCGGCGCGATTCCCGGCATCGGCGAATCGTTGGTCGAGTGGATCCGCGGCGACTACTACATCTCCGATATCACGTTGAACCGCTTCTTCGCGCTGCACGTCATCGCGTTGCCGCTGGCGCTGGTGTTCCTCGTCGTCACTCACATTCTGGTGCTGCACGAGGTGGGCTCGAACAATCCCGACGGCGTCGAGATCAAGAAGGTCAAGGGCCGCGACGGTCATCCCGTCGATGGCGTGAAATTCCACCCCTATTACACGGTGAAGGACCTGGTCAGCATCGTCGCGTTTGCGATGCTCTTCGCGGCAGTGTTGTTCTTCGCACCGGACTTCGGTGGCTACTTCCTGGAGCACGCCAACTTCGATCCGGCGAATCCGCTGCAGACGCCGGAACACATTGCGCCGGTGTGGTACTTCACGCCCTACTACGCGATTCTGCGTGCCGTTCCGAACAAGCTGTTCGGCGTGGTGCTGATGGGGCTCGCGGTCGTTTCGTTCTTCTTCCTGCCCTGGCTCGACCGCTCGAAAGTGAAATCGATCCGCTATCGCGGCTGGCTTTTCAAAGGGTTTCTGTTCTCCTTTGCGGCCAGCTTCCTCGCGCTAGGTTATCTCGGCTTGCAGCCGGCTACGCCGGGCTACACGAACGCTGCACGAGTGTTCGCGGTTGTTTACTTCGCGTTCTTTATTCTGATGCCGTGGTATACGAAGGTGGATCGCACCCGACCCGTGCCGGATCGGGTGCGCTACAACCCTTGATTACGGCGCGAGGGTGCTCGCAGTAACGAATTGGGGCGCGATGTCGACAGGCACCTGGTCCAACTGATCGAGCACACGCTGGACTTCGGGTCGGATGACGGACATGCGATCCAACAGGCGCTTGACGCCCGCGTAGTCGCCATGCGCCTGCAGGGTCATGATCTGTGCCGTCAGCGACGTCACGGCGCGCTTGGTCTTGGGAACGTCGAGTGAGAACCGGCCCTGCGAATCGATGCGGATCGCGCCCGCATCGAGCAGGTTGTTCACCTGCAGCGCCATGCCCTTCGCGTGCGCGGCGTTCAATCCAAAGCGCAGCGTGCGGAAGGTCGAGGCCAGGAACGTTACATACATGTTCCGCTCCTGCTTCTTGTCGAGGAAGCCTTTGTCCATCAGGTACTGGAGCGCCCAGAGACCGGACACGTCGGCCTTCGCCTCCTCCAGCGGCCCATTCAATTCTTTCAGCTCCTGCCGGACCGTGGTCGCGCGACCGTTCACTTCGATGGTCTGCGGCCCGAGGCCGTGCATCAACTCGTGCATGAGAATGTGAGTGAAGAACGCGTCGAACGACAGCAGCTGCCGATCCTGCGGCACCAGTGCGATATCCGCGATAGGCGTCAGCACCTTGTCGAACTTGGCCTGCTGGAAGTTCTTCAGCAGCACGCGCTTCGAGCCCTTCTCCGCAACGACGCGCTCGTCATTCGGCAAGTTGAACGCAGCGGTCTGCACGCCGTGATTGGCGTCACCGGCCGAGAACACCACATTGACGACGCGGATCGGCGAATAGCCGCCGAGCTTCGGCTTGCGGAATTTCTTGTCGATGGGCAGGTGATCTTCCAGGTCCTGCAGCTGCGAGCTGAAGCGCTTGAGCTTGTCGGTCTCCGCCGCGTCGGTCAGAGTAATGAAAGCCTCGAAGGCGGCCTTGAAGTTGAACCACTCGTCTTCGTACACCTCATAGGGCCCGATGGTGGGCTCGATCGACGCATCCAGCTCCATCCACGCCACGTCGCTGGCGTAATAATCGTTGGAAACAAACGCCGCGGCGCGCTTCTCCAGAAACGCCTTCAACGTCGGCTGCTGAGTGAGCGCTGCCGCCTCTCGCAGCAGACGCGCCATCTCCATCAGCTCACCTTGATATTCGAGCGAATACGGCACGGACACGAATTTGCCGTCTGCGCCACGACGAATCGTCGTAAAGAAGCCGGTGGCCTCGGCCTTCTGCTCTTGCGGCAGACCTTGCATCCAGCTGTCGATCTGTTCGCGCGTTGCATCGGCGGGATAGAAATTCCCGCCCTGCGGCTTGGCGCCGACACCCGGCAGGAACGCCCGATCCTCGTCCAGCTCCGACCACGGCCCTTTGTTGAGCAGGAAGTAGTCGACCCGCGCACGCCCCAAGGCACTGCGATCCGACAGCAACTGCAGTAATAGCGCGTTGTTACCGGGGGATCGCTGACGCATGAACACGGCATCGACATAACGCGAAGCCTCGACCAGCTTCGCCAGCGCCGCCTTTTCCTGCGCCGGCAGATTCGCCAGATCGACCTTCACTTCGACCGGCGCAAAGCGCGCCGCCATCGACGAAAGCTGTTCCGGATTGGGAAAGTCTTCAGCCATCGACGCTACAGACCACAGATTGCATACAGCCAGTACCGCACTGGCGAGCAGGGTTTTACGCATGGCGCGTAATCTGCCCGCGGCGCCCCCGCAGCGCAAGAGGGCTCATCGCCCGCCACCAAGCGCACTTCCAGGCTGCTCGATCCATACGCACGCGCATGTTCAAATCGCTTCTTCGGAACTACCGGCATCACACCGATCGCTCCTGAGCCCTACGTTCCTATCCACTCAACTGTCCCGTCTGCCAAGAAGGCAGTGGTTCCGACAGGCATCAGCCAGAACGGAATCATTCGCTCATCCAAAATGGAGAGCTCGTAGAGAGACCGAAGTTCGAACGTACTTTCGTCATCCATACTGAGTGGATCGTTGAGAATACCGACGTACCAACCGGAACTGTGGCCCTCAACCGCAGCATCGCGCTTGAGGAATGCGCTCGGATGACCCGCCTGATAGCTCTTGGAGACAATAGCTGAGTGCATGACAGTGCACAGTTCCTCTTCGACGCCATGACGCCTGAGCATCGCTTGCTGATCACGATAGATGGCTTCGGCTCGACTGAGGTCCCTAGTGAAGGACGCCATGCGCACAAAATCGAGGCTTTCAAGTTTGACGGGCGGGTCCGAGGTCCGCAACTCGAAATACGAGCCATCCAGCCTGTACCGTTTCACCGACCGCCACTGGGCGGTCCGACAAAAAAGCTTGCATGGCACGGTCGAGCATCGATTCACTCTCTTGCATTTCGAATGATGTTAGCAGTCGGCGAATGCGCGCACACGAGAGGCTGGTATTCGTGACAACGTCGCGCAATGGCCGATTCTGGCCCGAGGGAGCTGACGTCTCTTGGTCACCGCACGCGGACCCCACCGAGACTGAAGGAACAGCGTGCAGCGCTTCTTCGCACTCAACCTTGCGATGGCAGCGTCGCTTGGATATCGAGTGTGGGAGGATCGACTGGCTTGCCAACCATCCGCTGATGACTATAATGACCATCCTGACCAATTGACGGAGAGCCCTCGTGGACAACGACCTTTGGACGGTGGCAGAGGCAAAAGCCAAACTGAGCGAAGTCATCGAACATGCTCAGAAAGAAGGCCCGCAGGTTATCACCCGTAACGGACGCCGTGCCGTGGTTGTGGTTGATGCTGAAGAATGGGAACGAAGGACAAAACGCAGCGGCAACCTCGCCGAATTCTTCGCGGCGTCTCCTCTGCGCGGTTCGGGTTTGAAGGTCCGCAGATCGAAAGATCGGATGCGCCCGACTGATCTATGAACTTCCTGCTCGATACTAATGTCGTTTCCGAATGGACGAAACCCCGCCCGGATGCCGGTGTCGTGAACTGGCTCTCGGAGATCGACGAAGATTCGGTTTTTCTCAGCGTGATCACCTTCGCCGAATTGCGGCATGGCATTGAGAGACTGCCGACGAGCAAGCGCAAGAAGCAGCTTGATGAGTGGCTGAAGGGAGAGTTGCCTCTCCGGTTCGAGCAGCGCATCTTGCCTGTCGATGGAGCCGTAGCTGATGAGTGGGGCCGCTTGGTTGCCCGCCACGAATCCCTCGGTCGCCCTATCCATGCAATGGATGCAATCATCGGAGCCACCGCTCAAGTGCATGCGCTCACCTTGGTCACTCGCAACGCGTCGGACTTCGAAGCGTCCGGGAAATCCATAGTGAATCCTTGGAAGTAGTGCTTGCCACCTGGCCCGCACACGCATCCTGTTCTGCACCTATCTCAACAAGCTCGCGAAAGTTACTTGACCTGCCGCTTCAGCAGTTTGCGCGCCAGCGTGCGGCGGTGAATGCCGAGGCGGCGGGCCGCTTCGGAAATGTTGAAGTCGGCGTCGGCGAGCGTCTGTTGGATGCGCTCCCACTCGAGTGTTTTGATGGTCGAAGGCCGCGTGCCCAGCTCCACGTCGGTATCGCCCTCGGTCTTGCCGAAAGCCTTCTCGATATCGTCCGTGTTCGACGGCTTGGCCAGATAGTGACGGGCGCCGAGTTTGATCGCCTCCACCGCGGTCGCAATGCTCGCAAAACCGGTGAGCACGACGATGTTCATATCCTCATCGTGCGCATGCAGGGTCTGCACGCACGCGAGGCCCGACGCGCCGTTCAACTTCAGATCGACGACCGCGAAGCCCGGCGATTCCGTCTTCAGCAACTCGACTACGTCGTCATGGCTCGAGGCCGTCAGCACGCGATACTCGCGCCGCTCGAACGAACGCTTCAGGGTGCGCGCGAGCGACTCGTCGTCTTCGACGATGAGCAACAGTTTTTCGACTCCATGCTCAGCCACGATCTTTCTCTCGATATTCCAAGGCCGCGAGCGGCAACTCGACCGTTACGGTGGCGCCGCCCGGCTGACGATTGTGCGCCGACACACTGCCGCCGAGCTTGCGAATCACGTTGACGACCAGGAACAACCCCAGCCCGCCGCCGCGCCGGCCCTTGGTCGAGTTGTACGGCTTGCCGAAGTTCTCCAGCATCTCGGGCGTGAAGCCGGGCCCGAGATCGAGCACTTCGATTCTCAGCATGTCACCGCGACGCTCGGCGTTCAACCGAACCCAGCCCGGCGAGACCTCGAAGGCATTGTCGAGCAGATTGGTGACGACCTGCTTGAGCGCAGGATCCGACACGATCCTGGTGTCCTCGCCCAGCGCACCGCTGCCCGCATGATACTGCAGCGTTCCGCTCGGCCGGCCGTCGGACCAATCGCGGGCGATCTCGTCGAGAAAGCGATGCAGTGAGGTCACGACCGGCGCCTCGCCGCGCGCTTCGCCGGCCGACAGCAGGATGCCGCTGAGGATGCTCTTGCAACGACGGATCGCGGCCTGCATCTCCAGGAGTTCCTGCAGCATCTCGGGGTTTTGAGAGATCTCCGGCATGCGTCGCCAGTCGCCGAGGATCACCGAGACCGACGCCAGCGGCGTGCCCAACTCATGAGCCGCGCCCGACGCCAGCAAGCCGATCCGCACGATGTGATCTTCTTCCGCCGCTCGCCGCTTCAACTCGACCAGATAGATATCTCGCTCCTGCAGATTGCGCGACATCCGACTGATGAAGATGACGAGCAGCACCGCGCCCAGCACGAAGCAAACAAACATTCCCAGGATGTGCAGCCTCAGCAGGCTGGTCGGCGGCTGCACCGCCAATGGCTGATTGATGCCAATCAATCCCACGAACGCCACACACGTCACCACGACGATGAGCCATGCCCCCCGTCCCGGCAGCAACACCGCTGCCAGCGCGATCTGCAACAGATAAAGGGCCGTGAATGGATTGGTGGCGCCACCGCTGAAATACAACTGGACGGTGAGCGCGGCGACATCCAGCAGCAGCGCCGAGAACAATGCCTGGCTGCTGATGTGCAGATGCTGGCGCAGCCATAGATGACTGAGCGCATTGAGCGCCAGCAACGCGCCGAGCACCATCGCCATCGGCGCCAGCGGCAAGGGAATCCGCAGGCCGAAGTGCACGATGGCAATCGTCACCACCTGCCCCAGCACCGCCATCCAGCGCAGCTGGATCAGCAGCGCCAGATTCTTTCGATTCGCGGTATCGATGTGCGATGGAACGGCGTTCACGTTGTCTGCGGCCTGCGCAAGCGCCACTCGTGGCGGAGCACCAGGCCCGTGCCGGCGATCAACATCAGCGCCAGCCCGAACCAGGTGAGCGCATACTGCAGGTGATTGTTGGAAAATGCGATCACGGTGAGGCCGCCGACGGGCGCGCCGGCGATTTCAGGCTCGAGCGCCTCGGCGTCGATGAAATACGGCGCGACGTCGCTCAGCCCTCGAGCGGTTGCGATTGCCGCCACGTCCCGCGAAAACCAGCGATCGTTCGCCGGCTCATTGGTCCGCAGGTACCCTCCTCCAGGTTCGCTCAAACGCAGCAGCCCGGTGACGGTGGTCTCGCCTTCGATCTGACCTTGCGGCCGGCTGGCGGGGTCCCGTTGCGGAGGCGGCACGAAGCCGCGATTGATCAGGACTGTGTAGCCCGAGTCCGTGACGAGCGGCGTGAGCACCCAGAATCCACCGCCGCGCTCGGTGACCGCCTGGACCAGCGTTTCCTTATCGTTTTGGTAATGGCCCCGCACGGCCACGCGAAGATATTCGCTGTTGGCTCGATTGACGCTGGGCCACTGCTCGCGGCCGGGCGCCGCGACGGGCGGCGCATGGACCCGCTGATCGACGCGCTCGATCAAGTCCCGCTTCCAGGCCAGTCGATGGACCTGCCATACGCCCAGGCTGATCAGGACGGCGATGCCGGCCAGCGCGGCGATCGATACGACCGCCAGCTGGAACGGCGACAGCGGCGGACGCGCCGAACGAGGCCGAGCGCTCAGAGCGGCTGGCTGACTTCGTGCTTGGGCATCATGTTGCTGTCCATGTGGTACATCACCCATAGGGAACCGGCGAGCGTGATGACGACGAGGATCAGCGTAAAGACCAGCGAGGTCAGCGTCCAGCCGTCCTCGCTCTTGGGCGTCATGTGCAGGAAGTAGACCATGTGGACGACCATCTGCACGGCCGCGAACGCCACGATGACGAACGCGATGGTCTGCTTGCTCCAGGCCACGTCGCCCATCACCAGCCAGAACGGAATCGCGGTGAGAATGACCGACAGAATGAAGCCGGTCAGATAGTCCTTCAGCGTGCCATGCGGGCCGTCGCCGTGGATCAGGCCCTCTTCGTGATGATGTTCGTGAGCGCTCATCGCAGCATGCCCATCAGGTAAACGAACGTGAAGACACCGATCCAGATCACGTCCAGGAAGTGCCAGAACAGGCTCAGGCACGCGAGCCGGCGCGCGTTCGCCTTGTTCAGCCCGTGCTTGCCGATCTGCACCATCAACGTGATCAGCCACACGATGCCGAAGGTCACGTGCAAGCCGTGCGTGCCGACCAGCGTGAAAAATGCGGACAAGAAAGCGCTGCGCTGAGGCGTCGCGCCCTCGTGAATCATGTGCGCGAACTCGTAGAGCTCGATGCCCAGGAAGGCGGCGCCGAACAATCCCGTGACGACCAGCCACACCTGGGTCGCCGCCACCTTGTTCCGATACGAGGACAGCATGGCGAAGCCATACGTCATCGACGACAACAGCAGCATCGAAGTGTTGAGCGCGACCAGCGACAGGTCGAACAGATCCTTCGGCCCCGGCCCCGCCGCGTAATTGCCGCCCACCACACCGTAAGTGGCGAACAGCACCGCGAAGATGAGGCAGTCGCTCATCAGGTAGATCCAGAAACCGAGCAGCGTGCTGCCGCCGGCTTCGTGATCGTGCTCGTCGGCTTGATAGAACAGCGTGCGAGCCGCCGCTTGTTCGGTGGTCAGTGCGTGTCCCATTCGATCAGCTCCGCACCGTCGCCAGCTGCCGTGAGCGCTCTTCCTCGGCGTGCACTACATATTCCAATGGCAAGTGGAATTCCCGCTTGTAGTTGAACGTGTGATAGATCGTGAAACCGACGATGCCGATGAAGCTCGCGATCGCCAGCCACCACATGTACCAGACCATGGCGAAGCCGAACGCCGTGCTCAGCGCCGCCAGCACGAAGCCCGCGCCCGTATTCGCCGGCATGAGAATCGCCCGGAAGCCAGACAACGGCCGCTGATAGCCACGCTGTTTCATGTCCCACCACGCGTCGCCGTCATGGATGATGGGCGTGAACGCGAAGTTATAGGCCGGCGGCGGCGACGAGGTGGACCACTCCAGCGTGCGGCCGTCCCACGGATCGCCGGTCGTGTCGCGCAGCTCGTTGCGCTTGCGAATGCTCACGTAGAACTGGATCAGCATCGCGCCGATGCCGATCGCGATCAGGCCCGCGCCCACCGCGGCGATCTGGAACCAGATCTGCAATGACGGATCCTCGAAGTAACGCAGCCGGCGCGTCACGCCCATGAGACCGAGCACGTACAACGGCGTGAACGCCACCCAGAAGCCGATCACCCAGAACCAGAACGACACCAGGCCCCAGAACCGATCCAGCTTGAAACCGAACGCCTTCGGGAACCAGTAGTTGATGCCGGCGAACAAGCCGAACAGCACGCCGCCGATGATCACGTTGTGGAAGTGCGCGATCAGGAACAGGCTGTTGTGGAGCACGAAGTCGGCCGGCGGCACCGCCAGCAGCACGCCCGTCATGCCGCCGATCACGAACGTGAGCATGAAGGCGACGGTCCACATCATCGGCAGCTCGAAACGGATGCGGCCGCGGTACATGGTGAACAACCAGTTGAAGATCTTCGCGCCCGTCGGGATCGAGATGATCATGGTCGTGATGCCGAAGAACGAGTTGACGCTCGCGCCCGAGCCCATCGTGAAGAAGTGATGCAGCCAGACGATGTACGACAGGATGGTGATGACGACCGTCGCGTACACCATCGAGCTGTAGCCGAACAGCTTCTTGCCGCAGAACGTCGAGGTGACTTCCGAGTACACGCCGAACAACGGCAGGATCAGGATGTACACCTCGGGATGACCCCAGATCCAGATGAGGTTGACGTACATCATCGGATTGCCGCCGAAATCGTTGGTGAAGAAGTTCGTTCCCACGTAACGATCCAGCGACAGCAGCACCAGCACCGCGGTCAGCACCGGGAATGCGGCGACGATCAGCACGTTCGTGCACAACGACGTCCACGTGAACACGGGCATCTTCATCAGGGTCATGCCGGGCGCGCGCATCTTGATGATGGTCGCCAGCAAGTTGACGCCGGATAGCAAGGTTCCTACGCCGGCTATCTGTAGCGCCCATATGTAGTAGTCGACGCCCACGTCCGGACTGTATTGAATGCCCGAGAGCGGCGGATAGGCGAGCCAGCCGGTGCGCGCGAACTCACCGACGAACAGCGAGAACATGACCAGAATCGCGCCCGCCGTGGTCATCCAGAAACTGAAGTTGTTGAGGAACGGGAACGCCACGTCGCGTGCGCCGATCTGCAGCGGCACGATGTAGTTCATCAAGCCGGTGACCAGCGGCATGGCCACGAAGAAAATCATGATCACGCCGTGCGCGGTGAAGATCTGATCGTAGTGATGCGCGTTGAGGTAACCCTCGGAGCCGCCGAACGCCATCATCTGCTGCAGTCTCATCATGACGGCGTCGGCGAAGCCACGCAGCAGCATGATGATGCCGAGGATCATGTACATGATGCCGATGCGCTTGTGATCGATGGTCGTGATCCACTCGCGCCACAGATAGCCCCACAGCTGATAGCGCGTCACGCCGGCGAGCAACGCGATGCCGCCGATTGCGACGGCGACGAAAGTCGCGACCAGAATGGGCTCGTGCAGCGGCAGAGCCGCAAGACTCAAGCGCCCAAAGATCGGATCCAACACTGGCAATTCTGCTTGCATCATCGATTACCGCGCGCTCGAGGAATCAACGGCGTCCGCGAGCAATGAACCGGACCGGCTGGGCGCCGGGCGAGGCAATCCCGCGCCTCGCAGCGGCGAGCGATCGACTTGCGGGAGCAAGTCGTCCTCAAAAGTACGTACAACGGGCGCCGCGCAGATCCCGATGACGTGAGAATGATCGGCGCCGAACACCGCGCGCGGCTGATCTCCCGAACGCCGGGCGACGTTGTAGATGCCGGCCATGCCGAGCCCGCCCCGCTCGTCGATCGCCATCATGTCATGCGTACACATCTTGCCGGGTTCGACGCACATCCCGACGATCGCGTCGAAGAGTTGTCTGTCCACGGCGGAAAAATATCGCACCGGCTCTCGCTCCGACGGCTTCGCCAATTGCAGATAGGCATCGCGCGTCAGCGATTGTTGGGCGGCACGCGTCATGCCGACCCAGCGTTGAAACTCGTTGTCGCTCACACTGCGCATCTTGAATTTCATGCCGGAAAATCCAGCGCCGCTGTAGTTCGCCGAAAATCCTTCCGACTCGCCGGGCGAGTTCAAGACACCGTGCAATCGCGTCTCCATGCTCGGCATCGCGTAAATCATTCCCGCCAGATGCGGCGCATAGAACGTATTCATTACCGACGACGCGGTAATTCGTAACGACAGTGGTTGATTCACGGGCACCGTCATCTCGTTGACGGTGGCGACACCGTACTGTGGGTAGATGAACAGCCACTTCCAGTCGAGCGCCACGACTTCGATCTGCAAAGTGCGCGTGTCCTCGGGTATTTCTTTCCCGGGCGCGATGCGGTCCAGCGGACGGTAGGGATCGAGCAGGTGCGAGCCGAGCCAGGTCAACGCGCCCAGACAAATGATGATGAGCAGCGGCATGGACCAGATGACCAGCTCCAGGCGCATGGAGTGATGCCAATCGGGCTCGTAACGCGCCTCACGGTTGTTGTGCCGATAACGCCAGGCAAAAATAACCGTGAGCGCCATCACAGGAACGATGATGAGCAGCATCAGCCACGTCGATGTGACCAGCAGATCGCGCTGTTGAGCGGCCACGTCGCCCGCCGGATTGAGCACGACCATGTCACAAGCGGACAAAGCCGCACACAACGGCAACACTGCGAGAGAGCGCAGGCGGAGTTTCATCGAGTCATGCCTAGAACCCAGCATAGATGCGCACAGGATAGGCATTCCTGGTGCCGCGCGACATTGGGCGTTTTGCCCAATGGTCCCTGTGCTCTTCCGAAGCTATAAATGGCGTCATGATCCGTAGGAGTAAGTTATGACCGCCGCGCAGTCCGGTGCGCCCACCTCGTCGCTGGAACGCGATGCCCGGCGGACCAATGAAGCGCATGCCGGCGAAGTGCGGCCGGGCGACATCGCCATCGGTGTCATCATTGGCCGTACTTCGGAGTTCTTCGACTTCTTCGTGTACGCCATCGCCTCGGTGGTGGTGTTTCCGAAGCTGATCTTTCCCTACGTGGATGCGTTGACGGGTACTTTGTACTCGTTTGCGATCTTCGCTCTGGCGTTCGTCGCGCGTCCTTTCGGCACAGTAATATTTACCGCCATCGACCGCACCTACGGGCGCGGCATGAAACTCACCATCGCGCTGTTCCTGCTCGGCACGTCGACGGTGGCCATCGCGTTCATCCCAAGTTATGAATCCATCGGCGTCGCTTCCGCATATTTTCTAGGCGCGCTGCGCATTGGCCAGGGTCTGGCGCTGGGCGGCTCATGGGACGGCCTCGCGTCGCTACTCGCATTGAACGCGCCACAGAAACGTCGCGGCTACTACGCGATGATTCCGCAACTCGGCGCACCGCTCGGCTTGATGGTCGCAGCCGCGCTGTTCGCCTACATCATCGCGCATCTGTCCGCCGAAGACTTCCTCGGCTGGGGCTGGCGTTATCCGTTCTTCGTAGCCTTCGCCATCAACGTCGTGGCGCTGTTCGCGCGCCTTCGTATCGTCGTCACGCCGGAATATACCCAGCTGTTCGAGACGCGGGAGCTGCAACCGCAGCCCATCCTGGAAACATGGCGCCAGGAACGACGAAACATCGTCATCGGCGCGTTCGCACCGCTCGCCAGCTTCGCCTTGTTTCACATGGTGACCGTGTTCCCGCTGTCGTGGGTGTTCCTGTACACGCAGGAAGGCCCGGCACGCTTCCTGTTGATCGAAGCCATCGGCGGCGCGTTCGGTGTCGCGGCCATCGTTGCGTCCGGCTGGCTGGCCGATCGTGTCGGTCGTCGCACCCTGCTTGCTGGCACCGCCGCCGCGATCGCAGCGTTCAGCGGCTTCGCGCCTCAGTTGCTGGCCGCCGGCGAACTCGGCGAGCTGGTGTTCATGATCTCCGGCTTCCTGCTGCTCGGCCTCGCCTTCGGCCAGGCATCGGGCGCAGTGGCGTCGAACTTCCAGATGAACTATCGCTACACCAGCTCCGCCATCACCTCGGATCTGGCGTGGTTGTTCGGCGCCGGCTTCGCCCCATGGGTGGCGTTGCAGCTGTCGAGCAGCTTCGGCCTGGGCTTCTCGGGCGCTTATCTATTGTCCGGCGCGGTGGGCACGCTGGTGGCATTGTTTATCAACAGGCAGATGGTGCAGGATCGTTAGGAGATCGATGTCCTAACCGGGCGCCGGACGCGCCCAGAGTCGGGAGAGCTCCATGAATCCTGCCAACAAACCTTCCCGGACTGCCGCGATCGTGGCGCCAGGTCAGGGGCGCGCTTATCCGATGGGAAAGATGCGCGCGATCTTCAAGGCCGATACTGACGAGACCGAAACGAAGTACTCGATCTCGGAGTGGTGGCTGGAGCCGCACACGACTGGACCGGGAGCGCACGCTCATCCCGAGGACCATGTCTACTACGTGATCGAAGGTCAGTTGAGCGTGTTCTTCGATGGGACCTGGTCGCCGGCCGAACGCGGCTCATACATCTTGATTCCGGGCGGCACGGCCCACGATTTCCAGAATCGCAGCCCGGCGCGCGTCGGCTTCATGAGCATCAATGTGCCCGGTGGCTTCGAGCGGCAGATGCCGTCGATCGTCGAGTGGTTCGCGGAGAATCCGCCCGGCGAGCCCAGCCCCTAATCTGACGATGCAGCCGCGGGCGTCGCTGGCTGCGTGCCGCTGGCGCGGGCTTTGATCTGATCGAAGTCCGACAGGTACTTCGGCCGCGCGGTGCCGCAGAGGAAATCCCAGATCGTGGTGTAGCCGCCGAAATTCCAGCGGAAGTACTTGTGGTGCTGATCGTGGAATGTCGCGGTGATGAACCACCGGGTGAGCCACGACTTGTTCCACCAGCGCGGCAGGAACTCGTAACCCGAGTGGACGTACAGTCCCATGATGATGCTGGTGGGCGTGATCAGCGCCATGGTCGTCTCGTGCACCGTCAACGCCGCTGTGAACAACGGCACGAAGCCGCCGTTGATGATGGATTCGAGCGGCCCGACCGACAGCGTCGTGAGCAGGTTCGGCGCCGTCGAGTGGTGATGGATCTTGTGCACCCAGGTGTAGACCGGCTCGTTGTGCATCCAGCGGTGCAGCCAATAGAAATAAGTGTCGAACGCGAAGAAGTAGAACAAGTACTCCAGCGCGACCACCCACCACTCCACCGGCCCGGTCCTGAATGCGATGAAGCCGTGTTTGGTCAGCGCCCCGGTCAAGAACCCGAGCGCGAACACCGTCACGGTCAGATTGAGCACGGCGAACAGGAACTCGTTACGCAGCGTCCGCCATCTGAACCCGTTCGGCTGGATTTTCCGGGCGCGCAGGTAGCCCTGAAACACGGTCGCAATAAACCCCACCACCACGAACAACGCCAGAAAGCGCCCGATCGGGTTGTCTACGACGAAGCTCCGCACTGCCGCCAGCGTTTCCATGGCGGGGATCTTAATCGACACTAGTGTTGATTAGCAATCGGCGGCGACCGGGATTTGCGACGCGCGTCTCGCGGCCTGTGCCTGCGCCAGCTTGCACCATTGAACATCCCTTAACACGACGGCGGCGGCGCGAAGCGTCATGCTGACGGCAACCGTAATGGAGCCGGCGAATGAACCAGCAGATGCCCTTCACAGCCCAGATCGTCCCGTCCGTGAGCAGCCCGCCCCGTCCGGAGCTGCCGTTATGGAAGTCCCGGCGCGTCAAGGAATACATCGATAGCAATCTCGACCGGCCGATCCGCAACAGCGAGCTCGCCGACGTGGCTCGGCTGAGCCGATCTCACTTCTGCCGTGCTTTTCACAACAGCACTGGCAATCCGCCGCACGAATACATCATCCGTCGGCGCATCGAGCGCGCACAGCAACTGATGCGCTCGACTCGCACACCGCTGAATCAGATCGCACTCGAATGCGGCCTGGTCGATCAAGCCCATCTCGCCCGCCTGTTCCGTCGCATCGTCGGCGTGACGCCGAGGGCGTGGCGCACGGCGCAGGTCGGCACAACCTGATCATGGAACGGGCGGCGTCCACCCGCCGCCCAGTGCGCGAATCAAAGCCACTTGCAGAAAGATTCGACGCGACTCATCGGCCGCAACCGCTCGTTCGCTGGCGAGCAAACGATCCTCGGCGAGCAACACTGACTGCAGATCCGCCGCCCCCGCAGTGAATCGGGCGCGAGCTAATTCCAACGCACGCGTATTAGCAGCCAGCGCCGCCTGATCCTCGATCAGCCGCGCATCGACTGCCTGGTGTTGGAGCATCGCCGCTGCAATCTCTTGCAACGCTTGAACGAGCGTCGCCTCGTACACTGCGAGCGCAGCGTCGTAGTCAGCGTGTGCGGCTCGATAGTTACCGGCGCGCCGTCCGCCATCGAATACCGGCATCGAAATCAAAGCACCGATCGAGCCAAAGCCCGAACCGTCGGCGAACACATCGTCGATGCCGAGAGACTGCCGCCCGAGCAACGCAAGCAGATTCACGCTTGGCTTGAATTGCGCGAGCGCCACGTCGATGCGATCCGCTGCGGACTCTGCGCGTCGTCGCGCCGCTGCAACGTCAGGACGATGTTCGAGCAGCTCGGCCGGCAACGTTGCGGGCGTCTCGAGTCCTTGGATTCGCGTGACTGTCGCGGTCTCGAACTGCAACGCCCGATCCGGGCCACTGCCGATCAATGCGGCCAAACGCAGACGTGAAATCGAGATTCTTTCATCCGCCGCGACCAACTGCGCTCGCAACGTCGGCGGCCCGGCTTCAGCTTGTCGCAGGTCCGCCTCCGAGTCGTAGCCAAACTGAAACCGACGTTGCACGAGCGCCAACGTTTGCTCGCGTACCTGCAGTGTTCGTTCGAGCGCTGCCCGATCTTTCTGCAGGGCATTGAGCTCGGCGTACTCCGCTGCGATCGCCGCCGACAACAACAAGCGCGTCGCGCCCAACTCGGCTCGTGCCGCCTGCACATCGCCGACCGCCGCGGCAATCGCTGCACGATTCTTACCCCAAAAATCGATCTCGTAGGCCGCGTCGAGCGACAGCCGGGCTGTGTCATTCCAGCCATGCAACGCGGGCGGCGTCGGCAAGCCGGTGTTGTAACTCGGTCTCGACTCGGCCAGCGCAACACCGGCGCTCACATTGGGAAATCGCACAGCCCGGGTCTGTTCCAAAAGAGCATCGGCCTTGAGCAGGCGCGCGTTAGCCAAGGCAATCGAAGGCGCCGCTTGCAAGCCCTCATCGATCAGCGCCGTGAGCTGTGCATCGTTGAAAGCTCGCCACCAGGCGTCGCTCGGCCATTCACCATTGGAGTCGGCGATCGTTCTCTGAATCGCGTAATCGTCGACCGACTTGGGCGCTCGCTTCGGCCCGACATCCGGCACGATCGCGCACGCTGCCAGTGCAAGCGTGCAAGCCGCTGCTACAGCACGGATCACGAGCGTGCTCCGGGCGACTCGCAGCCGAAGGGACCGAACAACCATCCGATCAGACCGCGATGTGCGCGACCATCGGTGTGAGAGTCGATTGCAATCATCGGCTGGACGGACATGCCGCCTGCGAGTCGGTCCAGACCGGGCTGTGCCTCGTCCAGCAGGATGCGCACCGGAAACCGCCGGACAATCTTCGTGAAGTTGCCGGTCGCGTTGTCGGGCGGAAGCAATGCGTATTCGGCGGCGCTCGCGCCGCCAATGCTCTCGACGGTGCCGCAGTAAACGACATCGCGAATGGCGTCGACTTCCACGCGAACCCGATCGCCCGGCCGAATGCGCGACAGTTGCGTCTCCCGCAGGTTCGCTTCGATCCAAAGATCTTGGGTGGGCGCGATGGCAAGCAGCCGTGTGCTGGCATTGACGAACTCGCCGAGCCGAATGTTGCGCCCGGCGACTACTCCTTCGCGCGGCGACGTAATCGCCGTCGCCTCCAGATCGTTCCGAGCACGCAGCTGTCTTGCTTCCGCGCCCTGCAGCGCCGCCTTGATCGCTTGACGTTGCGCATCGATCACGGCCAGCTGCTTGCGAACAAAGACCGCCTGCGCTTGCGCCTGTTCGACCGCCGTCTCGGCGCGCACTTTCTCCGCAGTCGCTTGATCATGGATCGAACGACTCACACCGCCCTCGTCCACCAACGCCGATGCGCGTGTGAACTCCTCTCTGGCCTTACGCAACTGGGCATTCGCACTGGCGACGGCCGCATCGGCAATGCGAATCTGCGCATGCTGCAATTGTTCCTGCGCATCGATCTGGACCAACGCCGCCCGTTGTTGAGCGACGAGCGCCGACGCATCACGCAGCGTCGACTCATAGTCTCGCGAATCGATGCGCGCCAGGACTTGCCCAGCGGCGACGCGCTGGTTGTTCTCGGAGTTCACCTCGACGACGTAACCGCCAACCTTCGTTGCGACGAAAGTGAGATCGCCCTTGACGTAAGCATTGTTGGTCGTCTCGAACGGCGTTACCCCATGCCAGCTTCCGTACGCCAAGGCCACGACGGCGGCTGTCGCCAGCACGCTGCCGGCGCCAATGAGCAGCCGCCGCATCGCCGGCGAGAGCCCGGACGATGCCGGCGGCGCGGGCAACACTTGCCCTTCTGGAATGGCACTCATCGCGACGGCACCTGCAGGGGAAGTGGCGAGACCGTGGAACGAGGCAACGCAGGCAGCGCCCAGACGAGCACAGCAGCGAGCAACATCACGATCGCTGTAATGAAGAACGCATCGCCGAATGCGAGGGCGAACGCTTGTTTCGTTTGCAGCTGAGCCAGCCCGGCCGAAGCGGCGCGCTGGGCGCTGGCGCCGTCGGACAGCATCGACCCGAACGTTCCGGCCAGCACTCGAGCGCGCTCGACGGTAAGCGGCTCGAAAGTCGTCAACGATTCGACCAGGTGCGCCGAATGAAACTTCTCTCGCTCGATGACGACATGCGATGCAACCGCGAGCCCGCCGACCAGTGCGAACGTACGCGCGACGTTGAACACGATGCCCCGCGACGGCCCGTCTTGAAGCGTCGCTCCATGCACTGCGTAACGCATCGTGGCAGTCGAGAACAACGCCTGCCCCGCGCCAGCCAACGCCAGCGGTACGACGAATTCGCTCATGGCCCAATCGGGCGCGAGCTGCAGGCACAACGCGGCGGCGAGCGCCAGCAACGCCAGCCCGCCCGATAGCGCGATTCGCGGATCGTGATCACGCGTTATGGCGTACGCCAGCGGCGTCACGCCGATCGTTGCGAGCGCCATGACGAGCATCGCCGTTGCAAGTTGCTCGACGCGAAACGCCTGCAGCCGGCTCAGGAACTGAGGCGTGATGAAGACCGCCAGCAGCGTGCCGAAGCGAAACAACAATTGCAGCCCGATGGTGATCGAGAACGTCGGCTTGCGAAACACATCGAGCAGCACCACCGGCCGCGGCGTTGACACGAGGTGTCGTAGAGCAAACACCATGCACAGAGTCCCGCACGCGAGACACGCGGCGATCCACCATTTTTCGAGCCAGAACCTCCGCTCTCCCTCGGCAAGGACGACCAGCAGCAGGCCCGCACCGAGCGACAATAGAACAAATCCCTGCCAGTCGAAGCCTTTCACCAACTCGCGCTTGCCGCGTTCTTCGCGGAATACGAAGCGAGCTGCGAACCAATAGACGAGGCCGACGACCGCCTGTGACAGAAACAACATTCGCCAACCGCCAAGCGCGATCAGGCCCGATGCGGCGCCGGCGGACAATCCAACGCCCAGCGTCGTTACGATTGCGAACGCCGTCATGCCTTCGAGCTGACCCTGGCCGGGCCGCATGCTCGTCAGCACCAGCAGCATCATGAGCAGCGGCAACGAGCCGCCGAAGAAGCCTTGTACGAAGCGCGCAATCACCATCCATTCCAGTGAATGAGCGATGCCCGCCGCGAAGCTCGCAACCGCAAATCCGAGCCCGACGATTCGCATGGCGCGTCCGCGTCCGAACATGCCGACGAAGCCCACCGTCATCGGTACGCCGACAATCGCGCCGACGTTGTAGAGGGTCGTGATCCAGCTCGCCTCATCGGCGCCGACCGACAGGCCGCCCGCCACGTCGCCGATCGACAGGATCACGGCAAGCGGCATGGTCGCAGCCACAATCGTGCCGAACGTGCTGATGGCGACCGCCCGCATGGCGTCGCGCGCTGGGCTGGCCGTGGAGGACGTCATAGGAAATCTCTCGCTCTCGCGCCGTTGCAAGGTATGCGAGGCGGCCGTTGCGGTCTTGGACGGCCCGTGCGCACTTGGCGCCGACCGCGTTGCTGTCAGCGGCAAGTGGCACGAATCCGGCCCGCGCTACGGATGGCGAGCCCCGATGGCTGGTCGTCATATAGACCGGAAGTCATCAGGAGGCTTGTCCATGCGCATTTTGATCTTCTCGGGCATTTTGGCTGCCTGCCTGTCGTGGTCCGCGCAAGCGCAGGAGACCCGCCCGCCCGGCTCGGAATTCGGCTTCGACGTGGTGTATCAGCTCAGCCAGAAGATCTCGTTCGACGGCGGCTCGAAGGTCGACTTTTCGGACGACGTCGGCGTCACGTTGTGGTGGTCCTACCGTTTCAACGAGCACCTCGATCTGCAGGCCGCGCTCGACTGGTCCGAAATAAACTATGACGCGACCTTCCAGTCGGGGACTGTGCCCGGCGTGTCGGCCGACGTGAGCGGCGACATCGAGACGTTCGTCCCCAAGGTGGTCCTGAACTACAACATCTTGAAGGGCCCGTTGACGCCGTTCCTCAATGTCGGCATGGGCTGGGCCTTCGTCGACACCAATATTCCCAACAGCCGGGTGCAGGTCGGCTGCTGGTGGGATCCCTGGTGGGGCTACATCTGCACGCCTTACCAGAGCACGAAATCGTTCGACGATTTCACCTATCAGCTCGGCGCCGGGGTGCGCTGGGACATCAACAAGAGCTACTCGCTGCGGCTGTTGTACGAGAAGCACTGGCTCGACTATTCGAAATCCAGCAGCACGCCGGACTTCGACCAGTTCCGGCTCGGCATGGCTTTTATGTTCTGAGATATTTCGGCGAAATTGATCCGTGTCACAAGCTTGCGAACCGGTGCGCCGGCGTTGTCGAAAGATGAACGGCGTCCCAGTCCGCAGGCAATCCTGAACGTAAAGTCCGCGCCGTTGATTCGTCACGGACAGCAACAACGTGCCAGGGTGGCTACTTGAGTCAAGTGATACTCGTCGTCGATGACGATCGCAGCATGCGCGCCAGCACGCTGCGCCTGTTGGGCGCTCGCGGTTACACGACCATCGAAGCAGCGAGCGCGGCCGAAGCGGTCCAGAAGACCGCGGCGCTAAACCCGGATGTGATATTGATGGACCTGCACCTGCGCCACGGCAGTGGCCTCGAGGCCGCGCGTCAGATCAAAGGGCAGCAGCCGCTCGCGCACATTCCCATCATCGCGCTCACCGCCACGCCGCCGGACTGGGACGAGAAATTGCAGCTGTTCGCCGCGGTGCTGGTGAAACCGTGCCCGACGGCGCAGATCCTGGACGCCGTCGCCGCCGCCCTGCCTCATGCCTGAGGTGTTGTGGCAGGCTGCTTCGGGAACTTCTCGAACACCTGCCGGACGACTTCATCGATCGCCGCCTGCGGGTCGTCGCGCGACTTCTCGTGGATGCGCCCGACTGCCACACCTTCCCATAGCAAGCGGCTTGTCGAGCTGTCGATGACGTCGACGTTGAGCGTGCCCTCGGTGTAATTGTCCACGGACGTGGAGACGCCTGCGCCCCAACCATACATTCCGTAGCGATAACCGTAGTAGCCCGAAGGAGACTCGGTGACCTTCACCTTGTCCTTGGTCTGCACGTGAGTGTTGACCAGCAGCTGCGGATTGCTGCTCTTTTGAAAGCCGCGCTTCTGCATCTCGTTGTCGATCGCGGTCTTGATGTAGCGGGTCGCGAACGAGTCGTACGCCGATGCCCGACCGGTCACTTCGTCGAAGAAGCCGTAGGTCTGATACTTCGAGAAGTCCGCTGCCGGATCGACATTGGTGCGGATCGTCGGCTTGCTGGCACAGGCGGCCAGCAACGCCACCGCCACCGTCAGCCCGCATCTCACCATCGAGTTTGCCGCGTTCATGGATGACCTCGTCATGAGTCTCCGGGATCATCGTTTCGCATCGGCGTGCGAGCTATCAATTTATCGCATTGGCTGTCAGCGCCAGCCGCGCCTGCTCCTGATAACGCAGCGCCGATGCGCGCACGTTGTCGTCCTGGATGGAAAACGGCGTCTGCGCTATGTATTGCAGGACGCGCGGCACGCCGAACTCCGCAATCAGCGGGCGTATCAACATCGATCCGCCGAGTTGCTGGACGTCGCGATAATCCGTGTCCTCCTGACCGCGGCCATGTAACTCCCGCAAGTCTTCCGGCCAGATCATGTCGACTCGATTGGTGTTGTAGAACGGCTGCACCTGGCGGCGCGATGCCTCCACGCCGTACACCAGCATCTCGCAGCCCAGACGTTTCTGGATTTCCAGCGACGAACAGTCCTGGTGCGGCCACGAGAGTCCCTTGCGATACGCGGCCTCCTGCAGATGAGTCATCCACAGCGCATTGTCGATGAGCTCGATGGCCGGCAGCAGCGCGCGAATCTCGTCATTCTTATAATAGGGCCAGTACGCCTTGGCCCAGGACTTCACACCGCGGCCCACCAAGCCAAGCATGCTCCGGCGGAACGTTAACGTGCGGCGCGCCGGATCGTAGACAGCGGGGCCGTTGCGCGGATAGGAAGGGTCGCCCGAATAAACGAGCTCGATCGTAATTTTGTCACCCGCGCCTTGCAGTATCGGCCCGAGCGCCTGGTCGATGGCCGTCGCGCGCATCGCCACGATATCGAAGAAGCGCCGTTCGGCTTTGCTCGCCGAGGTGTCGATGGCCAGCCGATCCCCGCCGCTGCGCTCCGGACCTTCTGCGAAGCCCGTTGCCGCCGCCACGACCAGCAGCAGGGTAAACAGCAGCCTCACAGCTCCTCCGCCACGGCCATGCGTGTCCGCCCCAGAGTGACCGATGGCAGCTCGCCAAACAGGTCGTAGTAGTCCTTAGAGAACTGACTCAGGTGCCAGAAGCCCCACTTCATCGCGAGCTGAGTGATCCGGCCGCTCGTGGGAGCCGAACAGTGCAACTCCCGCCTCACGCGCGACAGCCGTGCGCAGCGAAGGTATGCGATGGGCGAGACGCCAAAGATCTCCCTGAAGCCATATTCCAGGGCTCTCGGACTGGAGTAGCTGGCCTGACAGACCGTGGCGAGCGTCAATGGGCGATCCAGATGCTCATCGATGTATTGGCGCGCCCGGATCGCCGCCTGGCACCTGGCCGTCGAGGGCGCGAATGCCACGTCGTCATCGGGCTCTTCGCGCAGCCACGACTCGCAGACTTCGAGCAACGCATCGTTCGCGGCGCCCGCTGTTTCGGTCAGCTGCCGAGCGCAGGCATCGAATGTCTCAATCGCCTCCTCTGCCGCAGGCAGCACCCGGACACGAACGGAGCCCGTGACGACGTAGCTCTGCGCGATGAACTCACCGACCCCACGATCCGGCAGCGAAACAAACGTCGATCGATAGTCCCGGTCGGTGCAGAGAGTCAACTCCGTCGGCCCATGCGCAACGATGGCCCGTCCCCGCCCGACATTCGTGGTGCCCAGTCGCGCGCGCCCGCGTGTAGGAACGACGATGAGCATCCGCCCCCGAGGCACCTCCAGCCACTCGACCTTGTGACGATCCGCGCCCACATAGCCGACGCTCATTTGATCCAGCCGCGCAGCCGAGCCTCGCGAACAAGCCATTCCGCGTTCCAGCTGCACGTAACGCGCTCTCAGGAACGGAGCGAGCTGGGCCGCTGCCTCGTCCAGGCCATGCGCATGAATGCGCGTCACGAAGTTAGCGAACGCCAGCGGCGATGAGGTAGTAACCATGGCCCCTCGTTGAGTTGTCGATTCCGTGTTGTGAAGCACATAGGTAGCGCGGAGGCTTGGCGCGCGAGAACCAGTACGGCGTGAGCAGGGCGATACCCCTACTACGCACGTGCACGGAGAACGAGAGGAATTAGTCGGCTGCCTGGCGCACCAGCAGCGTCGAGGGAAATGGCGTCGTTGACGCATCTACCGGCACGGGCAGCTCGAACGACACGGTCGCTCCCGGGCCATGCAGATTGTTCTCGGCGTAGATGTGGCCACCGTGGGCCTTGACGATGGCGCGTGCGATCGACAAGCCGAGGCCGAGCCCTTCGACCTTGCCGCTGTGGAACGATTCGAAGATGTCCTCGAGCTGCTCCGGAGCAATCCCGCAGCCCGTGTCGCGCACCGACACTCGAATGCTGCTATCCACATACTGGCTGAGCACTTCGACGCGCTTGCTGCCGGTGATATCCACCTCGGTGGCATCCAGCGCATTGCCGATGAGATTGATGATCACTTGCTGGAGGTGCACGGAATCGCCGCTGATCGATGGAATCGATCCCTGCGAGAGCGTCAAAGCGATCCCCCGGCGCTTGGCTTGCATCCACAGCAGGTCTACTGCTTCGGCGAGTACTTTGTTCAAACTGACCTGCTCGCGAATCATCTCGCGGGTTTGAAGCAGCGCCCGCGTCCGACGCACCACCTGGCTGGCGCGCAGGTCGTCGTTACGAATGTCCTCCAGAATGGTCCTGAGCATGCCGATCGAGGGCCGTTTTCTTTGCAGCAGGAACAGTCCGGTCTCGGCGTTGTTGAGAATCGCGCCGAGCGGCTGGTTCACTTCATGCGTGATGCCGGCGGTGATCTCTCCTATCGTTGCCAGCCGGGCCGCCCGCGCCAGCGCTCGGGCTGCCTCCTTGGCGGCATGCGCGTCGGTCATGTCGCTGAGCGCGCCGACCATCTTTAGGGGTTTCCCTGAAACATCTCGCACCAGGATGCCGCGAACGCGCACCGGGACGCGCGCCTTGCCGCGTCCTTTCAGGGTGAATTCGTTTTCCCAGACCGCTGCGCCGCCGGCCATGAAGAGTTGCAACTCGTGCCGGACCCGCTCGCGGTCGCGCTTGTCCACACATCTTTGTAACAATCGCCAGGCATTGCAGGGCCGCGGCGGCGCGGTAAAGAAACGTCCGCCGTTGGCGCTCCAGCGCAGCAGGCCGCTATGCGCATTCCAATGGAAAATGACATCGTTGCTGGCGCGCAATGTGAGTTTCTGCCGTTCTATCCTTGAACGCAGCTGCGCCCGCACTCGCTTCAGAGCCGATCGGCTTCTGCACAATCGCTCGGCGAGAACTTTCGAACGCGCGCGATGCTTCACGTACAGATGACCCAGAATCAGGCTGCACGCGAAACATATAAAGCTCGGCAACCAAAACATCCATCCCTGGAGATCGATGGCCATAGCTAACGTCCGAGCACCATTCCACCGCCCCTCGAGTCGGCCGCGATAATTCCCCGCCGCATGATTTACTCTGAAATAGTAAATATTTCAAGTAATAACGGACGTTACAAACACGTCAGGAAGGTTAGAAGCGCCACGCCGCCGACACCCAGAGCACGTTGGAGTCGTCGATCTCGTCGAAATCCATGAGCTCGTATTCGACCAGCAGGTTGATGTGATCGATGAATGTGACGCCCGCGCCGACGCCGTAGACCAGCGCCTCGCCATTGTCGTCGGTGTGGAGGACATTGCCATTGCCGCCGCCGATGTTGTCCAGGTTCACATCGAGCTCGACATCATGAAAGTAGTAGCCGATCTTCGCCGAGAGCTCGAAGATGGTGATGGGCAACGTGCCGATGACATATCCACTGAAGCCCGAGAGCTCCAGGTTGTAGTCGCCGTCCGATCCCGACGCATCGAAGTTGCCGCGCGGATTGCCGAGATCGATGTAGTCGGCCTCGATCGAAATGAATTTGTTGAAGCGCCACCCGACGAACGCCTTCCACGCGCCGTCGTCGGTATCGATGTTGCCAATGACGTCGGTGACGCCTTCGACGTTCTTGATCTTGGTGTCGAACTCGCCGTAACCCGCGCCGACGTAGATGCCGGAGTCGTTGTCATCCGCCATCGCCTGGCTGGAGAAGAAAGCAACCGTCAACACGATGCAGGCGTGTCGCAAGGATCGAGAAATCGACGAACGCATGACGTTCTCCTCAGTTGTTCTGGCGCGTAGCGCACGATGTTGCGTTCGGGCACTTCGTGCGCGAGTCCGTACGGCGGGCAGCCGCAAAACACCAGATCGAGAGTTGCGCGGCCGCACCGAAGCGGCTTTGACCGCGTGCTCGTGCCCATCGCGCGGATACATCGGTGGCAGCGGCGCCGACTAAGTTTCCCTGCATGGCGCCACTCCCGCCTCCTGCAAGCATTCTCTTACTCGTGCTGTGCTCGTACTGGACGGCGGCAGCGGCGCGTGAGAAAGCGGACGTGCTTACCATGCGTAACGGCGATCGGCTCACCGGCCAGATCGTCGTCATGCAATTCGGCAAGCTCAGTCTCAAGACCGACTATCTCGGCACGGCGACCATCGAATGGCTCGATATCGCTCGGGCAGAGAGCCCCCAGCAGTTCATCGTCGAAGACCTGCGGGGGCGTTATTTCTCCGGATCGCTCGTCGCGAGCGGCATCGACCGTCGCATTGTCGTCCGCGGCGACGACGGAACGATGACCGCGCTCGGGCTCGATGAGATCGAGCGCGTCTACGCGGACGAGACGATCTTCTGGAATCGTCTGAGTGGCTCCTTCTCGGTGGGATTCGACTACGCCAAGGCCACCGAAATCTCGACGGTCTCCGGCAGCTTCGACACGACGTATCGCGCCCCCGAGTTCCGATGGAATGTCAGCGCGGACATCAATTCAACCAAGGATCCGGAGCAAGGCACCGTCGACCGGCACTCGCTCGGCTTCACCTATCAATGGCTGCTTCGGCAGCAGCGTTTCATCTCGGGGTTGAGCTTGCTGGAACGCAATGAGGAGACCGGCATCGACGCGCGCCTGCAACTCGGCGCGGGTTACGGGAAATATTTCCGGCAGACCTCCAAGTCCGAGCTCTCGGGCATGCTGGGCCTCGCGTTGACGCGCGAATGGGCGACTGGCTCGGAGGATTCTCAGGAAAGCATCGAAGGCATCGTCGGCGGCAACTGGCGCATCTTCAAGTTCAACTCGCCCACGGTAAGCATGAGCTCCGCGGCCCTGTTGTTCCCGAGCCTCACCGACAGCGGCCGCTATCGCACCAATCTCAATCTGTCCTTGCGCCGCGAACTGGTGAAAGACTTCTATCTGGACCTGTCGTTCTACCATGCCTACGACAGCGAGCCGCCCGATGCCAATGCCGAGAACTCCGACTACGGACTGACCACCTCGCTCGGATACTCGTTCTACTGAAGTGCCGGCAGCACCGGCTTCTCCGGTTGTCCCTCGAAATGCGGCGTCATGATCTGCACCTGCGCCGTCATGAACGCATCGAGGATGTTTGAATTCAGCTCCGAACGCACCGTGGCCCGATACTCGGCGTTCACGAGTCGGATGTGCAATTGATATAAGACCGAGAAATCGCTCAACTCCCAACGCAGCACCCGCGGCTCCGGATCGCGTCGTACGCCCTCGGTTTTCGCTGCCGCCTCCAACAGCAGCGCCTCGACGCGTCGCCACGGCACGTCATATCCGATCTGAATGGACACACTGAGCAAAGCGCCCTGCTCGTCGCCGAGCTTCGAGTAGTTGACCAGGTTGTCGCTGGTCATCACAGCGTTCGGCACCGTGATTTCCTCTCGACGTATGGTGTGGAGCTTGGTGGCGAGCGGCCCCATCTCGGTGACGTAGCCTTCGACGTTGCCGATCTTCACGTAATCGCCGATTCGGAACGAGCGTGAATACAGCACGACGACGCCGCTGATCCATTGATTCACCAGCCCCGCCGACGCCAGCGACGCGCCCAGACCGATGACCAGGCTCATGCCCTGAAAAATGGGATTGTTCGACCACGGCAGCAGCGAATAGGCGACCGCGAGGCCCAGCACCCAAATCAAGCCGCTCGCGATGCGCCGGGTGGCGCGTGCCTGCCACGGACCGATCCATGTCACGGTCCGCACGCCATGCTCCACCTCGGCGATCACACGGGAGACCCAGAGCGAAATCGTGCGTGTCATGTAAATGACTGCGACGATTCCCAGAATGTTTGGCGATGCCCTGACCGCCGTGATACCGGCATCGGCGAGCCTGCCTCGCAGGTATGTGCCCAGGCGATCGCCCAGCGGTTCGGTGTAAGGGAACGCTTGCAGGACGAAGATCACCAGAAGATAGGTAGCGGCGGCGATGCCGACCCAGGCGAGCACACGGAACGTCGCGCGCTCGATGGTCGAAATCGTGGGCAGAATGTCGACGCCGCCGATCACCCAGTGTCGCAGCTGCAAGCGCCGGTCGATGGCATGGATCGCCCACTCGCGCCCCACCAGTATCAGTTTGATGAGTACGACAAACACCAGTAGCGCCAGCACAGACAAGCCCACGCCTCGCGCCACAATCAAGGGTCGCTGTTGCTGCTCATGAGCCTGCAGCGCTTCTTGCAAGCGTAGCGCAGCCCGCGCAGCCGCTTGCTGGAGCGACATCGACGACTCGGCGTCGAGATCGCCTTCGACCAGTCCGAACGCAACGTCCGGGCCCATCGTCACCAGAATGCCCTTCACGTCACCGATCGTCGTGACCCGTGTTGTCACCGGCGCTGCGGTGTGTGCTTCGAGATGCTCATCGATGCGCTCGCGGGAATTGTGTACGCGCTGCGCCGGCGGTACGCCGTCGACGGTGGCGCGAAAAGTCACGATCGGCCGGTTCCAGAGCGACAGCACCGCAGGCTCGCCAGCTTTCACATCCTCTGTCTGTGCGGATGCTTCGAAGCAGGCGAGCAACACGACAACGATGAGAACCGTCCGCGTCATTTCACGTTTGCCTTCTCCCATGCGCGCACCCGGCGACGCGCTTCATCGAACAGCCGTTCGTAGTTCCCCTTGCGCAGCTTCTCGCTGGCTTCGGGCGTGAGCTGAGCGAACAGCGGCTGATACATGTCGTAGATCTTGAGATAGCTCGTCTGATCTTTCGGGGCGACCTCATCGGTGCCGAACAGGAAGCGATCCGGAAATCGATTGATGGTCTGAGCGACGCGCCGGGTCGTCTCCGGCGTCGCCAGGATGTACTTCGCGGTCTCGGTCCAGGAGATATCGATCGACACGTGCGACGAAGCTGGATTACTGAGCGCGCGCTCCAGCAGCTCCAGCTGACGCTCGATCGGCCGGACGACACGGCCGACACCACAGTGCGCCCAGATGATGCTGGTCTTCGGATGGCGCTGGAACAGCTCCGACAGCTGCTTCAGCTCGTAGGGCTCCTGGTCCTCCCGTGGATAGGGCATGTCGATGTCGTTGTGAAGAATGACCACCAGCCCCGCTTCGGCCGCAAAGTCCATGATCCGATCCAGCGCCGGATCGGTGAGGCTGGCGACATCGCCCGCGATCTTCGAGGACACGAACTCCTTGTGGATCGTGAACTCGCCGATGCCCGTGAATACGCCAGGAAACGTCTTCAGCACCCGCTTGATGTGATCCGCCGCGTACATGTCGGCAGGATTGAAGCCCGTGATCATGGGATCGAAGCGCGCCCGATCCTTCTCGGGCAACGACAGATATGCCTGCGCGATGTAGGCGTCGGTGAAGGAGTAGTAGTACAGCGGCGAATCGGTCTGCAGATAGTAGGTCGGCGCGAAATCGCCGGTATTTCGATGCGACCAGGTCTGCTGCAGCGGAATCCCGAACAGCGCGACCCGCCCTACCCGATCTCCCATGATACGGACGAAGTCACGGATGTCCGTGCCTTCCTGGACATAGTTGGTCAGGTGAAAGTGCGAGTCGTGGACATCGTACTTCGACTGCGCGGCCTCGGCAGCGACCGTGAATGCGAGCGCGGCGATGACGGCGAGTGAACGCATGGTTGTCCTCTCAGAACAGCAACGACGCCGCTACGGAATAGGTGGTGCCGGTTTGACCGCCGACATAGAAGCCGAACGTGCTGCTGACAGGAGACTTCTTTACGTCGATGATCTGCGCGTTCACGCGCAGCTTGCGCGTCCGCGCTGGATAGTAATTCGCGCCGATGATGTATTCCCGCGACTCGCCGAAGCCGGCATCCTCGTCGCCGAACACCCATGACGTGACGCCGTAGAGCTCCAGCTTCTGCTTGATCGGGAAGAACGCGCCCTGCACGTAGAACCCGTCATCGACGATTTTTCTGACCGGCACCAGGCCGTCGGCGACGAAGTTGTCGAGCTGGCGGCGGTAGTACTCGGCCTGCAGGAAGATGCCCTTGTACTTGATGCCTGCGTCGATCGAGAGAGATTCCCAATCCGCCTCCTCCACCGTCACGCCCGGCGCGAGCGAGCCGGTGTTGAATAGCAGCAAACTGTCCGCCAGCCTGACCTGCGTGTTCTCGGGATTGTTGTTCTCCAGCTCCTGCCGGTTCTCGCGACTGCGGATGTGAGAAAAGCCGAAGCGCGTCGCCAGCGTCTCGTGCCATTCCCAATCGCCGTATGAGCCGAGCGGACCGAACTCGTGCGTGGTCGGCATCCACCACATGCCGTAGCCGGTGCCCATGTCACGGGTGAGCTGGCTGGCGGTGATGCCCAGCTGACTCAGATTGTTGGACAGCGCAACGTGATACCAGAGTCCCGGCAGAACCTCGCCATTCGCCCACAACGTCCCGGTAAAGCTGCCGCGGAAAAATTCGTCGGCCATCACGCGATCGTTCGCGAGCCACAGCGGATGCGAGCCCATCACGGAGCGCGAGCCGCCCGGGGTGTTGATGCCGCCGTATAGATTGAACCACTTGTTGAATTGATAACCCAGGAATCCGTACAACGTGGTCTGATCCGTCGACATCACGGTCCACACCGTGATCTGGTAGCGAAACTTTGGCGTATAGAACCAGCCCTTCAGATGAATCATCGCGCGATGGAACTGGATGTCCCGGCGCGTATCGACGTCCCGCTCGTTGCCCAAGTGATCGACGAACGTCTGGTCCGCGGGGCGTTGATCGATGTAACGCACCAGCGCGTAGGCGCTCAGCGCCACCTGCCCCATGTCCTTATCGTCGAACAACACGATGCCCTGACCGGTCGTGTCGATGGCCCCCCAAGTGGGTTTCTCATCGGCCAGCCTCGGGTCCGGTTCGAACAACTTGTGCCCGGGCTCGGCCGGCACCTCGGCTTCCTCGGCGACCGCGGTGCCGGCCAGGAGCAGCAAAGAACCCATCGACACGATCCACACGCGAACCCATAGCGACGGCATCGTGCCCATGCTTCCCCTCGCTGTCTCCCGACCGACTCGATGTCACTTCGTCTTGGCGACCGACGGCGCATAGGGATTGCCGCCGATCGTGTTCGACACATCCGTGATCGCCTTCTGCGCGCGTACGCTGTTGCCCGCCTCGTCGAGCGGCGGCGACACGACGGCGATACCGAACTTGCCGGGCGAAACAGCGATAATTCCGCCGCCCACGCCGCTCTTCGCCGGCAGGCCGGTGTGATATAGCCACTTGCCGGAGTCATCGTAGAGCCCAGCGGTCGCCATCACGGCCAGCACCTCAGGCACGTTCTGCGACTTCATCACCTGCTTGCCGGTCACGGGATTCTTGCCGGCGTTCGCGAGCGTCGCCGCCATGGTCGCGAGATCTTTTGCGTTGACGCTGATCGCGCACTGCTCGGTGTAAACGTCGACGGCTTGCTCCGGCTTTTCCTTGATGAAGCCGTACGCATACATCAATGCACCGATCGCCTGGTTGCGCTGATTGGTCGCTGCCTCCGAGTCGAAGACTTCTTTGTTGACGCTGAGCGGACGACCCGCGAACGCCGAATGAAAATCGAGGATGCTCTTCCAGACCTCGTCGCGCGTCTTACCTTGCACCATGCTGGTCGCAGTGATCGCGCCGGGATTCACGAGCGGATTGATCTCTGGCCCGCCGAGCGCCTTCTCCGCGAACTCGACCGCAACGATGGAGTTGAAGCGCATGCCGGTCGCATCCACGCCGATGCGCTTGGCAATGGCATCCGGCCCCAGCTGCTCCATGACCTTCGCCATGGTGAACACTTTTGAGATCGATTGGATCGAGACCTCGGACTTCACGTCGCCGGCGGTGTGAACCTTGCCGTCGGTCGTCACCAGCGCGATGCCGTAGATCTTCGGATCGACGCGCGCCAGCGCCGGAATGTAGTCGGCATTCTTGCCTTCCTTGATGTCCTTGTATCTCGTGTACACCGCATTCAGCGCCGACTGGACTTGATCGGCGGACTGGATCTGCGCCATCGCTGGCGAGAGGGCGAATACGCTGAGAAGCGACGCCAGCTGGATGAATCTTCGACTGCGCGGGCCCATGTCACTCTCCTCCCAAAGTCTTGCTGAAGCTGTATTTGAACGAGACCTGCACACGCACATCGTCCGAGGTGAAGCCGTCGCGGAAATTCTCGCGGCGGCCGTACTGGATCTCCGGCCCGAACATGAAGTTCTTCACTGGAGTGAACAGGATGTTCGCCAGCGCGTAGTCGCCATGCTTGAACGCGTCGTCGGTCTGGCCGTCGGAGTTGTCGATATCGATCAGGGAGTAGCCGATCGACGTCGACATGCTGTCGCTCCAGTTGATGTCGATGAAGGCCGTGACACCGAGCACAGGCAGGACTTCGCCGACGATCGGCCGGCGCGGATCCGCGAAGTTATTGCGAATGCCGACGTCGGCCGGCGCGTCGTTCATGTAGTTCTGAATGCCCTCGCCGTACACGACCGCCAGCCGCAGGGTGCTGTTGCCGAGCTTGAGATTCGAGCTGAGATTCACTCCCCAGCCCATTTCGTCGCCGCCCAGATCGAACTGATCCGCCAGCTGATCTTCCCATTCGATGTAGCGCACGATGCCGGCGATCTCGACATAGCCCCAGTTCTCATTGCCCATGCGAAATTCCCCGGACACGTCCGGGTACGGGAAATGCGGCGAGATGTTTTCGAGCTCGATGCGGTCTGCGTACGCGCCCTGGTCGGCGGATGCTCCCGGACGCTCCAGCGCAAACGTGAGCCGCGTGTAGTCCCCTTTGATCGGCATCCAGCGCACCTGGACATTGCGGAAGAACGCCATGCCGCTCGGTCCCCAATACTCCACCGAGTTGGGGAACACGTCGATGTCCATGAACGGGCTCCACGTCTGACCAGCGCCGAACTGACCCAGCTCGCCGTAGGCGTGACGCAGGCGGATCGTGGTCTGCCCGGCATCGACGCCGGTGCCGAACATTTCGAACTCGAACTGGGTCTTCAACTCGCCGAGACCGGTCGGCGTGCTGGTTTTGACGCCGAAGCGGGTCTGGCGCACGCTGGCGAACCAGTTGCCGTCCGCGCCGAATTCATCTTCGAAGGCGGGCAACTTGGTCGGCCGCACGACATCGAACCAGTCGGGATCGTTCTGTTTGCTCTGGTAGCCGGTATCGAGCATCACGAAGCCGTACAGGTCCATGGTCGTATTCGTGTCCTCCGCTGACAGCGCGACGCTCGAACAGAACAGACTGGTAACCCCTAGCAGCAACGTTCGCATATCGCCTCCGCATCGCTCCTGAAAGTGGATTGCACGGCTGCGCGCAAGAACGCCGCGCGACGCGGGATACAAACTAGTCGCGTCTGTGAGGTGCCGACACTGGCTCTAGGTGAAGAGACGCGTGCCCTAGATCACATCTGCAATTGCAGGCGCGTCTGGAAGAAGTGCGTTGCGCCTTGCAGGCCGAAGCGATCGAGCACGCCATAGCCATAGGCGAGCTCGAGGCGCACGTGGTCGGAAAGATGCCAGTTGACCATTGGTGTGATGCGTCGAAACCGGCCGCCGCGAATCGACTCTTCGTTCAGATCGGCATAGGAATATCGCAGCACGAACTCCCAGGCGCCGGGGCCGCCCTCGAACACGGTTCTCGACGGCGAAACTGCTTGAAACAAAGCGCCGCGGGCGCTGTAGGGACGTGTCTCCCCGGTCAGAATCCAGGCCGCGAACACCTCCCCTCCATGGAACAGCGGATCGCCCGACGCCGGCGCCGAGACCTTGTTGAAGTAATACTCCATGCCGAACGTCCATGGCCCGTCGCGGTAGTACGTCTCGACGCCGTACATATTGGAATGATGAGCAGCGAAGCTGCCGCTATCGATCGCGTACGACTGCGCGGGAAACGATTCCGGCTTGGAACGGTAGCGCAACGCGCCGTCGTCGGCTTCTCCGTAGCGATATTCCAACGCCAGATGTAACAGTTTCGGCGACTCCTGGCCGTTTCCCAACGGCAACCACACGCCGCGCGCCGCGAACTGATTGTCGTTCCGATTGAACGACTCGTTCTCCGAACGCGTGTCCTTGAACCAGCCGAGGTTGTAAACAAACTGGCCGTCCGCCGCCCAACCGGTCCACTTCACGCCATCGGCTAGAATCGGCAGAAAGGCATCGTTCGCGGCCGAGCGTTCGTTCGCCCAACCGTGATAGCCGACCATCGCCTTGTTGGTCGAGAAGCCTTCCTTGGTGCGGCCGACGAACAGATTGCCGCCCAGCTCGGGTACGTCGAGCATCAGGCCGGTCTGTCGGAAGCGCCATTCTTCGATGCCGGCGTCGTACATGTAGCCGAGCGTGTAACTCAGCCGCGGCAGTGTCGGGAATCGCCCTTTCAGCAACAAACGAAAGTCGCGCAGCTGACCGGTCGGCCGCAATGTCATCTGCTCTTTGCTGTCGTCGTCCTGGGAGTAGGCGACGTAGTCGTAGAGAAAGCCGCCCCCCAGACGCATCGTGAAGTAAGGGCCTTCATACTCGTTCCAATCGACGAGCTTGCGGCGGGGGCCGGGGTCGTCCGCCTCCGCCGCGTCGAGAGTACGGTACCGCTCCGATATTTCATCCTGCCCTTCCGCGGCAGCGGCATGGGCCGCGACCGACAGAAGCAAGCATGACGCCCAGCGAGCGCGGACTCGCATACTCCCTCTATCAATAGAGGTCGTAGAGTTTCTGGATGTCGTCAAGCGAGCGCTTTTGTAGCAGCGCCAGCGCCAATAGCACCCTTGCCTTCTGTGGATTCAGCTCGTAGGACGCTATGAAACCGAGCTTGTCGTCGTCGAGCTCGACGTTACGGCCGACCAGACCGGTCGGCACGCGGCTGCTGCGAACCACGACGACGCCACTTTTGGCAGCCTTGGCAGCGGCATCGACCGATGCCTTGTTCATGTTGCCGTTGCCGACGCCCGCGATGACGATTCCCTTCGCGCCAGCGGCGACGGAAGCATCGATCAGGTCCGCCGGCATGTCGACGTCCGCGAAGACGACATCTACGCGCGGCAGCTTCGTGACCTGGCTGATGTCGAACTCGCTTTGCGAGGTGTGCTTCCAGGTCGGCGAATTGTAGAAATCGTTCTTGCCATAGCTCGCGACGCCGATCAGACCGCGTCCCGGCGACATGAATGTTTCCACGGCCGTCGTGCTGGTCTTCGTCAGGGAATGCGCGGCGTGAATCTGATCGTTCATGACGACCATCACGCCGCGCCCCTTCGCCCTCGGATCGGCGGCGACTCCCACGGCGTTATACAAATTGAGCGGACCGTCGGCGCTCACCGCCGTCGACGGCCGCATCGAGCCGACCATCACGACCGGCTTGTCGGTCTTTACAGTGAGGTTGAGAAAATAGGCCGACTCTTCCATCGTGTCCGTGCCATGCGTGATCACGATGCCGTTGACATCGGAACCGGGCGCGATTTCGTTGATGCGCTTGGCGAGCTTCAGCAGGACATCGAACGACATATCCTGGGAGCCCACGTTGGCGACCTGCTCGCCTTTCACGGTCGCGACCTTGTCGATGCCGGGCACAGCGGCGAGCATCGCATCGATGGTGACGGCGCCCGACGTGTAGCCGGATTGCGTTCCGGTCGCCGCGGCTCCAGCGATGGTTCCGCCCGTTGCCAGAATCGTTACTTTCGGCTTCTGCTGATCCGCGGAGGCGGACCAGCCGACCGAACTGAGCGACAACGCGAACAGCGCGGCTGCCCAGCATTTGAGAGGCGCATTCATACCATCTTCTCCTTCCTCGACGCAGTCGAGTCAGCGCGGATATTTGCTCTTGTCCAGGTTCGCCAGTTTGACCGGATCGAGCAGATCCTTGATCTGCTCCTCGGTCAGCACCTTCTTCTCGCGGATGATTTCCAGCAGCCCCTTGTCGGTGCGATAGGCTTCATTGGCCAGCTCCGTCGCCTTCTCGTAGCCGATCACCGGATTCAGCGCGGTGACGATGCCCACCGTCTCCTCCATGTAGCGGCTGAGCACTTGTTCGTTGACTGTGATGCTGTCGACGCACTTGGTCCGCAACGCAACCGCGCCCTTGAACATCAAGTGCTGCGACTCCATCACCGCCAGTCCTACCAGCGGCTCGTAGGCATTGAGCTGCAATTGGCCCGAATGCGCGGCCATCGCGACGCCCGCATCGTTCCCGACGACGCGAAACGCGATCACATTGATGAGCTCGGGAATGACCGGATTGACCTTGCCGGGCATGATCGACGAGCCCGGCTGGATTGCGGGCAGATCGATCTCACCCAGACCGGCGCGCGGCCCCGATGCCAGCAGGATCAGATCGCTCGAAATCTTGGAGAGCTTGATGGCCACGCTCTTGAGCGCGCCCGAGTACACCACGAATCCCTGCTGATCCCAGGTCGCGGCGAACATATCGCTCGCGGGCACGATCGGCTTGCCGGTGAGCTTGGCCAGTTCCTTGGCAACCGCTTCCGAATACCCCTTCGGCACGTTGATGCCGCTGCCGATCGCGGTCGCGCCCATGTTGACCGGATACAGATACTTCTCCGCGTCCTTGAGCAGCTCGATCTCGCTTTCCAGCGACGCGCCGAACGCATGGAACTCCTGGCCCACGGTCATCGGCACCGCGTCCTGCAGTTCGGTGCGCCCCATCTTGGGAATCTCGATGAACTGGTTGCCCTTGGTGCGAAACGACTGCGCCAGCTTCTGCAGCTCATCGACCAGCTTGGCGTTGCGTAGGATAAAAGCCACTTTGATCGCCGTCGGGTACGAGTCGTTGGTCGACTGCGACATGTTCAAGTCGTCGTGCGGCTCGAGGTGCTGGTATTCGCCCTTCTTGCGCCCGGTGAGCTCCAGGCCGACGTTGGCCATCACTTCGTTGGCGTTCATGTTCGCCGACGTGCCCGCGCCGCCCTGATACCAGTCGACCTGAAACTGATCGTGATAACGGCCCGCCTTGATGGCTTCGTAGGCTTTCTCAATGGCGGCGAGCCGATCCGGCTTCATCGCGCCAACGCTGGTGTTCGCACGCGCGGCGGCAACTTTCACGATCGCGAAGGCTTCGACGAACTCCGGGTAGAAATTCATCGGCACGTTGGAGATCTGGAAGTTCTCCAGCGCGCGCGCGGTCTGCACGCCGTAGTAGGCATTCGCCGGCACCGCCTTGTCGCCCAGCAGGTCGTGCTCCATGCGCGTTCCCTGCGGCGCTGATTTCTTCTGTGCGTCGGCGGCCACAAAGCTCAATGGCAGGCAACAACACGCCAGGACCGTCGTGAACCGAGCTGTCCGCGTCATTTGCGTTTCCTGGTGATCCCCTCGACGAGTACGCGGCAGTATGAAACGCGTCGGTGCCGATACGATGCGTAGTGAGGGCATCGCGGACAACAGCAGGCGAGATCGAAGATCGGCCGTTTTGTTCTAGTAGAAGTCGGCACGTCATGAGGGCGTGCCGACCAGAGCAGTTTATTGCTTCTCGGGCTGAGGCACGACGCGCAGGTACGGCTTTACGGTTTTCCAACCCTGCGGGAAGCGCTGCTTGGCTTCCTCATCGGAGACCGATGGCACGATGATCACGTCCTCACCGTGCTTCCAGTTCACCGGCGTCGCAACCTTGTGTTCCGCGGTGAGCTGCATCGAGTCGAGCAGGCGCAACACTTCATCGAAATTGCGACCGCTGCTCATCGGATAAACAAGAAGCGCCTTGATCAGCTTATCCGGGCCAACGATATACACCGTGCGCACGGTTTGGTTGGTCGCGGCTGTGCGCCCTTGCGATGTCGTGCCCGCGTCGGCGGGCAGCATGTCGTAGAGCTTGGCAACGGCCAGGTCGTGATCGCCGATCAGCGGATAATTCACCGCTGCGCCGCCGACATCCTTGATGTCGCTGAGCCAGCGCTCATGATCCGTCACCGGATCGACCGACAATCCCAGGATCTTCGTGTTGCGCTTCGCAAACTCCGGCTCGAGCTTCGCGAGGTACCCCAGCTCGGTCGTGCACACCGGCGTGAAGTCCTTGGGATGCGAAAACAAAATGCCCCAGGAATCGCCGAGCCATTCGTGAAACTTGATGGCGCCCTTCGTGGTCTGTGCCTGAAAGTCCGGCGCCTTGTCGCCAATTCTCAATGACATGGTGCTGCTCCCGTTCAACCGCTGACAACGGGCAACTATAGATCGAAGCTCCGGAGCTGTCGCCGACTGAAATGTTATGAGGTCAGACGAATCGTACCGAACTGCGGCGCGTCACGGCGGCGGGTACAGCCCGAGAAAATGATCGAGAATGCACGCGTGGTCTTCGAACAGCTGCGATTCGAGCGATGGCAGCTGCGCGATGGGCACCCACTTCGCGAGCTTGGCATCGTCGCTGCCCTGGACGTCGGGGAACTCGGCGCCCTCGAGATCGAAGTGAAATGCGTTGGTGATGATGCGCCCACGCGGCGAGCGGGCGGGATGATCGAAGATCGCGGAAGCTTTCAGCGCGTTGCGCAGTTGTGCGGCATGCGGCTTGTAGCCCGTCTCCTCCGCCAGCTCGCGCACGGCGGCCGGATAGAAACGTTCCCATGGATCGACGAATCCGCCAGGCAGCGCCCACAAGCCATGACCGATCGTTCCACCCCGCTTGATCAACAACACATGTTGCTGAGTGGTGACCAACGCGTCCGCCGTCATATAA
>NZ_BLJO01000001.1:983690-1221871 GCF_009932555.1 Steroidobacter agaridevorans
AAAGGCGCGGTGTACTTCGCGCGATACTCGACGACGGCGCGATGTTCGGCCTGACACTGACGATACGCCGGCAATTGCGCCCAAGCTTGCAGATAGTCGCGCACGCCCGGCTCGACGTAATTGCCGATGACCGTGAGCGCCGCTGCAATGTTATCCGTCTCGAAATAGATCCGGCGCAGATCGCTGGCGTTGATATCGACCTCGGGCTCGACTTCCTGCACGGCCCAACCGGGAAAGCAGTCGAGATAGCTCGAAGTGCGATCCTTCTTGAATCCGACCAGAGTAACGTCGGCGGCTCGACCTGCGACTCGCTCGACACCGGCACGCACGGCATCGCCCCAGCGCTGATCGTCGAAGTAGTCACGGACGGGAAGAAACTCGACCCGTTGCCGCTGTTCGGGAGTCAGCACGGCTTCGAATTGCTGCTTACGCTCCTCCCACGTAAACGGATTGTAAGCGTCGCGCGCACGAAACGCCGAGCCTACGACGATCAGCACTTTGGGCGCGATGTCGAGCGCCGCCTGTAACAAAGTGCCGTGACCTCGCTGCAGGATTTGAAACCGGCCGATGATGACGGCGATGTTCGAGCTCATGGACTCTCTATCCGTGATCAATGCTTCGCGGCAATCGGCATTTGCCGTCCGCTGCCGAACGCCCTCGAGCGCACGCGCAGGATGGGCGGCGCCTGGCGGCGCTTGTACCTGTTGCGCGCAATCATCCGCTTGATCCGCTCGATGAGCGCTTTGCCTTCGCTCGTCGACGAAGTCTCCAGCACGAACTTCATCGCGGCCTCGCCTTCCTTCTGCGACAAGCGAGTGCCTTCGATGATTGTTTTCAAGATCGGATCCAGCACGTCGTACGGCGGCAAGCTGTCGGTGTCCTTCTGGCCCGGCGCCAGTTCGGCCGAGGGCGGCTTGTCGATGATGGTCGTGGGAATCAGCTCGCGTCCGGCCGCTTCATTGTAATAGCGCGACAGCTCGAACACCTCGGTCTTGTACAGATCGCCAATGACGCCGAGGCCGCCATTGGTGTCGCCGTACAGCGTGCAGTAGCCCACGGAGATTTCGCTCTTGTTGCCTGTCGTGATCAACAGATGGCCGAAGCGATTGGAATACTCCATCAAAATCGTGCCGCGAATGCGCGCCTGCAGATTTTCTTTCGCCAGGCCCACGAGCGGCTCGCCGAATGCCGTGTTGAACTGACTCGCGTATTGCTCGACCAGCTCGCCGATGGGATGCGTGTACAGCGCAATGCCCAGGTTCTGGCACAGCCGCTCCGAATCCGTGACGCTGCCGGTACTCGAGTACTGCGAAGGCATGGTGATGGCCACGACATTGTTCGCGCCCAGCGCCTCGACGGCAAGCGCCAGCGTCAGCGCCGAATCGATGCCGCCCGAAGAGCCGACCACCGCCGTTGAAAATCCACAGCGGCGCGCGTAGTCGCGCAATCCCAGCACCAGCTGCTGGCGATAGAACTCGTTCGTCGACAACCCTTTCGAGTCGATGGGGGCGAGTTCCTTGCCATTGCGATCCAGGAACTTCGAACGCGAATGCACTTGCAGGAGCATGAGATCGGGCTGGAACCGAGCGCCCTCCATCACGACGCCGAGCTTGGGATCGACGGCGAACGAGGCGCCGTCATACACCACTTGATCATGGCCGCCGATCTGATTCACGTACACCAACGGCAAGCCGTGGCGCGCACTCGCCTTGGAGAAGATCTCATGGCGCATTTCGCGCCGACCGATGCTCGACGGGCTGGCATTGATCGAGACCACCACGTCCGGCGCCGCGTCGGCCAGCCGGTTGAACGGATTCACGACGTAGTCGCGTTGCTCATCGTTCCAGCCATCTTCGCAGATCATGAAGCCGACGCGCACGTCCTCGATGTCGAGGATCTTGGCCACGTCGGGGCCCGGCTCGAAATGGCGGCGCTCGTCGAAGATGTTATAGGTGGGCAGCAACTGCTTGTGATACTGCAGCAGGATGGAGCCGTTCTTCACCACCAGCACCGAATTGAACAACGGCTTGCCGACGCCGGTGTTGGGCGTCGGCGCGCCTACGACCCAGTGCAGATCCGGCAAATCCTTGGTTGCAACGAGCAGGTCTTCGATACCCTTCGCCAAGCGCCGCTGAAAGTCCGGATCCTCGAGCAGATCGGCGGGGTAATAAGCAGTGAGCGACAGTTCGGGAAACGCTACGAGTTTCGCGCCCTCGGCATGCGCTCGCTGCGCGGCTGCAACCATCAACGCCAGGTTGCCGTCGATGTCGCCGATCGTCGGATTGATCTGGGCAAGCGCGATAGTGAGCGTGGGCATGGTCAAGCCGCCTGTTTGAAGACCTGGCGAAGATAGGCGAGGAACGTTTCATCCGAGCACAATGTCTTGCCCGGCGTGTCGGAGAGCTTGGCGACCGGCTGGCCGTTGCATTCCGTCAGCTTCATCACGATGTTCAGCGCCGGCACGCCCATGTCGTTGGAAAGATCGGTGCCGATGCCGAAGCCGCATTGCACCCGGTCCGAAAAATGGTCGTACAGCCGCAGCGCCTTCGGGATGTTGAGGCCATCGGAAAACACCAGGCGCTTGGTGTGCGCATCGATGCGCAGGCGCTGATAGTGAGCCAGCGCTTTTTCGCCCCACACCACCGGATCGCCGGAATCGTGGCGCAGGCCGTCGAATAGTTTCGCGAAGTACAGATCGAAGTCGGAAAGGAACGCGTCCATGCCGACCACATCGGTCAACGCCACGCCGAGATCGCCGCGATATTCGTGAACCCAGGCCTCCAGGGCTTCCTTCTGGAAATTCCTCAACTGCACGCCCACGGCCTGGAAGGTCTGCAGATATTCGTGCGCCATGGTGCCGATGGCCGAGAGCCCATACTTCTTCGCGAGATACACATTCGATGTGCCCCTGAAGTACTGCGGCACTTCGCGCGCGAGGGTCGCGACCATTTCTTCGTGCCAGTCGCGCGAGAATCGGCGCCGTGTGCCGAAGTCGAAGAACTGAAACGGATGCCGGATCGTATGCAACGCGCCGCCGGCCATCGGTGCGCTCGTGCCATTCGCGAACTTCAACACGTTGGGCGCGGTCACTTCCGCCACCGGGCTCTGAGTTCGGAAATCGCGCAGCATGAGGATTTTCTCCGCCAGCCGCTTGCGTCCCTCCTCCATCGCTTCGGGCGTCGCGTAACGCCGGAAGTACAGCTCATTGATGATGGACAGCACGAAGATCTCGAAGCCCATCACATGAATCTGCGGACCGCGCGCCACGACCGTGAGGGTATCGCCTTCGGTGCTCACCGTGATGTAGCGCCGCTGGAAATGGAAGATGCGCAGGAAGTCGATGAAGTCGCTCTTGAAGAACGACTTGGTCGCGAGATAGTCGAGCTCTTCCTCGGTGTACGTCAGCGTGCACAGATGCTCGATCTGCGCTTCGACCTCCGCTTGCAGGCTTGCGAGCGGATACTCAGGGGTGTTGCGGCAGACAAAACTGTAGACCGCCTGATTGGCCGGAAACCGATGCAACATCGGCGACAGCATGGTCAATTTGTATAAGTCGGTGTCGAGCAGCGAGCGGATGATGGGGGTAAACATAGGAGTCGCCAGCTTAGTTCCTGGGGATTTCACTCAGCGCTTGCACACTGGTCATGGCCCGGGCGCCGCGCGCCAGGGCTCCGTCGATGCAGGCCTTGCCGTTCGATTCGAAGCCGGTGACGGAGCTCATGCAATCCTCCAGCAACACCACGCGGCCGATCTCCTCATCCGAGAACGACTCGAACAGGTGCTCGAGTGTCGCCGCCACGCAGTGGCTGGCGGCTTCTCCCGCTACAAACAGCACTCCCGAGTTGGGCCGGCACTTCTCGATCAACTCGTGATTGGTCAGAGTGCGCGGATCGTCCGCCCTTGGCACTTCAGCGCGCACCGCGCTGTATTGCTCCGTCAGCGGATTCTGGCCTTTCAGCACCTTGAACGCTCCGCGTTGGACCTGCGTTTCCCACTCGCCGACCGCCTCGAGCACGGCGCCATGAATGTTGTGACCCCAGGCGCCGATCACACAGTGCACCGGCCAGACCATCAACTTATACCGTCCCTGCGACTCCAAGGCTTGCAGATAATTCAGGACTTGCGGGAGCAACGATGAGTCGATCGGCGCGTACTCGCCAGCGGCGGCTTGCGCATGCGTAATTTGCGTAAAGGGCGCCACGGGCTCGCCATCGGCGCGCTTCCAGAACGTGGGACGCTCAATGGCGACGCTCGGGTGCGAATCCAGCGTCACGACCACTTCGCCAAGCCGGCCGCGGGCTTCGCGAACGAAGCCGGCCAGACGCTGCATATCCTCGCCGGCGCCGGGCACGAACAGCGTTCCCTGCCGGTCACAAAAGTCATTCTGGGGATCGATGATTAACAATGTGTTCATGTGTGCTCCAGCCAGTGGCGCCATCCTAGCGCTGTTAGTGCATAACTGCACTAACTATTTGAGGGATGCCACCGCGTTTCGCCTGAGGCAACTGCCGCCGTGTGCTATGTTAAGGACCGTCACGCACTAACTGACATAGCGCCCCATGGCCGACTCGAAAACCAGCCCGCCGACCGCCTACGAGCAGCCCATCGTGACGGTGGACATCGTGCTGCTCACTTTAAAGGAGAATGAGCTGTGCGCGGCCCTGTTACAGCGACCCCGGCCGCCGCATCTTGGGGAATGGACCCTGCCCGGCGGCTTCGTTCACACCGACACGGATGAGGATGCCCTGGCGGCGGCCACCCGGATTCTCAAGACCAAGGCCGGCGTCGAGAGTCCCTATCTGGAGCAGTTGCAGACCTTTGCCAGCCGGCATCGCGACAGCCGCGGCTGGTCGGTTTCCATCGCTCATTACGCGCTGGTGCCCCACCAAACGTTATCCGCCGAAGGCGGCGATGCTTCGCCTCTCAAGTGGCGGGCCGTGGATTCGATTCGCTCCCTGCCCTTCGACCACCGCGACATTCTGCGTGCGGCAGTGGATCGAGTGCGCTCCAAGACGGACTACTCGTCCCTGCCCGTCCATTTGATGCCGCCGACCTTCACGTTGAGCGAATTGCAGAAGGTGTATGAGACGCTGCTGGACACCGAGCTGGATAAGCGCAGCTTCCGCCGGCGCATCGAGGAGCTCGATGTCGTCGAGCCCGCGCCGAATCCGCCTGCCACGCGCGGTGCTCATCGTCCCGCGCAGATGTATCGCCTGAAACGAAAGGCCTCCAACGCCGTCGCTACGGCGGACCGCAATCTGACGCGATAAACGCAACAATCGGAGCGCGCCGGGAGCAACGATCGAGTATTGAGAGACTTGCGGATCTCAGGCGAGTACGGAGGGCCGAGCTATGCAGTCGATGTGGCGCATCTGTTTGCTGCTCGCCCTCGGCACGTCAATGACGGACGCTCCCCTCCGCTACGATCTCACCGCCGAAACCAGCATGCCCCACCTGGAGGAAAACCTCAGGTACACCATCGAGCGCAGTCAGCGCTGCCTGGGTCGCGACGATCTTGCGTCGGCGTTTCCGGTTCTCCATCACCCGTCGCTCGCCGGCTGCCAGCTGCGCGAGCAGAGCCATGACGAGAACACGTTTTCATATCAGCTGGTTTGTCACCGCGCCTCCGGCACCACGGGCCAGGCAACATGGCATGTGGAAGAACACCTCATCCGAGGCACGCTCGATGTAAAGCTGGGGGGCAAAAACATGACGTTCTCTCAGCGTGTCACCGGCCGTGCCATGGGCCAGTGCTCCTCGATGGGCGAAGGGCCCGTTTAAGTACAGTTGAACGACAGCGCGCTCTCATCCATTAGGGTCTGTGACCGATGCTTCAGAGATGCGCGTCATGCCGGGCCGGATTGAAGATTATGCATTGATCGGCGACCTCGAAACCGCCGCGCTGGTCGGGCGCGATGGCTCCATCGACTGGTTGTGCTGGCCGCGCTTCGATTCGGATGCCTGCTTCGCCGCACTGCTTGGCGATGCGAGACACGGGCGCTGGCTGCTATGCGCCGCGGACTCCGGCGTCAAAGTCAGCCGGCGCTATCGTGAGAACACGCTCATTCTCGAAACGAGACTGGAGAGCGACGCCGGCGCGGCCACCATCATCGACTTCATGCCGCCACGAGGGAACGCGTCGGATGTCATTCGCCTGGTCATCGGCGAACGCGGCGAGCTCGCGCTTTATACCGAGCTGGTGATTCGATTCGGCTATGGAGCCGTCGTTCCCTGGGTGACGCACGTGGCTCCGGAACAATGGCAGGCGATCGCCGGCCCGGACATGCTCCAGTTGCATTCCGACATCCCGATGAAGGGCGAGAATCTGAAGTCGGTGTGCCGCTTCACCATCAAAGCGGGAGAGCGCGTCTCGTTCGTGCTCGCTCATTGCCCTTCGCATCTGCCGCCGCCCAAGAAACCGGACATCGATTGCGCACTGGCCGACACCGAGCACTTCTGGCGCGAATGGGTTGCGAAGGGACAGCACGAGCAGCCGTTGACCGATGCCGCGACCCGATCGCTCATTACCCTGCGCGCCTTGATCTACAGCCCGACCGGCGGAATCGTCGCAGCGCCGACCACGTCGCTGCCCGAAAAGATCGGCGGCGTGCGTAACTGGGACTATCGGCTCTGCTGGCTGCGCGATGCTACGTTGACGCTGCTGGCCTTCATGAATGCCGGTCATTTCGAAGAAGCGGACGCCTGGCGACATTGGCTGTTGCGCGCCATCGCCGGCAGTCCGGACCAGGTGCAGATCATGTACGGCATTGCCGGCGAGCGTCGACTCACCGAATGGGAAGTGTCCTGGCTGCCCGGCTACGAAAACTCCGCGCCCGTGCGCATCGGCAATGCCGCCTACTCGCAGTTGCAGATCGATGTGTTCGGCGAAGTCATGGACGTGCTCCACCAGGCACGCAAAGGCGGCATCGCGACCACGGAAACTGGCTGGAACCTGCAGTGCCAGCTGCTTTCACATCTGGCCAAGATCTGGGAGCAGCCGGACTACGGCATTTGGGAAGTGCGCGGTCCGCCGCGACACTTCACCTACTCCAAAGTCATGGCCTGGGTCGCCTTCGACCGCGCCATCAAGGATGCGCAGCGTTACGAGCTCGATGCGCCGCTCACCGAATGGTCCACCCTTCGCGATCGCATTCATCGGCATGTATGCGAACGAGGTTACGACTCGAAGCGCAATTGTTTCGTGCAGTCTTACGGTTCCAGTGCTTTGGACGCGAGCCTGCTGCTGATTGCACAGCTCGGTTTCCTGCCTGCCGACGACGAGCGCTATCTCGGCACGGTGCGGGCTATCGAAGCCAGCCTGCTGAGCGATGGCTTCGTCAAACGCTATGACACGCAAATCACCGACGACGGCCTGCCGCCCGGCGAAGGTGTGTTTCTTCCTTGCAGCTTCTGGCTCGCCGATGCCTATGTCATGTGCGGTCGACTCGGCGAGGCTCAGGCCTTGTTCGATCGCTTGCTGGCGCTGAGCAACGATGTGGGCCTGCTGGCGGAAGAGTACGATCCGGCAACGCAGCGACTGGTCGGCAACTTTCCCCAGGCGTTCTCCCACCTGTCGCTGGTCGCAACGGCCTGCAACCTGGCGCACGCCAAGAAGCCGGCCGAACAACGCTCAGAGCGCCGCTGCCCTCAGGACTCCAGCGCCCGGCGCTGAGCGTGCGCTGAGGCTCGAAAAAATCGGGCACATTCGTCGGACTCGCTGCGTCTAATGAGTGCACTCCTCTCGTGCACACCGCAGGGAGACCGAAATGAAATTCCTGTCGACGACCTGCGCGGTCCTGGCCGCCGCGGGATTTCTGGCCATTGCGATGCAACCTGCGAACGCCGAGGAAACATCCGACACTCGAGCGTTGTCCCGCACCGATCTGAAAAATCTTCAGTTCGCGCTCGAACAAATCAAACACGGCAGACAGATCTTTCGCTACGACACGTTCGGCGACGAAGCCTTCTGGGGCGACGCATTGCGCTTGCATACGGCAATTGCGGGCAGCGCCAACGGTGGGGTCGGCGCCGGACTGAGTCCAAAGGCGGCGCTTGCAGTTGGATTGAAGGTCGATGTCGAGGCGCTGCCGCCAGCTTTACGCGCCGATTTGCAGAAGAAACAAGTCGATCTCGACTCTCCCGCGACGACGCTCGCCTTGTTGCAGCTCGACGCCGTGGTCGGCGTGCGTGGTTTGTTCGATGACAGCGGCCGTCGTCTGCAATCGGTGGGTATTACCTGCGCGCTCTGCCATTCGACGGTGGACGATTCGTTTGCTCCCGGTATCGGCCGGCGGCTGGATGGTTGGGCGGCCCGCGATCTGAATGTCGGCGAGATCATTGCGCTCGCTCCCAACGTGCAACCGCTCGTTGACTTGCTGCGCATTGCCATTCCCTCGATCGACGCCGCGACCGTGCGTACCGTGTTGCGCAGCTGGGGCCCCGGCAAGTTCGATGCTGAGTTGCTCATGGACGGCAAAGCCGTTCGCCCCGACGGCAAACCGGCGGCGACGTTGATACCGCCGGCTTTTGGCTTGGCGGGAGTGAATCTGCACACCTGGACCGGCTGGGGCTCGGTGACCCATTGGAACGGCTTCGTCGCCAACCTGGAGATGCAGGGCCAGGGAACCTTCTTCGATCCACGCTTGAACGACTCAGCGAAGTTTCCTATCGCTGCGGAGGCTGGCTTCGGCGACGTGCGGCGCACGCCCGATCTCGTCACGCCGAAGCTCGCGCCGCTGCACTTCTATCAACTCAGCCTGCCCGCACCGCGCCCGCCCCGTGGCAGCTTCGATGCCGCTGCGGCCAAGCGTGGCAAAGCCTTGTTCGAAGGCAGAGCCGATTGCTCCCGATGCCACGTTCCGCCGATTTTCACTGAGCCCGGCTGGAATATGCATACGCCCGACGAGATCGGCATCGACAGTTTCCAAGCCGATCGCTCGCCGGATGAGCGCTATCGCACAGCGCCTCTGAAGGGCCTGTGGACTCATGGCAAAGGCGGCTACTACCACGACGGGCGCTTCGCCAGGCTGGAAGACGTCATCGATCACTACGACGATTTGTTGAGTCTGTCGCTCTCGAGCAGTGAGCGAGCCGACCTGGTGGAATATTTGAAGTCGTTGTAGGGCGTCGGGCGCCTGTGAATCGTGAACTCCATCACGGCTGCGTTTGACGACGCTTGAGAACGTAGCGTTTGGTCGAACGCAGCGCACGGACGCAATGACAATGCCGTGGAAGCAGATTGGCAGGGGGATATTGAAGGGGTTGGGCTGGCTGACCGGCGGCGCACTGGCGCTGGTCGCCAGCTGCTACATCGCATTGTTACTGATCAATCTGCGAGATCAGCCGCCGTCCGAATTCGCACTGCGCCTGGAAGATATCTATCGGAACCGACCCGCGGTTGCCGACGCGGACAACGGCTACATCTATGTCATGGGATTCTCGGCGGCGCCGGAAGCCGATCCGCATGAGATGGGGCTGCAACGCGTTGCGTGGCTGCGGCATCGAGCCGAACATCCGGAAGATCAGAGCCCGTCCGATCCCCTGCCGGGCGAGTATCAATCGCCTCAGTTGCCTGCCTTTGAAAAAATTCGTGACGCTTGCGGGTGGGGCGCGAATAGTTGCGACCGCGCGCTCGCGGAAAGCGACGCCACCCTGCCCGAGTGGCTCCCTGCCGAACAATGGCGAGTGGATCGTTATCGCACGCTGTTGGCACGGCCTGGCTGGCTGGAAACATTGCCTCCGGACGTGATGATGCCACTGCCTGCTTACGCACCGGTGCTGGACGCTCAAAGACTGTTGCTCGTCAAGGCCCACTCCCTCGCTGGTCAGCAGGACGCCGACGGTGTCCGCGAGATTCTCGAACGGGATGTGCATTTCTGGCGAGGGGTCCTGACCGACTCGGACATCCTGATCTCGAGAATGATTGCCGTGGCGGCGCTGAGTCGCCACTTCAGCATGGGCAATCTGGCGTTACGGCGACTGCCACCCGAAATGCAGTGGGCCGCGATGCCCGAGGCATGGCGAGCTCCGTTCACGGCGGACGAGTTGTCGTGGCATCGCTGTTTTGCCGGTGAATGGCTTTACGCTCGGAGCGTGCTGAGTCAAATCGCGACGGGGCCCGCGGCGGCCGAAGCCGCACTCCATGGAGAGAATTACGGTTTCCTGACCCGACTGCAGGATCTGGCCATAGAGCCGCTGTTTCAGCTGCAGGACACCACCAATCAAAGCGCCGAAATGCTGGTTCGCGCGGCCGACGCCTTGCAAGTGCCGATCGAGCAATTCACCGAGGCGCGGACATCGGCGGCGGAAATATTTTCATCCTCTGCCGCGAGAGTAGGCACCGTTGCAAACCTATACAACCCGGTAGGCGATATGTTGGCAAGCGTCGCCAGCGGCAGCTATGACTCCTATCCTCCACGAGTTGCCGATGTGGAAGGCGCCCGCCGCGCAGCGGTGCTAGCTACAGAGTTAAGAAGTCGCAAGGTGGACGTAGCAAACATCCGCGCCGAGATCGAGGCGAGCGCTCTTCGCATGCCCTATACCGGCGCGCCGTTCGTCTGGGATTCCAAGGCACAGGCCATCCTGTTCATCGGACTGGTACCCGGCGAACGCGGCCAGCATTCATTCAAGTATTGATCGCATAAGACGCGCCAACCGAGCGCCGGCGCGTCCCGGCTTTGAGCTCAGTGCCAGTTGCCGATCTTCACATCGTTCGGGCTGGGCCGGCCGTGGCCCGTTTCGATCAGCGACTTCAGGCTCTGCAGGAACACGCCCCACTTGGTCGAGCAGTGATACATGAATTCGGCGGGCTCCCGCCAGCCCTCGTGCTTGAACAGCACGATGGCGAAATCGTCTTCCTGCTTCAGCTCGAAGCGCACCTGCGTGCCGACCCACTCCGGCGGCCCCTTCACCACTTCCCAGACCACTCGCGTGTCGGGCCGCAACTCGACGATCTTCATGTCGAAGACGCCGAGCTCGCGGCCGTTGTCGGTGAAGCGAAACTTCATCGTCCCGCCGGCCTGGCGATCGCCGGTCGTCTCGGTGGTCCACCACCCCGCCACGCCTTCGGGCGTCGCGAGCGCCTGATAAACCTTGCCGAGCGGCGCCTTCATACCCACCCGATGCAGTATGTCGAACATGACTGTGCTCCTTGAAAACCCTGAGATCGGACGGAGCACAGTGTGGTCGAGAAACCGCTTCGAGCGAGAGTTACAAGTGCGGCGCGATTCGGTCCGGCCATTCATCGCATTCATGACACCCGATGCAGGTTCTGCATTGGAGTGGCTCTCGACGCAACGTTAGGCTTCGCGTGACACAAACATTCGGCGAGGCTATGTATGCGCTTCCTTGCATTCGAGCGTCCAGGCGTTCTGGGATGGCGTGAGACGAGCGCGCCGAAGTTGTCGTCGGATCTCGAAGCCATCGTTGCTCCGATGGTCGTCGGTAGATGTGACCTCGATGTGGGATTCGTGCGCGGCGTGGCGCCGATCGCGGCAGGCAGCGCGCTGGGCCACGAGTGCATCGCCCGCGTGATCGACGTTGGCTCGCACGTAAGAACAGTGAAACCCGGCGATCTCGTGCTGGTATCGGCCCAGATCTGCTGTGGCTATTGTCGAAGCTGCAAACGCGGCCACACCGGACGATGCGAATCCGTTCCGTTCGCTGCTTCTTACGGCATGGGGCGCCCTGGGGATTTCGGTGGCGCACTCGCCGACTTGTTACGCGTGCCCTATGCCGATGCAATGCTGGTTCCGTTACCGAAAGGGCTCGATCCTGTCGCGACTATCGGCGCGGCAGACATGGCACTCGATGCGTGGCGTGCTGTTGGCCCCGCACTCAACGAGCGGCCCGAAGCGGCAGTGCTCGTCGTCGGCGGGCTCGCATCGGTCATCGGCCTCTACGCCGCTGGCATCGCAGTATCGATGGGCGCAAGCGAAGTCGTTTACTGGGACGCCGACGAGCAACGTCGGCGCGTAGCCGCCGAGTTGGGCGCAACTGCTTTGGATATGACGAGCGCCCTGCCCCGCTCCTTTGGCATCGTCATCGATGCTGGAGGAACTGTCGATGGCCTCCAGCGAGCACTGGCCGCGGCCGAGCCGGAAGCGCTCTTCACTAGCGTCGTCATCTATTTCGACAACGCGACACCGCTGCCGCTACGAGATATGTATCTCAAAGGAATCACGCTCCGAACCGGCCGGCCCAATGTCCGGCCGCAGATGGAAAACGTGCTCCGGCTGTGTCACGGCGGAAGCTTTCGTCCTAGCGACGTTCCGACGACCCTCTTCGACTTCGATCGCGCCGATGAAGCGTGGCTGTCGACGGACTTGCGGGTCGCAGTGACGCGTGACGCCTGAGCCTCAATAGCCGAACACGTGGAAGTCATCGAACTGCCCGAGCGCCTTGTAGGTCAGCAGCGCCGCTCCGCCCAGGTTCCCCGCCGAGGGCAAGCTCGGATCGGTCGCTTCTAGCACCGGGTTGTTGTTGACGTAGGCGACCAGTTTCTGATCGATGATTTCCAGCCGCAGCTGGTACCAGGTGTTCAACGTCACCGGCAACGAAGCGCTGTCGAGCGTCTGGGGAACGCCATTCACCAACTTGCGCAACAGGATCGTGTTGCTGCCGCGAACGGTGATGTAGTGGTAGTTCTGCGCGTCTTTGTATCGAAGCGCGAGGCCGAACCAACGATCCGCACCGTCGAACTGCGTGGCCCTGGCGCGAACGCTCGCGGCGGTCCCGTTGTAGTGCAGGCTTCCGGCGGCCACTGCGTGACTGGTGTTGCTCGTGGTTGCATTGGAAATGACCTGCGAACCATTGACAGTAACGACTTGCCAGCCATTCGCGCCGGCGACGTTCGGATCGCCCGTTTCAAAACCCGTGCTGAAATGCACGGCGCCAGGATTGCCGCCGAACGTGATGTTGTCGATGTCGGCTCGCGCCTTGTACATCATGACGCCCGAATATCCTTGCAGCAGCGAGTTGTCGGTCACGTCGAACAGCAATCGGTCGTCGGCGAAGACTCGCAGGCGCGCGGCGTTCGCTTCGAGACGAAGGTTGTAGCCGCGATTCACCGCTACCGACATCGACGCCGACGCAAGCGTCTGCACCACGCCGCCGACGATCTTCTTCAGCTGGATCTGCTGCGAGGAGCGTACGGTGATGTAGTAGTGATTGTTGGCATCGGTGTAGCGCACGGCGAGGCCGAACCACCGATCGGCACCGTTGAAGGCCCTGGGCACGATGTAGCCGTGCACCGACTGGTTGCGACCGTAGCTGCCGGTGAACATCGAGGTGGCATTGCCGGCGTAATCGCTCTGACGATAGACCCGCGTAGCACCGCTCGTCACGACAGAGAAATTGCCACTGAGCGCGTTCCAGCCCGAGGCTTGCCCACTCTCGAAGTCGACCGGCTGCAGGAATGTTTCCTGCGGATCCTCCGGTACATCGAATACATAGGCAGCAGGCTCATCCTGTTGCAGGCGATTGGAAACGATACGTCGTCCGCTCAACCGGGACCGACCGAGCTGCTGGCCGTCGCTGGCAACCAGCCTCGCAACCGCAGGCCAATTGCCGACACTCGCTCGCTCGCGCACCAGCTCGCCACGTGCGACCAATGCCCCGTCGATATCTGCATCTCCTTCGACCGCGAGGTCGCCCGGGACCGGCACCCATTCTCCGCCGGCGCTTCGTTCGTACACAGCGCCGCCGATGACGGCGGCATTGCCGGAGATTTTCAGGTTCCGATTGATGTTACCGGTCAAAGTGCTGACCGTGGCGGTGCTCCAGTCGCCGCTCGCGGGACGCGAATAGATATATACCGCCTCCGGCAGTTCCGGGTCGGTCAGGTTGTCGCCGGGGCTCCAGTGGATGGCATGATTCGTCGTCACATCGACATTGGGGCCCATGTAGTTGCTGCCACCGGCGTTGCCGCCGTTCGCAAACGTGGCGATCTGCGTCCACGCGCCGTTCTGTCGTTGAAAGAGGCGCATGCCATGAGGCGTATTGCTGCTCACGCCGATGATGCCGTTTTCGATCGCGACCGAGATGCCGAAGCCAGGACCGTTCAACGAGGTTGAGTTGACCCAGCTCGAACCGGAGTATTCATAGACATGCGCGGCCGACCAGTACGGCGCGCCGACGACGATGACGTTGCCTTCGAGCGCGACCGAGTAACCATACAACCCCGACTGGCCGATGGGTGCATTGGGAACCAGCTTCGCGGTTTGATGCCATACCCCGGCGGCGTCTCGTTCGAAAACATAGGCGGCGGCGCCGATCTCTTCCGGCGTCGTGTCCATGATGAAGGAGCCTTGGTTCGCTGTGACGACGGCGCGGTCGCCGTCGATGGCCACGGCGCGGCCGAATCCGCCTTCCGGGGCTCCGCCGATGGGAGTCAGCTTTGCGGATTCCAGAAATGCGGGCAGATCGGCCCGCGCGGGAGGTGATATCGAGAGCGCCAGCAGGGCCACACTGGCAAATATACAAAGCAGGCCATGGATCGACTGACGTGAAGACCGGAACGCTTCGTCGCGCATACTGCATCCCCGTGCAGGAAGACCAGGTCGGGCCAGCTTCGTCGCCCTGCCTGCGAACGTCATCGCGGCAGGTACGAAACAATTCCCGACGGCGCGTGCGGGTTCCAGGCTCGCGCCGCGTTTCGAGCGACGCGAGCCTGATGTTACTTACCTCCGAGGCCGCGGAAAGTACAGCCGGGCTGCCGGCGGCAACTTCATGTCTGTCCCCAGGAAGAAGCCGGGATGCGGCGGCTGGTTATAAGCAACGTTTTGCCAGGCCACGGCCAAACGATACGTCGGATCGTGCATGAGCGTGCGCAGCTTATATTCGGTCGGCGCGGTGGTCGTGTAGATGCGCAGCTCGCTGCTATCCTGCGAGCGCCAGAGCGCCTCTTCACGCCAATCGCCGAGAATATCGGCTTGCAACGCCGGCGTTCCCTTGGTGCCGTTGTTGGAATAGGTGCCGGCGGCGACCAGAATGGGCACTGAAACGCTGTTCAGATAATCCCATTTGTCGATGCGTCCGACACCCGCGCCCGCCACGGAATCGTAAGTGTGATCGAGCAGCTCGCGCGACAGATCGCCATCCCACCAGATGCCGAAGTTGATGCTCGAAGGAACTCCCGTGAGCGGATCGCCCGTCGCGGTGTGTAGTCCGCCGCCTGCGCTGGACCACATCTCCTCACCAGGATGCGTCGGGTCGATGTCGGCTGACATTCCGCGGCCCGTGTCCGCCGCTGTGAGCTTGCCCCAGAGGATTGCGCCGGTCGCGGCATCCCAGGAAGCGAGTCCGTAAGGCGACGATCTCGACTCCATGACTTTGAACACTTCCAACCCGGGTCGATTGGGATCGAGGTCGCCGACATGTAACGCATCGCCGTGGCCAAGCGCGGTGTTGTACAGCGCCGTGCCGTCGTCGTCGATAGTCATGGCGCCGAACACGATCTCGTCCTTGCCATCGTTGTCTACATCGGCCACCGACAGCTGATGATTGCCTTGGCCTCGATATTCCGCGCCTGAAATGTCCGAGTCGAAGACCCAGCGCTGCGTGAGCTCGCCATGTTTCCAATCCCACGCCACGATGACTGTGCGCGTGTAGTAACCGCGGCTCATGATCAGACTCGGATGCCGGCCATCGAGATACGCCACGCCGCCCAAGAAGCGATCGACGCGGTTGCCGTAATTATCGCCCCACGATTCGACGGTCCCGCGCGCCGGAACGTAGTCGATGGTGGCCAGCGCTTTGCCAGTGGCGCCATCGAGCATCGTCAGATATTCCGGACCGCTGAGCACGTAGCCCGCGGTGTTTCTATAGTCCGCGGCGGGATCGCCGATGACCGTGCCTCGGGCGTCAGTGGAGCCGTCGGCGGTCTTCATCGCGACTTCGGCTTTGCCGTCGCCGTCGAAGTCGTACACCATGAACTGGGTGTAGTGCGCCCCGGCTCGAATGTTTCTTCCCAGCGAGATGCGCCAGAGCAGCGTGCCATCGAGCTTGTAGGCGTCGAAGAAGACTTCGCCGGTATAGCCGCTTTGCGAGTTGTCCTTCTGATTCGAAGGATCCCACTTCAGCACGATCTCGTATTCGCCGTCGCCATCCAGGTCGCCCACACTCGCGTCGTTGGCGCGATAGGTGTACGCCTCGCCTGCCGGCGTCACACCGTCGGCCGGCCGCTGCAATGGAATCGGAAGATACGAACCTGCCCAGACTTCGGCGGAATCCGCCCTGCCGCGCCGTCCTTGCGTCACCGCCTCGAACAACGCTGCCAGCGGTTGCTCCCGGCCATCGAACACACGACGGACTGTATAAATCGAATCCGTCGTCCCTGCGGGATCCAAATAGTTCGTCGTCGAAGTGAGCGGCTTGCGATTGAGCTTTCTACCGTTGCGATAGAGGTTGAACCCCGCGTCGTACGATTCGCTGCCAAGCAATCGCCAGCTTAGAAACACTCCTCCATCCGTCTTCACCGCCACCAGTCCGCGATCCAGAAACTCCGCCTGCCTGGCGGGCAACCGACTGGGGCTGTCGGTCTCCGCCCCTGCGTGAACAATCGGCAGCAACATTCCAATGCAGCCAGCGGCAATCCCCCGCCGCCATCCTTTCAGCTGGTCCATCGAGCACTCCTTATATATGAGCGGCTTTCGCCGCCCGGATGACGCCCCCTAATCGGATTTGCTCGAATCTGCTCTCTATTGATTATTTTTGCAACCGGCGGCCACCCCCATCAGCGAGATCCCATGCAGACCCGCCTTGTTTCGAATGGCCGACTCGCTGCGCCCCAGTGCCGAAGCGATGTCGCTGACCGGGGCGCCGATCGCCGCCAGCTCGCGAAGACGGCGGAGCGCATCGGCAGTCCAGGGATTCCGACGGCGCGCAGGGAGCCCGTGCCGCGAGGAACGGCACACGGAAAAAACGAGCGGGCGCACGCGAGCTACTTCATGACCGGCATGACGTACTCGGCGACGCTGCGAATTCCTGTCGGCCAGCGAGCCGTCATCGTTTTCATGCGAGTGTAGAAACGCACGCCATCCGGACCGTGCACGTGCAAGTCGCCGAACAGGGAACGTTTCCAGCCACCGAAGCTGTGAAACGCCATGGGCACCGGGATGGGCACATTGACGCCCACCATGCCCGCCTGCACCTGGTGACAGAAAGTTCGCGCAGCGTCGCCATCATTGGTGTAGATCGACGTGCCGTTGCCGAACTCGTGTTCCTCGATGAGCTTGAGCGCGCTGGCCAGATCCGGCACGCGCACGATGGCGAGCACCGGACCGAAGATCTCTTCCTTGTAAACGCGCATGTGGGTCTTCACGTGATCCAGCAGAGTCGCGCCGAGATAGAAACCTTGCTCGTGCCCGGGCACGGATTGAGAACGACCATCCACCACCAGGGTCGCCCCTTCCTGCACACCGATATCGATGTAGCCGCGCACCCGCTCCATGTGCTCGCGAGTAACGAGCGGCCCCATCTCCACTGCGCTATCGGCGCCATTTCCGATCTTGAGCGCGGCAATCATCGGCCTGAGCTCTTCGACCAGCCGATCGCCGGCGTTACCCACCGCGACTGCCACCGAGATCGCCATGCATCGCTCGCCCGCCGATCCGAAGGCCGCACCCATCAATGCCTGCGCAACCAGCTTTGGATTGGCATCCGGCATGACGACCATATGGTTCTTCGCGCCGCCGAGCGCCTGCACCCGCTTGCCATGCCGGGCGGCCGTTTCGTAGATGTGTTGAGCAATGGGTGTCGAGCCGACGAAACTCACTGCCGCGACATCCGGATGACTCAGCAGCGCGTCGACCGATTCGCGATCGCCATTCACGACGTTGAAGACTCCTGCGGGCAAGCCGGCTTCGCTCAACAACTGCGCCATACGCAGCGCGCACGACGGATCCTTCTCGGAAGGCTTGAGCACGAACGTGTTACCGCATGCCAGCGCGATAGGAAACATCCACAGCGGCACCATCGCTGGAAAATTGAACGGCGTGATGCCGGCGCAGACGCCGACCGGCTGGCGCAGCGACCAGCTGTCGATGGCGCGGCCGACATCGTCGGAAAACTCGCCCTTGAGCAGATGAGGAATGCCGCAGGCGAACTCCACGACCTCGAGCCCCCGGCTCACTTCGCCGCGCGCGTCCGATTGAACCTTGCCATGCTCGCTCGTAATGATGGCGGCCAGCTCGTCGATGTGGGCTTCCATCAATGCTTTGAAGCGGAACATCACGCGCGCACGCTGCACCGGCGGCGTGGCGGCCCACGATGGCAAAGCTTTGCGCGCAGCCGCGATTGCCATTTGCGTCTCTTGCGTCGACGCGAAGCTCACACGCGCCGACACCTGCCCTGTCGCAGGGTTGAAAACCTGGCCGAATCGGCCGCTCGCGCCGGCACGCAGATTGCCGTCGACAAAATGACTCAAGGTCCGCAGGCCGTCCGCGGACGTCGCAACTTGCATGTTCATGGAAACTCCTGGAGAACGACTACGACGCTACGTGGCGCCGGCGTGCAAACGATTGTTCGAAAGTGACGCGTGACCCGCCGGAGCCGTCCGTGGGCACCTCGATGATCTTCACCGTCGCTTTGTCGCCTTCGATGCTCAGATGCGCGAAGCCCCAGGTCAGCCCCTTGGCATAGAGCGTGCGCAACTGCGGATAGCTGGCGAGCTGATTGCGAATGAACGCGCTATTGGTCGGGCGCATCTTCGCAGCGCTGCCCGAGACGACCTGCGGCAACGGATCGCTCGCGCCCGTGTCGGTCTGCGAGCAATCGTCGGTGTGCACTTCCATCGTGTGCTCGTGACCGGCGAGATAGAAGTCGGCATAGCGACACAATGTCGGCAGGATGAGCCGCCGCAACGCATGTGCCTGCTCGAATTTGCTGCCCGCCCCGGACCACAGCGGGTGATGGCCGATGACTATTTTCCAGCGCGCCTTGGAATTGCGCAGCGAATCTTCCAGCCACGCGACCATGTTGCGCTCGGCATCGGTTTGCGGGACCGCCCACTTCGATAGCTTCTCGCGCTTCTGACTGCGCACCTCGCTCGCATCGTCCGCGAGCGTCGCCTTGTAAACGGTGGTGCCCGCGAGCAGCACTTCCGTGTCGATGGCAAACACCTCCACGTCGCCATGAGCCGCCGGCGGCTGTACGCGATAGAACAGCCCGTTCATATAGAACGGCCGCGTCTGCTCGAGGAACTGGACCTGAGCCATCGCGCCCTCGCGGGAAGTCCGCCAATCGTGATTGCCCAGCACCGAATAGATACGAAAGTCGTCGTGCCTGCGCCCCAGACCCGCGAACGGCGTCACGAACAAGTCACGAAACCGCTGCGTGTCGCGCCCGTCGACGTTGGCCGTCGCACCGTCAGGATAGATGTTATCTCCCAGCATCACCCCGAAGTCGCAGTCCGCCGCGCCGGCGCAGTACGCTTGCATGGCATTCGCAACCGGCTCGAGTCCGCTGGCAGTGATCATGCTGCCGTTACGCGGCAGACGATACATCGGCGAATAAGCGAGCTCGTCGATGGGCCGTTTGTCCTCGATCCAGTCGCGCCGCTCCTTGGCCTTGAAGTTCTCTTCGGTCACGACGATCTCGTAGTCCTCGGCTTCGAGATAGTCGTAGTGATAGCCGCTGTCGCCGAACACCAGGATCGAAACATCGGTCGCCGCCTGCACCGCTGGCTTCGCGGGGTCTACGTCGACGGACCTGCAGGAGAGCAGCGTCGCGCTCAGCAGCAGCGCAATGGTCGATAACCAGAGCGAGCTCTTCGATAGCTTCACGAGTACTGCCTCCGGATCAACTCTTCCACGTCCGCACGTGTACGACGGATCGGCCCTTCCGCCTCGAGCTTCAGGCTGGTCAGCGCTGCGGCCCATGTGGTCGCCTGCTGCGGTGTCATCTGCAGGCGGCCGGAAAGATAGGAGCCGACGCAGGTGTCACCGCGACCGCTGCGCCCCCGCAGCTCCTCCGGCCGGAACGGCTGCTCGAAATACTCGCCGTTCGCCAGCACGAGCAAGCCGTCCTTGTGCGTCAGCACGATTTCCTTGGGACCGTACGAGGCAAGCTTGCGGGCCGCGACCCGGATGTCCGACTGGCCCGTGAGAAATTCCGCTTCCACCGCGTCGGTCTTGAGCACGTCGACCAGCGACAGCACTTCTGACATTTCCGGCCAGCCTTGATACGTCAGCTTGCCTTCAGGCGTGACGATGCGAACGAACCCTTGCACGTCGACCCCAAGCAACCTCGCGCGCTCGCGAATCGTCTTCACCACCGGCAGCGACACTTCGCCGCGAATGGACGCGCTGATGAGGATTGCCTCGGCGCGCACGCTGGCAACGTCCTCGATCTGAAAGGGATCGGCAATGTCGGTGACCGTCAGAATGCGCTCGTCGACGTTGGCCGTCGGATATTCCAGCCGCATGACCGTGGACCGCGCCGAGTCTCGCACCATCACTTCCACGCCCGCTTCTTTCAACAGCCGGGTGGACTCGATGTCCTCCCTCGCGAGCCGAGTGACGGCGCCGACGCGTTGATCCAGCAAGCGCGCGGCGTGTGCCGAATAGCTATAGCCGCCGCCATGAACCTGACGAGTGCCGGCGCGCGTGACGATAGTGTCCTTGGTGTATGCGCCGATAGAAACAAAGTCGAACGTGTGCAAGAGAATGTCCCCCCGATGAATCTCAATCGTGCAACTTCACGCGCCACAGACAGGCGGCCAGCAGCATCGACAACAACGACGAGCCGAGCCAGAACCAGATGACCGTGCTGAAGTCATAAGTGCGGACGCCATCGACGACGGTCATGCCGCGCTCGATCAGATGCCCGCTGACGTTTTCCTGGATGGCCGCGCCCAGATAACTGAAGATGCCGATCAAGCCCATGGCGGCGCCGGCGACCCGCTTCGGACAGATGTCGACCGCGAACAATCCACCGAGCGCCGTGACCAGGCCGGTCAGGCCGATGCCAAACAGCACCATGCCGACAATCAGCACGGAGGTGTTCGCGGGCCCGAAGAAGATCAACACCAGGCCCGCGAGTTCGACGATGGCGAACACCAGGTTGGTCGGCGGCCTGCGCGCGTGGAAGACCTTGTCGGACACGAATCCATACGAGATCGCGCCGACCATGCCTGCGATCGTGCTGATCATCAGCAACGTGCCGGCCATGGTCAGCGAATAGCCGCGCGCCTCCTGCAAATAGAGCACGCCCCACGAGTTGATGGCGTAGCGCGTGATGTAAATGGTCGAGCTGGCCAGCGCGAGTATCCAGATGGGCGCGATCTTCACGATCGACAGCTGTGTGGCGAAGGTGCTTTGCTGTTGCGTGCTCACCTGGGCGTAGTGATCGTTGCGCCAGTCGGCAACAGTCGGCAAGCCCAAGGTGCGCGGCCGATCCTGCACGAAGCGGTACGCCACCGCAGCCATGACGATGCCAATCAGGCCCGGCACCCAGAATCCCCATCGCCAGCCGAGTACCGCGACCACTGCGCCAACCACTAGAAACGTCAGTCCCTCGCCGATGGAGTGCGCAGTGCTCCACAAACCGTAGACCCGGCCACGCTCGCGATTGCTGAACCAGGCGGTGATGGCGACCACGCTGGACGGCGCGCCGAAGCTCTGGAACCAGCCATTCAGTCCCCACAGCAGCACCGACAATGCAACCGTGGTGGAAAAACCCATCCCCACGTTGCACAGCGCGGTCAACAAAAAGCCCAACGCCAGAAATCGTTTGATGTTGGCGTGATCGGCGAGAAAGCCGTTGGTCAGCTTGCCGATGGCATAGGCATAAAAGAGCGCGGAACCGATCATGCCCAGCTCGGCAGGACCGAACACGCCGGCATCGATGAGCGGCTTCTTCACGACGCCGAGCGCCAATCGGCACGTATAGATCACACCGTAGCAAAGCGTGATCGCGACCATCACTCGCACGCGGTGATAGCGAAACAAGGTGTCGACTGCGGCGGAATCCTGGAGCACGGGACGGTCCGCGCCGGTCGCGAAGAACTTCAGCAATGAGCCCAATGCCGAAGCCCTCCCCGCCAGTCGCAGACCTTCGATCTCCGGTTCGCCAGCGCTCACCCACTTCCCCCGTCAATGCCGATGATTGAAATTTGATTTCCATTAGCTTAAAACAATGGAAAAAATATTCCAAGCCCAATCGCCGGCATTCCATCAAGAGAGACGCCATGAAATACCCTCCGCTTTTGACCGCCCTCGCCCTTGGCCTGTTGGCATGGCAGGCGCAGTCTTCGACACAACAGAATCCAGCCATCAGCGTGCCGGTGGACCGAACCACGCAGCCCACCTCCCATAAGTTCGCGCTCGATGCCGCCGTGTGGCGGGATCCGGCGCAACCCGCGAATAGCCTGTTGATCGTGGCGGCCGGTGAAGGCGGCCTGGAAATTCACGATCTGGCTGGGCAGCGAGTCGCGGCCTTCGCTGAGGTCGAAGTCGGATTCGTCGAGGTACCGGACCGATCGAGCTTGCCGCAGGGCCTGAACAAGCTCGTACTAGTGAGTGACCAACGCGCCGGCGCCGTTCGAGCCTTCCGCTTCGATGCAGGCACTCGCAAGTTGCAGGAAGTCGCTCCGCAGCCGCTGCGCATTGACGATGAGATTACCGGCCTGTGCTCGTATGTGAGCCCACTGACGAACAAGCTTTACGCGTTCGTCTCGACCGGTCAGGGTCAATTCGAACAGTGGGAGTTGTTTTCCCAGGCACAGCAGGTTGCCGGGCGCATGGTGCGCAGGATCGCGGCAGGCAAAGGCGTCGGTCATTGCGCAGTCGACGATGCTCGCCGTCGCGTCTATTTCAGCGAAGAGTCGGTCGGCGTGTGGAGTATCGCAGCGGAACCTGAATCGGATACGGCACGCGAAGCCGTCGACCTCGTCGCGCCACGCGGCGGGCTGAGCGAAGAAGTCAAAGGCATTGCCGTCCATCCTGCTTCCGGGACGACGCTGTTGTTAGCACGCGATGCCGATGGCTTTGTCGCCTATTCGTTGCCCGATAGCGAGCCGCGGCGAGTCCAGCTGGGCGCGCCCAAGCAGATTGGCGACGCGGAAGGATTGACGATCGCCGCCGAGCCGCTCGGAGGTGCATTTCCCAATGGCGTGCTGATCGTCGCCGATGAAGACGCCGGCGATTACAAGCTGGTGTCGTTGAGCGCGCTCACGAAATCGCTGGATTTACCGACGGCGCAGAACGCCGCTGCGGCCAGCGAGTTCATTCCAGGCGCAGTGGCGCCGGCCGTGGAGAGCGAGCCGGTGGCCAGCTTCGGCGATGCCGCCGACGATCCGGCGATCTGGGTGGATCGTCAGGCCCCCAGCCGCAGCGTCGTGATCGCGACAGACAAGAAACTGGGCCTCAATGTTTATGACCTGGATGGCAAGTTGATCCACAGTGTGCCGGACGGTCGCATGAACAACGTCGACGTGCGCGACGGCTTCACCTTCGGCGGACGCCCCATCACGCTCGTGGCCGCAACCAATCGAACGCGCAAATCCATCAGCTTGTATCGCTACGATGCCCAGGCGCGGCAGCTGCAGGCCTTGCCCGGCGGCGATCTGGCGACCGGCTTCGACGATCCATACGGTCTGTGCATGTATCGAAGCGCGAAGAATGGCGCCTACTACGTCTTTGCCAACGACAGCGCCGACGGCCGTATTCGCCAATGGCGGGTCTCAGCCAAAGCCGGAAAGATCGCTGGCGAGCTGGTGCGCGAGATCGAGGTCGGCTCGCAGGCCGAAGGTTGCGCGGCAGACGACGAGCTCGGTCATCTGTATGTCGCGGAAGAAGACGTGGCGCTTTGGAAATATTCCGCCGAGCCGCGGGACGGCTCACGTCGCACGTCCATCGACACTGTCGAGAAAGGCCGCCTGACGGATGATATCGAAGGCCTGTCGATCTACTACGGCGCGAATGGCGCCGGTTATCTGGTCGTATCGAATCAGGGTGAAGACAATTACGCCGTGTATCGTCGCGAAGGTAACAACGAGTACCTCGGCAAGTTCGCTGTAGTCGCGAACAGTGAAGCCGGCATCGACGGCGCCTCCGAAACGGATGGGTTGGATATCGTGAGCGCGCCGCTGGGCGAGCGCTTTCCGGAAGGCTTGCTGGTCGTGCAGGATGGTCGCAACCTGATGCCGGCGGAACGCCAGAACTTCAAGTACGTGTCCTGGAAGGATGCGCTGCGCTCGCTGCGCAAGGAATAACGAGCAAGAAAAAGGCGCGCCCGCGAGGGCGCGCCTGACTCGGCCTCGAGCAATCAATCCAGATCGCGAATGTCGTGCTCGTCGTCGACGATCAGGTCGAGCTGATCGGCAATGTCCTCCCACTGCACGAACTTGAAGTTGGTGTTCTCGATGGCCTCGCCTTCCGGATCCAGGATGTCCGGGGTGTTGCCGCCATCCATGGCCACGAACAAACCGTCGTCGAACGGGGCGCCGAAGTCGGCATTGCTGACGCCGATGCCGTCGGTTTCCTGCGTGCCGTCGACCATGCCGTCCACGATGGAGAATCGGCCGACGTAGTCGTTGTCTTCGCGGTCATACACCAAGTACTCGTTGTTACCCTGACTCGAGACGATCACATAACCCTCTTCGTCGTCCGCTTCGTACAACGTCACGCCTTCGACGTCGCGGGTCAGCCGTCCGCCGTACCCTGGATCCTGCTGCGTCTGGTATTCGCACACATACTCTTCTTCATCAGGATCCCAGGTGCGCGTGTACGGCGTGCCATACGTGTCGACCTTGTCGATCAGCTGCAGGTTGGCGCCGGGATTGTCGATGGTCGTACGCCACAGTCCGACGGCTTCCTGACCGATGTAAACGTAGCCGCGATCCCGATCGATGACCGTACCTTCCGCCATCGGCGTCGGCCCGTCCTCATCCTGACAAGGCGCCCACTGCTGGCCATTGGGCAAAGTGAACTGCGATGGCAAGTTGAAACGCACCAACGGCGCGTAGCCGACTTTGCCGCCGCCGGCGTCGTACAAACGGAACTTGGCGGCCTGCGAGCGATCGTTGCGCGTGACGAAAGCGATGGTCTGACCGTTCTCCAGCTTAGCGGTGCCAATGCCCATCGCCGTCAGCTCATCGTTCACTTCGCCCTGGTTGGCGGCGAAGACGAACGGCAAGCCGGCCTTGGTCACTTCGGTCAGCGGCACGGCCGCATCGGAACCGCTCTTGTTGATTTCAAAGATGGCCAGCCGATCGAAGCCGCGGTCGGTGGCAACCGCCAGATCCACGGTGCGCGAGCCGAGCTTGAATCCGTACACCAGGTCGACGTTGTTGAAGCGCTGACGGGGATAGTCGGGATTGGCGTGCGGCAGCCCGGCGATGTGTTGCAACAGCTGGCCCTGCAGGTTGTAAACATCGATGCCGCCTTCTTTCAAGGTGGCGACGATCAGACTCTTGTGCTGGCGATCTTCGTTGGGATGCACCCAGATCGCCGGATCGTCGGCGTTCGCAAGATGCTCGCCATCGTCGTAGTCGAGCGACGGCGGAGTTTCACGAACGGCCTGGACTTGCGCGCTGTGAGCGAGCCCGGCGGACAACGCACCGAGCACGGCAAGCGCGAGGACGGAATGCACTTTCGACATGGAACCCTCCTTTGGGTGTGACAACAGGGCATCGAGGCGCTCGCGGATGCGAGCGCCGTCCATCGACGTGCGGTGGGAAAACGATCAGCTCAGAAGGTGCTGCGGAACGTGAGAATGATCCACGGATCCGACTCTTCCTGATCGATCTCGGAGCTGACCGGAGTGCGCGCGTTGTACTGCGCGGCCGATTCGTAGATGCGAGTCACATCCTTGCGCTTGGCGTCGAGCAGGTTCTGCGCGGCCACGCGCACGACATAGCGCTCCGCGAACGTTTTCTCGAGGAACACTTCGAGGTTGCCCTCGAAAGTCACATCGGCGACCTCCTTGGTGGCGGCGCCCGAATCGACCCATTCTTCGGCCGCACCGCGCTTCTGATAGCTCGAACCCCAGGTGAGCGCCCAGCTCTCGATCAGGTGGTCGAAGCCGACGTTATAGATGTAGTCCGGCTGCATGGAGAAGCGCCGGTCGATGGGGAAGTTGCTGTTGGCGTCGCGGATCTCGGAGTGCACGTACGTGTAATTGGCGAACACGTGGAAATTCGGCGCTCCGATCACCTCCAGCGGATAGCTCAGATCGAACTCGACGCCGTAGATCGTGCCCTTGTTCGGATTGTTCACATACTGCGTGGCTTCGATCTCGTCATCGATCTGCGCCTGGAAGATGGCGTTCACCTCGTCGCCGACGCCGTTCAGCTCGATCTTGTTCTCGATGCGCCGGTAGAACGCGTTGACGCCGAGCACCGCGTCCTCGGCGTTCAAGCGCAGGTCGAAGCCGCCGTCGAGTCCGAGCGCGGTTTCCTGATCCAGGGTCGGATTGCCCAGCACGCTCTCGTCTTCGTCGAGCAGCAGCGTCGGATTGAGCTCGTCGAAGCTCGGACGGCGCACGGTGCGCGCCGCCGACAGTCTCAGCTGCAGCGAATCGGTCGCGTCCCAGCGGATATGCGCGGTCGGGTTCAGCTCGAAGTAGTCGTTGTCGACCGCGATCTGATTGCCCTCCACGTTCAATCCCAGCGAGCTGAGCGCGGCGGCCGCATCGGCCACGGGCCCGGCGACGGTCGACGTGATTTCCAGGTTGGTCTGCTCGCCACGCACGCCGAGCTCGAGCTTGGTGCTGTCGGTGAGATCGACGCCCCATTGCACGAAGCCGGCGATGCGCTCGTCGTCGACGTTGAAAATACTGAACAGGTCATCGAGCGTGACCAGCTGGCCGTCGTCGAGCTCCTGCACGTTGAAGCTGTAATCGCGCTTCTTCAGCACGTAGTCGAGGCCGACGCTCAGGGTCGCAGCGGTGAACTTCCATTTGAACTTGCCGCCCGCCTTGGCCTCGGAGTCCTCGCTGTCCTCGTTCTCGATGCTGTCGATGTTGTCGAACACGTCGATCTCGTGACCGAACTGGGTGCTGTTGGCGCGGAACTGCTGATTCAACTGCGGATCGTTGAATGAAGACAGGAACGGCAGGATGTCGTCGCCGGAACTCAGGCCGACGCTGGCGAAGTCGAAATCCATGTCGACCAGGTAATTGGTTTCCTTCGCTTCGCCCTCGGTGCGGTCGTAGCTCGCCGAGACTTCCCAGGAGTTGCCGCCATCGGTGGGCGCGGTGAACGTGGCGGCCAGCATCCAGTTGCGCTCACGGAATGCATCGGTCTGATTGGTCTGCTCGGCGCCCGAGTCCAGGTCGCCGTCGTCGTCTTCGGCCTCGAAGGCGCGCTCGAACTCGTGCTCGACCCGGTCGGTGTCCACGAACAGCGAGTTGAACTGCAGCTCCTGGCCGCCGTCGAGCTTGAATGCCAGGTCGCCGGTCCAGGCGATGTCGCGGGTGTCGCGCTCGTCCGGCTCGATGGTGGTCTTGAATTCCGGCTCGGCGTTGCCTTCGCCATCCAGCACGCGCTCGACGGAATACACCTGCTTGCGATTGAAGCGCTCCTGATAATTGAGCGAAGTGCCCCACTGGACCGCGTCGTTGGTGTGCCCGTACGAGACGAACGCGCTGGGCCGGGTCTCGCCGTCGATGTAGTAGCCGCCGAGTCGATAGATGCCGCCGTTGAATTCGGCGCCTTCCTTGAGAATGATGTTCAGCGTGCCGCCGATGCCCTGGCTGTCCATGTCGCTGGTGGGGCTGCGGATGATTTCGACCCGCTCGACCAGCTCGGCCGGAATGCGATCCACCAGCACGGTGTTGTCATTGCCCGAGCCGGAGATGCGGCGGCCGTTGATCAGGATCTGGGTGTACTCCGAGCCGATGCCGCGCAACGACGGCGCCGCGTACTCGCCAACGTCGTCGCTGAACGTCACGCCCGGCACGCGCTTCATCATTTCGCCGACCGACAGCGGCTCGAAGCGCTGGAAATACTCTTCGGAATAAGTGAGCACCGGCTCGGCCAGCTCGGTGCGCTCGCGCGCATTGACGCGCTTGGCGAGCACTTCGATGAACTCCAGGGTGTCTTCCTTGGCCGGTTCGGCAGCATTGGCTGCCGCCGTCGCCAGAGTAATCGACACCGCGCTCGCCAGGACGCTCCCCTGCTTTAACCGTCTCATCGCTTTCCCCCTGGACGCTCGACGCGTCTCTGAATCGTGCATGAGTTGTAGTTCCGCACTCGAGTGCAGCTGGTCGAGAGTCTAGAACGAACATTTCATTGAACGCAACTAGTGAAATAAAAATTCCAGATGCTATAGTTGCGCCACGCTGCGGCCGCCGGTCCTGAAGAGCTGCATAGAATATTTATTGCAGCGACCGTATGATTTGGGAATTTCCATGACACTCAGAGAATTAGCCGTGGCGAGCAGCGCAAAAACACTCGAGACCCTGCGGGGCGACATCGTGCGCCGGTACGAGGAGCTCAGTCCCCGACTGCAGCAGGTCGCCAAGTACGTGTTGGAAAATCCGAACGACATGGCGCTGCAGACCCTGGCGGTCATCGCCGAGCGCTGCGAAGTCCAGCCCTCCACCATCGTGCGCTTCGCCAAAACCTTCGGTTACGAAGGCGCGAGCGATATGCAGGAGCTGTTCAAGGACGAGATGCTTACCCAAGCGCCGAGCCCCAGTTACGCCGAGCGCATCCGGCAGTTCTCGCGCCGTGCAGGCGCCGCGGGCGCGCTTGCTCCCCAGGATGTGATGCACGAGTTCGCGGACAGCAACATCCTCGCATTGGAGCATTTGAAGAGCAGCGTCCGCAAAGCCGACCTGGAGCGGGCGGTGGAAATGATCGCCGGGGCGAGCGCGGTCTACATCGTCGGCCTGCGACGCTCCTTTCCGGTTGCCTCCTATCTTGCCTATGCCCTGCGCCACGTCGACAAGCGCGCTTACTTGCTCGACGGCGTGGCCGGCATGCTGGCCGAACAAAGCACCATGCTCACGTCGAAGGATTTGCTGATCGCCATCAGCTTCCAGCCCTACGCGGCGGAAACCGTGGAGATCGTCGGCTCCACGCGTGAGCAGAAGGCCAGGATCATCGCCATCACCGACAGTCGCTTGAGCCCGATCGCGGCCGCCTCGGACCTGGTGTTCGAGATCAAGGACGCGGAGGTGCGTCAGTTCCGTTCATTGACCGCGTCGCTGTGCCTCGCGCAGTCGCTGGTCATCAGTTATGCATTCGACATGGAAAAACGTGGCCGCGTACGCTGAGCGAGGCAGCGTCCGTCAGGGGGACAAATGATTCGATTTCTATTGATAGGCGCGGGACGTATCGGTCGTATCCACGCGGAGAACATAGTGCGCGGGGCGGGCTCCAGTCTGGTGGCCGTCACCGACGCCGATGCACGCGCAGCCGCAGAGCTTGCGAGCAGGTGGTCATGCCGCGCCGTGAAACCGGATGAAGCCTTGGCGCAAACCGACTTCGACGCCGTGCTCATCGCCAGCTCAACCGACACTCACGCCGATTGGATCGAGCGCTGCGCCGCCGCCGGCAAGCCGGTGTTCTGCGAAAAGCCGCTCGATCTGGACATCGGTCGGGCCACGCAATGCATGCGCAAGGCTGAAGCGGCCGGCGTCCCGCTGTATCTCGGCTTCAATCGTCGCTATGACCCCTCCTTTGCGCGACTCAAGCATGAAATCGCCGCAGGGACGATCGGTTCGCTCGAAACGCTGCACATCACCAGCCGCGATCCTGCGCCGCCGCCAGTGGACTACGTGCGCCGCTCGGGCGGTTTGTTCCGCGACATGATGATTCACGATCTGGATATGGCGCGCTGGCTGCTGGGCGCCGAGCCGGTGGAAGTGTTCGCGCGAGGCAGTGCCCTGGTCGATCCGGAGATCGGCGCCGCGGGCGATATCGACACGGCCATGGTGATGTTACGGACGGCGGATGGCCGGCTGTGCCAGATCGCGAATAGCAGGCGTTGCAGCTTTGGATACGATCAGCGCATCGAGGCGTTCGGCGCGGCCGGCATGGTCAGCGCCAACAATCACACCGCCACCAGCGTGACTGTCGCAGACAAGCAAGGCTACACGACCGAGCCCGCACTGCCCTTCTTCCTGGAACGTTACGCCGATGCGTATCGCCTGGAGCTGGAGGATTTCATCGGCGCGCTCAACGGCAAGAAGGTCGAGCTTGCAACCGGAGAGGACGGCCGACGTGCACTCCTGCTGGCGGATGCAGCCCAACGCTCGTTGACGACGGGAGTTGCGGTGGCGCTGAGCTAAGGAAACTGGCGCTCCCTCGCCTCGCGAGCGAGGGAGCCTTCTCCTCAAACAAACAGCTCGGTCGCGAGGCGCGACAGATGCTGATAACCCATCTTCGCGTAGACAATCGGCGTGGCCACCGCCGGATCCTGCTCCGCCTCGACCACCAGCCAGCCGCGATAACCGCTGCGAGCCACGGGCTGCAAGACGCTGCGATAGTCGACCATGCCATCGCCAGGCACCGTGAACACACCATCGAGCACTGCATTTAAAAAGCTGGTGTCTTCATTACGAGCTCGCTCCAGGACCGGCCGGCGTACATCCTTACAATGAACGTGCGCGATGCGCGCCGCATAACGCCCTGCCATTTGCGCGGGATCGCCGCCTGCATAGGTGAGATGACCGGTATCGAGCAACAGGCCTACGGCATCGCCGGTTGCCTGCATGAGATTGTCGATGTCCGCCGCTGACTGCACGACCGTCCCCATATGATGGTGATAGGCGAGCCGCAGCCCCGCAGAACGCATCTTCTCCGCAAGCCGGGTCATGCGCTCGCCGAAGCGCTGCCAATCGCCCTTGGTGAGATGAGGTCGCTGCGATAACGGGGCTCGCTGATCGCCGTGGGTACAGCGTGAAACTTCGGCGAACACCATCACCTCGCAACCCAACGCGTGCAGCAGTTCGAAATGCGCGCTCATCGCGTCCCATTCGGCGTCGACATCGCGCTCGAGCAGACGTGCGCTGTACCAGCCGGACACCAATTGCAGATCGTGAGCCTGCAGGATCGGCCCGAGTTGAGCGGCAACCCGTGGAAACTTGTTGCCGAGCTCGATGCCCGTGTAACCCGCCTCGCGCGCTTCGCGCAGACAGGTCTCCAGGCTCGTTTCAGCGCCCAGCGACGGCAGGTCGTCGTTGGTCCACGTCAAGGGATTGATGCCGATGCGAATGTTCATGAGTGCCGGTGTCAGTTGCGTTGTTACTCGAGATCGCTCACGTCGCGGAGCGTCTTGCGATATTTCTCGTTTGCCGCAGCCACGTCCTTGGAGCCGGACACTTCGGGCACGGCGACATCCCACCACGCGCCACCCGCGGCCGTACTGTGATGCGGGTCGGTATTGATCACGATCACGACGGTCCTCGTCTGGGCGCGCGTGTCATTCAGTGCGCGCTCGAGCTCGCGCACATTGTTGACTTGAAGCGACTCGGCGCCGAGAGAGCGAGCGTGCGCGACAAAATCGACAGCGGGCGCGGCCTCTTCGAGCAAATTGTTGAACGCCGTTCCACCGCAGCTCTTTTGCAGCCGACTGATACAACCGTAGCCGCGGTTGTCCAGCAGCACGATGGTCAGTTTCAGGCCCAGCGCAATGGCGGTGGCAATCTCGGAATTCATCATCAGATAACTGCCATCGCCCACCATGACGACCACGTTCCGATCGGGGCGGGCCAGCTTGACGCCGAGGCCGCCGGCGATCTCGTAGCCCATGCAGGAGTAGCCGTACTCGAGGTGATAAGCGTCGCTATCCTGAGCACGCCACAGTTTGTGCAATTCTCCTGGCAATCCGCCGGCCGCGCAGACAACCGTGCCGTTCGTTCCAATTGCGCGGTTCACTGCGCCAAGCACCTGCGCGTCAGTCGGCAAAGTGGTGTCGGAGACGGCAGTGGCAGCCTCCACCGATGAATTCCACGTCTGCGCGAGGTGCTTGACCCGAGCTGAATACTCGGCGCTCACAGACGGCTCCAGCAGAACATTCAACTCGTCCAGCGCGCGGAGCGCGTCACCTTGCAACTGCAGCGCTCCGAACTTTGCGGCATCGAAACGACACACATTGATTGCAACCAACTGTCGCCGCGGATTGCGGAACAAACTCGACGACGCCGTCGTGAAGTCCTGCAGCCGGGTGCCGATAGCGATGATCACATCGGCATCGCGCGCCAACTCATTCGCCGCACTCGATCCGGTGACGCCGATGGAGCCGACATTCTGGGGATGATTCCAGCGCAGCGCGCCTTTGCCTGCTTGGGTCTCCGCTACCGGAATGCTGAAACGCTCGGCGAAGCGAGCCAGTGTTTCGCATGCCTGCGCGTAGTGAACTCCACCGCCTGCGATGATGAGCGGCTGCTTCGCTCGCCTGATCGCTTCGGCCGCAGCCGTCAGTTGACGCGTATCTGGCCCGAGCCGAGTCAGCTCATGAATCCGCGGCTGGAAGAACGAGATGGGATATTCCCACGCTTCCGCCTGCACATCCTGCGGCAACGCCAGCGTCACCGGTCCGCACTCTGCGGGATCCGTCAGCACACCGAGCGCTTGTGGCAACGAGCGCATCAGCTGCTCGGGGCGGCTGATGCGATCCCAATAGCGCGACACCGGACGAAAGCAATCGTTGGCGGTGACGGTGGGATCGCCGAAGTCTTCCACCTGTTGCAACACTGGATCCGGTCGACGGCTGGCGAACACGTCGCCGGGCAATAACAACACGGGCAGTCGATTGACGTGAGCGAGCGCGGCCGCCGTCACCATGTTAGTGGCACCCGGGCCGATAGAGGTCGTGCACGCCATGAAGCGACGTCGGCGCATCGTCTTGGCGTAAGCAATCGCGGCGTGAGCCATCGCCTGTTCATTGTGAGCACGATACGTCGGCAGCTCGGCGCGAGAGGCGCTCAGCGCCTCCCCCATGCCGGCCACGTTGCCATGCCCGAAGATTGCAAATACGCCAGCGCACAGCGGGACTTCCTGGCCGTCAACGACGGTCCGCTGTGCCGACAGATAGCGCACGATGGCCTGACTGGCGGTCAGGCGGACTCGATCGCTCATAAGGACTGCTCCGCCAAGGCATCGGAGACTCGTGAGGATAAACGAGCATGGCTCGCGCGCAATGCGCGCCAGCTGTCGATCAAACGTTGATATCGGTCCGCGATATCGGCGACGACCTGCTCGTCGCTCAGCGCGCCGGCAAACCAGCCTCGCGCCGCCGGATTGAAAATGCTTCGGCCGACCGCAAACCCTTTGCACACCGGTATGGCCGCCGCGCTTTCGAACGACGCTTGCAGCGCTTCCTCTGGAGCGTCGAGCCCTAGCATCAGCACGCCATTACAGTGCGGATCGCGCCGCTCGATGACCTCCGCGATGTTCAGCCAAGCAGCCCGCGATTGCGCCTCCAGCTTCCACCACGCTGGGCGCACGCCGAGGTTGTAGATACGAGTCAACGCCCGGGCAGTGGTCGCGTCATCCACCGGCAAGCCACGTCCGCTGCAGATGATTTCCAAAAGCAACTCACGATCCTGAGCGCGAGCGGCGTCGTTCAATGTGCGAATCTGACGTTCCTGCGCGAGACGCAGCTCGATGGGATCGTCCGGATGAAAGAACACCAGGCACTTGATGACGTGGGCCACCGGCCAGCTCGTCAGATGCAAACCGACGTTATCGGGAGGATCGAACGCCACCGGACGCGAGCCGGGCGTTTCGATCGGACGGCCGATCCAGAAGCCTTGCGTCGTGAGTCGATTCAAAACAGCCGAGCCGTGACGCGCATCGACAATGACACCCAGATGTTCCCGATCTCGTGTGCCCGCGGCCACACGCTCGACGGCACGAGCGATCAGATCTTTGAATTCACCAATGCGCGCCCGCGACGCGCCGTGTTCGTCCGCCAGCTCTTCGAGCTGCCGACGATGATCGAACGCGAGTACATACAACGATTCTCGCGGCCGGCGAGTCGTCGTGGCTTCATGCACATGCGAGAGCTCGGCATCGAGATCGGGGCGTCGCACGCTCGCAGCCCGACGCAGAAACTCCTGAAGCTCCAGTGCACTCGGCATGGCCGGGGTGCAGCCGTGTCGTGATACGACCAGCGCCCCGCAGGCATTGCCAAGCCGGGCGCACTCGGCAAGCGGCCTGCCTCGCAGCCATCCTGAGAGAAAGCCGCTGAGAAAGGCATCGCCTGCGCCAAGCACGTTCAATACTTCGACCGGAAAGCCCGCGATCGTATGCAGCTCCGCCAGCGTCGCCGGGACTTCATCGGTAATGACGCTGCATCCCGCCGGCCCGCGTTTGAGCACGATGGTCGCGTGCGTTTTGCGCCGGATCGCGCGCAAGGACGCAAGCACATCGTCGGAACCGCCGGCGATCCGGATTTCTTCTTCCGTGCCCACCACCAGATCGCAATCGGGCAGCACCCTTTGCAGTGCCTGGGTCACTTCGGCCGACTCGATGAAACGGGATTCCCCCTGCCCTGCATTCGTCAGTTTCCAAAGCACTGGCCGATAGTCGATGTCGAGGATGACGCGCGTTCGATTCGCTCGCGCCCAGCGGAACGCCTGTTCGACCGCTGCGCGAGTCCCTGGGGTCGACAGATGCGTGCCCGTGACGGCAACGGCGCGGCTGCCCGCAATGTATGACTCATCGAAGTCCTGCGCGCACACTCCCATGTCTGCGCAGTTCTCGCGAAAGAAGATATGCGGATAAGCCGCCGGACCTTCGATGCCCAACACGACCGACGCGGTGAGACGCGTTGGATCGGTCGCCACATGACTCACATCGACGCCTTCGCGTTGCAAAGCCTCGCGGACGAAACGTCCCATGTGCTCGTCTCCCACGCGCGTCAACATGGACACACGCAAGCCGAGCCGCGAGGTTCCTGCTGCCAGATTTGCCGAAGATCCGCCCAGATATTTTGCGAAGCTGCGCATATCCTCGAGCCGGCCGCCGATCTGCTCGCCGTAGAAATCCACGGCCGCGCGGCCCAGACAAATCAGGTCGAACGTCTTATTCATTGTGGTCCATCTCGCGCGGGCGCCAGAAAGGAGCGCCGGCTTGCAAAGTCCAGGCATGCTCGGCGGTGAAGTCGGGAATCGTGTAAGGCTGGTCCGGCAGATGGCGGATCACCCACGAGTAGTACATGCCATAGCCTGGCGCCGCGCACTGCGCGTGATCCAGGCCGGCGGGAATATGGATGGTGTCGTGCTCCATCACTTTGACGACGTTGTCGCCCAGCTCCGCATGACCATACCCCTGCGGCTGCGTGAAACGATAGTGATAAATCTCCGGCTGCGGATGATGATGCGGCGGATAGCTCGACCAGCCGCCTGGAAACGTCACCACTTCGCCGAGCACCAGCTCGACTGCGTCGGGCGAATTGCTCCGATCGAAGATGGTCCGGACGTAGCGCAGCGCCCGATCGCCGACCTGCCCGCGGCCACGCGGCTCGTTCGGCACGTCCTTCGCAGTGAACACGCGAGCTTCGAATGGCCTGAGATTGGCGCAATCGAACACCATGATCTCGGTATCGCGTGACGCGTCGAAAGCGATCGTGGCACCGGCGGGAGCATGAACGCAGCTCGCGGATTCATCGAACAACGACTCGCGCGAGAGTTCGAACTCGCGCTGACCGACCGTCACCCGCACGCTGCCGCTCATTAACAGCCAGGCCGTTTCGCACGTGATGTGCTGAACGGACCGCTCGCTCCCGGCCAGACGCCAGACGCCGATGCCAATCCGAGACGGATTGTCCGGATCCAGCTGACGCGCGATGGCCGTAAATCCCCGGTCGAAGCCGCGTCGATGCGCGGTGATGTGTTCTTTAGTCATGCCAGTCGTCGAATGTGCGGCGAGCCACACGCCCCGACCGGTACGCTAACCCAATGGAATGAAAATTTCAATTCATTGGAATAATGGAATTGTAATTCGAGACGGGCCGGACCGTGGGCCGGCTGAGTTAAAGTGCGCCCTTTTCGTCGCCAGGAGCCCTCCGTGACCACCTCCTCCTCCGCGCCCTATCCCATCGGCACACCCGGCGTTCCCTGGGGCGCTGCCGAGCGCGCGCTGTGGCTATCGCGTCAGGTTCGACATCGCAGTTACCACGACGATGTAGCGAAAGCGGTCGAGCGGCTGTCCGATCGATTCGATGTCGAGGTGTACGGTCAGCTCGACTATCCGCCGGATCAGTATCGTTTGTTTGCTGTTCGCAGCCGGAGCTGGCGGGATGATGTTCCGGTCGCGCTCGTGACTGGCGGCGTCCACGGCTACGAAACCAGCGGCGTGCACGGCGCTCTGCAATTCCTGGATCGCCACGCCGCGCAGTATGCGAATAAGATCAACTTGCTCGTCGCGCCCTGCGTGAGCCCTTGGGCCTATGAACGCATTCATCGCTGGAACGCGAATGCCATCGATCCCAACCGCTCGTTCCGCGAGAACAGCCCGGCCGAAGAATCGGCTGCCCTGCTGCGCCTGGTTGCTCCGCTGAAGGGACGCTTTCTATTGCACGTCGATCTGCACGAGACGACCGACACCGACGAAAGCGAGTTCCGCCCGGCGCTCGCCGCCCGCGACGGCAAAACGTCCGAGCCCGACCAGATTCCCGACGGTTTCTATCTCGTCGACGACATCGAGAATCCGCAGCCAGCCTTTCAACAAGCCATCATCGAGGCCGTGAGCAAGGTGACTCACATCGCGCCGGCGGATGCGAACGGCCAGATCATTGGCTCGGACGTCGTCGCACCTGGCATCATTCGATACGCCATGCGCCAGCTCGGCCTGTGCGCCGGCATCACGGGAGCGCGCTACACCACGACGACGGAAGTCTATCCCGACAGCCCACGCGCCACGCCCCAACAATGCAATGACGCTCAGGTCGCAGCGGCGTGCGCGGCGATCGAGTTTGCGTTGAGGGCGCCTCGCTAGTCGACCTCTAACAGAATCTCCACGACAACAGGCGCGCCGGCTGGCAGGCTCAGTACTCCTGAGACCATGCGTGTCGGCGCTTTTTCGGCGCCGAACACCGTCGCCAGCAACTCCGAAGCGCCGTCGGCAACTTTGGCGTGATCGCGAAACTCGGCCGTCGCCGCAAGCGAGACCGTCAGCCGGACGATGCGCGTCACTCTGTCGAGCGAGCCCAAGTGCTGCCGTGCCAGTGCGAGCGCATTGAGCGCGGCCAATCGTGCCGCGCTCCGTCCGTCTTCGATGCCGATGTCATTTCCTATCCGCCCCTGAAACTTGGGAGCGCCGCCTTCCAATGGCAGCGTCCCGCTCAGGAACAACAAGTTTTCGACTCGTACGGCCGGCACGTAAGCCCCGAGCGGCTGCGGCGCCATCGGCAGAGCAATGCCCGATTCTTCGAGCCGTTGTTCGGCACTCCAGTTCATCGAAGTCTCCTCACCACTTGCCCACATGCGAGCCGCCGTCGACGTTGAGCACTTCACCGGTCACCTGGCCCGCCTCGGTGAGATAGAACACGGCTTCGGCGATGTCCTTCGCGGTGCCGATCCGACCCATCGGCGACAGACTCCGCAGAAAATCCTCCGGCACGCTCGCGAGCAACGGCGTGGCCACCAACCCCGGAGCCACTGCGTTCACTCGAATGCCCTGCTTGGCGTATTCCAGCGCCAGGCTGCGGGTGATTGCGTTGAGGCCGCCCTTGGTAATCATGGGCACGGACGCACTCAACGCTGCGAGCGGATGATCGGCAATCGACGCCGTGATGCTCACCACACTGCCAGCCGACCGCTGCGCGAGCAGCTGTTTGATAACGGCCTGCGTGATGTGAAGGAAGCCCTCCAGGTTGGTGGACGAGAGCGCGCGGAAATCTTCCGCTGTGTAATCCGTAAACGGCTTCGCGAAAAATATACCCGCATTGTTGACGAGCGCGTCGATCGCGCCGAAGCGGTCGAGGGCAGTCCTGACGATCTTCTCGGCGGTCGCGGGCAAAGCGATATCGCCATCGACGAGAGCCAGATGGTCGGAGCGTTGCAGCTCGTTTTTCCTGCTGACGTTGCGCGAGTTGGCCACGACGTTGTAGCCGCGTTCGAGAAACAGATTGGCGATGCCGGCGCCAATCCCCTGAGAGGCCCCGGTCACGATGACGGTCTTGCGTTGGCTGGTCATTGAAATCTCCTGACGGGTTGCGAGTGGGGACATTGTCAGGGCGGCCGCGAGCTTTGATTAGATGGGAAGTGCTGTAATCTGATTTCCATTAATGGCAAAGTCGCGCCATGGCGGACCTCGACAACATCCTGATCTTCGTGAAGGTGGCTCAGTACGAGAGCATCAGCCGGGCGGCGCGCTCGCTCGGCATGCCGATCTCGACGGTGAGCCGCCGGCTTTCGGTATTGGAGTCGCAGCTTGGCGCGACGCTATTGAGGCGGACCACGCGCCGCGTGAGCCTGACTGCCCAGGGCCGTGAATACTTCGATCAGTGCCAGGAGCCGCTCAATCTTCTACAGGATGCCGAGCGCGTGCTGACCCACGCCCAACAGGAGCCGCAAGGCTTGCTGCGCGTTTCGGTCCCGGTAGTTTTAGGTCAGCCGGCGTTTCTGGAATTTCTATCGGCGTTCTTGAAGGCGCATCCGCAGATCCGTGTGGATCTGTACATCACCAATGTGTTTCTCGACCTGGTCGCGGAAAACGTCGACGTCGCGATCCGCTTCGGCGATCTGAAGGATTCGAGCGTGGTCGCGAGCCGGCTGGGCAAGAGCATTCGCTACGTCGTGGCCGCGCCGGAGTATCTGAAGAACCGCAAGCCACCGAACGAGCCGGCGGAGCTCGAGCAGCACGACTGTGTGATGCTCAATGCGAAGAACAATGAAGCCGCCTGGAACCTGATCGGCGGCCGTCGCAAGGCTCGCGTGCATGTCTCGGGCTCGATCTCGAGCCGGGATTTCAGTACCGTCAGCACCTTCGTCTATCGCGGTCACGGTATCGGCCTGCTGCCCTCCACGTACTGCGATGAACCGATCGCCAAGGGCTCGCTGGTCAGGCTGTTGCCAAAGTGGACTTCGCCGCCCATCCCGGTATTCGCGGTCTATCCCGGTCGCAAATTCCTGCCATCGCGGCTGAAACTGTTCCTGGAAGCGCTGATGAAGTGGAAAAGTCCGCTCTGGAGCAGAGATTGATCTCGCATCACCTGCTGACGATCTCATAGCTCAACGAAGATTTGTCGCTGAGCAAGTCGACGCCGAGCTCGGTCATGACATCGTCGTCGAGCTCGACCAGCCAGCGCACTTCGATGCTCGCGCCATCGCGAGCGGCGGCATCGAGCAACGTCAACAGCTGCTGCAGACTTCGGGTGCTCGAGCTGTTGACGTATGCGAACTGCAGCGTCACCGTCGTTTTTCCCGACTGGGCGCCATCGCTCGCATATTCGCGCAGCGCCGACAGAATGGGACGGTAGAACTCCGCAGCGTTCTCCGGATAAGACTCACCTTGCAGGGTGAGAGCGCGGCTGGCGTAGTCGAAATCCACCAGCGGAGTGAACTGGGTCGCGGCAAGAGTCAGACGTTCCATTTGCCTCTCCTGCTATTGGATGACGGTGTGGATGATGAGTTGCAGCCTGCCGTCATGCGACGGCACCGGCGACAGCTCGAAATCGATGGGTTCGGCGGCGTTGCGCGCGATCGTGAGCAAGCCGAGACCCGCGCCGCCATTGGGACTGTCGTCCGCTGCGTACTGCAGATTCGTCAGCCGCAGACGGAATTCGAAACGAATCTGTTCCGGCGTCAGATCGCGCAGCGCCTGTAGCCGTTGCCGGATTGGCGGTGCGTTGACCGCCGAGATCAAACTTTGCGAGCGCAGATGATAGCGCTGCCCGGCCTCCCACACGGCGATGGACCCGCAACGAACGATCTTCACGTCCCGTGCGCCTTCCGGCTCGCCGTGATGAATGATGTTGTAGGCCAGCTCGACGAAGCTGGAGAATACCTTTCGCGCGCGCTGACTCTCCACATTCAACATGGCCAGCCGTGCCCGCAGCGATTCGCCTGTCGCGCCCACGATGCCGGCGCTCACCGCGCCAGAGTAACTGAAGATCTCTCGCTCGGACGATTCCGGCGTCATCCGATGTGCAACATTCCAACTCATCTAGACCTCAAACATCACTAGCGTCGCATCGTCACGGCGGCTCTGGGTTCCCTGCCACTGCCGGTAACGTGACAATGTCTCTTCGAAGTTGTCCTGCAGCCCCGCTCCGGTGGCTGCGCCCAAGGACTGCGCGAATCTCGCTTTGCCGTAAGCGATGGCGCGCGTTTCGCCAATCTGATCGAACAGTCCGTCGGTGGCGAGCGCAACGCGCATGCCCTCCTCCAACGGCGTCTCGCTGATGGGCCACTCGGTATCGTCGGGCGTGTCGGCGTAACCGACGCCCGGCCGTCCCGCCGGCAAGCACATCCACGAATCATGACCGGCATACGACACGAACACCGGCAGGCGCGCGCCGGCGAATTGCAGCCGGCGGTTGCGTCGATCGATCAGCACCAGCGACGCATCCATTCCATCGTCGGAGCCCTGCTCCGCAGCGCCATCCATTTGCGCACGTTGGCGCTGTCCCAGCGCGGCGCGTGCACGCCGATTGATGTTCGATAGCAACTCGCTCGGATGCCAGGAATCGACCTCCGCGATCGATGCTTCGAGATTCGCGGACATGATCATCGTCATCAGCGCGCCGGGAACGCCGTGTCCTGTGCAATCGAGCACGGCGACAAAGACTCGATCCTGGTCGCCGCGGCAGAAATAATAGTCGCCACCGACCATGTCTCTGGGCTCCCAGAAGATCCGATGCCGCGGCAGATGTTCGGCGAGATTCTCGTTCGAGGTATGCAGGAACGCACGCTGAATGCGGCTGGCGTAGCGGACGCCTTCGAGCACCTGACGACTGCGCTCCACCTGCATGTCGGCGAGCACTTGCATCAGCACCGGTCCGCTGCACGTGCCTCGATATTTGCCATTGGACGTGACGATCACGCCATCTTGCAGCGCTCGTCGCGAATCGCTGGCGGCCACCGCGCCGACGGTGGTGATCGAATCGCCCTCATCGACCAGCAGCGGCTGCCGATCCATGAATCGCGAGCAGCTCTTGTTGCCGAACAGCTCGTGATGGAACGGGCGGGAGAAGCGTTCCTGCAGCAGATGACGAGTGATCAACCCGACCGGCCGCTCGTCATCGACGATCGGCAGGATGTCATAAGCGGGATGGCTGGAAAAATAATCGAGCGCCTCGACGCAGGTGTGGTGCGGCGTCAACGACGGGCAGGCAATCGCGAGTTGTCCGATACGAACCATTGAACAAACGAGGGTTTGAACACATGACGCGCTATTCTCGCGAAGGCCCTCACAACGCAGTAGGACGCAAGTCCTACTTTGCCGAGGGTTCACGAGACTGTCACATTACCGGGCCTTCGCCATGAGCTCCATGACCTCACGATGCCGCCCTTCGTCGGCCAACTCGCGCCCCGGTCGAGGCGGCGCTTCAGCTGCACGCTGCAGATAGCGCAGGGCGTCGTGACACTCATTGCGATCGCAAAGGTATTGCGCATAGAAAAAGTTTGGGTCGATGCCATCGGGATTGATCGTCAGCGCCTTCGACAGAAACTGCTGCGCCTTATCGTCGTCCCCGAAACCCAGCGGAAATCGCGGCACCTTCGAGTACAGGGCGCCAAGACTCGTGTACGCCGAACCCTCCAATGCCTTGTCATCGATCTTGAGCGCGGCCTCGAGCACGGCGCGAGATTGCTTGGCCAGGCTCAATGCGCCGAGGCCGCCTTTCGCTCCAGCGTAGGTGCTCAGCACGATGCCTTCCCAAATCAACGGCTCGGCACGCTGCGGATTCTCCGCGGAGAACCGATGAGCCTCGGCGGCCAACGTTTCGAAGGCCCGCACCTTTTCGCGCTTCGCTGCCGTCTGGTAGTTCGCCACGGCCCACTGCTGCTGAATACTCGCGAGCTCAGTGTCGAATGGCGTCTGCGCCTGAGCGGCGCATGCAAGTAGGCCGACGAGCGGCACGATGCCGCGCAGGGTGCGAGCGCTCATAGACTTTCTCCCGGCTTGGGGCAGCCCTTGACGAAATGACGAATGGTCGACAGCTTCTGCGCCAACGCCATGTCGACCAGGCGTGGCAGCAGCGCATTGAGACGCACGAAGAATTTCTCCGGCCAGCCGATGACGGACTCGGCCCTTCCAGCTTGCAACGCCTGCACGATGAATCTCGCCACCTCCACCGGCTCATCCGAAGCATTGCCCAGCGTCATATTCAGATCGTTGACGAGATCGCTGTTGAACGCGGTTCGGGTCGCACGAGGCGCGAAATAATGAACTTGAATGTCGGTGTCCGCCAGCTCACGCCGGAGTGCTTCGGAGAATCCGCGGAGGCCGAACTTGGTGGCGCAGTACACGCTATTGCCGGCGAAGCCGATGCTGCCGTAGACCGAGCCGACGTTTATGATGTGCGCGCCCTCGCTGCGCTCCAGACAGGGGCTGAGTCGTCGGCACATGTCGATCGGCGCAACCAGGTTGGTGGCAACGGCCATATCCATCGACTCCGCGGACTGCATCTTCAATAAGGTGAAGTCGTTGACCGCCGCGTTGTTGATGAGAATGTCGACGCCACCCCGCCAACGCGATGCAAAGTCACAGAGCCTGGCCCGATCCAATGCATTCGTGATGTCGGCGGCAAAGACCGCCGCATGCTCACGCTCGGCATGATGAGCCACGACGGCAGCCAATGCGGCATGGTCACGACCGCTCAATAGCACATGCGCGCCTTCGCCCAACAACGCCGCCACGAGAGCGCGCCCGATCCCGCCGCTCGCGCCCGTTATTAGAACGCGTTTGCCTATCAAGTTCATACTGCCCTCCACGCGGTTGGTACCGCAGTCCGCTCCTCCAGTTCCCGAAACACGTTGCCATACAGACGAAACATCGCTTGCGCGCACCGCTCGACCGCCGTCCTATCCTGTTCTTCATCGAAGCGATTCAAGATTTCGTACAGATCTTGTACGTGCTGCTGATCCAACTGCCCGTGACTGCGCAGATAAGTCATCGCCCGATTCGGCAACTGCAACGACGCCTGGATACGATCCGCCGCCGCGCATGCGAGCGCTACGCTGGCGCCTTCGAGCACGAACACCATGCCGAAGAAGCCCACCGGATTGCGGCGCGCAGCCGTGTCATACGCATACGCGACCATCGCGTCGGTAGCGATCGAGGGCAGGCTGCGGGCCACAGTCGACGCATCGCCGCCCGCGGCTTCGATGTCGTTCAGTATCCACTGTTCGTGCCCCTCCTCCTCTTCCGTGTAATGAATGATTTCCTTGCGCAACCAGCCCAACCGCGCCGGCAGGCGCGAGCCTGCTGCCATCATCAGCGGCACAGTGTGTCGTACGTGATGAAACGCCTGCGTCAAAAAGGCGATGTACTCGTCGCACTGAATGTGGCCGGCGAGTGCCCGACGGATGATGGGAGCACTCGTGAGATAGTCGCGCCCGGCTGCGGTTCGCGCCGCGAGCACTTCATGAAACTTCAGGGAGACGGCTGGTTGCATGATCGTATAGAGAATCGATGAGCTGGTGAAATCTCGCCGCGATCTCCGCGCGACGCAGCCTTCCGTTGGCGGTCAACAATCGATTGTCCAGTGTCGGCGCTTCGGGAAACGAGGTCCAACGGCGAACGCGTGCATAGTCGGGCAAGCGTGAGTTGGCGCGAGCGATGGCGTCATCGATCGAAGCTTCGTTCGCATTCGGCATGGCGACCACCAATGCGACCGGATGGGGCTTGGCTTCGCCGCTGACCATGGCCTGCGCGATGGCGGGCTCGGCAATCAGCTCGCTTTCCACCCATTCGGGTGTGACATTGCGGCCCATGCTGGTGATGAACATATTCTTGACGCGGCCACGCACGTAAACAAAGCCGTCGGCGTCAATCTCGCCGAGATCGCCGGTGCGCATTTCGGAGTCTTGCTGTAGCGGAACACCGAGGTAACCCGCCATGGTCGCCCCGCTCACGCAGATCTCGCCATTTGCATCGATACGAACTCTGGCGTGCGGCAAAGGCCGTCCCACACTGTCGACCTTGTCGTGCCTCGGCGTGTTGAGGCACACGACCGAAGCACATTCGCTCAAGCCGTAGCCCTGGAATACGGGCAGTCCTGCCTGCCGCGCCTGTTGCAACACCTGCGTCGACACGGTGCCGCCGCCGACGGCGATGAACTTGAGAGAGGTCGGCGCGCGCCACCCGGCGGTAACCGCGTAAACCAGTGCACGCAGCAACTCCGGCACGAGAATCATGCTTTCCGGCAGCGTCGAATCGATGGCTCGCAACAGCAGCGGCACGTTCAAGCCGCCGTAGCTCACGCCCATCGTGTGAGATGGCCGTACCACCACTTTGGCGCCCATCGTCAGCGGCGCATAGACGCCGGCGATATTCTCGAGCAGAGTTGCGAGCGGCAGGATGCACAGATGCGTCTGCACCCCCAAGCCGGCCGTCGCCGCAACCAGCGAATCGGTCACCGCTTGAATGGCGCCCTGTCGCAGACACACGCCTTTGGGCGCTCCGGTGCTGCCGGACGTGTAGGTCACTTTGGCGATATGGGTGGCCCAAGAACTGCTCTGGGGTGAACCGCCGTCGCGCCGAAGTAACGACAATCCGGTGCGATGAGAAGTGGCTACGCAGTTGAATGCCGGATGCTCACGCGTGATGCGCTTCCCCTCGTCAGTAAGCATCCAGTCGATCCCGGCATCTGCCAGCACGTGCTCGATCTGCTCGCTGGTGAAAGAGGGCGGCAATGGAACATTCACCGCCTCGCACGCAAGCAGTGCGAGGTCGCTGAGCACCCAACGCGCACTGTTTTCGGCAAGCAATGCGCAGCGACGCACTCCCATCGATTGGAGCCAACGCCGTTCCCCCGCGACACATCGCTGCACATCGGCGTAGCTGAGGCGGAGCACCCCATCGTCGATGGCCGGCAACGATCCATCGATGGCGCTCAACATATCCAGCACTGTGGGCGCCATGATCATTTCCTGTGACGACGGCACAAACCCAGCCCGTCCTGGAGAAAGCCTGCCATCACTCGGGGATGACTGTCGTAATAGCGGCCCCAGTCATCTCCCGTGTTGTGCGCACGCGCCGCAGGAGCCGCGCCCAAATCGAGCAACGGAGCGTGATAACCCGTGAGCAGCTCGCGCAACGTGTCAGTGGCAGTGAACACCATCCACCGATGGCCGCGATCCAGCAGAATGCGCGGCAGATCGAGCACCAGGCGTATCGCCGAGCGGCAGTTGCGACCGGCGAGATTGCCCACTTCGACGATCTGCGACCGGCTGACGTGTTGCCCAAGCGACGACGCGATGGCCTGCTCGATCGGCTCATCCAGGTAACGCTCGAGGAACAACGGCCGATCGGCGGCAGAACGGAAGCCAGCGACGCTGCACACGACGCCAGTTTCATTGCGCATGGCCAGCAACGTCGGCATGAACGAGCAAACGTGAGCGCCATGCCTCGACACGAATACGTCATGGACGAATCGCTCCAGCTCATCGCGGCAGGGATCGCCTGCCCGATGCAGCGCGAGTTCATGCCTCTGGCAACGGCGTGGACCACTGATCGGCCGCCGTGCCGGCCCCGCTGTGACCCGAGATTCCGACATTGGGATCTCCCCTTTTGCACGATTGCCGGTAGGACGCGGCGCGCGGCGCAAATCAATCGGATCGCCGGGTGACAAAGGTTTTATTTAGTGCGGGCCCAGGCAAAATAGCGGACTGACTCATCGATGGAGCCCGCGGCCCAGTGGAAAGCATTACCGTCTCGTTGTTCCTGCTGCTGGCCGTCGTCCTGAGCGGCTGGCTGCAGCGCGGCCTGCCCTGGTCGGTGCCGCTGCCCATCGTGCAGATCGCGCTCGGAGCGCTGATTGCGCTGGTCGCCAAAGCCCCGGTGAAGCTCGACCCGGACGTGTTCTTTCTGTTGTTCCTGCCGCCGCTGCTGTTTCTCGACGGCTGGCGCATTCCCAAGGAAGGCTTGTTCCGCGACAAGGACACGATTCTCGAACTGGCCGTGGGCCTGGTGATCTTCACCGTCGTCGGCCTCGGATTTCTGATCAACTGGATGATTCCGGCGATGCCCCTGCCGGTGGCGTTCGCACTGGCCGCCGTCGTTTCGCCGACCGATCCCGTTGCGGTCTCGGCCTTGTCTTCGCGCGCACCGATTCCCAAGCGACTGCTGCACATTCTGGAGGGCGAGTCGCTGCTCAACGATGCGTCGGGCCTGGTGTGCATGCGCTTTGCGGTCGCGGCCATCATGACCGGCATGTTCTCGCCGCTGACCGCGATCGGCACGTTCTTATGGCTGGCGCTGGGCGGCATCGCCATCGGCGTGCTCGTCACCTGGGCCATCACCGGCATCAAAGACTGGATCACTCGTCGGCTCGGCGAGGACAGCGGTTCGCAGATCCTGATCAGCCTGCTCATTCCTTTCGGCGCTTACCTGCTCGCCGAACATCTGCACTGCTCGGGCATTCTGGCCGCCGTTTCCGCCGGCATCACGATGAGTTACGCGGAATTGACCGGCCGGGCACGCGCCACGACGCGCATGCGTCGCACGGGTGTGTGGGACACCATTCAATTCTCGGTCAATGGCGTCGTTTTCGTCCTGCTCGGCGAGCAGATGCCCTATCTCATCGAGAGCGCCGCACGGGTCGTGCAGGACGCAGGCCATCACGACCCGCTGTGGCTCATCGTGTACGTGGTCGCGATCAATGCCGCACTCGCCACGCTTCGGTTTCTTTGGGTGTGGATCTCGTTGCGCTTGACGCTGTTTCGCGCATCGAGGGCAGGCATCGGCGCCCCGATCAGCCGACCGAGCTTTCGCCTGGTCGCCGCCACTTCACTCGCCGGTGTACGTGGTGCGATCACGTTGGCCGGTGTGTTGACGCTGCCCTTGTTTCTTCCCGACGGCTCGCCGTTTCCCGCCCGCGACCTGGCCATCTTCCTCGCGGCCGGCGTGATTCTCACGTCACTCGTGGCAGCGACCATCGGCTTGCCATTCCTGCTCGGCGGCCTGCAGCTTCCCGCGGAGCCCGCGCATGACGAACAAGAAGACAGCGCGCGAGTCGCCGCAGCCGAAGCGGCCATCAAAGCGATCGAGCAGGCTCAACACGAACTGAGTCAGAACCGGGCGGACGCCGATTTGTATGCAGACACCGGCGCGAAGATCATGGATGTGTACCGCGCACGCATCAATAGCCAGCCGCGCAGTGTCGAAGAAGCGGAGAAGATGCGACTGATCGGCGAGATCGAACGTCAGCTGCGTCTCGCGGGCCTGCGAGCGGAGCGAGACGAGCTGTTCCGCCTCGTTCGGGCACGGCAGCTCTCCGACGAGTTGGTCCGCAAATTGGTTCGTGAGATCGATCTGCTCGAAGCGCGACTGACGACGAATTAACTGCCGCTTAGTCCAGAACCGCCGACGGCGAGCAGTAACTCAGCGGTATTCACAAAGCGCTTGGATTGCGCATCCAGCAATCCGAGCCGCGCCTGCAGACTTTGCCGTTCGGCGTCGAGCACAGTCAGCACGCCGACGTTGCCCGCGCTGTAACTCTTGCGAGCGAGATCGACGCTGGAGCGCGCCGTTTCCATCGCCTCGGTCTGAGCCAGCAACAGCTCTTCGTCGTGTCGGGCCGCTTGCAGCAGGTTCGCCACTTGTTCGAACGAATGCAGCACCGTCTGCTGATAATTCGCGGCGTTCACCTGCACGGCCTGCAACGCCGCCCGGCGCTCGGCCCGCAACGTTCCGCCGTCGAACAACGGTGCTGTGATACCGCTGATCACCCCCCAGGCGAGGCTCGACGCATCGAACAGATGGCCGGTGCGGGTGGATTGCTGGCTCACATTGCCTGACAGCGTGATCTGCGGATACAAGTTTGCCGTGGCGACACCGACAGCCGCGGTGGCCGCATGCAACTGCGACTCGGCCGACAGAATATCCGGCCGACGTCGCACCAGCTCGGAAGGCAAGCTGACCGGCAACTGTTCCGGCAAGCGCAGATCGCTCGCCGCGGTGAAGTGCGATTGCGCATCCGCCCATTCGCCAGGCGCTTTGCCCAACAACACCGCCAGCGCATGTCGAGCCGTATCCAATTGCTGCCGCAGCGGAGGAAGCAGCGTCGTATCCTGAGCCAGCTGCGATCGCGCGCTCAGCTCGTCCACCTTCGTCACGATGCCGGCCTGCTGCGCGCGAGCCACGAGATCGACGTTGGTCCGATCCTCGGCCAGCAGCTCTTCGAGCGCCTGGATCTGCGCTTGCGTGAAGACGATCGTGAAATATTGAACGGCCACATTGCCAGTGAGCGACAACCATGCGGCGTCAAGCTCGTGCTGGTAGTACTCCGCCAGCGCGCGCTGCTGCTCGATCGAGCGAGCGACGCCGCCGTTGTAGTCGAGCGTGTAGCGAACGTCGGCGCCGATCGCGTAGTAAGTAAACGTCGGCAGCTGGAAGTCACCGAGTGCTTGCGCGCCCAACTGCTGCCGGCCCGCGCCACCGCCCAGATTCACTTGAGGCAATCGAGTCCCGCTGCGGGCTGCAAGCAATTCCTCTGCCTGCGCCAAAGACGAACGTGCGGCGGCCAACGTAAAGTTGCCCTCCTTCGCCTGCTGCATGAGCCGGTTCAGCTCCTCGTTCTGGAACAGCGTCCACCAGTCGTTGGGCGGTGTCTGTCCGTAGACCAGTCGCTGCGTTTGATCGGCAGCCGCCGTGTAACGAGTCACGCTCGGCTCGTCCGGACGTTTGAAATCCGGCCCGACCGCGCATGCGGACAAGGCGACCATCACGCCGGCCGTCACTAAACTGCGAAACATTCGACTCATCATCTCGTTCAACTCTAATCGGCGTGCACCACTGGCGCCGACGCACCGCGAGCGCGACGCAGGAAAAAGACCAGCGGCGTCACGGCCAGCGTCATGATCAACAGCAGCTTGAAATCATTGATATAGGCGATGAGCGTGGCCTGATGCGTCACCACGCCATCGATGCCATGCAGTCCATGCAACGTGGACGCATCGAACACCGGATGCGTGCGCGTCGCCAGATCGTAGGGCGTGATGTGCTCGACCAGGCGCGCATGCATGAACTGCACATTGCGAGTCAGCAGCGCGGTGACCATTGCTACGCCGATACTGCTGCCGATGTTTCGGAGCAGATTGAAAATGGCGGTCGCCTCGTTGCGCTGACTCGGCGCGAGCGTGCCGAACGCAATCGTCGTCAGCGGCACCCAGGTGAATCCCAAGCCGAAGCCTTGAATCACACCGCTCCAGATCACCAGCCGGTCATCCATTTGCGGCGAGAAGCCGGTCATCAGCCACAGCGACAGCGCCGTGGTCAGCAGACCGAACGTCACCAGGACGCGCGCATCGATCTTGCCGATCACCCGACCCACGATGAGCATAGCCGCGAACGTTCCCATGCCGCGCGGCGCGGTGACCAGGCCGATAGTCACGACCGGATAGCCGAACAGTCCCTCCAGCAGCGGCGGCAGCAGCGCCAGAGTCGCCAGCAGCACGATACCGACGATGAAGATGAAGACCGAGCCCAGCGCGAAATTGCGATCTCTGAACAACGAGGGACTCATGAACGGTTGGCGCGTCGTCAGGATGTGCACGACAAAGAGATAGAACGCTACCGCGGCGATCACGGCTTCGATGACGATCTCGGTGGAGCTGAACCAGTCGAGCAGCTGCCCGCGATCGAGCATCAACTGCAGGCTGCCGATAGCGAGACTCAACATCGCGAAGCCAAAGAAATCGAACGGCGTCTTCTTGAGCGGCGTCTCGTGCAGGAATCGCGACGCCAGCAGCATCGCAATCACGCCGAACGGAATGTTGATCAGAAACACCCAGCGCCAGCTTTGCGTATCCGTCAGCCAGCCGCCGAGCGCCGGGCCGAGAATCGGGCCGAGCGTCACGCCCATGGCCCACATGGCCGTTGCCTTGCCATGCTGCTCCCTCGGATACAAATCGAGCAGGATGGCCAGCGACAAGGGCACCAGCGATGCGCCGGCAACGCCTTGGATGAGGCGATAGATCACCAGCTCCGTCAGGCCGTGCGCCAGGCCGCACATCGCCGAAGCTATGGTGAACAACGCGATCGACGACACGAAGATTTTCTTGCGCCCCACCGGCCCGGTCAGCCAGCCCGACAGCGGCGTCATGATGGCGGCGCCCACGATGTACGACGTGAGCACCCAACCCATCTGCTCCTGGGTCGCCGACAGCGTGCCTTGAATCTTCGGCAAGGCGACGTTGGCGATGGTAGTGTCCAGCGCCTGCATGACCGAGCCGAGCATCACTGCCAGGACGATCGAGCCGCGATGACGCAGCTCGTCGGCGCTTGCTGTGGGCAGCGAATCGCTCATTGAGAGATCGCCGCCACCGTTTCAGCTGCAGTGTCGGAGCGCAAGCCGAACAACGTGCGCTGGCGACGAGTATCCACTTCGACATTGGCGCTCAAGCCAGCACGCAGCGGAACGTCCGCGGCCGTCTTCAACTCCAGTCGCACCGGCAAACGCTGCACGACCTTCACCCAGTTGCCCGAGGCGTTTTCGGCGGGCAACAGCGAGAACTCCGCGCCAGTGCCCGGGCTCACGCTAACCACCGTGGCTGCCAGCTTGTGACCCGGATAGGCATCGATGAGCACTTCGGCCTGCTGCCCCGGCGCCATGTGCGTCAGCTGCACTTCCTTGAAGTTCGCTTCGATCCAGACGTTCTGTGAGGATACGAGCGCGAACGCGGGAGTCGCGGCGTTGAGATAATCGCCCACCTGCAACTGCTCGACCTTGGTGACGATGCCGGCCGCCGGAGCGGTGACCGTCGTATAAGAAAGATTCAACTTGGCGCGATCCAGCGCAGCCTGCGCCTGCTGCACCGTTGGATGATTGTCGATCGCGATGTCTGGATCGCCGCCGAGCCGCGCAAGCACCGCGGTGATCTGCTCACGAGCAGCCTCGAGTTCCTGGCGGGCTGCATCGCGCGCGACCTGCGCCTTCTCAACCTGTGCCTGCGAAGAGATGCCCGGCTCGAGCAAGCCCTGCTGCCGCGCCAGCTCTTTCATCTGATAGTCGAGCGTCGACTGCGCGGACGAGCGATCGGCCAGACGTTGCCGATAGGTAGCCTTGAGAGATTCGACTTCCAACTTCGCCGACGCCAGTCGCGCCTGCGCCTCGTCCACGGCGATCAGAAACGGCCGATCGTCGAGACGGAACAGCAGATCGCCCTTGCTCACCTGCTGGTTGTCGCGGATGGCCAGCTCGCTGACGCGACCGGCGACGTTGGCGCTGATGGAAACCTGCGCGGCGCGCACGTAAGCATCGTCGGTGGACTCGTAGCGCCCACCCGTCACATAGAAATAAGCGGCAGCGGCCACCACCAGCAGCGGGCCGCCAATCATCAATGGACGGCGCAGCTTGCTGGGGGCCGGTTCATTCGAAGCGGAGTCGGACACGGAATCGTCGCTCATCGGTTGCGGGGAACTCATGAAATCACTTTGGTGGCCAGCAGGTTCTGGTACACGTGCTCGAGCAGGCCCATCAGTTGATTGCGCTGCTCGCCACTCAGACCGGCCAGCGCTTCGGCGCGCATCTGCGCGGACAACCTGTCGATCTGTTCCAGAACCGGTTTCGCGCCGGCAGTCACATACAGCGTGCGGGCACGGCGATCGTTGGGGTCGGGGCGCCGCTCCACCCAGCCATCGCTTTCCATGCGATCGAGGATGCGCACCAGCGTCATCGGCTCGATCTCGGCCAGCTCGGCCAGCCGCTTCTGGCTGATGCCCTCGTTGCGCGACAGCTGAAACAGCGCCTTGCATTGAGGCAGCGTCAGCGACAGCTCCTGGGCCAGCGCTTCGAAGCGCTTGGTGTACAGGCGCTCGATGTTCTTCAGGATGAACCCGAAGTTTCGCATGCGATCCACGGCGACTCCGCAATGGGGAGGGGGTGAGCCGCCCGATCCCAGGCGACTGGATAGTCAACAGACTATATAGTCATCACTGAGATAGTATCAAGTGTTATTATAATAATCGTGAGGTATTTCTCAGGACTTCAGGCCCAGCACGCCAGGATTCATGCGGCCCTTGGGATCCAGCAGCCCTTTCAATCCTCGAATCAGCGCCGCGGGCCCTGGATTCAGCGCGTCGAGATAGGGATATGCCCGACCGATCTGGTTCGACGCCGCGCCGACCTGCCGGAACAGATCGATCGTGTCCTCGCGCAGCGCTGCGACCAGCGCTCGCGCGGGTGGGTTTGCCTGCGGCGGCGAGTAGCCTTTCAACACCTCCGCATCCACCTTGGTCACGTGCATGGGCAACCACTCATCCTTCCAATGGAACACAGACTCGAAGCTGAAGCTGTGGTTACCCAGCGCGGACAATAGATAAGTGACGCTGACTCCCTTCTGCGCCATCTCGGACGAGCGCCGCGCCATCAATTGGCGATGCGCTTCGATCAACGCCGCAGCCTCTGAATGAGCCACCTTCGCGTTGAGCGCAGCCCAGCGCGCGCCGCCCTGACCGAGTACAGCATTCAGATTCGCAAATGGCTCTGCTCGCGCGATTCTAGGCACGGTGGCAGCAATGGAAATTCCGCGCTGGCTGGCAGCGAGCTTGCGAGCAAGCGCTTGATCCGCAGCAACGGCCGCTGTGCTCGACCCCGCCATCACACAATGCAATGTATATGTCCCTGGAGGGGCGACCGCGCACCCTCCCCGTGCCAGGTCGATCAGCGCACGCAGAGCCGCGACGCCACCACCTGCCGACTGCACCACTGACCTTAGCGCTGAAATCGCTGCACCGACGCCCTGCTGATTCTGCTGGGACTTGGCGATCGCATCCGAGTCGAGCACGAACGCATCTTCCGCGATTCCTGCGCGCGCAATTTCGGACAGAGCAAGCGCGGCGTCCTCGAACGCTTCAAAGGCGAAGGACGCATAACCTGTCGCAGCGGGAGCCCGGATCAGACGCAACGAAGCCTGCGTCTTGATGCCCAGTGAACCGCCGTCGTGAAGAAACAGTCCGGTGAGATCCGGACCGAAGTTGCGGAACACGGGCTTGGCGGCGTTGCGTAGTGCCCATTGTCCGGTGTGCATCAGTCCGCCATCTGAAACAGCGACTTCCAGGCCGAGCACGATGTCCGCGGCCGAGCCATAACGCGCGCTGCCAAAGAACAATGCGCCGTGACTCAATCCGCCGCCGACCGTCGCACCGGCTCCCGAGAACGTACCGAAGAACGGCAGACGCAAGCCTTGCGGTTTGAGCGCTTCGTAGAGCTGCTTCCAGGTAACTCCCGCTTCGGCGACGACAAACATATCCTGCGCCGATATTTCCCGAATCCGGTTCAGCGCCGACAAGTCGAAGAGCACGGAGTCTTCGACGCCGCAGGTATATCCGCCCGTGTAACTGAGTCCACCGCCTCGAGGAATGACAGCGTAGCCATGCGATGTTGTGGCACCGACTGCGCGCGCAACAGCATCCGCTGAAGGCGGCTTCACAACAGCGACGGGCAGCGGGCCGCTCGAGTAAAGATCCGACGCCGCGAGCTGCCGCGCCGGCTCATCCGTTCTAACTGCGTCCGCTCCAGCCGCCTCTTGCAGCGCTCGGATCAGCGGATCGTGCGACATCACATCGGCTTCCACACGCTGACAACCACCAGCGCTGCGATGAACACCCATAGCAGCACGAGCACAGACGTCGCTTGCACGTAGGTCTTGCGGATCACCGCGTTCGTATGGTCGTTCGGACCTTCTCGGGCCATCACCGCCCACGTGCGGAAGTGAGAGATCAACGCGAGCCGAATGCCGACGCCGCAGGCCATCACGCATGCGAACAGCCCGAGTTTGAGGCGCAACCAGAAAGGCATGCTCCAACCGCCGCCGATCAGATGCAAACCGATCGCTACGAGCACCGCCATGAGCACGTAACGTGAGCCACGATCGAATGTCGCCAGACTCTTGCCGGTCGGGCTGTGGCGCAAGCGATGAGTGACTTCAACGTAGATCAGCCACGCAACCGCGAAGATCCCAATCACCCTGGCCGTGGCCGCGCCGCCAGGAACGTAGCCGTAGAGCGCGGCCAGCGAAAAGCCAAGGCCGAACTGCAGCACCAACGCATAGCGCACGTGTTGATCGACGGTCATCACGTGATCCATCAACCGATCGCGCTCGGCGAAGGGACTCTGTGCGCTATAGGAAACATAGCGAAAAGTGCTGTTGATAACGAGCTCGGAGCCGAGCCAGTAGCCGAGCACCGCAATGTGCGCGACCATCAGGACGTGCAGCAACATCGCTCAGGCTCCTGCCGGCAGCGGATCGATCTGCATCAGGCTGATCAATTGCCCATCCGGATCGTAGACGATCATTTCGCGATACAAGCCTGCGGGTGAGCGTTCGCTGGCCTGGCGTTTGGGATAACGCACGGGCGGCGTGAGGAACTTCGCCCCCGCCGCTGCCAGCCTGGCATGCACCGTGTCGAACTCGGTCGTGGTCAGCACGAGCGCCGTTTGACCACGTGCGATGCCCTGCGAGGGAGCCGCCACGTCTGCAAGCGGAACACCGCTGATCTCGAACAGACCGACCACGACTTCCGCCGATGCAGTGGGCGCCAGCAGCACGATGCGCATCCGGCACGCCGGCAACTGCAGCAAGGCGCCCGCGGCCGGCCCTTCGATCACCTTGTCCTCGACCGCCACCATCCCGAGCAAATCCCGGTAGAAAGCGAGCGACCTCTCCAAGTGGCGACAGAAAATACTGACGCGCGCAAAGCCTACGCTCATGCCATCACCCCACACCTTCGACGGACCGACTATAATGCCAATAATTTGTCCGGACAACTTCGATGGAACTGCGACAGCTGCGCTATTTCATTGCCATCATCGAGCACGGCGGCTTTTCTCGCGCGGCCAGCGAGCTCGGCCGCACGCAGCAGGCGCTGAGCAAGGCCATGCACGCGCTCGAGGAAGAGCTGGGCGTGCGGCTGCTGGATCGCAATTCCCAGATCGCCTCGCCGACGGCCTTCGGCAAGCTGTTGCTGGAACATGGGCGGGCGATCGAGAGCGAAGCCCGCTCGTTTCGCACCAAGCTGAGCCAATTGCTGGAAGCCGAAGCCGGCGCGTTGCGCTTGGGCACGGGCCCCTCCGCGGCCGGTGGCCTCGTGGCGCAGGCGGTGCTCGATCTGCAGCGAACGCGCCCTCGCATTCGTCTCGATGTCGTCAGCGGCGTTCACGCTGAGCTGGTGGCCGGTCTGCAGCAGGGTCGGATCGACCTGGCGGTCTGTGTGGAGACCGACAGCTTGGATGCGGGCAATCTGGTGCGTGAAACCTTGGGCGAGGACGAATACGTCATCGTCTGCGGCTCCTCGCATCCGTTGGCGAAACGACGCGAGATCTCGGTCGCCGATCTGACTGACGTGCGCTGGATCGTCGGACGCAAGCTTGGCGATGTCGAGCTGGCATGGGCGGCGCTATTCGACGAAGCGGGCCTCGCCCGACCGAAGCCCGCCATTGAAACGAACTCGTTGGAATTCTGTCGCGCAGCCTTGCGCGATGGCGAACACCTGAGCGTGCTGACACGCAGCCTGATCGCAGACGAGTTGCGCTCGGGAGAACTGCGCGCGTTGGCGGTTGCCCAGGCGGCATGGCGCCGGCCCATCGTTCTCCTCTATCGACGCAGCGATCTGCTGGTGCCCGCGATGCTGGCGGTCATCGACGCGCTTTACATTGCCGCGCGCAGCAACGTCGAATGACACGCCAGCACGCGTGCTACTTGCGGCCCATACGCTGCTTCGCGAGGCCCCCCGCTTCCTGATAATTGTTGGGCAACCGCTCGAGAAACGCGTTGGGCTGAAACGAGGGCTGGTACTGCTGGAACACGGGTAACAGCAGCGCCATTGGAAATTCCGCGGGAGCGCGTGTGTTGCGGAAATCAGCAATGGGCACACGCGCCGTGGCGATGTCTTCGTGATGGCTCGTGGTCTTCGCAAGCGGCACGCCGCGCGGATCGACGATGACTGTGCCTTCGTCTCGCGCGCCCACCGATTCGGTGAAGCCTGGATTATCCGGCGACACCGAGTTGCTCACACCGATGGTGTAGGTGCGCGTCATGCGCGCGGACTGAACTGCCGTTTCGGCATTCGATGCGCCGGTGACAGTGAGAATCATGATCTCGGCGCCCTTCAACGCAAGCGCCTGGTACAGCATTGGCTCCATGCCCACTGCCGTCATCGCGATGTTGCCGATGTCGGTGCGCGCGATCGGCAACGTCGCGTCCCAGCCGTACATCTCCACGTAACGATCCAGCACATCGTAAACGGTGGTCCCGATGAGGCCGATGCCGCCGAACGAGCCGAGAATATTGCGCGCCTTCCATTGCTTGCTGACGATATTGCCGTCCGGACCGACGATGACCGACATGTTGATCACATGATTCGGCCAATCCTTGTCGCGCGCGTAACAGCCGAACGCGATGTAGCAACCATAACGCCTGGCGCGCTCGCCGATGACTTCAGATTCGGGCCCTGGCAGATCGAATGCAATCTTGTTGAGCTCGGCGCGATTCCAGGGCTGAAACCCCTGGATCGGAAATTCGTGCAGGCAGATCAGGTCCTGCTTCGCACCCCACAGGCGCTGGCCGCCCCACTCCTCGCCCGAGCCCTGGGCATAGTCGATCAGCTTGGTCACATGATCGAGGCTGCGCTTCATCGTCGCATCCCGATTCTTCACGTCGACCGACATCAGGCGCGACTGGATGGCTGAGACATTGATCGCGTCCTGCCGCAGCGGCGCTTTCGCGTATTCGCCTCGCTTCATCACCGAAGGCTCGCCGCTCGCTGTCTTCGTCGACTGAGCCGCGAACGCGGAGGAAGCGGTCAGTGCACTCACACTGGCGATGCCGGCGCCGGCCAGCACGTCGCGACGCGAAACCATTGTCGTTCTCCCCTGATCGGATCGCCGGACACTAGCACCGAACCTGCGCGCCATTGAAACAACTCCGCGTTGTGGGGCCGCCTTTGGAGTTGTTGGACAGCTTTTCCAGCTCGTCGCTAGGCTCGACCCGCTCGAAAATTGTCCGGACAAAAAACAGGGAGCCCCCGCCGTTCATGAAAACCAGAAATCCGCTGTACCTATCGTGCCTGTTGCCGCTGGCCGCGACGCCAGTGCTGGCGCAGGACCAGGATCAGACCGAAGCGGTGACCATCACCGAGATCGTCGTGACCGCGCGCCGTGCCGAAGAGAGCTTGCAGAAGGTGCCACTGTCCATCACCGCGCTCGGCGCCAACGATCTGCAGGCCGCCGGCATTTCTTCGGTCGAGGAAATCGCGGCGCTGACGCCGGGCTTCTCGTTCCGCAACGGCTTCGGACGCGGCTTCGAGCGTCCTGTGATTCGCGGCATGGCCAACATCAGCGGCTCCGCCAACGCGTCGTTCTTCATCGACGGCATCTACGTCAACGGTCCGATCAGCGGCTACAACATCGACAACCTGGAGCGCGTCGAGATCATTCGCGGCCCGCAATCGGCGCTGTTCGGCCGCAGCACTTTCGCCGGCGCCATCAACTACGTGACCCGCAAACCGACCGATGAATTCGAAGGTCGCATCGAGGCCACGACCGGGAATTACAATCGGCAGAACGTTTCTTTCTGGGCCAGCGGACCGATCGTCGAAGGCGCGCTGCGCTTCCAGGTCAATGGCAACTACTACAACCGTGACGGTCAATACCTGAACCTCGCCTCCGGCGAGAAAGACATCGGCGGCGAACGCACGAAGTCCTTCGGCACGACGCTCAGCTGGACGCCAGTCGAATGGTTCGACGCGACGCTGCGCGCGAACTACGCACTGAACGACGACGAACAACCGGCCATCGTCCGCCTCGGCGGCCCGGGCACCGGCTTCTCTGCAGACGAAGTACGCAACTGTTATCGGCCGACCGCGGGCACACGCCGTCGCGGCTATTTCTGCGGAGATGCGCCGACACCTGACCACGTATGGATCAACACCCGCGAGTTCGACGCCGCCGGCATCGAGCAAGGTCAGCAAACGAAGCTGTTCCGCTCCAGCCTGGTGATGAATGCTTACGTGAGCGACTACACCTTCACGTCGACGACGAGTTGGGATCGCATCACTGACAGCCTCGCTTCCGACCAGGATTACAGCGCGGCGCGCGGCTTTGGCGGTGCGTTCGAGACATTGAGCGAGACCGGCCAGGACGTCTGGAGCCAGGAGCTACGTGTGGCTTCTCCTCGCAACGGACGGCTGCGCTGGCAAGGCGGCCTCTACACTTACGAGAGCAATCCGGACACGACGGCGCTCGCCGCCAATCTCGTCGCCAATCCGGTCGCCGGTCTGCCCGACCTGCCCGCGGTGTTCGCGACCCAGGCCGTGGATTCGAGCACCAAGAACGAAGCGGTGTTCGCGATGGTCGAGTTCGACGTGCTCGATCGGCTCACATTGACCGCCGAAGGACGATACGCCAAAGACACGATCCACACTGGCGGCAGCTCGGTGTTCACCAAGTCTGCCAACACGGGATTCATTCCGGGCAGCTACTCGGCGAACTGCGTCGCAACCAACACGCCGAACGCGGCAAATCCAAACCGGCAGACGCTCACGTGCACCAATCCCTACCTGAGCGATGTTTCGTTCACGAACTTCCTGCCCCGCTTCACCGCGACCTGGGTGAGCTCCGATTCGATGACGTACTACGCGCAGTACGCCAAGGGCAACAAGCCGGGCGGCTTCAACGCGGACTCGCAGAACGCACGCATCCAACCGACGGATCGTGACAATCTGCGTACGCTGGGCCTGCAATCGTTCGAAGAAGAGGAAGCCGACAGCTATGAGCTCGGCCTGAAGAGCTTGTTGCTGGATCGACGCGTTCAGTTCAACACGGCGCTCTACTTCATCGACTGGACCAACCAGCAACTGACGCAGACCGCGCCGGTCGCGGAAGAAGGTCGTGCGGTGGGCAGCACCGTGCCGCCTCAGTTCCTCACTTCTTACACCGCCAACCTCGGCAAGTCGGAGATCCGCGGCGTCGAGATGGAGATGCTCGCTGCGCTCGGACAGCACTGGGACCTGCGTCTCACGTACGCCTACCAGGATGCGGAGATCAAACGCTATGTCAGCTCGGATCAGTCGGACCTGATCTTCGCGGGTCCGTACACGGGATGCGTCGCCGGCTCGCAGTGCTATGCGGACTATCTCGCCGCCGGCGACCTCTCAGGCAAGGCTCTGCCGCGCGTGCCGAAGCATCTCGCTTCGGCTTCGTTATCAGCCAGCTATCCGCTTGGCGCCTGGGGCACGCTCTCGTGGCGCGCGGATTACAGCTACGAGTCGAGTCGCTTCGTGCAGGTCGACAATCTCATGGAAAGCGGCGATTCCAACCTCGTGAACATGCGATTGGGTTTGGATGTCGGCGCGTGGAACGTCACTGCGTGGGTGGAAAACCTCACCGACGACGACACCTCGGTGGATACGATCCGCACCGTCGATCCGGCGATCTTCCTGACCGTGCCGGTACAACCTCCGCTGCCCGGCACACTGACTGCGACCAACGCTCGTGACTTTGGCGTGACCTTGCCGCTCAAGCGGATGTACGGCGTGACGCTGAGTTACAAGTTCTGACTGTGACTGCGGAAAAGTAGTTGTTTGTGCGCGCGATGCACGGTTCTTAGCATCGCGCGGTTCCTTATTTTTTAGACGAGAGTAACGATGGCAAGTCTCGCAAGCGTCCGGGAATGGCACGATGAAACCGATGTACTGGTGTGCGGCTTCGGCATGGCCGGCTCCGCGGCCGCCATCGAAGCTCACGACAGCGATCCAACGGCGGATGTGCTGTTGATAGAAAAAATGCCGGAGCCCCTGGCCGGCGGCAACGCCCGCGTGTCCGGCCAATCGCTGCTGATCTCCAAGGACGTCGAGGCGCTGAAGAGTTATCAGCGTGCGATGAGCGCAGCGAATCCGATTCCGGAGGACATGCTCGACGCATGGGCTCAACGCATGGTCGCGCTCGAGCCTTACATCGAAGCGCGGGCGAAGGAAGTCGGCGCTCAATACATTCACGGCGTCGGCTGGTCGGAGCGTGCGGCAGTATTGGAATATCCCGAATTCGGCGCGGCCTCGGCGGTCGCGCACACCGCGACCATTCTGCCGGCCCCGAGCGGCGTCTGGCTCGCCTTCAAAGCGAACGTCGAAAAGCGCAAGCGCATCCGCCGCAGCTTTCAAACCGCCCTCGTCGATCTGATTCAGGACCCGGACACGCTCGAGATCTTCGGCGCGGTCGTGTCACAAGACGGCGTTCGCAAGAACATCAAAGCTCGACGTGGCGTGGTGATGTGCACCGGCGGCTTCGAGAACAATCTGGACATGCAGCGCAATTACTTCGGCCTGTCCGAAGCCTATCCGCTGGGCACACCCGGCAACACCGGCGACGGCATCAAGATTCTGCAGAAGGCCGGCGCGGATCTGTGGCATTTGCGCAATCAAGGTCAGTCCGGCGGCGTGTGGCCCGGCTTCCGGTATCCACAGCACCCCACCGTGTTTCTACGCCAGCTGTTCTGGCAGAGCTTCAGCTGGATCGACGTTGGCGCCGACAGCCGTCGCTTCATCGACGAGACCTACGAGTGGCAGATCACGCACTACAAACAGAAAGTGCAGGGCCAATGGATCGACACGCCCCATCAGCGCGTCATGCCCATGCACATGATCTTCGATGAGACCACGCGCCAGTACAATTGCCTGGTGACCAGCGTGATGACCTGGAACACGGTGGTCGAGAAGTACTCCTGGAGCGACGACAACGCCGCCGAGGTGGCGAACGGCTGGATCGTCAAGGCCGACTCCATCGAAGAGCTGGCGCGCAAGACTGGACGCGATCCCGCAGTGCTCGCCGACACGGTGAAGCGTTACAACGCCGGCTGCGCCCGCGGCGAAGATGAAGAATTTGGGCGCAACCCGGCCACGCTGCAACCGATTGCCAAACCGCCCTTCTATGCCATTGCCATGGTGCCGGCCATCGTCTGCACCGGCGGCGGTGCGCGTCGGAACATCGAATCCGAAGTGCTGGATCATTGCGGCAAGGCGATCCCGCGCTTGTACGAGGCGGGCGAGCTCGGGTCGATGTTCTCGAACCTGTATCAGAACGGCTCGTATCTCACCGAAGCCATGATCTCGGGCCGAGCCGCGGGCCGTAACGCGGCTGGACTGCGAGCGTGGGGTTGATCCGATGCGTGTCGTAACACCTGCAATGAAGCTCGACGTGCGCATCGATGATGCCACCGCGAATCAAGGGCTGCTGAAACTGTCCGGCCTCGCCGGCATCCTGCCGTGCGAAGTCACATTGACGCCGGCGGAGCTGCGCCGGCTGCTTCTTCGTGTACTGCGCCCCAGGACGCTCGCATTGCTGTTGAAGAAGTGATGGGCCCGCAGTGCGCGCTCAAGTCGCGCACTGCGTACTCTCATAGGAAACGAGCTCGTACGCCGTCTGCATGTAGCCCGCCACCGCTGCCTTGAGCAACACATAGTCGCCGTCGGCGGTACACCAAAGATCGTACGCCGGATGTTCGAGCGGCAGACCGGGCACATCGACGATCCGGAAATGAAGCGCGTCGAACGTCCCCGCGACAACCGTCACGCGCTCTCGTCCCACGAACTCCAGAGCGAGATCGACAGCGAAGAGCATCGGGCCGGTCGCGCCCCGATGATCGGGCGATGACAGCAACATGCGCGGGAACACCTGTACGCCAGCGCCTTTGCTCAGGTCGTACAGATTGAGCAAGTAACCGTCGTTGACCATCGCATGATTGCCGAACGCGACCAGCGGACGGTCGAGGCTCATCGTTTGCGAAAGCCTGCCCTCCGCCGCCGTGAAAGCCTCGCACTCGGCGACGTCGTCGGCAAATCGGAACCATGCCGATCCGGTGAACTGCCCGCCCACAGCGATACGAACGAAGCTCTCCTGCGGCCGGCGATCCGCACCGACTCGCAGATTCACGTCGCGCACGACAGCGGGCGCGTCGTCGATTTCGCCATGCGCCGCAATCGTCCGGCAGCCATCCGCGTGAATGTCGATGCGAAACGACTCGCGACCGCGCTCCTGTCCCTGCCGCTCCGGCTTGTTGCTCGTGTAGCGGATCGACCCGGTAATACTGCGCACGACGCCACGACTCATCTCGACCTCCGGCCGGACTGCGAATTTGTCCGGACAACTTCGACGGCGCAAACTAGCTCGCCGGCCGGAGGTTGTCAAAGGCGTGGCTTCATTGGTCCTGATCGTCGCCGGTCACGACGTTGATGACTCCGTACGCACCATCGGTCTCATCGTTCGGTCCGGCGGCCCAGAACAGGGAGTTCGTCGGCTGCCCGAGGATGCCGTTGCCGAACTGAATACCCCACAGCCCGTCTACCCGGATGGCGCGATTGTTCGCTCCGTGCAGTCTGCCGAGGAATTTGCCGGAGCGCGGCGCGAAGGCGTTGATCGTCCCGTCGCCCAGGTTGCCGATCAGCAATGCGCCGCCGAAGGCGCCGAAGCTGGCCGGCGCGAGCGCGATTCCCCAAGGAGCATTGAGCGGGCCATGACTGGCGATGCGGCGGATCAGATGCCCTTGCGGATCGAACACGTCGACGAAGCCCAGACCCGCGCCGGCCTCTTCCTCGTCGCTGCCCGGCTCTTCCTGTTTCGCATAAGTCACATAGATGTCGCCGCCGATCGCCTGGATGCCGAAAGGCGCGTAGGTGCTCGGCAGCTCCGGATCGGCGAAGTCGCCGGACACGTCGACGGACTTGAACGTGCCGTCGAACACGTCGATGCGCGCTTTACTGAAATTGCATGCATATAAGAGATGTGTCGTGCCGTTGCCGCTCAGAGCGAGCCCGGTATAGACCGCGCCCTGCTGCGAATTGTCGACCGCCTCGAGGGCGTTCGTGGCGTTCACGTTGGGCGCCCAGCCCGCGAGCGTGCCTTGCTCGGTGGCGAAGATGAATCGCGCCGGTCCCGTGGTCGTTCCGTCGCTCACGACGAAGTCCGTGCCTCCCGAGAATACGATGCCGGTCGGATTGCCCTCGGCTCCGCCCGGCCCGGGCACCGTCACGACCAGCGATTGCGGCTGTCCGTTGCCGTCGTACAGCACCGATTTTCCTGCATCCGCCGAGCTCACCCAGACAAAGCCGCTCGGGTTGAAGGCCACGCCCCAGCCATTGATCAGATTCGGGTCGGTGAAGTTCGCCGGTATCCCGCCGTTCGAAACCAGCACCTTCGATTCATAGACAGAACGCGCCCGCCCGTTGCCGTCGGCACTATCGTCATGCGCGATCGCGGGCAAAGCTACGAGGGTGAATGCGGCGCATGCGAAGCATGACCACGGGATGAGTCTTGCGGTGCTCATGAGCATTACCTTTATGGAAGTGATAGATCGGGCACGCCGGCGGCGCAACGGCGCGATGGTGAGTACCGCAGGCATAGGCTGGGGTTCATCCCCGGCGGCGCGCTCGTGAACTGTCAGAACCGATAACCCGCGCCGAGCTCAGCGTGCAAAGCCGGATTGCGGATGCCGATCTCCAGATCGGGATCTCCGCGAGGATGTGCATCGATCCAGCCCAACGAGGCGGAGACCTCGCCCAATAGATAAAAGTGCGGACCGAGGTCGAGTCTGTGCCCGACTCCCACCAGCACCGCGGCGCCTGCCAGTTCGTAGGGTCCGTCGTAGGCTGTGCCCGCGATGTTTGCTTCGGCGTGTGTAACGACCGGCCCAACGCCAGCGCGGAAACGCCAGCCACCGGACTCCCAGGCGCGATTGAAACTCACAATATTGAATCCGTGGCTCACCGACAGCGAATCGACACCGTCGGGCGGATTTTTCAGGTACAGCTTGTGATGCAGCAGCTGCAACTCCCATGCGCTGTTGCCCTGCCAGCGTGAGATGCGCCAGGCGTAGTGAAATGGCGCCTCCAACCCCCTGGTTTCATAGTCTCCCGAGGTGGACAATCGGCCCAATGCGCCCTGTTCGATGCGGGTAGTGCTACGCGCGTTGTAAGCTTCACCGACCAGGAGCTCTACCGACCAGTGGCTCTGCGCGGCTGTTGCAACCCGGGCCGGAAACAGCCCGCACGCCAATAGCAACACAGCGGTGTGCCTCCAGTAGCGCATGGCGCTCAGCGTACGCCGAAGGCGATGCACCAGGGAGCTTGATCGACGACTCGGGCGTTCAATGGAAACATCACGACACTGCGGAGGTATCATGACTGCAAAGGCCGCGAAAAAGACCACGACCTCGAAAGCCCCTTCCCACAAGGGCGCCAAGGCCAAGTCCAAGGCCAAGGCCAGCTGGGCGGAGACCATGAAGAGCGCCCTGGAGAAGCGGCAGCCCGCGGGCGGCTTCCCCAAACAGCCGAAGCCGCGCGATTCCGGTGTCCAGCCGGTGCGGAAGAACGCCTTCTAAGCCTCGAGCCGCATGAATACCCGAGAGATATTGCTGATCGGTCTCGCGGGGATGACTTGGATCGCTCTGGCTATGCCGTTGGTTTCTCGATCCGAAGCAGCGGACGTTGTCGCCATCAACGTCCTCGCTGTACCTGACGCCTCGATGCGCGATCGCGCTCGTGAGCTCAACGAGCAGTTGAATCGATATCGTCCGCAGCCGTTCGCCTTTGACGAGACGCATACGGCGCACATCTCCCTGCTGCATCGGTTCGTCGCGACCAAGGATCTGCCGAAAATCGTTGCCGCCGTCGAGGGCGTCTCGGCCAGGCATCGGCTGGCCGGCGCAAAGCTCGAGACGGCGGGCCTGGAGCACTCGCCCTGGGGCAAGGCCGAGATGGTCAGCATTGAAATTGAAAAAACGCCAGAGCTGGCCGCGCTTCAAGCGGACCTGGTCGCAGCGCTGCGTCCGTTTGCAGCCCCTTCGGGTGGCCCCGACGCGTTTGTTACTTCCCCCGGCCCGGCCGAGATCGACGCCAAGACCATCGAGTACGTGCAGACCTTCGAACAGAAACAAACCAGCGAGCGGTTCAAGCCGCACATCACTGCCGGCGAAATCAATTCCGCGAACAAAGATAAGCTGCCGCCCTCTCCCGAGACGACCTTCACGATCGAGACGCTGGCCATTTATCAGCTCGGCAATCTTGGCACTGCCCGCAGGCAGCTGTGGCGAGCGACGCCCGCCAGATAGAAACAGCCCTTTTGAGCGAGGCACCACGCTCACAAAATTCGGAGAATGCACTGCTGAACCTCGTCACCTGGCGGCGCCATGCATACGACCTTCGGGCAAACATCTGCATTCCGAATCGCATCTCATGCGTTAGCCCTCGGCGCATTGTTCCTATCGAGTTCCGCGGCGCTGGCGGCGCGCCGTCCTTGTGATTGCGACAATCTCGAGCAGATCGAAGAGCACATCGTCCAGCAGGAATTTCTGCACAAGCTGTTCCAACAATGGGCGGATTACATGCCCGCCTCGCTGCTTACGCCGGATGACGTGCGTCAACGGGCGAATGCGCTGTTTGTACTCTCGTTCTATGGGGTGCCTACCGAAGTGCCCCATGGCACGGGTTCCGGCGCCGGCGCGACCGCCGGTACATTGCTGGATCCGGACGAGCACTGCCCGCTGGTCAAATACAAGTACGACAAGAAGGGTAACGCCGTCCTCCGGGAGACGCAGCGCTCCCGCGAGCAAAACCGGAATCCACCGGAGCTCGAACACGCATGGGACCGCATCACCGAACGGGAATACCCGAGCCACGAATGCGCGGCGATCGTGAATTTTACGCTGACGCACGAACGGCATCACAAGCACACCTGCCAGAGCAGCAACACGCCGAAGTCCAGCTGGGACAATGCGGCGTTCTTCGCGAGGGACGATCGGGACGCGTACAAGGCCGGTCTCGACGTTCTCTACGCCGAGCGTGCCCGCTTGAAACGAAAGTGCGAGAAGCGGCCGCCGCGCGATGGGCGCTGGCGTGGCGTGATCGAGTACGCGTTCACGTACCACACGTTCAGCTCGGAATTCCTCGAGAAGGGTAAGAACAGCGTGTATCTCGACGCCACGGGTGAAGCGCAAAGGGGCGACCGCAAATCCGTCCGCGCCCGGGCGAACATCGACGCGCCAGCCGCAGGCGGCAATATCAAACTCTCCTATCGGGCGTCACGCGAGGAAGCGTGGTTCCACAAAATTACGTGGGCGATGCCTGGCGAATGCGGCTGGTACAAGAAAACCGACTGGAGGTTCGACGCTGGCAACGAAATCCGCTCGGAGGGCAGAATCAGCGGCATCGCCGATGGCGTTCTCAGAGTCAACGAAGCGTCTGGCACCCTGGCCATCGACTATCGCGTCCCGGAAATGCCCGAAGGCACGCAGACCCAGCATGAATGGGAAAAGCCCCAAGGCACTTGCGGGGAACGAACCGACAAACAGACCGACCGGTCCTGGGGACGCGTGCAGCGCATGCCGGGCATCAGCGTATCGATGAAGGTCGAGATCGATCCCAAGCATCCGGACGATATCGAGGTCATCCGGATCGAACCCGACAGCTCCGGCAAGGGCCAGCACTATTGGTCGTTGCGACTGCATCGCCAGGCCGCGGAGTGACGCCATGACCAGCGCTCGCATCTACGCACTCGCGTGCATCTCGCTTGCGGTCCTGACCGCTTGCGGCAAAGACGAAGTTGCTCCGGCTCAGCACGCTGCCGCCGAGGCGCCGTCGAATGAATCGTTCGACATGGCAGACGTCGCCACCAGGGAGATACATCTCGCCGACGAAATCGTCGACCCCGATGCGAACGAGCCGCTCGCCTCCGACGACGAAGATGCGATCGATGTCCCTGCAGCGACACCCGCCGATAGCATCGTGCTCGCCGACACACCGGGCGAAGTGACGTTTCGGACGATGCAGACGTCGAGCCTGCGAGCCACCCACGCTCAGGCCATGTTCGCGGACGAGCTTGCACGCCACAATAGGGAAGCTCGCCGACAGGCAGAGCTGGGATCGCCGGAGCCGGCAGCGCCGGATGCGAACGCTTCATCGAGCAACGCTGCGATCGCCGCGTCGTCGACGCCCGCCGCTCAGGACAGCAAGCCCCCGACGCAACCGGCTGCCCCCATCGATGAAAAGAAAATCCTCGCCGACCCGCTGGGCCAATGGGCGTCGAGCGCGACTGCAAGCTCGACGTACGCGCAAACAACGGGTGACAAGGCCGGCTACTCCGCATGGCAGGCCACCGGCACACCCAACGTGTCACGCTACTCCGACGATCCGGCGGCGTGGACCTCCAAGTCCGGCGACTCCAAGGCGCCAGAATGGTTGGAAGTGAAGTTCGCCAAAGCGGTGTACGCAACCGGCTTGCGCATCCGTCAGAGCGCCGCGCCTGGAGCCATCAGCAAGCTCGAGCTGCTCGATGCGGACGGCGCCAGCCACGAGATCTGGAGCGGCACGGACACCACGCCCTATGAGAAGAATACGATCGGCTGGCTGGTCCAGGAGTTTCCAAAAACATCGTTCGTCGTGACCGGCGCTCGCATCACGCTGGCGACCGCACGAGTCTGGGGATGGAACGAAATCGACGCCGTGCAACTGGTCGGAGAACCTTGATCGAGGAGCGGCCAGCGATCGAGCCGGCCGCCCCTGCCCGCTCACAGTCTGATATTGACGCCCGCCAGATAGAACCGGCCGAGCGGGCTGTCGCTCATCGCGAAGCCGTCGCGCAGGCCAGCGCGTGTGCCGTTACCGGAGTACGCACCGTTCGGCGCATCGGCATTGAACACGTTCTGGACATTCACGTAGTACTCCATCGTCATCCCGCCCGTTTCATGCTGGTAGGCGAGATTGATGTTCGTAGTCGCGAATGACTCGACGTGATTGCTGACCCAGTTCTGGGTGGGATCGCCGCCGAGGTCCATGGCATTGCGCCAGCGCTCCATCAGATCGACCGTGAAGTTCTCGAACGGCTGGAATCTCACCAGGCCGGTCAGACGCACGCTCGGACTCGCCGCCGCGCCGAGCGGACCGAATCCGACCCCGCCCTGATCGATCACCGTGACATTCGGTTGCCGATAGAAAATATGCGGCTGATACGCGCCGAGGAAACGGACCGCGAACGGCCGGTCGAACAGCGTGCTGGTCCAGTTCACTTCCAGATCGGCGCCGTAAGTCTCGATCTCGGAAATGTTCAGCCACACGTTGTACCAGGCGGTCACGGCGTTCGCGGCCGAGGTATCCGAGAAGCCGTTCGGCCGATCCTGCAGCTCGCAGTAGGGCGACGTGCCGCCGCTTGCATAACACTGGTTCTGGAACGCCGTGGTCGCCCCATTCACTTGAGTGATCGCATCGGAAACGACGATGCGGTAGCCGTCCAGCGCCACGCTCAACTCCGGAATCGGGCGCCACACGAAGCCCGCAGTCACGGTGTTGCCGATCTCCGCCGTCAGATCGGGATTGGATTGATCGCGCGACTGCACGCGCGGCGACGTGCCGGTCAGCAAGTCGGTCGGCTGCACATAGACGAAGTTGTCCGGTGCATACAGATCGCTCAGGGTTGGGGCGCGAATGTCACGCGAGCGCGTCGCGCGGAAGCGTAGCGAGTCGAGAATCTGCCAGTCGACGCCGAATTTCCAGGTCCAGTAGTCGCCGCTCGTGTTGTAGTTCGTGTAGCGTCCGGCAGCGCTGAAATTCACCGCATCCTTCACCACCGGCAGGCCGAACTCGAGCGCCGTTTCCCAAACGTTCTGGCTGACCTTCGGTGCATCGGCGAAGGATTGAATCCAGATGGGGTCGCCATCGCGGCAATTGTTGAACCGAATCCCCAGGCCCGCGCAGCTCAGCACCTCCGTCGGCTCGCCATCGCTCTTGCCTTCGAAAGACTGATCGCGATACTCGCCGGACAGCGCCACAGTGACCGGGCCGGCCCAATTGTCGAACGGCGAGCCGCTGATGTAGGCGGAGACATCGCTCATACTCGTCTCGCCGTTGAAACTCGTCGGCTGCATGACGTAGTCGAACGCCGCCGCGTTCGCGGCAGTGGGCCCGAAGACATTCAACGGAACGCAGCCCTGGCCGAGCGACGGATTGGTCAGCGTGATGTTACAAACGATGTTGCCGCTCGAATCGCGTACTGCATCGAGCGCGTACGCCAGACGCTGCGCATTGATGTTATTGCTCAGCGTCGTTTCCAGCTGAGTCGTACCGAACACATAACTCAAGCCCCAATCGTATTCACCCAGCGACCCTTTCAAACCCGCCGTGTAGCCGCGCTGGTCGGATTCCGAATCGGACTCGAAGCGCGGTCCGTTCTGCAGCAAGCCGGTCATGCGGAACGTAGCGGGCTGACCTGCGGCGCTCATCGCCGCCTGATACTGGGGGCTCAGGAAAGCGTTCTGCGGACTGAAGTTGCGGTCGTACTGCAAATATTCGCCGTAGACCTCGTTGGTCTTCATGTTGCCGGCAATCTGCACATAGCCCTGCAGACTGTCGGTGAAGTCGAATTGGAAGCGCCCGAAGTACTGGTGACCTTCCATGGGAGCCAGCAACGACGAATCGTAGTAGCCGCCCTCGCCGCCGATCTGCAGGCCGTTGGTGCCCGTCGCAGTGCCGGCAGCGAACGGAGTCAGCACGCCATCGGTGCTGAAGGTCCGGTTCGCATACACACCGTTGCGGATCAAGCCGCCGAATGGATACTGTGCCTGCCGCACGTTGCTGTACATCTCATAAGGATTGGTCGCGGAACCCGGGGCACCTGCGCCAGGCACCGATCCGGCGACGCCGACCAGATTCATATAAGGACGGTCGGAGCGAAACAGGATGCCCTCTTCCTTGCGATATTCGTAGCTTGCTTCGACGTGACCGCGGCCATCGAACAACGACGTGCCGGCTGCGATCGCCGCGTTGTACTTGTCCGCGTCGCCGTAGTCGGAAACGCCGCCGTTGATGCGCGTTTCGACGCCTTCGAATTTCTTGTTGAGGATGTAGTTGACGACGCCGCTGATCGCATCGGAGCCGTAGACCGCCGACACGCCGCCGGTCACGGTGTCCACTCGCTGCACCAGCATCTGCGGAATCAGATCGACGTCGACGATGCCGTTGATCAGCGTCGGCGGCACACGCAAACCATCGAGCAACACCAGGGTGCGAATCGCACCGACGTTGCGCAGGTTGAGCTGATTGGCCGACGCGTTGCCCGCCGACACCGTGCCCGTGGACGTGGGATTGCTGCCCGAGCCACGCGATCCCGAAAACACCGGCAGGATATTGAGCGCATCGGCCAGCGTTCCCGGCTGCGCCGCGAGCACCTCTTCGGTGGACACGACGGTCACCGGCGTCGGGCTGTCATCGCCATTGGTAATCACGCGTGAGCCGGTAACGGTCACCTCTTCGAGGGCCGGCTCATTCTCGGCCTGCGCGTAACTCAACGTGGAAACCAGGCCGGCTCCGCCAGCCATTAGCATCGCAGCAATGCGTCGATCCATTGTTTTTCCCCCATTGTCATACGCGCGCTTGCCATGGCCGGCAGCGCTACGCTGTTGTCAGAGGGGATTCTGCCTATCGGAGCGATCGGTCGAGAAAACAGATACGTGCACGGAGCGATTAGTTTTTGTTGGGTCGGCCGCGCTAGTAGATCTTCAAGCCACCGAACTTCTTGCGGAGGCGGCGCGCGAGCGTCTGGTATCCGCCGGCGAAACTCACGGCTCCGACGACCAGCAGCGCAACCACCCAGCCTACGACGCCAGTCGGCGCCGTGGTAGGAAGCACCGCTGCCTGCAGCGGAGGCTCGGGCGCTGCGACGATCGTTTCACCCTGCGGTGGCGGTGGTGCAACCGGAGCGGCGATGCGAGCTTGCAATTCACTCACCTGCCCACGCAGCGCGCCGTTTTCTTTTTTCAGCTGCGCGATCTCCTCCAGCGACGCTTTGTCCACGCGAGGCGCGGCGCTCGGTTGCTGACGCTGCAACTCGCGAAGTCGAACGATCGCGGGCTCATCGCTCGTCAGGTAGTTCGCGCCCACCCAACCTTCCCGGCCATCTTCCAAACGCACTCGAACCAGATTGCCGGAGCGCTCCAACTCCTCGACTGAGTCGCCGGTCTGGATCGTCGCGACACGTTCGCTGCCCTGATCGGGCTCGGCATAGACATTCAACACCAGCTTGTCGGAAACAAAACGTTTCTCCGGCGTCGGCGCAGGCGCTGCGGGTGTCTCGCTCGCTGGTATTTCCTGCGCCACGCCGGCGAGCGGCAATGTGGCCGCCAGCAGGGAAGCTGTCGCAATCAACAGACAACGAGGCGTCGCTGAATATTTCATATCAGCGATGTTTTCAGAGTTGCCCGGCGCGGGCAACCGCCGAAAGCTGAACGGGCTGCGACGGTCGACCTGGTTACTGCAAAACTTTGAACCGGATCGCAGCACCGCCGCCCGGCCCGAGCGCCAGGGCCAGGCGATCCGTCGAGCTCACGGTGCGCCGTTCGATCACTTGCGCGAGCGCGTTGGTCCGATAGTCCGCATCGGTCTCGTCACGGTAGATCTGCGCCTGGTACCTGCGGCCGGGCTGCAGAAAATCCAGCGCGACCGACAACGATCGAGGCTGCTCGTCGGTCACCGCCCCGAGATACCAATCCTCGCCACCGCGCTGTTGACGTGCGACGACCACGTAATCGCCGATGCGCGCATCGAGAGTGCGCGAGCGTTCCCAATCCGTCGGCACGTCCTTGATGAACTGGAACGCTTCGGGATGCTTTTCGTAGTTCTCCGGCAGGTCGGCGGCCATATGCAACGGACTGTAGATCACGACGTAGAGCGCGAGCTGATTGGCGAGCGTCGACTGTACGCGTTTCTGGACCTCTCGCTTACCGGCAGCGATGTCGAAGATGCCCGGCGTGAAATCCATCGGCCCGGCCAGCAACCGCGTGAACGGCAGAATCGTGACATGCTCCGGCGGATTGGTCGGATTGCCCCAGGCGTTGAACTCCTGTCCTCTCGCGCCTTCGCGGGTCATCAAGTTCGGGTAGGTGCGTCGCAAGCCGGTGTCTTTGACGGGCTCGTGCGCATCGATCGCAATCCGATACTTCGCCGCCGTTTCCGTGACGAGTTGATGATGTCGCACTAGATATTGGCCCGCGAACCATTCGTTGTGCGACTGGCCATCCGGCATGAGCCGTTGAATCGTGCCGTTGGGCTTCACATAGCCGGTCTTCACCGAATGCACGCCATGCTTCGCATACTGCTCGAATCCGGCCACCATCTGCGACTCGTAGTTCGCAAGCGCGCCTGCCGTTTCATTGTGACCGATCAGTGAGACACCTTTGCTCCGCGCATACGCGGTGACTCCCGCCAGATCGAAATCGGGATAGGCCTGCGTGAAACTGAAGCCCGCGCCGTTCGCGATCCAATCGCCATCCCAGCCCGTGTTCCAACCCTCCACCAGCACACCGCCGAAGCCGTGCTTGGCGGCGAAATCGATATACCGTTTGGCGTTCGCTGTGGTCGCGCCATGTTTGGGGCCGCTGCCCCAGGTGGAGCGATTCAGATGCATCTCCCACCAGATGCCCACGTACTTGCCGGGACGCGCATAGGAAACATCCCCGAGCTTGTTGGGCTCGTTCAAGTTCAGCTCCATGCGCGAGTCGGCCAACCCGCCGGGCGTTTCGGAGATCAGCACCGTGCGCCACGGCGTCTGAAACGGGCCGGTGCGTCGAACTTTCACGCCATCCGACCAAGGCATGAGATCCGCCTGCAACGTGTCGGGTGCGGTCAGACGTAGTGTCATGCTTGCGTAGTCGATCAGCGCGGCTTCGTGGATTGAAAGAAACAAACCCGGCGCCTCCAACGTCAGCGGCGTCTCCGCCTTGGTCAGCTGCTCGAGCGGAGTCCGGCGATACAAATACTCGTCGCGCTCCTTCTGATAAGCCTCGAACCACCACGCCTGGGTTCTGGCGGCCGGCCGAAACTGAGTCAGCTCATCGCTGATCGCGACTTCCTGGTTCGATGGCATGCCGTGGTAGTCGTAGCGAAGGCCGAAGCCCTCATCGAACGCACGCACGACAATATCGAACGACTTGCTATTCGGTGTGCCGCCGCGCATCGCCACGCGCATCTCGTTGTGATGGTCGCGAATTAGCCGCTGTTCGCCCCAAGGCTGCTCCCACGTCTCATCGTGAGCACTGCGCCGTATCTCACCCAGCGTGACGTTCACCTGCTTCTCGCCGACGAACGTGAGCCCAAGCGCCGAGCGCTTCAACACCGGCTGCCCTCGCCGACTCACCTCGTAGAACGCCCGACCGTCTTCAGCGCCCACGCAAACACGAAGCACTTCTCCGGGCGAAGCGACACACTCGGTGGCGGCGTCGGCCGATCCCGCCTGAAACCCAAGCATGCACGCGAGCATCGCACCGATTGCAGATTTCACAGACAGCAGCTCCCGATCGCGGCAATGAGCCGCCTACCAATGACGAACGAGCTTGCGCTTTGCCTCAGTCAATACTTGAACCTGAAGCCGAGCTGGAAACGGCGATCGCTGCGGATCCAGGCGGAGTCGCGGCGTACCGGCCCGGCGCCGGGCGTCAACGCCGAATCGCCGAACAGTTGTTGCTGGCTCACGATGGTCCGGTCGAGCAGATTGGAGCCGTCCAGCGACAGCTCCACGTTGTTGCCGACCTGGAACCGGATCGAGCCGTCCAGATAGCCGCCGGCCTTCTGCCACATCGGCAGCCCGATGCAACAGTCCAGATTGTTGGTCAGGAACTCCGATCGCCAGCTGTACGCTAGCCGCACGCCCACCGGCCCGCGCTCGTACAGCGCCACGATGTTATAGGAATCGTCGGAAATGCCGGCAAGCCGATGCGAGTCGATGATCTCGTCATTGCCCTGCAGCCCGCCGCCGAATGCAATCGTGCCGCCGGGCGTGTAGCCGGGCTGCACCGCCAGGTTCGAGTTGTCGATGCCGGATTGCGTCACATGCGTGTAGTTCAGCTGCACGCCGAACCCATCCCACGGACGCGGCAGAAAGTCGAAGAAGGTCTGGAATGCCACTTCGACGCCGTCGAGCGTGCCGCCGCCCGCGCCGTTGCGTGGACCGCGCACGATGACCGTCTGCGTCGTGCCGTTGTTTTCGAATTGCCGCTCGAACTCGCCGTACGCGATGCTGCCGTTCAACCGCTTGTGAAACAGGCCGAGGCTGAACGAGTTGCTGCGCCCCCAATAATGCTCGTAGGCCATGTCGAAGTTGTCCGCGGTGATCGGCGCCAATCCGCCGAATCCGGAGTCGGAATGAAACACGAAGCGATAGCCCGCGACGTTCTCCGGTGTGCGCGGCGCATCCGGAGAGCGGTAGATAACGTACGGCGAATCGGCGGACGTATCGATCAACGGCGACTCCACGCGGACATAGTTTCGCAACAGACCGAAGTCGGGACGCGACAGAGACCGGGACGCGCCGAACCGCACATACTGATTCGCGTTGAGCCGGAAACGCACATTGAGGCTCGGCAGCAGGTTGTCGTGACTGCGCTTTAGATCGTTCTCGATGCCTGCGCCATTGCTGAACGCGAGCAACCCGGGCGTCAGCCAGCATGAGAGATGAGTGACATCGTCGCCGACGAGCGGCGAGTTGCAAGGCGTGGCGGCTGCGGTCTGATACCAAGTGGACACCGGAAACGCGACGGCGCCATCGCTGGAGACGGCAGTGCGAGCGTAACGCAGCCCGATGTTGCCGCGAACGCCGATGCCGAAGACCGTTGCGTTGTCGCCGCCAAATCGCAACATGGCGTACACCGCTTTGGTCCGCTCCTCGACATCCAGCACCTCGGAATCGATGAAACATCCCTCGGTGTTGCCGGCGCGCTGGCACAGCGGCGTCCAGGCCATGGGCGAACCGGTCGTCGCGCCGCTCAACGCGTCGATGTGACGTTGACGGTCGAGCAACGTCTCGCGATTCATGAACACCATCGGACCGTTCGCGAACACCTGGCCATCGTAGAAATCGCCCAGGCCGTCGACCTCCCAGATGCCCTCGCCGTATCCTTGAAACATACGCCCCGGCTCGCCGCAGGCCGCTGGATAAGGTGCAGCCTGCGAGTTATCGATATTGAAGGCCGGCCCATTGCACAGCGACGGCGCGGCAATCGGCGACCAGTTGTAGATCGAGTAACGAACACGTTGCTTGCGATCCGCATGCCGCGCGCCGAACTTCAATGCCTCGAGCCAGGTCCTGCCGACACGGTACTCCAGATCCGAGCGCAGCGCGGTCGCGCGAGCCTCGTTGTCCTCCAGATGATCCTGGACGAACTGAAGATAGTAGTTGTGCGGATTCGCCAGAAAACCCGGCGCGTAGTTGACATTGGACCCGGGCTGCAGCTCGATGCGTGGCGTGCCATCGCGATGGGTCGAGTACTTCGCGTTCGCCATGGTGCGATTCGCGACCAACATGTCGTAGTTGTTGGTTTCGGCGTCGATGCGCTGGATGTCGAACGTCGCGCGCAGGCGATCAGTGGCGTTCCAGCGCAGATTGAATGAAACATCGCGCGTGCCTTCGGCGTGATCGAAGTTGCGCGCCTCGTTCCCAACGTAAATTCCCTGCCGCTGCGTACTGCACGCCGAAGGACTGCCATCGGGCTGCGGGCCACAGTAGTTGACGAAAGGCAATCCGGGAACCGCGGAGCCGTACGCAAGATTTCCCGCCGTGCTGCCGCCGAGCCAATCGCCGGTCGGTTGCGTCAGCACTCCCGATTGCAGCATTCCATCGGGACCGAAAGTGAAAGCCGGTGTGCCGTCGGCGGGAGCGATGACCGCCGTGCTCTGAGGCGAATAGCCTGGCGCCGCCCACAGACTGAAGAAAGAAAGGTTCGAACTGCGCTCGCCCCAGGCGTTGTCGTACTGCGAATCCATGTACTGCGCGGTGGCGAGCCAGCGTCGATCGCTCGACTCGAATTGCAACGCGGCCGATGCGCCATGACGGACCCGGTCATAAAGCACCTCGGAGAAATTCAGCTGACTCGGAACGTAGCGCCAACCGGAGCCGCCATAAGGCGTCGATGCGCAGGGAACCGAGCCGTCCGCGGCGACGATGGCATTACCGCTCGCGTCGCTGTTGCCGCTGTCACAGAACGCGCCGATCCTTTGCATGATGACGCCTTCGGTCTGCGTCTTCACCTGCGAGTACGCATAGTTCGCCAGCAAACCGAAGCGGCCGATGGCGGTGTTCCAGACATCGGCATAGATGCCCGAGCCTTCGTAGGTGGTGTCGTCGCTGCGATCGCCGTAGTTGGCTCGTGCGGTCACCGAGAAAACCCGCGACGGACTGTCGAGAGGCAGACGTGTCCGCAGGTTCACAGTGCCGGCGATGCCGCCTTCGATCATCTCCGCCGTCTGGTTCTTGTACACATCGACACCGGCCATCAGCTCGGGCGAGATGTCGTTGAAGTTCAGGCCGCGATAGCCGTCGGCGGAGAAGCTGTCGCGTCCGTTGAACTCGGTGCGCACGAACGTGAGGCCGCGAATCAGCACGCCCGCAGGCTCAGCCGAGAAGTGCGTGCTGTCGTCGTTGGATTGCAGACGAGAGACGGTGATGCCTGCGACCCGTTGCAACGCTTCGGCCACGGACTTGTCGGGAAAGGAGCCAATGTCGGTTGCGGTCACCGAGTCGACGAAGGTGTCGGCATCGCGCTTGATCTCTCGTGCCGTCTCGAGCGCTCGCCGCACGCCGACGACGATGACCTCTTCCAGCTCGGTATCGAGATCGACTTCGAAGTCGGCAGGGTTCAGATCGTCAAAGCTCGCCTTCGATATAGAGCGACGGCGCACGATCAGCGCGCCGGTGAGGTCGCGCACGATTTCCAGGTCAGTGCCGGCGGTCAATGCTCTGGCCGCCTCCTCCGCCGTCATCACTGCATTGATCGACGTGGAGCGCAGCCCCTGCACGGCCGCGGGCGAAAACAAAATATTCGTGTTCGTCTGGCGTGACAGCTCCCGGAGCGCCGCGTCGACGGACTGCGCTTCAATATGAATGGTGACGGCACTTTGCTGCGCAACTGCGACACCGAAGGCACTGACGGCTGCAAGAGCAACCGCGCACCTCACGGCAACGCGCAGCGCGCCACTCAGCTTCGACATGCTCCCCCGGGTAGCCGCCAGTCACGCCAGCGGTCTATCCAACCTATGACGAATATGGGCCTGGGTTTCCTCAGCCCGACGTAGCGTGATTCGATTGCGCTCCATCTCCACCCGAACCGGCAGCAGCACCGAGATCGAGGTGGCGAAGGCCTGCGGATCGCCGACACTGTAATTGCCGGAAATCGGCATCTGTGCGATCTCCGGATCGAGGATCACGATCGGCCGGCGCGTGTAGCGGTTCATCGCGGCAACCGCCTCTGCGAGCGATTCACCGAAGAAATCCAACCGGCCCTGCCGCCAGGCGCTCGCCCGCTCCATGACCGGCCGCTCCTCGCGAACGACCTTGTCCTCGGCAAACACCACGAGTTGCCCGGCAGTCAGGAGCCGCGGCATCGGCACGCCGGCCACCGGATTCTCCAGCGCGACCTCGACGGGCCCTTCCTCCAGCAGCACCGAGACCACCATGCCGTCGCGACTCACATCGAAATGACCGCGCGGCGTGCTGATCCGCTGGTCTCCCGCAATCACATGGAACGGACGGACTGTGTCCTCCGCAACGTCGAAGTGGGCGCGCCCTCTGCGGAGCTTCGCCTGTCGGCTCGTGTCATTCATGGAAACATGGATTTCCGTATCCGTATCCAGGCTGACGAGCGTGCCGTCCTCGAGCGAGACCTTGTGTTGTTCGCCGATCTCGGTCGCGTAAGTAGTGCCGGAGCGCAGATACACGACCAGCCCCGCAACCGACGCGGCCGCGAGACCGACGCCGGCTCGCAGCACATGACGACGATTGACGCGGGCCTGTTGCGGCCTTCGATCGGTGGCGCCGGCCATCTCGAAGATCGCGTTGGTCACTTCGAAGGCCGCCCGATGCTCCTCGCTTTCGGCGAGCCAGGCGCGAAAGCCGCGCTCGTCCTCCGCCGTGCGGTCCTCCGAACGCAAACGGGCCAGCCACGCCGCCGCCTCGGCTCGCGCCGCCTGCAGCTGCGCCTTGTCGTGCCGGCCGCTCATTCGCCTTCCACCCAATTCACCAGGAACAGGCTGGCCTTCGCGATGTGCTTTTCGACGGCACTGACCGTTATGTCGAGTCGCGCGGCAATCTCGCGATACTTCAACCCGTCCAGACGATGCAACAAAAAGATCTCCCGCGTTCTCGGCCCGAGCGAGTCGAGAGCAGCCATGACCTTCTCAAGACGTTCTCGGGCCGCCAAAACCTCAGGATGCAACGGCTGGCCGTCGGACAGGTTGAACATTTCGCCGATGTCGATCGGGCTTTCGCGCCGGACCTGCACTCGCCGCCGCTCGTCCACCGCCAGGTTCGCGGCCGTTCTGACCAGGAATCCGGACGGATTGTCGACGCTTTCCCGGGCGCTGTACTCGGACAGCCGGACGAACGCGGAATGCAACAGGTCTTCGGCGCTGTCGGCGCCGCCGACCGCACGTTTCACGGCCCTCAGCAGGTCCAACCACCCGCTTCGAGTATTCGGCAGTTCTGCCATCTTGTTCGTTCCGACCCGATCCGTCTGGTGCGGACGGTCCCCCTGTGCCGACGAATATGACAACGCCGCGTCGTCCGCACAAGAGGCGCGCGTGCGTGCGGTGTTACTTCGCGGCCTCGATGAATCCATTGGCAGTGAGCCTTCCGACAGTGGGATCCGGGCTGCCGGCGCTATCGGCCAGCAGCGCTGTATGCAATACGTGGCTGCGATAGACGATCAGACGATTGAACACTGCCTCGGAATGTCCGATCAGTTCGTAGTTGCTGGTTCGAGCGTCGACATATCGATGCGCCTGTGACGTTTCAGCGAGCTCTCGCCGAGCCGCGCTTTCATAGATTGCCTGCCTGGATGCGTCGACCGACTCGTAGCCGGTTGCACGATGACGAAAGAATCCGGTGCCGCCGAAGTTGCCGCGGCACAGATAGTGAACCATCGCCAGCCGGTTTGGGTCGGGCGAGTCACGATGCGGAATCTTCTGGACTGGCTGCGCCTCGGCCGCACCGATGGTGGCCAGTGCCAAGAAGCCAAAATAAGAAATGTAGGCTGAGCGCGACAATCCGAAGGCTGCTTCGATCGGACCGCGCAGCGCTGCGATCACGGTCAGGTAGTAAGACTGCGGAATCGGTGCGTTGATGCCGGGGTAGTTCGTGTGATGCGGGACGTAGAAGTTGGCCACGCGCGCCTCGTCGATCATGGCCTGTGGCTCCGCCAGCACATCGTCGACGATCATGAGCGGTTGCCGCTCGGCTCCGACATGCTGCAATCGGACGCTGATGGACTGGCCCAGCAACAACGGCCAGCTTGCTTCGACCGCGCTCATGCTTGAAGTCTCTTCAGATAGGCGTCGTGTGGCGTCTGCTCGAGGACCTTGTCTTTGATGAAGCGCAGGATGCTCTTCAGCTCGGCCTTCAACACATCCGGTGGCGTGCAGTCCGCGGTCGGATCGTGAGTTTCTGGAACCTCACCCTGACCGATGAACTGGGCGAGCCAGCTGTCCAGTGAGAATGTTTCATGCTCGTAGAGCGGCATCTCGCCCCGTGCGCGAAAGGTTGCGATCTTGTGCGCCAACTCGGTGGATGCTGTGATCTCGCGAGCCCGACTCCAGAACGCCGAGGGTTCGTATCGGTTCAGGAGATAGTGCGCGGACTGAAAGTCGCGAAGGCGCTCGAACGCCTGGCGAGTGACACGATTGAATTCAGCACGCTCCGCTGCGCACACGTGCTCGCCCGCAGGAAACAGCGATAGCAGGTGAACGAGGCCCAGGTGGACCGCGTGCACGTCGACGCTGTGAACGGGATCGAACGTGCACGCCGCGCCACCGATGGCGACGCAGTTTCGCTCCCATGCGCGCGAGCGGATTCCCGGAGCGCAGGTTCTGTTGAATGCGTCCCGAAGCGCGAGGCGAGAGATGGTGGTCGCTGAGTCCAGCGCATCGTTCGCGGTGCAGATGTCGCTCGAATAGGCTTGAATGACCTGCGTGCACGAACGACTTGGATAGAGTCCCACCCAGCCGTTCGCATGCGCTCGAACCTCAGCGTAGGGAGGGATGGATGCGAACGCGTTGCTCGAAGCAACGATCACTCGATCCACCGGACTGTGGCCGCTCCAACTCTCTCGCGGCACTTTCAGCGTCGCGCCGATCAGCAGCGCTTCGGGCCCGGTCGCGTCGATGAAGAGATGTCCGCCGATATGGCGCTCGTCGTCCAGGGTGACGGCCGAGATGTCCTCCGTCAGTGGATCCTGCGTCAACTTGGCCGTGGTCGACTGATAAGTCGTGACACCGCGCTGCTGTGCCAGCCGTTTCAAGAAGCGCACGTAGTCGATGGCAGGCAGATGATATGCGTAGTCCGTTCGGCCGTAGCTCTCCGTCGCCCGATCCGGGATGAGCATGCGCCCATGCTTCGCGGTGGCGGCCGTGAGTGAGAAGTCCTCGAAGCTGACGTTGGCTCCGAGCTCGCGGGCTCGCAGCCAATGCGGGAAGAATGGCTTCGTATTGATTGCCGCGCCGTAGGCGCCATAAGCGTGGAAGTACGCTTGCCCAGTACCGTGGGCGATGAAGTTCTGACCCAAGGAGAATACGCTGCGAGTCGAAGCGAGCATCTCCGCTTCCTCGATCCGCAGAAGATTGTGAAGCGCTTCCATCGCGGGCAGCGTCGCGTACACGTCCGATGCATGGAGATGAGTGGGCAGCTCGACCGCCGTGACGCTGACCCCGGAACGATGCAGCGCCGTCTTGAGCACGCAAGCTGACAGCCACAGGTCGAGATCGCGACCGACGACCACCACAGTGTTAACGCGACTCTCGCTCACGATGCCACCGCGTTTGCTCGCGTCAACCGGGCCTCGTTCGCGACCGCATTGGCAGCCTTGATATTCATTGCGTCAACGCACTCGCCTGGGACGCTTCGGATCTGCGCCTCGGCGCAGTAGCGCGCGACGAAGTCAGCGTGCGACGGCATCGCGGCTGCGTTGGACGCGATTCGTTCGTGCAGCTCGCGCATCCTCCTTTCGAGCTGCTCCACACTCACGTTGTCGGCAAGTCGATCGTACGCTCTCGGCATCATCCCTTGTCCGAACAGCACCGCCAGCCAGCTGTCGCGAGAAAACAATCCGTCCTTGTAATACGGCACATGCCCTCGCGCCTCGAACAAGCCGACCTTGTGCACGAGAGTTTCGGGAAGCGGCATCTCACGCACATAATCCCAAAGCGCCTCACCCCGCCTCCGATTGGCGCAGTAGTGAAGGATCAAAAAGTCCCGTACCCGCGCATACTGAATATCGCTCAACCGGTTGAACTCATCCGCGAGCCTCGGATCAACCGCGCGCCCCTGCTCCGGCGTCGGCATGAGCATCGACAAATCGCTGACCGCCGCCTGAATGAGAAAGATGCTCGTCGACTCCAACGGCTCCAGGAACCCGCTCGCGAGCCCCACCGCAACGCAGTTGCGCTTCCACGCTTGAACGCGCCGCCCGGGCCTGAAACGCAGCAGCCGCGGCTCGCCCAACGCTGCGCCACCGAGCTGACTGAGCAAAGTCAGCCGTGCCTGCTCCTCACTGACGAATCGACTGGAGAAAACATACCCGTTGCCAGTCCGATGCTGCAGCGGGATTCGCCAGATCCATCCGCCCGTTTGCGCCGTCGATCTCGTGTACGGCGTGAACTCCCCAGCTCTCTCGCAAGGCACCGCCAAGGCGCGATCGCACGGCAGCCAGGCACTCCAGTCCTCCCATTGCACACCCAGCTTCGATCCCAACAACAGCGAACGAAACCCAGTGCAATCGATAAAGAAGTCACCCTCGATGCGCGCACCCGATTGCATAGCCAGGGATTCGATCGCTCCCGAAGCATCGAGCACAACATCCCGCACCTGCCCTTCGACGCGTTGAACTCCCCGTCCTATCGCCCACCGACGCAAAAAGTCCGCATAAAGGCCCGCGTCGAAGTGATATGCATACGCATAAGTAGAGCGAATCGACTTGCGATCCGCCGTCGGAAACTCAAAGGCATTGCGACGACAAGCCGCGATGGCGTACGAGTACTCCTGAAACGGCGCGACAGCCCCGCCCAATTGCCGAGCCCGAAGCCAGTGATGCTGGAAATCGACACCGCCCCAAGGCTCGCCGAACACGCCGAACGGATGGATGTATCGATCGCCCGGCTGCCCCCAGTTCCTAAACTCGATGCCGAGTTTGAACGTCGCCCGCGTCTCGCGCATGAACTGCGCCTCATCGATCCCCAGCTGGTCGTTGAACGCCTTGATGTGAGGCAGCGTCGCCTCACCCACGCCGACCGTCCCGATCTCATCCGATTCGATGAGTGTGATTCGATAACGCTGCGGATGCAGGGCGCGAGCGAAGGCGGCGGCGGACATCCAGCCCGCCGACCCGCCCCCCACGATGACGATCTGCAACGCTCGCGTCACTGCGATCTCGTCAATACTTGAAGCGCACTCCCAGCTGATAGCGACGATCGCTGCGGATCCACGCCGAGTCGATCTTCACCGGTTTCGCGCCCGGCGTCGCCGCCGAGTCGCCGAACACCTGCTGCTGACTGACCGTGGTGGTGTTCAACAGATTCGAGGCATCCAGCGACACTTCGATGTTGTTGCCGATCTGATAACGAATCGATCCATCGAGATAGCCGCTCGCCTTCTGCCACATCGGCAAGCCGATACAGCAGTCCAGGTTGTTGGTCAGGAACTCGGAGCGCCAGCTGTACGCCAGGCGCGCGCCAATCGGCCCGTACTCGTACAACGCCACGACGTTGTAAGCGTCGTCGGAAATGCCGGCCAGACGATGCGAATCGAGCACGGCGCCGTTGACCTGCAAGCCGCCGCCGAACGCGATCGTGCCACCGGCTGCATAGCCGGGCTGAACCGCGAGATTCGAGTTGTTGATGCCCGATTGATCGACATGCGTGTAGTTCACCTGCGCACCCAGTCCACTCCAGGCTCCGGGCAGGAAGTCGAAGAACGTTTGGAAGCCCACTTCCACGCCTTTCAACGTACCGCCGCCTTCGCCGTTGCGCGGCCCGCGGACCGTCACGACCTGCGTGGTGCCGTTGTTGTCGAACTCCCGATCGAACTCGCCGAAGGCAATGCTGCCGTTGAGCTTCTTGTAGAACAGGCCCACGGTGAACGAACTGCTCTTGCCGAAGTAGTTCTCATAGGACAGATCGAAATTGTCGGCCGTGATCGGCTTCAAGCCGCCGAAGCCCGAGTCGGCATTGAACACAAAGTTATAACCCGTGACATTGCCGGCTGCATCCCGCCTGACGTACGGCGAATCCGGACGCACGTTAAGCACCGGCGCCTGGATGCCGACGAAGTTGCGCAGCAGTCCGAAGTCCGGACGCGACATGGCCCGCGAGTAACCGAAGCGGACGTACTGATGATCGCCGATGCCAAAGCGCACATTGAAGCTGGGCAACCAGTTCTCGTACGTCGTGTCGATATCGTTGTCGGCCCCACCGCCGTTGCTGAAGGCGAGCAACTCGGGCGTCAGCCAACAGGAAATGTTGGTCACCTCATCGCTGCCCAGCGGCGCGCCGCAAGGTGTCGCAGCCTCTTGGAAATACCAGTTCGAGGTTGGGAACGACACGCCGCCGGTGCTCACGACATCCGTCTTCACGTAGCGCACGCCGACGTTGCCACGCACGTTCAGGCCAAACAGCGAGGTGTCTTCGCCGCCGAACTTCAGCATTACATACGCCGCTTTGCTCTTCTCGTTGACATCCAGCAGCTCGGGGGCGATGAAACATCCTTCGGTGTTGGTCGCGCGGCTGCACAGAGGATTCCATGCCAGCGGCGAGCCGGTCGCCTCGCTGCTCAGCGCTCCGATGTGAGCGTCCCGATTCGCGAGTGTGGCGCGATTTAAGTAGACGAGCGGGCCGCTGTCATAAACGCCGCCGTTGTAGAAATCGCCGAGCGTGGTGGATTCCCAAATACCCTCGCCGTAACCCTGAAACGTGCGCCCGGCGGCGCAGTCCGGATACGCCGCCGGCGTGGTGTTGTCGGCATTGAACCCCGGGCCATTGCAATTCCACGGCTGCGCGACCGCCGACCAATTGAAGCTCGAGTAGCGCACCTTTTGTTCTCGGTCCGCATAGCGCACGCCGACCTTCAACGAGTCCAGCCAGCCGCTCTCGCCGATGTCGAACTCGAAATCGGCGCGGCCCGCGGTTTCTTCTGCGTCATTGTCTTCCCAGTGATCCTGGATGAACGGCACATAGTAGTTGTGCGGGTTGGCAAGGCCGCCGGGCGCGTAATTCACATTCGAGCCCGGCAGCAGCTTGATCTGCGGCGTGCCATCCGAGTTCGTCGAATACTGCACATCCGCCATGGTCCGGGAGGCAACCAGGATGTCGTAGTTGTTGGTCTTCGCCACGATGCGCTGGACATCGAACGTGCTGCGCACCTTGTCGGTGATGTCCCAACGCAGATTCGCCGAGATGTCGCGCGTGCCTTCGGTGTGCCCGAAATTGCGCGCTTCGTTGGTCACATCGAGTCCCTGACGATCGGTCGTACAGCTGCCATCGCCGCAGTAGTTCACGAACGGCATGCCAGGGACCGCCGAGCCGCGATTGATACTGTCCTGCCGGCTGCCGGTGCCCCAACCGCCGCCGCCCGTGGGCTGCGTGAGTACACCGGACTCCAGCATGCCGTCCGCACCGAATGTAAAGGCCGGTGTGCCAGCGGCTGGCGCGATGGTCGCCGTGGTTTGCGGCGAATACGCCGCCGCGCCCCACAGGTCGAAGAAGCCGACGTTCGAGCTGCGCTCCAGCCACGGATTGTCGTAACGCGAATCCATGAACTGCAGGGTCGCCAGCACTTTTTCGTCGTTGCTCTCGAACTGCAGCGCCGCCGAGGCGCCGTGACGCTCGCGGTCATAGAGCACTTGTGAGAAGTTCACCTGACGCGGCATGTACTGCCAGTTCGTGCCGCCGTACGGCGTCGAGGTGCACGGGACGGTGCCATCCGCGTTCATGATGGGATTGCCATCCGCATCGTTGTTGCCGCCGTTGCAGAAGGCGCCAATACGTTGCATGACGACGCCTTCGGTCTGCGTCTTCACGTGCGAGTACGCATAGTTGACCATTGCGCCGACGCGGCCCGGGCCGATTTCCCAGACGTTGCTGTAGATTCCCGATGCTTCGTATGTCGTGTCATCGACGCGGTCGCCGTAGTTCGCACGGCCCGTCAGCGACAGCACTTGTCCATCGGAATCGAACGGCAGGCGCGTACGCAGATTCACGCTGCCGGCGATGCCGCCCTCGATCATGTCCGCGGTCTGGTTCTTGTAGGAATCGACACCCGCCATCAACTCCGGCGAAACGTCGTTGAAGTTCAGGCCGCGATAGCCGTCGGCGGAGAAGCTGTCGCGCCCGTTGAATTCGGTGCGCACGAACGTCAAGCCACGAATCAGCACGCTCGCAGGCTCGGCGGAAAAGTGCGTGCTGTCGTCGCTCGACTGCAAGCGGGACACCGTGATGCCCGGCACGCGCTGCAGAGCTTCGGCGACCGACTTGTCGGGAAAGGCGCCGATGTCGGTGGCAGTAATGGAATCGACGAAAGTGTCGGCCTCCCGTTTGATTTCCTGCGCCGTCTCCAACGACTGCCGCACGCCGACGACGACCACCTCTTCCACTTCCGCCGCCGCGCTCACTTGCACGACGGATGAGAGCGCCGCTCCTGTGGCAATGGCTATGGCATTACGCAGCTTGAGGTTTTTTCGGGCGCAGTCGCCCGTTCGCACACCCTTCTGTGGCAGTGTCACGTGAATCCCCCCGATCCGAGTTTGTTGGCGCCGCGCCGGACTCCCGTCAGCGGCTCGGCATTGCTGTCATGGTCATGACGAACTCGGGGGGAATTTTCCTCAGCAGCTCACTTGAGCGCGCGCAGCTTGAACGCCGCGACGATTTGCAGCACGCCGTAGATCAACGCGCCGGCGCCGATCCACCAGGCGGTGACGACCAGGCCGGTCAGCGGGCTGATCACAAAGAGTATGCCGAGCGCGATACTCAGCACGCCGCTGAGCGCGATCAGCCATTCTCCCTTGATTTCCTGGCGCACGCGGATCGCGAAGATGATGCGATAGATGCCGGCGAAGATGAGCCACGCGGCCAGAAACAACAGCAAAGCGCCCGCCGTCCCCACCGGATTGACGACCGCCATGATGCCGAACAGGATCGACAGCACCGCATATAGCAGCACCCAGCCCTTCGACACCGCGACTTTGCCGCTGAACGCAGCAAACAAACTCACGACGCCCTCCGCCAGCGCCAGCACGCCGATGGCCCAAACCATGGCCGTCGCTGCGGCCAGCGGCCGCGCAAGTGCGAACAATCCGAAGATCACGCCCAGGATGCCGTACACCAGCAGCACCCACCAGCTGCGACCGATCAGGGGCAGGATTCCTGGCATTGAATGTCGATCCGATGCGCTGATGCTCATGATCGTCTCCTCTTGAAGAGATTCAGGTCGATCTGCCCCGAGGCACGCCAGGTATGCCTTGCTCGCACTCCAGCGCAGCGCGGTCCCACTTGCCGCTGACAGCCGCCGCTTCATACGTCGATTGCAGAAAGCTCAGCAGCGCCGCCGCCGGATCTTTCGCTGCACGCACTCGCTCGTAGGGCAGCACGAACTCACCGAGGGCTTCGCTGAATGTCGCGTCCTTCGGTTGCACGCGATATTCCTTGAAGCCCGCCGGCGGCGGATAGGCATATGAATAGAACGAAGCGTCGACGTCGGGGCTGGGGCCGCCGGGCCAGAAACCGGCGCTGCTGACTTCATGCGAGTACGCTTCCTGCATCACATCCTGCCGCAGGCCCGGCGCGCTGCCGGTGAACAGCGGCGCCGTCCGCCCCGAGAAGCGAGTCACCGCGAGATCGAAGCTGCCCCAGAAAAAATGCACCGGACTGCTCTTGCCGAGAAAACCGGTACGAAATGTTTTGAAGACCTGATCGCACTGACGCAGCACCTGGGCGAAACGCTGCACGTACTCGCGATCGTAGGACGCATGAGTACGATCGCGGGAGAATGGGATGCCATCGGGAATCTCGCTCGGCAGATCGTCGATCTCGACCTGGATGCCGACCGACTGGAGCTCCTTCAACACCGCCCCATAGAAGTCCGCGACCGACATGGGATGCAACGGAATGCGCCGCGACTGTCCATCGCTCACTTCGATATCGAACTGGTGCTGCCGCAGATCGAAGCGCAGCTCGAAGGTGCGATCGCCGTCAGGAATCGGCGAGGTGGTGAGACCGTTGGTCGTGACGTACAGCGTCACGTGCCAGCCGTGATTGAGCCAGGGCGTACGAGCCAGTCGGATCTTGCCGACGATCTGCGTCCACAGATGCAGCGTCTTGCAAGTCTCTTTCCATGCCGCATAGGGCAGCTCGGGCCAGGAATCCTGAGTCATGGAAGCGCCTCGCAGCAGTTTCAGCTGTCAGCATCTTCCGGCCGCCCCTGTTCCAACAGCAAGTGGAGATCGGCCTTCAAAGCGCGTGACGATGGGCAGACCGCCCTTCACCCTGCAGCGACCACTGAAACTCCTACACGCTGCAGGTTTCTACGCGCCGCGCCCGGCCTCATGAAGCCTTGCGACGAGTGCTCACGGCGTTCGCGAGCTGCTCCAGGATTTGCACCGACGTCTGCCAGTCGACGCATCCATCCGTGATGCTCTGGCCATATTCGAGCGGTTTGCCCGACACGAGCTCCTGCCGGCCGGCCTTCAAATGACTCTCGACCATCACGCCGCTGATGCGACGCTCCCCGGCTTCGATGCGCCGGGCGATATCGGCGATGACGAGCGGTTGATTCTCGGGCTTCTTCGAGCTGTTGCCATGACTCACGTCGACCATCACGCGCGGCGGAAGCTTGGCCGCGTCGAGTTGTTTGCACACTGAATCGATGCTCGCCGAATCGTAGTTCGGCTCCTTGCCGCCGCGCAGGATCACGTGACAATCCCCGTTGCCGCTGGTGGTCGCGATGGCGCTGTGACCTTGCTTGGTCACGGCCAGGAAATGATGGGGAAAGGACGCCGCCTGCACGGCGTCGATCGCAATCTTCACATTGCCGTCGGTGCCGTTCTTGAAGCCCACCGGGCAGGACAAGCCCGACGTCATTTCACGATGCACCTGGCTCTCGGTGGTGCGTGCGCCGATCGCGCCCCAGGTGACCAGGTCGCCGATGTATTGCGGCGTGATGATATCGAGAAATTCGCACCCGGCGGGCAAGCCCAGATCGTTGATGTCGCCCAACAGCTGCCGCGCAATGCGCAGCCCGCGATTGATATTGAAACTGCCGTCGAGATCGGGATCGTTGATCAGCCCCTTCCAACCCACCGTGGTGCGCGGCTTCTCGAAATACACGCGCATGACGATTTCCAATTCATCCTTGAAGCGCTCCCGCTGTTCCCGCAACCGATGGGCATAGTCCATCGCCGCCTTGGTATCGTGAATCGAGCATGGCCCGATGACGACGGCGAGCCGGTCGCTGCGACCGTGCACGATGTCCTGCATGGCTCTGCGGCCCTGCTCGATGGTGGCCGCGGCGGTCTCGGTGCATGGATGCTCGCTCATCACTTGATGAGGAGTGACCAGCTCGCGGATTTCACGAATTCTTAAATCATCGGTACGGGCGTTCACAGGGGCTCCAGGGGCTTACTGGCGGCGCAAAAAAAAACCGCCAGTTTGCTGGCGGTTTTTCGGGTGACTCGGTTCAGGCTACGGTCAAATCGAGGTCAGTCCTTCCGCCAGTGGCTTTGGATAGCTAAAGTAAAACCAATAGCGGACGAAAGACTTTTGCATGGAAGCTTGATAACACAGGAATATTGTCCTGTGCAAGCAGACGCGCGCGTCTACTTCGGATTCGGAATGTGCGGCATGGTGTCCACCCACTGGGTGCGGCACTGGCGCACGCTCGAACCCAGGCCATGCCAGCAAGTGTGAAACACATAGCGCACGTGGTGGTGTCCGGTGTCGACCGTGAAGCCCCATTGCTTTTCAAAGTACAGGTACTCGCCGGGGCCGAGGCGATGGTTGCCCTGGGGATAGCGCCAGTAGCCCTTGATATCGCCGAGCCCGCTCGCGGCCGAATCGCCGAAGCTCTTCAGCATCACACTCTCGATTTCGACGGTGCGACCGCTGGTGTTTTGCAGCGTCACGCCGAACTTGCTGTGGTCGAACACCTTGGTGCCGTCGACGTCGATGGTCGTGTCCGGCTCGAACCGCGGCATGTCTGGATGAAAGAACAGCACGACGGGCTGGTGCGGGCGCTCGGGGTTGTTTCTCAACATCGCCAGGGCTTCTTGCGCGCGTTGTGCATCTGCGGCGTTGTCTGCCTTTTCGGCCAGATACTTCTTCCACTCCAACGCCCGCAGCTCGTACGGATTCTCCTTGAGCGCCGCATCGATCCAGCGGCCCGCGCCCTGCCGGTCACCCGCTTCGTTGTAGGCGTCGGCGATGGAATATTCCAAGCCGCGCCCGATCGATTCGAGCGCAGGGATCGCGAGTTCCGGCAAGCTCAGATAGCGCGCCCGTTCACCCAGGACTTCGAGCACCCAGGGATCTCGCGGCGCCAGCCGGCGCGCCTTCTCATAGTCGAGCAGCGCCGGCGGAAAGACGAAGCCATTGCGAAGCCAAAGCTCCGCACGCCAGAGCGCAGCGACCACATCGTCGTCGCGATCCAGATCTTCGAGCCAGCGCTCCAGCGTCTCGTCACGCAGCGGCAGAGCGTGCATCTCGTGATAGCCCGCCGAGCCGAACTGCTTCAGGCCGAACTCATAGGGAGTATTCGCGTTGCGCAGAAAATACTTGCCCTCGCCGTCGAAGAACAGATTCTTCCAGGTCTCCACCAGATCGATGCGCCACAGCCCTTGTTCTCGATGCAGCAGAATGGGCACGAAACCATGCGCCGGCCGCTCGCTGGTCGCGACCGCATAGTCGCCCTCCACGATGTACTGCAGCGGCTTGGACGATTCGATGCGCTCGAAGCGGCGCAATTCCTCGAACGGCGCAAATGGATAATGTTTGCGCATGAGCCGTGAGCCCTCCGTGAACAGCTCGAGCGACGGATCGCCGGCGAAATCCCCGGTTGCACGCAGATACGCTGCGACGGATTCCTTTGGGTCCTTGGACGGTGCATAACGAGCCCGCAGCTCGGGCGGCACCGTGACCTTCAGGTCGGCATCGATCGGCACGCTCGACAACTTCGTGCCGGCGCCCGCGCCGCCCGAAACATAGCGCTCATATTCGAGATACGCCTTCGCGGTCTTGAAATCGTCGGGCAAGGTCAAGCGGCCCAGCGCCGCCGACAAGTAAACGTGGTCTTTCAAATAGTGCAGGACATCCATCACGGCCATGCCAGCCGCGCCATAAGAAACATACGGCGCCAGCTGGTCGCGCGCGAGTCGGCCCATGTGCAGGTCGGTCAATGCACCTTCGAGCGTGTAGCCGACTTCGATGCGAGCTTTCGCCAACCGTGGATTGAGGACGATCAGCACGCCGCCGACCGGCGAGTCCCTGCCGATCTGCTTGCCCTCGAAAATCTGGTTGGCCTGCTCTTCGATCGACGCTTCGGCGTCATTGATCGTGACCACCCGGACATCGATGCCCAGGTCCTTATAGAAGTCATCGGCCATTCGGCTCAGCCGAGGGACGAACGGCGCCAGCACCGCGGCCTGATCCTCGACGCGGGAATTTTCCTGCGGGACCTGGCGATGTTCCTGTTGAGCGCCTTCGGGCGTTTCGACCAATGTCTCTGCGGGACGACTTTGCTCCCGCGCCGCTGTTGCAGGCGCCGGCGGCTCATTTCTGACCCGTTGAACATGCCAGGCCCCGGCGCCTACGACGCCGAGCAGAGCCAACAGCAAAACCGTCCGGAGAGACATTGCACACTCGCTGAGGCGCTCATGCGCCGCTTCCTGCGGAAATCACCTCGATTATTGTCATGGCAGGCCCGGTCGCCGGACTGTGCGCAAGCTCACGACTCAAGGGGATGCGAGCGGACCTGACTAGAACTTTCGGCGTCCCCGCTCGGCCGACATCCGATGGCTTCCCGCCAATGCCGTGCTGCGCGACTTGATGGTCTTCATGAACAACCATTCGCCGGTCACACGCTGCGGCGTGACGTCGATCATCATGTAGCCGCGTTGACTGGTGTCCGCCCACACCAGCTCGGGATTGGTGGCAACGAACGCGCGAACAACGTCTCTGGGATCCACGCCCAGCTGCCCTTCGATGCCGGGAGACGTAACGCTATGACCTGCGAACTCTATGCCCGCAGGCTGGCCGTCTTCCGCAAGCGAATAGGCCCAGGCGTTGTGACTATCGCCTGACAACATCACCAGATCCGCATCCGCCTGCTGGGCCGCCCGCAACAGGCGCGAGCGAGCGGCGGGATAGCCGTCCCAGCGATCCATCCACATGGGCAGACCGAGTTTGGAGCCACGCACGTCCTTCTTGAACTTGTTGGCGACGTTCTCGCCCGCGTCGGGGCGCAGCCAGCCGGGCGCCGAGTCTGGCATCAACGTGCGGCCCATGATGGTTGCCATGCCGACCATCTGCCAGTGGGAGGCAGCAGCATTGCGCTTCAATTCCTGGGCGAGCCACAGTTCTTGAGTCGAACCGAGCATCGTTGCCGTCGGATCGCGCCACGCGCCGTCACGAAACGCGCGCAGAGCTGCGTCGGGATCGCTCGCTTCGTGCGCCTCTGCCAACTCGGGATATGCCGGTCGCGTGCGCGCGAAAAGGCGTGACTCGGTACGATACAGCGTAGCAAGCGAACCAATGCGATACGCCTTCCACGGTTCTTCAGAAACCGGCAGCCATTCGCGATACGCCTGAATCGAAGCCGCACGGCGCAGACTCCAATCGCCTTCGGACTTCGCCTGATGATTCTGCGCCCCGCCTTCCCAACTGTCGTTGGTGGAGTCATGGTCGTCCCACAACGCGACCATCGGCGCGACCTGATGCAACTTCTGCAGATCCGGATCGGCGCGATAGCAGGCCAGCCGCAGACGGTAGTCCGCCAGGTTGATCATCTCGTGCTCATGCGCCGGCATGACATCTCGTCCCGAGACGAGATCTTTGTCCTTATACGCAGCCAACGCGTACTCGTAGATGTAATCGCCGACATGCAACCACAAGTCGAGATCGTCACGCGCGGCCGCATGGCCGTAAGCATTGAACCAGCCGAGCGGCAGACTCGAGCAGGAAAACACGCCCAAGCGGAAGCGATCGATATTCCCGACCGGCAGCGTCTTGGTGCGTCCAACCGGCGACTTGGAGCCATCCGGCGCGATGAATCGATACCAGTATCTCGTGCCGGGCCGCAGGCCATCGACTGTGAGCTTGGCCGTCCAGTCACGGAACGCGCCGATGCGAACGCTGCCGCCCGACACAACGCGCGTGAAGTCGGAATCCGGCGCTACTTCCGCATCCAGCCGAACATCGTCGACGCCATTCGACGGCACGTAGCGCGTCCACAGCAGCATGGAGTCCGAGCCCGGCTCGCCGCTGGCGACGCTGTGCGTGAAGCCTTTCGCTCCCAACACCGCGGAAGCAAGGCTGCTGCCGATCGGAAGCATCAGCGCGCCCAAGCCCAGCGCGCCTCCAACGACGAGGCGACGCCGATCGATATTCAGAGTCATCGAATCTCTTCCGAAGTCGCGGCAACGAACGGCTTGTTGGCATCGCCAGTCCATCGCATCAACGTGAGATCCGACGTCTGCGCGCCCTTGCTGCCCGAGCTCTCCGAGAGATAGAACAATTTTTTGCCGACCGGTTGGAATCCCACATTGCCCTTCTGCTGCCAACCGCGCACGCCGGTGGCGGCATCCTTCAAGCCATCGTCGGCGAGTGCGAGCAACTGACCTTGTTCCCAACCCTTGCCCTCGGGATCCGGAACGCCGACGAGAACACCCAGCTTCGGTTGCGTACGTGCATCGACGGCGAACAGCAGATAGTTGGGGAAGGAGTTCTTCTTGCCCTGGTACACGCCCATGAACCAGCGCTGCATGGAGTCGTCGTAGGAAAGATTCTGCACACCCCAGGTCGTGTTGCCGGTGCGGACGAAATACTTTCCTCGGTACGAGCTCGGTCCACTGCGATGCGGATCCGATTCATTCAGCGATCGGGCGTACTTTGCCCAATCGCTCACGTCGTACTGAATCAGCACTTGATGATCGTTGTCGTCGCGTGCGGTATCGCCGAAGACACCGTAACCGGCAGTGAGATAGCGCGGGCCATCGACACGGCCGAACGCGGGACCGAAGGCAACGCCATCGATGCCGGAGCTGCCGTAGCGGTGATCCCTGGCGCCATCGGTTTTGCCGTCGCCATCCAGATCGGCAAGGAAGTCCTTGGCCACTTCCGGAAGATGAACCGTCTGGAAAATGTCGCTTTTGCTCGCCTCGATGCCGACGCGATCGAGCCGCTTCACGTCGATCACGGCCACGTAGAACGCGTTGTGCTCGCGATATTCCAGCGAACCGTACACCTTGCCATCGGCGGGATTGAAATCGAGATCGCCGAGGTGGCCCGTCCAGCCGACCACCGTGCCCACCAGCTTGCCGCTGAAATCGTATTTCGCGAGCAGATTGGTGAACGAGTAATAGATATAGCCACCCTGCACGTCCACGGCGATGCCTTGGACGTGCCCCGAATCCCACGTGCCGCCGTTCTGCGTAAGCGGCAACCGCGTGGTGGGCGCAGCGACGGGCTGGGCCGTCGCCACGCAGGTGGTGATGAGCAGCGCTGCGGCCGCAATGAAAGTACGAGCCATCAGAATGTGACCTTCACGCCGAGATTCCACATCGAACCGTAGATCGTGTACTGCTGCACCCGGCTCTCCACGTTGGAGTAGATGATATCAGGCTCGTTGAAGATGTTGCGGCCCGCGAGCTGCACTTCGATCTGGTCCGTGTACTTGTAGCTCGCGCTGATGTTCCAGAGATCGCGCGAGGTGTGATACAGGATGCCATTGTTGGCGGTGGTCGCCGTATTGCTCAGCGCGCTGGTCCGATACTTTCCTTGATAGTTGCCGTTGACCCTGAAGTCGAAAGGACCGTAGGCGTAGCCGACGCCGATATTGGCCGCCCGTTCCGGCATGTTCACGCGCACGCCGTCCGGATCGATGCGCGTTAGCGAGCCGAACACGCTCAGACCTTTCCATGCGCCCGGCAGGAAGGTGAACTGCTGGCTGTATTCGAACGTCAGACCTTCGTTGGTGCTCTTGCCCGGCACGTTCTGCGCGCTACGGAAGGTGAAGCCCGAATATTCGTCGGGACCGAAGCCGACCTCCTCGGGATTGACCTCGATGCCGGCAATCTGCATGTCTTTGATGTCGAGCTTGTAGTAGGACAGCCCGATCAGGCCGGACGGCTCGAGGTAGTACTGCAGGGCTGCGAAATACTTTGTGGCGTGCTCGGGCTGCAGCTCCGGGTTCGGCACGTTGACGATCGAAGTGTCCTCGTTCACCGTCACGACGCCGCCAAGGTTGCCGTAGTCGGGTCGCAGAATCGCCTGACTGAAGGCGAGCTGACCTACCAGCTTCGGGGTGAAGTCGTACTTGACGCCGCCGCTCAGGAACCAGTCGTCGTACTCGCCATGGCGATCGGAGTACGCGCCGTTGTTGTACTGATACAGCAGGCCTTCGACGGTGTTGACGTCGAGACCGGCGGCACTCACTTCGGCGGGCGTGCGAATGGTTGCTACGCGCGCTGCCGTCTTCGTCTTCTCATAACGCACACCGAGGTCGAAGCGCGCGTTCCCGACGCGGGTCTCGCCTTCGATGTAAGCAGCCTCAACGTCTTCCTGGATGCGCTTGTTGAAGTCCAGCTGGCGCTTGAGGTTGCCGACGGTGTCGGGCACGAAATATTCGGGATGTTCCTTGTAGATGTCATACACCGCATAGTTGCTGTCGGCGCGCCAGTTCTGGGCGTTCATGTTGCCGGCGTTGAAGCCGTCGATTGCAAACTGATAATTCTGGGTCCACGGAATGACGGACGAGGGATCCCGCTGTGAGAGATCGCCATTCGGGCCCACGTACTGGAACTGCTCGTAGGAACCCTCGTCGGTTCTCCAGTCATTCGTACGGCTGCCCAAGCCGGTGTAGAGCGTGACCGGCAGGTCGCCGAAGTCGAGATCCTTCTTCAGGTCCAGATTGACGCCGTACTGTTCGTTGATGGCATCGGACTGGTGGGTGCGGATGTTGTTGCCGATGTCCGCGTCACGATTGAAGTTCGTGGGATCGCTCCAGTCACGGCCTGCGGTCTGCGTGAGGTTCCACGCGTTCGAGTCCTGCGAGGCGCGATCGAGCGTGAAGCCGATGCCGGTCAGCCAGCTGTCGGTGCGCTGGAAGAAGCCTTCGTCATTGTCACGGAAGTTGAATTCCGAGCGGGAGTAGCTCGGGCGCAGCGCGACCTCCAGCGTATCGCCCTTGAATTCCAGCTTCGGCGCAATGGTGTACGTCGGCGTGCCGGCGTAGCGATGCGAATACTCGGTGCGCAAGCGCGTGTTGGTCCCATTCGGATTCACGACGATGTGCGTGGGCGTGGAATCCGGCGTGGCATAGGACGTCGAAGCCGTGCCGAAGTACAGGTACGTGTACTGGTTGAAGTACTCGACGTCGTAGAACGAGTACATGCTCCGCAGCGACAACACCAGGTCGTCGGTGATCTGATAGTCCGCACTCAGGTTGGCAGCCGTGCGCGTCGTCATCTTCGGGCCCGGACGCCACATGACGCGATAAGGCATGACGCGGCCATCGGGAAGGTACGACCAGTCGGTCTGGATACGATCCTGCTGGACGTAGTTGGCGTTGTAGCTCGTGTTGAACGCAACGCCCAGGCGGCCGTCCAGCAAGATGTCGCTGTAGCCGAGCTGTGCCGATGGATAGATGGTCGAATGTTTCTTGTCGTCCGGGAAGTACTTGCGTGAGGACGTGGAGTCGGAGGTGCCGACGCCGCCGAGCTGCAAAATGATTTCGCGGCCGGTCAACTCGAGCGCGGACTTGCTGCGCAGGTTGATCGTGCCACCGGGCGAGTCGGCGTCCATGCGGGCCGTGAGCGTGTTGTTGAGCTCGATCGCCTCGATGCCGGTGATGGACATCTGCTCGAAGGAGTTCTGACGGCCGGTGTTGTTGTTCGACGTCGCGGTGGCCATGCGGGCGCCGTCGATGGTGAACGTGGAATATTTCGGGTCGAGGCCGCCGATGCGCACGGCCGTGGCGTCCACTTCGGTGTAGTCGAGCGAAATGCCCGGCATGGACTTCATGAACTCGCCCACATCGCCCATGGTGAGCGCACCGAAGTTGTCGGCGGCGACCACGTTCTTTGCATTCATGGCGGCGCGACGCTCCATGATGGCGCTGGCCTGGCCCTCGCGCTTCGCGGTGACGATCACCATGTTGACTTCGTCCGGACCGCCCGCGTCGGCGTAGGAAGGGACGCGGAGCTCGAAATCCAGCGTGACGATCTGATCGGCGAGCACGGTGACCGCCGCCTTCGAGTCTTGCAGACCGGTATATCTGACGAGAACGGTGATCTCGCCGGCCGGCACGCTGTTGAGACGGAAATTGCCGCCATCTTCGGAGTAAGTAACGATCGTCGTGCCTTCGATCCGAATCTCGGCGTTACGCACGTACTCGCCGGTTGCGGTGTTGAGAATGCGACCTCGTACGCCGCCAGTGCCGACGTTCTGCTGAGTCTGCGAACGCGCGGCAGCGCTGCCCGCCTGCTCCAGCAAAATCACATTGCCTTCATCGGACTTGATGCTCAGGCCCGTACCCGCCAGCAATGTGCGCAACGCTTCGCGCGCATCCATTTCGCCGCCGATCGCCGGCGTGTCGATGCCTTCCAACGATCCTGCCGGCGCAATGATCTGCACCTGCGCCTGCCGCGCCAACTCGGGAATGGCCGTGACCGCCGGCTGTGCCGGAACTTCAAACTTGCGCTGTTGCGCATTGACCTGAGGCGCGGCCGCCAGCGCGGCGGCGATGGCACTGGCCAGCAGGACGTTCTTGTAACGATTCATGTCTGTTCTCGACGAGCTCAATGAGCAGTTGAGAACAGAGAGCGCTGGCGCCGACGTTTCCGTCTGCTGTCAAAAAAACTTCAAAGTCGCGAGGTCAGTGTCGGGCAGCGATCACGATTCGCTCGCCTTCCTGTCGCACATCCGCGTCGAATACATTCGCGACGGCGCGGCTGAAGCCCAGTGCATTGTTGACTGCGAACAGCCCCGTGACCGGCGCTTTCGCCAACTCCGGATCGGCGATGACGATGGGCGTGTCGCTGTAGCGCGCATAAAGCGAAACCGCTTCCGCCAGCGTCTCGCCCTGCAAGGCAATCTTTCCTTCGCGCCACGCCAGCTCGCGGCTGAGTTGTCCATAAGACAGCGCTCGCAGCTGCCATCCCTGCTCCTTGCCTTCGAGCAACGACGCGCCGGTGTTCGCCGACAGCGGCATCGTCGCCTGTTTCTCTTCGGCCAGCACGACACGGCCCTCCTGAACCAGGATCTGCGCGGGCTGATCGTTCAGTTTGCGCACGACGAAAGTGGCCGCCGCACCTTCCAGCTGCTTGCCATCGACTTCCACCAAAGTCGGCGACGCCGCGCCGGAGCCTTCGATCAGCACTTCGCCTCGCAACACACGGATGCGGCGCTGGCCATCGTCACCGTAAACCTTGATGTGGGTATCGGTGTTGAGTGTCACCGTCGTGCCATCTCCCAATGGCACAGTACGCATCTCGCCTTTGGCCGTGGCATAGGCCGTAGGCATCTGCAACGTGGCCACCAGCATCACGACGACCACGAGCGACGCCGCTAACGCGCCGCTCCACTTCATCATCGGTCGTCGGCGCTCGATGGGTGCGGCTGCCGCAAGTTGAAAGTTCTCAGGCTCGTATTGTGGCCCGAGTGCGCGCGCGGACTCACTGCGCATCCATAGAGCCCGGGCGCGAATGAACGCGCCACGGCGGCGACGATCCGCTGCCAGCCATTTCGTCAGCTCTTCGGCTTCGCTGGCGGTCAGGGGCGCACGATCCATCCGGGCCACCCATGCCGCGGCGGCTCGCTCAATATCCTGACTGGTTTCGCGCTCTTGCACCGGCACGCCTTTGTTCACGCTTCAACTGGCTGCTTTCATGGTCGAAAGTGGCCGAGGCCCTTTCGACTCGTCGGTCAAAAGGCGCGACTTTTGCCCGACGACCGGTTTTGGCCGGTGGGTTTCCGCCACTGGCAAACCAATCTCCCAACCAGCGAAGACCACGAACGATGTGCTTCTCGACGGTATTCTCTGAGAGTCCCATGCGCGAAGCGATCTCCCGCTGAGACAAGCCGCGGACGCGGCGTAAAACGAAGGCTTCGCGAGTCTGCCCCGGCATGCTGGCGATGACTTCGGCCAGGCGGCGCAGCTCGTCGTGCGCGATGGCGCTTTGTTCCGGAGTTGCCGCATCGTCGGGCAGGTCCGCCAGCCCGAGATCTTCGACCGCGAGGATGGGCACGATCCGCGCCCGGCGAATGCTTCGAACGACCAACGAATGGGCCACCTGAAACAGGTAGGCGCGCGGATTCAGGATGTCGTCCACGCGTTCGCGCTCGGCCAACAGCGCATAGCTCTCCTGAACTATGTCATCCACGTCGAAGGCCGCCGGCGCGCGACGGCGCGACAGCCAGCCCCTGAGGGCGGCCTCGTGGGGCAGGATGTGATGCATGAACCAGCGAGCCCTCTCGACATCGTCCAGAGGGAAATCCTTGTCCCCCTCCAATTCGGTTCGATCAGACACCCGCGTCCCCAACACCCCGGCAGGAAAAAGACGGCAGATGCTAGGCGGAGTGTATGACGGCCATGTTTCAGCCCCGGCCGTCGAGGTAACTATTTGTGATCTGCTGATGGCCGCCCGGCATGAACGGTGACCGATTCGTGACCGCCCCGCGACTGAACCGGTATCGGCCAGCTCCTACGATAGCTCCGCACTGGCCAACCACCTGGGAATAGAAGAATGCGCGGACTACGGAATAACGGCGAATCGCTGGGCTACTCGGCCCTGCTCGCTTTGATCGTTGCGGGGAGCGCGAGCACTGCTCGAGCTGCCGAGAGCGACGCCGACACGAACGCTTCAGCGGACTCGCAGATCGAGAGCGTGACGGTCACGGCCCGCCGCCGCGAAGAAGCCGTGCAGGACGTGCCGCTGGCGGTATCCGTACTCAACGCCGACACCATCGAGCAGACCGGCACCATCAACGTCGGCCGGCTCACGCAGCTGCAGCCTTCGGTGCAGTTCTATTCCAGCAACCCGCGCAATTCCAGCGTGAACATTCGCGGCCTGGGCACGCCATTCGGTCTCACCAACGACGGCATCGAGCCCGGCGTCGGCATCTACATCGACCAGGTTTATTACAACCGTAACGCCACCGCGACGTTCGACTTCCTCGACGTCGAGCGCGTCGAAATCCTGCGTGGTCCGCAGGGCACGCTGTACGGCAAGAACACCACTGCCGGCGCCGTCAACATCACTTCGCGCAAGCCGACGTTTACGCCGGAAGCACGCGTCGAGTTGACGCGGGGCAATTACGATTACATCCAGAGCAAAGCGTCGGTGTCCGGTCCGCTGATCGGTGAAACGCTCGCCGGTCGCCTGAGCGCTTCCTACACCTCGCGTGACGGCACGATCTATAACACTGCGACCGGTCAGCACATCAACGAGCTGGACAATCGCGGCGTCAAAGGCCAGCTGCTGTGGCAGGCGAGCCGCGACTTCAAGGTCACCTTCTCCGCCGACTACACCGAACAGGATCCCATCGGTTACGGTCAGGTGTGGGCCAAGACTGGCTCGACACAGCGCGCGCTCAACCGTCAGTACGACGCGCTCGCCGCTGCGTCCGGCAATTATCAGCCGCCGAGCTTCAATCCGTTCGATCGCCTGACCGACCTGGACTCTCCGCTCACGGCCATCCAGCAGTTCGGCGGCGCCTCGGCGCTGGCCGAGTGGAACATTGGCTCCGGCCAGCTCACCTCGGTGAGCGCGTATCGCAAGTGGGACTGGGGTCCGTCGAACGACCGTGACTTCATCGGCCTGCCCATCACCACCGTGTCCGCGAATCCGTCCAAGCAGCGCCAGTATTCGCAAGAGCTGCGCTACGCCGACTCCGGCGACAAGATCGATTACGTCGTCGGCCTGTACGGCTTCTATCAAACCGTCGACACCTCCGGCGTGCAGGAGCAAGGTCCGCTCGCAAGCCGCTGGCTGCTCAGCGGCGCGAACGCCAACGATCCCACCATTCTCAACGGCCTGCGCTCGGAGAACGACATCGGCCTGAAAAACACCAGCGTCGCGGCGTTCGGCCAGCTCACCTGGCACATCACCGACGATCTGCGCCTGCAGCCGGGCCTGCGCGTCAACTACGACAAGAAGGAAGGCAAGTACATCGCAACGGTGACGAATGCGACGAACACGTCGCTCACGTCGGCTCAACGCGGCGTGCTCGCACCGCAGAGCTACGAGCCCGAGTTCGATGACACCAACATATCGGGCGACTTCACGGTGTCGTACGACCTGGCCGATGACGTGCTCGCGTATGTGACTTACGCCCGCTCGTTCAAGTCGGGCGGCATCAACCTGTCGGGATTGCCGCTGGATGCGAACAACCAGCCGATTACCGCGGTGGAAACGGTCGATCCCGAGAAGACCAACCATTTCGAGGCCGGTTTGAAGACGCAGTTGTTCTCGCAGAGCCTGACGCTCAATCTGTCTGCGTTCTGGACTGACATCGACGACTACCAGGCGACGGTCACGAACAGCCAGGCGAACGTGATCCGCGGCTATCTCGCGAATGCCGAGCAAGTGAGAGTGCGTGGCGTGGAGTTGGAGTTGAGCGCGCGACCGCTCGACAATCTGAACGTCTTCCTCAACGGCGCGTACACGGATCACGAGTATGTGAAGTTCCCGGATGCGCCGTGCCCGCCGGAGCTGTCGGGCGGCACCGCCGCGAGCGCCGCGAATCCGCCGAGCGCGCCAGGCACACCCGGTGGCTTCAGCCCGCCGTCTTGCGATATCTCCGGTCAGTGGTTGCCGGGCGTTTCGAAGGTCGCCCTGTCGTATGGTTTCGAATATGACTTGCCGCTGAATGCGCTCGGCCCGGAGGGCGGTGCGTATTTCGCGTTCGACGGCAGCTATCGTTCCAAGTTCTCGTCGAACCCGTCGCGCTCGATCTATACCGACGTGTCGGGCTACTCGCTCGCGAACTTCCGTGCCGGCGCCCGCTTCGGCGACGGCTGGAATGTATACGGCTGGGTGCGCAACGCGTTCGGCAAGGACTACTTCGAGTTTCTGTCCACCCAGTCGGGCAGCACCGGCCTGGTCGTCGCGCAGCTGGGCGATCCGCGCACCTATGGCTTGACCGTAAACAAGTCGTTCTGATCGCGAGAGGGGGCGGGCAGCCTCGACTGCCCGCTCCCACCCATCTCGCTGTCCGCCGGCAGATGGAACAGAATATCCCGCCAGTTCTTTACTGACGGTGGACCTTCCTCTGAACATGCTTTTCAGCATCGCGCTGGGCATCGGGCTCGCGGCGGCGACCGGCTTTCGCGTGTTCGTGCCGCTGCTGGTGGCGGGGCTGGCGGCCCGCGTCGGCGTCATCCCGCTGGCCGACTCTTTTCAATGGCTGCAAAGCACGCCCGCTTTGATCGCCCTCGGGACGGCTGCCGCACTCGAGACGCTGGCTTTTTATATCCCGGGCGTCGATCACCTGCTCGATGTGCTTGCCGGCCCGTTGGCGGTCGTGGCGGGCATGCTCGCCAGCGCTTCGGTGATGGTTGATCTGCCGCCGGAAGCAAAGTGGCCGATCGCGGTCATCGCCGGCGGCGGCATTGCCGGCCTGACCAAGACCGGCGCCGCTCTGCTGCGCGTGAAAAGCACGGCCCTGACCGGCGGGCTGGGCAATCCCGTCGTCAGCACTGCGGAGACCGCCAGTGCTGCGACGATTTCTATTCTCGCGATACTGGCCCCGATTGCGTGTGTCGTAGCAGCACTGGCACTGGCGATTTATCTCTTCCGGCGACGATCCCGTCGTGCACGCGCGCGAAGCAATCCGGCAGACTGATCGGGTTCGAGGAGACATCCAGGCACTGCGGTAAGTTTGCAGTTGCACAAGAACGATAAAAATATATCCAATGGATTAGGCGGATTACGCAATACCGTTGACCGGTCTGTGCACATAGGATGTGCAGAAACGGAGTTATGCGTAGCCTTCCAGTACATCGGATGCCAAGGTCACGCTCGGGGCGATTGGGGACCCAAATCGCCTCATATCTCGTGGCCGCGGCGTGGATGGCGGCCAGCGGTTCCGGCTCAGCAGCCGGCCGCCAATTCTACACCACCATCCTCCGCCAAACTCCGCAGCCGAATGAGAGCGGGGGGTCGATTGGCGCAGGGCTCCAATTGACGGAGAGAGTGAGCGCCGACATTGCCGCAGATGTGATCGAGCTATACACGGGCTACCAGCCACCCGGCGTGGGTGGCTGTGGAAGTTATAAGGTGGGCCCGCTTCTCGACGCAACGCACCTGTCGCCGGAAGAATTCTGGCACGCGTTGATATCTCCCTATGTGAAGATCGTTCGCTTTCGCGAGCGACGGGAGACTGGCGACGACATCGCCAAACTGATGTTTGGCGAGAATGAAATGGATTTCTCCGTCGACCGCGCCACGCGCCGAGCCCTGCTCGCCGATGGAAAATTCCCTGTCCAATTCAGTTTCCTTCCCAATGGCGGCCGGGAACTGCAGGAGCTCGACACGGAGGTTGGACCGATTCGCGGGCGAATGTCGATCAACGACGCCTTACGGATCTTCATCGGATCCGATGACTTCATGATCCGCTGGATCACTGACGGACAGGTGGAGCCACGCATATTTCCGAGCGTCATGCCGTTGTACGAAGAAAAGCTCCTTGCGGACATGAGCGAGTCCGTTTGCAACTTTGGTTACAAGGAGCTCGGACGCGTGACCGTCACCAAGTCGCGCCTCCCGTGGGGCTCGATGGCCGATACTACTCCGCCAACGGTCCTGGACCGCACCGAGATCGAGAACAGCGGCAAGGACAATCTGCCAGATCTATTGCAGCAGCTGTCCCAGTCCGCGTTTCACCGGGGACTGGGATATCGACCATCTGGGACTCAGTGCGCCGTGCTGCGTGGGGTCGCGCCTGTCAAGGTGTTGATCAACGGCCGCCCCATGTTTGGATCCGCTGCAGATTTCTTTGAGGATACCTGCATAGATTTGAACAACATTCCACTCAGCGCCGTGGAGCGCATAGAAGTGAGCCCGGATGCGGTGTCATTTGCCCACGGCGCGGATGCACTCGGCGGCGCAATTAACCTGGTGCTCAAGAAGAGCGATACGCAAAGCGCAGATGCCAGGTACCAAGGTGCTCGAGGGGGCGCCGGTCTATTGCATACTTCGATTGTTGCGGGCACGTCGGAGGATGCTTGGCTCGCCTCATTGGTCCTGGACTATTCCGAGATGTCGTCCCTGCAGGGCGACGAGCGTGAGCGATGGAGAAATCAGGATTTCAGGCGCTTCGGCGGCCTCGACTATCGCTCCTCGTTTTCCGCCCCTCCGAATGTCAGCAGTTTGGATGGAGGCAGTCTCGCGAGCCTTAACTCTTCCATGGCCGCGGTAAGAGTCTCGCCGGCTGGCTCAATCGATTTCGCCGCCGGTGAACAGAATCAGTCCAGCCTCTACGCGTGGCAAGACATCGTGCCGGCGATAAGAAGGATGAATGTTTCGGCGATGGCGGAGCGTGAAGTAGGGTCGGCCTTGCTGAGATCCGAGTTTCTGTTGGCGGATCGATCTGTGACGCATCAGTACGCGCCCGAAGTCATTCCCGGGTTAGTGCTTGGAGAACATCACTACCAAAACCCATTTGGCGTGCCGGTCGCTGTTCAAGCGGCTCTCACTGGCCTGCCATCGCCGCAGACTGAAGTCGACTCCACCCTCCTCCGTGGAGTACTTCAGATTGATGGCCGCTGGTCCAAGCTCGACTATTCGATCTACGCCTTGCACTCGATAGAAGATGCTGCGACCACGTCAAGCAATTGGGTAGATTACGGTGCTCTAGCGGAAAGCCTCTCGGGCCTAACGCCCTCGCAATTGAATGTTCTGACGGACAGGCCTGGCCTGGGCGGCAGCTACATATTGTCTCCTGCCAGTACGGTTCGCTCCGTCATTGGGGGCACCATATTTTCCGCGAGCGTCCGCGGCGACCTCTTCAACATGCCAGGTGGAAGCGCATCCGCTCAAATCGGGAGTGAAGTGTGGCGTGAGTTCGGGGACTACGGCAACGTGACAGCCAAGCTGCATCGACAGATCGTGTCTGGGTTCGGAATCTTCCAGCTTCCGATCGTTGAAGGCGTGAAAGCGACCTTCGGAGCTCGGCTGGATGATTATGAGAAGCTCGATCCCGTCACCAGCTACCAGTATTCGCTGGAATGGAAACCACTACATCGACTCCGGCTGTCCGCTTCATACAGTGACACGTTCGCCGCGCCACGAATGTTTGATCTTCATTTCCCCGTGCAGTCAACTTCGACGGTGATATTGGACCCTTCGTGGGGGGAGATTGTGCCGGTGACGATTGTCTTTGGTGGCAATGAAGACCTACGCCCCACGATAGGCCGATCGTCAACATTCGGATTGGCATTTGGCACTCCGGAAGACGCGTTCAGAGCCTCGATCGACCTCTGGAGTGTTTCACTGCAGGACAGGAGCGCGGTTGTGTTTCCTGTGACGCTTCTCGCCTATGAGGATACTGCGCTGGATGGCCGCGTTGTGCGTGACCCGGCGACAGCCGATGACATTGCGGCTGGCCGTCGGGGTAGATTACGAACGCTCGATGTCAGGCGCGCCAATTTCGGTGGAACTGAAACACGAGGCATTGATGCTTCGATCTCCAATACGTTCAAGACGGAGACCGCCCGCGTTACTCCTCGCCTGGACATCACGTATACCGATAGTTTTCGCTACGCAGACATTCCCAGCGTCAGGGATCCTGGCAGGGAACGAACTGGAGTCGCAGACGTTCAGGGAACGATCACTCGATGGCGGCTGCGTGGCTGGTTGCAGATCGCCATGGCGGAATGGGATACGAACATTCTCGCCCGTTGGAACTCTTGCTATGAGGATGTCGACGCCGCGGTAGCAGCCACCGGCAGGCGCGTATGCCCCGGAATGATTGTCGATTTCAATCTAGCGAAAGAGATCGGCGAGCATCTCAAAGTGACCGTTGGTGCGTCAGATATCTTCGATCACTCGCCGAGTTTCAGTGAGGTGTTCGGTACGGCCGGCTATGATTTGTCTCAGGACAATCTAGTCGGCAGAACAGCCTTCGTTACGCTATCTGTGCGACTCTAGCTGCACCCGTACTTTGCGCCGAATCCATATTGGCAGTCCGGCCACATTCCATGTGGAGTTAGTTGCCTGGTCTCTTCGACGGCATCGCCAAGGTCGATCAACTTCACAGCATCTTCAAGGCCTGTAAACTCAAGAGCCTTATCTTTCTCTTCAGTCATGACAGTCTCCCATCGGTATGTTAGGGCTACCAGATAGTGTCACGACCGATACCATAGTCAATTTGTGGGTTTAGGAAGTGAATGCCGCAGTGAAGATTTGCACGTTGTACGGCACGGAGAATTTTCAATCCAGCGACGGTCGCCGCACGGCTCACCCCGCGGGACGTCATGGTTGGTTAAGCATTGCCAGAAGGTGCGGTGCAAAGCCATCCCTGGAGAAACCGAAGGCGATCGATAGCAGTGAATTTGAGTGCAGACGCACGGACTGCGTCAGACTACCGCTTCGTTGCGACGCCGGGAAGCGGACTCAGAGAACGGGCGACCTCCCCTGCCCTCTTTGCACGCGCGCGAACCAACCTGGCAGATTGATCAGCTTCGCGGCAACGTCCAATGCTCGCTGAAGTAACCGCAGCGGCCAGGAAAGCAATCGATCCACTTGATAGCTTCGGTGCTCCGCCCGCAGGCACCATTCGCAGAAATGCTCGCAGTTGTTATTGAGAAAGTGATAGCGATGCTCCCCGACGCGGGACAACGCGCGTCTGACGATTTCGGTGCTGCTGAACGCAGGCGAGCTCTCCGGGATCACGTACAACGGCCGCCCCTGCGTGAACCGTTCTATCGACACCGCTTCGATCGGACCGGGCCGTAAGCCGCGCACGAAGCCGGCATAATGCGCCACCAAGCCGTCGCCGAGATAAATACCGTGGTGAGCGTATGCTCTGCGCATGGTGACGATGTGCGCTCCCGGCTCGGGCAGGTCGGTGGCCAATGTGAGGTTGGGCTTCTCCATGAGTGATCCTCTACAATCTCCGTGCAACCTTTTCCGAGGGATGCGCGTCGGAAGGTCATGCAGAAAGGAGAGTAAGAACAATGCAGGGAATCGGCCTGGCTATCCTGGTCTGTGGCTTAGCTTGCGCGACCGCTAGCGCCGCCGCAGGACCGGAGATTCAAATCGAGGACGTGGAGCGCTTCTACGAGATTTACGACGCCGCGAACGGCCATCCGACCGTCGAGCAGCTTCAGCGTGACTATCTCGATGCAGGCAGCGACGGGCTGCACACGCTGGCAAGAATTCGCAACGTGACCGCTCAGAGCATCGCCGACCGGATCGCGAAGCAGCCGGCGATGTACACCAATGCCAAGAGCTGTCTCGCGGTTCTGCCTCGCGTGCGGCAGCGTCTTGAAGTTTCATTGCGCGAGTTGGTCAGACTCTACCCGCAGGCTCGCATTCCACCGGTCACGATCGTCCTCGGTCGCGGCAAGCCCGTGGGGGTCGGCTATCCCGACACGGGATTGCAGATCGGCCTCGAGGCGCTGTGTGCGGTGGACTGGTTTTATCCCAACCTCGAAGATCGCTTCGTGCATGTCATCGCGCACGAGTACGCCCACATCCAACAGGTGGCGACCAACACCGACGAAGATCACTTCACGGTACTGCAGCGATCACTGCTGGAAGGTGCGGCCGAATTGGTCGCGGAACTCACGTCAGGCAAGACCGGCTACGCTCACTTCGGTCCTTTGACCCAGGGTCGGGAGAAGGAAATCGAAACTGCGTTCGTCGCCGATCAGGACAAGACCGATCTGTCGCAATGGCTGGATAACAGCACGCTGGAGAAACCAGGCGATCTCGGCTACTGGGTCGGCTACCGAATCTGCAAGGCCTACTACCAACACGCGTCCGACAAGACTCAGGCGTTCCGTGACATCCTGGAAATGACCGACGCCAAATCATTCCTCGCGAAGAGCGGCTGGTATCCCGGCATCCAATTGCAAGGCGCCCGATGATATTGATGCCCGGCTTCGACGGCACCGGCGCGCTGTTCGGCCCGTCGACACGTGGCCCGGGCAGCTCACCACCACCGGCGCGCTGGAGTTCTTCGCCCTTCGCAAGCTGGCGCAAGAAACATTGGGCGCCCGCTTCGACATCCGTGAGTTCCACTCCGTGCTGCTGGAGAACGGCGCAGTGACCTTACCGATGCTGCGGGAACAGGTGACGCACTGGCTGAAGAGCAAGCACTGACAGAGTTGACAGGCTGACATCCCACGCCAATCGCATAGCATCTGTCTCCAGTGGCGCGGTGGCCGATCGGTGAGGCAGAGGTTTGCAAAGCCTCGTAAATAGGTTCGAATCCTGTCCGCGCCTCCACTCCTTCACGCCCGGCGCCAGAGCGTTCTGCCGCCGGGCTGATCCTCCAGAATCACACCGGCGCTGTCGAGCTGTTTGCGGATGCGGTCGGCTTCGGGCCAGTTCTTGCCCCGACGCGCCGTGTTCCGCTCTTCGATCAACGACTCCACCGCTGAATCTGCGATATCTGCTTCGCCTGCGCCGCGGAGCCATGCTTCAGGATCGGCTTGCCCGAGGCCCAGCACGCCAGCGAGTGAGCGAAGCTCCGCACCGAGCAGGGCCGCTTGTGAGTTGTCGCCGGCAGCTCGTGCCGAGTTGATACCGCGTCCGAGCGACTGAAGCACCGCCAACGCTTCGGGGGTATTGAAATCGTCGTCCATCGCTTCGCAGAAGCGCTCGGTGTGAACCCCTGGCTGCACTTCATGAATTCTCGGCAGCTCTCGAAGCGCGGTGTACAGCCGCACCAGCGCCGCATCCGCCTGTTCGAGCTGCTCGAGCGAATAACTGATCGGTCCACGGTAGTGGCTCGATAGCATGAAGTAGCGCATCACTTCCGGGTGACGCAGCTGCGCCAGCACTTCGCGCAAGGTGAAGAAGTTGCCGAGCGACTTCGACATCTTCTCGTTGTCCACATTCACGAAGCCGTTGTGCATCCAGAGATTCGCGAAGTGCGAGTGGCCGGAAGCGCCGCAGGACTGCGCGATCTCGTTTTCGTGATGCGGGAATTTGAGATCCAGCCCGCCGCCATGAATATCGAAGTGCTCGCCAAGCAGTGAGGTCGACATGGCCGAGCATTCGATGTGCCATCCTGGCCGGCCGCGGCCCCATGGCGAATCCCACGCCGGCTCGCCAGGCTTGGCAGCCTTCCAGAGCACGAAATCGAGCGGATCGCGCTTCGCCTCGACAACCGCGACCCGCGCGCCCGCACGCAGATCCGCAAGACATTTTCCGGACAATCGGCCATAGCCCTCGAACTGCGCGACCGAATACATGACGTCGCCGTTTGACGCCACATAAGCGTAGCCGCGCTCGATCAAGCGCTCCACCATGGAAATGATTTGAGGAAGATATTGCGTGGCCCGCGGCTCATGATCCGGTGCGACGATGCCCAGCCGCTCTCGATCTTCGCGCATGGCGCGGATGAACCGCTCGACCAGCACTTCCATGGGCTCGCCATTCTCGGCCGCACGCCGGATGATCTTGTCGTCGATGTCCGTGATGTTCTGGACCAGCGTCACCTCGAAGCCGCGACGCTGCAAATATCGGCGCACCATATCGAACACGACAAACATTCGCGCGTGGCCGACATGCACATAGTCGTACACGGTGATGCCGCATACATACATGCGAACCTGACCCGGCCTGATCGGCGCCAGCGCCTGTTTCTGGCCGGAAAGCGAGTTGTGAATGCGGATCATGGCCCTGCCTCGCAGGATGAGCGGGAATGGGACTGAGCCGCGCAAAGCCGGTGCAGCCGCGCGGTCCTGGTGCAAAAACGAACGAGATAAGTTAAACGAGCTTCAGGCTCACGGCCCGAACGATGGCCTGAATCTTGTTCGAGGCGCCGAGCTTCTGGATCACGTTGTTCATGTGGAACACCACCGTGCGCTCGGTGATGCTCAGGATCTGACCGATCTCCCACGCAGTTTTGCCGTCGGCGGACCACTTGAGACATTCGCGCTCGCGCGGGGTCATCGCGATGCTCTGCTCGGGCAGAAGTTTCGGCAAATCGATGCGCACCACGGCGTCGTTCAGCATGCTGGCGAACATCTGGGCCCGCCCGATGAGCGCGGCCATCTCGGCGGACGGCAGGTTCAGCGGCTTGTCGCGCGACAGGCTCATGAGCCCGGTGAGGCCCGGCTGCCCGTGAACCGCGAAGCTCATGCCGGCTCTCAGCCCCAGCGCCTCCGCCTCGTCCCAGAACTCGCGGGATTCGCCGGTGTGGAACTTCTCATCGCTCCAGATCGCGGGCAGCGAGCTGTTCTGCACGTACTGCACGATCGGATCGATCTTGAAATATTCGCGCGCGATGTAACGCTCGTGCCACTGGAGCGGAAAACCGTTGATCACGTGGTGCTGCAGCCGGAGCGACGGCGCGCTGATCGTGAGCACATACGCGAAATGTTCGAAGCCGCTCTGCCGTGCGAACTTGTCCATTTCGGCACGCAGCTCTTCGGAGCTGTGCGCGCGTTCCATGGCATCGTAGGCCTCGCACAGCAAATTCAGCGTCCATGAGTTTCCCATAGGTGGCCGTTTGCCCGGTTGCCCTGACCTGAGCCCCTCGCCCCCCTCGACTGGCTCCCTGCGTTTTTGTCGCTACGCTGGCGCTGCGGGGCATGTTTTACATTCCTGCCCTCGACACCCGCCATCGCGCTGCCGAAGACACTATACGAGATGAGTTTCAGAAAGGTAACAGGCGCGTGAACGGCAGAAGGGCTAATCCCCGCTTAACGCTGTTTGTTCAGGCTGCGCTCGCCGGCCAGCAGCTCTTCGACGGCGCCGCTGCGCCAGGGCAGCGACTCGATCCAATGGAACAAATGAATCTGCGCGAGCGCCGGCGGCTCGGCGCTGCCAGTGCGCGAAACGAGCTGGATATTCGTGCGGATTTCGCTGGGACTGACCAGCACGACGATGCCGTCGACGACGGCCCAATCCCAGCCGATGGACACGGTCTGGTGGCGCCACTGCCCCACCCATTCGGTGATGCCGGTGATGGTCGCGCCACCGCCGGGCACGGCGATAGTGACATCCTTCTCCGAAATCAGGTGGCGCAGCTCGACCTCTGCGAGCGACTCGCTCGGTATGCGCACGAATCCATCCGGTGTGTTTCCCTCACGCTGCATTATTCAGACCGCCCTGTGCGCCCGACTTTGGGGGGCGCGTCCGTACCGCCGTGACAAATCGTAAATCAGGCTGCCACTCCTGCCGCATTGGGATGCGACATGTCCAATGAGATGTGCGCGGGAGCAGGAGCTACAGCCTTTTCGTTCTCGACCTCGATAAACAAGGCCACTGTCAGCTGTCCGTCAACCAAAGCCGGTGGACCGATACGGTGAGCCGGCACCCCGGCCCGTAGCATCAATCGTTCTACCCCGATCGACGTGACGAAGATCAATCGGCGTATGTTATGGCGCTGGGCACACTCCAACACTTGCTCGAGAAAGTCCAGCGTCGGCTTGGAAAGCGCAAGAATACGCCCTTCGCCGGTTTCGCGCACGCTCGTCGCGAAGCGGCTGAGCTCCCAGATGCCCGGGGCTCGCGGCGTCTCGCACCCGCCGAGCAGCTGGGGAAACAGCTCCGGCAACATGTAACTCTCCATCGTGGGCAGCAGCCGCGCGCAGGCGGTGATGCGATCCATATCGTCGGTGAGCACGACGTACCTGGCGTTCGACGTGTCGTACTGATCGCGCTCCACGCCATCGGTCGCCGGCAGCGACCACTTGAGCCGCTTCACGAACACTTCGTGACGAAACTCGTGCATCAGGTTGATGAGGGCGGAGCTGAGTTGCCTACAGTTCCCGGTGGAGAGAGTTGGCATGCCAGAGTTTCCTTAACGCGCCGTCCGTGGATGGATTAGATGTCAGGCCGGGATGCCCTGGTAACTGACAGGTTTGACAGCTGAGTAGACCTTACGTGGCTCGAGCGAAGTCACGTCGTCGACGTCGACCTCGACGCTGACACTGCTGCTCAACAGTGGCGCGTTGATCACCAGCCGATCCTCGTTCTTGATGCGAATGAGCTCGCCCTGGATGCCCATGAACGGGCCAGCGACGACTTCAACGCGCTCGCCCGGCATGAGACGCGGATTCACCGTGAGATCCGTGCGGCTGCTGACCAGAATCTGCACCGCCTCCAGATCCCTCTCCGGCATCACGGCCGGCTTGTCTCCAGAAAGAATCAGGCCGCACGAGCCGCGGATGTAACGCATGTGCTCGAACTGATCCATGCGCGGCTGCACGAAGATATAGCCTGGAAATAAAGGCATCTGGACGAAGGTGCGCGGCCCGTTGGCGCGCCGGCGCGGCACTTGGTGCCGGGGCAGATAAGCGATGATCTGTTTCTGCCGCAGGCACAGCTCGACCGTGTTCTCTTGATGGCTGCGCGTTCTAAGCACCAGCCACGGATCTGTCTGCGACATGTCCCACCCTCCTTTCCGTGGGACTGACCTTACGTCGATCCGCCGCCGTGCGTAGCTGGAAACTCTTGCAGGTCGTCGGCTCGCTAACTCCTTTCGAGGCACATCGCGCAGTTAATGCCGCTGAAACCCAGGCTGATTTTCACGGCGCGCTGGATATCGTGATCTACGCAGCGGTCGCGCACCCAGTTGCAGGCCTCGTCGATGGGCTGGTCGAGATTTCCGCAGGGATGCAGCTTGCCCGCTCGCATCTGTAGCAGAGTAGCGACGAGCTCACTTGCGCCCGCGGCGCTCAGTCCGTGCCCGATGAGCGATTTGGTCGTGTTGATATAGGCGTGCTTGAGCCCCACCTCCTCGATGGTTTTGAGCTCGGTGGCATCGCCCAACCTCGACCCGGTGCCATGCGGATTGACATAGTCGATGGATTGCGCGTCGAAGCCGGCCTTTTGCAGAGCCTGCCGGATCACACCCACCTCGCCGTCGAACGAAGGATTGGGATTTCTATTGGCGTCCATTCGCACGCCCCATCCAGCAACGCGTGCATAGGGCTTTACTCCGGCACGTGTAGTCGCACCGGCTCGCTCCACCACGACGGCTCCGCAAGACTCGCCGAAGATGAAACCATCGGTGCGCCGATCGAAGGGTCGACACGCGAGCTGCGGCTGGTCCGCGAACTCATCGGATCCCATCGCTCCCAGCGAACGCAGGCCCTGGCACTCCCAATGGGAAAGATCCATCAATGCACCGACTGCGATACAAACATCGACCTGGCCGGACGCCACGGCCTGTACCGCCTGGATTGCAGCGAGCTGCCCGCTGGCAGATGCACCGCCCAAGGTGTATGCGAAGCCTCGGATGCCAAAGACCTCACTGCACATCCCGGAGATGTCACTATCCATGAACGACAATCCGTAGGTCGGACGCAGGAACTGCGGCCGCTCGCGATAGGACTCGTGAGCCCGAGTCAGCTCTCGCTGCTGGACGTTCGAGCCGCCGACGACGAGACCGATGCGCACCGGATCGACATCCGCCAGCTTGGCGTCGTGCCACGCTTCATGAAGCGTAGCGAGCGCCACTTGCCCGGACAGCGAGGCTGTTCGAAGGATGCTCGCGGGCAGCCCATCGGGCGGCGAGAACGACGGAATCTCCGCGCCGATGAACTGCGTGGTCGGCGGCTCATCTCCCGTCGAACATTGCCGCCCCGGACGCTTCATCACCGCGAAATTGCTTTCGCCTTCCAGCAAGGCGGCGGTGAAGTCGGCCGCGCCGTGGCCGATGGCGCTGGTGATGCCAACTCCCGTGACGAGGACGGCGGATGAGTCAGAGCTTTGCATGCAGCACGTTGACCAGCTCGCCGATGTTCGTGGCCTTGACGGTCTCGACCAACGGAATGCGCAGCGCCAGCGATTCGAGCGTCATCATCACGATCTCGGAGCGATCGATGGAATTGGCGCCCAGCTCGCGCAGCGACTGGGTGGGTTGAAACTGATGGCCGCGCAGCGCCGGAATCACTTCCTGCGTATGGCGGGTGACGATGGCGAAGATGTCTTCTTTGTTCACGATGTACTCCTGTCTCGATTGAAGGTGAGCGCGCTCAGCGCCCGAACAGCGTTTCGATACGATCCCGGATCTCGGGCCGGTGGAAGGTCCGCTCGTGCATCTCGAGCTCCTGATCGATGGTCGCGGGCAGCCCGCTTCGTAACGATTCGACCAGGTGGTCCTTGAGCGTGACCAGCGAGACTCGCGGCTTCTCCGCGATGTCCTTCGCCAGATCGAACGCGTAGGCGGCAACCTCGGCTCGCGGCAGCACTGGAAACGGCACACCGCGCCTCTGCAACTCCTCGCCACGATAAGTGCGGGCGACGATCATCATCTCCTCGGCCAGCGTGATCCCGAGCTTTCTGGGCAGAATGAAGGTCGCGCCCATGCCCGGCGTGAAGCCGTACTTCATGAAGTTGGTGGTGTAGATGCTTTCTCGGCTCAGGATGGGGAAGTCAGCAAACATTCCCAACGCAAATCCACCGCCGATGCCGTGCCCCTGCATGGCCGCGATGACTGGCACGGGGCAGTTCAACGCCAGGCTGTAAAGATCGACGTCGGTGAACTTGCCTTTGCCATCCGACAGCAGCAGCAAACTTTCCTTGGTGCCGCCGCTGGCAAAATAGCTGTCGTAACCCGTGAGGATCACGACTTTGCAGCGCTCATCCTCGCTGACCTCACCAAATGCCGCGATCAAGCCCTCGGCCAGCGGCATCGAGAACGTGTTCTTGCTCACACGATCCTGCATCCTGATTTGAGCGATGCCGTCGTCGACGTAGCGCAGCTCGACCGCGGGTTCCATGGCTACTCCGCTTCCCAAGGGAACTGACCGGTGCTCACATACCGTGCAATCTTCTGCAGATTCGCGCGGTCGGAGAACACCTCGACGTTTGCTTCCAATGCCTTCGGCTTGGCCGCTTCCAGCGTGTCGTCCAGATGTTGCGCGTAGCGCTTGTAGCGATGAATCGCGGACTTCGACAGGCGACGCAAACGCAGGAGTTTCTTCCTGAGAAGATTGCCGCTATCCGCCGCGCAGTCATCCACCAAGCCCCACTCGAGCGCCGTCTTCGCAGTGATGGGCTCGGTCATCAGCGTCATGTAGTTGGCGCGAGCGAATCCGACTCTGCGCACCAGGAACGGCAGCACACACGCCGGCATCAGTCCGAACAGCAGCTCCGACAGGCTGAAGGTCGCCTTGTCGTCGCAAATCACCATGTCGCAGGCGGCGACGAAACCCATGCCACCGGCATTGGCCTGACCGCGGACATGAGCGATCGTGACGTAAGGACCGGAGGCGAGCCGTCGCCACAGCTCGTACATCGGCTCCGGATCCATGACAGCCGGCCGGCCCGTGGCCTGAAAGCTTTGTTGCAGGCCCTTGAAGTCGGCGCCGAAGCAGAACACTTCGGGGCTGCCTTCCAGCACCACGACTTTGATTTCCGGGCCGCAGCGATCCAGCGCCGCGGTGAATTCCTCGATCAGTCGATCGTTGATCGAATTGTTGGCGTCGGGCCGGTGGATCTGGATGAAACAAACATCCTGGGCCGCCCGGACCCGCAGCGTCTCGTACGGGAGCGCTTCCGCGATTACTGCACCCATTCGTACTTCCTCCCGTATTCCTTGATCTCTTTCAGGAACAGCGTCGGCCGGCCGTGCGTCGTGCGGGCCTTGGGAATGAAATTCGAGTCCAGCACCACGTTGCGCGTGCCGAACTTCACCGCATTGCTGCCGACCAGCAGGTCGTCGTACTCGTCCATCGACAGCTCATAGCGGCGATCCAGATGCTCCTTGATGCCCATGGCGCGAACGCGCTCCTGCCCTTCCTTGGTGGCGACACCGCTGAAGAATTCCGAGCAGCAGCCCGAGCCGTACGAGAACACGCCGATTCGCTGCGGCTTGTCGAAGTTGGCGTTGGCAATGGTGCTCGCGAGCGAGAGCATCGCGGTCGCGCCCATGATGTTGCCGACGCGTTGGCAATACGTCAGGCCCGGCACCATACGACGCTCGAAGTCCGCTTCGATATCGGAAGGCGTCACACCTCTCACATGCTTTCGCATCAAGCTGCGATGCGCACCTTTCACCATGCCGCCGAACGGCGTGTGATAGGCGAGATAGCCGAACGTGCGGTGATAGTCCGCCCCGCTGACGCGCTTCTGATATTCGAGGAACGCGTTCTCGCTGCAGTCCAGATAGGACGTGAGCGACAGATCCGAGTCGCCTGCCTCGCTGTCCGTGGAGGGACGGCACGTATCCATCACTTCATAGCCATAAGAGCCGATCGCGCCTGGGTCCACCTGGAACACGTGCGGCGTTTCGCTGATCAACAGCGCCACCGCGCCCGCGCCGCTGCTCGGTTCGGCGAACGACCACTCCATGGTCAGCGCGTCGCCGCCCTCTTCGATCATGAAACGTGAAATATCGGTGGCAATGACCAGCGCCTTGCCACCCGGCGACACCTGCGCGAGCACGAAGTTGATCGCGTTCTGGAAACCGGCGACGCCGGAGAAACACGCGTTTTTGACCTCGAACAGACGACAGTTGCGATTCAAGCCGAGCAGATCATGGCAGTAGGTGCTCATGGACTTGCCGAAGTCGAACGCCGATTCGGTGCAAGTGATCACCATCTCGATGCGATCCTTCTCCTCGGCGCTCAGGCTATCGATGATGGGCCTGGCGGCGTTGACCGCGAACGTAATCGGATCTTCGTACGGCAGCGTGACGCTCTTCTGCTTCATCAGCAGATTGTCGAAACGCCTGCGATCCAGATTGCGATGCTCGGCCAGCTTTTTTACGTCCAGGAACGTGGTGCCGGCGAACACGTTCATTGCCTCGATTCCTGCCTTGACCATGACAAGCTACCTGCTGTTCGTGAGATGAGTGTTGAACTTCAACAAGCCTTCAACGGCACGACCTCGTCGAGGTCGAAATAGCCGTTGTAACCTTTCATGTAGACCGCCGCGCGATGGCCAAATAGAACCAGCGCCGGCGTACGCGTCTCGAGTGGCTGATCGTCCATCAACGTGGACCGTACGCGCGTTCCCACGGGATATTTGGTGTTCCAGGCAACGACCTTGCCGCTCGGATCGGTTGGCACTCGCGCCAGTTGTGCTGCCGGACGCGGGGACGAGCCGGCGCGTCGCAACTCGGCTCGGTACGGCTCGAGCGCCGATTCCGGCGTCTGCCGCTTGATGGTCTGGAAGATGCGGGTCAGCACGTCGCCGTACCCGACCTCCTCGAACACCGCGGCTTCACCGCGGTGCTCGGCCAGCGCCATCAGGTATTGAATGCTTTCGCACCAGCGCACGGTGCTGGCGATTTGACTGGAGAGTCCGTCGACGATCTTGCCCTGCTCGTACGGCCGGGCCGTTACGTTCGCCAGCGCCGGAATCTTCGGCGCCGAGAATTTGAACGTGCGCAAGTACGTTCCGAACTCTTCCATCGCGCTGCGCATGAAGCGGGAGTGGAACGCGCCGCTGGTGACGAGCGGGTAATAGAGCATCGTGCCCACCTGGAACAGCGACTGCGCCTGCGTGATCTCGTCCAGCTGGCCGGAAATCACGATCTGCGACGGCGTGTTGTAATTGGCCAGGTCGATATTCCTCAGGCCATTGCGTTTCAGGAGGGTCTCGATCTCCTCCTTGCTGGCATTCAGGATCGCCGCCATGCCGCCGTTGGAGACGCGGCTCATCAATTCGCCGCGCCGGCGCACCAGCCGCAAGCCTGTTTCGAAATCGAAACATTCCGCCGCCAGCAAGGCGTTGAACTCGCCGAGGCTGTGGCCCGCGACGAAATCCGGCTTGCCCTGTTCGGTCACCTTCTTCAGATACGACAGCGCGTTGACGACGAACAACGCCGGCTGCGTGAATTGAGTCTGGCCGAGCTGATTTCTCGGATCCTCCAGGCACAGCTCTTTGATGGAATATCCCAGGATGCTGTCGGCCTTGGCCGTGAGCGCCTCGAACTCGTCGAACAACGCGCCGCCCATGCCTCTGGCCTGCGACCCCTGCCCTGGGAACATAAAGACTTTCATGAACTCGCCTCCACTTGAACTAGGAATTCATTCCCGAAAATCGCCGCCGCTTCACGCCGACACCGACTCGATGGGCCGATCGAGGCCGACTCGATCGAGGCTGGTTGGATCCAGACTGGCCGGCGTCGCTTGAATGAAGGGCTCCGTCCAGGCGTCCAGCAAGTCATACGTGGCCTGCGGGTCGTCGCTCAGTGCTTCATGCAATTGCACGGTGAGCGCCATGCAGCGGTTGAGCGTGACGCAGCCCGCGCCAATCGGCTGAGCGCGCGATACAGCGGGACCGAAAATCCAATGGCCGGCGCCCGGCACGTTCCAGACACCGAGGTTGGAAAAAAGGCCCGTCCAGCCGTTGTTCTGTTTGTCTCGATTGCGCAGCTCTCGGCGGATGCCGGCCGCGCCGATCAATTTGCCGAGATGCAATGCGGCCCATGAGCCCCAATGGCAATGTCGATCCTTGAGACTCGTCAGCTGAGTCTGCAACTGACCCACCGATGGGCGGCCCTGCATCTCGACCGGAAAGAAAGACATCTTGAGGAAGGTTTCTGGATGCTCGCGTCGCAGCCCGCCCCGCAGGTTCACCGGAATCATCCACAACCGGTTCGCCGCTTCGGGCGTCAGCTGCATGGACACGGCTCTGTCGAGGTGAAACAGCAGCAGCGTATTGACGGTCACGCCCGTGGCCTTGGCCGCTGCAACGATCGAAGCCGTCTCTCGCTCGGTCAGCAGCTTCCACGCGACACGCTGCCCCACAGGCCGAAAGGTGGCGTTACGAGTGCAATCGAAGTTGCGCCACCGTTGGGTTCGCACCTTCAGTGCCGGTGAAACCGCCACCAATCCTCGCACGGCTCGAGAGAACGTCAGACCGTCACCCTGCAAGGCCGGCAGCTCATCCACGCGGCAGCCCCGTTCGCGCAACACATGCGCAAAGCCGCCGATGCCATCGAATTTGTCGTGCGGCAACTCGATCCACTCGGGTTCCGCGCGCGCCGCCTTGTTGACCCGCCCATACACGATCGAGATGTCCTCGCCGCAATCGCGCATGGCCGAGAACCCTTCGGCGACCCAGTCGATCTTCATGATGGCTCCTTCGCGTCCGTTTCATCGACGAGGGCGTGCACCCGGTGGTCGTCCGTATCGTGATATCGATTCACCAGGTCCATGAACCATCGATAGCGTGCGTTATCCCATTGATAGCCATCGAGCCGCTCATCCAGCGAGATCGCCTGCCTGAGGCCGGCCGGGAACATCCTGAATTGCTTCTTGATGTCTTCGGAGAGGTGCGGCTGATCCACATTCACCGCGAAGCTGTAAGGCTCGACGCGCCCGAAGTGATGAACCGAATGCTGTGCGATCTCGAAAATGTGCCTCGGCAACTTGGGGAAGACGCCCGGGATGTATTGATGCAGGTCGATGTCGCTCTTCACCTCGATGGTGTAGTACAGCGCTGCGATCAACGGATTGAGAAACGGCGTCGGAAACGCAATGGTGCCGCGGAGAAAACCCTCCAGGTATCCATTGCCGGCCACACCGATCAACCCCGAAGGAATGGCGTCGTGATGAGAGCCGTGCAGATAGACGAAATCGAACTCCGAGTTGTGCCCCACCCAATGATCCCGGTAGAACCACTCGTTGATCACCTTGGCGAAGTTGACCGAGAGCACGACGCCGGCCGCCAACGTGAGCGGCAGCAACACCAGCGAGAAGTTGGCGTGCGTGATCACCAGATACCACGGCGCCACCAGCACGAGATGCGTCAGCAGTCCGGTGCAATAGGCGTGGACGATCTCGAACACGATGCTCGGCTGCCGCTCCAGACGCTTCTTCCAGATGGACTGCATCAGGATCTCCCGCACCAGATCCTTCTTGAGCAGGTGCGAGAACAGAATGACGGTTCGATACAGCGTGATGACGGCAAGGTGGCCGTAGAACAGATACAGCGCGGCTTTACGCATCCAATCGACGTGATGCGGCCACTGCGGCGTCAGGTAGATGACATAGTTCTCGAGCAGCAGCAGGCCGATCGCCCACAGGTAGGCCGGCTTGATGTTCTGGACCTTGTAGACCAGCGAATACAGCACATCCTGCGGACTCGCGAGAATGACCGGCTTCCTGAACTCGACACCGTGCCGGATCGGAAATGAAAACAGCATGAACACGCACAGCGCCAGGCCAATTGAGGTCAGCACGTTGGTCGCGCCGAAGCTGAACCAGAGCACCGCGCCGGTGATCGCCATCATCAGCGCATAGTCCAGGGCGTCCTTCGGCTGATACGTGATTCGCTGCCGCTTCGCTCCGTAGAGCTTGTGGAAATATTCGGCTTCGGTGTTCATGGCTTCCCTTCAGACGATCGAGATGACGACGTTGCCCTTCTTGCGGCCCTGGTCGACGTAGCGATGCGCCTCGACGATTTCATCGAACTTGTACTTGCGATCGACGACGACCCGGATCTTTCCTGCTTCCAGCAGATCGCGAATGAAGTCGAGCGCCTCCGCGGTTTCGGGCGGCGCTTCGCCGAGGATCAGTTTGTGGGTCCCGGAGACCTTGGCTCGCATGACCTGCATGCTGGGCAGCACGGGCGTGCAATTCAGATAGCTGCCGCCCCGCTTGAGTGCCGCCACGCAACCGGCGAACGAAGCTTTCCCGACCGTGTCGAACACGACGTCGTACTTGTCGGGACGCTTGGTGAAATCGTTCGCCGTGTAGTCGATGACGACATCGGCGCCCAAGGATCGGGTTAGATCAATGTTCGCAGCGCTGCAGACGGCAGTGACCCTGGCTCCGAAGTGCTTTGCGAGCTGCACTGCATACGTGCCGACGCTTCCCGACGCGCCATAGATCAAAACATCCTGCCCGCTCTGGACCTCGGCCTTTCTGAAGTAATGCAGCGCCGTGCGTGCGCCGATCGGAACAGCCGCGGCTTCTTCATACGTCAGATTCTTGGGTTTCACGGCCACCGGACCGTCCTCGGAAAGGCATCGATACTCCGCGTACGCGCCGAATCCCTGCAACGTCGCGGCAAACACTCGATCACCCTTCTGAAAACGTCGCACGCTCTCGCCGACCGCCTCGACTTCACCGGCGAGCTCGATGCCCAGGATGTTCCGGCGCGGGCGTCGGATGCCGAGCGCCATTCGCGCCGGCAACCAGACGGCCGACGGCACCGTGAAACTTCGGATCCTGTGATCGCCCATGCTCACAGTCGTGGCATGAACCTTTACCAGCACCTCGTTACTCGCGGGATGCGGCTTCGCCACGTCCTGCATCCGAAGCACTTCCGGCGGGCCATACCCGGTGCACACGACTGCTTTCATCGCTTCGCGCCTTAGAACTGATACTGAACTTTGAATGCGACCTGCTTCTGGTCACGAACATTCCAAAGGCCGGCCTTCTCGTCCCGTGTGTACGGATAGACGACGTTGAAGCCGAATCTCAGGTTGTCGTTCCAGTCGTAGGTCGTCTGCAGGATGGCCAGATTGCTGTTGCCCGGCTGGGTATAGAAGTTCATGACCTGGATGTTCAGGTCCTCGTGCATCAGCAGCTTGGTCATGCTGACCAACAGCGACTGGCTGTCACGCGGCGCACTGGCAACCTCGCTGGTCCAGTCGGAAACGTGCTGATTGATCGCTTCCACGCTCAACGTGAGCGTCGCCGAGGCTTGGTATTCAAGACCCAGATAGGCGTCTACAGCATCGCGCTTCACGACCTGCAACTCCGCGGTGTTGAACGGCAGATCCTGCTTCCAGGCCGCTTCACCACGGAGGACGAAATCACTGAAGGCATAGTTGAAGGAGAATCCGTTCATCGAGAACCGCGCGCGCTCTCGACTCACCGTTCCATCCTCGTTCATGCTGAGCGCATAGTCGTTGTCGACCAGGCTCGCCGTCATGAACGTGATGTCGCCGCGCGTGAATGTTTTCCTCCAGCTGGCGCCGTATTCCGACAGATCGGTTTCGCCGCCCACCTCGCTTCGATAGCGAAATCTGTCGAACGAGTAAGCGGTGCCACGCTCCGGGCTCTTGTTGAAGGAGGCCCGGGGATTGAAGAACATGCTGACGCTGCCCCATCCCGAGAACTGATCGACGACCAGCATCGGCTGCCCGATCCGCAGCTCCTCCAGGTTGAAGTTGAAGAGCTCGCGGTTGTCTCTCGGGCTGACCTCGTCGGTAATCGGCGCCAGGATCGACTCGCCCCACGGCAAACTTTGAAAGCCGGCGCGAATCGCCGTGTGACCGAAGCTCGTCTGCAAGTAGGCCTGCGACACCAGGAAGTCCTCGCCTTCCGCGTCCTGACGATGATCCTCGCCCCAGAAACCGGTCGCCTTGCCGTCCAGCTGCACATAGAAGTTGTCGAGCACGTACTTGGAATACTCGACCCGCAGCGACGAGCGATTCTTCACGACGTACTGCGGCTTCTCCACCTTGTAAGAAACTTCGTGCGCCAACGTCACACGCAACGGCGAGGTCGGCTGACCGCCGATGCTGCTCTCCGTCGTCGACTCTTCCGCCGTCGCATCGACCATGGAAAAGTCCGGCACGGCGTGATCGGTGTTCGAGCTCGGACTGGGTTCCGGCTCTGGCGCGGGCGTCTCCGCACGCGCCATCAAAGGACTCACGGCGGTGAGGCACAGGGGTACGATCAACCGAAGATCGCATCGTAAAAGGTTTGGCATCGTCGCCTCCTCCGCGTCGACTTCACGACATCAGTGGTAATAGGTTCTGAGCAGGGCGAGATTCCTTTCCCTGAACGTGAAGTCGGTGAGGCTGCGCTCGGTCAGCACTTCGTCCGGCACCTCCCGGTGATAGGTGACCGAGATGTTGTCGATGGACGTGATCCGGCTGGTCGACAGATTGTTCATGGTCTGCTGGCGCGACAGCCACACGTCGTCGATCAGGGTGTACTTCCGGTACAGGCGCTGCCGATACAGTTTGCCGGCGCGGTTATAGATATCTTCCTTCAGATAGATCTTGCGCTCCTTGTCGACCCACACGACGATCTTTCCATAGGCTGTTTTCTTCGCGCGCTCGGCAGTGGGCGTCACTTCGATCACCCAGGCCGGCCGATCGTCGTATGCTTCTTCCCGCAGCAGCTCATAAGTGAACTCGTTGATCTTGCGGGCCTGCGCGTCGTCGCCGTAGAACTCGGTGCCGAAGAAGCTGCCGCCATCCTCGTTATCGCTGCCCGACACCAGGCGGCGCACCTTGCCCAGCGCCGGCAGATACAGGAAATTCTCGTTATCCCGGTCGGCCTCGTAGTACTCATAGCGCAGCATGCCGACGCCCTTATCCGAGATTGGCTCGAGCACCAGCGCGATCGATTTGCCGTCGCGATTGTCGTCGCCGTACTTCTTCTCGCCGACTTCCAGCACGACAACTCGCGGCTTGTCCTTGCAGCGGATGCCGCCGTCCGACTTCTCGTACTTGCACGTGGACAACTGCGTCTTCACGACCGCCGTCGTGAAAGCCTTCCGATTCACGTCGTCGACCATCTTCATGATCTCGGGACCGGTCATGGCGGCTGGCAGCTTCAATGGCGCCAGCAAACAGCCGATCGCCAGCGCACGGGCAATCGCGCCCCAGTAGGTTTTCATGGGAATCTCCTCCACTTGCGATGAGTTGCACTTCAGGCTTGTGCGTTACCGGGTACGGGGTCCGGCTCGACGCGCTGTTCGTCGCGCTGAGACGCGAAGTTCAGCTTGAACACCATGATCAGTGCGGGCGTCAGGAACAGCTCGCAGAGCAGTCCCGAGAAAATCGACAGGAAGCCGAGCTTGCCGAGGTTGGCCAGGCCAGGAGAGCTGGCGATCGACATGATGCCGAAGCCGAGGCCGAGCACGAGCGATGTGAACACGATGCCCTGGCCGCATTCCTTCACCGTATCGCGCAGCGCCCTTCTGATGTCTCCATCCTTCAGCACTTCGGCCCGGTACTGGCTGACGAAGTGAATGGTGTCGTCGACCGCGATGCCGACCACGATGGGCGCGAGCATCATGGTGTAGAAATCGATCGGGAAATCCAGCAGCCCCAGGATGCCCAGCACCAGGAACGACGGAATCAGGTTCGGCACCAGCGAAATGAAGCCGGCCTTGAACGAGTTGAAGATGATCAGCAGGATCAGCGAGATCACCAGCAGGCTCAGGCCGAAGCTCTGCAGCTCGTTGGTCATGAGGTAGTCGGCCGCCTGCAGTCCCATCGAGAACAGGCCGGTGATGGATACGGTCGCCTCGGGATAGGTTTTCTTGATGACGCTCAACGTGTCGTTGACATCCTGCTTCATCGCCGCGAACACATCGGTGTATTCGTTCGACCCGAAGGTCCGCAACGTGACGGTGATGTTGGCTTTACGGTAGTTCTCGCTGACGACCTTCTCGCGCTCCTCGGGATCCGCGGTGTTGAACATGAATAGCGTCTGCGAGAGCTCCAGCTGGCTGTCCGGGATCTTGTACATCTCGGGACGGCCTTCGTTCTGCTTCTGATTGGCGTCCTTGACGATGTCGACGATGGACGAAGTCGTGACCACATACTTCCTGTAATCGGTCTCCAGCTTGCGCTGCATGGCTTCGACGGCGCGCAGCACCTCTGGATCCTGGAAGCCGTTGTCCTTGCCCAGATCGACGTAGAGCGACACGCGCGCCGAGCCCGCCATCTCTTCATCGAGCAACTTGATGCTGCGATAGAAATTTGACTCCTTCGGATATTGGTCATAGCTGGTGTAGTCGACTTTGACGTGGAACGCGCCGTAGATGCAGACCGCAAGAACCACGGAGAACAAAGCGACGAACGTTCGCGGACGCTTCTCCACCACGGGCAGCACCTTGTCGAGGCGCTTCTGCAGCGCCAGCGCAACGTTCGGCATGAGTCGCTGCATGACCGCGCTCGCCTTCTTCACCTTCGGCACCGGCGCCCACAGATCGAGCAGCACCGGCAGCAGGTAGAGCGTCAGGAACAACGCCACGACCACGCCCGTCGCCGACATGATGGAGAAATGTTTGATCGGCACGAGATTGGTGAACAACAGCGACAACATGCCCGCCATCGCCGTGATGGCCGTCAGCAAGCAGGCGACGCCGGCCTTCTCATAGGCCATGCGCACCGCGGCCTTGAAGTCGTGCCCTTCGTTACGGAAGAACAGATATCCAGAAATGATGTGCACCACGTCCGCCATGCCCATGGTCAGGATCAGCAGAATGGTCAGCGTGACGAACGGGGTGGCGGCCAGGCCTGCGAGGCCGGCGATGCCCAGTGTCCAGATCGTGCTCAGGATGACGATCAGGAACGACCAGACCACCGCCGACAGGGAACGAAACACCAGCAGCAGCGACACCAGCATGATCGTCAGCGCCGCCAGATACAGCACGGCCACTTCCTTGCCCATTTCCAGCTGATGTTCGGACTCGATGGTGCTGCCGACCTTGTAGTACTCCAGGTGCTCGGCAAACTGGGGCTTTTCGAGGATGACTTTGAGCGCAGCGTTCAACGCCAGGTAATCCGCGGTATCGGTCGGCTTGAATCGCGGCGGCCCTTTCTTTTCGGTGCTGGCGGCGGCAGCGATTTCCTGCGCCATGTCGATGCTCATGCCCGAGGCGGGCTTCTCGTCCGAGTCCAGCGGAATGGCGCCGAAATCCGTCTTTATGTAGATCGCCGCATACTGCATGTCCTTGGAAAAGAACTTCAGCGGGAAGTCGCGCTGTGATAGCGCCCGGCGCCGGATGTCTTCGAGCGCGGCGCGGTCGGTCGGCACCGTGTTGCCCACCAGGCCGCTGGACAGGAGAATGTCGTCCTTGACGGTCAGGATGAAAGCATTGATCAGGCAGTCCACATCCACGATGTGATCGAGCGCCGACACCTCGCCTTCTTTCAGATGCTTGTGGTAGTTCAGCAGCTCTTCGCGTATGCCCTGCACGGCTTGCAGCGACTGGGCGGAGAATACATCGCCGTCCTTGGCCTTGTAGACGATGACGACGCCGTCCTCGCTGCCGAACTGCTCGTGAAATTCGTTGTAGGCGATGAATGAGGCGTCGTCCTGCTCGAACCAGCGCTCCAGCGTGAAGTCGAACTTCAGCTGCGTCAGTCCATAGCAAAAGACGGCCGTCGCGAGCGCAAAGAACGTCAGCACCAGCAGCTTGCGACGCTGCAGCCGCTCCGGCACATGAGTGATGTGCTCGGCAATCGCTTGCAATACTCTCTTCATGGCGGTCCTACATTGAATGAGGGCCCGCAATGGCTTGCGGGCACGGAACGGAGCGAACGATCAGACGCTCAGCGGAACGCTGGCGGGAGTGAACTTGAAAGAGCGAACGCTGAAGTTGCCGATCTTCACCAGCACCAGGCCGTGCTCGTTCGTGATCTGCAGATTGAACTTCCTGACTTCGGCATTGCCTTGCGATTCCGATCCCGCGGCCTCGACGTGCACGTAGCACGCTGGCGCCGTGGATCGCAGGATCTGCATTTCCTCGATAGCGAATGGCAGGTACGGGACCGAGGCTTCTACGCGACCGATCAAGCCGGACACTGTCTGTAGCGCGCCATCGACGATGCTCGGATGAAGTACGTACTCGTCCAGATCGGTCGCGAGTTCGTCCGGCAGACGCAGCCTCGACAATGCGAACGAGTCCCCGATGTACAGCTCCTGGACGGTGCGGAATGAAGGCCCGTAGCTCAGACCGGATTTCTCGACCTGGTCGTAGTAGCTCGCGCCGTCCATGCGCTTCGAACACTGCTTCTTGAGCGCTTCGATGGGCAGATGGGCGTCGATCATTGCCGGCTCGGCGGCGTCGGCCTCGAACTGGACGACGCCTTCCGCATGCACCACCTTTTCGTTGTTCTCATCGAACGACGTGATGGTGTACTGCGCCTCGCCGTCGCCAGCCTGGAACGCGGTCTGAACCAGCTGCGACTCCGTCGAGAACACCAGCGGCTGGACCCACACCACATCCTTGATGCCCGTCACTCGGGCTGAGGCGGCGATCGAACCCGCGGCTCGAGCGATCTCCAGATAGCCCGCACCGGGAAAGATCATTTCCTCGTTGACTTTGTGATCCCGCGCATAGAACTCGGTTGCGGACAGCAGCGAGCTGAAGCTCACCTCTTTCAACGTGGACGAGTTGTGCGAAACCAGCGGATGCAGGCCGGTCTCGTTGGCCGCAATGGCACGCGGCAGGTGTCGTGCGGACTGCGTGACCCAGTAACGCTCCTTCGCGAACGGATAAGTCGGCAAGGAGACGCGTCTCGGCAACTCGCTGAGATACAGCCGTTCCCAGTCGATCTCTTCACCGGCGGTCCACGCCTTTGCCAAGGATTCGAGATCCAGACCGGCGACCGTCGACGTCTTTCTATTTGCTCGACCTGGTGCCACTGTGCCTCGATATGCACCTGCCGATGCGTTATCTCTCAGCCCCTGCTTCAGCTCCGCCACATTCGCGACGATCAGCGCCAACCGTTCGGTCATCGCCTCCCGGCCCACCTGCAAGGTGAAGGACAGCGACGCCAGATCGATATCGGCGGTCGTGTCGAGGTGCTCGAGCAGCTGCTTCGCAGCCACCGCCAGGCGATCCGGAGTCTTCGCGGACAGGACGACGAGATACGGGCCCGTGGCTTGCACTCGATCTGCGGCGACCCGCGCCGGATGCTCTTCGAGCACCACGCAAGCGTTCACGCCCCCAGCGCCGAAGGAGTTGATGATTGCCCGTCGCGGATGATCGGTCGAAGCCGGCCACGGCGACAGCTCCCGCTGCAAGTAACAAGGCGATGCTTCGAAATCGATATTCGGATTGATCTCGTCCGAATGAATGCTGGGCGCGAGCTGCCGATGCTTCATCTGCAGCAGGATCTTCGTGACGCCCGCGATTCCCGCCGCCGCCTCAGAGTGGCCCAGATTGGACTTCGCCGAGCCCACCGGACAGAACTGACGCTTGTCCGTGTGCTTTCGGAATGCCTGTGCCACGGCGGCGATCTCGAGGCTGTCGCCCAGCTGCGTCCCGGTTCCATGTCCCTCGATGTAACCGATCGACTCGGGATGGATGCGCGCCTTCTCCAGCGCACGGCCGATCACACTGGCCTGTGAGTTCGGGTTCGGGGCGGAGTAGCCGTTGGAGCGACCGCTGTGATCGTAAGCACTGCCCGCAACGACTGCGTAAACGTGATCGCCATCTCTGAGCGCATCGCTCAGCGGCTTGAGCACCAGCGTGCCGACCGCTTCGCCGGGAACGAACCCGTCGTCGCCTGCGCCGTAGCTGCGGCATCTGCCTTCGAGCGCGAGCATGCGCCGATCGCACAGTGAATGATATTTGGTGGGGTGAAGGTACAGATTCACTCCGCCGGCGATGGCGACCCGGCACTCGCGATTGCGCAGGCTTTCGCACGCGAGGTGGATCGCAACGAGAGAGGACGAGCACGCCGTGTCGATGGGCATGCTGGGCCCCTGAAAGTCGAAGAAATAGGAAACACGGTTCGCGATGGACCACGGCAGCGCGCTGGCCGAAGCAACGTTGCCCTTGCCCCACTCGTCCGCCGCCAGCAACTGATACGAATTGGTCGTGACGCCGACGAACACGCCCACGTCCGCACTCTTCGCTTTCGGGAAGCGCTTCTTCAGGCTGTCCCGCGTGTACCCGGCATCTTCCAGCGCGGCCCACACCGAGCTCAGGAACAGTCGTTCCTGCGGATCGATGACTCTGGCCTCGGCCGGCGGAATGTTGAAGAACGGCGCGTCGAACTTGTCGACGTCGGCGAGAAACGCGCCGGACTTGCAGTAGATTTTTCCTTCAGCGGCCTTGGCCGGATCGCTGTCGTAGAGCGCCTCGGCGTCCCAGCGATCGGCCGGCACCGCGCCAACCAAATCCGAGCCATCGCGCAGATGTCGCCAGTAGTCCTCGAGGCCGTTGCAGCCGGGGTAGTAGCCGTGCACACCGATGATGGCGATCTGCTCGTTCGTGCTCGCTGCAGGCAGAGCCACTTGCGACGCCGTCTCGACCGTCGACAGCTCGGCCGGAAGCGCTGCAGGCTGAGCCGTTGGCGATACAGGCGCGACGGCCAATGGCTCGGCCGGAGCGCTGCTGGCCGCCGTCGAGCCAAGCAGCTTCGACAATGCACCTGCGGCCTCGCTGGCCAGATATTCGGCCAACTCCTCGACGTTCTCTCGCTCATAGAACAGCGTCTTCGGCAACTCGCCCAGATCGCGGGCAAGCGCAGCGTTCAACCTTCCCACCACCACCGAATCGATGCCGAACGCGTCGAAGCGCTCCAGCGGATCGACCTGCTCGGCGGACAGCTTGATCTCAGCACCAATGAGTCGCTGCAGGTACTCCCGCGCTTGCGGCAGGAGATCGGCGGTGTTGGTCGCATGCACGACCGGATTTGTTGGTTCGCGGACTGTCGCTTTCGTGAGCTGGGCGCCGATCTTGGCCGCATCTCCGTAGAGCGCCACGGCTCGCGGGAGTTCGGTGCGCAAGATATCGTCCCACAGCTGAAGACCATCCTCGGTCGTCAGCGGACTGAGCCCGGTCTGTGCCTCCGTGCGCTCCAGGTCACCTTGCGACAAGGTCATGCCGCCTTCCGCCCAGAATGGCCAATTGATCGACAGCGTCCGACCTGAGCGTTCGAGAATGCTCCGCAGCTCCTCTCTGTGCTCGGCAAACGCATCCATGAAGTTGTTGCCGTACGCGTAGTCGCTCTGACCTGCATTGCCCCAGGTCGCTGCGACGGATGAGAACGTCACGAACAGATCGAGCGACTCTGCGCTGGTTGCCAGGTCGAGATTTACCGTGCCCAGCACCTTGGCGCTCAGCACCGTGTTCGTCTCTTCACGCGTCTTCTTGAGAATGAACGCGTCCCGATTCACTCCAGCGGCGTGAATGACGCCATGGACTGCGCCGAAGCGCTCCTTCGTTGACTGCACCGCGCGAGTAACGTCATCCAAGTTGGCAACATCGGCCTGCACATACGCGATGTCCGGCTGATGAGCTTGAAGACGGCGCAGCTTGTTCGCCTGTGCAGCGGTGAGCGGCGAGCGTCCGAGCAGAACGAGCCGTGCGCCGAAGCGCTTGGCAAGGTACTCACTGAATATGTAGCCGAGCCCGCCCAGCCCGCCCGCGACGATGTAGACACCGCGCTGCTTCAGCGGCAGCTCGTTCGAGAGAGCTTGGGTCGAATTGTGGGGAACGACCTCTTCGATGCGCCGAATATAGCGACGCGAACCGTCCTGATTCTGCTGATAGCTGATCGAGGTTGCAGACCAGTTCTGTTCTTGCAGTTCATCGAGCACGAGCCGTGCGGTTTCTACCGCATTGCTCGCGCCGGTCCGAATGTTCACGGCCTTGCCACGGTACCTGGGATTCTCCAGCGTCAGCGTCTTGAAGAACCCCGCCAGTGCGGCGTTCTGTGCGGACGGTATGCCCGACTCACCTGCGTGCACCGATACGATGCTCACCGGCGAGTGCTGTTTGTTTGCGAGTAGCGCTTTGCACAGATCGAAGATCGAATGGAAGCCGTTAACGCCCGCTGTGGTGAGGTTGTTTAGCACCTGCGCAGGTAGCTGGTTGCGAGAGCTCAGTGTCTCCGCGAGCTGAGAGAACTGCGCGCTGCGTTCTGAATCGAGCGTGAAGACATTCGCCCCTGTCTCTTTAAACGACGCGCCTGGCTGCAAGCGGACGAGCGCCAGCTTCGCGTCGACCGGAAGTTGTCCTTTCAGCGCTAGAAATAACTCGTCCGAGGTGTCCAGCAGCAAGGTGGGGCCGGAGAGTCGCTCAGCTCGCTCGGACTGCGACAACGCTTCAACTTTCCAGCGTGGCGCGTAGATCAAGCGCTGCTTCTCTGCGGCGAATGTCGGCCCGAACGCGGCCATGCTGGCGGACGTCCTGGTGGCAGCGGCCACATTCGGCCAATAGCGATCCTTGGCAAATGGATACGTCGGCAGGCCGATGCGACGCGGCGCCTTGCTTCCTGCATAGAGCTTGCGCCAGTCGACGTCCAATCCCTTGACCCACAGATCCAGCAGGCTGCTGAACTTGCTGTTCTCCAGCCACCGGCCAATCGTGGCCTGCAAATCGGAATCGGCACTGAAGACCGCGAGCGCATCCCTGTCGCGGCCTGCTTGGCCGCGGTACAGCTGCTCCACGCTCCTCTCGCCCGACGTAAAGGCACGCAGCTTTTCCACCAACTCGGCCACTGAGCCAGCCACAACACCCAAGCGTTCCTTGAATGTTTCTCTACCCACTTGCAGCGTATAGGCCACCGCGGCGAGATCGACCTCTTCCGCGCGGAGCAGGAAATCCAAGAGATCCTTCGCCTTCTGCTCCAGCTGCGCCGCAGTCCGAGCAGACAGCAGAATCGCAACCTCTCTAGCGACCGGCGGTGCCTGAACGCTCTTCACCGGCGACACATACTCTTCCAAGACCAAGTGCGCATTGGTGCCGCTAAACCCGAACGAGCTCACACCGGCTCGCAACCGCGCACCCAGCGGCGCATTCCACGCCTGCTGCTCTCGACACACATAGAACGGCGAGCTCTGGAAATCGAACAACGTGTTCTCGGTCGTCAGATTCAAGCTGGGCGCCAGCGAACGGTGCCGCATCGACAACAGCACCTTCTGCACCCCCGCGACACCCGCAGCGCCAGACGTATGCCCGATGTTTGTTTTCACCGAGCCCAGCGCACAGAAATTCTTCTTCGCCGTCTTCTCGCCAAACACCGTCGCCAGCGCTTCCAGCTCGATGGGATCGCCCAGTTTCGTGCCGGTGCCATGCGTCTCGACGTAGCTGATCGTCTCCGGATCGATCTGGTACCTCGCGTACAGATCGCGCTCAAGTTCGATCTGGCTGCTGACGCTCGGTGCGGTGATGCCGTTGGTCTTGCCATCCTGATTGATGGCCGAGCCGAGGATGACGCCGTGAATGAAATCGCCATCCGCTTCCGCATCTTCCAGACGCTTCAAAACGACGGCCCCAACGCCCTCGCCCGGCACGAACCCGTCCGCGGAGTCGTCGAACGTCTTGCATTGGCCGTCTTTCGACAACATTCCCAACTGACACATCGCCAGGTAAGAATCGGGCGTCAGATAGAGCGTGACACCGCCGGCCAGCGCCATATCGATCTCGCGATTCAACAGCGCCTGGCAAGCCAGATGGATGGACACGAGCGACGACGAACACGCCGTGTCGATCGGAATCGCCGGCCCCTTCAGATTCAAGTGATATGCGATACGCGCGGCGCCGATGGCATAGCTCGTTCCGGTGGCGGCGGCGTTAATGGAGCTGTCCTGGGCGAGCAGCAACGAGTATTCGTTGCTCATGATGCCGAGATAGACCCCGCACTTCACATTGCTGAGCGAGGTATTCGAGTAGCCCGCGTCCTCGAACGCTCGATAGGCTTCCTGCATGAACAAGCGGTGCTGTGGATCCATGGCCTGCGCCTCGGCAGGCGAGATCTGGAAGAACAGCGGATCGAAGCAATCCACGTCGTCGAGCAGGCCGAGCCACTTGCAATACACCTTGCCCGGCCTGGTGGGATCGGCGTCGAAGTAGTCGCTCACGCGCCAGCGCGAGCTGGGAATTTCGACGATGGAGTTTTTCCCTCGAGCCAGGTTGTCCCAGTACCGATCGAGGTTGTCCGCTTGCGGATATCGGCCCGACATGCCGACGATGGCGATTTTTCCCGACGCCGGCGTGACCGTTTGCTTCGGGACGACAGGCTCGGGTGTTTGAACGACGACCTGCTCGCGACTCACGGTCGCTACAGACGTTGCGACCGATGTCGTGCGCTTCACGGCAATGCTGGCCGCCGGCACGGACGCTGACTTCTTTACCGCGGCAGGTTTCGCAGCCGGCTTGGAAACCGGTTTGGCGGCAGCTCCCTGCTGCGCCAATTCCTTCGCGACGAAGGACGCCAGCTCCTTGATGTTCGGATAGTCGTACACGCGAGTGGCGGCGAGCGACAGGCCATAGTGTTTGTTGATGACCTTCACCCACTCGACGCCGACGATGGAGTCCAGGCCCAGATCGACAAACGACTTCTCGCTGTCGATATCGGCCACGTCCATGTACAGCGCTTCGGCTAGCGTGGCGCTCAGTTTCCGCTGCAATTCGGTCAGGGACGGCAGCACAGCCGGGGTATCCACGGATGCCGCGTCGTCTGCAAACGCTGCGTCGTCAGCCGACACAGTCTCGATGACTTCGATCTCCTCGACGACCTCGCTCTCTTCGATGACCTCGACCTGCTCAACCGCACCGAGCTGCTCGGGCCGCCCCGTTTGATCGATCTGCTGGACCTGCTCAACCGTCGCAGCCTGCGCGCTCGCTTGGCCGGCATCGATGTCCTGCAACCCGATCAGCGCCACCGCCTTTGGTTTGCTCGCTGTCCCCGTAGCGCCGCCGGCCGGCGCGCTGTCCAACTGAATCGACTTCGGCTTCGTCACGGCAACCACTGGCGGAGCTGTTACGACTGCCGCCGCAGCAGACTGCAAGGCACTCTTCACAACCTGCCCCACCGTCTCGACCCAATATTTCTCCCTGGCGAACGGATACGTCGGCAAGCTCACTCGACGCGGCGGCGTGTCATAAAGCTTGCGCCAGTTCAGCTCCAAACCCTTCACCCACACGTCCAGCAACTTGGGCAGATTCCTGCGAGCCATCCACTTGTCGACGGTCTCCTGAAAATCGGGATCCTCGCTGAAGCCAGACAGCGTTTCCTTGTGGTCCTTGATCCTCGCCTCGCACATTCCTTCGATGTCGGCACCGACGATGTCCGCACTCGCGACATACGCTTCCAATTTCTCGGCCAGTTGCGCGACCGAGTCGACGATGAAACCAACGCGTATCTCCATCGCCTCTCTGCCGGCCTGCAGCGTGTACGCAATGCCGGGCAGATCAATCGTCCCTTCCGACTCGCGCGCACGAACGAAATCGAGCAAGTCACGGGCACGTTGCTTGAGCTGATCCGGCGTTCTCGCAGAGAGCGGAACGATCACCGGCCCACGCAGCAACGCCGCGCGAGCAGACGGCACATACTCTTCGACCACCACATGCGCATTCGATCCACCGGCGCCAAAGGAAGAAATTCCCGCGATCCGCGGAACCGGCTCGCCCTCGCACACCGGCGGCTCCCACGCTCGTAACGCTTGATTGACGACGAATGGCGTGCGATCGAAGTCGATGTGCGGATTCAGGCGTGCCGAATGCAAGGAAGGAACGAGCTGTCGATACTGCATTTGCAGCAGCACTTTCGTGACACCGGCGATACCGGCGGCGGACTCACAATGGCCGATGTTCGATTTCGCCGATCCGACCGCGCAGGCGGGGCGCGATTCGTTCTGCGACCTCTCGCGACTCAGCTCATCGAACGCCTTGCTCAACGCCGCGATTTCGATGGGATCGCCGAGTTTCGTACCCGTGCCATGAGCCTCAATGTATGAGACATGGCGCGGTTCGGTGTTCGAGGCCGTCAATGCCTGGCGAATCACGCTCGCCTGGGCTTGCGGATTCGGCACCGTATAGCCATTGGTCTTGCCGCCGTGATTCAAGGCGCTGCCGCGGATGATGCCGTAGATGTGATCGCCATCTCGCTCCGCATCGGCCAGACGCTTCAGCACTACGGCGCCAACACCCTCGCCCGGAATATAACCATCGCCGCCCTCCCCGAAGCTCTGGCAATGGCCGTCGCTGGAGATGAACTGCCCAGCGCTGAGCATCAGATATTTGCTCGGATGAATGCTGACATTCACGCCGCCCGCAATCGCCAGGTCCGTGCGGCCTTGCTTCAAATCCTGGCAAGCAAGGTGGATGGCCGTCAGCGAGGACGAGCACATCGTATCCAACGACATGCTGGGCCCGTGAAAATTCATCACCGAGGAGACGCGATTGGCGATCCCGGCCAGACTGCCCGACAAGTTATATTCACCGTACATCACACCGACGTAGACGCCGACCTGGCCGGGCAGCCCGTGTGTGTGCGGCACTTGCATCGAGGCACGTGTATAGCCCGCGTCCTCGACAGCCATCCACGCATGCTGAAGGAACAAGCGCTCCTGCGGATCCATGAGCCGCGCTTCACGCGGCGAGATGCCAAAGAACAAGGGATCGAACTCGTCGACGCCTGCGATGAACCCGCCCCACTTGCTGTAGTGATAACCATGCTTGGTGCGATCCTCCGTGTAGTATTCGCGCCAGCTCCAGCGCTGCTCGGGCACTTCGGTAATGCAGTCCTTGCCGTCACGCAGGTTGCGCCAGTATGCGTCGACGTCGATGGACTCGGGATATCGTCCACTCAAGCCCACGATGGCAATCGGGCCGTTCTCCGGCGCGAGAGGCGCAGCTGCGTTCACCCGCTGCTCTTCACGACGGAATCGCCGTGCCTTCCTCGACTTCTCTCTTCGCGAGTTCGCGGCGGGGACAGGCTTGGTCGCCTGCACCTTCGTTACGCGCTGCTCGATTTTGCTGTCGGTGCTCTCAGCTGCGAACAGCATCGCCAACTTGTCCGCATGGCACTCGATGAGGTGTCGCGCGAGATCACGCACGCTGCGATATTCGAAGAACAACGTCTTGGGCAACGAGCCGAACGTGAGCTCGAGCTGATTGGTCAAGCTCATCGCCACGATGGAATCGATGCCGTACTGATCCAGCGGCGCGGCGGGATCGATCTTCTGCGCCGGCAGCTTCAGCACGACCGAGAACTGTTTGCGCAAGAAGCTCTGCGTCTTATCGACCAGACTGCTGGAATCCACTGCCACGGGCAGATCAACAACGTTGCGCTCGACGACTTCGATGGAGACCTGCGGCTCGGCGAGGAAGGCGCGATGAATGCGCTCCACATCGCCCTCCACGACCAGCACCTGGTTGCGCTGTAACTTCAGGCAGTCCTGGAACGCACGAAGTCCCGTCTGCGTCTGCATCGGATGCATGCCGGTCGAGCGCTGCAAGGCTTGCAGATGCTGCGGGTCGATGGTCATCCCACCGTCCCGCCACAGCGGCCAATTGATCGAGAGCGTCTGGCCATGCCGCGCGTTCGCGGCCACCAGCTGATTGCGATGAGCGGCGAACTGATCCATGAAACCGTTGGCCGCGGCGTAGTCCGCCTGGCCAGGATTGCCGTGAACCGCCGCACCGCCCGAGAACAGCACCAGGAAATCCAGGTTGATGTCCTGAGTGGCGGCGTCGAGATTGACTGTGCCTGTGACCTTCGGCTCCAGCACGCGCGCGAAGGCCTCCGGCGTTTTCTTCAGGATGAATGCGTCAGCGATCATTCCCGCACTGTGAATGATCCCATCGACGCGACCGAACTCCCGCAGGATCGAGGCAAACAGACCTTTGACTTGATGCAGATCGCTGAGGTCCAGCTGGCGATAGAGCGCCCGAGTAGACAGCCGACGCAACGTTTCCTGAGTTGCGTCGCTCGCCGCAGAGCGCCCCGTCAGAATGACCTTGGCATCCGTCGTCTGCGCCAGGATCTCTCGTGCGAACACCATTCCCAGGCCGCCGAGCCCCCCAGTGATCACGTAGACACCGCGATCCTTGAATGTGAGCGACGGCGCATCTGGCGACTCAACTGCTCGCCAGCGCAGCACCTGTGGCCTGCCATCGTCAAACTTGACGATCGCCTGATGCGGCAACGAGCGCGCCTCTCGCAGCTGCCTCGCCAGTTCGGCGGAAGACACCGCAGGTGTCGTCACGACGATCTGACCGAGCAGGTTCGGATTCTCTTGCGTCGCTGTCTTCAGCATGCCGGACAGGCCGGCGAAGATGAGGTCGGACTGCGCGATAACGATCTGCACATGCACGCGGTCTTTCAAACCTTGCAACAGCGAGCGCAGACTATCGAAGCATGCGAGCGCTGCTTCGGTGTAACGCCCCGCCAGCGATTGCTGAGCGCTCTTCCACTCGCGACAGGAAGATCGATGGTCAGACTTGCCGAGCTCGCCTTCGAGCTGCGCCGCCGTCACACCCGGAATGTCACAGAGGATGACGTGGAGCTGAGCAGACCGATCGTCGGCCTCCGTCGCACTCGCTGCCTGCCACTCCGGCACAGCGAGCACACAAGCCGTCTTGACGTCCGCACTCAACACGCGCGACGAGAAGCCACGCATGCTGACGCACACGTTCCCTTCACGGTCGCATAGATCGATATCCAGCTTCGCAACAGCATCCGCAGGCTGGCTACCCGGCGCGAAGCGAGCCCACGCAAACATCTCGTGCTGACATCCGGAGAAGACTTGCAAGGATTCCAGTGCGAATGGCACCGGCGGCTGACCAGACGGCTGAGTCAGATCGACGAACAGGCCCGAGGCGGCCTGGAGCACGCTATCCATGACGCTCGGATGCAGCACATATTCATCGCGCGAGTCCTGCACCGCTTCTGGCAGGAAAATCTCCACGAGCTGCTGCCGCTCGCCCTGATGGATCGCCCGAATGCCTTGCTGCGCGGGACCGAGGTCGATGCCGATCCCGGCAATCGCAGAATAGATATTCTCCGCATCCACGCGGCCTCGAGTCATTTGTGCCCGAAGACCCTCGATGTCACATCGCGGCGGCCTCGCGCCATCGGTCAGTAGCGCCTGGCCTTGGCAATGAATGACCTCATCGGACTCGGCCTCGCTATAGATTTCAAAATCGACTTGTTCCTGACTGCCGGCCGCATCGACGGACAGCGCCAGAGACACGTCCTTCCTGTCCTCCACGACCACGGGCTGCGCCCAGATCACATTGCGAAGCTCGAGCGTCGGGTCCGCCCGCTCCGGCAGGGCATCCGCCATCGCGGCACGAATCATTTCCAGATAAGCCACAGCGGGCAGCACCTTGTTCCCGTGCACGCGGTGATCGCGCAGGAAGAACTCCGAGCCGCTGAAGCTGCACGCATAGCTCTGCTGGGCAAGATCGGAGGTGTTCCTATGCAGCAGCGGATGAAGCACCGCTGTGCCGGCCGCGCCGGAACGGCCGGAGAACTGATTGATCAGCGCCAGAGCATGCCCCTTCGACAGGCGCTTGCTCTTCAACTCGCCGACCACGTATTCGATGAAATCGATCATTGGGCTGACTCTTCGTGCGATATCAGGCGCGACGCCGCCGGCTCCCGGCGCGTCATGGGGAGGAAGATCAGTCGATCTGGCTTCAGACCATCAGCTTCAGCAGCTGCACGCCGGCGTGGGCGTCGATCGAGTCGTCATCGATGCGGTCGATGATGTCCTCGATGCTCTGTGACGGAAGGTTTGAGGAAGTCGTCGCAGCCGGGTCCGACATGCCGGCCCAGTATCTTTCTTTAGCGAACGGATACCCGGGCAAACTCATACGCCTGGGCTTGGCGTCGCCCCAGAGCAGCGCCCAGTCCACCGCGTGGCCTTGCAGCCACGATTCGAGCTGCTTGCCGAGGTTGTCCGTGCCTCGAACATCGCTTTCACCCGCGAGCCAGGCGCGGAGCTTGTCGCTCAGTTGATCGAGCGAGCGGACGACAAACCCAACGCGCTCCACCATAGCCTCGCGCCCTGCTTGCAGAGTCCAGGCCAGGGACGCCAGCTCGATCGTTTGGTCGGCGGACTCGATGAACTCCAGCAGGTCGCGCCCCTTCTGTTGCAACTGTTCCGGCGTCTTGGCCGATAACGGCACGATGACGGTGCGGTTGGCATGGTTGGCCTCCTGGCGAGCCGCCGGTGAGTATTCCTGCACCACCATGTGAACGTTCGTGCCGCTGTGGCCGAAGGAGTTGATGGCCGCCGTTCGAACTTCGCCCGCTGGTTGCCAGGGCGTGCGCTCGGTGACGACGTAGAACGGCGAGTGCTCGAATTCGATGAGTGGGTTGAGTGTCTTGAAGTTGAGCAGCTTCGGCAGTTGCCGGTGCTGCATCGACAACAGCACCTTGATCAAACCCGTGACGCCGGCCGCCGCAGCAGTGTGTCCTACGTGAGATTTCGCGCTGCCGACCGCGCAATAGTTTTGCTTGCCCGTGTAGTGCTTGAACGCCCTTACCAGCGCATTCGTCTCCACCGGATCGCCGAGCTTGGTGCCGGTGCCATGCGCTTCGACATAGCTGATGCGCTCCGGATCGATCTTGAATTTCTCGTAGACGCTGCGGATCAGCTGCTCCTGCGCGGCGCCGTTCGGAGCGGTAATGCCGTTGCTCGCTCCGTCCTGATTGATGCCCGAGCCTTTGATCACGCCGTAGATGTGATCGCCGGCGGCAATGGCGTCGTCCAGGCGTTTCAGCATCACCATGGCCACGCCTTCGGAAATGATGGTGCCATCGCCCGCTGCGTCGAAGGTGAAACACCGCCCGCTGGGCGACAACATCTCGATTTCGTCCAGACGGATCTGCGTCGTCTGGTCCATGCACGCGTGCACACCGCCCGCGAGCACCACATCCGTCTCCCGGTTCCTCAAGCTCTCGCAGCCGAGGTGAATTGCCACACCCGAAGAGGAACAACCCGTGTTGACGACGAACGCGGGGCCGTTGAAGTTCAGCACATAGGACAGTCGCGAGGCGATGATCGCTTCCGACAGGCCCGTGAAGGTATGGCCTCGATATCCCGTGGGCTCCGAACCGACGAATACGCCGGTTTGCGTGCCCGCCAGCGCCCGCGGGTTATAGCCGGCGTCCTCGATGGCGTTCCAGCTCTCCTGCATCACGAGTCGCTGATGCGGATTCATGGACTCCGCTTCGTTCGGCGAAATGTTGAAGAACAAGGGATCGAAACAATCGCGCTCTGCGAGCACGCCGCCCCATTTGCAACGGGTCTTGCCCTTCTGCTTCTTCGGGCTGTAGTTCGACTGATCCAGATATCGGGCGGACAGCTCGTCGACGCCATCGACGCCGGAGACCAGGTTGTTCCAGAACTCCCGCACGTTCTCGGCTTTCGGGAAGCGGCCCGACATGCCTACGACGGCGATGTCTGCGCTCACGGCAGGCGCCCGGCTCTCGACTCGCTTCGACTGGCGCTTCGTCTTGACGGTAATTGCTTGCGTCGGCACGGGAGCTGGCGTTGCAGTTGGCGCGCTATTCGGCGGCGATCTCAACTGTGTCTCGATCTGATCTCCGTACGCCGCCAGAACGTGTTTGCTCAGCCGCTCCAGGGACGGATACTCGAAGATGATCGCCGTGTTCAGCGAGATCCGCAGCGTGTCGTTCAGCTGCTTGACGAAGTTGACGCCGAGGATGGAATCGATGCCGTAGTCGGAGAATGCGATCTCGGCGCCGATGCTCGCGGCCGGAACCTTCAGCGTCTTCGACAGGCAACCGAGAATCGCGTCTCGAACATGCGCACTGCTCGATACCGCTGGCGCGCGCTCGACTGCCACTGTGCTTGTTGACAACGGGTTGCTCGCTCGCCGCGGGATGGGCGCCGGCGCTTTGGCAACCACCTGCGGAGGCACGACACTTTCCACTCTCTGCCGGATGAGTCCGTTACTGCGCGCGACGATGACCTGATTGCCAAGCACATGCGCCTGCTCCACCGGAAACTGCACCGAGCAGAATCCTTCTTCTTCGAGCACGCGCTTCCAGCTCTGTGGATACAGCCCCGGACAGCCGGGAATACGCAGCTCTGGATCCTGGAACAACCACCAGCCATCCAGCAGCGCGACCGTCAGATGAGGTGACAGGGATTTGTCGCTGATCTCATTGAGCAAAAGGAAGCCATTGTTACGAAGCGCCGCCTTGGCATTGCGCAACGTCTGTCGAATGTCTCGCGTGGCGTGCAGGACGTTCGTTGCAATCACGACATCGTACGTGCCGACATCGATGCCCTGAGGCTCGATGGGCTGTTCGATATCCAGTCGTCGGCAGACGATATACGGATTGCCCGGGACATAGTTTTCCTCGGCATGCAGGAAGAACGCCTTGGACAAATCCGTGTAGCAGTACTCCTCGACGGCATGCTGGAACGGCTTCAGCTTGGCGAACACCATCGCCGACGTTCCGCCGGTGCCCGCACCGATCTCGAGGATTCGCAACCGCGTGCTTGGATCGGCCTGCAGGCGCTGCTGCAGACATGCCAGCACGGCGTCACCCACGACTTCGTTGTACGTGTCCGCGATCGCATTTTCCTTGTAGAGCGCAGCCACCTTCTCGGGAGACGAGTTCGGGAAGATGACATCCGTCGCCGAAACATTTCCATTCAGGATTTCGGGCAGGCTGACCAGGCAATCGGTGACCAGCGCAGTGAGCGCCTTCGAATACGCGTCACCGGCATACGCATGTCGTCGTGTCTGCCATTCGTGCCATTTCGCCTTCGCTTCCCTGGCATCCCAACGGACGATGACATCGTCGCGCAGCTCGATGAACTGCCGCTTGGCCAGCATGCGCAGGCTTTCGTTGACCCATGGAATGTACTTGTCGAGGATCCGGCAGCGCCGATGCAGCTCCGCGACGCTCGACGGCACTCGCGCCGGCAGGCTGTGATCCGACGCCTCGACCAGACGATTCAGCTGGTAGAACAGCAGCTGACTGAACCAATCGTCGAGGTCGCTGCGCTCCTGAGCGCGTATCAGGGTCGCGATGCGCCCGCTGGGAGGGTCGATCTGCAGATCCGTCACTGGCGGCGCGAGCGGCGCGTCCGCGGCCAACGTCACGATCTCCTCCGAGTTGCAGTTGATCAGCGGCTGCACCTCTTCCGAGACTCGCATGCACAAGACCTGGCGAATCCTGCCCTGCTGCAGCTCGCCGACGAACCGCTCGAAGCAGGCGAATCCTTCTTCGTCGCTGAGCGAGCCCACGTTCTTCGCGCGCACGTCCTGGTGGACTTCCATGCGTTCCCTGACGAAAGCTCGCCACGCGCCCCAGTTGATGGTGCCGACCGGAACTTTCGTCGTGCCCTGAATGGATCGCGTGAAGCTGTCGGCTGCGCTGATGCCTGCGGCGTAGGCCGCAACCGTCATTGCGCCCGAGAAGGAGTAAGCCTGTCCGGAAGAGAAATACACCATGAAGTCCAGCGACTCGTCGCTCAACGCAGCGTGGAACACGCGGCTTCCCTGCGTCTTGATGCCGACGACGGACTCGAACTGAGCCTCCGAGATCAGATCGATGGAGTTGTCGATGCCGAACACCATGCCCGAGAAGATCGCGCCGTTCAGTGCCGAATAACGATTCTTGATGGTGGCAACGGCCTGACGCATCGAATCCAGGCTCAGCACGTCCGCCTGCAGATAGCTCAGCTTGCTGCCGAACTCCGCGAACGCTTGCAGTGCCGAGCGCACTTTCGGCGAGTCGGCATCGCTTCGGCCCAACCAGACCACGGTAGCCCCATACTTCTGGATGAGATTGCGCGTGATGATGCGACCGACGATGCCCGTGCCGCCCACAATGAGATAGACGCCCTTCTGTTTGATCGCCGTTGGCGCGGGCTGGCCCCAGTTCAACTTGAAGAACGAGCCACGATAACGCTTGCCTGCCTGGAGCTTGAACACCTCGCCCCGGTCAGAGGACGGCTCGCGACCGATCACGGTGAGCAACTGCTCGGCATTGCTGGGATCGCGCAGATCGTCCGCCGACAGATCGAGGTTTCGCACTCGGAACTGATAGTTGCCTTGGGCCAAGGAATAGCCCAAGCCCGATGCGCCCGCTCCGGCCCCCGCATTGGCTGCGCCGCTCAGCGAGTGGTTGTCGACCGTGAGGATGTAGGTGTCGACCTTGTCACTGACCTTCTGGCTGTGTTTGAGGAACTTCACCAGCCGTAACAGCTGGCCTTCCGCATCTTCCTCGACCGAGGAATGCTTGGCCTGCTCGCTCGCGGCCAGGAAGTACAGCGCGTCGACCTTCCGAACGCCTTGCAACGCCGTCTCGAATGCTCGCGAGTCCCGCACTCCGCAGCGCCACTCGTTCTGTGACAACTGCGCAGTAGTTTCCGCCAACCGAATCAGCACGACGTTCGCCTGCTGATTGCGCTGGCGAATGACCTCTTCAAATCCGTAGGAACCGTCGCGGCAGACGATAAGGACCGTCTGATGTGCCAGGGTCAAGTTCGGCAGCGAATCCCGGCACTCTTCCCAGCGATACAGATAGCTGATGCCATCCCACTTCGATTCGTTCGGGGCGACGACGGTGCTGCCCGGCGCCGTCCATCGCACGCCTCGCATCAGGACGCAGGCATTTCCGGCGTCGTCACAGAGGTCGACATCCAATGCCCGGTCGTCATCCGATGCGTATCGGATCAACGCATACATCCGGTCGGCGCAGGCCGAAGCGACAGTGAACGACTCGACGGAAGCCGGCAAACGCGAGCCCGCGTCGGCGCCAAGGAACATCGTGCACGCTTGCCATGCGCCTTCGAGCAAGCATGGATGCAGCACGTAGTCTCGAGCGTCACATTCCGGCGCGATTTCGATTCGCGCCAAGAGGGAGCCGTCGCCACGGAAGACTTCTTTCAGCCCTTGGAGCGAAGCGGGCTGCAGCTCATCTCGCGTCATCCGGCCCATCGCGGCCGCAAGGTCGAGCTGCTCCGCCTGGACATTCGCAACCAGATCCGCACGGCCGCGCGCATGAACCACTTCAGTCTGGATCTCGAATTCGATCCCGTCGTCATTGGCCTCGAGGTTGAGGGTGACGTCGGTCGGTTCAGTCACGAACAATGGCTGGTCCCATTCCATGCCGGTAATGGAGAGCGCCGCCGGCACGCCATGATCTGACGTGGCGTGCACGATCGCCGCGCGAGCCATCTCCACGAGAGACAAGGCTGGAAACGCCTTCGTGTCGTCGAGGAAGAACTCGTTGCCATTGAAGCTCGATCGATATCGCTGCTGGCTGAGCAACGACGCATTCCTGTGCACCAACGGATGGATCCGATCGTCATCGATCTGAGAGTCCGCGACCGCGGCGCTGTCGATCCAGAAGCGATCCTTGGCGAAGGGATAGCCCGGCAACTCGATCCGGCGCGGCTTCGCCTCGCCGTACAGCTGCTTCCAATCCAGCGTCAGGCCCTTCGACCACCACTCCGCCAGCTTGGCGAGCTTGCGCTCTCGCAGCCACTTGCCAACCATGGTCGTGCGGACATCGTCGTCCTGGGCGAACAGCAGCATCTCTTCCTTGTTCCGTTGCGCCTGACCGTGGAATGTCCCGGCGATGCCGGAATCGTCCGCGACGTACGCTTCCAGCTTGGCGATCAATTCGTCGAGTGAACCGGCCAGGAACACCACGCGATCGGCCATTGAATCGCGGGCCACTTGCAGCGTATAGGCCACGTCGGCCAGACGCATCGTTTCGCCCCGCTTGCGCAGAGCCCTCAGCAGATCGTCGGCTTTCTGTCGCAGCTGAGTTTCATTCCTTGCTGACAAAGGCACAATGAACTTCTCACCCTGTGGCCAGACCGGGGCGTCGAGATCGCCCTGCGAAGACGCCACATGCTCTGCAATCACGAGGTGAGCGTTAGTGCCGCTGAACCCGAACGAGCTGACAGCCGCGCGACGCTGGCCCCGATCGGCAACATTCCAATCAGCCAGGCTGGCGTTGACGTAGAACGGAGTGCCGGCCAGATCGATGTGCTCGTTACATTGTGAGAAGTTCGCAGCAGGCGGCAACTGACGATGCCTCATCGCCAGCAACAGCTTCGCGACACCCGCCACACCAGCGGCGGTCAGGCAATGGCCAATGTTGCTCTTCACCGAGCCGAGCGCGCAGTAGTCCTGTCGAGCGGTGAATGGCTTGAACGCCGCCTTCAAGCCCGCGACCTCGATCGGATCGCCGAGCTTCGTGCCGGTGCCGTGCGCCTCGATCAGCTGAATGCCCGCCGGATCGATCTCGAAGCGCTCGTAGATGGACTGCAGCAGACGCGCCTGGCTGTCCTCGTTCGGCGCGGTGATGCCGTTGGTCTTGCCGTCCTGATTCACGCCCCAGCCTTCGATCACGCCGAGAATGCGGTCACCGTCGCGCTCGGCATCGACCAGACGCTTCAGCACCACGACGCCGACGCCCTCGCCAATCACGAAGCCATTGGCGCGCTGATCGAAGGTGAAACAGCGACCGTCGCTCGAGAGCATGCCGGCTTGCGAAGTCATGACGTGCATCGACGGACCCGACATCACATAGACGCCGCCGGCCAATGCCAGATCGCTCGTCCCGAAGCTCAAGCTGTCGCACGCTTCCGCTATCGCCACCAGCGAGGATGAGCACGCCGTGTCGATGGAAATGCAGGGGCCGCGGAGATTCAAGAAATAGGCGATGCGAGCCGCCAGGATCGATGTCGCCGCGCCGGTAAAATCCTGTGCGCCCAGTGGGTTCTTACGAGGTAACTGATGATAATCGCCGGCCGCGCAGCCGACGAAGACGCCACAGCGACTGCCTGATAGCGATTGCGAGTCATAACCCGCGTTCTCTATACCGTGCCAGCACGCTTGCAGGAACACGCGCTGCTGCGGATCCATGCATTCCGCTTCGGTCGGCGAGATGTTGAAGAACAGCGGGTCGAACGCGTCGTAATCTTCCAGCGCACCTAGCCACTTGCTGTAGGTCTTGCCAGCCGCCGCCTCGCCCGCTTGGTAGTAATCGTCCAGGCGCCAACGCTGGTTCGACACTTCGCTGATGCAATCGCGGCCCGCGGCGATGTTTTCCCAGAACTGGTCGAGATCGTTGGCCTTGGGGAACTGGCCTGCCATGCCGATCACGGCGATGCGCTGAGCCGCGGACGCATCCCGTGCAATTACGCTTGAACGCAGACGCGCCGGTTCACGATTCAATCGCGATACGAGCTCGCGGCGTGCGACTTTCGATGGTGCGGCCGTGGTTCGTGCAGGCTGAACTGTCGGCGCTGGCATCGGACCGGAAGGTGGCGCCATCCTGCCGGCTTCCTGCATCACGAACCGACTGAGCTCCGCCAGCGTCGGATAGCTGTAAACCTTGGTCGCTTCGATGCTCGTGCCATAGCGATCGTTGATCTTGCGGATCCAGGTCACGCCCGTGATCGAATCCAAGCCAAGGTCGGTAAATTGCACGCCTTCGTCGATGCCATGGGCCTGCATGTGCAGCTCATGCGCGAGCAGGCTCCTGAGCGCTTCGATCACGTCGCGAAGGTTCGTGCCTTCGTTGGCCGTCGATTGAGTTGCGTCGGCGCGAGTTGTCGTCACGGCCGGTGCATTCGAGAACTTCGTCTCGATCTGCGCCAGGGTGTCGTCCTGGCCAACGAACGTCTGCTCATGCATCTGCACTTCGCGTCGATAGACATCCTCGCGCACCTGGCGGAGGGAATGCGTCCACTGACGTTTCAGAGCTTTCAGTTGGTCTCTGGGATGCTTGGCAATGCTTCTGGCTAGTTCGATGGCGGCCGACAAAACGTCCCGCCGCGGCATGACTGCAGCCTGTAGCCCACGATCCCGCAGCTCATGACCGGCGATCTCGCGTGCCGTGAGCAGCGTTTCGCGTGCGAGATCGTGGCCGATCTTTCGAGGGAATACTAACGTCGCGCCCGCGCCCGGTGTGAAGCCATAACCCATGTAGGGGCTGTGAAAGCGGCTCTCTTCGCCGAGCACGACCAGATCGGCAAACATGCCCAAGGACCAGCCTGCGCCGATGGCATGCCCTTGCATGGCCGCGATCACCGGCAGAGAACAGTTCAAGGCAATCTCGTAGATGCGCTCGTCGGTGAACTGCGCCTTGCCCTGCTGGATCGACAGCAATGTTTCCTTGGTGCCGCCCGCCGCGAAGTACGTGTCATAGCCGGTGAGCACGACCACTTTGCAGGTCGGCGTGTGCTCGACGTACGCAAAGGCCTGCTTCACGGCACTGAGCAACGATTCGGAGAACAGATTCTTCGTCTGTCGATCGTGCATGGTGATCACAGCGACGCCGTCGGCTTCGTTGGCCACGGTCACTGCATCGGATTGAGGAGCCTTCGGCGCGGAGGTCGGAGCCGCCTCCAACGGCAGAATCTCGGGAGCGTGCTCGGCGACGGACACGCACGACGCTTTCCAGGCTTCGATAGTCTCGCGCGGCCACTCAGTCCAGAACTCGGCCAAGCGCAACGCCTGCGGAATGACTTCCGATGCTTCGGCCACGGTCAGCGCACCCATTCGAGCACGCAGGTCGGCTCCTTTGTAGCTGCGGCCCGTCAGGCAAGCTTCCTGACCCAGCGCTGGCCCAAGTCGGCTCACGGACCGAGACGCGACTTCGCGAGCCAGCGCTGGATCGGCCCAAGGACCATTTGCGCGGTAGCGTCCCTGTGTTTGATACACACAGGCATCGCTCCACAATCCCAACAACCATGCAGCGCCCTCGGCGTCGCCTGTGAAAGCCGTGATCACGGGCGCCTTGCAGCCCTGTACCAGTCGGCGCAGCTCCAACGTGGCGTCCGCATCGACGGTCTCACTCGAAGGCAGGAAGCCCGACTGAGCGCTCGTCAGCACGATGGCGCGGTGGCCGGAGAATTGCTCGATCTGCTCGAACAGCGTGGCCAGGTCGGCAATCAGCTGTTTGATACTGACGGCGTTCGACTCGATCTGGACGACAGCAACGTTCTCCGTCGACCCCTCGAGCGAAATGTGTGCGGCCGGCGAGACGATCTTGGTGCGAGTTCGAGGATCCAGTCCGCCCTGCACTTCCGTCGGACTCGCCACCGTCAGCGCATCGACGAGCGGCACGAGTTCGCGCGCCAGATGTTCCTTCAGCAAGCGCAGCGACGTTTGGGACTTCTGCGCAAGGTCGGTCGCAAGCTCCATTGCCTTGGCGTCGACTTGTGCAGCCGGCACGATCGCGCATGTCCAACCCTTCTTCAGCAGTTGCTCGCCGGTCCAGGGACCCGTTCGGTACAACAGCTCATCCGCCTGCACTTCACCGAAGCGCTCGGCGAAGAAGCGTCTTTCACTCTCGCTCGGGAAGAGTCCCAGCCGCGGGCTCGTGAACTCGTAACGCCCCTCTTTGCTGCCGACCATCAGGTCACAGACGCTGGCGAGCAAGAAGCCGCTGCCGCAGGCACCTTCCTGCATGACTGCAATTACGGGGAACGGGAACGATGCGATCTCGCTGAACAGGCGGCGCTCGACCGCTTGGTTGCAGGTGGCCCTGTCGCCGGGCCAGAAGTCGTCCCTGCCTTTGATCAGCAGCACCTTGAGAGAGGCTTCCCGCCGCGCGACGCGCAAGGCATTGAGTAGTGGCTCGACGGCGGTTGCCGGCTCAGCACCGGGTGCCGGCGCGATTTCAATGGAGAACACGCCGTTGCTCACATCGAAAAGCTTCACGAACGAGCTCGTCGCCTGTGCAGAACCGGGCGAAGCCAAGTCGAGAAGAGTTACGGCCGCTCGCGGCGTGGACTCGCTCGCCTGCAGCTCATCGGTGGCTGCTAATGTGACTTTTCTGGCCTTGGCCGCAACGGGAGCATCGACGGACGCAGCCGGCTGAACTCCAAGTGGAATCTCCCTGGGCTCGGAGGGCGCTGTCGGAGCGGGCACTACGAAGGCGGCATTCTCCGCGACTTCGTACTGTAATCCGCGAACCTGCAGGCATACATCGCCCTGCTCGCTGCACACGTCGATGTCGACGCCGGTTGACGCCGCCGCGCGAATCCATATCAGCGCAGTGTCGGGACACTCGACCAGCAGGCGCGCACAACCCATGGACAGCAAAGAGATGCTTTCCCCCGCGAAGTCTGTCACGCACCCGGCGACGATCTTCAGCAGTTCCGGGCGCAAGGCGTAGCGGCCCTTCTCGTCGGCACTGGATGCATCGAGACGAACAGTCGCAAGCAGCTGCCCCTCTCCTTCATAGCAACTGACCACGCCGGTTCGCAGCGGCTGCGACCGCGCGCGCATCGCCGACATAAGCTGCACCGTATCGACACGCTCTCGTGTCTGCGCGCGGGTGTAGGCCGCAAGACTCTGACAATGCACGACGCCATCGCCACTCACGATCTCGACATCGATGCTGTCATTGTCACGCGCCTGCAGGACGACGCGAACGGCCTGCTCTACAGTCAGAACGATCGGCCGACCCCACGCGATGTCGCGCAGTTCGAGAATGTCCGACGGCAATCGGCCCGACGATGCAAGCCCAATTGCAACGCGCGTCATCTCCAGCGCCATCCACTCAGGCAGCAGCGATCGACCGGTTGCCTCATCGCGTTCCAGGAACGACTCCGTCCCAGTGAAGCTGGATGTATAGCTCTGCTGCTCGAGTGTCGAAGTGTTCTTGTGAACCAAAGGATGCAATAGCGCCGTCGTTCGACTCGGCACGGTCGCAACAGGCGTCGGCAGTGCAAGCCAGTAGCGCTCTTTGGCAAACGGATAACCTGGCAAGCTCATGAGCCGCGGCGTCGCGCCGTCCTCGTAGAACTTCTGCCAGCTCACCTCCACGCCGTTGACCCAGGACTCGACGAGCTTCGACAGCTTGGCGTCAGCAATCCATTGATCGACGACCTTTCGGAAATCGGCATCGGCAGTGAGCACCGACAAGGGCGTGTTGTGGCGTCCGATCTGGCCACGATACAGGCCGTCGACTGCAACCTGCCCTGCGAGAAACTGCTGCAGCTGGTCGGTCAGCTGTTCGACCGAGCCCGTCACCAGGCCCAAGCGCTCATCCAGCGCTTCGCGTCCCACCTGCAGCGTATATGCCAGAGACGTCAGATCGAGCGCATCCGCTTGCGTGCCAATGAAAGTCAGCAGATCTCGCGCCTTCTGCTCGAGCTGCGCCGTCGTCTTTGCCGACAAAGGAACGACGACCAGCTCGGCGCCGCGGACAGCAGCGACCGATCTGGACCGATACTCTTCGACGATCACGTGCGCATTCGAGCCGCCTGCTCCGAATGACGAGATACCCGCGATACGCGGCACGCGCTGGCCGTCGACTTCCGGGCACTCCCAATCGCGCAGCGACTGATTCACCACGAACGGTGTGCTGTTGAAATCGATGTGCGGATTGAGCTTGCTGGAGTGAAGCGAGGGCGCGATGAGCTGATGCTTCATCTGCAGCAGCACTTTGGTCAGGCCCGCGATACCGGCGGCCGACTCGCAGTGACCGATATTCGATTTCGCCGAGCCGATCAGACAAGTGCCCATCGCCACTTCGGCCGCTTGCGAATCGCCGCGCAGGGCATTGCTCAGCGCCGTGATTTCGATCGGATCGCCGAGCTTCGTACCGGTGCCGTGTGCCTCGATATAACTGATGTGTCTTGGATCCAGATCGGCATCTGCCAATGCCTGGCGGATCACGTCGCTCTGCGCCTGCGGATTCGGCACGGTATAACCATGGGTCTTGCCACCATGATTCAGCGCGGAACCACGGATGACGCCATAGATGACGTTGCCATCCCGCTCGGCTTCCGAAAGCCGCTTCAGGACGACGACGCCGACGCCTTCACCCGGAATGTAACCATCGCCGCCTTCGCCAAAGCTCTGGCAGTGACCGTCGCTGGAAATGAACTGGCCGGCGCTCAGCAACAGATACTTGTTCGGATGGATGCTGACGTTCACACCCCCCGCAATCGCCAGTTGCGTCCGACCCTGCCGCAAGTCTTGGCACGCAAGGTGAATGGCCGTCAGCGACGAGGAGCACATGGTGTCGAGTGTCATGCTCGGACCATGCAGGTTCAAAAAGTACGAGACGCGATTGGCAATGCTCGCAAAGCTGCTGGAGACCGCCATGCGTTGACCTTGCACGCTGGCCTCGGCGCCAAACAGCTGATATTCGCTATGCATCGCGCCGGCATACACGCCCACTCGATCGTTTGGCAGGCTGCCGCGCGTGTAACCCGCATCCTCGATCGCGAGCCACGCATGCTGCAGGAACAGGCGCTCCTGCGGGTCGATGCTCTTCGCCTCCTTCGGAGAAATATTGAAGAACAGCGGATCGAACTCGTCGACGCCCGCGATGAACCCGCCCCACTTGCTGAAGTGGCGTCCGGTCTGCGTGCGGTCTTCGCTGAAGTAATCCCGCCAATCCCAACGATCCCTGGGAACCTCGACGATGCAGTCCTTGCCGTCGCGGAGATTGCGCCAATAGGTGTCCAGATCCGGCGCCTCCGGATAGCGACCGCTCAACCCGACGATCGCAATGGGTTCGGCGCTGTCGGTCGAGCTGAAGTCGCTACGGCGCCGCCGGGCAGCGACCTTCTGCGTCGGTGCGGGGGTGACTGGCGCCACCTGTCGCTGGCTCGGTGCTCGCGGCGCGGCCTTCCCCACCGCCGCTGGAGAGAACAACACATCCAGCGCTGGCGCGTGGGCCCGAACGAAGTACTCGGCGAGCGCCTGCACATTCTGATATTCGAACAGCAGCGTCTTCGACAGCGGCCCGAAGGTTCGTTCCAGGCTGTTGATGAGACTCACGGCCAAGATGGAATCGATGCCATACCGCTCCAGACCCGCGCGCGGATCGATGTTATGAGCAGGCAGCTTCAACACCGTCGAGAACTGCTTGCGCAGATAATCCCGAGTCTTTTCCAGCAGGTCGCCGGCCTCCTTTGTCGCCGGTTCGCTTGGCGCAGGTTCAATCGTCGCGGGCTGAGTCTGCAGGGTCCGGCTGGCGAGCACGCGATGCAGTTGCGCCAACTCGCCTTCCATCACGAGCATCTGATCGTGATTCGACTGCAAGCATCGATACAGCGCCTGAATGCCGGTGGCGGTCTGCATGGGTTGGATGCCGCTCGAGCTGCGCAACGATTCCAGCGTCCGCTGGTCGAGCGTCATGCCGCCTTCCGACCAGAACGGCCAGTTGATGGACAACGTTCGGCCCGATCGCTCGCCGGCCGCAACGGCTCGATTTCGGTCAGCGGCGAATCGATCCATGAACCCGTTCGCCGCCGCGTAATCGGCTTGCCCGGCGTTGCCCATGACCGCGGCGATCGACGAGAACAGCACCAGGAAATCCAGCTCAACATTCCGGCTCGCCGCATCCAGGTTGAATGTGCCGGTGACCTTGGACGCCAGCACTTCGCGAAACTCCGCGGAGGTCTTCTTCAGGATGAAGTTGTCCGCAATCATGCCTGCGCTGTGAATGATGCCGTTGAGCTGCCCGTGCTCTTCAACGATCGCGGAGATCAGCTGCTCGACCTGCGTCAGGTCGCTCACATCGACGCAACGATATTCCACACGGCCCGGTGTTGCCGCGTCGGGTGCGGAACGACCCGCGAGGATGACTTTGGCGCTGGTCGTTTGCTGAAGGATCTCGCGAGTAACGATCTGGCCCAGGCCTCCCCAGCCGCCCGTGATCAAGTAGACGCCGTGGTCCTTGAATGCGATCGGCGCGTCGCCCTCGCTCGACGGCAGCGGACTCCAGGCTTGAACGTGCCGGAGACCGTTCCGATATCTGACGACCGCATCCGCTTCTCGCTGAAGCTTCTGCGCCAGGTCAGCGGTCGTGATGCCGGCCGGCACCAGAATGCATTGACCGACCACGCTGGGATTTTCCAGCATGGCAGTCTTGAGCAGCGCGAACAGTCCCATGAACACGCTTTGCCCGCCAGCGTCCGGCACCACGAGGCGCACGAGCACTTTCCTTTTCGGCTTGCCGCGCAGGATGCTCTGTATCGCCTCGAAGCAAGCGACGGCATAGTCACTGTAGCGCTCCGCGATAGTGGCGCCCTCGGACCGCAATGACTGGCCACGACCATTAGTCACAAGCGTTGCCAAGGCCGTGGCATCCACACCGGGCAGCTCACATAGCAGCACGAGCTGTTCGGAGTCTGTCGACTCGTTCGAGATCTCATCCGCGCTCGCTTGCCACTGCGGGCTCGCAAGCACGACGCCGACGCTCTGTTGTTGCCGCTTGAGCGTCGCGATGATCTCCAGGGCCGCTGTCTTGGACAGCTTGCCCGTGGACAGATCCTGATAAATCTGTTGCAACTGTTGTTTCATCCGCGTTTCCATTCGCTCGCTCAGCCCAGCTCCGCCGCGTCGTCCGCGGACACTTCACCGCTCATGATTCGTTCGAGCAGCCGGCCATAGAACGCGCTGTCGAAACTCACCGAGCTCTCCGCCACTCGCGCGGAGAAGCCTTCCATCTGCACGCAAACATTGCCGTGCCGATCGCAGATGTCGATGTCGAGCCGGATCACTTTGTCGTCACGGCGGCTGCCCGGCGAACAACGCAGCCAGGCGAACATCTCGTCCGTGCAGGCAGCGAACACTCGCAGCGATGCAAGGGCAAAAGGCACCAGCGGCTCGCCCGGGGGCCGGTCGAAATCGACGATCAATCCCGCCGATGCCTGCAAGGCCGAGTCCATCAAGGACGGATGCAACTGAAAGTCCGTGCTGCCTTGGCGCACACTGTCCGGCAGCCGCAACTGGGCCAGCAGCTGGTCTTTGCCGAGATACAGCGAGGTGATGCCGCGATGAGCTGGGCCGTACTGCAGCCCCATCCCATCGAACATTTCATAGAGCGCCGCCGACTCCACCGCGCGCTGGTCCATCTGCGCTTTGAGCTGCGCGACATCCATTCGCGGCATCGACGACGCATGCCGGTAGGCCGCGAAGCCCTGGCAGTGAACGCTCTTACCGGTCGCATCCTCACTGGAGATTTCGTAGTTGACGTTGTCATCCGCGTCGTTGCGCGACAGAGCAATACTCACTTCCCTGGGCTCGGTCACGACCACCGGCTTCAACCAGACGAACTCGCTGATCTCCAACACGGGTGATTTCGGTTGCGCTGGCGCCGCGTGCTGAAGGGCCGCACGAACCATTTCCAGATACGCGACGCCGGGCAGTACCTTCTGCACACCGCGGCCGCCGAGCTTGACGCGGTGATCTCGCAGGAAGAATTCCGTGCCGCTGAACTTGGACCGATATTTCTGTCCGGTGAAATCCGAAGCGTTCGTGTGCAACAAGGGATGCAGGCTCGCTGGCGTCGCAACGTTCTGCGTCGCCTGCGACGACTCGATCCAGTAGCGCTGTTTCGCAAATGGATACAGTGGCAGCCGGATACGCTTCGGCTTCGAATCGCCATGGAGCTTGCGCCAGTCGATATCCAGGCCCTTGCTCCACAGACCCAACAGCTTGCCGAGCTGCCGCTGCGCGATGCATCGATCGACGATCGCATCCTTCATGTCGGCATCCTGGGCAAAGAGGCTCAAGGTTTCCTTGGCGTCCTGCATCTGGCCGCGGTACATGCCGTCGCTCTCACGCGCGCCGCTCAGGAACGCATCGAGTTTTTCGACCAGCTGCATTGTGGAGCTCACGAGCAAGCCCAGTCGCTCTTCCATCGCTTCTCTGCCCACTTGCAGCGTATAAGCCAGTTCCCCCAGATCGACGGGATCTTCGGCGTTACGAATGAAGTCCAGCAGCTCCCGAGCCTTTTGCTCGAGCTGCTCCGGCGTACGCGCCGACAGCGGAACGATCACGCCATTGCCGTCGGGGCGCGCTTGCCGTGCATCCTCTCGAGTCACGGGTTCCGCAACGACGATATGAGCATTCGTGCCGCTGAAACCGAATGCACTGATGGCCGCACGTCGTCGCTCGGTCTCGGCCACGTCCCAGGACTGCAATCGATCGTTGACATAGAACGGACTGTCGGCGAGACCGATGTGCTCGTTCAGCCGGTCGAAATTGACGGTCGGCGGCAGTTGCCGATGCTGTAGGGCGAGCACCAGCTTGATGAAGCCCGCGATACCGGCGGCCGCGAGACAGTGGCCGACGTTGCTCTTGACCGAGCCCAGCGCGCAGTAGCTCTTCTTCTGTGTGTACTTGCCGAAGGAGCCTTTGAGCCCCTCGACCTCGATGGGATCGCCCAGCTTCGTGCCGGTGCCATGAGCTTCGATCAGCTGAATGCCCGCGGGATCGATTTGATACTTGTCGTAGACATCCTGTTGCAGCCGTGTCTGCGATTCGGGATTGGGCGCGGTGATGCCATTCGTCTTGCCATCCTGATTGACGCCCCAGCCCTGGATCACTCCGTAGATCGTGTCGCCGTCGCGCTCCGCATCGGCAAGTCGCTTCAGCATCACGACACCGACCGCTTCGCCCGGTACAAAGCCGTTGGCGCGCTGATCGAAAGTAAAGCAGCGTCCGTCTGGCGAGAGCATTCCCGCCTGCGCGGTCTTGATGTGCATCTCGGGCGTCGACATCAGTGCGACGCCGCCGGCCAGCGCTACATCGCTGTTGCCCATCGCCAGGCTATCGCACGCCTGTGCCAACGCCACCAGCGACGATGAGCACGCGGTGTCGACAGACACGCACGGGCCGCGCAGATTCAGAAGATAAGAGATGCGTGCGGCGAGAATCGAGTTGGCACCGCCAGTGAATCCCTGCGCAGAAAAACGCAGGTCCGGGGACAACTGGCGATAGTCGCTCCCCGTGCACCCGACAAAGACGCCGCACTTGCTGCCCGACAATGACTTCGCGTCATAGCCGGCGTCTTCGATGCTGTGCCAGCACGACTGCAGGAACAGCCGCTGTTCCGGATCCATGCACTCCGCTTCGATGGGCGAAATGTTGAAGAACAAGGGATCGAACAGATCGTATTCGTCGAGGGCTCCCATCCACTGGCAGTTGGTCTTGCCAGCGACGACGCTCTCGCTGTAGTAGGCATCCATGTCCCAACGCTTCGCCGGAACGCGTGTAATGCAGTTCTTGCCTTCGGCGATGTTGTGCCAGAACTCTTGCAGATTCCGGGCCTGCGGGAACTGGCCCGCCATGCCGACCACCGCGATGGGCTGCGACAACGAAGCCTCGGCCGTCCGCGTCGCTAGTTTCGCTGGCGTTCGGTTGCGCCAGGAAACGAGCTTTCGACTGGTGAGCCGGGCCGCGCTGGTATAGGGAGCCTTTGATTTCTGCGGTGGCGCGACCGGAGCGATGATCGGAGCGCTCACCGCCGGTGGCGGCGGCAGATGTTTGTCCGTCTCTTCTTTGATGTGCCTGGCAAGCTGCGTCAGGGTCGGATAGCTGTACACCTTGGTCGCCAGCATCGACATCTTGTAATTCTCATTGATCTTGCGCACCCAGGTCACGGCGGCAATCGAATCCATGCCCAGGTCGATGAACTGCACGTCCTCGTCGACGTCGCTCTCCTGCATGTGCAGCTCTTGCGCCAGCAGCTGCTTGAGCTTCGCCGTGATCGCAGGCAACGGATTGGCCTCAGTGCGTGCGACCGTGACGCTCGGGGGCGCAACCGTCACACTAGACTCGCCTTCAGCGGCGCCGATCTGCAGGAAGTTGCGTTGGATCTGCTCCATCGCCACCGACTGACCCACGAACGTCTGGTCGTGCATCGCCAGTTCCCGCCGATAGGTCTCGTCGACGACAGCGAGCACGGATCGAGTCAGTTTCTGTTTGAACCGCACCAGCCGGCTGCGTGGCATCTGCGCGATCTGCTTCGCCAATGCCATTGCGGTCGGCAGCACCTCGCCCCGAGACGACACGGGGAGTAACAACCCGCGGTCCCGCAACTGTGTGCCGGTATAGGGCCGTGCGGTGAGCAAGCTTTCATTCGCCAGGTCGACACCGAGCTGCCGCGGCAAGATCAGCGTCGCGCCGGCACCCGGCGTGAATCCGTAGTCCATGTATGGGCTCACGTAACGGCTTTGCTCGCTCATGACGACGAAGTCGGCAAACATACCGAGCGTCCAGCCGCCGCCGAGGCCGTGTCCTTGCATGGCCGCGATCACCGGCACTTCGCATTCCATGGCGAGCTGGTAGATCCTGGCGTCGGTGAATTTTTCCTTGCCTTCTTGAATCGCCAGCAGACTTTCCTGCGTGCCACCGCATGCAAAGTAGCTGTCGTAGCCGGTCAGGATCACGGCTTTGTAGGCCGAGCTCGTCTTGATGTGCGCGAACACCTCCTCGACGCCTTCGACGAAGGCCTTGGAGAACATGTTCTTCGCCTGGCGATCCTCCATCCTGATGACCAGGATGCCTTCGGGATGCGCGACGGCAGATATCACTTCCGATTCGAGCGCGACCGGAGTCGGTGTGACAGGTAGCGAAGCCGGGGCGTTGGTCCCGAGCTCGATCTCTGCCCGACCGGATGACACGCTCGACAATCGGTCCCGAAGCATCGCAGCCATGTGCCGCTTCCACGAGCCGATGGCATCGATACGCAGCGAAGACCACTCGCCAGCCAGCCGCAGCGCCGCCGGCAACACCTGATCGTGCTCGCAGACACTCAGCGCACCGACACGTCGCTGCAATTCGGCGCCCGTGTATTCCGCGCCCGTCAGCAACAACTCCTTGCCGAAATAGTCGCCGAGGCGCACGGGAAAGATCGCCGCGGCTTCATCGGCCATTGCAAACTCGCCGCCCGCGTCGACCAGCGAATAGCGACCCTCGTTGTTGTAGAAACATGCATCGAAGAACTGACTGATCAGCCACGCAAAGCCGCGGGCGTTCCGGCTCAACGCACCGATCACCGGCACCTTGGCTTCGACTATCAGCCGCCACAGATTTCTGGCTGCCTCCGCCGACGCGACGGTCGCCGGGAAGAATTCCGGGCAGTCGCTCGCCAGGACGATGACCTTGTGGCAAGACGCCGCACTGACCTTCGCAAACACATCCCGCAAGTCACGAAACAAGTCATCGCACGACTGCTGAGAGTCCCGAATACGGATGAGAAGCACGTTGCCCGCATGACTCTCCAGCTGCAGATCGCTCGAAGGCGAAGTGATTCGCGCAGTGAAACCCGCCTCATTCAGCGGGCGCTCCGCGGTCGACCGTTCCCCTTGATCGACGGCAAGGTGCCTGACCTGCTCGAGCAAGCGGCGTGACAAGTGCTGCTTCAGCAGGTGCAATGCCTGTTGGGACTTCGAAGACAGCGTCTGCGCCAATTCCAGCGCGTAGCTTTCGACTTCCGTCTGCGGGACGATCGGACAAGTCCAGCTTTTGTCACGCAACTCCTTGCCGGTTGCAATGAGCGACACATACAGAAGGTCGTGCGCGCGGGCCTCGCCAAAACGGTCGTTGAAGAGCGCCGCGTGCTGGGCCGTCGGATAGAAGTCGTCGCTCAGCTGGGTATAGCCATAGCGTGCTTCTTCGCCGCAGATCATGAAGTCGCCAAGCGCTCCCACCAGGAGCCCCGCTCCGGTCGCGTCGCCGCGCATGGCTGCGATGACCGGGCAAGGAAAGGCAACAATCGCGTTGAACAGCCCTTGCCCAACGGCCTCGTTGTACTGCGCGCGGCTGCCACGCAGGAAACAACGCTCTGTGCCGTTGATGATCAGAGCTTTCAGATCGGCCGCTTGCCTGGCCGTGGCCAGCGCCTGAATCAATTTCTCGATCACGTCGGCCGAGAGCGTGTTGCCGTCGGAAGTCGCGATGCGAATGGAATAAACGCCGCTGCCGTGCTCGAGCAAACTGACAGGCGGGGATCCTGCAACTTCAGCCGGCGCGGCCAATGAGATGCCCGTGGCTTTCTTGCGCTCGACCGGAGCGGCTTCCGGCGAGTGCAGCTCGCCCAGCACGACGGATTGGGTAACAGTCGGGAGCATTGCGATTTCCTTCGGCTTCGGCGCACTGGCCGTCACAGCAGTAGGGACCGGTAAAGAAGTCAGTGGCGGCTCGGTCGGATAGCTGATTCCGCGCATCTGAACGCAGACACGTCCTTGCGTATCGCAGAGATCGACATCGACGCGAGCACTGTCCGAGAAGCGAATCCAGGCCACCATTTCCGTTTCGCACTTACGAAGCATGCGCAGGGATTGCAGCTCGAGCGGCAAGCGCGGTGAGGTCGCCGTTGACTTCGTGCCGTCGATCAGGCCACGAACGGCCGACAGGGCATCGTCGATCAAGCTCGGATGCAGGCCGAATTCGCCCACTTCCGACGTTAGGCGGAGTTGCACGAGGCGTTGTCTGTCGATCGCCTGGTTTCGGAGGCGCTCGATATCGAGCTGGATCGGTCCCGAGTCTTGCTCGAATACAGCGCTTCCCTGGCAATGAATGACTTCCTCGCCAGCCTCGCTGTAAATCTCGAAATCGACTCCGCCCGTCGCACTGGCACGCAGTGCCACACTGATCGATCGTGTTTCGTTGACTTCGATCGGCTCCGCCCAGACAACCTCTCGCAACTCGAGCACGTCTGATTCCGATCGCGCCGGCGACGCGTGCTCAACGGCGGCTCGCGCCATCTCCAGATAAACGCCAGCAGGCAAGGTTCGCTGGACGAGGAAAGACTCGCGACCAGTAAACGTCGAGCTGTATCGTTGCTGCCCGAGTTCCGATGTATTGGTGTGAAGCAAGGGATGCAGAATCGCTGCCGCCGGTGCGGCTACCGCCCGCGCTTCTGCCGCTCGATCCATCCAGTACCGCTCTTTCGCGAACGGATAAGTGGGCAGACTGAGGCGCGCTGGCGCGACCTCGCCGTAGAGCTTGCTCCAATCCAGCGCCAGGCCCTTGACCCACAGGTCCAGCAGCCTGGGCAGATCTTTGCTGGCGACGGCACTGTCGACGATTCGTTGCACCTCATCGTCGTTGCCGAACAGGGCCGCCGCTTCCTTGCGCTTCACCTGCCCTCGCACATCATCGCTGTGCGGCTTGCCGTCCAGCTGAGATTGCAACTTCGTCGCGAGTTGCTCGACCGAGCTCACGATCAAGCCGAGACGCTCGTCCATGGCCTCGCGACCCGTTTGCAACGTATAAGCCAGCGCGGGGAGATCGATCGCCTCGGCCGTGCGAACGTAAGTCAGCAGATCTCGCACTTTCTGTTCGAGCTGCTCCACGGTCCTCGCGGACAGCGGCACGATCGTCGGCGCTACCGCGCCGGAGCGTCGAAGTTCGTTCGTCGGAATGTATTCCTGGACGATTACATGGGCGTTCGACCCGCCCGCGCCGAAAGAAGAAACACCGGCGATGCGCGGAATCTCACGCATGACGCCATCCACTTCTCGCTTCGGGCGAGCCCACGGCTGCAAACTGTGTTGCACCCGGAACGGCGTTTGCTCGAAGTCGATCCGCGAGTTTGTGACTTCAGAGTGCAGCGACGGCACCAATTGCTGATGTTTCAGCTGCAGCAGCACCTTGGTCAGGCCAGCGATGCCGGCGGCCGACTCGCAGTGACCGATGTTCGATTTCAATGAGCCGATGGCGCAGTACTGCTTGCCGCCAGTCGCGCCGTTGAACGCCCGCGTCAAGCCGGAAATCTCGATGGGATCGCCGAGCGCTGTTCCGGTTCCGTGAGCCTCGATGTAACTCACGTGCTCGGGCGCCACTCTGGCGCGCTCCAACGCCAAAGAAACCAGCGAGGCTTGAGCAATCGGATTGGGAACGGTGTAGCCGTTGGTCTTGCCACCCGCATTGACGGCGCTGCCCTTGATGACCGCGTAGATATGATCGCCATCCCGCTCTGCCAGGTGCAGCGGCTTCAGCACGACGACGCCCACCCCCTCCGCATCCACGAACCCGTCCGCGTTCTCGCCGAACGATTTGCATTCGCTGCCGCTCGACAGCATCGTCATCTGCGACAGTTCCATGTAATGGACCGGGTCGATGATCAGATTCACGCCGCCGGCAATGGCGCAATCGCTCGAACCGCTATACAGACTTTCCAGGGCCAGGTGAACGGCGGTCAGCGACGACGAGCACGCCGTATCGACCGCCATCGACGGGCCCTGAAAGTTGAAGACGTAGGAAACCCGGTTAGCGATCGAATAGTGCGCGGGCTGCGGGATGTAGCGCGCATTCATCGCACCAGCAAACACACCGATCTTCTCGGCCGGGCCCAAAGACTCCGGCGTGTAGCCGGCATCCTCGATGGCCTGATAGCAGGACTGCAGAAACAAGCGTTCCTGCGGATCCATACGCTTGGCTTCCTTGGGCGCGATCTTGAAGAACAGCGGATCGAATTCGTCGATGCCATCCAGGAAGCCGCCCCATTTGCTATAGATCTTGCCGGACTTGCCCTTGTCCGCGTCGTAATAGTCTTCCCAGCGCCAGCGCTCGCGCGGGATTTCGGTCACGCAGCTCCGGCCGTTCGCCAGATGCGACCAGAATTCCTTCAGATCGCTGGAGCGCGGATAGCGCCCGCTCAAGCCGACGATGGCAACATCGAACACCGCTGATGTTGCGCCAGGAACCGGCGTCGGCTGTTCGGGCTCCTTCTTCGCACCTTTCGAAGGAGAGCTTGGTATAGGACGAGAACGCTCCTGCGCAGCCGACGCGTTGACGATTGGAGGCGCTTGCGGAGCCGGAGCAGCCGACGCCGCGATCGGCAGAACATTGCGCAACTCTTCCTTTCTGTTCTGAAGCAAATAATCGACCAGGCCTGCGACCGTCTGCACTTCGAAGAACAAGGTGCTCGAGATGCCCGGGAAGACCTTGCGCAGCTGATAGTTGAGCTGGCCGATCAGGATGGAATCGAGGCCATACTCAGCGAACGGTCGACGCGCCTCGATCTCCTGCGGCTGCATCCGCAGCACCGACGCGATCACCTGCTGAAAGTGAGCAATGCCGGCAGTGCGCATGGACGTTTCAGAGCTGACAGGCGCGGCTTGAGCAGGCGCCGGCTTGGCCGGAGCCGCGACCGCCTCGCTGTTATCCAGAACGATTGGCGAGCGCTGGTCGAGATGCTGCCGCACCCATCCATCACTGCGCGCCGCGACGATCTGCTGCCCGAAGCGATGCGCATTCTGCGCTGGGAAAGTGACGGTGCCGAAGCCCTCTTCCATCAGCACAGCGCGCCATTTCTCGGGAGACAATCCAGGGCTGCCGGGCAAGCGCAGCGCCGAGTCTTCGTGCAACCACCATCCCTCCAGCAAGCCGAAGGTCAGGTGACTGAACAGCGACCAGGTGCTGATTTCATTCAGCAGCAGCACCCCGTCCTGCGCGAGAACCGCCTTGGAGTGACGGACGGTCTGCCGGATATTCGGCGTCGCGTGCAACACGTTGGTCGCGATGACGTAGTCGTAACAACCCAGCTCGATCTTCTGCGAGCCGACGGGCTTGGAAACATCGAAGAGCACCGTCGTCAACGCCGGGAAGCCGGGCTGATAGTGCTTCTCCGCGTGCATCAGGAAAGCCCTGGATACGTCGGTGTAGCAGTATTCGGCGATTGGCAGGTTGCGCAGCTCCGGCAGGATGCTCGCGGTGGTGCCGCCCGTGCCGGCGCCGATTTCGAGAATGCGGATCTCGCGATCTTTAGCGTTCTTGGTCCGACGCAGAATATGGGTCAGCAAGGTCTCGCCGAGCGCGGCGTTGAAGTAGTCCGCCACCGCGTTGCCCCCGTAAATGCCTTCCACGAGGTGCATGGAGGAATTCGGGAACATCACATCGGTCGACGACTGCTTGCCGAGCAGAATATCCGGCAGCGCGCTCAAGCACTCGTCCAGCAGAACCACCTGCGCGCGCAGATCTGCGTTGCTCTTCCATTGCGATTGCTTCTGCTGCCACTCGGCCCGGACTTCGCTCAACGGCCGCACTTTGCTGGTGGGCATGAGGTCCGCAGTGAGCCACGCATGCTGGCGCAAGTAGCGGATGCTGCTTTCGAGCCAACGCTCGCGGAAAGAAGTGACACGTCGCTGCGCCGGTAAATCCGCCAGCCGACACACGCCATTCTGAAACAGGCCGACGGAGACCAGGCTCGACATGAGCAGTTCTGCGAGCAACTCGTCCATCATCGGTGTCTGCAAGCCGCCCTCGCGCGCGGCCGGCTCCTGGCAAGTCACCAGGGTCGGCAACTCTTCGCTGCCAAGATCTTTCTCGGCGCGGGCCTTGCCGAAATGAACCCACTGCTCCGAGTACTCGATGCTGTCGGGGCTGCGGCCATCGACGGTCTTGATCAATGCCGCCTGGCTCAGGTCCGAGCTGATCAGCGATTGCAGGAACGGCATGCCTTCGCGCGGCTCGATGGAGCCGATGCCGATGCGCTCCATGCTCTTGCTGTGCGCATCGTCGGCGACGATGCCGACATTGCCCCAGTAGCCCCAGTTCACGATCTTCACCGGATACGGGCGCTGCCGTTCCAGGTGCTGCGCGAAGCTGTCTTTGAACGTGCAGCCCGCGGCGTAGTTGGATTGGCCGGGCGAGGTGATGAACGAAAGGATCGATGAAAAGAACAGCATGAAGTCGAGCGGCTGCTGGCCGAACACGCGGTCCAGGTTCACGCTGATATCGACCTTGGCGGACAAGCCGGCGCGGAACCGGCTCTCCTCCATGTGCTGCACGCTCTTATCCTGCAGGACGATGGCCGAATGCACGACCCCGTCAACGGCCGGATACGTTTGCAGGATGGTGTCCAGCGCCCGCTGTAATGCGTCCGGATCGGTAGCGTCCGCTCTTACATAGAGCGGTGCGCGGCCAGTGGGACCTGCGAGCCGAGCCAGCGCGTCGATCTTGCCTTGAGTCGTGGCATTCAACTCGTCACGACCGATCCAGACCATGCGCGCCTGGAAGTGCTCGATCATGAAGCGGCTCCACACTTCTCCGAGTCCGCCCGCACCGCCGATGACGACGTACACGCCCTTCTGCTTGTAGTACACGGGCCGCGATGGCGGCACCGATGGCACCTGCGCGAACGTCTGTTGCAGCCACTCACCGTCGCGATAGGCGAGCCGGCTGTTGCGTTGGCTGTCGGCGGCGCGTGACAGGCATTCGGCTGCCGTCACGGCTTCCAGCGAATCGACATCCAGCAACGTCACATTCCAGTGCGGATATTCCTTCGCCAGGCTGCCGACGAAACCCGCGATGGCCGCATGCGTCGGATGGACTGGATCGGACTTGCTCGCTTGCTGCGTGCGACGAGTGACGAGCGTCCAGGCGAGCTCCTTGTCTGCATAGCCCAGCTCCAACAATGCCTTCGCGATCCGAAACACCGCCAGCACGCCGACTTCCTGCGCTTCGATCATGGAGTCGGCGGGTTCGCACGCTGCATCGGGCGCGATCCACACCAGGTGATCGAAAGAGCAACCCTTGAGCGCTTCCTGCGCCGCCTCGACAGAGGCCGACGGAGACAGCTCCAGTGCTTCTACAGTCGTGTGCGTCCGCTGCAACCAGTCGAGATGAGTTGCGTCCGTCCCGAGCAGTAACACCTTGGCCAGATCCGGGAAAGCGTTCGGCTCGCGCTTCTCGGAGCGCAGCTGGTTCCAGATCGGCACGAAGCATTGCAGATCCGATGTGAGCTTCCTTGGCCGCGGGCCGTCGCCTTTCACATCGCGCGCCGAGAATCCACGGAACTGCACCTTGACGTTCCCCTGCTCATCGCAGAGATCGATATCGAACTTCTTCACCATATCGCCGGGATTGCTGCCCGAGGCATAGCGCACCAGGGCGCACATCTTGTCAGTGCAAGGTCCGAAGATGCGCAACGACTCCAGCGCGAACGGCATGGCCGCGCGGCTGGGGACGCGATCGAGATCTATGCTCAGGCAGATAGCTGCTTGCAGCGCGCCGTCCATCAAGCTCGGATGCAGCTGAAAACCGCGGCCTGCAGCGGACGGCAGAGCGAGCTCGACGATCAGTTGACGCTCGCTACGATAGAGCGCGGTGATCGAGCGATGAGAGGAACCGTACAGCAGCCCCATCGTCGCCAGCGCATCGTAGACGCGCGAGGCGTCGACTCGCGCGCCGGCCATCTCGGCTTTCAGCTGCTGCAGATCGAGCTTGGCTGGCATCGGATCGGTGCAGAACAACGCACGCCCGATGCAATGAGCCGTCTCCTGCCCGTCGTCCTGGCTCGTGACCTTGTATTCGATCTGATCGTCGCTCTGCGGCGCGAGCTTGATGCTGACCGGCTTCCTGCTGTCGACGATCAGCGGCTGCGTCCATTCGACATCGCGCAGCTCGAGCAGAGATGCGTCCGGCCGCCTCGGGAGCGCTCTTTCAACGGCGGCGCGTGCCATTTCCAGATACGCGACTGCCGGCAGCACGCGCTCACTGCCGCGTTCACCGAGATTCACGCGATGATCGGCAAGGAAGAACTCTTCGCCACTGAACGTAGAGCTATATCCGTGCTGAAACAGCTCCGACGTATTCGCGTGCAACAAGGGATGCAGGATCGCGGAACCGGAGCTGACGCGGGCCGACGCACCGTGAGCCACATCGTCCGTCACCCAATAGCGATCTTTCGCAAAGGGGTACGTCGGCAAGCTTACTTTCGCACGGGCCGACTTGTGCCCTCTGCGCCAATCGATCTCGATGCCCGAGGTCCACAACTCAGCGAGCTGCTCGATGTCCCATTCGCGCAGCGCCTCTTCGATGAGCCGCTGCCCGGCCTTGCCCTGCCACACGCGTCCGAGCCCGGCCCCGCCTGAATCGGCCGCGCCCGACCAAACGTTCACCGGGTTCTCGGCGCCGGCGAGCCAGCTGCTCAGCTTGGCACGCAGATCCGCGGCGTCAGCGACTCTGATCGCGAGGCGCGCCTTCATCGACGTGCGACCGACCTGCCAGGTATGGATGGCGTCCGCAAAATTCACATCGGCTGGCGCGCTGTTCAGCCATTGCATCACTTCGGCTGCATACGCGCGCAGACGCTCATCGTTGGCGGCGGACAGGACAAACAGGTGCTCCTGGTCCGGCGTGTCGATGCCAGTGCCGCTCGAATATTCTGCGACGACGACATGCGCATTCGCGCCGCCCGAGCCGAAGCTGCTGACGCCCGCGACGCGTCGTTCCGCAGCCCATGGACCGAGACGTTCCTGGACCTGAAACGGTGTGCCGTCCAGACGAATCTTGGGATTGAGCCGCGAAAAATTCAGCGACGGCGGCAACTGACCGTTCTGCATGCATAGCACGATCTTCAGCAGGCCCGCGATACCGGCCGCCGGCTCCAGATGACCGAGGTTGCTCTTCACCGAGCCAATGGCGCAGGCCCTGGCCGCCGACTCGTCGCCATAGGCGGTTTGAATGCCCTGGATCTCGATGGGATCGCCCAACGACGTGCCCGTGCCGTGCGCCTCGATGTATGTGAGATCACGCGCAGCGATGCCCGCATCTTTCCATGCCGCGCGCAGCAGCTCGCTCTGCTTCTGCGGGTTGGGAACGGTCAGTCCGCCGGCCAGGCCGCCGTGATTGGTCGCGCTGCCCTTGATCACCGCATGGATGCGATCGCGATCCTCAACCGCCTGCTTCAGCGGCTTGAGCAACATCATCACCGCGCCTTCGGAGCGCACGTAGCCATTCGCGGTGGCGTCGAATGTCTTGCAGCGGCCGTCGGCCGCCAGCATTCCCGCTTTGTGATAGGCGATCGACAAGTCGGGATGACAGATGAGGTTTACGCCACCGACGAGCGCCGTCGTGCATTCGCCGGAGCGCAGCGATTGCACGGCTGAATGCAATGCCACCAGCGATGACGAACACGCGGTGTCGATCAGCAGGCTCGGACCCGAGCAATCGAAGAAATACGAAAGACGGTTCGCCAGGATGGCGAGCGAGCTGCCCACGCCATGATGCGCCTGGACTTCCAGCCCCGCCGCTTGGGTCAAGCGGCTGTAATCGCAATTGCTGGCGCCGACGAACACACCGGTCCTCGTTCCTTGGAGCGCGGCAGGCAACGTGCCGGCGTCCTCCAGACAGGCCCACGCCAGCTGCAACAACATGCGTTGCTGTGGATCGGTGACGACAGCTTCCGCGGGTGACATCCGGAAGAAGGCGGCGTCGAAGGCATCTGCATCGCTGACGAATCCGCCCTTGTCGATGCCGGGCATGTCACTGCTGTCCGGCCATTGCCCGCGGCTTTCAGGGAACGACCCCACGACCGACCTTGAGCCGACGAGCGTCTGCCACAGCTGATCCGGCGTTTCTATCCCGCCAGGAAGTTTGCAGGACATGCCGATGATGGCGATATCCGTGTCCAGGCTCTTGGCCTTTCTCGAGCTCGACCCACGGCCATCGGAGTCGTCGTCGTTCTCCGGGTTCTTGCGCTCGCCGGTGGAATCGAACTTCACCAGCGTCAACAGGCGGTCCGTCACCTTGCGGGTGCTGTTGAACTCGAAGAAGAAGCCCGCCTGCAGGCGGCAACCGAGCCGCTCTTCGACTTTCAGTTGCAGCTTCAGCAAATCGGCCGAGTCCAGGCCCATCTCCATCAACGGGCGATCGACATGAAACTCGCGACTGTCGACACCTAGCAGGTCGGTGACACTGTCGTGGATGAATTGCTCGAGCTGCCTGGGCAGCATCGTGACGACGCGATTCGCGACAACGACATCGCCCTGCTTCGAGCGGGGCTCGCGCCGCCGAATGTCATAGGTCACCAGCACGCCGTGCCCATCGTTCGCGCGGTCTTGCGGCCGGTACCCGGGAACGGATTTGAGGATGGTGGCGCCATGCGTCTGGTGGAAAGCCAGCACGGCGTCCTGCTCGTTGCCTTGGAGCTGGATATAACGATCCATTGAGTGTGCGCCATTGGCGTCAAAGTCTTTGCACAGCGTGACGGCGACGACGCGATCGACGCCCGCCACCAGGCCGCACCGCTGCAACATGAACTCCAGCAGCTGATCGCCATAACCGAAGTTCTGCGCGTCCGGATCGACGTTGATTGCCAGCAACTGAATGTTGGAGCCCGCGTCGTGGTGCAAACGATGCACGTTCGTCGCGTTCGCCTCGTCGAGTGCGTCAACGTCCGCAATGCGCTGGCTATAGATCACGCCCAGCACACGACCGGTACGCTCCAGCACGAACTGACCTTGGGGATACTTCTGCAGGCGCGCGCGGATCCGTTGCTTGGGCGTCCGCGTGTGCTGCCAGCAAAGCTTCTCCAGCTCGCACAAACGATCCAGATCGCCTTCTGCCGCGTAGCGCACGAGGTAGTCGCGCTTGCAGAAGCGTCGCAAGTTGCTGCGGCAAAGACTGTCGATGTTCGGGTAATTTTTGATCGGTTCGTCGCTGAACAGGCCCACGCTCCCGGCGAGGACGATGAACGCCTCCGAGCTGATCGGGTAACGATGCGCTAGGTGGTTGAGCGTATCGAGATATTCCTCGCCCGAAAGGTCGGACTGGCGCCGTTCGGCATGAGCGCGCAGCTGCTGCTGCCACTGGCTCAGAACAAACAACGCGTCGCGCCGCGGCCCTGCCCCGTCCAGACAGTGTTCTGCAGGTTCTTTCGCGAGCACGGCAACAGTGCGATCGGCGGACTGGGGAGCCTCGACCACGTCCTGATCGGCGAAAGACCGGATATCTAGAATTTGGCTGCTCATCGAGTTTGCTTACTCAGAGATGTTCGCCGGAGGGATGCGCAGGGCTTGCTGCATCACTTGAATGCGGCCGTGGCAAAAGCACTGGCCGGGGTCTTGGTCGTCACGATCGGCGACGCGAGCGTGGTCGGCGGCGTCAGCGTCGGCGCCTCGGTTGTGGCGAACAGCACGTTCTCCTGGTCGTACTTCGGCTGGTTGACGATTCTCGGCAGAGACAGCAATCCGTCGTGCACGAAGCCAGGCGCAAGGAGGTTGTAAACGAAGTACGGCATACCCACGTCCATGTCCTGCATGAAGTCCACTTCGATCTCGCCCTTACCCGCCGGCGTGAAGCGCCAGTTGTTGTTCATGTGAGTGACGCGATAGCAGCAGTCGTTGCGCGGCAGCTCATCCGGCATGGCCGTGTACTGAATGAAAACGGATTGATCTTGCGTATCCGGCGTGAACTGCGCCTTGAGCAGGAACTCCCGCGGCGCCATCGGATTCGGCAGGTTCACTCGATAGAAATGCACGAAGCTGCGATCCTGCCGATCCCACGGCTGCACCGTCTGCTCGCTGACGCAGCCCGGATTCCATTCGGCGCAGGACTTCAAATCCCGATCCATCATGCCGGCCACGATCCGATTCATCGTGGACTTCATCCGCATGGTCGCCTTGTACTTCATGAAGGTCGAACCGGGCTCCTTCATCTCGTACACCCGCACGCCGTCCTTGTCGGAGACCAGGCGCCACTGATCCGAGCCCGACATCTTCCAGGTGTAGTGCGCGCCGACCAGCAGCGCAGCAGCAAAGCAGCCGCCGTACAGGGCGACTTTCAGGAACTTCGGCATGGGAGCTCTCCTTGAGAGATCGAAGACCAGGAGGACAAAGGAACGAGCCGGGCTCGGCCCGTTGACGCATCTACCGCTGGGGAATCGGGCAGGCTCCGCCCTTTCGATTCGCGTGCGTCGCGCCACTGAAGTGGAATCAAGATAACAAAGCGCGGCGCGGATGATGCCTGTTTGTTTTGTCAGGTCGCGAAGAGAAACAAACAAACGAAATGTTATTTGTCGCGAGCCGCATCGCCGTCAGTTACATACTTCGTGTACAGCTCGACGAAGCGCCGATATCTCGGCGTATCCCACTTGAAGCCGTCGAGCTGCTCATCCAGCTTGATCGCGTGCTGCATTTCCTGGGGCAGGAATCGATATTTCCTGCGCAGCTCCTCGGACAGCTGCGGCTGATCCAGATTCATGCCGACGCCGTACGGCGTGAGATTGCCATAGTGATGGGTCGAGTGCTGATTGATGTCCTGGAACTCTTTGGGGATGCGCGGGTACACCCCTGGAATGAACTGGTGCCCGTCGATGTCGGACTTCACATCGATGCTGTAGAAGACGAACAGCAGCAGCGGGTTGTAGAAGATCCCGGGGCCGCCCAGCGTGTAGCGCGCAAACCCTTCCAGAAACCCGTTCCCCGACACGCCGATCAGGCCGCTCGGAATGGCATCGTGATGCGGCCCGTGCAGATAGACGAACTCGAGCTCCGAGTTGTGCCCCAGCCAGTGGTCGCGATAGAACCAGCGGTTGAGTACTTTCATGAAACTGGCGTGGATCACGAAGTTCGCGAGCAGCGCGATCGGCAGGAACACCACGGAGTACTGGACGTGCGTGATGACGATGTACCACGGCGCGATCAGGATCACATGCGCCAGCAGACCGGTGAAATAGGCGTGCACGATTTCCAGGACGACGCTGGGCTGGCGCTGCAAGGCGACTTTCCAATGGGTCTGCAGCAGAAAGCCGCGTACATGCTCTTTGAGTCGCAGGTGTGAGATCAGGCTGGCGGTTCTATAGACCGTCAGCGCGATGAAGTGCGTGTAGAACAGGCCAATCGCGATCTTGCGCATCAACTCCGTGTGGTGCGGCCACTCCGGCGTCAGATAGATCAACACGTTCTCCAACAGGAGCAGCGCCGCGGCAAGGAAGTACGGAATCGTCATGTTCCGCAGCTTGTAGATGAGCATGTAGATGACATCTTGCGGCCGCTTCACGATGACTGGAGTTCGCAGCTTCCAGCCATGCCGGAGCAGGAACGTGCCGACCAGGCAGACGCACAGCGCCAGGCCGACGATCGACATGACGCTCGGCAGCCCGTACACCACGGTGACCAGGCCACCGCACAACGCCAACATCAGGACATAGTCGATGAAGTCATCGCGGCGATACGCCATCCTCGGGCTGTGCACCCCGTAGAGCTGATGAAACTTCGACGCATCGGCGCTGTTCATGTCCATGTCCCTTCCACGTCGGCGGAATCGATCGAGCGGGTGTTGCCGGAAACATCGCGTGCCGGCTCATACGTGACGCCGCGCATCTGAGCACTGACGTTGCCCTGCGGATCACATAGGTCGATGTCCAATTGAATGTTCATGGGCTCGGCGTATTCGCCTTGCGAGTAACGCACCCACGCGAACATGCGCTCGCCACAGGCGCCGAGAATGCGCAGGGACTCCAACGCCAGTGGCTGTGACGGTCGCTGCTCGCCAGGGATGAGATCGAACGCCGCCTGCAAGGCGCCATCCATGACGACGGGATGCAGAACCAGCTCTGCCGTCGGCTTGGGCACGCTGATTTCCGCAAGCAACTCCCGATCGCCCAGAGAGATCTCCGTCACCGCTTGGTAGGCGGGACCGTAGTGAATGCCAGTCTCCGCCAGGCTGCTATAGAAGCTGCTGGAGCTGCGCTTGCCCTTCAGCATTCGCGCTTGCAGATGAGCGAGGTCGAGCGGCGTCGGTGCGGCCTCGGCACTGAGCACCGACTGGCCTTGGAGATGAACGGTATCGCCCTCTTCCTGCTGGCTATAGATTTCATAGTCGAGCTGCTCATCGTCTCGAGCGAACAGCGCCACGTTGATCGGCTGGTTCGCGAGAACGGCGGCAGCGTCCGCCCAGACGACGTTGAAGAGCTCCAGCCCCGTGGTCGATGGCGACGCCGTGGCGATCTGGATCGCCGCTCGCGCCATTTCCAAGTACACCGCCGGAGGCGGCGCGACCGGATGATCGGTCAGGAAATCTTCGCTGCCTCTGAAGGTCGCGCTGTAACCGAGATGGCGCACATCCGAAACGTTTCTGTGCAGGAGGGGATGCAGCTTGGTCTCGACTGCAGGTTTCGTCGGCGCCTCGGTCCGCTCGCGCCAGTAGCGATCCTTGGCGAACGGATACAGCGGCAGGCTGATGCGTCTCGGCTTCGCATCGCCATACAGCTTGATCCATTCGATGTCGGCGCCCTGAGTCCAGAGGTGCGCAAGACGCGGCAGATCACGGGCCGCAACGGCTTCATCGACACCGGTCGGCGCCCTTCCTTGAGTGCGCTTGAATCGTCCGCGATGTGTTCCGTCGCCCGTGTCCCCAGCGACAAACGACGCGAGCCGGGTCGCGAGCTCATCGATCGAGGCGACCACGAACGCCACCCGCTCTTCCATCGGCTCTCTGCCTACCTGGAGCGTGTACGCCGTTGCGAGCAAGTCGATCGATCGGCTTGGTGAGCGCAGCAGGTCCAGCAGATCGCACGCCTTGCCGCGCAGCTGGTCGGTGGTCCTCGCAGACAGCGGCACAATGACTGCCTCGGTTGCTGGACTCACCGCAGTTGCGTACTCGTGCTCCTGCACGATGATGTGAGCGTTGGCGCCGCCGGCCCCGAACGACGAAACGCCGGCAGTGCGTGCGATCTCTTTGCTGACACCGTCGACCTCGCGGCGCGGACGCTGCCACTCTTCCAGCGCCAGCTGAACTCTGAACGGCGTGCGGTCGAACTCGATTTCCGGGTTCGGCACATCGGCGTGCAGCGAGGGTACGAGCTGCTTGTGCTCCAACTGCAGCAGCACCTTGGTCAGGCCGGCGATGCCCGCCGCCGACTCGCAATGGCCGATGTTCGACTTCAACGAGCCGATGGCACAGAACTGCTTGTCCCGAGTCGACTGCTCGAACGCCCGAGTGAGGCCGGCAATTTCGATCGGATCGCCCAGCGCGGTGCCCGTGCCGTGCGCCTCGACATAACTGATATCACTCGCGGCGATGTTTGCACGCCGCAACGCCTTCGATATGACGGCGGATTGAGCTTGCGGATTCGGGACGGTGTAGCCGTTGGTCTTGCCGCCCGCATTCAGCGCACTGCCCTTGATGACGCCATAGATGTGATCGCCATCCCGCTCGGCCTTGCTCAATGGCTTGAGCACGATGGCCCCCACACCCTCGGCATCGACGAACCCGTCCGCTTCGTTGCCAAACGACTTGCACTGCTGCCCCGCCGACAACATGGTCAAGGCAGACAGCTCGAGATAATGCACCGGATCGATGATCAGATTGACTCCGCCGGCGATGGCACATTCGCTCGAGCCGCTATAGATGCTTTCCAGGGCCAGGTGGATCGCCGTGAGTGAGGCGGAGCAGGCGGTGTCCACGGCGAGCGACGGGCCTTGAAAGTTCATCACAAAGGACACGCGGTTCGCGATCGAATAGTGCAGCGGCTGCGGCGTGTACCGCGAGTTCATCACGCCCACGAACACACCGACCTTGTCGATGTCGCCCAGGCTCGCCGGTGTGTATCCCGCATCTTCGATGGCGTGATAGCAGGACTCCAGGAACAACCGTTCCTGAGGATCCATGGCCTTGGCTTCCTTGGGCGCAATTTTGAAGAACAGCGGATCGAAGCCGTCGATGCGGTCGAGAAAGCCGCCCCACTTCGTATAGATCTTCCCCGCCTTGCCGCGCTCGGCGTCGAAGAATTCCTGCCAGTCCCAGCGGTCCTTGGGAACCTCGGTGACACAGTTGCGGCCGTTCGCCAGGTTGTTCCAGAACTCGCCCAGGTTGGCCGACTGGGGATAGCGACCTGCGACGCCAATGATTGCGACGTCGAACACCGTGGCAGTCGCCGCAGGCTTGGGCGTAGCGACTGTCGAAGCTTGCGGGCGAACGCGTCGAGAGAGCCGCGAGGCGTTACGTGTTTCGACGCTGACTTTGGCTTCAGGAGTTGCCGCCTCATCGCCGCCTACCAGCGCGATCAGCTCCTCCTTCTTGTTCTCGAGAATGAAGTCGGCGAAGCAGTCGATACTGCGCAACTCAAAGAACAGTGTGCTCGTCACGCCCGTGAACGCACGGCGCAGCTGGCTGGTCACGCCAACGACGACGATGGAATCCAGTCCGTACTCGGCAAGTGGGCGGCCAGGCTCCAACTTCGACGGCTCCATACGCAGCGCTTTTGCGACGACGCCTTGCAGGTACGCCACTGCCTTGTCGCGCAGAGACCGCCCTGCAGCGGCGCTCGCCGTCGCTGGCGTTCCAAGCTTCTCGACGGCCGTACCGTCGCTCCTTGTCGCTGGCGTCGCGTGCTTCGCGAGAGCCATACGCTCGCTCGTTGCCTCTGTATTGACTCGCGGCTGCTCGGCTACTCGCTGCCGGACTTGCCCGTCGCTGCTCGCCACGATGATCTGCTGTCCGAACGCACGGGCCTGCCCGGCGGGAAAAGCAACGCTCCCGAATCCCTCTTCCTCCAGCACCGTGCCCCAGGTTTCCGGCGCGAGCGCGGGACTGCCGGAGATGCGAAGCGCCACATCTTCGTACAGCCACCATCCATCCAGCAGACCGAACGTCAGATGATTGAACAGCGACCACTCGGACATCTCGTTGAGCAGGATGATGCCGTGCTTCTTCAGCAAGCCCTTGGCATTGCGCATCGTCTCCCGGATATCGGCCGTCGCGTGCAGTACGTTCGTCGCAATGACGAAGTCGTAGTGATTCGCCGTCACAGCCTGCGACGATATCGGCTTGGAGGCATCGAACAGCGCCGTACGCAACGCAGGGAATCCAGGCCGATAGTGCTCCTCGGCATGTATCAGGAAGGCTTTGGAAAGATCGGTGTAGCAGTACTCCTCGATGCCGCCATCGAGCTCGCGCAGCAGCGGCAGGACCGCTTTGGTCGTTCCGCCCGTGCCCGCACCGATCTCCAGAATACGAATCTTGCTCGACGGATCTGCCTGACGCCGCTGCCGGATGCACGCACACAGCGTTTGTGCCAGCACTGTGTTGTAGTAATCCGAGACCGCATTGCCGGCGTACACGCCTGAGACCAGGCGCAACGAGGACTCTGGAAACATCACGTCCGCCGCCTTTCGCGTGCCGGAAAGAATCTCCGGCAGCGCCTGCAAGCAGGCTTTGAGCAGCGCCAGATGCGGCCGTGTATTCGGGTTCTCTTGCCACGCAGCTTCGTTCGCGGCCCATGATGACCAGAGCTCGTCGATGTTCGCGAGCGACGTGCGTCCTCGACACCTCAGATACTCGACACTGGCATCGAGCCATCGACCGAGCAGCGGATCGGGCATCTGCTCATTCTGGAAGGATTCGAGGTTCGCAGCGAGAATCCGTTCGGCCAGATCCATCACATCTTGCGCCAGCACGCTCTCTTTCAGCGCCGCCGGCGGCTCGCCCGCGCTGATCTGCTCTCGCAGCGACGGCAGCACATCAGTCACGTGCGTTGAAGCGTAGCTGATGACTTCCGGCCGGCTGATGCCTTCTACAGCACGGACATCGATGGCCTTCACCAGCGCCAGTTGATTCACGCCCGCACTGACCAACGTTTTCAGCGCATCCATCGCCTCCGGCGCCTCGATGGAGCCGAAGCCCATCTGCTGCATGCGACGGTTGTAGAACTCGGCCGCGACGATACCGACGTTGCCCCAGAAACCCCAGTTCATGATCTTGATCGGATAGCTGCGACGCCGTGCAAGGCTGTGCGCGAAGCTGTCCTTGAAGGTGCAACCGGCGGCGTAATTGGATTGACCGGGCGCCTTGGTGAACGAGATCAGCGACGAGAAGAACAACATGAAATCGAGGTCCAGGCCGCCGAACACCGCATCCATGTTGACGCTCACGTCGACCTTGGCGGCGAGACTGCTCCGGAACGTCGCCTCGTCCATGCGCGACAGACTTTGATCCTGCAGGACGATGGCGGAATGCACGACGCCGTGAATCCTGGGATAGATTTCTCGGATCCGGTCGAACGTCGCTTGCAACGAATCCAGGCGCGTGGCATCTGCGCTGAAATACCGTGGCGCAGGCCCAAGCTGGGCGAGCGACTGCAGCTTGTCTTCAATCGCGGTGTCGAGCGGTCGCCGGCCGATCCAGACCAACTCGGCCTGGTAGTGCTCGACCATGAAGCGGCTCCACACTTCGCCAATGCCGCCGGCGCCGCCGATGACGACATAAACACCGCCCTGCCGATACGCCGCTGGCGACTCAGGCAACGCGTCGACACGCGCCAGGCCTTCTACGAACCATTCTCCCTGACGATGCGCCAGACAATCGCCTTGTTTGTTGGCAGGCAGGGTCAGGCATTGTTCGGCGCCGAGGGACTGCAGGTCGTCGACATCCAACAACTGCAGATTCCACTCTGGATATTCCTTCGCCAGGCTGCCCACCAAGCCGGAGAGCGCACCGTGGGTCGGCGAGACTCGATCGTTCTTTCTGACGTTCTGTGTGTGGCGAGTAATGAGCGTCCAATGCAGGCTCCGCTCGGCACGATTCAAATTCACCAACGCCTTGGCGATGCGGAAGACCGTCAATACGCCCTGTTCCTGGCCGGCGACGATGTCGTCCTCGCCGTCAGCCCCTAGTACGTCCGGCGCGACCCACACTAGGCGCTCGGTTGCGTGGGGTTCGAGCAATGCCTGGATTGTCTCGATGCTCGCATTCGCCGAGAGCTGAACGAACTCGGCCTGCGGATATGACTTCTGCAACCAGGCAAGCGGCGCTTCCTGTTCGCCCAACAACAGAATGCTTTCCGGTGAGTACAGACTTTCGCCAGCTTGCTGTGTGCGCAACCGGCTCCAGATCGGCGCCAGCGAATACAACTGCCCTTTGTCCGCGGTGCTCCCCGAATCTAGCGCACGAGAAGCGAAGCCGGACATCTGCACGCAGACGTTGCCGAAGCGATCGCACAGGTCGACATCGAACTTGAGCGGATCCGAGCGACGGACCCACGCAAACATCTCTGCCGTGCACGGAGCGACGACGCGCAGCGTATCCAACTCGAACGGCAGCAGCGGACCGCCTTCGGACTCTCCAATCAAGGCGAGGCAGCCCTGCAAGGCGCTGTCCATCAGACTGGGATGCAGCACGTACGACTGACTCGTCGATGCAACGACACCGGGCAGAGTCAACTGTGCGAGCAACTGCCCTTCGCCGAGATGAATGCCCGTGATCGCTCGGTGCGCCGGTCCATAGCTGATGCCGCTCTGCGTGAAGCGGGCATAGAGCGCCTCGACATCCAAGGGGCCCAGGCTCATCTCAGCTTTGAGGCGCTGAATATCGATGCCCGGGACTGCCTGCCCGTCCACCCATCGAGCCTGGCCCTGGCAATGAATCGCTTCGGCGTCGGCAGACTGGACTTCAAAATCGATCCCGGTCGGATCGCTCTCGTTCAGAGATAGAGCGATGGTGACTTCTTTGGACGAAGACACGGCAATCGGCTGCAGCCAGGCCGTGTGTTGCAATTCCAGAATGCGTCCCGGGGCCTGCTTGGGCGACGCCAGCTCGACCGCAGCGCGCGCCATTTCCAGATAGGCGACGGCCGGCAATACCTTGTTGCCTCGAACCTGGTGATCGCGCAGGAAAAATTCTTCGCCGGTAAAGGTAGACGTATAGCTTTGCCGATCGAGATTGGATGTATTCGCATGCAATAAAGGATGAACTGCAGCCGCAACCGAAGATGCAGAGGGTGCGTCCCACGCTCGCACACCTTCCACGGCGTCGATCCAGTATCGCTCCTTGTTGAATGGGTACGTGGGCAGCGCTATCCGTCGCGGCCGGTCCGATTCGTAGAGCTTGTCCCACTCTACATCCAATCCCTTGCTCCAGAGTTCCAGCAGCTTGGAGAACTTGCGGCGCGCCAGCCATCGATCCAGGGTGGCCTGGAAATCTTCATCGCCGCCGAACAGTCGCAATGTTTCTTTGTTGCTTTTCGCCTGGCCTTGATAGACGTCCTCGATATCCTGCTCGCCGGCAAGGAACGCCTGCAGCTTGTCCACCAGCTGATCTACCGAGCTCACGAGCATTCCGAGGCGCGCTTCCATCGCCTCCCGCCCCACTTGCAGGGTGTAGGCCACGGATCGAAGGTCGAATGCCCCTCGTTCGGCTTGAACGAAAGCCAGCAAGTCCCGCGCTCTTTGTCTCAGCTGTTCCGAAGTACCGGCGGACAGCAGGACGGCGTGCGGTTCGTGAGTGTTCGAAGACGTTGCTGGGGCTTGGAACTCCTGCACGATGATGTGCGCATTGGAGCCGCCAGCGCCGAAAGATGAAATGCCTGCGATGCGTGGAGCTGCCCTTCCGTCTTCGCCGCGGACCTGCCAAGGTGACAGGCTGCGGTTGACCCGGAATGCGCTCTTGTCGAAATCGATATTCGGATTCAGCTGGGCCGCATGCAGGCTGGGCGCGATGGACTGATGCTTCATCTGCAGCAGCACCTTGGTCAACCCCGCGATGCCGGCCGCCGACTCGAGGTGTCCGATGTTGGATTTGGCCGAGCCGATCGAACAGGGCCTGGTAGTACCTGCAAACGTCTGCTGCAACCCCGAGATCTCGATCGGATCGCCCAGTTCCGTGCCGGTGCCGTGGGCTTCGATGTAGCTGACGTCGTCAGCTTTGATTCCGGCCTTCTCGATCGTGCGGCTGACCAGCTCGGCTTGCGCTCTCGGGCTCGGCACGGTGTAACCGTTGGCCCTGCCGCCGTGATTGACATGCGTCGCCAGAATGATGCCGTGAATGTTGTCGTTGTCGCGTAGTGCGCTGGACAAGGACTTCAGCATCACGACGCCGACGCCCTCTCCGGGCACGTAGCCGTTGCCCCCGGCGCCGAAGCTGCGACACAAGCCGTCACGAGACAACATCTGCTGCGAGCTCAGCCAGGTGTAAGTCGCCGGATGCAGATAGAGGTTGACACCCCCCGCAAAGGCCAGTTCGCAGTCGCCGCGATTGATGTGCTCGCAAGCTTCGTGAATCGCCGTCAGGGACGACGAGCACATCGTATCGATCGGCAGGCTGGGACCGGTGATGTCGAGGAAATAAGAAACGCGATTTGCGACGGAGCTGAACGAGGTGCGCGGGAAGAATCCATCGTCGATGGACGCTGCCGGCGTCGCGTACAGCTCGAATCCCGTCTTGGTAATGCCGGCAAAGACGCCGACCTTGCGCTGGAAGCGATGTTTCAGATCGTTGCGCGTGTAGCCGGCGTTCTCCATCGCCCGCCAGGCTTCCTGCAGGAACAGGCGCTCCTGCGGATCCATGTTCAGCGCTTCGCGCGGCGAGATGTTGAAGAACAGCGGCTCGAACTGCGCGAACTGTTCTATGAATCCGCCCCATTTGCTGTAGCTCTTGCCTTGTGCAATGGCCTGCTCCACGTCCGGCACATAGAAGCCGTCGAGCGACCAGCGCTCCGGCGGAATCTCGCTGACGCAGTTGCGGCCGCTCTCGAGGTTCTTCCAGAACTCCTCGAGTGTCGGGGCCTGCGGGTAGATGCCGCTGATGCCGATGATTGCGATGGGCTCTCGCCGGCACGTGCTCGTCGGCGGAAGCTGCTGTTTCACCGTCGCGCTTCGGCGCGAGGGAGTCACCGTCCCGACCGCCGTCGAGCCCGTCCACGCGACACAACCTGCCTCATGCGTTTGCACGAGGTGTGCCGTGAGCTCTGCGAGTGTCTTGTACTCGAAGAACAGTGTTTTCGAGATATCGCCGAAGACCTCGGCGAGCTTGCGATTCATCTGATTGATCAGGATGGAATCGATGCCGTAGCTCGAGAACGGCTCGTCGGTGTCCACTTTCGCCGCGGGCAGCTTGAGCACTTCGGCGAACAGCTGTTTGATCTTCTTCAGCGTCGCCTCGCGCAGCAAGTTCGAGCTTGGCGCGACGGATGTCGTGATAGGTGTGCTCGCCGGCTGGATTTTGTTCGCGCGCGCGAGCGTCTGCTTCAACTTTTCTACATCGCCTTCCAAAACCATCGTTCGCGCCTTTCTCGACAACAGGCTGTCGTGAAACGCGCGCACTCCAGTGGCGGTCTGCATGGGTTCCATGCCCATTGCCTGGCGGAGCGTTTCCGCACTCTCCGCGTCCATCGCCATTCCGCCTTCCTGCCAAAGCGGCCAATGGATGGACAGCGTGTGGCCGTGTCTTTGTCCGGCATCGACCAGGCGATTTCGATACGCGGCGAACTGATCCATGAACCCATTGGCCGCCGCGTAGTCCGCCTGTCCCACATTGCCCACGGCGCTGCTGAAAGATGAGAACAGCACCAGGAAGTCGAGCTGCAGGTCCTTGCTCGTTGCGTCCAGGTTGCTAGTGCCAACCACCTTGGGTTCGAGGACTCGCTTGAACTCCTCCGCGGTCTTTTTCAGGATGAAGCTGTCCGAAATCATGCCGGCGCAATGGATGATGCCGTCGATGCGCCGATGCTCGTTCGCGACTGCTTCGATGACCGATCGTGTGTGAGTCAGGTCCGTCAGATCCAACTGCCGATACTCGGGCGCACGTCCACCGCTCTCAGCAGCCAGTCGCGCGAGCTCGTCGAGAGGCCGCCGCCGCTTCTCAGTCAGAGCGGAACGGCCGGTCAGAACCACTCGGGCTTGCGGGGCGTGACGAAGGATTTCCTTCGCGAACACCCGACCTAATCCGCCCAGCCCGCCGGTGATGAGGTACACGCCGTCGTGCTTGAACGCGAGCAAGGACGGATCTGTCGGACCGACTTCCTGCCAACGCAGGATGTGTCTCTGCCCTTGTGAGTACCTGATGAGCGTAGCGCTGGATGAGTCCTTCTCACGACGCAGTTGCGCGGCGAGCGCGTCGTAGTTGATCCCAGCTTCCGTGAGGATCATCTGCCCGATGAGGTTTGGATTCTCGCGCGTGGCCGTGCTGAGCAGCCCGGACAAGCCGGCGAGCAACGCTCCCTGCTGTTGAGGAACGACGACTTGGAGCAACACTCGGCCGCGAGGTTTTTCGGTGAGTATCCGCTTCACTTCCTCGAAGCATGCCAGAGCGTGGTCGACATAGCGGTTCTCTAGCGACTCTGAATGACATCGCAGATGTAAGCAATGATTCGACTGCGTCAACGTCCGAATCTTCTCGGCATCGATTTCCGGCAACTCACACAGCAGTATCCGATGCTCGCTGAATCCAGCACCTCGCGCGTCGTCGTGTAACGATGCCGCCTCCCAAACTGGCGCCACCAACAGACGGCCTGATGCAACTGCGTGCTCGTTTGTCTCGATCTCCGGAAGGTCGATCCAGTGGCTCTCTCTCGCGAACGAATAAGTCGGCACGCTGACGCGTCGTGGCTCGGCCGAGTACAGCTTTTGCCAATCGACATCGGCACCCGACGTCCAAAAAGCGCCGAGCTGGCCGAGATTGCGCTCCGCAAGTGCTCGCGCGACGAGTTGCAGCCCCTCTTCCTCTTGCCACAAGCGACTGGCGCCGGGATCGCGCGAATTCACCTCGTCCAGCCACGCATCGGCGGGACAGCTCGATTCGCTCAACCATTGTTGCAACTTGGCACGCAGCTCCGCCGCATCTCCGACCTTGATCGCGAGACGTCGCTTCATGGCCGTGCGGCCAGCCTGCCAGGTATAGATCGCGTCGCCAAAGCGCTCGCCAAGTTCGTTCGTATCCAGCCAATCGACGATCTTTCTCGCACAGGCGCGGAGCCGTGTTTCATCGGTTGCCGAGATCACGAACAAATGATCGTCATCCGCGGCGCGAGCAATGTCCTGAGTCTCGGCCACATACTCCTGAACGACACAGTGTGCGTTCGCACCGCCAGACCCGAAGCTGCTTACGCCTGCCAGTCGGTGTTGATTCGATGGCCAGCCCTGGCGGCGCTCGGCAACGTAGAACGGACTGTCGTCCAGAGTAATTTTCGGGTTGAGCTTGTCGAACGTCGGCTGTCCTGGCAGCTGCCGATATTTCATCGACAGCACGACCTTCAGGACACCGGCGATTCCCGCGGCCGATTCCAGATGCCCGAGATTGCTCTTGAGCGAGCCCACCGCGCAGGTCTTGTCGGTGCTGATGCCGGCCAGGCTGGAGTACGCCGTTTGTATGCCCTGGACTTCGATAGGATCGCCGAGCGACGTGCCCGTCCCGTGAGCCTCGATGTAGCTCAGCTCGCGCGGTGAAATGCCCGCGCTATTCCAAGCCGCAATCAGCAGCTCCCTCTGCTTCTTCGGATCGGGAACCGTCAGGCCGCCGCTGAGGCCGCCGTGATTGACAGCACTGCCTCTGATGACTGCATGAATGTTGTCCTGTGCGCGAATGGCCTCGCTCAAAGGCTTGAGCAGCAGCATCACGCCGCCTTCTGCGCGCACATAGCCGTTCGCGCGTGCGTCAAACACTTTGCAGCGGCCATCGCGCGCGAGCATGCCGGCCTTGTGATAGGCCACACTCAAGTCCGGATGGCAGATGAAATTGACACCACCGACGAGCGCGCTCTCGCATTCGCCCGCATGCAGAGATTGAACGGCAGTGTGAAGCGCCACCAATGATGACGAGCACGCTGTGTCGATCAGCATGCTCGGACCGGACAGGTCGAAGAAATACGAGAGACGATTGGCGATGATCGCCAGCGAGCTTCCGGTGGCGTGGTGAGCTTCGGTCTCGACGCCCGCGGTCTGGATCAACCGGCTGTAGTCGCAGTTGCTCGCACCGACGAACACGCCCGTGCGCGTGCCACGCAGGTGGGCGGGCAACACAGCGGCGTCTTCCAGACACGACCAGGCAAGCTCGAGGAGGATGCGTTGCTGCGGATCGGTAATTTGAGCTTCCGCCGGCGATACGCGGAAGAACGACGCGTCGAAGGCATCACCGTCCGACAGGTAACCGCCCTGATCGATTCCCGGATACTCCGTCGCCGAGGGCCAGTTTCCTCTCGTCTTCGGATAGGAGCCGATGACGCACTCCGCGGCCGCCAACACTTCCCAAAAATCATCGGGCGTTTCGACACCGCCAGGCAGCCGGCACGACATGCCGACAATCGCAATGTCCTTGGATGATTTCAAAGCCGGCCGTGAGGCTTGCTTCTCGGGGGCCGTTGCCGGCCCCTTGGAGAAATAGGCAACGACCTTGTCGACGCAGTTGTGCTCGAAGAAAAATCCCGGGCGAAGCGTGCGACCAAACCGCCGCTCCATCTGCAACTGGAGTTGCAACAGATCGGCGGAGCTCAGGCCCATCTCCATCAACGGGCGGGCGGTATCGAGGCCCTGCTCGTCGCCGATGACCCGCGCGACTTCGGCTCGCACGAAGCGCTCGACTTCTTTCTGGTCAAACGCAAAGGCTGCATCCGTCTGATCTGTTGACAGTCGAGCCTGCCGACCGTGGATGTCGTAGGACACCAGCACGCCGTTATGCTCATTGGCTGCATCTTCGGGCCGGTAGTTCGCGATCGATCCGACGACCGTCGCACCATGCGAGCAATGCAAGGCCAGCACCGGATCCTGCTGATTATCTCGCCGATGGATGTACTCATCGAACGAGACCCCGTGGGCCGCGTCAAACCGCTTGCACAATGTGACGCCGACCACGCGGTCGACGCGGTCGATCGAGCTGCATCGCTGGAGCATGAACTCGAGCAGCTGATCGCCCAGGCTCAGGTTCTGGACCGCAGGATCGACATTGAGTGCCAGTAACTGGACGACCGATCCCGACGCATCGTGCAGTTCATGCACGTCCACGGCGCTCCGGCTCGACAAGGCGGCGACGTCTTTGATGCGCTGGCTGTAAACGACGCCGAGAACCTGACCGGATTTCTCCAGTACGAACTGGCCCTCGGGATAGCGCTGCAAGCGCGCTCGAAGCTGCTGCTCAGAGGTGCGTGTGTGCTGCCAGCACAACTCTTCGAGTTGAATCAGGCGGGGCAGATCGCTCTCGGCGGCAGGCCGAACGATATAGCCACGCTCGCTCAACTCCGCAGCCGCGGCGACGACGTGCAAGTCATCCATGGTCAACGGTTCCCTGGAAAGCTCACGGCGTCTGAGAGGAGCTGAGCAACACCGGCTTGCCGTTCTTGTAGCGATCCGTTTTCATCACCTCACGCATCGCCTTTATCTGGCTGCCGATCACCTCGGGCATCGCGAGGTTGGCCAGCACATACGGCAGTCCAAGATCCATCTCCGACACGGACTCCACGTCCACGCCGCCGGTCACCGGCGTCAGCGTCCAGTTGTTGCTCAGGTGAACGACGCGACGGATATCGCCGGCGCGAGGAATCCTGTTCGGAGCCGCATAGATATTGATGTGGTACTGCTTGGTTTTCGGGTCTTCGTAGCACTGGTTCAGCAGCACCACTTCGACCTGGCCGAAAGGCTTCGGCAACGTGAGCTTGTAGGTGTCATAGGCGTAGAACAGCGACGGCGTCGCGACTTCCTCGATGCGCTTGATGTCCGAGGCGCCGAAGTCCTTGCCGGTGTCGAGATCGGTCAGCATGAACAGCACTTCGGGCAGCTCCGAGTCGAAGCGCACATTGACCTTGTATTTCATCAGGCGGTAGCCGGGCGACTTCAACGCCGAGATCTTGATGCCGTCCTGATCGCTGACCAGTTTCCATTCGTTGGAGCCGGAGTTGGTCCACGCGATGTGAGCGCCGAACAGCGCGACCAGCAGGACGCCCAACGAGAGGCAGACGCGTTTGAGCAGTTTCATCGGGCAGCTTCCTTAAAGTGACTCTTGCAGACTGGAGGTCAGCGCCTGCGGCGGGCTGCCCGGCTCTTCGACGGAGATGAGCCGCGCCTTCTGATACTTCTCCGTCAGCACCAGCTTCTTGTGATAGCTCAAGTCATTGAACAGGTACTCCGGCATGGACAGATTGGCGAGCGGATAAAACAAGCCCATGTCCACGTCCAGCGTGATCTCCCAATCGATCAAACCATTCGCCAGCGGCGTGAGACGAAAGATGTTGTTCAGATGGGTCACGCGCGAAGTGTTCGGGCTCGGCGGCGTGCGGCCAGGCGCGGCCTGTACGTTGATCTCGACCTTCTTGGTCGCCGGGTCCTGCGCATAGTTGAGCATTACGACCATTTCCTTGGTGCGAAACGGCGGCGGCATGGGATGCTTCGCCGAATAGCAGGCCATGAACAGCTTCGGCGTCTCGATGCGCTCGACGACGGTGAAATCCTTGCCGCCGAAGTCATCGGAAGTGGATTCATCCCCGCGCAACAGGAACACGGCGCTGGTGAGACTGGTCGCCACCTGCATGTCGGCCTTGATCTTCAGCAGCGTGGAGCCCGGCGTTTTCAAGGTGTACACCTTCACGCCGCCTTCGTCCTTCTTGAGCTCCCACTCATTCGATCCCGAGTACTTCCAGGCGAAATGAGCGATCGTCAATGCGACGGTCAGCGTCACGACGGTGGGCAGGAAGGCTTTGCGTATCCCCCGACCGATCTTGGCAAATAGAGCTTTCATGGTTCCCTTCCGAATGGAACAGTGCGAATGATCAATGGCTAGCCGCTGTCAGCGGCTGCGCATGCGAGCCACGACTTCGAGTCGTCGCGGGGCCCGGGCTGGCGGGACCTGGAGCGAGGCCGTGAGGTGCTTGGCGAGCCGCTTGGCCAGGCAGATGAGCGTAAACGTCGGCGTGATCATCACGTCCGACATCAGCGAATGATCGCAGACATACAGATTGCCGATATCGGTCTGCATGTTCTCATCGACATGCTCTTTGATCCGGATCGTGCCGCCGGGAATGCCCGCCATCAGTTTGGTGCGGAAAATGTTCTTCGCGCCGGCATTCTCCAAGATCTTTACGGCGATCTGCTCCGCTTCCTGCAGCTTCTGCAGTTCCGCGGGGGGCAATTGCTTGCGGTAGCTGCCATCCTTGCCGACCACGCCGCCCATCGAGTCGTAGATCAGGATTCCCATCGACAGAATGTTCGAGAAGGAGAAGAGATAGCGCCACCTTAGATTGGCGAGCATCACGAGCTTGAACAACAGCGAGCTCATGGCGCCGTCGCCCAGCGAGAAGCCCTTGCCGAGCTCGATGTCCTGATTGCCGACGAACGTATCGGTCGCGCCCAGGCCGGGAACGGTGCCGCAGACCATGTACGCCGGTTTACAGAAGAAGCCGCGATCGCCGATGTTTTTGATTCCGCAGTCGATCAGCAGCTTCGGTGTAACCAGCGCACCGGCGCTCAATACGATTCGCTTGCCCCGCGCCGTGCAGAGCTTGCTGCGCATGAAGCCTTGCTTATGCTTGTACTCCACGCCAATGGCTCGGCCGCCTTCGACCAGCACTCTGGTGACGGTCGCCTGCGTGATCAGAGTGGCGCCAAAGTCGATGGCCTCCTCGACATACGTCTTGGCTTTCCAACGAGCGTCGTACGAGTAGCCGCCCGATGCGCATTTCGATTGATCGACCAGCATCAGGTTCTTCTTGAACTTGTAGCCCAGCTCCGCTGCGCTCTTGCGCAAGACGAGGGATTGCGGCGACAGGAACTGATCGGGTAGCTCGGCGATCGGCAGTTCCCTCTTCGCCTCCGCCACCTCAGCCGAAAGATCGATACCGAGGCTCGCGTAGGTTTCTGCGGTCGGCAGCTTGCAGACGCCGAAGTACAGGCTGGTCGAGCCACCGACCGTGGCCGCCGTCGCCGCTTTCAAATCGTCGCCGACCGAGTATTCCTTCGTGATCGCAGCCATCGATCCGAACGACTCGCGCAGCACACTGTCTTGACCCTGCTCGAGGATCAGCACTTTCTTGTTCCGTCGCGTGAGCTCGCGCGCAAGAGTCGCGCCGCAGGTTCCCGACCCCACGACAATGACGTCATATTCCCGATCGGACATGTTCGTCTCCAAAGGCAGGGGTTACAGGTCTCGGGCCTTGATCCATGCGACGGTGTCGCGCAAGGTTTCGGTCAGCGGCCGCGGCTGCCAGCCCAGCTCGGCGCGAATCTTCTCGTCGCAGTACATGTACGGCTGGCCGACGAGCTCGACGGGCATGCCCGCTTTCTCGGCCAGTTGCTTCGCTTCATCGACGGTCAACGTGCGCTCAGGCAGAACCATCTCCGGTTCGATCTCCTTCAGCGCGGTCATCAGGTCGCGAACGTTCGTTCCTGTGACTAGATAGCGTCCCGAGGCGCGCTTGCTCTCGAACGCACGAATGTGGGCGTCCGCGACGTCACGCACGTCCACGACCGAGAACTGCATCGGCAAGCGGAATGGGACTTGGTTGTTGATGCATGCGCCGACGTTGATCGTGCTCGGCGTATGTTTGTAGAAGTTCGGACCGAGCACCACGCTGGGACAGAGCGCGACCAGATCCAGGCCCTGCTCCTGAGCGTAGTCCCACGCGGCCTGCTCGCTTTCGAGCTTGGAACGACAGTACGGATCTGCCGGATCGCTCCAGCTCTGCTCGGTGAGCGGTTGTTCCTGCGTTCCGCCAAATCCGACGGCAGCGATACTGCTGGTGAAGACGACCCGCTCGACGCCGCAAGCACTGGCAGCCCGCAGTACTGCCTGGCTACCGGCCGTGTTGTTTGCAACGATGCCCTCGCCGAGGCTCTGCTCATCGTAGTTGTAGAGCGCGGCCACTTGGAAAACGCCGCTGACGCCTTGCATGGCCTTGGCAATGGCCGCCTCGTTCCTGATGTCGGCCTGGTACAGCTCGATCGGGTAGCCCGCGAATATTTCGGCCGACCTCACCTCATCGGGATTGCGCACGGTCACGCGAACTTCATAGCCGCGCTCGCTGAGCGCCTTGGCCAAGGTGTTGCCGACATGGCCGTTGCCGCCGGTGACCAGAACTTTTTTAGGCTTCATTGACTTTTCCCAGCAACAATTCTTCCTGAGCGGCGCTCATGCTCACCGCTTTGCCCTTGGCATCCATCTGCGCCCAGCGCCGGTACTCGGAGACTCTTGCCATGAAGCCGCAGTCTTCCCGGCTCCAGCGGTCGAAATACGAGTCGATCAACTCACCCCACTCGGGCAGCGACAGCTCCAGTGTCTGCAACGCGCGCCGGAAGTTGTCTTGAGCGAAGGGGAAGATCACGGAGAAGTACGCATCCATCATCTTACGACTGCGCACCGATCCTTCCGCGTCGCGCAGCACGCACTCCAGCACGAAGCCGTTCACAGGATTGATGGAATGAATGAACCTGACGAAGTCATAGCATCGTGACAGGTAAGCGGCGCGTGTCACCGGAGTGAATTGCAGCCCGTGGTGCTGAGCACGTCGATACATGTTCGCGAAGCTGTATGGCTTCAGGTGAGTCGCGTGCAGAATGGCATTCCACAACTCTGGCTGGTCGCCCGTGTTCACGATGAGGCGTCCGGCGAAGTCGACGGGCAGCATGTCGAGCACATCGTTCGATACTTTCTCTCTGCATCCGACCGCCAGCCTCATCTGCAGCAGACGATGCACGATGTCATCGGTCTGCCCGAGCCCGGTCCTGGTCGAGCCAGACAGCTCGCCGAATCGATAGATGACATAGGGAACACCGCTCTCGGCCGCGCGCCTCAGCAGCGCTTCCTGTACCCACTTGGACTGGCCATAGCCGCCGTACACCTGCGCGCCGGCGTCGACGAACTCCTCTTTCTCGAAGATCGAGAACTCTTCGCCAATCTTCAGCGCGCAGCCGGCGATGCTGGAGACGAACTGGATCAGTTTCAGCCGGTCACTGCTGGCGAGACGGATGATCTCCTTCATGCCGAGCGTGGAATCCCGGAAGGTCGCGTAACCTTCGATATGGTTCACACGCGCCGAGGCATGCACGATCTGCTGCGCCTCACGGGAACACAGCGTCCAATCCTCCGCTGACAATCCGAGTTTTGGTTGCCCGATATCACCGCACACCACGGTGATGCGCGACTCGTCGATCTCCAGCTCGAACTTGTCAGCCTGCTTCAGAATGCGCTGTCGTCCCTGCTCCTTGGTCGCCGCACGCACCAGGCAATAGGCCGTCACATCTGGATCCGCAGCCAGAAATTCGGCAAGGACATGGATGCCAAGAAACCCGGTGGCGCCGGTGAGAAACAATCGTTGCGCCTTTCCTTGATGCACCGGCACGAGCGTCTTCAGATCGCCGATGGCAAGATCGGCATTCGCATCATGGACGTGCAGAGGCACGTGAGAGGATGCCGGAGCATTGAACACCGCATTTGACGGCTCGACCTTCCTTCTCAGCGGCACGACCGTGTCGTCCTCATCGACGGTCGATCGCGCGACTGTCAACTTCTCGAAGGCTGAGCCGTATCGCTGAGCCAGCAAGTCCGCGAACGATCGGATGGTCGTGCACTCGAAGAATACGATCGGAGAGAACTCTTCGTCGACGCCGAGCTTGATCGACTGGGTGATCTCCGCCATGTCCAACGAGGTGATGCCCGTCTCCATCAGATGACGGCCGTCGTCGATCTCATCGATGCCGGTGCGCAGTTGATTGGCGATCAGATGCCGGACGAACAGCCGCACCTTGTCGTCGATGCCAAGCTTGAGACTTCCGGCCGGCGGAGACTCGGCGCCGAAAGAGAAGTGATATTTCTCGGTGCGCTTGATCTTGGCGGCAGGCTCGGCGTCGACAGGCTTCACGGGTGCGTCCGCCTGCTTTGTGAGCCAGTAGCGTTGGCCTGCAAACGGATACGTAGGCAGCGAGACCTTCCTGCCCACTTGCGCGATGGCCAAGCCCCGCCATTCCGGTATCACACCATCGCACCACAGCCGCGCCAGGCGGCGCGGATCGCCACTGCGAGCCAGCAGCTCGATGAACTCCTGCTTCTCTGTGGAATTCAGCAGCCCGGTGACACTGGCAGCGTTCTTCACTGACCCGCTCATCACTGCATCGTCATGCCGCCCTTGCAGGTAGGCATTGAGCTTGATCGCCAGATCGTGCAGATCGCCGGCGATGACGACCAGACGGAAATCGAAGGACTTCCGGCCCACCTGCAACGTATGCGCTACATCGTCAGCGTCGTACCCTTGGCTTTTAGCCAGGAACCCATGCAAGCGCACTACTGCTTCGCACAGTTGGTCTTCACTCTCTGCGGAAAGCGGAAAAATCCTGTACCGGCGACCGTCACCCTGATCGAGCCGAGGCGCGTTCTCGTACTCCTCGAGAACGACGTGAGCGTTGGTCCCACCGGCGCCGATAGCGCTGATGCCGGCGCGTCGCGCGAATCGCTTGCCATCCAGTTCTCTCGGCGCCCACTCCTCCACCCGCTGCTGGACATAGAAATGCGAGTTGGCGAAGTCGATGCCTTCGTTCAGCTCAGTAGAATGCAGCGAGGGCACCAGCGTGCGATGCTTCATCTGCAACAGCACCTTCTGCATGCCGACGATGCCGGACGCAGCTTCCAGATGACCGATGTTGGTCTTGATGGAGCCGATGGGACAGCTCTGCTTCGCGACTCCGTATTCCTGATAGGCGCGAGTGAGTCCTGCGATCTCGATGGCGTCTCCCAAATCCGTTGCTGTCCCGTGCGCCTCGATGTAACCGATGCTGCGCGCATCGATATCGGCGCGCTGTAGAGCCTTCAGTATCAGCTTGCTCTGCGATTGCGGACCGGGGACGGTGTAGCCGCTGGTACGACCGCTGTGCGTGACGGCGACGCTCTTGATGACGCCATGAATGTTGTCGCCATCGGCGATCGCCTGATCCAGCCGCTTCAACAGCACCGCTCCGACGCCTTCGCCGGAAACGTAACCGTTCGCGCCCTTGCCGAACGAGCGACAGACGCCGTCGCGAGAGAACGATCCGCCCGCCGAGTTGAGGTCGAACTTGGCCTGATGCAGATCGAGGTTCACACCGCCGACGAGCGCGGCAAAACATTCGCCGCGTCGGATCGCCTCGCAAGCAAGGTGAAGCGCGGTCAAACTCGCGGAGCAAGCAGTGTCGACAGTCAAACTCGGGCCCGAGAAGTTCATCCAATGCGAGACGCGATTAGCAATGCTCCAGAAGAAGGAGCTTGGATTGACGAGGTTTCCGCCGATGCGCTCCTCGAGCCCGAGTAATTGGTACATCGACCACACGGCGCCGACGAACACGCCGACTTCGCGGCTGGTCTCGCGGGTCAATGATTCTGGGTAGTAGCCCGCATCTTCCAGCGTTTCGTAGGCGACTTCGAGGAACAAGCGTTCCTGCGGATCCAGGACTTCCGCCTCGCGAGCCGAGATGTTGAAGAAGCGAGCATCGAACTTGTCGACGTCCGCGATGAATCCGCCCCGATACTTCTCGCCTGAAGTGTTTGGCGAGCGAAGGGCCGAGCGTGCGTCGGAAATGGACTCGATGCAGTCTTTGCCTGCCAGGAGGCTCTGCCACAGTTCCTGCAAGTTGTTCGCTTGTGGATAGCGGCCCGCCATGCCGATGATGGCGATGTCTTGAGTCGAAACATCATGCGACGGCGCCGGAACTGCCGGTTCCACCGGAGTTGCAGCCCCACTGACAATCGGCCCCGCCGCATTGTGATACTGAACGAGCTTGTATCGTCCGTGGATATCGCCCACGGCCTCCGCGGAATCTTGCGCCGAAGCGAGCTCGGGAATGTTCTTGCGCTGAGCGAACAGATCCACCAGCCGCTCAATGATGGAGTCGACTTGCTCTGTCGCCAGTCCGACCGGAATCGCCAGGCGAACCAGATCGTTGATCGTCGTGTTCCTCTGCATCCCGGCGTTGTGCGCGCCGCCACGGATGCCGGTGTTGAGGAACATCCAGGCCAGGAACGACGCGACCGGATGTTTGAAGTCCCGGAACTCCGGCACTTGCTTGACATCGATCAAGATGCAGTGGGCCCCGGCAGGCTGCACGACCGGAATGCCCCGCTCCTTCAACGCATCCCAGATCCGTCGCACGGAGTGCTTGCGACGTGAGGTCTGGCTCTCGATGTACTCACGCTTGCGGAGCGCCAGCGCGAGCTGCTTCCTGTCGACACCGCTCAAGCCGCAGCCCTGCGCGCGGATACGATCCTGCAACTGCTGGAACAACTTCGCATCGTTCACGCCGATCAGGCCGCCCGTGACACAGAAGTTCTTGCCAAAGCTCAGCAGGACCGCGTCGGCGTATCCCAAAATCTCGCGGATCACACTCCAAACCGTTCGTCCGGCATAACCCGGCTCATTCTCGATGACGAAATAAGCGTTCTCGATGATCCTCGTGCCATCCAGCACCAGCGGAATGGACGCGTCCTTGAGAAGTTGCTTGACTCGCTTCAGATGCTCGACCGAAACAGGATGACCGCCGGCCGCGTTGTCACTGACCTCGATGCAGACATACGCGATCGCTGCCGGATCTCGCACAACTTCCCTTTGCAGCGCCGCCCAGTCCATATCGCCCTTGTATAAGTGCGACGAATCGAGCCGAAACACCTCCGCGTGCGGCAGCTCTGTCGGCACCAGAGCGTTGTCCATCTGGTGAAAGATGGTGGTCGGAAACAGCAGGTTTTGCAGAACGACGCCCTTGCGCGGCCAAACGCTGCAGAACACGCTCTCCGCCGTCCGCCCGGACGTGGTCAGGGCGAAGTGAGCGAACGGGAACAGCTCGGCCAGCGTCGCGCCGAGATCGACGCGTTGATTCAACTGCGCGCTCAGTAGCCTGCGCTGATTGTCGATCGCCGGCAGGCGCAACTGCGCCCACGAATCCGTCTTCAGGTCGAACTCGACTTGTTGCGGCAGCAGATTGAGCGGGTTGAAACCGCACTGGAGCAGATCGGCGGATCGAGCTTCGCCTTCGATGACGAACGCGCCTTCGACAGTGGCGGCAGCGTCGGCGCCCAGCTGATTCTCGGCATCGGACGTCTGCATCTTCATCGGGTCCGCGATCATCATGATGATATCTAGGACTTCATCGGCGTTCGGCTGGCCCTGCGGCCGGCACAGATAGATGGGCTTGTTCTCGGGCCGGAATTTGTTCTTGAACTGCAGATTGCCTTCGTCGTTGAAGATGTTCTGCTTGCGCAGATCGTCCAGGATCTGCTCGACCGCGGCGTCCGGAACGCTCGAGTCTGCGAGCTTGCAGCCGTAGGTGCCGCCCAGGCTCAACACGTCGCAGCCCTCTGCGACCAGCCGCTCGATGATCTTGACGATCGTGAATTCCAGGCCGCCCAGCGGCATGCTGTCCGGATAGAACTCCAGATCCATCAAGTAGCCGTTCTGTCCGGTCGCCAACGGCGAGATCAGGATCGCGTTCTGGAGCGCGTCATCCAAATAGCTCACGAAGATGCGATGCTTTGGATCCAGCGTGCCGGCGAGGATCTCGTCCTTGACGATGTGAATGAGCGGATTGACCATGGTCCGCGCCGCGCACCATTGATCGATGACGCGGGCGATGGCGCGAGCCACTTCGTCGTTGGAGCCACAGCGAAACTCTTCGGTGCGGCAGTGGCCGGCCTTCTCGAACTTCGAGACCTGATAGCGCAGCCGGCGCATCGCTTTTCCGTCGAGCGTGAACTGCTGCAAGCCCAGAACGCGTTGCAGAGCGCCGAACGGTGTCGAGGAGAACGGGACGCCGCAGATCGAAGGCGTCTCTTCGTCGTACACGATGTTGACGCTGAGCTTCCGGCTGGCGCAGTGCTCGTACAGCTCCTTTGCGAGCGCGGGGAAGTAATCTCTTGGGCCCGTGTACGTGTAGGCGAGAATGATGTCGTTGCTGCGGCTGTAATGGAAAAAGCCGCGACGCTCGCTGCCGATGAACAAGTTCGGCGCGATGTTCCTCGTGCCGCGGGACACCGACCCTTCGTTCTTGTACTGCTCGAAGATGCTTCGAACTACCGGCCCGAGCTCGGGATGCGTGTGAGCATCGCTCTCCGGCAAAAGGATGGGCCGCGCCACGGGCCGTACCTGCACTAGTTCTGCAGGTTGTTTCTGCTTTACGACTGGCTCAGAAGCCGCCGCGATAACAGCCGGCGCACGCGCTTCGACCGGCTGTTTCAACTGCGAGGACAGCCGCGCGCGCAATGTTTTCTCGTGCCTGGCGACGAAGTACTGCGCCAGGTCGGCGATGTTGAAGTTCTCGAACAGCAGGGTTTTTGGCAACCGGCCGAAGTCCGCTTCCAGCGCCTTGATGATTTTCAGGACGCGAAACGAATCGATGCCCAGCTCGCCGAACGGCGCTGTCGAAGGAAAATCCGCGCCCATCGAGCCGATCGCCGCCCGTACCAGCGACTTCAAATAGGACTCGGTCAGCTCAACCAGCTGCTCGTTATCGATCATGGGGATGCTCTCGATGGCCGGGACCGGCCGCCGCGATTACTTCGTGACTTTGGATTCGATCAGGCGCGCGAACGCAATGTCCGCCCTGACCCACTGGATCAGCTCCAGCTTGTCCGCGCCGATCTGGTCGGCGAGGTCGCCGACATCCAGGGCGCATTGATCGGGCAAGCTCCTCAACAGCCGCAATACACGCCAGTAGTCGTGCTCCGCGGTCTCGATGTCGTCGTCAAGCTGCATATCCATGACGTGCTCCCCAGCTGAGTTCCCTTGCCCGAGTGTGTGAGGCGCTACATCGATGGCGACAGGAGAAACGCTTCCTCACCGGCGCTTCTCATGTGTGGCTCGAGATCGTCCAGCGACGTGTTGAGCGATTGCAGCCGCGCCCGCAGCTGGCGCACTTCCTGGAGCAGCCGCGGTACGTCCTGCCTGGCATTGACGATGAACTCGTGGTCGGCCGCGCTCGCGCCGACCAGTTCGATCGACTTGAACGTGCCAAGCTCGTTGCACAAGCCCAACTCGATGACGCTGACGTTGACCGCCTCGGCGCTGTCGGGAAGCCAGGGCCCGACGGTAGCCGCGGCCACCCGACGCTCCATCCGGTCCAGTTCTTCCTCACTCAACTCGTCGAACGCATGCATGCTCATAACTCCTCCTACTCCGGCAGTTTGAGAGCGCAATGAACTCCTTGGGTTTGGCGCAGGCTCCGCCCCGTCACGTGCTGGTAACGGCTTTCTTGTTGGTGAGGAAAAGGTAGCCCAACTGGCCTGAGACGCCGCCTGCAAAGAATGACAGTAGCTGCGTCATCCGCCGATCATGTGTACTGTCAATCGCGGGGAGTTCGCGATGCGCAAGACTGTCTTCATGTTTTCCGGCCAGGGCTCGCACTACTTTCGAATGGGCCAGGACCTGTTCGAACACGACCCGGTATTTCGCCAATGGATGCTGCGCCTGGACGATCTGGCGTCCTCCCTCTGCGGCGAGCGGGTCGTCGACGCCATCTACTCGCCGAGAGATCGCGAGACCTTCGATCGCACGTTGCAGACGCATCCGGCGATATTCATGGTCGAGTATTCGCTGGCGCAGAGCCTGATTCAGGCCGGCCTCAGACCCGACATCACTCTTGGCGCCAGCCTGGGCTCGTTTGCCGCGGCAACATTGGCAGGCTTCATGCGAGTCGAAGATGCGCTGGCAGCCGTGGTTCAACAGGCTGCGGCATTCGAAGCTTGCTGCGATCGAGGCGGAATGATCGCAGTGCTGGCGGACCAGACGCTATATGCACAGCCGTACCTTCGCGAGCAGAGCGAGTTGGCCGCGATTAACTTCTCTTCGCACATGGTGGTCTCTGCGCCGCAGGCTCATCTGGCACCGATCGAACGCTCGCTCGGCGAGGGCGAGGTGGTTTACCAACGCTTGCCGGTTTCGTACGCGTTTCATTCGCAGTGGATCGACGAGGCTCGCGCGCCCTTCGAGTCTTTCATGAGCTCGATTCGTGGTACTCCTGGCACGCTGCCGCTGGCCTCCTGTCGGGAAGCGACCTTGCTGACCGAGCTGCCGAACGATTTCTTCTGGCGTGTCGTGCGCGAACCGATCCGCTTCAAAGACACGATCGCCTCGCTGGAACAACGAGGCGCGCACCGTTACATCGATGTCGGGCCCGCAGGAACGCTGGCGACGTTCACGAAATATTGCCTGTCGTCAGATTCGCAATCGACGGCGCACGCCATCATGAGCCCTTTTGGGAATGAGCGTCGGAGTATGGCGGCGCTGCTGCGTGGCTGACGTTACTGCGAGGCTGCGCATGCACGGCAAGACATGAAACGACGCTGAGCACCACTAGCGTAAACGCCACATACTCGAGCGCGGTGGGCAGGCGCTGCTCCCACAGGAAACCGTAGATCAGCGCGAACAGCGTCTCGAACAGAATCATCTGCCCGACCAGCGTGAGCGGCAACAGCTTGCTCATGCGATTCCACAACGCGTTGCCGACCATCGAACACAAGATTGCGACAGCGGCCGCAACGCCGGCGAGTTTCATCCAAGCGAGCGCGGCATGTGATTCGGTAGCAAGCGCCAACGCCAGGGGAATCAGCAGAACGGCTTGGGCACCCGTCACCACACCGATGAGCATGTTCCATTCATGCGGCGATACGTGGTCGAGGCGCATCAGCCAGCGGCTATTTCCGACGGCGTAACACGTCCAGGAAATCAGCGCTCCCACGGCACAAAGCAATCCGACCACTTGTTTCAACACGGACTCGGAAGCCGGCCCAGCGAGCGCCTGCCATCCGATGCAGACCGCGCCGAGTGCGCTGAGCGCGAGTGATGGGATTAAACGGCGCAACGGCACTGCGCCCTTGTCGCGGCTGCCGACGATGGTGACGGCAACCGGCAGAAAGCCAATGACCAGAGATGTCATTGCGATGCCACCCAGGCGAACGGCACTCGCAAGCAGGATGTAATAGAGAACGTTGCCAGTGAGCGCCAGCCAGCCCAACGCAAGCCACTCACGTCGGCCCAGCAGCGGCTTGAGTTTGTGCCAGATTGGCGCAAGCAGGCAGAGGGAGAACAGGCCGTAGAAGAAATAACGGCCGATCGTCAGTTGCAGCGGGCCGAACTCCGGCACGAGCTCCGGCGCCAGGAACACCAGCCCCCACAGCGCGCCCGCCCCGATGCCGTATGCGACACCCGCAATTGTCCGCCCATCATTCCGCATGCATGCCTCCGCGACACGCGCAGGGTATGTCTACGGCGGACACTCGGTCTTGACCGATGCTCTCGTGGTTTAGTCCCGGGCTCTTGCCTGCCGCCGGTAGGCCGCGGGCGTCATCCCGGTCGCCTTGCGCATGGCGCGGGTCAACGCACTTTGATCTGCGTAGCCGAAGCGATACGCCAGTTCGGCAATCGACAGATCGGTACTACTCAGCAGCCGACACACATGTTCCAAGCGCAGATCGGTGAGCCACACGCGGGGCGACTTGCCGAGATTCTCTTGAAAAATCGCATGGAGCCTGCTGGCGCTGATGCGGACCCGTTCCGCCATGTTCTCCACGGTCCAATCCTTCGACAGATTTGCCTCAACCGTGGCGAGTAGCCCGGCCAGTCGTGAAGGCAATTGCGGCTCATCGCCCAGCAATGCATCCACCAGCAGCGGCACCCACAGATTCAACTTGTGGGGCAGCAGCCGCTCTTTCGCGAGCAGCGCGCCCATGTAATCGATCAGGTTGATCGCTTCCGGCGTCACCGACATGAAAGGCTGCGAGGCCAGACGATCGGCAGTTCGAGCATCGAGGTCGCGAGCACGCAGATCGAGGATCAGCGAACGGTTGAGGCCTTCACTCACCTGATCGTGTCGGGAGCCTGCCTCGACATACGCGACCACCGTTCGATCGACGATCGCCTCGCGCCCCGCGATATCCATCGACAGCTCGCCGGCGAGCGGCAACACGAGTTGGGAGAAGTCGTGAGTGTCCGCAGTGCTCTGCGTTCCGTAGGAACGGACGGCGATTGAATAGGAGGCGTTCAGCATCTCGTCACCGTGATCGAGTCTTTTTCGACGCGGCGAGATACGCATCGTTCAGACGCTGCAATACGCCGGGCCCCGCGCCTGCGCGCACCACTCGGCGTCGACCGAGGTGCAGCTCGCGCAACTCCTCCATGAATTCTTCCCACATCTGCGGCCCGCCTTCGAACAGCAGCCGCGCGCGGACGCTGAGCTCATGAGTCACAGGCAGATGCCGCCGCCCCCATTCGCCAAGCGTCGCCATCACCGGCACCAGCTGGATGGCAGGCTCCGTCAGGCTGTAGATCAACTTCTGCTTGTGGCTCGGATCCGGCGCACAGCTGATCAACCCGACTTCCTGCAGATGTTTGAGCCGCGCCGACAGGATGTTGGAGGCGATGCCCTCCATGTTGTTGTTCAACAGCTCCCGGAAATGCCGGTAATTGCCGAACATCATGTCCCGCAGCACCACCAGGCTCCAGCGATCGCCGAGCACCTCGGTGGCGAGATTGATGGCGCAGCCGGATTTCACGGCCAGTGCGGCGCTGTCGATCTTGGCACTCATACCGGTTGCATTGTGCAACTGGAATGGCTAGAGTCGCAACCGCTTGCAGAGTGCAACCAGTTAAGCCCCACGGAGCCCGCCATGCAATTCCTGTGTGCCTGCTATTACGACCTCGACGCCTTCGCCAAATTCCAGCCCGAGGACTTCAAGAAGCTCGGCGAAATCTGCGCGCCGCATGACGCTCGCCTCAAGGCGTCGGGGAAAGTCTCGCTGATCGGCTCGCTCTCCCTGCCGAATGACTTCAGGACCTTGCGCGCGCAGAAGAATGGCGCCGTGACGGATGAGCCCGGGCCCTATGAACAGACCAGGCAGCCGTTCGGCGCCTTCTTCATCGTCGAGGCCGAGAACATGGACGAAGCCGTCCGCATCGCCCGCCTGCATCCGGGCACGCATCTGGGCGACATGATGGCGGGCGGCATCGAGATCCGCCCGATCGAGAGTCTCGAACGTTGCGCTCGAGAATCGGCTTAAGGGTTCAATCCGTGGGCTGCGACGTCGGCGACAAACGCTGACGTCGTGGCAGATACCAAAGGACGACGGCCACGGGCGCGCCAACGGTAAGCCACGCAAGCACATCGCCTGCGGAATCCGACACCAGCGCGGAGATGAGCCCGACTGCTGTCAGCACACCAAGAACGATGGGCGCGGTCCAAACGCGAACAGCAGGTTTCGCGCTCACGGAGCAGCCCCTTCCGCGGCGAGCGCGCCCAATCGTGCTTCGATCGGCACGTTGCGCTTCTTGATCCACAAATAGACGCCGCTGCCGAGCACCACGATCGCGAGAACGTCGAGCAGCGCCCAGAGAATCTTCAGCACCATGCCGCCGTAGTCGCCGAAATGCAGCGGCTGCGACACCAGCAGCGCCTTCACGTACCACGGCAACGAGCGGCTATCGATGAACTCGCCGGTGCTCGCGTCGATCAACACGGGCGTGAGCAATTTCGAGGTGAGCGGCGTCGCTCCATACATGAAGGCGACGTAGTGATGCGGGCTGGAGAAATTCGTGCCGGGAAAGGCCATGAAGCTCAGCTCGGTGCCAGGCACCGTCGCGAGCGCCTTCTTCACCGCGTCGTCGGCCGAGCTGAGGTGCTGGACCGCGGGCTCGTTCTTGTACTTCGCGGTCATCTCGCTCATCTCGGTCTGTTGCCACACGCCGAGAATCGGAATCGCCAGCGTGTTGATGACGCCTGTCACGCCCACCGTCAGCAACCAGATCAGAGTCGCGATGCCGAGCAGGTTGTGGAGATCGAGCCACTTCAGCCGCGACGAACGACCGTGCCGAACGGTGCCGAACGGCAGCTTGCGCATGAATGGCCCATAAACCACGGTGCCCGACACCAGCGACGCGGCCAGCAGCAATCCCATGAATCCGAGGAACAAGGTGCCCGGCAGCCCGGTGAACATGTCGTAATGCAGGCGGAACATGAAATTCATGAAGCCCTGGTTCAACGGATACTCGTGCAGGAAATCGCCGGTGCGTGCGTCGAACATATAAAACGCCGATGAGTCGGGCGACTGCGGCGTCTCGGCCATGGAGACGAACCACGCCTCCGGCTCGTCGGGATCGCGCAAGACGAACGTCACCACATCCTGCGGCCGTTTGGCGCGCGCCGCCGACACGATCTCGTCGAGGCTGACCCTGCTGGTGACACCCGGCAGCTCCGGCGGCTCCACCGAGTAGCCGGTCGCGTGATCGATCTCGTGATAGAAGATGAGCGGCAGACCGGTGATGCACAACATGAGCAGAAACAGCGTGGACACCAGGCTGGTCCACTTGTGCACCCAATACCAACGCCGAATTGCGGACGAGCTCAGCATGACGACCATCCCAGGAAAGAGCGCTCGTTATACCGTCAACTCGGGCCAAATGCGAACCATTCCCGGCTGATAATTGTTATCGATGGCTGTAAGCTATTGATTTCACGATAAACCTGGCTATCGTATCGCAAGAACCACTCACTCATTGGAAGGGATAGCGCGCGATGTCGAAATTCGATCGTCGGTCGTTTTTGCAGCAGGCGGGCTTGGCGACGGCAGCCCTCGGCATGGGCGCCCCGCCGTTGCGAGCGTTCGCGGATGCACGCGCTACGCCGGAAGCATCCGGCGTTTCGTCACAGTCGATTCGCACATTCCTGGCGGCGGTCGCGGGCTCATCGCATGAGATGCACAGCCTCATGATCGTGCGCCATGGCCAGAATGTGGCGCAGGGATGGTGGCGGCCCTACCGCGCCGACACGCCGCAAAGTTTGTATTCGCTGAGCAAGAGTTTCACATCCAGCGCGGTGGGGTTCGCCGTCGCGGAAGGCAAGCTCAAGGTCACGGATCGCGTGCTCGACTTCTTTCCCGACCAGGCGCCGGCGACCGTCAGCGACAATCTGAAGGCGCTGCGCATCCAGCACTTGCTGACCATGTCGGCGGGACATGCGAAGGATCCGACACCGCTGGTCACCCGCGAACAGGATTGGGTCAAGGCGTTCCTATCGTTACCCATCGAACATGCGCCGGGCAGCCTGTTCGTCTACAACAGCGGCGCCACTTACATGCTGTCCGCCATCGTGCAGAAAGTGACGGGCGAGAAACTGAGCGATTACTTGCGCCCGCGATTGTTCGCGCCGTTGCAGGTGAGTGCGATTCGATGGGCGACGTGTCCGCTCGGCATCGACGCGGGCGGCTGGGGATTGAGTGCGACCACGGAGACGCTCGCGAAATTCGGGCGGCTGTATCTGCAGCAGGGTCAGTGGAACGGCAAACAACTGTTGCCGCAGTCCTGGGTCCAGGAAGCGACGACCTTCAAGATACAGCAGCCCGCCACCGCGCCCGGAACCGATCTCGCGCAACTGAAACAGACCAGCGATTGGCACCAGGGGTACGCATATCAGTTCTGGCGCTGCCGCCACGATGCGTTTCGTGGCGACGGAGCGTTCGGACAGTATTGCATCGTGCTGCCGAAGCAGGATGCGGTGATTGCAATCACCAGCGCCACTGGCGACATGCAAGGCCTGCTGAATCTGGTTTGGGAACATCTCTTGCCCGCCCTGCGGGACAAACCGCTGCCGGCCGATGCATCGGCAAGCTCGCAATTGCAGGAACAACTCGCCGCGTTGACGTTGCCCCTGCCCTCCGGCTCACACACATCTCCCACGAGCGCGCGTATCGACGGGCGCAGATTCGAGCTGGAATCGAACAGCCTCGGCGCAAAACACGTTGCGTTTCATTTCAAGCGCGATGCGTGCAAGTTCGAACTGACGACCGCTGCAGGTCGCTTCGACGTGGACTGTGGCATCGGTCGCTGGGCCGACGGCGTTACGTCCATGCCCGGCACGCCGCCGGAGATCAGCGGACTGGTCGGCTTACCCGTCGGCGAGCAGCCGCCAGTGAAGGTCGCAGCGGCGGGCATTTGGAAGGACGACAACACTCTCCAGATGCAATGGCGTTTCTATGGAACGCCACATCATGACGTCGTGACCTGCCGCTTCGACGACGACCGCGTGCAGGTCGAATTCAAGAACAGCATCACAACGATCAGCGGCGGCGGGCATCCCGAAACACGGCCGGCGCTGCAGGGACGGGCCCTGCTCGACAAACGGTAATTGTCGCGACTGCCGGGCTCGGGTACCGTAGCGGCTGTCGTCCGCGGGTGGGCGACGGGCCATAACAACTAAGGGAATATATGTTCGCGCGATTCTCCCGTAGCTGGCAGCTGGTGAAGGCGAGCGGCACTGTCCTACAACAGGACAAAGAGTTGTTGCTGTTCCCGGTGTTCTCGGCCCTTGCAACTCTGCTCGTGGCAGCGAGCTTCCTCGTCCCGCTGCTGTTCACCGGCACGCTCGACGGATTGCGCGGCTGGTCGAACGACGCGACCTCGTTGCTGGTCCTGTTCCTGTTTTATCTGGTCCAGTACTTCGTCATCTTCTTCTTCAACTCGGCGCTGGTGGGCGCGGCCATGATCCGGCTCGACGGCGGCGACCCGACGGTTGCTGACGGCCTGCGCATTGCCCGCTCGCGCATCGTGCAAATTCTCGGTTACGCAGCGATCGCCGCGACTGTAGGTATGATCCTGCGCCTCATCGAAGAGCGCGCCGGCTTCATCGGCCGCTGGATCGCAGGCTTACTTGGCGTGGCGTTCACGGCGGCGACATTCCTCGCCGTGCCTGTTCTGGTCAGCCGCGATGTGGGCCCCATGGATGCTGTGAAAGACAGCGCGGCGCTGCTGAAAAAGACCTGGGGCAAGAACATCATCGGCAACGTCGGCATCGGCCTGGTATTCTTCTTGTTCTATCTCGGCGCACTCGGCCTCGGCGTGGTGTTCATACTGGGCGTCTCGCAGACTGGCAGCGGCCCGCTATTCATTGCCGTCCTGAGCATCGTCGTGCTCGCTGTGGTCGGTCTGGCTCTTGTGCAGGCAGCGTTGCAGGGTGTCTACTCGGCGGCACTCTATCGGTATGCGACCGAGGGCAACGTCGGCGACGCCTTCGCCGGCCCATTGCTGAGCGACGCATTCAGACAGAAGCGCTGAACCATGGGACGAGTCACATACATTGCGCACGACGGCGCCCGCCACACCATCGAGCTGGCCGAAGACGAGTCGCTGATGCGGGGCGCGGTCGACAATCGAGTGCCTGGAATCGATGGGGATTGTGGCGGTTGCGCGGCCTGCGGCACCTGTCACATTCATGTCGCTGCGGACTGGCTGGGCAAGGTCGGTCCCGCCTCGGATGCGGAGCGGGAAATGCTCCAATTTGCGGATGGCGCCGCCGAGGACTCGCGCCTTGCCTGCCAGATCCGAATGCGCGACGAGCTCGATGGCATCGTCGTCCACACTCCGGAATCTCAACACTAGATCCCTCCTATGACTGACACCCTCGCCTCTCGCTCCGGGCCTCCAGTCACTTACAGTTTGGATGTGTTTCCGGACGCGCCGCCGACGCTCGAAGCCGCTCGCGCGCACGCGTACTCGCAACCGCTGGCCGAGATCGACGTCGCCAATCCGAAGCTGTTTCATGCCGATCTCGTGGAGCCTTACTTCGAGCGCTTGCGCCGGGAAGATCCGATTCATTACGTCGTGAGCCCGACGTTCGGCGGCTATTGGTCGATCACCCGCTACAACGACATCATGGCGGTCGATACCAATCACCAGCAGTTCTCTTCCGAGGCGGCGCTTGGCGGCATCACGATCAACACGGTGAGCAGCCCGCTACCCATGTTCATCGCGATGGATCCACCGAAGCACGATGAACAACGGCGCGCGGTACAACCCATCGTTGCACCCACCAACCTGCGCAATCTCGAGCCGCTGATTCGCAGCCGCGCCGCTGCGATCCTCGACGAGCTTCCCATCGGCGTCGAATTCGACTGGGTCGACAAGGTGTCGGTCGAGCTGACCGCGATGACGCTGGCGACGCTGATGGATTTTCCGCAGGAGCGGCGACGCAAGCTGACTCGCTGGTCCGACGTGGCGACGGCCGTTCCCGGCGGTGGCGTGATCGACCGGCCCGAGCAGTGGGTCGAAGAAATGTCGGAATGTTTCAGCACCTTTCAGGCGCTATGGAACGAACGCGCGGCTCGCCCGCCGGGCAACGATTTGATTTCGATGCTGGCGCACGGCGCCGGCACTCGGAACATGCCGCCGTATGAGTTTCAAGGCAATGTGGTGCTGCTCATCGTCGGCGGCAACGACACGACCCGTAACAGCATCACGGGCAGTGTGCTCGCGTTGAATCGGAACCCGGATCAATATCAGAAACTCCGCGAGCGTCCGGAGCTCGTTGCCAGCATGGTGTCCGAAACCATCCGCTGGCAAACCCCGCTCGCTCACATGCGCCGCACCGCCGTGCAGGATGTCGAGCTCGGGGGCAAGCTGATTCGCAAGGGCGACAAGGTCGTCATGTGGTATCTCTCGGGCAATCGCGACGAGACGGTCATCGAGCGACCTCACGAGTACCTGATCGATCGCGCGCGGCCGCGCCAGCACATTTCATTCGGCTACGGCATTCATCGCTGCGTCGGCAATCGGCTCGCCGAGCTGCAGCTGCAGGTCATTTGGGAAGAAATCTTGAAACGCTTTCCGCTGGTCGAAGTCGTCGGCCCGCCCGAACGTGTCTATTCGACCTTCGTGCACGGCTTCCGATCGCTGCCCGTCAGGATCCCGCGCCGGCATTGACGAAGCGGGTCGGCCACCTCGGCAGCCGACCCGGCGGGTGCAAACAAAACGATGAATCAGTTCACGCGCACCATGGCGACGCGTTCCGCCGGCGTGAGCTCGGACTCGAGCACGACGACGAAGCCGGTCTTGTTCTTGATCAGCGCGGCCTGGCCGCTCGCCAGCTTGCGATCGATCTTGTCCGGCGTGATGTTCCACATGGCGCCCGTGGCCGGATCCACCGCGAGCATGCCGATCAAACCGCCGACCAGCAGGTTGCCCCAGTACCAGCCGGACATCTTCGGGGTCAGCTCGACTTCGGTGACCTTGTAGCCGGGCATCTCCAGTCGCAGCGTGTAGCTCTGGCCCGAGAAGTAGCTCTTCTTGGGGTCGAGCGAAACCGTGCACGGGGTCTTTTCCACCGCCACGATATCCGCGATATCGCCGCCGCTCTTGCGCACCGACGCGGTAGCGCCCGGCGGTTGCGTAGCAATCGAAATCTCCCGGTTGCCGCCATGGACAATGGAAGCGCAGCCGCCTGCAAACACGCTCGCTCCCAGAATGCCGAACGCCAGCGCGCCTCGAACCCACCTGTTCCGACCCATGTTCCGTCCTCCGCTGAGTTTGTTTATTTCATCCGTTAAGTAACGGGCGGGGGACGCTAGCTTTGCAAGTCACATTACGTCAACGATTTCGGTATGAAACCATGACGTAGTCGTCATCCGGTCCGAATCAGTGCGCGACCACCTGCACCGGAGGCGATGTGAGCTGCAGCGGTGTTTCGAAATCGGCGAGATAGAGCAGCCGGTCGGGCGCGAGTGCATTTACAAGTGCGACCCGTGCACGGGTGGGCGCCGTGCCGCCCGGCGATCCTTCGGCCAGCAGCGCGACGCCTCGGTCGAAGCCGCTCACCTCGCTGAACCGAGTCACTTGCGCCGGCGTACCGACGAGTTGAGTGTCGCCGAATGCACCGCGAGTCGTCACGCCGAGGACTGTGTACGGGGTGCCGTCAACAAACCGGGCTTGTTGTACGAGCACGATGTTACCTGTCGAGTCGTACCAGGCCGTGCCGCCGGCTGCGACAATCGTGTCGGCCCCGTTGCTGGCGAGATCCAGCTCATGGATCTGGCCGCTCTTCAGATATAACACTGCACCGTCGTCCGGTCGCAAGCCCACCACTTCCGCGGCCGTGGCCACCTCGCGTGGATTGGGAGTTGCCGATATTTCTGCCACGTAGGCTCGACTCGGCAGCAACGGCGTTTCCACTGTGTAACCCACGCGCCGCCCTACGCCGCCGCCGATCGTCCCGCCCGTCAATGAAATCGTGCTCGCGCCAACAGACTCCCCGAATGCAAGCGTGTGGCTCACCTGAGTTTCGACCCGCAGTTGGCGCGCGTCGATATAGAACAGCCCCTGACGGCCGCCGCGATTTGCTCGAATCAGAATCGCGCTTTGATCGGCAGCGATCGAATAATCCAGCACGTCGTCGCTGGTCGCCGGATCGCTGATCGCAGAAACTGCAACAGTCGGGCTAGGACCCTCCGGCGTCACGGTGTAGAGCGACTTGGTGCCGCCCCCCGCAACCGACGAGGCCAGAAAGAACAGATTCCGCGAGTCGCGCGAGAAGCGCAGTCGACTTGCGAACACTGCATTCGTCGGGCTGACCTTGACCAAGGCCGCCGGGGTTGCCGCGTTGAAGACATACACGGAGTCGACGCTGCCGACGCGTGCGATCAGCGCGATCCACTGACCGTCAGGACTGACGATGAACTGCTCCGCGTTGCTGGTATTGAGAGGCAGCGTCGCGCCCGACGGCAAAGGCACCGTGCCCCTCTGAATCGGCGCGGCCGTGCGCACGAACCCGAGATCGACAGTCGCGGCGTTGGTTCTATCCTCCCGCCGATAGACGACGGTTGCGCCGTTCTGGGAAGCGGCGAAGCCACGCAGCCGCATGTTGCCTTCGGTCGCCGCCGTCAGTGCAGTGGGCGCCGAAGCGAAATCGCTCATATAAAGCTCAGGCGAGCCATTCGCCGCCGGATCGCCCGCGAGGACGATCCGAAACGGTTCGACACCCACAAAGACGGCGGCAGTCCCGATGGCCGATTCGGAGCTCGAATCGGTGACGCGATATTTGAAGCGGGTCACTCCCTTGAATCCGCCCGGCAGTCCACTGATGCCGATCGAGGAGTCCGTGTTGACGGCGGCACTGCCCGCGAGCGGCCCCTCTTCGATCGTCACGGTGAGCGGATCGGAATCGGCATCTGTATCGTTCGCCAGCACCGCGATGTTTGCTAGCGCCGAGCCGTCCGCACGCAAGGCGTCGTTTGCCGCGACCGGCGCGCGATTTGGATGCACGTTGATGTTGACGGTTCCCGGGACAGAGTTGCCGGCGCTGTCGTTTACCTGAACACGAAAGCTATCGTCGCCGAGGAATCCCGAAGCGGGACGATAAACGAATGCGCCACTGGGACTGAAGCTGACGAGAGCGCCGCTCGCAGGATTGGCGGCCACCGAGAACGTGAGCGCATCGCCCGTCGGGTCGGTCGCAGACACCTGGCCTTGCAGATCGGTATTCAGCTTGGTCGAGAAATCGGCTGCCCCAAGCACGGGGGGTGAATTCGAAGCGCGACCGGAGGTACGACCTCCGCCCCCACCACCACCGCATCCAGCCATGCATAGAACGACAATCGGAATGAATGCGCGGCACAGCGACGTCTGCTTCGAGGCGTTCTGCATGTCCCCTCCCCGCACGTTCTTAGGTGCGGAGGCAACAAAATACTGCAGAGAATCCCCAAGCTCAGCCCGCGAACTCCCTACAATGTGCGAAATAGTCGGCGCCCCCGCCCACTACATATATTTCTTACTTGCGCGATGCGCCGCGTAATTGAGCCGCGATGGACTGCAAGCCGCCGAGGGCGAAGGCGACCATGTGATCGATCAGCGAGTCGGTGTCGACCAGCAGCGCTGGAAATATTTTCTTTTGCCACTCCGGGCTCGCGATCAACATGAACAGGCACGGGCCCACGATGCTCACGGTCGAGCGGCTCACCGCGGGATGAGTGGGTGGCACGCCGAGAATGTCACCTATCATTCCGGTCACCAGCCGGGCCTTGGGCATGACCTGATTCTTCATCATGTTGTCCATGAGCGAAGTGGGCGCCATCAACTCCCGGCTCAACACTCGCAATTCCCACGCGCCCTCGTCACGCTTGGCGACCTCGCCGACGATCTTCCGTAGCAACAACCGCAGCTTGTCCGCCCCGCTGGCGGCGCTTTGCGTGATCTCCGTGACGATGTCTATGCTGACCAACCTTGCATGCGCCTCCTCGAGCACGGCGGCATACAAACCGTCCTTGCCGCCAAAGTGATAATTCACAGCGGCAATGTTGGCATTGGCTCGCTCGCAGATCTCCTTGCTGGTCGCGTAGACATAGCCCCGTTCAGCAAACACGCGTCCCGCGACTTCCAGCAATTGTTGCCTCGTCTGCGCGCCGTCCTCGCGCGCCGCCGCTCGTGCCGGCGGACGCTTGGCTGCGCGCCGTGGCTTCGAGGCGGTCCTGTCGGTCTTGCGGGGACGCATGCGCGGGCTCATGTGGAGTTGAAATTCAAATTTGATTTTGAATAGACTGACGGCAGTTTGCAACCCTGCTCGGGGACTGGCCGTGTCAAAAAGAAGTATCGCACTCGCCGTCGTCGCTCTGCTGGCACTCGCCGCGCTCGGCTATTGGGTGTTCGGCGGCAACGACGACGATTCGCACATCGTTCTGCAGGGGAATGTCGACCTGCGCCAGATCGAGCTGCCCTTCAACGACAGCGAGCGCATTGCCGAAGTGCTGGTGGAGGAAGGCTCCACGGTGAAAGCCGGTCAGGTGCTGGCGCGACTCGATACCGGCCGACTCCTGCCCCGCGTCGCGCAGGCCGAAGCTCGCGCCGCCGCGCAACGCGAAGTGCTCAGGAAACTTCGTAATGGCGCGCGTCCGGAAGAAGTTGCTCAAGCCAGAGCGGCGCTGGCAGCGGCGCAAGCGGAGGCAGCGAATGCCACCAGCCAATTGCAGCGTCTTCGCAGTATCAGCGACGAATCCAAAGGACGCGCCATCAGCCCGCAAGATCTCGAAGCAGCTATCGCGGCGGCCCGCATGAGCGAAGCCCAGGCCGAAAGCTCGCGCAAGGCGCTCGAACTGACGCTCGCCGGCCCACGCCAGGAAGAGATCGATCAAGCCAAAGCGCAACTCGATGCGGCCGAAGCCGATCTCGCCCTGCTGAAGCGACAACTCGCCGATGCGGACTTGCTCGCGCCGACCGACGGCGTGATTCGCAATCGGCTCATGGAACCGGGCGAGCTGGCCACTCCGCAGCGCCCGGTGTTCGCGATTGCAATCACGACGCCGAAGTGGGTTCGCGCATATCTGTCCGAAGTCGAGTTGAGCCGAGTCGCATTGGGCGCACCGGCACGCGTGACGATGGACAGTGCGCCGAATAATCCGCTGGAGGGCAAAGTGGGTTTCATCTCCTCCACCGCGGAGTTCACGCCGAAAACCGTGCAGACCGAGGAGCTACGCACCAGCCTGGTCTATGAGATTCGCGTATTCGTCGACGATCCCGAAGACCGGCTGCGGCTCGGCATGCCCGCGACGGTGACGATCACGCCGACTCAGCAGCAAGCGAACGTGCGCGAGTCCGGAAGATGAACGCCGCCGACGACTTCATCGTTCGCGGTGACAACCTCACCAAACGATTCGAACGTCAGAAGCTCGACACTATTACGGCGCTCGACCGTGTGTCGTTTGGCGCACGGCCGGGCGCATTGACTGCGTTGGTCGGTCCGGACGGCGCAGGCAAAACGACCCTGCTGCGTCTCGCTGCGGGGCTCATGCGAGCCGATGAGGGCTCGCTCACCGTGCTCGGCCTGGACGCGGCGAAACAGCCGCAAGCGATTCAAGATCGCATCAGCTACATGCCTCAGCGCTTCGGTCTCTACGAGGACCTGAGCGTGCAGGAAAATCTCGATCTGTATGCGGACCTCCATGGCGTCACCCCGGAGCAGCGCGCCGAGCGTTATCCGCGACTCATGGAAATGACGGCACTGGCGCCGTTTCTCGACCGGCTCGCCGGCAAACTCTCCGGCGGCATGAAACAGAAGCTCGGTCTCGCCTGCACGCTGGTGCGCTCACCGGAGCTGTTGTTGCTGGATGAACCGACGGTCGGCGTGGATCCCCTCTCGCGACGCGAGCTGTGGGACATCGTCAGCGGGCTCGTGGAAAACGAAGGTCTCTCCGTGATCGTCAGCACCTCCTACATGGACGAGGCGGAACGTTGCGCACACGTCGTCGTTCTGCACGAAGGCCACGTGTTGGCGAGCGGTACCCCGCAAGAGTTGATGTCGCGCGCGAGCGGTCATTCTTTCCTGGCGATGTCACAGCGGGGAACTCCAGCGCGCAAACTGCAAGCAGATCTCATCGATCGCCCCGACGTGATCGACGCCGTGCCTCACGGCGGCCAGGTGCGGGTGGTCCTGGGCGATCGCGAGCCCTTGTCGCTACAGGACGTGACGTTCGAACCGACGTCGCCCATCCTCGAAGACAGCTTGATGATGCTGTTGCGTCATAAGACGGACGAGCAGCCGGCCGCAAACGCAGCGCTGGAGCTGACCAGGAAGGATTCGCTGGATCACTCCGAGGTCGTCATCGAAGTGCACGATCTGGTGCGCAAGTTCGGCGACTTCACGGCGGTGAACCGCACCAGCTTCGAAGTGAAGCGCGGCGAAGTGTTTGGGCTGCTCGGCCCGAATGGCGCCGGCAAGACGACCACCTTTCGCATGCTGTGTGGTCTGCTGCCCGCAACCTCGGGAACGTTGAAAGTCGCTGGCGCCGACCTGCGGCGTGCACGCGCCGAGGCGCGACAGAACATCGGCTACGTCGCGCAGAAATTCTCGCTCTATGGCGATATCAGCGTGCTCGAGAACTTGCAGTTCTTCGCCGGCGCCTACGGTTTGCGTAATTCGCGAGCGGCACAGCGCATCGAATGGGCGCTCGATAATTTCGAGCTCAAGCAGCGCGCGTCGTCGACGGCCGGTTCGCTGCCCGGCGGCTTTCAACGCCGCCTCGCAATGGCCGCCGCCCTGCTGCACGAGCCCGCCATCGTGTTTCTCGACGAGCCGACGAGCGGCGCGGATCCTTTGGCAAGACGAGAATTCTGGCGGCGTATCGGCTCGCTGGCCGATCACGGCACGACCATCGTGGTCACCACCCACTTCATGGAAGAAGCCGAGTACTGCGATCGGATCATGATTCAGGACGCGGGCACGATGCTGGCGATCGGCACGCCGGAAGAAGTACGCAGGCAGGCCGGCTCGGGCGGCGAACCCGCGCACTCCATGGAAGACGCCTTCATTGGCATCGTCGAACAAGGCCGGGAACGGGCGCAGCGACAGGAGCACGCGGCATGAGCGACGTTCACACATCTCGTCTGTCCTGGCGGCGCTTGCGCGCGCTCACCCTGAAAGAAACCCGTCAGTTGCTGCGTGATAAGAGCAACCTGATGGTCGGCCTGTTTCTGCCGTTCGTGCTGATTCTGGTGTTCGGCTATGGCTTGTCGTTCGACATCAAGAACGCGCCCGTCGCCATCGTTTCGCAGGACACCTCGCCCACCGCCCAGGATGTCGTCGCCGGATTTTATTTGTCGCCCTACTTCACCGTGACCCGGTTGCACTCCATGGAGGAGGCGCAGCGCTTGATGCGCGCGGGCGAGGTCGAGGCGATCGTCTATCTGCAATCCGATTTTTCCCGTCGACTGGCCGCGAGCGACGCAACCATCCAAGTGCTCGTCAACGGCGTCGACGCCAACCGCGCACGTGTGCTGGAAGGCTTCGCGCAAGGCGCGATCGCGCAGTGGAGCAACAAACGTGCGGTGTCCGGCGCCAGCATCGCTCCGGCGCCTGCGGTCAGACTGGAAACCCGCTTGTGGTTCAACGAGGCGAACACCAGCACGCACTTTCTGGTTCCCGGGCTCATCGTGCTGATCATGACGCTGAACGGCGCGCTCTTGACGTCGCTGGTCATGGCGCGTGAATGGGAACGAGGCACGCTGGAGTCGTTGTTCGTCACGCCGATCAATACCGGCGAGCTGATCGCCTCGAAGCTCATTCCCTACTTCGGCGTGGGCCTGGCAGGCCTCACGATGTGCCTGCTCGCGGGCAAGTTCATGTTCTTTGTCCCCATCCGCGGCTCGCTGCTGCTGATCGTGCTGATCTCGATGCTTTACCTGCTGGTGTCGTTGAGCCTGGGCTTGCTGATCTCCGCCGCCACCAAGAATCAATTCCTCGCCTCGCAGATCGCCCTGATCACCAGCTTTCTGCCGGCGCTGATGCTGTCGGGATTCATTTTCGATCTGCGCAGCGTGCCCGCGATCGTCCGCGCCATCAGCACCGTGCTGCCGCCGACCTACTACGTCGAAGCGCTGCAGACGCTATTTCTCGCCGGCAACGTGCCCGGCCTGCTGATCAAAGACACGGCCGTGCTGCTGACGGCGGCCGTCGTGCTGTTCGTGCTCATCCGGATCAACACACGGAAACAATTGGTATGAACGCGACACTACATCGGATCGCGATTCTGATCCGCAAGGAGCTGATCGCCATCTTGAAAGATCCGCGCAGCCGCCTGGTGCTGATCATGCCCGTGGTGCTGCAATCGCTGCTGTTCGGCTATGCAGCCACCTTCGATCTGAACGAGGTGCCCTATGCGCTGCTCGATACCGATCGCAGCAATGCCTCGACCCAGTTCGTGACCCTGCTCGACGGCTCGGGCGTGTTCGATCGGGTCGCGAACCTGAGCAGCGCACAACAGATCGGCGAGACGATCGGCAAGAAGCGCGCGCTGATCGTCATTCATCTGCCCGCGGACTTCGAGCGCAACATCGTTTCGGGACGCGGCGGGGTCGTGCAAGTCATCGCGGACGGCCGTAACTCGAACACCGGCAACGTCGCCGCCTCATATGTCACAGCCGCAGTCGATCGTTTCAACTCGCAGTGGAACGAGCTGCGCGGCGGCCCGACACCGGCGCTGCGGATTGAAACGCGCGCCTGGTACAACCCGAACCTGGAAACGCGCTGGGCCATGATTCCCAGCCTGATCGGCGCGCTGAGCATGCTTCAGGTGCTGATGCTGTCGGCGCTGTCGGTGGCGCGGGAACGCGAACAGGGCACGTTCGATCAGTTGCTCGTCACGCCGCTGCGCCCGACGGAAATCATGGTCGGCAAAGCGGTGCCGCCGATTCTGATCGGGCTGGTGCAGTCGTCCATCATTTTCCTGATCGCGCGTTTCTGGTTCGGCATTCCTTTTCAAGGATCGCTGTTCACGCTGTATTCCGGCCTGCTGCTGTTCACGACCGCGGCGGTCGGCATTGGCCTCGCGCTCTCGGCGTTCTCGAAGACCATGCAGCAGGCGATGCTGTACACATTCGTTCTGCTGATGCCGATGATGCTGCTGTCGGGCCTGACCTCGGCAATCAGCAACATGCCGTCGGCCATGCAATACCTCACTTATGCCAATCCGCTGCGCTATGCCATCGACCTGGTGCGGCGTGTGTATCTCGAAGGAGCAAGCTTCGGTTATCTGCTCCACGACATGTGGCCGCTGGTGATCATCGCGTTGGTGACCCTGCCGGCCGCGGTGTGGTTGTTCAGACACCGGCTCGTTTAGGTGCGTCATGCGAAGCAAGATCTGGATCATCGTCAGTTCGGCGCTGTTGAGCGCGTGCGCCGTCGGCCCCGACTTCAAGGAGCCGCAACCCGACCTGCCGCAACAGTGGCGAGCCCCCACGGCGACGAACGATGCGGTCGAGCGCGAGTGGTGGAAACAATTTCAGGATCCGACGCTCGATGATCTCGTCACACGCGCGCTGGCGAATAACGCTCAGGTGCAGATCGCGACGCTGCGGGTGGCGCAGAGCCGCTTAGTCCGTCGTGTCGAGGCCGGCGCGCGTTGGCCAGTCGTCAATGCCAACGCCGCCTACTCGCGCGAACGAACCAGCGAGAACGGCACCGCCACCCGAATGATCGACCTGATCGCGCCGGCAGGCGGTCGCGACCAGATCGTCTCGCTGCTCAGCGAACCCTTCAGTGTCTTCCAAGGCGGTTTCGACGTCGGCTGGGAACTGGACTTGTGGGGACGCGTGCGCCGCTCGGTCGAAGCGGCCGACGCGAATGCGCGGCTGAGCGAAGAAGATTTGCGCGACGCTCAACTTTCTCTGGTTGGCGAAGTGGTGCGCGGCTATCTCGAGTTGCGGGGTGTTCAAGACCAGCTGCGCATCGCGAATGCGGATGTGGCCGCCAGCGCGGATCTGGTGGAACTTACGCAGTATCGCGTCAAAGGCGGCCTGGTCGATGAGCTCGATCTCACCACCCAGCGCGCACGTCTTGCCGAAGCGCGCTCGAACCTCCCGCAATTGAGACAGCAGGAAACGCAACTCGTGAGTGCGCTGGCGGTGCTACTCAACGTGCAGCCCGGTGCTCTCGATGCGCAACTCGTAGCGACGCCGCCGACTTTCACCGTGCCCTCCGCGCTCGCTGGTGGCGTGCCCTCGGAAATCGCCAGACGCCGTCCGGACATTCAACGGGCCGAAGCACAGCTGCAGGCGGCCACGGCTGAGATCGGTGTCGCGGTAGCGGATTTATATCCACGCTTCACGCTGACCGGCAGCTTCGTCCAACAGTCGCTGCACGGCTCGGATCTCACCGAATGGGGCTCTCGACAGTGGTCCATCGGGCCGAACCTGAGCTTGCCGATTTTCGATGGCGGCCGTCGGCGCGCGTCGGTCGAGCTTCGCAAGCTCGATCAACAGCAGGCCGCTGTGACCTATCAGCAAACGGTGTTGCGTGCGTGGCATGAGATCGAGAATGCCTTGAGCGGCTACAGTGCCGAGCGGGAGCGCAATAGCGAGCTCGCGACCGCGCTCGCTCAAAGCCGCGACGCGTATGAAATCGCCCGAGTCCGCTACAACCACGGCATGATCAACTACCTCGCCGAGCTCGATGCGCGTCGTACGTTATTGCAAACCGAACGCGCCTACAGTCAAAGCAACACTCAGCTGGGAACTCAGTGGGTCGCGGTCTATAAAGCACTCGGCGGCGCCTGGACGCCTTGAGGACGACGCGCCGCTTGCGGGTATGCATATTGGCTGGGCGCAGCCAAGGCGCCATTCAAGATGAGATCGACCGCCGAAGTGACGCGAGCGTGAATCTCGGTCGGATCGGGGCGCTCTCTCAGGCCAAATAGCATCTGCAGGTGGATATCTCCACGGAGCATCGAGAAGAATTGCCGTGCGGCATCCGCAGGCTCTTCGATGTTGATCTCACCTCGCAACTGGGCCTGCTCCAATACTTTGCGAACGGCTTCGATGGCCCGCTCGGGCGCATATTCCCAATACGCATCAGCCGCAGCACCGAAGCGGCTCGATTCCGAGATGGCCACTTTGTAGAGGCCGAGTCCCGACCGCGACATCAAGGCGCCCATGATTGCATTGCCGAGTTGGATCAGAGCGGCCTGCACCGGCTGGCCTCCGCCGCGCTCGATTCCTGCCAGGGCCCGATCGACATTGCGACTGGCCACTTCACGAATATGGTTGGCGAGCCAGTGGGCGAAATCGATGGGACGCGCGCCCGGCTCGGCTGCCAGGCGACGATACAAACCATGCGGTGTCCACGTCCAATAACGCCGGCCCAACAGGAACGAAGTCAGGACCGCGCAATTGGACCACCCGCGCGCTTGATTGCCACAGCCGGGAATGGACTCGCGAATCTGCAGAATGTTTCCTGCCGCTCCCCAGCGCAGAAACTTGACCGCTTCATCCAGCGTCAGCACGTTGATGAGCATTCGGGTCCACCACGGCTCGACCAGAATCCAACTGCTGTCGTCCACCATGCGCATCGCGAACACGTGCTGATAGTTTCCCGGAACAAAACGATGCCACCATTGCTTCTGCAGGCCGGGCACGAAACAAATGAACCAGTCGGCGGCGGGAAAGCTCACCGGCGAGCCGTCCGCATCGATCTCGATGGCCAGTTCGTCGGGAACGCCTTCGACATGAGACCGGCCGTCCCGCGTTCCCCTCGGAATACCGCCGCCCAATCTTGCGCGGCTAAGCAGGCTCGACATGGCGATGCTCCCCATTGACGCCGTCGCAAAACACATCGACCACGGCGAAAACATCGGCCGCAAGCTCGCGCGGACAGAATTCCACCATGTCCACGTTGGCCCGAAGCAATGACAGGAAATGGCTTGCCAACAACTGCGGATCCGCTCGACGCAGCTCGCCGCTGGCTTGCGCGGCTTTGAAGAAATCCGCAAGGCGCTGCGTCAGGCGGCCCGGGCCGACGTCATAAAAATCACGGCCCAGGCCCGTATGCCGAATCGATTCCGTGATGGCGATCCGATACAGGCTGCGCAAGTGCGAGGTGGCATAGATATCCGCGACGCACTGACCGTACTCGATCAGCCGCGTTCTCAACTCTGGCTGTGTCGGATCGGTGCTGAGACTGGCGGACATGGCATCCGACAGCTCTGAGACCATCGCGAGCAGCAATTCGCGCTTGCCGCCGAATGTGTCGGCGACTTCCTGCATCGAAACTCTCGACCTCGAGATCGCCGCCTCGATGTTTGTACTCGCATCGGTAGCGCGCAGCACCTTCGCCACTTCTTCCATGATCGTGGCGCGCGAGCGTCGAGGGCCGGCGACAATGTTCGAGTTCATGGCGCCAGTCTTGAAGAATCCGCCCGGCCATCTCTTGAACGACTCAGCGCTCGGTTGGATGAATGGACGATGGCTGAGGCATGAGGCGATAGCCCCTGCCCGTTGCCACGATGCCCGGCGTTCGAGGGATGCGTCTACTCGAATCCTTCCTTGCAGCATCACCGTTGCCGCTGTCGACGAGGAGCAACCATGGCCGAGCAGTTTCAGGGCGTCATCAAACTCGATGTACGTGACTCCAAAGCGGACTGGACACCTTACGAGTTGAAACGTGCGCCGAAAGGCGCGCCGAACATTCTGGTCGTCCTCTACGACGATACTGGCCAGGCCGCGTGGTCGCCGTTCGGTGGACGCATCAATATGCCGACGCTGCAGCGGCTCGCCGACAACGGTCTGCTCTATTCGCAGTGGCATACGACCGCGCTGTGCTCGCCCACGCGCTCGACCTTTCTCACCGGCCGCAATCATCACGTGAACCGCAGTGCCTGCATCACCGAAGCATCGAACGGATTTCCGGGCGCTGCGGGCCGCTTGCCGGCCGAGTGCGCGACCATTGGCCAGGTGTTACAGGAGAATGGCTACAGCACCTTCTGGCTCGGCAAGAATCACAACGTGCCCGAAGAGGACATCGCGGGCGGCGGCAGCCGCTCCGAATGGCCGCTGGCCAAGGGCTTCGATCGCTTCTACGGCTTCCTCGGCGGCGAGACCAACAACTGGTATCCGGATCTGGTCGAAGACAATCATTTCATCGATCAACCGTACGGTCCGGAGAAGGGTTATCACCTCTCGGAAGATCTCGCGGATCAGGCGCTCAAGATGTTGCGCGACCAGCAGGCAAGCAATCCGTCCAAGCCTTGGTACATGTGGTTCTGTCCCGGCGCGAACCACGCGCCTCATCACAGCCCCAAAGCGTACGCCGACAAGTACAAAGGCAAGTTCGACGATGGCTACGAGGCATATCGCGAATGGGCGCTGCCGCGCATGATCGAGAAAGGCATCTTGCCAAAGGGCACGAAGCTGACGCCGCTCAATCCCATGCCCGAGGACGTGCAGAATTCCGTGCCCGGCGACGCCGTGCGTCCCTGGAACACTCTCAACGCGGACGAGAAGAAACTTTTCGCCCGGATGGCCGAAGTGTACGCGGGCTTTTCCGAGTACACCGACGCTCAGGTCGGCCGCATCGTCGAATACCTCGAGCGCAGCGGGCAGCTGGACAACACCATCATCTTCTACTGTTCCGACAACGGCGCGTCCGGCGAGGGCAGCCCGAACGGCTCGGTCAACGAGAACAAGTTCTTCAACGGCTATCCCGACGAGCTCGCCGAGAATCTGAAATATCTGAAGACGCTCGGCGGCCCCGACACCTACAACCATTATCCGACCGGCTGGGCCGTGGCCTTCAGCACGCCCTATCAAATGTTCAAGCGCTACTCGCAATACTGCGGCGGCACGTGCTGTCCGCTGGTCATTCACTGGCCCAAAGGCATCCAGGCCAAGGGCGAGATCCGCGACCAATATCACCACTGCACCGACATCGTCCCGACCATTCTCGACGTCACCGGACTGGAGATGCCGGAAACCTATCGCGGCGTCGAGCAGTATCCGCTGAACGGCGTGTCGATGCGCTACAGCTTCGACCAGGCCAATGCGCCGACGCAAAAGAAACGTCAGTATTATGCGATGCTCGGCACCCGCGGCATCTGGGAAAACGGCTGGAAGGCGTCTGCGATGCACGCGCCGCTCAGCGGTGTCGGCCACTTCGACAAGGATCAGTGGGAGCTGTATCACGTCGACGAGGATCGGGCCGAGGCCGACAATGTCGCCGCCCAACATCCCGAGAAGCTGGCGGCACTGGTCGATGCCTGGTTCGAAGAGGCCGAGAAAAATTTCGTCCTGCCGCTGGACGATCGCAATGCTACCGAGCTGCTGACCATCGAGCGCCCGCAGGCCGAAGTGCCGCGAACGCGTTACGTGTATTTCCCAGGCACTGCCCCGATTCCCGAAGGCGTCGCCGTGAATATTCGCGGCCGCTCATACAAGGTGATTGCCGATGTCGACCTCACCGACAAGGCGGCCGGCGTGATCTTCGCGCACGGCTCGCGTTTCGGCGGGCACTCGCTGTTCATCAAGGATCGAAAGCTCTGCTACGTCTACAACTTCCTCGGCATCAAGCCGGAGCAGAAGTTCGTCTCGCCGGAGTTGCCGAGCGGCAAACATTCGCTCGGTGTGGAATTCGTGCGCGAATCCGCCGGCGAGAATCACGAGTCGGTCGGCAAGGCCAGGCTTTACGTCGACGGCCAGGTCGTGGCCGAGGGCCCCATGCGTGCGCAAGTAGGCAAGTTCACGTTATCGGGCGATGGACTTTGCGTCGGCTACGACAGCGGCGACAACGTCAGCCAGGAGTACAAGAACCCCGCCCGGTTCACTGGCGGCACCATCCTCGGCGTCGGCATCGACATCAGCAAGGAGTCGTACGTCGACATGGACAAGGAGGCGGCGGCCGCTCTTGCGCGCGACTAGTCGGGCCAGCGCAAGACGAAACGTTACGCGCACCGTGATGTGGCTTATGATCGCCTGATCACAGCCACATCACGGACGGCTCACTATGGAAATGTCGGTGCGCGCGGCAGGAGTGGCTTGGGTTCGCCAGGCTGCGTCAACCACACTTTCCGGACTTGTCTCGTCCAGAGCCGCTGGGCCCGATTTCCTGCGTGCGCTCGCCATCCTGCTCGTGATGCTTTGGCATCTTCCCCGGCCCGCCACTCCAGCGATGCTGGAAGGGCTGAAGCAGTACGGCTGGACCGGCGTCGACCTTTTCTTCGTCCTGAGCGGATATTTGATTGGCACTCAGCTGCTCGCAAAGGTAGCGCGTGGGCAGAAAGTGAACTTCCGGGATTTCTATCTGAAACGCGCGCTTCGCATCCTGCCGGCGTTCTTCGTCGTGCTGGCCGTGTACGTCTTTCTGCCGGCGCTCCGGGAAAACCCGACGATGCAAGCGCCGTGGCGGTTTCTGACTTTCACGATGAACTTCGGGCTGGACTATCGGGCGACTGGCGGATTCACCCAAGCCTGGTCACTCTGCGTCGAGGAACATTTCTACCTGGTCTTCCCAGTGCTGGTGCTGCTCCTGAGCCGGCTGCGCTGGGGTGGGTGGACGCTGGTGTTGGCGTGCGGCGTGCTGCTCGGAGGAATGTTGCTGCGGGCAGCGTTGTGGGAGGACGCCATGTCGGCGCCCTTGGCTGACAATGCGACCGCCAGCCTCGCCCCCGCTTATCTCGAAGCGATCTACTATCCGACGTATTGTCGGCTCGATGGCTTGCTGTTCGGAGCGCTGCTCGCTGCGTTCAAGGCTTTCAAACCCGATCTATGGCGACGCTACGCCGACCCGCGCTGGACGCTGGTCGCGGGGATGGTCGCGATAGCGCTCGCCGTCCTCGTCTTTCATTATCCCGCCACGCCCGGCTTTCGTGGCCCGACATTGACGCTGGTCGGAGCGGTCTTTGGCTATCCTCTGCTCGCGCTTGGCTGTGCGTGCGTGTTGGCCGCATCGCTCGAGTGGGAGCGCGCCTTCGGCGCCTGGCGTGTGCCCGGCGCTGGAACGATCGCGATCCTGTCGTACAGCATCTATCTCACACACAAGCTGAGCTCGCACGCCACCGAGCTCCTGTTCGGCAAGGAGTCGATGAACGGCGTCGGTGGCTTTGCGCTCTACTTTGTAAGCAGCATCGCGGTCGGGGCGGTGCTCTGGGCAGCAGTCGAGCGGCCATTCTTGTTGATCAGAGACCGGATGCTGCCGCCGGCACGCGCAACGAATACATGACCTCGGGCCGGCCAGGTAGGCGTCGCTCTGGATCAGACCTTCGTTCGGTAGATCCTTTCGATGAAAATATCATTCTGCTCGTCGGTGTACCCGAGCAATGAGCCTTCCATCCGTTCGCACGTCTCACTCCATCCATACTTGAAACCCGTTTGGCGGAGCAACAGATAGGCATCTATCCGCCATTGTTCTGTCGGTAGCGCATAGAGGACGGTACGCACCCCCAAGGTCGTCCTCGGATCGGTCGAAGGTGCGATCACCTCACGCATGATGAAGCGCCCCGACTCCACGTAAGGCGCATAGAAGTTTTCTGGAATGACTTCAAAGGGAGGCCGGCGACTTGGGTGGCAGTCGTGGAAAACAGCAAGCGGTTTTGTGCCCGCCAGCATCATCAGCAGCTCCCTGTTTGTATGCACCTTGTATGGCAACTGGTCTAAACGGCCCCAGGGTCGCAGAACACCGGTTATCCCAAGCGCCGCGTGCTCCAGGCCGAGGGCACCTATGATCAGGGCCATCTGAGCCGCATCAAACTCATAGTCTGCCCCGGGCTCCATCTCGGCGGGATCAAGATCGAGAACTTTGCACAGCTTCAACAGGTCATGAACTTCCGCATCATAGACAATGCACCCCGTCGCCGGATCGACGACCTCGAGGACAAAGCGGTTGCCTGCCTCAGTAGTCACGGGATCAATATCCGACCGCCCTGCCTCGCTCGTTGCGCCCATCGCTCGCGCCGAGCCGTTGGCCGGTGGCGAGATCGATTTGAATGCATTCGCCGTCGCCGCCGAGGCCGAAGCTGACCGTGTGGCCGCGAGCTTCGAGCAGCTTGACTGTGTCGGGCGAGAAGCGATTGCGCTCCATGATGATCCGATCGGGCAGCCATTGATGATGGAAGCGCGGCGCGTTGACTGCCTGCTGGATATCGAGCCCGAAGTCGGCGACGCCGATCAGGATGTTCGCCACCGTCGTGATGATGGTCGGGCCGCCGGGCGAGCCCAGCACCAGCCAGAGCTTGCCGTCTTTGAGCACGATGGTCGGCGTCATGGCCGACAGCGGCCGCTTGTTCGGCCCGACCAGGTTGGCATCGCTTTGGATCAGGCCGAACATGTTGGGCACGCCGGCCTTCGCTGAAAAATCGTCCATCTCGTTGTTGAGCAGAAAGCCCAGCGAGCCGATGGTCACTTTCGAGCCGTAGCTGCCGTTGAGTGTGGTGGTCACGGCGACTGCGTTGCCATCTTTGTCGACGACCGAATAGTGAGTCGTCTGGGTCGACTCGGGCGCCGTCTTCACCGGCTTCTTCTTCGCGTACTCGGCGAGTGCTTTCGACACTTGCGGCCGCTCGAGGCGCGTCGACGCGCTGGCACGCTGCGGGTCGATGGATGCGCGCCAATCGACGGCATATTTTTTATCCGCCAGCTCGATGACCGGCAGCGTGCTGAATTCCGGATCGCCCAGATACTGCGCACGATCGTAGAACGCGCGACGGTAGCTCTCTGCGATCAAGTGAATCGCCTCCGCCGAGCCGAAGCCCGCCTTCGTGAGATCGAACCCTTCGAGGATGTTGAGCGTCTCGACCAGCGCGATGCCGCCGGAGGACGGCGGCGGCGCACTGATCACCTCCAGACCCCGATACGTGCCGCGCACCGGCTCGCGGTCGACGACCTCGTAGTTTTTCAGATCCTGCACCGTGATCAGACCGCCGCCCTGCTGCATGAACTCGGCGATCTCGCGCGCCATCTTGCCGGTGTAGAACTCATCGGGATTGGCAACGATGCGCTCCAGCGTGCGCGCCAGCTCCGGCTGTTTCAGCACATCGCCCTGACGCCAGCCTTTACCGTCGTTCTGGAAAATGCGCTTGGAATCCGGGAAATTTGGCATGTGCTTGTCGTTGGTGAGCGCACGCGCCTCGGCCCAATCGAGCTCGAACCCTTCGCGCGCCAGCTTGATCGCCGGCGCGACGACCTGCTGCAGCGTCAGCTTGCCGTACTTCTTTTGCGCGTGGACCATGCCTTTCACCGAGCCGGGCACGCCGACGGCCTTGTAGCCGACACGGCTCAGCATCGGAACCACATTGCCCTGCTCATCCTGATACATGGTCGAGGTGGCCTTGCCGGGCGCCTTCTCGCGGAAGTCGAGAAAGTGCGTTTCGCCCGAGCTCATGCGAACGAGCATGAAGCCGCCGCCGCCGAGATTGCCCGCGGCCGGATGCACGACCGCGAGCGCGAATCCGGTCGCGACAGCCGCGTCGATCGCGTTACCGCCCGCTTTCATCATGTCGACGCCGGCCTGCGATGCAAGTTCATGTACGCTCGCGACCATGCCATGGTCGGCCCGCTCGGGCTGCATGCCGGCGCCCGAGCACAACGGCGCGACGATCAGGGTGAAAATAAATACAAAACATCGAGCTTGCAGCTTCATGCGGCGGGCCTGTCTGTCCGAAGGGCCCGCGCATTGTGCGGCAGTCGGCGCGGCAACTGAATACCCTGTTGGATCCCAAGACTCCAAACACTCACAAAACTCACCCTGTGACCGAATTCGGGCAAGGCCCTGTCGCTACGACTCGGCTTACCCTATCCTGCGCGCATGTTTGAAACGCACGATCTCATGGTGTTCGTCGTCGCCGGGCTGCTACTCAACGTGACCCCGGGACCCGACGTGCTGTACATCGCGAGCTGCAGCATGCGACAGGGTTGGAAGTCGGGCGCGGTCGCTGCTTTGGGCATCAGCGCCGGCTGCTTCATACACATCACGGCCGCGGCGTTCGGCTTGTCCGCGCTCTTGATGGCCTCCGCAACCTCTTTCGCCGTTCTGAAAGTCTGCGGCGCCGCCTATCTGATCTATGTGGGAGTCTCGCTGATGGTCCAACGGCCAGCGGCGGCTGCCAGCCCCGCAGCTGTACCGACCCGACGCCGGAAGGTGTTTCTGCAGGGTTTCCTGACCAACGCCCTGAACCCGAAGGTCGCTCTGTTCTTTCTGGCCTTCGTACCTCAGTTCATCAATAGCGGCGCCACCGACAAAGCGGCCGCGTTCCTGTTCCTGGGCGCCGTCTTCAATTTCAACAGCATGCTATGGAACCTGCTCGTCGCCTGGTCGGCGGCGCAAGCCAGCGGCAAGCTGCGCAACAGCGGAGCGGCTGCATGGATGAACCGCTGCATCGGCGGCCTGTTCGTCGCGCTCGGCATCAAGCTGGCTTTCGCAAAATCGGCTTGAGCGGGCGTTCTGCCCCGTCGATTCTTTCACCGATTTCTGCAGGTTGAGGAATGAACACTGCGCACGCAGTATTCAACCATGCAGCCGACCTCCGATGACTTTGCCCTCCCGCCGGGCCAACGGGTCCGCCCTGATTTTCCTCGGTTCGGCATCGTTGCCTATGCCAGGCAACCGCTGCTGGCGACCGAAGTTCGGATCGAAGTTGTTGGCGCCATCGAGCAACCGATCGTCCTCACAGCCTCCGAGCTCGCCACGCTACCCCGCGTGACACAGCGGGCCGACTTTCATTGCGCCGCCGGCTGGAGTCATCGGGCCCTCGAATGGAGTGGCGTTCGATTCAAGGATGTTTGGGAGCAGTTGATTCTGCCCAAGGCGCGCCCTACCACGCAGATCAAGTTGATCGTGCTTCGCTGCCAGGACCGCTACCGGACGGCGCTGCCGCTGGCCGATCTGATCGCCGCCGACGTATTGCTAGCCGATCGACTGAACGGTCAACCGCTCACGGTGGAACACGGTGCGCCGATCCGGCTCGTTGCCCCAGCGCACTATGGATACAAGAATGCCAAACATCTCAGCCGCCTCGAGCTGCGAGCGGACGAGCATGGTTATCGTGCGAAGGTGCGCCTGCTGGATCACCCGCGCGCCCGGGTAGCACAGGAAGAGCGTGGCCAGTTTCTGCCCGGATGGATACTGCGTTACGCGTTTCGTCCCTTCATCGAACCGATCGTCCGCGCCATCAAAGCGATCGGCGACAACCAGCGTTCGTAGGGCGTCCACTTGGGGCGATCGCGGAGTTGAATGCCGTCGCGTACCTGCACGGCGCTGGCGGTGACGACGCCACGGCGTCGCGAGCCGAGTTCCAGCATCGCCGGATCAAACGACAGACCGCAGAACTCTGTCACGCGCCGCAGTTGTGACTCCGGATCCGTCAGGAGCTGCGCATATTCCACGTCGAGTATTCGACCGGCAAACCGCGCGTGCCAGTGCTTCATCAAGCCGGCGTACCACCGGTAGTAGTCCGCCAGCTCGCGAAGGTCATAGCTGTACGGGTTCGCATCGGAGAAGAGCTCGCGCAGATTGGAGAAGCAAGTCTCCACCGGATCGCGGACCATGTGCAGAATCTTTGCCTGCGGCAGAGCATGCGCGATGAAGCCGATGTTGAGGAAATTGGAAGGAAGCTTGTCGGTGAAGAATGGCGCCTCGCCCAGCCGCCATCGAACGCCATCGATATAGCGCTCGCCAGCAATACTGAGGTCGACGCCTCGCGCCCGCTCGACCAGCGTCGCATCGATCACTCCCTTGCAATGACGATCCGTCGTGTATCGCATCGCGCTGGTGAAATCATACAGTTCGCCCAGCGCAGCGACTTGCGGATGCCCGGCGAGCATCTGTTCCAACAATGTCGTGCCGGAGCGATGCATCCCTACTATGAAGATCGGCGTCGGCCCCCGATCGTCATGGACCGTGCCGCTCCCCTCGAATGTCGGCAACACATCGAACAGATGCTTCGCTATGCGCGGGTCGTAATTCAGACGCGATCGTTTCGCACGACAGCCCTGCATCAATGCATGCCACGCCTCGTCATATCGCTGCAGGTCGTCGAGCTCCTTGTGGAGCGCGAACGACAGCAACGCTATGTCCTCCGTAGATCGTCCCGAACGCGCAAGCTCCCGCCTGATTGCATCGACATGATTGCGCTCGGGCGTCTGGCGCCGGAGCCCAGCTCGCAGCCAATAACCCTGCGCGATTTCCGGAGCACGGCGGATGGCACGATCCACATCCTGTTCCGCCTCGTCGAATCGTCCGAGGTAGGTGAGAACCTGCGTGCGAGCCAGCAGCGTCGTCGGATAGTCGGGATCGGCCCGCCGCGCCTCGTCGAGATACTCGATGGCGCGCTCCGGAAGATTGAGATAACTCAGCTGCGCCCCGGCGGCGATCAGCAGCGGAATGGACATTCTGTCGGGCGGCCCTGCCCGTTCGATGCACGCCAACAGCTCCGGCGCCCTGTTGAACGTCCGCAGGCGCGGCAGCAGCTCGGCAAGGATCTTTGCATCCGTCGTCCCAGTTCGCGCAGCGGCGAGCGCGAAACCTTCGGCGCGACGATAATTTCCTCGCAGCGAATGCATGTACGACAGTTGCACGAGCGTATAAGGATCGTCCGGCGTCAGCGCAAGAGCCTTTTCGTACGCTGCGATGGCTGCGTCCCACTCCCGCCTGACAGCCAGCGCCTCCGCGCTCGCCAGTATCGACTGGACCTCATGAGAAACGGCCGCCTGCTGGCGGCCGTATGAAGCAGATTCGCTCCTTTCGCTCAAAAGTGATAAACCAACGAGAACTGAAACTCGCGCGGCGACTGGAATGCTCGAGGCACGAGATAGGTGCTCACCGGCGCGCCCGTGGCGCCATCCTCCGCGCGGTCGTCCACAGCGATGGCTTCCTGCTTGTTGAAGACGTTGAATACATCCATCTTCGCCGTCAATCCTTCGGCCCAGGTCGGAGTGTAAGCAACGCTCAGGTCGACCTGATAAGTCCAGGGCAATCGGCCCGCCGTGCCCCGCGGCCGCGGCTCCGATGGGCCGGCCTGTCCGCCTGCCAACGTCGTGCCACAGCGGAAGAAGGAAGAACCGTAGGGGTGAATATCGCCGTGATAGGGATACAGCACGCCCAGACAGTTCTTCGGTCGTCCCGACTGCACCAGCAGGTTGGTGCCCACCGCGAACTCGTCGGTGAATGAGTAGCTGCCGAACAGCTTCAGCGAGTGACGGCGATCGTTCGGCAGATAGCCGTACGAATCCACGGCGAGCTCCTTGTAATCGAAGTCCTGGGTGACGTTGGTGTCATCCTGGCCGATGTCGGATTTGACGCCGCCCTCGGTATTGCCCTTGCTGTAAGCCAGCGTGTAGGTGGCTTGCATGAACGTGCGGTCCCAGTTGCCGTCCCAGAACAGCTCGAGCGCCTTGTAGGTGCGCCGTGCCTTCGGCGAGAGCAGATCGCCGTCGACCGTCGTCTGCTTCAGCGTGCCATCGCCATAGAGGTCGGTCAGGAAGATCGCGTCCTCGCCGGGGTTGAACATCCGGCAGAACGGAAAGCCGGCATTCGGCAGATCGGCCGCGCGGCCGTTGGCGTCGAACCAGACGCCCTCCTCCTCATCGAGCGTGAAGCCCTCGGTCGTCAGGATCGCGGTGTAGTCGCAATTGTCGTCGATGGCGGCTTTCAGCTCGCGATAGATGGCGCGCGCGCCGATGTTCTGATGATTGGTGATGCGCATCTGCACACCGAGGATGAATTCATCCTGATACATCGGGTCCAGGTTCTTCGACGCGATCGTCTGCGCGTTCTTCGGCTCGCCGAACTCGCCGTTCACGTACCGGAAGTTGTTTCGCGACACGAGGCCGAGGGGCGTCCCCGTCACCGGATCGACTCCCGTGAAAAAGTAATCCTCGCGCGTGAACAACGACGCGCTCGCGCCGCGAATGGCAACACTCGCCGTCAGCGGCAGCGCATAGCGGCCTGCGTTGCCATAGACCTTCATCGATGAGTCGCCCTTCACGTCCCAGGAGAAGCCGAGGCGCGGCCCGAACTGGTTGTCGATCTCGACATAGGTCTCGCCCTGACCGTTCAAGTTCTCGAAACTGTCCCAGCGCAGGCCGGCCGAGAGCAGGAAATTCTCGGTGATGTTCCAATTGTCCTCGATGTAGAACGCGCGTTGCTTGACCTCGACAGTCGCGCCCTGATTGACGATCTGCTCGCGCACCGTGTCCCGGCGTACTCCACCAATGGTGGCCGTCGAGTATCGCCACTGGCGCCCGCCTTCGATCGATTCGCCCGCGACCGACTCGAAGTCATCGAGGTCGTATCCGAAGCGCAGCAGATGCGCACCGAGCTCCCATTCGGCATCGATGCGCAACTGATTGCGCTCGTCCCTGGCGTCCTCGCGCTCGATGTTTCCCAGGTTCGGGAACGTCGCCGTGATGTTGCACGTACTCGCATATGTGCCGGTGGCCGCGCGTCGATCTGCTGCGCGAGCATCGACGATGACCGGACAGCCGCTGGCTGGCGTGTTGAGATCGCCGCTGTAAGCGACGCGCCGGCCGTCGGCCGTCGTGAGGTGCAAGCCTCGCGAGTACTCGCCATAGCCATACAGGGCGGACACCGTGAACGAATCGGTGATGTAGCTCGTGTACTTGCCGACCACATTCGTGCCGCCATTCTCCTCGTACTGCGTGCCGATCAAGCCGAGCCGATTGGCCGCACCGAGCGTATTGAGATAAACCTTGCTGGTGGTCTCTTCCTGGTCGGAAAAGCCGGTCAGCTCGAACGAATTCGCATCGTTGATGTGCCAGTCGAGCTTCACCAGCCAGCTCGGCCGCTCGGTCTTGTCGTTGGTGTTGTTGGCCTGCGTGACGTTGCCCCAGCGGTCTTCTTCGTGCTCGCTGTAGCCGATCAACGCAAAGGCGAACAGCTTGTCCTTCACCAGCGCGCCGCTCGCCCAGACATTGGCAGTCCACTCTCCGGTCTCCTCTTCGGCGTTGATGGAGCGCACCGTGCCCAGGCTGCTCGGCTCGAGTGGGTTGGAGTAGATGGCATTTCTGGTCTTGGCGCGCAGCGAACCCGGCGTCCAGTAGATGCTGGAACCCGATTGGAACTCGTTGGTGCCGCGCTTGGTCGTCTGACTGACGACGCCGCCCAGCGAGCGGCCGAATTCTGCGCCATAACCGCCCGTTTTCACCTGCTGCTCGGCAATCGCTTCGAACGGAATCTTGGAGAAGTTCAGGCCGCGGAACGAGTTCGTCACATTGAAGCCGTTCACGTAGTACTGATTCTCGGCGACCGACGAACCGCCGAACGACGGCAACTTTCCGTCCGCGAACGCGAAGTCGCCGCGCACGGCGCCGGGAGCCAGTAACGCCGCCGACGTGAGATCGCGCAGCACAGGAATCTTCGACAGTTGATCGGCGGACAGGATGGTGACCGACTCCACCGAAGAAACATCGATCGGATTGACGCGCACTCCGGTGACCACGATGTTTTCCAACGTCAGGGCGCCATCGGAGGCGGTGACGAAAGTCACCGGCGTCCCCGTGCCAGCGCTGACCAGCACGCTGTCGCGGACCACCGTCGTACCGTCTGCATGACGCAGCGTGATCCGGTATCTGCCGGGCGATAAGGCGGGCACGCGATAAGAACCATCGGCCCCCACGGAAATTTCTCGGCGGAATCCTGTCCCCTCACCCTCGACTATGACAGTGTCTCCCGAGGCTGCCTGTCCGAACACGCTGCCGCCCGTGCTCTGGGCCAACGCCGGACTGCTCGCCATCAGTGCAGTGGCACTGACCGCAAGCGCATGCCTCACCGCTATCGCGAGTGTGTTTCTGCTCAACATGATCTCCTCCTGAGAGCTGTTGTTTTGAACTCCCCCATCGTTATTGGCTCGGTCTTGTCGCGAGCATACAACTGCAATTTGGTCGTTAAAAGCTAAATTGCCGCGGCGATTCGGCTGTATACGAGCTGCAGAAAACCGGAACCGACGCGCGAAGTCGGTGCGTAGACAGGATTTTTTTCGAGCAGAGCCACTAAGTCGTTGTATGGATATTGTTAGTCAACGACGCGTGCGCGATGCGTGGCTGCAACGAGCGCTACAAATTGGAGCACATATATCTCGCAAGTATTGATCCAAGCCGAGCGACTTGGATCCAAAGATTCTGCCGTTTATCTCGAATGCGCCACTTTCAAAGTAACGCGGTACTCGTCGGCGGAAATTTCGCGCGTCGAGATGCGTTCGGGCTCGACCTTCACTACGAACAACTGGAAATCGCCAACCGTCGCATGCTGTCCAGCCGTGATCTCATGTTGGTCGGCTGCGGCCGCATCGATCCGGGTCGACAGTTGCACCTTGACCTCGCCCGCCCAGACGCAAGTCACATCGGTCGGACAGCGCGAATCCTCAACGACGCGCACGAACTGCACGGTGAGTCCGTGCGGATCGAACACAGCCTGCTCTTTCGGCGCCAACTGAACTTCCTGATCGAGACTCGCTGCATGAGAGGCAGCGGCACCGCCCGACTTGCAGGCGACGAGCGCGACGGCCAGCAGCAGCGGAACAAGAGCGTGATGGTATTTCATAGCGTGAGAATAGCAGCGCGGGCCCGGATGGGCCCGCGCTGTGGGTCGACAATGGTTACTGTTGCGTGATGCGCACGTCGTCGATGCCCGCTTCGACCAGGCTCGCCGTGCCTGCATCCGCTGCTTCGATCAACAAGCGCACGGTCTGCCCGGCAAACGCATTGAGACTGGCCGACGCCGTGGACCATGCGCCATCGACATCGGTCGCCGATGCGAGCCGCTGAAACACCACGCTGGTCGTCGATGTGCCAACGACGCTGACCCGCAGGAAGTCCGCGCTGGTCGCGTTACTGCCATGAGCAAGGTACTGGCTGAACGTCAGCGTCAGCGTCCCCGTTGCCGGCAAGGCAATGGCCGGTGAACGAATCGAAGTGACGCCGCCATCGATGTCGTTCACCCCTGCGCTTGCCCCTGCCAGCCGAGCAGTGACGAGATCGTTACTGCCGCTGGTCGTCGTGCCGAGTTGTTTGGCGCCGCTGGAATCGGTCGCTTCAGGATCGCCGCGTTCCCACGCTCCAGAGATGGCGGTATCCGTGCCGTTCGGATTCGTCTGCCAACCCAAGCTGGTCTCGAAGGTATCCTCGAACACGACCGTGCCGCCGCCGCCCTGGCACGAAGCCGGAACGTTGAAGCCATTGGTCGGAGCGGTGCTGCCCGAACCGCCGCTGACTGCGTTCGCGCCGAGACCGAATGCCGCGAAGGCTTCCCACACACGACAAACATCTTCGCCGCCGTGGTTATCCATTGCCGCCTGGATGATGCCGTCGCGCACTTGAGTGAAGGTCGGATTGCACGCCGTGTTCTTCAATCCCTCGTTCACGTACAACATCATGCGCTGATTGCCCGCGCCGCCGGCAGCGTTGTAGAGATTGGAACTGAAGCCCCATTGATCGACGAGCTTCCAATACACCTCCCACGCTGCTTGCGCCCACACTGAGCCGACGCCGTGTGGAACCGCCATGCCGTTGATGCTCGCATACGTCCAGGTGTTGACGGCCGGATCGGTGCTGTAACGCTGCGTGCGAATGCCCGCTCCGCTGGTCGCCTGGCCTAGCGCATACGTGCCCATGCCACGCGGAGTGGCTCCCGTGTCGCTGGCTCGCGCGGTGTATGCAAGCGCCCACCAATCCGACAGACCTTCGCCGGGCTGCTGACGATTCGTGAGGCAGTTGACGTTCGACGGTCCGCCGACCAGACGATTGGAAATGCCGTGGCCATACTCGTGCACCACGATGCCCGCATCCAGGTCGCCATCGCGATCCGGATTGGGACTGGTCCAGACATACATCTGCATGCGCGGCCGCGAGCCGTCGGCCGGTGTGGCGAAGTTGGCGTTGTTGGTGCCGCCGCCGTCTTGAGCTTCGGCTCTCACGGAATCGTTGCCCGCCCCACCGCGGCCATAGTTGTTGACCTGAAAGTTACCGGCCGCCTCGTCGAAGCCGTACTGATACTGAACATCGTGAATGATGTTGTTCCAGTAGAACAAATTGGTCACCGCACTCGGACGATACGTGCTCGGCGCTCCCGAGAGATTGATCGCGAAGTCGAAGTTGAGCGCCGCACCGCCGCTCGGACTGGAGCCTGCGTCTGGCGAATTGTTGTTATCCGTATCGGTGTAGGCCGAGACGTTGTTGCCTTCGGTCGTGGTGAACTCCGCGCCCGCCGCTCCATTCGTGTCGTGCCATCCGAACGGCGACGCGAGGCTGTTCGCGGGATTCACTACGAGCGTTCGGCCATCGGACGGAGGCAGCGGGCTCGTGTGCGTCGGACTCTCCACCGGCTGTGCATACACCCGATATTGGTCGGCGACCGTTCCATCGAAGCGCGTCCAAACCTGACCCGTGTCGGCGTCGACGGTAAAGTCCCAGGTGTGCTGCTGATCCGGCGTATCGATCTGGAAATTCCACACCAGGCGCGCCTCGCCTCGTCGGATCGGCAACAACATCAGGCGGCCCTTCGGCGGCTTCACCGGGACGCCGCTCATGCTCGAGAACTTCGCTGCCGCACTCACTGCTTCGGCGAGCTGCATCCTCGGACGCAGCGAACGCACCGACTGCGCCAATCCCGGCAAAAATGAATTGTTCACGCTGATGATGCGGCCGTCGCGATTCACATTGATCTGCAGCTGCGCGTTGTACACCGGGATGCCGGCGTGACGCTGCTGCAAATAAATGTGCGTGGCGCCGGTCACTCGCGAGTACACGACGTCCGACACCGCATATCCCTGCAGGTCGGACGGCTCGAGTCCCAGCGCAGCGACGTTGCTGCGAATGAACGCCATCGCCAGATCCATGTGCCGGCCACTCGCCTTGCCCGTGAGATAGCCGCGCTGGCTGGACAGCGAGCTCACTGCGCCGGTGGTGTCATTGGATTCCACGGTGAGCTCTTCCACATTGGCTATCAGTCCCTGAATCGATTCAGGCTGAATGGCGTCGGTGGATCGACCCGCGGTGAAGCCCCGGTTGAGATCGAGCCGCGCGTCGAAGTGACGTTCGGCATCCTGCGTCGGCGATATTTCTTGAGCGCTTGCCGGCGAGAGCCAGGACAGGCCGCAAGCGACTGACAGCGACGCGACGGTGAATCCTCGGCATCGGTTCATGATGCAACTCCTTCCGTGAGTAAACATTGAGGATGTAGGTCACGCGCGATTCAGCACGCCTCGCTTGCCGCTGTCAACTGGGCATGATCGATGTTAGTTCGCGCCGCGTGACACGTCCCAATGTCACGCGTTTGATTTGTCGACAAGCGGCAGTGCTTCAGAACTCCTGCCAGGCAGCGTCGTGACCGCTCGCCTTCGCGAGCGGCGCACTGGGTTGGCTCCCGGTCGAACGCGATGGTTTCGCCGGCCGGCGCAACGGCGTAACAGCAGGCTTGACGGTGTGAACGCCCTGCTTGACCTGCGCACCTGAGGATTCGCGAGTACGGAACTGGCCGACCTGCGCCACCAGGCCCTGCGCCTGCTGCTCCAACGCCTTGCTCGCCGCCGACGCCTCTTCCACGAGTGCTGCGTTCTGCTGCGTAGTCGTGTCCATCTGCGACACTGCGTTGTTCACCTGGTCGATGCCCTGCGCCTGCTCTTCGCTCGCCGCTGCGATCTCGGCCACGATGTCGCTGACGCGCTTCACCGCTTCCATGATGTCATTCAGTGTGCGACCCGACTCGTCCACCAGTTCCGAACCGGCCTTCACCTTGTCGACCGAGTCGTTGATGAGATCTTTGATCTCCTTGGCGGCCGTGGCGCTGCGCTGAGCGAGGCTGCGCACTTCGCTGGCGACAACCGCAAATCCACGACCTTGCTCGCCGGCGCGGGCAGCTTCCACCGCCGCGTTGAGCGCGAGCAGGTTCGTCTGGAAGGCGATCTCGTCGATCACGCTGATGATGTCCGCGATCTTGCGGCTCGAACCGTTGATCTCCTCCATCGCCTGGACTGTGCGCTGGACGACTGCGCCGCCTTTTTCCGCGTGCGAGCGCGCGTTGCTGGAGAGCTGGTTCGCCTGGCGGGCGTTGTCCGCATTCTGCTTCACGGTCGCCGTCATCTCCTCCATGCTCGACGCCGTTTCTTCCAGCGCCGCGGCCTGCTCTTGCGTGCGCTGGCTCAGGTCGTCGTTGCCGCGAGCGATCTGCAACGTGCCCGTCGACATGGAACCCGACAATGACTTGGTCGTCGAGACGATGTCATGCAACTTTTCGATGAAGCCGTTGAGCGAAGTCGAGATCTCGCCGAACTCCGCATTCAACCGCGGCAGGCGATAGGTCAGGTCACCGTCGCCGGCCCGCAAGTCTTCGGTCGCGCGAAGTACCTGATGCAGCGGATTCACGATACTGCGGGCGATCAGCATCGCCAGCGCGATCGACAACGCAATCGCGAGCGCACCGCCGCCCATGAGCACGACATCGAGCGTCTTGCGGGCGGCCGCGGCGGCCGCCGTGCGCTCGCCCAAGAGATCGTCCTCAACGTCCACGATCTCAGCGAGCTTGGCGCGCATCGCATCCATGCCCTGCTTGCCGTGCGCCTCGCGCTCGAACTGCACGAGCGCGTCCATGGCCTTGCCGCCTGCGTTCACTTCACGGCGCAAGGCAAATGACGGCTCCACCGCCTTTTGCAGCCAGTCCTGCTGTGAACGCTTCAAATCCTCCAGTCGGCGCTGCTGTGCCTGATTGTCCGCGGTGAGCTCGCGGAGCGCATCGAAGCTTGCGTTGAACGCCGTCTGCCCGCTCTGGAACGGCTCCAGAAACGAGTCCGTGCCGGTCATCAGGTAACCGCGCTGGCCGGTTTCCATGTTGATCAGCGCCTGCAAGGTGCGATCGGCCTGCTGGATCACTTCGTAGGTATGGATGTTCATGTCCTGCGATCGCAGCTGTTTGCTCTGACTGAGCTTGGCAGCCGTGATCAGGCCCATCAGGATCGCAACGATGATGCCGAAGGCCATCATCAGTCGCGCGTTGATCTTCAAATTTGCAAAGCTCATGGCGTTCTCAGTAGGTGAAATCGATATCAAGCTGGATCAGATCGAACGGCCGCGGCGCTATCGATGAAATGTTCACTTGGTTGTGCAGATACGACAGCGAGCTGCTCCAACGTCCCGCCGGCCGATACGAGAGCCGGAAGGCATGGCCGCGCGAGTCTGTGCTGCCACCGCCGAAATCGCCGTCCATCAATTGACCGAATAGCGCGTCTTTCTCGATCCGCGTGTAGTGATAGCCGATGCGCCAGTGCTTCAGTCGCGAGGCGTTCACGGTGACGCCTGCTGCATACGCAAGGTCATCGTCAGATGCCGCCACGTTGCGCGCCAGGTGCATGAATACGGTGAGCGAACCGGGGTAACGCTGCATCGTCAGCTCGGAGGCGAGCTCGGCGACATCGAAGTCGTTCAGCAGCTCGCCGGCCGCGTTCAAGCTATTGCCGTATGGATTGACGCCGTCGAGGAACGGCTTTTGGCCGGCGACATGAGTGAAGTCGGTATAGGCTGCGGCAACCGTCAAGCGAGCAGGCGCGTCCTCGGCGCTCGCAAAGCCGAGTTGCAAACCGCTTTGCCGCGAATCGGCCGCATCGGCGCGCGTTTGCAGCCAGAAGTGATGGGCATTGGCGAACCAGCCGGAGTCGCTGCGATAGGCGCTCGACCACCCTTCCGGATTGAAATCGCCGCCGATGAAGACGCTCTGCGCGGGCTGCCAGTTCGGGTAAGCGACCTTGCCGGCAACCACGCGCAACTCCGGCGCAATCGACCACTGCAGATAAGCCAGATCGACACCCAAGCTTCGCCGCGAGTACCCGCCGGAGAACGTCAAATGCGCAGAGCGCGGATCACCCTCGCCCGTCGACAGCCTGAATCCGGTAAGCAGGGAATCGGTGATTTCCGCTTGCACGCCGAAGCGTGCACGAACGCGCTGACGGTCGTTGTCCACTGGGCCGACATCGATGCTTTCGGCGCGATATCGGGCGTCGCCCGAGAAGGCGAGATTGCCGACGATCGGGTCGCGATCTGCGGCCGGAGCGGCACCCGCGTCCGGGCCTATTCTTTCCTCCAGCGCTTTGACACGCTCCCGCAGCGCCTGCAGTTCCGCTGCCTGGGCGTCGGAGGCTTCGGCGTAGACGTCGGGCGCAAAACAGACGGCGATGGACACTGCGACGGCGAGTCTTCTACCACGCATACCTATTTCTGCCCAAACATCTATCAACCGATCTCGTGGTATCACATCGACACCGATCAGTAGCGCTTGAGTGAAGGCGCGGCCTTTCAGGCGCCGCCTTACGTGGATAGACGCAGAGGTGTTGAGTACCAAGTGGGGCCTCTCCCTAACGCCGAGCCAGCCGCGCACCTGGCGTGAAGTGCGTCACGGTCCGCGGAGGCAGTTTCACAGCACCGCGCGGCACGCCACTGGACCATGGCCCAATGCGCCGCGCCGGTGCGAACGTTTCAATTCAGCATTGCCGGCGGTGCGCGGAGGCCTATCAGCATGTACAACTCCATGTCGAAGCGAGTGAGTCTGTGCGTCGTTGTCGTCACGCTGGCGGCGCTGGCCGGATGCGAAATGACCTCGCATCGTGTCGGGCAAAGCGCGACCGTGCAGTTCGGTGTCGTGCAAAACGCCCAGCAAGTCACGCTGGACTCGCAAGCCGCGCAAGGAGCGATCATCGGCGGAACCATCGGCTTGCTGGCAAGCGGACGCGGCTCACGAGGACGCGGTGCCGCTACGGGAGCTGTGCTCGGTGGTGCGGCCACAGCGGCCACTCAGGGCAATCGCACCGGCATTCAATACACGGTGCAAATGTCAGATGGGAGCTCAGTACGCATCATCAGCGATCAGCGCGAGATCAAGCCCAACGATTGCGTCGCCATCGAGCGGGTTGGCAATAGCGCGAACATCCGTCGCGCTTCCTCGGACTACTGCGACCCGGCCAACGCCGAGGCCATCAGCAAGGTGAGCGATGCCAGCAAATCGGAAGCCGGCCACTGCCAGGCCGCGAAAGAGGAACTCGCGGCGGCAGAGGACGAGAAGGCAGTGGACCTTGCCAGCCGCAAGGTCGAGCTGTTGTGCGATGACTGACTATTTGCATCAGCGCGCCTTGCCATCCTTCCAGGCCTGCAGCAGCTGCTCGTACGACACGGTCTCGCCCTTGGGCTTTTCGTTCGCGAGCTTCGCCCAGGGCGCCGACTTGTTCGACAGCCAGGTGGTTGGATCCTGTTTCGGATTGAGCTTCGGCGGACAGTTCTTCATGCCGGCGCGTTCCAGCCGGGCGAGAATGCGATCCATCTGATCGGCGAGGTTATCCATCGCCGCCTGCGGCGTGCGCTCGCCGGTAACGGCAGTCGCGACGTTCTGCCACCACAGCTGCGCGAGCTTCGGATAGTCGGGCACGTTGTTCCCCGTCGGCGTCCACGCAACGCGCGCGGGACTGCGATAGAACTCGATCAGTCCGCCGTACTTCGCCGCATTCTTCGTGAAGTAGTCGTGGCGAATGTCACTGTCGCGAATGAACGTGAGACCGACGATGGATTTCTTCAGCGACACGGTTTTCGCGGTAACAAATTGCGCATACAGCCAGGCCGCGGCGAGACGGTTCGGATCGTGTCCGCGAAAGAACGTCCACGAGCCCACATCCTGATAGCCGTTCTGCATGCCGTCCTTCCAATAAGGTCCGTGCGGCGACGGCGCCATCCGCCACTTCGGCGTGCCGTCCGCGTTCACGACCGGCAGGCCTTTCTTCGTCATGTCGGCAGTGAATGCCGTGTACCAAAAGATCTGCTGCGCAATCTCTCCTTGCGCGGGCACAGGGCCGGACTCGGAGAACGTCATGCCCATCGATTGCGCCGGAGCGTACTTCTTCATCCAGTCGATGTACTTGGTGAGCGCGTACACGGCTGCGGGTGAGTTCGCAGCACCGCCGCGCGCGACCGAAGCGCCCACTGGCGTGCACTTGTCCGCAGCAACGCGAATGCCCCACTCATCCACCGGCATGCCGTTGGGAATGCCTTTGTCCGCCGCGCCGGCCATCGACAGCCAGGCGTCGGTGAAGCGCCAGCCCAACGAAGGATCCTTCTTGCCGTAGTCCATGTGTCCATACACGCGCTTGCCATCGAGCTGCTTCACGTCGTTGCTGAAGAACTCGGCAATGTCTTCGTACGCGCTCCAGTTCACCGGCACGCCGAGCTCGTAGCCGTATTTCTTCTTGAATCGCTCCTGCAGATCCTTGCGGGCAAACCAATCGGCGCGAAACCAATAAACATTGGCGAACTGCTGATCGGGCAGCTGATACAGCTTGCCGTCCGCCGCGGTCGTGAACTTCCGGCCGATGAAGTCGTTGAGATCGAGCCCGGGATTGGTGAACGCTTTGCCCGTGGTCGCCATGAAATCCGACAACGGCAGGATCGCGCCGTAGCGGTAGTGCGTGCCGATCAAATCGGAATCGGTGATCCAGCCGTCGTAGATGGATTTGCCGGACTGCATCGAAGTCTGCAGCTTCTCGACCACGTCGCCTTCCTGGATCAGGTCGTGCTTGACCTTGATGCCGGTGATTTCCTCGAAGGCGCGCGCCAGGATCTTCGCTTCATATTCGTGCGTGGTGATCGTTTCCGAGACCACGCTGATTTCTTTGATGCCCTTGGTGCGCAGCTGATTGGCCGCGCCGATGAACCATTTCAGCTCCGCGAGCTGCTGGTCCTTGCTCAGGGTTGCGGGTTGGAATTCCTGATCGATCCATTTCTTCGCCGCCGCCTCGTCGGCGCTGGAAGCCGCCGCGAAACATAAGGCCACCGCAGAGATCGCAACCCGGAGCACCTGCTTGTTCATGGTTCCTCGCTAGACTGAACTGAACCCTATCCCCACCGCATCACGCACACGAGACCGACTGCACCGAGCATCGCGCCCCACCACTGAGTGAGATCGGTGACGCCGGTCCACGCCAGATTGATATACGCCGCCAGCAGCAGACCGATGAAGAGACGATCGCCGCGCGTCGTGACCAGCGGCAACAAGCCTTTGCGCGGCACCGTCGGCGAGCGCAGCTCCCAAATCGTCATCCCGATCAGCATCAAGGCAATACAAACGAAGAAGATCGCCACCGGCGCAGTCCATGCCATCCACGACAGCAGGTCCATCACACCCTCCCCATCGCGAAGCCCTTGGCGATGTAGCGACGAACGAAATAGATGACCAGCGCGCCCGGCACGATCGTCAACACGCCCGCCGCCGCCAGGGTTCCCCAATCCATGCCCGCGGCGGACACGGTGCGAGTCATCGTCGCCGCAATCGGCTTGGCGTCCACGGAAGTCAGCGTGCGCGCGAGCAACAGCTCGACCCAGGAAAACATGAAGCAGAAAAACGCCGTGACGCCGATGCCGGCTTTGATCAACGGCAGCAGGATCCGGATGAAGAATCGCGGGAAGGAGTAACCGTCGATATACGCGGTTTCGTCTATCTCACGCGGCACGCCCGAGATGAAGCCTTCCAGAATCCACACGGCCAGCGGCACATTGAAGACCATGTGCGCCAGGGCCACAGCGATATGCGTATCGATGAGACCGAGCGCCGTGTAGAGCTGAAAGAAAGGCAGCAGGAACACTGCCGGCGCCGTCATGCGATTGGTCAGGAGCCAGAAGAACAGGTGCTTGTCGCCAAGAAAGGAATAGCGCGAGAACGCGTACGCGGCCGGCAAGGCGATCGTCACCGACAGCACGGTGTTGATCGTCACGTAGACGATCGAGTTGATATAGCCGTCGTACCACGATGGGTCGGTCAGAATGCCGATGTAGTTCGCCAACGAAAAGGATTCCGGGAACCAGGCGAACGCGCCGGTGATGGCCTCGTTACTGCGCAGGCTCATGTGCCCGAGCCAATAGATCGGGGCGAGCGTGAACACCAGGTACAGAACGAGCAGGATCCGGCGTCCCGGAAAGGAACGCGCGCTCATGCGGACCTTGCCTGTTGCTCGCCCGCTCCGACGCTCTTCATGAAGTTATAGAGCACGAAACACAACAGCAGAATGATCAGGAAATACACCAGCGAGAACGCCGCCGCCGGGCCGAGATCGAACTGCCCCACGGCCTTCTGCGTCAGATACTGCGATAGGAAGGTGGTCGCCGTGCCCGGTCCGCCGCCGGTCAACACGAACGGCTCGGTGTAGATCATGAAGCTGTCCATGAGCCGCAGCAGGACCGCGATCATGAGAACGCTGCGTAGCTTCGGCAACTGGACGTAACGGAATACAGCCCATCGCGAAGCTCCATCGATACGGGCTGCTTGATAGTACGCCTCGGGAATCGCCCGCAGCCCCGCGAATGCCAGTAGTGCGACCAGCGGCGTCCAATGCCACACGTCCATGACGAGCACCGTTATCCAGGCGTCCCAAGGCTCTTGCGCATAGTTGTAGTCGAACCCGAGCTGTGTCAGCACGTAGCCGAGCAAACCGATATCGGCGCGCGCGAAGATCTGCCAGATCGTGCCGACCACATTCCATGGAACGAGCAGGGGCATCGCAAGCAGGACCAGAACCAGCGACGAGCGCCATCCCTCTTTGGGCATCGACAGCGCCAGGGCGATACCGAGCGGAATTTGAATCGCCAGCACGGCCGCGCTGAATATGAGCTGTCGGAACAATGCGCTGTGCAGCTCGGGATCGCGCAACACCTCTTTGTACCATTCCCAGCCGACGAACACGCTTTGTGACGGGCTGAGAATGTCCTGCACCGAATAGTTCACGACCGTCATCAACGGAATCAGCGCCGAGAACGCCACGCTCACCAGCACCGGCAACACCAACCACCACGCACGCTGGTTGACCGGCTTGGCAACGCTCATGCAACTCTCCGGTCATCGGCGTAGAGCGCGCACTTGTCAGGTGGAATGTAGGCGAACGCGGGCCCGACGCCGACGGCTTCGCTTGCGTGTCGTACCTTGCTCCACGCCGTGCGCCGACCGATCTGGAGTTGCACCATCCACTGCGTGCCTTGATCCTGAGCCGAGGTGACGATGGCCGGCACTCGATTCGGCCCGGGCGACGAATGCACCTCC
>NZ_BLJO01000001.1:1221896-1385218 GCF_009932555.1 Steroidobacter agaridevorans
AGATACTCCGGTCGGATGCCGATGGCGAGTGCCGCGCCCGGCTCGGGCTGTTGGGTGCTCGACGTGCCGATGGGCACGCCTTCGATGTGCGGCGGCGCGCCGCCGTCACAATCGAGGAAGTTCATCCCCGGACTGCCGATGAAATGCCCGACGAAGCGGTGCGCCGGCGATTCGAACAACGCTTCGGCCGTTCCGACCTGGACGACTTCCCCCTGCGTCATGACGACCACGCGATCGGCGAAGGTCAGCGCCTCGGTCTGATCGTGCGTGACATAGATGAGGGATAGATTGAGTTGCTGATGCAGCTGCTTGAGCTTGCGTCGCAGAAGCCATTTCACGTGGGGATCGATAACCGTGAGCGGCTCGTCGAAAAGAACCGCGGCGACGTCGGGCCGCACCAGCCCGCGCCCGAGGGAAATCTTCTGTTTCACATCCGCGGGCAGTCCGTGCGCCCGTCTCGGCAGATCGCTTTGCAGTTCGAGAATCTCGGCGATCTCATGAACGCGCTTGCGCACCTCGCCTTGCTTCCAGCCGCGATTGCGCAGTGGGAACGCGAGATTGTCGTACACGCTCATCGTGTCGTAGACGACCGGAAACTGGAACACTTGCGCAATGTTTCTCTGTTGCGGCTCGAGCGCTGTGACATCCTGGCCGTCGAACAGAATCTTGCCCTGGGTTGGCGCAATCAAGCCGGAAATGATATTGAGCAGTGTCGTCTTGCCGCAGCCCGATGGCCCGAGCAGCGCGTATGCGCCGCCGTCCGACCACGACAAGGTCATTTGTTTGAGGGCCCAGCTCTGGCCATAGGCATGCGCAATGTCGATGAGCTCGATTCGTGCCATGGTTCAATGAGGCGCGAAGATGAGCCGACCGCTCGCGTCGAAACAATAGATATGTGTGGGCTCGACGTGCAACGTGCAGCGCTCGCCGATGGTCAGCTCGTGCACTCCCGGGAGTTGCGCGACCAGGGACAGGTCGTTCTGCGAAACATGCACATACGTTTCGGAGCCGCTGATCTCGGCGAGATCGACGCGCCCCGTGATCGATGCCCGGCCCTCTGCGGGACGAACCGTGAGCTGGTGGGCTCGGATGCCAAGAATGATATCGCCTGATCGATTGCTGAGTGCCGACAACGCCTGCGCCGCGAGTGGCAATCGCAGATCGTCTCGGACGATGGCCATGCCGGCGTTCAAATCGACCTGTGCGCGAATCTCGTTTAACGGCGGATCGCTGAAGGCGCGCGCGGCGGCGAGCGTGGCCGGTCGCCGGAATATTTCCAACGTCTTGCCCTGTTGAACGAGCCGCCCGGCATCGAGCACCAGCGTTTCATCGCCCAGCTGCAAGGCTTCCTGCGGTTCCGTCGTTGCATAGACGACGGTGGCGCGGCCGTTCGCAAACAGATTTCGCAGCTCGTTGCGCAAGTCCTCGCGCAGCTTGTAGTCGAGGTTGGCAAGCGGCTCATCGAGCAGCACCAGCCCGGCGTCCTTGGCAAGCGCCCGAGCCAGCGCCACGCGCTGCTGTTGACCGCCGGAGAGCTCGGCGGGCCGCCGATCCAGCAAGGGCGTGAGGCGCAGCGTTTCGGCGATCGCTTCCACTCGTTGCCGGACCGTTTCCTCCGGTCGTCGGGCGAGCCGCAACGGCGAGGCGATATTCTCGAACACGCTCAGCGACGGATAGTTGATGAACTGCTGATACACCATCGCCAGATTGCGCCTTCGGACCGGCACGCCGGTCACATCCTTGCCGTCGACCAGGATGCGCCCGCTCGCGGGTTGCTCCAGGCCGGCCATCAGTCGCATCAGGGTGGTTTTGCCGGCGGACGTCGCGCCTAGCAGCACGGACATGCCGGTTTTTAGCGACAGGCTCATCGGATACAGCCAGGTCGCCGATCCAGCGCGATAGCTCACGTCGACCAGCTGCAAGGGTGGTCCTGCCATGGGCGGATACTATAACGTTGCGCCCCCGGGGGCAGACTGGAATCCATTCGACGCGGGCGTCGAATACAACACAAATGAGCGCGGAACCGACTCAAACACCGATCGCCGACGCCTGGACCCACTGGCTAAACCAGGTGGTCCAGGGGCGCTTTGTTCTGCGCCGCTGCCTGGGCTGGTCGGACCAGGGGGCCGTGTTCCTGACCGAACACAAGGCCAAGAACCTGGCCGAAGCCGCGATCAAGTTCGTTCGGGCGGATGCTCCACAAGCTCAGCCCCTGCTGGTGCGGTGGCAGGCGGCGGTCAATCTGTCCCATCCGCACCTGGTCCAGCTGTTCGAGGTCGGACGGTGGCAGGTCGAGGGACAGGACTATTTATTTGTCGTGATGGAATATGGCGATCAGACGCTCGCCGAGATCCTGCGCCGCCGGCCCTTGAGCGCCGAGGAAGTGCAGGAGTTGCTGCCTCCCGTCCTGGACGCCCTCACCTTCCTGCACCGACGCCAGCTGGTCCACAGCCAGTTGAAGCCTTCGAACTTTCTGGCGGTCGGCGATCAGTTGAAACTGGCCAGCGATACGATTCGGCCGGCCGGTTCGGATCATGGAACGTCCACCGCCGGCGATATTTGGGGTGTGGGCGCGACTCTGGTCGAGGCGCTCACTGCGCGGACTCGTCTCTCGAGCGATCAACAATTCGATGAGGGCTCGTTGCCGGCGGGATTGCCGGGGACGCTGGTGGAGACGGTGCGGCGCTGTTTGAGCCCGTCGCCGGACGAGCGGCCTTCGATCATCGAGCTCAGAGCTGAATACAAACTTGCGCCGGCAGCAGCGCCGGCCTCGAAACCCGAGCCGCAGGTACAGAAGGTGTCGCAGGTGACGGCGCCCGTTCCTCCTCCGAACGCGGCCCCCCGAGCGGCTTCAGCTCAACCTTCACAGAGTGCCTCGCGAGTAGCTTCCCTGACTGAGTCGATACCGATCGTCCCGGACGAGGTCCCTCCTCTTCAGCCGATACAGACTGCTTCGCGAGTGACGGTCTCATTTCACGCGATGCCGAGTGCCTCGCCGGCAGTTCAAACGCAGCCAGCATCGAGTGCTTCGCCGGCAATCGCTTCCCCTAAACCGGTACCGCAAGACGTCGCTCGCCCCGCGTCTGGAAACGCCACGTCGCAAGCGGCTACGCCATCTCAGCCCGTGCCGAGCGCTCAGCGAGGGGTCACTCCGCCTCAGCCGGCAACGCCCCCATCTCAACCCGCGCCGAGCGTCTCGCGAGAGACCGCTCCCGTTTTGCCCGCAAACGTCGCGTCGCGAGTAGCCGTCTCATCTCATCTTGCGTCGAGCGCTCCGCGAGAGACCGCTCCCGTTCTGCCCGCAAACGTCGCGTCGCGAGTAGCCGTCTCATCTCATCTTGCGTCGAGCGCCGCGCGAGAAGTCACTTCGCCTCCGCCTGCAAACACTGCTTCGTATGCAGCTGCCACGTCTCAATCTGTACCAAGTGTGCCGCGAGACGCCGCTTCGGCTCAGCCTGCAAACATCGGTTCGCGAGTAGCTGCACCAGCTCAGCCGGAACTGAGTGCTCCGCGGGAGCTCACTCCGCCTCAGGCCGCAAACATTGCTCCGCGAGTTGCGCCGCCAGTTCAACCCGTACCGAGCGCCCCGCGAGAGATCACTCCGCCTCAGGCTGCAAACATTGCTCCGCGAGTTGCGCCGCCAGTTCAACCCGTACCGAGCGCCCCGCGAGAGATCACTCCGCCTCAGGTTGCAAACATTGGCCCGCGAGTTGCGCCCCCAGCGCCGCCTGTACCGAGCAAGGCTCGAGTAGTCGCTCCATCTCGACCAGCACCAAGCAGTTCGCAAGAAGCGACGCCCGCTGAGAATGCGCCGAAGCGGCACATATTAGGGATCGCGGCCGGTGCACTCTTACTAGCAACAGCCGTGTGGATCGGGTTGCGATCTACAAACGATTCGCCTGCTCCTTTGCAACCAGCAGCCATCCCCGCCCCGGTGACGCCGCCGGCGCCTGAGAAGGTTGCGGAAGCCGAGCCCACACTCCTGGTCCCCGTGTCTCCTCCGCCAGAGGAACCCGCCCCTCCTGCGGCAACTTCTTCCGTGATCAAGGACGTCCTGCCAACCGTTCCGGAAAACATCCGGAGCAAGATTCAAGGGCGCATCTACGTGACAGTCCGCGTGCTCGTCGACCCGGCTGGTAACGTCATGGGCGTGCTCATGGAAAATGCCGGCCCGAGCAAATATTTCGCTCGCATTTCCGACCAGGCCGCGAGGGAATGGCAGTTTGTTCCCTCCGACACCGACACCGATCGCGTCTGGTTACTGGAATTCGAGTACACCCGAGACGGCGCCGCCGTGCGCACCCTCGAGCAATAGCCAGACGGGCCAACGTCGTGAGCCGTCGCGTTCACGCAAGATGAGCGTCACAAACCCGCCATCCATCTCGTGAGAAACGCCAGCACCTGAGGCATACTACTGCCATGTTCCGCCACTCCCCCATCGCCCGGCTCCTATGGCTGCTCGCCATAGCGTTGCTATTGGTGCGGGTGGGCGAAGCGCATTTGCACTTGTGCCTGGATGGCCAGCAACAACAGTCCGTGGCCATGCACGTCGAGGACGCGCCCGGCGATCACGAAACCGGCGGCCACAACGACGTGGATGTCGACCTCTCCGTTTCGCCGTGGGTCAAGAAGATCGGCGTCGATGAACTGCCGATCATCGTGTTTGCGAGCATTCTGCTCGCGTTGCTCCTGCCGATAGCGCAGGGCCCGAGCCGCCCGGCTCAGTTGCTCGTTCCGAATCTCGCCTCTGCCTTCGACCTTCGTCCGCCGCTGCGCGGCCCGCCTCTCTAAACCTCCGTTTCAAAGGTCTTTCCGTGTGACCCCACGCGTGTGAACGCACGCGTGCTGCAGGAGGTTTTCGATGTTATTGGCACTTGCACGCGCCTGTGCTGCGTGCGTCCTATTGTTTGCTATTTGCTCAGCGAACGCCGAGTCGCAAGCTGAGCCGGTCAATCCAGAAGGCGAGCTGACGCTGGCGCGAGCCGTCGATGCCGCCTTGCGCAGCAGTCCTGATCTGCTGGCGAGCGCGTATGAACTCAGCGCGGCGCAAGCGCGAATCGTGCAAGCGAGTGTGCGACGCAATCCTGAATTGGGTGTGGAGCTCGAGAACTTTGCCGGCGGCGGCGCGGCGCAGGGAATCGATTCGCTCGAGACGACGTTGAGCCTGAGTCAGGTCGTCGAGCTGGGCGGCAAGCGAAATTTGCGTCGCGCCGCCGCCGAAGCGGATCTCGATTTCGTCGATATCGAGCAGCGCACCCGCGAGCTGGACGTTCTTTCGAACGTCACGAGTCGATTTGTCGACGTCGTTGCCGCCCAGGAACGCGTTCGATTCGCCATACAGGCAACAGCACTCGCGCAAAGCACGCTCGAAGCAATCGGCGCGCGCGTCGAAGCGGGACGATCTCCGGAAGCAGAACGCAGCCGCGCTCGCATCGCACTGACCCGGGCGCTCATTGAACAGCGCCAAGCAGAAAGCGAGTTACGCGCCGCGCGCTACGCACTCTCCGCCTCCTGGGGCAGCCCCGAGCCGGCATTCACTACGGCAAGAGCGGAGCTATTCGATCTGCGCACAGTGGAATCTTTCCAGGCGCTGATGGATCGCCTGGAAAAGTCACCTGACTTCGTCCGCTTCGCCTCCGAAGCGCGTCTTCGCGAGGCCGAGCTACGACTGGCACGCGTGCAGGTCCGGCCGAATCTCACATTCAGCGTCGGCGTGCGACGTTTCGAGCAGACCGATGACGCAGCCCTTGTCGCTGGCTTCTCGATGCCGTTGTCGATCTACGATAGGAATCAAGGCGCCATTCGCGAAGCACAGATCCGCCTCAATCAAACGGACGCGTTACGGAATGCAGCTCGCGTCAGAGCTCGCGCTAGCCTGCTCGCTCTGTATCAGGAGATGAATGCAGACCGCGCTCGCGTAGACACGCTGCGTAACGAGGCCATACCCCAAGCGCAGCTCGCACTCGATCAAACGCGCAACGGCTACGACCGCGGACGTTTTTCTTTCCTGGAATTGATCACCGTGCAGGAAGAGCTGCTCGCGGTGCAAGCCGCGGCCATCGACGCCGCGGCCGACTTTCACCGCGTCCTGGCCGAGATCGAACGTCTCACCAGCGCAGCCCTCACCCGCCCGTCTTCACCTTGAGTTGCCATCATGAATCAGAATTCCCTATTGGTGCTGATCGCCGCGTTGTTGGCCATCAGCGGCTGCGGAGGCTCGGCCACAGAGGCGCCGTCGGTGCAGACCGAAGCACATCACGACGAAGGCGAGCCGGCGCACGTCGAACTGACGCCCGAGCAAATTCAAGCGGCCGGAATCGTAGTGGCGGAAGTCGGTCCGGCGACCATCCGCGAAACATTACCCGTCTATGGCGTCATCGCGCCGAATGCCGAGCGCGTCAGAGACGTGGCTGCACGCTTTCCCGGCGTGATTCGCACCGTCACCGCGAAGATCGGCGATGCAGTTCGCGCCGGTGAAGCATTGGCTACGGTCGAGAGCAACGAAAGCTTGCAGACCTACGCCGTCGTCGCTCCTCTCAATGGCGTCGTCACGGCACGTCAAGCAAATCCGGGCGAACAGACCGGCGAGAAGGTGCTGTTCACCATCGCAGACCTGTCGAGCGTGTGGGTGGAGCTCTCTCTGTTTCCACGCGACATGGCAAAGGTCCGCGTCGGACAAACGGTGCGCGTGGCAAGCAACGACACGGGCATGAGTGCAGACGGCAAGATCGTCTACGTCGCGCCGTTCGGCAGCAGCGCCAATCAAACATTGACGGCACGCGTCCTGCTCGACAACGCCGATCGTCGTTGGGCGCCCGGCTTGTATGTCACCGCCCAAGTCACTCTGGGCGAAAGCCAGGTACCGCTGGTGGTGCGCAACGAAGCGCTACAAACATTGGAGAACAACAACGTGGTGTTCGTCCATGCCGAGGAAGGATTCAAGCCGCGCCCCGTCCGCATCGGCCGTGCCGACGGTCAACTGAGCGAAGTAACGGAGGGGCTCCAGGCAGGCGAACGCTACGCCGCCGCGAACAGCTTCATCCTCAAAGCGGAGCTGGGCAAGGGCTCTGCCGGGCACGAGGACTAGGAGCGGAATCATGATCGACGCAATCCTGCGCTTTGCCATTGCCCGCCGCCGGGTGGTGCTGTTCCTGGCGCTGGTCGCAGCCGCGGCCGGCGTCTGGAACTATCAGCGCCTGCCCATCGACGCGGTGCCCGACATCACCAACGTCCAGGTTCAGATCAACACTCAGGCGCCAGGCTACTCGCCGCTCGAAGTCGAGCAGCGCATTACCTATCTGGTCGAGGTCGCAATAGCAGGCCTGCCCCACCTCGAGTACACGCGTTCGCTGTCTCGATACGGGTTGTCGCAGGTCACCGTCGTGTTGGAGGACGGCACCGACATTTACTTCGCACGCAACCTCATCAACGAACGGTTGCAGCAAGCCAAGAGCCAGCTGCCGGAAGACATCGAGCCGGAGATGGGGCCAATCGCGACGGGGCTGGGCGAAATATTTCTGTACACCGTGCGCGCCGACGCGAATGCCCGTCAGCCCGATGGCGCTCCTTACGACACCACCGCCCTTCGTACATTGCAGGATTGGGTGATTCGCCCGCAGTTGCGGCAAGTGCCGGGCGTGACCGAGGTCAATACGATTGGCGGCTTTGAAAGGGAATATCACGTCACTCCCGATCCCGCTCGCCTGCTCGCCTTCGGCCTGACGTTCGACGACATCGTCGCCGCGCTGGAAAAGAACAATGCCAACGTCGGCGCCGGCTACATCGAGCGCAACGGTGAGCAGTATCTGATTCGCTCGCCGGGCCAGGTAGCCGACATTGCTTCCATCGAACAGATCGTCGTGGCCCGCCGCGCCGGCGTGCCAGTCACGGTCAGAGACGTTGCCGAAGTGGCGTACGGCAAGCAACTGCGCACCGGAGCGGCAACACGCGATGGCGAGGAAACCGTGTTGGGCACAGCCGTGATGTTGATCGCGGAGAACAGCCGCACGGTGTCGAAGGCCGTCTCCGAAAGACTTGCCGAGATCGATAAAACATTGCCCGAAGGCGTCACTGCCGATCCGGTCTACGACCGCACGGTCCTGGTCGAGAAGACCATCGGCACCGTGCAGAAGAATCTGCTCGAAGGCGCGATTCTGGTCGTCGCAGTCCTGCTGCTGATGCTGGGCAACGTTCGCGCGGCCTTGCTGACGGCCGCGGTCATTCCCCTCTCCATGCTGATGCTGATGACCGGCATGGTCCAGTCGAAAGTCAGCGCCAACCTGATGTCGCTCGGCGCCCTCGATTTCGGATTGATCGTCGATGGCGCCGTGATCGTCGTGGAGAACTGTTTGCTGCGTTTGTCGCAGCGTCAGCATCAGGTCGGACGGTTGTTGAACCTGGATGAACGCTTGCACACCGTATTCACCGCCACTCGTGAAGTATTCACGCCGAGCCTCGTCAGTGTGCTCGTGGTCATTCTCGTCAACCTGCCCATCCTCGCCCTCACCGGCGTCGAAGGAAAGATGTTCCAGCCCATGGCGCTCACGGTGATCATTGCGTTGCTCGCCGCGCTACTCCTGTCGCTCACCTTCGTTCCAGCCGCCGTCGCGTTGTTCTTGACCGGCAAGATCGAAGAAAACGAGAACGCGATTGTTCGCGGTGCGCGGCGCGCCTATGCGCCCATTCTCGATGGCGCGTTGAAGTTCCGCACCGTCATTCTCGCAAGCGCGGTGATCTTTGTCGGCATCTGTGCATGGATTGGCTCGCGGATGGGCTCCGAATTCATTCCCAATCTGGACGAAGGAGATCTCGCGGTTCAAGCATTGCGCATTCCTGGCACCAGTCTCACCCAATCGCTGGAAATGCAGTTCCAGCTCGAACGAGCGCTGCAAGAAGTGCCCGAGGTCAAGACCTACTTTTCTCGCGTCGGCACCGCGGAAGTGGCGACTGATCCGATGCCGCCGAACATCTCCGACGGTTACGTCATGCTGAAGGAGCGCCGCGACTGGCCAGATCCGGACAAGACCAAGGCCGAGCTGGTGAAGGAGATCGAGGAAAGGCTCGAAGCCATTCCCGGCAACGCCTTCGAAATCAGTCAGCCCATCCAACTGCGCTTCAACGAATTGATCTCGGGAGTGCGCTCGGACCTGGGCATCAAGATCTATGGCGACGATCTCGATCAGTTGCTGCGATCGGGCAACGCCATCGCGCGCGTCTTGAACGGCATCGATGGGGCCGACGGCGTGAAGGTCGAGCAGGTCGCCGGCCTCCCCGTTCTATCCATCGAACCCAAGCGTGCCGCGTTGTATCGTTACGGCCTGAACGTCGCGGACGTCCAGGACGTGCTTTCAGCTGCGACTGGCGGCGAAGCAGCCGGTCAGATCTTCGACGGCGATCAACGTTTCAATGTCGTCGTTCGATTGCCCGAACATCTGCGTGCGGATATCGCCAATCTGTCCCGACTTCCGATAGCGCTGCCCGAAGGCGGCTACGTGCCACTCGGCGAAGTCGCTTCGCTCGAGCTCGCGCCCGGACCGAATCAGATCAGTCGCGAGAACGGCAAGCGTCGCCTGGTCGTTTCCGCCAATGTGCGCGGCCGCGATCTCGGTGGCTTCGTGACCGAAGCCAGAGGCAAGATCGCCCAGCAGATCCAGTTGCCGGCCGGTTACTGGCTCGATTACGGCGGCACGTTCGAGCAACTGCAATCGGCATCGCAGCGACTCGCGGTGCTCGTGCCCGTGACGCTCGTGATGATTTTCGCGCTGCTGTTGATGACGTTCGGCTCCGCGAAGGACGCCGCACTGGTATTCAGCGGTGTGCCGCTGGCCCTCACCGGCGGAGTCATCGCACTCTGGATTCGCGACATACCACTATCGATCACCGCAGGCGTCGGCTTCATCACATTGTCGGGTGTCGCTGTGCTTACCGGCGTGATGATGGTTTCCGCATTCCGCGACCGACTGGCGAACGGCGCCAGTTTAGAGGACGCGATACGAGAAGGCGCGATGATGCGTCTGCGCCCGATCATGATGGTCGCACTGGTAGCAGCGCTTGGATTTCTACCGATGGCGTTGAACACGAGCACGGGTGCGGAAGTCCAGCGACCGCTGGCTACCGTCGTCATCGGCGGCATTCTCTCGTCCACGCTGCTCACCTTGCTGGTGCTGCCCGGTCTGTACCGCATGGCCTATCGGCCCGATGCGATCCGGGTCGCGCCGGCGCAAACGGTGCAGGAGTCGCACTCATGATCCGGCGCCATCCAGTAGACTACGGGCTCCAAGGTCCCTCGCACTTCGCACGTCCCCATGGAATCCGCAGCTCCGGAGCGCACGGCAGATCGCCATTCAGCGCTGTCCGAACTACTGTCGCAAATCGCCGAGGATGAAAGCCGCGAGCGGGTCTCCACCGGAGACCTGCTCGCCATGGCGGGCGATCGTGCGTTTGGCGCATTGATCTTCGTATTCGCGCTGCCGAACCTGGTGCCCACGCCGCCGGGCACGTCCGCCATCCTCGGACTGCCGCTGATCATCCTGTCATTTCAATTGTTATACGGTCGTCGAACACCCTGGCTACCGAAGGCGATTTCCGTCAGGTCGATCGCCCGCTCCGATCTCGCCTCGGTGGTGCGTCGAACGACGCCCGTGCTGAAGCGAATCGAACGCGTGCTGAAGCCGCGACTCAGCTGGCTCGTCACCGCTTTCTCGGAGCGCCTGCTCGCCCTGCTGATGTTGATTCTTTCGGTGATCCTCTTCTTGCCCATTCCTCTGGGCAACATCTTCCCGGCCGCGGCGATGTGCATCATCGCGCTCGCTCTGATCGAGCACGATGGACTGGCCGCCTTGTTCGGTGTGTTGATCGGCGCCGGGTCAGTGTTGATTGTCTGGGGCGCCCTGCTCGCCGTGCTCAAGGCGATTCTGTTGGCGCTCGAGCACTTTGCCGGCGTCTGAAATCAACAGCACCGCGCCGACTGCAAGAAACACGGCGATGAACAGCAGGCTCGCGGCGTAGCTGTTCGTGTAAGTCTTGGCGAAGCCAATCGCCGCGGGCCCGAGGAAGCCACCGAAGTTTCCGAGCGAGTTGATCAGCGCGATGGCGCCCGCGGCCGCGGCGCCTTGTAAGCCTCGACTCGCCAACGCCCAGAACGATGGCAGTCCCGAATAGATACCGACAGCAGCCAGGCACAGCGCTGCAAACGCAATGAAAGGCTCGCTCGTCCAGCCGCTGACGATGAGCGCCGCCGCTCCCAGCAGCATCGGCAACGCGACATGCCACGAGCGCTCTTCGGTCGCATCCGAATGCCTGCCCCACAACGCCAGAGCGACGCATGCCAGCGAGTACGGAATCATCGTGACGAGCCCGACCTGCACGTTGGTCATGCCACCCAATGACGCGATGATCTGCGGCAACCAGAAACTGAATCCATACAAGCCGACGAGAATGCAGAAGTACACCAGCCCATTGCGCCATACCCGCGGCAGCATCAGCGCCTCGCGCAAGCTGCTGGCGTGATCGTGAGCAGAGCCCGAATGCTCGCGCGCCAACTCGGCCTGCAGCCATCGTTTCTCATCGTCGGCGAGCCACTTGGCATCTGCCGGACGATCCGGGAGTACTGCGAGCACAGCGACTCCCAAAACCATCGTCGGGATCGCTTCCAATAGAAACATCCACTGCCAGCCTTTGAGTCCCAAGGCCTCGATGCCGAGCAGCGAGGTCGAGATCGGCGCGCCAATGACGCTCGACAGCGGCAGCGCAATCATGAACAACGCAATGATTCGGGCGCGATGCTGCGACGGGAACCAGCAGGTCAGATAGAAAATGATGCCGGGAAAGAAACCAGCTTCGGCAATGCCCAGCAGGAAGCGCACGGCGTAGAAACTTTTCGGCCCCTGCACGAATGCCATCGCCGCCGACAGCACCCCCCAGCTGATCATGATGCGGGCGATCCATATGCGTGCGCCGAAGCGCTCGAGCATCACGTTGCTCGGCACCTCGCACAGGATGTAACCGATGAAGAAGATGCCCGAGCCAATGCCAAAGGCCGCCGCCGAAATGCCCAGATCGGCGTTCATGGTGAGCGCCGCGAAGCCGACGTTCACTCGATCGAGGAACGCAAAAAAATACAGCAGCCCCAAAAACGGAATCAGCCGCCAAGCGACCTTGCGCAGCGCCGCGCTGCCGATGCTGCTGTCAGCCGGCTGAGTCATCACTTGAGTTACCCAGGAGACGATCTCGATAGCGGGCCGATCGTGAGATAGGAATTGCGACCTGCTCCCTGGCCACTTCCAGAGTATACGGCACCGGGGGGCTTGCCGTAAGCCCCGGGGTTGGTCCCAGCATCGCCCGCCATATCAAGCCCGGCAAACGGAGGTGGCGATGAGCAGGCATGCAGCGGTAATCGTTGGAGCGGGCCCGACCGGCATGATGCTGGCGGGCGAACTGGCGCTGGCGGACGTCGACGTCGTCATCGTCGAGCGGCGACTCAGCCCGGAAATCATCGGTTCGCGCGCCGGCGGTCTGCATGCACGAACCCTCGAGATACTCGATCAGCGGGGCATCGCCGAGCGGTTTGTCTCTCAGGGACAGAAGCACAACGCCGTGCACTTCCACGTGCCTTTGGATATCAGCGACGTGCCCAGCCGTCATAACTATGTGCTGGGACTGTGGCAGAAACATATCGAACGTATCATGGCCGGGTGGATCGACGAGTTGAAAGTGCCGATCTACCACGGACGCGAAGTCGTCGGGTTTTCACAAGACGACAGCGGCATCGATGTGGAACTGTCCGATGGCGAAACACTGCGCAGCCACTATCTCGTCGGCTGCGATGGCGGACGCAGTGCAGTCCGTAAAGCAGCGGCCATCGACTTCCCTGGCTGGGATCCGACGACGAGCTGGTTGATTGCCGAGGCCGACATGTCCGACGAGCCGGAATGGGGCATGCGCCATGACGCCGCGGGTCTGCATGGGATCGGCAAGCTGGAGGATGGCCGAGTCCGTATCGTTCTCACCGAGTCACAGCTGAACTCCGCCCCCGATCCGACGCTGGACGATCTCCGCCAGGCGCTCATCGCCGTGTATGGGACCGATTACGGAATTCACACTCCAACATGGATCTCACGCTTCACCGATATGACTCGCCAGGCCGCGGCCTATCGCGACCGACGCGTGCTACTCGCTGGCGACGCCGCGCACGTACATCCTCCGGTAGGCGGACAAGGATTGAATATCGGCGTGCAGGACGCGGTGAATCTGGGATGGAAGCTGGCCCAAGTGATCAAACAAACATCGCCAGCGACTCTGCTCGATACTTATCACGCCGAGCGCCATCCGGTCGCGGCCCGTGCGCTCCGAAACACGATGGCGCAAATCGCGCTTCGCCGTACAGACGATCGCGCCAAGGCATTGACGGACTGCGTTTCTGAGCTGCTCCGCATGCACGAGCCGCGCCGACGCCTGGCTGCGGAGATGGCGGGCCTGGACATTCATTACGACTTCGGGTCGGCCGGGACTGAGAGGCATCCGCTGCTCGGACGCCGCATGCCCGATCTCGATCTGGCAACTGCGGACGGACCGCGCCGGCTCTTCACCCTGTTGCACGAGGCGCGGCCAGTGCTGCTCAACCTCGGCGAGCCCGGCGGATTCGACATCGCTCCGTGGGCCGATCGAGTTCAAATGTTCGACGCCAGCTACGGCGGCGCCTGGGAGTTGCCCGTGGTCGGAACAATCCCTGCACCCACCGCCGTGCTGATTCGGCCGGACGGCCATGTGGCCTGGGTGGCCAATCCGAATCGCTCTGGACTCGATGATGCATTGATCCGCTGGTTCGGCGCACCAGCGTGATGAGGCTCAGGCATCGAGCAGATGTCGCACGCGCACCGCGAGCTGCGTGCGATTGAAGGGTTTGGTGAGCAACTCGGCGTTGCGCTCCAGCTTGCCCTGTTGAAACATCGCATCCTGCGCGTAGCCGGTCGTGAACAGCACCGGCAGCTCGGGTCGCATCCGGCGCACTTCCTGAGCCAGCTCGCGGCCACTCATATGAGGCAGGCCCACATCCGTGAACAGCAACCGAATCTCCGGATGCGCGGCGATCAGCCGCAGTGCCGACGGCCCATCGGTGGAATGCAGCACCGAAAATCCCAGGTCCTGCAAACATTCGATGCTGTAAGCACGCACGTCGTCCTCGTCTTCGACGACGAGCACGGTCTCATTGGATTTGCCGCGTGGCACTTCATCTCCATCCTGCTCCAACCGCATCACCGCCGAAACATCGACGCGAGGCAGATAGATCTTCACCGTCGTGCCTTCGCCAACTTCGCTCTGCAGCTTCAGCGTGCCGCCCGATTGCTTCACAAAACCGAACACCTGGCTCAAGCCCAGTCCGGTGCCCTGCCCGATCGGCTTGGTGGTGAAGAACGGATCGAACGCGCGCGCAATCACTTCTGCGGACATGCCGATACCCGTGTCGGCCACGCTGATCACCGCATGCGGGCCAGGCAGCAAATCTCCCAAGCGCAGCGCCTCGTCTTCGCTGACATGCACCAGCTCGGTCGAGATGGTCAATGTTCCTTTGCCGGACATGGCGTCGCGCGCGTTCACGGCGAGATTCAACAGCGCACTTTCCATTTGATTGGGATCCACGCTGACCTGACCGACACCCGCGCTGAGCCGCGATTGCACCGTGATCGCTTCAGGCAAGGTGCGACGGATCAACTCGAGCAGCGTCGTCACGAGCTGATTGACGCCAGTGGGTTTCGGATTGAGCGGCTGGCGGCGCGCGAACGCGAGCAGCTGATGAGTCAGCGCAGCGGCTCGCTCGGCGCCGCGGGTCGCATGCTCGATCGCACGCTGCAGCCTTTCGTCATCCGCGGGCGAACGCCGCTGCACGATGTCCAGATTTCCCAGGATCACCGTGAGCAGATTGTTGAAGTCGTGCGCGACGCCGCCGGTGAGCTGGCCGATCGCTTCCATTTTCTGCGCTTGATTGAGCTGCTCCTGCATCAGACGCCGCTCGGTCATGTCGCGCGTGATCTTGGCGTAACCGATGACGTGACCATCGGGGCCGTGGATCGGGTCGATCAGCACGCTGGCCCAGAAGCGCGAGCCGTCCTTGCGCATGCGCCAGCCTTCGCCTTCGAATTTGCCCTTGGTCGCGACCAGGCTGAGCGAGCGATCCGGCAAGCCGTTGGCCCGATCTTCGATCGTATAGAACTGCGAGAAATGGCGGCCGATGATTTCGTCAGCGGTGTAGCCCTTGATGCGCTCGGCGCCCGGATTCCACGAGGAGACATAACCCTTGCGATCGATCATGTAAATCGCACAGTCCGTGACGCCTGCGACCAGCTGAGCGAATTGTCGTTCGGTGCGGCTCAGGTCGCGGACCTCCAGTTTCAGCCGCTCGTTCGCTTCACGCAGTTCCCGCGAGACTCGCGCTCGTTGGACCGCCTCCCAACAACGGCCCGCGACCAACTGCAGCAGCTCGATTTCTTCCTGCCGCCAGTGCCGCGGTCGATTGTGGTGAACGGCCATGACCGAGCACAGCTTGCCGGCACTGAGCAGCGGGATGGCCATCCCCGCACGGATCTGCGCCCGGCGATAGCTGTCGAGCTCGCTTTGCGTGCGCGGATCGGTCTCTGCATCCTCGACGATGAAGGGCTGCCCGGCCTGCACCAGCCGCAAAAACTCGGCGCCAAATTCTTCCAGGCGATAGTGACCGACCAGCGAGGGCACGCCGTCGCTGTAATCGGAAGCGATGTCGAACATGTTCTGATCGAGCGAGACCTCGGCGTAAGCACACCGGCTCACCTTCATGGAGTGGCTGACCAGACGGGCTGCGACCAGGGTGATCTCAGCGACATCCGTCAGGGAGCGGATCGCTTCGTCGAGTGCGAGCAGAAACTCGTACGGTGCTGTTCTGGGAGGCACTTCTCTCATTGCCGCCCCATATGCCATTTACATCCCCATCACGCAAGTACACACGACACAACGGCGGGCCCGCCGGCAAGTTCCTTCCCGCCGAGCCTTTTCAGAAGCTGTAGCGGGCTGCGAGCTGCAGCAGGCGCTCGGTCGCGTTGGGGGACAGGCCGATTTCGGCCCGCTGGCGCAACGAGCCGCTCAATCGGATGGCTTCGGCCGCCAGTTGCCAATGGTCATTGAAGCTGAACAGATAGGCCGCGGTCCAGGCGTCCGCATCCTGATGGCTATCGAAGAATCTGGCGCCACGAACCGTTTCGGTGTTCATGCGGTCGTAGCGGGCCGTGTAGCGATGCCGCCCGTGCTGCCGGCTCAACAACACGAACCACGACTCCAAGTCGACGATGATGAAGCCGCGCCCATCGGCACTTGCACCGACCGCGGTGTCGCCTTGCATATATTGGGCGATCGCCGTGATCTCGAGCGGCAACTCGATTCGGGCGCCGAAAGAATCGAATCGAGTCAGCCAGGTCGGCTCGCGAGCCTCGACTTCCGCTGTGTCGCCGCGGTTGTCGTAATGCAGAGCCCGGAGCACGTGCCGGCTGGAAATCTTCGTCTCGACGCCCGCGTAATATCCATAGCGACCGTCGACCTCGTCGAAGAACTCGATGTTTGGAATGGACGGATCCTGCACCAACGGACGCGGCAGCTCGCCGAACAGCGCGGTCTGCCGGTCGTGAATACCCCAACCGCGCTGGAACAACAGAATGCCGGCCGGATCGTTCCAGCCATAGGCCGACGCCACGATGCTCACATCGAAGTTGCGCCCCGCCGTCGCGCCGAGTGCGGTCAACGATGTTTCCAGACCGATCGTTCGCAACTCTTCGCCCATCCACGTGTTGATGGCCGACGCACTGATGCTGTACAGGCTGTCCCAACCGACAGCGCGATTCTCCAGCGAAATTGGCGCGTAGAACGCCCCTACCCGGGTCTTCCAACGCAGCGGACTGGAGGGATAAGGGCGCCACTCCAGATAGGCTTCGGTGAGATCGATGGGATTGCGATCGCCGTCACCGGTCGCTCTCGCGGTAACGCCGTAGCGAACCGTGTCGACGATCTCGCCGGCCGCATCGATCGTCACTGCGCCCAGCCGCAAGCCGTCGTCGTCGCCACCGAAACGCAGCTGACCGGTGCCGCCTTCAGTAAACGAATCCAGCGGCGAATCGACCACGACCGCGCGCAGATCGATCTGTGCTGTGATTTCGTGCGCCAGCGCGGACTGACCGAACGTCCACATCGAGACCGTCAGTGCGAGACACGACAGGCGCATCAGTAATCTCGCACCCGCTTGTCTTTGATCGGCGCAGGCTCGGGCCGTAGTGCGCGTTTCAGTTTGAAAGACGCGCGGGTCGATTCGTCACTTATAGAGATGTTCTGAGTCTGCAGCCACTCGTGCGGCGGCAGCAGCGGCGTCCAGACTTGCAATTCATACTCGCCGGGAGGCAGATCATGCACTCTCCAGACGCCATCGTCGCCCGTGGCGCCGAACCAGGGCGCATCCGTGACGTAGAGATAACCCACCATGTTGTCGTGGATGTTGCAACCGATCGTCACGATGCCCGGCCGGTCGAAGACCACCGGCTCGCGGGGCTTGCCGTGATACAACGCCAGCTCGAAACGTTTGGGCGGCGAGAACGAATACACCTGGTGCGCCACCGAATCGTTGTTGGCAAACAGCACCGGCGTGCCGGTGCGGATGGCGAGCACGTAGGGCGAGAATTGTCGGTCGACCTGGTCCATCTCGGCCAGCGGCGCCGACCGCGCCGGCGCACTCACCGCTGCCTTCGGTGTTGCGACGACAACCACATTGTGTGCCGGACGCCCCTGGACATCGCTCACACGGACGGTGAGCTCGGCAGCCGACGCTGCCGGGGTGCGCAGCGCCAGGCCCAGCAGCAGTATTCCAATGTGATGCGGCGGCAATCTCACGCGCCGGATTGTGCCCTCGGACGTGAGCCTATGGCATGCCCGACTGCACAAAATCAACGTCGGCAGCCTTGCGCCGGAGGTGACGAATCGGCACCATGCAGCGGACGGATACGCAGCTGTGGGCAACGCTCCGGGAACAATTTCATGGAGGCTTCAGCCAGTGCCCTACGGGGTGAGGTGATCCGTGCAAACCGTATCCAGCCATGCTCCCGACGACGACGCCCAATTGCTGTCGCGGCGAGCCCTTCCGCCCTTCGAGACGTTGCGAGCCTTCGATGCCATTGCCCGTCTGGGCGGCGTACGTAAGGCAGCGCAGTACTTATGTCGGGACCACGCCGTGGTCAGCCGTCATTTGCGCGCCATCGAAGTCTGGACCGGGACCAAATTGATTCAACGAACCCCGGCCGGCAGCGTGCTGACCGAAGACGGCGTCCGGTATCACCGCGACATTGCCAGTGCGCTCGATCTCATCGCCCGTGCGACGGTCGATTTGATCAAGCGCGGCAGTCAGTCTCGGTCCTGAGCTGGCCGGCTACTGCTCGGCCCACGACTTCTCCCAATCGATATCGTTCGCCGGACGGTTGGCTTCCCAGAAGAACTTGCCTCGCGGCTGGTCGTAGTTGCCGATCTCATTCATGGTATTCGCGTCGTACAGACGCCCGTTGACCATGGTGTAGCGGACGCTGTTGCTGTGCTGGATATCCTCGAGCGGGTTCCGGTCGAGCACGATGATGTCGGCGAGCTTGCCCGGCTCCAGCGAGCCCAGCTGCTGTTCCAATCCGTGCGTGCGGGCGCCATTCAAAGTCGCCGAGCGCAGCACGTTTAGATTGCTCATGCCGCCCTGTGCGAGCAGCCACATTTCCCAATGCAACGCGAGGCCAATGACATGGCCATGCGAGCCGGCATTGACGATGACGCCCGCGTCATCGAGCTTCTTCACCGAGCGTGACACCGAGCGATAACCCACGTCCCACAACTCGTCGGCGACATTGATGGAAGTCATGCCGCGCACATACGGCGGCGCGTAGTGAGGCGTGCTCAATGGGCTGTAGCCGCTGGTGACCACCTGCACGAACGTGCGCACCTTCGGGTCCTCCCACACGCGCTGGTTTTGATAGATGAAGTTCTCGCCCAGCAGCTCGCCGTTGAGCATGATCAGCGTCGGCGTGTGCGGCGTCTGGCCGTGCTTGAACAGCTGCACCACATCGTCGTAGTAATTCGCGACCGGCAGGTTGTGCTGCTGATTGGTGTTGCCATCGATCACGGCGGTGAGATCGACGTAGAAATTACTCTCGCCTTCCACGTCCACCATGACGCCGGTCTCGCGACCGGCCTTGATGAGCATCTGCCGCTGGCTGCGCATGGGCTGGCGATAGCTCTTCACAATCGTGCCGCCAAGCGCCCGCTTGCGCGCCATGAAATCTCGCGCGTCCTGATAGCTGAAAATCGGCACGTAGCCGCTGTCCACCTTGGCGATGCGACCGAACGCAATCAACCCCGACTCGATGGAACGCGGGCCGACCATATCGCCGGTCAACGTCATCTCGGTCTGCGTGTAAGAAGGCAACTCGAGACTGTACGGGTCGTAATTCGTCGTCACGCCAAAGGCGAGATCGGCGTAACGAGCCGACTGCCGTTGTGGCATCAGACCGGAGGATGTGTAGTAGCAGTTGTTGATGTGGCCATGCATGTCGAACAGGCCCGGCATCACGGTCTTGCCGGTCGCATCGATCACCTTTGCACCCGGCGGCACTGTGATTTCTTCCGCCGCTCCAACGGCGACGATGCGATTGCCGCGTACGACGACGGTCCCGCGCTCGATGACCCGATCGCCGGCCATCGTGATGATGCGTCCGTTGGTGAACGCCACGTCGCCCGCGGGAACATCGACAGGAGCTTCCAAGCCCGCAGCGACTCGCTGCAATTGCGGCTTCACCGCCTCGACGGCCGCAGTGACCAATTGATCTCCGACGGCCCAGTGCAGGCGTTTCGAATCCGCCGACCACACCACCGCATAACCGCCGATATCACTCAGCCTCGCCACGGGATTGGCGCTATCGCTGGCCGTCGTCAGCGTCACAGGCACGCCGGTCTGGTGATAGCGAGTCACGTAGTACTGCTGGCGGTGACGGAACGCGATCCACTTGAGGTCTGGACTTACGCGCGGCTCTGACGTGTCGGCATCTAAAGTCTTTGCGTGAACACGCTTATCGAATCCATCGAGATTGACGCTTTCCAGCGCGGCAACCACAGCGTGATTGATATAACTCTTCGTCGAGTAATAGATGCGTTGCCCATCGGGCGAAAACATCGGCGCGTCGCCCGGCGGCCCGATGTAGTGAGCTTCGCCGCCGTTCGCGTCGATCCAATACAAACCGATGCGAGCCTCGCGACCGCCGAGGCAACGGTCGCCTTCATCGATCTTGAAGACGATGCGGCTGCCGTCGGGCGAGAACGAAGGCACACGCAATACACCCGCGGTGCTGTAAATGGTCTTCGGCGCGCCGCCTTGCGGGCCGACGATCATCAGGCGACTGCCACTCTCGTCGTTCCAGTCGACATAAGCGATCTTGCGACCATCGCGCGAGAACGCCGGCTCGAATTCAAACGTACTCGCGCGAGTCAAACGCGCGGGCTTGGCATCGTCTTGCTTGCGCCACAAGCGGCCGAGCGCGTTGAACACGACGACGCGATCGTCGGGCGAATACGCGAGCTGACGAATGGCGCGAACCGTGATCGACTTCGGCGCGAGGTCGTGCGTGAAGCGCGGCGGTACCGTGATCTTGTGGCGCGACCGGACGCTGAAAGGAATCTCTTTCGCCGCGCCCGTATCCATGTCGACGTTCCAAAGCTTGCCCTTGCCCCAGATCGCAACGTGGCGATTGTCCGGGAACCAGCCGTACTGCGGGTAATAGCCGTCGATCCAGCTGTAGTCGGCCTGCTCGTCCCGATCCAGACCTTCGAAGACGGGCAGCTCCTTGCCAGTGGCAATGTCATAAACAAACAGCACTGTCTTGTCTCGCACTCGGCGGACAAACGCGATGCGCCGATCGTCTGGCGAGAGCTGTGGAGCGATGGCGCCGCCGAAGCCGCGAATCAGTTGCTTGGTTTCACCGTTGGCAAGGTCTCGACGCATCACCGCGAGGTTGCTGTGATTCGCGTCGACATACACGCGCGACGGGCTCGATGCCGTCACCTTCTCGGTGTAATAGAGATAGCGGCCATCGCGCGAGAACTGCGGCTCGTTGACCGGCTCGTCGTTGTCGGGCGCGGGCACGAGCAATCGGCCATTGCCGCCACGCAAGTCGTAGATGCGGAGCTCGGCAGCGTGATGTTTCTCCTCGGTCGCGAACTGCAGCGCGCCGGCAACGAGCGTGCCGTCGCCGTTCCAGGCGGGCGTGCTCAGCAGGCGGATCGTTTCATTCGTCACTTGCCTGGCATTGGAGCCATCGGCGCTCGAGACCCAGAAGTTGTCGCTGCCGCCGCCATCGCTGATGTAGAGCAGTTGACGGCCATCGGGACTGAACCTCGGATTGCGCTGCATGGCCGCTCCACCGTGCAGCAGCCTGGCTTCGCCACCGGTCGCCGGCATCGCATAGATGTCGCCGAGCAAGTCGAATGCGAGCGTCTTGCCGTCCGGGCTGACGGCCACGCTCATCCAGGTGCCTTCGCTGACCTGAAACTCGGCGTCATACGACGGTTGGCCGGTGTCTTCGACATTCCAAGTGGTGTCGGCAAGCGCGGGCACGGCGAGGAGAGACAACAGCACCGTGCAACTGAGATGCATGGTCTTCATGGATTCGCTCACTGCCCCGACCACGACGAGTTCCAATCGATGCCTTTGTAATCCTCCCTCTCCCAATAGAACCGGCTGCGGGGTCGGGGATGGTTGCCGATCTCGTTCATGGTCACCGAGTCGTAGAGGCGGCCGTTGAGCAGCGTGTAGCGCACCGAGTTGCTGTTGCGAATGTCCTCGAGGGGATTGCGGTCGAGCACGATCAGGTCGGCGAGCTTGCCGGCCTCCAGCGAGCCCAGGTGCTTGTCCAAACCTAGTGTGGTCGCACCGTTCAAAGTTGCCGCCCGCAGAATGCGATGATTGCTCATCCCGCCCTGCGCGAGCAGCTGCATCTCCCAATGCATCGCCAGCCCTGCGATCTCGCCATGCGAGCCGACGTTGATGCGAACGCCTGCATCGTCGAGCTTCCTGATGGAACGTGACGCCGAGCGGAAGCCGATGTCCCAAAGCTCGTCGGCCACATGGATGCTCGTCATGTTGCGTGAGTGCACCGGTGCGCCGCCCTGCACTTCCAGCGCGCTGTAACTCGAAGTCGCCTCCTGCGCGAACGCCTTGATCTTGGGATCCTCCCAGGCGCGCTCCTTTTGATAGAGGAAGTTTTCGCCGAACAGCTCGCCGAACGAGACCAACAGCGTCGGCGTGTTCGAGCTGGTCGCATGACTCATGAGCTGGATCACGTCGTCGTAGTAATGCGCCACGGGCAGGTTGTGCTCGATGTTGCTGTGGCCGTCGAGCACCATGGAAATGCTGTTATGGAAGTGCCCCTCGCCTTCCACGTCGACCATGATGCCGGTCTCGCGCCCCGCCTTGACGAGCATCTGCCGTTGTTGGCGGCCTGGCTGCTTGTAGCTCTTGATGATCGTGCCGCCGAGCGCCTGCTTGCGAAGCAGAACCTTGCGCGCATCGTCGTACTCGCGCAGGGGCACGTAAGTGAAATCGGATTTCCTGGCGCGGCCGTAGATGGGATGGCCGGAACCGATCCATCGCGGCCCGACGGTGATGCCGGCCAGATCCGTCTCGCGGGTCTCGTAGTTCGGCAGCTCGCTCGAGTAAGGATCGAAGTTCGTCGTCACTCCGAAAGCCAGCGCGGCGTAGCGAGGACCTTGCTTCCGCGGCATGACGCCGGAGTCGTAGCAGCAATCGATATGACCGTGCATGTCGATCAAACCCGGCATGATCGTTTTTCCGGAGGCGTCGATCACTTTCGCGTCGGCCGGAGCCGTGACTGATGCGCTCGGGCCTACGGCCACGATGCGATTGCCATCGACGACAATCGTGCCCTGCTCGATCACCTCGTCGCCTTTCATCGTGATGATGCGTGCGTTCGTGAAGGCCAACTTGCCTGCGGGACTGTCTGCCGGAAGTTTCAGGTCGATCTTGGTATAGGGCTGGACCGCAGGTGTCGATGCCGCATCGGTGACATTCGCTCGATACAGCGACGCGCCGAGCGTCCAATGCAGCGTCGACGAATCGCTCGACCACGCTAGGGAATATCCACCGAGATCGGTCAACGCTCGCACCGGGACTTCGCTGCTGTCAGCGCTGACAGTGAGCGGTGCGCCGATCTCATGGAATGGCATGACGTAGTACTGCTGCGCTTCGCGAAACGCGATCCATCGCAGATCCGGACTGACACGCAGCTCCAACGTATCGGCGTTCAGCGTGTGCGCATGCTCTCGCTTGTCCAGGCCATCGAGAGTCACGCTAACTAAGGAGTGCACCCACTCCCGATTCACTCGCCCGACTTCGACGCAATAGATGCGCTGCCCGTCGGGCGAGAACATCGGCCAATCGTCGCCGGCGACAACGAAACGACTCTCGCCACCGCGAGCGGGCACGACATAGACGCCAGGCTGCGTGCCGTAGCCGCCCATGACCTTGTCCGCTGCAGCGATGCGATAGACGATGAGCTTGCCGTCCGGCGAGAACGCAGGATTGCGAATGACGCCACGGCTCGTTGCCACTGCGCGTCCCTTCCGGCCCGCGGCGTTTGCGACTTTTAACGTGCTGCCGCGCTCGTCATCCCATTCGACGTAAGCGAACGAGCGGCCGTCGCGCGAGAATGCTGGATCGAATTCGAACGCCTCCCTCTGGCTCAACCGTATCGGAAGGCTGCGCGACCCGAGCGCAGCCGCGTGTATCCCGCGGGAATCCGGTGCAGTGGAATCAGCCTGGCTCCACAGCCTGCCGAGCGCCGTGAACACCAGACGCTTGCCATCGACCGATGGCGCAAGCTGTCGTATCGATCGAACCGCGACCGTGTCCGGCGCAGGATTTTGTTCGAAGTGTGGCGCGCGCTCGATGCGATGCTTGGCGTGCACACGGAATGGAATCTCCGTGGCCGTGCTGGTCTGTGTATCGATCTTGTAGAGCTTGCCCTTGCCCCAAATCGCGATGTGCCGATGGTCTGGGAACCAATCGAAGCGCGGGTAATAGGCGTTCTGCTGCACGAAGTCGGCTTGCAGATCGCGATCGAGCTCGTCGAACACCGGCATTTGCGTGCGCGCCGCCACGTCATAGACGAACAGCACCGTCTTTTCCTTGACGCGGCGGACGAACGCAACCTTCTTGCCATCGCGCGAGACCTGCGGCGAAGTCGCGCTACCCCATCCACCCAACAGATCTTCGGTCGCGCCGGACTCGAGCTCACGGCGTTTGATCACGTAGTTGAGATGATTCGGATTGATGTAGATGTTCGGCTCGACGATCCGCTGGGTGTAGTAGACGAAGCGGCCATCGGGCGTGAAGCTCGGCTCCTGCACGTCACGCCCGTTTGCCGGCATCTCGATCAGCAGCGCGCCGCTGCCACCGTGCAGATCGAACAAACGAATCTCGGACGCCTTCATCAGCGGGAACGTCGAGTACGCCTGCACGACAGCGATGGATTGGTCTTGCGGCCCCCACGTCGGCGCGCCCAGCATGTTGGCGGCGTCGTGTGTGATCTGTTGCGCGTCCGAGCCGTCGATGGTCGAGATCCAGGCGTTGTCGAAGCCGCTCGCATCGCTCTGGTACAGCAGCTTGCTGCCGTCGGCGCTGAAGCTCGGGAAGACTTGCATGGCCGGCCCGCCATGGACCCGCCGCGCTTCGCCGCCAGCGGCGGGCAGCGTATAGATGTCGCCGAGCAAGTCGAAGGCGAGCGTCGAGCCATCCGGGCTCACGTCGACGCTCATCCAGGTGCCTTCGCTGACCGTGAACTCGGCGTCGACTTCAGCGCCGGCCAGCGCGACCGTGCTCGACAACAAAACACATCCGGCCAGGCACAGCCGTTCGAGTCGCCGCCTGATTGTCATTCACGCTCCCCACGATCGTCGTCGCCCTGTTATAGCCATTCAGGCGACGGCCTGGGTTGCGTAGCGCGCGCCACAGCGGTGAGACCCGGTCACCACTGCGGCGGCGAGAGCGGTCAGGGCGCGGGCTTCACGTCGTAGACGACGACTTTTTCCCAAAGATGCTCGCAGTCGGCGACGAATTTTTTATGGATGGGATGCACCTGGTACGCGTTCTGGCCGGCCACATCGTCGAAGCACAGGATCTCGGAGGCGCTGTAGCTCGCATCGACGACGCCGCGCTGCTCGGTCTCCGCCGGCACGCCGATGTGAATGGCCTTGACGGTCTCGATCCCGCCCAGCGTGCGCAACCCGGTCAACAGCCGCTGCAGATCTTCCTTGGACTTGGGGTTCTTGAGCCAGAAGAACACATGATGGACCACCGGCGGAAGCGTCGCCTTCGTCGTGGCTCCAGCGCCCCCCGCGGACGCGGCGGCCACTGCTTGAGCGGCTACGCCTGCGCCGGCCAGCGCTGCAGCGACGGTAAGGACTTCTCGGCGGCTATGGGTCGTCATGCTCGGCTTCCTTTTGCCTGAGTTAATCGAATTGTCGAGTATAAGCTGGCACAGGCGGTGTGCTCGCCAGTCCTTTATCATTCGCGGCATGGACAGCCCCCCGCATGCCCCTTCGCCGGACAAGCAGCGCAGCCTCGTCGCCGCATTGCGTGGGTTCCTGCCCGGCGACGCCGTCCTGTTTCGAGAGGAAGAGACCCGGCCGTATGAATGCGATGGGCTGACGCTGTTTCGCCAGCTGCCCATGGTCGTGGCTCTGCCGGAAACGGAGGACCAGATCCGGCGCATCCTCCAGCTCTGTCACGAGCACAAGGTGCCCGTCATTCCGCGCGGCGCGGGCACTGGCCTGTCGGGCAGCGCTCTGCCGCACCCTGACGGATTGTTGCTCTCGCTGGCCAAATTGAATCGAATTCTCTCGATCGATCCTCGCGCGCAAACCGCGACGGTGCAGCCCGGCGTCCGCAATCTCGCGATCAGCGAAGCAGCGGCGCGTCATCGTCTTTACTACGCGCCCGATCCGTCGAGTCAGATCGCCTGCACGATCGGCGGCAACGTCGCGGAAAACTCCGGCGGCGTGCATTGTTTGAAATACGGCCTGACGATTCACAACGTCCTGCGCGTGCGCGGCCTGACGATCGAAGGCGAGGCGGTGGAATTTGGGGGCCTGGCGCCCGATGCGCCCGGTCTGGACTTGTTGGCGCTGGTCATCGGCTCGGAAGGCATGCTCGCGGTCGTGACTGAAGTAACGGTGCGACTCGTGCCGGTCGCGCAGACCGCTCGTTGCATCATGGCCAGCTTCGCGGATATCGGCGAGGCCGGCGATGCCGTCGCCGCGTTGATCGCCGACGGCATCATTCCCGCCGGCTTGGAGATGCTGGATCAAGCAGCCACCCGATTGGTCGAGCCGTTCGCCAACGCCGGCTACGACCTCGATGCTGCCGCCGTGTTGTTGTGCGAATCGGACGGCACGCCCGAAGAAGTCGCCGAAGAAATCGAACGAATGTCGGCAGTGCTGCTGGCCGCAAGAGCCACTCGAATTCAAGTCTCGAACAGCGAAGCCGAACGGCTGCGCTTCTGGGCCGGACGAAAGAATGCCTTTCCGGCGGCCGGTCGGGCGTCGCCTGCGTATTACTGCATGGATGGCACCATCCCGCGGCGTCGGCTCGGCGAAGTGTTGAAAGCGATTCAAGCGTTGGAGCCGAAATACGGGCTGCGCTGCCCGAACGTATTTCATGCCGGCGACGGCAACCTGCATCCATTGATCTTGTTCGATGATGCCGACCCGGATTCGGTCGCTCGTGCCGAAGCCTTCGGCGCGGAGATTCTGGAGTTGTGCGTGCAAATGGGCGGCACCGTGACCGGCGAGCATGGCGTCGGCGTCGAGAAGCTGGATCAAATGTGCTCGCAGTTCGATCGGCCGACGCTCGATGCATTCCTTGGCGTGAAGAGCGCGTTCGATCCCGCCGGTTTGCTGAATCCGGGCAAGGTCGTGCCCACGTTGCATCGCTGCGCCGAGTACGGGCGCATACGCGTCCACGGGGGCAATCTTCGATTTCCAGAATTGCCGCGCTTCTGATGGATCAAGCACTCAGTCAGCTGTGCGAGACCGTGCGCGCCGCTTCGGAGGCACGCACACCCTTGCTCATTCGAGCCAGCGGCACCAAAGATTTCTACGGCAATGAATCTTCGGGCGCCTTGCTCGATCCGCGCAGCGTCACGGGCATCGTCGACTACGAGCCGACGGAGCTGGTCATCACTGCGCGAGCAGGCACGCCACTCGCCGAGTTGGAGCAATTGTTGGCCGAGAACGGCCAACTGCTCGCCTTCGAGCCGCCACACTTCGGCGCGAACGCGACCGTCGGTGGCTGTATCGCTGCTGGCCTCGCCGGTCCTCGCCGCGTTTCTTTTGGGCCGACGTATGGCGGCGTCCGTGACTTCGTGCTCGGGGCCAAGTTGGTCGACGGTCGCGGTCAGTTGCTGAGCTTCGGCGGCACCGTGATGAAGAACGTCGCGGGTTACGATGTGTCGCGACTGCTGGCCGGCTCCATGGGCATTCTTGGTGTGATCGCCGAAGTATCGATCAAAGTGCTGCCGCGGCCGATGTCACATCGCACGCTGTGCTTCGAGATGACCGAAACCGCGGCGGTGTACAAGCTCAATGAGTGGGCGGGACGGCCGTTGCCGCTGTCCGCATCGATGTGGCATGACGGCGCACTCTATTTGAGATTGGCGGGCGCCTCAGCGGCAGTGCGCGCGGCACATCATCACCTTGGCGGTGAGGAACTCGACAACTATCAGGCTGACGCTTTCTGGGCCAGCATTCGCGAGCACAAACATCCGTTCTTCGAGGGCGACGCGCCGCTGTGGCGGATAGCGGTGCCTTCAACGGCAGCGACTCTGTCCCTCGTCGAGCCGCAGTTGATTGAATGGAACGGCGCGCTTCGCTGGCTGCGCACGCGCCAATCCGCCGAACAGGTGCGCGAGTGCGCGAAACAAGCTGGCGGTCATGCGACTTTGTTTCGGAACGGCGATCGGTCCGTGGGTGCATTTACACCACTGACGGCGCCGGTCGCCGCGATTCATCGGCGGCTGAAAGCGCAGTTCGATCCGGCCAATATCTTCAACCGCGGCCGGCTCTATCCGGATCTTTGAGCAGTCGCCCATGAGAACGCAGCTCGCCGATTTCATCAAAAACACGCCCGAAGGCAAGGAAGCCGAGGAGATCGTGCGCCGCTGCGTGCATTGTGGCTTTTGTACGGCCACCTGCCCCACTTATCAGTTGCTCGGCGACGAGCTCGACGGGCCGCGCGGCCGGATCTATCTCATGAAGCAGGTGCTCGAAGGTGTCGAGCCCACTCGAAGCACGCAGCTTCACCTGGACCGATGCCTCACCTGCCGCGCTTGTGAGACGACCTGTCCTTCGGGCGTGCAGTATGGCCGGCTGGTGGATATCGGACGCGACATCGTCGAGAAGAAAATCGAGCGTCCGTTCGGTGAGCAAGTGGCGCGCTCAGCGCTGAAGCATGGTTTGACCAGCAAGCTGTTCGGCCCCGCGATGCGTGCCGGGCAGGCGGTGCGCTCATTCCTTCCCGAATCGATTCGTTCGAAGGTTCCGGAACGACGCGATCCCGGTGCGTGGCCACAGCGTTCGCACGCTCGAAAGATGTTGCTGCCGCTGGGCTGCGTGCAGCCCTCCATGTCACCGGGCATCGATGCGGCGACGGCGCGGGTGCTCGACGCACTGGAAATCGAGGCGATCACACCCGCGGCGAGCTGCTGCGGCGCTATCAAGCATCACTTGAACGATCACGACGCGGCGCTGGCTGAAGTCCGCCGTAACATCGATGCATGGTGGCCGCACGTCGAGGCTGGTGTCGAAGCAATTGTGATGAACGCATCGGGCTGTGGCGCGATGGTCAAAGAGTATGCTCACTTGCTACGCCATGATCGGGCATACGTAGAGAAGGCCCAGCGCATCGTTGCTCTGACGAAAGATCTGGCCGAGCTGCTGCCACAGCATGCGGCGGTGTTGACGAGCAAACTGCGCGAGAGGGCACCGGAACGCGTCGTGTTTCATCCGCCCTGCACTTTGCAGCACGGGCAGAAAATACGCGGCGTCGTGGAGCAACTGCTCAGCGCCTTCGGCGCCGAGGTGTTGCCGCTATCGGAGAGTCACCTGTGCTGCGGCTCGGCGGGCACCTACTCGGTTTTGCAGCCCGAGCTGAGCAAACAACTGCGCGATCGCAAGCTCGAAGCGCTGCATGCGTCGCAGCCCGATGTGATTCTGTCGGCCAACATCGGCTGCATTACGCATCTGGCGAATGGCGCACAGGTGCCTGTGCGCCACTGGATTGAATGGCTCGACGCCCGCCTGAGCTGATCGCTCAGCCCGCCGCTTTCAATTCGCGACGGCGCTGGTGCAGGATGTACTCGGTGTAGCCGTTCGGCTGCTCGCGACCGAGGAAGATCAAATCGCTCGCCGCCTGGAACGCGATGCTGCCGTTCAAATTGCTGGCCATCGGTCGGTAGCCCGGGTCGCCGGCGTTCTGCGCATCCACGATCGCAGCCATCCGCTGCAATGTTTCTTTGACCCGCTGCTCCGTGCACACGCCGTGGAGCAGCCAGTTCGCGACATGTTGGCTCGAGATCCGCAGCGTGGCGCGATCTTCCATCAGACCGACATCGTGAATGTCCGGCACCTTCGAGCAGCCGACGCCTTGATCGATCCAGCGCACGACGTAGCCGAGAATGCCCTGAATGTTGTTGTCGAGCTCGCTTTGGATATCTTCGGCCGTGAAGCCCGACTCAGCGAGCGGCGCGCGGAGCAGATCGTCGAGGCCCGTCGCTTTGCCTGACTGAAGCTGCCGCTGCAATTCGTTCTGAACTGCGCGCACATCGACTTGGTGATAATGGAGTGCGTGCAGCGTCGCCGCCGTCGGCGATGGCACCCACGCAGTATTCGCACCAGCGCGAGGATGGCCCGCCTTCGCGGCCAACATGCCGGCCATCTTGTCCGGCATCGCCCACATGCCTTTGCCAATCTGCGCGCGGCCGCGCAGGCCGGTGTTCAAGCCCACCTCGACGTTGCGCTTCTCGTAGGCGACCAGCCAAGGCTGTGTCTTGATGGCGTCCTTGCGCATCACCGGCCCGCCCTGCATGGCGGTGTGAATTTCGTCGCCGGTGCGGTCGAGGAAGCCCGTGTTGATGAACACGATGCGATGTTTCACTTTCTCGATGCACGCGCTCAGATTCAAGCTGGTACGACGCTCTTCATCCATCACGCCGATCTTCACGGTGTGCTGCGGCAGGCCGAGCGCTGCTTCGACCCAGCCGAACAGATCGTTGGCGAGCGCCGCCTCCTCCGGCCCGTGCATCTTCGGCTTCACGACGTACATCGAGCCGGTGCGGCTGTTTCGGCCGCCGCCACGCAGGTCATGCAGAGCGATTGCGACCGTGACGAGCGCATCGAGCACCGTCTCGAAAATCTCCTTGCCTTCATGGAGCACGGCGTCGGTGCGCATGTGATGGCCGACGTTACGCACGAGCATCAAGCTGCGGCCGGGCAATGTGAGCTCTTTGTGACCGGGCGCGGTGTACACGCGATCCGCGTTGAGCTTGCGGGTCACCGTGCCCTTACCTTTCGCGAACGTCGCTTGCAGATCGCCCGCCATCAGGCCCAGCCAGTTGCTGTAGACCGCCACTTTTTCTTCCGCATCGACGGCAGCGACGGAGTCTTCGCAGTCCTGAATCGTGGTGATCGCGGACTCCAGCACCACATCCGAGACGCCTGCCGCGTCGGTCGCACCGATCGGGTGTTTACGATCGATACAGATTTCGACGTGCAGACCGTGATGTCGTAGCAGAATGCCTTGTGGCTCAGCAGCGGCGCCACGCCAGCCTTCGAGCGTTGCAGGAACGGCCAGCGTTGCGCGCGAGCCGTCCTTGAGCGTCACGACCAGCTTGTCGCTTTCGATGGAATACTTGGTCGCGTCCTCATGGCTGCCATGAGTGAGCGCGGCAACTTCATCCAGGAACTTGCGCGCATACGCAATGACCTGCGCGCCCCGAGCGACGTCGTAAGGCGAGCCTGCCGGCAACGGCGCCGCTAACGCATCGGTGCCATAGAGCGCGTCGTAGAGACTGCCCCAACGGGCATTCGCGGCATTCAACGCATATCGCGCATTGCTCAGTGGCACGACCAGCTGCGGACCGGCGATGTGCGCAATCTCTTTGTCGACGTGCTCGGTGTCGACCTGGAAGGCAGCGGGCTCGGGAACGAGGTAACCGATGGATTCGAGAAACTGGCGCTGCTTCGCTACATCGATGGGCTTGCCGCGCTGTTGTTGCCACCAGCCATCGATCTTCGCTTGCAGAGCGTCGCGCTTCTCGAGCAGTTGCTCATTGCGAGGTGAGAATTCCTTGACGATGCGCTCCAGGCTGTTCCAGAACGCCTGTTCCTGCACACCGGTCCCCGTCAGCGCCCGCTGGATGAAACCGTGCAGCACGCCGGCGATTTCCAGGCTCCCCACTTTGACTCTTGCGTTCATCGTCGTGTCACTCGCAGCTGCCGACTGGCAGTGACTATAACCGCCTCACCCGTCCGGTGCGACCTCAGACAGCACGGACGCAAGCTTCAAACCGGCTTCATCCGCCAACGCTGCATTCCTCAACTGCCTGATCGCATCCGCGAGATCCGATCGCCCACGCATCCGCTCCGCCGCCTCGACGACTGTTTGATAGTTCTTCAATCCGCGAGCGTGCGTATCCGAGTAACCTTTGACGAGCCGCTGGCACTCCGCAATCTCGATCGCCGCGCGATAGCCGCCGGGCGCGGCGGCCAGGTTCCGAATCCTCTCGAGCCAGTCAGCAATTCGCGCCTGCTCGACGCGATACCGCAGCGTGCTTCTTCTCCACCGACGCATGCCAGCCAATAGGGACAGCATCACGAATCCACCCAGCTTCGCCGTGTGAATGTGTCTTCCGCGTCGGAACAATGGTGCTGAAAGGCGACGTGCGAAAGCGCTGTTCGAAAACCACGACCCGAGCCCCGCTGGCAGTGTTTCGCAGACCTCTTCGAACCGGGGATGCATGAACTCAGTCACGTACACGACCTGATCCGCTCCCGCCCTCACTTCTGCGCGAAACCGTTCGAAACGTCTGCTTCGGGTCTTGAGATCCGCGACCCGGATGGTGTCCTCGTAGGACATCCACAACGCCAGGTATCTCGCCACCGCATTCGTCAACGAAAAATCCCGGCTCAGCCGCGCGACACTTTCATCGCACGATCGAATCTGCGTCATGCGCTCCAGATACAGGTCCGCGTACGCGTCGTCCTGGTAGTCGAGCATTCGTTTGACGCCTTCCTGCAGGATGCCGTGCAGATGCGCGGGAAACTCGCGTTTGATGCGCTCGTCCAAGGCTCGGCCAAGCTCCGTCGTCGGGCCGCTCGACGGCGGCGCCCAGCCCGCCACGGGCGAGCTCTGCATCGCCTGATCGAAGCCCGCCTGGAAACCCGCGAGATTCGCCTTCACCGCCACGCCGTAGTCGCTGATCGCCTGCTCATACGTGCCTCGCGAAAACGGCAACACAGCCGCCGCCGCGATGGCGCCGAACAAAACTGAACTGATGACGCTCTTGTGCCGATCCGCGGCCGCTTCCATGTCGAAACAAATCAAACGACGCGCACGCGCGTTGAGAGCAGACAAGACAGCATTGGCATCGGCAATGCCATCGCCCATCGCCGACTTCTCCGTGATGCCGTAGACACGATGATTCGACGCCACGACAGTCGTTCGCTCCGGCGTCACCAAGCCGCGAACGACCGTTCTGCCCGCCTCCATCAACTCGGCGGCGACCACCAGATCGACATCGCCCGGCACTGGCATCAATGCAAACACCGGCGACCGCCGGCCGGGCGCAGGCTTGGGGCTCATTTCGACGTAGTACACCGTCGTGCCGGTACGTTGCGCGACGCCGGGCACCGACGTGGATTGCGCCATCCAACCATGCAACTCCGCGACCGCAACCAGCCATTCGGCGAGCACGCCGCCGCCCTGGCCGCCAAGCGCGGCGATGGCGATAGAGATGGGGCGCTCAGAATGCATAACGCATCCTGCGACGATCGGCGCGACGCTGCAGAAATCGAATCACGCGCTTGCGCACACCGCTGACAAAACGATCCCACTTGCTGGGATTGAACACCACCTGCGCGCGATAGAACGATGGGCACAACACCGCCGCATGCGCCACCTCGCCGCACACACCGCAGCCGACACAGGAGTTGTCGACGTGTGCGATCGGATCCTGGCGCAGCGGATCCGGATTCGGTCTGATCGTGAGCGACGGACAACCCGACAGGCGAATGCAGGAATGATCGCCGGTGCACGTATCCGCGTCGACGCCGAAGCGCTCGCGTACCACGCGCTTCCCTTCACCCACCGCCTTGTTGAAGGCCGGCTTCTCGCGACGCTGACGATTCAGCATGCATTCGGACGCAGCGAGGATGACCTTCGGTCCCTTCTCCGGCGTGGTCATCGCCTCGCGCAGGACATCTCGCATCCGGCCTACGTCATACGTTCGGTCGATGCCCCGCAGCCATTTCACGCCCACGCCTTTGACGGCATCGGCAATCGGATGTTTCGTGCTCTTGGAACGATTGAGGGCGCGCGAGGAAAGAATGTCTTGTCCGCCCGTTGCCGCCGAATAGCCGTTGTCGACGACGACGAGCACCTGGTCGCTTTGATTGAAGACAGCATTGCCGACGCCGGAGGTGAGGCCGTTGTGCCAGAAGCCGCCGTCGCCCATGACTGCGAGCGCTCGTTTGTTACGAGGCGCATTGAAGGCTGACGCACCCGCCGCGCCCAGACCATAACCCATGGTCGTGTTGCCCAAGTTGAACGGCGGCAGGATGGAGAACAAGTGACAGCCAATATCGCAGCTGATATGCAGCGGGCCCAACTCCCGCTGCACCAGTTTCATTGCGGTGAAAATCGGCCGCTCCGGGCACCCGGTGCAAAACCCCGCCGGACGAACGGGCAGCAGCGCCGCGAGCGTCTGGACTTCTTTCGGCAACTCGCCGGCTTGCGACGGAATCAGCGGCGTGGCCGCAGCGAACTGCTCCGCCGCGTACTTGCGCATGAAGGCTCGAATGCCGGTTTGAAGCACCTGACCGGTGTATTCGCCAGCCCGAGGCAGCACCTCTTTGCCGATGACGCGAGTCGGCACATCGGCGTTGCGCAGAATCGTGTTGAGCGCTTGCTCGATATATTCGGGCTGCCCCTCCTCCACCATCAACACCGCGCGCTTGCCGAGACAGAACTCGATGATCTCCTCATCGATCAACGGATACGTGACGTTCAAGACATACAGAGGCAGATCGGTCGCCCCTGTCGAATCCGCCAGGCCCAACAGCTCGAGTGCGCGGATCAGCGTGTTGTACAGGCCGCCTTGCACGATGATGCCGACCTCGCCCGCGCTGCCGCCGAGGAACTCATTGAGCTTGTTGCGACGGACGTACTCGATCGCCGCCGGCCAGCGCTTCTGAATCTTTTCCTGCTCGTGCAGAAAGTTGGCCGGCGGCAGCACGATCCGATTGACATCCCGGGTCGGCGAGTCGAGCGCATCCTGCAATGTAAATTTCGGCGGACGATTGTCCTTGGCGACGAACGAGCCGTAGACGTGACATGCGCGAACGCGCAGCTCGAGCATGACCGGCGTGTTCGACGCCTCCGACAGCGCGAAGCCGTGCTCGACCATCGCCACGATGCTTTCGAGATTCGGCCGTGGGTCGAGCAGCCACATCTGCGACTTCATCGCGAATGCGTGCGAGCGCTCCTGCATGATCGAGGAGCCTTCGCCGTAATCCTCGCCGACGATGACGAGCGCGCCGCCCGTGACGCCGCCGGATGCGACGTTTGCCAAGGCGTCCGAAGCGACATTGGTGCCGACGGTGGATTTCCAGGTAACGGCGCCGCGGATCGGATAGTTCACGGAAGCGGCAAGCATCGCGGCGGCGGCCGCTTCGGACGCGCTGGCTTCGAAATGCACGCCCAGCTCTTGCAACAGGCCCTGGGCATCGGACAGCACGTCCATCAAATGTGAGATCGGCGCGCCCTGGTAGCCGCCGACATACCCGACGCCGGACTGGAGCAGCGCCTTGGTGACCGCGAGAATGCCTTCGCCGCGAAACTCCTGGCCCAGCCCCATGCGGAGCTTGCCGACCTCGTGCGCGAACGATCGCTCAGCCATTGCGCCTCTCGAGCCGCAGGATGAGGATTCAGTGTAGCCCCGAAGCGTTAGCTACGGACAACGCGCGCTGTTGCACCCGGCGCAACGAAAGGCGACGATGCCCGCCTCATGAAGTTCTGCTCCAACTGTGCCAGCCCGGTCAGCCTCAGCGTCCCTCCGGGCGACCATCTGCCCCGCTTCTTGTGCGCCAATTGCGGCACCATCCACTACGAAAACCCGCGCATCATCGCGGGCTGCGTGATCGAGCACGAAGGCAAGATCCTGTTGTGCAAACGGGCCATCGAGCCGCGCCACGGTTTCTGGACCATACCGGCTGGCTTCATGGAAAACGGCGAATCGGTGCAGCAGGCGGCGGCCCGCGAGGCGATGGAGGAAGCGCTGGCGCACGTGCGGATTGGCTCGTTGCTGGCCGTCGTCAACGTGCTGCGCGCCCACCAGGTGCACATCATGTTTCGCGCCACGCTAACGCAGCCTTCGTTTGGGATTGGGCCCGAGAGCCTGGAATCGCAGCTGTACGCCGAAGCGGAGATTCCGTGGCCCGAGCTGGCCTTTCTAAGCGTGGAATTCGCCCTGCGGCGCTACCTGGACGACCGGGCCAAAGGCCGGGAACAGCTGCATTTCCGCGATATCGACTGGCGGGACGGCAAACCGGTCATGACCGACGGTGATTCCCAATAGCACTGGCGCGATAGCCAACCCGCCTCGCATCCCCGCGCCCCCTTTGGCACAATGCGCAGCCTCAAAGCGGGTGCCGCCCGAAGCGATTTGCGGAGTTGTAGCCGATGACTTTCGTCGTCACTGAAAACTGCATCAAGTGCAAGTACACCGACTGCGTGGAGGTGTGCCCGGTCGACTGTTTCCACGAAGGTCCGAACTTCCTGGTCATCGATCCGGACGAATGCATCGACTGCACGCTGTGCGAGCCGGAGTGCCCGGCCGAAGCGATTTTCTCGGAAGAGGAACTGCCGGAGGGGCAGCAGCACTTCAAGCAGCTCAATGCCGAGCTGACCAAGTCGTGGCCGGTGATCACCGAGAAAAAGGCCATGCCCGCCGACGCCAAGGAATGGGACGGCAAGCCGGACAAGTTGAAGTTGCTGGAGCGCTGAGAGCAGCGCCGAATCGATCGCTCACCCGCCGCCCGGCGGGTGAGCTTGAATCCCGTCTTATTCCACGCCTTCCAGCCGACCGATCATCTGGTCGGGCGCCAGATAGCCGCCGATGTACTCGCCGGTGTCGGTGAAGATGGCCGGCGTGCCGCGCACCCCGAGCTTCTCACCCAGCTGGAACTGCTTGGCGACCGGCGCAGAGCACTGCGGAGCCTTGACGGCTTTGCCCGCCTTGGCGTCGGTGATGGCTTTCTTGCGGTCGATCGAGCACCACACCGCTTCCATCTTGGCCCAGTCTTCGGTGCCCGGACCGGCACGCGGATACGCCAGATAGCGCACCTGCACGCCGCGATCGTTCAGCTGGGCGATTTCGCTGTGGAGCTTGCGGCAGTAACCGCACTCGACGTCGGTGAACACCGTAATGGTGTGCCTCACCTTGGCCGGCTTGAACACGATCATGTCCTTCTCATCGAGCTTGGCGAGCGCCTGCATGCGGCCCTTCTGCCGGCCGTTCTCGGTGAGATTGGTGCGGGAATCGATCTCGTACATATCGCCGGCGATGAGGAATTTGCCGTCGCCGCTGATGTAGGCGATCTCGCCCCCCATCTGGACCTCGTAGATGTCCTTCATGGGCGAGGCGCGCACCTCGTCGATCTTCATCTCGGGGAACTTCTTGGCGATCGCCGCGCGAATCGCAGCATCGGCCGCCTTGGCGGGCGCCGCCGGCTCGGCCGCCGACGCGGAAGTAGCCGCCAGGGTCGCCAAAGACAAGTTGGCGAACAGACACAACAACAGTTTTTTCATGAGAACTCTCGTGACCCTCGCCCGATTCGAGCCTGCGCGGCGGCGCAAGTTCAATGGCACTTCGGCTTGAGGAGGCGAACGGAGTCTACCAGGAGCCCCGTTGCGGGCGAGAGTACGTTGGGGCAAAGACCGGAGGCCCTCAATCGCCGTACGGCTCAAACAGGACATCCCTGCAATCAGACGCCGGCTCGGTTCGAGCCGCACGGCTCAAACAGGATATGCCTGCAATCACCGCCGACGTGTTCCGAGCCGTACGGCGATTGAGGGCTTCTTCGTCTTCAGCCGCGCGGGTGATGAAGGGCATGCAGCTCCTTCATGCGTTCCCGGGCCACGTGGGTATAGATCTGTGTGGTCGACAGGTCGCTATGCCCCAACAGCATCTGCACGACGCGCAGGTCGGCGCCATGGTTCAGCAGGTGTGTGGCAAATGCATGACGCAGTGTATGAGGCGACAACGCCTTCTGCACACCGGCCTTCTGCGCATAGCGCTTGATGATGTGCCAGAACGCCTGGCGCGTCATGCGATCGCCACGGCGCGTGGGGAACAGGTAGTCCGTCTGGCGCTCCAACAGGATTTCCAGACGCGGGCCGTTCATGAACTTCTGCAGCCAGGACACGGCTTCTTCGCCCAGCGGAATCAGCCGTTCGCGATCGCCCTTGCCGACGATGCGCAGCACGCCCTGGTTCATGTTCACCTGACTGGATTTCAGGTTCACGAGCTCCGATACGCGCAGGCCCGTGGCGTACAGCACCTCGAGCATGCAGCGGTCGCGATGGCCCAGCGGATCCTCGATCACCGGCGCCTTCAGCAGCGCTTCGACCTCTTCCTCGGTCAGCGACTTCGGCAGCGAGCGGCCGATCTTCGGCATCGCAATCTGCGCGGTCGGATCTTCCTTGATGGCGCCGTCGCGAATCAGGTAACGGTAGAATCGACGAAAGCTGGAAAGCTGGCGGGCCGTGGAGCGCGGACGCGCACCGGCTTCGACTCGATAGGCGATGAACGCCAACAGGTCGGCTCGCTTGGCGTCGACACTGGAGGTGCCTCGCGTCTGCAGCCAACGGTCGAGTGCGGTCAGGTCGGCGCGGTAAGCGGACAGCGTGTTGGGCGACAGACCGCGCTCCATCCACACTGCGTCGAGAAAGCGGTCGATGGCCGCCAACGACGGCGTCGTCTCCGGCATATCGTCGCCTGACCTCGAGTAAACTGATGCTTTGGTTACGCTGCTCATCGCCTTTAGGTATACGCCGTGATCGCTCACGACAGACCGGTAAATCGATGGCGGCCAGTATGGAGACCGGGTCTGGCGCTGGGCGTGATTACAATCACAGAACCCCGGCGGGGTTTACATAAAAGAGACTTAGTTCACAGAAAACGACCGCTAAACGAAACTCATGCCAGCACAACATAAAATTCCCCGTGACTTCTGTGTCGAGTTATGACTGACGGCTGGCTGCGCGCGCCCTGGACGATCGTCCGGACGGTGTTCGAAATCATTTACGGATTGTATGTGCTGACGGTGTTCCTGCTGTTTGGCTTGAGCGCCTTCGTCGCAGTTTTACTGCCTTTCGGGATCAAGACACGTCGGCATATTGCTCACTTCGCCGGCCGCGCATTTTTTGCGGTCGCCGGTTTGCGACTGCGCGTGCTCGACGAGCATCTGTTGCCGAGCGGGCCGTGCGTGGTGGTCGCCAATCACGCCAGTTACCTCGATGGCATCGTGCTCAAAGCCGCCCTGCCCGCACGCTTCTCGTTCGTCATCAAGAAAGAGTTCAGCCGCGTGCCGCTCGCCGGTCTGCTGTTGAGGCGCATCGGCTCGGAATTCGTGGACCGCTTCAACCGCCACGCCGGCGGCATGGATGCGAGACGCCTGTTGAAAGCCGCCGACGCCGGCCAGGCGCTCGCGTTCTTCCCCGAAGGCACGTTCCTGGCGGAGCCGGGGCTCGGTAAATTTCACAGCGGCGCATTCACCATCGCGGCGCGTGTCGATCTGCCCGTCGTGCCGCTCGTGCTGAAGGGCACGCGTTACGTCCTGCCCTCCGGCCGGTTCCTGCCGCGTCCCGGGCGCATCGACATTCACGTCCTGCCCTCGATCGGCCCGATGCGGGAGATGAAGCATTCGGACGCCGTCGTCCACACCCGCGATCTGGCGCACGCACGCATCCTTGCAGAATTGGGCGAACCGGACCTGTCGTCGAACGACGGCATTGCCGCGCTTCACTCCAAACGCAGCTGATTAAAACGAGGGATCGGGCATTACGCTGCGCAGTCCTGCTCCGCGTAAGCCCTGGGTGTACACCCGCTCGGCGGAGCGAAGCATGCTTCGCCGAAAGGCACCGCCGAGCCCTGCCACGACCCTCGTGCGAGTCGGCAAAAGGCGTGACTTTTGCCGCCCGCCCGCCGCCGATGGCGGCGGGGTACGTCCCTGTACCCAATGTGTCTATATAATCATCGCCTGCGGTTTTTCGAGGGACGGCGATGAACCTGTTCGAAGCGGTCGGCCGGCTCGGTCACGAGCAAGTGGTGTTCTTTCATCATCGTGAGAGCGGCCTGCGCTGCGTGATCGCGGTACACAACACTGCGCTGGGCCCGGCGCTCGGCGGCCTGCGCATGTGGCCGTACGCAAACGAAGCGGACGCGGTGCGCGATGTGCTCAAGCACTCCGCCGACATGACTCACAAAGCCGCGCTCGCCGGCCTCAATCTCGGCGGCGCCAAAGGCGTGCTCATCGGCAATCCCGAAACCGACAAGAGCGAAGCGCTGTTTCGCGCGCTCGGCCGTTTCATTCAATCGCTCGGCGGCCGCTACATCACGACCGAAGATGTCGGCACCAACGCCGAGGACATGGAGCTGATCCGACAGGAAACGCGCCATGTCGTCGGTGTGCCGCAGTTGGTCGGTGGCAGCGGCGACCCGTCGCGCTTCACCGCGTTGGGCACCTTGCATGGCATTCGCGCCTGCATGGAATTCAAGCTCGGGCATGCGGACCTGCGACGCACGAGCTTCGCGGTGCAAGGTGCAGGGCAAGTCGGCTATCACCTGGCGAAATCGCTGCGCGCCGCCGGCGCGAAGGTGTTCATCACCGATATCAATGAAGAACGCATCGAGCACGCCGTTGCCGAGTTCGGCGCCGAGGCGGTGCCGATGTCACATATCTACGATGTCGAGGCGGATGTTTTCTCGCCGTGCGCGCTGAGTGCCGTGATCAATGAGGACACCGTGCCTCGACTGCGTTGTCGCATCGTCGCGGGCGGCGCCAACAATCAGCTCGAATCCGAAGAGCTGGGCACCGAGCTGGATCGTCGCGGCATTCTTTACGCGCCCGACTACGCCATCAACGCTGGCGGGCTGATGAACAGCGCGATCGAGCTGGAGGGATATAACGAGGACCGCGCCCTGCGAAGCGTCGCGCGCATCCACGATATCATCAGTCGAATACTCACCCTCGCCGCCCGTAACAACATCCCCACCTGGCAAGCGGCGCGGCGGCTCGCCGAAGAGCGGATTACCGCCCTCAGTCGCATAAAATTGCCTTACGGCGGCCGATAACGTTCGACATTTTTGCAGCCTGCGCGCGCCTTATTGCACTGCATACAAACTCGGCGTACGCTGGGTACTTGCAAGTAAGTTTAGGAGCCGCCATAACTGGCGATGCGCTCCTGAGCGGATCTTTTTCGTACCGAATCGCCGCCCTTTACTGACAGCAGTCGAGCATTCCCATGAGCGAACAGGTTTACATCGTTGCCGCCCGTCGCACCCCGATCGGCGCTTTCCAGGGTGCCCTCAGTCCGTTGACGTCCCCGCAGCTCGGCGCGGCAGCCGTGCAGGCCGCGATCAAGGACTCCGGTTTGTCGGCCGAGCAGATCGACGAGACCATTCTCGGTTGCGTGCTCATGGCCGGCATCGGCCAGGCGCCCGGCCGTCAGGCCGCGCTCGCCGGCGGCGTGCCGCAGAAAGTGCCGGCAACGACGATCAACAAGATGTGCGGCTCCGGCTTGAAGGCCGTGATGATGGCCGCCGATCAGATTCGCGCGGGCTCGGCCAACGTCGTGCTCGCTGGCGGTATCGAGTCGATGACCAATGCGCCTTATCTGATTCCGAAGGCCCGCGGCGGTCTGCGCATGGGTCATTCGGAAATTCTCGATCACATGTTCTTCGACGGTCTGCAGAGCCCGTTCGACGGCAAGATGATGGGCTCGTTCGCCGAGGCGACGGCCGCCAAGTACGGCTTCACTCGTCAGCAGCAGGATGAGTTCGCCGCCGAGTCGGTGCGTCGCGCGCTGGCCGCTGTGGAAGGCGCGGCGTTCAGCAACGAAGTTGCTCCGGTCACCGTGAAAGATCGCAAAGGCGAGCGCGTGGTCGCGAAGGACGAAACGCCGTTCACTTGTGACATCAGCAAGATCCCGAGTTTGAAGCCGGCGTTCGCGAAGGACGGCACCGTCACGGCCGCGAGCTCTTCTTCGATCTCCGACGGCGCCGCTGCCCTGCTCATCGCGAGCGCCAGCGCGGTACGCCAGCACAATCTCAAGCCGCTGGCGCGCATCGTCGGTTACACCAGCCACGCGCAGGCTCCGGAATGGTTCACGACCGCGCCGGTCGGTGCGATTCAGTCCGTGCTCGCGAAGACCGGCTGGTCCGCCGGCGACGTCGATTTGTATGAAATCAACGAAGCGTTCGCCGTCGTGACCATGGCAGCGATCAAAGATGTCGGCCTGGATCACGCCAAGGTCAACGTCAACGGCGGCGCTTGCGCGCTCGGCCATCCGATCGGCGCCACCGGCGCTCGCATCCTCACGACGCTGGTCCACGCGCTGCGTAATCGCAATCTGAAGCGCGGTGTCGCGTCGCTGTGCATCGGCGGCGGCGAAGCGACGGCGCTCGCAGTCGAAATCATCTAAGTCGAGTGTGTGTTCGGGGCAACGAATCCTGACGGGTTCGTTGCCCCGATTTTTTTTAAGCGCCATCCGCAAGGAACCAAGGCGGCGGCGCGCGCCTTCCACGTTGATAAGTGGAGGCAACTATGCACGCAAAGCCCGGTCGTGTAGGGCTTGCAGGTGGTCATCGCTACCACAGCCTCGATGCGACGAGACTAGTCGAGCGCAAGCTGCGCGAGAGCCAGGAGCGGCTCCACGCATTCCTGCTGGCGAGCACTACGTCGATGTATCGAATGAGCGCCGACTGGAGCGAGATGCGCGAGCTCGACGGCCAGGGCTTCCTGTCCGATACGGCGTCGCCAAGAACCAACTGGCTGCAATCGTATATTCCCGTCGATGAGCAGCGGCGCGTGCTGGCGGCGATCGCCGAAGCCATACGCACCAAGAGCATGTTCGATTTGGAACATCGCGTGCAGCTGGCGGACGGCAGCCTCGGCTGGACACACTCGCGAGCCGTACCCATGCTCGATGAGCGTGGCGAAATCGTCGAGTGGTTCGGCGCGGCGACGGATATCACCGAACGCAAACGCATGGAAGACGCGTTGCGCGCCGGCGAAGAGCGGTTCCGTTTGTTATATGAGGCGCAGCACACCGCGCATCTGGTGCTCTCTCCCGATCTCATCATCGAGGCGGTCTCCGAACCGTATGCGCAGGCCACGCTGACTCGCGAGACGGATCTGGTCGGCAAACACATGTTCGACGCCTTTCCAGATAACCCCGACGATCCTCAGGCCACGGGCCAGACCGCGCCGCCAGACCAGTCCGTCATCCATCAGAACGATATCCGGCGCCGGCGTGACTTCGCGAATGAGCTGGGTGGCGGAAGCCGTCTGTCCGCAAAAATGGAAGGCCGAATCCCCGCTGCAAAAAGCGCAGGTCGAGGCGCAGACATCGGCGGGGGCACCCGGACAGGCGACTTGCCATTGATTGCTGCCAACGAGAGAAGCCGATGCTTGCATGTGTGCGGATCCGAGTAGCGCATCCAAAAGCGACCTTCGATGCGCCTGGGCATTGTTCTTTGCCCGCCTGATCCGCGGCGTGCTGCTTATCGAAAGTTGAGCAAAGTCTACGCAGCCGCTTGGGCCAGACAATCGGGAAAGTTTGACTAAACGACGGAATGCACGCCCCCTGCCTCCAGCACTGACCGGGTTGACCCGACAACGTGCGCATTGCCGCCGGGCCCCGGTCCATCGGGCCCGGCGTTTTTTCTTGTATTCGCATCAGCACGCGCCACGCACATCAGGCAGCAGACACCCAGTCGTCTGATCCGCAAGCGGCGGGGAGGCGATTCCGTTGGTGGTGTCCGTGAGCAGCACATTGGTGTAGCTGACCTGCGCCAGCCCCATGGTTTGCCCCGGCGGGCACGAGAAGGAACCAGAACCCGGCGGATGCACGATCAAGCTCGCGGTGATCGAGCCATTTTTGCCGGAGTTGAATGTACCCTCGGCGCTGACATCTGCCGCGACGGTCGTCTTGTTGGCAGCCGACGGATTCGCGCTGCCGCCGTTGATGCAAACATACGTGGCCGTGGCACTGGCGCTGCACACGTAAGTGATATTCTGATTGTTGCCCAGCCCGGCCTCCTTCCAGCTGCACGTCAGATCCCCGTTGTCGAAGTTGATGGCGTCCGAGGCGCGCAGGAAATGAGGGCTCGCCGCCAGCGCGACTCCCGTGCCGATCGCGATGACACCCGCAAGCATCAAGCAACGCTTCATAGCTTTCATGTTCAGTCCCTCCTGATGAGCTGATTGCTTCGACTCAAGCAAGGGCGACTGTAAGGACTCCGGATTGGAATCCCCATGCATCCAGCGTTCTAGCGTGGTGGTGCTAGAACGTTCGATTTACGCGCTATCCCTTATACGGAAATCGGCGTATCCGGCGAGATCCCCGCGACTTCATAACCGCGCTTGAAGTCGCGCACATGTTTCGACATCCACTTCCTCGCCTCGTCCGCATTCTTATCTCTCACCGCGTTGATGATGCGCCTCTGCGCATCTGTGATACGGGCGCGAGCTTGGGGGACGGTGTCGATCATTCGGGCCAGCGACGGCGCCAGACACTGAGCCAAGGACTGTTTCGCCAGCACGAGCACCTGATTGCGCGACGCTGCGCCGAGCTGCTCGAAAAACAGCGCGACGATATTCACCGAAGTTGGATCGCCTTCCGGAGAATCGCGGAACGCCTCGCTGGTCTGTGTGAGTGCGACCAGGTCCGCCTGGTTCCGGCGCATCGCGGCCAGCGCCGCGACTTCCGGCTCGATCACCATCATCGCTTCCCAAACGTCGACGAACGACACCTCGTGCAACACCAGCGCGTGGCGCATGCCCGAAGCCACCTTCGCCGCTTCGGGCCGGCTGACGATCATGCGCTTCGCCCCGGGCGGGCGCGCCACCAGGCCGGCGTTTTCCAATTGACGTAGCGCTTCGCGCACCGTCGACCGGTGCACGCGAAACTGTTGCGCGAGTTCCAGCTCGGCCGGCAGGACATCGCCCTCTCGCAGCGCGCGCGACAAAATTTTATGTTCGATAGCCGAGGAAACCTTGATGTATGCAGGCGCGCGCTCGACCGGATCGAACATGGACGCGTTGTCGGCGGTTTCAGACGCGACCAGTGCGGCGGCTCCTGCGCGGCGTGGGCGGGCTGCGGATATCGTCTTTTTTTTCATGACCATAGTGGGAAGACGCGAACGCGGTTATTGACTAAAAGACGGACTGTCGGACAATAGGGCAAATCGTAAGCCGGCGCCATCCGCCGGACCAGCACATGACCGGGGGCCGCCGTGGAAGATTTCGATTTCGGTTTGGGTGAAGATCTGGACGCATTGCGCGCCACGGTAGCGAAGTTTGCGAGCGAACGCATCGCTCCGCTCGCCGCCGATATCGACCGCACCAACAAATTCCCGCGCGAGCTGTGGCCGGAGCTGGGCGAGCTCGGCCTGCTCGGCATCACCGTCGAGGACGAGTACGGCGGCAGCGGCCTGGGCTACCTGGCCCACGTCCTCGCAATGGAAGAGATCAGCCGCGCTTCGGCGTCGGTGGGCCTGTCGTACGGCGCGCACTCGAATCTGTGCGTCAACCAGCTGCGCCGTTGGGGCACGCCCGCACAGAAGGAACGCTACCTGCCCCGCCTCATCACCGGCGAGCATCTCGGCGCGTTGGCGATGAGCGAGCCCGGCGCCGGCTCCGACGTGGTCGGCATGGGCACGCGCGCCGTGAAGAAAGGCGACAAGTACGTCCTGAACGGCAACAAGATGTGGATCACCAACGGCCCGACCGCCGAGACGCTCGTCGTCTACGCGACGCTCGATCCCGAGCTCGGCGCGCGCGGCATCACGGCGTTCATCATCGAACGCGGCATGAAAGGTTTCTCGACCGCACAGAAGCTCGACAAGCTCGGCATGCGCGGCTCCGACACCTGCGAGCTGGTGTTCCAGGATTGCGAAGTGCCCGCCGAAAACGTGCTGCATCAGGAAGGTAAAGGCGTGCAGGTGTTGATGAGCGGTCTGGACTATGAGCGTGTGGTGCTGGCGGGCGGAGCGCTCGGCATCATGCGGGCTTGCATGGATGTTGTCATCCCCTACACGCACGAGCGTCGTCAGTTCGGACGAGCCATCGGCACGTTCCAGCTCATGCAAGGAAAGATCGCCGACATGTACACGACCATGAACGCCTGTCGCGCTTACGTTTATTCCGTCGCCGCCGCCTGCGATCGCGGCAAAGTCACGCGCTTCGACGCGGCCGGCTGCATCCTGCAGGCCTCCGAGAAAGCGACGTGGATGGCGCTGGAAGCGATTCAGACGCTCGGCGGCAACGGCTATATCAACGATTACCCCACCGGCCGCCTGCTGCGCGACGCGAAGCTGTATGAAATCGGCGCGGGCACCAGCGAAATCCGCCGCATGCTGATCGGCCGCGAGATTTTCGAAGCGACCGCTTGAGACCAGGCAACTGTCGCATGTAGTCATGCATTGCATGCGACCTCTGCCCTAACGTATTTATTCCGCGCCATTTTCCGCGCGAGAGCTCATGCAATGTCAACCGTCACCACCAACATCGATTCCCGAGGCGTTGCGACGCTGACTCTCAACCGCCCGGAAAAGCACAACGCGCTCGACGGCGCGACCATGGGCGAAATGGTTGAGGCGTTGACCCGGCTCGGCGGCGAGCCGAAAACGCGCGTCGTCGTGCTCACCGGCGCGGGTGCGAGTTTCTGTGCCGGCGCCGACATCGGTCACATGCGCTCGATGTTGAATTTTTCCGAAGAGCAGAACGTCGCCGACGCGCAGGTGCTGGCGAAGCTGCTGCGCAAGCTCGATGAATTCGAGCTGCCCATCATCGCGCGCGTCAATGGCAATACGTTCGGTGGCGGCGTCGGCCTGGTGGCCTGCGCAGACATCGCAATCGGCGCCGCCACCGCGAAATTCGCATTGACTGAAGTGCGACTCGGCATCGTGCCCGCGGCGATCTCTCCTTACGTCGTCGAGGCGATCGGCAGCCGTCAGGCGCGACGTTTGTTTCTCACTGCAGCACCCTTCACGGCCGACGAAGCCAAAGAGCTGGGATTGCTGCATCTCACAGCGGCGCCCGAACAGCTCGATCAACTCGTCAACGAACAGATCGATCATTTGCTGCGTGGGGGGCCGCAGGCCGTGCGTGCGGCAAAACAGCTGGTGAAGCGTGTCGCGCACTTCCACGATCGCGACGTGCTTGGCGATGAAACGGCGCGCCTGCTGGCGCGTTTGCGCGTCAGTCCCGAGGGCAAGGAAGGCCTGTCGGCGTTTCTGGAGCGCCGCAAGGCGGGCTGGGTGCCACAGGAGTAATTGGCCACCGTTGTCTTAGTGAAACTGGCTGGCGGAACAACGCGCCGGCCGTAGATTTATCGGTGTTTACCTCTTTGTGCAACGCAAAATTCGGGGTAACATCCGAGCCCTTTGAACAGGTCTGGGGAAGCCATGCAGCTGGACGGAAAGCTAGTCGCCATCACCGGCAGCGGTCGCGGCATCGGCCGCGCAATGGCGTTGGCGTTCGCTCAGAAGCGCGCGAACCTCGCGTTGATCGACCTCAATGCCGAGGACCTCGCCCAGACCAAAGCGCTGTGCGAATCCGCAGGCGTCCGCGCCGAAACCTATGTTTGTAACGTCACGCGCGAGCAGGAAGTCGAAAGCACGCTCGATCGGATCGTCAGCGACTTCGGCCGCCTCGAAGTGATGATCAACAATGCCGGCATCACCAAGGATGCGCTGCTGGTCAAAGTGCAGGACGGCAAGGTGGTCGGCAAGATGTCCATGGATCAATGGCGCGCCGTCGTCGATGTAAATCTAACAGGCGTATTTCTAGGCGCGCGCGAAGCCGCTGCGCGCATGGCCACGCTGGGCAATGGCGGCGTCATCATCAGCACCTCGAGCATTTCCCGCGCCGGCAACATGGGCCAGTCGAACTACTCCGCCACCAAGGCCGGCGTAGTTTCCATGACCGTAGTGTGGGCAAAGGAGCTCGCGCGCTACGGCATCCGCACCGGCGCGATCGCTCCGGGCTTTACGCGCACCGAAATTCTCGACACGATGAAACCCGAGATGATCGAGCGCGCCGTCAATGCAGTGCCGCTGCGGCGCATGGCGGAACCGGCCGAAATGGCCCACGCCGCGATCTTCATCGCGGAGAACGATTATTTTTCCGGCCGCGTCATCGAAGTCGATGGCGGCCAGCGAATCTGAAGAGCTGAGAAGGGGCAACCATGAAGTTGAATGAAGTGCGAGCCGTCATCACGGGCGGCGCCTCGGGCCTGGGTCACGCAGTCGCGCAGCGGCTGATCGGCGCCGGCGGCAAAGTCACATTGCTCGATGTGAACGAAGCAGCGGGCCAGGCTGCGGCGCAAGCGCTCGGCAGCAGCGCGTTCTTTTCAACAGTGGATGTCACCAATGAGGCGGCCGTCGACGCCGCGGTCGCCAAGGCCAAGAGCGACATGGGAGGCTTGAATCTGGCGGTGAACTGCGCCGGCGTCGCCTGGCCCCGTCGTATCGTCAACAAGGAAGGCGCCATGCCCGGCGACTTCTTCCGCAAGGTGGTCGAGATCAATCTGGTCGGCACGCTGCTGGTCGCGAAAGCCGCCGCCGCGCAGATGGGCACCAACGCGCAGAACGAAGAAGGTGAGCGCGGCGTGATCGTGATGACCGCGTCGGTGGCCGCGTTCGACGGCCAGATCGGCCAGGTCGCCTACTCCGCGTCCAAGGCCGCCGTCGCCGGCATGACGCTGCCGATGGCGCGCGATCTTTCCACCGCCGGCATTCGCGTCATGACCATCGCTCCGGGCATCTTCAAGACGCCGATGATGGCGTCGCTGCCGCAGGAAGCGCAGGACTCGCTCGGCAAGCAAGTGCCGTTCCCGCCGCGCCTGGGCCGCCCTGAAGAGTACGCAGCGCTGGTCGCGCACATCTGCGAGAACTCGATGCTGAACGGCGAAGTCATCCGTTTGGACGGTGCGATCCGCATGGCGCCGAAATAAGACTCGCGCATCAGAACGACAAGACGCGAGCGGACACAGCCCACGAGACTCAGCCATGACCGAACGTGAAGTAATGGAATATGACGTCGTGATCGTCGGCGCCGGCCCTGCGGGGTTGGCGTGCGCGATCCGGCTCAAACAACTCAAGCCCGATCTGAACATCTGCGTGCTGGAAAAGGCCTCGGCCGTGGGCGCGCATTCGTTATCGGGCGCGGTGCTGGAATCCGGCCCGCTCGAAGCGCTGCTGCCGAACTGGCGCACTGAGTACACCGGCATGAAAGTGCCCGCGGCCGAAGACGATGTGCGGCTGATGACGCGCACCGGCTCGTTCAAGCTGCCGAACTGGGCGGTGAACCTCTCGCCCATGAACAATCATGGCAATTTCATCGTCTCGCTCGGCCAGCTGACGCCCTGGATGGCGGCGCAGGCCGAGGCGCTCGGCGTCGATATCTTCCCGGGCTTCGCGGCCGCCGAAGCGGTGTTCGACGAGAACAGCGCCGTCAAGGGCGTGCGCATCGGCGACATGGGCATCGAGAAGAACGGCGAGCCTGGCCCGAACTACACACCCGGTGTGGAAATTCACGCCGGCACGACCGTGCTCGCCGAGGGCTCGCGTGGCTCGATGTCCAAGCAGCTGATCGCCAAATACAACTTGCGCGATGGCATCGATCCGCCGACGTTCGGCCTGGGCTTCAAGGAACTGTGGCAATTGCCGCCGGGCCGCGTGAAGCCGGGCCGCATCGAGCATGCGTTCGGCTGGCCGCTCGACACGGCAACGTATGGCGGCAGCTTCCTGTATCACCTCGACAACGATCGCGTGTACGTCGGCTACGTCGTGGGCCTGAACTACAAGGATCCGCGCCTGAAGCCGTTCGAGGCGTTCCAGCAGTTCAAGAATCATCCGCGCATCAAGCCGCTGCTCGAAGGCGGCGAAATCCTGGCTGCCGGCGCCCGCACGATTGCGGCGGGCGGCTATCAATCGCTGCCGCGCCTCGACATGCCGGGCGCCATGCTGATCGGCGATGCGGGCGGCACGCTCAATGTCTTCAAGATCAAGGGCATTCACCAGGCGATCCGTTCAGGCACGCTGGCCGCGGAACACCTGGCCGAGCAAGGCAAGGCCGCCGGTTTCGATGCCCGCTGGCGGAACTCCGCTGGGCACCGTGAATTGCACTCGGTGCGCAACTTCAAGCCGGCGTTCAAGCGCGGGCTGTACTTTGCGATGGTCAATGCCGGTATCGAATCGCTGCTAAAGGGCAAGGTGCCCTGGACGCTGCGCAATACCGCGGACTGGTCGTCACTGGAGAAGCTGAGCGACTATGCTTCGCCGGATCGCGGTTGGGGCGATCGCACACTGCCGCCGCGCGACCGTCTGGCGTCGGTGTTCTTCGCCGGCAACGTCCACGACGAAGCGCAACCGGCGCACCTGAAGGTGCTGGACACGTCGATCTGCGTCACTCGCTGTACCAAGGAATATGGAAACCCTTGCCAGAACTTCTGCCCGGCCGGCGTGTATGAAATGGTCGATGACGGCCAGGGCGGCCGCCGTCTGCAGATCAACGCGGCGAACTGCGTGCATTGCAAGGCGTGCGACATCAAGGACCCGTACGAGATCATCAACTGGACCACGCCGGAAGGCGGCTCCGGTCCGAACTACCAAAATATGTAGCTCGAGCTTCGCGGCGGGTGCCTGAATATGGAACCCGCCGCGAAGCCGATCTGGACTCCCTCCCCCGAGCGCGTTCGCAAAGCCGCGCTCACCCGCTTCTCCCATTACGTGCAGGAGCGTTACAAAGCGCCCGTGCACGACTACGCATCGCTGCACCATTGGTCGGTGGAGTTTCCCGAGCACTTCTGGAACGCGGTATGGGATTTTTGCGAGATCCGCTGCTCGCAGAACGCGCACCAGATCGTCGACGGCACCCGCATGCCGGGCACTCAATGGTTCGTCGGCGCGCTGCTGAACTACGCCGAGAATCTGATCCCCGTCGGCGACGATTCGATTGCCATCATCTTCCGCAACGAAAGCGGCGAGCGTCGCGAGCTGACGCGACGTGAGTTACGCAACGAGGTCGCCCGCGTCGCGGCCGGTTTGAAAGCGGCCGGCGTGAAGATCGGCGACCGCGTCGCCGGCTACTTACCCAACATTCCCGAAACCGTCATCGCCATGCTGGCCGCCACCAGCCTGGGCGCGATCTGGTCGTCATGCTCGCCGGACTTCGGCGCGAGCGCGGTCGTCGATCGCTTCGGGCAGATCAAACCACGCGTTCTGTTTGCCACCGACGGGTATCAATACGCCGGCAAACGCATTGACTGCCTGCCGACCGTCGCCGCCGTATGCAAACAGATCTCCAGCATCGAGCGGGTCGTGCTCGTGCCTTACCTGAATGCCGATGCGAAGGCCGAACAAGTGCCGCATGGCGCGCTGTTCAAGCTGTTCGGCAAGGCTGGCGCTCCGCTGACATTCACGCAGCTGCCGTTCGAGCAGCCGGCATTCATTCTGTATTCCTCCGGCACGACCGGCGCGCCGAAGTGCATCGTGCACAGCGCCGGCGGCGCCCTGCTCCAGCAGATGAAAGAAAACATTCTGCATTCGGACATGGGCCCCGAGGATCGATATTTCTATTTCACGACCTGCGGCTGGGTGATGTGGAATGCGCTGGCCAGCGGCCTGGCCACCGGCGCCACGATCGTGCTGTTCGACGGCGCGCCGTTGCAGCCGGATCCGAAAATCCTGTGGCGCGTGGCCTCCGAAGAACGCGTCACTATCTTCGGCACCGGCCCGAGATTTCTGACGACCTGCGAGCAGCAGGGCCTGCGACCGCGCGAGGAGTTCGATCTGAGCGCGCTGCGGACGGTGATATCGACCGGCGCGCCGCTGAGCCCGACCAGTTATCGATACGTTTACCGGGACGTGCATCCCGACGTGCAGCTCTCCTCCATTTCCGGCGGCACCGACCTCATGGCGTGCTTCGGCGCTGCCTGCCCGGTGCTGCCCGTCTATGAAGGCGAGATTCAGGCGCTCGGCTTGGGCATGAAAGTCGAAATCTTCGACGAGGCTGGCAAGCCGCTCGTCGGTCAGCAAGGCGAATTGGTGTGCACCCGGCCCTTCCCGTCCGTGCCCGTCGGTTTCTGGGGCGACACGCAGACCGACCGTTTCGTGGCCACTTACTTTTCGCGCTATCCGAATGTCTGGTGGCATGGCGACCTTGCCACCGTCACCTCCCGAGGCAGCCTGATCGTGCACGGCCGCTCCGATGCCGTGCTGAACCCCAGCGGCGTGCGCATCGGCACGGCCGAGCTGTATCGTCAGCTGGAGAAGATCGAGGAGGTGGTCGAGTCGGTCGCCATCGCTCAGGAATATCGGGGCGATGTGCGCATCCTGCTGTTCGTCCGCCTCCGCGACGGCCTGACCCTCGACGAGCCGCTGCGCGACAAGATCTGCCGGACCATTCGCGACAACACCTCGCCGCGCCACGTGCCGTCCAAGATCATCCAGGCGCCGGACCTGCCCAGAACGCTCAACGGCAAGCTGGTGGAGCTGGCGATCCGCGACGTAGTCCACGGCCGCACGCCCAAAAACCTCGCTGCCCTGGCCAATCCTGAAGCGCTGGACTTCTTCAAGCACCGGCCGGAACTGAAGGACTGAACCGAAAGCGCCGCTCCGGTACTATTGGCGCGACAGGACGATCCAAAAAGCTCGAGCAGTGCCCGACCACCCTACGCCCGCGACCACCGTCGCCGCCCTCTACGAAATCGAATGCGCCCGCCTCGGGTATCGACGCGATCCCGTGCAGGAGCGCGTCGTCGCGCACCTGGACGATTTGCGGCAGCGATTGCTGGCGCCGCAGCCCAAAGGGGGCCTGCTCAAGGGCTTGCTGTCGTCGCGCAAGGAACACCAGCTGCAGAAAGGCCTGTACATCTGGGGCGGCGTGGGCCGGGGCAAGACCTGGCTGATGGATCTGTTCTATCAATCCCTGCCGTTCAAGGACCGCCAGCGCAGCCATTTCCATCGCTTCATGCAATCGGTGCACGACGAGCTGAAGAAACATCAGGAGCGCGCCGACCCGCTGGAGCTGATCGCCGAAAAGATCGCCAGGAAGACGCGCATCATCTGCTTCGACGAGTTCTTCGTGTCCGATATCGCGGACGCGATGCTGCTGGGCACCCTCTTCCGCGGCTTGTTCGATCGCGGCGTGACGCTGGTGGCCACGTCGAACGTGCCGCCCGACGATCTTTACAAAGAAGGTCTGCAGCGCGCGCGCTTTCTCCCGGCGATCAAACTATTGAAAGAGAACACGCAAGTCATTCACGTCGACAGCAAAACGGACTATCGCCTGCGCCTGCTGGAAAAGGCGACGACCTGGTTCGATTCGCACGACGCGAAGACTACCCCCGCGCTCGTCACTCTGTTCGAAGCGATGGCCGGCGAGCCTGGCGCCGTCGATGCGACGCTCACGTTGAATCATCGCCGCTTGCACGCGAAGCGCCACGCCGGCGATGTCATCTGGTTCACGTTTAAGGAGCTGTGCGACGGTCCTCGCGGCCAGGCGGACTACATCGAGATTGCCCGCTGCTATCACACGGTGTTCGTCAGCGACATTCCCTCGCTCGGCGTCGAATCCGAGAATCAGACGCGCCGTTTCATCACGATGGTCGACGAGTTCTACGACCGCGCCGTCAAGATGATCGTTTCGGCCGAGAAGCCCGTGACCGACCTCTATCACGGCGCCAAGCTCAAATTTGAGTTCGAGCGTACGCAGAGCCGGCTGATCGAGATGCAGTCGCAGGAATATCTGGCGCGGCCGCATCAGGCGTGAGCGCAAACGCCACCGGCAACTTGCAGGTGGCGTCGCGGACCAAAAAATCAGCCCGACAGAGCCATCGTCCGCTGCGGCATGAACTGCGCCTTGCGGCGCGTCTCGGCACTTTCCATCGCGCGGGCAGCGGCGCCCATGTCACCGCCCATCTCCATGACACGCGCAGTGAGCTGCCAGTTGGACGGGCTCGACGGCTTCAATTGAGTCCGCTCGGCAATCAGCGCTCGGGCGAGGCGGACCTGATCCGAACGCAGCGCCGATTCCACCAACGTGAGATGAATCAAATCGCGCTGCGCATTGCTGCCACCGAAGCGGTTCGCAATGGTTCGAATCGGCTGCAACTGACGCACCACTTCGGAATAGTTGCCCTCGGCGAATGCAACGAGCGCCTTAGCCAACGGCAGACCCACATCGCGCGTCATCATGGCGTTGGTATCCGAACCCGCGCACTTCTGCTCCATCGCCGCAATCGTCCGCTGCGCCAGGTCCATTCGCTGCGCGCCGACGAACGCCATGACCGCATGCGCATCGTTGAAGGCGTAATAAGCGTGATCGACGAACGGCTCCCAGCAACTGGCCAGCGTGCGCCAGCGATCGCCTACATCGACGCCGCGCAACTGCAAACGCCACAGCATCGCCGACGCGTCGAGCATTTCCAGCGGCACCTGTGAAGGCGCCGGCCGGATACGGCGGTCGTACAGATCGAGCACCTGAGCGACATTGCCCGCGTCGAGATGAAATAACCCAAGGTGCCACCAGTTGTGAAACGCCAGCCCGTTGTTGTCCGCCCAATCCCGCTCACGCGATGTGAGGAAATCGATGCCCTCGCGGATGCGCCCCTGCATCTCCATCACATGCGTCACGGCATGCACACCCCAAGCGTCGATCGGATTGATTTCAAGGGCGCGACGGCCGATGTCTTCGGCGCGCGAATACAACCCTGTCTCCTCCAAGCCGAACGCATACATTCCGAGGACATAGTTGTAGCCGGGCGCGCTGGTGTCCCATTCGGGCAACACCTGGGCCACGCGATCGCGCAGCATGGTGCTGGCACCGTTGAAGAAATCGCCGACGTGCGCCACCTGCAGCGCCAGCAGATCCCGTGGATATTCCAACAGGATCTCGCCGTAACGACGCACCGAGCCGGCGAAATCGCCATGCAACCAGGCACGCGCCGCGGCAGCATGCGCCCGCTCACGTTCGTTAGCCCGCCGACCCAACGATTCGATGGCTTCGATGCTCTCTGTCAGCAGTGGCGCCACCATGCGGTCGGTTGCCATGATCATCAGCCCGGCGCGCAGACAATGCCCCATGGCGAAGCCCGGATCGCTGTCCAGCGCGGCCTGAATCGTGGCCAACGGGTCGAGCCGGTAGCTCACCGACAGTTCCAGCGCCTGCTCGAACTGCGCCAGCTGTGCGGTGCTGCGGGTGGAAACCGGGCAACCGCGCGAATCTCGAAGCGACATGTCGTTCCTCCTGGGTTGTGGAACATATTTGTAGGCCCTCTGCGTGAGCTGAAAGTCTCGACAGCCGTGAAAAATGCGTGAAAATGGCGACCCTGGCGCTGGATAACAACAACATCGGACCGGGTCTGCCCGTGAGTGAACTGACGTTACAAGTCTTGGGCTCGTTTCATGTCCGCGACGCGAGCGGCGGCGAGGTCCGCATTGCCTCCCGCAAAGGCCGCGCCCTGCTTGCCTACCTGGCCTTGCGGCCGGGCGAATCTCACAGCCGCGACCGGCTCGCCAATCTGCTTTGGGAAGATGCCGACGAGGAACTGGCCCGCACCAGCCTGCGCCAGGCCCTTGCCGCGCTAAGAAAAGCTTTGCCGACCGGCGCGCAGGCGGCATTGCTCGCCGACACCGAATCGGTGGGCGTCGATGCCGGGTTGTTACAAAGTGACATCGGCGCCTTTCGCACCTCCCTCCTCGCCGGCACGCGCACTTCGTTGCAGGACGCGATCAGTCAGTACCGCGGCGATTTGTTAGATGGCTTCGACGCGCGCTCGACCGCCTTCGATGAATGGCTGAGCACCGAGCGCGGCGCCTTACGCAAACAAATGAGCGAAGCCCTGCAGCGCCTCACCGATCTGTGCATGGCTGCAGAAGATAACGACGGAGCGTTGACTGCATGCGTCAAGCTCGTGTCTTTGGAGCCGCTCAACGAAGCAGCACACCGTCGGATCATGGAGCTGCAGGCGAAGCGCAACTCCTACGCCGAGGCGCTTCGACAGTACCGCGTGTGCCGCGATGTCTTGCGACGTGAACTGGATGTGTCACCCGAAGCGGCCACCGAGCATTTGTATCGGGAGTTGATGCGCAAACGTCGTGCGGCCGTCGCCGAGCCGGTCGAGGGTGAATCTTTCAGCCACGATCCAATCGATGCGACACCGGCGCCCGCTGCACGCCAGGAGTTGCGAGCGAGCCTGCGCGACGCGACGATCTTTGTTGCACGCCTCGAAGGCTTGTTGGAAACCGAGGCGCGACTCGATCCCGAAGAGGCGCACTTGCTCTCGAACGAGTTTCAACGTCGCGTACAGAGCGCGGCTCAGGAATTCGGCGGACTCACGGACCGTCGCGTCGGCTCGAATGTCATGGCCGTCTTCGGCATTCCCCATTCCTATGGCAACGAAGCCGAACGCGCCGCCCGCGCCGCACTGATGTTACGAGACATGGTGAATGCGAAACCGTGGCCCGTCGCCAGTACACTGGCGCTACGCATCGGCATCGCTCAGGGGCAGATCCTCTGCGGCGGTGAAGTGTTTCCCTTGAGCGGACGACCGACCCACGAAGCGCACACGCTTGCAGCCCAGGCGCAGGACGGCGAAGTATTGATTTCGGAAGATATCCGCCAATCGCTGGGTGAGCGCGTCAGCACTCAGCGCGTCGGCGCGGCGTTACAGGCGCATTCCGAACCTGTCAGTGCCTGGTCGCTGAATGCCATCGGCGTCGATGTCGGCACAACGGCTCAGCCGTTCGTCGGGCGCCGTCCTGAACTGGCAATGATTCTCGCGTCGCTGGATCGTTGCATGTCGAGTCGACACGGCCGCGCCATCGTGGTGCGGGGTGAAGCGGGTATTGGCAAGACGCGACTGGTCGATGCAGTACACGATGCTGCCATCGAGCGCGGCGTCGGCGTTCACTCGGCACAGATATTCGACTTCGGTCAGTCTCCCGGTCGGCGTCCGATCACGACACTTGCGCTGAGTCTGCTCGGCATCCGTCCGGACGCGCCCGCAGCCGAACGCAAATCCGCCGTGCAACGAATGGCGGCGCTGAGGGGCGGCGGCATCGATCAGATCATTTTTCTCAGCGACCTGATCGATGCGCCACTGGAGCCGGAACTGGCGGCGCTGGAAAAGGCGATGGAAATTGCCACTCGTCAGCGCGGCCGGACGCTTGCGCTCGCGCAAATCATCGAAGCGGCCGCGCAGCGCTCGCCGCAACTGCTGATCGTTGAAGACGTGCATTGGGCGGACACCGACGAGCTGGCGCGGCTCGGCGAGATTGCGGCCGTGGTCGCGAATTGTCAGATCCTGTTCATCATGACGACGCGTCCCGAAGGCGATCCGATCAGCGCAAGCTGGCGCGCTCGAGCACGCGGCTGCCCGGTGACGACCGTGGATCTCGCACCGCTCGCCGAAGACGAAGCGCAGGAACTGGCGGCGCACTACCCCGAGCTGTCGAGCGAAACGATTCAGGAATGCATCGTGCGCGCGGAAGGTTATCCATTGTTTCTGGATCAGCTGCTGCGGGCGGCGAGCGCCGGGCAACATACATTGCCCGGATCGGTGCGCTCGTTGGTGCTCTCGCGTGCCGACAGTTTGTCGGCGCAAGACCATCGGGCCCTGGAAGCCGCGGCGGTGCTGGGTCAGCGCACCGAACTGGCGACCGTCCGTCGCATGCTCGAAGACGACAGCTACGAGCCGGAAAAGCTCGTCGCCACCACACTGGTTCGCAGCGACGGCGTCGAGCTGGAGTTCGCGCACGCACTGTTTCGTGACGCAATCTATGAGTCGACGTTGAAGTCGCATCGACGCGCATTGCATCGTGTTGCGGCGGATTGGTATGCGACGCGCGATCTGTCGTTGCACGCCGAACATCTTGCTGCTGCCGACGACGATGGCGCCGCCGAGGCTTACATCAAAGCTGCCGAATCCGAACGCACGGCGCTTCGTTACGAAAGCGCGCTCAACCTGGCGAACAAGGCGAGCGCCGTCGCGCGTGAGCCGATGATGCTGCATCGGACCAGCGTGCTGCTCGGTGAACTGCTGTTGCACCTGGGCCGTACTCACGATGCACTGGCGGCGTATCGCGAAGCATTGGACTTCTCGATCGATCAGAGCGGTCATGGCAGCGCCTGGTTTGGCATCGCCTCGACACTGCGCGTGATGGATCGTCATGAAGAGGCGCTCGATGCATTGGAGCGCGCGCAGAGTCTGTTTGCCGAAACGGCAGATGCGCAGACTCGCGCCCGCATGAGCACCCTGCACGGCAACCTTTGCTTCCCGCTCGGACGTTTCGACGACTGTTTGCGCGCTCATCAGCAAGCGTACGAGTACGCGCAACAAGCCAACTCCCCGCTCGAACTGGCCCGCGCCTTGGGTGGGCTCGGCGATGCCTATTATCAGCGCGGCAGTTTGCTGACAGCACGCAAACATTTCGTGCAATGTGTAAAGGAAGCGCGAGAGCACGGCTTGATCGGCGTGTTGCTCGCGAACCTGCCCATGGTCGGCATCACCCAGGTGTATTGCGGCGAAGTCGCTGCCGGCCGCGAGAGCCTGCAGGAATGCCTGGAGATCGCACGTCGCGTCGGCGATCTGCGCAGCGAGTTGATTTCGGTGTTGTGCCTGACCTCCGGTTTGATCCTGCAGGGTAAGGCCGACGAGCGCAGCAAGCTGGCCAGACAAGCATTGCAGCTGGCGAAACAATTGGGCGCGCGTCGCTTTCATGCCGAGTGCCTGGGCATTCTTGCCAGCTGCATGACTCATCCGGAAAGTCGCGACGAAGGATTGCGACTGGTCGAGGAAGGCCTGCAGCTCAGCCGCGAGATGGGCATGTCGTACTGCGGCGCTTCGCTGCTCGGAATATTGGCGCGGCTGACGCCAGATCCGGCGCAACGTGCGGCGGCGCTGGCCGAAGGAGAAGCCGTGCTGGCCTCAGGCTGTGTCAGCCACAGCTATTTCGAGTTCTACCATCACGCGATGGAAGTGAGCATCGAGCAAAGCGCCTGGCCGGCCGCACGCCGTTACGCCAACGATCTCGCCGTGTACACCGCCATCGAGCCGCTGGCGCCCACGAGTTTGCAGAGCGCGCGGGCAAGATTGTTGGCCGACGTGGGCGAAAACATCATCACGCCGCAAACACTTCCGGAGCTGGAGACAATGAAACAGCGTTGCCGCCAGATGGAAGCGGTGGCGCTCATCCCGGCCATCGACGCAGCGATCGCGCTGGTCGATCGAGCGCCTACCGCCTGAAAAAGGCCCTCCTAAGAGGGCCCTTTGGCTTACGACTGATACGGCGCGCCCGTCTTCGCCTTCACTTCCTCGGCCGTTACGCCCGGCGCGAGTTCGATGAGCTTGAACGGCGATTTGCGATCCGGGCGCGCGAACACCGCGAGCTCCGTGATCAGCATGTCGACGACGCCCGCGCCGGTCAGCGGCAGATCGCACTTCTGCTTGAACTTCGGCGAGCCGTCCTTCGACGTGTGCTCCATCACGACCACGACGCGCTTCACGCCGGCGACCAGGTCCATGGCGCCGCCCATGCCCTTCACCATCTTGCCGGGCACCATCCAGTTCGCGAGATCGCCAGTCGCGGACACTTCCATGCCGCCGAGAATCGACAGGTCGATGTGACCGCCGCGGATCATTCCGAAGCTGTCGGCCGAAGAGAAATACGAGGAGATCGGCAGCTCGGTGATCGTCTGCTTGCCGGCATTGATCAGGTCGGGATCCTCTTCGCCTTCGAACGGGAACGGCCCCATGCCGAGCATGCCGTTCTCCGACTGCAGCACCACTTTCATTCCTTCCGGAATGTAGTTGGCCACCAGCGTCGGAATGCCGATGCCGAGATTCACATAGAAGCCGTCTTTGAGTTCACGGGCCGCGCGGGCGGCCATTTGATCGCGAGTCCAGGGCATATGAGTAACCTATGAATTGCAGTGAGTGGGTGGCCAAGGCGTCAGGCGGCGGCGCGCTTGCGGACCGTGCGCTGCTCGATGCGCTTGACGTAGTCCGTGCCCTTGACGATTCGCTGCACGAAGATGCCCGGCGTGTGGATCTGATCGGGATCCAGCGTGCCCGCCTCGACCAGCTCTTCCACTTCAGCAATGGTGACGCGGCCGGCACTCGCCATCATCGGATTGAAGTTGCGCGCGGTCTTGCGATAGATGAGATTGCCTTCGGTATCGCCCTTCCACGCCTTCACGATGGACAGGTCCGCGGTCAGGCCCGTCTCCAGAATGTATGTATCGCCGTTGACGACGCGCGACTCCTTGCCTTCGGCGACCAGCGTGCCGGCGCCGGTGCGCGTATAGAAACCGAAGATGCCCGCGCCGCCGGCGCGAATGCGTTCCGCCAGCGTGCCCTGCGGATTGAATTCCAGCTCCAGCTCGCCGGCGAGATACTGCCGCTCGAATTCCTTGTTCTCGCCGACGTAGGAAGAAATCATTTTCTTGATCTGACGGGTCTTGAGCAGCATGCCCAAGCCAAAGTCATCGACGCCGGCGTTGTTGGAAACGACGGTCAAATCCTTCGCGCCCGAGTCGCGCAACGCCAGGATCAGGTTCTCCGGAATGCCGCACAGGCCGAAGCCGCCGGACATGACGGTGAGCCCGTCGCGCACCACCCCCTCGAGAGCCGCGCGGGCGCTCGGATACACCTTCGATGCATTTGTCATAGAAATAGCTCGAGCCAGCGTTGAAACGGACGGGCATTGTACCTGCCGCTTTGACGCACAGCACTGCTCTGCAGACTTGATGCACCGTCGGCGACTGCGAAAGGCGACCGAAGGCTGATTTTTGCGATGGAACGGCACGTTGGCCCAATTCCACCGCCGGCCCGGCGAATGCCGGGCCGGTGGGTCAGGCGAGTCAGGCCGCGTTGGCGTCCGAATCCGGGTCGTAACCCAAGTTCGGCGACAGCCAGCGCTGCGCTTCCTCCAGCGAGATCTTCTTGCGCGCGGCGTAGTTCTGCACCTGGTCGAAGTCGATCTTGCCGACCGCGAGGTAACGCGAGCCGGGATGCGAGAAGTACCAGCCGCTCACGGCGGCGGTCGGGTACATCGCGAACGACTCGGTGAGCTTCATGCCCGCGTTCGCTTCCGGATCCAGCAGCTTCCACAACGTCGCCTTCTCGGTGTGATCCGGGCAGGCCGGATAGCCCGGCGCCGGACGGATGCCGCGATACTCTTCCTTGATCAGCTGATCGTTGGTGAAGCGCTCTTCGGGCGCATAGCCCCAGAACTCGCGACGCACGCGCTCATGCATGCGTTCGGCAAACGCTTCGGCGAAGCGATCCGCCAGCGCCTTGAGCATGATGCTCGAATAGTCGTCGTGAGACTGCGCGAAACGCTCCAGATGCGGCTCGATGCCGATGCCGCCAGTCACAGCGAACGCTCCGATGTAATCGCTGCGGCCGGAGGACTTCGGCGCGATGTAATCCGACAACGCATCGTGCGACTGCCCCGCCGGCTTGCCCTTCTGCTGACGCAGGAAGTGCAGCTTCGTGAGCACGCGAGTGCGCGACTCGTCCGTGTAGATCTCAACGTCGTCATCGTCGACGCTGTTCGCCGGGAACAAGCCGATGACGCCGCGCGCGGTGAGCCAGCGCTCACGCACGATTTGTTTCAACATGCGGCGGGCATCGGCGTACAAATTGCTGACCTGCTCGCCGACCACGGGATCGGTGAGAATGTCCGGGAACTTGCCGCCAAACTCCCACGCGTTGAAGAACGGCATCCAGTCGATGTAACGGGTCAGGTCTTCCAGCGAGAAGTCATCGAACGTGCGGATGCCGAGGAACTTCGGCACCGGCGGCACATACGAATCCCAACCGCCGTTGAATTTGTTCGCTCGCGCCTGCGCAATCGTCAGCTGCGGGGCTTTGATCTTCTTGCCCGCGTGCTGCTCGCGGCGAACCGCATGCTCTGCCTTCGTCTTCTCGACGAACTCACGACGCAACGCTGCGGTGACGAGCTGCTGGCAGACGCCGACCGAGCGCGACGCGTCCTTCACGTAAACGACCGGGCCTTTGTATTGCGGATCGATCTTCACCGACGTGTGCGCCGGCGACGTGGTCGCGCCGCCGATCAGCAACGGCTGCTCGAAGCCTTGACGCTGCATTTCGCGCGCGACGTGCACCATCTCGTCCAGCGACGGCGTGATCAAGCCCGACAGACCGATCATGTCCGCATTCTCGCGCCGCGCCGTTTCGAGGATGCGCTCGGCCGGGACCATCACGCCGAGATCGATGACCTCGAAGTTATTGCACTGGAGCACGACGCCGACGATGTTCTTGCCGATGTCGTGCACGTCGCCCTTCACCGTGGCGAGAATGATCTTGCCGTTGGACTTGGAGACCGTGCCCGACCTGGCCTTCTCTTCCTCGATGAACGGAATCAGGTGCGCGACCGCCTTCTTCATGACGCGCGCCGATTTCACGACCTGCGGCAGGAACATCTTGCCGCTGCCGAACAGATCGCCGACGACGTTCATGCCGTCCATCAGTGGACCTTCGATGACGTGCAGCGGCCGCTCAGCCTTCTGCCGCGCCTCCTCGGTGTCGACGACGATGAACTCGTCGATGCCTTTGACCAGTGCGTGCTCCAGTCGCTTTTCGACCGGCAGATTGCGCCACGCCAGATCTTCGGCCTTCTTCGCGCCGACTTCGCCCTTGAAGCGCGCGGCGATCTCCAGCAGGCGCTCGGTCGCATCCGGCCGGCGATTCAAAATCACGTCCTCGACGCGCTCGCGCAGCTCGGGATTGATGTCCTCGTAGATCGCCAGCTGCCCGGCATTGACGATGCCCATGGTCATGCCGTTCTTGATGGCGTGATACAGGAACACCGAGTGCATCGCCTCGCGCACCGGGTCGTTGCCGCGGAACGAGAAGGAAACGTTGCTCACACCGCCGCTGATGTGCGCGTGCGGACAGGTCTTTCTGATCTCGGCCGTGGCTTCGATGAAGTCGACCGAGTAGTTGTTGTGCTCCTCGATGCCGGTCGCCACCGCGAAGATGTTCGGATCGAAGATGATGTCTTCGGGCGGGAAGCCGACCTGCTCGGTCAGCACCTTGTACGAGCGCTGACAGATCTCCACCTTGCGCTTCACCGTGTCGGCCTGGCCAGTCTCGTCGAAGGCCATCACGACGACGGCTGCGCCATAGGCACGCACTTTCTTCGCGTGCTCGATGAACGCCGCCTCGCCTTCCTTCAAGCTGATGGAATTGACGATGCCCTTGCCTTGGATGCGCTTCAGACCGGCCTCGATCACCGACCACTTGGACGAGTCGATCATGATGGGCACGCGCGAGATGTCCGGCTCGGACGCGATCAGATTCAGGAAGCGCACCATCGCGGCTTCCGAATCCAACATGCCTTCGTCCATGTTGATGTCGATGACCTGCGCGCCGCTCGCCACCTGCTGACGGGCAATGTCGAGCGCGGCGTTGTAATCGTCCGCTTCGATCAGCTTGCGGAACTTCGCCGAGCCCGTGACGTTGGTGCGCTCACCGACGTTCACGAACAGGCTGTCGGGCCCGATGTTCAACGGCTCGAGGCCAGACAAGCGCGCGCGCTTCTCCAACACGGGAGGCTTGCGAGGTTCGATGCCCTCCACCGCTTCGCGAATGTGTTTGATGTGATCGGGCGTCGTGCCACAGCAGCCGCCGACGATGTTCACGAAGCCGCTGGTTGCAAATTCCTTGACGAGCCCGGCGGTCTCGCACGCATGCTCGTCGTACTCGCCGAAAGCATTCGGCAGGCCGGCATTCGGATACGCACTGACGTAAACATCGGCGATGCGCGACATCTCTTCGATGTACGGACGCAGCTGTTTCGCACCGAGCGCACAGTTCAGGCCGACCGCCAGCGGCTTCGCATGGCTCACCGAATTCCAGAACGCTTCGGTGGTCTGCCCGGACAGCGTGCGGCCCGACGCGTCGGTGATCGTGCCGGAAATGATGATGGGGATGTCGATGCCCGCCTCATCGATCGCCTGGCGCGCGGCGTAAATCGCAGCCTTCGCGTTGAGCGTGTCGAAGATGGTCTCGATCAACAGGATGTCGACGCCAGCTTCGATCAACGCACGTGCGCCGATCAGATAGGTGTCCGACAGCTGGTCGAAGTCGATATTGCGGAACGCCGGATCGTTGACGTTAGGCGAGAGCGAGGCGGTGCGATTCGTTGGTCCTAGCGCGCCGGCGACGAACTTCACTTCGCCGGTCTTCGCGAAGTATTCATCCGCCGCTTCACGCGCGACCGTGGCGCCGGCCAGATTGATCTCGCGCACCAGATGCTCCATCTGGTAGTCGGCCTGCGAGGAATAGTTCGCCGTGAACGTGTTCGTCTCGACGATGTCCGCGCCCGATTCCATATATTTGGTGTGAATGGCCTTGATGATCTCCGGCCGCGTCAGCACCAGGATGTCGCTGTTGCCTTTCAGATCGCACGCCCAGTCCTTGAACCGTTCGCCGCGATAGTCCGCTTCGGTGAGCTTGTAGCCCTGGATCATGGTGCCCATGCCGCCATCGAGCATCACGATGCGCTCGGTCAACAGGCGACGAAGGGTGGCAATTCGTTCGATGCGATTCATATCTTTATTCCCTTCGCTCAACCCGCAGCCGCCTGCGCCAGCACCGGCCGCACGCCGAGCGCATGACAAATGGCATAGCTCAGCTCGGCCCGGTTCAAGGTGTAGAAATGAAATTCTTCGACGCCGTGCTTCTGCAGCTCCTGCACCTGCTCGATCGCGACCGCGGCGGCGATCAGGCGGCGCGTATCCGCGTCGTCATCGAGGCCGTCGAATCGATGGCTCAGCCAGTCAGGCACGCTCGCGCCGCAGCGCTGAGCCATGCGAAACATCTGCGGGAAGCGCGTGATGGGAAGGATGCCCGGCACGATACTGGCCTTGATGCCCGCAGCCGCGCACTGATCTCGAAACTTTAGAAACACTTCGGTATCGAAGAAGAACTGCGTGATCGCCCGATCCGCGCCGGCATCGATTTTCGACTTCAAATTCGCCAGCTCGAACGCCGCGCTCGGCGACTCAGGATGCGGCTCCGGATAGGTCGCGACCGAGATCTCGAAATTGGCGACCGACTTCAGGCCTTTCACCAGATCGACGGCGTATGCGAACCCTTGGGGATGCGGGACGTACTTCGTCGTGCCCTGCGGCGGATCGCCGCGCAACGCCACGATGTGACGAATGCCGTTGGCCCAGTAGTCACGCGCGATATCCAGAATCTCTTCGCGGGGCGCGCCGATGCAGGTCAGATGCGGTGCCGCCGTCAGCGACGTGTTCTTCTGAACCTGGGTGACGATGTTATGCGTGCGTGCGCGCGTCGAGCCGTCGGCGCCGTAGGTCACGGACACGAACCGAGGCTGCAACGGAGCCAGGCGCTCGACTGACTCCCACAACGTCTTTTCCATCGCCTCGTCCTTCGGCGGGAAGAACTCGAACGACACCGTGGGGCGGCCGCGCAGTTTGCTCAGGCTGTTGCCGATCTGGTCCTTGAGCTTCTCGACTGACATGTTTCTTTCCTCAGTTCCTTTCGATAAGGAGGCGCAGCCTCATGCCGCCGCCGTGCTGCGCGCCACGCGCCTACCGATTGCCACCAGCAGATGTCCTGCTTCGGTATCGACGGGACGCAGGCGGGAGACTTCCAACCCTGCCTTGGCAAACCATTCGCGCAAAGTGGAGATGGGATTGGCGGAAGACGCCGAGCTCAACGAGTCGAAGTCTTCGATGATCACGGCGCGACCGCCGTGCTTGAGTGTTCGTGTGATTTCGGCGAGCGCCACGAGCGGGCGCTCCGCGCCTGCCAGCACACGCTCGGCGACGACGGTATCGAACAGTGGCGCAGCGAACGGCAGGTCATACATGTCACCTCGCTGCAGCTCGCAGTGGCTCAGGCCTGCACTATGTACTTTGGTTCTCGCGAGGCGCAGCGCGTCACTCGATATGTCTACACCGACCGCGCGCGTCGCTTTCGCGCCGAGGAGTTGGAGCATGTGGCCCGAGCCCGTGCCCACATCCAGCAGCGCGCCAATCGGCTCGCTCGCCAGTTCTTCGAGAACGGTGGCGTCGACGATATCGGACGCCTTCTCGAGCGACTCTTCCTCCGCCAGGTGATCCGCCGCGCGGCGGCCACGCTCGGCGATGACCTCCTCCATACGGCGGCGATCGCGACGGAGCACGTCATCTTCTTCATCCACCAACGCCAGCAGCTGCCAGACGGTGTCTCGCGCCTCGCCCGAAGCCGGCGCGCGGTAGTACACCCACAGCTGCTCACGGAATCGATCCAGCAATCCGGCGTCGCAGAGAAGCTTCAAGTGCCTCGAAACCCGCGGCTGGCTCTGCCCGATCACCTCGCAGATCTCCCCCACCGTCAGCTCCGCCCGCGCCAATAGCGCAAGCAGCCGCAGGCGAGTGGGCTCGGCGGCAGCTCGTAGGGCGGAGACGGCGGCTAGAAAGCTCGGCATTCCGGTGTCAGCGACTTAAGGATATAAAGATATCTTTATATTGACGGGCAGCACTATACCGGAGACCGCCGCCTCCTGTCACGCCGTGCTCCTCGGCAGATGCGAAAATTGCGGAAAGAAGCGCTACAACAATGGCTTAGCCGCGCCCAAAAACGGCGAAAGCCGCGATAGGCGCGGCTTTTCTTCAATCCGAACGCGGGAGATCAGCTTGTTAGGGCAATCGGCGACTAGCGTCGAAATCCGAAACCCGGGGCGCGTTGATGAAGGCCGTGATCACGGACACGACCGATAGCAAGGCCAGGAGAATTCCCTTCCACAGTCGCAGGCTGCCCCGAAACCCCTCGGCGATAGGCCGTAGAACGTTCTGAATCATCGTTCCACCTCCAACACTTGTCTGCAGAAGCGCACCATACCGACCATCAGGATCACTGCGCTGAGCGCGGTGTCAGCATAAACCAAGTACAACTCGATCTTCGTGACGAACCGGAAAATTTCGTCTGGAAATGGGTGGTGGCGGTGCAGCGTATGCAAGAAGACAGAGACCAGCCAACCTACCGAAAACAACGCCGTAAAGATCAAGGCCGTTCCGATCAGGTGTCCCACCAGGGACATCACCGACCACCAGTAGCCGACCCGTCGCTCCCTCTCTCCCCAGTACAACTCCATCTCCTCAACGGGCGAATTCATTTGTGAGGCACGAGCCGACTTCGCGGCGAACGCCTCTGCGTAGACCTCTCGATCGATCTAGCCTACCCCTGAGTTGAGTGGCATCTCGACGCGTTTAGTTCGTGAAATCGTTAATTACTGTGATGCCGGTGCCGCGGAAAGTGTCCATGGCAGCGAGTGCCGCGGGAGCCGCGGTCAGAGGGATGGTCTTTTCGACGAGGAGTTGTGGCTGTACACGGCCCATGAGGATGAGGTCGAGCATGGCGCCATAGCGATGGGCTTGCATGCCATGGCTGCCCATCACCTGCAATTCCTTCGCGATCACCAGACCCATCGGCACCGGCGGGTCCGCGTGCGCGCCGAGCATCAGGCCGACTTGGACGTGCCGACCTTGCGGGCGCAGGCAAGCGATCGAGTTGTAGCAAGTGACGCGGCTGCCGAGCGCATCCATCGATACGTGCGCGCCACCGCGGGTGTGCTCGAGGATTGCGGCTTTGACGTCGGCGTTTGCGAGCACGCCCACTTCGGCGCCGAGGCGTTTGGCGAAGTCGAGTTTCGTTTGATCGATGTCGACGGCGATAACGCGCGCGCCCATAGCATTCGCGATCATGATCGCGGACAGCCCCACGCCTCCGCAGCCATGAATCGCCACCCACTCACCCGGCCGCACCCGCGCCTGGTCTACGATCGCTCGAAATGACGTCGCGAACCGACAGCCCAGACTGGCTGCGGTGACAAAGTCGATGGACTCCGGAAGTTTGACGAGATTGATGTCCGCGTAGTCGATAGCCACGAACTCCGCGAAGGAGCCCCACGCCGTGAAGCCCGGCTGAAATTGCACGGCGCAGATCTGCTGTTGCCCGCTCGCGCATTGCTCACATCGACCACAGCCACTCACGAACGGCACGGTGACTCGCTCGCCCACTTTGAAGCGCGCGACGTCCGCCCCGACCGCGGCGACGACGCCTGCTAGTTCATGGCCCGGAACATGAGGAAGACGAACGTCCGCATCGTGTCCCATCCAACCGTGCCAGTCGCTACGGCAGATGCCTGAAGCTTCGACTTTGATAACGACGCCGCCCGACGTCGGAGTGGGATCGCGAACGTCAACGCAGCTGAGCGCGCCACCGAATGATTCGAAGAGGACGGCTTTCACGGAAACGGCGTCAATGCCGTCGGTCTGGTGCGTCGGTTGTCGGTGTAGCTGCGTTAGCGAACAACTGCTCCACGTCGACCGAATCGAATCGATACGCCCGGTTGCAGAAATCACAGCGCACTTCGACGTGCCCCTGCTCCGCCAGTACCGAGCGCACTTCTTCCGGGCCGAGCGCCTTGAGCATGCCGACGACGCGTTCGCGAGAGCAGCGGCATTTGAAAAACACCGGCGCCGATTCGAACAACCGCACATCGTCCTCCGCGAACAAGCGACGCAGAATGTTCCGATCGCTCAGCGTTTGCAGCTCTTCGGGCTTCAGCGTGTCGCCCAGCAGCTGCACCCGATTCCACGCATCCTCGATCTCTGCCCGATTCATCTCATGCGCACGCGAGCCGACAGTGCGGGACTTCACGGAGTCATCCGACAGCCTCTGCAACAACAAGCCCGACGCGCCATGCTCATCCGCATGCAACCACAACCGAGTCGGCAGCTGCTCGGACGTCTCGAAATAGTTGCGCAAACAATCCGACAGCCGCTCGCCATTCAACGGCACGATGCCCTGATAGCGCTGAGACAGGTCCTCGTTCTCGACGGTCACGGTCAAGCTGCCTTCGCCCGACAGCGACGCGAGATCCGGCCGAAAGTCGGCATCTTTGTAACGAGCCACCGCCCTCACGCCCAACGCATCCGAGCACTGCGCCAGCATCAGGTGCATCGGCCCCTGCCCCTTGAGCTGCAAACTCAGCATGCCATCGAACTTCAACGTTGCCGCGAGCAGCACCGAAGCCGCGACCGCCTCACCGAGCGTGTCGCGAATGACAGGCGGATACTCGCGATGCTCGAGCAATGCGCGCCACGATGCGTCGAGGTGGACGATGTGGCCGCGAATCGGATAGTGCTCGAACAGGAATCTGTGCAGGCAATCGCGATCGTGCATGACAGGGGTAGTGGCCGGGGTGAGAGGAAGGCGGATGATGTTACTCATCCGCCGTTACATTAGCCCGCCAACTTCTTTTTCAATAGATCGTTGACCTGCGCCGGGTTGGCCTTGCCGCCGGTGACCTTCATCACCTGACCGACAAAGAAGCCGAACAGCTTGTCCTTGCCCGACCGATAGTCCGCGAGCTGCTTCGGATTGGCCGCCATGACCTCGTCGATGGTCTTTTCGATGGCGCCCGTGTCAGTGATTTGCTTCAGGCCCTTGGCCTCGATGATGGCGTCGGCATCTTTGCCTTCCGCCCACATCGACTCGAACACTTCCTTGGCGATCTTGCCGGAGATCGTCTCGTCGGCGATGCGAGCCAGCAGGCCCGCGAGCCGCGACGCGTCGATCTTCGACTCTGTAACTTCGACACCGTCCTTGTTGAGCGCAGCCGACAGCTCGCCCATCGTCCAGTTCGCAGCGAGCTTCTCGTTGCCTTCGAGATTCTTCGACTTCAACGCGGCGAGCACGCCTTCGTAGTAGTCGCCCATCTCGCGGCTTGCGGTGAGCACGCCCGCGTCGTACGCGGACAAGCCGAACTTCTCGATATAGCGAGCCGCTTTCTGATCCGGCAGCTCCGGCAGCGTCCCGCGCACACTCTCGATGAAGTCCTTCTCGATGACGACGGGCAACAGGTCCGGATCCGGGAAGTAACGATAGTCGTTGGCCTCTTCCTTGGAGCGCAGCGAGCGCGTCTCGCCCTTGTCGGGATCGAACAGGCGCGTTTCCTGTTTGATCTTGCGGCCGGCCTCGATCTCTTCGATCTGGCGCGCGACTTCGTAGTTGATCGCCTTCTCGATGTAACGGAACGAGTTCAGGTTCTTGATCTCGCAACGCGTGCCGAACTTCTCCTGGCCGACCGGGCGCACCGAGACGTTGGCGTCACAGCGGAACGAGCCTTCCTGCATGTTGCCGTCGCAGATCTCCAGGTAGCGCACCAGCGTATGAATTTTCTTCAAGTACGCGACCGCTTCTTTCGCCGAGCGCATGTCGGGCTCGGAGACGATTTCCAGCAGCGGCGTGCCGGCGCGGTTCAAGTCGATGCCCGAGGCGCCATGGAAGTCCTCGTGCAGCGACTTGCCCGCATCCTCTTCGAGATGCGCGCGCGTGATGCCGACGACTTTGATGGTGCCGTCCTCGAGCAGGATCTGCATCGTTCCCTTCTCGACCACCGGCTTCTCGTACTGGCTGATCTGGTAGCCCTTCGGCAGGTCGGGATAGAAATAATTTTTGCGCGCGAAGACGGATCGCGGCGAAATTTGCGCGCCGATCGCCAGACCGAACTTCACGGCCATGCGCACCGCTTCGCGGTTCAACACCGGCAGCACGCCGGGATAGCCCAGATCGACCAGGTTCGCTTGGGCGTTCGGCGCGGCGCCATAGGCGGTGGCGGCACTGGAAAAGATCTTGCTGCGCGTTGCCAGCTGCGCGTGGATTTCCAAACCGATGACGGTTTCCCAGCTCATCATTCGTAACCTTTAGGAATGTCTCTGTGCCACAGCGTCTCGTTCTGATAGCCGTGCGCGACGTTGAGCAATTTGGCCTCGGCGAAGTGCGGACCGATGATCTGCAATCCGACCGGCAGACCGCCGACGGAGCCGCACGGAATCGACAGGGCCGGCAGGCCCGCGAGATTGGCGCCGATGGTGTAGATGTCGTTCAAGTACATGGTGATGGGATCGTCGACCTTGGCGCCGATGTCGAACGCCGGCGTCGGCGAGGTGGGGCCCATCAACACGTCCACTTGCTGGAAGGCACGTGCGAAATCGTCGGTGATCAAGCGGCGAACCTTCTGCGCGCGCAGGTAATACGCGTCGTAATAGCCGGCCGAGAGCACATAGGTGCCGGTCATGATGCGACGCTTGACCTCGGCGCCGAAGCCTTCGCCGCGCGAGCGCTTGTAAAGATCCACCAGATCCTTCGGGTTCTCGCAGCGATAACCGAAACGCACGCCATCGAAGCGCGACAGGTTCGACGAGCACTCCGCCGGCGCGACCACATAATAGGTAGGCACGGACAGCGGCAGGTTCGGCAGGCTCACTTCGATGAGCTGCGCACCGAGCCGTTCATATACCTGCAACGCTTCGCGGATCAGCTTGGCCGTCGATTCTTCCAGGCCGCCTTCGAAGAACTCTTTGAGCAGGCCGATCTTCAATCCCTTCAGCGGCTGATCGAGGGCCGCGACGTAGTCGGGCACCGGCGTGTCGACGCTGGTCGAGTCGCGCGGATCGAAGCCCGCCATGTCACGCAGAACCAGCGCCGCATCCTTCGCGGTATAGGTCAGAGTGCCGGCCTGATCGAGGCTGGAGGCGAATGCGATCATCCCGTAGCGGGATACGCGTCCATACGTGGGCTTCAAGCCGGTCAAACCGGTGAGCGCCGCGGGCTGACGGATCGAGCCGCCCGTGTCGGTGGCCGTGGCCACTGGCGCAAGTCGAGCCGCAACCGCCGCGGCCGAGCCGCCCGAAGAACCGCCCGGCACCTTTTTCAGGTCCCAGGGATTTTTCACGGGGCCGTAGTAGCTGGTCTCGTTCGACGAGCCCATCGCGAACTCGTCCATGTTCGCCTTGCCGAGCATGACGACGCCAGATTGCGACAGCTTCTCGACGATGGTCGCGTCGTAGGGCGCGACGAAGTTGGCCAGCATGCGCGAGCCGCAAGTGGTCAATACACCGTCGGTGCAGAAGATATCTTTGTGAATCAGCGGCACGCCGGCCAATGCGCCCGCCTCGCCCGAGGCCAGCAGCTCGTCGGCCCGTTGCGCCGCGGCCAGCGCCTGCTCCGCAGTTACCGTGATCAACGCGTTCAGCGTCGGGTTCAAGCGCTCGATTCGCGCTAAAAAATGCTTGGCGAGCTCGACACTGGAAAAGCGGCGCGCACGCAGCCCCTCGTTCAGCTCGGCCAACGTCAGGTGATGCAATTCCGTCATGGCTTACTCGATCACTTTGGGCACGAGATACAGATCCGCTTCGACGCGCGGGGCGTTGCGCTGATATTTGCCGTGCTGGTCGCTGTCCAGCACCTCATCCGGCCGCATCCGCTGCACCTGGTCGGCGAGCGGGTGCGCCATCGGCTCGACCGACGCAGTGTCGGCGGCGTTGAGCTGTGCGACGAAGTCGAAGATCTTCGACAGGCTGTCCACGTACACCGGCACCTGCTCCTCGGTGAGCGCGAGGCGCGCCAGGTGTGCGATGTTTTTCACATCGTGATCGGTAAGACTCATAAACCGAATATTTCCGCTGGAAAGTCAGATGAGAATTTGCAGGCAGTGAGACCGCACACCCGCCGCGCTCTCAGGCGGTGGAGTAATGAGGAGCAAAAAAGACCGCAAAAATCCCTGGAAAAATGCGGGCTAATCATACACCTGAAAGCTTGTGCTATGTGAAACCCGTTGCTAGAGTACCGCAACTTTTTTGCCCCCTTCCTTCGCGCCTCGACCCGTACGCTCGACGCACAACAACCATGTTTAAAAACCTCCGCGGGTATTTCTCCAACGACCTGTCGATCGATCTGGGGACGGCGAACACGCTCATTTACGTCCGCGGCAAGGGCATCGTGCTGAACGAGCCTTCGGTGGTCGCGATCCGTGAAGAGCCGGGCCGCGCCGGCAAGAAGATCGAGGCGGTCGGCCAGGAAGCGAAGAACATGCTGGGCCGCACGCCCGGCCACATCACCGCGATCCGTCCGATGAAGGACGGCGTGATCGCCGACTTCACCGTCACCGAGAAGATGCTGCAGTACTTCATCGAGAAGGTGCACGGCAATCGTCTGATGCGTCCCAGCCCGCGCGTGCTGATCTGCGTGCCGTACGGCTCGACGCAAGTGGAACGTCGCGCGATTCAGGAATCGGCCGAAGGCGCCGGCGCCCGCTGGGTGCGACTGATCGAAGAGCCGATGGCTGCCGCGGTCGGCGCCGGTCTGCCGGTGCACGAAGCGCGCGGCTCGATGGTGCTCGACATCGGCGGCGGCACTTCCGAAGTCGCTGTGATCTCGCTCAACGGCATCGTGTACGCATCGTCGGTACGCATCGGCGGCGACCGCTTCGACGACGCCATCATCAATTACGTGCGCCGTAACTACGGCATCCTGATCGGTGAGGCCACCGCCGAAAAGATCAAGATCGAGATCGGCTCGGCCTATCCTGGCCAGCAGGTCAACGAGATTTCCGTGAAGGGCCGCAACCTTTCCGAAGGCGTGCCGCGCAGCTTCACGCTCAATTCGAACGAAATCCTCGAAGCGTTGCAGGAACCGCTGGCCGGCATCGTCGGCGCGGTCAAGGTCGCGCTCGAACAGACGCCGCCCGAGCTGGGCGCGGACGTGGCCGAACGCGGCATCGTGCTCACCGGCGGCGGCGCCCTGCTGCGCGATATCGACAAGCTGCTGATGGAAGAAACCGGCCTGCCGGTCGTGGTCTCCGAAGACCCGCTCACCTGCGTGGCCCGCGGCGGCGGCCGCATGCTGGAGCTGATCGACGAGCACGGCCCGGCGCTATTCAATCTGGAATAGTCGCCCCAACCCGAAACGGCCCGTACGGAATCCGCGAATTCCTATTCATATACACTTGTCACCAGTCACTCCACTTTCATGGTGACCCTCAGCTCCGACAGCCGGAACATCATTGGCCGAGGCCCGCCGCTCGGCGCCGGCTTGTTTTTTCTTGGGCTGGTGTCGGTCGGCATCATGATGCTCGACCAGCGCAGCAACTATCTGGACACCGTGCGCCAGTGGCTGGGAGCCGCGGCCGCGCCGGTTTATGCCGTCGTGCAGACGCCCGGCCAGGCCTGGGAGTGGCTGACCGGCAGTTTCGCCGACCGCACCCGGCTGCGAACCGAGAACGCCGAGCTTTCTGAACAGCTGCGCGAAGCCCGGGTCAAGCTGCTGCAGTTCGATTCCTTGCGTGAAGAGAATGTCCGGCTGCGGGCCGTGCGCGAAGCGTCGGCCGGCGTCGGCGGGCGCACCATGATCGCGGAGATCATGCGGGTCGATGTCGATCCGTTCCGGCACCGCGTGCGAATCAACAAGGGCAGCGACGACGGCGTGTTCAAGAATCAGCCGGTGCTGGACGCGTTCGGCATCGTCGGCCAGGTCGTTCAGGTGGACAAATACTCCTCCACGATCATTCTGATCAGCGACTCCGGGCACGCCATTCCGGTTCAGGTGAACCGCAATGGCATCCGCTCGATCGCGGTCGGCGCCGGCGATCTGGGCAAGCTCAGCCTGCCGTACCTGACCGTGGAATCGGATGTGAAGACCGGCGACCTGCTGGTGTCCTCCGGCCTCGATGGCATCTTTCCGGCCGGCTATCCGGTCGCGACAGTGAGCAAGGTGGAGCGCAATCCGGCCGATACGTTCGCGCTGGTGGAGGCCAAGCCGCTGGCCCAGCTCGATCGCGATCGCGAGGTGCTGCTGCTGTGGGCGGACCCGCCGTCCCAGGTGGAAGCACCGGCCGCGAAGCCCGCCAAGCCGGCGGCTACAGAATCCAAGCCCGCGGCCGAAACATCGAGTGCGACGCCTGCGCCCGCGACTCCGTCCGCCGCCCCTCGAGAGGCGGCCGAGACGCCGCCGCCGGGAACTCAGCCGCTGCCGCAGTCACAACCGCCCCAGGATTAATGATGCCCTTCTCTGTAGCCAGGGCACGGACGAGCCATCGTGAGTGACGGTCGTATCAGTCGCGCGCGCGTCACCTTCACGGTGATTCTCGCGATTATTTTCGCAGTGCTGCCCTTGCCCGAGCCGATCGACGCGGCCCGGCCCGACCTGCTGTTGTTGCTGGTGATTTACTGGTCGCTGAGCGCGCCACGCATCGCCGGCCTGCTGTTCGCCTGGTTCTGCGGGCTGGCCATCGACGTGCTCAAAGGCATCATCCTCGGGCAGCACGCGCTGGCGTTCCTTGTAGTAGCCTACTTTACGCACAAGTTTCAGCTGCGTATCCGTATCTTTCCGCTCTCCCAGCAGACGCTCACCGTGTTTGCATTTCTGTTCCTGTATCAGTTCATCTTGTGGTGGCTGGATGGCATCATCGGCCAGGCGGTCACCACCTGGATGCGCTGGCTGCCGGTCATCAGCGGCGCGATTCTGTGGCCCATCCTGGTCGCCGGTCTGGATACCTGGAACCGGCGGAACCGCTAATGTCCGCCTCGAGTTAGCGAATGGCTCGCTCCGTCCGCATCAAAGATCATCACGCCGAAAGCCAGCTGTTCGAGCAGCGGGCGATCGTCGCGGCCGTGCTCATGGTGATCGCCATGGGCCTGGTGATCTCGCGCCTGGTGTGGCTGCAGGTCGTCAAGTACGACTACTTCGCCGACCTGTCGCAAGGCAACCGGATCCGCATCGAGCCGATCCCGCCGAACCGCGGCCTGATCCTCGATCGCAACGGTCTGCCGCTCGCGACCAACGCGCCTTCCTATCAATTGGAATTGACCAAGGAGCAGGTCGACGACATCGACGCCACCCTGAACGGCATCGCCGAGATCGGGCTGATCGAAAAGGACGACATTCCTACCATCAAGCGCGACCTGCGCGGCCGGCGCAGTTTCGACGCCGTGCCCATCAAGCTGCAGCTCAGCGAAGTCGAGGTGGCGCGCTTCGCGGCCCGTCGCCATCAGTTTCCGGGCGTCGAGATTCGCCCGCGCCTGACTCGTTATTACCCGCTTGCCGAAAGCAGCGTGCACGCGATCGGCTATGTCGGCGCGATCAGCGAAGACGACAAGAAACGTCTGAACATGGACGACTATGCCGGCACCACGCTGACCGGCAAGAACGGCGTCGAATACGCGTACGAAGACCAGCTGCATGGCCGCGCGGGCTTCCAGCAGTTGCTGGTGAATGCACAGGGCCGCAGCGTCGAGCGCATCGGCAACGAAGCCGCCAACCTCGAGCGCAAGGAGCCGGTCGCCGGCAACGACCTGTTCCTGACGATCGATATGCGCGTCCAGCAGGCGGCCGAAGAAGCGCTGCGCGGCCAGCGCGCCTCGGCGGTGGCGATCGATCCGGCGAACGGCGACATCATCGCGTTCGTCAGCACGCCGGCGTTCGATCCGAATTTGTTCGCTCGCGGCCTGACGCGTCCGGAGTATCTGGCGCTGACCGAAGATCCCAACCGGCCCATGTATGACCGCGTGATTCGCGGTGTGTATCCGCCCGGCTCGACGGTCAAGCCGATGATGGCGATGGCTGCGCTCGAATACGGCGTCGTCACGCCTGCCGAGAGCGTTTTCTGTCGCGGCGCTTATCGCATGCCCGGCGTCAGCAGACCGTGGCGCGACTGGAAAGCGGGTGGCCACGGCCACGTCGACATGCGTAAGGCCATCGCCACGTCCTGCGACGTGTACTTCTACGACATCGCCAACCAGATGGGCGTGGATCGGATCCACGATTACCTCGCGCAGTTCGGCATGGGCGCCATCACCGGCATCGACATTCCTGGCGAGAAGATCGGTTTGCTGCCCTCCACGGCATGGAAAAAGAAAGCGTTCCGTCGCAAGGAAGCGCAGATGTGGTTCCCCGGCGATACGATCAGTATCGGCATTGGCCAGGGCTACATGAACGCGACGCCGCTGCAGCTCGCGCATGCCACCGCCACGATCGCCGGTCGCGGTCAACGCTTCAAACCCAGACTGGTGCGCGCGGTACGCAATGTGACGACAGGGAAAGTCACCGAGCTGAAGCCGTCACCGCTGCCCTCGCCGCACGTCGACGATCCCGCCGCGTGGGATGTTGCGATCGGGGGCATGTATGACGTGGCGAATGCTCCTTACGGTACTGCTCGTGGCGCGACCGCCAATGCGCTCTACAAGATCGCGGGCAAGAGCGGCACGGCGCAGGTGTTCACGGTCGCTGCCAACGAAAAGATGCGCAAGCCCGGCGAACTCGCGGAGCATTTGCGCGACCACGCCTTGTTCATTGCATTCGCCCCTGCCGACGCGCCGCGCATCGCGGTCGCGGTCGTCGTCGAAAACGCGCCGGCCGGCGGCTCGGGCTTCGCCGCTCCGATCGCCCGCCGCATTCTCGATACCTATTTGCTGACGCCCGAACAGCTGGCGGAGCAGGACGCGAAGCGCAAGCCGGCGCCGCCGCCCCCGCCTGCGCCGCGCCCCGGAGAAACCGAATGAGCCTGGACGCGATCGACAGCTCGCGCACTCAGCGCACACTGACCGGCACGGCGCAGCTGCTGCTGGCGCTGCATCTCGACGGCCCGTTGTTCATCGCGCTGTGCATGGTCGGCGCGGTCGGCAGCATCGTGCTGTTCAGCGCCTCGGGCAGCAGCCTCGACATGCTCGAAGCGCAGTTGATGCGTTTCGCCCTGGGTTTGATCGCGATGATCATGCTCGCTCAAGTGCCGCCGCGGATCATTCGTAACACCGCGCCGGTCGCCTACGTCATCGGCTTGATCATGCTGTTGCTGGTGATGTTCACCGGCGACATCGCCATGGGCGCGCAGCGCTGGCTCGATCTGGGATTCGTACGTTTCCAGCCGTCGGAGCTCATGAAGCTCGCGGTGCCCTTGGCGTGCGCATGGTTTCTCCACGAGCGGCCGCTGCCGCCCAGTCTCACGTCGCTGCTCGTGCTGGCGCTCGGGATCGGCATCCCGACATTGCTGATCGCCGAGCAACCGGACCTCGGCACGTCGCTGCTGGTGGCCGCTGGCGGCGGCATGGTGGTGCTGATGGCTGGCCTGCAATTTCGATACATCCTTTCGGTAATCGGCCTGCTCGTGCCGGTGGCCGTGGTGGCGTGGCACTTCCTGCTGCACGACTATCAAAAGCAACGTGTGCTCACCTTCCTCGATCCGCAAAGCGATCCGCTCGGCTCGGGCTATCACATCATCCAGTCGCAGATCGCGATCGGCTCGGGCGGCGTGTTCGGCAAGGGCTATCTCAACGGCAGCCAGGCGCAGCTGGAATTCCTGCCGGAGCGCTCCACCGACTTCATCTTCGCCGTGGTCGGCGAGGAATGGGGCCTGATCGGCCTGGTGACCGTGATTCTGCTGTTCATGTTCGTCATCGGCCGGGCGCTGTATCTGTCCGCGACCGCGCATGACACGTTCTCGCGTCTCGCCTCGGGCAGCCTGGCGCTGACCTTCTGCGTGTATGTTTTCGTCAATACCGGCATGGTCACCGGCCTGCTGCCGGTGGTGGGCGTGCCGCTGCCCTTCGTCAGCTACGGCGGAACTGCAATGGTGACCCTCATGGCCGGTTTCGGTATTCTCATGTCTCTGTGCGCGAAGCGGAAACTGGTGAGTCGTTGAGATTGAATCTGCTATCCCTGACACCGTTGCTCCTGTCCGCTGTCGCAGTGCCTGCGCAGGCCTTCGACATCAAGCGCCCCGAAGTCCGCTCCTTCATCGACACCATGTCGCAGGAGCACGGCTTCGAGAAGGCCAAGCTCGAGGCGCTGCTGAAGAGCGCCGAGACCAAACAGCCCATCCTGGATGCGATCAGCAGGCCCGCCGAGCGCGTCGTGCCGTGGTGGGAATATCGTGAGCGCTTCCTCACCGAGAAGCGCATCAACCAAGGCGCGGATTTCTGGCTCGGCCACGGCGAAAAGCTCAAGCAGATCCCCGATCCGCAGCTCGCCGACGTCGTGGTCGGCATCCTCGGCGTGGAAACTTCGTTCGGTCGCATCACCGGCCGCTACAAAGTGCTCGATGCGCTGGTGACGCTGGGCTTCGATTACCCGCCGCGTGGTGAATTCTTCCTGGGCGAGCTGCAGGAATTCCTGCTGTTGTCGCGCGAAGAGAAAGTCGATCCGGCGAGCGTCCTGGGCTCGTACGCGGGCGCCATGGGCGCGGCGCAGTTCATCTCCTCCAGCTACCGCAAATGGGCGGTGGACGGCGATGGCGACGGCCATCGCGACCTGTGGCACAGCTGGGACGACGTGATCGGCTCGATCGCGAATTACCTGGTCCAGAACGGCTGGCTGAACGGCCAGCCCGTGGCGGTCGATGCGACCCTGGACGATCACGACCTGTCGCGATTCGACATCAAGTTGGCTTTGAACGAGACCGTGCAATCATTACGCGACAAGGGCGTGAAGTTCGAAACCGAGCTGCCGCCGGATACGCCTGCCATGCTGGTCGTCGGCCAGGGCAAGGACGGTCCGCTGTATCGGGTCGGTTTCAACAACTTCTACGCCATCACGCGGTATAACCGCAGTCCGATGTATGCCATGGCGGTACACGATTTGGGCGAGGCCATTCAGAACTACATGAGGGATACCGAGAGATGAGGACGCGGACCTGGCGATCCGCAACGTCGAACTGGTTTTCTCTCGCATTGGCTCTGGTCGTCGCCGGCTGTTCGGCGCCGTCCGTGATTCAGCCGCCCAAGCATCCGCCGTTCCCGCCGCCCTCGCCCATCCCGGCGGAGATAGAAAACATTCCCGATCCCGTGCCTCGCGCCGAGCCCAAATCGGCTCGCGGCAATCCGCCGTTCTACACGGTGCTCGGCAAGCGCTACTACGTGCTCAACAGCGCCGAGGGCTATCTGGAGCGAGGCGTTGCGTCCTGGTACGGCCCCGGCTTCCATGCGGCCAGCACCTCCAATGGCGAGCGCTACGACATGTACGCCATGACCGGCGCGCACAAGACGCTGCCGCTGCCGGCGTATGTACAAGTCACAAATCTGAGCAACGGCAAGCACGTCGTCGTGCGCCTGAACGATCGCGGCCCGTTCAAGGAAGGCCGCATCATCGATCTTTCTTACACGGCCGCGGCCAAGCTCGACATGATCAAGGCCGGCACGACGTTCGTCGAAGTGCGCGCGCTCACGCCGATGCAAAAGGCCTCGCCGCCGCCGGCGCCGCCCGCCACGTCCGACTTGTATGTACAGGCTGGCGCGTTCGGCGCCGAAGCGAACGCCTCCAAGCTGCTCGGACAGCTGCGTTCCAAAGGCGTCGACAACGCCTTCGTGCGCGAGGATCAGGTGGAGGGAAAGACGCTCTATCGCGTGCGAGTCGGCCCCATTCCCAGCGTCAACGAATTCGATAAAGTGGTGAAGCGGCTGCGCATGCTGGGCTTCCCCGACGCACGGCTCGCCGCCAACTAATTCATCCGCGTGTTTCCTCCCGGAAGCACGCGATTGCCACAATTTGCCTACTTTCTCAGGGACGTGATCGGTAGAATCCGCCCCGCCTCGTCATTCTCGTGAACTTCGCCATGCCTGCAAGCAAGCCCGCCTCTCTGCTGAAATTCACCGCAGCGTCAGTTCTGGCGCTGGCCCTGGTCGCGTGTTCAGATTCCGAGGAGTCGGCGGCCGAGCGCACTCTCGCGGCGCCGCTGCCCGATGTGGCCGCGAGCGCCGCTCCCGCCGGCATCAAGCCGCCGCCCATTCCGGCGCCGCCGCAGGTGCAGGCCAAAGGTTATATCCTGCTGGACTACGTCAGCGGCCAGACGCTCGCCGCCACCAACGATAACGAGCGCCTCGAGCCCGCCAGCCTCACCAAGCTGATGTCGGCTTACGCGGTGTTTCATGCGCTCAAGGACGGCCGCATCAAGATGACGGACATGGTGACGATCAGCCCGCACGCGCGCTCTCAGGACGGCTCGCGCATGTTCGTGGACGTGGGCACGCAGGTGAGCGTGGAGAATCTGATCCAGGGCATGATCGTGCAGTCGGGCAACGACGCCACCGTGGCGCTCGCCGAATTCGTCGCCGGCAGCGAGCCGGTGTTCGTCGATCTGATGAATCAATACGCCCAGCAGATCGGCATGGTCAGCACGCGCTTCCAGAACAGCCCCGGCATGCCGCATCCGGAGCACTACACCACGGCTCACGACATCGCGCTGCTGTCGCGTGCACTGATCAAGGACTATCCCGAGTACTACAAGTTTTACTCGCAGCGCCAGTTCACCTGGAACAAGATCACGCAGCCGAATCGCAATGGCCTGCTGGATCGCGACCCGACCGTCGACGGCTTGAAGACCGGTCACACCGAGTCGGCCGGCTACTGCCTCGTCTCCTCCGCTCGCCGCGATGGCATGCGCCTGGTGTCCGTCGTCATGGGCTCGCCATCGGTGCGCGCTCGCGAAGACGCCAGCTCCGCGCTGCTCAACTACGGCTTCAACTTCTATCAAACGCGCCAGCTGTATCCGAACAAGGCTCCGGTGATGACCGTGAAGGTCTGGAAGGGCGAAGCGGGCGAAGTGCCGCTCAGCGTCGTCGAGGACATCTACACCACGATCCCGCGCGGCCAGGAAAATATGCTGAGCGCGAGCGCCGACGTGCCGGATCCGCTGTTCGCGCCGCTGTCGCCGGGCAAGGCTGCCGGTCAGTTGCGCATTACGCTGGGCGACAAGGTCATCGGCACCTATCCGTTGCATCCGACCGCGGAAGTGCCCGAGGCCGGCTTCTTCGGTCGTCTCACCGACGATGTGAAGCTCTGGATGAAGTGATCGCGCCATGCCCGAGCCGCTGCCGCAGTGCTACCTCAATGGCGAGTATGTAGCCCTGCGCGATGCTCGAATCTCGCCGCTCGACCGGGGTTTTCTGTTCGGCGACAGCGTGTATGAAGTGCTGCCGGTCTTCGGCGGGCGGATGTTCCTGTTCCGCGAGCACTTCGACCGCCTGGCCCGCAGCCTGCGCGAGATCCGCCTCGAGAATCCGCATACGCACGAGCAGTGGCGCGACATCCTCGAGCAGTTGATCGCGCGCAATGGTGGTGGCAATTGTTACGTCTACGTGCAAGTGAGTCGCGGCATGGAATACGGCCGCAATCACGCTTTCCCGGCGGTGGTGAAGCCGACTGTGTTCGCTATGGCTTCGCCCCTGCCCGTGTTCACCGATGCGCAGCGCGCTGCAGGTTTATCGGCGATCACGGTGGAAGACTTCCGCTGGAGTCGCTGTGACATCAAGAGCACCGCGCTGCTCGCCAACGTGCTGATGAAGCAGCAAGCCGCCGATGCCGGCGTCAACGAGGCGATCATCGTGCGCAACGGTCACGTCATGGAAGGCTCGTCGACCAGCGTGTTCGTCATCAAGAACGGTGTGCTCGCCACCCCGCCGAACAGTCACAGCATTCTGCCCGGCACGACCCGTGACGCCGCGTTGTCGCTCGCGACCAATGTCATGCCGGTGGAAATTCGCAGTGTCTCGATCGACGAACTGCGCGCCGCCGACGAAGTCTGGATCTCCGCCGCGACCCGAGATGTGCTGCCCGTGACGCGCATCGACGGTGCGCCCATCGGCACGGGGCGCCCGGGCCCAGCGTGGCACCGCATGGCCGATGCCTTCGCCCAGCTCCGTCAGCAGCTGGCCAGCACACCGGCCTACACGCCCTGACCGGTGAATTGCGGCTTGACTTAGCGTCGTTCTGGCCGCATATCGAGCCCCATGACCGATACCAGCAAAGACACCCTGTTCGAGTTTCCCTGCGACTTTCCCCTGAAAGTCATGGGCCGCAAGACGGACGACTTCCGCAGCATCGTGCTCGGCATCGTGCAGAAGCACGCCGGCCCCATCGAGGCGTCCAACATCGAAGAGCGACCGAGCAGCAGCGGCAGCTACCTGAGCCTCACCTGCACGTTCACGGCGCAGAGCAAGGCTCAGTTGGATGAGTTGTATCGGGAGCTCACCGCGCACGAGCGCGTGATGGTCGTGCTCTAACGTTTCGGCGCCATCACCGACGCCCTCAATCTTCCGCAGCGACCCGAATAACGACCTTCCCCGTCGAGCGGCGCGTATTCAAAACATCGAGCGCTTCGGTGAAGCGCTCCAGCCCCTCGAGCTCGGTCACGTGCGGCTTGATCTTGCCGCTCTCGAACAGATCGAAGAGCGCTTTTAAATTTGCAGCATGGACCGTCGGCTCTTTGCGCGTGTGCGCGCCCCAGAATACGCCGACGAGCGAGCATCCCTTCAGCAACGCCAGATTCAGCGGAATCGCGGGAATCTTGCCGCCAGCGAAGCCGATGACGAGATAGCGACCGTTCCACGCCATCGAGCGGACGACTTGCTCGGCGAAGTCCGCGCCGACCGGGTCGTATGCGACGTCGATGCCGCGGTCGCCGGTGAACTCCATCACCTTCGCCTTGATCGTGTCCTGCGTGTAATTGAACACGGCGTCCGCGCCGTGGCGCTTCGCCAGCTCCAATTTCTCCTGGGTGCTTGCAGCAGCGAGCACTCGCGCACCGAGCGCTTTGCCGATCTCGATCGCGGTCAAGCCAACGCCACCGGCAGCACCCAACACGAGCAATGTTTCTCCCGGCTGAATGTTTGCTCGCTGCACGAGTGCGTGATACGTCGTGCCGTAGTTGACGAGAAAGCCCGCAGCGGCGGCCATGCTCATCGATCCAGGCAGCGGGATCAGCGCATGAGCGGGAGCAACGCATTCTTCAGCGAGCCCGCCCTGCCCGGCCATCGCCAGCACGCGCGCACCGGGTTTGAAATCTGTGACGTCGGCGGCGACTTCAGTGATCACACCGGCCACTTCGTTGCCCGGTGTGTACGGCGCCTCGGGCTTCACTTGATATTTGCCCGCAACCATCAACGCATCGGGAAAGCCGAAGCCCACCGCGTGTACGCGTATGCGGACGTAGCCCGGCTTCAACGCCGGCGCGGCAATGTCTTTTACGGAAAGATCGGGAGGCGGACCGTAGCTGCTGAGAACGACTGCGCGCATGTGAATCCCCGGCGATGAAGCATCAGCTGACATCCTGCGTCAGCCGCAACGATGCAAGCAGCCGCGGCGATAATGCATCCGCAACTTCCTGCACACTTGCGTTCACGCCCAGCGAGCGCAGATCGGTGACTTCCAGGCCGCGATAGCCGCAGGGATTGATGCGCTGGAATGGCTGGAGATCCATCGCAACATTGAACGCGAGGCCATGATAGCTGCTGCCACGGCGGATCCGCAGCCCGATGCTGGCAACTTTACGTCCGTTTACATACACGCCCGGTGCTTCGCGTTTCGCGACCGCCTCGATGTTCCACGATGCGAGCAGATCGATGATGGCGCTCTCCAATGCCATCACCAATTGACGCACGCCGAGCCCGGCTCTTCTCACATCGAGCAACGGATAGACCACGAGCTGTCCCGGCCCGTGGTACGTCACCTGTCCGCCGCGATCGATCTGCACCACGGGAATATCGCCGGGCGCGAGCAGATGCTCGGGCGCAGCATTCATGCCGAGCGTGAACACGGGAGGATGTTCGAGAAACCAGATCTGGTCGGGAGTGGCGGCGTCGCGCTCGCTGGTGAACGTTTGCATCGCCCGCCAGGTAGGCTCGTACTCGACGCGCCCGAGCCAACGCAGCTCGGGGGCCATTACGAACTGCCGACGGCCGGCTTCAATCCCGCGTTGTTTCTTTCCAGCGCGCGCTCGGCGCGATAGCTCGAGCGCACCAGCGGACCGGACACGCATTCGAGGAAGCCTTTCGCCAGCGCCCACTCGCGATATTTCTCGAACTCGGCGGGCGTCACCCAGCGCTCGATGGCGAGATGATTCGGGGTCGGACGCAAATACTGACCGAGCGTGAGAATGTCGACGCCGACCGCGCGCATGTCATCCATCGCAGTGGCGATCTCTTCGTCGGTCTCGCCGAGGCCGAGCATCAGGCTGGTCTTGGTGAGCACGTCGGGACGGAAACGTTTGGCGTGGCCGAGCACCGCCAATGTTTGTTCGTAGCTGGCGCGCGGATCGCGCACCGGATGGGTGAGGCGGCGCACGGTCTCGACGTTCTGGGCGAACACTTCGAGGCCGCTGGCAACCACGGTCTCGACATCGGCCATGACGCCCTGGAAATCCGGTGTCAGTGCTTCGACAGCGGTGTTCGGATTGAGACGCTTGATCTCGCGCACGCTCGCGGCGAAATGAGCGGCGCCGCCGTCGGGCAGATCGTCGCGATTCACCGAGGTGAGCACGACGTACTTGAGCTTCATCAGCTGCACGGTGCGGGCGCTGTTGGCGGGCTCTTCGGCGTCGAGCCAGCCATGAGGGTTGCCGGTGTCCACCGCGCAGAAGCGGCAGGCGCGCGTGCAGACGGCCCCCATGAGCATGATCGTGGCGGTACCGGCATTCCAGCACTCGCCGATGTTCGGACACTTGGCTTCTTCGCAGACGGTCGCGAGCCGATGTTCTTTCACCGTGCTCTTGACCGAGTCGAAGCCGCGGCCGGCGGGCATAGGCGCGCGCAGCCAGGTGGGCTTGCGGCCAAACTCTACCGGGGCCGACTGGGCCGACGCTTTGATCCCGTCCTTGATCGCGCTGAAGCCCTGCGGCGTACGGTACTTATCGCCGCTGCGGATGATGGGAATGCCTTTGAATTCGCTCACTTCAGGCTCGCTATTGGGGCTCGCGTCCCGAATTCTAGCCGAAAAGCAAAAGCCCGGCCGGAGCCGGGCTTTTGCGACATTACGTCAAGCGTTCGATCAGGCGGACTGAGTGCGGATGACCCACAGCTCGCCCAGGTCCTTGAACTTGTTGCCGGCCTTCTTGAAGGCTTCGCGAGCCTGCTCCTTCTGGCCCTTCTTCAGGTACGCCATGCCGAGGCTGAGCTGCGCCTCGTCGGCATCGGTCACGCCGCCCTTGGCAATGCCCTTCTCGAGCGCTGCGATCGCCTTGTCGGTCTCGCCGTAGCTCAGGTAGGCCTGACCCAGGCCCACCAGCACCTGGCCGGTGCCGGCCTTATCGGCTTCGGCCTGCTGCTGAGTCAGCGTCTTGCGATCCAGGTTGGCCTGGTCCGTCGCGCTCTTCAGCAGACGGTCATAGCGGCCCTGCTCGGTCTTGTCGGCGCTCTTCAGCACGCCCGAGTCCATGCCCTTCTGCACGATGGCCTGAGCTTCGCCGGGGACGCCAGCGTCGATCGCGAGCTGCGCCATTTCGACGAAGTCGCCCTTGTCCTTCAGCACGCCGACTTCGTTCATCAGGCGGTAGTAGCCGAGGCTGATGCGGTCGCCGCCTTCTTTGCGGCGATAGATGTCGAGCAGGTTTTCCCAGTATTCGGGTTTCGGATAGTAGCGGACCATCTTCTTGAGCGCGTCGCCGATGCCGTCCTTGTCCTGCGGCTGCATCTTGAAGTACGAGCTCATGACGATCTGGATCCAGTTCTCGTCGGGCTTGCGGCCAGCCTTCTCGGCGTTGTTGACCACGCCCCGCATGGTCTCCGCGGCGCCCTTGAAGTCGTTCAGCAGGTACTGCGACTGACCGAGCAGGATGCCCATGTCTTCGGTGTTCGGGTGCTTCTCCAGCCACTTCTTGGACCACTGCGCGGCCTTGGTGTAGTCCTTCTGCTGGAAGTACAGCTGGGCGACGGTCTTGGTGCGGTCGTCGACCTGGTCGGCCGGCATCAGGCCGGAGTTCAGCATGCGCTCGAACACCGGCGCGGCTTCGCCGAACTTCTTCTGCTGGATCAGCACGAAGCCCATGAATTCATCGATCTGGTAGGCCTCGAACGGGGTCTTCTTCTCGACCGCGGCGGCCTTCTTGATTTCAGTAAGGGCCGTGTCCCACTGCTTCTTCTGCATGGCCTCCTGGGCGGCCTTGAGCGGCACGGCGACGGCCTTGGTGGTGATCTTGTTCTGTTGCTTCTCCTCGGCGGCGTGCGCCGCGGGAGCCAACAAGGTCACCGCGGGAACCACAGCTCCCATGGCGAGAGAAATCGCGACGGCAATACTACGTACTCGAGTCATATGGTTTCCCGATCTATAACAAAGGGCGCGAATCGACCCACAGCCACTCAATTCGTTCAATCGTTCGATACGGTGCTGCGCAACCATTCGTCTTTATGACCTCGGTTCCGGCCATAAATTCGCTGGCCGCCATCCCTACGGCCATGAAGCTACCGAAATGTGTGAGTCGCTGACTACAAACGGTCGGCGGCGGGAATTGTTTCGACTCCCGCCGCCTTTTCAAACAGAGCTTATCCGACGGCATCGCCCATCCAGGCTGAACCCGGACTGAACCCAAAGGCGATAATTAGTTATTCGCCCATGAATTGTTCGTTGCCGACGAAGCCGATGCGCTGCATGCCGCTGCGCTGGGCCAGTGCCAGCACCTTGGCCACCGTATCGTAGTTCGCACGACGCTCCGGACGCACGTGCAGCTCGGGCTGCGGGTTCTTGGCCGCTTCCACCCGGAAGTAGCCCTCCAGCTGATCCAGCTGCACCAGCGAACCGTTCCACACCACGCTGCCGTCCCAATCGATGTCGATGCGGATGGGCTCCATCTGCACGTCGGTGGGCGGTGGATTGGACTTGGACTGCGGCATATCCAGCTTCACCGCGTGCGTCATCACCGGCAGGGTGATGATGAACATGATCAGCAGCACCAACATGACGTCGATCAACGGCGTCGTGTTGATGTCCATCATGGGTTCGTCTGCACCGCCGCCGCCTACACTCATTGCCATGGCAAATACCTCTTCTAAGTAGCGCGGGAGTTACTGCGAACTCGCGCCCGGCTCGGTGATGAATCCGACCTTCTGAATACCGGCGCGCTGCGCGGTCAGAATCACCCGGCCCACATGCTCGTAGCGGGTCTGCTGGTCGGCACGGACGTGCACTTCGGGTTGCGGCTTCAACACCGCAGCGGTCTTCAGACGCTCCAGCAAGGCATTGGTGTCGGGCACCAGGCTCTGGCCCCAGTACATCTGGCCGTCCTTGTTCACCGAGATATTGATGTTTTCCGGCGCGGTCTTGGTGGCCTCGTTGCGGACCTTGGGCAACTCGACCGGCACGGTGTGCGTGATCACCGGGATGGTGATCATGAACACGATCAGCAGCACCAACATGACGTCCACCAGCGGCGTCGTGTTGATTTCCGACATGGCCTTCTCGTCGTTATCCGACGAAGGCGGAGCAAACATGCCTTCAAATGAACTCATTACAACGTGCTCCGATTAGGAAAGGCCCCGGACCCGATGCGATCGATCGGGTGCCGGGGCCGTTCACATTACTTGCGGGTCACCGCAGCGGCGGGGGCGGCAGCCGGAGCGCGGCCAGCGGTCGGCAGCGGACCGGTTTCGACGCGAGCGCCGCTCACCAGGTAAGCATGCAGGTCGGAAGCGAAGTAACGCAGCTTCTCGATCAGGTCCTTGTTACGGCCCAGCAGCCAGTTGTAACCCCACACGGCCGGCACGGCGACGAACAGACCGATGGCGGTCATGATCAGCGCTTCACCGATCGGGCCGGCGGTCTTGTCGAGCGAGGCCTGGCCGGCGAGGGAGATCTGGATCAGCGCGTTGTAGATACCCCACACCGTGCCGAACAGACCGACGAAGGGCGCCGTCGAACCGGTAGTGGCGAGCACCGACAGACCGGTGTTCAGACGCTTGCTGATGGAATCGACCGTGCGGTACAGCGACGCGGTGATCCACTCGTGCAGCGGGATCTGATCGGTCAGGCGGCCTTCGTGATGCTGGGCGGCGCGCAGGCCGTCTTCCACCATCATGCGGAACGCGTTGTCCTTACCCGTGAGCTTGGCAGCGCCATCGCGGATGTTGCCGGCAGTCCAGAAGCCCTTCTCGACTTCCTTGTACTGCTTGAACAGGCGGCGCTGGTCCCAGGCCTTGGTGAGAATGATGTACCAGGAGGCCAACGACAGGATCACCATGATGATCAGCGTGCCGTGCGCGACGACCCCACCCTGCTCCCAGAGTGCTTGTAGGCCGAAGGGGTTTTCGACGTTTTCGGTGTTCGGAGCCATGGAACGATGTCCTCTACGATTAAATCAATGACCTTGAGTCAGTTGGGTGGAGTTCTACTTGCCGTCTGCCGGGCCCGTTCGCCACAGGCCCTTCGTCACGCGTTACCCGCGCCTCAGTCCGTGAGTTTGAATGTGACGGCGAACTGCCCCCACATCGGAACCGGTTTGCCATTCTCGGTGCCCGGCACCAGGCGCCAGGACCGTTTCACTTCGCGCACCGCCGCCTCGTCCAGGCGGGGGAAGCCGCTCGATTGCTTCACGCGGGCTTCGCCGACGCGGCCGTTCTCGAGCACATAGACCTCGAGGATGACCGTGCCCGCTTCGCCGGCACGGCGCGAAGAAGGTGGATATTCAGGCTGCGTCAGCGGACGACGCGAGTCCGATTTCGGCGCAGTGCGCGCGACCGGAGCCGGCTGCGCGACCGGCGGCGGCGGCGCCGTCGGCTTGACGTTGGTGGTCTGCTGGATCGCGTTGGTCGGCGGCGCGTCCGGCGTGATCGCGATGTCGATCTCCGGCGGCGGCACGAACGGCGGCGGCGTTTCGATCTTCGGCGGCGGCGGCGGCGGCGGCTCTTCCTGCTTCGGCGCCTCTTCGATCATGCGGGTCTCGATGGGACCCAGGACGACGTCGATGATCTGATGGGAAAGACCGGAGTTCAGCAGCCAGAACATCCCGACATGCAATCCAATAATGATCGCGAGAACGAGACCGCGGCGGGTGAAAAACGAACTGTCCGTGGCTGGTGCGTAGGGCATGCTTTGCAGCTCAACAAAAATAAGATACGGGGCTCAAGGTTCAACCCCGCATAGTTAGTGCGCAACCGTTAGTGGTCGTTCGATGCGTATGCTCATACGGCATACAACCCCCGTTTCTGCCGGCCTTCGCGCCCGCGTCCCGTCCGGGATGGCCGGAATAAGTCCGTAAATTCCGTATTGACGCGTTGTCCTACAGACCGCAGAAACGGCGGGCAAGGTATAAAGTTTCTGCGAGGAAGGCAAGCACTCCGAAACAGAATCTACCTACTTGTAAACTAACTTTGCTGATAAGAAACGCGATCCCAAATCCCCTGCGCACCATTGACGTGCTCGCTACGAAGGCGTTGCAGCACTACTGTGCATACACGTCCGGTCAGCGGACCGCAGGCCGATCGACTCATGGGCAACGATTACCGTAGTCGATTGTTCCACCCAATAATGAACGGGCGGGCCGCTGTCACATTGCTGGGTACGACAGCAAATACAGACAGCGCGCACGGCGAATAGTTACGCCGAGCCGCGATTTAAAGCGAATTCGATCGGGATCAGCACCAGCGCCCGGCGTGGCGCGCCGTCCTCCACGTAGGGGCGGAAGGCCGCGTGTAACACAGCTTCGCGCGCGGCATCGTCCAGTCGCGCATGGCCGCTGGACGTTTCTATTTCGATACTGCTCGCTGCGCCCCGCTCGTCGATCACCACTCGCAGGACCACCAGTCCCTGTTCTCTCAAGCGCCGTGACTGAGTTGGATATCGGGGCGCGGGCTCGCGGACATATTCAACCGTCGACACCAGCTTCGGTGTGCTTCGGTCCTCGGCTTGCGTGGCGGGCGGCGCCGCCGCCTGTACAGGAACAGTGATCGCGCGTGAAGCGGCCGGCGCATCGGTCGGAATCTCGATCGGCGGCAGCTCGGGAATCCGCACGATCGGTTGCGGCGTTACCACGCTCACCTGCGGCAGCTCGCGCCGTGGTGTGGGTTCAGGCTGAGATACGAAGGTGGCGGTCAGCGGCACTTGCGCAACAGCCTGCTGGATCCGAGGCGCGAATGTGACTGCCAAATAGAGTCCGACCGCATGCACGGCGACGATGGTTGCGCCCACGCACAGGCGCTGCGAATGGTCTTCAGCGAACACGGGCAGTCGCGCTCACAACTTTCATGACGAAGGGAACAGCAACGAGATGATGCCCTGGTAGATCCTCGGTTGCAAATGAGAAGCCTTCTCACCTAAAGTCGCCGCCACAAAACGATGTAGCCCGCCTGCACGACGCCTTCGGGCGTCGCTGTCGCCAGCCAGAAATCACGACCTTTCGTTAAGGGAGATCTCCGGCTATGCGCGACTCGATTCCAGGCACGCGCGGCTCCGCGCTCGCGGCCGCCATTTTCACTGTGTTACAGGCATCGGCCCTGCATGCGGCCGAGGACCCGCCGCAGTCGATGCGGAAGATCTCGGTGGAAGGCACCGAGGAAGCCGCCAAGGTGGATGAAGTGAGCTCGCCGAAGTTCACGCAGCCGCTGCTCGATACGCCGCAGACGATTGCTGTCATAAGCGGCAAGGTGCTTCAACAGCAGCAGAGCACCACGCTCAGCCAGGCGCTGCGAAACACTCCGGGCGTGACGTTCCTGCTGGGCGAGAACGGCAACACCGCGACCGGCGATTCCATTTTCATGCGCGGCTTCGACACCCAGGGCAGCATCTTCATCGACGGCATCCGCGACCTCGGCACGATCTCGCGCGATACCTTCAACACCGAACAGGTGGAAGTCGCCAAGGGTCCGTCGGGTCCCGATAACGGCCGCGGAGCCGCGTCCGGTTACATCAACCTGGCGACCAAGGTGCCGCTGGCGGACAACTTCTCGCGCAGTACTGTCAGCTATGGAACGGCAGACAACAGCCGCATCACCGGCGACCTGAATCAATACTTCGCAGGCGCCGGCGCCGCGCTCCGCCTGAACGCCATGGTTCAGCACGGCGGCGTCGATGGCCGCGACCATGTGGAAAGGAACAGCTGGGCAATCGCCCCGTCGCTCGCGCTCGGCCTCGACAGCGACACGCGCGCTTATTTCTATCTGCTGCATACGAAACAGGACAATCGCCCCGATGGCGGCATACCGACCATCGGCCTGGACGGCTTCTTCAACGCGGCGTTCGCGCCCGGCGGCGCCAACTCGGGCCTGCGGCCCGGCAAAGTCGATCGCGACAACTTCTATGGCGCGCTCAGCGATTTCGATGACGTCGAAGGCACGATGTTCACCGCGCGTATCGAGCACGACTTCAACGACAACCTGCGTCTGCGCAACACCTCGCGCTATGGCAAGTCCGAGCAGTCCTATCTGCTCACCGGCGTAAACGCGATCACCGCCACCGACCCCGATCCCGATGCCTGGACCGTGTCGCGCTCGCGCCAGGCCAAGTTCCAGGAAAACACGGTGCTCACCAACCAGACCAATCTGACGGCGACGTTCCAGACCGGCGCACTGGAACACTCGCTGACCAGCGGCCTGGAATTCATTTACGAGAAGCAGTTCAACCCGACTTACATCGGTCAGGGCACGATGGCGCCGGCCGGCTCGGCGGCGAACGCGAATTTGGCGAATCTCTATAACCCGAATCCGCGCGATCCGATCACCGGCCGCGACCTGGCGCGCAACGGTGTCTACACCAAGGGCGACACGACGACTGTCGGCGCGTATCTGTTCGATACGATCTCCTTCGCGGAACGCTGGGAAGTCACCGGCGGCATTCGCCTCGATGACTACACGACGCAATTCGAGAGTGCGACGCTGTCGACGGCGACCACTCATCCGACGTTGCCCGTCGGCACGCTCGTGCCCACCGATCTGGAGTCCTCCGATACGTTGTTCGCGTACAAGGTGGGCGTGCTGTACAAGCCACGCGAGAACGGCAGCGTCTATCTGTCGTATGCCACTTCTCAGCAGCCTCCCGGCGGCAACAACTTCACCTTGAGCACGGCGACCACCGGTAACAATGCGGTCAACAATCCCAACGTCGATCCGCAGAAGTCGAGCAATGTCGAGCTCGGCGCCAAGTGGGACTTGAACGACGGCGCATTCGCGGTGACCGGCGCGATCTTCCGCAGCGAGAACGAGAACGATCTGGTGCAGAACGATCCGACCGATCCGTCCGCGATTCAGCAGCTCGGCAAGAAGCGCGTGCAAGGCATCGAGCTTGGTGTGGTCGGTCGCGTGACCGATGCGTGGGAGCTCAGCGCGGGCGTCGCCAAGCTCGACACGGAAGTTCTCGAAGGCACCGCGGCCCAGAACGGCGCGCAGATCAACTGGTCGCCCGAGCTCACGTTCACCAGCTGGACGACCTATCAGCTGCCGTTCGGCCTGACGATCGGTGGCGGCGTGCGTTATGTGGACACGGTGTTCCGTTCGATCAGCAACAACATCACGGGCACGACCAACACTCCGGAAGCGCCGGACTATTGGGTGGTCGACGCCATGCTCTCCTATGTCATCGGCGAGCATCTCACCGTCCAGCTCAACGGCTACAATCTGGCCGACGAGTTGTACGTGGCCAGCCTCAACAACGGCGGCTCGCGCTACTCGCCCGGGGCGCCCCGCTCGGCCTTGCTGAGCTTCAGCGTCGACTTCTAGGACGCCATCGAGTGCACGCCGCATGATTCTTCGCATCGCCAGGCTGCTCAGCACCGAGCAAGTGAACGAATGCCGGCGTGCCCTCGACGCAGCGGAATGGATCGACGGCAAGGCGACGGTCGGCGAGCAAGGCGCGCTGGTGAAGAACAATCGCCAGCTCGCCGACAACTCGCCGGTGGCGCGCCGGCTGGGTGAGATGATCCTGACGGCGCTGTCGCGCAATTCGCTGTTCTTCTCGGCGGCGCTGCCGTTGCGGACGGTGCCGCCGCTGTTCAATCGATACGAAGGCGGCGAGCACTACGGCGCGCACATCGACGGCGCGGTGCGCGGCATTCCGGGCACGTCGTATTTTCTGCGCACCGATCTGTCATCCACGTTGTTTCTGAGCGAGCCGTCCGAGTACGACGGCGGCGAGCTGGCGATTCTGGGGACGCACGGCGAGCAGCAGATCAAATTGCCGGCGGGCGATTTGATCGTGTATCGCTCCGGCAGCCTGCACCGGGTCAATCCCGTGACTCGCGGACAGCGCACCTGTTCGTTCTTCTGGACGCAGAGCATGGTGCCCGACGATCGTCATCGCGAGCTGCTGTTCCAGCTGGACACCACGATTCAGGAGATCCGAGGTCGCTTCGGCGAATCGGACCAGAGCGTCGCGCTCACCGGGCACTATCACAATCTGCTGCGGATGTGGACGCAGCTCTAAGCGGACCGCTCGCGATCGATCTGCTGCAGCTGTTGGGGTGTGCCGACGTTGTGCCACACGCCTCGAAACAACTCGCCACTGACCCGATCCTTGCGGATCCAGTCGAACATCAGCGGCGCGAGCGGAAACTTTCCAGGCTGGCAGCCGGCGAAGAACTCCGGACGCATCACGCCGATGTTCGCGTACGTGTAACGCTCGCCGCTGTCGGTGAGGCGGCCATCGGCCAAGCCGAAATCGCCGCGCGCGTGAAAGTCAGGATTGGGCACGACGACGAAGTGCGCGATGTCGGTGTCCGACAGCTTTGACCCGACGTCGCCGAGTGGATACTCAGTCCACACATCGCCGCTGACGACCACGAACGGGTCCGTGCCGGACAGGCCAGCGAGGAACGGCAACGCTTGGAACACACCGCCGCCGGTTTCCAGAGCAGCGTCGCCTTCGTCGCTGTAATGAACGCGCACGCCGAATTGCGAGCCGTCGCCGATCGCCGCACGGATCTGCTGCCCGAGCCACGCCAGGTTGATGACGATCTCTCGCATCCCCGCCGCGGCCAGCGCCTCGATGTGATATTGGATCATCGGCTTGCCAGCCACGGTCAGCAGCGGCTTGGGAGTGCGGTCCGTGAGCGGACGCATACGCTCACCACGTCCGGCCGCGAGAATCATCGCGCGCATGGTGATGTCCTAAAGCTTCGCCATCGCAGGGACGATGCGCTGTTCGATGAACGTTGCCAGGAACTCCAGGTCGCTGTAGTTCTTGACCACCTGGCGGACATAACTCAGCGTGCGCGGCAGATCCTTCAAGTACCCCGACTTGCCATCGCGGTGATACAGACGCGCGAAGATGCCGAGCACCTTCAGCTGGCGCTGCAGGCCCATCAGATCGAACCAGCGCTGGAACTGCGCGGGGTTCGCGCCTACGTCGACACCGCTACGCTGCGCGGTGTCCCGGAAATATTTGATCCAGGCATGGATGCGCTCAATCGGCCATTGCACATACGAGTCGCGCAACAGTGACACCAGGTCGTACGTGACCGGCCCCAGCACTGCGTCCTGGAAATCCAGAATGCCCGGGTTCGCGCCGTGCCCGCCTTTGTCGTGGCTCACGCCATCGGTGACCATGAGATTGCGCGAGTGATAGTCGCGATGAACGAACACTCGCGGCTGCTGCAGGACCTCAGCGACCAGCGTGTCGAAGGTCCGGGCGATGCCCACGAGTTCGGCCTCGCTCAACTGCAGGCCGAGATGCTTGCCGCAGAACCATTCAGGAAACAGCCCCATCTCACGACGCAGGAGCGCATCGTCATAGGGCGGCAACTGCGCGGCGTGTTGACCGGCTCGCGCTTGAATAGCGACCAATGCGTCAATGGCGTCGCGATACAGCCGCTCGGCGTCGGCGCCGGCGTCCAGATCGGCAAGATAGGTTCGCGAGCCGAGGTCGGTGTTCAGCAGAAAGCCGTTGGCATCGTCCCGATGCAGGACCTTCGGTGCGTTGACCCCGACGTCCACCAGCATGGCCGAGACGCGGATGTAAGGACCCATGTCCTCTTTGCCCGGCGGGGCATCCATGGCAATCCAGGTCTGCCCCTGGCGCGAAACACGGAAATAGCGGCGGAAGCTGGCGTCGGCGGAGGCCGTTGTCACCACGAAATCGCGCGCGCCGAACAGGCCGGCGAGCCATTGCTCGAGCTGTTGCAGCCGCAGGTCGGGTGCTGCAGAACCATCGTGTGAAGGTGACGACACGCGCAAACGCTGCTCCAAAAAGGTGTGAGACGTAAATAGACGGCCAGCAAAGAACGGCGCTCATTATAATCGCCCCCCGATGCACCGAACTGCGACACCCCTAACAAGCCTTTCAATTGCAATCGCCGCAGTGCTGGCCGCAGCGTCGCTTTCGAGCACGGCCTCCGCGGCCGAGCCTGAGGCGAACCCTGCAAACACTGCAGAGCCGGCCGCCGAGAGCCAGACACTCAAGTGCCCGGCGCCGAATCGGGAAGCCACCGCAACGAGCCAGCGCCGCGACGCCAAGCCGCCCGCCGAGCTGCCTCAAGACATCGAGTTCGAAGCCGACGGCCTCGAAGGCACGCGCGAGGGCGAGTTGAAGCTCAACGGCAAGGTCGAGATCCGTCAGGGCGAACGTCGCATCCACACCCGCGACGCCACCTACAATCCGCAGGACGAGAGCTTTCAGGTCGATCAGGGCGTCGAGTACAACGACGGCCAGGTCACGGTGCGCGGCGAAGGCGCACACATCGATCGCCAGGGCGGCGCGGTCTTCGAAGGCGCTCAGTTCGAGCTGGCGGATCGTAATGCGCGCGGCTCGGCCGATCGTATCCGGGCGACTACCGAGGGCACGCTGTCGCTGGACCGGGTCAAGTACACGACCTGCCCGCTCGGCAACGAAGATTGGATGCTGACGGCGTCCGACATCGACATCAGTCAACGCGCCGGCCTCGGCATCGGCCGCGGCGTGCGGCTGGACTTCAAGGGCGTGCCGCTGCTGTACACGCCGTTCATCTCCTTTCCGGTCGGCAACGAGCGCAAGTCGGGCTTCCTGTTTCCGACCATCGGCACCTCCTCGCGCAGCGGCTATTCGCTGGAAGTGCCCTGGTACTGGAACATCGCGGAAAACTACGACGCGACCTTCGCGCCGATCTATTACAGCAAGCGCGGCCTGAAGCTCGACACGGAGTTTCGTTACCTGAACGCGGCCGGCGCCGGCCAGCTCGATGTGCAGTACCTGCCCGACGATCGCGAGTTCGGCGAGGAGCGCAGCCTGGTCCATTTCGTCGATCAATCCGATTTCACGCAGCGCCTGCGGCTGAACATCGATGCGGCCAATGCCAGCGACGATCAATGGTTCGAAGATTTCGGCCTGGGGCCCGAAGGCACCAGCGTCACGTATCTGAACCGCTCCGCGAGCCTCACTTATCTCGACGATCGCTGGCTCGCGATCCTGCACGCGCAGAACTTTCAGACCATCGACTTCGCCACCGAGAACCGGATGCCGATCCCGCCGGCGCAGCGTCCCTACACGATGCTGCCGCAGATGGCGGTGCGCGCGAATTTTCCGGATCAGCCGTTCGGGCTCACCTACGGCATGGATTTCGAGCTGGCCAACTTCCAGCACAACGTCGAGGGGCTGGACACCGGCTGGCGCGCCGACTTCGCGCCTGAGATCCGCATGCCGCTCAGAGGCGCGGGTGTTTATATCGAGCCGTCGGCGAGCTGGCGCTACACGCGCTACAAGCTGAGCGAAGAAGGCGCCGACATCGATAACGGCCACGATACATTCACTCGCTCGGCGCCGGTCCTGAGCGTCGATGGCGGCATGGTGTTCGAGCGCCTGTTCGGCTCGCGCAAACAGCGGCTCAGCACCATCGAGCCGCGCTTCATGTATTTGTATGTTCCCTATCGCAACCAGGACGACCTGCCGGTGTTCGACACCGAGCTGGCCGATCTGAATCTGGTGCAGCTGTTCCGTACCAACCGTTATGTCGGCGCGGATCGGCTGGGCGACGCCAATCAGCTGGCGATCGGCTTCACCTCGCGCTGGCTGGATGCGGACACCGGCGAGCAATACATCGCCGCGACCGTGGGCCAGGCGTATTACTTCGATCGGCCTCGTGTGACGCTGCCCGGTGAAACGATAGATGACCCCGAGACGTCCGACATCATCGCGGAGATCGATCTGCGGGCGTACGGCAATTGGAATATCCGCGGCGGCATTCAATGGGATCCGGGCGAAACGCGCTCCGAGCGCGGCCAGCTCCAGCTGCAATACCGGCCCGAATACGACCGGGTGATGAATCTCGGCTACCGCTTCCGGCGCGACCGCCTCGAACAGGTCGACGGGTCGGTCGCCTGGCCGATCAGCAAGCAATGGAGCGTGTACGCCCGCATGGTGTATTCGCTCGAAGACAACGCCATCGACGACACCGCGCCGGTGGATCCGACGCTGCCGCCCGAGACCGTCGCCCGGCGCGACGAAAAGGGCGTGATCGACCAGTTCGCGGGTCTCGAATACCGCTCCTGCTGCTGGCGCTTCCGGGTCGTGGCCCGTCGTTATGTGAGCGACCGCACCGGCGACCTGGACACCAGCGTGCTGTTCCAGCTCGAACTTAACGGGCTGTCCAATGTCGGAGTGGGTGCGAATACTTTTCTGGAGCGGTCGATTCGGGGATACTCCGTCGATCCTCCCGAGGTTGAATGACGCCTCACTCAGAGGCCGCCCCAGTGGCCCTACCCTGGTTACGCATGAAACTGCTCCGCCCTACGCCAAAAATCACCAATGCGATCCGTGGCTGCCTGCTCGGCCTGAGCCTGTTCGGGCTGGCCGGCGGCGCCCTGGCCCAGACCCGCGAGCTCTCCAGCAACGGCGTGCTGCTCGATCGCATCGCCGCCGTCGTCAATGACGGCGTCGTGCTGAACTCGCAGCTCGAGGAGCAGACCGAAGAGATCACCGCCCGGCTGCGTCAGCAAAATACCGAACTGCCGCCGCGCAATGTCCTGCGCCAGCAGATCCTGGAGCGCCTGGTGGTCGAGGAAATCCAGATGCAGCGGGCCAACAAGCTCGGCATTCAGGTTTCCGACGAAATGCTGAACGGCGCGCTCGACGACGTGGCCAAGCGCAACAACATCGGCTTCGCCGATCTGCCCCAGGCCCTCTCCCAGCAAGGCATCGACTACCGCACCTTCCGCGATGAGATCCGCCGGCAGATGACTCTGCAGATGCTCCGTCAGCGCGACGTGATCGGCCGGATCAACATTTCGCCGCGCGAGCTGGAGCAGTTCATGACTCGCCAGCAGGCCGCGCCCGACAAGAACGCCGAATACAACGTGTCGCACATTCTGATTTCCGTGCCGGTGAGCGCGTCGCCCGAGCAGATCGAAGCGCGTGAGAAACGCGCCAAGGAAGTTTTCGACAAAGCCAACGGCGGCGACGACTTCGCGCAGCTCGCGGTCACCTACTCGGACAGCAGCACGAATATCGAAGGCGGCTCGCTCGGCTGGCGCCGCGGCACACAGCTGCCATCCATCCTCGCCGACACCATTGCCGCGATGAAGCCGGGCCAAACGTCCGCGCCCATCCGCACGCCCAGCGGTTTCCATATCTTCCGCTTGAATGAAGTGCGCGGCGGCGTGCAGCAGTCGGTGGTGGCGCAGGTTCATGCACGTCACATCCTGCTCCGGACCAACGAGCTCGAAGACGATCAGACGGTCGAGCAGAAGCTCGCCGCCATTCGTACCCGCGTCATCGATGGCAAGGAAGACTTCGCCGCGATCGCCGCGGTGACTTCGCAGGATCCAGGCTCGGCCGCCGACGGTGGCGATCTGGGCTGGGCCGGTCCCGGCAGCTTCGTGCCCGAATTCGAGAAACAGATCGACGCGCTCAAGGAGAACGAGATCTCCAAGCCGTTCAAGACCCAATACGGCTGGCACATCGTGCAGTTGCTCGGCCGCCGTCAGCACGATTCGACCGACGATTTGAAACGTCAGCGCGCGTTCGCCGAATTGCGCGAGTCGAAGGCTGAAGAAGAGACCGAGCTGTGGCTGCGTCGCCTGCGCGACGAAGCGTTCGTGGAATACAGGATGTGAACCCGCCAGTCCGGGCGCGCATACCGCGGCTCATCGTTACGTCAGGTGAGCCGGCCGGCATCGGGCCCGATCTGTGTCTCGCCATCGCCGCCCGCGATTGGCCTTGCGATGTGGTCGTCGCCGCCGATATCGAGCTGCTGAAGCAACGCGCGCAGCAGCTGCGGCTCAGCATCCGGCTCCTTACTTATGTCAGCAGCACCGTCGTCCCGGCTCATCAACCCGGCACGTTGCGTGTGCTGCATGTTCCGACCGCCGCAGCGGTCGAACCCGGCAAGCTGAACGTTGCGAACGCCCGTTATGTGCTGAACCTGCTAGATGCCGCCGCGCAAGGCTGCCTCACGGGCGAATTCGATGCGATGGTCACTGCCCCCGTGCAGAAGAGCGTGATCAACGACGCGGGCGTGCCGTTCTCCGGACACACGGAATATCTCGCCGAACATACCGGCGGCTCTCATCCGGTAATGATGCTGGCCACCGAGCACCTGCGCGTCGCTCTGGTCACCACGCATCTGCCGCTGCTCGAAGTGAGCGCTGCGATTACCGATGAAACGTTGACGCGCGTCATTCGCATCCTCGATCACGATCTGCGCACTCGCTTCGACATCGCGCAGCCGCGCCTGCTCGTGCTGGGGTTGAATCCTCACGCCGGCGAGTCGGGCCACCTGGGTCGCGAAGAAATCGAAGTGATCGAACCGACCCTGCAACGGCTGCGCGCGGAAGGATTGCGCCTCATCGGCCCTGCGCCCGCGGACACCGCTTTCACACATCACATGCTCGATCAGGCCGACGCCGTGCTCGCGATGTTTCATGACCAGGGCCTGCCGGTGATCAAATACGCCGGCTTCGGCGATTGCGTGAACATCACGCTCGGCCTGCCCATCGTGCGCACCTCCGTCGATCACGGCACCGCGCTGGCGCTGGCCGGCAGCGGCAAGGCCGACGCCAGCAGCCTGATCGCGGCGATGCAGATAGCACTGCAAATGACCCATGCACCAACCTCGCAAGCGATTCGGCCAGCACTTCCTGCATGACCCGGGCGTGATCGGGCGCATCGTCGCCGCGATCGCGCCTCAGCCGCAGGATCGCATGGTCGAGATCGGGCCGGGCCTGGGTGCGCTCACGCTGCCGTTGCTGGGCCGCCTGAACGAACTGCATGCCGTCGAGATCGACCGCGATGCGATCCGTCATTTGCAGGAGATCACCCAGCACGACCCGCGGCTGCACATCCATTCCGCCGATGTCCTCAAGTTCACGTTCGCTCATATATATGAAGGCGAGCGGCTGAGGCTGGTCGGCAACCTGCCCTACAACATTTCCACGCCGCTGCTGTTTCACCTGATCGAACAGCGCGAGCGCATCCTCGACATGCACTTCATGCTGCAAAAAGAGGTGGTCGACCGCATGGCCGCGGCGCCCGGCTCGGAGCATTACGGCCGGCTCACGGTGATGCTGTCGCCCTGGGTGCGGGTGGAAGCGCTGTTCGATATCGGCCCCGGCGCCTTCAAGCCGCCGCCGAGAGTCGTTTCGACCGTCGTGCGGCTGACACCGCATGAACAGCCCATGGCGATCGGCGATCCCCGTCATTTCGCGACGGTGGTCGGAGCCGCGTTCTCCCAGCGGCGCAAAACGCTGCGCAATTCGCTCAAACCTTTCCTCGACGCCGAGGATATCGCCGCGGCCGGCATCGATCCGGGGCTGCGGGCCGAAGTGCTGTCGCCCGCTGAATTCGTTGCGCTGAGCAGCCGACTGAGCGCCAAGCTCCTATAATCGGCTGGAGGTTCGCAGAACGCACTCGAGGGGACTGCCATGCGCGACTACAAGAACATTCTGCTCGTGGTCGACCTGTCCGACGACAGTCAGATCATCGGCGAGCGTGCCAAGGCCATCGCCGCCTGTTACCAGTCCGAGATCACGCTGCTGCACGTGGTCGAATATGTACCGGTCGAGCCCATGGGCGAGGCGCTGTTGCCGACGGTTCAGATCGAAGGCGAGCTGGTCGATCGCGCCAAATTGCGACTGGCCGAGCTGGCGAAGAAGCTGTCGCTGTCGAACAGCCGACAGCTGGTCGAGACCGGCGGCATCAAGTCCGAGATCATTCGCAGCGCGCAGCGTCTTCACAGCGACCTCATCGTGCTCGGCAGCCGCGAGCGACACGGTCTCGCCATCCTGCTGAACTTCACTGAGGACACGATCCTGCATGCGGCGCCTTGCGACGTGCTGGCGGTACGGCTGCACTAGCAGACATAAGCCTCCCGATTTTTCCGGCAAGATCTGTCGCCGAGACTGCTAGAATCGTTGCGGCTCAAGCCAGTCATCCGGATATGACAGATACCACGCCCCCCAAAGGTCGCGCCTCCGCCAGCCATACGGACCGCGATGTCCCGCCCGCGCCCGACGCGCTCCACAAGATTCGCGTCGACGTGAGCGCCAATTACGTGGGCGAGCAGTCCAAGCCGGACGAAGGCCACTATGCCTTTTCCTACACCATCACCATCCGCAACGAAGGCCAGGTGCCGGCGCGCCTGCTGACCCGTCATTGGGTGATCACCGACGCCAACGGCAAGGTGAAAGAAGTGCGCGGTGAAGGCGTGGTCGGCGAACAGCCGTATCTGCTGCCGGGCCAGGGCTTCCGTTATTCCAGCGGCGCCGTGCTCGAAACGCCGGTGGGCGCCATGCAGGGCAGTTATCAGATGCTGGCGGACGACGGTGCGCATTTCGATGCGCCGATCGCGCCGTTCACCTTGGCGATGCCAGGGCTGCTGCACTAAGAGCTGCCGCCCGCATGGCCGTCTATGCCATCGGCGATATTCAGGGTTGTGACGAAGAATTCTCGCAGCTGCTGACCAAGCTGAACTTCTCCGCGTCGCGCGACACACTCTGGCTGGTCGGCGACCTGGTCAATCGCGGCCCCCGCTCGCTGGAAGTATTACGACGCGTGAAGGCGCTGGGCAGCTCCGCCATCAGCGTGCTCGGCAACCACGATCTGCATTTGCTCGCGTTGGCGCTCTCGCCGACCGAGCCGCTCAAATCCAAAGACACGCTTCAGGAAATTCTCGCCGCGCCCGATCGCGACGAGTTGCTCGACTGGCTGCGTCATCGGCCGATGCTTCATCACGATGCAGGACTTGGCTACACGATGGTTCACGCCGGACTGCCGCCGCAGTGGGATCTGGCGCTGGCACAAGCCTGCGCGCGCGAGCTCGAAGAAACATTGCGGGATGAGCACAGCTGTCGCGAGTTGTTCGCCAACATGTATGGCGACAAGCCGGATCGCTGGTCGGACGATTTGCAGGGCCACGAGCGGCTGCGCTTCATCACGAACTGCCTCACGCGCTTGCGCTTCTGTCGCGCCGATGGCCGGCTCGATCTGAAATTCAAAGGCGAAGTGAAGGACGCGCCCAACCACCTCATGCCGTGGTTCCAGGTGCCCGAGCGGCGCTCGCGCGATATCCGCATCGTCTGCGGCCATTGGTCGGCGCTGGGTTATTACGATGCGGATGGCGTGCTCGCGATCGACACGGGCTGCGTCTGGGGCGAGAAACTCTGCGCCGTGCGTCTCGATCAGTTCCCGCCGGAGCCGGTGCTCGTGCCCTGCTCGTCGTCAGGGCTGAGCGTCGGCAGCGAGTAACACCCGGCGCTAAGTGCCCTTGTCTTCCGCCGCGTCGGGCTTCGGAATTTCCACCAGCGCGTCGACTTCCAATCGCGGCTGACCCAACGTCAGCTGATTCGGCGAACACTGCACGTCGTCGCGCACCGTGCGCACCGCGAGCTTCGGCAGCACCTTCTTCTTCAACTCATCGATCAGCTCGCAATCGCCGGGCTCCAGGTTGAGCCGCCCCCGCGACAACGATACGCGACGCCATTGGGCAGGAAATTCCTCCAGGCTGTCGAGCGGGTGCTCGCTCTTCTTGCCTCGAACGCGCTGGGCCAGCTCGCGCACACTCTTGTTCTTATCGCGCTCGGCGAGCTCTGCCGGGGTCGCCTCGACGGGGCTGATCACTTGCATGACTACGCGGGGCATGCGAGCCACCGCGTACGGACAATCCGCCGACCGCACCTTCACCCGCGCATGCACGCCGAGCTCGCGCAGAATGCGCTCGAGCTTTCCTTCCAGGCTGGTGCAGGAATAGAAGGTGGTGAAGCTTTGAAAATAGAAGGCGATTTCCTGGTGCTTCCAGATGGCCTGCACTGGATCGGCGGCAGGCGCCTGATCCTCGCCCGCTCCGGCCACGGGCAGGCTGAACAGCAGCGTCAGCCACAATAACGGCGCTGAAGTTACGCATTGACGAGACATGAGCGGTGTCCTCCGCATGGCTCACAAGCATGGTCCGCGACCGCTTCTGACGCAAGCGAGCCCGGCCGCCGGTGCGCCCTTTGGTATACTGGCCACCCGCGGAGAACCCAGCATGAGCCCGCTCAAAGCCTTCAATTTTCGCGACTGGATCGACAAGCACCGCGAATACCTCAAGCCGCCGGTCAACAACCGGCTGGTATTCCGCGAGTCCGAATTCATCATCATGGTGGTCGGCGGCCCGAATTCGCGCACCGATTATCACGAGGATCCGGGCGAGGAATTCTTCTATCAGCTCGAGGGAGACATGACCCTGCGCACGATGCAGGACGGCGCCCGCGTCGATATTCCGATCCGGGAGGGCGAGATCCTGCTGCTGCCCCCGCGTGTTCCGCACTCTCCGCAACGTTTTGCAAACACCGTGGGCCTGGTCATCGAGCGCAAGCGGCGGCCCGAAGAGCAGGATGGTTTCCTCTGGTTCTGCGAGCACTGCTCCTATCCGCTGCATGCCGAATACTTGCATGTCAGCGACATCGAGACGCAGTTGCCGCCGGTGTTCGAGCGCTTTTACGGCTCCCTGGAGATGCGCACCTGTCAGGCTTGCGGCGCGGTCGCGCACAAGCGTTGATCAATGACGTTCGATGCGTGACCCATCCCCCGCTTCCCATGCGATTGCTGTCGAGATTGCCGGTCGACGCTGGCGGGTCTCATCCGACGGTCACGATATATCCATCCCGCTGCGCTTCAACGAAGCTCAGCCGACTTTCTTCGGCGCGCCGGCCGCGAGTGCTGAACCGATAACCGCTGGCTCGTTCGTTGGTGACGTGCGGCATGGCGGCAGCTGCAATTGTTCCGTTCACACGCTGGCGCCTCATTGCAACGGCACGCATACCGAATGCGTCGGTCATATCACTCAGGAACGGTTGAGTGTGCGCGATCTCGCGATCCGGCATTTGAGCGCTGCCTTGCTGATCTCTGTGATGCCCGAGTCGTCGGCAGAGATATCCGGCGACCGCGTGATCTCTCTCGCGGCGCTGATCAAGGCAATTGATGGCGCCACGTTGAGCGACTATCAGGCGCTGGTGGTGAGGACGTTGCCAAACGATGCATCCAAGCTCACCTGTAACTACGACGCTGGGCCGATGCCGCCGTATTTCAGCGTCGATGCCATGCGCCACCTCGTCGACCACGGCATCGCTACGCTGGTCGTGGATCTGCCTTCGATCGATCGAGCGCAGGATGGCGGCAAGCTCGCGGCTCACCGAGTCTTCTGGGGCATGCCGGCGGGCAGCACGTCCGCAGCGACAGCCACACGCCAGCACGCCACCATCACGGAGATGGCATTCATCGACGACGCCGTCGCCGATGGTTCCTACCTGCTGAACCTGCAGGTCGCTCCTTTCGTCATCGACGCCGCGCCGAGCCGGCCCATTCTGTTACCTCTGTCACCCGCATGAACGTTTCCGTCGAGCGTAGCTTCGCCGAACAGCAGGACGCCGCCGATTCCCTGGCGTCGCTGCGTGCCGAGTTTTTCATTCCACAACGCGAGCGCGGCGGCGACAGTATCTATCTGTGCGGTCACTCGCTCGGGCTGCAGCCACGCGGCGTTGCCCGAGTGCTCAATGAAGAATTGCAGCATTGGGCCGAGCTTGCGGTCGAAGGCCATTTCGCATCGCCGCGCCCGTGGCTGCCGTATCACGAACAGCTGACCAATTCGTTGGCCAGGCTGGCGGGCGCGCAGCCGCTCGAAGTGGTCGCAATGAACTCGCTGACGGTGAACCTGCATCTGATGTTCGCCAGCTTCTATCGCCCGCGTCCCGGACGTGAGGCCATCCTGGTCGAGCAGCAGGCATTCCCATCGGATCAGTACGCAGTCGCCTCGCAGATCGAGTATCACGGCTTCGATCCGAAGACCGCATTGATCGAGATCGCCCCGCGTGCGGGCGAAGCCGTGCTTCGCACCGAAGACATTTGCGCGTTGATCGAGCGCGAAGGACAACGTATCGCGACGGTGATGCTGCCGGGCGTGCAGTATTTGACCGGCCAGCGCTTCGACATCGAAGCGATCACGCGCTGTGCCCGACGCCAGGGATGCACCGTCGGTTTCGATCTCGCGCATGCCATCGGCAACGTGCCGTTGAAACTGCACGACTGGGACGTCGATTTCGCCGTGTGGTGCAGTTACAAGTATTTGAACGCCGGCCCCGGCGCCATCGGCGGATGTTTCGTGCACGAGCGTCACGCGCGCTCGGTGGACCTGCCTCGCTTCGCGGGCTGGTGGGGCCACGACAAGCAAAGCCGGTTTCAGATGCCCGCGTCGTTCCAACCCATTCCGGGTGCGGAAGGGTGGCAGCTTTCGAATCCTCCCATTCTCGCCGCCGCGCCGCTGCTGGCCTCCTTACCGCTGTTCGACAAAGCGGGCATCGACCAGTTGCGAGCGAAGTCGCTGCGCTTGACGGCCTATCTGCAATGGCTGCTTCAGGCTCACCTGTCCAACGCGCTGACGATCACGACACCGAGCGATCCCGAAGCACGCGGCTGCCAGCTGTCCATTCGATTGCACCGTTCCGCAGCTGAAGCCCGCGCGGCTTTCGACGCCCTCGCCGCCCAAGGCGTGTTCTGCGACTGGCGCGAACCTGACATTATTCGCGTCGCCCCGGTGCCGCTCTACAATTCGTTCCTCGATGTGTGGCAATTCGTCGCCGCGCTGGAGCAGGCGCTGCAATGAGCGATGGCAGACGTAACGGACCGATAACCGTTGTCGGCGCGGGGCTGGCCGGCACGCTGCTTTCCATCATCCTGGCTCGCCGCGGTCACCGCGTGCGCTTGTATGAACGCCAGGACGACATGCGGCGCGTACTCATCGATGCTGGCCGCTCCATCAATCTCGCCCTCGCGGCCCGCGGCATTCGAGCACTCGAACTCGCCGGTGTGATGGAGCACGTGACACCCGAACTGGTGCCGCTGCCCGGCCGCATGCTGCACGACCTGAGCGGCGCGCTGACCTTTGTTCCTTATGGCCAGCGTCCCGAGGAAGTCATTTATTCCGTTTCGCGGCCCGGCTTGAATTGCATTCTGCTCGATGCCGCCGAGCGCGCGGGCGTCGAGCTATTGTTCCGCCATCCGGCGATCGGTGCGGATTTCACGCGCAACTTGGTGAAGTTTCAGGATCCGGCCGGTCAACCGCACGACATCCCAATGGAGCGCGTGTTTGCGACGGATGGCGCAGGCTCGGTATTGCGCCGGACCATGGTCGATCAGCTCGGCATCGCTTGCACTGAAGATCTGCTCAAACACGGTTACAAGGAACTCACCCTGCCGCCGTGGCCGAACGGTCAGCCACGCATCGACAAGCATGCCTTGCACATCTGGCCACGCGGCGGCTTCATGCTCATCGCGCTGCCGAACATCGACGGCAGCTTCACGGTCACGTTGTTCCTGCCGCTCAATGGGCCGGACAGCTTCGAGACGCTGACGACGCCGGCCAGCATCGAAACCTTCTTCGGCAAGCACTTTCCGGATGTGAAACAGCTGATGCCGGATCTGGCGGCGGAGTTTCTTCAGCACCCGACCGGCATCATGGGCACCGTGCGTTCCCAGCAATGGTCCTTTGAAGATCGGCTGCTATTGATCGGCGATGCGGCGCACGCGATCACCCCGTTTCATGGCCAGGGCATGAACTGTTGTTTCGAGGACTGCCGCGAGTTGGACACGCTGCTGATGGGCAGTGACGACTGGGCGCGCAGCTTCCGCGAGTTCGAAACCTGGCGTCTGCCGAACACCAACGCCATCGCCGACATGGCTATCGAGAACTACCTGGAAATGCGCGATACGGTGCGGGACCCGAAGTTCCACTTGCACAAGGCGCTGTCGCTCGAGCTGGAGCGTCGTCATCCGACGCGCTTCGTGCCGCGCTATTCGATGGTCATGTTCCGTGACGACATCCCGTACTCCGTCGCCTATGAGCGCGGCCGCATTCAGAATGAGATCCTGTCCGCGCTCACCCAGCAAGCCGACACGCTCGCAACGGTGGACTATGACGCGGCCGCGCGCATGATCGAAGCGAAGCTGCCGCCACTGCCGAACTGAGCGCCCGGCCACTGTGCCGGCATTCACACGCCGGACTGTGCATTTACCCGAGCCACTGCTGCGTTTACAACAGCAGCATCAGTCACGGGATTCGTTATGCGCAGTCTGAATTTCCGCATCGTCAATGTGTTCACGTTCAACGGCGGCACGCTCACCGGCAACCCGCTGTGTGTCTTCGAGGACGCACGCGGCCTGGACACCGAAACCATGCAGGCGCTGGCGCGCCAGTTCAATTTGTCTGAAACGACGTTCATCCAACCTTCGAGCCCGGCCAACGCGCACGTGCGCATCTTCACGCCCAGCTATGAAATGCCGTTCGCCGGGCATCCCACGCTCGGCACTGCGTTTGTTTGTCGCGAGCTGGGGCTGGGCGGCGATCGGCTGCGGCTGGAAATGAAGGCCGGCATCATTCCGGTCGAAGCCCAGGGCAATCGCTGGACGCTGCAGGCCAATCAACCGACATGGCGCGCATGCGAGGCGTCGCGCGAGACATTGGCGGCCATGCTCGGACTGGAAACCAGTGACATCGGCGAGCAGCCGCTGTGGATCAAAGCCGGCAAGGAACAACTCGTCATTCCTTTGACCAGCGAGGCCGCGGTCCGTCGTGCTCTGCCCCGGCCCGATCTGTTCGGCGCTGTGAAAAGCGAGGACGGCCACAGCATGGCTTATATCTTCGCGCCCCCCGCCGACGGCCGCACCTTGGCGCGCTTCTTCTTCCCGGACGGGCCCGCCATCCTCGAGGACCCCGCTACCGGCTCGGCAACGGCCAACTTCGGCGGCTGGTGGCTTGCCACGAATCAGCCCCTGCCCTGTCAGTTGCAAATATCACAAGGCGAATACGTCGCGCGGCCCTCGACGCTCTATCTTCAGGTGGACTCGCAACGACGCATCCTGGTCAGCGGCGACGTGATCGAGATCGCGCGCGGCACACTGCAGTTGTAACAACGACAGCGAGTTTTTGCCGTCTTCTACGATCTCTTCCGGATTGGCAACCGGTTGCGCACTCCCTAAGGTCCTGCCGACAGTCTCGGTAGCGCTGGGAGCGTAGATGTCAGAACACGGATCGGTAATAACGCGTATTAGAAAAGACGGGTTTGTCACACGGCAAGTCGCACAGGCTGACTCCATCGGCTTGCTCGCCCTGTGTGTTGCGACTGCAACCGACCTCATCGGTCAGCGGCCCGAGCTTTGCTGACGCCATTGGAGGACGACGGCAAAGCGCCCCTGATCCTCCGCGATCTCGCCATCGTGCGCGGCGACACCGTACAGAGTTTCCAGTGCGACTCGGTCTACTATGTGGGCTCGGTCGCCGCCAGCGGCTCGCAGTGGCCGCCCGGCTGCTTTTGGGGGTGCTCATGTTAAGCACTTCATTGTTACTTGCCGACAGCGCCCTGGGCGCTGGCGTGAAATGCGAGGCCTGGCCGGCCTGGCAGCGCTTCAAGCTGCTGTACATGAGTCACGACGGGCGGATCGTCGACGCCAGCACCGAGGCCCAGGTCACCACATCGGAAGGCCAGTCCTACGCTTTGTTCTTCGCGCTGGTCAGCAACGACCGCCAGGCCTTCGACCGCATCCTGCGTTGGACCCATAACAATCTCTCCGGCAGCCAGCTGGACAAGAATTTGCCGGCGTGGAAGTGGGGCCGCGCCGACGAAAGCACATGGCGCGTGCTCGACCGCAACTCCGCGAGCGACGCCGATCTGTGGATCGCCTACACGCTCGGCGAAGCGGCGCGGCTATGGAACGAGCCACGCTACTCCAGCCTGGGCGCCGAGATCGCAAGAAACATTCTGCGCCAGGAAGTGGCCACCGTGCCCGGCCTCGGCACGGTGTTGTTGCCCGGACCGCAAGGCTTTGTCACAGATGACAGCTGGCGCCTGAATCCCAGCTACCTGCCGCTGTCAGTGCTCCGCGGCCTGGAAAGGCAGACCAAGGAACCGCGCTGGGCCGAAATCATCCAATCCTCGGAGCAAGTCATTCTCGGCTCGGCTCCCAATGGATTCGCCGTCGACTGGGTCGAATTCACAAGCAATGGTTTCATCGCCGATCGCCGCAGCCGAGGCGTCGGCAGTTACGAGGCGATTCGCGTATATCTCTGGGCCGGCATGTTGCCCGCGTCCGATCCGGCACGCGACAAGATCGGCGACGTCTTGAAGCCGGTGCTGGAGAACGTCGCCAAGCGCGCCGCTCCAGTTGAAATCGTCGACACCCAAACGCTGGAAATGCGCGGCGATGGCCCGCCTGGTTTCTCGGCGGCGCTGTTGCCCATGCTGGCGAACGCCAGAATGACCGCCGCCCTGCAGTCCCATCGTCAGCGAGCTGCCGACGGTTCGTTACAGAACAATCAGAGTTATTACAGCGACGCACTGGCGCTGTTCGGGCTCGGCTGGCTGGAGCAGCGCTATCGGTTCAATCGCTCGGGCCTGTTGAGCGTGCGCTGGACTCCCGCATGCGATCGACCGCACTAGCCACACCAGCGCCCGAACTCCTGTCCCCAGCCGACTTCCCACCATGCTGGAATTTCAAAGCCTCGCCGGCACACGGGAACCATCCATGGCCGCGGGACATCTATCCCTCGATACCCACTACTATGTGCCCGGGTAACTCACGATGATGTCGCGCTCTTCTGGTGCAGCCGTCGCCTCGCATTACGAGGACATGCCGCTGTCACTGGTGCTGTTTCGCTATCTGTGGCCGTTCTGGCTGTTCAAGGATGCCAGCCGCGGCGATCGCATGACGCGTGCGGCCGCTTACCGCCACAACCGCAGTATGCGAATCTATCTGCCGGGCTATCTGATGAAATGGATGTTCAGTTGCGTCACCACGTTCGGCATCACGGCGGGCTTCGGCTCCCTCTCGACGGCGCAGGCGGCGAGCACCGGGCGCTCGCTGGATGTGTTCGCGATCATTGCGGCCGGCTGGGGCATCATTTTCGCCTGCAGCGTCTGCGTGCTGTTCATCACCAGTTACATCTATTTCTATTTGAGCCGCAACGACGCTTGATCCGCACCCTACTCGCCGCCCTGCTGCTGGTTGGCAGCAGCGTCGCTTGTGCCGCTGCTCCTGAACCGTACGAAACACGCGCCGAGCACGATCCCGACGGCATCGGCAAATTCTATTTAGGCCGCGAAATCGCGCATGTCATGGGGCCCGGCGGTGTGCCGTGGCTGGAACGACAGCAGCGTGAGAGCGAAGAGCGGCCACAGCTGACCATCGCTGCGCTGGAGATCAAGCCGGGCCAGACCATCGCCGACCTGGGCGCGGGTTCCGGTTATTACAGTTTTCGGATTGCACCGCTGGTCGGCGAGCGAGGCAGCGTGCTCGCGATCGATGTCGAACCGCGCATGTTGAGGATTATTTCCGAGCGCGCGCAACGCGACGGCATCAAGAACATCACCACCGTGCTCAGCACGCCCAGCGATCCGAATCTCGAACCCAACAGCATCGACCTGTTGTTCATGGTCGACGTGTACCACGAGCTCGAGTATCCCTTCGAGGTGATGACCAAAGTGCGAGAGGCGCTGAAGCCGGGCGGCCGGGTCGCGCTGATCGAATATCGAGCCGAGGATCCGGCGGTGATGATCAAGCCGGTCCACAAGATGACCGAGCGGCAGATCGTCAAGGAGCTGACCGCAGCCGGCTTCAAGCACCAGAAGACCATCCGCACCCTGCCTCTCCAGCACCTCGTCCTTTTCCAGAAATAGGCTATCCTTGCCCGAAATCGGGCAGGATTGTTGGGAAATGACGCACCAGCCGGCAGACTTCGCCTCCGCATCGGATCCAAAGGGGGCGCAGGACGACATGGGAGAGCTGGTGGACTACCTGGCCCGCTCCAGTCGCCTGACACCCCAGGAAGCGGCCCGACTGGTCAACGAAGTGCTGGCATTCATGAGCGAGATGCCCGAGGACTTCGTCCGCCGCCGCCACCTCGCCCTGCAGGCCCAGGGTCTTTCGAACCGAGCGATTTATCTGCAGATCAGCGACGAGCTGGCGGCGCGACGGTTTCGCGCACCCGAGTACAGCGAACGGCAGATCCGCAGAATCATTTACGGCTGAGCGAAGGACTTCATCATGTGCGGCATCGTCGGTTATATCGGCAAGCGCGAGGCGGCGCCGATCCTGGTTGAAGGTCTGCGGCGGCTGGAATACCGCGGCTACGACTCGGCAGGCATCGCCTGTGCGCGCAACGACAAGCTCACCATCTTCAAGAGCAAAGGGAAAGTGCGCGACCTGGAGCGCGCGCTGCCGGAACGGCTGAAAGGAACCACCGGCATCGCACATACGCGCTGGGCTACGCACGGCGAGCCCAGCGATCGGAACGCGCATCCCCATACCGACACTCACGAACGTTTCGCCATCGTTCACAACGGCATCGTCGAAAATGCCGCGCAGCTGCGCTCGAAGCTTCAAGCCAGCGGCGTGACGTTTCGCTCAGAGACGGATTCGGAGGTGTTGGCGCATCTGATCGGCGCCATGCCCGCCGACACGCTCGAAGGCCGCGTCCGCGGCGCTTTGCGCCTCGTCACCGGCACGTATGGGCTGGCCGTCATCGACGCCGAGCGGCCTGAAACGATCGTTGTCGCACGCAATGGCAGCCCGGTCGTACTCGGCATCGGCGATCGCGAAATGTTTATTGCCTCCGACGCCTCCGCCCTCGTGCGACACACGCAAAGCGTCGTGCACCTGGACGATGGCGAAGTCGCAGTGGTTCGCGCCGACGGCTTCGAGACGTCGACGCTCGACGGCGGCGCCACCGCCAAGAAGCCCTCGACGATTCCCTTCACCGACGAATCGTTCGACAAAGAAGGCTACTCGCACTACATGCGCAAGGAGATTGCCGAGCAGCCCGAATCGATCCGACGCACTTTGAGCGGTCGGCTCGACACCCGCTTCCAGACAACTCACATCGGCGGCCTGGAGATGGCAGCGCGCGAGCTGCTGGAAATCCGCCGCGTCAAAATTCTCGGTTGCGGCTCGGCGTACATCGCCGGCAGCTTCGGTGCGCATCTCATCGAGCAAATGGCTCGCGTGCCGGCGCATGCTGAGCCCGCCTCCGAGTTTCGTTATCGCAATCCGGTGATCGAGCAGGACACGCTGTACATCGCCGTCAGCCAATCCGGAGAGACATTCGACACGCTCGCCGCTGTCCAGGAAGTGAAGCGCAAAGGCGGCCGCGTACTGGGCATCGTCAATGTCGTCGGCAGCACGATCGCTCGCGAATGCGGCCGCGGCATCTATTTGCATTCCGGCCCCGAGATCGCGGTTGTTTCAACCAAGACTTTCACCTCGACCGTCGTCGCGTTCGCGCTGCTGGCCATCCACCTCGGCCGCATTCGCGACATGTCCACCGCCCACGGGTCGCGCCTGCTCAAGGCGCTGGAAGCATTGCCGTCGCAGGTTGAAGAGATCCTGGCGATGGAGCCGCAGATCGCGGAGTTGGCGAAGGAACTGGCAGCTCACGACAGCGCCTACTTCGTCGGCCGCGCCGCTGGCTACCCCGTCGCGATGGAAGGCGCCTTGAAGCTGAAAGAAGTCAGCTACATCCATGCCGAAGCCTATCCCGCCTCAGAGCTGAAACATGGCCCGCTCGCCCTCATCAGCCCGGACACCCCGACCGTGGTCATCATGCCCCGCGACGATCTGTTCCCCAAGAACGTTTCCACCCTCGAAGAAATCCGCGCCCGCAGCGGCCCGCTCTACGCCATCACCCACCGCGGCGATCCCTTGCCCGTTCCGGTCAACGGCATCCTCGAAGTTCCCAAGTCCGAACCCGAGCTGGACCCGCTGCTGCTGAATATTCCTTTGCAGCTGCTCGCCTACCACGTCGCGCTGGCCAAGGACCGGAATATCGATCAGCCGCGCAACCTGGCGAAGTCGGTGACGGTGGAGTAGCCGCCCGCTGCCTGTGGCGGCTACTTAGGCCACTGGACGGTGACTTTATGCGGCGAGCTGCGGCTCGCGCAGCTGGCGACCGAACTGCGCGTCGATGTATTGCAGCTGCGCCGCTTCGAGAAAGATGTCTTCATCAACATCGAAACGGCCGGCAAGGTGCAGAGCTATCGAGAGAAGTGCGAAGAGTCTTTAAGAGATGCACAGCAGACCCGCGGGCCGGTGCGCGAGGCTCGCTATGGAACGTGATATTCGGCCCTGCTAGAAGATGCTGATCACCCGGCAGGTGGTGCTCACGTGGCCATACGCCGTTTTCTGGGGCGCATTGGTTTGAAACGTCACGCTGACCGGCTTGCCGGCCAGGTAACTGGCCAAATGGGCTCTCCGTGAAATTGCAGACTCTGCTGCGACAATGGCGACTGAGCCGGGCTCAGTGACAAACCTTGTTCCTTCCGGTTCGCTTGGCTTTGTAGAGCATCTCGTCCGCGGTCTTGTATAGATCGGCCAACGACATGCTCTCTTGCAACGAGCCCACGCCGACGGAGATCGTAACGCGGATGTTCTTGTCCTCGGCGACGAACGCGTGCGCCTCGACGAGCGAGCGCAGTTCCTCGCCGATCTTGGCGGCGTTGTGAAGTGAGGTCTCGGGCAGGATGACGCAGAACTCCTCGCCGCCGTATCGACCGAGCCGGTCGCTGGGACGCAGACGCCGCTGCAGGATGCCGGCCAGGCCGCGCAGCACCGAATCGCCGGTGAGATGACCGTGCGTATCGTTGACGCTCTTGAAATGGTCGATATCGAGCATCAGCACCGACAGCTCGCGTCCATGGCGCCGTGCGCGAGGAATCTCTTCTTCCAACAGCGAGTCCAGCCGCTTGCGGTTGGCGAGATCGGTCAGGCCATCGGTCACGGCCATGCGATGAATGATTTCGTGATACTGCAGCTCGATGTCGGAGCCGGACAGATATTTGAAAATCGTGTCGCCGATCTTCAGGCGATCGCCCCGCTGCAACTGGCGCTCGCGGACGGTGTGGACGTCGTCGTTGATGTAGGTGCCATTGGTGGACACCAGGTCGACGACGAACAGGTTGCCGCCCCGCTGCTCGAGGCGGGCATGCCGGCGGGAGACGCAGTCGCTCGGTAGAACGATATCGTTATCCCGTCCGCGCCCGACCGTGGTCTCGGACTTGTCGAGGACATAACGTCGGCCCAGGTCGGCCTGCACGGGCGCATGGATGACGACCAGGCACGCCTCACCGGGCCGCCTGACGCGCAGCTCATCGAGCCCCGTGACCCGGGTTTGTACGTCGTAATCGTGGTCCACGGCGCGCAAGATACTGTGCGCCGTGAGGAAACGTCTAGCGGACCCGGCGGGCGATCCGACCGGCGGGCGTTAGAAATTGAATCCGGGTTTATGGGGGAGCAATCCGCGCACTTCGCTGTCCTTCAACTCGCGCCACTGCCCCACTTTGAGCCCGTCCAATGTCAAATTGATGATCCGCACGCGTTGCAGGCGCAACACCTTGTAGCCGAAGAACGAGCACATCCGCCGGATCTGGCGGTTCAAGCCCTGGGTCAGCACGATCCGGAAGGTGGCCGGCGCGATGCGTGTGACTTTACAGGGCCGCGTGACGGTGCCGAGGATTCGCACCCCGCTCGCCATGCCATTGAGAAAGATCTCAGTAACGGGCCGGTCGACCGTTACGACATATTCCTTTTCGTGGGCGTTCTCGACCCGCAGGATCTCGTTGACGATGTCGCCGTTATTGGTCAGCAGGATCAGCCCTTCGGACTCCTTGTCCAGGCGCCCGATGGGAAAGATCCGCTCGCGATAGTTGACGAAGTCGGTGATGTTTCCGGGAATCTCACGGTCGGTGGTGCAGATGACGCCGACCGGCTTGTTGAGCGCGATATAGACGTGCTGCTGCTCGCCGCCGACCGGCTGGCCGTCGACACAAACAACGTCGCCTTCGTTGACCTTGGTGCCCAAGGTCGCGACCGCGCCGTTGATGGTCACCCGCCCCGCTTCGATTCGAGCGTCGGCCTCGCGTCGCGAGCACAGACCGGTCTCGCTGATGTACTTGTTCAGCCGCACTTCAAATCAAGCGGACGGAATGAACTCGTCGTCGCCCTGGTGCTCACGCTCGAACATCAGAAATTCGTGATAGCCGCAGCGGTTGCCGTACGGATACTTGCGACAGACGTTCGGGCGGGCTTCATACACCGTGCAGCGGCGCTCGTCGGTGTCGAAGAAACGGCAGATGGTTTTGTAGATGTGATCTTTCTGGTGCCGCAGGATCTGCTCGTCCACTTCCTTGGTCTTGTAGTTGTAGGTGAACTTCTTCTTGGCCTCGGCGGGCGACAAGTCGAAATGCTTGGCGAGCCGCGCGATATCGTGCTCGCTCACCGCAATGCGCGAGTGGCTGCAGCAATACCCCGGACAGGTCGCACAGTTGTAACGCATCTTGGTGGTCATGGGCCGACTCTCTCCAGCGTGCTGAAGGTGAAAGCGTGCGCGTGGCGCTCGTCGGCCGGATGATACTCCTTAGCGACCTCGCGCCACTCGTGTTCCTGCAGCTTGGGAAACACTACGTCCCCGGCGACATTCGCATGCACGCGAGTGAGATGGATGATCTGAACCTGTGGCAGCACTTGCCGGTAGATATCGGCGCCGCCGACGATCACGATTTCCGGCGCCGGCTGCGCGGCGGCGAGCGCCTCGTCGATGGAAGTCACAACCGTGCAGCCCGGAATCTCCAGCCCGGGCTGGCGTGAGATCACGACATTCAGTCGTCCCGGCAACGGCCGGCCGATCGAGTCGTAAGTCTTGCGTCCCATCACGATGGGCTTGCCCAGGCTGAGCGCCTTGAAACGCTTCAAATCGTCGGGCAGCCGCCACGGCAGCTGATTGCCGCTGCCGATGACGCCGCTGTCGGCCACGGCGACGATGATGGAAAGCACCATGCCTCAGCGCTTCTTGGCTTTTTTCTTGGCCTTTTTCTTTTCGTCCTTCTTGTCGGTCGGCTCCTTGTCCAGCATGGTGCCGCGACATTTCTTCGCGCCGCAGCGGCAGGCGTACAGCGCCAGCTCGGCCGGGTCGTCGGTGCTCTCCCAGGTGAGCTGATAGTCGTAACCCAGCTCTTCGCCCGGCTTGATGTTGCGAATGGCGTCGATGAACACGCGGCTGTTTTCGATGACCGTCTCGCAATTCGGCGCGCAGCTGTGATTGATGAAGCGCGCGTCGTTGCCGTCGACGCCGGCATCGATCACGGTGCGATTGCTGGCGATGAACAGGAAGGTGTGACCGTCATCGTCGCCCTTCTTCTCATAGCGCGCATCGGCCTCGCCGTGCGAGATGCGCTCGCCGAGATACTCGATGACGCGTGCGCCCTTTTTGATGGGCACGATCGCGTACACACCGCGACCATGAATCGGCGAGTTGCGGGCTTCGACCAGCGGCGAGTTCAACACCGCCCGCTTTTTGGGCTGAGGCCGGCGCGCTTTAGGAACCGACTTCTTTTGTGAGCGATTGGTTTTGCCGGACGAGCGAGTCTTGTTGCGCGACTGAGTGCGACGGTTCTGCTTGGCCATTTAAATTAGACGGCGATGGGCGCTTTGATGGACGGGTGGGCCTGGTAGTCGACGACCTGAAAGTCTTCGTACTCGTATTCGAAGATCGATGGCGGCTTGCGCTTGATCACGAGCTTCGGCAATGGCAACGGCTCGCGAGCCAGCTGCTCGTCGGCCTGCTTCAGGTGATTCAGATACAGATGCGTGTCGCCGCCGGTCCAGATGAATTCGCCGGGCTCGAGATCGCACTGCTGCGCGAACATATGCGTCAGCAGCGCATAGGAGGCGATATTGAACGGCACACCGAGGAACACATCGGCGCTGCGTTGATACAGCTGGCACGACAGCTTGCCCTCGCCCACCCAGAACTGGAACAGCGCGTGGCACGGCGTGAGCGACATCTGCTCCAGCTCGCCGACGTTCCAGGCGTTGACGATGATGCGGCGGGAATCGGGATTGCGGCGGATCAGGTCGAGCGTGCGGCTGATCTGGTCGATGGTCTTGCCGTCCGGGCCGGGCCACGAGCGCCACTGCTTGCCGTAGATCGGACCGAGCTCGCCGTTCTCATCGGCCCACTCGTCCCAGATCGACACGCCGTGGTCGTGCAGATATTTGACGTTGGTGTCGCCCTTCAGGAACCACAGCAACTCATAGATGATGGATTTGAGGTGCAGCTTCTTGGTCGTGACCAGCGGAAAGCCTTGCGACAGATCGAAGCGCGCCTGATAGCCGAACACGGACAGCGTGCCCGTGCCGGTGCGATCGGTCTTGCGCAGACCGTGCTCGCGGACGTGCCGGAGCATCTCCAGGTACTGCTTCATGACGCGGTCGCGAGCTGCTTGGCGCCGTAGTTGCCGCTGGCCTGCTGGCTGCGATACGCCCACGCCATCAGGATGACGCCGAGCAGGATCATCGGCAGCGACAGGATCTGGCCCATGGTCACCCAGTCGAACAGCAGGTAGCCGCGATTTGCATCCGGCACCCGGACGAATTCCACCAGGAAGCGGAACGTGCCGTACAGGATCAGAAACAGCCCGGAAGGCGCCAGGCGCGGCCGCGGCTTGCGAGTGAACAACCAGAGCACGACGAACAGCACGAGCCCTTCGAGCACGCCTTCATAGAGCTGCGAGGCATGCACGTGTAGCACGCACGGATCGACGCCGAAGCGCTCACATAAATTTTGGGCCTCGGCCTTCTGCACGGGATAAAGCGGCGCAGGGTCGACGATGAAGCCCCAGGGCACATCGGTCGGCTTGCCCCACAACTCGCCGTTGATGAAGTTGCCGACGCGGCCGGCGAAGATGCCAATGCCGGGTAACGGCGCGAGGAAGTCGAGCACGTCGGCAAAACGGCGCTGCCGCTGGCGGGCGAAGAGCACCACCGCGAGAACCACGCCGATCAGGCCGCCATGGAACGACATGCCGCCTTCCCAGATGCGGACGATGGTGAGCGGGTCCGCGATCACCTGCTCGCCGCCGTAGAACAGGATCCAGCCCAGGCGTCCGCCGAGAATCACGCCGATGGCGGCGAAGAAGATCAGATCGTCGACCTCGGCTGCCTGCCAGGTCGAGTCGGCGCGGGCCGCCCGCCGGCGCGCCAGCCACCATCCGGCCGCGAAGCCAATGACATACATGAGCCCATACCAGCGCACGGCCAGCGGGCCCACCGAGAAGATGATCGGATCGATCGCGGGGTAGGGAATCATGATCGGTGCGAGTATACCAATGCCCTGACTTCGCCCGCCCGGCGAGCTTTCAGTCGGTGACGACCCGGCAGAAATACGCCTTCAGGTAGCGCGTCTCCGGAATCGCCGGGTGGAGCGGATGATCGGGGGCCTGGCCGCCGACTTCCACCACCTGCGCGAAACGTCCCAGGTGGCGTGCACCTCGCTGAATGGCGGTCAGCAGGTGGTCCGGTTCCAGGTGGTACGAGCAGGAGCACGACACCAGGATGCCGTCCTTGTCCAGCAACTGCATGGCGAGCTGGTTGAGCCGCTTGTACGCCGCCTCGCCCTTGGGCACATCTTTTTTGCGCTTGATGAACGCCGGCGGATCGATCACCACCACATCGAAGCGACGGCCTTCGCCATGCAGCTTCTCCATCGCATCGAACGCATCGCCCTTGATCACCGAGGGCTTCAGGCCGTTGGCCGCCGCACTTGCCTGCAACTGCTCCAGAGCCGACGCCGACGAATCCACGCAGGTGACTTCGGTCGCGCCCGCCTTGAGCGCGCCCAATCCCCAGGCGCCGAGATAACTGAAAACGTCGAGCACTCGCGCTCCGCCGACGTATTTGCGCAAGGCCAGGCGATTGGCGGCTTGATCGAAGAACCAGCCGGTTTTTTGCCCGCTGCCGAGCGGCACCTGGAAGCCGACACCGCCCTCTTCCACGACCACCGACTCGGGCGCCTCGCCGAACACGGTCTCGACGTAATGCTCCAAACCTTCCAGGTCGCGCACGCCAGCGTCGTTCTTCCACACCAGCGCCGCCGGGTTGATGACCTTTTTCACGGCCGCTTCGATTTCCGGCCGCAACGCTTCCATGCCCGCCGTGGCGATCTGGCCGACGATCACGTCGCCAAATCTATCCAGCACCAGGCCCGGCAACGCATCGGATTCGCCATACACCAGCCGATAGAACGGCTTGTCGTAGAGCGCGTGGCGCAATGACTGCGCCACCTGCAGTCGATGCACGAACAGCGACTTGCTCGGCGGATGCTGGGCGCTGCGCCCCAGGATTCGCGCGCTGATCAGCGACCGCGGATTCACATAGGCGTAGCCCATGAATTTGTCGCGATCGGAGACCACGCGGCACAGCGCGCCCGGCTGAAAAGCCGTCAGCGGCGTGCGCGCAGTGTCCACTTCGTTGGAAAACACCCACAGGTGGCCAGCGGCTAGACGACGGTCCTCACCCCGCTTCAAGCGCAACTCGGGCAGCTCGGCGGGCGTAGAGAACGCGGGGGTCGGTGTATCGGGGGAGGTGTTCATTTAAAGTGGGCGCATTCTATGCACGAATCAACACATCGCAACCGTCTCGCGCAGGAGACGAGCCCTTACCTGCTGCAACATGCCTCCAATCCGGTCGACTGGCACCCCTGGAGCGCCGAGGCGCTGGAGCTGGCCCGGCGCGAAAACAAGCCCATTTTGCTGTCGATCGGCTACTCCGCCTGCCATTGGTGCCACGTCATGGCGCACGAATCCTTCGAGGATCCGGCCAGCGCCGCGGTGATGAACGAGCTGTTCGTCAACATCAAGGTGGATCGCGAGGAGCGGCCCGACCTGGACCGCATTTACCAGATTGCGCAGCAGATGCTGACCCAGCGCGGCGGCGGCTGGCCACTCACGATGTTTCTCTCCCCAACGGATCAGCGGCCGTTCTTCGGCGGCACCTATTTTCCCAAGGAGGCGCGCCACGGCCTGCCCGCCTTCACCGATCTGTTACAACGAGTCGCCGCGTTCTATCGCGAACGCAGCGCCGACATCGCCCAGCAGAGCGAGGCGCTACAACAAGCGTTCGATCAGCTGCACACAGCGCCGGCGTCGGGCGACACGGCGTTGACACTGGCGCCGGCACACGCCGCTCGACAGCAACTCGCTGGCGCATTCGATCCGGAATTCGGCGGCTTCGGCGGCGCGCCCAAGTTCCCGCATCCAACAAACATCGAGTTCCTGTTACGGCAGTGGCGCGCCACGGCCGGCGCCGAAGAGCCCGATCTGCACTCGCTTTACATGGCCACGCTGACGCTCAAGCGCATGGCCGATGGCGGCATCTACGATCAACTGGGCGGCGGCTTCGCACGCTACAGCGTCGATGCTTATTGGATGATCCCGCACTTTGAAAAAATGCTGTACGACAACGGTCAGCTGCTGCGTGTTTATGCGCACGCCGCGCTGGCGACCGGCGAGCCGCTGTTCAGCCGCATCGCGAGCGAGACTGCGGATTGGATGATTCGAGACATGCGGTCTCCCGAAGGCGCTTACTGGTCGGCGCTCGATGCCGACTCCGAAGGTCACGAAGGTAAGTTCTACGTGTGGCAACCGGAGGAAGTGTCGCGCCTGCTCGATGCGGACGACTACGCCGTCTTCGCGCCTCACTTCGGCCTCGACCGCCCGGCGAACTTCGAAGGCCAGGACTGGCATCTGCACGTGTTTCGGTCGGAAGACGACATCGCCGCCGAGCTCGGCATCGAGCCCGCCGAAGTCACGAAACGTCTGGAGCGTGCGCGCCGCGCGCTGCTGGAAGTGCGCAATCGCCGTGTCTGGCCGGGACGCGATGAGAAAGTGCTGACTTCGTGGAATGGCCTCGCGATCAGCGGCCTCGCCGTCGCCGCTCGCGCATTACGTCGGTCCGACCTGGCGGACGCGGCAGCTCGCGCCGTCGATTTCATTCGTCAGCAGTGCTGGCGCGATGGGCGTTTGCTCGCGACGTACAAGGATGGGCGAGCGCGCTTTGCCGCCTATCTCGACGATTACGCGTTCCTGCTCGACGGCGTGTTGGAACTGATGCAAACCCGCTGGCGCAGCGAGGACCTCACCTTCGCGACCGGGCTGGCCGAAGCGCTGCTGGCGCATTTCGAGGATCGCGAGTCCGGCGGTTTCTTTTTCACGGCCGACGATCACGAGCAGCTCATGCATCGCTCCCGATCGTTCAGTGACGAAGCTGTGCCAGCGGGCAACGCCATCGCCGCGCAGGCGCTCACCCGGCTCGGCCTTTTGCTGGGCGAGACGCGATATCTCGATGCAGCAGCAAAGACGCTGCGCGCCGCTTGGCCCGCCTTGCAGCACTATCCTCATGCGCACACCGCTCTGCTCGTTGCGCTGGAAGAGCATCTGGAACCGCCGGAGATCGTCATCGTGCGCGGCGAGCGGACAGAAGCCGAGAGCTGGCGTGACGAGCTTTCGAGGGTCTATGCGCCGAGACGATTGGTGTTCGCTATTGCGGCGGATGCTGCCGGACTGCCGGCCGCAATTGCCGATAAGAAACCTCTGCCCGAGACCGCGGCCTATGTGTGTCGCGGGATGACGTGCTCGGCGCCAGTGCGCTCGCTGTCTTCGCTGGTGGCGCTGACCCGAAGCTAGTCCGGGTTATTTGGTTTGTTTCGCGCGCTTCTTCGCCTGCTTCATGTGGCGGGAGCGCTCGATGCCGGCCATTTGCTTGGCGCGCGCCGACTCGATCGCCGCATTGAGCGCACGCTCGCCCCAGACCCTCAGCTGTACGGCGTCGTTGACGATCTCTTGCGGCACTTCGTGATGATCGGTGGTGAGATCGAACGCGTTCGGATACGGCTTGAACTGCGGCATGCCGCGCGCGACATAATCGTCGAGGTTGCTCTTGTCCGTGTGCAGATACAGTTTCTCGCCCATCACGATGGCGAGCAGACGGTCGTCGATGAACACACCGACGCCACCGAAAATCGCACGACTGGAAATGCGCCCGAGCGGCGCGAATTGTTCTGCGACGTAACTGGCCAGGCTCGACTTGACCCGCATATCGAGCTACTCACTCTTCGAAAAATGCTTCCAAGCAGCGCAGAGTTTACATCGCGAACCCCGAGTGTAAACCCGAGATCGTCACCAGGCGGCGACACTGTGCGCCAGTCGACAGCGACTTGCTGGGAAATCCGCCAAAAACGCGCGGGAAAGCACGCAGGAAAAATTATACGGCGGCGCCGAGCCGGGCCAGGTGCAGGCGAATTAAGTCACGCAGCTGCGCGTGAATCTGGACGTCGAACGCCGGCGCTCGCTGCCAGTCGTAGCCCCAGGGATTGGCGGTGCGCATCGCCTCCGGCTCATCGACGAAGCGCGGATGCACGTGAGCATGCAGCGCCGGCTCCACATTTCCGAAGATCGCGTAATTGATACGCAACGCTCCGGTGGCCGCCAGCACAGCGTCGCCCAGCAAGCCGAGCTCGGAGAGGAACAAATCGCGGTCGGCGCGCGCCAACGCGTTCAAGTGCGGAACCACGGGATCGGGCAGCAGCAGACAGTAGCCCGTCAGCACCTGCTTCTGCCCCATCACCGCCCAGCCCGAGCGCAGGCGTGCGACCACGGTGGGATCGTTGCCGGCTCGGCAGCTTTCGACCAGGCGATGGATGGCGGTGCTCATTTGCGGAACACGAAATAAACCGCGCCCAGCATACAGAACGCCGCCCACAGGTAGTCGAGCTTGAGCGGCTGGCGCATGTACAACATCACGAACGGCACGAACACCGTCAGCGTGATCACTTCCTGCAGAATTTTCAGCTGCGGCAAGGTCATGACCGTGTAACCGATGCGGTTCGCCGGCACCTGCAACAAATATTCGAACAGCGCGATGCCCCAGCTGACCAGCGCCGCGACGATCCACGGCTTTTGATTCAGCTCCTTCAGGTGCGCGTACCAGGCGAACGTCATGAACACGTTCGACAACGTCAGCAACACGATGGTGCGGAGAACCGGGCTCATACGATCTCGATAGGGGGTTTGGGCACGTCGATCTTGCGCAAGCGCGGCGGTGACGCGCCGGTCTCCAGCTGCAATACGAAATCGAACTCGTCGACCCGAGTGCACAGATCGAAATCGCGCTCGGGCGCCCAGTCGCAGGCGGGATCGAAGAACTTCTCCGCGCTCGATGCCTTGCGCAGCCGTTCGCGTATGCCGGCGACCGGCATTGGCTCGCCTAGCAGCCGAGAACGCAGCAGCTCGGCGCACAGATCGTCTTCGTCGCAGTTCTCGCGCGCCTCGTGCCCCATGCGGACCAGCGTAACGATCGACGGCTGACGCGCCTGGATATAGCGGACGATGGCGCCCGCATTCACCAGCGCACCCGTGATCACCTCGTCAGCTTGCCGGGCGTTGGTGAGGCCCTGCGTTCCGGCGTGCGTGGTATGGATGAGCGTGCGTCCGGCGACGTCGAGCTTCTCGAGGTCGGCGGGCGAATTGCCGCAGTCGAAACCGGGTAACGGACGCGCGTGGCGCTCGCCGATCAGGAACCAGTCCGGATGCTCGCGCTTCAGTTGGCGCGCGTAATCGACTTCAGCGACGGGAATGACGGCCGCCGCGCCGCGCGAGAACGCGTACGCGGCGACCGAGAAGGCACGAAACACATCGATGACGACCGCGATGCCTTCGGCGCTCTGCGCGCCAGCGACATGGTCTGCGACCTTAACCTGCAAGCGGCGACCTCATTCAGGCCGCCGCGCTCAGGCAGCGCGGCCTCGACCGCCGGCAGCCTTGCGCTGCAGGCGAACCACACGCCGCGCGTCGGCGGTCTCGTTCATCACGACGACCTTGGCGCGCTTGAAGAAGTTGAAGTCGGTGGCGCTGGCCCAGGTGTAGGCGCCCATCATGCGGCCCACGACCAGATCGCCCATCTCCAACTCCGGCAGCATGATGCATTCGTCGATCACGTCGATGGAGTCGCAAGTCGGACCCGACAGCACGCTCTCGAACAGCTCGCCGCCTTCGCGCAGCACCGACACCGGATACTTGGCGTGGTCGAACATCTGACCGCTGTACGAACCGTACAGACCGTCGTCCAGGTAATACCACCAGCGACCGTCGCGCTTGGCCTTGCCCATCACCGAGGAGACGGCGATAGCGGCAGGCGCGGCGATGAAGCGGCCCGGCTCGGCGATCACACGGACGTGCGGCGGCAGCTTGGCGAGCGCGGCGCGGATCGGACGGCAGAATTCGTCGATCGGCGTGACCTCGTCGTTGTACGCGACCGGGTAGCCGCCGCCGATGTCGAGCACGTCGAGCGACGGCAGACCGGCCAGCACGGCTTCCGCCATGATGTTGGTGCACGCCTGTACAGCTTCGACGTACTTCGCCGGGTCGGTCGCCTGCGAGCCGACGTGGAAAGACAGTCCCTTCACACGCACGCCGAGACGGCGCGCCTGCTCGATCAAGCCGAGCACGTCGCCGGGCGCGCAGCCGAACTTCTTCGACAGGTCGACCACGGCATTCGGGCTGCGGAACGACACGCGAATCAGCAGCTCGGCGCGCTTGCGATAGCGCACGAACTTCTTCAGCTCGTCCGGGTTGTCCGCGACGAACGTCGTGACGCCGTAGCGGAGCGCGTCGCGGATGTCGCTGTCACGCTTGATCGGGTGAGTGTGAATGCAGCGGCTCGGGGCAATCCCCTGCTGCTTCACCAGCTCGACTTCGCCGGTGGTGGCGAGGTCGAAATAAGCACCTTCATCGCGCAAGCACGACACCACCGCGGCGTGCGGCAGCGGCTTGAGCGCGTAGTGAAGATCGACGCCAGGCAGCGCGGCCTTGAGGGCGCGGTACTGGCGGCGCACCTGCTCACAGTCCACCACCAGCAGCGGCGAACCGAAGCGGGCGACCAGCGCACGGATTTCGGTTTCCGTCAGCGTGGTGGAATCGAAGGAGTGGGCCGGAGAAACGGCGAGTGACTGCTTGGCTGCGCGGGGCAACACCTGTTGGGCACCTCTCAAAAGCTGCGAACACTTAACCAACCAACAAGAGCGACAGATTTCGTGAACGTCTGAAGCTCTCACAAGTTCTGGTCGAGCGGCACTGCAGCTTACGCGTGGTGCTCTCTTACACAGGCCGGCGCGAAATTTAGCAAAAATGTCCGGCGATGCAAGAAGCGCGTCACAGTTTTTATGCCCGTGAACGAAAAAACTTCTGACGCGGGAACTACAGCACGGGTCCGGCGGCCCTTTCGCTGCTCTCTTTACGTAAGGAACACGGAGTTAGATTCACCACATGGCAGACACGACAGACACGCGCAAAGAGTTGGAAGCGCTGCTGAAGAGCCGGGTGCCGCTGATCGTCATCGAGACGCGCGACGAGCCTCGCGCGATCGCCCTGCTCGCCTCGCTGTCGCCGAAGCTCGCCAGCCGCGTGCACACGCCGGTGTTCCAGTGGACTGTCACGGACGGTTTGCGCCGGCTGGATCTGAGTCTGGTCAGTCCGCCGCAGCACCAGGACGATCCGACCGCGCTGCTGAAAGGCATGCGCGCGACCGCGACCGGCGGCGTGTACGTCCTGCTCGACTTCCATCCGTTTCTCACCGATCCGGTGAACGTTCGACTGCTGAAAGACATCTGTCAGAACTACGACCGCGTGCCTCGCCACGTGGTGCTGATCAGTCACGAGATTCTGTTACCGCGCGAGCTCGAACATTTGTGCGTGCGGTTCAAGCTCGCGTTCCCGGACCGCGCCGAGCGTCACGCCATCGTCGAGCGAGTCGCGTCGGAGTGGACACAAACTTACGGTTCACGTGTAAAGACAGATCGCAAGTCGCTGGAACTGCTCGTAGAAAATCTCGGCGGACTTTCCACCGGCGACACCGAGCGACTGGCGCGCAAGGTCATCTTCGACGACGGCGCGCTGAAACCGGAAGATCTGCCCGCGGTCATGCAGGCCAAGTATGAGTTGCTGAACCGCGGCGGCGTGCTCGCGTACGAGTACGACACCGCACAGTTCGCCGATCTCGGCGGCATGACGCGGCTGAAGGAATGGCTCCGCGTGCGGAAGCCCGCCTTCGACGGCAGCGCGCCTCAGCTGGAGGCGCCCAAAGGCATGCTCCTGCTCGGCGTGCAGGGCTGCGGTAAGAGTGTCGCGGCGAAATGTGCGGCCGGGATTTATGGCGTGCCCCTGCTCCGGCTGGACTTCGCCGCCATCCACAACAAGTACATCGGCGAGTCGGAGCGCAATCTGCGCGAATCGTTGACGACGGCAGAAACGATGTCGCCGTGCGTGCTGTGGATCGACGAGATCGAAAAAGGCGTTTCCGTCGGCGATGGCGACAACGGCACCTCTCGCCGGCTGCTCGGCACGTTCCTCACCTGGCTCGCGGAGAAGAAGTCGCGCGTGTTCGTCGTGGCGACGGCGAACGACATCTCCTCGCTGCCGCCGGAGCTGGTCCGAAAGGGACGCTTGGACGAGATTTTCTTCGTCGACCTGCCGAGCGCCGCCATCCGCGAAGACATCCTGCGGATCCACGCGAAGAAGCGCAGCCTCAACCTTGCCGATAACCACGTGCGGCAACTGGCCACTGCGTGCGAAGGATTCTCGGGCGCGGAGATCGAACAGGCTGTCGTGTCGGCCGTGTACGCCGCTCACGCGAGCGGCACGCCAGCCACGGCGCCGCACATCCTCCAGGAGATTCGCACCACTCGGCCGCTGTCGGTCACCATGGAGGAGAAGATTTCGGAGTTGCGCGAGTGGGCGGCGGAGCGAACCGTCCCTGCTGACTAGCGCTTCCCGTTCAGAGAAGAGGTTTTGCAGGGACGAGGACCGCGCGCCCCGAGCACGGTGTGCGAGCCACGTCGACGTCAGGGCTCGCGGTGACGATGCGGACCGGAAGTTGCTCGCCTGCCGGCCTCCACGAGAAGCCACCGTTCTCGTCTCTCCGCACTCTGCCTCCTTGCGCCCAGCGAAGCGCAGGCGCCCGCGAGAGCGCAACGGCGTCAGCCGGGAGGGCCGCCTTCCTCGCCGAAGTCGGCGACCCAGGCAGCGATGTCCTGGTCGTAAGTGACGATGTTCTCGGCGCTGGCCGAGCGACGGAGGCGATCGCGCACGGCGTCCCACTTCTCACCTTCGGGGACTTCCTCGACCAGGATGATCTTCGCCGACGCCTTATCGAGCGTACGCAGATTCGCGTAAAGGTTGCGCGCGTAGATGTCGGGCCGGATGCCGGCATTGATCCACGTCATGAAAGGATTCGCCCGTTCCGGCGGGCGCTGAGCCAGCACCGCGACCTTCTCATGATTCTGCGTGAACTCATTCATCACCGTCTCGAGCCGGCGGCTCGGCACGACGTTGACCGGCGTCGCCGGCGAGTAATGCCGCGACGTTGAGCCCGGCACGCGCGGCGTGTTGGGATTCGGGCCGGTCTGGATGTTCGGCACGACCGCCTTGAGCTGCGACAGGCTGATGCTCCCCGGCCGCAACACACGCGGACCGTCGGCGAGGCAGCTGATGATGGTGGACTCGAGGCCGACCTTGCAGTCGCCGCCATCGAGCACGAACTTCAGCTCGTCGCCGAATTCCTCGCGCACGTGTTCCGCACGCGTCGGACTCACGTGGCCATATTTGTTCGCCGATGGAGCAGCGATGCCGCCGCCAAACGCGTTGAGCAACTGCTGCGCGACCGGATGATTCGGCACCCGAATCGCGACCGTGTCCTGCCCGCCAGTGATCACGTCGTTGACCGCCGGCGCTCGCTTCGCGACCAGCGTCAGCGGGCCCGGCCAGAATGCATCGGCGAGCTTCTTCGCCTCCGGCGTCATGTCGCGCACCCAGCGTTGCAGATAACGCGGATGATCGATGTGCACGATCACCGGATGCGTCGACGGCCGACCTTTGAGCCGGAAAATCTTACGCACCGCGTCCGGGTTGTTGGCATTCGCGCCCAGGCCGTACACCGTCTCGGTAGGAAACGCCACGAGATCGCCGGCGCGCAGCGCTTCGACGGCCTCCTGGATCTCCTGTTGTAGAACTCGTCCTATAGCCATGGGAGCAATGATAGCAAGTAGGGCTCCACCCGTTCGTCGCGCGCGACGGACGGTCTTATTCGAGCGCCGTCCGGGCCCAGCCCTGCGCGGTCCGGCGCAGTTCGTAGGTCGGCCAGAAACGCTTGTCGAGCTTCAGGGTCATGACTTCGACCGATCCATTCCACGTCACCGTCCGCAGCCTGAGCGAGCTGCGATCTTCGCGCCCGCTCACCGCCTGGATGAACTGATCCAAATCGGCGACAGGTTTGCCGTCGACCTCGACGATGCGCCGGCCGGCCCACAGCTGATAACGCGTCGCCGGCGAGCCGTACGAGAAGTACGCGACGAACACGCCATCCGGGTCGATGCCACGCTGCGCAGCCAGCGCACGGTGCGGCTTCTGCAGCACTGCGCCCGCCCACACCACGATGCGATCGAGATCGCGGCCGCCGAGCGCCACGGTCGGCACCTCGATGGCCTGCACACCCTTGTCACGCCACACGGTGACTCGCACCGATGGCTTCTGCACGCTTCGCTCCACTTCCCGGAAGCGATTCACGATGGCGCCATCGATATCCAGAATCAGATCGCCCGAGCGCAGCAGTCCATCTGCCGGCGAGCCGCCGACCGTGCGCACCACGCTCAACACCTGACGGCGCTCGGGGCTGTGTTGTTCCAAACGGCGGATCCAGTCATCCGGCAAATCCTGTTTGCGCGCGACCGACAGCGGCACCGGCTGCAGCTCCGCCTCGAGCGAATGGAGCGCGCGACCATCGCGGACCAGCGGCAACATCTCCTGCAACAGCTCGGCCGAGATGCCGCGATTCTCCTGCGCAATCTCACGACCGGCTTCGTACGCGAAGCTGGCCCACGTCGCGATCACCGCGCCGCTCTTGTCGACCAGCACGCCGTCGTAGTCCGCCGGTCCGTTGACCAAAGAAATGGTTTCCAGGTTGGCGTCGCGGAATTGCAGCGTGCGCGACAGCGGGAATCCCACAGGGTCCACCGACGCGACCGTGGCCGAGCGCGATTGCACCTTGCCATCGACGCGCATGCCGACGGCCCACACTTCCTGGCCCGGCTGCACATCCACCGATTTCAACGTCGCAGCTTTGGCGGGCGTGGCGCCGATCAATTTCGGGTCATAAGAAATCGCGGCGATATTGTGCAAAGGATGAACGTATTCGACCCGACCGGGCACTTCGATCGAGCCTGCGAACGTGATCCGCACATCGCCGAGCGGCGACGGCACCGTGTTGCGGTCGACGATCACCAGGCCGCGCTCCGCATCCACGATCAGGCCAGTGCCGTAATAGCTGCGCTCGGTGATACCCGACACCGAATACGGCATGTCGAAGTTCACCAGCACCAGCGACGGCGCCAGCTTGTTGATCAACGGGTCGCCGGTCTTCGCGAACGTCGTCGTGGCCGGCTCCGGCGTTTTCGCAAGGCCATCCATGCCCCATGCGGTGCACGGCCAGGAGCCCTGCTTGTCGTCGCGTTTGCAGACTCGCGCCGGGAACCAGCGGCGATCCATGCGCACGCTGCGCCATTGCGCGGTCTTCGGATCGTCGATGGTGAAGAAACGTACCGTGATGCGCTCGCCATCGCCGAGCTTCGACAGCACATCTTCGAGGTCGCCCAGACCGCCGATGTCCTTGCCGCCCGCCTCGCTGATGACCGCGCCACGCGGCACGCCAGCGGCGCCGAGAATGTAACCAGGGTTGGCGACATACACGCCTTTGATCGGAACATTGATGTGACGCGCCTGTTGCCAGGACAGGTTGTGAACGATCGCGTCACCGAACTCCAGGAACTCGTCCGGCATCACTTCATACAAATCCTGGATCGGCAGCTCGCGCTCGAACTGCTGACCGCCGCGCTCGATGGCCAGCTTCACCGTCTTGCCGACGTTGTCGTCGAGCGTGCTCGCCAGCAGCGAGAAATCGGCGGTGAGCTGACCGTTGATACGCACCAGCACATCGCCCGGCTCGAGCACGTTCTCGGCAGCCGAGCCCCGTTGCACTTCCGACACGACCAGCATGCCGACGCTGTTCGGAAACTTCTTGCGCACCTCGATCTCGGACTCGTTGCGCAGCCCGAGGCGCCGCACTTCGTCGAACGGCGTGTAACCGAACACCGTCTGCAGCGTGCCGCGAGCGACCGGTTTGTTCTTCTGAATCGCCTCGAGCGCGCGCGTCACTCGATCCAACGGCAGATAGAAACTCGAAGCCGCTGCGTTGCTGCCGCCCGCGTTGAGCGCCAGCACGCGACCGTCGATATCGATCACCGGCGAGCCGGACGAGCCGCCCGAGGTGCTCGAGGCGGCCTGGTAATAAAACGTGTTGAAGTCGTTGTACTTGCCGAGGCCGTAGTTCGGCGCCTCGCGATCCAGGCGTGCGAGCGTGCCCGCGAGAATCGAAAGTTGTTCGCCGGCGTCGTTGCCGATGACGCGGATTTCTCTGCCGACCTGGGCGCCCTGCGGATGCAGCTTCAACTCGGTGGGCTTGATGAAGCGCAGCTTGGACGGGTCGTAACGATAGAAGCCGAAGTCGTGCACCGGGTCGCGATACACCGGATACAACGTGACTTCCTCGCGGTTCAGAAACACCGCGGTGGCCGTCACCGGGCCGGGCGTCACGACGTGACGATTGGTGAGAATCAGGCCGCGCTGGGCGTCGACCACGAAGCCGGTCGCCTGACTCGACATATTCCATTCAGTGTCGAAGGCCCGGGCCAGGTCGACCTGGATGGTGACCACGCCGCTGGCGACGCGTTCCAGCGTGCGGGTCCAGCGTGAATCCTCGACATCGGGGACCGGCACCGCAGCCGGCGGCACCGGGGACGCGCTGGGCGCCGATCCGGGCGCCTGGGAGTAAGAAGGCAGGGAGGCAAGCAGCAGCAGTCCGGCAACGGCGAGAGTTCTATGCATGGTGAACCGCGTTCGAGGCTGTTGAAGGAGCCGCGAGCCGGGGTTCACTGGACGGCCGGTCAGCCCAGCAGCAGGAACCCCCAGATCACGACCAGGACGCCGAAGGATAGCAGTACGGCGGTCGAGCCGACGTCTTTGGCCAGCCCGGACAGCTCGTGGCGCTCCAGGCCGATGCGGTCGACCACGGTTTCGATGCCCGTGTTGAGCAGTTCCACGATCAGCACCAGCAGGACCGAGCTGACCAACAAGGCCTTTTCGATCGGTGTTTTGCCCAGGTAAGTCCCCAGCGGCAGCAATACCACCGCCAGGGCCACTTCCTGCCTGAACGCCGCTTCGCTACGGAACGCGCCCCGGAAACCCTTCCATGAATTCACGAATGCGAGCAACAGCCGGCGCATGCCGGCGAGCTTGGGGCGCTCTGTTATTGTCATTCAGTACTTCTCATTCCGTAGGTCAGATCGAGCTGCTTGGCGGCGCGCACGTCGTCGAGACGCCGGACCGGCAAAGTATAAGGAGCGCCTTTGACCTTGGCCGCATCCTGTTCGGCTTCGGCCTGAATCGCGATCAATGCATCGACGAAGGCATCCAGTTCCTCCTTGGCCTCGGTCTCGGTGGGCTCGATCAGCAGGCACTCCGGCACCAGCAGGGGGAAGTAGGTGGTCGGTGCATGGAAGCCGTAATCGAGCAGGCGCTTGGCGAAGTCCATCGCATTCACGCCCAGCTCCTTGGCCTGGCGTTTCATGGTGATGATGAACTCGTGGCTGGCGCGACGCTCCGGATAAGCCGCATCGAAGCCCGCCTTCTTCAGGCGAGCCAGCAGATAGTTGGCGTTGAGCGCCGAGAATTCCGCCACTCGGTGCATGCCTTCGCGGCCGAGCATGCGCATATAAACATACGCACGCAGCAGCACGCCGGCGTTGCCCATGAATGCAGACAGACGGCCGATGGTCTGCGGCACATCCTTCTCGTCCAGCCAGCGATAGTTGTCGCCTTCCTTGCCCACTGTCGGAATGGGCAGGAACGGCAGCAAACGCTGGCCGACGCCGACCGCACCTGAACCCGGACCACCACCGCCGTGCGGCGTCGAGAAGGTCTTGTGCAGGTTCATGTGAATGACGTCGAAGCCCATGTCGCCGGGGCGCACCTTGCCGAGAATCGCGTTGAGGTTGGCGCCGTCGTAATAGAGCAAGCCGCCGGCGTCGTGCACGAGCTTGGCGACTTCTTGAATGCGACGTTCGAACACACCCAGCGTCGACGGATTGGTCAGCATGATGCCGGCCGTCTTCGGGCCGAGCGCCGCCTTGAGCGCCTCGATGTCGATGTCGCCATTGGCCAACGATGGGATTTCGACCACCGTGCAACCACACATGGTCGCGGTCGCGGGGTTGGTGCCGTGGGCAGCGTCGGGAACGATGATTTCGGTGCGTTCCAGATCGTTGCGTGCGCGGTGATACGCACGAATCATCGCAACGCCTGCGAATTCACCCTGCGCGCCGGCCATCGGCGTGAGCGACACGCCTTTCATGCCGGTGACTTCCTTCAACATCTCCTGCAATTCATACATACAGGCGAGGAAGCCCTGGCTCAGTGAGCTCGGCGCCAGCGGATGACGGCCGAGAAACTCGGGCAGCATCGCGAACGCATTACACGCCCGCGGGTTGTACTTCATCGTGCACGAACCCAACGGGTAGAAGTGCGTGTCGATCGAGAAATTCAGCTGCGACAGACGGGTGAAGTGGCGCACCGCCTGCAGCTCCGACACTTCCGGCAGCGCCGCGCGCTTGCGACGACGAAACTTCTCCGGCACTTCGGCGGTGGCGCCTTGCGGATACTGGCCGACGGCGCTGCGCCCGGAGCGCGAATGTTTGAAGATCAAAGGTTCGGTGATGCTCACGGCTTGCGCTCCAGGACGGCGGCCAAAGCCGAGGCATACGCATCCAGGTCCGCGTCGGTGCGCATTTCCGTCGCACACACCAGCAGCGCGTTGCCCAGCTCGGGATAGAGTTTCGACAAATCCAATCCACCGACGATATTGCGTTTGGCCAAGGCGTCGAGCACATCGCTCACCTTGGTCGGCAGCTGTAACACAGCTTCATGAAAACGGTAACCGTCGAACACGACTTTCACGCCGGGAATGCGTGTGAGCTTCTCGACCAGCTTGGTCGTCTGCCGCTGCGAAGTCGCCGCCACCGATTCCAGGCCCGCCGCGCCGAGCAACGACATGTGAATCGTTGCCGCGGTCACCAGCAGACCCTGGTTGGTACAAATGTTCGACGTCGCCTTGCTGCGGCGGATGTGCTGTTCGCGCGCCTGCAGCGTCAGCGTGAAGCCCTGCTTGCCGTCGAGGTCGACGGTGCGGCCGATGATTCGGCCCGGCATCTGCCGCACATGTTCCATGCGCGTAGTCATGAAGCCGAAGTACGGACCGCCCGAAGACAGCGGCACACCGAACGGCTGACCGTCCCCGACCACGATGTCGACACCTTTCGCGCCCCACTCGCCCGGCGGCTTGAACAACGCCAGCGACAGCGGATTCACGACCGCGATCACCAGCGCGTTATTGGCATGCGCCCAGTCCGTGATCGCATCGACGTCTTCCATCTGGCCGAAGAAATTCGGCTGCTGGATCACGACGGCGGTGAGGTCTTCGCCCTTCAGCGCTTCGAGCTTCGAGAACTGCAGCGTGCCCTTGCCCGCTTCGTACGGCAGCACGGTGAAGCTGAGGTTCTGACCCTCGACGACCGCGCGCGACACGGACAGATAAGTAGGATTCAACGTCGACGGCACGACGATGCGAGCCGACTTCGACTTGCGATGCGCACGCACCGCCATCAAGCACGCTTCGGCGAGCGCCGATGCGCCGTCGTAGAGCGACGCATTCGAGACTTCCATGCCCGTCAGGCTGCTCATCATGGTCTGGTATTCGTACAACAGCTGCAGCGTGCCCTGGCTCGCTTCCGCCTGGTACGGCGTGTACGCGCTGTAGAACTCGCCACGCGTGACGATCGCCCAGACCGCGGCGGGAATGTGATGCTCGTAAGCGCCGGCGCCCAGGAAATTCAGTGGGCGACCGTCCTGGTTCGCGCGCGCCTGCATGAGGCGCCCGACTTCCATTTCGCTCAGTGCATCGGGAATCGCGGCGAGCGATTTGATCCGCAGCGCCGCCGGGATTTCGTCGAACAGCGCATCGATGCTGGGCGCGCCGATGGCGGCCAGCATTTCGCCGATCTCGGTATCGGTATGAGGGATGAACGGCATGGCGGCACTCAGTGGGCGGCGTCAGCCACGACCTTCTCGTAGGCCTTGGCGTCGAGCAGCTGTTGCAGCTCGCTGTTGTTGCTCGGCTTGATCTTGAACAACCAGCCGGCGCCGTACGGATCGCTGTTGACCAGCTCGGGCGAGCCGCTCAATGCATCGTTCGCGGCGACCACTTCGCCGGACACCGGGCTGTAAACGTCGGAAGCGGCCTTGACCGACTCGACCACGGCAGCAGCGCCGCCCTTGGTCAGCGACTTGCCCACTTCCGGCACTTCGACGAACACCAGGTCGCCAAGCGCGCCCTGAGCATGATCGGAAATGCCGATGGTGACCGTGCCGTCGCTTTCGACGCGCGCCCACTCGTGGGAGTCGAGATATTTCAGGTCGGCAGGAATGTTCGACATGGGGAATGACCTCAATAACAAAGCGAAAATGAAATCAGAAAAATGCGAATACTCGAATTCAGGGGCGCGGCTCAGGAGACGAGCGGCTTGCCATTGCGCACGAACGGATATTTGACGACGCGTGCAGCCAGTAACTTGCCGCGGATATCGACTTCGACGCGATCGCCTGTCGCCACCGGCACACGGGCGAAGCCGATGGATTTCTCCATGGTCGGCGAAAACGTGCCGCTGGTGAGCTCGCCGTCGCCCGCTGGCGTGACGACGCGCTGATGACCGCGCAGCACACCGCGATCGTCGAGAATCAGACCGACGAGCTTGCGCTTCAGGCCCGCGGCGCGTTGCGCTTCGAGCGCGGCACGGCCGACGAAATCACGCTCCGGCGGATCGAAGGCAACGGTCCACGTGAGACCCGACTCGAGCGGCGACAGGTTTTCGTCCATGTCGTTGCCATACAGATTCATGCCTGCTTCGAGCCGCAGCGTGTCGCGCGCACCGAGGCCGCACTGAGCGACGCCCGCCGCCTTCAGATCGCTCCAGAACTTGGGAGCCTCGCCCACGGGCAGCATCACTTCCCAGCCGTCTTCGCCGGTGTAGCCGGTGCGCGCAACGAAATATTGGCCGAGCTCACGGCCCGAGAATGTCTTCAATTGCAGCGCTTCGTCGGCGTACTTGCCGATCAGCGTTGCAGCCTTAGCACGCGCGTTCGGTCCTTGCACGGCGATCATCGCCAGATCGGTGCGCGGCTTGATGTCGACACCGAACTTGTCGGAGAAGCGTTTCAACCAGGCGATGTCTTTATCGCGCGTGCCGGCGTTCACGACCACGCGGAACCAGGACTCGTTGATGAAATAGACGATGAGGTCGTCGACCACGCCACCCTGCTCGTTGAGCATGCAGCTGTAGAGCGCCTTGCCCGAGTCCTTCAGTTTGGCGACATCGTTGGCGAGCAGGTAGCGCAGGTAGTCACGGACGCGCGCGCCAGTGACATCGGCAATGAGCATGTGGGACACGTCGAACATGCCGGCATCGCGGCGGACGGCGTGGTGCTCTTCGATCTGGGAGCCGTAATTGACCGGCATGTCCCAGCCGCCGAAATCGACCATGCGGGCGCCAGCGGCGACATGGGTGTCGAACAAGGGAGTCTTGAGGCCCATCGAATGCTCCGGGATATGTCCAGTTAAAAGGTCAGCGCGGAACGCCAGCGCGTTCAACGCCCCCTCTGTCCTGTGACCTGAGAGATCCGGCCGCCGCTTGCAGCGGCGCACCTCTCCCCTTCGGTGAACTGCCGACGAGCGCCAGGCGCGTCGCAGTTGCTCTCCAGAGCCCGCCGAGTGGCGGGCGGAGCTCCGCCTGTCCACTTGCACGCCGTTCATTTGCCTGAGCGTTTCCGGGCGGTTGCGCCTTCGGCGGCGGGGTCGATCCCGCTCTCTCCGGCCGTGCCTTGCGATGGGTGCGCGTATGGTAGCCGAAGCCAGCGATTCGTGTGCGAAGCGTTACAATAAGGCCCATCTATGCGCCCAACCCGACGTCACTCCATTCCCGTTCGCATCGGCTCGGTCACTGTCGGCGGTCCCGCCCCGGTCGTCGTGCAATCGATGACCAACACCGACACCGCCGATATCGACTCGACGACCCAGCAGATCAAAGCCTTGGCTCGCGCCGGCTCCGAGCTGGTGCGCGTCACCGTCAATACCGACGAAGCCGCCGCGGCCGTACCTCACGTCCGCGACCGGCTTGCACAGATGGGCATTCACGTGCCCATCGTTGGCGACTTTCACTTCAACGGTCACAAGCTGCTCAAGGCGCACCCTGCCTGCGCCGAGGCGCTGGCGAAATACCGTATTAACCCTGGCAATGTGGGCCGGGGCAGCAAGCGCGATCCGCAGTTCGCGGAAATGATCGAAGTCGCGATCCGCAATGACAAACCGGTGCGCATCGGCGTGAACTGGGGCAGCCTGGATCAGGATCTGCTGACGCGCCTGATGGACGAGAATTCCAAGTCGGCCGAGCCGATGGACGCCCGCGATGTCACGCGCGAAGCGCTGGTCGTCTCGGCTCTGGAATCGGCCAAGCGCGCCGAGGAGCTGGGCCTGGGCTCCAATCGCATCGTGATCTCGTGCAAGGTCAGCGGCGTGCAGGATCTGATCGCCGTGTATCGCAACCTGGCGAAACGCTGCGACTACGCGCTGCATCTCGGCCTGACCGAAGCCGGCATGGGGTCGAAAGGCATCGTCGCTTCCACCGCGGGCATGGCCGTGCTGTTGCAGGAAGGGATCGGCGACACGATCCGCGTGTCGTTGACGCCTGAACCCGGCGGCGATCGCACCCAGGAAGTCATCGTTGCGCAGGAGATCCTGCAGACCATGGGGCTGCGCTCGTTCATGCCCATGGTGGTCGCATGCCCTGGCTGTGGCCGCACCACGTCCACGTATTTCCAGGAGCTGGCGCAAAAGATCCAATCCCACATCCGTCACCAGATGCCGGAATGGCGCAAGCAATACGTCGGCGTCGAAGACATGACCGTCGCGGTGATGGGCTGCGTCGTGAACGGCCCGGGTGAGAGCAAACACGCCAACATCGGCATCAGCCTGCCCGGCACCGGCGAGCGTCCGGTCGCGCCCGTTTATGTGGACGGCGCGAAGGGCCCGACGCTCAAGGGCGAGCACATCGCCGAAGAGTTTCAGTCGCTGGTCGAGGATTACATTGCCAGGACCTACGCGCGGAGGGAAACAGCATGACCTCGCTCGCCGAACAACGCTGCAAGCCCTGCGAAGGCGGCGTCGCGCCGCTGACGCTCGATGAAGCGCAAGCGCTGATGAAACAGGTGAGCGGCGACTGGCAACTCGCCGCCGATGGCAAGAGCATCCGCGCCGAATGGAAGTTCCGCAATTTCTATCACACGATGAGCTTCGTGAACGCGGTGGCCCACATCGCCAACGCCGAGGATCACCATCCCGATATGGAAGTCGGCTATGGCTATTGCCGCTTGAACTTCAACACTCACGCCATTGGCGGGCTATCGCAGAACGACTTCATCTGCGCCGCCAAGGTGGATGCGTTACCCCGCACTTAGCCGGAGAACTCACATGCGCCGCGCTACGTTAGGTCGACTGGTTCAGCACCTGCGTATCTGGGTGCTCGGTTTCGCCGTCCTGCTCTACGTCGCACCCGCCGCCGCCGTCTCGGTAACGGCGCTGACCTACGACACCGGCAAGGATCAGCTGGTCCTGACCATCGCTTACCGGGGCACCAATCCGGATCATGAGTTCAAGGTGCAATGGGATGCCTGCAAGAAGCTCGACGATGAGCGCATGCAGATTCTCGGACTGCTGGTGGACAATCAGCCCGACGACCTGGCCCGCCAGGAATTCACCAAGCCGATGCGCATCGACCTGCGGGATTTCAGCTGCCGGCCGGCGAAGGTGACGATCAGAACGTCGGCGGGATTCTTCACCTCGGTGGACATACCGGCGGCAAGGACCAGGGGCTCTTCGCCTGCACTCAGCTCCGAACCGCGCAACGCGCCTTAGCTAGGCGACGCTGGCAACCGCTTCAGTCGCGAGCACCGGGCCGACCGGGTGGCGAAACTCGTGCTGAGCGAAGGCGATGCGCTCGGCCGCTGGTGCGGTGAAGCTGGCGCGTTCGTCGCAGATTTTCAGACGACGTAACAAGCCCTGCCGATTGGCGATCTGGATCGCCAGCCCCGGCCGCGCATTCAGCTCCAGCACCAACGGCCCGAGGTCGCGATCGAGCACGATGTCGACGCCGATATAGCCCATGCCGGTCAGCTCGTAACACCGCGCCGAGATATCCAGGATCACATCCCAATCGGGAATCTTCAGCCCCGAAATCGCATGCGTCGTATCGGGGTGATGCGTGACGACCTGCGTCCCGACCACGCCGTCCAGAGTCACGCCGCTGGCGAGATCGATGCCCGCGCCCACCGCGCCCTGGTGCAAATTCGCTTTGCCATGCGAGGCCCGCGTCGGCAGACGCACCATCGACATGATCGGGAAGCCGCGATACACGATCACTCGAATATCCGGCACGCCCAGATAACTGATGCGCTCGAACAGCGGCGAGAAGCGCACCATGTATTCGACGATGACCACGTCCTGCACGCCGCCCAGACTGAACTGCCCGTTGATGGCGTTGGACAGGTGGTGATACAGGAAATCGTCATCGAGCAGCGTGCCGCTGATGGTTCGATACCGCTGCGAGCTGCGGCCGGAGATGACGACGATGCCATCGCCCGCGCTGCCATGCGCCGGCTTCAGCGCGAACTCCGGATGATCCCTGACGATCTCCGGCAGCCGTCGGATGTCATGCTGCGTCTCGATGACGCCGTACAACTGCGGAACCGCAATGCCGGCCGCCAACGCCAGCCGTTTGGTCTTCAGCTTGTCGTCGACCAGCGGATACAGCCGCCGCGGATTGAAACGCAGGATGTAATCGCCGTTGCGCTTGTTGAGCCCAAGCACTCCCTCATCGGACAACCCTCGGTAGCGGCCGAACATCAGGGTCCGCTCCCCGAGGGCGCCAGCGCCTTGAAGCGACGCAGCTCGAGCAATCGATAGCCGGTGTAACGGCCGGCCAGCAGCGACATCGCGATCACCAGCAGCAGCAATTCCGGGAACACGAAGATCAAGTGTTCCAACCACGCGATGCCCATGATGACGTAGGCGACCGCGGCGACCAGCAAGCTGCCGATGCCTTCCTGAATCGCCTCCGACGCGCCGCGCTCCTCCCACACGATCGACATGCGCTCGATGGTCATCGACAGGATGACCATCGGGAACAGCGCGATCGACAGGCCCGGCTGCAGCTCCAGTTTCTGACTCAGCACACTGATGCCGGCCATCAACAGCACCACCACCGTCAGCACGGTGGTCAGACGCGGCACCAGCAACAGCCGCAGCTTTTCCAGATAGAACCGGATCAGCAGTCCCAGCGAGACGATGATGGCGAACAGCACGATGCCCCACAGCAGCCGCGTCTCGCGGAACGCCAGCGCGACCAGCACCGGCATGAACGTGCCGAACGTCTTCACGCCGATGAAGTTACGCAGCAGCATGATCACCAGCGCGCCGATCGGAATCATCATCAGCACCGCGTACACCGCCTGCGTGGCGATGGGCAAGGCGAACAGCGAAAAGTCCATGGCGTGCGAGCCGGTCAACTCGGCCCGGCGCTCGGCCACCACCATCGAGTCCAGCAGGTTCTGCTGAACCGCGAGTGTCACATCCAGATTGCTGCCGCCTTCGAGGCTGGCGATCGCTTCATCGCCGCGCCACCAGATCAGGAAATCCGGCGGCAAGCCCTGCTCCAGCGTCTTGGGATCGAAGTACAACCATTGCACGCCGTCGTGCACTTCCAGCAGCTGCTGGGACTGCACCGGCCCGGGCACGCTGCGCAGCTGAATGCCGTGCGCGATGCGCGCGGGAATCGAAGCGCCGGCAAGAAAGATGGTCGCCAGCTCGGCCGCATCCGCCGGCGCGCTGCCCCGGCTCATGAACAAGCTGACGTACGGATCGCGTTCGGCGTGATTGATGTGACGAAGCAGCTCGGTCGTGAAGCTCGCGACATCGGCCGACTGGCGCCGCACTTCGGCGATCAATCCTTCCATCGCGATACGCGATGGCTCGTCCAGCACCGGCTGTTCGGGAAAGGGCGGCGTCGTGTCCTCGGCGATGCGGCTGGCATCGCGATACACCTGCGCGCGGTAGTACAGCGTCTGCGGGCCGGTCGCCTGGCGCAGCGTCCATTGAGATTCGCGTCCCGCCGGGGCGGACCGGGTCGCATGACCGAAGCCCCGCGAAATGAAATTCTCGTCCAGGATGGAAAAGCCCGGCGTCAGATTGGGAATGCGCAAGGTCGCTTTGACCGCCGCCGGGCCCGGATCGAAGCGCACCGCCGCCTCGATGGTCCAGACACGCGTCTGTTCCTGCGGCTGCAGCGGAAAGCCGAGCACTTGCGACTTGTACGCGAACAGCGTCAAGCCGATCAGCGCCAGCACCGCTGACAGCACATAGATGTGACGATTGTTCATTCGATCAGGCGGGCGGAATCTTCGCTATTGATATCGACCAGCAAATCCACGGGCGCGGCGGCGAACCGGCAGGCCGCGGCGACATCGCCGAACTCGACCAGCAACGCCAGCTCCAGCGCGCGTCCCAGAGTCATCGCCACCCGTCGGGCATGAGCCTGCAGGCGGCGCGGGTCGTCATTGTGACTCAACCAGTCGAACACATGCTCGACTGCGGCCAGCGCCTGCTGGCCGGCCTTGGCCAGGCGACCGTCCATATTAGGGGTGCGATCGTGAGCCGTCATAGCCAGCTGTAGGCGTTGTCGCAATGCCGGCAAGCCGACGCCGAGCTCTCCACGCAGCAAGGTATCCAATGCCAGCACGTTCGTGGTGCCTTCCCAGATCGGCAATACCTGGGTGTCACGTAACAACAGCGGCAGACCGGTATCTTCTACATAACCGGCGCCCCCGAACGCTTCTATGCACTCGCTCACGACGCTGACGGCTTGTTTAGCGGTGAGTAGCTTGGCAATCGGCGTGATCACCCGGAGCAACGCCTTCTGCGTATCGTCGATCTCGCCCGCCTCCTGCCGGCCCATCAATTCGACCAGCTCGAAGGCCAGCAGGAACGCGCCCCGCGTTTCCGCTTCCAGCCCGGCGAGCGTATCGACGTGCAACGGCAGCTCGTCGAGCTTTGCACCGAACGCACGTCGCTGACGGGCATACGCACGAGCCAATGCCAGCGCGCGACGCATGAAGCTGACTGAGGTCACGCTGTTCCAGGCGCGGGTCACGGTGAGCATGGGCTCGATGTTTCGAGTGCCATGACGGGTGTCGCCCACCAGCTCGGCGCGTGCACCGTCCAGCGTGAGCTCGGCGGTCGGCACCTTGCGAGTCCCCAATTTATCTTTCAGGCGCTCGACGCGGATGCCGTTCAAGGCGCCATCGTCGTTGTGAGTCTCGACAAAGAACATGGCAAGCCCGCTGCCGCCAGGACCGTTGCCCTCCGGACGAGCGAGCGTCAGCGCCATCTGCGACGTAATGGCCGAGGTGAACCATTTCTTGCCGTACAACCGCCATTGCCCCGACTCATCACGCACGGCTTGCGTGAGCGAGGCGCCCACGTCGGAGCCGCCGGTCGATTCGGTCATCCATTGGCCGCTGGTCCACGCCTGCGCGGGATCACGACTGGTCAAGCGAATGACGGCGCGATCGATCAGCGCCTGGTTGCCCGAAACTGTCAGCGTGCGGGCAGCGCCATCGGTCATGGCCAAGGGACAGGTATAAACATCCGAGGAAGGATGGAACAAGTAAACGGCTGCGAACTGATGGATCCGGGAGTAGCGGCCGTGACGACGCTCATAGGGAATGGCGATCAGTCCCTGGGTCGCCGCAATCTCGGCGGCGCGACGCCACAGCGGCGACACTTCGATGCGATCGATGCGATTGCCCCACGCATCCCACTGCGTCAGCGTCGGCTCGTTGAGCCGGTCCTGCAGCTGCAGTCGATACAACTCACCGCCGGCCAACTCGCCGAGCTCGCTGAGCGACGGCTCGATCTGCGCCAACATCCCGGCCGGCAGGCGCCGCTGCAAATAGGCACGCAAAAAGGGATCGTCGCCATACTGGTTGCCCAGCGCCGGCGGGGATTGGATGAAGAGCGTGCTGTGCATCTCCCGGCCCACCCCTTAGTGACTTTGCGTCCGTGCAGTTTAACGATGCGAACGAACCAGCGCTGGCGCCGCACCTCGAATGCCGAGCGCGCGCCCCATCAAGAAACGTTTGGCGAGCCCATGCCCGTCGAGCATGCTCAAGCCGGTGCGACGCGCCCAGCCGAGAGTATCGACACGGCTGCCGAACAGCTTGTTCAATCCGTCGACCAATCCCAATGCCACCGCATTCTCGCTCTTGCGCCAGCGCTCGTAACGACGCAGGACGCGTCGCTCGCCGATAAATGCAGGGGCCAGGCCGCCATCGAGCTCCTCGGCCAGCACTTCGACCAACGCAGCGCTGTCTAGGAAGCCGAGGTTCACCCCCTGCCCCGCCAACGGATGAATGGCGTGAGCGGCATCGCCGACCAGCACGAATCGCTCGCGGCAATAGTCTTTGGCATGGGTGAGTCGCAGAGGAAATTGTCCGCGAGGTCCGGCCAGCTCGACCTTGCCAAGCGTGCCATCGAGCGCCAGCGTCAACTCGCTCGCGACTTGCTCCGGCGCTTCACTCACCAGGCGCTCGGCATGTTCGGGCGTGGTCGTCCACACGATGGAGCTGCGTCCATCGGCCAACGGCAGGAATGCGATCGGTCCATCCGGCAGGAATCTTTGCCACGCGGTTCGGGCATGGGGATGTTCGGTGCGAACGTGGGTGACGAACGCGCGTTGGTCGTATTCCCAACCGCGCGTTTCGATACCGGCAAGCTTGCGGCTCAAGGAACCGGAGCCGTCCGATCCAACGATCAGCGCCGCATCGATGCGACGACCGTCGCTCAGGATGGCCGTGGCGCGATCGTCTTCGAACTCGAGCCCGCTCAGCTCACCCCGCAGCAACGTCACCCGATCGCGAAAGGCGGCGCAGTCGTAGATCGACCACAGCACGCGGCGGTTCTCGACGATATATCCAAGATTGGGCTCACCCGATTCGCCGGCGGAGAAGTGAATCGAGCCCGGACCGCGCGGCTTGCCGGCGGCGTCCCATACGCTCATGTCGTCGTACGCACAGACATGTTGGCGGGGTATCAGCTGCCATGCTCCGATCTCGCTCAGGATGCGCTCTGAAGCGCGTGAGATCGCGGATACGCGCAGATCGATATCGTCGACTGCATCGGGCGGCGGCAGCGTCGGCGGGTTTGCCTCCAACACGGCGATGCGCAGGTCGGCGAAGTGACGATTGCTGGCGGCCAGCGCGGCGACGCAAGCACCGACCATGCCGCCGCCAATGACCAGAATGTGAAATCCGTTTTTCATTTCAGCGGCGCGCCTCGCGCCAGACGTGGCACCCGACCCGCAGCCCCCAACGACAACTGCGATAACGCATCCTTGGCCGCCGGCATCAGATCGAACGCCAACATGCCCGCATTACGTAGCAGCCTGATCGGCCCGAGCGGCTGAGAGAACACCCTCACCAGCCCATCGGTGAAGCGCACGATGTTGCTGCGATCGGCGGCCCGCCATTCGCGATAGCGCTGCAGCCACATGCCGTCGCCTGAATCAAATTCACCGCCCCCCTGAGCGAGCCCATCCGCCAGCACCTCTGCGAGGCTCACGGCATCGCGCAGACCGAGATTGAATCCCTGCCCTGCGATCGGATGCAGCGTTTGAGCGGCGTTACCGACGATGGCGAGGCGCTCGGCGACGTACTCATCGGAACGCGTCAACGACAGCGGATACAACTGCCGCTGCCCCACGCGCGTGAAGCGGCCGAGGCGGAAGCCGAACGTGTCCTGCAAGCGCGCCAGGAATTCAGCATCGCTCAGGGCCGTCATTTCTTTGGCGGTGTCGGGACGGAAGGTCCACACCACGCCCAACCGCCCTTCGGTCAATGGCAGCAGCGCCAGCGGACCCGCATTGGTGAAACGCTCGTACGCGACGTGATCGTGGAAGTGCTGTGAGAGCACGTTGCTGACCAGCGCGACCTGCTCGTAATCCCAAGTGCTCGAGCCGATGCCCGCCGATTGCCGCACGGTGGAACGGGCGCCGTCGGCAGCGATCGCGAGCTTCGCTTCCACGATGCGCACGCCGCCCTCCATCGCGCATTCGATGCGCTGGCTGTGCTGTTGCAGTTGCATCGACTGCACTTTGGCCGGTGCGAGCACGGTGATCGAAGGCTCCGTCTTCAGCCGGTGCCACAACGCCGCGCCCATCACTCGATTCACAACCACGTAGCCCAACGCGCTCAGGCCCTGTTCCTTGGCATCGATGCGCGTGAAGCCGAAGCGTCCTTGATCGGAAACGTGAATGCGACGGATCGCAGTCGCCTCGCGTTCGATCAACGGCCAGACGCCGAGCGCTTCGAAAATGCGTCGGCTGCCGTTGGATATCGCGGTACTACGATCGTCGAAGCTCGGTTGATCGACAGCGCCGAAGGGCGCCGCCTCGATCAATGCGACCTTGAGCTGCAGCTGAGCCAGAGCGAGCGCCAGGCTGGCGCCGACCAATCCGCCGCCGGCAATGGCGACATCGACGACTAAAGGCGTGGCGTCGGGGTCACTCATGCATTCATCAGCTTTTCGATGCCGTCGGCGTCTTTGACCAGCCCGGCCGTCAGCACCTCGTTGCCGTCCTTGGTCACCACCACGTCGTCCTCGATGCGCACGCCGATGTTCCACCAGCGCTTCGGCACGCCCTTGAGGCCTGCCGGAATATAAATCCCGGGCTCGACCGTCATCGCCATGCCGGGCTCGAGCACGCGCCATTGATCGCCGATCTTGTAGTCGCCGACATCGTGCACATCCATGCCCAGCCAATGACCGGTCCGGTGCATGTAGAAGCGGCGATACGCGCCTTCCTTGATCAGGTTCGGCACCTTGCCCTTCAACAGACCGAGCTTCACCAAGCCCTGAGTGATGGCTTTCACCGCCGCCTCGTGCGGCTCGTTCCAATGATTGCCGGGCCGGGTCTTGTCGATCGCGGCGTACTGCGCCTCCAACACGACTTCATACACGGCCCGCTGCTCGGGCGTGAATCGGCCGCCCACTGGAAAGGTGCGCGTGATGTCGGAGGCATACAGCTGGTATTCGCAGCCGGCGTCGAGCAACAGCAGATCGCCGTCGCGCAGCTCTTCGGAGTTCTCGTGGTAGTGCAGGATGCAGGTATTGGCGCCGCTGCCGACGATGGGGTGATACGAAATATCCGCATCGTTCATCCTGAACTCGTGCAGCAGCTCGGCCATCACCTGGTATTCCTTGCGGCCCGGCTCGACGAACTGCATCGCGCGCTTGTGGGCAGCGACCGCGATCCGGGCCGACTCGCGCATGGCGTCCAGCTCGGGGCGCGTTTTGTACAAGCGCATGTCGTGGAGCAAGTGATCCAGCGCCACGAACTCCTGCGGAGGATGCACGCCAGTGCGCGCCTGCGTCTTGAGCGAGTTGACCCAGCCGATCACGCGTTGATCGAACTCCTGATGCAGGCCCATCGTGTAGTAAACACGCGAGCAGTGCTCCATCAGTCCCGGAAGGATGTCGTCGATGTCGTTGATGGGAAACGCATCGTCCGCGCCGTAGTCGCGCACCGCGCCTTCCGGTCCGGCGCGTTTGCCATCCCATGTTTCGCGCGTCGGATCGCGCTCTCGAGTGAACAGCACATATTCGGCGTGGGCGCGTCCCGGTATCAGCACGGCCACCGCTTCCGGCTCGCCGAAGCCGGTCAGATAGAAAAAATCGCTATCGGGCCGATAGTGATAGCTGACGTCGCTGTTGCGCGTCTTCTCGGGCACGGCGGGCAGGATGGCGATGGCGCCACGGCCCATCATCTTCATGAGCTGCCGGCGCCGGCGGGCGAATTCATCTTTGCGCATGTTCTACGCTGGTTGGGCGATCAATCAATGCAGGGTGCTGGGATCGGAGCCGTCGTCCAGGTCGTCGTCGCGTGCTTCATCCCCCACATCGATGCGGTGGGCGGCGACCGGAATCAGTTCGTTGTGGATCAATTGCACGCCGACGCGCACGTATTCGACGACTTCGGCGTAGGCTTCTTCTTCGCTCTCGTTGCCGTCGCCGTCGAGCTCGACGCTGGCGCGGCCGATGTGCGTGAGGTCGTTGAGAATTTCGTTGACGTTGCCGGGCAGCTCTTCCTGCTTCACGGCGCGCGTGCCGACTTGACCGGTGCCGAATCCATACAGAAAACCCTGGCACCACTGCGACAGGCCACCGGCGCGCGTCGCCAGTGAAATATCGTCATCCGGCAGCAATGCTTCGAATTCCATGTCCTCGCCGCGCAACGCATTGAGCGTGTCGGCATACAACAGACGCAGCGGCTGCTGGCTCTGTTCGTCGTCGCGCTGGTCGGCGTCGGGAATAATTTCTTCCAGCCAGCGTTCCATCGGGTAGTCGGGCGACGTGCACAGCGCGCCGACCAGACAACCGTGGGCTTCCGCGGCCGGCACCGACGAGCCCAGTCCTTCGAGGACGCGGGCGACTTCAGCGAATGTGACTTGCAACATCCCCCCTATCTTAGCACTGTGCCTCCCGGACGATTGATTTGACGGATTTCGGGCGCTGGTTTGACCGGTTCGGGAGCGGGCCGCATAATCGACCGCATGAATCCTTTTTCGTCCACTGGCAGTACCGGGTCCGCCCGGGCGAGTGTCGATCAAGAGCTGAAACAGCTCGAACGACGCGTGGATGAGCTGGTCGCGCTGGTCTCCCAACTGCAGGAAGAGAACCGCGCCCTGCGCCAGCGACAGGACTCGATGATGACCGAGCGTGCCACGCTGCTACAGAAGAATGAGCAGGTGCGCGCACGGGTCGAAGCGATGATTGGCCGCCTGAAGGCGATGGAGCACAACGCATGAGCGACCGTATGGTCCGTGTCAGTGTGCGAATCCTGGAAAAGGAGTACCAGGTCGCCTGCCTGCCCGAAGAGCGCTCCGAGCTGCTCGACTCGGCGGAATTTCTCAACGGCAAGATGCGCGACATCCGCGACGCCGGCAATATCGTCGGCCTGGACCGGATCGCGGTGATGGCGGCGCTCAACCTGGCGCACGAGCTGCTCAAGCGCAATCGTAACGACGCCATCGAGAGCGAAGTGAGCGAGCGCGTCCGCGAGATGCGCGAGCGTGTCGAATCGGCGCTGAGCCGAGGACAACAATTGCCGTTGTAGGCTTGAAGCCCCGGTATCCACCCTGATATCGGGCACGGTGAGTCTCTCGCTCGGCCGATCGATCGACGTGGGATGAACTTGGGACTGCGGATGCGCGTTACGGACGCAGACTCAGAATGGTTTTGTTATGGCGCTGCCTGCGGTGTTCGACGTGTGTCGGGTTACCTCTCGACCCTAACGTTAATACCCCAGGGATTCGGTTTCGTGGTAGCCGTGTGCAAGTCCGTCTCGAACGGGAAGCCTTAGCTATCATGGCTGCGTCCCACCTATTGCTCCGTGTCGAGAGCAATGGCTCATGACGGCACAGGCGGGTAGCGCCTCCTCTCTCTCTTCCGCATCGACGGCACTGCTGCAACGTCAGCAACTGCGCCGGCAGATGCGGCAACTTCGTCGTGCGCTCTCACCCTCTGCACGCGACGAAGCCCATCGGCAATTCGCCCGCCTCTTGAACGGGACGCATCGCTTGCGCCCCGGGTCTCGTATCGCCGTGTATTTCGCTTACGGTCACGAGGCCGACCTGCGATATGTGATCGACGTCGCACGTCGCCGCGGTTGCCTGCTCTACTTACCGGTCATCACCGACTTTCGTCATAGCCGCATGCGCTTCGTGCGTTATCGAACCGATAGCGTGATGCGCGTAAACCGGTACGGCATCGCCGAACCCGATCGGCGTCATGCCGAAGCCATTCCGGTGCGCAAACTCGACCTGGTACTGCTGCCTCTGGTCGCATTCGACGAGCGCGGTTGGCGTCTCGGCAGCGGCGCGGGCTTCTACGATCGCAGCCTGCATCACCTGCGCGCAGGACGCCGCTGGCGCCGGCCGACGCTCATCGGCGTCGGCTACGAATGCCAGCGCGTCGCCCGTCTGCAACCCGATCGTTGGGACGTGCCGCTGGATGGGATGCTGACTGAACGCGGTCTGCGATACTTCACACATCACGCACATTCCATGGAGTCGTCATGAACTACTGGTTGATGAAGTCGGAGCCTTCGGTGTTCGGCATCGAGCAGCTCGCGAAGGCCAAGAACAGCACTACCGGCTGGGACGGCGTGCGCAATTTCCAGGCGCGCAACTACATGCGCGAGATGAAGAAGGGCGACCTGGTGTTCTTCTATCACTCCAGCTGCGAAATCCCTGGAATTGCAGGCGTTGCCACCGTACAACGCGAGGCGTATCCGGACCCCACGCAGTTCGATAAGAAGCACGATCACTACGATGAGGCGAGCGATCCAGAGCAGCCGCGCTGGGACATGGTCGATGTGAAGCTCGTCAGGAAATTCGACAGGGTCATCGCGCTCGACGAGCTGCGTAAGCATGCCGACGGCAAGCTCAAGGACATGATCGTGCTCAAGCGCGGCAACCGACTGTCGATCACACCGGTCACCAAGAGCGAATGGAGCTTCATCGAGTCGCTCGAATGAGCATCGCACGATGCATCGATGAGTCGCCGACGAGCCTCGCGATGAGAACGGGCACAACAAAATTGCACGCGCCTCTTGCTAGCCATTTTTAATTTATGTATATACTGCGCCCGGACTAACTCGACATGGAGATCTAGTATCATGGCAACGAAAGCAAAGAAGTCTGCGAAGAAGAAAGGCGGCAAGAAGAAGGCTGCCAAGAAGAAGTAAGTTCTTCTGAGTAGATGATGATGAAGACTGTGCCCGCGAAAGCGGGCACAGTCGTTTCCGGACCCTGGAAAAATAGGCCTTTCCGAATACCTCGCCCGCGAGCCGCACACCATGAACGCCGATCAGCTGAAGCAGCAAGCCGCCCTCGCCGCCCTCGCCCACGTCGAGGAGGACTCGATCCTCGGCATTGGAACCGGGTCGACGGTGGATCTCTTTATCGATGCGATGGCTGCGCAAAAGCTGCGCATTCGAGGCGCAGTCTCCAGTTCCGAGCGCTCGACGACGCGTTTGCGCCGGCACGGCATCGATGTGCTCGACCTCAATACGGCGGGCGAGCTCGACCTCTACATCGATGGCGCCGACGAGTCGGATCGTCACCGACGGCTGATCAAGGGCGGCGGGGGCGCATTGACCCGCGAGAAGATCGTCGCCGCCGCATCGCGGCGCTTCATCTGCATCGCCGACGAATCCAAGCTGGTGAATGTGCTCGGCAAGTTTCCGCTGCCGGTCGAGGTGATTCCGATGGCGCGCTCGTATGTCGCCCGCCAGCTGGTTGCCTTGGGGGGACAACCGGTCTATCGAGAAGGCTTCGTCACCGACAACGGCAATCAGATCCTCGACGTGCACGGTCTGTCGATCGTCGACCCGGTGCAGATGGAGAGCGACCTCAATCAGCTCGCCGGCGTGGTGACCGTTGGCCTGTTCGCACGCCGCCCCGCGGATCTGGTTATCTTGGGCTCGCCGTCGGGCGTGAAGACTTTCTGACGGCGCTCAGGATCTCCGTGACCAATTTCGGACCGCGATAAATCAGGCCGGTGTAGATCTGAATCAGATCTGCACCTGCCTGCAAGGCAGCAACCGCCGCCGCGCCTGAATCGATTCCTCCCACCGCGATCAACGGCACGTCCTCGCCCAGATGCTCACGCAGGACGGGGATGGACTTCAGCGCCAATGCGCGAATCGGCGCACCGCTCAATCCACCTTGCTGCTCGCTGTTCGCCACACTCTTCACGACATCGCGCGTGATCGTGGTGTTGGTGGCGATCATGCCGTCGATGCCCAACTCGCGAACCAGCCGCGCGATCGCGGCAAGATCGTCACTCGACAGATCGGGCGACACCTTCACCAATATCGGCAGCTGCTTGCCCAAGCTTGAGGTCGATTGCACGCGAGCCTCGAGGAGTGCATCGAGGATGGGACGCAACTGATCGACCTGCTGCAGCTGTCGGAGGTTGGTCGTGTTCGGTGACGAAACGTTGACGGTTACGTAGTCGGCGTGAGGCGCGACGACGCGAAAACATTCGACGTAATTTCGCGCGGCATCTTCGAGTGGGGTGGTCGCGTTCTTGCCGATGTTGATGCCGCACGGCCCTTTGAACTTGCGCTGCGCCAGTCGCTGCGCGATCACTTCGGCTCCGTCATTCGGAAAGCCCATGCGATTGATGAGTGCGTTGGCTTCGGGGAGTCGGAACAAACGCGGCTTCGCGTTGCCGGCTTGTGGCTGTGCTGTGACGGTGCCGGCTTCGATAAAGCCAAAACCGAGTGCACCGAGGGAGTCGATGTGTTTGGCGTTCTTGTCGAGCCCGGCGGCGAGACCGACCCGGTTCGGGAAGCGAAGCCCCATGAGTGTGATGCCCTCTTCCGGCTTCGACTCATGCGTGCCGAGCATGCCCAGTGAGTGGGCGAGCTCGAGCAGGGAGAACGTCACTTCATGTGCGCGCTCGCCTTCGAGGGAGAAGAGGAGCGGACGGATGAGTGGGTAGAGGGAGTTGAGCATCTTTCGGCTTCGGGTTCGGCGTTGGTTCGTTGATTCAGGCGCGGCGCGATTATCGAAGCTCAGTGGCTCTCGGAGAAGAGGCGTCGGTGGTTCGCATCGCCAGGGGTGGGGTATCTCCTTCCAGCACCGGGCGCCCGCCGGAGCGCATTGCGCTCCTCGCGTCACGTCCATGGTGAGCCCTGCTGTTTCGGCCCCGTCCCTGTGCCGAAAAGCTGCCGGAAGGAGATACCCCACCCCTGACGCTGCCGATGCGTCTAAAGCGAGAGCCGACCACGCGAACTTCGTTCGCAGCTATCGCGCTCTACGAGCGCTCGCGTTTCTCGCTGTCGCTCGCAACGGGATGCGATCTCAGCGTCATCCTCTCCTCAGCCTCAGAGGTGTCCGCACCTCCCCTTCCGGGCGAGCAAGTGAATCTTTGAACGCCGAGATTGACCCTCGCACCGGAAGCTCCGCTACCGCCGGGGTCCGCACTGGAGGCCCCAATTCCGGGCGGGCAGCGAACCAAATCTCCGAAATCACTGCTGCGTATGAACCGAGATCGACTCTCGCACTCCGAACAGCTCGGCTGCCACGGGGTGCCCGCACTGGACTCCCACCCTCCGAGCAAGCAGCGAAGTAAAACTTCAAATCACTGCTGCGTTAAGAGCCGAGATCGACCCTTGCACTCCGAAAAGCTCGGCTGCCACAGGGTATCCGCACTGGACCCCCGCGCTCCGGACAAGCAGCGAAGTAAAACTTCAAATCACTGCTGCGCTAGAAGCAGACATCAACTCTGCCACTCCGAGAAGCTCGGCTATCCCAGCAACGCTGCCAGCCACGGAGCGAAGCGCCACCACTCCGAAAACCACAACGCCCAAAAACAAGAAGGCCCGCTGCAAGAAGGCGGGCCACAAACTTCACTACTCCAGAAACGAACAAGCCCGCCGAGGGGCGGGCTTGCTGTATTGGTTGGGGGACTAGGATTCGAACCTAGGTTGACGGAGTCAGAGTCCGTAGTCCTACCGCTAGACGATCCCCCAGCAATCGAACGATTAGCGCTTCGAGAACTGCGTTCCGCGACGGGCTTTGCGGAAACCGACCTTCTTACGCTCGACTTCGCGGGCGTCGCGGGTCACGTAACCGGCGTCGCGCAGGGTCTTGCGCAGCGTCTCGTCGTACTCCATCAACGCACGAGTCAGGCCGTGGCGGATCGCGCCGGCCTGGCCGGTGATGCCGCCGCCCTTGACCGTCACTTCCACATCGAAAGTGTTGTCCATGTTCACGGCTTCCAGCGGCTGACGCACGATCATGCGCGCGGTCTTGCGGCCGAAGAACTCATCGAGCGTGCGATCGTTCACGCGGATGTTGCCGGTGCCCTTGCGCAGGAACACGCGGGCGGTAGAGGTCTTGCGGCGGCCGGTGCCGTAATTGGTCTGGGTGGCCATGTCTGAATGCGTACCTTAAGAATTAAATCTCGAGCGCCTTCGGCTGCTGCGCGGTGTGCGGGTGCTTGTCGCCCGCGAACACGTGCAGCTTCTTGAACATCTTCCGACCGAGCGGGTTCTTCGGGAGCATGCCCTTGACCGCGAACTCGATGGCGCGCTCGGGGTGCTTGTCGAGCAGCTTTTCCAAGCTGGTGCTCTTCAAGTTGCCCATGTAGCCGGTGTGCTGATGATAGAACTTGTCCGTCAGCTTGCGACCGGTCACGTGGATCTTGCCGGCGTTGACGATGACGATGTGGTCGCCAGTGTCGCAGTTCGGCGTGTAAGCCGCCTTGTGCTTGCCGCGCAGACGCGAGGCGACCTGCGAAGCCAGGCGGCCCAGGGTCTTGCCGGTCGCGTCGATCACATACCAGTCACGACGGACCGTTTGCGCATTGGCGAAGACGGTACTCATTGAAATCTCCGGGAAAACTCATGCGCCCCTGCCAGCCAGGGGGCGAAAAGGCCGGCAAGTCTAATGGACGACCGGGGTCAATGCAAACACAGTAACAGCCGGATTTAGAGCAGGATTCCCGAAGCGGACTCCGGAGCACTCCGGAACGGCCTTTGGGCGGGGACATATATAATGAATCCCATGGACTCAAGCCTCGAGACCGGCCGTCGTTACACCCTCCTCGACCGCCTGTTGACCCCAGCCGACCAGACCCTGCGGACCCTGTTCGCCAGCCACGTCGCGGGCCGGCCCAATCCGGCCGAAAACCAGCCTGAAACGCCCGAAATTGCCGACAACCCGGCCAACCGCCGGCACGTCGCCGCGCTGATGCGGATCAATCATTCCGGGGAAGTTGCCGCTCAGGCGCTCTATCAGGGGCAAGCGTTCGTTTCGCGAGCCGATGCAACCAGGGCTTCGCTGATGGAAGCGGCGCGCGAGGAGACTGACCATCTCGCCTGGTGCGCCGAGCGCATCCGACAGCTGGGGGGCCGGACCAGTGTGCTGAATCCGCTGTGGTACGCGGGTTCGTTCACCATCGGCGCCCTCGCCGGCCTGGCGGGAGACAAAGTCAGCCTCGGCTTCGTCGCCGAGACCGAGCGCCAGGTGGTCGAGCATCTCGACGGACATTTACAACGTTTGCCGGCGGAAGATACGCGCACGCGCGCCATCATCCAGCAAATGAGCGCCGACGAAGAACGTCATGGACGCAATGCTGAACTGGCCGGCGGCGCCCAGTTGCCGGGGCCGGTCCGGGCGTTGATGAAGCTCACCGCCAAAGTGATGACGCGGACGGCGTACTGGCTGTGAGAATGTGACGGAATAGACAGTTTGGGGCTGAACGACATTGGGCCGTGCCGTCAAATAGTCGACGTAAAGTTTTGCCGTGCAAGCAAAAGCTTGCGGTGTTGGGTCATACTGTATTAAAAGGCGCGGCAAGACATATTGTCGTCAAGTCATCCCACTAAAGTCATTTAGTTACAAGCACAAGGCGAATAGGGGCGGGTATGGAAGAGGGCGCAAGGCCATTGAGCGATATTCCGGCGATCAACCGGTTCCTGAGCTACTGCCGGATTCGCACGGTGCCTTCCAAGACCGTCGTCATCCATGCCGGCGACCTGCCCGATGTGCTGTATTACATCGTCAGCGGCTCGGTCGAAGTCATGATCGAAGACGAGGAAGGCAACGAGATGGTGCTCGCCTACCTCAACAAAGGTCAGTTCTTCGGTGAAATGGGCCTGTTCTACGAACAGCCCACCCGCAGCGCCTGGGTCCGCACGCGTCAGCAGTGCGAGCTCGCCGAAATGACCTATCCCCGCTTCCGCCAGCTCGCGGCCGAAAGCCCGGGCCTGGTGTTCGAACTGGCCACGCAGCTGGCCACCCGTCTGGATCGCACCAATCGCAAGTTGGGTGACCTGGCGTTCGTCGATGTCACCGGCCGTGTCGCGCACGCCATCATGGATCTGTGCAGCGAGCCGGATGCGATGACTCATCCGGAAGGCATGCAGATCAAAGTGAGCCGCCAGGAGCTGTCGCGTCTGGTCGGATGCTCGCGTGAAATGGCGGGCCGCGTGTTGAAGGTGCTGGAAGACCAGGGCCTGCTGCGCGCGACGGGCAAGACCATCGTCGTGTTCGGCGCTCGTCCGAAGATGAAGACCAAGCCGCCGCTGGCTGCCGCCGCGGGCCGCGCTGGCGCTGGCGCTGCTACAGCAGGTACGACACCCGCCAATCGTCGCACCGATGACGACGACGACGATGATGACGACGACTTCGACGATGAGGACGAGGAATAGAACCTCGCCGAGTCGCGAGACGACTCACCGATGAAGGCCGCGTAAGCGGCCTTCTCTGTTTCTGGCGTTCGCTATTTGGTCGCTTTCGCGATCTCGCTACGCATGTCGGCGATGGTCTTGCGGTAATCCTTCGAGCCGAAGATGGCCGAGCCCGCGACGAAGGTATCTGCGCCCGCCGCGGCGATCTCGCCGATGTTGTCGACCTTCACTCCCCCATCGATCTGCAAGCGAATGTCACGACCGCTCGCTGCAATCATCTCGCGCACTTTCTTCAGCTTGGTGAGCGCGGAAGGAATGAACTTCTGCCCGCCAAAGCCCGGGTTCACCGACATCAGCAGCACCATGTCGACCTTGTCGAGCACGTAATCGAGCGCGTTCAGCGGCGTCGCGGGATTGAGCACGATGCCCGGATGACAGCCATGCTCGCGGATCAAGCCGATGGTGCGATCGACATGCTCGCTCGCTTCGGGATGGAAGCTGATCCAGGACGCGCCGGCGGCGGCGAAGTCAGGAACAATTCGATCGACCGGCTTCACCATCAAATGCACATCGATGGGCGCCGTGATGCCGTACTTGCGCAACGCCTCGCACACCAGCGGCCCGATGGTGAGGTTGGGCACATAGTGATTGTCCATCACATCGAAGTGGACGGTGTCGGCGCCGGCGTCGAGCACCGCTTTCACCTCTTCGCCGAGGCGGGCGAAGTCGGCGGAGAGAATGGACGGAGCAATCCAGGGTTGATTGGGCATGACAAGGACCTCGTGATCTATCGCATCGCGCGCGCTTCACGCAGCACTTCGTAGGCGGCGCGCACTTGCCGGGTTTTCTCCTCGGCCACTTTCATCATCGACTCCGGCAGGCCGCGCGCCACCAGCTTGTCGGGATGATTTTGATTCATCAAGCGGCGATATGCCTTCGTGACTTCGGCATCGGACGCATCGCTCGTGACGCCGAGCACTTCGTAGGCCTGCGCGACTTTATCGACCCTGGGGCGCGCCTCGAACGGCTGGCGGGAGGACTGCTGCATCCGCAAGAGCGCCTCCATCTGCACGACCTCGTACGCCGACACACCCAACGAGGCCGCAACGCGCGCCATCACTTGTCGCGCCGCTGGAGCGAAGCTGCCGCTCCACAGCGCGGTCTGAAGTTGAATCTGGATGAACATGCGCAACACGTCGGGCCGGCCGCTCAACATGCGACGCAGGCCGCGCAGCGTCGCTTCCAGCGGGAACGCCTTTTCCTTGCCCTGGGTGAACAATTGAATGGCGAACTCGATTTCCCGTTCGCCCAGCCGGAACTCGGCCATGATGGCGCGCGCCGCGCGGATCTCATTTTCCGAAACGCGCCCGTCGGCCTTCGCCATATGTCCCATGACTTGGAACGTGGCGCGGAAGAAAGCCTCCTGCACGCCCATGCCGGACATCTGCGCCGCGGCGGCATCGTCCGCATCGCTGCCGCCGCCGAAGCGGCCGGCGAGCCCGTTTTCGGCCTGCACGTCGAACAGGTGGCCGATAAAGGTGCCAAACAATGCGCCGACTGGACCTGCTGTGACCCCGCCGATCAGCGCGCCCAGTGCTTTACCTTGCCAAAACATCGATGCTTGAAGCCCTCGTCGCCCGCTGCGACAATTACTGGGCGAGTAAAAATGTGCTCGCCCAGTTAACAATGGTACCAGCCTCGTGCTGCACCACCATTCGCCCGACGGTTAACAGTGTTTTTCCTCTCATTTTCATCGAGTAAATCAGTGACTCAGCCCTCCCCGCCCATGCTCGAGTCGCGCTTGAGCGGCCTCAAGCGCATCTACCAGGGCAAAGTCCGCGACATCTACGCCATCGACGACAAGCAGATGCTGATCGTCACCACCGACCGCCTGAGCGCGTTCGACGTGGTGCTGCCCGACCCGATCCCGGGCAAGGGCGCGGTGCTGACCAGGATCTCGCGCTTCTGGTTCGACCGCACCAAGCACATCGTGCCCAATCACATCCTGGACACGCCGCTGGAAAGTGTGGTCGCCGATCCGGCCGAGCGTGCGACGATTGCCGATCGGTACATGATCGTAAAGCGCCTGAAGGCGCTGCCCATCGAAGCCGTGGTGCGCGGTTACATCATCGGTTCGGGTTGGAAGGACTACCAGCAAAATGGCGCGGTCTGCGGCATCCAGTTGCCGGCGGGTCTGCGACAGGCCGATCGTCTGGCCGAGCCCTTGTTCACGCCGGCGACCAAAGCCGAGCTTGGCGAGCACGATGAGAACATCGATTACGAGCGGGCGGTTTCCATCGTGGGGCGCGGCCTCGCCGAACAGGTGCGCGCCACCGCGCTCGCCTTGTATCGCTTCGCCGCTGAATACGCGCTCACCCGCGGCATCATCATCGCCGACACCAAGTTCGAGTTCGGCATCGACGACGCCGGTCATCTGACGCTGATCGACGAGGCGCTGACGCCGGACTCGTCGCGCTTCTGGCCGACCGACGGTTATCGCCCCGGCACCAGCCCGCCGAGCTTCGACAAACAATTCGTGCGCGACTATCTGGAAACATTGGTGTGGGACAAGCGCCCGCCCGGGCCCAAGCTGCCGGCCGAGGTGATCCAGAAGACCGGCGAGAAATACGCCGAAGCGCTGCGCCGCCTGACCGGATAACTGCCGCGCTCGCATGCCAAGAACGATCGCATTGATCTATCTGGCGGCTGGCATCCTCTGGATATTCGTGACCGATCGCTGGCTGGCGTGGCTGGACCTGGATCCGGAAACGCTTCAGCTCTTGCACACCAGCAAGGGCTGGCTCGCCATCCTCGGCTCCGCGGTCCTGCTATACATCCTGCTCCGCCGGCACAAGCGGCGCGATGACGCAGCCGTCTCCGCGCTGCTCGAATCCCAGCGCGAAGTGCAGCAGATGAATGCCGAGCTGGAAAAGCGGGTGGTCGAGCGCACGCGCCAGCTGCAGGCGGCAAATCGCGAGCTGGAGTCGTTTGCTTACGCCGTCTCTCACGATCTGCGCGCACCGCTGCGCAGCCTCTCCGGATTCAGTCAGATCCTGCAAGAGACCGCCGCCGAACAGCTGGATGAAAAGTCGCTGCATTATCTGCGGCGCATTCACGATGCGAGTCAGCGCATGTCGAGCCTCATCGAGGCGCTGCTTGGCTTGTCTCGCATCAGTACAGCTGAGCTGGCCATTCGGCCCGTGAATCTCACGCAAGTGTGCATGGATGCCGCGGCTGCTCTGCGACAGAAGCATCCCGATCACAACGTGCAACTCGACATCGCCCCCAACATGCACGTCGAAGGCGATGCGCGCTTGCTCCGCATCGCCATGGACTGCCTGCTGGCGAACGCCTGGAAATTCACGATCAAGGCCGAGCATCCAAGCGTGACTGTCGGCGTGCAAACCGGCGTCACCGGCGGTCACATCTACTTCGTACGTGACAACGGCGTCGGCTTCGACATGGCGTATGCGAACAAACTGTTCGTGCCATTTCAGCGGCTGCACCCGGACGCGGAATTCCAGGGCAGCGGCATCGGGCTGGTGACCGCCCAGCGCGTCATCGCACGTCACGGCGGACGCATCTGGGCCGAGGCCCAGGTGAACGAAGGCGCGACGTTTTATTTCACCATCAACGCGCCGCTCGGCTCACCTGCCACGCCTTGAAGATGTTGTGAATCTCGGCGATGCCGTCGGTCAGCGCCGCCGGCCCGGGCTGCAAAATAATCGATGACTTGATCTCGTGCAGCTGCGCGTTGGCGACGGCCGGCACTTCGCCCCAGCCCTCGCGTGCGGCCACGCTCTTGGGCTGAAATTTCTTGCCGCACCAGGACCCCAGAATGATATCGGGCGCGCGCCGCACGACCTCCTGCGGATCGGCGATGATTCGATGCTTCGCCAGCGACTGACGGGAGTGGTCGTCGAAACAATCGTCGCCGCCGGCGACGCTCATCAATTCCGACACCCAGCGGATGCCCGAAATCATCGGCTCGTCCCATTCCTCGAAATAAACGCGCGGCCGGGCCGTGAACTGCGCCGCCGAAGCACGGATGCTGTCGAGATTCGCGGCGAGCCTGGCGCACAGCTGCGCCGCCTTGGCCTCGCAGCCGATCATGCCGCCGAGGATGCCGATCATGCCGAAGATGCCGGCAATGTCGCGATGATTGAAAATATGAACGTTCAGTCCGTGCCGCACCAGGTCGGCGGCGATGTCCGCCTGCAGGTCGGAGAAGCCGAGCACGAGATCGGGTTCCAGCTCGCGGATGCGATCGACCTTCGCGCTGGTGAACGCCGACACCTTCGGCTTCTCCTTGCGAGCGCGCGGCGGCCGCACCGTGAAGCCCGAAACACCTACGATGCGCCAGTCCTCTTCGAGCAGGTACAGCGTTTCGGTGGTCTCCTCGGTGAGGCAGACGATGCGAGATGGGAAGTGGCCGGATGTGTAACTCATTGACTTGCTCGCGCCTCACGCGCATGTCAGGCTGATCGAGCATGATCGCGCCGCTGCTAGCTCGCCTGGAACATTGGCTGTTCGAGCCGCCGGAATCCATCATCGGGCGGCCGTTGTGGAAACTTACGCGCATCCTGCGCTATCCCTATGCGCTGATACGCGATATCGCCCGTGGCGAGCTCACCCTTCGCGGCATGAGCCTGGTGTACACGACGTTGCTGTCGATCGTGCCCATCATCGCCCTGTCCTTCTCGGTGCTCAAAGGCCTGGGCTATCACCGCGAGCTCGAGCCGGTACTGTACAGCTTCCTGGAGCCGCTCGGCGACCGCGCCTACGAGATCACCCAGCAGGTGATGGCCTTCGTCGACAACGTGCGCGGCGGAGTGCTCGGCTCGATCGGCTTGATCTTCCTGCTCTATACGTTGATCTCGACCGTGCAGAAGGTCGAGGAAAGCTTCAATTTCGTGTGGCGGGTCGAGCAGCCCCGCAGCATCGGTCGTCGCTTCAGCGAGTATCTGAGCGTCATGGTGGTCGGGCCGGCCGTCATCGTCGCGGCCTTGGGATTGATTGCAACGCTCGGCAGCACGACGTTCGTGGAAACGCTCTCGCACTACCGGCCTTTCGACACCATGCTGTTGATCCTGGGTCGGATCACGCCTTATCTGCTGGTCTCGGGCGTGTTCACGTTCATGTACGGCTTCGTGCCGAACACGAAAGTGCGATTGCGTGCGGCGTTGATTGGCGGCGTCTCCGCCGGAGCGGCGTGGGCATTCAGCGGCATGGTGATGGCGCAATTCGTTGCCAGCACGACCACCACGATGGTCATCTACGCCGGCTTCGCGTTCGTCATCGTGGCGCTCATCTGGCTGTATGTTTCCTGGCTCATCCTGCTGCTCGGCGCACAGCTGGCGTTCTATGTGCAGAACCCGCAGTACCTGCGCCCGGGGCGCGGAGCGATCGCGCTGAACTCGAGCATGCGCGAGCGCGTCGCGTTGTCCATCATGTATCTCATCGTCTGCGACTACCAAACGGCAAAGCATAGCTGGACGACGAATCGTCTCGCCGAGCATCTGGATCTGCCGGGCGCCGCGCTCACGCCCATCCTGGATGCGCTGGAACATCGCAAGCTGCTGCTGGTCGCGGAAGATGACAGCTGGGTACCGGCGCGCGATCCGCATACGATCGAATTGGGCGACGTGCTGGATGCCGTGCGTCACGACATCGCCGGCCCGCGCCTCAGCAAATGCAGAGACGTCGCGCCAGCAGTGGAAGCGGCGCGAGTCGCGGAGCAGGCGCTACAGAACAGCTTGAAGGGAAAGACGGTGGCGGAACTGGTCGAGCAGACCAACGTCATCCACCACACGCATGGCCATCACATGCCCGGTCAGCATGCATCCAATCAATAAGAGTTGAGGTTCGCGGCTACTCGCCTGCGATCGTCATCTTCTCGAGCAGCACCGAACCGGTCCGAATGCCGCCGCGCGCATCGACGTCGCTGCCGATGGCAACGATGTCCCGATACATGTCCTTGAGATTGCCGGCAATGGTGATCTCGTTGACCGGATGCTGAATCTCGCCGTTCTCGACCCAGAAGCCGGCGGCGCCGCGCGAATAGTCGCCGGTCACGCCGTTGATGCCCTGGCCCATCAGCTCGGTCACCATCAGGCCGCGGTTCATTTTCTTCAGCAGCGCCTGAAAATCATCGGTTCCGTGCGACACGATGAGATTGTGCACGCCGCCGGCATTGCCCGTGGTGCGCAACCCGAGCTTGCGCGCCGAATAGGTGCTCAGGATGTACCCGGTGAGCACGCCATCCTTGATCAACTCGCGATCGCGCGTGACCACGCCTTCGCTATCGAACGGCGAGCTGGCCAGCGCCTTGGGAATATGCGGCCGTTCCGAGATCTGCAGCCACGATGGAAAGATCTGTTGACCGGCGGCGTCGAGCAGGAAGGACGCGCGGCGATACTGGCTGCCGCCGCGAATCGCACCGAGGAAATGTCCCATGAGCCCACGAGCCAGTTCGGGAACGAACAGCACGGGCGCGGTCAGCGTCGACAATTTCTTCGCATTCAAACGACGCAGCGCGCGCGCCGCTGCGGTCTTGCCGATGGATTCGCCATCTTCGAGCTCGCGCCAATCGCGCACCGAGCTGTACCAATAGTCACGCTGCATCTCGCCGTCTTCTTGAGCGACGACGACACAGCTCAGGCTATGAATGCTGCTCGGAAAGCCGGCGAGGAAGCCGAGCGAATTGCCGAACACGCGCAGACCTTGGTGACTCGACAGCGTCGCGCCCTCGGAATTGCCGATGCGCTTATCGGCTTTGAGCGCCGCCGCTTCGCAAGCAACCGCAAGATCGCGCGCCGCGTCGGGCTCGATGCCCCAAGGATGTGACAACTGCAGATCCGGAATCTCCGTCGCGAGATCTTCGCGATCGGGCAACCCCGCGCACTCATCTTCCGCCGTGAATCCAGCAATGCTGAAGGCTTTGGCAACGGTCTCGCGGATCGCTTGCGGCCGCAGGTCGGCGGTGCTCGCCGTGCCTTTGCGTTTGCCACGATAGACGGTGATGCCCATGCCGCGATCGCGCTGATACTCGAGCGTCTCGACTTCGCCGAGACGCGCGGTGACCGACAGCCCGGTGTCGACGCTGACGCCGACCTCGGACTCGGTGGCGCCGAGCTTGCGCCCCTCCTCGATCGCGAGGGCAACCAGGTCCTGCAGGTCCTGTTGCGAGTGGCTGAGCTGGGTGGATGAGGTCGTGGGAACTTGGGCCATGGTTGGATTGTATCAGGCCGGTCCCAGCACCGACTTGCATGGGGACCGCCATGCCCGCATCCTTGCGCCCCCAGAAACGGCCTGTCCTGACATGACCGACGACGTCGACCAAGACGGCTCCTACGACGAGCGCCCCAGTAAAAGCGCCCGCAAGCGGCAGAGCGACGATCTGCAGGCGCTCGGCGAGGCGCTGATCGAGCTGTCGGAGAGCGAGCTGGACGCCCTGCCCCTGCCCGAACAACTGCGCGATGCCGTACTGCTGGCTCGCCGGATCACTGCTCATGGCGGCCTGTACCGGCAGAAACAGTACATCGGCAAGCTGATGCGCAAAATCGACGCAGAGCCGATCCGCGAGGCGCTGGACGCCAAACGCACCCGAGAGCGTGTCGAGGCCACCCGCTTTCATCGCATCGAGCAATGGCGCGACCGGCTGCTGCGCGAAGGCAGCGAAGCGGTTGCCGCCCTGGCAGCCGAATTGCCTCACATCGACAGCAAAGCCATCGGCAAGCTCACCGAGCGGGCGCGCAAGGAACAGCAGCAGTCATCGCAGAAAGTCACGCCCGCCGGGCGCGAGCTGTTCCGTGTCTTACGCGACGCCCTGTCGAACACAGCCCCCTGATACAATCCCCCTTATGAAACCGTTAGTTGGCATCATCATGGGCTCGAAGTCCGATTGGGAGACTTTGCAGCCTGCCGCGGACACTTTGCAGCGTCTTGGCATCGCATTCGAGACGCGCGTGGTCTCGGCCCATCGCACGCCGGACTTGCTGTTCGAGTACGCCGAAAAGGCGCGCGAGCGCGGCCTGGAAGTGATCATCGCCGGCGCCGGTGGCGCTGCCCATTTGCCGGGCATGACGGCTGCCAAGACCAGCCTGCCCGTGCTGGGTGTGCCGGTGCAGTCGAAGATGCTCAGTGGCATCGACTCGTTGCTGTCCATCGTGCAGATGCCCGCCGGCATTCCGGTCGGCACGCTGGCGATCGGTCAGGCCGGCGCGACCAATGCGGCGTTGTTTGCCGCGT
>NZ_BLJO01000001.1:1385239-1450577 GCF_009932555.1 Steroidobacter agaridevorans
CCATCCTCGCCAACAAATACGAGCCGGTGCGTACCGCGCTCGACAAGTTCCGGGCGGACCAGACCGCGACCGTGCTGGCCAATCCCGACCCGTCCATCACTTCCGTTTCCCGGCCATGAAAATCGGCATTATCGGTGCGGGCCAGCTGGGACGCATGCTGGCCCTGGCGGGCTATCCGCTCGGCTTGCGCTTCGTATTCCTGGATCAGAGCAGCGATGCGCCCGGCGGCCAGGTCGGCCGGATCATTCCCGGCGCCTTCGACGATGCTGCCAAGCTTGCGGAGCTGGCCGACGAAGTCGATGTCGTGACCTTCGATGTCGAGAACGTGCCGGTCGCCGCGGTCGAGCCGGTTGCCGCCAAGAAACCTTTCCTGCCGCCGGTGCAAGCGCTCGGCGCGTCGCAGGACCGGCTGCACGAGAAAACATTGTTCCGGCAATTGAAGATTCCGACGCCCGAGTTCATGGCGGTCGATTCGATCGAAGACCTGCGTGCCGCCGTCGAAAACATCGGCCTGCCCGGCGTGCTCAAGACTCGCCGGCTTGGCTATGACGGCCGCGGCCAGTTCTATCTGAAGAAAGCCTCCGACATCGAAACTGCCTGGCAGACGCTCGGCAGCGTGCCGCTGATCTACGAAGGCTTCGTCGATTTCTCGCGCGAGGTTTCCATCATCGGCGTGCGTAGCACGCGTGGCGAAACTTTGTTTTATCCGCTGTCGGCGAACACCCATTCGCAAGGCATTTTGCGCTATTCAATCGCGCCGTATCGCAACGCCTCTTTGCAGAAGCAGGCGGAAACATACATGCGCCGGCTGTTGAAACATCTGGACTACGCCGGCGTGCTCACCATCGAGTTCTTCGTGCGCGGGGGCAAGCTGATCGCCAACGAAATGGCGCCCCGCGTGCACAACTCCGGACACTGGACCATCGAGGGCGCGCAGACCAGTCAGTTCGAAAATCACGTGCGCGCCATTCTGGGATTGCCGCTCGGAAGCACCCGTCCGAACGGTCACTCGGCGATGATGAACTTCATCGGTAGCATCCCCGAGCTCGGGAACATTCTGCGGGTGTCGGGCGTACACTTTCACAGCTACGGGAAAGAACCGCGGCCCAACCGCAAGCTCGGACATTGCACCATCAACGCCCCATCGCCGACCGCCAGGGACCGGGCATTGCAGCAGTTGCTCCGGCTGAAGATGTAACTCGAGCGGGAACCGCCGGCCAATCGCCAGATTCTGGTGAATCGCGCCGGTGTTTTTGTGTCCGGCGCCGGTTCTTGCGTAAACTTGCATCGCCTCGACGGCGGGCTCCCGGGGCGCCTGCCCACCAAGCCCTCGACAGGCCACGGACCAGATACCCAACTGCATGTATCTAGAACTGTTCAAGCTGCACGAGTTGCCGTTCCGGCTGACCCCGGACCCGCAGTTCCTGTACCTGTCCAAGCACCATGCGCGCGCCAAGGCGTACATGGAGTCCACCATTTGGTTCACCGACGGCTTCGTCGTCATCACCGGCGAGATCGGCTCGGGCAAGACCACCCTGATCGAGACCTTCCTCAAGGAGCTGGAGAAGGACGTGGTGGTGGCGCAGATCAATCAGACCCAGGTCACCGCCATCGAATTCCTGCAGAGCGTGCTGGTGCAGTTCGGCTTTTCGCCGTTCAAGATGAAAAAGGCCGAGCTGCTCTCGACCTTGAACGAGTTCCTGGTCGAGCAATACGCCAACGGCCGCCGCGTGCTGCTGATCGTCGACGAAGCGCAGAATCTTTCACATAAGGTGCTGGAAGAGATCCGCATGCTCTCGGGCGTGGAGACCACCAAAGAGAAGGTCCTGCGCATCATTCTCGCCGGCCAGCCGGAGCTGAACGACAAGCTCAACGGCCCCGGCCTGGTGCAGCTGGCGCAGCGTATCCGCCTGCGCTTCCATCTGACCGCGCTGTCCAAGACCGACATGGCCGCCTATATCCAGCATCGTCTGGAGGTGGCCGGCTCGCAGGGACGGCAGATTTTCGATCCGGAAACATTCCCGCTGATTTATCGCTATACCGGCGGCGTGCCGCGCCTGGTGAACACACTCGCCGACACCGCGATGATGGCTGCGTTCGCGCAGGATCGCCCCTCGGTAACGGTCGACGATGTGAAAGCGGCGGTCGAAGAGCTGCAGTGGGTGGAATACGCCGAACGTTCTGTGAAATTGCAGGCGCTGCATGGCATGCCTGGCGGCATGAACGGCGGCATGCACAGTGGCATGAATGGCGGTGAAGAACCGGCCGCCGGTTCGCGCCGTATCGTGCTCGGTCGCATCCTGGTCGGCTTCAACGGCCAGACCATCGCGGAGCGCGAGCTCACGCCGGGACGGTTCATCATCGGCCGCACACCCGACAACGATCTGCAGATCGACAGCAAATACATCAGCCGTCATCACGCGCAGATCATCACTTCGATTCATACCTCGGTGCTCGAAGACCTGAACAGCACCAATGGCATTTACGTGCGCTCCAAGCGCGTCCGCCGCCGCATGCTGAACGACGGCGACGTGGTGCAGATCGGTCAGCACGAAATCATGTATTTCGACGAGCGCACCAACCGCAGCCGCACGGCGTTCCACGAAATGGACGACGACGCGGCACCCCTGCATGACGGCCCGGATCGCGGTCACGCGGCGACGTTAGCGCAGGAAGGCGGCTCGCTCGAGGAGCGGGCGGAGCGTGAGGACGAAGAGGAAGAGCAGCGGGCGAATGAGTTCGGAGGCGGTCGCTAGTCTCTAGCGCGGCTCAGATCTTGTCGTCGAGCGAGCGGCTGTCGTACTCGGCCTGCTTGGTTCGATAATCCTTCCGGCGCAGCCATAACACCAGCCCGCCCATCAGGCTCAGCGCCCCGACCACGAGAAACAGGCTGGACCAGATTCCAGCGTCGACCAGCCACGCCGCGGCCAACAGGCCGGCGCCTGCCAGCATGTACAGGTAGGGCAGCAGCTCGTAGATGGGACGAGAAATCCACATAAGGAAAGCAGCACAGCCAGCGACCGCGCCATCCTAGCAGCGCGGCCACCGTCCCGGGAAACTGTCAGACCTAAGGACTAGGCGGCGGTGCCGCCGACCGTCAAACCATCGACGCGCAAAGTCGGCTGACCGACACCGACCGGGATGTCCTGCCCTTCCTTGCCGCAGGTCCCCACGCCTTCGTCCAGCTTCAGATCGTTGCCGACCATGGACACCCGGCGCATGACCTCGGGACCGTTGCCGATCAGCGTGGCGCCGCGCACCGGCGCGCCCAGCTTGCCGTTCTCGATCAGATAAGCCTCGCTGGCGGAGAACACGAACTTGCCGGAAGTGATATCCACCTGGCCGCCGCCGAAGTTGCGGCAATACAGGCCCTTCTGCACCGAGCCGATGATCTCCTGCGGGTCGTGCTTGCCGGCCAGCATGTATGTATTCGTCATGCGCGGCATGGTCATGTGCGCAAACGATTCGCGACGGCCGTTGCCCGTCGGCGCGACACCCATCAGCCGCGCGTTCAGCTTGTCCTGCATGTAACCGCGCAGGATGCCGTTCTCGATGAGCGTCGTGCACTGAGTCGGCACCCCTTCGTCGTCGATGTTCAGCGAGCCACGGCGCGAGCCGAGCGTGCCGTCGTCGACGATGGTGCAAAGCTCGGAAGCCACTTGTTCGCCGATGCGGCCGGAGAACGCCGACGTGCCCTTGCGGTTAAAGTCGCCTTCCAGGCCGTGGCCCACGGCCTCATGCAACAACACGCCGGGCCAACCCGGGCCGAGCACGACGGTCATCGTGCCCGCCGGCGCAGGAACCGCGTCGACATTCACCAGCGCGCTGCGCACCGCTTCGTGCACCAGCTCTTTCCAGCGATCTTTTTCCAGGAACTTGGCGAAGCCGTAACGGCCGCCCGTGCCCGCATAACCCTGTTCGCGCCGACCGTCTTTCTCGACGATCACAGAAACATTCATGCGCACCAACGGACGCACGTCGGCGGCGACGGTGCCGTCGCTCGCCATCACCAGCACCACCTCGTGCGCACCGGAGAGGCTCGCCATCACCTGCGTCACGCGCGAATCGATTCGACGCGCTTCGCGATCGACACGCTCGAGCAATTGCACTTTGTCGGTATCGCTCAAGCCTTCCAGCGGATCGAACGGCAGATACAACTGATGACCCGCGGTCGAGCGCCAGGCCTGCATGGATTTGTTTGCTCCGCTGCGAGCAATCGCACGCGCCGCCATCGAAGCTTCGGTCAGCGCCGGCAACACGATCTCATCGGAATATGCGAAGCCGGTCTTCTCACCCGCGAGCGCACGCACGCCGACGCCCTGCTCGATGCTGTGCGAGCCGTCTTTGACGATGCCATCTTCCAGCGACCATGATTCCTCGCGGCTCAGCTGAAAATACAAATCGGCGTAATCGACGCTGTAGCCCATGACGCTGCCGAGCACGCCGGCGATGCGGTTTTCATCCAGCCCCGACGGCGCGAGGATGGCCTGACGCGCCACATCCAGCGGCTGCGACGCGTCGAACGCCTTGGGCAGCTCCAGATGCAGACGGTCGTGAACGGCGGTGGTCGTGGTGCTCATGCGCGTGGCGGGTCCTCGTAATCAGTCCGCGAGATTTAAAGACGGCGGCGCGATTGTAAAACGCCGATGCGACAAGGCAGGGAATCGTTCGCGGAGCTCTTGTTGCACAGTGCGGTCGATTTCCGCCACTGCAAGGCCGGGACCGGCCTCGGCGACTCGAGAAAGCACCTGGCCCCAGGGATCCACGATGAGCGAGTCTCCCCAGGTCTCCCGCCCATTGGGGTGGATGCCACTTTGTGCTGGGGCCAGGATGTAGCACAGATTCTCAACCGCCCGCGCGCGCATCAACAATTCCCAATGTGCCTTACCCGTGGGTGCGGTAAACGCTGAAGGCAGGCTAAGGATTTCCGCCCCCCGCTCCGACAGCACGCGGAACAGCTCGGGAAAGCGCACGTCGTAACAGACCGCCATGCCAATTCTGCCAAATGGCGTGGGCACGACCGTGGGCTGACTGCCTGGAGCGACAGTGGCAGATTCCCGATAGCGCTCGTCGCGCTGAGGCGCGTCGTGATTAGGAATGCCGACGTCGAACAGATGAATCTTGTCGTAGCGCCCCAGACAGCGGCCGTGATCGTCGAACACCAGCGACGCCGAGGCGACGCGCTCAGGCTCGTTGTCGACGCGCAGCGGAATCGTGCCGCCGATGATCCACAAGCCGAGCTCACGCGCGCAGTGGCCTAGAAACGCCTGAATGGGCCCCTCGCCGGGAGTTTCGGCCACTTCGACCTTGTCGGTCTCCTTGCGGCCCATGATGGCAAAGTTTTCAGGCAGCGCCGCCAGCGTCACACCTTCGGCGCGCGCACGCTCCAACAGGACGCGCGCCATCGTGAGATTGGCTTCGACCTCCGGCGCCGAGGTCATTTGCAGTACAGCGGCTCGAATGGGAGTCCGGCAAAAGTCGCGCCTTTTGCCGGGCTCATCAAAAGGGCCTTGGCCGCTTTTGATCATAGGATTAGTCGTCACCCGTTACTTCCGCCTTGGCGTCTGCCGCATCGACCCGTTCCACCACTGGGGCATCCCAGGGTCCGGTGATTCGATAGTAGCCGCGGGTGATGCCTTTGAGGGGCTCTTTGAAGACTTGCGAGAACAGCAACACCGCCGCGCCCACGACGGGCCCGCCCGCCAGCGCGCCCGCCACTGGCAACGAAGCGCCGAGATTTCCAGTCACGACCGCGGTTTGATCGTAGTCGCGCGAGCCCAAACCAGTGCGGCCAGCCATACCGATTTCCGCAGCCGGACCTCGCAACAGCAGATTGTTCGTGAACGCATTGCCGTCGCGTAATTCGAAATCGCCATGAATGGTGTCGAACGCCAGGCCTTTCTCAGTGAGGTCGCTGAAGTCGAGCGCGAGGCGACGCGGTAGCGCACCCACGCTGAACAATCCGAGCACGCGACCCGCGCCCGGCTGCAAATTCACAATCTGCCCGGTCTCCGCCTCGATGCGAATCGCGCCCGATGCATGCTCGAGAATGTTGCTGTCGTAACCGCCATTCCACGCAAGGTCCGCTTTGATCGCGCCACGCCTGGCTTCGAGGAACGGCGTATAGCTCAGCGCTTTGAGCGTCGCGGCGACATCCTTGCTTTCGATGGAGGCGTTCAACGTCGAACGCGGCCCGTCAACGGTGGTAAACCATTCACCCTTCGCCTCGGCGCGCACCGATTCGGCGAGGATGGTTGCGTTGTCGAAGCGAATGCCTTGCGGAACTCGCGTCGCTTTCAAATCGACTGCGCCAAGCACGCGTGTGCCGAGAAGCACGTTGCCCACGTAAATTTGCATGTTCGGCAGATTGCGTGGATCCAGGGCGTCCTCATTGTCATCTGGCGGCGCGCCTTCCGGAGCCGGCGCCTTGTTGATGACCAGTCGCTCCATCGTCGCGCGCAGCGGCTGCGATCCCGTGAACGACTCGGGAATCAACACCTGGCCCGCCGCGTTATCGCCGCTCACATCGACGCGCCAGCCGCTCTGAGTCGACTGCAGCACGCCACGTAAATCGGCGAAGCGATAACCGAAGATCTGAAAATCGGCCACTCGCACGTTCGCCGCCTGCAGATAGTCCGACAGCTTCGGGCCGTCGTCGTCGCGCGGCGCGGCGCCAGGATTTGAATCGGCGCCTCGCAGCGCCAGCCAGTCATCCAGAACGAAACGTTGCACGTTACCTTCGATGCGCAGACCGCGATGACCGGGCAGCGCCGGCGCCACCGCATCGGCCCGCACACCGCCGCGATCGAGCGTCCAGCCGTCGTCGGACTGACGCATCCGGATCAACGCCCGCACATCGCCATAAGCGGTGCGCGAAAGAATCTGCTCGTCGTCTATTTCCAAAGCCACCTGCAACGGCCGCTCATCCGCGACGCCCTTGCCCAGCGGCTGCGGCAAAGTCACACCGAGTCCGCGCAGGTTGGAATCGATTCTGATGTTGCGGCGTTGGGCGGCTTCGCTATCGCCGCTCGCGATCGGCATGCTGACGTGATAGTCGGTGTCGCCAGCGAGCTTCACCGTCGCGGGCAACGAGAACAATGAATGAAGCTCAGTTGCCTGTGCGTGGCCTTGTGCATCCAGCTGTGCAGCTGTCGCGCTCTGCTGATCGATCTTCACGGTGAGCGGACCGCCCAGGAACCGGCCTTTCAAGTCAGCTTCGGCGATCAATGCGTTCTTGACTCTCAGCTCGCCAGTCAGCGACTGCACCGGCGCCGAGATTTTCTGCATCGTCACTGTCGCATCGGCAAAGCGCGCGATGACATCGATCCTGCGATCGTCGAGATGCCGCAGCGGCAGGTCCAAACGCACGTCCGCGGTCATCGGCCCTCGCCCGCCCAAGCGCGCGAATGTTTCGCCGAGGCGTGGGCCGATCGGGCTGTTGCGCAGGAACGAGAGCCCGGCATCCAGATCGCTCGCGGCCGCCGCCTTGATCGACAGCTCGTTCTGGCGGAAATCGGCAATCTCGGCAGTCGCCTCGTTCATGCGCAGATTGCCAACCATCGCAGAGGTCGCGTGCACCCGCATGCCTTGATTCCGGAACTCGACTTCAGCCTTCAGTTCACGCGCCGGCTGCCAGCCTTCCTGATAATCGAACAGCGCGTTCTCGACCTGCGCGCGCGCCAGGAATGTTCCCTCGTTCTTACGGAACGGGAACTGACGCATCGGCCCCTTGTATGTGAACTCCGCGGTAGAGATGCGACCGTCGAGCAAGGCTCGATCGAACCATTCGAGCGTCTTCGGCCCGAGCTTGTCGGCCGGCAGATATTTGTGGGTCGCGCCGATCTTCAGATCCTCCCCCTGCGCGAACAGATCCAACACCGGCGACGTGCCATCGCTCGGCAGGGTCAGATGCATGCGCGCGACGGCGCGACCGTCTTCGCCCTGCATACGTAGCTGATCGGTGCTTACGATCAGCCCCGCGTCATTGCGCTCCCACGACACCACGCCCTCGGCCGACGCTGCACCCAGCACACCGCGAAACGTCCGCGGCAGATTGAACTCGATATCCTTGCTCGCCAGATGCAGTTGGCCGGCGTGATCGTTGGCGTCGAGCCTGCCGCTGATGCGCGTGAGCCCGGGCGTGCGCAACACCGGCGCGAATCCCACCTCTTCGAGCTTCGTTTCCACCGAGTATTTGGCGGGCACGTCGGGGGCGGTGCGCGCGAACGAGAACTTCACATCCGTCAATGCACCGGTGGTCTGCATCGCACGTACACGTGCGAGCGCTTCGCTCTCCGGCAGATACACGAGCCAGGGCCAGACGTTGCCGAGCACGATGCGATCTGCTTCGCCGCTGACGTTGAGCATGCCCTGAGCGTTGCGCGACCAGCGTGCCGCGATCTTCCTGGCCTGCCACGACGAGTCGGTGCGAGTCGCATCGATGTCCGACAGCGTGACGCTCCACTGATTGCCCGACTTCTGCGCGTTGAGTGCGAATGCCAGTCGCGAATAGCTCAAGATTTGCGGCGCAGGCGGCGCGGGTTCCGGTTCGACGATGGCAGGTTCCGGCTCGATGGGATGCTTGGGTGCGCGTTTCGGCGGATCGTCCGGCACCGGCGGCACCAGCGGCGCGGCCGTCGGCAGTGGAATCGTCCACACTGGCAACTCGGTGGTGAGCTGGCCGACATCGACAGCCGCTGACAGTTGCAGCAACTCCGCGCCTTTCAATGTGCCGCTCACGCGGATAGCACCGTGCCCGCTCTCCGGTGCCGGCCACGCATCGGGGAGCAAATCGGCCCAGCCCGCCAGATCCAGCTTGGCTCCTTGCACATCGAAGGTAGAGAGCAGCGCGGCGGAATTTTCGAGCGCACCTTCCGCCGTCGCCGAGAATTTCAGTTCGTCGCCGAGGGTTTTCGGCAAGGACGCGGTGCCGTTCAGTTCCATCGAGTCCGTGCTGCGCGCGAGCTCGAAACTCACACCCGACAGCGACCAAGGTCCGCGCCCCGTGATGGCGTCGCGAAAACTGACCACGGCGTCGTGCACGACGAAGCGGCCGGTCGGCAATTGCTCCAACGCAATCGGCTTGATCTCGCGCTCCGGCAGCGCGCTCTGACCCAACAATTGAATCTTGCCTTCGCGCGTGCGGATCAGCGCGATCTCCGGCGCCTCGAGCGCGAAGCGTCCGCCCGTCAAACGACGATTGACGATGGAGGTCCACAGATCGAAACCGACGCTGCCCCTCCGGGCAACGAACAACGTGCGTGTGCGATCCGGTGTGCGCACGACGGCGTCATCGAACACCAGCTCCGGTCCGTAGAATCGCAAGCGCGCGCTCAAGGTCCGGAACTCGACGATCAGGCCGCTGCGCTCGCCGATCCAGTCCTGCAGCTGTACTCGATATTCCGGCACGCGCCCGACGATGAAGCCGAACGTGGCGAACAACAGGCCCACGAGCATGGCCAGCACCACCAGCGTGCCGAACAGCCATTTAACAACTTTGCGTGGACTTAAAGACATTACCGGACGGCATCACACTGGCGTCACATCAACACCACATCGTACTGATCCTGCTGGTACAGCGCTTCGGTCTGAAGACGGATGGGCTTGCCGGTGTGCACTTCCAGCTCGGCCAGCGCCGCCGACTCCTCGTCGAGGAGCCGCTCGATCACATCCTGATGCGCGAGCACCATCAGTTCCTGGAACTGGAACTGGCGCGACTGTCGCAGAATCTCTCGGAAGATCTCGTAACAAACTGTTTCCGTCGTCTTGACGAAACCGCGTCCTTCGCACGTTGGACACGCCGAACACAGCATATGTTCAAGGCTCTCGCGCGTGCGCTTGCGCGTCATCTCGACCAGGCCGAGCGGCGACACGGAGGAAATGTGATTCTTCGCATGATCGGCGGCCAGCGACTTCTCCAGCGCCTGCAGCACCTGCTTGCGATGCTCCTCTTCTTCCATGTCGATGAAGTCGATGATGATGATGCCGCCCAGGTTGCGCAGGCGCAGCTGGCGCGCGATCGCGACCGCCGCTTCCAGATTGGTCCGGAAAATCGTCTCTTCGAGCGAGCGCTGGCCGACATACGCGCCGGTGTTCACATCGATGGTGGTCATCGATTCGGTCTGGTCGAAGATCAGATGCCCGCCGCTCTTCAGCGGCACCTTGCGCTCCAGCGATTTCTGGATTTCCTCCTCGACGCCGTACAGATCGAAAATCGGCCGCTCGCCCTTGTACAGCTCGATGCGCTCGGTCATCTCCGGCATGAAGGTGCGCGCGAATTCGAGCATGCGTTGATGGGTCTCGGGCTGATCGACACCGACGTGTTCGATGCCGGTGGACACCACATCGCGCATGACGCGCACCGGCAGCGGCAGATCCTCGTGCACCAGGTTGCCCGGCCGCGTGCCGGCCGCCTTCTCGCTGAGCACGCTCCACAATTTCTGCAGGAACATCATGTCGGCGCGCAACGCGTCTGGCGTCGCGCCCTCAGCAGCAGTACGCACGATATAACCGCCGGGTTCATCGGGCCGCACGAACAGGCTCGCGGCTTCGCGCAGACGCTGCCGCTCAGCCTCATCTTCGATGCGCGCCGAGATTCCGATGCCACGCCCTTTGGGCATGTACACCAGATAACGCGACGGAATCGTGATGAACGTCGTCAGGCGCGCGCCCTTGGTACCTAGCGGGTCCTTCAGCACCTGGACCAATATTTCGCCACCTTCGCTGACTAATGTCTGAATATCCGGCGTGCGCCCCTCGTCCACCGGCTGATCGGGGCTGCCGTTTTCGCCCACCGCCGGATGCACGATGTCCGACGCATGTAAGAACGCGGTGCGCTCCAGGCCGATGTCGACGAACGCCGCCTGCATGCCAGGCAGCACGCGCGACACCCGTCCCTTGTAAATATTGCTGATGAGCCCGCGCTTGTTGGCCCGTTCCAGGAAGATCTCCTGCAGCACGCCGTTTTCGACCAGGGCGGCGCGCGCCTCGCGGGGGCTGATGTTGATGAGGATCTCGGCCGTCATCCTTGAACCTCACTGGCAATCCGGTGCGCGGCCAACAATTCGGCGGTTTCGAACAACGGCAACCCCATGATGCCGGAGTAACTGCCGGCGATATGGCGGATGAACACGGCGCCTCGCCCCTGAACGGCATAGCCGCCGGCTTTATCGGCGGGTTCGCCGGTGCGCCAGTACGCCCGCATCTCCGCCGCTGTCAGCTCGCGAAAAGTCACGTCGCTGACGCTCAGGCGCACTTCGCTGCCGCGAGCGCTGCGGACGGCGACGGCGGTGTGCACCTGGTGCGTCCGCCCGGACAACAGCTGGAGCATGCGGACACAGTCGTCTTCGTTGGCCGGCTTGCCGAGGATGCTACGGTCGACCACAACTGTCGTATCCGAACCCAGCACCGGCAGCCGCTGGTCCGGAGGGAGGTTGTCCCAGAGCGTGTCGGCCTTCAGGGCGGCAAGCCGTGTGACATATTTTTCCGGCGCCTCGGCCCCGGCCACGGACTCGTCGACAGCCACCGGCGCGACGCGGTGCGCGACCCCGATCTGGGTCAGCAAGGCGCTACGGCGAGGGGACGCCGAGGCCAAATAGATCAACGGCTTGGCGGATGAAGTTGCAGGTACTGACATGCGCCGAAGGATACAGGATGAGCTACCTCCTGTACCCTCGGCTGGTGCCGCTTAGAATTGCTGGTTCGCCAGGAACACGTCCAGGTCGGCGTCCGAGAAGAACACCAGCGACACCCGCTCGATCGCGTCGGCCTGCGACAGGGCCTCGCTGATCGCAGTGGATGCGATTGCCGCCGCCTCGTCCTTCGGGTAGCCATAGGCGCCGGTGGAAATCGCCGGGAACGCCACCGAGCCGAGCGCATGATTCGCCGCCAGCGCAATGGATTTCTTGTAACAGGACGCGAGCAGCGTATCGGGCTGCTGATCCCGCCCCCACACCGGTCCGACGGTATGAATCACGTAACGCGCCGGCAGATTGCCCGCCGTCGTCAGCACCGCCTCACCGGCCGGCAGGCCGCGCGGATAGCAGGTTTCGCGCAGCTCCTGACAGGCCCGCAGGATTTCCTGACCGCCGCGCCGATGGATGGCGCCATCGACGCCGCCGCCGCCGAGCAAGGAGGAATTGGCCGCGTTCACGACCGCATCGACCTTGAGGCCGGTAATATCGCCGGTGCGCACCTCGACCCGGCCGTTCAAGAATTCGTAACTCATGCTGGCTTCCGGGCGGTCCTCCCCGCGCACCCAGCGCAGGGCCGCGGCCGGCTCCTCGAACATGCGCAACTTTATGTCAGAGCCGACCGCCTCGCTGATCAGGATCAGCACATGGCCGGCGGCGGCCAGGTTGCCAGGTTTGAAAATTGCGGCCCAGCGCACTTCGCAGGGGACTGCGATGTGCACCAGGTAGTCGCGGAAACGCTGGATTTCGCTGTAGTCCCAGTTGCCGTACGCCTCGCGGTAGTCGGCGATGGTGTGCATGCCCGGAACATATTCCGGATCGGCGCGTGCCTGATTCAGCAACTCCATCAACGATTCCGCCGTCAACTCGCCCCAGACTTTGAGTCTAATGAGGTTCGCGCTGGCGTCGATCGAGTAACTGGACTCCATGACTATCGCCATACCTTCGATCCCATCCTGGCCAATGCCGTGGCCGCTTCCTATCATAACCTCCTCACCTTCGTTTGCGACTGCGCCAGTCTCAACCGGGGTGCTGAGGGATTCAACTTAGGATGTTCTATACATTGCCGCGACCGATGTCGAGTCAACGTTTCGAATCGATGAACTTGAGTAGGGTGAAGGATGCGCCCCGAGGATAAAAAAATGCCCGTCAGCCGGCAGCGCGCGGCGTTTCCGATCATTGCCGGGTATCGGTTCCTGCAAACCATCGCACGCTCGCCGAAGTCCGAGGTGCACGTGGCGTTGTCGGTGGAGTTAGGTCACAACGTGGCCATCAAGGTGCTGCGCACCGGTCCGCTGTCGAGCCTCGAAGCCGGCGAAGAAGAGCGCTTCGAGCGCGAGCGCGAGCTGCTGATGCGCATCAAACATCCGGCCATCGTCGACGTTTACGACTGGGGCCACGGCGAGGACTTCCGTTACATCGTCACCGAGTATTTCCCCGGCGGCAGCCTCGAGCTGCGCATCCGCAACTTGATGACAGCGAAAGACAGCGTGGATATTTTTCTGCAGATCGCGGCGGCCCTGCAGGTCGTGCACGCGGCCAACCTATGTCATCGCGATCTGAAGCCCGCCAATGTGATGATGCGGCCCGATGGGCGCATCGTGCTCATCGACTTCGGCCTCGCCAAACATCTGGGCACTTCGCACACCAACGCCGGTGAAGTGCGCGGCTCGCCTTATTACATCAGCCCCGAACAGGCCGAGGGCGCCGAGGTCGATCAGCGCAGCGACATCTACAGCCTGGGCATCATGTTCTACGAGATGCTCACCGGGCAGCGGCCGTTCAAGGGAACCTCGGTGATCGGGATCATACAATCACATCGGAATGACCCGATTCCGGTGCTGCCGGAGTCGTTCAGTCGGTTCCAGCGCCTGATCGATGGGATGCTCGCCAAAGAGCCCGCTGAGCGGTTTCCCACCGTTGCTTCCGCGGTTGCGGAGATGGCGCGGTTGAAAGTTTGATCACGCCCGGTGGTACGGATGACCCTTGATAATCATCACCGCGCGATACAACGCCTCGGCGACAACGACGCGTGCCAGGGCATGCGGCAAAGTCAGGGCTGACAGCGACCACTTGAACTCGGCTTTCGCATCGACTTCGGGCGCCAAGCCTTCGGGCCCACCGATGCAGAACACGACGTCGCGGCCGTCACGCGCGCGCTGCTGCAAAAACTGCGCGAGCTGTTCGCTGGAAATGTTCTTGCCGCCGACCTGCAGGGCCACGACGTAAGCGCCTTGCGGGATGGCGGCGAGCATCTTCTCGCCTTCTTTGGCGATGGCCTGCGCCGGCGGGCTGGACCCGGCGCGCTGGCCGAGCGCGATTTCTTTTAGTTCGAGCTTGTAATCGCGCGTGAACCGGCCCGCGTATTCCTCGAAACCGGCGTTGACCCAGTCAGGCAGCCTGGTTCCAGCGGCTACGACGATCAGCCGCATGAGTTATTCATAGCTCTGGAATCAGGCGCTCTGCTCGGCCGCTTCGCGGCGGGCGGCGCTCACGTCCCACAGGCTTTCGAGCCGGTAGAACTCGCGCACCTTCGGCAGCATGATGTGCACGATCACGTCGCCCATATCGACCAGCACCCACTCGCCGTCGCGCTCGCCTTCCACGCCCATCGGCCGGAAGCCCGCCTTCTTCGCGTGCTCGACCACCCGATCGGCGATCGAACGCACGTGACGATCGGAGTTGCCGCTGGCGATGATCATGGTGTCGGTGATGTCGGTGAGCTTGTTCACCGCCAGCACCTTCACATTCACGGCCTTCATCTCATCGAGCGCGTGCTCCACGACCGAAACCACCGGCTGCTGCTTCGGAGCCGTCACCGCCGGCGCCTTGCTGGCAGCGGCCTTCTTCTTACGGGCAGTGGTTGGGCCCTGGCTCGCGAGCTTCTTACGGGCAGTGCTCAGCTTGGTCACATTGGCAGGCGCTTTGGAAGAAGCCTTCTTCTTGGCGCCGGCACTGGGTCGGGAAGTTTTCGCTCGCTTGACGGCCATGCTCACCTCTTGGGTTGCGACTTGTAACAGCCGGTCTGTTCGATGATCGCCCGGACCGAATCGGGCATCAGATAGCGCGGATCGCGACCCATCGCGATCAACTTGCGCACTTCAGTGGACGAGATTTCCAGCTGCGTCACCGCGTGAATGTAAATGCATCCGGCGCGCTGCTCGTGCAGATCGTTGATGCGGCCCGTGCCGCGATCCACCAGCAGCTCGCCCAACGGCCCCATGCTCGGCGCGCGCCAGCCGGGGCGGTGGGCCACGACCAGGTGCGCCAGCTCCAGCAGTTCACGCCACTGGTGCCATTTCGGCAAGCCTAAAAATGCGTCCATGCCGACGATCAGGCACAGCGAGTGGTCGGGAAAGTCCGCTCGCAAGGTCCGCATGGTATCGACCGAATAAGACAGTCCTTCGCGCCGGATCTCGCGATCGTCGACGGTGAAGCCCGGCTGGCCCTCGGTCGCGGCTTTGACCATGGCCAGACGCTGCTCGGCATCCGCCACCGTGGTGTCACGATGCGGCGGCGTGCCGGCCGGCATGAAGCGCATTTCGTTCAAGCGCAGCGCTTGCAGCAATTCAAAGGCGGTGCGCAGATGACCGAAATGAATCGGATCGAAGGTGCCGCCGAAAATACCGATCGTCGTCATGCGGGGAAGGTCATGAAGGTCAGGCGGCGGTCGCGAGTCGGACGCCGGCGAGCCCGGCCACCAGACGCTCGAATTCCAGCCAGGGGTCGCTGCGGATCACGCCCTTGATCATGCGATCGGCGCGCTCGGCGCTGAGCAGCAGCTCTCGCACCGTCTTCGGCTTCAGCCGTGACAACGCATGTTTCATCGCCGGCTGACGATTGCGCCACACGTAAAGCGCGTTCATGGCGCTGTCGGAACTCTGGCCTCGACGCATCAGATGCTGGCAGCGCGCGATCCACTGCAAATCCTTGTTGAGCGCCCAGAGCACGATCGGCGGCTCGACATCTTCGCCGCGCAATCCTTCCAGCACGCGCAGGGCTCGCGCTGCGTTTCCTTTCATCGCCGCATCGCCGAGCTGCAAAACATCGAAACGCGCACTGTCGGCGACCGCATCGACGATGGTGTCCGCGGTGACCGCGCCTGGCGGCAACAACAACGCCAGCTTTTCGACTTCCTGATGGGCGGCCAGCAGATTGCCTTCGACGCGCTCGGCCAGCAGCGACGCCGCTTCGGCATCGGCTTTCAGGTTCTGTTTGGCGAGGCGATCGCGGATCCACGCCGGCAGACGCGCCAGCTCGAGCGGCCAGATCTGCACGACCACGCCATGCTTTTCGATGGCGCTGACCCAACGCGAGCCCGCCACGCGACCGTCCATCTTGCCGGTGACGATCAGCACCAGATTGTCGGCCGAGGGCTCGGTCGCCAGCTCGATGATGGCGTCGGCGCCCTGCTCGCCCGGCGTCGGATTGGTCATCCGGATCTCGATGATCTTGCGCTCGGCGAACAACGACATGGCTTTGCTGTTGGAAAGCAGCGCCTGCCAGTCGAAGCCGCGCTCGACCACATGCAGTTCGCGCTCGGTGAAGCCCTGGCTGCGGGCGCGCGCGCGCACGGCATCGGCCGCTTCGTTGACCAACAGGGGCTCGTCGCCGGAGATCAGATAGATCGACGAGAGCTGCCGCGACAGGCTGGCCGCGAGGTTATCGCCTGACAGCTTCACAGCGGGGCGCCGGAGCACCGGCTTGAAGTTGTGGCGGACACGGAGGGAACGGTCAAAAACACTCGCGCCAAAATAGCTTGCGCCAAAATGAATTAGTGGGGCTGCGGCCTGATTGCGACGCTCGGATTATGGCCTAAGGCGGTCGGCAAGCGCCAGTTGCTCCCGCCCCACAAAGCCCTACGTGCTCAGGCTTTGGCCAGGATCGCGGTGTATTGTGCTTGGCAAGAGACAGGTCCTCCGTTAGCTTACGTGATCGAGGTGTTCTCCAGCCCCTCGGCTTTTCGTTCTGGCGCTATGTCCATTTTCCATCTGGCAAGAAATCCATCGGCATGGGTGCGAGCAATGCTCGTCACTCTGTTGCTGGCGTTTGCCGTGGATTCGATCGCCCACGTCGTGCACCGGCACGACGATACGGTCAAAACATTTGGCGCCCACGGCCCGGCCTGCGGCTACTGTGCCGCCTTCGACGGCCTGATCGATGCCCCGAAACAGAGCTACGCGGCGGTTACCGCCGTCACTGTCACGACTTATGTAGCTCCGGTTGCCGCAGCTTCTGTTTCCTTCCGCCCCACCGTCACCGCGCAACCGCGCGCACCGCCTCGATAACTCGCAGTCCGTAGTCATTCCTCACCCGAAGCGGTGGGGTCGTTGCTCGTGCGTCGACCAATTCGACCGCGAGGTCGCTGCAGTTATTCAGGAATGTTTCGTCATGCGTCGTTCTCATTTGTTGCGCGTGGGCGTGGCCGCGTTGTTGGTCAGTCATGCCGCTTTGTCTCAGGAAACCAAAACCGAGGAAGTCGTCGTCACGTCCTCGGCCTTGCGCGAAAACCCACTCGACGTCGCGCAACCGACCACCGTCGTTGGCGGTGACGAGCTGCGCCGACAGATCGCCGGCAGCCTCGGCGAGACGTTGTCGAGCGAGCTGGGCGTCAGCTCCACCTACTTCGGCCCGAGCGCCAGCCGGCCGGTGATTCGCGGCCTCAGCGGCGATCGTGTGCAGGTCCTGCAAGACGGCCTGGCGTCGCTCGATGTTTCCAGTCTCAGTCAGGATCACGCCGTCACGCTGGAATCGGTGGTGTCGCAGCAGATCGAAATCATCAAAGGCCCGGCCGCGCTTCTGTATGGCAGCGGTGCGTCGGGCGGATTGGTGAATGTCGTCAGCACCCGCGTGCCCACGGAAGTGCCGGAGAAGGTGATCACCGGCGCCGCCGAAGTTCGCCACGATACGGCCAGTGACGAACGCACCGGCGCTTTCAGCCTCGATGGCGGCGCGGGCAACTTCGCTTTCCACGCCGACTATTTCGATCGCGAGACCGACGATGTGGAGATCCCCGGCTTCACGCAGTCGGACGCTCTGCGCCGTCAGCTGATCGAAGCCGGCGAAGAGCCGGACAACGTCCGCGGCCACATTCCAAACACGGCGGGCGAAGCAAGCGGTGGCGCGATCGGCGGCTCGTACATCGGCCAGAACGCGCTCGGCGGCTTGTCGTATAGCCGTTACGAAACGACGTACGGCATCCCCGGCGAAGAAGAAGCCTTCATCGATATGAAGCAGGATCGCTTCGACGGCAAGGCCGAGCTCGATCTGGACGGCGTGTTCAACAAGCTGCGCCTGACGGGTGCGTACAACGATTACACGCACACCGAGTTCGAAGCGCCCGGCGAGCCCGGCACCGTCTTCAACCAGGACGCCTACGAGCTGCGCTTCACCGCCGATCATGCATTCGGCTCGGGCTGGCGCGGCACGACGGGTCTGCAGTACGTCAACGTGGATTTCGAGGCCATCGGCGACGAAGCGTTCGTGCCGAGCTCGAAAACCAAGACGCTGAGCGTGTTCGCGTTCGAAGAACGTCACTTCGATGACTTCACTGTCGAGCTGGGCGCGCGAGCCGAGCAGCAGAAGATCGACGTCGACGCTGAATTGCCCAATTACGACGAAACTGCCGTCAGCTTGTCTGCCGGTGGAGTGTGGGATTTCGCGGAAGATCAGGCCCTAGCGCTGAACCTGACGCGCACTCAACGCAACCCGCAGGCCGCCGAGTTGTACGCCAACGGCCCGCACATCGCCGCGCAACGCTTCGAGGTCGGCGATGCGAACCTGGATCAGGAAACATCGGTGACGGCGGATCTGTCGCTGCGTCACACGGGCGAAGGCATCAACTGGACCCTGAGCGCCTACTACAACGACTACACCGATTACATCTATGCCTCCCCGACGGGCGACATCGAGGATGATCTGCCGGTGTATGTCTATCTTCAGAACGGCGCGAAGTTCCACGGCTTCGAGGCGGAGTTGAACGTGCCGCTGATCGATGACGGCAACCGCCACTTGGGCCTGCGTCTCGCGTCGGACTATGTGCGTGGCAAGCTCGATAACGGCGAAGACCTGCCGCAGATTCCGCCTCTACGCTTCGGCGCAGGCGTGCACTACGATCAGGACGCGTGGCACATCGGGGCGCAAGCGTTCTACTACGATACGCAGGACAAGGTCGCGACGAACGAACTGCCGACCGAGAGCTTCACGCTGGCCGAAGTGGATGCGAGCTATCGAGTGCCTGTGGGATCGACGAGCGTGTTCCTGTTCCTTCGCGGAACGAACCTGCTCGATGAAGATGCGCGTCAACACGCATCGCCGCTGAAGGACATCGCGCCGTTGGCCGGACGGTCGTGGCACATTGGAGCGAGAGCGGAGTTCTAGCGGCGTTAGGTGTATGGGCCACCGAGGAGATTAAGAGAAGAGGCCTCGGTGGCTCGCAGCGCCAGGGCGGCAGATGTACCTTCGAGCGAGGACCCGGCGACGTCTATTCCCTGGGCAAACCTCTTTCCCTTGCCAAACCTCATTACGCCGCGCGAGCGAACGACTCGTGATGATCGCCGCCGTAGCTCGAATAGCTGGACGTAGCGGTATCGTAGGACGCATGCGTCTGCGACCCAAACCGGAAGAACGACACCAACTCCTGCAACCGCTGCGCCTGCGCTTGCATCGACTTCGCGGCCGCGGCGGACTCTTCAACCAACGCAGCGTTCTGCTGAGTGGCAGTGTCCATATTCGAGATAGCGTGATTGATCTGATCGATGCCGGTCGACTGCTCGGACGTGGCGGCGGCGATTTCGGCGACGATGTTCGTCACCTTCACCACGCCGCTGACGATATCCGCCAACGACTTGCCTGAATTACCGACCAGCTGCGAGCCCGCGTCGACCTTGCCGACGGAGTCGCTGATCAAGCCTTTGATCTCGCGCGCCGCCGTGGCGCTGCGCTGAGCGAGGCTGCGCACTTCACCGGCGACGACTGCGAAGCCGCGACCCTGCTCACCTGCACGCGCAGCCTCGACCGCCGCGTTCAGCGCCAGCAGATTGGTCTGGAACGCGATCTCATCGATCACACCGATGATGTCTTCAATGCGCTTGCTGGACGAAGTGATCTCGCCCATCGCGCCGACAGCGCGCTGAACAGCCACACCGCCCTGGTCCGCCTGCGTGCGGGTGCTGGTAGCGATCTGATTCGCATGCTTCGCATTGTCCGCGTTCTGCTTCACCGTCGCGGTCATCTCTTCGATGCTCGCGGCGGTTTCTTCCAGCGCAGCGGCCTGTTCCTGCGTGCGCTCGCTCAAGTCATCACTGCCCTGGGACAGCTGACGGGCGGCGCGGTCCACTTCGGCGGCGCTCTCGCTCACCTGCGTCATGGTCTCCATCAACTTGGAATCCATGTCTCTCAGGCTCAGCAACAGCGCTGCAATCTCGTCATTGCCCGTGATCGTGACCTGATTACCCAGCTCGCCGCGACTCACGCGACGAGCCAGATCCTCGGCGCGGGCCAAACCGCTGGAAATATGCTTCGTCAGCAGCCACGCAAACCAGATCGCCACCGCCAGCGCCGCGATGAAGCAGCCGATCATGACATTGCGATCGCGATTCAACTCGCGCTGGGCCTGGGCGATGGTTTCCGCCGCGGCTTGCTCGCGCGCCTTCGCCAACCGCTCGGTCGTCACGTCCATGCGGTCGATGACCGGCTCGATGGCCTCGATCCGCACCTTGGTGGCGGCGTCGTAGTCGCCGGCCAGCAGCAGCTCGATTTCTTGCTTGCCGGCGTCGACGATGGCCGCACGCTGCGATTTGATCTCATCGAGCAGGCGGCGCTCCTGCTCGCTCAATGGATACTGGCTGAAGAGATCGGTGAGCTCGTTGATGCGGCCGCGGTTCTCTTTCACCATGTCGTAGTTCGACTTGGTGAAGGTCGGGTCGCGATGCACGTAACCCTCCAGACGATACTGCTGACTCTGCAGCGAGCGCTGGTAGATCTCGTTGATCTGCGTGATCGGCACCAGGTTCTCGGCATGCAGTTGCTGCATGCGGCGCGAGCTGGCATTGAACGCGCTGAGCGCGACACCGCAGACCACCAGCATTGCGACGGCTAAAACACCCAGATTCACGTACATCCGGGTTTTGATCGTAAGCATCGACATGAACTCTTGCCTGTGTTGAATACGGGGCCGTCCCGCGGGAAAACGCCGGCCGTGGCAAGATGCGGGATATGTCCGACTTATCGACCGCTGCCGCCAGGAATGCAGTATTCCAAGGTCGATTCAGGGAACGTCTGATCCGCCCCCTAATCGATGGTCTATGATTTGAGCCAGCCACTTAGTGCATGACCTCAGGGGAAAACACTTTGTCCTTTGTCAGTGCGTTCGCCGCACCGCTGTTGGCCCGTGAGCAGCACCGCTTCATCGACGAGCATCCCGAGACAATCCGTCGCGACAAGGCTTTGCGTGAGCATTGGCTGAATGGCGTGCCCATGCATTGGATGTCGGACTGGCAGTTGCCCGCGCCTCTGATCGTGCGCGCAGCTTCCGGATCGAGCTTCGTCGATGTCGATGGCCGGACCTATGCCGACTTCTGTCTGGGCGACACCGGCGCCATGTTCGGTCACTCGCCACCCGCAGTGGCGAATGCGCTGAAACATCAAGCGGCCCACGGCTTCACCTGCATGCTGCCCACGGACCAAACCGCACGGGCCGGTGAGCTATTGGCTGAGCGCTTCAGCCTGCCCTGTTGGCAGATCACTCAAACCGCCACCGATGCGAATCGCGCCGTGCTGCGCTGGGCTCGTGCGTTGACCGATCGCAAGCTGATCCTGGTGTTCGATGGCTGTTATCACGGCTCGCTCGAAGACACGTTGGTGCGACTCGATCGGGGCAGAGTTGTCACTCGGCCCGGGCAGATCGGCCAGGTTGCCGACTTCGCGTCTTATGCACGCGTGGTCGAGTTCAACGATCTCGCCGCACTCGAGGCCGCGCTCGCCGATGGCCAAGTCGCATGCTTGCTCGCCGAGCCGGTGATGACGAATGCTGGCATGGTGTTGCCCGAGGAAGGCTTGTGGGCCGAAGTGCGCAAGCTGTGCACGCGGCATGGGACGCTCCTCGCCATCGACGAAACTCACACGCTGAGCAGCGGCCCGCGCGGGCACGCGCATCGCCTGGGGCTCACGCCGGACTTCTTGATTGCAGGCAAAGCGATTGCCGGCGGCATGCCGATGGCGGTCTATGGCTTCACCGCCGAGCTGGCGAATCGGATGGAACGCCTGCTCGAGACCAAGCCGGCCGGACATTCGGGCATGGGCACGACGCTAGCAGCGAATGCGCTCGCGACCGCCGCGCTGGTCGCGTGTTTGCAGGACGTGATGACGAATGAAGCCTACGCACACATGTTGAAGCACGCGGCGACGCTGGCTGATGGCCTGCGCGAGCGAATCGCTCAACGCAGCTTGCCCTGGCACGTAACAACAGTTGGCGCACGCAGTGAGCTGGTCTTCACGCCGACGCCAGCGCGAACTGCACGCGAGTCCCTGGCAGCCGCGTCGCCAATGCTCGAACGTCTGTTACATCTTTACCTGCTGAATCGCGGCGTGCTGGTCACGCCCTTCCACAACATGATGCTGGTGAGCCCGGTGACCCCGGCCGGACAGGTGCAGGCGCTGCTCGACCACTTCGAAGAATTTCTGCACGAGTTGTCATGAACGTCGCCAGCAACGAAGCCCAGCAGTTTCTCGACGCGAATCCCGATGTCGAAGCCATCGAGCTGCTGATCACCGATCCGGGCGGCGTGCCGAGAGGCAAGCTGATCGCGCGCGAGGAACTGCTCTCGCTCTACAACGAAGGGCGCTGCGTCGCCGGATCGATCCTCGGTCTCGATGTCACCGGTGCAGACGTGGAAGAGACCGGACTCGTTTGGTCGGTCGGCGATGCCGATCGCATCTGCCGGCCGGTGCCTGGCACGCTGGTGCGAGCGAATTGGATGTCTCGCCCCGGCGCGCAAGTGCTGATGAGCATGTACGAAGCAGACGGTCGACCGTGCACCGCGGATCCAAGACATGCTTTAGCCCGTTCAGTACAACGACTGCAGCAGATCGGACTGCGGCCGGTGGTTGCCGCAGAGATCGAATTTTACCTGGTCGCGAGAGACGCGCAGGGAAAGCTCGTGCCCGCGCCCGGACTGTTGTCACAACGCTCGCCGCAACGACTCGACTCGTACGGCCTGGGCAAGCTGCAAGACATGGCGCCGCTGTTCGACGACATCTACGCCGGCGCCCGCGCGCAACGACTGCCGTTGCGGACACTAATGTCTGAGTACGCGCCGAGCCAGTATGAAATCACCCTGCTCCATCGCGACGACGCCCTGCGCGCTATCGACGATGCAATCCTGTTCAAGCGCCTGATTCGCGCCACCGCTCTGAAACACGGCCTCACCGCCTGCTTCATGGCAAAACCTTTCGCGGAACAGGCCGGCAGTGGCATGCACATGCACGTCAGCGTGCAGGACGAGAGCGGCAACAACGCATTCGCCGCCGACGATCCGGCCGGCACGCCGCTGCTACGTCATGCCATCGGCGGACTGCAAAAGACCATGGCGGAGAGCATGCTGATCTTCGCTCCCAACGCGAACTCGTACCGGCGCTTCCGACATCAAAGCTATGCGCCGATGGCGCCGACGTGGGGCATCAACAATCGCTCCGTCAGCTTGCGCGTGCCGGCCGGCGCAGCATCGAGCCGACACGTCGAGCATCGGGTCAGCGGTGCGGACGCGAATCCGTATCTGGTTGCCGCCACAGTGCTGGCCGGCGTACATGCAGGCATCGCGGCCAAGATCGATCCCGGTCCGCCGATCACCGGCAATGGCTATGAACGCAGCATTACCGCCTCGTTGCCGCGGGATTGGCTGGGCGCGATCGAGGCGGCCGAAAGCTCGATGTTCCTGCGCGAAGCGCTAGGTGAAGAGTTTCTGCGTGCTTTCGTCGCGATCAAGACCCAGGAATGGGACAAGTACAACGCGCTGGTGCCGCCGACAGACCACGACTGGTACCTCGATAGCGTATAAACTGCGCCGATGCGTTTCGATCTGACCGATCTCAAGTTGTTCCTGCACGTTGTCGAAGCCGGCAGCATCACCGCCGGCGCGGAGCGCATGCACCTGGCCGTGGCGGCCGCCAGCACCCGGATCCGCAACATGGAAATCGAGCTGGGCACGCCGTTGCTGAACCGCGAGCGCCAGGGCGTTCACCCGACGCCCGCGGGCCGCACGCTGGTTCACCATGCCCGGCAGATGTTGCAACAAGCGGAGCGCATGCGCGCCGAGCTGGGTGAGTACGCCGACGGGCTGAAGGGTCACGTCCGGCTGCTCTCCAACACCAACGCGCTGACTGAATTCCTGCCGGAACCGCTCAGCAATTTCCTGACATCGCATCCCCAGGTGAACATCGACCTGGAGGAGCGCTTGAGCGATGAGATCGTCGCCGCCATCGCCGACGGCAAAGCCGATATCGGCATCGTGGCGGGCACCGAAGATGTCACCGGCCTGGAAGTCTTTCCGTTCCGCGTGGACCGCTTCGTGCTGGTGACGTCGCCGACTCACCCGCTCGCCGAAAAGAAAAAGATCGCGTTCGTCGAGGCGCTGGACAGCGACTTCGTCGGCCTGGATCGCGCCAGCTCACTGCAGCGGTTTCTTTCCGACAAAGCCGAGCGCATCGGCCGTCGGCTCAAGCTCCGCGTGCAGCTGCGCAGCTTCGACGCCGTCTGCCGCATGGTCGAAGGCAACGTCGGTATCGGTGTCGTGCCGGAGACCACCGCCGCTCGCGCCATGCGCACGATGAAGTTGCACGTGATCGAGCTGAGCGATGACTGGGCGCCGCGCAATCTGATGATCTGCGTGCGCAGCCTGCGGGATCTGCCGATCTACGCGCAGGACCTGGTGAAATCGCTCGCGCAGCCGCTCGACATGGAAATGTGGGTCGCGAAGGCCTAAGCCGTCACCGCCACGGGCCGCTCCGATCGGCTGGTGATCCACACCCCCAGCATCACCACCAAGCCGCCAATGACGGCGCGTGTCGATAATGGCTCGCCCAGCACGATCACGCCGCTGAGCACGCCGACGATGGGAATCAAGTTCGTGTAGACGCCCACCTCGCTTGCGTCGAGGTGGCGGAGCGAGGCGTTGTACAGCAGATAGGCCATGCCGGATGCGATGACGCCCAAATAAAGCAGCTCCGTCCACCCGATCAGCGGCAGCGGCGGCAACCCATTGCCCGCCAGATTCGCCGTGACAATTTCGTAGCCGGCGAGCGGCGACAATAGCAATGCACCCGTGCCGGTGACCGCCGTCGTGATCACCAACGAGTCGAAACCGGCGACGCGTTTCGCCAGCGCGGTATACAACCCCCAGCACACCACCGAAGCAAACATCAAAAGATTGCCGAACAAACTCGACTGGCCGCCCTCCGAGCCGCTGCCCGAGAACACGATCAGTACACCGCCGACCGACAACGCGATGCCGAGCCAGCGCAATGACGACGCACGCTCACGCAGCCACAGCACCGCAACCAGCGCCGTCATCGCCGGAATGGATGCCTGAACCAGCGCCCCCTGCGATGCCGACACGTACACCATCGCGGTGTTGAACACTAGGTAGTACAGCGCCACGCCGATCAGGCCCATCGACCAGATGGAACCCCACGGCAAGCGGACGCCGGGCGTCTTTCGGGATAACGCGAACGGCAATAGCACCAGGGCGCCCACCGCGACGCGCACGAATGCCAGCGTGAATGGCGGCCAGACCACAATCAGTTCCTTGGTCACCATGAAAGTACTGCCCCACACCGTCATGGTGAGCAGCAGCAGGAGCATGGAGCGGGTGTGGTTCGCTAGTGGCATACCGACCATTGTCGCACGCGCGGCGCTTCCCTATCTGCCCGCGAGAGCCGAGAATTGAATCTTTCTAAAGTTGGTTCCGGAGCATAGATGGCTACCAAAAAGCGCAAGACGACGCGTCGCTCGGCCCGCCCCGCCCCTGCCAGCAAACAACGCAATCATGCCCGGCACGCCGTACTCGCCAAGCGCAAGCGCCCGGCCAAAGCCAAGACCGCCGGCCTGCGCACTTTGTATCCCGCCATCAAGCCCAACAAGTCCGGCATGCTGCGCGTCTCGGACACGCACGAGATCTATTACGAGGAATGCGGCAATCCCAAGGGCAAGCCTGCCGTATTCGTGCATGGCGGCCCCGGCGCGGGTTGTGACAATCGCGCCCGCAGCTTCTTCGACCCCGACGCCTATCGCATCATCCTGTTCGATCAGCGCGGCTGCGGCAGGAGCAAGCCGTACGCCAGCCTCGAGGCCAACACCACCTGGGACCTGGTCGAGGACATGGAAAAGCTGCGCAAGCACCTCGGCATCGAGCAATGGTTGATATTCGGCGGCTCATGGGGCTCGACGCTGGGGCTGGCGTACTCGCAGACTCATCCCGAGCGCGTCAGCGAGATCGTCCTGCGCGGCATCTTCACGTTGTCGCAGTTCGAGCTGCGCTGGTTCTATTTCGAAGGCGGCGCGAGCGCGCTGTTCCCGGATCATTGGCAAAACTACGTCGCCGCCATTCCGCCCGCCGAGCGCGGCGACATGATCAAAGCGTTCTACAAGCGCCTGACCAGCGAAGATCGCGACACGCGAGTGAAGGCCGCGCGCGCCTGGTCGATTTGGGAAGCCGCGACCAGCTATCTGCACGTGAACGAAGATCAGCTGCACAAGTGGGGCGAAGAGGATTTCGCCGTCGCGGTCGCGCGCATCGAATGTCACTACTTCATCAATCGCGGCTTCCTGGAAACCGAAGATCAGCTGATCCGCAACGTGGAGCGCATCCGTCACATTCCAGCCGTGATCGTGCAGGGCCGGTACGACGTGGTGTGCCCGATGCAGACCGCGTGGAAGCTGCATCAAGCCTGGCCGGAAGCGGAGTTCCATGTCGTGCCCGACGCCGGCCATTCGGCGTTCGAGCCCGGCAACACGCATCAGCTGATTTCAGCGACGGATCGATTCAGAGAGTAGTTCTTCTGCGCCAGGTCGGCCGCGCGTAGTCATCTATGACGCCGCGGCCGATCAGCCAGGCTCGCGCATCCTCGGCGTCTTGTTCGAACCACGCACGCGCCGAGCCGAGTCGAAAGGTGTAACCCCACGCGTCCATGTCATGAAACATGCGCTCGCGACCGACGCCCGGCAGCTCGCCCGCCAGCACGATCTGTAGATAACAAACACCGTTTTCCTCGTCGTAGTCGCCGCCCGCGTCCTTGTGCAACTGCTCGCGACGCTCGTCGTCCATGCAGATGAAATGACCGGCTTCGTGCAGCAGAGAATGCAGCGGCGTATCGGCGCGCCAGTAAATCTTCGAGCCGACCAGGCCGGCTTCGCTGTCGCCCCAATAGGAACCGGGAATGGTTTCCTCGGGGCCGAGCGCGATGCATTCCATCCCGTAGCGCTCGAGCAGACCGGTCACGACGTCGACACCGACGTCTGTGACTTTCAACACGTCAGCCATAGGAGCTGTTAGAGCGCAGCGAGACGTCTCACGACCTGACCCGCCAGATCGCGAGCCAGCGCCTCGCGCAGAATCGATTGTTCCTTCTGCTTCGCGAGCACGGCGGTTTCGTCGTAGCTGTAGTCGCGGGTGAGCTCGAGCTTCTCCGGCGCGATCAGCTCCTCGGTGCGGCCATTGACCGAGTACTCGATGGTGTAGAACACCTCGTATTCCTCGGGCGTGTTGCGGCCGGACACGGTCAGCACGCGCTGTCCGCTCTCATCCTTGATGATCTTCACGACCGCGGTCGCTTCGTTTTCGTTGTTGGTCAGCCGCGCTCCGGAAGCCTCCAGACTCTCCCGCAACGCCCGGTTGAAGTCGGTGTAGCGATCATGGGTATCGACATAAGTCGTCGCCATGACCGGCGACAGCTTGGTCGTGCCCTGCAGGCGCCAGCCGCAGCCCGCCAGCACCGAAGCCAGGCAGATGGAAAGCAGCAACCAGCGGAAACGACGGGCGGAGGCGGAAGGCGTCACAGATGACACTCGCGAGGGCGAAACAGGGCCGCCATGTTCGCGGGCGCCGCCCTCGCGGTCAATGTGTCGGGTCAGCGGACGGCGGTAAACGGCTGGGTGGCGCGCATCGCGGCCGGACTTTTCAGCACGCACTCGCTGTCGACGACATAGCCATGGCGGCAGACGATGCCGGCATGGGTGGCCACACTGCGCTGAACGGCGGCCAGCTGTTCGTTCCCTGAATGGCCCGGGCAGCCCCGGCAATGCTCGGCCACATTGAGCATTTCGGTCGCTTCGACCGGCGCACTGTCGTTGCCGTCCCGCTCCAGCGCCGCGACGCCATAGCTGAAGACCAGCGGTATGGAAATGCTGCTGGCATAGCGGGTCAACGTCACCATCATGCGCTCTTTGATGAGCGGCACTTCGGTGATGCTGGCCTCGGGAAACACGACCGCGAATACCGCCCCCACCGGCGCCTCCATGCGGCCGATCCAATCGACATGCGCGCGGACCGAGGCGTCTATCGCCTGGACCACCCCCTTCAAAGTAGTCGCATCGGGCACGCAGTCATCGGCAGACGCACCTTCGACCCGCACGCCCAGCGTCAGCACCGCCAGCTGGCGACCGTAGCGTTGCCCGCGACGGATTTCGGACAGCAGCCGGGCCTGCAATTCGCCGGGCGAAAACGCGCCGGACTCGACATCGATGCTGACCGACTGCTCCATCACCGCTTCCTGCGCCTCGCGCAGCGACCGACGCAACGCCAGCGTGTTGAACGCGGCGTAGATGCGGGCGAACAACTCGGGATCGGAAACTCGCTTGGTGAGATAGTCGTCGACGCCGGCGACGTAGCCCTGCTCGAAGTCAGTGCTCGCATCGCGCATGGTCAGCATGATGATGTAAGTATCTTCGGCCCCGCGCTCGCGCAGCGTCTGGGTCAGGGCCAGGCCATCCATGACCGGCATGTGCCAGTCGGTGACCACCAGCGGATACCACTGGCGATCGAGCGCATCCAGCGCCTCCTGGCCATTGGCAGCATGTTCGACTTCGAACCCCGCGGCCGTGAGCCGCCGCGTGATCAGCTCGCGATCCTGTTCGTCGTCATCGACGACCAGGATCCGTGACGGCAACGCACGCTGCAGCACCGACAGCCGCGTCGCCATGACACCCGCTTTCATCCGTATATCTCTCGAGACCGTACAAAATTTGCACTACCCGCGTTGCTTTATCATTCGCGGGTGCGGGTGGCAACCACGGTTTGTACGCTTACTCCCGATAACCGGGGTCGATGCGGTCCATTTTTCTCAACAGCGCCGGCCAGACCAGTCCCGTGCCGGCGCCGCGCGTCACCTGCTTCACGTACTCGGGCACAGTGGCAAGAACCGATTCTGGGATAGCGAGCAACGGCTCGCCGCCCGCCTGCGCCATGATCTGGATCTCACAAGAGCGCTGCAGGCTGTACATCGTCATGAAGGCGTCGGAGATGGTGCGGCCGACCGTGAGCAAGCCGTGGTTGCGCAGGATCATGTGCCGTGTATTGCCCAGATCCGCCTGCAAGCGCCCCTTCTCTTCCTGGTTGAGCGCAATGCCTTCGTAATCGTGATACGACAGGCTCAGCAGAATGAACGTCGACTGTTGTGAGATCGGCAGCAGACCCTTGCGCTGCGCCGAGACCGCGATGCCCGCCATCGTATGAAGATGCAGCACACAGCCGGCGTCCTCGCGCACCTCGTGAATGGCGCTGTGAATCGTGTAGCCGGCCGGATTGATCTCGTACGGGCTCGGCAATGTTTTATTGCCGGCGAGGTCGACGCGCACCAGGTTGGATGCGGTGACCTCTTCGAACATCAAGCCGTAAGGATTGATGAGAAAGTCATGAGTGCCCGGCACGCGCGCCGAGATGTGAGTGAAGACCAGGTCGTCCCAGCCGAAATGCGCGATGAGACGATAACAGGCCGCCAGATCCACTCGCGTCGCCCATTCCTCGGCCGACACCTGAGCACGCACGTCCGCGACGGCACGTTCTGCAGCTGACATATGAAATCCCCCGGTGAGTCCTCACCGGAGGCTAACGCCATTGCAGCAAGCCCCACAAGCTTCCCGCGGGATGACCCCGGCTGAGCGCCCTTGGTTGCCCAGCCTTTGGGCCTATACCACGACGTTTACCAGCTTGCCCTTCACCACGATCACTTTACGGACCGGCTTGCCCTCGATCCACTTCTGCACAGTGGAGTCGGCCAGGGCCGCCGTGCGGATCTGCTCTTCGGTGGCGCTCGCTTCGAGCGTGATCTGGCTACGTAGCTTACCGTTGACCTGGATCACTACATCGATCGAGTCACGCACCAGCGCGGCGGCATCCGGCTGCGGCCAAGGATGATCGATCAGCGCGTCGGTGTGGCCGAGCGCCTGCCACAGCACGTGTCCGGCATGCGGCACGATGGGCGACAACATTTGCACGACGAACTCGAGCGCTTCCTGCCGTACAGCGCGACCTTGCGGCGACTGGTCCTCGAACTTCGACAGCGTATTCATGAATTCCATCACCGCGGCGATCGCGGTGTTGAACACACGACGCCGACCGAGATCGTCGGTCACCTTCTGCAATGTGCTGTGCGCAGCGCGACGCACGTTGCGTTGCTCGTCGGTTAATTCGCCCGACACCTTCGGGCTCACCAGACCGGCCGTGACATGCTCGTGCACCATGCGCCACAAACGGCGCATGAAACGCGACGCGCCTTCGACGCCGTCGTCCGACCATTCCAACGTATCTTCCGGGGGCGCCTTGAACATCATGAACAAGCGCACGCTGTCCGCGCCGTACGTCTCGACCAGCTCGGTGGGATCGACGCCGTTGCCCTTGGATTTCGACATGGTGCGCATGCCTTCCCAGTCGACCGGCTGACCGTCGGATTTCAAGGTGGGCACGCCGGTGCGAGCGCCTTTCTCATCCAGCGGCACATTCACGTCGTTCGGATGGAAATATTCCTTGCCGGCTTCGCCGATGCGACGGGAATAAATGTCGTTGAGCACCATGCCCTGCGTGAGCAGGTTCTGGAACGGCTCCTGCACTTTCACCAGGCCCATGTCGTGCATGACCCGCGTCCAGAAACGCGCATACAGCAAGTGCAGAATCGCGTGCTCGATGCCGCCGATATATTGATTGACCGGCGACCAATGGTTGGCCCGCTCGTCCACCATCGCCTTGTCGTTCTTGGCCGAGGCGAAACGCAGGAAGTACCAGGACGAGTCGACGAACGTATCCATCGTGTCCGTCTCCCGGCGCGCGGGGCCGCCGCACTTCGGACATTTGCAGTCGAGGAACGACGGCGTCTTGTTGAGCGGATTGCCGCTGCCATCGGGCACCAGGCCTTCGGGCAACACCACCGGCAGATCGGCTTCCGGCACCGGCACGACGTCGCACTTCGGGCAGTGAATCAGCGGAATCGGGCAGCCCCAGTAACGCTGACGAGAAATGCCCCAATCGCGCAGACGCCATTGCACGTGCTTTTCGCCCCAGCCCTTGGCGTTGAGGTCAGCGGCGATGGCATCGATGGCCTGGCTGTAATCCAGTCCGTCGTACTTGCCGGAGTGAATCAGCGTGCCGTACTCACCATACCAGCCGTGCCATTCCTTATCGGTGAACGCCGGCTCCGCACCCTTGACCTCGATCACTTGTTTGATCGGCAGGCCGTACTTCAACGAGAACGCGAAGTCGCGTTCGTCGTGCGCGGGCACGCCCATCACGGCGCCTTCGCCGTAGGTCATGAGCACATAGTTGCCCACCCACACCGGCACCTGTTCCCCCGAGATCGGATGGTTGACGAACAAGCCCGTCGGCATGCCCTTCTTTTCCATCTGCGCAATCTCGGCTTCCTGTTCCGTCCCCAGTTTGCATTCTTCGATGAATGCAGCGAGCTGAGGATTCGACTGCGCGGCATGCGTCGCGAGCGGATGTTCGGCGGCGACGGCAACGAATGTCACACCCATGATGGTGTCGGCGCGCGTCGTGAACACGCTCAGCAAACGTTGCTCGCCCTGCAATTCATACGGGAAGCTCAGCCGCACGCCTTCGCTGCGACCGATCCAATTGGCTTGCATGGCGCGCACGCGCTCGGGCCAGCCGGGCATGTCGTTCAGTGCATCGAGCAAGTCCTGCGCGTAATCGGTGATGCGCAGGTAGTACATCGGAATCTCGCGCTTCTCGACCAGCGCGCCGGTGCGCCAGCCGCGGCCGTCGATCACCTGCTCGTTCGCGAGCACGGTCTGATCGATGGGATCCCAGTTCACGACGCCGGTCTTGCGATAGGCGATGCCCTTTTCCAGCATCTTCAGGAACAGCCACTGATTCCAGCGGTAGTACTCCGGCTGGCAGGTCGCCAGCTCGCGATCCCAGTCGAGCGCGAAGCCCAGCGACTGCAGCTGGCGCTTCATGTAGGCGATGTTCTCGTAAGTCCACTTGGCGGGCGGCACGCCGTTCTTCATGGCGGCGTTCTCGGCCGGCAGGCCGAAAGCGTCCCAACCCATGGGTTGCAGCACGCTGTAGCCCTGCATGCGCAGGAACCGGGTGATCACGTCGCCGATGGTGTAATTGCGCACGTGCCCCATGTGCAGCCGGCCGCTCGGGTACGGGAACATGCACAGGCAGTAATAGCTGGGCCGGCTGGGATCTTCCTTGACGGCGAAGGCCCGGCGCTCGGTCCAAAAAGCCTGCGCCTCGGCTTCTACGGCGGAGGGTTCGTATTGGGACTGCATGGTTGTAAGACGGGCCTTAACAGGCCCCGGGGTCGGTTTAAAGGGGGCGAAGGATACCAGAGGGTGGCTATTCGGCGGCCAGAGGCTCACCCGGCCGGCAAAGCAAAAGCCCTTTCAATCCATCCCGCGCAGGGTAAACCGGAACTCCGCCCCCCGGCCGGGGCTGGCCTCAGCCCAGATAGTGCCGCCATGCCGCTCGACGATACGGCTGACCGTCGCCAGCCCGATCCCGGTCCCCTCGAATTCATCCTGCCGGTGCAGCCGCTGGAACACGCCGAACAGCTTGCGCGCATAGCGCATGTCGAAGCCGACGCCGTTATCCCGCACGTAGATATATCGCTCCCCCGGCGCGGCCGTCGTGCCGGTGTCGCTCTCGCTGACCACGCCCGAGCCGATCTCGATGACCGGCTTGGCCCGCGGTCGCGAATATTTGACGGCGTTGCCGATCAGGTTCGCGAACACCTGCTGCATCAACTCGGGGTCGCAGCTCGCAGCCGGCAACGGGTGTAGACGCCACTCGATCTCGCGCCCCTGCGCCTCCTGGCTGGCGCGATCGACAGCGTGCTTCACCAGGTTGTCGAGTGAGCACGGCTCGCGCCGCATCTCGACATGGCTGACTCGCGACAAGGCCAGCAAGCCATCGATCAGCGCACTCATCTCCTTGGCGCCGCGCTGAATCTGTTCCATGTGAATGGTCGGCTCGCGCGCACCCGGCGGGCCCTTGTGCTCGCGAAGCATCTGCACGTGCGCATGGATCAGCCGCAGCGGCGCACGCAGATCGTGCGCCACCGAATAGGAAAACGCCTCGAGCTCGCGATTGGCGATTTCCAGCTCGGCGGTGCGCTCCGCCACGCGCTTTTCCAGGTCCTGGTTCAGGCGCCGGATTTCGCTCTCCATTTCGGCGCGCCGGTCGATCTCATCCTGCAGCGCCTGGTGCTGGAGCGCATTCTCATAAGCGACGGCGACCTGAGCCGCGATGGCGCGCGCCACCGCCAGATCTTCCTCGGTGAAGCCCGGCAGACCGATGCGATTCAGCACGCACAGATAGCCATAGGACTTGGTGACCGACGCGATCGGCACGCCCAGCATGGAAACAAAATCGCCGCGCTGGGGTGCGCCGTCGTTGGCAACCGATTCATCCGGGGACATGGGATAGAGCGCCGAGCCGCCGCTCTCCAGGGACTGCACCATGTCGCGATACATGCGCGAGGACAGCAGTCGTTCCATCTCCTCGCCGGACAAGCCACTGGACGTGGTGACCTGGCGAGAACCATCGTCGCTGACGATCACGAGTTGCGCGACCTGCGCGAGCAGAATGTCGCGGGCGGCATCGCACGTCGATTCGAGAATCACGGCCGGATCGGTCTGACCGAACACGCGGCGGCTGAATGTCACCAGCGCGCTCAATCGTTCCTGCGCGCCGCCGTCCTCGATCAGGGCTGGCGGACCGCCCGTGGCAGCAGGCGGCTTGGTCGCCAACGCCGCGTTCACGGTCTCGCGCACGATTTCCAGATCGTAGGGTTTGGACAAAGTGCTACGGACGCCCAGCGACCGGGCCATCTCGCGCACCTCGCGCTCGTGATAGGACGCCGAACAGAAGATCACCGGCGTGCTGGACATGCTTTCGTCCTGGCGCAGCTTGCGCACCAGCTCGTAACCGTCCATGCGCGGCATGACGATGTCTGTGATCAGCAGGTCGGGATGCTCGGTGCGCAATAAATGCAGCGCCTCGATGCCGTCGGCCGCTTGCAAGAGGTCATAGTCGCCGTCCGCCAGCGACAACATGAGCAGCTCGCGCGCCTCGGCATCGTCTTCCGCGACCAGTATTTTTCCGCCCTTCGCCACGTCCCGATCCCCGTGGCCTTCATTTGTGCGGCCATCGTTGAAATGAAAATCGCCACAAGCTGGCGTCCCTCGCCAACGAACGCAATCAGTACGTTTCACTGCACAACCGCGTTCCTAATGTAAACCTCTTCTACGAGGATAGGGCAATCCCTCAATGGTTTCGGAACGTGAGCCTGTTCACTTTGCGCGCCGCCTGTCCCAGAGCGTTCTACCTCGGGTCAGAATTCCTGCCAGGCGCTGTCGTCGCCGCTGGCCTTGGCCATGGGCGCCGGGGCCGGGCGAGCGGCGGGTTTCGCGGCTGAACGTTTTGCAACGGGGCGCGCCATGGGGCGTACCGAGGCGCTCGGCTTTGTCGTTATGACAGTGCTCGACTGAACCGGCGCGGAGGTGTGCGTCGTGCGGAAGAATGAAATCTCTTCCACCAGCTGCTGAGCCTGCTGCTCCATGGACTTGGCCGCCGAAGCCGCCTCTTCCACCAGCGCCGCGTTCTGCTGAGTGGTGTCGTCCATCTGTGTGACGGCATTGTTGACCTGATCGATGCCCTGCGCCTGCTCTTCGCTGGCGGCCGCGATCTCGGCGACGATGTCGCTGACCTTGTTGACGCTCTCCATGATCTCGCCCAGCACCTTGCCGGACTCGTCGACCAGCGCGCTGCCGCTGCGGACCTTCTCCACCGAGTCGCCGATGAGATCCTTGATCTCCTTGGCGGCGGTGGCGCTGCGCTGAGCGAGGCTGCGAACTTCGGAGGCCACGACGGCAAAGCCGCGGCCCTGCTCGCCGGCGCGCGCCGCTTCGACAGCCGCGTTCAGCGCCAGCAGGTTGGTCTGGAACGCGATCTCGTCGATCACGCTGATGATGTCGGCGATCTTGCGGCTGGAGTTGTTGATCTCCTCCATCGCGCTCACCGCACGCGACACCACTTCGCCGCCGCGCTCGGCCTGACCGCGTGCGCCGCTGGCCAGCTGATTCGCCTGCCGCGCGTTGTCGGCGTTCTGTTTCACCGTCGCGGTCATCTCTTCCATGCTCGACGCGGTCTCTTCCAGCGCCGACGCTTGTTCCTGCGTACGCTGCGACAGGTCGTCGTTGCCGCGCGAGAGCTGTGAAGCCGCACCGCCGACTGCATCGGACGCGCTGCGCACGCTGCCCACGATCTCGTGCAGCTTTTCATCCATGCGCTTGAGTGCGCTCAGCATGACGCCGAATTCGTCTCGACGCGTGGTATCGATCCGATGGCCGAGGTGACCGTCGGCGATCTGCTCGGCGACATTCATCGCCGTGCTCAGACCGGACATGATGGCGCGCATCAGGAACAGCGCGAACACAATAGCCAGCGCCAGCGCAATGATCATCGAACCGATCGCGATGGCGCGGCTGGTGCGGAACTCGCCCTGCGCCGCGGCCAACGAATCTTCGGCGCGCTTGAACTGATGTTGGGAAGCGTCATCCAGCGCGGCATTCAGCACACCGAACGCCGGATCCAGCTGGTCGACGATCAACTTCGCGGCGCGTTCGTCGTCGTTGGTGGTGAGGGCCGCATTGATCTGCTCGATGGAGCGCTCCAGGCCGTCGTGCGCCGCTTTCACCTTGGCGAATTTCGCCTGGCCTTCGGGCGTGATCTGCGTGTCGCCAAACTCCTTGAGCAAACGGTTCGCGGTCGCGTCGAGCTCCCTGACTTCGGCCTGAATCCTGCTGACCGTGGCCGGATCGTCGGCCAGCACCTCGAGCGAAATCATCGCCTGCCGGTCCAGCTCCTTGGCTTTGAGCTCGCCGAGCTGCGCGGCGCCGACGACGCGCCGGCTGAACATCTGCTCCAGGTCGTCGACGATGCCATTCATGCCATACAAGCCGAGCGAGCCGACGATGAGCATCGACAAAGCCAGCACCACCAGTGTGCCGATAATACGCGCGCGAATACTGAGGGACCCGAAGTTCATGCCGATCTACCAATGAGTACTAGTCATTGGTCTATCGACCCTAAGCGGTCGCCAATGAATATCGGAATGTACGAATCAGGGTGCACCGAGCAAGGTGCTGCGAGTCGGTCTTACCGGCGATTCAGGCGCGCAAATGAAAACGCCGGCACATCGGCCGGCGTCGAGATCGAAGAATCCGCTTGTGTCAGTCGCCGAGCGCCGTACGCAGCGCACTGATCTCGTCGGCGCAATCGCGCATCACGTGCACGCACTTCTGATTGTCCAGGCCCAGGCGCCAGAACGATTTCACGCCCTGCATGTTGAGCTCGAGATCGGCCTCGTGGCCGAAGAAGCCGGCCATCATCACTGCCACCGTCAGCACGTCAGTCACGTCGCGCTCGTCGTTGATTCGCTCGATGTTCTCGTGCTCGCCGATGGCTTCGGCGATGTGCTCCGGGAAACCCCAGTTCTCGACGATGGCCTTGCCGATGTTCGCATGCCAGTCGCGCAGCAACTGCTGCAGCGTCGCCTCTTCCTTGAAAAATGGATGCTTGTACGCGCGGGCGAGGATGTAGATCTTGCCTACGTTGTGCAGCAGCCCGGCAAGCATGGATTCGTCGGCGTTCACGCTGGTGCGCGACGCGACCGCATAAGCGAGCGCAGCCACGGTGGTCGCTTCCTGCCACAGCGACTCCAGCTCCTTGGAGATATGTTTCAGTTCGCTGGCCTTACGCAACTGGGCAATCGCGAACGACACCGCCGCGGTGCGCACGTTGTTGTGACCGATGCGATTCACCGCGGTCTTCAGATCGGACACCGCGCGACCGCTGCGATTCAAAGCCGCCGAATTGGCCAGCGTGAAAACGCGCGCCGCGAGCCCTGCTTCGGAGCCGACCACGCGTGCGATCTGATCGTTGGAAACGGCCTCGTCGGCCAGCACCTTGCGGACCCGCACGGCCACGTCCGGAAACGACGGCAGCTCCACCTTGCCGGTGGAGACTTCCTGAGCCAGCTCGCCCACGAACGCAAACGCAGCAGCGTGCTCGGAGACGGGTGTCGCCTGAGCTTGTTGGGCGGCCTGATAGGCATTATGAGGAGTGCTCATGGTCGCGAACTCTACTGCGACGTGCATCTCAAGATCTGCGGCGCGGTTGGCATTTCCCGAAAAGGGTCGGGAAACACGCGATCAGCCGTGCGCCGCCTTGCTGTTCGGCTGATCCGCCGTCAGGTGCAGCACCTCGCTGGCGACCCGATGTAAAGGCAACACGTGCTGGGCGCTGCCCAGTTTCACGGCCGCGCCGGGCATGCCCCAGACCACGCTGGTCGCTTCGTCCTGCGCGATGGTCGGCGCACCGGCTTCGAGCATTTCCTTCAGGCCCCGGGCGCCGTCGTCGCCCATGCCGGTGAGGATCACGCCCACGGCGTTCGGGCCGACGTTCTGCGCGACCGAGCGGAACATCACGTCCACGCTGGGCCGATGACGATTCACGTGCGGGCCGTTGCTCAGCTTGCAGCGATAGCGCGCACCGTCGCGCTCGATCAACAGATGCTGATCGCCAGGCGCGATGTAGACGTGGCCGGGAAGAATGTATTGACCGTCGGCAGCCTCGCACACCGACATCGGCGAGCATCGGTTCATGCGCTCGGCGAACGGTTTGCTGAAAGCTGCGGGAATGTGTTGAGAGATCACCACGGCCGGCGCATCCGGCGGCAGCGATTCGAGCACTTCGCGAATGGCCTCGGTGCCGCCCGTCGACGCACCGATGGCAATGATTCGATCGGTGGTACGCAGGAACCGTTTGCCGCCGCCAGCAGGCAGCACGGCGTCGGCGCTGCGGCGCTGTTCGGCGTGCAACGACGCAGACACCGTCGGCTTCGGCGACGACACACGCGCGTTCACGCGTGCCTTGGAAGCAACCTTCACTTTCGCGATCAGCTCGTCGGCGTATTTCTCCAGGCTGCCGGCGAGGTCGACCTTCGGCTTGGTGACGAAATCGATCGCACCCAGCTCCAGCGCGCGCAAAGTGACATCGGCGCCCTTGGCAGTCAGCGACGACACCATCACGACCGGCATCGGCCGCAGACGCATCAGGTTCTCGAGGAACGTGACACCGTCCATCCTCGGCATTTCCACGTCGAGCGTGATGACGTCCGGATTGAGCTGTTTGATCTTCTCGCGCGCCGCGTACGGATCGGTGGCGGTGCCGACGATCTCGATCTCGCGATCTTTGCTGAGCATTTCGCTCAACAGTTTGCGCACCAGCGCGGAGTCGTCGACGATCAGAAGCTTGATGGCCATGGTAGTCGGCTCCGCCGTCAGAACAGATCGATCTCGCCGGCCACTGGCGTCTTCTCCAGGCCCTTGAGGAATTGTTCGTCCTGCGAGGCCACATCCCTGCTATGACTCGAAGTCAGATGGCGCACGCGTACGCGGCCAGTCAACGGAAAATACTGCACGTGGCGCGGGCAGGTATCGCCCACGTCTTCGGAGGTCACGCGCAAGCCTTCCTGCTTGAGGAACTCGCGCACGAAAGTCACATTGTGATCGCCGACATCGGTCAGCGTCTTCAACACGCGGCCGCCGCCGAAGATCTTCACTTCGAGGTCGGCGCGTGTGCCGCCGGCCTTCAGGATGCGGTTGATCAATTGTTCCATCGACGCGCTGCCGTAGCGCGTCGCCGCGCCAGCCTTGTTTTCCCACGTGTCGTGGCCGTTGCCGCTAGGACGCGGCAACATGAAATGATTCATGCCGCCGATGCCGAGCTTGGGATTGCGGATGCAGGCGGACACGCACGAGCCGAGCACCGTGTCGAGCACTTCATCGTTGGTGGTCACGTAGAAGTCGCCCGGCAACAGCTTGGCGATCACCTGGCCCTGCGGATTGGTGTAACGGCGGATGGTCTCGAAGCCCGGCAGCACCTTGGCCAATGCTGGTTTCTCAGCCATTGGCGCCCCCGTTGCGGCGGTAGATGGTTTTGCCGACCAGTTTGAAGGGCGCGCTGCCTGCATGAATGGATTCCGAATGACCGATGCACAGGTAACCGCCGGGGATAAGCATTTCGCTGAAGCGGTTCACCAGCTTTTCGCGCGTCGGTTGATCGAAATAAATCATCACATTGCGACAAAAGATCACGTCGAACGGGCCCTTCATCGGCCACGTGTGCAGCAGGTTGAGCGTGCGGAACGTGATCATCGACTTGAGCTCTTGCTTGGCGACGGCGGCGCCTTCGTTCGCGCCGCTGCCCTTCTGGAAGAAGCGCTTCAGGCGTTCCGGCGACACGCTCGACATGCGGTCCACCGGGTAGATGCCCGACGTTGCGGCGGCCACCACGTCGCTGTCGATGTCGGTCGCGAGAATCTTGAAATCGTAGCGTGGCGAGGACGGCAGCACTTCGCCGGCGACCATGCCGATACAGTGCGGCTCTTCGCCGGTCGAGCAGCCCGCGGACCAGATGCGGATCCGGCGCGAAGCGGCGTTGCGCTTCATCGCTTCGGGCAGCATGTACGAGGCCAGCGCCTCGAAGTGATGATTTTCGCGGAAGAACGAAGTGACGTTGGTGGTGATCGCGTTGATCAGACCGACCAGCTCTTCGGGCCCGGCGTCGCGCAGATATTCGCAGTAGGCCTCGTAACTCGGCAGCCCAAGCTCGCGCAGACGACGCGCCAGGCGGCCCTGCACCAGCTGGCGCTTGTTCGGGCCCAGCACGATGCCGGCGTTCTCGCCGACCACGTGGCGGATGAAGTCGAACTCGGCGTCGCCGAGCTGAGGTCCATAGTGCGCGGAGTCGGCGGGAGCGGAAGCTGAGGCTTGAATCGGCATATGGACGGTTCGCGTGTGTGATCAACGGCTCGCAAGGTGGCCCTCGCGAGCCGTTACTCACATCTCATCGATTAAGCTGCGGGATTCAGCGCCACTCCCGTGACGTCTGCGCCGATCAGTTGATCGATGTCGAGCAGCATCACCATGCGTCCCGACACAGCAGCCAGACCTTCGATGAATTCAGTGCTGACGTGCGCGCCGAACTCCGGCGCCGGCTTCACGTCGTTCGCAGCCACGTCGATCACGTCGGAGACGCCGTCGACCACCACGCCGAAATCGCGACGGCCGATCGGCGACTGCACCGACAGCACGATGATGACGGTGAGCGGGGTGTATTCGGCGTGTTGCAGGTTGAAGCGCATGCGCAGGTCGACGATCGGAACGATCGAGCCGCGCAGGTTCAGCACGCCGAGCACGTGGCTCGGGGCCTGCGGAATGCGCGTGACCGGTTGCCAGCCGCGGATTTCCTGCACTCGCAGGATGTCCACGCCGTAAGTTTCGTCGCCCAGAGTGAAGGTCAGCATCTGGTTGGAACCGGCAGCGGCGGCATCGATCTGCGCGGCAACTTGATTGGTCATGAAACGAGTCTCCTACTGTCTGTCGGGTCGACCCGGCGACCGGCCGGTGTCAGTGACAGCACTCAAAAGATGTATCGGCGTTCGTCTGCACAGGATGAGTAAGACATTCGCTGCATCAGTCGTGCGCCGGCTCCGGGCTCGTTTAGCGAAACCCGGAGCCGCTATGCGTTAGAAATCGCTCCACTGGCTGTCGTCGCCGCTGGCGCGGGCCAGAGGCGCGGGCGAGCCCGATGAAGCCACGGCCCTCGGCTTGCTGGCAGCGCCCAGGCCGGCCTTGCGGACCGCCGCCGGACGCTGACGGGCGACCGGAGCCGCAGCGCGCACCACTTCAGCCGGCGCATGCGAGCCCGAGCCCGTGATGCCGGTGCCATCGGAGCGACGGAAGTAACCGATCTGCGTGACCAGCGTGCCGGACTGCTGTTCCATGGACTTGCTGGCCGCGGACGCCTCTTCCACCAGCGCGGCGTTCTGCTGCGTGACGTTGTCCATCTGGCTGACGGCGTTGTTGACCTGCTCGATGCCGGCCGACTGTTCTTCGGACGCGGCCGCGATCTCGGCGACGATGTCGGTGACCTTCTTGACGCTTTCCATGATCTCCGAGAGCGTCTTGCCCGACTCGTCGACCAGCTCCGAGCCGACCTTGACCTTGTCGACGGAGTCGTTGATGAGACCTTTGATTTCCTTCGCGGCGCTGGCGCTACGCTGCGCGAGGTTGCGCACTTCGGTCGCGACCACCGCGAAGCCGCGGCCCTGTTCGCCGGCACGCGCCGCTTCCACGGCGGCGTTCAACGCCAGCAGGTTGGTCTGGAAGGCGATTTCGTCGATCACGCCGATGATGTCGGCGATCTTGCGGCTGGAGTTGTTGATCTCGCCCACCGCTGCGATCGCGCGCTGCACGACTGCGCCGCCCTTTTCGGCCTGCTCGCGAGCACCGACGGCCAGCTGATTCGCCTGGCGCGCGTTGTCCGCGTTCTGTTTCACCGTCGCAGTCATCTGTTCCATGCTGGAAGCGGTTTCTTCCAGAGCGGCTGCCTGTTCCTGCGTACGCTGCGACAGATCGTCATTGCCATGTGACAACTGACGAGCCGCCGCGCCGACCGCGTCCGCGCTGCCGCGCACGCCACCGACGATTTCAACCAACTTGCCATCCATGCGCTTCAACGCTTCGAGCAAACGACCCAGCTCGTCGTTGCTGTCGACGCGCACGTCGTTGCCCAGCTCGCCGCTGGCGATGCGGTCGGCGATGCTCACCGCCGTGTTCAACGTGCTGACGATGGAACGGATGATCAGCCAGCCGAGCAGACCCGACAGACCGATGCCGACCACGATGGCGGCGATGATGAACGTGCTGTTCTTCTTGAACGACGCATCCGCTTCGGTGCGCATCTGCTGCGCCACTTCGATCTGCGTGCGGAGCAGAGTGTCGCCGGCGTTGTTGAGCTTCTCGTAGGCGGGGCGGGCCTTCTCGATCAGCGTGCTTTCAGCGGCGCTGAAATTGCCAGACTGCGCGGCCAGCATCGCTTCCTGCACCAGGCCGAGCACGTCGGCGCCGAAGCCGCGGAACTGCTCGACGATCTCGCGCTCCTTGGCAGTAAGGTCGGTGGCATCGAGCTTCGCGAGCAGCTCCTTCACTTCGCCCTGGCGTTCCTGGAGCAGATCGAGCGCCGCTTTGACCGCAGCGGCATCCTGGCGGATGACCACTTCTTCGGCCTTTTCGAGCACCGCGCGCTCGTGCGTTTCGATGGTGCCGACCCAGCCCGTGGGCATGAACCGGTTGGAGAAGATCCCATCCAGATCGGTATTGGAAGATTTGGTGCCGCCGAGGCCGATGGCGCCGACCAGGATCATCACGATGCCGGTCATCGCCAGGGTCGCGAACAGCTTGGCCTTAACGGAAATATTCCACGTGTTCATAACATCGATTCCTTAGCTCGCTTTTTGAGCCCCAACTTGCTTTTGTGAACCCCAAAACAATCCAATGCGCGCGCCCGTGCAATCCGTTCAGGCGCGGACGCCCTTCGTGCTGGAAGGGCGCACCCATGCAGAGTCGATCGAAGTCGCGGGCCGCCTGGCCGGGCGGCTATGCGAGCGCTCGCTGCTTTCTTTAAGCAGCGAGTCTCTGCGTCGCGACCCGGATCAGGCCCGGCACGTCGAGAATCAGCGCCACCGCGCCATCGCCCAGGATGGTCGCGCCGGACACACCGTCGACTCGACGGAAATTCGTTTCCAGAGATTTGATGACCACTTGCTGCTGGCCGAGCAGGTCGTCGACGAACAAGCCGACTTTGCGGCCCTCGCCTTCCACGACCATGATCAAGCCTTCGTGCAGCTGGGTGGTGCGCGGCTCGAGGCCGAACACTTCATGCAAGCGCACCACCGGCACGTAGCCATCGCGGAACCAGAACACTTCGCCCTGGCCGGCGACGCGGTTCACCATGCCCTGCTTCAACTGCAGCGACTCGATGATGGTGATCAGCGGCACGATGTAGGTTTCGGTGCCGACCGCGACCGACTGGCCGTCGACGATGGCCAGCGTCAGCGGCAGCGTGATGATGAAGCGCGAGCCCTTGCCCAGCGTCGACTTCACCTCGATCGTGCCGCCCAGCTCCTTGATGTTCCTGCGCACCACGTCCATGCCGACGCCGCGGCCGGAAATGTCGGTGGTCTGCTCGGCGGTCGAGAAGCCCGCCATGAAAATCAGCTCGTAAATCTGGTCGTCGGTCAGCGTCTCGTTGGCGCCGATCAGATTGCGCTCGCGCGCCTTCTTCAGGATGCGGTCCTTGTTCAAGCCGCCGCCGTCGTCGCCCACTTCGACGGTGATGCTGCCGCCCTTGTGATACGCGTTGAGGAACACGGTGCCCGTCTGCGGCTTGCCAGCGGCGGCGCGCACGTCGGGCATTTCGATGCCGTGGTCGACGCTGTTACGCACCAGGTGCACCAGCGGATCGCCGATCTTTTCCATGACCGTCTTGTCGAGCTCGGTCTGGTCGCCGGTCATCTTCAATTCCACGTGCTTGCCGAGGCGGCCGCTCAGATCGCGCACCATGCGCGGGAAGCGGCTGAACACGAAGCTGATCGGCAACATGCGCACGCGCATGACGCTCTCCTGCAGCTCGCGAACGTTTCTTTCCAGCGTGGCCAGACCCGAGCGCAACTGCTCGGCGACATGGCCGGTGAACTTCGAGCCCAGCTGGGTCAGCATGGACTGCGTGATCACCAGCTCGCCGACGGTGTTCATCAACTCGTCGATTTTTTCGGTGCTGACGCGGATCGAACCGCCGTCGGTTGCGCCGGCCTTCGGCGCCACTTCAACAGCAGCAGCCGCGGCCGGCTGATGCGGAGGCTCGGCAGCAGCAGGCTTCGCGTCCGCAATGTTCACGACGTTGGAAGGCTTCGCCTCCGGCGCCGGCGCAGCGACAGCCACCGCGGGTTGCGCGGCAACGGGCACTGCTTCTTCTTCGATCTTGAGATCGCAATCGCCTTCGGCCCAATCGAACACGCCATTGACGACTTCGCGCGCGGCGTCGGTGTCGAGCGTCAGATCCCAGGCGAGATAGCAGCTTTCCGGATCGAGCTGTTCGAGCGACGGCAACGCATTGCCATCGAGCTTCACGGTGAGCTCGCCGATCTCGCTCAACTCACGGATCATGCGCAACGGATCGTTACCGTGCACGAACAACTGCGGATACGGACGGAAGCTGATGCGCCAGCGATGCGCAACCGCCGGCTTGGCCGCTTCAACGGGAGCCGGAGCGGCTTCGACCACTGGAGCGGGCGCAGGCGCGGCAGCCGCGGGCTGATTCTTCTGCGCGATGGCCAGCTCGAGATCGAACTGCAGATCGGCGACCTTCTGCGCGTCGATCGCTTCCTTACGCTGTTGTGCGCGGAGCATGTCGCGCATCACGTCCACTGACTTCAGCAGCAGATCGGTGACGTGACGAGTCACCTGCATGCGATTGGCACGCAGCTCGTCGAGCAAGGTTTCGCAAGTGTGCGTGAACGAGGCCACTTCGGAGAAACCGAAGGTCGCGCTGCCGCCCTTGATCGAGTGAGCAACGCGGAAGATCGTGCCGATCAGCTCGGGCTCCGGAGCACCCGGGTTGAGCTGCAGCAGGGCCGCCTCCATCGAGTCGAGCGCTTCGAAGCTCTCTTCGAAAAAGGCATCGTGAAATTGGGCGAGATCGATGGCCACTCTTGTTTACCTCAGCACGCGATGCATAGTCGCCACCAGTTGCGCCGGATCGAACGGTTTGACGATCCAGCCGGTGGCGCCGGCGTCCTTGCCTTCTTTTTTACGGTCCGGGCCCGCTTCGGTGGTCAGCATCAGAATGGGTGTGTGGCGGTAGGCGGATTCGGCGCGCAGCGCGCGGATCAGCTGGATGCCATCCATCACCGGCATGTTGACGTCCGAGAGCACCAGGTCGAAGCCCGATTGACGCGCCAGGTCGAGCGCTTCCTGGCCATCGCTGGCGGAAGTCACATCGAAGCCGGCGCTGGTAAGCGCGATGCGCACCATGTCGCGCATCGAAGGAGAATCGTCGACGGCCAGTATCCGCGTCATGCGGCAACTCCTTTTGTCTCGAGACCGAGCAGCGCCCCGACGCCGAGCAGGCGCACGGCATCCTGCAGAGCCGCCGACTCACCGCGCCAGGCGACGCTTTGGTTGCGACCGCTGCGATCGCGCACGAAAGCGCACAGCAGCTGCATGGTCGCGGTATCGACACGTTCGACGGCGCTCACATCGAGAGTCACGGCGTCGCCGTGATTCGAGAAAGCGCATAAGGAAGACTTGAGCGCAGCGGCATCTTTCACGCTGCAGTTGGAAGCCAGCACCACGATCGGATCGCCCACGACGACGGCCTCGGCAGATTCGGCAACAACGGCTTCGGCGGCCGGTTCGGCGGCGGCTTCAGCGACGACGGTTTCGAGGGACTCGACCACTGGCTCGGCGGCGACTTCGGCGACCGGCTCGGCGACGACCTCCGCAGCCGGCTCGATAGAAACATCGGCGGCCTGCTGGAAGATCACTTCGGCGACCTGCTCGACCGACGCATCGACTACCGACCCGGCAACCTCTTCCGCAATCTGTTCGCCGGCAACGACCGGCGTTTCAGCGGCAACAACGTCCGCGCCCACAGCCTCGACGACGGGCTGGGCTTTGGCGGAACGTTTACGCTTACTTGTTTTCATGACGCGGCTTAAGGGGCTCGTGATACGAATTTCACAGATTCGGGTTTCATATCGGCATATGGGAGGTCAGCTTTAGGTGAGCCACGTCGCACTACTTAACCGTGGCCGGCTAAAGCTCGGGGATTCCCTGCCGTTAAATTGGTGAAGCAGTTCACGTTGGAACTGAACTCGCACGAGTGACCCATTCATGCGTATCGACCTGGTGGACTTTCGCAGTACCAGCCCGGCCGGGAGCACTAGCCCGAGCCTGCTGTCGGAGTGGCGCGTAGGCGCGCTCCTGCAGGCTATTGCCGTGCGCGACGCAGCCAGCGGTCAGCTGTTCCTCGATATCGGCGGCCAGCGGCACAACGCCCGCCTCGCCTCCGGCGACACCGCCGGCCCGGCCAATGGCGAGGTGTTGAATGTCCGCGTGCTGCGTAACAGCCCGGTGCTGGCATTGGAGACACTCTCTTCTTCCACCCCGGTGACCGCCGATAACGAAGCGACCGTCGTCGCCGACGCCATGCGTCGTTTCGTTCCTCGGCAGGAAAGTCCGGCGCTCATGCTCGCCAATCTTTCCTGGCTTGCTCAAGGCAAGAATGGCGCGGACGAGTTGCCGAGGGCCGTGACGCAGGCCGCAGCGCAGCTCTGGCAGGCTTTGCCTGATGCGGAATCTCTCGGCGATCCTAAAACGCTGGCGAATGCGCTCCAGCGCTCCGGCACTTTTCTCGAAGCGAATCTCGCCGACGCATCGCGGGGCGCGACCGACCCCAAAGTGCTCGTCAACGATTTGAAGTCGCTGATGCTCTCGTTGAGCCGCACGCTGCGAGATCACGGCGCACGCCCGAACGCGGCGCATTCGGATATCGCAATGAATGCAGCTCCTCCCACGGCTCGCGGGCCGCTGACCGCACTGAATGCAGCGCCGGCCACGTTCTCCATGATCGATGGGATCGAGCAGCAGATGAATGAGTTGTCACGTCAAACCGACGGGGCAATCGCGCGCCTGACGACGACACAGATCACCAACACCGCGCCGGACCCGGCCGTGCAATCGATGCTGATCGAACTGCCGGTGCGCCACGAAGACCGGGCCTCCATGGTTCGGCTGCGGGTCGAGCACGACGAGTCCCGCAAACGTCAGGGCGGCGGAGATTCGTGGAGTGTCGAGGCGGCCATGGATCTCGGCCAGGTCGGCGCACTGCATGCGAAAGTGACTTTGACCGGTCATCGGATCGGCGTGCAGTTGCGGGCCGAGTCGCCCGCCATCGTCAATGCACTGTCCGCCCGTGCCGGAGAGCTCGAATCGATCCTGCGCGAGGCCGGGCTCGAGATCGATCGAATCGTTTGTTTGCATGGCATGCCCGTCGGTGACGCCGGCGCCCGTCCCGCGCGCTTGTTGGACGTACGAGCATGAACGAACGTCCCAAGCCGCCGATCGCCGTCGCGCTCCACTACAACGTCAACGGTGGCGGTGCGCCTCGGGTCGTCGCCAAAGGCGGCGGTCAGATCGCCGAAAAAATCGTCGAGACCGCTCGCGAGCACAACGTGCCGCTGCAGGAAGATGCAGCGCTGGCGGGTGCGCTGTCGAAATTGGATATCGGACGGGAGATTCCGAAAGAATTGTACGTCGCGGTTGCGCACGTACTTGCGTTTGCCTGGTCGGTTGCGGGCAAGAGCCCGCCGGCGAGCTCGCCGAGACCGGAAGAACAAACCGCGCGCCTCCCGGCGCTGGGTTACTCGTCGTCGAAATGGTGACGAGAAAAGAAAGGCCGCGATCCCTGCGGCCACCCACTGTCTATAGCTTTTAGCTGACGACGCTCAGCAGCGAGCCACGCTTACGGCCCGTCGACTGCGGCTGCTGCTGTTGCGGAGCCTGCGCAACCTGCTGTTGCTGAGCCACCTGCTGGCGAGCCTGCCAGGCAGCGACTTCGGGCTGAGACTTCGCGGCATGCAGACGAGTCAACAACTCGGCTTCATGACGGGTGATGCCGCAGTTCGCAACGAGATCTTCGACAGCCGAGCCGTTCTTCGCCATACGCAACGCCAGGTCATAACCCCGCGCTTGCGCGGTGGCCACCACTGCCGGCATCTGGGGACGACGCGAATCGGTTTCGGCGCGCTCGCTCATCGCCTCGATGCGCGCGCTCATGACCGTCACGGTCTCGTGCAGGCTGCGCATTTCGGTGAAGGCACGCTCGAGCTGATCCCGCAGCGCCTGTGAATCCCGCTCGTCGGCACGACGCCAGCGCGTGAACGCCAACGCAAACACCCAGAACGCGCCGATCAGCAACACGGCACGGCCGGCGATCAGCACCGTCTCGAGCGAGGGATTGGGCAGGATTTCAAACATCGCGACTCCCGTCAGATGACGTCAAACCTTTGGCGCAAACCGAAGGTCACGACAGGAGAGGAGCAGGATGCGTGCCACCGGCCGGCAGCCGAGGCGGCTCCCGGCGGGGCGAGAGTGCGCTTTTGCGAACCGGTTAACGTTCTGGCGCTCGGGAGCGATCGAGCTCCGCCCACAGCGCCGCCTCATGGGCACCTAGCTCGCGGGCCTCGTGACGGGCCAGCGTCAGATTGCCGGCACGCGCAGCCCTCTCGATGGCGGCGGCGCATTCGCCCAGTGCGGAGGCGCCGACGTTGAGGCTGGCGCCCTTCAAAGCATGCGCCTCGCGGATAACCTGAGTTGATTCACCCGCTGCTAACGCCGTTCTGAGCCGGCCAAGCGTGCCCGTCGCACTGGCGCGGTAGGTGCCGAGCAGTTCCTGCTCGAACTCCGCATCGCCATCGGTTATCTCGAGCAGCTGCTTGCGGTCGAGCACGGGAGCAGTGTTCATCGCCTCGCACGGTTCTTTCACGTAGAACCGGCAGCACAATCTCAACGCGACGCCGACGCCATCCTGGACGTTACCTATTCGCCGCTGCGCCGGGCTGCATCGTGCACCCGCTGCAGCTCCTGCCGCATGAATGCAAAGTTCGACGTGCCGGCATGCTCCTGCAAATGCGCCAGCGCCGCGTTCGTCAACTCGGCGGCCCCCTGCAGATCGCCCATGCGCTGCTTCAAACGCGCGCTATCCGTCGCTAGCTGCAGATAATCCAGGTCGAACTCCCTGGGAGCGTCCAGCGGTCCACGCTGCGCCAAGGCCGCACGCCCTGTGGGTAAATCGTTGTCGGCGAGCGCGACATCGATGACGGCGGCGAGATAACAATCCGACTTCTGCGCCGGCACACCGTAGAACTGCGGCAATTCAGCCACGTGCGTCAGTTCCGCCTTCGCGGCCGCGATCTTGCCCTGCGAGGCCAGGGCGCGCGCCCGTACGGCGAAGTACTGAACGCCATTGGGAACGAAGCGCGTTCCGAAGTCGATCGCACGCTTACCATACGGCTCGAGCACCGCGAGCGCCAGTTGCGGCCGCCCTTCTTGCAGCAGCCCGAGCGCCTTGTACACGGCAGTATCGAACTCGACCGCGGTTGGGTTCGCAACGTGCTCCGGCGTCAGCACCAGGTCGAAATACCGGTGCGCCTGTTTGAGCTGGCCCGCCTGATGCAGCGCCTGGCCGTACAGGCCCAGATGAATGCGCGTGTAGACCGAAACATCGCCGGCATGCTTGCGCAACAGCTCGATGCCCTTCTCGTAATCGCGCAAGGCATCGTCGACCCAGCCCAGCTGCATCTCGCAAAACGCCGCCCACGCATAGCTCGCGCCCAGATCGCTGTAAGCCTGCAGCCCCGATTGCTGGAATACCTGGTTGGCGGCCTGGAAATATTTGATGGCGGCATGCATGTCGCCTTGGGTTCGATACAGCTGGCCGAGCGCGTACACCGAGTTGAAGTGTCCCGGATCGTTCGGATAACGCGTCTTGAACAGCTCCACCGCCGCAGTCATCAGCTCGATTTCGTGCATGGGATCGGGAGAGAACTGCGCGATCGTCGTGCCCATCGCGCGAGCTCGCAGCAGCGATGTGCGATCGTTCCGTCGGTCGAGCACACGCAGCGCCTCGTCGCGAGCCTGAGCCGCCTCCTCGCCCCGGCCGAGCAAGCGGCCCGCGAAGGCGACGCCGATCAAGCCTTCGACGTAAGCGTCGCCGTTCGTGAGATGCATCTCGCGGGCGATCTTCACCGACTCCCGATACAGAGTGCCGGCGCGATCGAATTCGTTGATATCGATCAGCAGCCGCGCGACGGTGTTCATCACTTCCATGCGAACCGCCGGCGTGTCCGTGAGGTCATGGAGAACTTTGTCACTCGCCGACACCAACAACTCGTGCACGGGCATGTTGCGTGCCTTGAGCGCATCGGGCTGCAGGCGGGTGTTCTTTTCGAACAATGCGGTCATGAACGACTGCACCGCGCGCGTTTTTCTCACTTCCTCTTGAGCGATGAGTGTCTGCTCGGCCGCAATGTGTGCTTGCCAGGTCGTGGTCACGATGCCCGCAACCAACGCGAGCGCGCCCAGCGACGCGGCCGTCACCGCGTATTTGTGACGGCTCATGAACTTGGTGGCGCGATAGCGCAGCGAGTCGCCTCGCGCGCGCACCGGCATGCCGTCGAGATAGTTGCGCAGGTCTTCGGCAAACTGATCGACGCTTGCGTAGCGCCGCTCTGGCTCCTTGCGAAGAGCCATGAGCAGCACGTTGTCGAGGTCGCCCTGCAGCGCGCGTCGGGCTCGCTTGCGGGCGAATTGCATTTGCGGTGTCAGCTCGCCAGTGGGCGTGCGGACACGCGTTTCATTGACGGCCGTGCTCGGCTTGCTCAGCGGCGAATCGCTGAGGATCTCGACCGCGCGCTCGGCGGCATTGTCCTCACGATAGGGACTGCGGCCAGTCAACAGCCGATAGAGCACGACGCCCAGTGAATACACATCGCTGGCTGTAGTGATGGGATCGCCCCGCACCTGTTCCGGACTCGCATATTCCAGCGTCATCACGCGCACGTGAGTCGCCGTCATATCCGAAGGCGTGGTGGGCTGCTCGGTCTCGAGCAGCTTGGCGATACCGAAGTCGAGCAGCTTCACTGTGCCTTCGGCGGTGACCAGGATGTTGCCGGGCTTCAGATCCCGGTGCACGACCAGGCGCTGATGGGCGAAGCTGACCGCTGCGCAGACCTGCAAAAACAGGCGCACCCGCTGCGAGATCGTGAGATGGCGCTCTTCGCAATAGACATCGATGGGCTGGCCGGCGATCAGCTCCATGACCAGATACGGCACGCCCTCTTCGGTCGCGCCGCCATCGATCAAACGCCCGATATTGGGATGTTCCAGCTGGGCCAGGATCTGCCGCTCGGAACGGAACCGCCAGGCGACCCGGGAGGCATCGTGATCGACGCGCACCAGCTTGATGGCAACGCGCGAATGATAATGATCGTCGGCACGCTCGGCCTGATACACCTCTCCCATGCCGCCACGGCCGATCAGCTCGATGAGGCGATAAGGCCCCAGGCGCGATCCGATACGTAGCTTGGGAAAAATGGGGTCGCTTGTCATGCAACTCTAATGGCGGAGGGCTGCCGCTATTCTGGCATGAGTTGCTCGCGCCCTTGCGCAACGCATCTCAAAAATCTAGCCTTTGGGCGTAGCTCCCTGGAGCCATACCAGAGTCAGCGCCGGATTTTTTTACGTTGTGGACGCGACGTTTAGGGCTTCTGCCTAACGGCGAATGTTGCGAAATCCACTGTAGTGGCAGCACGGACAAGCTTGGTCCCGGTTCTTCGACGCTCATAGAATCCAGCGATGACTGCCGCCAACGCGTCCGTCGATCCGAGTAGTTGCGATCGCGAGCCCATTCATCTGCTGGGCGCGATCCAGCCGTTTGGATTTCTGATCGCAGTATCGACGCCGGATTGGCTGGTACAACGCGTGTCGGCGAATGTCGGCGACTGGCTCAAAGTCGCACCGGCCGACATGCTCGGCCGTGGGCTGCTCGACTTCATCCATGTCGACGCCATCCACACGCTGCGCAATCAACTGCAAATCGTGAACGTGACGGGCACTGCCGCCCGCCTGTTCGGCATTCGTATCGACGACTCGCCACGCCGCTTCGACATGGCCGTGCATACGCAGCCTGGGCAAGTCGTCATCGAGTGCGAGCTCTCTGCCGCCGACAGCTCGGTGAACGCGAGCGCGCTGGTCCGAGGCATGATGAATCGGGTGCAGGGCATGCGCGATCCATCCACGCTGAGTTGCAACGCTGCCCGGGAACTGCGCGCGCTGACGGGCTTCGATCGGGTCATGGTCTATCGCTTCGCGCCGGATGAGTCCGGCGAAGTCATCGCCGAGTCGACCGACGCCGGCATCGAATCTTTCCTGGGCCTGCACTATCCGGCCAGCGACATTCCCCGGCAGGCGCGCCTGTTGTATGAGCGGAATTGGCTGCGGATCATCCCCGACATCGAGGCCGTGCCTTCGCCCATTGGACCGACGCTCGACTCGGCCGGCAAACCGCTGGACCTTTCGCACAGCGTATTGCGCAGCGTCTCGCCCATTCATATCGAATACCTGAGAAACATGGGCGTGCGCGCCTCGATGTCAGTGTCGATCCTCAGGGAAGGACGCTTGTGGGGTTTGTTCGCCTGTCATCACTACTCCCCTCTGCACGTCAGCTTCGAGCGGCGCACGGCCGCGGAACTGTTCGGGCAGATGTTCTCGCTGCTCATGGAAAATCGTGAGCGCGAGACCGAAAGCGGTTACGAAAATCGCGCCCGCGAGCTGAACGACCGTCTGGTGCAGGCGCTGACCGGCGAGGACAACCGCGCCCAAGGCATCGCCCGGCGCCTGGGCGACATCGCCACCCAATTGAACTGCGACGGCATCGGCCTGTCGATCGACGGCAAAGTCACACTGAATGGCATGACGCCGGAACCCCGGCAATTCGTGGACTTGATCGAGCACATCCGCGCGTCGACGACCACATCGGGCAACCATGCGATCAACGCGATTCGTGCCGACTACCCGCAAGCCTCGGAATTTCAGGGCCGCGCCGCCGGCATGCTGGTGATGCCGCTCTCCAGGCTGCCGCGCGATTATCTGGTCTTCTTTCGGCGTGAAGTGGCGCATACGGTCACCTGGGCCGGCGATCCCAACAAACCGGTCGTGGCGGGCCCGCTCGGCGATCGGCTGACGCCGCGCAAAAGCTTCGAGTCGTGGCGTGAGACGGTCTCCGGACAAGCGGTGCCGTGGTCGGCGGCAGACCTTCGCATCGCCAACGCTTTGCGCATGAGCCTGCTCGAAGCGATCTTGCGCCAATCCGATCAATCCGAAGAAGCACGGCGTCGCGCGATGCAAAGACAGGACCTGTTGATCGCCGAGCTCAACCATCGCGTCCGGAACATCCTCAGCCTGATCCGCGGGCTGATCAATCAAAGTCACGACCCGAATCTGTCCTCGGTGCAGTTCATGGACGTGGTCGGCTCTCGCCTGCAGGCGCTGGCTCGGGCGCACGACTTGATCACAGCCGATCATTGGGGGCCGTCGCTGTTCAGCGCGTTGATCGACTCCGAGGCTGGCGCTTATCTATCCGGCGACGCCATGCGCATCCAGCGCGCCGGCCCCGACGCGCGTCTGCAACCTCAGGCATTCAATGTGCTGGCGCTCGTGATTCACGAGCTCATCACCAACTCCGCCAAATACGGTGCGCTCTCCGACCGGCGCGGCACAGTGACCGTCGCAACGCAACTCGACGAATCGGCAAATCTCATCATCGACTGGCGCGAGCGGGACGGTCCGCCGGTGCAAACACCCAAGCGTCGCGGCTTCGGCAGCGCCGTGATCGAGCGAACGATTCCATACGATATCAAGGGCGAGGCGCAGATCGACTTCGAGCCGCTCGGAGTGCACGCACGTTTCCTGATTCCGTCAGCCTACGTGCAATGCATGGACAAAGCCGCGGCACAGCCGACCGCGGCGGCAACGATCGCGCCCGACGAGTTGCCGATACCTCAGGATGTCTTGCTGGTCGAGGACAATCTCATCATCGCTCTGGACGCAGTAGATGCGCTACGCAAGGCAGGCGCTCGCGATGTGCGGCCGGCGAGCAATGTCAGTGCCGCACTGGGCATGATCGAAGAACGCCAGCCGGAGTTCGCAGTACTGGATGTGAACTTGGGGATCGAGAACAGTTTCGAGGTCGCAAACCGGCTGCTCGCGCTCGGCGTGCCGTTCGCGTTCATGACCGGTTACGGAGAAAACGAAGCTTTCCCCGACGAGCTCGCGCACGTCCCGCGCATCCGCAAGCCCTTCACCCAACAAAGCCTCGCCGCCGTGCTCGGCCGGCGACGTTGAATCTTCAGCCGACGAACTCCAGCGCGAACAGCTTCACCTGGTCCTTTTCCGCCATCTCGATGAAGCGCTGGAAGTGCATGCCGCACTTCTGTAACACCTGGATCGAGCGCTCGTTGTCCGGCGACGTGATGGCGAGAATGCGCGGCAGGCGATGCTCGCGATGGCCGTACTTGAGCACGGCAGAGGCGGCTTCCAGCGCGTAGCCCTTGCCCCAGTGCTCCGGCAGGAAAGCGTAGCCGATGTCGGGATCGGGCAAAGTGTCGCGCTTGAGCAGGCCGCACGAGCCGACCGCTTCGCCGGTGCTCTTCAGTTCGCACAGAAACATGCCGAAGCCGAAGCGGTCGTACATGTCCAACGGCCCGGTTCGCAGATAGTTGCGCGCATCGTCCAGATTGCGCACGTGTTTGTCGCCGATGTAGCGCAGCCATGCCGGCTCGTTGACCAGTCTGAAAATGAACTCAGCGTCGTCGAGCGTCAGCCGCCGCAGCACCAGCCTCTCGGTTTCCAGAACGCGCATGGCATCCCCGCGTGGTAGTGCGCAGTTACTTCAACTGCAGTGGGGATCATGCTACAGGCTTTCCAGAACGCGCAGCAATTCACTGGCGGTATGGGTCCAGGTGAATTGCCGGGCACGAGCCTCGCCCGCCGCGATCTTGGCAGTACGCAGCTCCTGGTCGTTGAGCAACTGATCGATGCCGGCGGCAATCGCGTCCACCGACTCCGGATCGACCAGCAATGCCGCATCGCCCGCGATCTCCTTGGTTCCGAATCGATCGGAAGTGAGCACGGGGCAGCCGCACGACATGGCTTCCATGATGGGCATGCCGACCGACTCATATAATGAGGGCAACAGCAGCCCGTCGGCCAGCTGGTAGAACGCGGGCAGGTCCTTGTTCTCGATCCAGCCGGGCCACTTCACCCACTCGGCGATGTTCTGCCGCTTGGGCTCGTCCAGCTCGTGCGCGGAAAGATAGCGATTGCCCCCGCCCGCGATCACCAGCGGCATCCCCTGAGCCGGACCGACTTTGGCGTACGCCTGGATCAAGCGCGTGAAATTTTTTGGTGGATAGATCGCGCCACAGTACAGCAGAAAGCGCGGCGGCAATGAGAATCGCTGCCGAACCTGTTCGAGCTGCTCGGGCGACAACCGCGTGCGGAAGCCATCGCTCAGCCCGGAATAAATGGTGTGAATCCGCTCGCGCGGCACGCTCAGATATTTCTGCAGGTGGTCGGTCGTGACGGCGGACACCGAAATCAGCGCATCGGCCTTGGTGACATAGCGCGGCACCAGATATTTATGGCTCATCCGATCGAGCAGCGGCGAGGCCTGCGGCATGGCGTACCAATCCAGGCCATGACACACCCACGAGGTCTTGCACTTTGCTCGCAATGGAATGGAGTACTTCGGATTGAACAGCACATCGATGCCCAGTTTGTCCACTGCGCGCGGCACCTTGATCTGATCCCACAACAGGATCGGGCCGCCTTCCAGCAGCACCTCCTGCACGCCGTCGACGCCTCGATAAGTGCCGAGACGCTGCCGGTTGCGGAACAACAGCACGATCTCGTGCTGGCGATTCTGCTCGATCAGCGAGCGCACGATTTCGCGGGTGTAGACCTTCACCCCGCCTTCATGCTGATCGAAATGACGCAACATGATTCCTAAGCGCATGACATCAACTCATCGCCGCTCATCGATGGTTACGGTAGGCCGTGAACTGTTCGCGATACTGTGACAAAGGCGTCGCATAGAACGCTTCGGCGTAGCCGCCCTGGAATCCCGGGGGATTGAGCAGCCCCGCCGAGCGATGGGCATTCAAGCCGATGCTGGCATGCAGGTAATCGCATTGTTTGAGTTGACTGCGGTACTCCTGCAGCGCCTGTTTCTTGGTCTCGACGGTGCTGTCGATGCGCACCAGGCAATTCGGGAACAGCGGCGTCCAGACCTCGTAGCCCATGCAATGAAACTGCAGCGACGTGCCCTCCGCCGCATCGAGCAATACACGGCTGGCGGCACGATGATCCGGATGTTCTTCCAGATAGAACGGCAGGTACACGATGTCCGGCCGATGCTTCAACAAGACGTCGCGCAGTTGCCCGGCCGCCCAGTCGCATCGGTCGAGCGCGCCGTCCTCGGCATCCAGGCAAATCATCCGGTTCACGCCGAGCCGCTGTAGCGCCGCCCGGGCTTCGGTGGTGCGCAATTCGATGAGCTCCCGCTGTTTTCGCTCTCGTTCTTCGCCGTACAAGGTGTTTACCTCACTGCTTCCATTGCGCCCATCCGTGAGAAACACCACTGCGATCTGCGCTCCGCGCTGTGCATGCAAGGCTAACGTCCCACCGCAGCCAATCGTTTCATCGTCCATGTGGGGCGCGAGGACCAATATCTTTTCCGCGCCGGGCTGCCATACCATGGCCGAATGATTGTAGACGCCCGAGACTTGCAGAAGCCCTGACGATTGCAGGTAGGGCCGCGCGGCGCGACTGAGTCTTTTCAACAGGGCCTTGGTCAACTGTTTCATATCAGGCCGGGGCGTAGCTGCGTCGGCGCAGCGCGCCGAACAAATTGCCGAAATAGAGTAAATCGACCAGCAGATAAGAAACCACCAGCGCCGCGATCGTCGCGCCGATGCCAAACAAAGGTGTAAAGCCCACCGTCAGTAGCACGCAGACAAGGGTGCCCACGGTGATGCGCACCGCCCGCGCCACGTTCAAGTTGGCCGCCAGCATCAGCCGGCCCAGCACGATCTCCATGCCCTGCACGAACACGATGGCCGCCATGGCGGCGATGATTGTTTCGGAACCGGCGAAGCGCTCGCCCAGCACCGGCACCAGCAGCGGCGGCACCAGCAGATACATCGCCAAAGCGAGAATGGCCGCGAGCGCGATGCCGACGATGAGCCCGTGCCGTGCCAGTCTTTGAAATGCCATTGCATCCGCGAAGGCGTGACACAGGCGCGGATAGATGGCCACCCCGATGAAGAACAGCGGCAGGCAGGCCACCTCGACCAGCTTCAGTCCAGTCGTATAGATGCCGGCGGCGGCTTCCCCTATCTGCAGGGACAGCGCAATCACTCCGATACGATTCAACAACTGCCCGAGCAAGCTCACCGCCGCGAACGACCACAGCATCCGCGTGCCTTCGAGCACGTTTCGGCCGCTGAGGTTGGGCAGCAGACGCGCCTTGAACGACGCGGCCGAGCGCAACGCCAGGATCAGCATCAACAAGCCGCCGCATGCGAACGCGATCGAAGCCGCGTGCAACGACCAGCCGAACACCCAGATCAGCAGCCCGGTCACGACGAACGCGGAACCCCGGCCCAGCAGATTGATGATGGCCGGCGCCAGCATGTGTTGTTCGGCCATCGCCGGAACGAACAGGGTCGCCGAGAACGCCGCGCCCAGCTGATAAACGCTCATCGAGACGATGATGGTCAGCGTCGTCGGCCTCGGCTGGGTAATCAATAAGTATCCGAGGAGCACGAGCACCGCGACGACGGCGATACACAGCTGCGCGCCGAGCAGATTCGAAATCAGCGCCGGGCGCCGCTCGACCGGCAGGCGCGAGTACTCACGAACGCCGTATTCATCGATGCCGAGCGTCGCGGAGTAATAAACCAGGCCGGCCAAGGCGAAGGCGTAGCCATACTCGCCCATGCCCTCCGGACCGAAACGCCGGGACACGACCAGAAACAGCAGAAAATTGAGCAGGTCCGCGCCGACCCGGCAGGCCAGCAGCGCAAAGGCATTGCGCCCGGTGTTATGCCCCAGCGACGTCGGGGAGGAAGGTGGTGCCATGGACCCGCTTTGCCTAAGACGCTGCAGCGCCTTATCCGTTTGTTCCGCGCATTAGCAACGCGGATTTGGGCATTTAACGCGCCGCGTCGACGACGGTTCCAGCAGACTGGTTACGGAAAGTTTATCTGCCGCCCGAAACGGGCGGGAGTGGCGCTGCCGTGATGGCAGGCGCTGGTTCGGTGGCTTGAGCGGTCGTGACCGCGGGTTGCGGCTGTAATTGTGGCTGCGGCGGCGGAGTTGGAGCGGCTTCCGGTTGGCCGCGATCGCCCGCATAGTCGCCTTCGGGATTGCCGTTGCCGCTGAGAATGACCAGCAGCACGCGTCGATTCAGATTGCGGTTCTGCTCGGTATTGTTCGGGTACGCGGGACGAAATTCGCCCAGCCCCACGATCGCCAGACGACGCGGATCCATGCCGGCATTGGTGAACAAGTGAACGACGCTCGCCGCGCGCGCCGCCGACAGCTCCCAATTGGATGTGAACGCGGCCGACTTGATCGGCAGATTGTCGGTGTGGCCTTCGACTCGGATCGCGTTAGGGAACGGTTTCAACGTCAGCGCCAGCTGCTTGAGAATGTTCTGCGCTTCCGGCGACAGCTTCGCGACGCCGCTCGGAAACAAAATGTCGGTGCGAATCTCGACTTCCACCCACACGCCATGACGGCGCACCACGATCATCTGATCGCGGATCAGCTCGCTCATCGCCTGCTCGACTTCGGCCGCGACGCTCTCCAGCTCCATCATCGCCGCGGAAGTATGTTCGGCTTCGTATTGGCTCTCCGAAGCATGGCGGGCGCCCTGACTCACCACGTCGGAAACCTGCAACGGCGACGGTTCAAGCATGCTGCGCGGCTGGCCGTCCAGCATGGCCTGCTGCACGATCGTCATGTTGATGTCCGCGCCCGAGCCGACGCTCTTCTCACCGACTTGAATCGGCTGCAGCGTGCGCGGCGAGCCACGGAACGCGGCCACGAGCGAGTCGGAGAGAATTCGATACTTGCCCTCGTTGACCGAGGACATGGCATACATCACGACGAAGAACGCCAATAGCAGCGTCACGAGGTCGCCATAGGGAATGGCCCACGCTTCGTGGTTGGCATGTTCTTCGTGTTGATGACGACGGCGGCCCATGACCAATATTCAAATTGATATGTATAGGGCTCGCGCTTAGTGCAGATAACCCTGCAGCTTGGCTTCGATGCTGCGCGGGTTCTCGCCCTGCGCGATCGAGATCATGCCTTCGATCACCATCTCGCGCGTCTGGCTCAGGCCCTGGATCGAGACCTTGAGCTTGCTCGCGACCGGCAGGAAGAACAGGTTGGCGAAGCCGATGCCGTAGATCGTTGCAACGAACGCCGCCGCGATGCCGTGACCGAGCTTGGCCGGATCGGCGAGGTTCTGCATCACGGCCATCAAGCCGAGCACGGCGCCGATGATACCGAGCGTCGGTGCGTAAATACCCATGCCTTCGAACACTTTCGCGGCACGGGTGTCGGCCTGCTCGCGCGTATGCAGGTCCACTTCCAGAACGTTTCGAATGATTTCCGGCTCGCTGCCGTCGACCACCAGCTGCAAACCTTTGCGTACGAAGTCGTCACGCTCGCGCTCGATCAACGACTCGAGGCCCAGCAAGCCTTGCTTGCGGGCCGTGTTACTCCACTCGACCATTTTCTTGATCATGGTGTCGCGCTCGGTCGTGGGCGGAGTGAACACCCACGGCAGAATCGACAGCGCACGCTTCATCACGTGCAGCGGTGTCTGCACGCAAATCGCGGCGATCGTACCGACCACCACGATCATGAAGGCCGCGCCCGACAGCAGCGAATGGATCCCGGCGCCCTTCAACACGGCGCCGACCAGGATCGCGCAAGCCGCGAGCACCAGGCCGATGAGCGAAAGAATGTCCATGGGGCGAGTCGTCTTCCTTCTTAACTATCGAGCTGCGCTGCCGACTGATCGCCCTTGAACAGTCGGCGCCGCTCGCAGCTACATGCCCAGACCGGCGAGCAGCGAATCCACATCATCCTGGCTGCTTGCCGAGGGACCGTTGTCGACACCCGGCACTGCCGGGCCGAATCCACGCGACATGCCGTCGCTGGGTTCCGGCTTCTCCGGGGCCAGCGCATGCGGACCCGTGCGCGACAGACGCACCAGATTCACCAGCGCGGTCTCGAGCTCGGCGACCAGCTTCATCACGCCGCGGATGATCTGGCCCGACAAGTCCTGATAGCCCTGGGCCATCAGCACCTCGGTCAGATTGCCGCGCACTTTATCCATATCGGTGCGCGACGCCGCGAGAAACGCGTCCATCTTCTGGATCATCAGGCGGAACTCATCGATCTCGATCTTGCGGGCGCGGAATTTGGTCCACATCCCGGCGATCTCACCAGCGCTGCGGGACGTGCGATCGGCGAGCGGGCCGCACTGTTCCACCAGGTCCATGGTGCGGTGAGCCGCTTCATCGGTCATCTTCAACACGTGATCGAGACGCGCGCGTGCATCCGGCACTTCCTTTTCAGCCAGATCGACCAGCCGTGAATCGACGCTGAAGCGGTCCAGCGCGGACTGCAGATCTCCGGTGAGCTTGCGCAGCTCGGAGAACAGCGTGCGTTCGCGCCGGTGCACGATCAGATCGAGCTCGGAAAGAAACAAGTGCTCGTCGCCGGCGGCGAGCGCGCCAGCCAACGTGGCAATGCTCGAACCGTAGTCGTTGCGTAGCGCTTCTATGCCTGAAGTCATGATGGTCAGCTCAATGTTCGCAATGGCGTGCGCGAGCGTTAGGCCGCGCGCTGCTCCAAGATCTTGTCGATCTTTTCCTTGAGCGTAACCGCGGTAAAGGGTTTGATGACGTAGCCGCTCACGCCGGCTTGCGCCGCTTCGACGATCTGCTCACGCTTGGCTTCCGCGGTCAGCATCAACACCGGCAGCTTCGCCAGCTTCGGATCCGAGCGCACTGCCTTCAACAGGTCGAGGCCCGGCATGCCCGGCATGTTCCAGTCGGTGACCAGGAATTCGATGCCGCCGGCCTGCAGGATCGGCAGCGCCGTCTGGCCGTCGTCGGCCTCTTGCACGTTCTGGTAGCCCAGATCGTTCAACAGGTTCTTGATGATTCGACGCATGGTCGAGAAGTCGTCGACCACCAGGAACTTCATATCTTTGCTCACGTACCCTTCTCCTATCTTCAGATCCGGCTCTCGACCCGGTCACGCCAATCCGACAGTCGAGCCTTCAAACGCACCAGTGCCTGTCCATGCAGCTGGCAAACCCGCGATTCAGTCACCTTCAACACCGCGCCGATCTCTTTCAGATTCAGCTCGTCGTCGTAGTACATCGACATCACCAGACGCTCGCGCTCCGGCAGCTCCTTGATCGCGCCTGCCAGCGCCGAGCGGAACCCTTGTTCCGTCGCATCGAGGAACGGATCGGCGCCCTCGTCTTCCACGCGCCCGAGCAACGATTCCTCATCGCCCGACGAATCGTCCAAGCTCGCGACCCGGCAGCTCGCCGCGTCCTGAGCGATGCGGTGGTACTCATCGAGCGACACACCCATCTTCTCGGCGATCTCGACATCGCGCGCTTCGCGACCGAACTCCGCTTCCAACTCGCGCACCGCTGCGGCCGCTGCGCGCGCCTTGCGATGAACCGAGCGCGGCGCCCAGTCGAGCTTGCGCAATGCATCGAGCATCGCGCCACGGATGCGGATGCCCGCATACGTTTCGAAACTCGCGCCACGATCCGCCGTGTAGTTGGATGCGGCTTCCAGCAGGCCGAGCATGCCGGCCTGGATTAAGTCGGATACTTCGACCGAAGCCGGCAGACGCCCCGCCAGGTGATAGGCGATGCGCTTGACGAGTTCGGCATGACGGACGACCAAGGCGTCGGTGTTGTTCGCGGGCGCAGCGCCCTTGTAAGCGCGCAAACCGCTCATTTCACCACCTCCAGGCGGACCTGGGGACGGCGCACCAGGCGCTCCACGAAGAACTCGAGGTTGCCTCGCGGACCCTCCGGCACAGGCCACTTATCGGCCTTCAACGCCAATTTCTTGAATGCGCGCGAGGCCGGGCTGGCCGGAAATGCGCTCACGACGGGACGCTGTTCACGAATCGAACGGCGCAAATACGGGTCTTCAGGGATTTCCCCAACATACTCCAGGGTGACATCCAGGAAGCGACTCGTGACTTTCTGCAGCTTCTCGAACAAACCAGCACCTTCGCCCGGCGCCCGGGCCATGTTCGCTACGACTTGGAACTTGTTCACACCGTGGTTGCGGCTCAGCACCTTGGCGAGCGCATACGCATCGGTCATCGAAGCCGGTTCGTCGCACACCACGAGCAGCACGTGCTGCGCCGCTTGTGTGAACTGGACCACACTATGAGCGATGCCAGCGGACGTATCGACGATCAACGTATCGACTCGCGAGCTGATGGCGCTGAACGCCTGCACCAGGCCCAGATGACCCGCCGCGGAGAGATTAGCCAGCTCGGCCACACCCGATGCACCAGGCACCACCTGAATGCCATGAGGCGATTCCAGGATAATTTCTTCTAGCGTGCGCTCGCCGTTCAAAACGTGAGCCATTGTGTAGCGCGGCGACAAACCGAGGAACACGTCAACGTTGGCGAGACCGAGATCGCCATCGAGCAACATGACGCGACGGCCAGTGCTGGCCAGCGCGGTGGCCAGGTTCACCGACACGCTGGTCTTGCCGACGCCGCCTTTGCCGCCGGTAACTGCAATCACCTGCACCGGCCCCGGGTTGGCGGCGCGCTGCAGACCGATCGATTGAATGGAATCCATAATTGCTAGACTTAACTTACGTGAGCCAATGAGAAATTGAACAAGTCGTCAGGTTCATGCGATGGCGTGCGCCACGGTGCCGAATCGGCGACGTAACAAGTCCTCATCCGCTGAGGCGCCAGACTTACGAGACAAATCGACGGCACGCGCGATCAACTGATGCGCACGCGCGGGAGCCAGATCTTCCGGAACGCGCTGACCTTCGCTGACATACGTCACGGGCAGGCGTGCACGAATCACGGTGGAAATCGCACCGCCGAGGCTGGTCGCCTCGTCGAGCTTGGTCAGCATGCAAGTGGCGGGCTTGGCCGGCGCAAATCGCGTCACGGCTTCTTCGATCGCACCGGCCTGCGAGGCGGCAGACAAGACCAACGTGGTTTCCATGCGCTGGCTCGCGGCGGCCAGCAGCTTCAGTTCTTGCTCCAACCGCGGGTCGCGGGGACTCAAGCCGGCGGTGTCGATCAACACCATGCGCTTGTCGCTCAAATGTTCGAGCACGTCCGCGAGCTCAGCCGCGCCGTCGATCGCATACGCCGGCACGCCGAGCAGGCGACCGAGCGTTTGAATCTGTTCCTGCGCGCCGATGCGGACGGAGTCCGTCGAGATCAGCGCGATGTCACGCGGGCCATGACGCAGCACCCAGCGGGCAGCGAGCTTGGCAATCAACGTGGTCTTGCCCACGCCGGTCGCACCGACGAGCGCGACGACACCACCGCCGTCCATCCAGCGCTCGCCCGTTGTTTCAATCTTGCGTGAAAGCAGCGCGAGCGCGAGGCGGTTCGCTTCGGCCAGCTCCAGACGCGTCGGCATCTGCGTAACCACTTCGGTTGCGAGGTCCTGCGCGAGGCCGAGCTGGGTCAGCTGCTTGAGGAGTTCCGTTTGAATCGGCGAGCGACGAGACAAATCGTTCCACGCCAGCGTCGCAAGCTGCGTTTCCAACATGCGGCGCAGCGTGCGCAGCTCTTCGTTCACGTCGCTGTTGGCACCGATCAGATCGATCTGCGACAGATCCATGTCGCGGGCCGGCTCGGCGACTCCGTAACGAGCGTCGCTCGTCGCCTGCGTCTCGGACGTGTAGCGAGAGCGTGCGTTCGAGCCAGCGCGATTCGCTGGCGCACGCTCGGCCGCGGCATAACGCTGGACGCTGTCGTCGCACTCTTCCACGTAGCGATTCGTCTGCTGAGCGCGCTCGCTCGCGCGCGGCTGCGACGACTGAGACGCGAACTGCCGAGTCAGCTCGGCGCGCTCGCTCATATATTCATTTGCCGGGGCGGCCGGCGGCTGCGGGGCACGGGCTTTCGCAACGCCGCCGAACAACGCCGGATCGTGCTGAACGCGCGCGGGCGCGGGCTGAGAAACACTGCTCTGCGGCTGCGCCTGCCGGCGCTCGGCTCCATATGTATCGACGAGACCGCTGTCAGCAGCCAATTGCTCCGTCGCCGCATCTTCACCGTCGTAATCGACGGCGGCGACCACTTCGACGCCACCCTGCACGCGACGGCTCGACAAAATAACCGCGTCGGGACCCTGCGCGTCGCGCACCTGGCGCAACGCGGTCCGCATGTCAGCCGCACGATACTGTTTGATCTTCATAACTTGCTAACTCTCAGCGACCCACCGCGGTGACCAGGCGCACCTTGCGGTTGTCCGGAATCTCGTTCCAAGCGAGCACATGCATGTTCGGCACGATCGAGCGCATGAAGCGCGCCAGCGTCTGGCGCAGCTGCGGTGGCACCAGCAACACGGCCGGCTCGCCCGTCAGCTCCTGACGCTGCGCGGCTTCCGCCAGACGACGCTGCATCCGTTCGGCCAGGCCCGGCTCGAGGCCCGGCGTCGCGGCGTTGTTACCCGACAGCGAATTCGTCAGCAGCTGCTCCAAGTCCGGCTCGAGCGTGATCACCGGCAGCTCGGTCGACATGCCCGCAATGTCCTGCACGATCTGACGACCGAGCGCGACGCGAACGTGAGACTGCAACTGCACCGGATCCTGCGTACGCGCCGCGTGCTCCGCCAAAGTTTCGACGATCGTGCGCATATTTCTGATCGGCACGCGTTCCGCCAACAAACCTTGCAAAGTGCGGACCACCGTGCCCAGCGGCAGCAGCCGCGGAGTGAGATCTTCGACAAGCTTTGGCGCAGTCTTCGCCAGCGTGTTCAACAGGTGCTGTACTTCTTCGTGACCCAGCAGCTCATGCGCATGCGTCTGGATGACGTTGCTCAAGTGCGTGGCAATCACGGTGCTGGCATCGACGACCGTGTAGCCGAGCGTCTGCGCGTGATCGCGCATGGAAGGCTCGATCCACACCGCTTCCATGCCGAACGCCGGATCGCGTGTCTCGATGCCGGTCAGCCGACCGAACACCTTGCCCGGGTTGATGGCGAGCTCGCGCTCCGGATAGATCACCCCATCGCCCACCGGTACGCCAGCGAGATTGATGCGATAAGAATTCGGCGCCAGATCGAGGTTGTCGCGGATGTGTACGGTTTGTACGAGGAAGCCGAGATCCTGCGTGAGCTTGCGACGAACACCACGGATACGCGCGAGCAGATCGCCGCCCTGCGCCTTATCGACGAGCGGCACCAATCGATAGCCGACTTCCAAACCAATGATGTCGACCGGCTGAACGTCGTCCCAGGTGAGTTCCTTCGACTCCGACGCCGCCGGCGGCG
>NZ_BLJO01000001.1:1450723-1453232 GCF_009932555.1 Steroidobacter agaridevorans
ATCATCAGGAACGGCAGGTTCGGCATGCCCGGGATGAGGCCCATCACACCGAGCAAGCTCGCAGCGATCGCCAGCGCACGCGGCTGACCGAACAACTGCTTCGACAGCTCGCCGCCCATGTCCTGCGCGCTCGAGACGCGAGTCACGATGATCGCGACGGCGGTCGAAAGCAGCAGCGCCGGAATCTGCGCGACCAGACCGTCGCCGATCGCGAGCAATGTGTACACACGAGCGGCGTCGCTGAACGACATGTCGTGAGCCATCATGCCGATGGCCAGGCCGCCCACCATATTAATGACGAGAATCAGGATGCCGGCCGTCGCGTCACCACGCACGAACTTGCTGGCGCCGTCCATCGAACCGTAGAAATCCGCTTCCTGACGCACTTCGCCGCGACGGGTGCGCGCTTCTTCTTGCGTGATCAACCCGGCGTTGAGGTCGGCGTCGATCGCCATCTGCTTGCCGGGCATCGCGTCCAACGTGAAGCGCGCCGTCACTTCGGAGATACGGCCCGAGCCCTTGGTCACGACGATGAAGTTGATGATGGTGAGAATTGCGAACACGATCACACCGACGGCGTAGTTGCCGCCGATCACGAACTCACCGAACGATGCGATGACCTTACCGGCCGCGTGGCCACCGGTGTGACCGTGCAGAAGCACCACACGCGTCGACGCGACGTTCAACGCCAGACGCAGCAACGTGGCGAGCAGCAGGACCGTCGGAAAAATGGCGAACTCGAGCGGCCGCTGCACATAGAACACGACCATCACCACGATCAGCGACAGCGCGATGTTGAACGTGAACAACACATCCAGCGCCATCGGCGGCAACGGCAGGATCACCATCGCCAACGTCGCCAGCACGCCCACCGGCACTCCGATACCGGAGCGCAGCAGCGCTTTCAGGTCGAGCTTGGGACTGGTTGCAGTGGCAGTGGCCATTCGTCGTCGTCAAAAATCCGTTGTCTGGGCTTGGCGTCGGTATTCCGGCGCACGCCCTATAGGGTGCAACTCGCGAGCCACCGGCCTTGCGGCGCGGCGGGCGTTGGTCACAGTTTGGAAAGGTGCCGCTAAGGGGACGGCCTAGGGGGCCGATAGCGGGCGGGGATTGGGTGGGGCGAGTGTGACGGGGGTCACGGGGCGCTCCACTCGCTTCTCTCGGATCGATGCGGCGGATCGACTCGACTAAAAAAACAGCACCCGGCACGCCTTTCATGACCGGCCTCGCGCCGATGGACAGCGCACCTGCGCACAGATCAACTTTCTTTCAGCACCCCGCCCCAGTTGGCCGGATCGACATCCGCGAAACTCTCCGAGAACGTCCACACGTAGCCCGCGAGGTCCTGAGCGGAGTACTGCCGTTCTCCATACGGATAGTCCGTCGGCTCACTGAGGATCGTCGCGCCGTGCGCCTTCGCGCGCTCGAAGTGCGCGGACGCGTCTGACACTCTGATCATGACGGAGAAGGTGCCGCGGGGCGCCGTGGTTGTGGCACCACCCGCGACGACTACTGCGCCTGTTTCAGCGTTGAGCTGTACACGGTGACTACCTATAAGCAAGCGTTCTGTGAAACCAAACGCGGCACAAAGCCACCGGCTCGCTTCGATCACATCGGGATAAGTCAGCACCGGAATGACGCCGCTGGACGGCATCGAGCGATTCTCCAGCATGGGGCTGCCCTCAAGCCTGTCGTGCAGAGATCATAGCCCCAAGCCAAGTTTCGGCGTGCACATACGTACGAGAAATCCGCGGCAACGTCCGCGGAGGCTACGCGATCCGAATATGTTACTGACGCAGCACGACACGTCATAACCTGAATTTATTTCAGAAAAATCATTTTAATCGCGAGGGAAATTCAGTGCCGTTGTCGCTCTATCTATTAGGAACAGCAATTCTACAAAGGAGGTTCGATCGCTGTTCCAAGGAAGCGCGAGTCGTGCAGGGAAGCACGCGACGATCGAGCGTCGGCATGGAGCTGATCTCGATACATCGCCGCTCAGGAGCGAGCGGGCTCGCGAATCTTCCAGAAGTCGATCCCGAACCACTCCCGCGGCTCGGAACGATTTCTCACACAAGGACAGTGACTACCAACGAGAACAGGATGAAACGCTCATGCGCACGTTATGCGGAAGCCAGGAAGGCGAAGATGGCGTGTCAACGCACTACTCAACTTGAGTCACGCCGCGGGCCGCAAGGAGCAAGCCCGCGGCGATTCCATGTCCGTATGGTTCTTCATCAGGCGCATTGCCGCGCGCGCGATCCACCGCAGGACGGGAATCCTCCAGCTGGAGGATTCCCGGCCCAGCAGCCTCAGAAGTTGACTCGCGCTCCCACGCCCACCGTCCGAGGCCGCAGGGTCGTCGCCGAGGACTCGCCCGAGGTGCGAGAGAAGTCCAAGTACGGCGACTCATCCAGCAGATTGTTGACGAACAACCGGTACTGCCAGTCACCGCGGAACACCGTGAAGTTGAGGTTCACGATGTCGTACGAGTCCTGGATCTGCGTCA
>NZ_BLJO01000001.1:1453257-1519837 GCF_009932555.1 Steroidobacter agaridevorans
TGTTGGGAACGTTAGCCGCGCTGCCATCTGGATACGACACCAGCATGGTCGTATCGAACTGACGCAAGCTGGAGCCGCGATACTGATACTCGGCGCGGAGCGTGGCATCCATCGTCTCGCTCAGGTGAAATTTGTAGTCGCCGTAAACATTGCCCATCCATTCCGGAGTATCGAGCACAGACTGCCCGACCTGCGCAGACACACCCGGTGCAGATTCGGTGATCTCCGCGTCGGTATAGCTGGCCGTACCGCCGAGCGTGAACGCATCGGTAACAGCCGCTTCGATGGCCAGCTCGGCGCCCTTGATCTCAGCCGCGCCGACATTGCCGACGAACTGGAATCCGCAAGTCGGCAGGTTCACCTGCTGCTGAATCTTGCTCCAATCCGTGTAGTACACGGCCGCATTCACCGTCGCACGACGATCGAGAACCTGGTTCTTGCTGCCGACCTCGTACGTCCACAGCGTATCCGGCCGATAGCTGTCCGGCACGCGATCGATGCCGAGCCGCTCGAAGTCCGGTGCGCACAGCGGGCTATTCGTGTTGAAACGATTCGGCCCGCCCTGACGGAACCCCTTGCTCGCCGTCGTGTAGAGCAGATTGTCCGGCGTTGCCCGCCAGGTGAGCGACACCTTCGGCGTGACGCCGTCCTCGCTGCTCTTCTTGTCATCGACGGTGCTGGCGCCGCCGTTGAAGATGCCGTCGAACTCCGCGTTGACGGTCTGATCCTGATCGAAGTAGCGCAGGCCCACCGTCAAGTCCAGAGTCGAGAGAATCTCGAACGTGAGCTCGCCGAACGCGGCGAACTGTTTGCTATCCGTGCGCTGATCGCCAAAGTAAGTCACATCGGTGCCCAGGCCGAACGGCACACCCGCCCCCGCCGTGGTCACGACCTGCAGCAGCCGATCTTCCTGGTCGGCATAGTACAAACCGCCCACCCACTGCAGACGACCGCTGAACCCATCGCCCGACAGGCGCAACTCCTGCGTGAACGTCTTGGTGACCGTGTCAGAAGTGTTATACGAATCGTACGGGAAGAAGGGCGCCGCCAGGTTGCCGATGAACAGCGAGTAATCGCGGTCCCAATTCACGTCACGATCCACGTACGCACTGATCGAGGTAAGAGTCGCGCCACCGAAGTCATTGTTGATCGTGAGACTGTAGATGCCCACGTCGTCCTTGGTCGGCTGACCGAAGCGATACGACGCCTCATACTCCGGCAGGTTCGTGAAGAAACTATCCGTGCCGTCTTTCTCGCTCTTTTGAAGGAGCACCGCCGGCACCACCGTCAGCGTATCGGTAGGCGTGTACTTCGCCGACAGCCGCACCGACAGCAAGTCACGTTCGTTCGCATCGTCCTGATCGAACGTGCTCAGCGTCGAATAGCGAGTCGGCTGCAGCGCCGCCGGCGGCAGCGTCGTGCTGCGCGTCCAGACTTCGGTATCCCCGCCGGCGACGTTATCGATATAGCCACCAGTCTTGCGATAGGACACACCGCCTCGCAGCGCCAGCTTCTCTGCGACCAGCGGAATGTTGGCAACTCCCTCGGCCTCGTAAGAAAGATCGCCGCCGCGTGTCGAGGACAAACCAGCCGCAGTCGAGAACGAGGTCTCGTCGATCACCGCCTGACGGCTCACATATTTAATGGCGCCGCCCATCGCGCTGCCGCCGTAGAGCGTACCCTGCGGCCCCTTCAACACTTCGACGCGTTCGAAGTCGAAGAACGCCGGATCGATCGCACCCGCGAAGCTCGTAGAGATGGACACCAACGAGATGTCATCGAGATACACACCGACGGTCGGGCTCGATGCTTCGGTGCTGACGCCGCGAATCGCGTAGCGACTCTGTCCTGGCTCGGTGCCGGCGAAAGTAACGCCCGGCACACTGCGCAACAGGTCCTGGAACTGCGTGATGCCCTGCTGTTCCAACTGCGCACCCGAGACCGCAGTGACCGCCATCGGCACTTCCTGCAGTTTCTGCTCGCGCTTCTGCGCAGTGACGACGATTTCCTCCAGGCCGTCGCCGGCGGCGCCGTCTTGAGCCGAGGCGTGCAGCGGAATCGTGCTGGCAAGAACTGCCGCGCTCATCGCGGCAGCAAGATGAGTTCGAGTGTTCACTGGCGATGACCTCGGATGGATTTATCAGAATGCGACGGCGGCGCCGTCTGCCTTATAGATGCGTCCCTGCTTCATCACGAACCAAACCTGCTCGAGCAAACGAACGTCGCTCAGCGGATCGCCCTGCACGGCGACGATGTCTGCGAAGTGACCGGGCTGCAGCGTGCCGATGTCCTTGCTGCGATCGAGCAGATCGGCGGCGTTCTGTGTGGCGGCGCGAATCACATCGATGGGCGGCATTCCCGCTTCGGCCATGTAGCCGAACTCACGAGCGTTGCGACCGTGCGGATACACGCCGGAGTCCGTGCCGAACGCGATCGGCACACCGGCTTTCCAAGCGCGATTGAGCGCGGCAACCATGAGTGGGCCGATCTCCAGTGCCTTGGCCTGCACGGACGGCGGGAAGAAACCGGGCGTCTTCGCGGCCTCAGCAACAGACGCGCCGGCGATAACCGTGGGTACGAGATACACATGATTCTTCTTCATGAGCGCGTATGTCTTCGGCGTCAGATACGTTCCGTGCTCGACCGAAGAGACACCCGCCGCCACGGCGAGATACGCGCCTTCGTCACCATGCGCATGCGCCGCCACTTTCAAGCCATGGCTCTTCGCGGTCTCGACGATGGCTTGCAGCTCGGGGGAGGAGAACTGCGCTCCCGATCCATGATCGGCGACCGACATCACGCCGCCCGTCGCCGTGACCTTGATGACATCGGCGCCGCGCTTGATCGCGATGCGTGTGCCGCGAATGGCGCTGTCGACGCCGTCGACGACGCCATCGGCTTCCGTCGGATGAAACAACTCTTCGCGATATCCCGCGGATGGATCGCCGTGCCCGCCGGAGATGGACAACAGGTTCGTCGCGACGAGCATGCGAGGCCCCGGCACATCGCCTCGCTCGATGGCATTCTTCAACGCGACATCGACCAGATGTTGACCTCCCAGGTCGCGCACGGTCGTGAAGCCGGACATCAGCACGACCTTGGCGTTGCGCGCCGCCTTGTAGGCGACATCGCCGTCGGTATCGACGAACTTGTTCAGATAGGCGCCCTTGCCGAACTCCAGTGTCAGATGCGTGTGGCTATCGATGAATCCGGGCAAGCACGTGGCCTTGCGCAAATCGACGGTCTGCGCACCGGCCGGGGCGGCGATAAAACCGCTGTCGACTCGAATTACGCGTCCTTGCTCGATGACGATCGAGCGCTCCAACAGGGGCTGAGCCGAGACAGCCGGATCGATGAGCGTGCCGCAGTGGACGACGACGCTGGGGGCCGGTTCGGCCGCATGAGTGACGCTTCCGCCAATCAGCAACCCGACCAGCAGCGAGGAAAGACGAGTCGGTTGAACCATGGTTTGTATTCTCAGCTCTTCGCCTTCAGCGCCTCGACCGCGCTCATCGCGCACGCCGCGTCTTGATCGGGCTGCCCGCCCGACACGCCCACCGCGCCAGCAATCGCTTCGGCGCCGCGCGCGAACGGCACGCCACCCGGAATCGATGTGAGTTGCATCGTGATGAATGCATCGCGCGTTCCCGCATCGCCCTGAACGATGGGCGACAGCACCGCCGTCGGTGCTCGCGTGCGAACAGAGGTGCGAGCTTTGAGCAGCGCCGCGTCACTCGCCACGGGCATCGCACCGTCCTGCCGCTTCGACGCGATCAGCGCACCGCTCGCATCGACGACGACCACACTCAGCGGCGGCATCTTGTTAGCAGCGGCATACGCGAAGCAGCCAGAGATCGCGCGCTCAGCCGCGGCGAGCATCGAATCGGCAGCAGACGGCGCACTCTGGCCGAGCGCGGAGGGCCCGACGCACAACACGCAGGCTGCAAGTAACGAACGGATTTGTGACATCAGCGAGAGGCTCCGTTGGAAGCGGTAGTCGGCTCACGGCCCGGCACGGGCTCGGGCGATCGTGGCAGCTCAGGTGCAGTCGTCGGCACATGAGGCGCCGATTGAGGAGTGTTCTGCGCAGCCTCGTAAGCACGCCATGCCGAATCGACGACCGCCGCACGAATCTGCTGAGCTTGAGCGGGCGTGATCAAACCGGCGAACGATCCCATGCCTTTGGCGGCGCGCACGCCCTTCAACACGATGTCTTCGAATTCCTGGTGAGTCTGCGCACTCATCCAGCGCAGATCGGGAATGGCGCCCGGACCTTCGTTCGCATGGCAGCGCGCGCAGTTGCGCTTCAGCAGGTCGTTGCCGGTTTGGATATCCGCCGCCGAGCCGAAGCGCTCGACAGCCGGGCGCGGCACGGTAGAAACATGCTCTTTCTCCGCCGGCTTCGGCACCGGGCCGCCATCGAGCTTGAATGCAACGATGCGCCCGGCATTGCCATATCTTTCCGCAGCCGTGCCGACAGGATGAACGCCGCCCAGCGCGCCACCGAAGCCCGCCATCACAGCGACGTACTGAATGCCGTCGAGCTCATACGTCATCGGCGCAGCCATGATGCTGGTGCCGATATCGATCGCCGCGAGCGGATGACCGTCGGTCGCGCGATAGACGTGCAGCGCACCGGTCGATTGGCCCTGGAACACGAGATTGCCCGACGTGGTCATCACGCCGCCGCCATTCCACAGCGCATTCATCTGGCCAGCCCACTGACCGGATGTTTCGACTTCCCAAACGACTTTGTTTGCAACCGGATCCCACGCACGCAGGAAGCCGCGAATGGTCGTGTCGGGCTGGCCTTTGCCCAGTTCGGACAACGGCGGGAGATGTTTCGCGGCCGGCGATTCCAACCCCCAGTTGCCGGCGTGTGCGGCGGGGAACGCATACAGCGCGCCCGTGTTGGGACCGCCCTTCGCATACACATACGGAGCGTCGGGCATCCAGAACACCGCGCTTGCTTCCAGCGTCGGGATGTAAACCAGGCCCGTGTCCGGATTGAACGCCATCGGATGCCAGTTGTGACCGCCCGCGGGCGAAGGAAACACCAGCTTCGGGCCGTTGCTGTAATCGCCCTGCCCCGTTTCCATCGCGCGACCCGTCTTCTCGTCGACGCCCGACGCCCACGTCACAGGCACATAAGGCTTGGCCGAGAGCAGCTCACCGGTCGCGCGATCGAGCACATAGAAGAAGCCGTTCTTCGGCGCCTGCATCAGCACCTGGCGGGTCCGGTCGCCGATGCGCAGATCGGCGAGGATCTTCTTTTGAGTAGCGGTGTAATCCCACTGATCGCCCGGCGTCGTCTGGTAATGCCACGCCAGCCGGCCGGTCTTCGGATGGATCGCGAGAATCGACGAGACGTAGAGATTGTCGCCGCCGTTCGGACTGCGCAGCTTGCGCGGATACAAAGCCGAGTTGCCGACGCCGACGTACAGCAGATCGAGCTTGGCGTCATAGGCCATGCCGTCCCAAACAGTGCCGCCGAGGCCCACGTCCCAGCGCGACTTTGGATCCCACGTCTTCGCAGCGACTTCGAGCTCAGGGTGCTCGAAGGGGCCTTGCGCACTGCCGGGCACGGTGAAGAAGCGCCACGCCAGTTCGCCGGAGCTGATTCGATACGCGCTGATGTAGCCGCGTGCATCCAACTCGCCGCCCGAGTTGCCTATGACGACAACATCGCCTGCAATGTAGGGCGAGCCGGTGACGGTATAGCCGCGCTCGTGATCGACGATCGTATCGACCTGCCACAGCTGCTTGCCGTCTTTGGCATCGAGCGCCGACAGCCGGCCATCGATGGATGCCGTGAACACACGGCCTTCGGCGAACGCCAGGCCGCGGCTGACGATGCCACAACACACTTTGCTGGTAATGGAGTTGTCGACTTTGGGATCGAACACCCAGCGACGCCGACCGGTGCGTGCATCGACAGCGTGCACGAATCCCCAGGGAGCACTGGCGTACATCACGCCGTCGACGACGACTGGCGTCGCTTCCTGCCCGTGCGTGGTCTCGAGGTCGTAGCTCCACCCGAAGCCTAGCCGGCCGGCATTGGCTTCATCGACCTGCTGAAGCGGCGAATGATAGGTCTGGGCGTCGTCGTGGCCACCGGTCAGCCAGCCGACATCGGCCGCTTGCGGAGCCGCGGCTTCGTGCTTGGAACAGCCAGAAGCCAGCAGGCCCAACACAGCCACGGCGGACAAGGCACGCCACGCATTGCTCACGAGCGACTCTCCCGAACGATCCCCAATGAGGCTGTTTTACGCGATGTCGGCGCCGCCGGCTTACGCGATCCTCACTAAGTCGTTCGAGATCGTCACTATCGGTAGTCCGGCAAAAGTCGCGCCTTTTGCCGGACGTATCGAAAGGGCCTCGGCCGCTTTCGATCAGAAGATCAGGGGAGTATTCGGGCTTCGCTGGGGGAATGGCCGAAGTAGCGGTGGAAGGCCGAGCTGAACGCGCCCGTCGAGGAATAGCCGACGGAGAGCGCAACTTCGGAAACGCTCAGGCTGGATTCGCGCAGCAGGCGCCGCGCCTGGTCCATTCGCAGACCGCTGGCGAAGTCGAAGATGGACACGCCGAACAGATTGCGAAACCCGGTGCAGAGCTTGTTGCGATTGAGTCCGAACTCGCGGGCCAGATCCTCGATGCGCGCGCCCTCCATGAAGCTTGCTTCCAGACGCTCGCGAACCTGTTGCAGCTGGCGCTTGTCACGCTCGGTCAGCCGGACCGATGAGGCTCGCGCTTCGGCCGGCGACACCAGGTGCTCCAGCACGGCATGGATGAACTCGAGCGCCTTGGCCTCGAGAAACAACTTGCGCATCGGACCGGTGCGGCGGCAGCCGAGGATTTCCCGGGCCAGCCGGATCTCATCCGGCGTCGGCACGGCGGTCGCCAGGCGCGGCGTGTGAGCGTATCGGCTGATGACGTCTTCCAGGACCACGGGAACGCCGGTGTTGCCGGTGTCGAGATACTCGAGGAAGCGCTGCCGCTTCATGGCGACGGTGATCGACACTTCCTCGTGGTTGGCGAAGATGTGGTCGGTCTTCGGCAGATCGCGCTCATGGAGCAGCACCGCGGTGGCGGTGTCATCGAGCGCCAGCATGTCGTAGCCATCGAAGGTCAGCGAGCGCCGGCCGGCCAGGCGGACATGGAATTTGATCATGTCCTCGCCGTGGATCAGGCTGTCGTAGCGCTCGCGCAGGCGGTAGTTGTCGATGGAAAGCCACAGCCGGCTGCCGAAGTCGATCACCTCCGGCAATCCCGAGCCCGGCATGGCCAGGGCTGGCGGCACGAACATCGAAGGCACGGACAGCGGCGGCTCGGTCATAGGCGACCGAGTCTATGACATTACTCTTCGACCGTCACATCCGGCCGCGGCGGCGGCTGGAAGCCGGAGCGCCTGGCGACGCGTAGCTGGAACACGTACGTCAGCACTTGAGCGACGGCCTGATACACGGTTGCGGGAATCTCCCCGCCGATATCGACGTTTCGATACAACACACGGGCCAGCGGCGGCGCTTCGAAGATCGGCACATTGTGTTCGGTCGCGACCTCGCGGATGCGCGCGGCGACCAGGTCGACGCCCTTGGCGACGACGATCGGGGCGCGCATGCGCTTCTCGTCGTAACGCAAGGCCACGGCGAAGTGCGTCGGGTTGGTGACGATCACGTCGGCCTTCGGCACGTCCTGCATCATGCGCTGGCGGGCGAACTGCTGTTGCAACTGGCGAATGCGGCCCTTCACTTCCGGCGAGCCTTCCGATTCCTTGTGCTCTTCGCGGATTTCCTGACGGCTCATCTTCAATTGCTTGGCGTACGTGTACAGCTGATAAGGCACGTCGATGCCGGCGATGATCAGCAGGCCCGCGGTGATGGCGATCAACGCCTTGCCGCTCAGCGTGATGGTGTGAGCAATGGCTTGATGGAGCGGTTCCTGGCCGAGATTGAGCAGCGTGGTCACGTCGTTCCAGAGCACGATCACGGCGATCAGGCCGACGATGCCGAACTTGGCCAGCGCCTTGATCAGCTCGACCACGGCGCGCATGGAGAAGATGCGCTTCACACCTTCCAGGGGATTCAGCCGGTTGAACTGCGGCATGAGCGCTTCGGTACTGAACGACCAGCCGCCGAGCGCAAGCGGAGCAAGGATCGCAGCGAGACAGATGATACCGAGCACGGGCGCGCACATCTTCAAACCGTCGAGCGCCGCGCTCGTCAGCATTGGAATCATCTGCGTGGAATCCAGCGACTGCTCGCGAGTCAGCGTCAGACTCCTTTCCATGAACGAGGACATCTTCCCGGCGATTTGATCGCCCATCATGTACAGCGCCGCCGCGGCCGACATCGTCACCGCCGCCGCACTCAGGTCCCTGGATCTGGGGATTTGACCTTTGCGCCTCGCTTCCTCGAGGCGCTTGGGAGTTGCACTTTCGGTTTTTTCCTGTGCGTCATCGCCCTCTGCCATGGCCCACTCCTACGGCGAGATCTGAAACAGCGTACGGATGAGTCCGAACGCCGCTTCGAGCGATTGGTTGAAGGCGGCCAGCACCGAAGGCAGGCCGATGTACATGATCACCAGGCCGGAGATCAGCGTGATCGGAAAACCGACCGCGAACAGATTCAGCGTGGGCGCCGCGCGGCTCATCACACCGAACGCAAGATTCACAACGAGCAGTGCGGCCATGCCTGGCAGCGCGACGATCAACGCGCCCGCGAAGAGCTGAGTGCCCCACTGCGCGACGCGCCAGATCATCTCGCTGTCGAGACCGCTCATGCCGACCGGCAGGGTTGTAAAACCCTGCACCAGGATCTCGATGAGCACGAGATGGCCGTTGATCGCCAGAAACAGCAGCGTCACCAGGATCATGTACATCTGGCCGAGCACCGGCGTGCTCACGCCGCGCAGCGGGTCGACGTTGAAGGCGAAGCCGAGACCCATCGTATTGGCCAGCAATTGGCCGCCCATCGCGAGCGCATCGAAGATGAGTTGCAACACGAACGCGCTCGCGAAGCCGATCAGCAGTTGATGCACGGTCACGACGACGGCGGCGAACGAAAACACTTCGACGTTCGGCGCTGGAATCAGCGGCGCGACGATGAACGTGATCGCGCCCGCCAGAAACAAACGCACCCGCGGCGGCACGAAGCCGGCGCCGAAGATGGGCGCCATCATGAAACAGGCGCCGATGCGCAGGAATGGCCACAGGTACTGCGCCAGCCAGGCTTCGAGCTGTCCTGTGGTGAGATTGATCATCGACCGGTCTGTCAGCCGATCAGCCCGGGGATGCTCTCGAACAGCTCGCGCGTGTAGCCGACGATGAGCTTCAACATCCAGGGACCGGCGATCACCAGCGTCGCCGCCATGCCGATGAGCTTCGGGATGAACGACAAAGTCATTTCGTTGATCTGCGTCGCCGCCTGGAACACGCCGACCAGCAAGCCGATCGCCAGCGCGGCGATCAGCAGCGGCGCCGCCAGCAGCATCGTGATCTCCAGCGCGTGGCGGCCGATGGTCATGATGGTTTCGGGCGTCATGTATAGAAGCTCGCTGCCAGCGTGCCCATGATCAGGCCCCAGCCATCGACCAGCACGAACAGCATCAGTTTGAAGGGCAAGGAAATCAGCACCGGCGACAACATCATCATGCCCATGGACATCAGCACGCTGGCCACGACCAGGTCGATGATCACGAACGGAATGAAGATCAGAAAGCCGATCTGGAACGCCGACTTCAGCTCGCTGGTTGCGAACGCCGGCACCAGGATCCGCAACGGCACATCTTCGGGCTTATCGAAGCCCTGGCCGCCGGAGATGCGCACGAACGTCGCGATATCGCTTTCGCGCGTCTGATCGAGCATGAACCGCTTGAGCGGCTCCACGCCGGTGTTCATGGCGGTGGTCGCGTCGATCTTGCCTTCCATGTACGGCTGCACGGCCTGGGTATTCACCTGATCGACGACCGGGCCCATGACGAACAACGTCAGGAACAGCGACAAGCCGATCAACACCTGATTCGGCGGCGCCTGGCCGGCGCCCAGCGCCTGACGCAGGATGGCCAGCACGATCACGATGCGTGTGAAGGCCGTCATCATCAGCACGATGCCCGGCAACAGCGTGATTGCCGTCATCAGGATCAGGATCTGCAGCGTCAACGAATACTGCTGACCGCCGCCCGGCGCCGTGGAAACGGTGACTGCCGGAATGCCCTGAGCAAAAGAAACAAACGGCGCGAGCAACAACAGAGCCGCCAGCGCATACCGCGCGAGCCCCCGGCCGCGCAGCTTGTCGAAAGCGCGCATCACAGTCCGAGGCTCCGCTTCAGGATCGATTTGAAATCGGTGGGATGTTGTGGCGTCGAGCCATCGGCAGGCGCGACTGGATTGCTTGGAGTTTGAGGTGTCACAGGCTCATCGAGAACGTGCAGCGTGCTGACGCGGCCAGGCGCCACGCCGATCAACAACTGCTGTTTGCCAACCTGCACGAGTACGACGCGCTCTTTCGTACCGACAGCGATCTCTGTAACCACATGCAGAGCGCCATTGCCAAACTTGCCGAAGCCGCGCAGACGACGCGTGACCCAAGCGGCCGCGAACACGATGCCGAGCACGAGCAACAACGACAGCGTCACCTGAGTCAGGCTGCCCGCGCCGACGGCGGCGGGCGCCTGGGACGCTTCGGGGGCCGCGAATTTCTCGGCGGCGAATACCATCGGTGCGGCTAAACACAGAACGCCGATCGCGGCCGTGACGGCCAGACCTCGAAGCGCCACGCCACGAATGACGGACAACATCAAGGTGCGCGGCATGAGAACTTTGCCCTGACTCACTTCGACATCAACTCACTTCAGCTTGCGGATGCGCTCGGACGGCGAGATCACGTCGGTGAGACGGATGCCGAACTTCTCGTTCACGACCACGACTTCGCCGTGCGCCACCAGCGTGCCGTTGACGAACACGTCGAGCGGCTCACCAGCCGCTCGATCCAGCTCCACCACCGAGCCCTGATTGAGCTGCAGCAGGTTGCGGATCGGGATGCGCGTGCGGCCGACTTCCATGGACAGCGTGACCGGCACGTCGAGGATGACGTCCAGATTCACATCGCTCGGCGATCCGCTCGGCAGGCCGACATCGGGTTGTGGCTGGGCAGCCGCGCGCTGGCGCTGTTCCTGCTCCAGCAGTTCGGCAAACTGGGCGGCCTGGGCCGCCTCCATTGCTTCTCTACTCATGCTCATGGGTTCAAACCTTCGCGTTCAAAATGTCCAGCATTCGTGGACGCACACGGGAGATACGATCTTCGATCTGCACGGCCTGCTGGCCGTTGGAAACACCGAACTTGCCGCGGAAGATGGGCACGTCCTCGGCCATGACCGTGGCGCGGCCGTTGAAGTCGCACGGCAGGATGTCGCCGGCTTTCATATCCATCAGCTGACGCATGGTGAGCTTGGAGCGGCCCAACAACGTCGTCAGCTCGACTTCGGCGTCCTCGATCTCTTCCTTCAGCGCACTGACCCAGCGCTCGTCGTGCTCGACACGGTCGCTCGCCACGCCGGCGTCCAGCAACTCGCGCAGCGGCTCGATCATCGCGTACGGCATGGTGATGTGAATATCGCCGCCACCGCCGTCCAGTTCCACGTGGAAGCTGGTGATCACGACGATCTCGGTCGGGCTCACGATGTTCGCGAAGTGCGGGTTGATTTCGGAATTGACGTATTCGATATCCAGGGGTTGCACGTGCGACCAGGCTTCTTTGAGATCGGCGAACACGTGTTTGAGCAGCATGTGGATGATCCGCTGCTCGGTGGCGGTGAATTCGCGGCCTTCGATCTTCGCGTAGCGGCCGTTGCCGCCGAAGAAATTGTCCACCGTGGTGAACACCAGCTTCGGATCGATCACGATCAGGCCGGTGCCCCGCAGCGGCACGATCTTCACCAGGTTCAGATTGGTCGGCACGTGCAGCGTATGCACGTACTCGCTGAACTTCAGCATCTTCACCGGCGCCACCGCGACTTCCGGCGTCCGGCGCAGCAGGTTGAACAGGCTGATGCGGAACAGGCGCGCGAACCGCTCGTTGATCATTTCGAGCGTGGGCATGCGCCCACGCACGATGCGAACCTGATTCGAGAAATCGTAGTTGCGCGCCTCGCCGGGCGCGACGGGCGCTTCGGTCTTGACGGCGCCGCTGTCTACGCCATGTAGCAGGGCATCGATTTCATCTTGATTTAGAATGTCACTGCCGGACATGTCTCAATCTCTGTGGTTACTGCATCACGAAGCTGGTGAAGTACAGCTGCTCGACGCTCTCGGCCTTGCCGCCTTCGGCCGCGATCACGTCCGCCACCGCCTTGAGCGCCTGGGTGCGCAGCTGTTCCTTGCCCTCGCGCGAACTCAACGTCTCGAACGTCTGGCCGCCGAGCAGCATCAGCAGGTCATTGCGCAGCTTCGGATCGTGTTCCTTGATCAGATCGGCGGTCATCTGGTCGCGGGTCATCACTTCGATGCTGACCTGCAGGAAGCGCATCATTCCCTTGTTCTGGAAATTCACCACGAACGGCGGATCGAACTTGCTGTAGATCGCGGGCGTCTTCACGGCCGGCGCAGCCTCCGCGGCCGCATGCTCTTCGCCACTCTTCTTCGCGGTCATGAAATAAACACCGCCGCCCGCTGCTCCCGCAGCGAGGATCGAACACAACACAATCACCAGCATTTTGGACTTGCCGGGCGCCGGAGCAGGCGCTTCGGCAGCAGGAGCATCGGACATCGCGCATTCCTCGAAGACTTCGTCGCTGCCGAATAAGAGCAAGCGACGTGCCACGCCTCGGAAGCAGCATGCAAGTGATTAATTCAGAAGAGAAATACGCGAAAAACACAGTGTGAACTGCGACACACCGCAAACTCGCGACGGAATCTTGGCGCGGGCAACTGTGACGTGCTGCTCAAGAGCACGCCGGCTCGCATCCGGCAGGTGTCAAATGCTGGACGCAGCCATCGTTGTAGTTGTTATCAACCTTCGACCGGTTTGCGCGGTGTCTGCAGCGTCAGCTGATAGAACGCCAGATCCAGCCAGCCGCCGAACTTGTAGCCCGACTCGCGAATCGTGCCCGCATGCACGAAGCCGAGCTTCTCGTGCAGGGCGATGCTGGCCGCATTGGTCGCGTCGATGCCGCCCACCATCACATGCAAATCCTGCGCACGGGCCGCCTCGATCAGACGTTCCATGAGCACCAAACCGAGACCCTTGCCCCGGTGATCCCGATGCACGTACACCGAATGCTCGACGGTGTACTTGTACGCCGGACGCTCGCGAAAGACGCCGTACGTGGCGAATCCCATCAGCGCGCCGCTCTCCTCCTCTACGCCGATCACCGGGTAGTGCTTCGCTTCCTTGGCCTTGAACCAGGCCACCATGCTTTCCGGTGTGCGCTCCGCATACTCATACACCGAAGTGGATGTGCGGATCTGCTCGTTCAGGATGTCCAGAATCGCCGCACCATGCGCCGCCAGCGTGCACGTCACGAACTTCATCGCCGGATCTCCTCAGGCCGCACCGCTAGCCGTCATCTCGTAACCCAGCCATGCAACCAGCAAGCCAACGACGATGCTCAGGACCACGTTGGCGATCGCTACGCCCGGCTCGCCCCGCTTGAACAGCAACAACGTCTCCAGGCCGAACGCCGAGAACGTCGTGAACCCGCCGAGCAAGCCGGTGAACAGCAGCAGCCGCGCCTCCGGCGTGAAGAAATCCTGCTTCACGGCCATGCCCGCCAGCAGCCCGGCAATCAGGCAGCCAATGACGTTGACGGCGAACGTGCCGGTGGGAAAGCGCCAGTTCGGCGTCGCATGCAACACCCAGCCGGACAGCTTGAAACGAGCCACCGAACCGACGGCTCCGCCCAAAGCCACTAACAGCACTGCTTTCACGACCGGACCTCGCGCACAACCTGAACCGGCATTGTGACAGCATTGTGCCCGGACATCGACGCAGCCCCGAGGGGCTGCGAAGTCACTCCGGGCCTTGTATAGTCCGGCGCAAGCGGCGCTCCATTAGCAAACAAGCCGCGCTTTCTCTCAGCGGAATTCAAACATGATCGAGAACACGGCGGTTCTTCGCAGGATCTTGGGTGCGTTCGCGATATTGCTGCTGCTGGCCGGATGCGGCGGCGGTGGCGGCGGTGGAGGTGGCGATGGCAGCAGCAACGGCCGCCATTCGATTTCGCTGTCGACCGGCTCCCTCTCGTTCTCGGGCGTGCAGTACACCACCATCCCCGCGCAAACCGTCACCGCCACTTTCAAGGGCGACGGCGTGGCGGTCGGCACGCTGCCGGGGCAAGTCCCGGTGTCCTGGCTCCAGGTATTGAGCACCGGCACGAGCGGCAATCAGGCCACCTTCTCGGTTCAGGTCACTCCCGGCGGACTGCCTGTCGGCACGCATACATCCACACTGCGCTTTCTGAGCGGCGCGGCGGACGGCTCGAGCGTCGTTCATCGCGACCTGACCGTCACTCTGAACCTGCGCGAGGGATTCAAAGCCACGGCTGCCGCGGACATGCGATTCACTGCCACGGAAGCCGGTCCCTATACCCCCGCAGACGGAGTGAACATCCAGATCACCGGCGAGAACGTGGCCTGGAGCATCGAGGATCCGCCGGCATGGCTGCAGTTCTCCGCGACCAGCGGCAATGCCCGGGGAAGCATCAATGTCCGGCCGAACATGACCGGCCTCGCTGCCGGCTACTACCAGCAAATCTTTCGTATCAGAGACAGCGTCTCCGGCGGATCGTGGGGAATGTTTGCATCCGTGCAGGTCAACGAACCGCAGCTCACTCTCAGCAGCACTCAGTTCGATATCCTGCTCAACGCGCAGACGCCGCTGTCGGCCCTGCAGTACAACCTCGCCGTCTCGGACACGGCATTGGGTCAGAACATTCCCAAAGCCATTTCCTGGGGCGCGAGCAGCAACTCCCCGCTGCTCACCGTCACGCCGACCACAGGCTCCACCGCGGGCGCCCCGACCACACTGACCGTCGACCTGGATCGCGATCAGCTCAATGCGCTGCGCTCGGGCGCTTACCTTCCGACGGCGACCATCAACACCTACACCTATCTGCGCTTCAACTTGGATGTGCGCCTGCCTCGCGCCAACACCATCGATCCGTACTTCGTGACCGCCGGAACACCCGCGACAGTGACTCTGCTGGGCGAGAATCTCATCCAGGAAGATCTCGCGCTGTTACGAATGAACGGTCAGCCGCTGTCGGCACTGGGTGCGTCCGCGACGCTGACGAACGAACGGGAAATCTCTCTGACTCTGCCGGCGCTGGCTGCCAACGACTACGAGGTGAGCTTCCATAACGAGCTGGGCCTGTCGCGCTCCGCCGCGGCGCTCAAGGTCGTCGTCGCGCAACCGACTCCCGGCGCCGGCGATATCGTGACCACGGGCAATCGAGTGAAGTTGCTGTTCGATCCGACGCGCACTCGCTTGTACGGCGTCGATGTGCTGCACGATGAGATCGAACGTTATCAATGGAACGGCACGCAATGGGTGACGCTGAGCAGCGTCTCGATACCGCGGTTGGCGGACGCAGCCCTGCTGCGTGACGGCCGTCATCTGGTCGCGTCGACGACCGCATTGCTCTGGAAAGTCGACCTCGACAGCGGCGTGGCCACCACGATCGGCGAGACTGCCGATCCAAGCTGCATCAATACGCAAGCGCAATCGATGGCGGCGCCGGCGGCCGGCTCCATCTTTGCCGTCACCAGGCTCAGCTGCAGCGATGGCACCGACCTCCAGGAACTGGATCTGCTGTCCAATGTCATGAACAGGCCGTTCACGCCCGGGCCCGCGTACGTCGAATGGTATTTCCCCACGCCGACGCTGGCGTCGAGCGGTGACGGTCGCGTACTTGCGATCGGCAGCACCCGCACATCGGGCGGCCACTACGGACTGTTCGACGTGATCGACCGCACGTTCATCGATCGCGGCGACTGGTTCCGATACCGCTATTACTACTACTATCGCCTCGCGCTGGACCGCACCGGCACGAGGGTGCTGATCAATAACTACACAGTGCGCGATCGAACCGGCGCCGATATCGGTCAGCTGCCGGCCAATGAGGCCGCGACGCTGTCCGCCGATGGCACACGCGCTTACGCTTATATCCATGGCGCGGGCGGCACCGGCCACGTGGCGACATTCGACATCACGACGCCGGTCGGTGCGCTCAACGTGTTTCCGCAAGTCGGGGCCGATATTGCCGTGCCCAGCGACATGGGCGCCCCCGACACCACCTCGCTCAACTTTCCCACCGGCTACGACAGCTTCGGCATGACATTGTCGCCGGACGAGCAACTGCTGTTCATCGGCGGCTCGGCTCGTATCGTCGCCATCGACCTGCCGTGAGGAACAGAGCGGAAATTGCTCACTGACGTTCTCGTGTAACCCTCGGCGCGCCGCTCGCGTCCAACTCGCCAGGTGTCTCATCTGGTCGAGGGCGCGATGTTTCAGCAATTCGGGCGGGCCGCGGCTGGGGCACTTCTCTTCGTTTGCGGATGGCTGAGCACCACGAGCTGCGCCGCCGGCGAAAATGGGGACATCACCACTGCGGTCGGCGAAGCGGCCATTGCGCAATCCATGAAAGCCGCGCTGCAGGGAAACGCCAGGCTCGCGGCCTCGTCGCTGCAATCGGTAGCGAGAAGTAACTTCGCCGGCAAGGATGTTGTATATCGACGCTGCATGCTGCAGCGATTCGGCTCCGACGCCACGCCGCCGGCGCGACCCGAGGCAGGCGATGCTTTCCTCAGTAATGTACTGGGGCTGTATCAAACCTACTGGTGGCACGCATTGATGTTCCCTGCCGCGCGCGATCAATATGGCCGCGAACTCCAACGCGGCCTCAGCGCTCTGCTGGGCGAGTCGGATGCGATCATCGACTGGGACGCGCTGGATGAGCGAGTCGCCCGCGAGCTGCGTGCACGAGGCTACTACTCGCAGCTGGGAAACACTCCGCCGCTGCGAGAACTGATGGTCTGGCGCACTCAGGATTCCTCCGTGCGCGAAGTCCGGCTGCCCGAGCGTACTTATCCGGTGCAACTCGAGGTGCTGAATGACTTCGTCTCGCGCGGCTGGAGCTCGTATGCACGCTGCGAGCGTCGCTCGAATGGCGGCTGGGCCACCGATGAGCGCGTGTATGCCGTCGGCCCCGCATTTCCGCAGGGTCTGGATAGCGAAGCGTTCCGTGCCAGCTTGCTCGGGCACGAAACTCAGCACTTCGCCGATCTGCAGCAGTTCCCCAACCTGACATCCTGGGAATTGGAATATCGCGCGAAGCTCACCGAGCTGTGGATGTCGAGGGACTCGCTGCGATTTCTGCTCGGCAAGTTCAACCGGGATCAAGGCGACGACGAACAAGTGCCGCACCTGTTCGCGAACAAGCGAGTGATACGCGATCTGCAGGCGTATCTGTCCGCGAACGGTTCGACGCCCGCACAGGACGATCTGTCGGATGTGCCTGCAGACAAGCTTCGAGCAGCCGCCGTCGAAGTGTTGGCGCGCGACACTCGCACGAGAGAGCACGCGGCGAGCATGGCCGGGACCAGCCCGGCCATGCCCGGCAAGTGAGAGCTACGGGCTCGTCGCCGAGCTGACGTATTCGAACGCCCACTGCTGGTTGAAACTGATGTTGTCGTACCAGAACTGCATGACGGCGCCGTCGCCCGTCTGACCGCCGGTGTCCACGGCCTTGCCGTTGGCACGATTGACGATCTTGTAGTGGGAGTCGACCGCCACCAGCGTCCACTGCTGATTGAAGTTGGGACTGTCCGTCCATTGCCCGACCGCCGAGCCGTCGGCTGTGCGACCGACGCTGTCCAGATATTTCCCGCCCGTCACTGCTCGCAACTTCGAATAGCCACCGGAGGTCGTGAGTATCCAACGCTGGTTCGGGCTGTTGCTGGATGCCCACTGCGCGACGTTGGCGCCATCGGCCGTCGCGCCGAGATTGTCCAGATACTTGCCGGTTGCCCGATTGCGAATCCGATACGTGCCATTGGCGAGCGCTCCGCCTTGCGGCGGCAGGTTTACGCCCGCGGCGACTGGCCAGCCGTTGCTGAAGCTCATCGTGGTGATTCTGAGCTTCGCCGCGCCGTTGTCGTTGCCGTCGTAGAAGTGATAAGTGAGCTTGCCTTCGCCGACGCCCACGTGACCCGGCCCGATGTATCTGCCGTCGCGATTGGGCAGGAAGATGCTGCCGCCGCCGTTCAACACGCTCGCGCCGGTCTTGTCGAGATACGGGCCGGTGATGCTGGTCGAGCGGCCGACGACCGTGTAGTACGTGCTGTTCACCCCGTTACAACACAGGCCGCGCTGGAAGAACAGATAGTAATAACTGCCGTTCTTGTGCAGATAGGGCGCTTCCACCTGGCCGGGCACGAGATCCCAGCGATTGGAATTGAGCGCCTTGCCGTTCGACGCATTCAGCTGGAGCAGGTCGATGCCGGTCTGCCAGTTGCCCCACGTCAGCCAATGATTGCTGCCATCGACCAGCGGCGCCGGATCGATGGCGTTGTTGCCGGCGACGACCAATCCTTGATCGGTCCACGGACCGGCCAGGTTGGTCGCCGTCGCCAGTCCGATCGCCGCTGCCGCGCCCTGTCCCGCGCAGGAATAGTAAAGACGATACTGACCGTTGACGTTGATGACATCCGGCGCCCAGAAGAAGCCGTTGAATCCCGACACGTAATTGTTGATCCAGCTGGGCCACGTGCCCACTGGAAAAACCGGGTTCTCGACGCGCCAATCGGTGAAGTTGGCATTGCTCGAGGACATCGCCCAGACGCCGTCGCCGGTCGTGAATATCCAATAGCGCCCGTCGACGTTGCGGATCATGCGCGAGGGGTCGTGGCTCGGCGCGACCTGCGCATGGGCCAGTTGGTTGAACAGCAGTAGCGAGCCGAGCAGGAACAGGATGACCGCCAGAAGGCGGGGTAAAGGTATCCGGCCGTGCAGTTCCGTCATTGGAATCTCCCGTTGGATGAGTGACTGATCCGTGTCGGCCGACGGGATTTATATTGTCTGACAATTTAAACCGGCGCAAGACCCTGGTAAAACCGGGTCGAAATACCGATCAGCGGCGGGCCCACGCGAGGGCATCTTCGAGCCGGTCGTTCCCCCAGAACAGCTCGTCTCCCACAACGAACGACGGCGCGCCAAAAATGCCCCGCTCCATCGCCTCCGCCGTCTGAGCCTTGAGCTTGTCCTTGGCCGTCGGCGTCTGCGACGTCGCCAGAATCGTTGCGGCGTCCTGACCGAGCGCGGTCAAGCATTGCTCCACGATGGCAGCACTGGAAATGTCTGCGTCCTCCGCAAAGTTCGCGCGATAGATCGCACGCACGAAACCCGGCACCCACGCTTGCTCTGAATGAGCACACACGACTCGCGCCGGGAGCAAACCATTGCGCGGAAACACGGATGGTTTGCGCAAGGGAATATCCTGACGCTCGCACAGGCGCTCCATATCGCGCCACATGTACCGTCCCTTTGCTTGATAAATATTGAAGGGCGAATCGTTCCAGCCCTGCTGCTGAAAGATCGGGCCCAACAGAAAAGGCCGCCACACCACTTGTACGGCTCGACTGGCCGCAAGCGCTTCGATACGCATCGCCGCCGGGTAGGAATACGTGCTGGCAAACTCGAACCAGAACTCGATCTTCATGCAGGCTTCCTCTTTGCGCGGACATCCATGCTAACCGACGGGGGCCTGCTCAGCACTAGCAGAAACAGCGCCAGTACCCAGTGAAACGCTACCGGAATGCCTCCAGCATCGATCGCGTTGTCGGCGCCTCGCAGGAGCTGGAGCAGCAGTCGCAGTACCATCGCCACGAAGTAGACGATGGCGAACCTGCGCACCCACGGCATCCCATGGCGACGTTCCGTCTGCATCTCGCGCATCACCAAGGCCGACATGAGCATCAAGATCGCGATCTGCACTGGCACCAAAATCGGATAAGGAATCAGCCCTGAATACCAGTCGCTCATCGGCGGCAACCAGGACGGGGCGGCGAGCAGCACTTCCAGTTGCCCCACGACGCGCAGCAGGAACAGGACGGTGCAAGTCCACAGCACTGCCAGTCGCGCCCGATTCGCGTCCAATACGTGCTCGATGTTCATGGCATCCTCGCGAGCTCGTCGCGGTAGTGCCGGTACCAATCGCTTTGAAAGAGCTCCTGTGGATCGAAGCTTCTTTTCGCGGCCAGGAATCGATCGAACATGGGATAACAGGTCCGCAGCTGGCCGAGCGAGGCATGACGATGATAGGTGAGAAAGTAGCTGCCGCCGTGGTCGATGGCGATGTCGATCAACCGGCGAAATGCTTCCGCTGAAGTAGTCAAGCCGCGAGCGTCATGGTCCACGTGCAGGTTGAAAATGACGCACGCGAAGCGCTCGCGAGCCCAGGCCATGAACGTTTCGGTATCGGGCTCGATCAGTCGCACCGTGCCGTAAATGAAGTCGACCCGGTGCCTGAGGAAATCCTTACGCACATCCTGCATGAAGGCGGCCAGCTGCTCGCGAGGCACATACAGCTCCGTGATCATTTCCGATCCGGCAACCTGCGGCTGCAACGCGTCGTCGAGCTTGCCGTGGTAGTCGTCCAGATACACGCTCAACTGATGCGTGTCGCTCCAGTAAATCTGTCCGGAAGATTGCAGATAAAAGTCCGCGAATTCGTTGAACGCCTGCAGCTTGTTGCGATGAGCGAGATACAGCAGGCGGCGCCAATCCGCCGGTGACAAGCGAATCTGACCTGACGGAATCGGGGTATCGGGATCCACCGGGCGATAGCAGGAGAAGACTCCGTGAGACAGGAACCCACGATCCTCCGGCGCACTCGAGAACTGGAAGTCGCCGTAGAGATAACCCGCATCGATTCGCTCCTGGAAGCGTTCGATGATTTGCTCCACGCGCGCGAGCTCGACAACGCGCTCCACTTTCTGCCGCGGCGCCAAGCGCAGCTTCACTGAGGTCACGACGCCGAACAGTCCATAGCCACCGACAACCAGACGAAACAGATCGTAGTTGTGCGCACGGCTGCACTCGACGACTGAGCCGTCTGCCCGCACCACTTCGACAGATTCGATGTCGTTGACGAAGGGCGCATAGGCAAGCCCTCGTCCGTGAATATTCGCAGCGACAGCGCCGCCCAACGTCAGCCGATCCGCGCCCGTTTGTTTCTGCCGGATGCCCCACGCGCTCGCCCCACCACGCTGCGCAATCACGTAGTGTCGTATCAAGTCCGGCCAAGTGATCCCGGCCTGCGCATGAATGATCCCTCGCTCGCGATCGAAGCCGAGTACCTTGTCCATTGAGCGCATGTCGAGCAGCCACGCGTCGGTGGCAAACTGCTGGCCGCCCATCGCGTGACACGATCCGGCGACACTCAGGCTTTGGCCACGCTGCTCGGCATGTCGTACAGCTCTGACCACATCCTCAACGGCCCGCGGCGCGATTCGGCCGAGTACGCTCGTCGAATTGAGATGGGAGTGCTTGTCGTTGCAGACCTCGCGATGTTCTTCCCTCGACTCGAACGTTGCCAGCGCGCTCATGTTGTTCCTTCAGGCTGCCATGGGGTCGGGCGAGCGTGCCGCCCCCTGCCCGGAATTCGCAACCGGCCTTGCAGAAGTTGCGAAATCCAATACTCTGGGCCTCATCCGACCGAACTGGGATCCCATCCGATGAGCGAGTGCGCGCAGATCGTCGCCGTGTTGAAACGCAGCCTGAAGGCGCGGGGCACGACCTATCGAGACCTGGCCGCAACGGTCGGCCTGAGCGAAGCCTCGATCAAGCGCATCTTCGCCGAGGAGACCTTCTCGCTCGCGCGGCTGGAGCAGATCTGCACGGCGTTGGGATTGAGCATCGTGGAAGTCGCCAGAATGGCGGCTCAACAAACCACTCCCGGAGGCCAACAGCTCACGACCGAGCAGGAAGAAACGCTGGCCACCGATTCACACCTGCTCGCCTGCTTTCATCTGCTGCTCAATGGACACGAGCCGCCGGCGATTGCGAGCGAGCTGGACTTGCCGGAACGGGAGCTGCGGCGTCTGCTGGTCAAGCTCGATGCAGCGAAGCTGATCGAGCTGCAGCCGAAGCTGAAAGTACGCCTGCGCACCTCGAATGTGATCTCCTGGCGCAGTAACGGGCCGGTGCGACGGCTCTATGAGCAACAGGTGAAAACGGAATTCCTGCAGGCCGATTTCACCGGCCGTCACGAGTCGATCAGCTTTGCTTCGGCCGAGTTGTCCGACGCGTCGGCAAAGATCCTGACGCGCAAGGCCGAGATGCTGGCGCGAGATTTCGCCGAGCTTGCCGCACTCGACGCCGGGCTGCCCGATAAGGACAAGCGCAGTATGGGGTTACTGCTGGCCTTGCGACCGTGGGTGTTTTCTATGTACGACGGGCTGCGAAAGAAAGGATGAAGCTAGGCGTACGCGTCGAGCAGTCCGAGCCTGACCTGAGCGGCCGACACCGCAGCCGCACCGTCTTCGCCGCCGAAGCTGGACGAAGATGAGGAAGACTGCGGCGTGGGATTCTGCTGCTGACGCGGCGGTTCGCGAGAGACGTTGGCATCGGCCAGCGACAAGCCTTGAGACGCGAACATTTCACGCAAGCGCGGCAAAGCGTTTTCGATGGCATTGCGGGTATCGACGTGCGCAGCCCCGAACTGCACCGACGCTTGATCGCCATTCACGGTGATGCGCACTTCCAGCGGGCCGAGATGTTCGGGCGACAAACGCAACGACGCCGTGTGCTTGCCCTGCTCCACCATCATGGTCATGCGCGAGCCGATCTCGTCGGCCCACTGCGCATTGCCGACAGGAACATTCACCGGACGAGCGTGCGCCGACTCGGCCTGGCGCAACGGCGACACGTTGTCGTTCTCCGGCAATTGCGGAATCTCGAACTTGCCCTGCGCCGAAGCCTGTTCCGGTTGAATCAAATCGCTGAGCAACTGCGCTTCCGGAGCGACCGCATCTTTGCCCTTGCCCACACTCGCTGCGACCACACCAAGCAGCGTCGCTGCCTGCGCATTGCCCTCAGCCTTTACTTCCGCCGGCATCACAGGCAACGACATCGGCATCATGCCGAGCATGTCGGTGGACTCGGCATCGCCGTCCAACTCTTCGGTGTCTTCGGCCGCGGCCAGCACCGGACCCGTTTGCATGGCCGTCGATGCCGGCGTCGGCGCAACGGCGCCCGCGAGCTGACCCAGCATCGACATGAAATCCACCGAGACGCTGGACGGCGCGGTCGACGCAGACGTCGCCGGAGCAGCGGCGCCGGACGTGGAAGTGCTGGCGACTGACATGGGAGTACCTGCGGAGGGAACACTGGGCGTCATGATCAGGGTCTGGGAGTCTTTCGCTGGGCGCGCTCATCGCTTTCGCGCTGCTCGCGTCGTTCGGTCACATGGCGCTCTTCGGCCTGCCAGCGCTCGACCACGTGGCCCAGCGCCTTGGAACGTTTCAAAGCTTCCTGCCACTTTACGCGCTCGGCTTCGTGTTCGGCGCGGGCGCGGTTCACAAGCGCCTCCTGCTGCTTGATGGCCTCAGCCAATCTTGCGAGAAAGGCTTGATAGTCCCGCATTTCCATCACGCCGATGCCGCCCGCGGCGCGCTGCTGGAAGCCCTGTTCGTACTCGGCCTTGTAGCGCACCAGCTCTTCGAGCTTCTTCTCGCCGTCCAACAGCCGCTTTTCGAACGCCGCCACGCTCATCGCGAGACGCTTTTGCGCCTCGTCGACGATGTGCTGAACGGGCTCGAGTCGTTTCGCTCGCTTCATCTAAGGGGCCTGCTGACTCTCATTTAATGGGCTGCGACGAGCTATTGCGGTTCAGGGCTAGGCGCGACGACCGCCGTGTACTCTCCGTACATAAGGGAGGAGTAACGACGTCCTGAACCGCAATAGCTCGTCCCATCAAAGGATATTTATTCATTAAATGGGTTGCGCCTCCCGATTCCCATATAAGACATGGGCCTGCCGCTGCGTTACAAAGCTTGCCCCCGTAGGGGGCTGCGCTTTGCGCCTTGCTGCAGGCGATTGGAGGCGCAACGCAGCCCATTAAATGAGAGTCAGCAGGCCCCATCAGCCGCCTCCCACCAAGGCCTGCAACTGCGCCAGGCTGGTGCGGTAGTCGACCGACTCGTGGACGTTCTGCTGCAGGAACTTCTGCATGGCCGGCCACGCGGCAATGGCTGCGTCGATGCGGGGATCGCTGCCTTTGTTATAAGCACCGATCGCGATCAGGTCGCGGTTCTGCTGGAACGTCGACAAAGCTTGTTTGAACTGACGCGCCATCGTCGAATGCTCGTGCGGCACGATCTCGTGCATGACGCGGCTGATGGACGCTTCGATATCGATCGCCGGATAGTGACCCGCTTCGGCGTAACGACGCGTCAGCACGATGTGACCGTCGAGAATCGCGCGCGCCGAGTCTGCAATGGGATCTTGCTGATCGTCGCCTTCGCTCAACACGGTGTAGAAAGCCGTGATCGAACCCGCGCCGCTATCGCCATTACCTGCGCGCTCCACGAGCTGTGGCAGCTTGGCGAACACAGACGGCGGATAACCTTTGGTTGCCGGTGCTTCGCCGATCGCGAGACCGATCTCACGTTGCGCCTGTGCGAAACGAGTGAGCGAGTCCATGATCAGCAGAACGTTCTTGCCTTGATCGCGGAAATATTCGGCGATGGCCGTCGCGCGCCACGCGCCATGCAAACGCATCAGCGGAGTATTATCAGCCGGCGATGCGACGACGATGGAGCGGGCCAGGCCTTCCGGCCCGAGAATGCGCTCGACGAATTCCTTCACTTCGCGACCACGCTCGCCGATCAGACCGACGACGATCACATCCGCGGTCGTATAGCGAGCCATCATGCCGAGCAGCACGCTCTTACCGACGCCGGAACCTGCAAACAAACCGATACGCTGGCCGCGGCCGACTGTGAGCAACGAGTTGATCGCGCGCACACCGACATCGAGCGGTTCTTCGATCGGTTTGCGCATCAATGGATTGATCGGCGCACCGACCATGCGAATGCGATCTTCGCAGTTCAGCGGCCCGAGGCCATCGAGTGCATTGCCTGCGCCATCGATGATGCGGCCCATGAGCTGGGGACCGACGATTGCCGTGCCCGCGCCGGTGCGAGGAACGACGCGTGCGTTCGGCTTGAGGCCGTGAATGTCGCCGGTGGGCATGAGATACAAACGATCGCCCGAGAAGCCGACGACTTCGGCTTCGACGCTGTGACCGTTCGTTCCCAACACGTCACACCGATCGCCAATCGCCGCCTGACAACCCGCTGCTTCGAGCGTAAGTCCAATCATGCGAGTGAGCACGCCTTCGACCGGCGGCGGCTCCAGTCGATCGACGAGCTTCGAGGCACGCTGGAGCTGCTTGGCCCAGTTCGCGCCGCGCTTGAGTTGCAGGACCGGAGTGCTCATGCCACCCCCGGGCCCGGCTCGTTGTCATCGAACATGTCCGCCGACGTGCCAGCTTCAGCAGCCTGTCCTTCGTCACCGCGAATGGCCGTAACGCGTTCATCGCCCAGCAGAGCGCTGACGACACTGCCGATTCGCGTATCCAACCGTGCGTCGATCTGCGCAGTCTCGGTGGTCACACGGCACCCGCCTCGCCCCATGACGGGGTCTTCGGCAATCGTCCAGGCGCGCTCGCCGACCGGGGCAGAGAGCTTTTCACGAACGACGGCGGCGTCTTCAGGATGCAAATGAACGCGTACATCGCGCGCCGATGCAGGCAGCAAAGCTACGGTCTCGCGAATGATCGCGATCACCTGACTCGGATCGATGCGCAACTCACGACGCACCAGATGACGGCCGATCGTCAGCGCGAGCTGCAACAGCTGATCCTCGACTTCCGGATCGAGCTCGTCGAGCGGACGCGCCAATGAATTGATGATGGTGTCGAGCCGCTGCACCCGGGCCTGCAGTTGTTCGATTTGCGGACGCATCTCGCGCTCGGCCGCGGCCAGCCCTTGGGCCCGACCTTCGGCGTGGCCCTTGGCAAACGCTTCCTCGTACGTGCGCTGTTCGAGATCTTCCAGCTCCTGCACGGTCTTGCCGGGGCGACGCCCCTGCACGGCCGCCTGCATGCTGGTGATGCTCGGCAATTCGTAGCGCGCCGGATTCGTCATACGAACTCTTCACCTTTGCCGCCGAGCTGGATGGTGCCCGCTTCGGCCATCTTACGAACCTGCAGCAGGATTTCTTTCTGCGCGGCTTCCACTTCGGACAGGCGCACCGGCCCGCGCGACTCGAGATCGTCTTTGAGCATTTCAGCCGCACGCTGCGACATGTTCTTGAAGATCTTCGCCTTGAGCTCGTCGTCCGCGCCCTTCATCGCGAGCAGCAACTTCTCGCCCGGCACGGCGCGCAGCACTTCCTGCATGCCGCGATCGTCGATCTCGACCAGGTCGCCGAACACGAACATGAGGTCCTGGATCTTGCCGCCGAGCGTGTCGTCGACCTTGCGAATGTTTTCGATCAGCACGCTCTCCTGGCTCGAGTCCAGGAAGTTCATGATCTGCGCCGCCGTCTTGATGCCGCCGATGATCGAAGTCTTGAGCGCGCCGGTCTTGCCGGCGAATTGTTTCTCGATCACTTCGTCGAGCTCATGCAGCGCCGTCGGCTGAATGCCGTCCAGCGTCGCGATGCGCATGATCACGTCGGCGCGCAGCCAATCCGGGAACTGCGACAGGATTTCCGCCGACTGATCGGCATCGAGATACGCGAGCACGATGGAAATGATCTGCGGATGTTCCTGACGGATCAGCTCGGCCACCGCGCGGGCGTCCATCCACTTGAGCGCTTCCAAGCCCTTGCTGGAGCGGCCGAACAGAATGCGATCGATCACGCCGCCGGCCTTGTCCTCGCCGAGCGCACCGATCAGCACTTTACGCAGATAGTCGTCGACGCCAATGCCGAGCGCGGTCTTTTCCTCGAGCTCGCTGGTGAACTCCGAAAGCACGTTCTGCACTTCGGCGCGTGAGATGTTCTGCAACTGAGTCATGGCGGCGCCGATACGCTGCACGTCCTTGGCGCCCATGTGCTTCATGATTTCCGTCGCTTCGGCCTCGCCGAGCGACAGCAACAGGATGGCCGCACGCTCGGTGCCATTCCGCTTGCTTTCCGACTTTTCCCTACTCATCGTCGCCGACCCACGTCTTTACCAACTGCGCCACACGTGCAGGATCCTGCGTTACCAGAGCGCGGGCTGCCGCGATCTGGCCGTCATAATCGAGCGGCGCCGCAGCGCCATCAGCGGCGGCCGCTACTGCAGGGCCGGCCACTGCGGCCATCGGCACCGGCGTCACCTGTTGAATCTGAGCCTGCTTGCCGTCCTTGTCCTTGCTCTTCTTGTCGGCCTTCGGCGGTACGCCGAGCAGGCTGCGGAGCATCGGGCGCAGCACGCTGAACACCAGCACCAGCAACGCGATCAAGCCCACCAGCAGCTTCGCCACGTCGCGCATCAGCGGCTGTTCCCACAGAGGGATCTCATCCGGCACGATGTCTTCCGGCTTGGTCTCGCCGCGGAACGATTGATTCACGACGCTGACACTGTCGCCGCGCTGCTCGTTGAAGCCGATCGCGTCCTTCACCAGCTTCGTCATGTTCTCGATCTGCTCCGGCGTGAGCGCCGTTTCAGTCACTTTGCCGTCTTCGGTCGTCGAGCGCAGGTTGTCCACCAACACCGCCACGGTGAGGCGCTTCAAACGGCCGGCCGGCAACTTGGTGTACGCGACCGTGCGATCGATTTCGTAGTTGCGAGTCTGCTGCTTGGACGTGTTGTCCGGCGGCGCGACGCCAGCAGCGCCATTCGCATTAGCGGGCGCGCCATTGGCGGCAGCCGGCGTGGCGTTCGCACCCGGCGGCAGCGCGGTGCCCGGCTGCGGCGGCTGATTCGTCAACGCGCCCGGTACGCCCTGCGGACCGGAGCCGTTGCGACTGGTTTCTTCGGCGAGTTGCTCGCTGCGAACGATCTGGCTGTCGGGGCGATACTGCTCCCGAGCTTCTTCGGTCGTGGACATTTCCACATCGGCGACGACCTGGGCACGCACGCGATCGGTGCCGACCAACGGCGCCAGCAACTGTTGGACCCGCTGCGTGTAACGATCTTCGAGCTCGCGCGCGATCTCCATCTGTTTCTCGCGCTCGGCCACTTCGGTGTTCATGCCTTCGGGCGACGACAACAAGCGGCCCTGCTGATCGACCACCGTGACCTGCTGCGACTCGAGCTCGGGGATGCTGGACGCGACCAGGTTGACGATCGCAGTCACCTGCTCCGACTCGAGACGACGGCCCGGCTTCATCTGCAGGAACACCGAGGCGCTCGGCTTACGACGATCGCGAACGAAAGCGGACTGACGCGGCAACGCGAGGTGCACACGCGCACCTTCGACGGCCTGCAGATTTGTGATCGTGCGAGCCAGCTCGGTTTCCAACGCGTGCTGATAACGCGCGCCTTCCATGAACTGACTGACGCCGAAGCCCGGATCCTTCGACATGACGGAGAAACCGCCATCGCCTTCGGGCAAGCCCTGGCCGGCGAGTTTCAAGCGAGCATCGTGCACGCGATCGGCCGGCACAGTGATGGCGCCGGTGCCTTCGAGCTTATATGGAATGCCGTTGGTATCGAGCGCCTGCGCGATCTGCGCGGCATCCTGCTGACCGAGGTTGCCGTACAACAGGCTGTACGTCGGCTCCTTCGACCACAACACGATGCCGACGCCGGCAGCCACGGCGGCCGCGATGCCGATCAGCAGCACGAGCGGCTTGAAGGCCGGCGGAATGAGCGACGGACGCGGCGGCTGCGCCGGCGTCGACGTTTCGGGCAACCCCGCCATCTGCTGCGCAGGCGACGGCAATGCTGCTGCTTCAGCGCTCATCCTTCACTCCGAACGATTCCATCGAAACCCATAATCATTGGTTGGTCGCTAGCCATTAAATAGGCATGTTCATGATTTCCTGGTACGCGCTCACGAAGCGATTGCGCACTTCGGTGACCGCGCGGAAGGAAACACTGGCCTTCTGCATTTCCAACATCACTTGCGGCAGCTCGATGCCGGGCACGCCCTGCTCGAACTTGGTCGCCATGTCCGAGGCGCGCGCCTGCGTCTGGCTGACCGAATCCAGTCCTTGTTTCAACACGTTCGCGAACGAGTTGGTCGGCGACTGAACCGCGCTTTCCACACCCGCCACTTTGGCGACATCGTTCTGCGGAGCGCCGACGCCACCGCCGACACCCTTGATCTGCGACTGCATGGCGCGGATCTGCGAGAGCACGGCGTCGATCTGTAATGAAGACATGTGCGTTTACTCAGCTGTGTCAGGCCGCAGGAACCACGAAGCCCGCTTCACGCAGCCGCTGCAATTTGTAACGCAGCGTGCGCGGGCTGATACCCAGGCGCCTGGCGGCGGCCTGGCGATTGCCGTTGTCCGAACGCAAAGCGTCCAGGATCAAATCGCGCTCGGCGCTGGACAGAGAGTCGGACAAGCCGCCCTCCGCCGTGCCGTTCTTGCGCGCTGTTTCTTGAGCGGCCGGACGCTGAGGCGCGGCCACGAAATCGCGAACCGTCTGGCTCGCGGCGGCCAGCGCGGCCGGCAGCGCATCCAGACCTTCGATCTCGAGATGGATGTGCTCCGGCTGGATCACCGAGCTGTTCGCGAGAATCAATGCACGCTGCATGACGTTGTCCAACTCGCGCACGTTGCCCGGCCAGGGATACAGCAACAGCATGTGAGCGGCATCGGCGCTCAGCGCAGGAATGCGTTCGCCAGCGCGGCAGCGGGCCGTCAACAAACGCATCGCCAGCGGCAACACGTCATCGCGACGCTCGCGCAGCGGCGAGGTCTGCAGAGGAAACACATTCAAACGATAGTAGAGGTCTTCACGAAACCGGCCGGCGGCGACTTCGGCACGCAGGTTACGGTTGGTAGTCGCGAGCACGCGTACGTCCAGAGCAATGGAAGAACGACCGCCCAGGCGCTCGACTTCACGTTCCTGCAGAACGCGCAGCAGCTTGGCCTGCAAGCCCAGCGGCATCTCGGTCACTTCATCCAACAGCAGCGTGCCGCCCTGCGCCTGCTCGAACTTGCCGGCATGGCTGGCATGCGCGCCCGTGAACGAACCTTTCTCGTAGCCGAACAGAATGGCTTCGAGCATGTTTTCCGGAATCGCGGCGCAGTTCACCGCCACGAAGGCTTTGCTGGCGCGAGGCGAATGGCGATGGATGAAACGGGCCAGTACTTCCTTGCCGGTGCCCGACTCGCCCGCGATCAGCACCGTGCAGTCGCTGGCGGCGACGCGACGCGCGAGGTCGGCCAGGCGGCGCGACGTGTCGGCGATCGCGACCATGTCATCCGATGACGAGAGCGCCGCGCGTGACTCCACCGTCTCCACGGCGTCGTCATTGACGGCCGCTTCGGTGCTCACGTCGTCGAACTCTGTTTGTGACACTGCGCTCATTCGTACGGGTCTCTGGTTGCCACCCCATAGGGAGCAAGTTCTGTTCCAGTGCCGCAGCGGAGAGGTTTTGCCGGTGAATCCTGTGGAGCCCATCACACCGGCAAAGGTTTGCCGCGGCAATCGCGGCCATCGAAGTCAGGGTTGTGCTGAGGGAAGCACTCGGGGCGAGCGGGACGCGCGCCGCGTACGTCAAAGTTCCGACGCGGCCGCCTCGTTGAGCATGTGGAATTTGCGGAGCTTCTCGACCAGCGTCGTACGACGCAGTTTGAGCAGACGGGCCGCATGAGCGACGGTGCCGCCAGCGCGGCTCAGCGCCTGCTGGATGAGATCGCGCTCGATTGTAAACAGGTGATCGCGCAGGTCGATGCCATCCGGGGGCAGCTGCACGACCGCGGACTCGGCCGGCTCGCTGGCCAGCATGGACATGACTTCACGGTCTTCATCCAGCGCTTCTTCCGCTTCCAGCTCGGACTCCAGCGTCTCCACCGGCAATTGCAGGTCGGCGCTCAGATCCAGCTCGGCCAGCAGATCCGCCGGACGGTACTTCAGCGGCAGATCGGCCACGTCGACTAGCCGGTTCGGGCACAGGATGGAAAGACGCTCGATCAGGTTGCCGAGCTCGCGCACGTTGCCGGGCCACGGATAGTGGCTCAGCACTTTCAGTGCACGCGCGGTCAGTTCTACACGGCTGCGGCCTTCGGCGACGTTGCGCTCGGAAAAGTCCCGCACCAGCATCGCCAGATCGTCGATGCGGGTCCGCAGCGCCGGCATTTCGATGGGGAACACGTTCAAGCGGTAGAACAGGTCCTCGCGGAACGTGCCTTTGGCGATCGACTCCTCCAGGTTGCGGTGAGTCGCGGCGATGATGCGGACGTTGCAGCGGATCGGCGTGTGATTGCCGACGCGCTCGAACACCCGCTCCTGCAGCACCCTGAGCAGTTTCACTTGCATGGGCAGGCTCATGTCGCCGATCTCGTCGAGGAACAGCGTGCCGCCCTCGGCGATCTCGAAGCGTCCCTTGCGAGCCGCAATGGCGCCGGTGAAGGAGCCCTTCTCGTGGCCGAACAGTTCGCTCTCCAGCAACTCCGCGGGGATGGCGCCGCAGTTGATGGCGACGAACGGACGTTGGCGACGCGGGCTCGCCTCATGGACGGCACGAGCAGCCAGCTCCTTACCGGTGCCCGACTCGCCCAGGATCAGCACGCTGGAGTCGTGAGCGGCGACCTGGCGGATGAGGCGCGTAACATCGCGAATCGCGGCCGAGCTGCCGGTGGGCATGGCCACTTCGCCGACTTCGGCCTGTGTAGCTTGTGCAGGCATGCGCAACGCAGTGCCCAGCACCGTGGACTTGAACGGAAATGTGAGACGGCGCACACGGGGCGCGCCCACATGGGCGATCAATTGATCGGCGACCGTCGAGGAGCCGTAGGCCACCACGGGGATGTCGCTGAGTTGCTCGCGCAAGGCGGCGCCCAGCTCGACCCAATCGCAGTCGGCGACATCGCCAACCAGCAGCGCGGGAGGATTGTTGGGGGTCTGGATCATGGCGCGCATCAGGGCGCAGTGATCGATCAACAGCGGCTCGAGACTCAGTTCACGCAAAACGTCCGCGACTTTTTCTGCCCGCCCAGGATCGCTGTCGTACACGACGGCCTGCTGGATGGTCAGGCTTCTCGCCTGGGTGTCGTTCAAATTCATTCCTACGCCTCGCGCTCAAGCGCGTCAGTCTTTGTATGCCTGACAGGCATTCTGTGCCTGGGAAGGAATCGCTCTATCAGGCTAACCCTGAACGCCGCGTGTGCGTGAACTGCTGCCAGAAATTTGGCGCACGGCTCAGGGGAGAGCTGAGTAAAGCATGGTGCAGACCGCAAAAAAATGCGCACTGGCGCGCACTTTCATCGCGGCTAAACAGTATCGAAACTGCGTCGGACAATTGGCGCGCGCAAATCGGGTGCGAAGCGCGTCACACTCGTTGCCGGTGACAACACTTGCCGACTCAACAGGCGGGAGTGTTATTTCTTCGGCTGGCGGACGCCCGCGACCTGACGGCGATGCTTGCGAAATGCGAGCTTCTCGAGCAGGTCCGAAATGTTCTCGCCAGGCGGCACGAAGCGCACCTTGACCTTGCCGTCAGGGCTTACCGAAGCAATGCGCCCGAACAGGCGCAACGGATCGGCGACGCAATCGCGCAGATAGACCTCGAGCACGCCCTGGTTGCCCAGTGGCGGGAACGGCGATGAGCCTTGGAACACTCCGCCGAGCGCATTGAAACGCACCGCTGCGGGCTTGGGGCGCGGACGGCTGGCGATCAGCAGCGCGCCGACCATGTCCAGCAGCAGGTTCATTTTCATTTCCAGCCGCATGATGTCGGCGGCGTGCGGGGCGTTCTCGTCGGGCTTCTCGATCTGGCCATGCTCGTCGAGCGCCGCGACCGCCTGCAGCACGCGCAGGTTGCGGTCGGCGAAGCTGCCGACGATGGCGGGATCGAACGGTTCGGGCAGCGGCCGCCAGGCCACCGGCAGCACGTCTTCGTAGGCGAGCTCTTCGTACAGAATGACCGTGTCTAATCCTTCATACATAGCAGCTATCTGCTCTGTCTGAGCAGCTCCATCATGCTGTCCACCGCAGCCGAGTCGGGCGTGTCGACCACGCCGTTCGCGACCGTTCCTTGTGTCTGTGCCTTGGGATCGAAGTGAGGCAATACGTTCGCCGGTGCGATCTTCGCCACGGCCGCATCGGATTCGGCCATCGCCTGCTGGAGCGCGCCCAGCCACTGGCGATCCTGCGGCGACGCGGACGCCGACAGGTTGTCGAGCAGCTCACGGCGCTCCTGCACCGTCTTCGGCACGTCCTGCCATTGGCCGGTCATGGCCTGCTGGACGAGCTTGTGAGTGGCGGCCAGTACGCCATCGGCAATGATCGAGCTCATCTGCCACGGCCCTCCGGAGCAATCGCGAGCCACGCACTACGGATCTCATGCAACAGCGTGCTGACTTCGTCGAGCATCTCCACCTTGTTTTCGGTGGTGGCGAGCAGCAGGCGGCGGCACATGTAATCGTACAGCTCGGCGAGGTTGGCGGCGATCTGTCCGCCATTGCGCAAATCGAGACTGTTGCGCAGCTCACCGACAATGGACATGGCGCGATTGATCAGCCGGGCCTTCTCGGCGGTCTCGTTCCGCTGCATGCAGCCACGCGCGGTGGCGATGCGCTCGAGCGCGCCATCCAGCAACATCACGATCAGGCGATGCGGGTCCGAAGCCGCCACGCCACCATGCGCAGCTGCGCTCTGATAGGCGGCAAGATTCGACGATTTTGCGTAACCCAGCATGCTCAATGCTCCATCAATCCCTGAAGTGGATAACGGCGTCCTGGGTCGTTACTTGAGGCGCTTAATTCGGCGACCAGCTCGGCAGCGAATCGATCTGCTGAGCCAGATACGCGGACGTGGCCGACAGGCTCGAAAGCAGCGTGTCCAGCCGGGTGAACTGCTTCAGATACGTCTGCTGCACGATCTGCATGCGGAGGTCGATATCGCCCTTCTTCTTGGTCAGCGCTTTCTGCTCCGCCTGCAGGGTCTTGTTGCGCGTGTCGATGGCGGCGCCATCGGCAAGGCGATCTTCGATCTGATCGTACAATTTCGCGGCCACGCCCGTCTCGGGCGAGCCGAACAGGCGCGCCACGCCGTCGAAGTTGCTGTCCAGGGCGGCATCCAGCTTGGCGTCGTCGATGGTCAGCGTGCCGTCCTTGGGCGAAGAATTGATGCCGATGGACGCAAGCGTTTGCATGGCCGGACCAGCCTCGGTCACCGGGTTCGACAACGTGCGACGGAGCTCAGCATCGATGCCGGACAAAATCGAATCGCCCAGCATCGGACCCGCCGTCCCGCTCGCGGAGTCATAGCCGCCCAGGCGCGTCATCATGCTGCGCAGTGAGTTGTAAGCGGTCACGAAAGACTTGATCTTGTCCTTCGCTTTGGCGTCGTCGTAGCCCACGGTGACACTGACGGTGGTGTTGTCGGCGGCCGACTCCAGATTCAACGTCACGCCGTCGATCACGCCCGTGATGGAATTGGTCGCGCTGGTCGTCGAATAACCGGCGACATTCACCAAAGCGTCCTGCGCGGGCCGCAGCTGTGTGTAATTCGCCTGGTTGGTGGGCGTGTACTCGAGCGCCGAGAGCGTGCCCGTCTGCGTCACTTGAATCGCATTGGCAGCGCCGGTCTTGGTCGACGTGAGCACCAGGTGCGCGCCATCGGCGGCATTGATGATCGAAGCGCTGACGCCCGGATTGTTGGCGGAAGAATTGATGGCGTTGCGAATGTCCGCGAGCGTGTTGGCCGGGTCGGCGACACCGACGCTGAAACTGGCGCCACCGAGCGAGATCGTCAGCGTGCCCGAGCCGACCACCGTGGTCGGGCCGGCCGCAAACCCCGTCGACGAAATCTGTTGCGCGGTCGCGAGGCGCTCGACTTCCACATCGTAGCTGCCCGGCGCGGCATTGGCCGAGGCGGTGGCAGTCACGATGTCTTCATTGCTGCTCGTCGTAGAGCGGCCGCTGAATACGTTGGTGGTTTTCAAACCGTTCAACGCAGACTGGAAGGAAGACAGCGCGCCGAGCAAGGCGCTGGTCGCGGAAATCTGCAGAGTGTTCTTGGAAACCGCACGCGCCAGCTGATCGTCCAGCGGTTTGCGTTCGGCCGCAACCAGCTGGGACACCAGCGTGTTCACGTCGATCGTCGAGCCGCCCACCACACCTGACGTTGCCATTGTTGGTTCTTCCTTCGTTCGTTACACGGTCTGATCGATCAGACCGGTGTGGGCCTTGCCGCCCAGATTCTGCGCCAGGCGCAGCACTTCTTCCGAGGGGATCTGACGAATGGTGTCGCCCGTGTTGCGGTCCTTGACCGTGACCACCGTGCGACCGCTGTCCTCGTCGATCCGAAATTCCAAGTACCGATTCATGCTCTGCATGAATGTTTCCAACTGCTGAGCCGCGCGCTTCACCTCTTCGGCGGAAGGTTCGACAGCCACGTTGGTGGCTTGCACAGCGGGCTTTTGAGCCTGCGTCGCTTCGGCAGCCGTGGTCGGCTGCGGAAATGACGGCGAGCGGGGAGATCTTGCGATCTCCCCGCCCGCTTCGACCTGACTTGCGTCAAGCCTGCTCATCATTCACTCCATCGAGTGCTCATTAGCCGCGGAGCAGCGAGAGCACGTTCTGCGGAGCCGAGTTCGCCTGCGCGACCATCGCCGTACCCGCCTGCTGCAGGATCTGGGCCTTGGTCATCGCCGCCGTTTCAGACGCGAAGTCCGCGTCCTGGATTCGGCTGCGCGAAGCAGTCAAGTTCTCAGCAGTGGTCTGCAGCGAGGCAACGACCGACGAGAAGCGGTTCTGAGTCGCACCGAGCGTGGCGCGCGCGCCGCTGATCTGGCTCAGCGCGGCGTCGATCGAGGCGAGCGCGTTACGCGCATTGTCAGAAGTCGTCACGTCGATGGCGCTGATGGCCGTGCCGGTCTGCGCGATCGTGTTCGCAGCAGTGCCCAGGCCCGTCACCGCCGTGCCGCCGAAGGTGATCGACGTAACGTCGTTCGGAGCGACGTAAGTCACGTCGAACGTCGCGGTGTGCGTGGTCAAACCACCCAGGCCGTAGCTGGCCAGGGTAGCGCCCGTGGCGCCGCCAGCGGCGAAGCCAGCGACCGCGATGTTACGACCGTCAGCAGCCGTCAGCTCGAGGCCCGCACCCGTGTCCACCGCCGTCACGCCCGTAGCAGCCGACTGCGCGTTGATCGCGGTCACCGCGTTGGCAACGTTCGAAGCGGAGCTGGCCGAGCCGGCGATCGTGATCTGGATGCCGTTGATGGTCAGAGTCGAGTTACCGCTGGCCGAAGCAGCGGCACCCACCGTACCCGTGGCAGTCGTGGCGTCGGCATGCGCCGTCAAGCCCTGGATGCCCTGCGAGTTGATCGCGTTGACCAGCGACTTCGTATCGTTGAGCGTCGCGCCGCCCGCAACCGTCACTGCGCCAGCGCCGGTATCGACGGAGAAGGTGCCACCCGTGGTGAGCGCCTGGTTGCTCGCCTGGAAGCCGTTGAACGCACCCAGCGCGCTCGAGCGGGCATTGGCGATCGAAGAGACCGTGATCTGGTCGGTGGCGGTCGCGTTGGCGCCGACCTGGAAGGTCTGAGCCTGGAACGAACCGTCGAGCAGCTTCACGCCGTTGAAGGCAGAAGCCTGGGCGACGCGGTCGATTTCCTCGGCGAGCTGCTGCACTTCGGCGTTCAAGGCAGCGCGGTCAGAGGCGCTGTTCGACGCGTTGGCAGACTGCACGGCGAGTTCGCGCATACGCTGCAGGTTGTTGCCGATCTGGGCGAGGTCGCCTTCGGCCGTCTGGGCGAGAGAGATACCGTCGTTCGCGTTACGAGCAGCGACCGTGAGGCCGTTGATCTGCGAAGTCAGGCGGTCGGAAATGGCGAGACCGGCGGCGTCGTCTTTCGCGCTGTTGATGCGCAGACCGGAAGACAGGCGCTGCAGGGAGGTCGCCAACTGGTTGGCGGATGTCGACAGGTTACGCTGAGCGTTCAGCGACATCACGTTCGTGTTGATAACAAGTGCCATGAATCTAACTCCTGGTGATTACTTCGCCGCAGGACCCCTGTCCTCCGGCTTGCTCTCAGCACTTACGGCGTGATGTGCGCCGGACTGCTGTTCGAGTCCTGTATCGGTGCGTCCCGGGGGAACTTGAGTGGGGTTTCCCCCAGCGATACAAACTGAGGACTCGGTCACGGACAGTCGCTTTACAGTGGCGAGCAAAGGGTAAAAAGCCTACGCAAAGAGGTCTGTATTTCTCTATCAACGCAGATAGTTGAAGAGCGACAGATTCGAGATCTTGCTATAGGACAGCTGCGCGGCCTGCAGGCCGACCAGCTGTTGATTCATTTTTGTGAGCGCCTGCGCATAGTCCAGGTCGCGCAGATCTGATAAGGCGCTGGCCGTATCGATATCCATCGCTTCGCGAGAGGCGTCCGCCGAGTCCAGCGCAGCCAGCCGCGTGCCCACTTGAGCGCGCACGCCGAGGAAATGATCGGTCGCTTGATCCAGCTGCTGGAGAGAGCCCGAAAGCGTGGAAGTCAGCTTGGCGTTCGCTGTGGCATTGCCCGCGGGCTGCCTGAGGAGCTCGACGACGTCGCCGATCGTCTCGAACACGCTTTCGTTACGGCTGCGGTTCACCGTGAAGGAATCGCCGGTCGCTGGCGCGCCGCTGACGGTCACGCTCACGCCATTGAATGCAATTGCGCTGCCGGCGGTGTATGTGCCGGTCTGTACGACGTTCGCCGGAGTGGCGCCGTCGGTGATTTCATAGGCGGTCGGCGACGTGAAAGTGATGGTGTAATCGTCCGGCACCCAGCTCGGCCGATCGACCACCGAGCCCACGTCGATTCTGCCGGAGCCGGTGTTGCTCATATTCACGGCCGTCGAGAACGTGCCGTTGCCTTCCGGAATATTCACGAACACTTCATAACCGTTGTGACTGTCGGCGATGCGCTGCGTGCTGGAAATCTGCAGCTGCCGCGCGCCCTGATCGCCCATGTAGTTGATCGGCGTGCCCTCGCCGCCCGTGAACGGCTGCGTGCGGGTCGAGTAGCCGGAAAACAAATATTCGCCATTGCCGTCCTGGCGGTTGGCGATGTCCTGGATCTCGTCCAGGCGCTGCGCCAGCTCGGTCGCGATCGATTCGCGATCGGCGTCGCTCAGCGTGGCCGTGTTGCCCGCCGACACCACCAGCTCGCGCACGCGGCCCATCGCGCTGCTCATGTCGACGAACGCCTGTTCTTCCAGGCTCAAACGATTTTTCGCGAGCGTGCTGTTCTTCGAGAACTGCTCCGACTCGGACTGCGAGCGCTGCAGCTCCTGGATGTGCACGTAGGCGATCGGATCGTCGGCCGGCGTGGTGACGCGCAAGCCGAGCGCCATCTGGTTCTGCAGCTTCGCAAGCGAGGACTGCTGTTCCATCATCGCGCTGAGCGAGCCCATCGAAAAGCCAAGAGTGGACATGCGCATATTCAACCTCTTCTCAAGCAGCCATCCCTGGAACGTTCGCCAGCCGTTACATCCGTGTACCGGCGTTCGCCCGGTTTGAAGACACGTTAAGTGTCTTCAAAAAGGCATCCGGGCTCACCCACCAGTCGCCTGGAGCACGGACTGGAAGCAGCTGTCCGCGACTCGAATCATTTGCGAGATCGCCATGTAAGCCTGCTGATAGCGCAGCAGGTTGGCGGCTTCTTCATCGAGGTTCACGCCGGAGACCGACTGCATGGCGTCCTGCGCTTCCTCGGAGACCACTTTCTGCGCCGCCGCCGTCACCTGCGCCTGGTTGGTCTTGACGCCGATGTCGCCGACGAACTGACCGATGCCTTGCGACAGCGAGGTCTGGCCGTTGTTCATCACCGGCTCGTTCATCAGGCCGGCAAGCAGCAGCATGTTGCGGTTGTCGCCCGTGCCGTTGCTGTTGTCTCGGACAGTGAACGAGTCGCCTGCCACCGGCGTGCCATTGATCTCGACGCGCCAGCCGTTGGCGTCGATGTCGGCGCCCGGCGTGTACGTGTACACGGTCGGATCGCCGCTGATCTGATAGGTCGTCGCGCTGGTGAAAGTGATCGTCGTCGCCGTGCGCAAATTCGGGTTGGTGGGATTCAACACCTCGCCCGGGCTGATCGTGGCGTTGCCCTGGTTGCCCGCAGTCGCTTGGGCAGCGATGGGCGCCGCGGCCGCGATCTCGTTCGGATCGGTGATCAACACCTTCATCCCGCCGACCGCGCCCGTCGTCGGCATGATCTTCAAGCTGTCGCCGACGGCAGCCGCGCCGCTCACGACAATCGAGAGGCCATCGGCCACGAACGGATCGCCGGCGGTACCCGTGCCGGTCATCGGCACGACCGCGCCGGTATCTGCGCGACGCAGGCTCCAGCCTCCCGCCGTGTTCGTGAGAATGTAATCGGAATTCGTCAGCGCGCCGGCATCGGTGCGCGTGACGGTCGCCCCGGCCGTGCCGGTGTTGTTGGTATGCGAACGAACCACGACGTCGCCGACCGCGAAGAAGTCGCCGCCCATGTCGCCGTTGAGATCCATGCCGGCGTTGTGCTGTTCGTTCATCACATCGCTCAGCGCGACGCTCAGCTTGCCGATGGTATTGCGCGCCGGATCGAGCATTTCTGTACGGAAGTTGAGCAAGCCGCCCAGGCTGCCGCCGGCGATCGAGCCGGTGATATCGATAGTGCCGACGCTCGACTGCACTGCCAGGCGCTTGCGCGTCGGATCGTATGGATCGCTGGTCGCCACCACTTTCGCCGGATCGGCGCCGACCACCAATGGCTGGCCGTTGCCGATGAATACGTTCAACTGGTTGTCGTCGGTCTTGGTGACGTTGACATTCACGTGCGTCGACAGCTCGTCGATCAGCTTGTCGCGCTGGTCGAGCAGATCGTTCGGCGCCTGGCCGGATTGCGCATAACCGCTGGCGATTTGTTTGTTCAGATCGGCGATGCCGCGCGCCAGCGAGGTAATGGTATCGGCCTCGGCGCTGATCGAAGCGTTCACCTGGGTGTCGAGGCTCTTCAGGCTGGAATCGTAGCTCTTCAAGCGATCGACCAGCGTCTGCGCCTCGGCCAGCATGGTCTGGCGGGCCGCGGTCGAATTCGGCGAATCCGAAACGGCCTGCAACGAGTTGACGAACTTCTGCATCGCTGCGCTCAGACCCGTGGTCGAGTCGCCGAACAGATTGCTGATGCGTGCCGCCTGAGTCGCGTACGTGTTCGACTGGTAGTAAGCACTCGACGCGCTGCGCGCCTGACTGGACAGGAAGTTGTCGTAAGCGCGATTGACGGTGGACACGTCCGCGCCGCTGCCTACCCAGTTGCCGCCGAGGAACTGCGGCGTGCGAGTCTGGAAGTCCGGCAACTGCCGGCTGTAGCCCGGCGTATTGGCGTTGGTGATGTTATGGCTGGTCACATCCAGCGCGCGCTGAAACGCGAGCAAGCCGGAAATGCTGGTGTTCAAAAGGTCTGCCATGACTTCACCGGAAAAGCGGTTGCGAGTAGCTCATCAGCTCAGAACCGACGCAGTCCGCCGCTGCCGTTGTTTGTCGGCGCCGCTGCAGCGAACTTTAGGGACTTGTCTGATGAGGATTGAGTCAATGCGCGGACTTCGTCGGCTACCGCGACGATCTTCTGCGCGTAATTCGGATCGGTGGCATAGCCACCTTCCTGCAACGCCGAGGCGAAGGTGGCCACATCACCACCCGCGCCTCGGGCGTTTTCATACCGAGGGTTGTTGCCGATCAGCCGGGCATAGTCGTTGAAGCTGTCGGCCGGCGAGTCGTAAGCGCGGAAACGCTCGACCTTGCGCACGGCGACGCCCTGTTCGAATTCCAGCGTCGGCACAGTCGCGGTCGCGCCTTCCCAGCCCGAGCCCGCTTTGATACCAAACAAGTTGAAGCTCGAGCCGCTCGAGTGGTTGGGAACTGCACGGCCCCAGCCCGTTTCGAGCGCGGCCTGAGCGACGAGCGCACTCGGGTCCACGCCGAGTGCCTGGCCGGCGCGTTGCGCGTGCGGCCACATCATCTTCACGAAGTCTTCTTTCGACTTTGCCAGCGGCTGATGGTCGCCGGCGGCAGAAACATTCTGTGTGGTCGCGGGGAACTCGGCCTGTGCGGCGGCCGCAGCATCCGCGCCCTTGACCATGCCCGACTGCGCCAGCTGGCGCACGAGCACGTCCGCCAGGCCCAGACCCTTGCCCTTCGACAACTCCAGCGAGATCTGGTCGTCGAACATGTCCTGGTAGAAATCGCCCTGCGAGCTGTCGAACATCGAGCCTTCGCCAAAGCTGCGATTGGCGTCGCGCATGCTCTTCAGCATCATCTGCGTGAACAGGCTTTCGAACTGTTTCGCGGCTTCTTTCAGCGTCGCCACGTCCTGCTTGGAGGTCGCGTCATTGCGCAATGACGCCAGGGCGGCGAAGTCGAACGAGGCATTGATGGGCGCGGTCATGGTGGGCGCCCTTTAGATGACGATCAGCTCGGCGCGCAGCGCGCCCGCTTCTTTCAGCGCTTCGAGAATGGCGACGAGGTCGCCCGGCGCAGCGCCGACCTGATTCACGGCGCGCACGATCTCATCGAGATTGACGCCCGCATTGAACACAAACATGCGTGCCGCGCCTTGATCGACCTTGATATCGGAACGCGGCGTCACGACGGTCTGGCCATCGGAAAACGCGTTCGGCTGGCTCACATCGTTGCGCTCAGTGATCGTCACCGACAGCGAGCCGTGAGCAACAGCGGCCGGCGTCACGCGCACGGCCGAGCCGATCACGACTGTGCCGGTGCGGGAATTCACAATCACGCGCGCCGGCGCTTCACCCGGCTGAATCTCGATGGCTTCGAGCGTCGAGAGATAGGAGATGCGCTGGCTGGCATCCGTCGGCGCCTGCACGCGGACCGAAACAGCATCGACAGCGCGAGCCGTGTCGGGACCGAGCATCTTGTTGATGCCGTCCGTCAAACGGGCCGCCGTCGTGAAATCCGGGGTATTGAGATTCAACGTTACATACGGCTCGCTCGCAAAGTTGCTCGGCACAGAGCGCTCGACCGATGCGCCGTTCGGTACGCGGCCCGAGCTCGGCACGTTGAGAGAAACACGCGAGCCGTCCTTGCCCTGCACGCCGAAGCCGCTGACCACCAGGCTGCCCTGACCGATCGCGTACACCTCGCCGTCGATACCGCGCAGAGGAGTCATCAGCAAGCTGCCGCCGCGCAGACTGGTCGCATTGCCGATCGAGTCCACCGTGATGTCGATCGTCTGGCCGGGCTTCGAGAACGCCGGCAGATCGGCACGCACCGTCACGGCGGCAACATTCTTCAGCTGCGGATTCACGTTCGCCGGAATCGTCACGCCGAACTTCGCCAGCATGTTACGGATGCTTTGAATGGTGAACGGCGCCTGCGACGTCTGATCGCCTGTGCCGTCGAGGCCGACGACCAAGCCGTAGCCCACCAGCTGGTTGCCGCGGACGCCGGCCACCGACGCCAGATCTTTGACGCGCTCGGCGTGAGCCGGCACGACAAACATCGCGGCAATCGTCAGCGAGGTGAGCAGCTTTGTGAGATTCATCACTCTTTCGACCCGGATTCGGCGCCGCCAATCAGAACGGCAACCAAGGTATATTGAAGAATCGTGCCAACAGGCCCGGCGTGTTGGCGTCGTTGAGCGCGCCCTTGCCGCCATAGGCGATCTGCGCGTCGGCAACCTTCAAAGATGAGATGGAGTTATCAGGATCGATGTCGATGGGGCGCACGATGCCCTGAATGCGCACGTACTCGCGGCCCTGATTGATTGTGATCCATTTCTGGCCCCTGACCAGAAGATTGCCGTTCGGCAGCCGCTGCGCCACCGTGACTGTGATGTCGCCCACAAGTCGGTTGCTCTGATTGCTGTTGCCGGAGCCGTCGAACTCGGCGCTGTTGTCCACCGACATGTTGAGAATCTCGGTGCCGTTGGCGGTTACCGGGCGGCCGGCAATGGTCGGCCCCGGCATGTCGACGGTGGTCGACTTGCTGGTCGTGGTGCTGGAGCTCTTCGAGGCATTGGTGTTCTCGTTGAGCTTGATCGTCAGCGTGTCGCCGACACGGCGCGCCACCGAGTTCTCGAACAGCGCGATGTCGTGGCCGACCTGATAGATGGCGCCATTGCCCTGCTCCGGCGTCGGCGCCGGCTCGGGCCAGGTCGCGGAGTAATCCGGCTCTTTGGGCGGCGTCACGCAGCCGCTGAGCGCGAACGCAGCCGCGGCCATCACGAACAAGTTGCGCACGGTGAGATTGATCATTGCTCAGTTACTTCAAAGCTGATTGGTCAGATACGACAGCATCTGATCGGTCGTCGAAATCGCCTTGGAGTTCATTTCATAGGCGCGCTGGGTTTCGATCATGTTCACCAGCTCTTCCACGACGTTGACGTTGGACGCTTCCAGCGAGCCCTGCTCGATGTAACCCAGGCCGTTCAAGCCCGGCGTGCCGACCTGCGGCGCACCGCTCGCGGCGGACTCGACCAGAATGTTTTCACCCTTGGGCTGCAGGCCGGCGGGATTGATGAAGTCCACCAGCTGCAGCGTGCCGATCTGGGTCGGTTGCGCTTCGCCGTCCATCTTGGCCGTGACCACGCCATCCTTGCCGATGGTGATGGTTTGCACGCCGTCCGGAATCGTGATGCCCGGCTGCACGCGATAGCCGCTTTTAGTCACCAGCTCGCCCTGCGGGCTGACTTCGAAGTCGCCGTCACGCGTGTAGCCCATCGTGCCGTCCGGCAGCAGTACCTGGAAAAAGCCACGACCGTTCACCGCAACGTCGAAGCTGTTGCCGGTGGTCTGCATGTTTCCTTGCGTGTACTGCTTCTCCGTCGCCACGACGCGAACGCCCGTGCCCAGCGACAAGCCGGTCGGAGCAACCGTGTCCTGCGAGGTCGAGCCGCCGACCTGACGCACGTTCTGATACAGCAGGTCCTCGAACACGGCGCGGCCCTTCTTGAAGCCGGTCGTGTTGACGTTGGCGAGGTTGTGAGAAGTCACGGACATGCGCGTCTGCTGCGCATCGAGTCCGGTTTTGGCGGCCCACAAGGCTGGATTCATGATGAGTACCTGAAGCTACAAATAACTGAAACTGGATCAGACGCCGCCACGGAGCAGCTGCGCGGCGGTCGCCGCGTTCTCTTCGGCCGTGCGCATCGCTTTCACTTGCAGATCGAAGCGACGCGCCAGCTCGATCATGTTGACCATGGCGTCCGCGGTGTTGACGTTGCTGGCTTCGAGCGAGCCGGTGACGAGTTTCACGTTCGCGTCCGCCGGCAAGTCGGCGCCGGTGGCGCTGCGAAACAAACCGTCCTCGCCGCGAACCATGTCCGCGTCGGGCGGATTCACCAGCTTGATGCGGCCGATCATCGCGGTGGTTTCCGCGCCCTGGCCCAACGGAATGACGGAGATCGTGCCGTCGGAGCCGATGGTCGCCGACGTGTTCGGCGGCACACTGATCGGACCGCCCTCGCCCATCACTTGCAAGCCCGCACCGGTCATCAACATGCCGGTCGGATCGACGCGCAAATCGCCGGCGCGCGTGTAAGCCTCGCGCCCATCCTTGCCGAGCACCGCAATCCAGCCCGCACCGTTGACGCCCACATCCAGGTCGCGACCGGTCGCGGTCAACGCGCCTTGCGTCGGATCCCAACCCGTCGTCGAGTTGGTCGCGTACGCGCGCGAGGCATATCCCGATCCCGCCACGTTGCGCGTTTGAAATGCGCTCATGTCGGCGCGAAAACCGGTCGTGCTCGCGTTGGCGAGGTTGTGGTTGTTCGCGGTCTGGGCGCGCAAGGTCTCCTTGGCGCCCGACATCGAGATGTAGAGAAAGCGGTCCATTAGTTACTCGATCTCATCTCTGACAATTTCAGAGGGTCGTGAGTTAGCGAATATTGATGATCGTCTGGGTGATCTGGTCCGCGGTCGAGATCATCTGCGAGTTCGCCTGGAAGTTGCGCTGCGCGGTGATCATGTTGACCAGCTGCGCCGTGATGTCGACGTTCGACGCTTCCAGCGCGCCCGACTGGATCAGACCGAAGCCGGAGTTGCCGGCCTGGCCGTTCAACGGCTGGCCCGAAGCAAACGTCTGCGCCCAGGTGGTGTCGCCGAGCTGCTGCAGGCCCTGCGGATTCTGGAAGTTCGCGATCGCGACCTGGCCGAGCTGCGTCGACTGACCGTTGGTGAAGCGAGCCTGCACCACGCCGGTGGAGTCGATGTCGATGCCGATCAGGCGGCCAGTGGTGTAACCGTCCTGCGTGATCGAAGTCATGGTGAACGTGTCGCCATACTGCGTTGTACGGCTCAGATCCATGGTCACGTTCATATCCGCTGCGCCCGTCGACAGGCCCGCGGCTGCATTGTAGGTCGGCAACACGAACTGACCGTTGGCCGGCGTCGTCAGATTGCCGTTCTGGTCATAGACGAGATGCTGCGTGCCGGACGGGTTGCCGTCGATGGTCACGTGCATGTCCCACTCGTTGGTCGCCGTCTTCACGTAGTACATGCTGGCGGTGTGGGCTGCGCCGAGCGAGTCGTACAGAGTCATCGAACGCGCGGTGTTGTAGCTGGTCTCGTCAGCCGCATCGAACGGCGTCGTGGTCGGCACCGTGGCGGCGGACGGCAGATTGAACACCGTCTCGACTTCCGTCGTCGCGGCCGGTGAGCTCTCGCTGGTCACCAGACGCAGATCGGTCATGGTGCTGGTGTTGAATGTGCCGTTGGCTCCCGACGGATACACCTGCAGACGCTGGCCCTGGCTGTTCACGACGTAGCCGTCGTTGTTCGGACGGAACGCGCCGGCGCGGCTGTAAACAGTGGAGCCGCCGTCGCTCAGAATGAAGAAGCCCTGGCCGCTGAGCGCCAGGTCCATGCTGTTGTTGGTGGTGTTGATGTTGCCCTGGGTGAACTGCTGCGACACCGAGGCCACCTTCACACCGTTGCCGGTCGCGTTACGGTTCACGCCGTACGGAGACACCGCGAACATGTCGGCGAACTCGGCACGCGACTGCTTGAAGCCGGTCGTCGAGGAGTTGGCGATGTTGTTGGCGGTGACGTTCAAGTCCTGTTGAGCCGCATTGAGACCGCTGAGCGCGATACCGAAAGACATGTGGGTGACTCCTGAAGAATTCGTTACTGCACGCGACGCACGTCGGCCATCGAGATCGAGCCGAGCGTCGCAGTATTCAAAGAAAGATTGGTGCCGGTGGCATCGAGGCTGACGCTGGATACGCGGCCCGACATCAGCACCTCGAGCGAGCCTGTTTCGCCTTGCACGGTGGCCACGGCTTCGATGTCGTAGGTATCCGACTCAGCCTGGGTGCCGTCATTGCGCAAGCCGTCCCAGGTGAAGTTCTGCGCGCCTTCGGCGGTCTCGAGCTGGATCTCGCGGACCACCGCGCCAGTCGAGTCGGTGATGCGCAGCTGCAAGGAAGTCGTGCCGGGGGGAACGTCAATCTGACCGGTGACGGAGCCGCCCTGCGTATGATCGAAGCTGTCGGCCGACGCGAGAATGTCGCGGCCGATCATGGTCGCGCCGTTCAATGTCTGCGTGGCACGGAGCGACGACGCCAATGTTTCCAACGAAGCGCCCATGTCCTGCACGCCGGTCACGGTGCCGAAGGTAGCCAGCTGCGAAATGAACTCGGTGCCTTCCAGCGGCTTCAAGGGATCCTGATTCCGCAACTGCGCCGTCATCAGCGTCAGGAACGAGTCGATGCCGAGCGTTTGATCTTTCTTCGCCTGTGCCTCGGCAGCAGCCTGCGCTTGCGCGGCCCAGTTCTGGATCGGATCGGTGGCGATGGTCATATCGAATACTCTCTATTACGAGCCGAGCCGCAGCGTGGCCAGCATCATTTCCTTGGCGGTATTCATCACTTCGACGTTGTTCTGATACGAGCGCGACGCCGAAATCATGTCGGTCATTTCCTCGACGGTGTTCACGTTGGGCGCGTACACATAGCCATTGGCGTCGGCGAGCGGATTGCCCGGCTCGTAGCGGGCGCTCGGCGCTTCCGGATTCTCGAAGATGCCTTTGACGGCGACGCCGGAGCTCTGCGCGTCTTTGCCGAGGCCGGTGCGAATGGCTTCGAACAGCGGATGCTTGGCCCGGTAAACCTGGTTCGGATCGCCGCTGACACTGTCGGCGTTCGCGAGGTTGCTGGCGGTGGTATTGAGGCGCACGGACTGCGCGCTCATGCCGGAGCCGGCGATGTTGAAAATATTGAAAGAGGACATGAATCGTTACCTCTTATTGGCCCGTGATTGCCGTCATCAGGCCGCGGAACTTCGAGTTGAGGAACTGCAGCGTCGCCTGATAGCGAACGGTGTTCTCGGCGAACGCGGCCTGCTCCAATTGAGCGTCCACGGTGTTGCCATCGAGCGAGGGCGCGAGCGGCGTGCGGTATTTCAGTTCAGGCGCGGGCGCGCCGTTAACCATCTTGGGCCCGATGTGTCCCGCATTCGTCGTCTGCAGATGCACGCCCTGCTGCGCATTGCCGCTGGCCTGCGCCAGCGCGCTCTTGAAATCGATGTCACGAGCGCGATAGCCCGGCGTGTCGGCATTCGCAAGGTTTGCCGCGAGCAGTTCGGTACGCTGCGAGCGCAGCGTCAGCGCTTGCGCGTGCACTCCAAGATGTTTGTCGATTGCGCTCGTCATAACTGCATCCGCCAGAAAACTGTCTGCGAAAGTAGTTAGCAAGGCGCGTGCCACACCGGCGCGAGCCGCATGTTTCCTAGGGCTCTGAAGCGCTTCGGTCGTTAGCAAACAAAAATCTCGCGACGTGGGTCACATGCGAGGGCGGCAATGCTTTGCCGCTCGGCAGAGACGACGTCGGTGGCTGGCGCCGCCCGAGGTGACGTCCCTCCTTCCGGCACCGTGCTCCCCTACTGCCTTCGCTATCGCTCGGCCCGTTGGCGTCAGTGGTAACGGCGACCGTCGCTTCAGAGCGTCACCAACCGTCCAGTCGGTTTGTGCGCGTTTCGTCGTCTGGCTGATTTGTTGCGTGCGTCACAGTTCGTACGATGAGGTGCGCGCGATCTGGGGTTTGCGCGATTTGTGGCATTTCACTTGCTTTGTTTCAGGCAGCGTCAATGAGACGACTCTCGGCGGTTTCGATAGTGACCAGTCTTCGTTCCTATATATGTGTGTTGGCAAGCGCCCTCGCCGCGCTGGCGTTCTCGGCGAACGCGAGCGCCAACGTGCAACCGATCGAATCGATTCAGGCGGCGGCCGAACAATTCGTACGGGCTTCCCTGCCGGAAAAATCCGTCAAGCATTTCGTGACCGCGGGCAATCTCGACTCGCGACTGCGGCTCGATGAATGCGCCTCGCCGCTCGAGGCGTTCTCGCAGGGCACGGGCATGAATACCGGCCGCATGACCATCGGCGTGCGCTGCCCGTCTGCAACGCCCTGGACGATCTATGTGCCGGTCACCGTCGAGGTTGAAGTGTCGGTGCTGGTGTTGCGCCGGCCGCTCGCCCGCCGTTCGCCGGTTGCGCTTACCGATGTCGAGCCGCAGGTCCGGCGGATGCCCGGACGGGCGTCTCTGTTTGTCAGTGACGCCGCCAGCCTGCAGGGCCATCGGTTGAAGCGCTCGCTGCCGGTCGGCACGGCGCTGACCGTCGAGATGCTCCAGCCGAACGTGTTGGTCCGCCGCGGTCAACAGGTCACGCTGATTGCCGCTAACAGTGGCGTGCAGATTCGCGCCCAGGGCCAGGCGCTCACCGAGGGCGCCGCCGACGAGCGCGTGCGGGTCCAGAATGTGAGCTCGCTCAAGGTTGTGGAAGGTGTGGTGGAAAGTGATGGAGTTGTCAGGGTCGGGTTATGAAAACCCGCGCGAAAACGCGGCAGTTTTCTGACACTGGGGTTTTCCCTCTGTCGCCAAACGACGCCACAAGCGTCGGCCGCGCCGCGAATGTGCCGCGAGTCCCAGAAACTTCAGGTGGAGACGAGTTTTGCGTCTGTTGTGTCGCTTTGCAGGAGTGAGTGGAGCCAGGTCGATTTGACCTATTGTCACGCTGGTATTTCGCGGCTTGGGCGATTCCCCTAAGGCAGGTCTGAGGCCGCAGCCGATGAGGTTGCTAAAGTTCTCAGAATTGCGGCCGTTACCCCTTTCGAGCGGTGCGACGTTGGTGTCGTGGCCGCAACCGGAGAAAGGACCGTGACTACCAAAATCACTGGCTATCAGAACACCCCTGTGCAGGTGGGCACCGATAAGTCGGTGACTCGCGCGAAGGATGGCGCAGCTGGCTCGGCCGAAGTGGCGAGCAAGCCGGCCAATCCCGTGCAGATCACTGATCAGGCCCGCAAGCTGGCGGCGCTGGAACAGACAGTGAATAGCGTGCCGGTGGTGAACGAGGCGAAAGTCGCGCGCATCCGCCAGGCGATCGAAGACGGTAGTTACCAGGTGGTGCCGGAGCGCATCGCCGACAAGCTGCTCCGCATGGACCGCGATCTGGGAGCTGCTGCTAAATAAGGAGTGAGGTTTCGTGGATCCGGTTGTCTGTCGCGATACGCTCGACAAATTGATCACCGAAGAATCGGGCACGCTCGACCAGCTGCATCAGCTGCTCGAGCGCGAGCACGAATATCTGGTCGCCAACGATGTGGATGCACTGGAGCGCGCAGGCAATGCGCGGCAGAACTGCATCGGCACGTTGATGCGCATCGACGACGACCGCAAGGCGCTGTGCCGGGCACTGAATGTGTCGCCGGATCAGCAAGGCCTCGATCGCGTCCTGGCGTGGTGCGATCCTTCCAAACAATTGCGTCGGCGCTGGAAAGAATTGGGCGAGCGAGCCGATCGCTGCCGTGCCGCCAACGATCGCAATGGCGCATTGGTCACTGCGCGTATGAGCCGCGTTCAAGGCATGTTGGACATCGTTACTGGCCGCGCCAATCAGCCAAAGACTTATGGCCGCCAGGGCGCATTCGAGAATCAGCCGCGCACGGGCCGCGTAATCATCTCCGTCTAAAGCGTTACCTTCACGTGGCCGCCTCGGCGGCCACGTTTTTCTATCCGTTGATGTGATTCAGATCGACGGCTCTTTCGGGAGCCGGCGGCGCATCGCCATTGGCGACGACATCGCCAAGTCGCATCAGGATGCTCGCAGTAAGCGCACTGCCCTCTTGTTTCAGCATGCGCGAAACCGCCAGGTTCAGCAGCGCATTCGCAATGTACTCACGTTGCGCCATCGGCACGTCACGCAGCGAGTTCTGAATCCGATGCATGACGGATTGCAGCTGCGCCACTTCCACGCCGCGATCGTCATCGGTCATCACACGAGTCAAACAACGGCGGGATACGACTGCGTTCATCACTTGGCTCCGTCGACTCAGGACACGAAATGCAGCGCCTCGGCCCAGGCTCGCAAACCGACGATCGCGGCGAGCACGGCGCTGACAAGAGTTGGGAAGGTGGGGAGCGGCACGCGCAACCAGCGTTGCCGCGGCGATGCTGAATAAGCGAGTGCGCCTGCCAGCAGCCAGGCGGCCAGAGCGAAGATCAGCAACCAAACATCTGTTGGCACGACTACCTCGACTACGCCGATGTTTTATTCGGCGGCGATGTGAGATAGCTGGCTGCGCCGCTGGAGGGGGAGGAAGCGGCGCTTGCTGGCGAGATCGCAAAGGTCTTCGACCTCGCGACCGATAGTGTCAGCAACAAGCTCACGGAGTCCCGCAGGACTCACGTGACCGGCACGGTCACTTCGTGAGGATGAGCTTGTTACTGTGAGTCACACGCAAGCGGTAATAACCGCCGCTGTGCTCGATCAGAATTTCCCGCGCCTTGCCGAAGAGCTCTTCGGAACGCAGTAAAGGAATCGCCGGCAAACGAGCAAGCTCGGTGGCCGGCGATCGAACCTCCGCTGGGCGGAGAGGGGTTTTGGGTTGTGGTTGCAGCATGGATGCAAATGATAATGACTCTCACTAACAGTGCAAGGGTCTATTGGACTTTTTTTGCTTCCTTCGGTTTTGTACCTATGCCGGACCGGGGACTTAGGGCAAAGCGCCCATATCTTTCAATGCATTACGTATGACGGTCTGACTATCGGAGCTGGCCGCAGCGCCCTTCTCCGCAATCTCATCCGCCTGCGCGAAGAGCGGGTGGAACAGGCCGAGTTTGTCGACCGGCCCCTTCAATGTGACTTCGCCCTGCTTCACGAAGATCTGCGACCACTCGTCACGCACCTGGTCCCAGAATTGTTTGGTTCGATCGTAATAAGCATCGGCTTGCGCGAAATCAGCGTCGCGAATCCGCTCGTAACGAGCGACGCCGTATTCGCGCGCGACATACGGTTGCGATGGATCGACGGTCCGCGTCGACGTGAGCACCGTCTTCAGATTGTTTTCTTCCTGGATCCAACCGGTCGGCGAAATGGTGTGACGATTGGTGCCGACCAGCGCTTGATAGTCATCGCGCACGCTCCATTCGCGGCGTGGCAGCGGCCGCCAGGTTTCGCCGCTCAACCAGGTGGAGAAACTCGCGGAATGTTCCCAACGTCCGACGCTGGCGTAGCGCGGCGATTCGTCGACTTGATAAACCGTTTGCAGCCACGCGCCCTTGGATTCGGCGGCGCTGAGCTTGCGACGCTGCCAGCGGTCGCGACCGCGATACTCGACGATGTGCGTCGGCTCGTATTGCCAGTCCTGGCGCCAATGTTTGGTGACCATGGGCTCGCTGATCGAGCCATCCTTCTGCACGATGCGCATCTCGAGAATGTGCACCAGGCTGATGTTCTTGCCGTCGTCGCTGTCGACGTAGATCTTTTCCGTGCCCCACGATTGATAAGGCGCGTTCGGCTTGTCCTGCCGCTTGAAAGGCACGACTTCCAGGAAGTCGAACGTGACTCGAAACGTGCCGGCCATGGCGACGATGGCGCGACGATCGCGTTCCTGAGCCGAGATGCCGTCGGCGCGCAAATCTTTCCACGCTTTCGACGGTTCGAGATCGAGTGTGATCGGCGCGCCTTTGGTAGTACCACCGCGCGGCGCTGGCGCGCCCGCTTCCAAAGGCCACGAGAACGTGTAGCGCGCCGGCGCCGAAGTCTGTTGTGGTTTGCCTGAGTACTCGTCGGCGCCCGACGCCGCACTAACAAACAAAGTCGCCGCGAGCGCAACGACCCAACCTTCCAGTCTGATCATGATCAAACTCCTGAACGCTTCAGCTTGGATCCGACGTGGTCCTGGCGGTCCCGTCAGTGTAAGCGAGCTGGCGCTCAGGATTGCAGGGTCAGCACTCCGGCAGGTTGACGGCGAGTCCGCCCAAAGAGGTCTCTTTGTAGGAATCCTGCATGTCGGCGCCGGTCCGCCGCATGGTCTCGATCACTTTATCGAGCGTGACGTGATGCGAACCGTCGCCCATGAGCGCGAGGCGCGACGCGTCCACGGCCTTCACTGCGCCGGTAGCGTTGCGCTCGATACAGGGAATCTGCACCAGGCCGCCGATGGGATCGCACGTCAGGCCGAGGTTGTGCTCCATGCCGATCTCGGCGGCGTTCTCGATCTGCTCATTCGTCCCGCCTTGCGCGGCGGTGAGACCAGCGGCCGCGATGGAACAAGCGACGCCGATCTCGCCCTGACAGCCCACTTCCGCGGCCGAGATGCTGGCGTTGAGTTTGTAGAGCGATCCAATCGCCGCGGCCGTCAGCAAGAAGACATGGCGACCTTCGCGCGTACCATTACAGTAGCGATCGTAATAACGCAGTACAGCTGGCACGACGCCGGCCGCGCCATTCGTCGGCGCAGTGACCACTTTGCCGCCCGAGGCATTCTCTTCGTTGACCGCTAGCGCCCAGGCGTTAATCCAATCCATCGCGATGAGGGCATCGGCGGATTGCGTCTGCTCGCGCTTTTCCAGCGCGGCGCGCAGCTTTGCGGCCCGACGCTTCACGTTCAAACCGCCCGGCAACACCCCTTCCTGACGCAGCCCTCGATCGATGCATGAATTCATGGCCTCCGCGATGCCGTCGAGTCCAGCGAGCACTTCCTCGCGACTGCGGGTCGCGCATTCATTGCGCATCATCAGCTCGGCGATCGTGAGGCCATTGTTTTCAGCGACTTCCAGCAACTCGGCGGCGTCGGAGAACGGCAGCGGAACTGCTCTTGCCGCCAGCGCGGCTGCGGGCGCTTTGGCTTCCTCGTCGCTGACGACGAAGCCGCCGCCGACAGAATAGAAAGTCGCTTCTCGCAGCAACTCGCCGCTTGCATCGCGCGCGATCAGAGTGAGCGCGTTCGGGTGATAGGGCAGGCTTTCTTTGAATTTCCAGTGAATGTCGCGCTCGATGCGGAACTCGATCTCATGCCGGCCGGCCAGCAGGATCTTGCCGTGCTGACGGACATCTTCGATCAACTGAGCGGCGGCATCGGGATTGACCTGCGCGGGCAAAAAGCCCGCAAGCCCCGTGGTGACCGCGGTATCGGTCGCGTGGCCCTTGCCGGTGAGCGCCAGCGAACCGTACAGAGTGACGGTCACTTGCGCGACTCGCGCCAATATTCCCTGATCTTCCAGCGACTTCGCGAACCGGCAGGCGGCCGTCATCGGCCCCATGGTGTGGGAGCTCGACGGCCCGATGCCGATTTTGAACATGTCGAAGACGCTGACGGACGCTGCGCTCAAGTGTGACTCTCGCTCGATGCCAGGCTGCAAATACTAAACGCACCGACTGCATGGCGGTGTTGCGGGCGGACACATTAATCGATGTCTCAGGACAATTTCGAAATTTCTTGCTAGAGGCTTGCCAATGAGAATTATTCTCATATGATGCCGGTCATTCACCTTGCAATGAGTACGGTCCGCCAGTGATTTCCGCCGCGATCGAAGCGATTGTCCATGGCTGAAGCCATCCGCGCCTCATCCGCTCGAGCGCAGAAGACCCGCGCGTTCTGGTTGAAGCACCTTCACCAGTGGCACTGGATGAGCGCCGCGATGTGCCTCATCGGCATGGTGTTGTTCAGCATCACCGGCTTCACGCTCAACCATGCGTCGTGGATCGGCGCGAAGCCGGAAGTGACGACACAGACTGCTCAACTCCCCGATTCATTGCTCGCGCAATTGAAGAAGACGTGGGAGACGGACGCCGATGAGAAAGCGGCGCTGCCGGCGCCAGTGGCCGATTGGCTCGGCGAAACCTTGTCGGTGCGAGCCGCCGATCGCGAGACCGAATGGTCCGACGATGAAATCTACGTGTCCCTGCCCCGCCCCGGCGGCGACGCCTGGCTGACCGTGAATCTGGAGGACGGCGAGGTCACGCACGAACTCACCGATCGCGGCTGGCTGTCGTACTTCAACGATCTGCACAAGGGCCGCAACGCGGGCGCTGCGTGGAGTTTGTTCATCGATGTGTTCGCATTCGCGGCGCTGGTGTTCGCAATCACCGGGCTGCTGCTTCTGAAAATGCACGCGGGCAATCGTCCGGGCACCTGGCCAATGGTGGGCCTAGGATTGGTGCTGCCGCTGCTGCTGGCGATTTTGTTCATCCATTGAGGTGGGTCATGAGAAGAATCACAAAGCTGGCAGGCGCCATGCTGCTGATGGGAGCGAGCGCCGCATCGTCCGGCGCCGAATTGAATCTGAAGCTGGAAATTCCGCGGCTCGACGTGGCCGAATATCATCGCCCCTATGTCGCGGTGTGGGTCGAGAACCAGGATCAAAGCACGGCCGCGCAACTCGCCGTCTGGTATCAAACCGATTCGAAGAAAGAAGACGGCACGCAGTGGCTGAAAGACCTGCGCCAGTGGTGGCGACGTGGCGGCCGCGAGTTACAGATGCCCGTCGACGGCGTGACCGGTGCGACGCGTCCGGTCGGCGCGCACGTGCTGACCTACAAGGGCAGTGACAAACAGCTCGCCACTCTCGCGCCCGGCAAATACAACGTCGTGGTCGAAGCAACGCGTGAAGTCGGCGGACGCGAGCTGCTCCGCTTGCCGTTCGAATGGCCCGGCACCCAGAAACAAACGGCGACGGCTCAAGGCAAGACCGAGCTCGGCGCCATCACCCTCAACGTCACTCCTTAACTTGGCGAGGAAAACCATGAAAACCGCACTTCGCGCCTTCGCTGTTTCCGCTGCCCTGCTCGCGCCGTTCGCGAGCCATGCGCACAAGATGTGGCTGCTGCCCTCCGCCACCGTCTCGACCGTCGATCAATGGATCACGGTCGACGCGGCCGTCTCGAATGATTTGTTCTACTTCAACCATGTCCCGCTGCGCCTGGACTCACTGGCGATCACCGCGCCGGACGGCTCGAAAGTGAATGCGGAGAATCCGTTCACGGGCAAATATCGCAGCGTGTTCGACGTGCAGCTGAAGCAGAACGGCACGTACAAAGTGGCGCTCGTCAACAATGGGCTGTTCGCCAGCTACGAACAGAACGGTCAGCGCAAGCGCTGGCGGGGTAACGCCGAGAAGTTCGCCAAGGAAGTCCCCGCCGATGCGAACAACCTGCAGGTCAGCGAATCGTTCGGCCGCGTCGAAACGTTCGTCACTGCCGGCAAGCCGACCGAGACCGCGTTGAAGCCGGCCAACATCGGGCTCGAGCTCATTCCGCTCACGCATCCGAACGATCTGTACGCCGGTGAAGCGTCGAAGTTCCGGTTCCTGATCGATGGCAAGCCCGCTGCCAATCTCGACGTGGTCGTGCAGCCTGGCGGCACGCGCTATCGCAACGAGCAGGAAGAGCAGAAGCTCAAGACCGATGCGAACGGCGAGCTGAGCGTCAACTGGCCCGTGCCCGGCATGTATTGGCTCGAAACCGGCACGGAAGATCAGAAGACGTCGCTGAAGCAGGCCAAGCAGCGCCGGCTGAGCTACGTCGCGACGTTCGAAGTGTTGCCGCAGTAAGGCGGCAATGTCCGAGCTTCTGGCCGGTCTCAGCGACGCACGACTGTACTCAGCGTGCGTCGTTGTGATTTTGTATCTCACGACCAGTGCCTATTTCCTATGGCCGCGTCGTCGGCCGGCACTCGTCGCCACCGGCGCCGATCGGACCGCCGCCCCCACCTTGATCGCGTTCGCGAGCCAAACCGGCTTTGCGGCCGAACTCGCAAATAGAACGGCGCAATCGCTGCAGGCGGCCGGCGCGCCGGTGATGCTCGCGTCGTTACAGCAGGTCGACGACGAGATCCTGCGGCAGGCGAAACAGGCGTTGTTCGTCGTGAGCACGACTGGCGAAGGCGACGCGCCAGATCCCGCGGCCGGATTCGTTCGCGATGTGCTCGACAGCTCCGTGCCACTGAAGAGCCTGAGTTACGGCGTGCTCGCCTTGGGCGATCGTGAGTACGACAACTACTGCGCCTTCGGCCATCGCATCGATCAGTGGCTGAGACATCAAGGCGCAACCGCATTGTTCGACGTGATCGAAGTCGACAACGGCGATGAAGGCGCGCTACGCCATTGGCAGCATCAGCTCAGCGTTATCGGCAACAGCCCGGACCTGCCCGACTGGGAAGCGCCTCGCTACGATCGCTGGCGATTGACAGCGCGACATCAGGTCAATCCCGGCAGCGCGGGTGACGCGTGTTTCCACATCGAACTACAACCCCAAACCAATGCCAGCGCGACCTGGCAAGCCGGCGATATCGCGGAAGTCGATCCACGCAATTCGACTTGGGATGAGAAGCTCGAGCCGCTGCCCCATCGCGAATATTCCATCGCGTCGTTGCCGGCGGATGGAGCGATACATCTACTCGTGCGACAGATGCGAAGGCCGGATGGCGGGCCCGGACTGGGCAGCGGCTGGCTGACGGCTGGCGCGCGAGTCGGCGATGACGTTGCCGTCCGTGTGCGGACCAACCCGAACTTTCATGCGCCTCAAGGGGATGCGCCGTTGATCCTGATCGGCAACGGCACTGGCATCGCCGGATTGCGTGCGCTGCTGAAGACGCGCATCGGCGAAGAACGTCATCGCAACTGGCTCATCTTCGGCGAACGCAATGCCGCCCATGACCGATTCTATGGCGATGAGATCGAGCGGTGGCGCAACGAAGGAAAATTGGAGCGCGTCGATCTGGTGTTTTCACGCGATCAAGCCGAACGGCGCTACGTACAGCATCGCGTGCTCGAATGCGCCGACGACTTGAAACGCTGGATCGACGACGGCGCCGCGATCTATGTCTGCGGCAGTTTGCAGGGAATGGCGCCGGCGGTCGACGCCGCACTATCGGAGGTACTCGGCGCCGGCACGCTGGAAGAGTTGGCGATCTCCAGTCGATACCGGCGCGACGTGTACTGAGAAACTTATATCCCCCAGCCGAGATGATTCGGATAAGGCTGACGCTCGCCGACGTATCTCAGACCCTTCACGCAGCGGATGATCCACCATACCGCCAGCGCGATCAGGATCGGAATGCCGATCAGCACCCAGCTCAACACCGCACCGACTGCGCCGATCGCCAAGCCCATCCAGAACGTGCGGATCTGCAACTCGTAATGCGTGCGCAGCCACTCGGGTGCGTCGTCCTTGTAGACGTAAGCCACGATCACGCCGATCAGCGCCGTCACGCCCGAAATCAACGCCAGCAAATAGAGCACGTAGATGACGTTGACCATCGACGTATTCGCCGAACCGTTCGTAACGCTCTGATTCACGCCGGGCTCTCCCAAGCAGCAGTAATGGGAAAATTGTGCGGCCGGTCACCTTCCGGCTCAACCGCATTCACCGGCAAATAGCCGCGACTGGCCTGGATTCTTGCCGGCGGGGAATCAATTACATGCCAAGGGCCCCGATGATGGTCGGATCGCGACGGCGTAATCTGCCTTCCACAGTTTGAAAGCGCGGAGAAGTCCATGCTCGATATCGAAGACGACAACGTGGTCCACATGCCGACGAATGTTCAGACGACTTCGCCGGAAGCCGCGAAGACGCTGGAGCAGGCGTGGCAACGGCGTCGGGCCGAGCTCGCTGGCTGGACGCCGTCGGCGGGGTGGCTCACGGATCGACGTGACGTAAGGCATCTCACCCGGGCAGGCGCTCGCTGAAGAGATCCAACCTCAGCCGACCGGAGCGACGACGAACGACTCGTCGATCTCCTTGGCCCAGCCCAGCAAGCCGCCTTCCAAGTGAGCGATATTCGCCAGCCCGGCGCGGGTAGCGATGGCCGATGCGGTCAAGCTGCGCGCCCCGCTCCGGCAGATGAAAACAGTCAGCCGGTCGCGCGGCACTTCATCGATCCGGCGCTGGATCTCGCTCACAGGAATATGTACCGCGCCCGGCAAGTGTGAAGCGCCGAACTCGCTCGGCGAGCGCACATCGACGATGGCCACCTTGCCAAGCAGCTCTCGCAGCTCGAGTGGCGACAGATTCCGCACCTGTGCCATCACATCGGCACTGCAGAGCTCCGCGAGATCCGCGGGCTCGTGAATCGTCGGATGATCGCCGCAGACGGCGCAGTCCGTACGGCGCGTGAAACGAAACTCTCCGAAGCGCATCGCCAACGCGTCGTAGGTCAACAGGCGTCCTAGCAAAGGCTCGCCGACGCCAACGATCAATTTGATCGCTTCGGTCGCCTGGATCGTGCCCATCACGCCAGGCAACACACCGAGCACGCCGGCTTCGGCGCAGTTCGGCACGAGCCCGTCCGCGGGCGGCTCAGGAAACAAGCAGCGATAGCAAGGCGCCTGGCCGGGCGCATACGTCATCGCCTGCCCTTCGAAGCGATGGATGGCGGCCGACACCAACGGCTTGCGCAGAATCACGCACGCGTCGTTGGTGAGATAACGTGTGTTGAATCGGTCGGTGCCGTCGAGAATGACGTCGTACCTGGCAAAGATCTCGCGCACATTGGCAGCCCGCAGCTCGACGGCGTGCGACACCAGCTCGATCTCCGGGTTGAGCGCGAGCAAACGTTCCTTCGCGGCGTCGGCCTTGGGCCGCCCGACGCTCTGCGTGTCATAGAGCACCTGCCGCTGCAGATTCGAGACATCGACGCGGTCGTTGTCGATCACCCCGATCGTGCCCACGCCCGAGGCCGCCAGATAAAGCGCGGCCGGCGAACCCAGGCCGCCGGCGCCGACCAGCAGCACTTTCGCGGCCTTGAGCTTTTCCTGGCCCTGGACACCGATCTCGCGCAACGCCAGGTGGCGGCTGTAACGCGCGAGATCCGCAGGAGATAACGAGACGGTAGACGGGGTCGACATGGAATCGACCATCACACTTGGGCTGGACGCTGTCAACCGCGAACCTGAACCGTTGCTAAATAGAGAAAGCGCAGTGGCATGGATTGCGAGCTTGTTCCACCGACACGCGCCCTTTCGGCCAGACCGTTGAGACACGCGCCAGCTTCGCTCGATAATTCCTGCGTCGGGGGCCTGACCTATTAAGCCCGGGGTCAGCACGATCGGACGCGGAGTGACACGCAGCGGAGCAGCCCAGAAGGCTTTTCTCGTTGTATCCTCGACGCAGCAATACGGTGCCGGAGATCACCGATGAGTGCCACGAGCAACCCCCTGGCCGCTGCGACCTCAGCACCGCCGCGAGTCCAGCGAACAGTCAACGCCAACATCAATAATTTCTCTGCCGGTCTGACGCGCATCGACCCGCGGCCGTACGCCATCGTGTGCATGCATATCGGGCCCTCGGTCGAAGTCACTTGCGATCGCGGCGGCAAGCTGCGCCATGGCCGCGAGGTCGCGGGCGATCTGGACATCGTGCCGGCGCATACACCGGCGGCATGGGAAACCAAACAAAGCGGCACCACACTGGTGATGCGCGTACCCGACGAGTTACTGCGCTGTGTGGCCGTCGAGCTGGACATGGACCCGTCCAATATCGAGATTGCCGACCGCTTCCAGTTGCGCGATCCGTTCATCGAACACATCGGCTGGGCAATCAAGGCGGACCTCGATTCCGGCGGCGCCGGTGGACGGCTGTTCCGCGAGAGCCTCGGCACCGCGCTCGCCGCGCGCCTGCTCCAACGTCACAACCGCCGCTCGTTGCCGATGCGCGATCCCAAAGGTGGATTGAGCGCATGGAAACTCAAGCTGGTGATCTCGCACATCGAGGACAACCTGGAGAGCGAGCTGTCGCTGGCCGAGATCGCGAAGGTCGCCGGCGTCAGCGTGTCGCATTTGAAGACGCTGTTCCGGCGCTCGACCGGCACTCCGGTACATCAGTACATCCTGCGCCGGCGCGTGGAGCGGGCGAAGTTGCTGCTACAGGATGAGTCGTTGTCGATCGCGCAAATCGCGTTCGCGACGGGCTTCGCGCATCAGAGTCACCTGGCTCGTCACATGCGCAAGATTCTGGGGGTCACGCCGGCAGCGGCGCGTCGCGATCTGGCCCATCCGCACGTCGCGGAGCAAGCGGCGAACATCTAATAACTCAAGCAGTGATGTCTTCGCGGAGTTGCAGCTCCGCGATCATCTGCTCGCGCATGATGAACTTCTGAATCTTGCCGGTGACCGTCATCGGAAACTGCTCGACGAAGCGAATGTGGGTCGGCACTTTGAAGTGCGCGATCTGGTCGCGGCAGAACAGGCGAATCGCGTCGGCGTCGCACGGCTCGGCGCCTTTGAGCCTGATCCACGCGCACACCACTTCCCCGTATCGCTGATCCGGAATGCCAAAGACCTGCACGTCCTGGATCTGCGGATGCCGATACAGGAACTCCTCCACTTCACGCGGTGAAATGTTCTCGCCGCCGCGAATGATCAGGTCTTTCACGCGGCCGGCAATGTTGCAATAACCTTCGGCATCGATCACCGCCAGATCGCCCGTGTGCATCCAGCCTTGCTCATCGACGGCTTGACGCGTTTTCTCCGCGTCATCCCAGTAGCCGGTCATCACGCTGTAGCCGCGAGTCAGCAACTCGCCGCGCTCGCCTCTCGGCACAACGCGCCCTTCCGTATCGACGATCTTCACTTCGAGATGCGGGTGAATCCGGCCGACCGTGGACACGCGACGTTCGATGGAATCGTCGCTGCGACTCTGGAAACTGACCGGACTGGTCTCCGTCATGCCGTAAGCGATGGTGACCTGGCGCATGTTCATGTCGGCGATGACGCGCTTCATCACTTCGACAGGACACGGCGCGCCGGCCATGACACCTGTGCGCAGAGAGCTGAGGTCGTAGTCACGAAATTGCGGATGATCCAGCTCGGCGATGAACATCGTTGGCACGCCGTACAGCGCCGTGCACTTCTCGGCAGCGACTGCTTCCAGCACAGCACCCGGCTCGAACGCCTCGGCGGGGAAAATCATCGCCGCCCCGTGCGTCACGCAGCCGAGCACGCCCATCACCATGCCGAAGCAGTGATACAACGGCACGGGAATGCACAAACTGTCTTCGTGTGTGAATCCCATGTGGCTCGCCACGAAGTAGCCGTTGTTCACGATGTTGTGATGAGACAGCGTCGCGCCCTTGGGCAGACCCGTCGTGCCGCTCGTGAATTGAATGTTGATGGGATCTTCGGGCTGCAGCAGCGAGCGCAGCTCATTCAACCGCTCGCGTTCGACATCCGTGCCCAATGTTTCAACCGAGCGGAACGGCATGAAGCCCGGCACACGCGCGTCATCGGTGAGAATTACCGTGCGCAACGTCGGCAGCCGCGCTGCCTGCAGATCGCCCACCGCACTCGTCGCCAGCTCTGGCGCGAGTTGCCGCAACATGCCGATGTAGTCGCTGCTCTTGAAACTCGGCGCGAGGATCAGCGCCTTGCAGCCCACTTTATTGAGCGCGAATTCGAGCTCGGAAATTCGATACGCGGGATTGACGTTGACCAGGATCAGCCCGGCCTTCGCCGTTGCGAATTGGGTGAGCACCCATTCATAGCGATTCGCCGACCAGATGCCGACGCGGTCGCCCGGCTGCAGGCCGAGGTTGCTCAGGCCAGCAGCGAAGCGATCCGCCGCTTCGTTCAATTCACGATAGGTCCAGCGGATGTTCTGATGGCGGACGATCAGCGCCGGCCGGTCGGCCCAGCGACGCGCGGCGTCCTCGAGTGCGACGCCGACGGTCTTGTAAAGCAACGGCACCGGACTGGTGCCGCAGACATAGCTCAGCTCCATGGTCCTATCCCCCTGAAGCGAGCGTCCGGCCCGCTTGCTTACTCGGCTGTCGAGACGAAGCGTGCGTGCTCGCGGTCTTTCTTGACCTCATCGCCACGGAAGACCTGGCCGCTCATGGCCACGTACACGCCCGCCGGCAAGGTCTGCACCGCTGCGAAAGCCATCCCCAGATTGAACATCGCATCGCTCTCCGCGAAGCGGGCCGGCGACAGCGCGCCTGTGAACACGATGGTCTTGCCCGCGATGGCTTTGAGCACCTGGGCCGAGTCGGTCATGGTGTCGGTGCCGTGCGTGATGACGACGCGATCGGTGTCGAGCGCGGCGACCGTCTCGAACAGCGCCCGGCGATCCTGGTCGGTCAGGTCCAGGCTGTCCTTGCGGAACATCTCGACGACGCGGAACGGGCGCGTGACGTTGGCTACGTCCAGCATCTTCTTGACCATGGGCTCGCCGATCTTGTACGCGCTGAGCGCGTCGAAGTAGGCCTTGTCGATGGTGCCGCCGGTGGTAATGACTACGATGGGTGGGGTGACTTTTTGCATCCGGGCAAGATACCAGCCGCGAGCGCCCGACTGAAGTAGAGCCATGAACCCGCTTCACGAGTCGGTGCGTTAAAGTCCCCGTCGAGTTTTATGTCTGGCGGAGAGCAGCGATGGAATTCAGGCAATTGGGCGCATCGGGCTTCAGGGTCCCGGTGTTCAGCCTCGGCACCGGCACATTCGGCGGCAAGGGCGAGTTCTTCAAGAGTTGGGGCGACAACGATGTGAAGGAAGCCACCCGGCTGGTCGACATCTGCCTGGAAGCCGGCATCAACATGTTCGACTCCGCCGATATTTACTCCGGCGGCGCCGCAGAAGAAATCCTCGGCGCGGCCATCCGCGGCCGGCGCGATCAGGTCATCATTTCCACCAAAGCCACCTTCCGGCATGGCCAGGGGCCGAACGATGTGGGCTCCTCGCGCTTCAACCTGGTCCGCGCAGTCGATAAAGCACTGACCCGCCTGGGAACCGACTACATCGACATCTTCCAGCTGCATGGCTACGACGCACTCACGCCGGTCGAAGAGACGCTGCAAACGCTCGACGACCTGGTGCGCGCCGGCAAGCTGCGTTACACCGGCGTGTCGAACTTCTCCGGCTGGCATTTGATGAAATCGCTGGCGGCATCGGATCGTCATGGCTGGAACCGCCACGTCGCGCATCAGGCGTACTACTCGCTGATCGGCCGCGACTACGAATGGGAGCTGATGCCGCTGGGCATCGAGCAGAAAGTCAGCGCCATCGTCTGGAGCCCGCTCGGCTGGGGCCGGCTGACCGGCAAGATCCGTCGCGGCCAGGCATTGCCCGAAACCTCGCGCCTGCGTTCGCAGCTGAGCGTCGACAAAGGTCCGCAGGTGGCGGACGAGTACGTCTACAAGGTCGTCGATGCGCTCGACGAAGTAGCCAAGGAGACCGGCAAGACCGTGCCGCAGATCTCGCTGAACTGGCTATTGCAGCGGCCGACCGTCGCGAACGTCATCATCGGCGCCCGCAACGAACAGCAGCTGAAGCAGAACCTCGGTGCGCTCGACTGGAATCTCACCCCCGAGCAGGTGAAGAAACTGGACGAGGCCAGCGCCACACCGCTGGCCTATCCGTACTGGCATCAGCGCGACTTCACGGAGCGCAATCCGCCGCCAGTCTGATACTCACATTCGCACCGCCCCGAGGGGGCCGTGCCTAAGAGCCCTTCTGATAGCCAGGTCCGCGCACGACCTGGCCGGGCTTCGCGCCGGTGTGTTCGCCGTCGCGAAGCACTTGCACGCCGTTGACGAAGACGTGTTGCACGCCGGTCGCGTACTGATGCGGCTTCTCGAACGTCGCATGGTCCTTGATCGTGGCCGGATCGAACACCACGATGTCGGCGAAGCAGTTCTGCTTCAGGCAACCCCGGTTGGTCAGCTTGAACGTCGTGGCCGGCAGGCTGGTGAGTCGACGGATCGCATCCTGCAGCGTCGTCACCTTCTGATCGCGGACATAGTGGCCGAGGAAGCGCGCGAACGTGCCGTAAGTGCGCGGGTGCGGATTGCTGAGCAGGAACGGCCCTTCCGGCGCCGCCGCTTCCGCATCCGAGTCGATGTTCACCCAAGGCTGCGACAAGCCGAGCTTCACATTCTCTTCCGACATCAGGAAGTAGGCGGTGCCGACGCGCGTGTGGTCTTCGATCACCAGGTCGATCGCCGCATCCTCCGGCGACACGCCACGCATCCTGGCGACTTCGGCCAGCGTCTTGCCGGTGAGCGGCTTGAGCTTTTCTGTCTTGAAGCCGATCAGCAATACGCGATCGGCGGACCCCGCCGCTTGCAGCAGGCTCTCGAAGTCCGCGTTTGGATCGCGCATTTCCTTGATCACGCGCGCGCGGATCTCAGGCTTCTTCAAGCGTGCAACCCAGTCGTCGATGCCGCCTTCCTGCACCCAGGTCGGCATGGCCGCATCGAGCCCGGTCGCCCCTGCGGTATAGCTATACATGTCCGCGGTGATCTTCAGACCGGACTTGCGGGCAGCTTCGATCTTGTCGATGGCCTGCTGCATCTTCGGCCAGTTCTTCTGCCCCGCCGCTTTCAAGTGATAGACCTGCGCGGGCACCTTGGCTTCCTTCGCGATCAGCAACAACTCATCCAGCGCTTCCAGGAAGCGATCACCTTCGCTGCGCATGTGAGAAATGTAAGCGCCGCCAAATTCCCCGGCCGCCTTGGTGATCGCGATCAGCTCGTCGGTCTTCGCATAATTGCCAGGCGCGTAAATCAGCGAGCTGCCGACGCCGAGCGCGCCTTCGCGCATCGCCTGACGAACCAGCTCCTGCATGCGGCCCAGCTCTTCGGCGGTCGGTGCGCGGTTGGCGTACCCAATCTCATGTTGCCGAACCGTGGCGGCGCCGATGAACGAAGCGATGTTCGGCGAGACCCCCTTCTTGGTGAGGAAGTCCAGGTATTCGCCGAGAGTGGTCCAGGTGATGTCATAGCGAATATCGCCCTGGGTCTTGAGCATCTCCTGTTTGATCGTGGCGTTGACCGGCCCCATGGAGGTGCCTTCGCCGAAGATCTCCAGCGTCACGCCCTGCTTGATGTCGCTCATGGCGCGACCGTCCTGGATCAACGACTCGGTCGCCCAGGACAGCGTATTGATGAAGCCGGGAGCAACGGCGAGGCCCTTGGCATCGACGGTCTGCTTCGCCTGGTAATCCGCGAGCTTGCCGACTGCCACGACGCGACCATCGCGCACGGCGACCGAGCCTTTGACCGGATTGCCGCCGCTGCCGTCGTAGATGACGCCGTTGTTGATGATCAGGTCGACCTGCTCGGCCGCCGAGGCCGCACCGACCCAGCCCAGGCATAGAACGATCTTCGCAATGACGATGGACGTGAGGCGCACGATGTCTCCAACGATGGCGAATGCGGGGTTGCGACCCTAGCGCAAATCCGCGCGGGCCGTACAGAGTTAAGCAACGTTAGCTCATCCAGGCGCCGGCTTCCTGCCCGATCCTCTGCGGTTTTCGAACACCTTGGCCAGCACGCCGGCCAGCTCTTCGACGGTATCGGGCTTTGGCACCAGATCGCGCACGCCGACTTCCTTGGCAGTCTTGCGATCCTCGGCGCGGACGTATCCGGACGTGACCACGACGGGGAGATCGGCGCGAATCTCTCGAATGGCCTGCGCCACATGAAAGCCCGACATGCCCGGCATGGAGAGATCGGTGACGACCACATCGAACTCGGCGGGCCGCTCCTGCAACGCTTGCAGCGCCTGCTGGGCATCGGTGAAGCCGGTAACGCGATAGCCGGACTTCTGCAGCACTCGCGTCATCAGATAAACGAGCGAGTCTTCGTCATCGATATACATTACGCGACGGCCGCGGCCCTCCACTTCGGAAGGCGCAAGCTCGCGTGGCCTGGGGCTTTGTGCAGCGGGTGGCGCGATGTCACGCGCCAGCGAATCCTCCGCCAGCGGCGTCAGATCGGCTACAGGGAAATACAAGCGCAAGGTCGTGCCGTGCCCGGGCCGGCTCGTAGCGAATACCGCGCCCTCGTGGCTGCGCATGATGCCGTCCACGACACTCAATCCCAACCCCGTGCCGCGGCCCGCCGGTTTCGTCGTGAAGAATGGATCGAACATGCGATCGAGCGTGGCTTGATCCATGCCTCTGCCCGTGTCCGTAACACACAAGCGTACATATTGGCCGGGCTTCAGCTGAGGCGTAACCGCATGGTCCTGCGTCACGTGCACTTCATCGAGCGTCACTACGATGGATCCGCGCGCGCCCTCGCCGATCGCGTGCGCTGAATTGGTGACCAGATTGATGATGACCTGATGGATCTGGGTCGCATCGGCCCGCACCGGCGGCAGGTTCTTGGCGAAGTTGCAGCTGATCTCGACCATGGCGGGCACCGTGGCGC
>NZ_BLJO01000001.1:1519866-1544807 GCF_009932555.1 Steroidobacter agaridevorans
GCAACAGCTTGATCGCATCTTCCACGGCGGGCTGCAGCGGCAGGATCTCGCGACGACAATCCCCCTGGCGACTGAATGTAAGAATGCGATTGACCAGGTCCGTGGCTCGCGCGCTGGCCTTGGCAATCTGGGTGAGCATGTTGCGGATCGGGTGATCGGGCGCCAATTCCTGTTCCGCCAGGCGCGTGTTGCCGGCGATCGCCAGCAGAATATTGTTGAAGTCATGCGCGATGCCGCCGGCCAGGGTGCCGAGCGCTTCGATCTTCTGCGCATGATGCAAGGCATGTTCCGCATTCTTGCGCGCCGTCACGTCCATGGTCGCGCCGATCATTTGCGTCGGCTCGCCCTGCGCGTTGCGTTGGATCTCGCCACTGATCGAAACCCATTGCGTGCTGCCGTCGGGACGCAGCAAGCGGAATTCCAACGCGATCTCGCCAGCGCCGCTATTGACGTATCGGTCCATCGATCGGCCGACCCATTCGCGGTCCTCGGGATGCAACAGCGCGGTGGCCGTCGCGATCGGCAGTATTCCATCGGGCGGCATTTCCCACAGCTGATACATCGCGCTGTCCCACCAGGCGGTGCGCTTGCGCAAGTCCCAGATCCACGTGCCGATGCGCCCTGCTTTCACCGCGGCCCGCAGTCGTGCATCGTTGTGGCAATTGCGAATGGGCACGACCTGGCCACGGCCCGCCCGGGGTCTGACAGACACCAAGGTGCAGCGCGTGTCGCTTGCGTCGACGGGCAGGCGGATGAATCGCAAAGGGAAGGTGCTGCCGTCGAGACGGTGTCCCGTCGCACGACGGCGCACGCCAGGCGTGTCGTCACGATCCAGCGGGCGAAAGGCTGGAATCAACTCATCGATCGCACGCTGACACAGATCGGCCTGTTCGCAACCGAACAGCCGGGCAAACGCTCGATTGCCGGCGTCAATGTGTCCGTTCTCGTCGATCAATGCCGCCGGCGCGGGCCACCGAGCCAGCGCCAATCGCACGATCGGAGAGTCACGTCCTTCTTCTTCCCTACTCTGCTCGTCGTCACCGTCCCTGTGTGGCGACTCCTGCCGGGGTGGATCGCCACGGCGCTTCGCCCGAACGGATTTCACAGGTCACCTCTGCGGGCCTGGTAATTATTAACTGTATGAAACACAAAGGCCCCGCCGGAGTGCGCTCCGGCAGGGCCTCATGGTTCTACTACAGCCGCGCCGACGGGCGCAGGTAGTGTTTACCGTTGGGCGTTGCCCGTCAGCCTTACGAAAGTTTGGCGTCGAGCAGCGCGGTCAACTCCGCCTTGCGAGGCAGGCCGACCTTCTGTCCGATCACTTCGCCGCCCTTGAACAGCAGGACAGTCGGCACGCCGCGGACACCGAAGCGATACGGCGTCTGACTGTTGGCATCGACGTCCATGGTGGCAACCGTCAACCGGCCGTCATAATCGCGCGCGATGTCTTCGATCATCGGCTTCATCGCCTGGCACGGACCGCACCAGTCGGCTTCGAACTTCAGCAGCACCGGTCCGGAGGCAGCCAGCACCTGTTCGTTGAAGCTGGCGTCAGTGACCGCGACAAACTTCGCATCGCTCATGAAACCTCTCCTGTCGGGAGTGTGACTTTGGTGAGTCAACATGCGCCCACAGACGGCCCTCGGCAATCGCCATTGGCAATGCCGTCAATCGACAATGTCGATGGCGCTTGCGATCATGGCCCACCCTCTTTCCGGAAGCCGCGCCGTTGAGCTTATGTCGCGCCGATAAATTCCTGCTGGCGAGTGCCGCTGTAACTGTCGGCTCGGCCGCGGTTTTTGGCCCCAGCGCGTTGAGCCTGGGGGTGCCCTTCGGCGCGCACGCGTTGCTGATGGCGGACGGAATCTTCCGTCCGGAGTCGGCGGTCCTGTACCCGACCCTGATCCGTGGCCGCACCGATCAGCCGCAAGTGGCGCTGACTTTCGACGACGGCCCCGATCCCGAGATCACGCCCGCCGTGCTGGACATGCTCGCCGAATATGACGCCCGCGCGACGTTCTTCGTGATCGGCCGTCATCTCGAGAAACATCGCGCGCTGGGCGAGCGCATCCATCGGGAAGGCCACGAGCTCGGCAATCACTCCTGGCAGCACTCGTACCTGCTGAACTTTTCATCTGCCGCGGGGCATGGCGTCGAGATGGATCGTTGCTCGCAGCTGATCAAGTCAGTGACCGAATCGGAGCGCGAGCCGTTGTATCGCCCGCCAGTCGGTTTGAAGAGTCCGGCGATGGCGCGTGCCGCTCATCAACGCAATCTGAATGTCGTTGCCTGGTCGATCCATTCGAGAGATACGTTTGCGCGCGATCCCCGGGCCGTCGCGAACGGCGTCGTGCGGAGGATTCGACCGGGCGATATCGTGCTCATGCATGACGGGCACGATCGCGACAATCGGCATCGTCCGCTCATCTTGGAAGCGCTGCCGTTGTTGTTACAAGGACTGCGGGAGCGCGGCCTGAAGTCGGTGACGGTCAGCGGCCTGTCGAACGAAACTCAGCCGGCGACGCCCGCTCCCAACGACGCCAGACTCGCCTCAGATGATGCGCGGAGCTGAAGCCGCTGCGCTCAGCAACGCGCTCTAACGCCAAATCGCTGTTCATTACCATCTCTCGCGCAACCGCCACCCGCAGACGCTGCACGTAATCGAGCGGCGAGCACTCGGCATGCTCCGCGAACAGACGGCCAAGATTCCGAGCGCTCATGCAAGCCACGGCCGCGAGCTTGGAGGCTGTCCATTCCGCCGCAGGATTGCGAGCGATCGCGTCCTGCACTTTGTGAACCGCGGGATGAATGTGATTTCGATGCATGACCCAGGCGGACAGCTGCGGATCGGCCGTCGTCCGACGCATGTAGACAACGAGATCGCGCGCCACAGCCACGGCAATCTTGTGACCTAGTTGCTGACCGATGAGGTGCAACGCCAGGTCCACACCGGAAGTGACACCGGCACTCGTCATGATGTGACCATCCTCGACGAAAATGCGATTGCCGTGCACCGTCGCGCTCGGCTCCAGCTTCTCCAGCTTGCCGATCAAGTCGTGATGCGTCGTGCATTCACGGCCGCGCAACAATCCAGCATGCGCAGCCATCAGACTGCCCGAACAAACACACATCAACGTCACCGTCTCGTTGCGAGCAACGATTTGCAGCCACTGCGAGAGTTGCTGGAACGGCTCCGATTCCAAATCGAACGCAGCGGACGTAACGCCGGTGACCACGACAATCGAATGATCCGGCACTTCAGCAGGCAGGCGCTGCAGCTTGTGAAGCTGCAGGCCAACCGCGGATCGCAATGACGCACTGGTGCCGACGAACTGCAAGTCGTAGCTGTCCGGAACGAGCAGGCTCGCCAGCCGAAAGGCTTCGGCGGCGCCGGCCACGTCAAGCAGCACGACCTCGGGCAACAGCGCGAACAGCACCGTCCTCATTCGATAAAACCTCGTCAGATCGCCACGGCTGCCGAGCGCTGCACCTGAGCGAACCGGCCTTGCAGGACCAGCTCGGTGCGGTCGCGGATCTCCGCTGCAGTGTAGGTGCGGCCCGATCCGGACACCATCGGGAAAGTCAGGGTGGCATCGACCGCGTAGGTCACACTATAGCCAAGATCCGAAGCGTGACGGGTCGTGGTCTCGCAGCACTGCTCGGTGCGGATGCCGGTGACGATCAACCGGTCGATGCCGTGGGTGCGCAGCCAGTAGTCGAGGCTCCTGCCGTTCCTGGTGGTCGCGAACATGGCCGAGTGCACGGCCTTGGTGAACACTTCGGTCGGGCGAATATCGAGCTGCGGCAGGGTTTTGATCAAGCCGGACTCGTGCGAAAAGGCGTTTTCCGCGCCCTCTTCGTCCACATGGAACACCTGCAGCACCGGCAGGCCCGCCTGTTGGGTGCGGTGCACGAGCTGTTGCAGGTTCTGGATGAACCCGGGCAACTCCGCCTCGTCCCAATACGGCCGGCGGGTAAACGACTGCTGCACATCGATGACGAGCAACGCGGATTTCATGGCGACTCCTCCAGGACAACGTGTGCGCATGGTGCGCGCCACGCGGTCCCGGAACGAGAGTGCCCGTCGCCAGGCAGCGGTCAAAAACGGACAGCGGCAGCTACCGCCCTCGGCGATGGCCGATTATGACCGGTAGGCTTCGCGGCCGACGCCTTGGACGGGAATGCCCTGCGACTTGAGTACGTCGTGCTGGAGCGAATACATGGCCGCGGCCGCCTCATCGATGGCCTTCACGAACGCCAGCGAGCCTTTGAGGATGGGCGCGAGCCGAGCCTTGTCCTGGATTCGGGCCGGTGGATATTCGTGCTCGACGACCAGATACGTCTTGGCCGGATCGATCGACAGCAACTCGCGCGCGGCCAGCTGATGATCGAGCCAGTCGACGCTGCGATTCTGCAGATACGCGAGCGGATCATGGCGCGCGGTGCCCGGCAGCTCGTGCTCGCAAAGCACCGTTTGTTTCTTCCAGGCATTGGCGTGATCGGCCGGATTCGGTGACGGCTTGCCATCGATCCAGTCGCCCCGCTGCATGGTCTGGCCGCCATAACCCCACGCTGAAACGCCCCGCGAATCGACGACCTGTCCTTTGACATGGAAGCCGCCGATGAGGAATCCGTAGCCGGCGTCCTTGAGATATTGAAACAGCGAGCGCGTGTCCTGCCCCATCAGAATCGCGTGCGAGGGATCGTAGTGAATGCGGAACTGATCGCCCACGCCGTGCTGCTCGCAGATCCGATGCAAGGTGATCCACGGACCCGGCGCGTAAGCGATGTTGTTGTGCCAGCGATCGAGCACGTTCCAGCCGGGCATCGGACATTGCTCGACCCGATACGTCAGGCCGCGAGCCTTGGCTTCCTTGAGCAGCGGCACGAACACCTCTTCGAACATGGTGAGGTTTTGATCCATCTCCAGCTGCGGATTGCGGCCGACGAAGCCGCACACGGCATCCGTTCCCAACAGCACGGCAGCGTCGAACACTCGCAACATGAAGTCATGTTTCTTGCGACGTGCCGCCGGATCGGCAACCAGCATGTTGTCGAAGTAGCCGAGATCGGACAGCCCCACGCCGTTTTCTTTCATCGACGCGAGCACACGGGCCGCGCGCTGCTTGTTGAACGGCTGGCGCAAGTCGAGGGTATTCGCGACCGGATCGAGCATCGCCTCGGCCGGCACATCGCTCTCGGTCGGATGCAACGCCGCCGACAGCTGGATGTTCGGCGAGCCGATGTCGCGGGCGAATTGCAGCCATTCTTCGATGGCCAGGTCCGGGTCGGCATCCCGTTTGTCCCGGGGCGTCAGCTCCTGCAGCGCCGCGGTCAGGATGCTGAGTTTCATGGGCTTGGGGGCAAAGGCTGTGGTGCTCATGCCCCGAGTCTGGCAGATCGTGGAACCGTTTACACTCCGGAAATAAGGGCCTGCGGCCGGCACGAGCGCCGACGGCGCGGCGGCTCAGCCGAAAGCGGCTCGATACTCCGCCGGCTTGAAGCCGACCAGCAGCCTGGCGCCCTTCTCCAGCACCGGCCGCTTGATCATGGAAGGCTGTTCCAACATCAGTGCAATGGCCTTGCGCTCGTTCAAATCGGCCTTCTGGTCGTCCGACAGTTTGCGGAACGTGGTGCCGGCGCGATTCAGGATCGTTTCCCAACCGGCCTTCTTGCACCACGCTTCCAGGTGCTCGCGGTCGATGCCCGAGACCTTGTAATCGTGAAACTGGTATTTCACACCGTGCTCGTCGAGCCAGGTGCGCGCTTTTTTCATGGTGTCGCAGGCTTTGATGCCGTAAATCGTGGTCATTCAGAAATTGTACTTCACGCCAAAGCGAATCGTGCGCGGCTCCTGGATGCGGCTGACGCGACCATCGATCTGCTCGCCTTCCGGGTCCAGTCCGGCAACGTGCGCGCCGTAGTAATAGACAATGTCCTTACCCTCCTCATCGAGCACGTTGAGCAACTCGGCATAGACGGTGTAGCGATCCGATTTCCACGCACCGCGCAGATTCACGCTGGTCTCCGCGTCGGCTCGCAGCGAGTTATCTTCGATCAGCGGGTACTCGCCCAAATAGCGCACGCGCATGCTGGCTTCCCAGCGGTCGTAAATCATGGAGAGACCCAGCTCGCCTGCATTTTCGATGGCGCCCGCCACATGCACGCCGTCCGGACTGTCTTCATAGCGAGCGCGGCTGCCCGTCCACACTGCGTCGAATGCAAGCCAGTCCATCGGACGCCAGAAGCCCACCAGCTCATAGCCGCGACGTTTGGTCGCCGCGCCCGGCTCGACGGAGTTGGAATCGCCGACGAACTTCAGCTCGCTGTCCAATTCCAGCCACCAGTAGGTCGCGGTCAGCCGCACCGGACCAAGCTCGAAACGCGCGCCGACTTCATGACCCGAGCCCTTGCTCAACCCAGCCACCGGCGTTTCTCTGTTCATCACACCGCGCGCGTCGTTGGAATGAAATCCCCTGCCCCAGTTGCCGTACACCTCGATGCGATCGTTGATCGTGTAGGCCGCGCCTAGCTTTGGTGAGACCGCGTTGTCCGAGCCCGACCCCGCATCCACTCCCTCGATGCGCGCCTTCACATCGAAGTCGTAATAGTCGCCGCGCAGCCCGCCGGTGAGTCGCAGGTCGTCGATCGGATGCCACGCTGCTTCGGCATAGATGCCAGCCGAGCTCTCGCGCACTGAGTGCTGGCTGATGGTCGCGACGAATTCGCCCGCCTCGGTGTGTTGCAGGCCGACGTTGCCGATATCGTCGTAGCGACCTTCGACGCCGGCTCGCAATGACACCCGATCGTTGATCTGGAATGCCCGCTCGAACCGGCCGCCGCCGATCCAGCGGCGATCGAATTGATTGATCTGAAAGTCATACGTGGCGTTCGAGGACATGTGCCAGTCGTAGTACTGCGCGTAGGCCGTCGCTCGCCAGTCATCGCCGATCAAACGAGCGGCGCCGATCCAGCGCAATGTTTCACCCACGGCGGTGGGATCGAGCGAGCAGAAGGCGCTCTCGCACACGTCGGTGCCGATGGCGCGCTCGGGGATTTGTTCGGTCGGACGCCATTCGGCGTGATAGCCCGACAGGCTCAGTTCGAAGCGAGCGTTCTGAAGCGGCAGCGAATATTTGGCCCAGGCCGACTGATGTCGCAGGTTCTCCGCCAGCTCCCAAGGCCCGTCGTAAGATTTCCATTCGCCGACCGCGACCAGATTGCCTTCGCCGATCTGAGTCGACGTGCCGCCCGCCAGACGCTGCCAATCGTATTTGCCGCCTTCCGCCGCGATGAAAGGATCCAGGCGGGTGACCGTGCTCATGTGCGCGGCGCCGGCCATGGAGAAATCGCCGGTGTCGGCGCGATACGGTCCCTTGCGATAGTCGATGCGGTCGATGACTTCAGGGATCAGTCCGTTCACGTCCAGATAGCCCTGCCCATGGCCGTGGGTGCGCAGGTTCATCGGCACGTCGTCGATGTAATTGGAAAAGTCGGTGCCGTGATCCAGATTGAAACCGCGCAGGAAATATTGGTTGGCCTTGCCTGAGCCGGAATGCTGGACGGCGATCATGCCGGGCACGACCTCGAGCAGTTCCGCCACTCGCAACAGCGGACGCACCGACAAATCGGCGCCACCGACCGCGCCTTCACTCGCCGCGGCCGCGCGGCCGATCTGCTGCTCGCCTCGAGCGAACACCACGACCTCTTCCAAGGTATCCGCCGCCGACGCCACGTTGCTCACGGCCAGCAACGCAAATGTCCCAAACCACTTGATCATCGTCCGCCCCTCGCGCGTGCCTGACCGATCGCGGCACGGGTGCGAGGAGCTTAGGCGGCGGTGCCTGAAGCACCGCCGTTGATTACGGTTACCGCCTTCTCGTTAACGTCAATAACATCCTGCAAATCAGGGCGCTAGCGCCGACGTCGAATTCGCTTTCGCCGGCGACTTTTCGGCGATCCACGCTTGAATGCGCTTGCTCACCACATCCAACGGCAACGCCCCACTGAGCAGCAACTTGTCGTGGAAGTCGCGCACGTTGAAGTTCTCGCCGAGCGCCTGCTCCGCGTCACGACGCAGACCGCGGAACCGCAGCTCGCCGATCTTGTACGCAAGCGCCTGGCCCGGCCAGGAGATGTAGCGTTCCAGCTCGGTCTGGATGTTGTGAGGCGCGAGCGCCGAGTTCTCGGTAAAGCAGCGGCGCGCCTGCTCGATATCCCAACCCAGCCAATGAATGCCGGTATCGGCGACCAACCGGCAGGCCCGCCACATTTCGTAGGAGTAGCGGCCGAAGCGCTCGTACGGATCGCGATAGATCCCCATCTCCTCGCCGAGGAACTCCGAATACAGTCCCCAGCCTTCGACGAACGCCGTCGGGCTGGTGTTACGACGGAAGTACGGAATGCCGCTCAGCTCCTGCGACAGCGCTATCTGCAAATGATGGCCCGGCACCGCCTCATGCACGGTGAGCGCCGGCAGCTCGTAGAGCGGCCGCTGATCCAGATGCGAGGTGTTCACCATGTAACCGCCGGCCTGACCCTGCTGCATGCTGCCGACCCAGTAACGACCCGTCGTGTAGCCCTCGGCGATGTCGGCCGGCACCGGGCGCACTCCATAAGGCAGTCGCGGCAGCGTGCCGAACAAGCGAGGCAACTGATCGTCCGAACGCTTGGCGATTTCGCTCGCCTTCTCCATGAGCTCTTCCGGCGTCTTGGCATAGAAGCGCGCATCGGTGCGCATCATCTGCAGGAAGTCCGCGAAGCTGCCCTTGAAGCCCGTCTCCGCAATCGTCTTCTCCATCAGGCCGCGGATACGCGCGACTTCCGATTGACCCAGCTGATGGATCTCATCAGGCGTCATCTGCGTCGTGGTCTCACGGCGCACGAAGAACTTATAGGAACTCTCTCCGTTCGGCACCGTCCGCCACGCCAGCTTGGGACGCGCAGCGCGGAGATATTCCTTTTCCATGAATTCGGCGAACTTCTTCTGCGCCGGCAGAATGCGATCGCGCACCAGCGCGAGCGCCTTGCTGCGATATTCCTCTTGCGCCGGGGTCGGAATGCTTGAAGGCATGCGTGCGAACGGCAACAACAGCGAGCTGTCTTCGGCCTTGGTGTTGGCCTGCTTGCGCGCCACTTCGAGCACACGATCCGCGACGATCCGCGGTTGTGTGTATTTGGTTTTGATGCCGCGCTTCAAATTGGCGAGGTTTTGCTCGTAATACGCCGGCGCTGCGTCGAGTCGAGCGATCCAGGCCTCGGCATCGTCACGCGAGCCAATCGTCGTCGTGCGGGCGAGATAGTCGAGCAATGTATGGAAGCCGCTATCGTTCTCGAACGGAATGCGCGGCAGATCGAACGTGAGCTGTTCCGTGTGAATCGCGACGACGCCCGTCAGTAGCTGATGATTCAACGCCGCGTCTTCGGACAGACCGGCTACATCGATCGTCGCCAGTCGCTCGCCGATGCCTTTGAGTTGTTTCGCGATCGCCTGCTGTGTTTCCGGCCGCACGTCCGGCAGCCGGCGCAGCGCCTCGCGATCGCCTTCCTGGCCCGCGCTCACCGGATCGTCCTTGCGGATCAGCTGCTCGTACTCATCGATCAATGCGCTCAGGCTCGCCTCGGGCGACTGCGCCAGCGCCAGCGAACACGACAACAATAGAGTGAGACCGCTCAGAACGGATGCGGGGCGGGACCTGAAACCCATGAGGCCGTCTCCATAGCATTTGGAAGGCGGCATCTTGGGCCGGCGGCCCGGGAAATAAAAGTGCGACCATGAAACTCAACACGTGCCACCCCAGGCACAGGGATGTGCCCGCCGCCGCAGGCGGCGAGCGCAGGGGGAAAAGTCACGCCTTTTCCCCTCTGCGCCACAGCGCGAGCGGCAGGATGCCCGAGTCGCTGTTTACAACTAGCGCGGCGCGGCCAGCTCGGTCGAGCCCAGGCCACCGCGCAGCACGCTGGCGTGGAAGCCGCGTTCCGCGAGAATGTAGGCACAGGCCGAGCTGCGGCGGCCGGTATCGCAACACACGATGTAATGCCGGTTGCGGTCCAGCGCTTTCAATTTCAGACGCAGCGAATGCAACGGAATGTTGATCGCGCCTTCGGCCCGATAGTGCTCGAACTCCGACGGCAGCCGCACATCGATCCATTGCCCGTCTTCCCTGGCGACGATGCGCTTGGCGCTTTCGTAGTCGACCCACTCGAGCAAGGGCTCGTGCAGCAGCTTGCGGAAATCGTCCTTCGCCAGCCGCATCAGCACGCCGTCCGTCACCATGCTCACGGTGGCGTTGCGCTTCACGTCGGAAATCAGCGCCTCTTCGCCGAACGTGTCGCCCATCTTGAGCTCGGCCAGGCGCACGCCGTCCTTGTTGAGCGGCGTCTCGCGCGCGACCTGACAAATGCCTTTGACGACCACATAGAAATAATCGCCGGCGTCGCCTTGCTTGATCACCACCTCACCGGCGCGGTAGTCGACTCGCTGCAGGCGCATGAACACGGCCTGGATGTTGGCCGGAGGAATCTTGTGAAAGGCCTTGGTCTGCAGCAGCGCCGTCATCCAGTCGTCGGGGCCCGGCGCGTTCTCGTCCAGCCCGTTCAACTCCAGCACTTTGTAAGCGCCGGTCTGGTCGAGCGTCACCGCCACGTCCAGGAACTCGCTGTCGATCTGGAAATATTCGATGCGATCGGACGTCACCACCGCCGAATAGGGCCGCGGCAGCTGATGCGCCAGCGGGCTCTTGGATTTGGGCGTGCCGCTCTTGACCGTGCCGACGACTTCGCCTTCGGCGAGCAGGTCGATCGCGCCGCTGATCAGATAGAAGGTCTGTTTTTCCTCGTCGCCTTCCGTGAACAGCAGGCGGCCCTTGGGAGCCTGGCGGCGCGTGATCTTGCGGGCGAACACAGACAGGCCTTCGGGCTTCATGCCGTCGAACGGCGCAAAAGTCCGCAGCAGGGCCAGCTCTTTGGGATTCCCGGTAAAGTCCATGCACCCAGATCTTTGTTATTGGACCCTATTGACCTGGGGCAGTATTAGGCAGGCGCCTGACGTTAATCCGCGATCCATCTCACAACTGCGGCCTTGACTGAACCGGTAGTTAACCCTGGAGTCGAGCGGCTGGGCCGGACATAACGCCGCCTGCGGCCCGAACCCGTGTTCACCTTGAGTTCACCCCAGGGAACGGATCATGCTGACAACCGTTCTAAACGGGGGTGGGCAACATGATTTCGGGCAACGCCGACCGCCGACTCACGGATCGACCAAGCGGCCAATCCATAGGCAGCAAGCACGTGACGAATTCCCTGACACAAAGGCTGACGGGACTCGCGAGCGGCCTCCTCTTGCTGGTCGCTTTCGGCGGCAATGTAGCCCGCGCGCAGGATCCCGAACCGGTCGTCGAGCCGGAGCCCGTCGTCGAATCCGATGCCGGCGAGCCCACGGTCGAGCCGGTCGTCGAACCCCAGTCCGCCAGTGAATCCTCCGAATCTTCTTCTCAGGGCACGGCCGTGGTCGACCCGCCGAGTCGTGTCGCTCGTCTCGGCTACATCGATGGTGAAGTAACCGTCGCGCCGGCCGGCAGCGAAGAATGGGCCGATGCGGTGCTGAACCGGCCACTGACCAGCGGCGATCGGCTGTGGGTTGAAGACAAAGGCCGCGCCGAGCTGCAGATCGGCTCGGCGGCGGTGTATCTGGATGGTGACACCGGCTTCGGCTTCATCGAGCTCGACGACAATGTGCTGCAAGCCAGCCTCACCGAAGGCGCCGCCACCATCCGCGTGCGCCGCCTCGCCGAAGGCGAAACCATTCAAGTCGAGACGCCCCACTCCACGGTGTTCCTGAACCGGGTCGGCGAATATCACCTAGAAGTGGACAAGTCCGGCGACCGCACCATCGTCAAGACGCGCAATGGCGAAGCGGAAGTCAAAGGCGGCGGCAACAAAGAATTCACCGTGCGCGATAACGAGCGCGGCGTGTTCACTGGCGTGGACAGCCTGACCGGCACGATCGAGCCGATCGGTCCGCGCACGGCGTTCGAGAATTGGGCCAACGATCGCGATGCCCGCAATGAGCGCTCGCAGTCGGCGAAGTATGTTTCTCGCGATGTGGTCGGTTACGAAGATCTCGACGACAACGGCGAATGGATCAGCGAGCCCGAATACGGCTACGTGTGGCGACCGACCTACGTCGTCAGCAACTGGGCGCCGTATCGCTACGGCCGCTGGGTATATGTGTCGCCGTGGGGCTGGTCATGGATCGATGACGCTCGCTGGGGCTACGCGCCGTTCCACTATGGACGCTGGGCGCACATTCGCGACAGATGGTGCTGGGTGCCTGGGCCGCGCCACATTCGTCCCGTCTATGCGCCGGCGCTGGTCGGCTGGGTCGGTGGGCCGACGGTGGGCATCTCCGTCTCGTTCGGCAACGTCGGCTGGTATCCGCTCGGACCCCGCGATGTTTACTATCCGGGCTACCGTCACACGCCGCGTTACATTCGCTACGTGAATGTTTCCAACACGGTGGTCATCAACCACAACTATTTCTACGGCCGGCGCGTGCCGCCGCCGCGCTTCGATTATCACCGCTATCCGGGCGCGGTCACCGCCGTGCCGCGTGACTATTTCGTCGGCGGCCGCCGCATCGGCGATCACTGGGTGCGGCCGGACGACAACCAGATGCGCAACTGGCACGGGGTGCGTGAGCCGCCCGCCATCGCGCCGTATCGCGAAAGCGTGCTGGGCGGACCGGTTCGTCGCCCGCCGCACGATGCGGATCGTTTCAACAACATGGGTCGCGGCGATTACTACGCCGGCCGGGTGCCCTTCCATCGCGAACGCAGCGCCATCGAGTCGAATGGCAACCGCCCCGTCGGCCGCGCCGAGTTGGTCGATCGCACTCCGAGCAGCCCGAAACGCTACGGCGATTTCAATGTGATTCGCCCGACCGGCAAGGGCCCGGACAATCGCGCCGATCGCGAGCGTGCGCTGGGCTTGAGTGGCGGCAGCAATCGTCCGCGCGAACTGAACAACGACTCGGTGCGCGATTGGCAGTCACGTCGCGATCGTGACAATCGCAACGATACGTTGACCCGGCCGGACCGTGACAATCGAGACCGGGTCAGAAGCATGCCGGCCGAGGAGTCATCGAACATCCGTCGCAACGATCACATGCAACGGGTGCCGAGCAACGGCTATCAGCAGAACGGCAGCGGCTTCTATCGACCGCCGACGAACGACACGTTCCGCGATCGCGAGCGGTCGCGCAGCTCCGGCTCCAGCGGCAGCGGGATCAATCGCGTCGAGCCCCGCCAGTACAGCCAGCCTCGCAGCCAGCCTCGCAGCGAGCCGCCACGCAGCTACTCTCCTCCGCCGCGGCAGGAACCCCGCACGTTCACTCCTCCGCCGCGCCAGGAGCCTCGCAGCCAGCCGCAAGCGCCTCGATCATCGCCGTCCAATAACAACAACGGCGGCGGGAATCGCGGCGGCAACCGGCCGTGGAATTCGCCGAAGGAACGGTGAGGCCCTCACGCGTGTCGCTCTGAGCGACTGAAGCCGATACCATTCGGCGCCGGCTCCCCAAGGGGCCGGCCTCGCTCGTTGCCGCAGCGCTGTCGCCTGGCGGCGTCACTCGCTGACTTCGAGCGCAGTACAGCGCTTCGATCGCCACCGAGTTCGTCACCGGCTAATGACAACGATAAAGTCTTCCAAGGAACCCGACTGCCCAGCGACTGATTATTCGACCGACACCGATAAAACTCGAGGCCGGGCCGTGAGGCCCTACGTCGACATGCGCGCTCGTCTCATGCGCTGGTGGGGATGGCTTTGGCTGACCACGCTCGGGCTGCTCCTGCTCGTCAGCCTGCGTTACTTCGAGGTGATCGATCTCGACGCCCGGCCCGCCTCGATGCTGTTCCGGGCCAGCATGCTCGTTGCTCACTTCACGACATTTGCGGCCGTGTCGCTACTGCCCGCGCTCGCTCTCGTCGTTGCCTGGCCGCGCCCCCGTATCGCCATTCCGCTAGGTGTGCTCTGCGGAGCGGCGGCCGTCGCGATCGTGCTGATCGATACGCAGGTTTATCAGCTGTATCGATTTCACATCAACGCGGGCGTATTGAATCTGTTGTTCGGTGGCGCCGCGGGCGAGACCTTTGTTTTTTCCGCCGCGATGTATGCGCAGGCCGCGTTGATCGCGGCGGCGATCCTGGCGGTCTTCGGCGTTGCGTCCAGCTGGTTCTGGCGGCGCGTCAGCGGTCCCGCCCAGCGCTCGCCGTTGCCGATGATCATCACCGGCGTAGCGACCTGCGCGCTGCTGACTTTCCATTCCATCCACATCTGGGCGGACGCCGCGAGCTACGAACCTTTCCTGGAACAAACCGAAGTGCTGCCGATGCGCTATGCAGCGACGGCGAAACGGCTGCTGCGCGCGCAAGGTGTGAACCTGAACAAGCTGCAAGTCGCGGATACGGATGTAGCACAGGCGAATAGACAGCTCACCTATCCATTGCAGCCGTTGAGCTGTCGCCCGCCGGAAAAGCCGCCCAACATCGTCGTCATCGCCATCGACTCCTGGCGCTTCGACGCGCTCGACGCACGGGTCACGCCGAATATCGAGCGCTTCGCGCAACGCTCGGTGCGCTTCATGGATCATTACAGCGGCGGGAACGCGACGCGTATCGGCATGTTCTCGTTGTTCTATTCGATACCCGGCACGTACTGGCACCGGGCATTGGCGGAGCGACGGGGGCCTGTGCTGATCGACCAACTCGCCCGCCTCCACTACGACGTGCAGGTGTTTCGCAGCGCGCCGCTCTACAGCCCCGAGTTCGACCGCACCGTGTTTTCACAGGTCGAGGCTGTGCGCATGCGTTCTGAAGGCGCGAGCCCGGACGCTTGGGATCGCGATCTCACCAATGACTTTCTTGCTTACCTGGGCGAGCGGGAGCAGACAGCGCCATTTTTCGCGCTGTTGTTCTACGACGCGCCGCATAGCTTCGCGTACCCGGACGACTATCCTGCGCCGTTCGCGCCAGCGGCGCCCCACGTGAACTATCTGCAGCTCGATCGCGACACGGATCCACTGCCGTTGCTGAACCGCTATCGCAACTCGGTGCACTACGTCGATTCGCTGGTGGGAGAAGCGATTGCCGGACTGGAGTCGCGCGGCCTGCTGGAGAACTCCGTCGTCATCATCACCAGCGATCACGGCCAGGAGTTCAACGACAACGGCCAGAACTACTGGGGACATGCGAGCAACTTCACCCGCTTCCAGACGGCGGTGCCGATGTCGCTATATGCGCCGGGGCTGGAGCCTCGGGTGTTTCATCATCGCACCACGCATTTCGATGTGATGCCGACAGTGTTGCGCGACTATCTCGGCTGCGACACGCCCTTCCCTGCTTACAGCGTCGGCCAGCCGCTCTACGAGCCCGGCGGACGCGAAATCATCGTCATGAGCGAGTACGCGGACTTTGCGATCAAGCACGGCAACCAGATCGCGGTCGTGCGCAAGCACGGCATGGAAGTTCGAGACGAAGATCATCTCGAACTCGACACCCGGCTCGCCCCCGACGTGATCGCGGGCGCCCTCGAGCAGAAGGCGCGTTTCGTCAGCGGCGATTTACGGCCGCTTCAGCGCCCGGGCGAAGGCGTCGGCCATGGCGCCGGCACCCACTGACTCTTCACGACGCGGCTGCTGTTGCTGACGCTGAGGTGGGCGTGAGTCGCGGTCGCGGCGGAAGTCGCCGGACGCGTTGTCGCGGACGCGTTGGGCGGACTCGTCGAGGCGCATGGTGAGCGCGATGCGCTTGCGCTGCTGATCGACTTCCAGCACCTTCACCTTCACCACATCGCCGGCCTTCACGACTTCGCGCGGGTCCTTCACGAACTTGTTCGACATCATGGAGATGTGAACGAGGCCGTCCTGGTGGACGCCGATGTCGACGAATGCGCCGAACGCGGTGACGTTGGTGACGACGCCTTCGAGGATCATGCCCTGCTGCAGATCCTTCAGCTCCTCGACGCCTTCCTTGAAGGTCGCGGTCTTGAACTCCGGGCGCGGATCGCGGCCGGGCTTCTCGAGTTCCTTGAGAATGTCCTTCACCGTCGGCAAGCCGAACTTCTCGTCGGTGAACTTGGCGGGGTCGACCTTCTTCAGCGTCGAGCCGTCGCCCAGCACTTCCTTCACGGGCTTCTTCAGGTCCGCAATGATGCGCTCGACGACCGGGTACGCTTCCGGGTGCACCGCTGAGCGATCGAGCGGATTGTCGCCATTCATCACACGCAAGAAGCCGGCGGCTTGTTCGTATGTCTTGTCGCCGAGACGGGGCACTTTCTTCAGGCCGGCACGATTCGCAAACACGCCGTGCTCGTCGCGATAGCGGACGATGTTCTCGGCGAGCGTCGACGACAAACCGGAGATGCGGGCCAGCAGCGCCGCAGACGCAGTGTTCACGTCGACACCGACGGCGTTCACGCAATCCTCGACGACGGCATCGAGACTCTTGGCAAGCTTGGTCTGGCTCACGTCGTGCTGATACTGACCGACGCCGATGGACTTGGGATCGATCTTCACCAGCTCGGCCAGCGGATCCTGCAAGCGGCGCGCGATGGAAACGGCGCCACGCAAGCTCACATCGAGATCCGGGAATTCCTTCGCCGCCAGCGCCGACGCCGAGTACACGGAAGCGCCTGCCTCGGACACGACGATCTTCGTGAGCTTCAAGTCGGGATGCAGCTTGATCAAGTCGCCGGCGAGCTTGTCGGTCTCGCGCGAAGCGGTGCCGTTGCCGATGCTGATCAGATCGACGTTGTGCTTCTTGGCCAGCAACGCCAGATGGGCAATCGTGCGATCCCATTCGTTACGCGGCACGTGCGGATACACCGTCGCGGTCTCCAGCAACTTGCCGGTGTGATCGACGATGGCGACTTTCACGCCGGTACGCAGGCCGGGGTCGAGGCCCATCGTGGCGCGCGGGCCGGCAGGAGCAGCGAGCAACAGATCGTGTAGGTTGTGCGCGAAGACGCGAATGGCCTCTTCTTCCGAACGCTCACGCAACGCCGTCAGCAGTTCCGCTTCCAACTGCCACGCGAGCTTGACCTGCCAGGTCCAACGGACCGTCTGCAGCAGCCACGCATCGGCCGGCTTTTTTCGATCGGCGATATTGAAGCGCGCGGAGATCTTCAGCTCGCACGCATTGAACGGCGCCTGACCGGTCGCCGGCGGCGGCTGCATGTCTTCCGGCAACTTCAGCGAAACCTTCAGCAGCTCTTCCTTGCGCCCTCGGAACAGCGCCAGCGCGCGATGCGAAGGCACGGTCTTGAGCGTCTCGCTGTACGCGAAATAATCGCGGAACTTCGCCGCCGGCTCTTCCTTGCCTTCGGCAACGGCTGACACGACGATGCCGTTGTCTTGCAGGTGCGTGCGGAGATTGTTCAGCAACTCCGCGTCTTCGGCGAATTGCTCGATCAGAATGGTGCGCGCACCTTCGAGTGCGGCTTTCACGTCCGCCACGCCCGGGTTGTCGTCGCCCGCCGCCGTCTTGAACGCCGGCTTCAGATACTTCGCAGCCTCGGTCTCCGGCACCAGCGAATGATCGGCGAGCAGCGCCTCCGCCAGCACGTCCAGCCCCGCTTCGCGCGCGATCTGCGCCTTGGTGCGACGCTTGGGCTTGTACGGCAAGTACAGATCTTCGAGGCGCTGCTTGGTGTCGGCCGCCTCGATGCTGGCGCGCAGCTCGGGTGTCAGCTTTTTCTGTTCATCGATGCTCGCGATGATGGCGGCGCGGCGCTCTTCCAATTCGCGCAGATAGGACAGCCGCTCCTCCAAAGTGCGCAGCTGCGTGTCATCCAGTCCCCCTGTCGCTTCTTTGCGATAGCGCGCGATGAACGGCACTGTCGCGCCTTCATCCAGCAGCGCCACGGCGGCTTTGACCTGCTCGGGTTTGGCGGACAATTCGGCGGCAATGCGGGATTCAATCGACGGCAGGGGCATCAGGGTCCGATCCACAGTGCGAAAACGAAGGCGCGCACTATGAAGAACGAGCCCCCTCGCGACAAGGCTTGAGATTCCGGCGGGACTGGTCTAAGCAATTCTGGGCAAAGTTCTGTCATGGCCTGCCTGAACCGGGGTCGCCGGCCCAGGCCTGGGGCTACACTCGCGACGCGTTACAACAAGTAACTTCCGACGGATCGCGGGGGATTTCACTGTGCGGATACAACCATCAAGCCTGCGCGCGTGGAGCCTGGTCGCGCTGGCAATGCTCGTCACGGTTGCGGCCGAAGCGCGCAATCTTTCTCTGCCCGAGACCAAGCCGGAGAGCGTCGGCTTTTCTTCGGAGCGCCTGAAACGCCTCGACGCCGGCATGAAGGCGGTCGTCGACCGCAAAGAACTCGCCGGCATCGCCACGGTCGTCGCGCGTCGCGGTCAGGTCGTTCAGCAGATGACGTACGGCCAGGCCGACATCGCCGGCGCCAAGCCCATGCAGCTGGACTCCATCGTGCGCATCTACTCGATGACCAAGCCGATCGTTGGCGTCGCGATGATGATGTTGTACGAAGAAGGCAAGTGGAAACCGTCAGATCCGATCTGGCGCCACATCCCGGAGTTCAGGGATCTGAAGGTGTATGCGGGCAATGGCCCGGACGGCCAACCCACATTCGTGGCGCCCTCGCATCCGCCGACCATGGGCGAACTGATGTCGCACACGGCTGGCTTCACTTATGGAGTCTTCGGCGCGACGCCGGTGGACAAGCTGTATCAGCAATCCGCTCCGCTCGCCGCGCCGTCGCTGCAGGAGTTCATCGATCGCATGGCCAAGCTGCCGCTGCTGTATCAGCCGGGTGAAGGCTGGGTGTACAGCGTCGGCGTCGACATCCAGGGATATCTGGTCGAGAAGTTGTCGGGCAAGCCGTTCCCCGAGTTCCTGCGCGAGCGCATCTTCGAGCCGCTCGGCATGAAGGACACGGCGTTCCATGTCGATAAAGACAAGATGTCGCGGCTCGCCACGATTTATCAGTGGGGCGGCGAAGGTCTCAGCGCCATGCCTCACGACAAGGGCGTGAACGAGCCGCCCGGCATGCCTTCCGGCGGCGGCGGCCTCTATTCGACGGCGAATGACTATCTGCGTTTCGCGCAGATGCTCGCGAATGACGGCCAGCTCGACGGCAAACGTTTGCTCGCGCCGAGCACGGTTGCGCTGATGACGGCAAACCATGTGCCCGATGGGGTGAAGAACCAGAACGGCAAGTTCGGCATCGGCAACTACCGCATGCAGCCGGGCTTCGGCTTCGGATTCGACGTAGCGATCTACGAAGAGCCGCTGGAAATCGGCAGCCCCGCCGGCAAAGGCACCTATCTGTGGGATGGCATCGCCGGCACCTGGTTCTGGATCGATCCCACCAACGACGTGGTGTTCCTCGGCATCATCCAACGCCGGGGCGGTCCGGCGGGCGTGCCGAATATCGAAGACCTGTCGCGCCAACTCACATTCCAGGCGCTGGTCGAACCTTCCAAGTAACCGATGCGGGCGGGAGCGCGCCGCTCCCGCCCGTTACCCGCGTCAGAATTTCTGCCCGAACTTCACACCGATCGTGCGCGGCCGATTGGTGACGATGTAGGGCTTCGTGCACATCTCCTCGCGACACTGCGCAAAGCGTGTGATATCGGCACGCTTGTCGAAGGCGTTGTTGATAAACACCTCCGCCGTCCACGAATCCTTGCCGAAGCCGACCGAGAAGTCGGCGAGACCGTAGGCTCTGTTCTTGCCGAGTATCGTTTCGTCGAACGCCGTGAGCGCCGCACGGCTCTCGGACTGATAGACGAATGCAGCCTGGGCAAATGCATCGAGCGCACCCATCTCGAAACGATAGCGGCCGGTGAGATTGGCCTTGTAGTCCGGCACGACCGGCAGCTCCGTACCGTCGCCTGCACCGCGCAGCACGTCCGGACCGCCGTGAGGATTGGGTGCAAAACAATCGCTCAGCGGCAACGGCTGGCCATCCCCATCGAGCAACTCACAGAACTCTCCGCGCAACTTGGCGTCGAGGATCGAGAGCCCGCCGGAGATCAGGAAACTTTCGGTGGCCGCGAACTCCACATCGGCTTCGATGCCCTTGATGCGGGCGCCGCCGGCGTTGGTGATATTGGTAAGACCGTTCTGGCCCGTGAACGAGAACTGGAAATCATCCCAGTCGAGCAGGAACAACGCGCCGTTGAAGCGCAGGCGATTGTCCATCCAGGTCGTCTTCCACCCCACCTCGTAGTTATTCAGATAGTCGGCATCGTAGGGCGGGAACGTGCCGCGACGATTGACGCCGCCCGGCCGGAAGCCCTCCGAGTACGTCACATACACCATGCGATGGTCGTCGAACTTGTAGGTGAGATTGACCTTCGGCGTCACGCCGTCCTCGTCGACGGACTTGTCGAGGTTCTTACAAGGCGCGGTGCCGACCGCGGTATAGGGCACCCAGCCGGAGCGATCGCCGATGGGGTCGCCTGCGAAGTCGCTGCACAGCGCCTCGCCGCTGGTGCCGCTGCTGCTGTAGCCCTCGCCATAACCGAAGAAGCCCGCCAGAGAGTTTTCGGCCTTGAACCAGCGCGCGCCGCCGGTCACCGTCAGGCGCTCGGTGATATCGAAACTCAGCTCGCCGAACACCGCGTAGTCGCGATCGATTCGCTTCTGTTCCGTCAGCCAGATGGTATCGGGCCAGTCGGTCACTTCATACACGGGCGTCAGGTTGTCGATCTTGTAGTTCTGCTCGATCAAGTGCTGCTGACGCTGGTAGAACAAGCCACCGACGAAACGCACGCGCTTATCGCCCGGCGTCGACAGCCGCAGCTCGTGGCTTTGACGCTTGTATCGATCCTTGCCCTGGATGTACTGCGTCGGCTCGATGATGACGCCGTCGTCGTTATACACCGTGTAGCCATAAGTAATGTCGTAGAACAGCGAGTAGTCGGAGTAATCCTGCTCGGTATCCACATCGCGTTTCAGATAAGAGCCGGCGTACACGACATCCAGATTGGCGATCTTGCCTTCGACCGTGAGCGCGGCTTGTGTCCAGCGATCGTCGGCATGCTCAGGGCGATAGCGGGCCACCTTCAGATCGCCGAGGCTCGGATCGTAGGCGAACGCGCCATTCGATTCCTGCTGTTGATGCATCAGGGTGGGCGTGATTGTCCAGCTGTCGTTCAAATCCACGCGGAGGGCCGCGCGTGCGCCGTACGTTTCTACGTCGTTGTAATCCTCCTCGGCCCGATCGGCGTTGTTGATGGTGATCTCGGCGGTCTCATAGAAGCGATCCGCCGCGACGTTACTGATGTAACCCGCGTCGCGCTTGCCCCAACCGACCAGACGGATCGCGGCGTTCTCGCCCAAGGGCAGATTGGCGAAGCCTTCGGCGACGTAGCCGGTCTCGCCATCGAGCACATTGCCTTCAACGTCGTAGCCCGCCGCGAACTTCGACGGATCGGGTTTGTTGGTGATGATACGAATCGTGCCCGCCTGCGAGCTGGCGCCATACAGCGTGCCCTGCGGCCCGGCCAGCGCCTCGACTCGTTCGATATCGTAGATATGCACATCGAGCGCGCCGGTGATCGTCGTGATCGGCTGCTCGTCGAGATAGATACCCACAGACGGCATCGACCCCGAGTGATTGCCGTTGTCGCCGCTGCTCACGCCGCGGAAGAACACTCGCGAGAAACCGGGACCGAGTGAAGTGTAGGAAAGGCTGGGCAGGAACTTGGAATAATCGGCGAAGTCCGTGACGTGCAACTCTTCGAGCTTCGCCGTGCCCAACGCAGTGATGCTCAGCGGCACTTCCTGCAGATTCTCCTGGCGCTTCTGCGCCGTGACGATCACCTGCTCGAGCACCGCGCCTTCGTTGCTTTGCGCTGCCGCCTGCGACATCGTGACTGATAGCGCAGCGGCCAATGGAACCGACATCGATCTTCGGCGGCGTTGCCGAAGTTTGTGAGCATGCAAGCGACGATCAACCATCTTGCTCTCCCCATGTTGTAGCCGCAGGTCCCCGCGGCTCCTTTTGATGAATCGACCAACAAATCAGCGCGTCGTGTCAAACCTCTCCGGAACGGCTGGATAGGACTCGAGCACCGGCCCCAAAGCACGCCGCAAGGGCTCGAGCCAGGCTTCATAGTGTTGCCAGTGATCGACGCCGTCGCGATAGATGGGACGTCGCACTTGTTCCGAACTGGCCGTGCGCACGGCGCGGTCGTTCTCGTAAAAGCGCAGGCAGCGCTCGTCGAACGGCAGGCCGCAGTAATCGAGCAGCCGACGCACTTCGGTTTCGGTGTCATCGACCATCGTCTCGTAGATCACTCGATGCACGCGACCGGGCAGCACGGCGTCGAAATGCGCCATCAGCTCGACATAGTCATGGTAGTAACGGCCGATGTCATCGAGCCCATACGTGAAATGCTGGCCGCGCGCGAAGTGCTGCTTGAAGCCGGAGAAGCAGCAGCCCAACGGATGGCGGCGTGCATCGATGATCTTGGCTCGCGGCAGGATGAGTTGAATCAAGCCGACGTGCGCAAAGTTGTTCGGCATCTTGTCGATGAAGAACGGCGCATCGGTCTTGCGCTGAATGCTCGTGTTCGCGATGTACTGATCGCCGAGCTCGCGCAGCTGATCGGCAGAAAGGTCGGCCAGCACTTCAGGATACCTGGAAGCCTCACCGCGCGCCCGTCCACCTCCCAACGCGCGCGCCATGTCGAGAATGTCAGGCAACTCCATCGTGCCTTCGACCAGCGGATGGCTGGAGAGGATCTGCTCGAGCAGCGTCGAGCCCGCGCGTGGCAGGCCGACGATAAAAATCGGATCCGGCGCCGGCGAGCCCCTGCCCTCACGCGCCGCGAAGAACTCGGGTGTCAGCAATTGCTTTGAGCGACGCACGTGCTGCGAGGTCTCGTCGGCGTCGTAATGGACCATCGCGCGCCGCAGAGAGTTACCTCGATCATAGTGCTCGAACGACTTCGCGTAATCGCGCGCGTCCTCGAACGCTTTGCCAAGCGAGAAATGAAAGTGAAAGCGATCTTCCTCGCTCAGGTCGTTGCGACCCAGCTGCTCCTGCATGACCGCGACATCGGCCTCGCTGAAGCGGAATGTTTTCAGATTCGCGAGGCTCCAATACGCCTCGCCCAGCTGCGGCGACAATTCGATGGCGCGGCGATAGGTGCTGACACATTCGCCCTGCTGCCCCGCTGTCTTCAGCGCATGCCCGTAGCTCATCCACACCTTGGCGTTGGTCGGATATTCCTTCACCACGTCGGCATAGATCTTCAATGCGCGATCGTAATCCCCCGCTCGCCCGAGCACGGCGGCATGCATGTTCCGAAAGCCCGGGTTGCGAGGATCGATGGCGAGCAGGCGCTCGACTTGTTCAAGCGACTTGGCCAGCTTGTTCTGCCGTTGCAGGACATACGCATAGTTGTGACGCGCGCCGAGGAAACTTGGCGACAGCTCGAGACAGCGTTCGAGCAGCGCTTCGGCATCGGCATAGCGTCCGAGCCGCGCAGCGACTTCAGCAAACATACGGATGGCCGCGACATCCGTGGGATGCTGCTTCAGATGCTCACGAAGCAAAGCCTCCGCCACCGCGATCCGATTCTCGGCCAGCGCCGCGCCCGCTTCGAGCAAACGGGGATCGCGAGTGGAAAAGCGAATGTGCTGAGCGTAAGCGTAGTCGGCGCCCGCTGTATCGCCCGCGGCGGTGAGATGATCGGCCAACGTCCGCCATGCATCGGGCAGATCGGGCTGCAACTCGACCGCTCGGCGCAAGGCTGCGATCGCTTGATCGCCTTGCCGGTTGGCGCTGTAGGCCAATCCCAGTAAAAACTGCGCCAGAGGTTGTCGAGGAATGACCTTTAGAATCTCCCGGGCCTGCTCGGCGGCCGCGGATGGGTCATGATCCAGCAAGCGCCGGGTGTGCGCGAGGGCGATCTGCAGGGTTCCAACCGGTTCCGGTGTTGCGCTCATTCGTCAGCTGGCCAGTGACAACGCAATGTCCCGGACCGATCATAACGCCGCTGACACCCGTTACTGCAAATGCATTGAGAAGTTCGCATGCCCGCCGCCACGTTCAGTTTCCATCTCGAATGCATGAAGACACCCATCGGCGACATGCTGGTGGTGGCCGATGAGCAGGACCGGTTGCGCGCACTCGGCTGGGCCGATCTGAAAGCGCGTCTCGACCGGACGCTCGCCGTGCTGTACGGCGACCTGCAGTTGCGGACTCGGCCTGTTTCGGCGGCGATACGCGATGGCTTGCACGCCTATCTCGAAGGCAAGTTGGATGCCATCGATACGATTCCGGTGGAAACCGGCGGCACGGCCTTTCAACGCTCGGTGTGGCAAGAGCTGCGTCGTATTCCGGTCGGCACCACGATGAGCTATGGCGACTTCGCCGCACGCATCGGCCGCCCTAAAGCCGTGCGCGCCGTCGGCCATGCGAACGGCTCCAATCCCATTTGCGTGGTCGTGCCCTGCCATCGCCTGATCGGCGCCGACGGCTCGCTCACCGGCTACGGCGGCGGGCTGCCCCGCAAGCGCTGGCTGCTCGATCACGAAGCAGCAGCGCAAGGCAGGCTGATCTGATAGATTTTTGCGCTTCGATTTTTTCGCCGCACGGATATCACAAATAATGCAGCACGCTCATGCGCGCGGCGCCTCGCGCCGCCCGATCATGATTCCATTGCTGGGGATTTTGTTGAGTGCCTGCGCGACCGCGCCGCAGTCGCAGACCCCGACACCGGAAGCAACCCCAGCTCCATCGACACCCGCACCGTATACATCGACGTATAAAGCGCTTCCCTCCGGAGCCACGCTGATTCGTGGCGCGACCGTACTTACCGGCACCGGCACTCGCATCGACAATGGCGACGTGCTCATCGTCGACGGCAAGATTTCGGCGGTCGGTACACAACTGAGCGC
>NZ_BLJO01000001.1:1544832-1607259 GCF_009932555.1 Steroidobacter agaridevorans
ACCGGCTGGCGCGAAAGTCATCGAAGCGAACGGTCGCTGGGTCACGCCCGGCCTGATCGACGTGCACTCGCATCTCGGCGTGTATCCAAGCCCTGGCGTCGACGCGCACAGCGACGGCAACGAAATGGTCGACCCCGTCACCGCGCAGGCGTGGGCCGAGCATGCAGTGTGGCCGCAGGATCCGGGTTTCGAGACCGCGCTCCAAGGCGGTATCACTGCCATGCAGATCCTGCCCGGCTCGGGCAATCTCATCGGCGGCCGTGGCGTCACCGTGAAGAACCTGCACTCGACCACCTATCAGGCCATGAAATTCCCCGGCGCGCCGCAAGGCTTGAAAATGGCGTGCGGCGAAAATCCCAAGGGATTCTATGGCGGCAAGGGCCAGGCGCCGATGACGCGCATGGGCAATGTGGCCGGCTATCGCCAGGCATTCGCCGATGCGCAGGCGTATCGCGAGGAGTGGAACAAATATCGCCGCGAGCTCGCCGCCTACGAAAAGAAACAAAAGGACTCGTCCGGCAAGAAGAAGGATGACGACGACAAGCCGCCATCACCGCCGAAGCGCGACCTGAAGTCCGAGACGCTGGTCGGCGCCATGGACGGCGAGATCCTGGTGCACATCCACTGCTATCGCGCCGACGAGATGGCCATCATGATCGACCTGGCCAAGGAATTCGGCTTCAAGATCGCCGCATTCCACCATGCCGTCGAGGCCTACAAGATCGCGGATCTGCTCGCGCAGAACAACATCTGCGGCGCCGAGTGGGCCGACTGGTGGGGCTTCAAGATGGAAGCGTTCGATGGCGTGATGGAGAACCTGGCGCTCACCGACATGCCCAAGAACAGTTGCGCTGTCGTGCACTCCGATTCGGCGGAAGGTATACAACGGCTCAACCAGGAAGCCGGCAAGGCCCTGGTTCGCGGCAATCGCATGGGTCTCGATATCTCGCGCGAACACGCGATCACCTGGCTCACGCTCAACGCCGCCAAAGCGCTCGGCATCGACAAAGTCACCGGCACGCTCGAAGCCGGCAAGATGGGCGACGTGGTGATCTGGAACGGCGATCCCTTCAGCGTGTATGCGCTCGCGGAGAACGTGTTCATCGATGGCGCGCTGGTCTACGACCGCGCCAACCCATCGACGAAGCCCGCATCCGATTTCCTGTTGGGTCAGTACGAGACCGCCGTGCACGTTGACAATGGGGGGAGCGCACAATGAAAGCTCTGATCGCCTCGGCGCTGGCCCTGACCGCCAGCCATGCCCTCGCCCAAGACATTTTGATTCGTGGCGCGACGGTCTACACCTCGACCGCCAAGGGCACGCTCACCAACACTGACGTGCTGATTCGCGATGGCAAGATCCATTCTGTCGGCAGCGGTCTTTCCGCCGACAATGCGACGACCATCGATGCCAAGGACCGCGCGCTGACGCCCGGCATGTTCGCTGGTCTCAGCACCGTCGGCATCCAGGAAGTCACCCAGGAACCGACGACTGACGACGCATCGATCGGCCTCGGCGCGCCTGCTTATGAAATGCAGTGGCGGCCGGAGTTCGATGTTTCGGTTGCTTATAACGGCCGCTCCGTGCTCGTGCCCGTGACGCGCATCGAAGGCATGACCTGGACCGTGCTGAATCCCGGCATCGCCGAGGGCGGCAACTTCCTTGCCGGGCAAGGCGCAGCCGTGACTCTCGACGGCCGTCAGGATGCCGTGCTCGACGGCAGCCGCTCGCTGTTCATCGATCTCGGCGGAGATATGAACTCACATTCGGGCGGCAGCCGCGCAGCCCAATGGATGGTGCTCGAGCAGGCGGTGCATGAAACGCGCAATCGCATCTCCGACGAGAAATCGCTGATGCATCCGCTCGGTCGCGAAGTGTTCGCTCGTTATCTCGCCGGCGGCCGCGTGATCTTCAACGTCAACCGCGCCGGCGACATCGTCAAGACGATCGCCTTCGCGAAGAAATACGGCATCAAGCCCGTCATCGCCGGCGGCGCCGAAGCGTGGGTCGTTGCGGATCAACTGGCTGAAGCGAAGGTGCCGGTGATCGTCGACGCGCTCAACAATCTGCCGAACACGTTCGACTCGATCGGCTCGCGGCTCGATAACGCAGCGTTGCTCAACAAGGCCGGCGTGAAAGTCACCTTCAGCATGTTCGAAGACAGCCACAACGCTCGCAAGGTGCGTCAGCTCGCCGGCAACGCCGTCGCGCATGGCATGCCGAAAGAAGCGGCCGTGACTGCACTGACCGCCGACGCCGCCGACATCTTCGGCCTCGGCGCGACCCGCGGCCGCATCGCCGCCGGTCAAGTCGCCGACGTGGTGCTGTGGAGCGGCGACCCGCTCGAGGTCACCAGCCTCGCCGACCAGGTCTGGATCGCCGGCCGCCCGGTCGACATGCGCTCTCGACAGACCGAACTGCGCGATCGTTACTTCGAACGCCTGAAGCGCGCGACCGCGAACTGAGCGGTCAACCTCGCGAGACGTGGTGCGTTGATGGGAGGAAGCTGGCTCACACCAGCCCCTCCCTGAAACTGAGGAACGCACCATGTCTCGCACGTTTGTATCAGCAGCCCTGCTGATTCTGTTAAGCACTCCCGCGCTGGCACAGGTGCGCGGCGAAGGCGTCTTCGAACGCTCTGACGTCGATAAAGACGGGAACGTCACCCGAGAAGAATTCATCGCCGCCCGCGGGGATCACTTCGCCAAGCTCGATCGCAACTCCGACGGTTACATCGATAGCAGCGATGTTCCCGAACGTCTCGCCAAACGCCGTCAGCTAAAAGGCGGAAACGACGCCATGGGCGCTCAGTTCGATGCCGACGGAGACAAGAAGGTCTCCAAGGAAGAATTCGTCAACGGCCCAACCAAGCTGTTCGACCGCGCCGATGCGAATAAGGACAACGTGCTCGATAGCACGGAGCTTGCCGCGGCGAAGGAAGCCGCCAAGGCGGCCGGCGACAACTGGCGCAATCGCAAGCGGCAATGACGCACGCGCCGATAACGCACATCCGACATCGCATCGAGTTTCGAGCGACAGCGAGAAACTCCAAGCGTTCGCTAGAGCGCGATAGCTGCGAACGGAGTTCGCGTGGTCAACTCTCGCTCTAACGCATCGGCAGCGTCAGGGGTGGGGTGTCTCCTTCCGGCAGCTTTTCGGCACATGGACGGGGCCGAAACAGCAGGGCTCACCATGGACCTGACGCGAGGAGCGCAATGCGCTCCGGCGGGCGCCCGGTGCCGGAAGGAGACACCCCGCCCCTGGCGCTGCGAACCACCGACGCCTCTTCTCCAAGAGCCACTGACGCCTCCGGCCACGGCGGCGTGACCCACCGAACTCTCAGGGCGCCCCACTCCAAATCGCATCGTTCTTCATCGGCGACACAAACAACAGCCGCGCGTTCAACCCGGCGCGCGCCATCCCATCCACCTCATAGAGCGACTCAAAGGACGCAGCTCCGGCCGACTCACGCGCGACTTCCTCAAGCCCCGCCCGACGTGACAACGTCTCAGCGACGTGCATGACCCCGTTATCACGCGTCCCCGAAATCACAACGACCCGATTTCCATTCGGCCCAGCGAATGTAGAGAAGTAACCGAAGTCTCGGAACGCCCCGCCCTCGACCCCCATCGGCATCGCCGTGCTCACGTAATCCGTCCCGGTCTGCGTGTCATGCAGCTCATCGAACGATCCGCCCAGCGCCAGTCTCGACTGCGCGAACACTCGATCCCCGAGCATCCCCATGCCGCTGATGTACCCAACGTAAACGACGTGGCTGGTCTTGAGCAGTCTCGGATCGAGCGCCGATAGCAGCGTCACTCGCACCTGCTTGCCGGCATTCAACACCGGCACCAGATCCTGCAAAGCGAACGCACTCGCCGCCGGCAGATAAGTGAGATCGAGATTGCGATACTGGTTCATCTGCCCCGGATTGAGCTGCAGATGATCGAGGAAGTCCTGATTCGAGTTGATGTAGAACTCTCGCACCAGGCGCTCGACATTCCCCGCCTGGTCCACTTCGCCAAGCAGGAAATAATCTCCGACGACCAGCGTAATGGGCAGATCGTCATCCAGCAGCGGCCCCCACACCGCACTCTGCCGGACCGCCGTCAAATCCCGATCCTGCGGATTCGACGTGAACCAATAAGTAAGCACGACACCCACAACGAACGCAACCACCGCCGCTAACGCCGGCCTCAGCCAGTGCCGCCATCGCGGCTGACTCGGCGGCGCTACTTGAATCAGCGTGGGCTCCGCATTCTCCGGAGCCGGCGGCGCAACCGCACTGCCCGGCTCGAGCACCAGGCGGTATTCGCCTTTCGGAATCGTGATGCGGCTGTCGTACGGCGTGAGCGAGCGGGTCGCGAATTCTTCGAGCCGACGCCTCAGCTTGTGAACATAAACGCGGACCACCGAGTCCTGCGCCACGTCGAAGTTCGCGTCCTTGCCGAATACCTGCAGGGCGATCTCGATCTCCTTCGGCGCCTCACCGCTCAGCGAGCGTGCCAGCAGGAAATCGAACAGGCGCGACAACGCCCCCGGCTTGCCCAGCAAGCCACTGGCGCGGACCTGCGCTGCCAGTCGCTGCAGCTCATCGACCGCCGTCATGCTGACCGCCACTCCCATAACCGGAATGCTAGGACTTTTAACGTTAAGTAACGTCATTGGAAACAGTAAATTACTGGCGATGGGCCAGGTCCGCTGAGTAGTGTCGTTGCGGTGAGTTTGCCCGAGCCGGTCTCGCTATGCGGTAACGCGCAGGTGACGAAACAGTCTCGGCCGTTCAGCACTTCCTGGGGACCTGCCTTGCTTCGCCACCGCCGCTTCGCTGCAGCCTCGCTGCTCACCCTGGCCGCCACCGTCTCGTTCGCGCAAGACACCTCGGGCAAGGGTCCGCTGGAGGAAATCCTGGTGACCGCCCGGAGCATCGAGGAGACGCTGCCGGTGGAGCTGGCCCGCTATGGGCACGACGTTGAATACGTCAGCGCCGATCGCGTCCGGGCGGCCGGCTATGTCGATGTCAGCACCGCGCTCCAGTTCGAAGTGCCCGGCCTGTTCGTCTCTCCCGGCAGCGGACCGTTCGACTATGTGGACGTGTCGCTGCAAGGCTCGCGGCCCGGCGACGTGCTGTGGCTGGTCGATGGCGTGCGCATCAACAACCGCATCTTCAACGACACCAGCCCGGACACCCTGCCCGCCAACATGGTCGAGCGCATCGAGGTGCTGAAGGGCGGCGAGAGCCTGTTCTACGGAACGCAGGGCGTCGCCGGCGCCATCAATGTCGTGACCCGAAGCTTCTCCGACGAGCCCGGCGGCAGCGTGACCATGAACTACGACGGCAACGACGGCTATCAAGTCGGCGGCTTTGCACGCGGCGCCGTCGGTCGGCACAAATTCGTGGTCTACAGCTCGAAAAACGAGGGCGATGGTTATCGGCAGTTCGCGCACTACGAACCGAGCGCCACCGATCGCGATCGCAGCTATGACGTGACCAACGTCGGTTTGAAGTACGGCCTGGACTTCACCGACTCCTTGCGCCTGGACATGCTCTATCACCACACGGACGCGACGCTCGACAACAACAGCGCGACCCGCACCAAGCGCAGCTACAACGATCGCGACGAGGATATCGTCAGCGCCAAGCTCGCCTACGATGCCAGCGAGCAGGTGCAGCTGCTGCTCAAAGCCTATTTGCACGACTGGGACACAACGTACGCAAACATCCAGAACGACGCTGCCACCGGCGAAGAAGTCGTGCTGTATGCCCCGGGCACTTATTGGGGCTTTCATGACTACGGTGGCAGCGCGCTCGTGAGAATCCGGCCCGGCGGGCTGGTCGACTATCACGTCGGCTACGACTACCAGAACTACAAGGCTCGCGACGACGTCTTCCCCATCGCGGGCGAGACCGAGACCGTGCATGCATTCTTCGGCGAGGTACGCACGGCGGAGAATGCGTTCGAGAAGGTGGCGGCCGCTGCGGGCGCTCGTTACAACCGCGGCAGTGGCGGGAAGAACGCGACGGTATGGAATGTCAGCAGTCGATACACATTCAACCATGCGCTGTATGCCGAAGGTGTCGTGGCGACGGCGTTCCTGCTGCCGAGCGCCGAGCAGCTTTATTACATCGGCATCGACGACTATGCCGGCAATCCGGATCTGCAGCCCGAGGAAAGCAAGAATCTGAATGTTTCCATCGGCGGCAACGTGCGGCTGAATGAGGCTGCCATTGCGTGGCAGCTCACAGGCTTCGCCCGCGATATCGACAATCTCATCGAGGTCGGCGACGCGACGGATGAGTTCCCGAATGGTCGCTATCAGAACTTGCCGGGTGAAGTGCAGGTTCGAGGCGCCGAAGTAGCGGTCGCTGCGCCTCTCGGTCGCAGCTTTAGAACGAGCCTGAGTTACACCTATAGTCGGTCGCGCGCAGAAGGCTCTGACTCGCAGATCGCGCGCCTCCCGGAGAGCTACGCGAAAGGCTCACTGCAATTCACGCCCGCGCAGTTGCCGATGGATGCGAGCGCCACGGCCAACTGGGTTGGCAACGTGTATCAGTCCGTCGGCTCGTTCGGCCGCCAGAACTACGGCAACTATTTCACGCTCAACCTGGCCGCCCGTTACTTCGTCGACGCCGCGCGTCGGCATCGGATCGGCGTGAATTTGCAGAATGTCTTCGATGAGGAATATGCGACTCGTCTGAGCTCGGCGCGCTTTGACGATGGCTCGGGCTCGTTCATCGCGGAGCGTCTCGGCGTGCCGAGAACTTATGGCGTCAGCTACACCTACGAGTTCTGACGATGCTGCGCTGGCTGATCGTTGGCCACCGCTGGCTGGGCATCGCCACGTGCCTGTTATTCGCAATGTGGTTTCTATCCGGACTGGTGATGATGTATGTGGCGTTTCCGGCATTGACGGCCGAGGAACGCTCGTCGATGCAGGAGCGCATCGACTGGAGCCGGGTCACGATCGCGCCTGAGCACGTGCTTCATGGGCTCGCACTCGCAGCGTTTCCTCGCGAGATTCGCTTGGAGATGATGGCCGGCGAGCCGGTGTATCGCGTGCAGCCGGCCGATGCGCCTCGAGTCGCCGTCTCCGCGGTCGATGGCCGGATCATTCAAAATGTGGATGCAGGCGAAGCTCGCGCCATCGTATCGCGTGTTGCCGGTCGCACTGACGCGCTGACTGTGACGACGCTCGAGCGCGATCAATGGTCGGTCGCGCAAAACTTCAATCAACATCGTCCGCTGCATCGGGTCGCTTTGAACGACTCGCTCGGCACGCAGCTCTACGTTTCATCTCGCACGGGAGAGATTGTGCTCGACACGCATTCTCGCGAGCGAGCGTGGAATTGGGTTGGAGCTGTGCTGCACTGGATGTACTTCCGCGATCTCCGCGCGCAGCCGGCGGTGTGGAGTCGGGTTGTCATGTGGACTTCCGGCGTCGCCATCGTCGTTGCGTTTACCGGCTTATGGCTCGGCATCGACCGTCTTCGCCTGCGTCGTCGCTATCGCGGCCGGGATGTCACTCCCTATCGAGGCTGGATGGCGTGGCATCACATCGCTGGCGTGATCGGCGGTGTGTTTCTTTTGACTTGGATCTTCAGTGGCTGGCTGTCGATGGGCCCGCCCGTACCCTGGGCTCGGGACATCGACTTTCAGCGCATGTCGGCTGGCAATGTGGCCTTTCTCGGCAATGACCAACCTGACTTTCCAGCGTCCCTTTCCGTGCTGCACTCTTTGAACGATCGCGACATTCACGAAGCTTTGTTCGTTTGGAGCCTCGGTCGTCCGCTGCTGGCGCTGAAGTCACGCAACGCTGAACCTGTCGTTATTGACGCCACCACCGGCTCGCCGCACCTCTTCGACGATGCTTCCCTGATTGCCGCTGCGCCTCGTTTATTGAGCGACGCCCGACTCGTTGCAACCCAGCGCCTCGAACAAGAAGACACCTACTGGTACTCCCGCCGCGGCGACCGCCCCCTACCCATCCTCCGTTTCATCTTCAACGACCCCGACCGCACCTGGATCCACGTCGACCCGCGCACCGGCCAGGTCCTCAACTGGATGCGCCACACCGACCGCGTCGACCGCTGGCTCTTCAACGCCCTCCACAGTCTCGACTTCCGCTTCCTGCTCGCTCACCGCCCGGCCTGGGACGTGGTGCTGTGGCTGCTCAGCCTCGCCGGCGTCGTCATCTCCATCAGCAGCGTAATCATTGGCTGGCGCCGGCTGCGGGCGTGAACTAGTGGTAGCAGTGGAATTGTGACGCTCCGCCGATGTTTGCTACCGTCACGGCAGGTTGCATAGACAGGGCGGGCCATGAACGAATTGGAGCAATGTCGGCACACGCGGCTTGTTGCTCTCGCACGCGTCGCACTCGAACACGACGACATAGTCGAGCACTGGCTAACTCACCCTCAGCCCGGCCTCGGCAACCGCCGCCCTATCGATGTAGCAGCATGCAACGAGTCGGGTTATCGCACGGTAGAAAGTCTATTGCTGCGGATCGAATACGGAACGTACTCGTGAGCCTGCCTGCCGCTCGGCAGCCGAACTATTGACGCCAAAGTCGCAGCGCGCACCACTTCGCAATGTGACTGAAGTCACCGTCAGTTGTCAGCAACGTCAGGTCGTGATGGACACAGAGCTGAGCGATCAATGCATCGATTGTTCCGCTCTGGACGCCGTGTTTGCGGCAATCGTTACGCAAGGCCGCCGCTGCGATGTAGTCCTCTCGATTCGCCGCCAAGAGTGGAAACGCCGCAAATCGGTCGATGATTTGTTCTCGTGCTTTCGGGCCCGAAAATCCCTGCAGAAGTTCCTGTAGCACGAGGCCCGTCGTGACTATTCGCTCGCCGCTCTCTAGCGCACGCCTGAGAGCCACGATCTCAGGAAGATCAGCCGGCTGGTCCCGCCGTAAGAAAAGCGACCAGACGCTGGTATCGACGAACAGACTCAACGACGCGTTCTCTCTTTCTTGTAGTCGTATTCTCCATCCCACTCGAGCTTGCCAGCCAGATCGAGCATGGCCTTCTGCCGACGACGGGCGATGAATTCCTGCAGAGCCTTAGTGACGGTTGCAGCTTTGGTTTTTTCGCCGCTTACCTTCAGCGCCTGCTCGATGAGCTCCGGATCTATAGAAAGATTGGTAGCCATGTGTATCACCTCACACAACACTTTACACACGCGCTCCATGGCCCGCAAGCCAAGCTCATGGGCAAACAAAAAGGGCGCCTTTCGGCGCCCTTTTCTCAATCAATCGAGCTCTACCCGATCAAGCCGCCTGTACGGCGATCAACCGGACTCGCAGGTACTGCTGACGCAGCGACTCTTCGAGCTCGCGGACCCGATGAGCGAACTCGGTGTGTTCGATGTGATCGATGACGGCTTTCTTGGCCGCTTCGACCTTCTTCTGTTGCAGCGTCGCCCAGTGAGCCAGCGTCTCCTTGAAGTGCTGCGCTTCGGCTTCGAGGGACTGGCGCAGGGCGGCGAGGCGGCCGTGGTCCTGGCACTGGCCGAGGTTCTCTTCGGCCTTCTGCAGCTGGCGCTCCACCAGGGCCTGGCGGATCTGGAACTCGGGCACGCGTTTGAGCGAGCGAGCCAGGCCGACGAACTTGGCGGCGGAGATCAGCCACTTGGTCGGATCCCACTGGTACCAGCGGATGCCATTGCGGTAGTCCCACTGAAACAGGTGGTGATAGTTGTGATAGCCCTCGCCCCAGGTGAACAGCGCCAGGATGCCGTTGTCGCGGGCGGTGTTCTCGGTGGTGTAAGGACGGCTGCCCCAGAAGTGGGCCAGCGAGTTGATGAAGAACGTGCAGTGATGGCTGACGACCAGGCGCAGGAAGCCGCCGAGCAGCAGGCTGCCCCAGATGTCGCCATGCATCCAGCCCAGCAGCAGCGGGATGCCGAAGTTCATGCCCACGGCGATCGGCACGTAATACTTGTGCTGGAAGGCCACGATCGGATTGGCTTCCAGGTCTTTGGCGTTACGGAAGTCCTGCTTGCCGCTCTCGTAGTTGCGCAGCATCCAGCCCAGGTGCGAGAACCACAGGCCACGCTTGGCCGAGTACGGATCGTGGTCCACGTCATCGACATGGCGATGGTGCACGCGGTGGGACGACGCCCAGACCAGGATGCTGTTCTGAAGCGCCATCGCGCCAAACAGCATGTAAAAAATCTGCAGGGGCTTGGAGGCCTCGTAGCTGCGATGCGCCCACAGGCGGTGGTAGCCGGCGGTGATGGACATGCCATTCAGCGCCCAGAGCACGAAGAAGCACACCCATTCGAAGCCGTCGAAACCGAAGGTCGCCCAATACCACGGCAGCACCGTCACTACCGGGATGGTGGTGATCAGGAACATGAAGATCGCGGGCCAGTTGAGAGGCGCGCGATTCGGCGTGGCGTCAGCGGTCATCGGTACTCCGTGGAAGACTTGAGGCTCGGATCCTAGCAGGGGTAGATGCGAATTTCCGCGCAATAATGTCTCAGACCCACCCGGCCGGCACTTCGTGCGAAGTACCGGCCAGGTTCAGGGTTTGCCTGAGGCGCCAGCGCTTAATTGCGTGAACTGGTTCGCTTTCAAGAGGCGGATCAGCGCTCCGCCAGCGCCGCGACCAGGGCGCCACGGGCGGTGGCTGTCAGCGGATCGCTCGCCATGCGCACATCGCCCACCTGGAACGGCCAGGAGCGGCGACGCAGGGCCTTTTCGAAGCGGTCCCGGAAACCGTTCGGCTTGGAGGTGCCGCCGGCCAGGACGATGGGCATGGGCTGGTCGTTGCGCGGCAGTTTGGGTGTTTTTTGCACGGCCTTGCCCAGTTCGTCGACCAGCGACTCGATCAGCCTGTCGTAGTAGATGTGCAGCGCCTTGTCGATCTTGTCGCCGCCCTCGCGGGTCAGATCCAGCGTTTCTTCCTTGATCGCCTTGACGCGCGTGGCCGGCTCGTTGACCACCGCACCCACCGACGAATCGATGAAATCGCCGCCGTGCGCCAGGCTCATGGTGAGCGACGGAATCGACAAGTACGAGATCGCGACGTTGCACATGCCGCCGCCGCAGGAAATGCCGATGCCCGTGAAGCCTTCCTTCGCAAGCTCGGCCAACACGACCGCCAGACCTTCGTTGACGGCGAGCGGCGTGTAACCGCGGCCCTTCAAATAACGTTTGATGGTTTCTTCATGATAGGTCAGCTCGTGGCCCGTCTCGGGCGCCGCGGCCGGCACGGAGAACGCCAGCAATTCGCCAGGATTCCGCGACACCGGCACCAGCGTGCCGAGCACCGTCTCGAGCACATGCGTGGCCTGCGGCTCGTGCGGATTCAGAATGCCCTTGGCCATCGGCCGACGCACGTTGGCGTTGAAGATATGCGCAAACTTTTCCGAAGCATCGCCATAGACGATCAGCCGGTCGTCCTCGCGATAGAACGGCGTGCGATTGGCCTTCAGCCCTTGCTCATGCAACGCCGAGTACGGCACGTCGAAAAACGCATTGAGCTGCGAGTCGGTGGTCGGCGAAACGTTGTCGCCGCGCGCCGAGACCACCTTGCTGGTGCCCACGTCGAGTCCGATGCGTGTGCGGGTGCCGCTCTGGCTCTGGCCAGTGTGGCTGCCGGAGCCCGACGATTCCGAACCGTGCTCGTTACGATCGTCCATAGCGTTACCCTCTTTTGTCTGCCGTCTGTGAAGCTGGTGCCTCCAGCGTGGGCTCTGGCCCCGCTGGAGTCGGAAGCGCCGCGCGCCAGCGGCGATATTGCGTCTGGCGCTCGTGCCGTAATTGATCGAGTGAGATCGCGCGCTGGCGCGCCTCGTCGGCGAGTTGCTTCTCGGCCGCGATCAGGCCGGGCCAGCGCTCACCCATCGTGCGCAGGAATTCACTGTCGTAGTTGAAGCCGAACAGCGCCACGCTCGGCAGCGGCTGCGAATACAAATCCGGCAAACCGAACGCCTGGAACGGAAAGCCGCGCGCCCAGTCCAGGTGATATCCGATCAAGCCACGCTTCGGCGACACGCTCGCGAGCCCGTGCGTCACGCACATCTCCGGCGCGATCGCGAACCGCTGCCGCAAGTAATGAGTGAGATTGCGACCGGCAATCAGCTGCGCGCGCGTGATGGGCAGCGTGCGCCCGCCTTCCCAACGGGATTCGAACGATACCCCGAGGAAGGCCGAATTCAGATCCAGATAAACCTCATCGCCGCGCGCCCACACACCGTGTCCGGCATGATTGGCGCGGCTGTCGTCATCGACGATGCGATACACGCGGCCGAAGCGATCGATCATGTAGTTGTAGGCCTGCTCGCGCTTCACGAAGCGGAGCAACGCTGCCGAGCCCTTGCGCAATTCTTTCTCGTAGCCCGGCTCGAGCGGCCACAGATCGCTTTCCGACGTATGAAACAAAATGCCGATGGGACGATCGAATTTCGTCGGCAGCAACTTGCCATCGCGGGTCTGCACGCGATAGTCGCGGGGCGTGCCTTTCACCGTGTAAGACGTCTCGATGCGTAGGCCGTTGCTATACAGCTCCCAGCCCGGCCCGCGATCCGCAACCCACAACATGCTGGGCACGATGCCGATGTCTTCCGCAGCCAACGGCTCGGCCACCGGCGGCTGATTGACCGGCGCCTCTTCTGCCGACGCTGGAGAAGTCAGCGTCGCCGTCGTCGTGGGCGGCACCACGAGGGGCGCCGTCGTGGATTCGATGGCAGTCGCATTGGCTTCCGTGGAAGAACCGACGGATGCAACTTGCTCGGGCTCGCTGCGCCATCGATTGACTTGCCACGCGACGATCGCCACGAGCACTGGAACAAACAACATCGCAGCCGCGCTCGCGCCGACGACAACACGACGCGCGGTCTGTCGAGCCGCGAGCGTGCGTTCGGCTATTTCTTCGTTGGCATCGGCTACAGCATCGAGCGCGCGCAATCCTTTCAATCGATACCACGCGCGACGCGCCGGCGGGATGGGCACGAGCTGCACGAGTGCGCTCTTGTCGCCTTCTTCGTTGAGCGCGTTCTGCAGATAGCGCAGCTTGACGATGGGATCGTCGATGTCGTCCGTGATCCGTGTCAGCTCATCGCCGCATTCACGGCTCACGGGCGGCCGCTCACGCCGATAGCGCTCCGTGGGCGAGCCTCTCGCTACCGCCGTCATGAGCTGGACATCCATCCAACGAAAACAATGGGATGCACGTTATGCCTGCGAACATTCTGCGTTGCAATCAGGGATTACAGTCGCATTATGTCCGGCGAACTAGTACCCAGTTCACGATCCCGCCAATTCCTTGGCGGTGAGCACACCGGAAATCGCGGTTCGCGAGCCGTTGGCTGTGTATCGATACGCGCGCGGCTTCTCGCCCATCCACGCGGGATCGATCGCATATCGCAGCGCTTCTTCTGGCGCGGCGGAGAAAGCATAGGCTTCGGAACGCACGCCAAGTTCAGCGAGCCGTTGACGAATGTCGGACGCCGCGCCGACAGGGTCTGTTGAGACCGTCACCACCTTGAGCGTGGGTTGCTGTTTTTGCAGGGCCGCGATGTTGCCGAGCGACTTCATGCAATAGACACATTCCAAGTCCCACATCACGACCCAGAACTCCGCGCCGGCATGCTGCTGCTCGATCTTGCGCAGCGTGTCGCGAGTGAAGGGTTTGATCGCGTCGTCGCCGCTCGCATCGCCGAGATTCGCGACCGCCACCCCGTCAGCCTTGCGCCAGACAATCAACATCGACGAGTCGGTGCTCAGCACGCGCGGCTGATCGGATTCGCCTTCGGTTTGCAAGGTCGGCCCGGGTGTGAAATGGCGGCCGCCGTCTTTCGATATCCACGACTCCACCTGCGTGGCGTTGCCGTCGAAACGTTTCCAAACGATGCCGACGATGTTTCCTCGTGCCGCGATGTCTGCGTGCATCGCCCCGACCGGCAACGGCTGCACATTTGCAGGAGCAGCGCCCGTCAGACGTCCGTAGAACGCACGCCCTGCGCCGTTGACTTGATTGAACCACACAGCGTGACGAGCGCCGTCGGCGGTAATTGCAAGTGACGGCCCGTGATGCGGACACGCGTCGATCTTCCATCGATCCGTCGTGACGCGCTCGATAGCAACGCCCTGCCCGTCCGGCTTCAACACGGCGAATGCATGATCTCGCTCGCTGCCAGGGAACACATGGCGCCACATGGCCACAGCGCGGCCTTTCGAATCGAGCGCCAATGCAATCCGGCAGCACTCGCAGCTGTTGTCGGCAAGTTTGTAATCGCCGCGCCAGGTCGCACCACGATCGTCCGAGTACGCGTAATAAACGGCCGCGCCTGCGTACTCACGTTTCGCCGCCTGCGCAGCGCCGAGATCGCGCTTGTCGATCCACGTGACCCAGATGCGCCCCGCTTGATCGACGAGCAGCGACTCGAAGCGATGCGTGATGAGCTGGCGGTCATGATGTACGACCGCAGGAGCGGACCAGCTCTTGCCGCCATCCAACGAGCGCGTGAAGCGAATATCGCCCGTGAATTTTTCCGAGGTCGGCGAAGTCCAGCTCACATAGATCTCGTTGCGAGGACCGAACGCGATCTTCGGACGATTCTCGCCGTCGGCCGAGACCGGCTCGGGTTTCGCCGTCACGCGAATGGCAGGCTGCCAGGTCTTGCCATGGTCGTCCGAACGCTCGACCACGACATGAGCGTTCTTATCGACCGGCTCGCTGCGCACGATCCATAAGCGCTGCTGTCGATCGAACGCGGCGGTCGTGCCAAGAGCGCGACCGTGCGACATCGCACTGAGCGCCGGCTGAGCCAGCGCGACGAACACAAGAGACAGCAGCACCAAGAACGTGGCTGCACAGTGACGATGGAAGTTCAGTGATTTCATGGCGTGCCCTCGAACGACCAGCGCGCCTCGATGAACGCAGTGCGGCCTGGATAAGGATGAGATTGATAAGCGCGCTCGTCGGTGAGGTTGTCCACGCCCACCGCCAGCTCGATGTTACTTGCCGTCGTGTACGCGACCCGCGCGTCTAGCATCGTAAAGCGCGACACCCCGCCGTAAGTATCGGGATTGATATCATCGTTCTCGAGCCGGCCGAACATCCGACCCGAGTATCGAACGCCGAGGCTGGTCAGCCAGCGGTCCGTCGGCCGCCACACAGTTTGCAGATTGCCGCGCCATTTCGGGATGCGCGGCCAGACATTGCCGACCGAGACAGGATAGTTGTCATTCTCCAGAATTTTGGCGCGTGCGTAAGCGAGGCTACCCTCGAACGACAGCGATTCGATTGCCGGGATCGCAATGCTGAATGCCGTTTCGAGGCCACGCGTTCGCACACGGTCGACGTTCTGCACGTTCGTGACGTTCGGCGTCACGGTGATGTTGGTCTGACTGAAGATGCTGTCGCGCACGTCGTCCTGAAACAAGGACGCGCGCAACTTGCCCCAACTGAACCAGCGCTCGACCGTGAAGTCGACCGAGTCGGAACGCTCCGGCTTCAAGTTCGGATCGTTGACGGTGATGCCGCCGGCGGTGCTCGTGCCTTGAAACAATTCCGGCACGGTCGGGAAACGCACGCCGCGCCCCGCGCTCAAGCGCAGCGTCCAGTCGTCGTTGGGCGTGAATGCCAACGACGCCTTCGGTGAAACGGCGCTGTCACTCCGATCGGCGTACGGGTCCGCGCCGAGTTGCCCGCCGTCGAATGCGGACCAGTCTTCATAGCGCGCGCCCAACGTGAGCGACCAACGATCGGCGAGGCGCCACTCATCCTGCAGATACCAGGCTTCTAAACGCGTCTGGCCGAACACGTTTTGCCTCAGGGTGCCGCTGACGATGTTGTAGACCGGATTCTCGAGCTGGTACTCGTTGCGGTGATAGCCGACCACCAGCGTATGACGACCGCCGGTCCAGTCGTCGGCGAACGGCGTGTAGACGCCCTGCACTTCAAACGTTTGCCAGCCGGTGCCGTCGCGCTCCGTATTCGTTGGAGCAGGCGAGCGGTCCGGACCAGAGCCATCCCGGTAGCCTTCGATCTGCGAGTCTTCGAGAATGTCGTACTGGGAATAAACCAGCGATCCATTCCAGCCGTCGGGACGCGTCGTTCGCAGCGTCGTGCCCCACAGCCGATGCTCTTCCTTGCGCGTGCTCGGCAGGAACGCGTTGACCGGAACGTCGAAGGCGATGCCATCGGCAACCACCAGCCCCGACCAGACTTCATTGCCGGCCGCATCGCGCATCAAAGTGCGATTCTCATTGTCGGTGTCGTTACGCCACAGCGCGACGAAGCCTTCGATCTCCATCCAATCCGTGAATGCATAGCCGCCGCGCAGCTTCACCTGATCTTGAATCGTGTGATCGATGGCGCCAGCGTTCGCACCGAACACGGCGCGTCGACGGCCTTGCGGATCTCTGTCGAACCGCACGCCCGTGACTGGCGTCGCCGTACCTGTGACTTCCGGGAAAACCCCAGCCGCGTTCGCGGGCACGGTGAAGTACTGCATCGGATGACCGGTTGCGTCCTGACGATTCGCGGCCAGCGTGAACCAAACGCCATTGTCGAGACGGTCGCCCAGGAACGCGGACACCTGATATCCGGTGTAGTCGTCCTCGATACCGTATTCGTCGAAGTGCTCGCTGAACGCGGTGGTTCGCACGCTCGACTCCAGATCGACCGGCCGCCGCGTGCGGATCGCAACGGTCGTACCGATGGAGTTGCCCGGATACGTCGCCGAATACGGCCCGTACAACACATCGACGCGCTCGATCTCCTCCGGCGCGATCATGTTCCAGCGAGGCGCATCGAAGCGGCCGAGGAAGTTGGACAGCAGATAACCGTCCATGAACACCAGGCCGCGAGCCGGCTGCAGCGTCGAGAAGCTGCGGCCGCCGATCAGCGCGTTCCGGTCGCCGATGTAACGCTTGCGGATGGTGATATTGGGTAAGTAGTTGAGTGCGTCCTCGGGATTGAAAAGATTCTGAGTGCGCAGCTCGACGGCCGTCTTCGACGCCGTCGGGTTGGGCACTTCCACAGCCGCCCGCTCCCGCAGGCCGGTCACTGTGATCGCATCGATCAGTTTGTCCGTCGCGACGCCTTGAGCGTGCACGCAGACAGGCGCGCCGGCACTGAGCAGTGCCGCCGTCGCGAAAATAGTTCGGGTGTCCATGAAATCGACTCCAGACCTTCGCCGCCGCGACGTTTGGTCGCGGCCTGTCGGGGCGCGGAACGATCAGGAGCGAGCAGCAATGCCCGCGATCCTGACAGTCGGGGCGCCCTCACTAGTGAACGATGTCAGGCGAGGCTGGGAGGACCGCGAATACGATCGGCGCGAACTGGACCGACACGGAAGGTCGGCGCGGAGAGATATTCGAAACGTTCGTCGCGCGGGGCATCTGCTGCGCCGGCGAGATAGGGAATTTCACAAGTCGTCGCGGACGCGACCAGCGAGAAGGGACACGGTGCGTTGTCATTATCATGCGAAGGCGACGACTGATCCGCCTCGCCGCCATGGTGCATGCCCTGGTGATGCTCGGCATGTGCGTGGTGCTGCAGCGCCTTCGGCGTGGCCAGCGGTTGCACGACGCCCGATGGGCAGAACATCAGCTGCAGCTGGCCCGCATCCACCGAAAGCATGAAGCCAGTCGGAATCAGCGCCCGCGCCAGGAGCAGCGGGAGGATCCAGAGGCTCAGCAGTTTGAGGAGGGGGCGACGCATGACTGCGGGCGGAAGTATACGCCCGGTCCCTCGGCCCGGGACAACCATCGGAGGTTAGGCAAGTTGTCCTAGCGCATGAACGTACTCGTCCTTTCGGGAAGTACCCTTTTAGAGCAGTCTCTTTTTGAGCATTTTGCCGGATGCCCCCATTGCCTAGGATGCAGCCCATCGAATAACAGCGTTGGGGAGCTTCCATGGACACCGAGATCTGCGACCAGGTCGATATTTACGAACAACTCCGCGAAGCGGTGCGACAGGCCGTCAGCGATACGCTGGCGCGCATTGCCACTCGCGACGATCTGAACACCTTGCTTCTGCAACTCGTGCCGGCTCGGGAGGTTGTCTCGGCGCCTCAACCCACTGCTGCTCCAGGTTCGGTCAAGCTGACGGCCCGCGAACTGGAGATCCTCGAACGCATCACTGCCGGCGACAGCAACAAAGAAATCGCCCGGGCGTTCGATCTGAGCCTGCATACGGTGAAACGCCACGTCGCGAACATTCTCACCAAGCTCGGCGTCAGCTCGCGCGTGCAGGCAGCGACCTGGAAGTACGCGCGTCACTGATGAGATCGCCTTCGGTCATGCTATCCCCGGAGCACATTCTGCAGACGGGCTTCGGATTCCGCGCTTCGCACATTTTGCTGTCGGCGCTCGAAGTTGGATTGTTCACCGAGCTCGGCAAAGGACCGCGCTCGAACCGTCAATTGCGCCGCTCGCTTGGCTTGAGTCAGAGCGCCGTCGCCGATCTGCTGGAACCGCTGGTGGCGTTGGGATTGCTGGAACGTGAAGGCGACGACGCCGGCGCCGTGTACGTCAACAGCCGCGAGAGCGGACATTTCCTGGACCGGAACGGCCCCGGCTACCTGGGTGAAGTTCTATCGCAGAGTGTGGCGGCGGCGACTTCGAGAAAATCCAGATCCTTCGCTGCCGGATTGCTGGCCATTGCCGCTGCGTTATTGGCCGAGCGTTTCGACTTCTCCCGTTACGGAACGATGCTCGATCTGGGCAGCGCGCGCGGCCTGTTGGCGCGAGCCATCGCCGCCCGCCACATACATATGTGTTGCACGAGACTTGCCGTCCCAGGCCGGCAAGCCGTCGATTCTCTGCCTCGCGCCGACGTCATCGTGACACCGATGATTCTTCGCCGCTTCGATGAGGCCGGACGGGCGCAACTTTTAAGACGCGCTCATCGGGCCTTGCCACCCGGGGGCTGCCTGATCGCCATCGAATTGCTTGCAGGCGACGATCGCCGCCGAGGTTCCGCGCTGGCGGCATTGCTGGGCGCCGAGAGCCATCGCAATCGAGCATTGAGCGGGGCGGATCTCGATGATGACTGCCGTGCCGCCGGTTTCGAGCGCATCGAATTGCTGCCGCTGATCGGCCCGCTCACCGCGACGCTCGCCTATCCATCGAATTGAAGCGTCGGCCGTTCTGACAGTTGCAGCCCGTCCCATCGGGCAGCCTGCTCTGAAGCGTTTGCATCCGCTAGAATCCGGGCCATCCGAAGCCGCTCCAAGGTCACCGTTTCGAGAATGGCCACCAGCGACGCCAGCCATGTCCGCGCGTTCTCTCGTCTGCGCCATCGCCCGATCACCCGTCGCGATTTCGCTGAAACGCTGGAATTGCTGCCGCCCTGGGTGGGCCTCGATGAGAACCAACGGCGCGACGTTGCCGAGGCGTGGAATTGGCTGGTCAACGAGCCGTCGATGCTGGCCGGTGTCATCGAAGATCTGGCGCTGCCGCGCGGCCAGCGCATCCAGGCGGCCGGCGCCACTCTGATCGTGCCGAGGAGCCTGAGGCAAACGCTGGATCTGGACGGACGCCCCCAGGCGTTCATCACTCGCCGCATCTATCGCGGCCTCTGCGACGGCAGCTTCAAACCGATGACCGATCGCGAGATCGGCGCGGAAAACGCCCGGGGCGAGCTGACGATGTTGATTCTGCACTTCTCGCAACGGGACTACGACATCGCCAAGCCGTACGTCCAGAACGTGATCGCCTGCGCGCAGGACACCTTCCGGATGTTTCATGAAGGCTACAACCTGCGCGCCGTCTACTATGAAACCGGCGAGATCAACGATCGAGTCGCGGTCGCTTCAGGGTTCATCCGGCGTCAGTACGCCGACCCGATCGTGGCTCAGAACCTGCCGCCGGAGCATCATCCGGCATTGTTCGGTTTGACGCGCGAGCAGGCGAAGACCCTGTTGCCCGGCTCGCCGGCCCGCAATTGTTTCCAGAACCAGCCGCCGCTGTTCACCTTCTCGGCCTCGCAACGCCGGCTGCTGTGGTTTGCCTTGTTCGACGATTCCGACGATACGCTGATGCCGTTGCTCGACGTCTCCGTGCACGGGCTGAAGAAACTGTGGCGCGGCATCTACGAGCGCATCGAAGATCGCATGCCCGAGTTCTTCGGCGACACTGCCGGCGGCGATGAAGGCAAGCGCGGCCCGGAGAAGCGCCGGCAAGTGCTCGCGTACGTACGTCAGCGGCCGGAGGAACTGAGACCCTGGTCCGCCACCGATTGATCGTTGGTAACCGGCGTCACTCTGCTGGCAGCAGAAGCCGGTAACCCACGCCCGCCTCGGTCAGCAAATATTGCGGCCGGGTTGGATCCGGCTCGAGCTTCTGGCGCAGGTTCTTGATACACACCCGCAGACTTCTGGTGTCGCCGAGCTTGTCCGGCCCCCACGCCTCGCTGATGAGCTGTCGCTGCGTGACGATCATGCCCGACTGACGCGCCAGACTCTCCAACACCCGATATTCGAGCGGCGTGAAGTGCACGTCTCCGTCCGTCCCGACGGCCTGCCGTCGAGTCAGATCGATCGCCACCGAGCCGATTTGCAGATTCGGCACCTGCTCGGCGCCCCGAACATTGCGCCTCAATGCCGCACGCACACGCGCCAGCAACTCGGGGGCACTGAAAGGTTTGGTGACATAGTCGTCCGCGCCGGCATCGAGCGCCTCGACCTTTTGGGATTCCATCGTGCGCGCCGACAATACGACGATGGGCACCGGCGACCAGCCTCGAACGGCGCGAATGACTTTGACACCGTCGGCGTCCGGCAAGCCCAGATCCACCAACAACAGATCCGGCTTGTGACTTTTCGCCTCGACGATGGCGCGCGCCGCAGTTTCTGTTTCGATGACTCGATAGCCCGCGGTCTTCAGCAACGTACGCAGGATGCCACGGATGTCCGGCTCGTCCTCGACGATGAGCACTTGATGGAGGGCCTGTGTCACGCACTCCCCTCTTTCACCGGCAGCGTGAAAACGAATCGCGCCCCGCCGCCCGGCCGTGCGCCCGCGGAGATATCGCCGCCGTGAGCGCGAACGATGGCTCGACAGATGGCCAGACCCAGGCCGGCGCCACCCGTCGCGCCTTCTTCGCTGCCGCGTTGAAACTTGTCGAACAGCCGACTGCTCTCCCCCGGCGGCAATCCGGGCCCGGCATCGTCGCAAGTGACAGCCACCACATTGTCGCGGACTACGGCGGAGATCGTCACAGGCGTGTCGGGCGGCGTGTACTTCACTACGTTATCCAGCAGATTGACGAACACCTGCACGATCAAGTTCGCGTCGACATGAACCGCCGGCAGATCGGCAGACAACTGCGAGCTAACCGGATGCGATGCGAGCCGCTCTCGCATTCGACTCAGCGCAGTGCCGAGCAGATCGTCCAGCGTTTCCCACTCCCGGCGCAGCGCGACCTGCCCGGACTCGAACCGCATCAGGTCGAGCACATTGGAAACGAGATCCGTCATATCGCGCGCCTTGGCCTCGATGGATTGCGCAAGCTTGCGGCGCGCAGCCTCATCGAGCTCATCGCCGTGCTCGGCCAACGTGCTGCCAGCCCCGGCAATCACAGCGAGAGGTGTGCGCAAGTCATGTGAGATGGAAGCGAGCAACGTGTTTCGCAAGCTCTCTGTTTCAGCCGCGACGCGCGATGACTCGGCGGCCTCAGCGAGCTTGCCCCGCTCCACCGCCAATCCGATCTGCGCCGCGAATGTTTCCAACAGCCGCCGCTGCTCGGGCAACAGCACGCGACGGCGGTTCTGCGGCAACACCGCCAGCACACCTAATTTCTGGCTCTCGCTCCCCAGCGGCAGATATAAGGCGGGCGCGGCGGGCAAGGTATCTGAATCCAGCCCCGCGCGTCGTCCGTGATCGATCACCCATTGCGCAATCGACAGGTCCGCGCCTCTGAGCGACCCAGCTTCCGGCAAGTCGCGCGGATGCCTGAGCTTGCCGGTCGCGTCGGGCAACAACACCACGGCCTGACATTGAAAGACTTCAGCGACATGACGAACCGCGACTCGAGCCATCTCGGCAATGCCCCGAGTCGCCGCCAGCTCCCGGCTCATCGCGTACAGCAGAGAGGTTCGCCGCTCTCGCGCGCCGGCAACCCGAGTCTGTTGCCGCACACTCGCCATGAGATTGGCGATCACCAGCGTCACGATCAGCATCACTACGAACGTCACGACATACTGCGCGTCCGCGACGGAGAACGTGAACTGTGGCGGCACGAAACAAAAGTCGAACGCAAGTACATTGGCGATCGCGGTGAGCACGGCAGGGCCGCGACCGAATCGAACGCCGGCGATGGTCGCGCCGAGCACGTAGATCATCACGATGTTCGCGGGCTCGAAGCTCGACTTCATCACGAAGCCGACCAACGTACAGATCAGTGTCGTGGCGAGCGCCCAGGCATAGCGATCCCAGTGGATAGGAATCGCAACTTCCGGCGCGTCGTCGCGCTGAGCGGTGCTCCGCTTTTGCGAATCCGTCGGCGCAATCGTAATTACATCGAAGCCCTTTGCTGCGCGCGCCAGGGCCGTCGTTGTCGAAGCTCGTAACAGCGCGCGCCACCCGCGTCGCTTTGGCGTTCCGACGATTACGCGAGTGGCGTTTCGAGTCTGCGCATATTCACTCAACGCTTCGGCCGCAGTCGGACCATCCAGCGTCACGGTCTCCGCGCCCAAGGATTCAGCGAGACGCAAAATGTCGATGCGCCGGTTGCGTTGATGTTGTGACAGTCGCAGCAGCTCGGGCGTTTCCACATAAACGACCGACCAAGCGGCATCGAGCGCGTCCGCCATGCGCTTGCCCGCGCGCACCAACTGTTCGGCCTGCTCGTCTGGACCGACCGCAACGAGCAGACGATCGCGTGCCATCCACGCGCGTGATGCACGATCCAATGAAGCCGTCGCGCGAGCCGACGCATCGACGCGATCGGCCATTCGACGCAATGCCAGCTCGCGCAAAGCAATCAGATTGGACTTGCGAAAGAAACGATCGGCCGCGGTGCGCGCCTCGTCGGGTAAATAAATCTGTCCCCTTTGGAGTCGCGCGAGCAGATCGTCGGGTGGCAGGTCGATCAGCTCGACTTCATCCGCCTCATCGAAAATTCGATCGGGAATGGTCTCGCGCTGGCGCACGCCGGTGATCTGCGCCACCAGATCGTTGAGGCTTTCCAGATGCTGGACGTTGACCGTGGTCCAGACATTGATGCCCGCCTGGAGCAGCTCTTCGATGTCCTGCCAACGCTTGGCATGGCGTGGCGGCGGCTCGCCTTCGATCAGGTTGGAATGCGCCAGCTCATCGACCAGCAGGATGGCCGGCCGGCGTTTCAACGCCGCATCGAGATCGAATTCCCGGCGCACCAGCCCGCGATAACGAACTGGCAACGTGGGCAGCTGTTCCAGCCCGTCGCGCAGATTCTCGGTTTCGGCACGCCCATGCGGCTCGATATATCCAAGCACCAGATCGGCCCCGGTCTCGCGCACGCGATGCGCGGCCTCGAGCATCGAGTAGGTCTTGCCGACCCCGGCCGAACCGCCGAAAAAGATCCGCAGCTTGCCGCGCCCGGCACGAGCTTCCTGGGCATTCACGGCAGCCAGCAATTGATCGGGATCGGGGCGCATGCCCGATTTGAGCATGCCGGCGCCCCGGCCCAGAAGACCGAACGTGTGAAGATTTAGGCCGCGGGAAGGCCGGAAGGTCAGCTCAGCCGGCTTTCGCTCGGCTCGGCCACCGCCACGCCGGTGTCATTGGCGGGTTGCAGCTCGCCTTCCCACTTGGAGACCACCGCAGTCGCGATGCTGTTGCCGATCACGTTGGTCGCCGACCGGCCCATGTCGAGGAAATGATCGATGCCGAGCAACAGCACCATGCCAGCCTCGGGAATATTGAAGTGCGGCAACGTGGCGGCGATGACGACCAGCGACGCGCGCGGCACGCCGGCAATGCCCTTCGACGTGAACAACAGGATCGTCACCATCAGGATCTGCTGGGCGATGCTCAGCTCGATGCCATACACCTGCGCGATGAACATGACCGCGAAGGTGCAATACATCATCGAGCCGTCGAGATTGAACGAGTAGCCCACCGGCAGCACGAAACTCGCAATCCGGTTGCTGCAGCCGAAGCGCTCCAGTTCCTCCAGCGTCTTCGGATAGGCGGCCTCGGAGCTCGCGGTCGAAAAGGCCAGAATCGCCGGTTCGCGCACGCGCCGGATGAGCTGCATGATCCTGGGGCCGACGACCAGGCCACCGAGCACGATCAACAGCACCCACAGGGTCAGCAGGGCGAGATAGAACTCGCCCATGAACAGGCCATACACCTTGATGATGCCCAGCCCTTCCTTCGCGACGATGCTGGCCAGCGCACCGAACACCGCCAGCGGCGCGAACAACATCACATAGCCAGTGACCTTGAGCATGATGTGCGCGACGGCGTCGAGCACTTCGATGACGCTCTTGCTGCGCTCGCCGAGCGACGCCAGAGCGACGCCGAAAAACAGCGAGAACACCACGATCTGCAGGATCTCGTTGTGCGCCATCGATTCGATGACGCTGACTGGAATCAGGTGCGTGAGGAAGCCCTTGAGCGTCAGCGCACCGGCTTGCACGCCGGAGGAAGTCGTGGCGTCGGGCACGGGCAGCGACATCGCCTTGCCCGGCTCGAAGATCTGCACCAGCACCAGGCCCAGCGTCAGCGACAGCACCGAGGCGCCGATGAACCACGCCAGCGCCTTGCCGCCGACACGCCCCACCGTAACGATGTCGCCCATCTTGCCGATGCCCACCACCAGCGTCGCGAACACCAGTGGCGCGATGATCATCTTGATCAGCCGCAGGAAGACAAACGGCAGCAGCGAGGCGATCTCGGCGAAGCCCGCGCTCGAGTCCGGGAAGTACGCAAAGGCGACGTAGCCGCTCAGGATGCCGAGCACCAGCGCGATGATGATCCAGCGTGTCAGACGATTCGGCATGCAGTCCTCTACACGGCGACCAGCAACAGGATTCCCAAAGCGATGCGATACCAGGCGAATACGGTGAAACGATGCGTTTGGATGTATTGCAGCAGCCATTTCACCGCGATGAACGCGACGATGGCCGACACCACGAAGCCCAGCGCCAGATCGCCGAAGTTCTCATTCGCGAGCTGGCCGGCTCCATACAGCTTCAACACTTCGTAAGCAGTCGCGGCGAACATGGTCGGGATGCCGACCAGGAACGCGAACTCGGCCGCGGCCGGACGCGACGTCATGCCGGCAAGCATGGCCGCGAAAATCGTGGCAGCCGAGCGCGATGTTCCAGGGAACACCGCCGCCAGGATCTGCGCCAGGCCCACCCAGGTCGCCACGCCCCACGTCAGCGTGTCACGCACCGGCTGGCGATCGGCATAGGCCTCGACCGCGAAGATCACGATACCGCCGACGATCAACGCCCACGCGATCGGGGCCACTGTCTCGGGCAGTTCCAGCCCCACTTGCTTGGCGGTGAAGCCACCGATCACGGTGACGATGAACGCCCAGCTCAACTTGTACAAGTAATCGCGATTGACGGGATCCGAGAAATTGATCGTCAGGTTCCACAGCCGCCGCCAGTAGATCACGACCACCGCGAGAATCGCACCTGCCTGAATGGCGACCGTGAACAGCTCCGAGCGCCGCCCCAACCAGTGCTGCGCGATCAGCAAGTGACCGGTGCTGGAGATGGGCAGGAACTCGGTGATGCCCTCGATGATCCCGAGCAGGATGACCTGTAAAAAATTGTCCACTCGTCCCCATCGCTATTCAAAGGCACATCGGCCAATGATACTGACGTGACGCAGCCGGGGACAGGGTGCGACGCTTTTACATTGAAGTCCCCGTTCCGCGACAGGAGCTGGCCGCGACAGGACTTGGACAGGTTTCAGCCGCGGCCCGGGTTGAACTCACGCATCCAGGTATGCAATTCAGCGCGGGCGCCCTGCTCCAGGCCGGTCATGATGTCGGTGAGCACATCGTCGCGTTCATCCTGGCCCAGCTTGAATCTGGCGCGAACATTACGAATCTGCGCGCGGAAGCCGATGACTCGTTGTGCCAGCGAGCCATAGCGAGGCCCCATGTCATCCACCTTCCATGCAGGCGCGCGGTCTGCGCGCGGCGTCTGGCGTTCCATTGTATCCACGAGCTCCCGCAGGTGAGCCTCGATGGCCGCGGGCTGCTCGAAGAATTCCACATCGACGAAGAACTGCGCGCTGGCGTAGTTCCAGGTCGGCGCCTGAGTCCTGTCCTGCATCCACGACGGCGAGATGTAGCCGTTCGAGCCGAGCACCAGCATCACGGCCTTCGGGTTCTGCATCAGCAGTTTGTATTGATCGTTAGAGCGCGCGAAATGCCCGACGAGGCGCACGATCCGACCGTCTGCATCGGTCTCGGCGAGGATGGGCAGCAAGGTCGAACGAAAGTTGTCGTCGGCAACCGAACCGGAAACCACCCAGGCAAGCGGCTGCTGCTGCACCAGACGTAACAAATCCGCATCGGAACGCGGCGCGAAACGATCGACCCTGACGCCCATATTCATATCCTGATGCTAATGGCTGCCGAGACCAGCAGCTTTGCCCTGCGGATCGTTTACTACAGCGCGCGGGCCATACGCGCCAGCTATAACCGCATCAGCTCTGAGTTTTGCGGCGGGCAATCAGCGGCCAGAGACCGGCGACCAGGAATAGAAAACTCAGGATGATCACCGGCCAGTTGCCGACCTTCGCATACGGCGTCAGTCCGATGCGCGGCTGGACATCGCCGGTCAGCACGCCGGGCTTGAAGCGAGGGAACGTTTTCTCGACGACGCCGTTTGCAGCGATGATCGCGGAGATGCCGTCGTTCGCCGCGCGCAACAGTTGCCGGCCCGCCTCGAGCGCGCGCATACGACTGATCTGCAGGTGCTGATGCGCGGCGGTCGAATCGCCGAACCACGCATCGTTAGTCACATTCACGAGCAGGGTCGCTGACTTCAACACGTCGAGCTGCTCCGACGCGTAGGCATCTTCGTAACAAATGGTCAGCGCCAGTTTCTGGCCGGCGGCGTCGAGCGGATCGGGATTCTCGACCCCGGCTTTGAAGCCGCTGTAGGGCAGCTCCATGCTCCGCAGCCAGCCCGTGAGCCACGCCGGCAGCGTCGGGAAATATTCGGTCAACGGCACCAGGCGCCGCTTGGCGTACCACTGCGGCTCTTTGTCGAGCGCCAGCACCGCATTGAAATACACCTGTTCCTCGGGATCGAAGTGCACCTGGCCGAGGACCAGGGCCGAACCCGCGGCATGCGCCGCGGTCCACTCCTCGCTCAGCACGTCGTGCAGTTCATAGGACAGGCCGGGCAACGCGGCTTCCGGCCAAATGATCAGGTTGGTGCCGAGATGCTCGCGCGTCAGCCCCCGATACAACGCGATGGTCTTGTCGCGCTGCTCGTCTTGCCATTTCATTTCCTGCGGGACCGCGCCTTGCACGATGGCGACGCTGATGGGCTCGCCGGTCTTTTCGGTCCATTCCTTGTTGTGGATCGAGAGACCGATGAGCCACAACACGCCGATGACACTCGCCGCCGCGATGCGGATGTTCTTGTTGCCAAGGATGATCGCGACAACAGCTCCCGCACACAAAGTCACCGCCAGGCTGACGGTGTAGACACCACCGACCGGCGCGAAGCCAGAGAGCCACGTATCGGTTTGCGTGTAGCCGAGCGCGAGCCAGGGAAAGCCGCTGAGAAACCAGCCACGGAACCATTCGAGAATGACAATGGCCGCGGGCAGAACGAGGAGCCATTTGATCCAGCCTTGCGCGGGAATCCAGCGTTTCAAGGCATAGCCGACCAGCGCCGTGTACGCCGACATGATGGCGACCAGCGCCAGCATCACAAACGCCGTCAGCGCCAGCGGCGCATTCCCGATGGTGTGAATGCTGTGATACAGCCAGTAGGTGCCGGCCAGATAAGTGCCGGCCGTGAACAGGAACCCGCGCTGCGCTGCCTGCTTCGGCGTCGCGTCTTCCCAGGCAAGAAACAAGAACGAAAAGCACAGCATGGCCAGCGGCCACACATTGAACGGCGCGAACGCCAGCGCAACCGCAGCGCCGGCCGGCAAGGACAGAGGCGTGTAGAACTTGAAGGTGCGCACGCTCACGGCGTGATCCTTTGCTAGCAGCGGAATGGCCGCCATTTGTTCCTTGGAAGTGTTCACTTGGATGCAATGACGGATGACTGAGCCAATCGTGCCAGGAGGGACCGGTCCCGCGCAGGCATGCGCTCCCGGCACCGGACAGGCGCACCGGATCAGTCGTCTTGGGGCTCGATATCGCGCGGCGTGATCACACGCAGCAGGTCGAGACGGCGGCGATCGGCGCGCAATACCTTGAATTCGAGCCCGCCGAGCGAAAAAGATTCACCGCGCCGGGGCAGCCGGCCCAGGCTGCTGATCGCCAGGCCGCCGATGGTGTCGAATTCCTCGTCGCTGAAATCCGTGCCGAAGTAGCCGTTGAACTCGTCGATGCGCGTCTGCGCCTTGACGGTGAACTGCCGCTCGCCTTCCTTGCGGATGTCGAGATCGTCGTCGGTGTCGTATTCGTCGCCGATGTCGCCGACGATCTGCTCCAGCACGTCCTCGATGGTCACCAGGCCCGACACGCCGCCGTACTCGTCGACGACGATGGCCATGTGATGATGGCTGACGCGGAATTCCTTCAGCAGCACGTTGAGGCGCTTGCTCTCGGGAATGAACACCGCCGGCCGCAAACATTCCTTGATATCGAAACTGGAACGGGTGCCTTCGGCGAAATAACGCAGCAGGTCCTTGGCGAGCAGGATGCCGACGATCTGATCGCGGTCCTCGCCGATGACCGGATAGCGCGAGTGGCCGTGCTCGACCACCATGGGCAGGATCTCCTCCGGCGGATCGTCGCGGTTGACGATGATCATCTGCGAGCGCGGCACCATGATGTCGCGCACCTGCAGCTCGACGACCCGGAACACGCCTTCCAACATCTCGTGCGCGTCGGCATCGATGATGCCCCGCTCACGCGCCTGGCCCAGCACTTCGTTGAGATCTTCCAGGTCGCGCGGCTCGCCGCTCAGTGAGCCGGTGATCCGTCGCAGCCAACTGCCGGTGTGACTGTGCTCTTCAGGCATACGGGTTGTCATATCCAAATTGCGCCAGAATGTTCACTTCACGGGCTTCCATCGCGGTGGCGTCACGATCGTTCTCGTGATCGAAGCCCAATAGATGCAGGACGCCGTGGACCACCATGTGGGCCCAATGCGCCTGCGCCGGTTTGCCCTGCTCCGTCGCCTCACGCGCCACCACGGGCGCGCAGATCGCGAGATCGCCGAGCTCTGAATATTCTTTAGCGGGAAATCGAGACGGCACGCCATTCTTCCCAGGCGCCAGCGGCGCGGCGGGAAACGACAACACATTGGTGGGTTTGTCCTTGGCGCGCCAGGTGCGGTTGAGCTTGCGGCTCTCCGCGGCGCCGACCACACGGATGGTCAGCGCGAGTTCTTGGTTATTGCGTGGCAAGTAGGGGGCGCAGGCAGCCTGCGCCCACCGGTTGAAACTCCGGGCATGCGGTACGCCGCGACGCGAACTTGCCACTTGCACGGTCACGGCCAATTTCAAGCTCCGTCGCCTCCAGGCCGGTCGGGAGCGGCCGCCTGCTTCTGCTCGTACGCCTGCACGATCCGCTGCACCAGCGGATGCCGGACCACGTCACGCGAAGTGAAGTAGCTGAAGGCCACGCCGTCGACGCCCGGTAAAACATTCATGACGTGCTTCAAACCCGACATCTGCTGTTTGGGCAAGTCGGTCTGCGTGATGTCGCCGGTCACGACCGCCTTGGAGCCGAAGCCCATGCGCGTCAGAAACATCTTCATCTGCTCGACCGAAGTGTTCTGAGCTTCGTCCAGAATGATGAAAGAGTCATTAAGGGATCGGCCGCGCATGAACGCCAGCGGTGCGATCTCGATCACCTGGCGCTCGATCGCCCGGGCGACGCGGTCGAAGCCCATCATGTCGTACAGGGCGTCATACATCGGCCGCAGGTACGGATCGACTTTCTGGCCGATGTCGCCGGGCAGGAAGCCCAGACGCTCGCCCGCTTCCACCGCCGGGCGCACCAGCACGATGCGACGCACGCGATCGGTCTGCAGCGCCTCGACCGCGCAGGCCACGGCAAGATAGGTCTTGCCCGTGCCCGCCGGCCCGATGCCGAACGTCAGGTCGTTGGTGTGGATGTTATGCAGATACTGTCTTTGATTGGGACCCCGCCCGCGGATGCCGCCGCGCTGCGTGTGGATCGTCACCTCGTCCGACGGACGCGGCGCGACCAGGACGGGCGCCGTTGATTCTTCCATGCCTGCCTCCTGCACTGCTAAATGCACACGATCCGGTGTGATCGATTCCTTCGACGACAGCTCGAACAAACGTCGCAGCACCTTCTCCGCCGCGTTGGCCGCGGCCGGATTGCCGGACACTTCGATGTGGCCGCCACGGCGGTTCACCTGCACGTTGAGCCGCTGCTCGACGTGCCGCAGGTTTTCGTCCATGGGGCCGACGAAATTGGCGAGCCGGGCGTTGTCCACTGGCTCGAACGCGAGCGCGCGCGTTGCGATGGATGCGTTCAATGCCGTGGTACGCGAACTCTCATGTGAGTTCATTGGGCGGCCACGGCGAGCTCCGCCGCGGCCGGGATGGAAGAGGTGTCGCCCGCGCCGACCAGCCGGCCACGCAGCGAATTGGGCATGGCCTCGGTGATCAGCACATCGGCGAACTGATTGATCAGCGAGTGCGGGCCATCGAAATTGACCCAGCGCATGTTCTCGGTCTTGCCGGCAATCTGTCCCTCGTGTTTCTTCGCGGGCCGCTCGACGAGCACCCGCTGCACCGTGCCGACCATGCGACGACTGATCTCCAGGTGCTGCTGGTTGATGCGCGCCTGAAGAATCTCCAATCGTTTATGTTTCTCTTCCTGAGACACATCGTCCGGCAGCGACGCCGCCGGCGTGCCGGGACGACGGCTGTAGATGAAGCTGAAGGACTGATCGAAGCCGACGTCGGCGATCAGGTTCATGGTCGCTTCGAAATCCTTGTCGGTCTCGCCGGGGAAGCCGACGATGAAGTCCGATGAAATGCTGATATCCGGGCGCACCGCCCGCAGCTTGCGGATCTTCTGTTTGTATTCGAGCGCGGTGTAGCCACGCTTCATTGCCATGAGAATGCGGTCCGAGCCGGCCTGCACCGGCAGATGCAGATAGTTCGCGAGCTGCGGCACGTCGCGATAAGCCTCGATCAGCGAGTCCTTGAACTCGACCGGATGTGACGTTGTGAAGCGGATGCGCTCGATGCCCGGCACATCAGCTACGCAATAAATCAACGTGCCGAGATCGCAAGGCGTTCCATCGTCCATCGGCCCGTTATAGGCGTTGACGTTCTGGCCCAGCAGATTGATTTCCTTGACGCCCTGATCGGCCAGCTGCCGGATCTCCAGCATCACCGACTCGAACGGACGGCTCACTTCCTCGCCGCGCGTATAAGGCACGACGCAGAAGGTGCAGTACTTGCTGCACCCTTCCATGATGGAGACGAACGCGGTCGCGCCTTCCGAGCGCGGCGCCGGCAGGTGATCGAACTTCTCGATCTCCGGAAAGCTCACATCGACGACCGAGCGGCCGGCCGAGCGGATCTCGCGGATCATGTCCGGCAGGCGATGCAGGGTCTGCGGGCCGAACACCAGATCGACATAAGGGGCGCGCCTGGTGATGCCGTCGCCTTCCTGGCTGGCCACGCAGCCGCCGACCCCGATGATCAGGCCCGGATTGGCCTTCTTCAGCTGCTTCCAGCCGCCGAGCTGCGAGAACACCTTCTCCTGCGCCTTCTCGCGCACCGAGCAGGTATTGAGCAGCAACAGGTCGGCCTGGGCCGGGTCGTCGGTCGGCTCGAACCCCTCGGCCTCGCGCAGCACGTCCACCATGCGGGCGGAGTCGTACTCATTCATCTGGCAGCCGAAAGTGCGGATAAAGACGCGAGGCATGGGGTGAAACGGGCGGACGAACGCAGGCTATGAGGGTGGACAAGGATAAGGGCCGCGCCGGGGCTTTTCCACCGGCGAACGGATTTCGGGCCCGATCCAGCGGGGTTCGCTGGCGGGCCCGGTTAAATGAGGCAATCTTTTGTCAATTCAAGACCCTGGCCGCTCGGTTCAGACCCGCATTCAGGCCAGCGCCTCGGCCTGGAGTCTGTTTCCCCCTCCCAGCGGGAGGGGCCAGGGCGTGGGTCTTCTGGCTAGAACGGGATGTCGTCGTCGAAACCGCCGCCGTCATCGGCCGGCGGGGGCGCCGAACGCTCGTTCTGCTGAGGACGGGACGGGGCACGACGCGGCTGCTCGTCGTCGCCGCCGAAGCCGCCGCCGCCGCCACCACCACCGCCGCCTCCGCCACCGCGGCCGCCGAGCATCTGCATGTTCTGGCCGATGATTTCGGTGGTGTAGCGGTCCTTGCCTTCCTTGTCCTGCCACTTACGGGTGCGCAGCGAGCCTTCGATGTAGACCTGCGAGCCCTTGCGCAGGTATTCGGCGGCGATCTCGCCGAGCTTGTCGTAGAGGACGACCGAGTGCCACTCGGTGCGCTCCTGCATGTCGCCGGTCTGCTTGTCCTTCCAGGACTCGGAGGTGGCGATCCGGATGTTGGTGACGGCCTTGCCGCTGGGCATGTAGCGCGTGTCGGGGTCCGCTCCCAAGTTGCCCACCAGAATGACTTTGTTGATACCGCGCGCCATGACTAGCGAACCTCGAATTCAGGGAAGGCCGGGATTGTAAACAGGCCGGGCCGGGTTCGCAGAACATTCTCCACGGGCAAACTGCCAGTTATTCAGCGCACCGACGCCAGCCGATTCGTGCTTGGCGGAGCGGGCTTCCGCCGGCTGCTAATTCCTGCCGCTCCCTGACCAGGTTTTGCCCGAGGTTGACCGGCCCCGTATATTGAACGATCCCCTTTTGACGCCACGTACGGAACCCATGCCTTCCATCGTCATCCGCGGCGCCCGCACTCACAACCTGCGCAACATCGACCTCGAGTTGCCGCGGGACAAGCTCATTGTCTTCACCGGATTGTCCGGCTCGGGCAAGTCGTCGCTCGCGTTCGACACCATTTATGCCGAAGGCCAGCGCCGCTATGTCGAGTCGCTGTCGGCTTACGCGCGCCAGTTCCTGTCGATGATGGAAAAGCCTGACATCGATTCGATCGAAGGCCTGTCGCCGGCCATCGCCATCGAGCAGAAGTCGACGAGCCACAATCCGCGGTCGACGGTCGGCACGGTCACCGAAATTTACGATCACTTGCGTCTGCTGTTCGCGCGCGTCGGCACGCCGCGTTGTCCCGATCATGGCGTCGATCTCGCCGCTCAGACTGTGAGCCAGATGGTCGATCAGGTGATGCGCCTGCCTGAAGGCACACCCATCCTGCTGCTCGCGCCGATGATCGACGATCGCAAGGGCGAGCACGCTCAAGTATTCGAACAATTGCGCGGCCAGGGTTTCGTGCGTGCGCGCGTCGATGGGCACGTGGTTGAGCTGGACGCCGTTCCCAAACTCGACCCGAAGAAAAAGCACAGCGTCGATGCGGTCGTCGATCGTTTGAAAGTGCGAGCCGATGTGGCGCAGCGCCTGGCGGAGTCGTTCGAAACGGCGCTGCGCATGGCCGATGGCGTTGCGCGCGTTTCGTTCATGGACGATCCGAAGCGGGAAGAACTGGTGTTCTCGGATAAGTTCGCCTGCACCGTCTGCGGTTACAGCATCGCCGATCTCGAGCCCAAGCTGTTCTCGTTCAACAACCCGTCGGGCGCCTGCGCCACTTGCTCGGGCTTGGGCGTACAGCAGTTCTTCGACCCGAGCCGCGTGATTCATCATCCGAATTTATCGATCGCCGGCGGCGCGATTCGCGGTTGGGATCGGCGCAATGCCTATTACTTCGCGCTCATGCAATCGCTGTCGAAGCACTACAAATTCGACGTCGAGGAGCCTTGGGAGGATCTGCCGGCGAAGTGCAAGAAGGTCGTGCTCTACGGCAGCGGCGAAGAGAAGATCGATTTCAAATACGTCAATGCCCAAGGCGGCACGCTGCGCCGTTCTCACAAATGGGAAGGCGTGATTCCGAACCTCGAGCGCCGCTATCGCGAGACCGAGTCGGTCGCCGTTCGCGAGGAGCTTTCCAAGTACCTCAGCAATCAGCCCTGCCCCGACTGCGGCGGCACGCGTTTGAATCGCGCCGCGCGCAACGTGTTCGTCGCCGAGCGGAGTTTGCCGGATCTCGCGAAGCTCGCAGTCGCCGATGCGTTGAGCTTCAGTTCGGATTTGAAGCTGGACGGCTGGCGCGGCGAGATCGCAGGCAAGATCATCAAGGAAATCGGCGAGCGACTGCGCTTTCTCAGCGATGTGGGCCTCGACTATCTGACCTTGGATCGCAGCGCCGACACTCTGTCCGGCGGCGAAGCGCAGCGCATTCGACTCGCGAGCCAGATCGGCTCGGGCCTGGTCGGTTGCATGTACATCCTCGACGAGCCTTCGATCGGCCTGCATCAGCGCGACAACGACCGGCTGCTGTTGACGTTGAACCGGCTGCGCGATTTAGGAAACACCGTGCTGGTCGTCGAGCACGACGAAGATGCCATTCGTCACGCCGATCACGTCGTCGACCTCGGCCCGGGCGCGGGCGTGCACGGCGGCTTGGTGATCGCTCAAGGCACGCCGGCGGAAATCGCCGCGGACGCGAAGTCGATCACGGGTCAATATCTGTCCGGCAAGCGTGAGATTGCGATTCCGCCGACGCGCACGCCGCTGCAGGAAGGCCGCCACCTGCGCATCGTCAACGCGCGTGGCAATAACTTGAAAGGCGTGACGGTCGATATTCCGCTCGGGGTGATGACGTGCGTGACCGGCGTGTCCGGCTCGGGCAAGTCGACGCTCGTGAACGACACGTTGTATCAATTCGTCGCGCGTCAGTTGAACGATGCTTCAACGGATCCGGCGCCGAGCGATGGCGTCGAGGGCTTGGACGAAATCGATCGCGTCATCGACATCGACCAGAGCCCCATCGGTCGCACTCCCCGCTCCAATCCCGCCACGTACACCGGTTTGTTTACTCCGATTCGCGACATCTTCGCCGGCGTTCCGGAAGCACGCGCGCGCGGCTACGAAGCCGGGCGATTCAGCTTCAACGTCAAAGGCGGCCGCTGCGAGGCCTGCCAGGGCGACGGCGTCATCAAAGTGGAAATGCACTTCCTGCCGGACGTGTACGTGCCTTGCGACGTCTGCAAAGGCAAACGCTACAACCGCGAGACGCTGGAGATTCGTTACAAAGGCAAGAACATCAACGAAGTGCTCGAGATGACAGTCGAGGATGCGCTGGAGTTCTTCCGCCACGCTCCGGTGATCGCGCCGAAGCTGCAGACGCTGATGGATGTCGGCTTGTCCTATATCCGCCTCGGGCAGAACGCCACGACTCTGTCTGGCGGTGAGGCGCAGCGCGTGAAGCTGGCGAAAGAACTATCGAAGCGCTCGACCGGCCGCACGCTTTATATTTTGGACGAGCCCACCACGGGCCTGCACTTCTTCGATATCGAGCAGTTGCTCGGCGTGTTGCATCGTCTGCGCGATGAGGGCAACACGATCGTGGTCATCGAGCACAACCTCGATGTGATCAAGACCGCGGACTGGATCATCGATCTGGGGCCGGAAGGCGGCGGCGGTGGCGGCACCATCGTGGCGACGGGAACGCCGGAGCAGATCGCTCAGGTCAAGAACTCATACACCGGCAAGTATCTGAAGCCGATTCTCGAGAAGAAGAAACCGCCGGCGGTTCGGAAGCGGGCGTGAGCCCGCTTCCACAACTAACGCAGCGTCAGGAAGCGCACGTGACAATAGCCATTGGCGTCCACGTTTGAATAAACCGTGACTGGAGTTCCTGTCGCCTTCGCCATCAACGCCGCAGCGACGTAGGCCTGATAGTTCGAGTCGCCGCGATTCAGATAAGCCCAGTTATGAGCGTTGCCACACGCGGTCGAGTTGGGGAAATAGATTCGAAATCCCAATTGATCCCCATCAGTTACGTCGATCTGACTGATCGTGTCATTCACCGTGCCGTCCCACGCCGAAGCGGTTGCTGGCAGCACGAGTACTCCGCAGGAAATCAGAGCAAGTAACGCCGATCCTAGCGAGCTTCGCTTTCGCATTTTCATTCTCCCTGCTTATCTCGATCCATCTGAGATCATTATCTGCGAGTCGCATGCCGCTCGCGCGTTCTGAGTTTAGGGTGAATCCAATGCGATCGGCAACTCGACTCACGGCGAATCGGGAGCGCCTAATCTTCCCAACGATTGGCGTTCTCAGGCCATCCCGGCCGCTGCACGCGCACGACGCAGAATCGCTGCCCCGTCGGCGCCTGCATCACGACCCATCGCTCCAGGCGGCTGACCACGCTCGCGCCTAACTTTTCCAGCCGAGCCACTTCAGCAGGGATGTCGTCGGTTTCGATATCGATATGAACTCTGCTTGCGTGGTCGACGCGCTGGATCTGCACGATGGGCTCGTGAGTTGGCGTCGCCAGCATGCGGTAGTTGCCGCGGGTCCCTGGATGATCGGGATCGACTGGCCGACCTAGAGCGCTCGCCCAGAAGCTCGCGGCCTGATCGACGTCAGAGGTATTGCAGTCAATGAGTACTGCGCAAAGCCTGGAATGGTGCATGACTCCTCCTATAGGTCACCCGCGAGCCAGAGCATCGCGCGGTCCGTTGTCAGGACGGAAACTTGTCGAACGATGGAAGCGCCTGCAGGCCGTCATCCCAACTTGCGCGGCTCGCTACGAAGATATGCGCGTTCGGCCTGATGCGAACCTCGCTATCCAGACTTCCAGCGGGAACGACCAGCAATGCCCCGCCCGCCTGTTCGCACGGCACCGCCGCCCCGCAGACCGAGCAAAAAGACCTGGCGTGCCGGGTGGAAGGCAAGTTGAATTCTCGGACCTGATCGCGACCCGAGAGCCACTGCAGTCTTGCGGTCGAAGCAAACAAATTGGCGGCATGCGCCGCTCCCGTGTCTTTGCGGCAGTACTCGCAATGACACAGGAAGAAGCTGTCGAAATCGCCCTCGATCTCGAAGCGAACCTGTCCGCACAGGCAGGAGCCAACGTGCTTTTCACTCATGTGGCTAGCTGTTGTCGCCGTCGAGCAATCCACCCAGCGACCCGAGCACCGATCCTTCGCCGACCTGGCGGCCGCCAGCTGCGGGCGCGGAGGCGATGATGCGATTGGCGAGACGCGACAAGGGCAGCGACTGCAACCAAACGCGGCCCGGTCCGGTGAGCGTCGCGAAAAACAATCCTTCGCCGGAGAACAGCGCGCTCTTCAGTTTGCCGACGTACTGAATGTCGAAGTCGATGCTGGGCTCGAGCGCGACGATACAACCGGTATCGACGCGCAGCCGCTCACCCGGTTGTAAATCGCGCGCCATCAGCGTGCCGCCGGCGTGCACGAACACCAGACCGTCGCCGTCGAGCTTCTGCATGATGAAGCCTTCGCCGCCGAACAGCCCCACACCCAGTCGACGTTGAAACGCGATGCCAAGCGACACACCGCGCGCCGCGCAGAGGAAGCTGTCTTTCTGGCAGATCAAAGTCCCGCCCACTTCGGACAGCTTCACAGCAATGATCTTGCCGGGGTACGGCGCCGCGAACGCCACGCGACGTTTGGCTCGCGCCTCGTTGTGAAATATCGTCGTAAACAGCGACTCGCCTGTCACCAGCCGCTTGCCGGCGCCGAGCAGCTTGCCGAACAGACCGCCTTGCTGAGCGGAGCCATCGCCGAAGACGGTGTCCATCTCGATCCCGTCTTGCATCATCATCATCGCGCCGGCCTCGCCGATCGCGGCTTCGCCCGGATCGAGCTCGATCTCGACGTACTGCATGTCATCGCCGAAGATCTGGTAGTCCACTACATCCATCGCCATCGAAAGCTCTCCACCGAAGAAAGTTTCTATAGGATAGCCGATGGCAGCGCGGCGAGGACGGGCCCCGCGGAGGACAGGCGTCAGCGCACGCGCTGACGATTCGCGGACGTGAATGTCTGGCGCACTTCTCCGTGCGCGACTTTTTCCTGGAACTTTCCGCCGGTGTACTCGAACAGGATGGCGCGCCAGAAACCGACGGCGGCTTTGTTGTGCAGGAACTCCGTGATCTCCCAACTGCCCGCGAAGCGGTTGAAGATCAGATTCGCGGCGTCCCGGCCGATGCCCAGCCGGCGCGATTTCAGGGCGATGAAAAACTCCGCCATGCGGAAGTCGACTTGGTCGCGCCGATTCCGGGGCGGGCGGCTGACGAGCGCGAAGCCGGCTGGCTGCTCGTTCTTCAAAATGATCAGGGGGTAGGAACTGTCGTCCGCGAACCAGCGCGCCATGAGCTCGGTCTGCACCTCACGGGTGGCCGGGAACACGCCGGTGTTCATGCTCATGAGCGACAGGTCTTCCAGGTACTCCGGATATTGAGCCTGGATCCACTGACGGTCGCGTGGAGAATTCAAAGCATCGCGAATACTGACGGGCACGGGTTGCTGGCGATTCCCTTGCCACCTCCGCTGATCGAGAGTTTCAATCCTTAGATTACAGTACTGCCAAATCGCAGTCGCCGATATCGGTGATCCCCACGGCTGGCGCATCCGGGCGACCCTCAAAACAACAACGGGCGGAGAACCGCCCGTTGCTGGTGACTGTCGGGGACGGATTGGAAATCCATCCCCGCAAGCCAGGCTCGATTACTGAGCCGGGGGCGGCGTGGTCTCGGCCGGCGCAGTAGCGGCGTCAGCCGGAGGAGCCTCGGCAGCAGGAGCTTCGGCAGCAGGTGCCTCGGCAGCCGGAGCTTCAGCAGCAGGAGCCTCAGCGGCCGGAGGAGCGGCTTCGGCCGGAGCCTCTTCCTTCTTGGCGCAAGCAGCGAGCGACAGCGACAACGCCAGAGCGGCGAGGATCATCTTTGTGTTCATGTGAACGATCACCCCAATGTGATGTAGGTTGATTGAACAGCAACGGATCGAGCGGCTCGCGCCACCGTTCCAATGCGGCGGCCGGAGTCTAAGATGTTTCACCTGGGTTTGAAACAGCCACGCAACATATCAGCAGCGTCGTCGCTGCATGAAGACATCTAACAAACTCACATGAAAACCAGAGCCGCGCGCAGCGTCGCGTCGATGTCATTGATCTGTATCGTGCTCAGTGCGTGCAGTTCGCCGGAGCGTCGTGTCGTTGACGAAATAGTGACATCATGGCGCGAGCAGCGCGCGTTACCTAACATTGACGAAACATTGACAATTGATTCCGCGTATCGCGTGCAAACGCGCAGCGTGCGCGAGCAATTGAATGGCGCGCGTCCAGCGGGGTTCAAAGCAGGACTCACATCCGCACCGGCGCAAGCACGCTTCAAGACCAACGATGCAGTGGCGGGCGTGCTGTTCGCGCAAGGTTCATTGCCATCCGCAAGCACGGTGCGTCTGCATGAACTACGCGGTCTGCATATCGAAGTCGAGATCGCCATGCGCATCGGCACGCGGATCGAACAACCATTATCGGATGTAGCGTCTCTGCGCGCGCACATCGACGGCATCGGCGCCGCGATCGAGCTGCCCAACCTCGATTACACGCAGCCGCAGGCACTCGATGGCATCGACATTGTCGCCACCAATGTCGCGGCGGCGAAATACATCGTCGGCGAGTTCGCATCGCCTCAACAGCGCGATCCGAATGCGACCGACGTCCGACTCGTGTGCAACGATCAGGAGATGTTCACCGGCAAAGGCACCGACTCGCTCGGCGACCAGTGGCGCGCTGCGCTGTTCCTGGTGAACAAGATGGTCGAGCAAGGCTGGCGGCTCGAGCCCGGGCAAATCTTGCTGACCGGTTCACTGGGTCGGATGCTCCCCGGCACGACAGGGCACTGCGTCGCCAGCTACCATTCGGGCTCTGCGCAATGGGCCTCGCTCGAGATCAACGTGACGGAATGACCATGAACGTCCAATCCACAGCTTCGCTGCGAGCTTCATACACAGCGCACCTGCAGATCCAGCGACGCCACACCGACGATGCGCTCGCCGCCACCGGCTTCGACGCATTGGCGATCTATGCGGGCGGTCTGCACATGCAATTCCTGGATGACCAGCCCTACCCGTTCAAGCCCAATCCGCACTTCCGCCTGTGGACGCCGCTCGCGGAGCCGGTCGACTGCTGGATCCTGTATCGGCCCGGACAGCGCTTGCAGCTCGTGTTCCTGCAGCCGGTGGACTATTGGTACAAGCCGCCCCAGCTGCCGAACGACTTCTGGACCGATCAGTTCGACATCAAGATCATTCGTGAAGCCTCGGAGGCGAAGTCACACATCGCCGGCGTGTCTCGCTGTGCATTCGTCGGTGAGTGGCGGGAAGAATTTACCGACTGGGGTTTCACCGGTCGCAATCCCGAAGCGCTGCTGCATCGACTGCATTACGTGCGCGCGTTCAAGACGGAGTACGAGCTCGAGTGCATGCGTCGCGCATCTCGCATGGCCGCGCGCGGTCACAAAGCTGCCGAAGCTGCATTTCGCGCCGGCGGCTCCGAGTACGAAATCAACATGGCTTATATCCGTGCGACTGGCCAGACAGAGAACGAGCTGCCGTATCCGAACATCGTAGGCCTCAACGCCAACTCGGCGGTTCTGCACTATCAAAATCAGGAGCGCACGGCGCCTGCGCAGTCGCGTTCATTTCTGATCGATGCCGGCGCACAGTTTCATGGTTACGCGGCGGATATCACGCGCACGTATTCGCGAGAGAACGATGATTTCGCCGCGTTGATCGAGGCGATGGATCGCGAACAGCAGGGTCTGTGCAGTGAAGTTCGAGCTGGGGTCGACTACGCTGACATTCATCTCAGCGCGCATCGGCGCATCGCGAAGATTCTGCGTGAGTTCGACGTGATCAACGTTGCGCCGGACGAGGCATTGGCGAGTGGACTGAGCAGCGTGTTCTTTCCGCACGGCATCGGACATCTGCTGGGATTGCAAGTGCACGATGTTGCCGGCTTCACGGTTACGCCGGATGGCAAACAGAAGGCGCGACCGCCAGGCCATCCTTACTTGCGGCTGACTCGCACGCTGGAGCCCGGCTTCGTCGTGACGATCGAGCCGGGCCTCTACTTCATCGATCAATTGCTGGAGAAGGCCCGCACGTCCCCGCTCGGCAAGCAGATCAATTGGCAGCAGGTCGAGAAGTTCAAACCGTTCGGCGGCATCCGCATCGAGGACAACGTCGCCGCCACGACGGCCGAACCGGAGAATCTGACGCGTCCGGCGTTCGCTGCTGCGAACTAAAACCGTTTGGCAGGGAAAGGGAACGCCACGCGAGCTTGGTAGCGTCGTTCCAGCTCACAGCGCGAAAGTGACCTCGATGCGTGAGGCCTCGAGTCGCGCATCTTCGAGCTGGGGGAAAGGTGGAGGGTCTCGGGAAGTTCGCAACCACGGTGACTCGGCCACCGCCGCCATTCGAGCAAGCCGTTGCACGTTGGCAGTACAGCTGACGGCGCGCGTTGCAGCTCGCAGCGCGTTAGCGCGCAGCGAGCGATACCGCCGGTGAAACGTCAGCTGAGCAAATCGTGCGGCAGCCATCGAGGCAAAGCCCGCCAACAGTGAAGACGCTCGCGAGTTTCCCGAGACCCTCCACCTACGCCCCAGCTCTGCCGACAGGCTGCGCGCAACCGCGTCAGCGGCAACGCGCGTCAGCGCCCAATCAGCGCTGCTGTTTGAGCAGATCGCGAATCTCCTCGAGCAGCACTTCCTGGCGAGGCGGCGGAGGCGGCACTGCCGGGGCGGCGGGTTTGGCTTCCTCGGCGCGGCGCAGCCGATTGATCAACTTGATGATCAGGAAGATGGCGAAGGCGACGATGATGAAATCGAACGTCGCTTGCAGGAACACGCCGTAACGAAGGGTCACCGGCTCCGCGCCTTCACGAATGGCCGGCATGGTAATCGCGAGCTTGGTGAAATCCACGCCGCCGATGATGTAGCCCAGCGGCGGGGTCACCACGTCGCTGACCAGCGAGCTGACGATCTTGCCGAACGCGGCGCCGATGATGATACCGACGGCCATGTCGACCACGTTGCCCTTGACGGCGAATTCCCGGAATTCCTTGACGAAGCTCATAGCCACCTCGGTTGGAGTTGTTAGCGCAACGCGACGATACCCAACTGAGATGAAGAATGTAATCGCCGCCGGTCGAGCCTCGTGAACTACGTCAGCCGGTTGATGCCGTTATACGCCGCGACCCGATACGCCTCGGCCATGGTCGGATAGTTGAACGTGGTCTGGGTGAAGTAACGGATGTCGTTGTTCGAGCCGGCCATCACCGTCTGGCCGATGTGCACGATCTCCGAAGCGTTGTCGCCGAAGCAGTGCACGCCCAGCACCTGCATGGTCTCGGCGTGGAAAATGATCTTCAGCACGCCGACGCGCTCATCCGTCATCTGCGCTCGCGCCAGGTTCTTGAACGAGCAGTGGCCGACTTCGTACGGCACCTTCGCTTCCTGCAGCTCGCGCTCGGTGCGGCCGATCGAGGAAATCTCCGGGATGGTGTAGATGCCGCTCGGAATCGTCGCCGTGCTATGGGGCGCGATCGACGGATCGAGCATGTGTTGTACGGCATGCGAGCCCTGCACGTACGCGGCGCTGGCCAGCGCCGGCGGCCCGACAATATCGCCCACTGCGTAGATGTGAGGCACCGCCGTCTGGTAGTGCTGATTCACTTCGACCTGGCCGCGGCTGTTGGCTTTCAGGCCGACGCGATCGAGCTTGAGCTTGTCGGAGTTGCCGGTGCGGCCGTTCGCCCACAGCAGCAGATCCGACTTGATCTTGCGGCCCGACTCCAGATGCAGCACCACGTCGCGCTCGCGCGCTTCCAGTGCCTTGAATTGCTCATTGTGACGGATCACGCAGCCCTGCTCGCGCAGGTGATATGACAAAGCTTCGGCGATTTCATCGTCGAGAAACGACAGCAGGCGATCGTGAGTATTGACCAACGTGACCTTCGCGCCTAAGTTGATGAAGATCGAGGCGTACTCACAACCAATAACTCCCGCACCATAGATGGTCACGGAGAACGGATGCTGGTCGTAGCGCAGGATGGAATCGCTGTCTCGAATGCGTTCGTGGCTGAAGTCCACTTCCGGTGGATGGTAAGGCCGCGAGCCCGCGGCTATGACGATGTGCTTGCCGCTGATGCGCGTCGGCTTGCCGGTCGGGGGCTGGATCTCCAGTGTGTTCGCATCCACGAAGCTCGCCTCGCCGAACAACACCGGAACCCGATTGCGTTCATAGAAGCGCCGGCGACTCGCCACCTGCGCCTCGATCACCTTGCCCGCCGAGGCCAGCAGCTGCGGATAAGTCAGCTTCGAGGCGTCGTGAAACTCACGCAGCAGAGGATTGCGCCGCAGGTCGTGGAGGATCTTCACCGCGTGGCGCAGGGCCTTGCTGGGGATGGTGCCCCAATGCGTACAGCCGCCGCCCACCTCGAAGTAGCGCTCGACGATGGCGACACTGCGATGACTCTTGGCAGCTGTCAGCGCCGCGCCCTCGCCGGCCGGCCCGCTGCCTATGACCACGACATCAAACTGTTCAGTCGCCATGCTCTCGTTACCAGACTCACTTTTTCGAGGCCGGTCCTGCGCATCCCTGCGCTCCCGGCATTCGGACATCCTGCCCAGCACCGCACATCATCCCCGACTCGTTGTCGGGGAACAACAGCCCAGTCCTGCAGAACGCAACAAGATCGCCCGCGGTTCGCCCCTTGGTTGGGGGCAGCCCGGACTGCATGGCGCTATCTCCGAATATCCCGGCCCGCAACCGGCATGTTTGAATCATTTTGGTGCTTTAGTGGACGTTGCTTTTATGCAAAGTCTCTTTCAACGGCGCTCCGAACTCAGTAGTCTTCGCGTGCTGGGTATCAGCAGCGGGCTGGTCAGCCCCGCCATGACAAGTTCTCAATCTGGACCTAGAGATAGTTGGATCTAAACAAGGGGGATCCATGAAAGATCGAAGTGTGCTGCTGCGCCGAGCAGTGGTGGGTGCATTGGCTCTGATAACAGTACCTGCGTTTGGCCAGCAAGCCACGGAGCAGCAGCAGGATACGCGCACGATCGATACCATCATCGTGACCGCGCAGAAACGTGAACAAAGCCTGCAGGACGTGCCGATCGTGGTGACCGCGATCTCCGAGCAGCTGTTGCAGGATACCGGCGTCAAAGACATCAAAGATCTCACACTGCTCACGCCCGGCCTGCTGGTGACGTCGACGTCGAACGAGTCGGTCACGACCGCTCGTATCCGAGGCATCGGCACCGTCGGCGATAACGCCGGCCTGGAGTCGTCGGTCGGTGTGGTCATCGACGGCGTTTATCGGCCGCGCAACGGCGTGGGCTTTGGCGACCTCGGCGAGCTGGAGCGCATCGAAGTGCTGAAAGGTCCGCAAGGCACGCTGTTCGGCAAGAACACCTCGGCCGGCGTGATCAACGTCGTGACCAAGCGGCCCGCGTTCGACTTCGGCGCCAACGTCGAGCTCACCGCCGGCGATTACGGCGCGATGGAAGGCGCCGCCTCGGTGACGGGCCCGTTCTCCGATAAAGTGGCCGGACGTTTGTATATCGCCTCGCGCGAGCGTGATGGTTTCCTCGACATCGTGCGTGGCCCCGGCCCGCGCACCGAAGACGAAGACGTCGATCGCAAGTTCAAGACCGCACGCGGCCAGTTGCTGTTCCAGCCGAGCGAAGCGCTGGATATCCGCTTGACGGCCGACTACACCGATCGCGACGAACACTGCTGCGCGGCTCCGCAGGCCGTGCTGTCGCCCAACCCCGGCGTGCTCGCGGTGCTGAATGCCCTGGTGCCGGGCTCTTTCAGCAATCCCGCCGATCCGTTCGAGCGCGTCGCGTACTCGAACCGCTCGACCAAGCAGGAAGTGGAAGACAAGGGTGCGTCGATGGAGATCAACTGGGATCTCGAGGCGCTCGGCGGCGCCACGGTCACATCGATCAGCGCGTGGCGCGATTGGGAAACCATCAACGGCCAGGACGCCGACTTCACCACGGTCGACATCCTGTATCGCAATCCCGATGGCAACTTCGGCAATTCGTTCGAGCAGCTGACGCAGGAATTCCGCCTTGCCGGCGAGAGCGAGAAGCTCAGCTGGCTGGTCGGTCTGTTCTATGCGAACGAAGATCTGGACTCGCGCGATCAGCTGATTCAGGGCACGCAGTTCCAGCAGTATTACGTCGGCATCACCGGCGGCCCGACCGCGAGCCCGGTGCGCGGCCTGCCAGCTACCGCCTATCCGGCCAACGCCGCGACTCGCGACGTTTATGAGCAGGAGTCCAAGAACTGGGCGCTGTTCACCAACAACAGCATCCGCTTCACGGACGCGCTGGAGCTGACGCTGGGCCTGCGCTACACGGATGAGTCGAAGGATCTGGACTCCCATTACCGAAACGAGCACAGCGGTCAGGGCTGCACACTCCTGCGCAGCAACCCCGCCTTCGCTCCATTGGTAGCTGCGGCACTGGGTGCGAATGGCCCGACGGCCGCCGCGCAGGCGCAGACCATCTTCGGCATCGGCTGTAGCGTGACGTACGCCGATCCGATCTTCGGCAACGTCGACACCAAGCAGTCGCTCGACGAAGAGGAATGGAGCGGCACCGCCAAGGTCGCCTATCGCTTCACCGACGACCTGATGTCGTATCTGTCGTTCGCGCGGGGCTACAAGGCCGGCGGCTTCAACCTGTACCGCGAGCGTAATGGCATCTTCTTCCTCAATCCGGGCCAGACGCTCACCATCCCTGGCGTGGGAACTCTGGTGGGTCCTTCAGTCGACACCGACACGAGCTTCGACAGTGAGCTCGTGGACTCGTACGAGTTGGGCGTGAAGACGCAGTGGGCGGACAACAGCCTGCTGTTGAACGGCGCCGTGTTCTACCAGGACTACACCGACTTCCAGCTCAACACCTTCACCGGCTTGCAGTTCATCGTGACCTCGCTGCCGCAGGTGGTGTCGCAAGGCGTGGACGTCGACTTCGTGTGGTACACGCCGCTCGAGCAGCTCAGCTTCCAGGGCGGTGTGACGTATGCGGACACGCAGATCGAAGACTTCGGCGGCCCGGCCAATCTCGCGTTCTTCCGGACCGAGCGTAAGGACGACACGCTGTCGTTCGCGCCGGAATGGTCGGCGAGCTTGTCGGCCACTTACGAGCAGCCGATCGGCAACAACCTGCTGTTCCGCGGCAACGTCGGCGCCCGCTACACGTCCGAGTACAACACCGGCTCGAATCTGGATCCGCGCAAGATCCAGGATGCGATGACGCTGGTGAATCTGCGCCTGGGCTTCGGCGCGGCGGACGACAAGTGGATGGTCGAGCTGTGGTCGCTGAACGTGACGGACGAGGAGTACTACCAGGTGCTGTTCGACGCCACGCTGCAGGGCTCGTCGACGACCGCCGGCGCTTCGCAGAGCACGCTCAATGGCTTCTTGGGCGCGCCGCGGACCTACGGTGTGACGGCTCGGTTCAAGTTCTAACAAGTACGGCAACAGCTCTCGCAGGAGCAAGGGCGGCTGTAATCAGCCGCCCTTTTTGTTTGCGCTACTATGCCCGGATGAAACACCTGTTATCGACAGTCCTGGCGCTCTTCGTCCTCGCCCAGCCGGCTCGCGCGGAATGGATGGAGCGCGTCGAGGACGGAATCATGGGGACGCGCATCGTCGTGGAGCTGTGGGCCACCGACAAGGCGCAAGGCAACGCCGCCATCGCGGCCGTGCTCGCGGAGATGCGACGTGTCGATGAGGGGATGAGCACTTACAAGCCGACGAGTGAACTCTCCATCGTCAACGCACGGGCCGCTCAGGAGCCGATCGAGATCTCCGCCGAGCTGTTCGATCTGCTCTCGACCGCGCTCGACTATTCACGCCTCACCGACGGCGCGTTCGATATCACTTATGCGAGCGTCGGCTACATGTATGACTTCCGGAAGCACGTGCATCCGGATGAGAAACAAATCGCCGCGGCGTTGCCGGGCATCAATTATCGGCACGTCGAGCTGGACAGGAAAAACAGCACCGTGCATTTCGCCCGGCCTGGCGTGCGTGTCGATCTAGGTGGCATTGGCAAAGGCCACGCGGTCGATCGCGGCATCGCCGTCCTGCAGGCGCGAGGCATCGACCGCGCACTGGTCACCGCGGGCGGCGACAGTCGGATCATTGGCGATCGTTTCGGTCAGCCCTGGGTTGTGGGCATCCGGCATCCCGATCGGAAAGATGAAGTCATCGCGCGCATTCCGCTCGAAGACGCGGCGCTCTCGACGTCCGGCGACTACGAACGCTATTTCGACGAGAACGGCGTGCGCTATCACCACATCATCGACCCGAAGACGGGTCACTCGGCGAGCAAGGTTCGGAGCGCGACGATCATTGGCCCGACCGCGACTCGCACGGATGGGCTCTCTAAAACAGCGTTTGTTTTAGGGCCGGAAAAGGCAATCGAAATATATAACCGGTTGGATGATATCGACGCGGTACTGGTGACGCCGGAAGGGAAAGTGCTGTACACGAAAGGCTTGGCTCCGCCCGACACAGCAAAATAAAAACAGGTCCCTCGCCGGCCCGGAATGGAGACAGAGCGGGTACTACTGCCGGCCTGGAATGGAGGCCGGCAGGCGCAATGAAAAAGGCCCTCTCGATCGCTCGAGAGGGCCTTCGGTATCGACGAGCCAGCGCGAAGTTACTTCTTCGCAGCAGCCTTCTTCTTGGCGCCAGCCTTCTTCTTCGGCGTGGCGGTCTTCTTGGCGCTCTTCTTCGCAGCAGCGGCTTCGACCTTCTTGGCCTTGGCGGCGGCCTTGCTCTCGGCCTTGGCCTTCTTCTCGGCCTTCTCCGCGTCGGACTTCACAGCCTTCTTGCTGACGCGCTTGGAAGCGGCTTTCTTCTTCGAAGCAGCCTTCTTCTTCGGCGCAGCGGCCTCTTCGCCTTCGGTGGACGGCGCGGCTTCAGCGTCGGCGAGCTCAGGCTGATCCAGCAGCTGCATGAGCGCCATCTCAGCGGCGTCGCCCGGACGCGGGTTCATGCGCAGGATGCGGGTGTAGCCACCCGGACGCGCCTGGAAGCGAGGGCCGATCGTCTCGAACAGCTTCACGACCACTTCGGCATCGCGCAGCAGGGAGAAGGCACGGCGGCGGTTGGCATCGCTGTCGGCCTTGCCGAGCGTGATCAACGGCTCGACTACACGACGCAATTCCTTGGCCTTCGGCACGGTGGTGCGGATGGTCTCGTGACGGAGCAGCGAGGCTGCCATGTTACGCAGCATCGCCTGGCGATGCGGAGCATTGCGGCTGAGCTGACGGCCAGAAAGTTGGTGACGCATTGTTCTTCAGTCCTTACAAAACTCGGGGCCCGCTGCGCGGGCCCCTAGCTAGCATTTAAATAACGTCGCGATCGTCGTCGCGCTTCAAGCTGACCGGCGGCCAGTTGTCCAGGCGCATGCCGAGCGACAGGCCATGGCTCTCCAGGACTTCCTTGATCTCGGTGAGCGACTTCTTGCCGAGGTTCGGCGTACGGAGCAGCTCCACTTCGGTCCGCTGCACCAGGTCGCCGATGTAATGGATGTTCTCGGCCTTCAAGCAGTTCGCGCTGCGAACCGTGAGCTCGAGCTCGTCCACCGGGCGCAACAGGATCGGATCGAACTGCTGCTCGGCAGCCTTCGAAGCGCCCTCGTCCTGGCCCTGCAGATCGACGAACACCGACAGCTGGTCCTTCAGGATCGAGCCGGCGCGGCGAATCGCCTCTTCCGCGTCGATCGTGCCGTTGGTCTCGATGTCCAGGATCAGCTTGTCCAGGTTCGTGCGCTGCTCGACGCGCGCGCTTTCGACCGTGTAGGTCACGCGGCGGATCGGGCTGAAGGACGCATCGAGCTGCAGACGGCCGATGGGGCCGCTGGACTCTTCGAACGTGGCGCGCTGGATGGCCGGACGGTAGCCGCGGCCGCGCTCCACCTTGAGCGTCATATTCAGTTCACCGGCCTTGGTTAGATTCGCGATCACCAGATCGGTGTTCAGCACTTCCACGTCGTGGTCGAGCTGGATGTCGCCCGCGGTCACGGGGCCCGGGCCCTTCTTGTGGAGACGCAGCTCGGTCTCTTCGCGCGCATTGAGGCGGATCGCAACCTGCTTCAGATTCAACAAAATGTCGACAACGTCTTCCTGCACGCCTTCGATGCTGGTGTACTCATGCAGCACACCGTCGATCTCCGCTTCGGTGATCGCGCAGCCCGGCATGGAAGACAACAGCACGCGGCGCAGGGCGTTGCCCAGCGTGTGTCCGAAGCCGCGCTCAAACGGCTCGATCACGACCTTCGCCTGTTTGGCGGTCGTGGGAGTCACTTTGACGACGCGAGGCTTCAGGAATTCGCCAACGGATGCCTGCATGGACCATTCACCTGTTTAGGTAAGTGTTGGGGACAGATCGAAAACTGTCCCCTATAGATCAAGGCGTTGACGGCGGATTTCAAATCCGCCGTCAAACACGTCATTACTTCGAATACAACTCGACCACGAGGTTCTCGTTGATCTCGGGCAGAATCTCTTCGCGGTCGGGCAGCTGCTTGAACGTGCCGGTAAATTTCTTCTCGTCGACCTCAACCCACGCCGGGAAACCGACCTGGGACTTGATCTGCAACGCCGTCTGGATGCGCAGCTGCTTCTGCGCCTTCTCGCGCACGGCAATCACGTCGCCGGCGCTGACCTGGTACGAAGGGATGTTGACCACTTCGCCATTCACCGAGATCGACTTGTGGCTGACCAGCTGGCGAGCTTCGCTGCGCGTGGCGGCGAAACCCATGCGGTACACCACGTTGTCGAGGCGGCCTTCCAGGAACTGCAGCAGGGTCGAACCCGTGGCGCCCGGACGGCCCGTCGCCTTGATGTAGTAGTTGCGGAACTGCTTTTCAAGGACGCCGTACATGCGGCGCAGCTTCTGCTTCTCGCGCAGCTGCAGGCCGTAGTCGGACAGACGACCCCGACGCTCACCCTTGATGCCGCCCGGCGGCACTTCCAGCTTGCACTTCGATTCCAGCGACTTGACGCCGCTCTTCAAGAACAAGTCCGTGCCTTCGCGGCGGGACAGCTTGCACTTCGGACCAAGATAACGAGCCATGCGACTTCCTTAGCGACGCGTTAGACGCGGCGCTTTTTGGGCGGACGGCAGCCGTTGTGCGGGATCGGCGTGACGTCTGAAATGTTGGTGATCTTCAGGCCGCAGGCATTGAGCGCACGGACGGCGGATTCGCGGCCCGGGCCGGGGCCCTTGACGCGCACTTCCACCATCTTCACGCCGTGTTCCTGCGCGGCGGTGCCAGCCTTCTCGGCGGCGACCTGCGCGGCGAACGGCGTGCTCTTACGAGAGCCGCGGAAACCGCAACCACCGCTCGTCGCCCACGACAGGGTGTTGCCCTGGCGATCGGTGATCGTGACGATGGTGTTGTTGAACGACGCGTGCACGTGGGCAATCGCATCGGTCACATGCTTCTTGACCTTCTTGCGAGCGCCCCCTTTGGAGCCGCCCTGTTGCTTCTGCTCAGCCATAAATCCTCTGGTTCAGCCGTTACTTGCCGGCCGCGACGTTCATCTTCACCGCTGCCTTACGCGGACCCTTGCGGGTGCGGGCGTTGGTGCGCGTACGCTGGCCGCGCAGCGGCAGGCCGCGACGGTGACGGATGCCGCGGTAGCAACCGAGGTCCATCAGACGCTTGATGTTCATGGACACTTCACGGCGCAGATCGCCTTCGACGGTGAGCTTGCTGATCGCCGAACGCAGCGCAGCCACTTCCGCGTCGGTGAGGTTCTTCACCAGCGTGTTCTGCTTGACGCCCGCAGTGTCACAGGCCTTCTGAGCCTGGGTGCGGCCGATACCGTAGATATGTGTGAGGCCAACCCACACATGCTTGTTCATCGGAATGTTGACGCCGGCAATGCGAGCCATCTGCGGACTACTCCCCGCGACGAAAAGCGCGGAACTGTAAACTAAAAAACCCTGTAACTCAATGCTTTAAAGACTGCCAGCCGAGGCTTATCAGCCCTGGCGCTGCTTATGACGCGCGTCGGAGCAGATTACGTACACCACGCGGCGGCGGCGCACGACCTTGCAGTTCTTGCAGATCTTCTTGACTGATGCACGGACCTTCATGACTCACTCCTGCGGACCGCCTGGCCGTCCGCCATCAAATACCGACTTAATTCTGCTGGCCCGGGCGGCCATAGCCGCGCAGGTTGGCCTTCTTCATCAGGCCTTCGTACTGGTGCGACATCAGGTGTGCCGCGACCTGCGCCTGGAAGTCCATGATCACCACGACCATGATCAGCAGCGAGGTGCCACCGAAGTAGAACGGCACGCTGAAGCGCGAGATCAGGAACTCCGGCAGCAAGCAGACGATGGTCACGTACAGCGCGCCCCACACCGTCAGCCGCGTCAGCACCTTGTCGATGTACTCGCCGGTCTGCTGACCCGGGCGGATGCCCGGAATGAAGGCGCCCGACTTCTTCAGGTTCTCCGCCGTCTCGCGCGAGTTGAACACCAGCGCGGTGTAGAAGAAGCAGAAGAAAATGATCAGACCGCCGTACAGGATCATGTGCGCCGGCTGACCCGGGGTCAGCGCCGTGGACACGTTCTGCAGCCACGAGAAATTGCCCGACGTGCCGCCCCAGCTGGCGATCGTCGCCGGGAACAGCAGCAAGCTGGACGCGAAGATCGGCGGAATCACGCCCGACATGTTCAACTTGAACGGCAGGTGCGTGCTCTGGCCGGCGTACAGCTTACGGCCCTGCTGACGCTTCGCGTAGTTCACCTGGATGCGACGCTGGCCGCGCTCCACGAACACCACGAACGCCGTCACGCCGATCACCATGATGAACAGCACCAGCGCCACGGCCGGATTGATTTCACCGGTGCGCACCAGTTCCAAGGTTCCGCCGATCGCCGCGGGCAGACCCGCCACGATGCCGGCCAGAATGATCATCGAAATGCCGTTGCCCAGGCCGCGCTCGGTGATCTGCTCACCCAGCCACATCAGGAACATCGTGCCGGCGATCAACGTCATGGTCGCGACGAACACGAACTGCGGGCCCGGAGCCACGACCACGCCCTGGTTCTGGAACGCGATGGCCGCCGAGGCGCCCTGCACTGCCGCCAGCGCGACCGTGCCGTAGCGGGTGTACTGAGTCAGCTTGCGACGGCCCGACTCGCCTTCCTTCTTGATCGCGGCCAGCGACGGCACGACCACCGCCATCATCTGAATGATGATGGACGCGGAAATGTACGGCATGACGCCCAGCGCGAAGATCGACAACCGCTCCAGCGCGCCGCCGGAGAACATGTTGAAGATGTCCAGGATGGTGCCCTGCTGCTCCTGGAAGAAGCGCGCGAGCGCCACCGGGTCGATGCCCGGTGCCGGAATAAACGTGCCGATGCGATACACGATCAACGCGCCCAGCAAGAAGAACAACCGCTGTCGCAGCTCTGCGAAGCGGGTCATCTCGCCGAAGGCGGACAGAGACGCAGCGGTGGCGGGTTTGGTGGCCACGGAGTCCTTGTCGTTCAGTGAATCGTTACTGTCGAACCGTCAGAGGCTGCTTACTTGGCAGCCTCGACCGCTTCGATCTTGCCGCCGGCCGCCTCGATGGCAGCCTTGGCGCCCTTCGTCAGGTGCACGCCTTTGACGGTCACCGCGCGGCTGATGCCACCCGACAACACGATGCGCGCGCGCTCGGAAAACGCCGGCACCAGGTTGTTGGCACGCAGGACGTCCAAGTCAATGACGTCGCCTTTGACCTTTGCAAGCTCCGACAGGCGCACTTCGGCAACCAGCGGGGCGATCTTGGAGCGGAAGCCGAACTTCGGCAGCCGGCGCTGGATGGGCATCTGGCCGCCTTCGAAGCCGACCTTGTGGTAGCCGCCCTTACGCGCGCGCTGACCCTTCACGCCGCGGCCGCAGGTCTTGCCCTGGCCGGCGGAAGCGCCGCGACCGACGCGCAGACGCGTCTTTTTGCTGCCCGGAGCGGGCGAGATCTCATTGAGGCGCATGCTTTCGGTACTCATTTAATTAGAGCCCTTCAACTCTTCAACTTTCAGCAGGTGACGCGAGGCGCTCAGCATGCCGCGAATTTCCGGCGTATCCGCCACGGTCACGGTGTCACGAATACGACGCAGACCCAGGCCGCGCACGGTGGCGCGATGAGCCTTGAGCTGGCCGAAGACACTCTTTACGAGCGTGACTTTGTAGCCCTTGTTGCTTGCCATGACGACTTCCTAAATTGGTCCGCGCAGAGAATCTCTCGGCTTACTGGCCGAGGATTTCCTCGACGCTCTTGCCACGCTTCGCCGCGATGTCATCGGGCGACTGCGCGCTGTTCAACGCATTCATCGTGGCGCGCACGATGTTGATCGGGTTACGCGAGCCGTAGCTCTTGGCGAGCACGTTGCGCACACCGGCACACTCGAACACGGCGCGCATACCGCCGCCCGCGATCAAGCCCGTACCGTCGGCGGCCGGCTGCATGTGCACGCGAGTCGCGCCATGACGGCCCGACACTGCGTAGTGCAGCGTCGCGTTCTTCAGCGACACCGTCGACAGGTTCTTGCGAGCCGCCTGCATCGCCTTCTGGATCGCGACCGGCACTTCACGCGCCTTGCCGTAACCGAAGCCGACCTTGCCGCGACCGTCGCCCACCACGGTGAGCGCGGTGAAGCCGAACTGGCGGCCGCCCTTCACGACTTTGGCGACGCGGTTCACCGCAACGAGCTTCTCGATGTACTCGTCGCCCGCCTGGTTCTTTTCAACTCTGGCCATGTGGTGTCTCTCTTAGAATTCCAGACCGTTCTCACGCGCGGCATCGGCCAGCGCCTTGATACGACCGTGGAACTTGAAGCCGGAACGATCGAAGGCCACCTTGGTGATGCCCTTCGCCTTGGCGCGCTCGGCAATTGCCTTGCCGACCGCGGCAGCGGCGGTCGCATTGCCGGTGCCCTTCAAACCCGCGGCCACGTCCTTCTGCAGGGTCGACGCAACCGCCAGCACCTTCGACTCGGTGTCGAAGATCTGGGCGTAGATGTGCTGTGACGTACGATGCACCGACAGCCGCAGAACTTTCAGTTCGCGGATCTTGGCGCGCGAGCGGATCGCACGGCGCAGTCGTTGAGCATTTTTGTTCATAACTAATTTCCCGAAATGACCGGTACCCTCTGGCACGACGCCTGGGCCGATATCACTTCTTCTTGGCTTCCTTCAGTTCGATCTTCTCGCCGGCATAGCGCACGCCCTTGCCCTTGTACGGCTCGGGCGGGCGGAACGCGCGGATGTCGGCGCAGACCTGGCCGAGCTTCTGCACGTCGAAGCCCTTGACCAGAATCTCGGTCTGGCTCGGCGTCTCGATGGTGATGCCCTCGGGCGCCGTGTAGACGACCGGGTGCGAAAAACCCAGCGTGAGGTTCAGGTTCTTGCCCTGCGCAGCGGCGCGGTAACCGACGCCGACGAGCTCGAGCTTTCGCTCGTAGCCCTTGCTCACACCCTGCACGATGTTGGCGAGGTGCGCGCGCGTGGAACCGGCGACCATGTCGGCTTCGCGACCGTCGTTGGCCTTCTCCACCTTCAGCGCAGCGGCGTCCTGCACCACTTTCACGAGCCGCGCGTTGAGCGCGAGGCTCAGCGTGCCCTTGGCGCCTTTGACGCTGATGCTGTCGGCGCTGATGGTGGCGGTCACGCCCTGCGGCAGTGGGACCGGCTGTTTTGCTACTCGAGACATTGCTGTGCGTCCCTATTAGGAAACGACGCAGATGACTTCGCCGCCGTGGCCCGCAGCGCGCGCCTGGCGATCGGTCATCACGCCCTTAGACGTGGAAACGATGGCAATACCCAGTCCGCCCAGGATGGAAGGCAGCTCGTCCTTCCCCTTGTAGACGCGCAGGCCGGGACGGCTGATGCGCTCCAGGCGGTCGATGACCGGGCGGCCCTGGAAGTACTTCAGCTGTACCGCCAGCGTCGGCTTGCCCTCGACGTCAGTCGCGGAGAAATCTTCGATATAGCCTTCGTCCTTCAGCACCTTGGCAATCGCGATCTTCACCTTGGAAGTCGGCGCGTTGATTTCGGTTTTGCCGGAAGACTGCCCGTTACGAATACGGGTCAGGAAGTCGGCGATCGGATCCGTCATGCTCATTTATGCGTGCTCCAGAGGTACCAGCTGTTACCAGCTGGCCTTGCCGAGGCCCGGAATTTCGCCGCGCATGGTCGCTTCGCGCAGCTTGGTGCGGCCCAATCCGAACTTGCGGTAGAAACCGCGCGGACGGCCGGTGATTGCGCAGCGATTACGCAGGCGGCTCTTGCTCGAGTCGCGCGGCAGAGCCTGCAACTGAGCGACAGCAGCTTCGCGTTCCGCCGGCGTGGAAGTCGGCTTGCGAATGATCTCTTTCAGCTTCGCGCGCTTGGCGGCGTAGCGCTTCACGAGCTTCGCACGCTTGTCTTCGCGATTGACCATCGATGTCTTGGCCATAAACCTAGCTCCCGCCGTTACTTGCGGAACGGAAAATTGAACGCTTCCAACAACGCGCGGCCGGACTTGTCGTCCTTGGCGGTCGTGGTGATCGTGATGTCCATGCCGCGGATCGCGTCGATCTGGTCGTATGCGATTTCCGGGAAGATGATCTGTTCCTTGACGCCAAAGTTGTAATTGCCCTGGCCGTCGAAGGAGCGAGCACTCACGCCGCGGAAGTCGCGGATACGAGGCATCGCGATGCTCACCAGACGATCGAGGAACTCATACATGCGCGCGCCGCGCAGCGTCACCTTGGCGCCGATCGCCAGACCGTCGCGGACCTTGAAGGTCGCAACCGACTTGCGCGCGCGCGTGACCAGCGGCTTCTGACCGGTGATCTTGGTGAGATCGCCGACCGCGTTGTCCATGATCTTCTTGTCCGCGACCGCTTCGCCGACGCCCATGTTGACCGTGATCTTGGTGATCTTCGGCACTTCCATGACGTTCGCGAGGCCCAGCGTCTCTTTGAGCTGGGACACGATCGTGTCGCGGTAATACTGTTCGAGTCTTGCCTTAGCCATCTTCGTTTACCTGTGGACCCGCTCCGACGCTTACGCGTCGACGGTTTCCTTGTTGGACTTGAAGAAGCGCACTTTCTTGCCGTCGGCGAGCGTGCGGATGCCCACGCGGTCGCCCTTCTTCGTCACCGGATTCCACAACGCGACGTTCGACAGATCGATCGAGCTTTCTTTCTCGACGATGCCGCCCTGCACGTTGCGCTGGGGGTTCGGCTTGGTGTGCCGCTTGACCATGTTGATGCCCTCGACGACCACGCGGCCCTCGAGAACCTTGGTCACCGTGCCACGGCGGCCCTTATCGCGGCCGGTGGTCACGACGACTTCGTCACCCTTACGAATCTTGTTCATGACCCAACTCTCAAAGAACTTCGGGAGCCAGCGAAATGATCTTCATGAACTGCGCGGTGCGCAGCTCGCGAGTCACGGGTCCGAAGATACGGGTGCCCACCGGCTCCAGCTTGTTGGTCAGCAACACCGCGGCGTTGCCGTCGAAGCGGATCAGCGAGCCGTCGGCACGGCGCACACCGAACTTGGTGCGCACGACCACGGCGTCATAGACCTCGCCCTTCTTCACTTTGCCGCGCGGGATGGCATCACGGATGCTGACCTTGATGACATCGCCGACCGTCGCGTAGCGACGCTTCGAGCCACCGAGCACCTTGATGCACATCAGGCTGCGGGCGCCGCTGTTATCGGCGGCATTCAACAACGTGCGCATCTGGATCATGGCGCGGCCTCCACGGCTTCAACCTGCACGGCGCGCTGGACGATCTTCACCAGACGCCAGGACTTGTGACGCGACAGCGGGCGGCACTCTTCGATGGCCACGGTGTCGCCTTCACGGCTTTCGTTGTTCTCGTCATGAGCGAGGAACTGAGTCGTGCGGCGCTGATACTTGCCGTACTGCGGGTGCGGCACGTAGCGCTCGACAGCGACCGTGATGGTCTTCTGCATCTTGTTGCTGACGACCTTACCCGTCAGCTGACGCGCAGCCTTGGTCTTCTCGGTGCTCATGATTACTTACTACCTTTCGCGCGGCGCTGCTCGGCAGCCACGGTCTTCAAGCGCGCGATATCACGGCGCACGCGTGTGAAATCGTGCGGCTTCGCGGTCTGGCCGGTGGCGCGGTTCATGCGGAGATTGAACTGTTCGCGACGCAGATCCAGCAGCTCTTTCTGCAGATCGGCAGGCGACTTGGCGCGCAATTCTTTGGCGGTGCTCATGGGTCTCGTTACTCGAATTAGCGGATCACGCTTAACGCACTTGGCGCGTGACGAACTGCGTGTCCACCGACAGCTTGGAAGCCGCCAGACGGAACGCTTCGCGCGCGATGGTCTCGGACACGCCTTCCATCTCGAACAGCACCTTGCCGGGCTTGATCTTGGCGACGTAGTACTCGACGTTGCCTTTACCGGAGCCCATTCGGACTTCGAGCGGCTTCTTGGTGATCGGCAGGTCCGGGAACACGCGGATCCACACCTGACCGCCACGCTTCACGTAGCGGGTCATGGCGCGACGCGCGGCTTCCAGTTCACGCGCAGTCATGCGCGCACGGCTGGTGGCCTTCAGACCGTAGTCGCCGAAGGCGACGTAGTTACCGCTCTGCGCGAGGCCGGCGTTGCGGCCCTTGAACGCCTTGCGGTACTTGGTGCGTTTGGGTTGCATCATGATGGATTACCTCAGGCAGTCGCTTCAGCGGCAGCCTGCTGGCCTTCAGCCGCTTCAGCCGGCTGTTCCTGGGTGTTGAACACTTCGCCCTTGAAGATCCACACCTTGACGCCGATGACGCCGTAGTTGGTGCGGGCTTCAGCCAGGCCGTAATCGATGTCCGCGCGCAGCGTGTGCAGCGGAATGCGGCCTTCGCGATACTGCTCGGTGCGAGCGATTTCGGCGCCGTTCAAGCGGCCCGCGACGCGCACCTTGATGCCGAGCGCGCCGATGCGCATGGTGTTGGTCACGGCGCGCTTCATGGCGCGACGGAACATCACGCGACGCTCCAGCTGCTGGGCAATGCCTTCGGCAACCAGCATGGCGTCGAGTTCGGGCTTGCGGATCTCGGCGATGTTGATGCGCACGTCGGCCGTCGGCATCTTCATCATCTTCGAGACCTGACCGCGCAGCTTCTCGATGTCCTCGCCCTTCTTACCGATCACGATGCCGGGACGCGCGGTGTGAATGGTGATGTTCACTTTGCGCGCGGCGCGTTCGATCTGAATGCGGCTCACCGAAGCTTCGGACAGCTTCTTCTTCAGCAGCTCGCGCACCTGGAAATCGGTGTACACGTGCGCCGGGAAGTTCTTGCTCGAGGCATACCACTTCGAGGTCCACTCACGGGTGATACCGAGGCGGATGCCGACCGGATTGACTTTTTGACCCATGGCTCTTACTCGCTCTTACCGTCGCCGACCGTCACGATGATGTGACTGTTGCGCTTCCAGATCCGATTGCCGCGGCCCTTGGCACGCGCGTGGAAACGCTTCAGCACCGGTGCGGTGTCGACGGTGACGGTCTGCACTTTCAATTCATCCACGTCCGCGCTCAGATTGTTCTCGGCGTTCGCAACGGCCGACTCGAGCACCTTCAGCACCAGACGCGCGCCCTTCTTCGGCGTGTACTTCAGCGTGTTCAACGCGAGGCCGACAGGCTTGCCGCGGACCATGTCCGCGATCAGGCGGCACTTCTGCGGAGAGATGCGCGCGTACTTCAGTTTGGCAGCAACTTGCATTGCGATTACTCCGCCGAGCTCTTCTTGTCGCCCGAGTGACCTTTGAAGGTACGCGTCGGCGCGAACTCACCCAGCTTGTGGCCGACCATGTTCTCGGACACGAGCACGGGGATGTGCTGGCGACCGTTATGCACGGCGAGCGTCAGGCCGACGAAATCCGGCAGGATCATCGAACGGCGCGACCAGGTCTTGATCGGGCGACGATCGTTCTTCTCGGCGGCGACGCGCACCTTCTTGGCGAGGTGCAGGTCGACGAACGGACCTTTCTTTACGGAACGAGGCACGTTGCTATCCTCTTAAGCTCAATTACGGCGGCGGATGATCATGCCCGCCGTGCGCTTGTTACGACGCGTCTTCTTGCCCTTGGTGTTCCAACCCCATGGGCTCACCGGATGCGGATTACCCTGGCCGGACTTACCTTCACCACCACCGTGCGGGTGATCGACCGGGTTCATGACCACACCGCGCACCGTCGGACGGACGCCGCGCCAACGGATGGCGCCGGCCTTGCCGTACTTGCGCAGGTTGTGTTCGCCGTTAGAAACCTCGCCAACGGTCGCGCGGCAGTCGACGTGCACCTTGCGCATCTCGGTGGAGCGCAGGCGGATCGTCGCGTACATGCCTTCGCGAGCGGCCAGCTGGGCCGAGCCGCCGGCGCTGCGTGCGAGCTGCGCGCCCTTGCCAGGCTTCAGCTCGATGCAATGGATCGTGGTGCCGATCGGAATGTGGCGCAGCTGCATCGCGTTGCCAGCCTTGATCGGGGCTTCGGCGCCCGACATCACGGCGTCGCCAGGAGCAACGTCCTTCGGCGCGATGATGTAACGGCGCTCGCCATCCTTGTACAGCACGAGCGCGAGATGCGCGGTGCGGTTCGGATCGTATTCGAGACGCTCGACTTTGCCGGCAATGCCGTCTTTGTCGCGCAGGAAGTCGATGACGCGGTACTTCTGCTTGTGACCGCCGCCCTGGTGGCGGACCGTCTGACGGCCGAAGTGGTTGCGCGCGCCGGTCGAGTTCTTGTGCTGAACCAGCGAAGTCTCGGGGCCACCCTTGTGGAGGTGATCGCGCGAGATCTTGACCTGGAAGCGACGGCCCGGCGAGGTCGGTTTGGACTTGATCAATGCCATGACTGATTTCCTGATGCTGCCGGTGGGCCGTTAGGCCTCGGTACCGGTCAGGTCGATGCTCTGACCCGGGGCCAGGCGCACATAAGCCTTCTTGTAGTCCTGCCGGCGGCCAACCCGCTGGCCGAAGCGCTTCTGCTTGCCGCCGACGTTCACCACGTTCACGTCCGCCACTTTGACTTCGAACATCAGTTCGACCGCGGCTTTGATGTCACCGCTGGTGGCATCGCGACGCACGCGGAACACGAATTGGTTCGCCGTCTCGGCGATACGCGCGCTCTTCTCGGACACATGCGGTCCGAGCAGCACGTTCATCAGCTTTTCCTGACTCATGCGAGCCTCTCTTCGAGCAGGCGAACGGCACCGACCGTCGCGAGCACTTGGTCATGACGAGCGAGGCTCAGCGGATCGAGCGCGCTCACCGGCAACACGTCGACATACGGCAGGTTGCGCGAGGCCAGCTCCAACTTCTCGTCGAAGGCCTCGACCAGCACCAGCACGTTGTCGCCCTGGTTCAGATCTTTCAGTTTCTGCACCAGCAGCTTGGTCTTCGGGGCTTCGAGCTCGATGCCGTTGACCACCTGCAGGCGATCGGTGCGGGCCAGCTGCGACAACATGGCCTGCAGCGCCGCGCGATACATCTTGCGGTTCACTTTCTGCGAGAAGTCACGCGGCTTGGCAGCGAACGCACGGCCACCGCCGACCCAGATCGGGCTGCGGATGGAGCCGGCACGCGCCTGACCGGTGCCCTTCTGACGCCACGGCTTGATGCCGCCGCCACGCACTTCGGCCTTGGTCTTCTGCGCTTTGGTGCCCGCACGACCCGCCGCCATGTAGGCGACGATGATCTGGTGCACCAGGGATTCGTTGTACTCGCGGGCGAACGTCGCGTCGGAGACCTGGACGTCCTGAGCCTGCGCGCCTTTGCTGATGAGTTTGAGGTTCATGGGCGACTACTCTTACTTCTTCGCCGGGGCAACGCGCTTGCGGCGCAGTTGCGCAGCAGCCTTCACCGACGGGCGCACGATCACCTGGCTACCCGGAGCGCCCGGAACGGCGCCGCGGATCAGGATCAAATTGCGCTCGGCATCGATGCGCACGACGCTGAGATTTTCGATGGTGCGACGGACCTGGCCCATGTGGCCGGACATGCGCTTGCCCTTGAACACGCGGCCCGGGGTCTGGCGCTGACCGATAGAACCCGGCGAGCGGTGCGACACGGAGACACCGTGCGTAGCCGGCAGACCGCCGAAGTTGTGGCGCTTCATGGTGCCGGCGAAGCCCTTACCGATCGTGGTGCCGGTCACATCGACGACCTGGCCCACTTCGAACGCGTCGACCTTGAGCTCGAAGCCCGCGGCGACATCCTTCATGTCTTCGCCGTTCAAACGGAACTCGACCAGCTGCTTGCCGGGAGCGACTTTGACTTTGGCGTAATGGCCCGTGAGGGGCTTGTTGGTATGGGACGCCTTGCGATCGCCGACGGCGACCTGCACAGCGCGATAGCCATCGGCCTCGAGCGTACGAACCTGCGTAACGCGGTTCGGCACGGCTTCGATGACGGTCACCGGCACGGTCTCGCCCGCTTCAGTGAAGACGCGCGTCATACCCGCCTTACGACCGACCAGACCTGGGGTCTTGGCAGCGCTCATCGTGATTCCTCGTTAATTACGGCGACACCGCCCGTCCCGGCTCATGACCGGTACGGTGCGACACCGCGCTGATCCAACGCCCGCGACTACGATTGGCCGCAAGCGGTAAAACTTTCTATGCAGTGAAATCGGCGACAGGAATTCGAGAGGAACGACCAGCTGGGCTGGTCATGCATCTCGAGCGGTACCCCGTCAGGGCCAGACCTCGGCGCAAAAGAGGCGCGAATTATAGTCAGGTGGACTGACTTTGCAAGCGCGCCACAGAAATACTCGGTCACGGGCGCTAAGCCCGTGACCCAAAACCATTAGTTCAGCTTGATCTGCACGTCCACGCCAGCCGGCAATTCCAGCTTCATCAGCGCGTCGACGGTCTTGTCCGTCGGGTTCAGGATGTCCATCAGGCGCTTGTGGGTGCGGATCTCGTACTGGTCGCGGGCGTCCTTGTCGCCGTGCGGGGAGACCAGCAGCGTGAAGCGCTCCATCTTGGTCGGCAGCGGCACCGGACCCTTGACCGTGGCGCCGGTGCGCTTGGCGGTCTCGACGATTTCACGCGCCGAGTTGTCGATCAGCCGGTGATCGAACGCTTTCAGGCGGATGCGGATGTTTTGATTCGTAGCCATGTGATTTCTCGCAGCGGCGGGCGGGGTATGGCCCGCCGCCGCGTGTTGAATCGATTACTTGATGATCTTGGCGACGACGCCGGCGCCGACCGTCTTGCCGCCTTCACGGATGGCGAAGCGCAGGCCTT
>NZ_BLJO01000002.1:0-21353 GCF_009932555.1 Steroidobacter agaridevorans
AACTCTATCAAGACTCACGGTGACCGCCGCTTCAGCGGTCACGCCTCACTCGTACACCACGTCCCGGGACGCAATCTGTCCCGACGATGACGCGACAGCAAACGCGTACTGGAATACCTTCCGCCCGACGGCCAGCGAGGATGCCCAGCACCTGGAGATTCTTGCCAACAGTGCTCTGTATTTTCCGGATTGGCAATCGTTCCCGACCCTCGATATGCCTGCACTGGCTGAGTGGCAGCGATTAAGGACGCAAGCGACATAACAATCGATGAGCGCGGGTCGCGCGTTCCCTTGATATTTCATCGCGGAATGTGCGAAGAGCCTGGGAACTGCTGCCCTCAGGCAGCTTTCGTGTCCTTCTTTCAGGCGAGTTCCATCGACGAGTTTGCGATTCGGCTGGGCAGTCGGTGTTTGGGCGATTGCCAACGCGGAAAGGATCGTGGCTCGATGACAGCGTGGATTTTACGATCCGCTCTCGTGCGTTAGCTTCTCATTCAGTGATTGACACTTCATGCACACGGTAAATATCTGGTATGAAGCGAATCACGCGATCGATAAGGCTATTGTCGAAGAAAGCACTGCCGCTGGGTTCTGTGGCGAGTGTTCGAGTGCCTACGTTCGATACTAAAGCGATCAACATCAAAGTGCGATCAGCTAGGCTGATCGCTCACTAACTCGCGGCGGACGCGGAGTTCGCGAGATACCACCCGTGGCAACGAATCGGATTCAGATCACCCAGCGGCAGGATGTTTCTACTATCCTGGGAAGTGACCTTCCCTGGAACAAACTCGACGGTTGCCGAGTCGTCGTGACCGGCGCCGCAGGCTTCCTCGGTGGCTACCTGGTCCGCACGCTTCTTGCCCTGTATCCGTCCGGAAAGGTCGATCGCCCACTAAATGTCATTGCTGTGGTCCGCGATGTGCCACAGGCACGTGCGCGTTTGGGTGATGTCACAGACGATCCGAACCTCGCATTCCAGACATCAGACTTGAACGCGATCGCGAGACTCGAGGTCGCCGACTGCAACTACGTTCTGCACGCGGCGAGTCAAGCGAGTCCCCGCTTCTACAGTGTCGATCCGGTTGGTACGCTTCTGCCCAATGCTCTCGGTACCGCGGCATTGTTAGCGTGCTTGCGCTCAAGCGCGGACCCTCGAGGGATGCTGTTCGTCAGCAGCAGTGAAGTTTACGGCGACGTCCCCAGCAGCCGTTCACTCCACGAAGAAGCCTATGGGGTCTTAAACCCAACGTCGATTCGGGCGTGCTATGCGGAAGGTAAGCGCTTTGGCGAAGCGCTGTGTGCCGCCTGGTATCACCAATATCAGCTGCCGACCTACATCGTCCGCCCGTTTCACACCTATGGGCCGGGGCTCCAAGAGAATGATGGGCGGGTGTTTGCGGACTTCGCGTTCAACGTGGTGCGCGGTGAGAACATCGTCATGAACAGCGATGGAGCCGCACGCCGTGCGTTCTGCTATGTGAGCGATGCAATCGCCGGATTCTTTACGGTGCTGCTGACCGGGGAGCCCGCGGTCCCGTACAACGTCGCAAACCCCGCCGGCGAGCTATCCGTCTATGAGCTTGCCCAACTGCTGGTGAACTTGTATCCGCAGAAGATGTTGTCTGTCGTACGCCGAGCGCCGTCCCAGTCGGGTGCCCGGTCTCATGGCATTTCGACCGAGCTCTTGCCGGATACCTCCCGACTTACTGCGCTGGGCTGGCGTGCAAAGATCGATCCGGAACAGGGTTTTCGCCGGATGATTGATGCGTACTGAAGCGTTCTTGCAAGTCAGTTCGAGGCGGGTTGGCGGATGGCGCCGGCGGTGAAGTTCTTGCAGGCCGTGTAGCCTCCGTCCACAACGATCTCTTGGCCCGTCACGTGACTTGCGAGATCGGAGAGCAAAAAGACGCAGACGTTACCGATCTCATCGGCGGTGGCAGGTCGGCCCATCGGGATCAGTGCTTGGGCTTCCTCATCGCTCATCTTGCGCAAAGCGCCCTCGGTCACGGTGAATCCCGGGGCGACCGCGTTGGTTCGCACGCCCCGTCGCGCCCACTCGACGCCCAGCTGACGAGTGAGCCCCGCAACCCCAGCCTTGACGGAACAATACGCAGCGCCGCCGTCGACGGCATTGTGGCTTGCGATGGAGGTAATAAACACGATTGCCCCTGAGCCTTGTTGCAACATCGCTCGAGCCGATGCCTGCGCGCACCGAAAATACCCGGTGAGCCCTTGACCGATGACCATGTCCCAGGCGTCCTCTGCGAAGTCCTCCGCGGGTTGGTACGCCCGGCGCATCCCGCCGCACACCAATCCGTCCAGTCGCCCAAAGGCCTCCTGCGTGGTGGTGACCATGCGATGACAGTCACTTCGCGAGCTTACATCGAACTCTACGGCAATTGCCTGGCCCCCCGAGGCGTTGATGTGATCCGAGACTGCACGCGCCAACGGCGCATTGATATCACACACTGCGACGTTCGCTCCAAACCGTGCGCAGGCAAGTGCCGTCGCCTTTCCGATGCCTTGCGCGGCGCCGGTGATCGCGATGGTTTTTCCGGAGAGCATGAATCATCACCTCGACTGTTCGGATTGCAGGCGCGCCATCGACGTTAATCGCATGATGCCGTTGAGCGTCGTGGCTCAAGCGGGGCGCAGGTGCTGTTTGTTCAAACAACTGCGCAGAAGGCCCCGGCTCAAGTAGCCCACCATTGTCTTCATCGAAATCTTCCTCGCATCATCGCGACTTTCGACGCTCGACCACGCGGCATGAGGCGTGATCAACAGCCGTCCGTGCAGCCAGGGCTCGCGATTTGCGTGACAGCGAAGCAGCTTAGGCACCGGATCGGGGGGTTCCGTGGGCAACACGTCGATGCCTGCCGCACGGACGTGCCCGCTTTTCATGCCGTCATAGAGCGCTTCCCAGTCAATCAAGCCACCTCGCGCGGTGTTGAGCAGCGTCGCCTGGGGCTTCAATTGTGCAAGCGTCGTGGCGTTGATCAGATTGGCGGTTTGCGGCGTCAGGGGGGCATGCAGGCTCAAGATGTCCACCGCGGCGAACAGCTCCTCCAGCGATTCGACGCGCTCAATGCCTAGCGCTAGCTCTTGGCCTCGAGGCAAGAACGGATCATACGTCATGACCCGTAAGCCAAATGCCTTGGCTCGGAGTGCCGTCGCAGTCCCCACCGGCCCTAGACCCACGGTGCCGAAGACCCGCCCCGCCAGGCGGCGCTCATCCATGAAGACGCGATGATCGAAGTTCTTGATCGGGTCGGCGCGAACCGCTTCATCAAACGGAATCAATCCGCGCTCCAAGGCGAGCAGGAGTGCGATCGTGTGATCTGCGACTTCTGCGGTCCCATAGTCTGGCGTGTTACAGACGGGAATGTTTCGTTCGCTCGCGGCGGCCACGTCAATGTTGTTGTAGCCGGTACCACAACGCACGATGATCTTGCAGTTGCGTGCTCGCGCGATCGTCGGCGCATCCAAGCTGATCATCTGCCAGAGCAGCAAGCCATCCGCATTGGCGAGGAGATCTTCGTTCATCTGCGCCTGGCCGCGCCACTTCTCCGTCCGCAGGTCGATCAGATCGCCGCCGATCTGCCGTTCCAGCACGCCGCCGTCGTCATACACCGCATCGGGGGTATACACCAAGAATTTCATGTTAGTCAGTTCTCACAGCAGTTTTGCCAACAGGCCGCCATCGGCGATCAGGCCATTGCCGTTAATGAAGGAGGAGGCATCCGAGAGCAGAAAGGCGATGACTGAGGCGATTTCCTGCGGCGTACCCACGCGCGGGATCGCATTCAGATTGAACGAGAGTCCTAGGGCCTCAGCGCTGCCCGCCGCCTCGAATGCAGGTTGTGACATCCGGGTGTCGACGGAGCCCACGATCAATGCGTTCACGCGAATACGATCGATCGCGTAGTCGAGCGCAAGTTGCCGCGAAAGCGCCAACACGGCGCCTTTGCTCGCGGCGTAATCGGCGTGGCCTCGCGCCGTCGCAAGCGCGTGGACCGAGGACACATTGATCACACTGCCGCCCCCGGATCGACGCATCAAGGGAAGCCCGGCGCGACAAATCCGGAAGATGCCTTTGAGGTTGATGTCAAAGGTGGTGTCCCATTCCGCATCCGTCAATTCCTCGATGCGCTTGCCGGTGTTGCAGACGGCCGCGTTGTTCACGATGCCGTGCAGTGCTCCAAAGTGACTTTCCGCGAACGATAACGCGGCGTTGATCTGTTCCTGTTGCCGAACATCGACTTCCATAAAATGCAGTCGTCCCGCCATTGCTGCACTTTCGCTAATAAGCGAGGGCGCATCACGTGGATCACGAGACACGGCAAGCACCGAGGCACCGAGGTCCGCGAGCAAGAGGGCAGTGGCCCGCCCAATACCTTTGCCCGCGCCCGTGACGAGCACCGCTTTGCCGGCGAGTGAAAATTGCGTCTTGTTCATGGCTGCAGCACTGAGCTCGCTGGTGTTCTTGCCAATGCCGTGTGCGCGGACACCGCGCGCAGGACGCGCTTCTCATCGCCCTCGTCGCGGTTGAACTCGTCGACGATGTGGCCGTCAGCGAGCACAATAACGCGATGAGCCAACCCCAACACCTCCTCGAGCTCCGAGGAGGCGATCAGGACCGCGACGCCGCGTTCGGCCAGGTGAGCGACGAGGCGATAGATTTCGTGGCGAGTAGCCACATCCACGCCCTTGGTGGGATCGTCCAGCAGCAGGATCTTCGGCTGCGGCATAAGAACGCGCGCAAAGAGCAACTTCTGTTGATTGCCGCCACTTAAGTGCGCGACGGTGGCCTCGGCCGATGCGGCTTTCACGCTTAATTCCTGCATGGTGTGAAGCACATGGTTGCGCTCGGCGCTTGCGCGAACGAATCCCGCTTTGGAGAGCAGGTGCAGATTTCCCGCCGTAATGTTGGCCCGCAGAGGCAGATTAAAGAGCAAGCCGTCTCTCTTTCGGTCCTCGGTGAGGAGCCCAATGCCGAGCGCGCGCGCATCGCGGGGAGAGCGTATAGCTCGCTCGTGACCCTCGATATACATCCTGCCGGTGTGCGGGAGATGACCGTAGATGGCACTCAAGAGCTCAGTGCGTCCCGCGCCAAGTAACCCGGCGACACCTAAGATTTCGCCTCGATGCAATTCGAAGCTGATGTCTCTGACTCGCCGCCGACCGTTGTGAGTGACCGAGAAGTTCTCGAGTTTCAATACTGCAGGCCCGCGCGAAGGAGGCTTAAGGGGTGGAAACTGAGTCGCGACTTTGTAGCCCGTCATCGCGTCGTGCAGTCGATGAATGTCAAACTCCGTGCGCTCAAACTCTTCCGCAATCACACCATCGCGCAGCACCGAGGCGCGATCGCACAAGCTCAGGACTTCCGGCAGACGATGTGTAATGTAAACGATGGTCGTGGAGCGCTCTTTGAGCCGTCGTAACACACCGAACAGTCGCTCAATCTCGACTGACGTAAGCGACGCGGTGGGTTCATCCAGAAGTAAGACACTGGGCTGGGCCACCAGCGCGCGAGCAATCATGACCAGATGGCGCTGCGCGGCTGACAAGGAAGCGACCAGCGCCTGCGGCGAGAAGGAGAGTCCTAAGTCAGCCAGGAGCTGCCGGGCGCGCTGCTCGATCTGCGGCCACGGAACGAGTGGACCCCGGCCCACGCGCAGCTGACCGCAGAAGATGTTCTCAGCAACGCTCAAATTCTCAATGACTTCGATTTCCTGCGGAACAAACCCGACGCCCTCCAGACACGCGTGCGCAGGGGAGCGAAATGCGACAGGGCGTCCGTCGATCTTCAGCACACCGCGAAACGCTTCACGCGGATGGACGCCGTTCAGTATCTTCAGCAGCGTCGATTTGCCCGCGCCGTTCTGGCCGAGCAGGGCGTGGATCTCTCCCCGTCGTACACGCAGGTCACAGCCACGCAAGGCAAGCACGCCCGAGAAGTCGAGCTCAATTCCGACGGCCTCGACCGCGAAAGACTTCATCTACTGCCCAGCCTTGTCGAGCAGGGCGTAGTACTGCCCGACCTCGGCGGCGGTGATGACTCGAGCGGGCAGCGGAGTGTGATAAGGCACAGTCTTACCCTGCGCCAACGCCGCCGCGAGGTCGGCGGTCTTCGCGCCTTCCTCATAGAGCGGCTGCGCGACGATGCCAAAGACTTCGCCGGCCTTCACCAGATCCAGGTTCGCTCGGATGTAGTCCATGCCAATGATCACTAAGCTGCGCCCGGCAGTGCGGGCCGCGCCGGCCCACGTCTGCGCGCCATTGCCAGTGGTCGAGAACACGCCCGTGATCTTGCCGTTACCCTGAAGCAAGCTGATCGCCTTGGCTTTCGCTGCGGTCGCTTCATAGCCTTCGAGCTGCGGCGGCAGCACGATGATGTTTGGGAAGTGTTCCGCCATGGAGCGGCGAAAGGCCTCCGCTTTGGCGTTCTCTTCAACGTTGAAACTGCCTTGGGTGAGGGCAATCACGCCTGCGCCGCCCAGGCGCGTGCCGAGTGCGATGGCGGCCTCATTTCCCACCTGCGCGAGGTCCTGTCCCGTCGCGGCTTTCAAGCCCTTAATCGTGCCGGGCGGCGGTAGCTCGTGCCACGTCACCACCGGTAATCCTTCGGCGGCGAGCTTCTCGACGAAGGGGTAGATGGCCGTATCGAGCGTGAAGACGCCGACCGCGCCAAACGTGTCTCGAGAGAGCGCAGCTTCGGCAAGCGGGATGGTGGCCGCTACGTCCAGCGTCGTGGCGCTCGCATTGCCAACGACCTCACACGTATATCCGAGTTCTTTGCAACGGTTCAGAAAGCCCGCCTGCATGAGCTTGCAGACCGGATGATCTCGCAGCGGTTGCACCCACAGCAGACGTTTGTTTGCATCCTGTGACGCGTGGACCCCCGGCGCGGTCGATCTCGAATTCAGATGCGCTCTCACGCCCACGGCGCCGAGCACGGTCACCACAACGAGGAGGACGACGGCCGAGCGTTTGCGGTAGGTCATGCCGAAGATCTTGCCGAGCCCGGATGCGGAGGGCGTCTGTGACCTCGTCTCAGGGGATTCGATGTGGATGCCGCTGACCGCCAGGCGACGACGCGCGGTGTCCAAGCCCACCGCAAGGATCATGATGAAACCCACGGCGATCTGTTGCCAGTTCGCGCTTACGCCCACCGTCACGAGTCCACTTTGAACGACTTGCAGTAACAAGACACCGATCAAGCCGCCAATCGCCGTACCGGCACCGCCGAACAAGCTGACTCCGCCCACGACGACGCCAGCGATGACGGCCAACTCCCAGCCTGAGCCGATGCCGGTGGTGGCACTGGCGAGGTCGGCCATCACAAACATGCCGGCAATCGAGGAGAGTGCCCCGACAGCCACGAACGCGGCGATTCGGTATCGGCGCGTGGGAATGCCAACGAGATCGGCCACGAGCGCATTACCGCCGACGGCATACATGTTCCGGCCCACGACCGAGTGACGCAGCAGAATGTCAGCAGCGATCGCAGCCAGCAGAAAGAAAACAAAACTCCATCCGAGTCCCGCGATCACTGAGCTTTGACCGAGCTGTCCCACGCTCGCAGGCAAGGGGTAGACGGGATAGCCGCCGGTGACGAGTTGAATGAGTCCTTGCCCAATGAACAGCATGCCCAATGTTTGTATGAAAGCGGGAATGCGAAGCCCCACCACGGACAGGCCATTGATCAGCCCGACGGTACAGCCACACAGCAATCCGCCGAATAGGGCGGCGGGCACCGGCCAGCCCAGTGCCGTCATCAGTTTTCCGCTGACGACTGCGGCGAGGCCGGCAACTGAGCCCACGGAGAGATCGAACTCACCGTTGATGAGCAGGATGATCTGGCCGATCGCGATGATGCCGATGAATGAGACCATGTTGAGCATGGCCCGCACGTTTCGATCGGAGAGAAACGCGGGTTCGAGCAGCCAGAACAGCAGCGCAATCGCAATCAAGGCGGCGATGACACCGGCTTCACCCAACGCAAATAGTCGAAGCAGGCGCTCGGACGTCGATCCTGCCGCAGGTGAGCCTGCCACTGCCATCTAGTCATTCCCCCGGAAGAAAGATCTGCTCTTGTAGTGGATTTGAGATATCACATATATCTGCGACCGGTCAAAGCGCGCAGCGACCCCCTCGACATACGCGGATGTCACAGGGCACCGAGTCGATGTTTGCTGTCAGTGAGGCGCAACGGTGACCGACCACAAGATCAAAAAGCCGAAGTCTCTTACCCTGCTCGCATTGGAGAAGATTCGAGCGGGCATTACCAACGGTGAGTATCCCTTGGGCTCACCTTTGTACGAAAAGGCGCTCGCCGAACGGTTTGGGTTCAGCAAGACGCCGGTTCGCGAAGCGCTCGTGCAATTGCAGCGAGAGAATCTAGTGGTGGTTCAGCCCCACTCGGGTACGTTCGTCTTCGAGCTTGCGGACAAGGAGGTCACCGAGTTGTGCGAGCTACGGCTGATTTTAGAGAGCAACGCACTGCAGTTAGCGATGCGTCGGCAGTCCGGCCGGCTGCTGGTTGAGTTAGACGGTATCGTCAAGCGGATGTGTGAGGCGATCAAGAACCAGCACACCGAACAGTATCGTCGTCTCGATGGCCAGTTCCATGCGGCGTTCTTCAAGCACTGCGGCAATGTGTATCTGGCAGGCGCGTACTCGATGATCGATGCCAAATTGCAAACTCTGCGGGTCAGTCTGATTGCGCCGATTCCGAGCCTCCTCGATATCTCGCTTGATGAGCACCTGCGCATCGCTAACACCTTGAAAGACGACAAGATCGAGGTTGCGCTCAAGGTCTTGAGCGAGCACATCAAGCGGGCGCGCGAACTGATGCGCGGACTTCGGGAGGTTGAGCCGGTTACGGTGGAGGCGCTCTGATGTGCGATGCGGCGCGGCGCTGTCTCGAACAGATATATCTGTTGGTGTTGGATGACGGTCCGATGGGCCCTCAAAGACGGTCCACCTCAGAATGGGTCGCGACGATCTCGCCCCTCACTGTGAATCGGGAGCACTCGTGTTAGCGGACAAACAGATGCCGGATACGTCCGAGACCAGCCCAGCGCCCCAAACTTCCGCCGAAACGCTGCTCAAGCTCTTCGAGACGATGTCGCGGATCCGGCGCTTCGAGGAGACCGCGACCGATCTGTTTAAGAAGGGCGTGATCAAAGGAACGGCCCACAGTTACATCGGTCAAGAAGCGATCGCGGCGGGCACCTGCGCCAATCTCACGGAACAGGACTTTGTCGGCAGCTATCACCGCGGCCATGGGCACTGCATCGCCAAGGGTGCGAGAGTCGATCGAATGCTCGCGGAGCTCCTGGGGAAGGAGACGGGCTACTGCCGAGGCCTCGGTGGCTCCATGCACGTCGCCGATCTCGAGCTCAACATCCTAGGGGCCAATGGCGTGGTCGGTGCGACGATGCCGTTAGGCGCGGGCGCAGCGTTGGCGGCGCAGTATCGCAAGACCAACGCCGTTTCGATTGCATTCTTCGGCGACGGCGCGGCGAATCAGGGCGTGTTCCACGAGGCGTTGAATCTGGCGGCGGTGTGGAAGCTGCCGATGGTATTCGTTTGCGAGAACAATCAGTACGCCCTGAACACGGCGTTTCATCAAACGACATCGGTTCCACAAATCGCGCAGCGAGCGTCAGCATACGGCATCTCCGGGATAACCATCGATGGCAACGATGCGGAAGAGGTGTATCACGTGACGCGCGCCGCCATCGAAAAAGCGCGTTCCGGACAGGGGCCGAGCCTGATTGAGGCGATGACGTGGCGCTGGGGCCCGCACAGCATGCGAGCGAACCTGCGCGAGCCGCGAACGGAGGAGGCGATGACCGCCTGGAAGGCGCGCGATCCATTGATCCGGCTGCAAGAGAAAATGGCGGCGGCGCGCGTGCCGAGCGAACGCATCGAGCAGATCAAGGGCGCTGTCGAGCAAGAGATTCAAGCCGCCGTTGCCTTCGCCAATCAAAGTCCGGAGCCTGCGATCACGATCCTCGATACCGCCGTGTATTCGCCCCATCACGCCCATGAGGAACCCACAGACAAAGGCGAGCGCCAGCTCACGTATACGCAGGCATTGAACGAGGCACTCCATCAGGAAATGGAGCGCGATCCCAGCGTTCTGGTGCTCGGGGAGGACATCGCGGAGACGGGCGGCATTTTCCAGGCCACCAAGGGCCTCGTCGAAAAATTTGGACCTGCGCGCGTGCGCGACACCCCGATCTCTGAGGCGACGTTCTGCGGCGCCGCTGTGGGGGCGGCGATTGCAGGACTACGGCCGATCGTTGAAGTGCAGATCTTCGACTTCGTCACTCAGATGATGGACATGATCGTGAATCAAGCCGCGAAGTTTCGGCTGATGAATGGAGGCACCGCCAAAGTCCCGCTCGTCATTCGCGGCCCTCAAGGCGGTGGTATTCGCCTTGCTGCCCAACACAGCCAGAGCTTGGAGGCTTGGTTTGCCCACATCCCTGGGTTGGTGGTCGTCGCGCCGTCCACCGCTTACGACGCTAAGGGCCTGTTGACGGCCGCCATCCGCGATGACAACCCGGTGATGTTCCTGGAGCACAAGATGCTCTATCTGGGGGAGAAAGGGCCGGTGCCGGTGGAGAGCTATGCGATCCCGATTGGGAAAGCGGACGTGAAGCGCCAGGGCAACGACGTGACGGTGGTGGCGACGCAAGCGATGGTTGCGAAGGCGCTGTCGGCTGCGGTGGTGCTGGAGGACGAGGGCATTAGCGTGGAGGTCATCGATCCTCGGACCATCCGCCCGCTCGATGAGGAAACCATTCTCGCCTCCGTGCGCAAAACCCATCGGCTGCTCGTCGTCCACGAGGCGTGCAAGACGGGCGGCTTTGCGGCGGAAGTCTGCACGCGGGTCGTAGAACGAGAATTCCGCTCGCTTCGTGCGCCTGTCGTTCGAGTGGCCGCCTATGACACACCCATGCCATTTAACGACAAGCTTGAAACTGCTGTGATCCCCTCGCGCGAGGCAATTGCGGATGCCATTCGGGCACTTATGAAGGCTTAAAGATGACCGATATTCAATGCGTCGTCGATGCCAAGGCGCTGCTCGGTGAAGGCGTGTGTTGGGATGCGGAGGCACAGTGCCTCTGGTGGTTGGATATCTTCGCGCAGGCGATTCATCGCTATGAGCCCAAGACAGGGCAGTCGACAACCATCAGCACGCCGATGAGGCCGGGCTGCCTGGCCGTTCGCCGTCAAGGCGGCCTGGTGGTGGCCATGGGCGACGGGTTTTATTTTCTGGATCCGGCACGGGGACGTTTCGAGTCGATCGTCAATGTCGAAGCGGATATTCCAGAAACGCGCATGAATGACGGCAAGACCGATCGCCAGGGACGATTCTGGTCGGGCACGGTGTTCGAGGCCGACGGTCAAACACCGCGGCCGATCGGCTCGCTGTATTGTTTGAGTGCGAATCTGACCAGTAAAAAGGCCGCCACCGGATTTGTCTGCTCGAACGGCTTGGCATGGAGCCCGGACAGCCGCAAGCTGTATTTCACCGATAGTGCGACACCGTATGTGTGGCAGTGGGACTTCGACGCAGCGACGGGCGAGATGGATCGCCGAGAAGTGTTCATTGATCTGTCTGCCGAGCAGGCGGTGGGTGATGGCGCCACCGTCGATGCGGAGGGGTGCTATTGGTTGACCTTGCCTTTTAAAGGTAAGGTGCACCAGTACGATCCCAGCGGCAAACTCATGCGAGCAATCTCATTGCCGACGGACACGCCGACGTGCTGCGAGTTCGGCGGGCCCGAACTGGATGTGTTGTATGTGAGCACGGCCACGTTGAGACGAACGCCGGACCAACTGCGAGATCAGCCTTGGGCTGGTGCCCTCTTGGCGATCGATACTGGATCGAAAGGATTGCCGGGATGCGCGTTCGCCGGATAAGGACGTAGCCGGCGCAGCGTTCAGTGCGCTCACCTTTCCAACAGTCGACACATATAATAAGTATGCCCCGGCGTGCCGAAACGCCGCGGCTGCTAACCGTTTGAGGCCCGCCAGCGCCGCTGCCGCGCTCCGCGACTACCACAGCCTTCCCGCTGATGATGAAGTTGCCCACACATAAATGATGGGCATTCAGTAGGAAGCTTCCATGAAGGTAGTCATTCTGGCCGGCGGCTATGGCACACGCATCAGTGAAGAAAGTCATCTTCGCCCGAAGCCGCTGATCGAGATCGGCGGCCATCCCATCCTGTGGCACATCATGAAAATCTATGCGGCGCATGACCTGCAAGATTTCATCATCTGCTGTGGTTACAAGGGATACCTGATCAAGGAATATTTCTCGAACTACTTTCTGCACATGGCGGATGCGACCTTCGACATGCGCCACAACAAGGTTCAAGTCCACCATCCGCATGCCGAGCCCTGGACCATCACGCTCGTGGATACCGGCTTGGAAACATTGACGGGCGGGCGCCTGCTGAGAATCAGAGACTATCTGGACGGCGGGACGTTTTGCTTCACGTATGGGGATGGTGTGAGTGATGTGAACATCACCAAGCTCATCGACTGCCATAAACACCATCGACGCCTCTCCACGGTCACGGCCGTACAACCCCCTGCGCGATTTGGGGCTCTTGAACTCGATGACAATCGGGTCACTCGTTTCGTTGAGAAGCCCAAGGGCGATGGAGTATGGATCAATGGCGGCTTCTTCGTTCTGGAGCCGGGCATTTTCGATTACCTGGAAGGCGATCAGGACATCTGGGAACAACGCCCGCTACGTATGCTTGCCCAGCAGAATCAGCTGAGCGCCTACCGACACCAGGGCTTCTGGGCGGCGATGGATACGATGCGAGATAAGACACACCTCGAAGAGCTCTGGGCGAGCGATCGAGCGCCATGGAAAGTCTGGCGTTGACGTGCGGACCGGTCCGCCTGCGAGTCGGCGTGCGGTAGGGACGGGAAGCGGTGGCAAAAATCACGCTGGTCCGCGGGAACGATATCTTCGAGTTCGAGGGGACGGCCAACGAAAGCATATTGGATCAGGCGCTCACCCGCGGCGTACCGGCAAGCTATTCATGCAAGCGTGGCGACTGCGGCCAATGCAGCGCGAAGCTCATCGCAGGGAAGCTCGATTGCGTGGATGCCACTCGACCGCTGATCGCAGGCGAGGAGGTGCTGCTCTGTAACGCTCGGGCCCGAGGCGATGTCTCGCTCTGCATTCCTCATTTCCCGGAGCTGGCCTCGATTCAGGTGAAGCGTGCGCCCTGCAAAGTGCACCGCCTCACGCTGCTCGCACGCGATGTCATGGAAGTGACCTTGAGACTGCCGCCTACGGCGGGTTTTCAATCGCTACCGGGGCAGTTCATTCGCATTTGGAAGCGATCGCAAGTCGCACGAAGCTACTCGTTGTCGTCTGCGCCGAGTGAAAGCGGTCTGCTGCAGATTCATGTTAGGCGCGTAGAGGGCGGGCAGTTCAGCGAATACTGGTTTACGAAAGCCAAGACGGGAGATTTGCTCCAGATCGAGGGGCCGCACGGACGCTTTTTTCTACGGGAACGTCAGAAGAACCGCGTGACATTGTTCCTTGCGACGGGCACGGGCATCGCGCCCATCAACGCGATACTTGAGGGAATGAATAAGGAAACTCTCCAACGATTAGGAACGGTCGGGTTGTATTGGGGTAACCGTTACCGGCAGGACGAATACTGGGCTGAGCACCTCAGCCAGCTATGTTTAACCCGGGGAATCCGGTATCAACCGATCTATTCACGAGAAGCTGCGGCTGACGGAGTCGCCAGATACGTTCAGGACGCCGTTACGCAAGAGTACACATCGCTTGAGGACGCCGCGGCGTTCGCATGTGGTTCATCCCAGATGATCGCCGCCGCGAAAGATCGGCTCGTGCGCCTGGGCCTTCATGCCGAGAACTTCGTTGCTGATGCCTTCACGGCTTCGTGACGTCGGCATCCGCTGAAAAGGTGTGAGATGCACAAGGACTTTTGGGCGGGGAAACGTGTTTTCATGACGGGTCACAGCGGATTCAAAGGTGGCTGGCTCACGCTTTGGCTGCAATCCCTCGGCGCGGAAGTCACCGGGCTTTCACTGTCGCCGGAAACGACCCCCAACCTATTCACGCGCGCTCGGGTCGATCATGGTATCGCCTCCGTTTTTGGCGACATCCGTGACCCTGCGCTCGTGCGTCGCGCGATGTGCGATGCGCACCCGGAGATCGTCATCCATATGGCCGCACAGCCGTTGGTGCGTTACTCCTATGCAAACCCGCTCGAGACGTATGCAACCAACGTTATGGGCACCGTTCATGTGCTAGAGGCCGTCAGGCAATCGCCCGGCGTGAAAGCGGTCATCGTGGTGAGCAGTGATAAATGTTACGAGAATCACGAGTGGGTGTGGGGTTATCGCGAGGATGATCGGCTGGGTGGCCATGATCCCTATAGCAACAGCAAGGCGTGCACGGAGCTCGTTACGTCCTCGTATCGTCAGGCCTACTTCCCGGCCACCAGTTACTCCACTCATGGTGTCGCCTTGGCAAGCGCCCGGGCAGGCAATGTCATTGGAGGGGGCGACTGGTCGGAGGATCGACTCATTCCGGATGTGATCAGGGCCATGGAGCGTGAACAATCCGTCGTGATCCGAAACCAACGTGCGATTCGCCCCTGGCAGCATGTGCTGGAGCCGCTTGGCGGCTATTTACTGCTCGCCGAGCGCCTGTACACAGAGGGAAGCTGCTATGCGGAGGCCTGGAACTTTGGGCCGCACGACAGCGATGCACGCCCGGTACGATGGATAGTCGAACGGTTGACCGCTCGCTGGGCGTCCGGGGCGACGTGGACACCCGATCAAAATCCTCAGCCGCATGAAGCTCAGATGCTCAAGCTTGATTGCTCCAAAGCGCGAGATCGCCTTGGGTGGCAGCCGCGTTGGTCGCTAGGCATGACAATCGATCGGGTGGTTGACTGGTACCGAGCCGCGCAGTCGCGCCAGGATATGCGGGAGTTCACTTTAGGCCAGATCGAGGCCTATCAAACTGGCGCCTCCGCCTACGCATAGTTGATCGACGAGGTGGCTTGGAAGTAAGGGCGGCGCAAGAGGAGCACGATGGATCGTTCGCAAGCACTTCGAGCACAAATCTCCGAATTGGTCGCGGAGTACGCCGCAACCACGTTGCGACCCGCGCCTTTCGAGCCCGGCAGGACGGTGATTCCACCCTCCGGTAAGGTGATCGGTGCGAGCGAGCTTCAACTGATGGTTGAGGCGAGCCTCGATGGTTGGTTGACGACTGGTCGATTCAACGAAGAGTTCGAGCGGCGCTTGGCCGCGTTTCTCGGCGTGAAGCACCTGATCACGGTGAACTCGGGCTCTTCCGCCAATCTCGTGGCGTTCTCGACGCTGACGTCGCCCAAGCTTGGCAGCCGAGCCATCAAACCAGGCGATGAAGTCATCGGTGTGGCCGCTGGTTTTCCAACGACCGTCAACCCGATCCTGCAGTTCGGCGCGGTGCCAGTATTCGTCGACGTGGAACTGGGTACCTACAATGTCGACGCTTCAAAGATCGAAGCGGCCATCTCGCCGAAGACCAAGGCGATCATGCTCGCGCATACGTTGGGCAACCCATACAACCTCTCGGCCGTCACCGCGCTGTGCAAGCAGCACAACCTGTGGCTCATCGAGGACTGTTGCGACGCTCTGGGTGCAACATACGGTGGGCGGCTCGTGGGCACCTTTGGTGACTTGAGCACGCTCAGTTTCTATCCCGCGCATCACATCACGATGGGCGAGGGTGGGGCGGTATTCACAAACAATGACGAGCTTAAAGTCATCGCCGAATCGTTTCGTGATTGGGGGCGTGATTGCTACTGCGCGCCGGGCAAAGACAACACCTGCGGCAAGCGATTTTGTTGGAAGCTCGGCCAACTGCCCGAAGGATACGATCACAAGTACACCTACTCCCACCTTGGTTACAACCTCAAGATCTCCGATATGCAGGCGGCCTGCGCGCTGGCGCAGATGGACCGACTGAATGGGTTCATTGCTGCTCGCCGATGCAATTTTGGATTCTTGAGCGAACGCCTTCGCTCCTGTGAAGACTTCTTTGTACTTCCGCGCGCCACGCCGAGCAGTGAACCTTCGTGGTTCGGATTTCCGATCACGCTCAAATCTGCGAGCGCAGGGAGCCGGACGGAGCTGTTGACCTACCTCGATCAGAACAAGATCGGCACGAGGCTTCTCTTCGGCGGCAATCTGACGCGACAACCGTACATGCAAGGCCGAACGTATCGCGTTGCGGGGACACTGGATGTGACGGACCAGGTGATGAACGACACGTTCTGGATCGGTGTATACCCGGGTCTCGAGGAACAACACCTGGCTTACGTCGTGGAGAAGATCGAGCACTTCTTCGGCATCGGATTCTGAGCGTCGAAACGATCATGACGTGCATCGCACACGGATGAGAGGCATGAGCAACAGATTCGATCCCGCCGCGCTCCGGCGAACGATCCTCGAGATGGCCTTCGCCGGCTCCACCGTCCATATCGTGTGCGCCTTCTCGATTGTCGAGATTCTGGCAGTGCTCTACCGCAATCACCTGCGCTTAGGCGATGGTACACCGCGCGCTGAAGGGCGTGACTATCTAGTCCTCAGTAAGGGACATGGCGTCATGGCGCAGTACGCGTGCATGCGCGAGCTTGGCTGGCTCAATGACAACGACATTCGCAACTACTTTGGGAACGGCACCATATTGAAGGGCCTGTCGGATGCTCATGTGCCTGGATTGGAGGTGACCTCCGGGAGCCTCGGGCATGGACTATCGGTCGGAGTCGGCATGGCGCTCGGAGCGAAGCGCAAAGGCTCGGGGCAGCGCTGCTATGCCATTGTGGGGGACGGCGAGATGAATGAGGGCGCCGTCTGGGAAGCGATCCTGTTTGCCGCTCATTTCAAGCTGGACAATCTGACGCTCATCGTGGATGAAAATGGGTTCCAAGCCATGGGCGCCACGCACGACATCCTCGAGCTCGGAGATCTTGTGCAGAAATTGACTGCCTTCGGCTTCGACAGCATAGGCGTCGACGGTCACGACGAGCTGCGGCTCGATCATGCGCTTACGAGAACGAATGAATTGTCGAACGGCAGGCCTAAGGCCATTGTCGCCAAGACCATCAAAGGCAAAGGCGTGTCGTTCATGGAGAACAAGAATAGCTGGCACTACACCCGGCTGACGAAGGAGAGCTACGCCGATGCACTTGCAGAGATCAACGCCGCGCGCGCGACGAACGGAGCTTGGTCGTCATGAGAGAAGCGTTCTCAAGATGTCTGGTACAGGCCGCGAAGGCAAATGCCCGGCTCATGCTACTCACCGGCGATCATGGTTACGCCTTGTTCGATGACTTCCGAAAGGAGTGCGGCTCGCAGTATTTAAACGCTGGCGTGGCTGAGCAGAACATGGTGGGGGTCGCCGCGGGCCTGGCCAAGGTCGGCTTCTATCCGGTCGTGTACGGGCTATCCTCGTTCGTGCCGATTCGAGTACTCGAACAAATTAAGATGGATCTGTGCTATGAGGGTCTTTCGGCGTTACTCATTGGCGATGGCGCGGGCGTCGTCTATAGCTACTTGGGCGCCAGCCACCAGTCGACCGAAGACATCGCGGCGCTTCGCTCACTTCCGAATGTGTCGATCTACTCGCCCGCGGATGCCACCGAGATGCAGTGGTGCTTCTCTGACGCGATTGAGTCCAGGCGCACTTGCTACTTGCGTATGGGAAAGGCCGATCTGGGGCGGGTGCATCTGCACGAGGCTGTCAGTCCCGCGCCGCTCGCAACTCCAGTGCGGGTACTCGGCGACGCAGGCGATGAGATTGCGTTTATCGCGACCGGAGCCATGGTGAAGACTGCGATGATCCTCGCGCAACGTTGGCAAGGCGTTTCAGTTTGGAGCATTCCGCGACTGAAGCCATTGGATCCAGACGAGATTGACCGATGTATCTCGGGTTCGAGAAAGATCGTCACATTCGAGGAGCACTCGATTCACGGGGGACTGGGTTCGATCGTGGCGGAGCGGCTCGCAGTGTGTGATGCGGCTCGGGACGCCACGCTTTTCAGCGCTGGAATCGACAATCGGTTTTCGGACCTTTGTGGGTCCTATGATTATCTGATGGATCGGCATGGGTTGAGCGCAGAAAAGCTGCAGACCCGCTTACGGGCGTTTCTCGGCGACGAAGATCGGTCGATCTAGCGGGCAGCTTCTCTCCCGTGGTGACAGGCTCAGCGCGGCCACTCTGATCAAGACCCCAGGGCAGCTCTTGCAGCATCTTCACCGCTGACGAACGCCTGGTCTGTCCACGCGTGGTCCCAATGTCCGAATCGCCCGCAGTATCGCACGCCTGCCTCATCGAGGTAGCCATGCACGACGCGCAGCGCAGGTACGCGGTCGAAATCGTAGATTACGTTGGCATGCCGGGCCACCACCGCGTCCGCAAGGAGTATTCGGTCGTCCTCGCGCAAGATCTTACAGCGTCGCAAGTCCGCGATCGTGCGTTGGATGAGATCCTGAGGGGAGTCGACACAGGGTTTGAACCTATCGGAGAAGTAGATTTCCGCTTGAATGGTTGCGCATCCATCGGGTGCGTTCCCTGGCGAAAACAGATGCGGCAAATTGATGCGAGAGATGATGATATCTTCATCGTAGAAGTAAGTGACCATCGCGTCCGAAACGTCCGCACGGCCCACGCCGAGATTCACTAACCATACCGTGCTGAAGGCCAGCTTCTTCGAGGCGCTGAGAACGTCATCGGGAGCGCCTTTCATGATGGAGATCAAGTCCGGCAAGGGAATGGAAGAGATGAGCGTGCCGTACGAGATGGTTTCACCATCTGCAAACTGCAACGTTCGCTTCTTGGGGTCAAGATGGGTTGCGCGTTTGTTCACCCGGATGCGGAAAGTGTCCGAAAACGGCTCGAGGAAACTAACGAAGCCGCCGGTCTTTGGATACCGGAAGCCATCAATATAATTCGGAATCGGCGTGGTTCCTGGAAGAGCGGACCGGACGAGCTCTTCGATGGTGGGGCGATACATACGCGGCCCAATCCAATCCGTCGTTAAATTCTCCGTATCCGTGGTGTGGTACTTCTTGCCATAGATCATTGGAAACGTCTTTGCGAAAGTCGGCCCGTATGATCTGTGGAGCCAGTCTGCATAGGTCTGATGCGAAGGCCTACTGGTCTGTCCTTCGCTGGCGCAAGTGTCAGACGCCTTATAATCCGCAATGATCTGCACAATCAGCTCAGCGGGCAGATGGCGGAGATTGTTTTGTATCGGATGGGGTAACCGCAATCCCTGCCAATAGTTGTCGATGGTTAGTCTGCTCTCAACATACGAGCCGCGAACATTCTCCGAGAATACCTCCTGAACGTGGGCATTCTTGGTGAAAGAAATGTGTCCGCCCTCGTCGAAGGTGAAGCCATTGTCGTAGCGCAATGAGCGTGAATGTCCGCCAACAGAGTTGTTCTTGTCATAGCAGACGAAGCGAGCGCCAGCAGCCTTCAAGGCATAAGCGGCACCGAGACCGGCCATCCCCGTACCAAGCACGACGAAAGGGACCTCTTCCATGACAATCCTCGCAGCAACACTGAGCGGACTGAGGCAATTCGCGGCGTAGTACTACACGAGTAGTGCTGCAGGAGCAATTCGAACCGAGTTGGATCCTGCGAATGCACACTTGCGCGATCGTCGTGAGGCAGCCTTGGCTCCAACGCCCAATGCTGCCACTTAGCAGCACCGATTCGGTCCTCCCAATATCCACAATGTGACACCTCAAAATTGATGAGGTCGGTCGGCGTCAGAAATGGGACAAAGGACTTCGAGGACGTAGTGTGGAGCGGTGCGTTCCTGGGCTAGCTCTCTGCATCCGAGGGTGTCATTGACCATCGGATCCGGTCCGTAGACGATCTTCTCGCTTGACTCCCGAATGGATTTGACCTTTACGATCGCTTGCGGGGTGCGCTTGCGAGATCTTCGCACCGAAGGCGTCGAAGAAGGGGCGGCACAGCTAGGAGTCTTGGATTTACCTAGCTGCGCTCGCGTGCGGAAGGAGCGATAACGCTGGCCTCGCAGGTTCTTGTGGGCTCAGCAAGCCGACTTGCACTCAATCCAGAATCGATGAATCAAAGTACGCGCGCACTTCGCGAAATTTTCCGCCCTCGACCCGTACGATGTTGACACCGATCGGCGTGATCACTTTGCCGGCCGCATCCATCAGGGTGGCCTTCCATTCGAGCGAAGCTTCAGGCCCGTTTGTGATCTCGTGGACAATGTCAACCCTGACGCTTTGGAACTGACGATAGGTGGCTTCGTACCATTTACGGATGCTGTCCCAACCGACGAGGCGTTCTCCAGGCGGCATGAAGATGGCATCGGCGTGATAGTGCAGCCCCACCTTGTCCACGTTGCGCTCGGCTTCTGCGCGCCAGTAGGACTCGGAAACCTGTCGGGGGGTTGCATTCTTGCTAAGCCCAGCGGTTGTCTTCCCGGAGTTCGCGTGAGCGGGTGACATGAGCATTGCGCCCATGGCGCCTGCTGCACCAATCGCGACGGAACTCGATGCCGTGCTGGTCAGAAAGTGACGACGACTGAGTATGGAAGTGTTCATACGATCCTTCATTGAAATAGAGAGAAGACTTTCGAACCTCAGGACGACTGAAGACTGTTGCCGACCCGTGAGGAACAAGGGCTGCGCGGACGCCCAGTCTCGTTATCGAGGCCAGGCTTTCATGATAGACCCGGGAGCTGATTTGATACCGCACGTCGTTAAGGGGCTGTGGATATCGCTGGAGTTGGGAGCTGTTCTGTGGGTATTCGATTTCTGCCCGGCGACGACGTTTCATCGAGCGCAACGCGGTAAGCGAACGGCAGCCGCCACGCTGGTATCACCGCCTGATGAGGTAAGACAGCCCGTCCGTATATATACGGTGAGATTGGCCACGAGTGGCTTCCGACATCGGCCGGCTTGGCCACTTCCGGGAGTGAGCCGGCGCATATAAATAGAGAGTAAATGGCGTCATCGAACTTGAGCGGTTCTCGAGCGATCGATAGATCCGTCGGTCGCAGCCCGACACTTCGCGCGCTGATCCATCTCCAGGGGCCAAGCCCCATCCGAGAGTGATCTGACGTTTGTAAGCAGGTGGACGATCCTGCGATGGGGGCTGCATGTCTTGGAATGAGATGCTCATCTTACGTCTGTTGATCGACAATCCCGGAGGGCTGTTCGGCTCGGATTTCCTTGCGCTCTCCAACGGGCGGCTTCGGCGGGGGTCCATCTATACGATGCTCGCGCGCATG
>NZ_BLJO01000002.1:21378-194575 GCF_009932555.1 Steroidobacter agaridevorans
GTGCGCAAGGGCTACATCAAGGAGTCGCATGAGCGGGCGGAGGCGCCGCATCTAACACCTCGAACCCGCCATCACGTCAGCGCTGCCGGGTATCGCGCATACAAGGACCGCCTGGAAGCGCATGGTTTGACCGAACTCAAGAGCACCTTTTCAGGAACCCGCGCATGAGGAAGCTAGTCATGGCGCTGATCGGCCTCGCAATCGGCTGGTTAGTCGCGGAAGCCGTGGGTCTGTTACGGGTGAATCCACCCAATCTCATCATGCTGTATTGGATCGCAAGGGCCCTGAGCCTGATCATCTTTGCCGTCGGTTTTGTGCTCATTCTTATCTCTTTCGCGCGACTCTTCCTGCCCAAGCTAAGGGCGAAGTCCGGACGTCGATCCGGTTGGTTCGCTGGTGTTCACGCCTTCTTTTGCAATCCGTCACCGCTCGGGGCATTGCGTTCGCTGTGCGATCTGGTCCCCGGGCCGGCACTGCGCGCCTTGCTCATCACGTTCGTGGCGGAGCAGGAGCGGCAAGTCGAAGATCTCACTAAGAAAAAGCGGGCGTACGCCGCCAATGGGGCGCGGGTCGTCACTTGGGTATTGTTTGTCTGGTATGTCGCGAAGGGCGCGCTGTTTGCCATCACGGAGGTGTTCTCGCGCCAACGGCCTGGCAGTCCATGAATGATTCCGCTCCACCTTCGATACATTCGATGAGAGGTTGCGTCATTGTCCAGCGTAGACGACTCGATTGATGTTTCGTTCGCTCAAGTTGCTGCGCCTCGGCAGAGCTTGGAGAACAAGATTCGTTTTCGGCCGACCACTCAGGTGAAGTTCCTGCTGTTGAAAGCATTGGCGGGGCAGGGGAGCGGGGCGCCGGATCAGAAGGTGCGGCAGCTGCTGGATATCGCCGATTTCAGCATTCAGTCGAAGCAAGTCCAGATCCTGAGCGATGAGTACTTCGATGACGCCGACTTTTGCCTGCAGATGAGCGGGGCCGGATGCCGGGTTCGAACGCTGGGAAGTGAGCTCGAGCTGACCGTCAAGGCGTTGACTGCCACCAAGGTCTTCGGTGTTTTCAAACGCCAGGAGACGAGCGCCACGCTGACCTTACAGGAGTATCAAGACTTCAAGCAGAGCGGAGCACTGCCTGTTGCATTCCAGGAGCACGGCATCCCCATCAAGGGACCGCTGCAACTGAAGACGACGATCATCAACTCGCGGACGACCTACACGATGGTCAAGGCAGCGGAGCAGTATCTCTTGAGCGTCGATCATTTCATTGCCTATAACAGCGACCGACGCAATCGCTCCCGAGATTTCGTGGAGTTGGAGATCGAGGCTGTCAATGAGGCCGCCCTTCAGGCAATGTCGGGCGTTCGCGAGAAGATTGGAAAGATTCTGAATTCCGAGCGAAATTTTCGCTTCTCTACCGGCAGCAAGTACGACCTCGCGGTCCAGGCGCTCCACCTCAAGCGAAATCCATTGCTGCAGGATCTGTTGTCCGATGGAGTGAAGCTGGCCTACATCGGCATGGCCGTGTCGCTCCTTGGCATCATCCTCACCCTCCCGCTTTCTGCCGGCACACAGTTCGGGCTCTGCATCGTCGTGATCGCCGCGACCCTCCGACTCGTGTTCAAGCCCCACTAGACGAAGGCTATGAAGACCGCCAAACCGCTGATCCATCGAGACCAGATCCACAGAGATACAACTTTCGACCCACTATCGGTGGCGCTGCTCAATAGTGCGCCGTTGCAGCGACTGGGGCGTGTCTATCAGCTGGGCTATGCGCATCTGATCTTTCGCGGCGGCACGCATACCCGGCTCAGTCACGTCATGGGCGCAAGTCATGTCGCCACACAGCTCGTCCTGAGTCTCAAAGAGAACTACGCCTCGAGCAATCTTCAGTTCTGTCCCCAGCAGGCGATTGCGCCGCAGAGCTTTCTGCCGTTCTCGGTTCCGGCAAAACAGAACAAAGAGCGCCGTGAGCAGACGCGCTTGGACAACCGGTGGTCGTTCGTTCTTCATGTTTGCAGATGGGCGGCGCTGCTGCATGACATTGGACACATTCCGATGGGACACACCCTGGAGGACGAGTACGAGCAGATCTACCCGAGGCACGATGATTTTCGCAATCCTCGCCTGCGCAGTCTGTGGGTCGGTACAGAGGCGCAGCCCAGCGAGATACGAGCCATCCTCGAGGATGATGCACTGTATCCGCCGTCGTTTGCCAAGCTGGGGATCAGCTCCGTCGACGTCTTCGATACGGTGCTGCTCATCTGTTGTTATAAGGAAGATCGTCGCCGCTCAATGTCATTCGAGCAGCTACTGAACGAAGAGATTGCCGAGGGAGCTCAGGCTGATCCCGTTTCAACTCCTCATGAGTGCGACGTGTCCTTTTGTCGGCTGCTCTGCGAGACCTACAGGCGCCAATGCGGGCCCAATGGTCGAGGCGCCTTCCGTGTATTCATGGCGGATCTTGTGACGAACACCATCTGCGCGGATTACCTGGATTATATGCAGCGTGATCCGTACAACGTGGGGCTCGACGTGCTGAGCGATCCACGCGTGGCCGGCCGCTTCTATATCGGGAACCATCCGCTGTGGGGCAAACGGATGGCATTGTCACTCGTCGATCGGTCCGGGAAGTCGCGGCTGGACACCGCCTCCGGGGTGTTCGAGCTCGTGCGTCAACGCTTCCGCTTTGCGGAGACGATTTATTACCACAAAACTAAGGTGGCGGCCTCCGCCATGTTCGTGAAGGCACTTGGGTTGCTTGAATCTCCGCCGGAGGCCTCAGGTCTTTTGAATCCGTCGGTGGAACTCGGCGATGTCGAGGCTCTGACCTCCAAGCTTATGGATGCCCCACGCACATTGCCGAAGCTGCGGGAGCAACATCTGCCGTTCAATCTTCTCAGCCCGGACATCGGCGACGATAGCATTCATCTTTTTCTCCAGCAGATGGCCTGGAAGCAGATCGAGGAGGCGTTGCCCAGGAAGACGAGCGAGCCGGATCAGAGCCGAGCTCTGGTCAAAGATGCGCTGGTAGCGATCTCTCTGCTCTCGGGCATCGTCCGGCGCAAGCTTTATAAGCAATGCTTCAGCATGGATGCGACGTTGACCAAGGAAGCACTCTGGATTCCGACGACTGACGAGCATTCTCTAGTCACTCTCATCACGCAGTTGCGGGAGAGGCACGCGCATCGATCCCTCATCGAGGAGGCGATGTGCAGCGCTGCCGGCGTCAACCCTGGGTCGTTCATCATCTATGTCCCTGAACGCAAGAGTCAGGCGAAGGGCGTGGAGACTTTTGCCATCAGTGGAGAGGGCGTGATCACCTTGGGTGATCACCCTCATCTGAGCAAAAAAATGCTCGAGCTGAACGAAGACTACAGAAATTTGTGGAGGATGCTGATCTTCGTCCATCCCGAGGTTTGCAAGGACAACATCGGCACATCGCAGGCAGTGGACGCGCTGATACTGGAACTCAGGAACATGGTGGATGAAGGGGTCGATACTGCGCCGGACTACTTGTCCCGGCCTCGTGTCGAGCAAGCCATCCAGGAGGGCTCGCGGATCGTCTATATCCCCAGAAGTCAGCGTGCAGCGGCCCAACGCCTCACATCGCTACTCAAATGTGCGGATCGCGAAGGCACGCCCATCTGCGCTCCGCTGCAGGAGGTCCGCGAGCTCGCCGCCCGCCGCAGTAAAACCATCGATAGCGATGCGCATGCTTACTGTGCATTCATCGCCACGTGGCTGCCCACCAACGCGGGCAAGCTCGAGTCGTGGGCACAGACGGCAGTCGAAGAGCTCATCGATGGCGAGCTACACAAACAGATGTCTTCCGAGAGAGTGTTCGGCGCGGATGGCGGCGTGGGTGACTCCAATGACGCTCAGATTGCCGGCATCCTGCATCGAATTGCCGCCGACCTGAAGCGTCGCCACAACGGCCAGTTGAGCCACGACACCCAGATTGCGATGCCGACCGTGTGAGTCGACCATGACGGCGCGCAAGCTCGAACAGCAGCGGTTCCGGCAGCTGGGGCTTCAGGCGGCTCAGGAGCTGCAGCGTCTGCACGGCGATCTCTTCGAGACTTATCCGATTCGATCCAGTCGTGTCGCGCGACGTCTCGGCATTCGCGTAGTACGCAGCGATGTCGCCGCCGAGCGGGGGCGAATCTATCTTGGCACGGGGCTCGCGCGCGAGGATTCGCATGCCGTTATCTATTTGAGCTCGGCCCAACGTTTAGAAGATGCGCGATTCGATCTGGCGCATGAGATAGGGCATGCGGTGCTTCACCAGAGCCCGCATGAGGTGCACGGTCGTCTTCCGGTCGATAGCCACGAGGCGTTCGCGAACGCCTTCGCCTCGTCGTTGCTAGTGCCGAGCAACTGCGAATCGGAGATCGTACGCCGCTTGAGCTTGTGCACGACGCCCGACGATATGCTCGCGCTTGCCGGTTCATTTGGGATCTCGGTGCCCAGGTTGTTTTCGGCCATTTCATTGAGGCCGCACTGGATGCAAGGTATCGACTCGGTGTGGCTGCGCATTCGCCTGATGACCCATCCGTATGGGCGTGGCAGAAATGCCAAGAAGCTGCGGATCGATCACCTGCTGTTTGACTACTCACGCACCTTCATGCCGCGATATCAAGGCATCGCCAGCTGCATGAGCCCGAGCGATTGGTTCGACTCGCTTTCGGTCGGGGCGAACTCGAGCGCTCGGGTGGTGACTCTGAGGCATTGGAGCCGGAATGCGGCGGGGGATCGGACACGATTCTCCCGTGCCGAGACAACGATGAGGGCGACAGTGAAGCGGCTGGCGGCGTTCAGAGGAGCATTTACGGAAATGTTCCTGCTGTCTCTAGTACCGGTGTGAAATCTCGAGTTCAGCCGGCTACACTCAAGCTCAGGAGTGCCTGGAGCCTTCGGAGACCTCCATGATTACGCGCCGAGGAATGCTTGCTGGCATGGGCGGAGCCGTCCTGGTGGGCGATCTCGGATCGTTGCCTGGCCATGCACTGGCAGCCGAGACCCCCGAGCTCGAGCTGTTCGCGCTACGGCAGAAAAAGCCCCTGATCAAGCAGACGTTCCGGCCGCCGAACTTCGAGACGCCGTTGGCGGATCTGCGGTCGGAGTTCACAGCCAACGATGCCTTCTTCGTACGCTACCATCTCGCCAACATCCCCGAGGTGGATGTGCGGAGCTGGCGGCTGCGCGCAGGCGGTGAGAGCGCCGGCCGCACGCACGAGTGGCGGCTCGACGATCTCAGGCGCGACTTCGAGAAGGTGAGTGTCGCCGCGATCAATCAATGCTCGGGGAATCGGCGTGGGCTGTTCACTCCCCGGGTTCCCGGCGTGCAGTGGCAGTACGGTGCGATGGGCAATGCCACCTGGACCGGAGTGCGTCTGCGCGATGTGCTGCAGAAGGTCGGTGTGCGCCCGGATGCAGTTGAGGTCGTCTTCGACGGTGCGGACGCCGCGCTGCTGGGAGGCACGCCGGACTTCGTGAAGAGTTTACCGGTCGAGCGCGCGCTCGATGAGAACACGCTCATCGCCTTCGAGATGAATGGCCATCCGCTCCCACACTGGAATGGCGCACCGGCGCGCTTGGTCGTCCCGGGATGGACAGCGACCTACTGGGTGAAGCATCTCACGGAGATCCGCATCGTGCCCAAGGCCTACGAGGGCTTTTGGATGCAGAAGGCCTACCGCGTGCCCACGGGTGTTTTTCCCGGCGCAGTCTTCAAAAGTCAGGAAGGACCGGAGACCACACCGATCACGGAGATGGTGGTCAATTCGCTCATCACGAGTCATGAGTCCGGCGCGCGTTTGACCCGTGGCCAGCGCGCCGAGCTTAGCGGCTGGGCATGGGACAACGGCGCTGGAATCGCAAAGGTCGAGATCTCCCAGGATGGGGGTCGCGTATGGCGAGGCGCGATGCTTGGCCGGGATCTTGGGCGTTACGCGTGGCGGGGATTCACGTTACCGATCGATACCACGCAGGGTGGGCCGATCACCGTCGCGGTCCGCGCGACGAGTCGCAACGGGACTCAGCAGTCGGAGAAGCTTACGCCGAACCCGTCGGGCTATCACCACAACATCATCCAGACACTGCAGCTGGAGGTGACATGAGCAACCGAGCGCTGGCTTTCGCACTCACGCTCTGCGCCGGCGCGGCGATGCCATCGCACGCGGGCGAGGAGAGCATACGGCTGAAGGAGGGGATGGGTCGCGATGTGACAACCGCACGTTGCGCGGTCTGTCATAGCCTCGATTACATCATCATGGTCGCGCCTGTGATGAATCGGGCAGCGTGGGAGAAGAGTGTTCGAAAGATGATCGACGTCTTCGGCGCGCCCATGATTGAACAAGACGCCCGGTCGATCGTCGAGTATCTGGGTAAGCATTACTCCGTCTCAGAGGCGCCCGCGCAATCGATTCAACCACCGGTGCCCGCACGCGCGGCAATGACGATGGGCGTAACGGAGCAGACCGACTGATAGGACTGCCCTGCACAGGGCAAGTCCACCGTTTGCTGACGCGATGTTTGCGTCAGCCGAAGGCGCCAAATTGGCTCCACGCTTTTTCCGCTTTCTGGTGCTTTTCAAGGCCGCCAACCTGCACAATCCTGGCGTATGAGCCGATCGCGACACGCTCGCATCGAGCATTGAGCGGCGCGGTTTCAGCATCGCTCTCGGCAGCTACCGTGGCTCGCGGCATGACACGCCGAATGCGAGGAGACCATTCCATGAAGGCGATCGTGGTGACAGACCAGGCCGCGGGAACGGCCGGGATGAAGTTGGTGGAGCGGCCCGAGCCGCTGCCAGCGATAAACGACGTCGTCATTCGGGTTCATGCGGCGGGATTCGTCGCGACGGAGTTGGCGTGGCCATCGACTTGGACGGACCGCCTCGGGCTTGACCGGACGCCGTCGATTCCCGGGCACGAATTGGCAGGCGTGGTCACCGCCCTTGGCTATGGCACGACCGGGCTGTCGGTGGGACAGCGAGTGTTCGGCCTCACGGACTGGTATCGCGACGGCACCCTTGCCGAGTACGCGGCCGTTGAGGCACGTAACCTCGCGCCGTTGCCAGGTGACGTCGACTTCACGGTCGGTGCGAGTCTGCCAGTCTCGGGTCTGACCGCGTGGCAGGGATTATTCGACCACGGCCGCCTTCAGGCGGGGCAGAGCGTCCTCGTGCATGGCGCGGCCGGCGCAGTCGGCTCGATGGTGACGCAGCTTGCGCGAGAGGTCGGCGCTTACGTCATCGGCACGGGGCGCGCCGCTGACCGACAGACGGTGCTCGACTTCGGCGCACGCGAGTTCGTCGATCTCGAGAACGATGTGCTCGAAGATGTGTGCAGCGTGCATCTGGTGTTCGATGTCATCGGCGGCGACATCGGCAAGCGGTCCGCAGGCCTGATTCGAGCCGGCGGAACGCTGGTGTCCATCGTCGGGCCGCCCGAGGCGCGACCCTCAGAGGGCCGGTCGATCGACTTCGTTGTCGAGTCTGATCGTGCCCAACTCAGTGAGATCGTCCAGCGCGTGCGGGACGGCCGTCTGCGAACGAACATCGGCAAGGTCTCCACGCTCGAGGCCGCCGTCGCCACCTTCAACTCGACCGAGCGACGCAAGGGCAAGACGATCATCCGCCCCCGGCCTTGAGCGTCTGATTGATCTCACCGCCCGGTGGCTGCCGCACATCTGATGCACTCATCAGGCTCCGCGTGCCAAGCACATGCACAGCCATTCTCGGTTGCAACGAAACCCGGTCGCTCCTTGCCCCGTTTGAAACTCCACGTGCAGTTCGGGCGTACTGTTCGCAAGCTAACGTCAGGAGTGTATTGTGACTTCCAAACTCAGGCTGTTGGTGATGTTGGCGTGCGGCTTTTGGATGTCCGTTGCCGCCGCCGAGGATCCCGCAAATAGCAAACTACTGAAGCAATGCGAGTCGGCCAAGGGGCAAGTGAAGCGCGAGTGTGAGGCGGTGGCGAAAAAGATGATCAAGAAACAGCCTGCAGCGGACGAGCGCGAGGACACCACGGATCAGGACATCACGCATTCGAGTCCTGCGATGACAACTCCGACGGAGGCGAAGAAGGAGGAGAGGGTGAAGCAAAAGCCGCCGGGCTAGTCCTGCAATGCGCACTGTGCAAGACGTGCTCATGCGCCATCTCCAAAGTGCCTTTCACGTTTTGGCAAAGTAACGAAACACCGCCCGAAGCCCCAGTTGCGCTGCCGTTCAGCCACACGCATCGCGACTCGGCGCTGCCCTCGTTCTCGCTCGACGCTTGCGGCGATACTGATCGCTGGTGGCAGAGAATCTTATCCCAATTAGAGAATCTGTTGCCTATTTAGACAATCATCAATAACATGCCTCTGCGCGTCGGGCCGGTCCTCGGTTGAGGTCAGTGGACACTCATGTCTATTCGTACCGTGAAGAGGTTTAGAAGGATAGGTGCAACCGGGATCGGGGCAGCCGTCCTGATGATGCACCTCGCGGTGATGCCCGCGTTGGCGGAGGACTCAGCCCTTTCCAATCTCAACCATCTTCTCGAGGCGGAGTTGTCGCGATGGCCCGCGCATACGGGCCTCTACGTCAAGCATCTCGGCACGGGCGAGCAGGCGCGCATCCGCGCGCAGGAGCATTTTGAGAGCGCCAGCACCATCAAAGTGGCCATCATGGTGCGAGCCTTTCAGCTGGCCGATGAGAACAAGCTCGACCTCACTTCGCGTCATGAGCTCACGGCTGGCGACTATCGCGGCGGCTCCGGAATTCTCAAGTACAGTGACCTTGGCCTCAAGCTGACGCTGCACGACATGATCACGCAGATGATCATCACCAGCGACAACACCGCGACGGACATCATGGTCGCGAAGGTGGGCGGTCGCGAGAAGTTGAACGAGTTCCTGCGAGAGGCGGGCTACAAGGCACTGAAGCTCAATCGGACGACCCATGAGTTCTTCCGGCAGAGCTTGGAGGCGATCGATCCGAAGTTTGGGAGGCTCTCGCCTGAGCAGGTGTTCGCCATCGGCTCCGACCGGCCGGCGTTCACGGAGCCCTATCGCGAGCTCATCGCTCAAGTGACAACAGCGGAGGAGCGAGCGCGAGAGAGCAGGGCGAGGCATAACGACGACGAAACGAAGTGGTTCGGCGTCGCAACGCCCGCGGAGATGGGCGCGTTGCTCGAAGGCATCGAGCGCTGCACGCTCGCGACCAGGCAGAGCTGCGAGGACATGAAGCGCATCCTGCGCGCGCAGCAGGTCACTCACAAGATTCCGCACTATCTCTCCGTTCCCGCCGGCAATAAAACAGGCGACACGGGCTCGGTCACAAACGATGTGGGCATCATCTACTCGCTTTCCGGTCCGATCGTGATGGCCTCCTACAACATGGATATAAAGGCTCAGCGCACGGAGCTGGACGATCGCATCGGTGCGCTTGCCCGGCGCGTCGTCGATTACTTCGATGGCGGTCCCAAGCAGGCGCGTTAGCGTGGGGAATTCGATCGAACACGCACAGCAAATGATACAGGCGAGAGCGAACAAAACAGAACGCGAGCGTCGCCGGCTCGACGCTCAGCTGCTTTCGGATCTGTGGGTATTCAGGGCGGTTGCGCGCGCCGGAAGTATGAGCGCGGCTGCCGCGCAGCTCAATGTCACGGCGGGCGCCGTCAGCCAGCGAGTGTTGCGGCTGGAAGCGCGACTGAAGGAAAAGCTATTCGAGCGCGACCGGGGGAGAATCGCGCTCACTTCATCGGGCAGCATCGTGCTCGATGCCATGAACGGTGTCTCGACGACAGTGACCAACGCGCTGTCGCGCCTCGGACGCCGGCAACATGACAGCATCGTCGTGAGTTGCGCGCCATCGCTTGCGATGGAATGGCTGATGCCCCACCTGCAGGAGTTTTATCTCGAGTGTCCCGATGTCGAGCTGAAAGTGCGCTCCGAGATGAGTTTGCCGACGGCAGAATGGATGAAGACCGAAGGGGTCGATGTGGTGATCACCCACAATCGTGCACGCCCGGCCGAGCTCATCGAGCTTGCATCGCTGCAGGAGCTCACGTTCCCGGTGTGCTCGCGCGCGTATCGCGACCAGCTGGGCGCCCAACCGATTCAAGAACGATTCGTCACTGCCCTGCATGATGACGACCCCTGGTGCGAAGGCGAGCCGCCGCGCGCCGAGTGGCAGGAATGGCTTGCGATCGCGGGTGGCAGCTGCGAATTCGCCATCGACACCGACCGACATTTCAATCTTGCTTCGCTTGCGTATCGGGCCGCCATCCATGGACAGGGCATGGCGATGGGGCGATCGGTCATCGTCAACAGCCTGCTCAAGACGGGCAGTCTCGTTCCCGGTGGAAATGTTCCGCCCGTGCCCAGTGCGCATTACCGCGTGCTGTCGCGAACCGAAGAGGCCTGCGACTCACGTTGCGCGCGCTTTGCCGCTTGGCTGGCTGGGGGCCTGGCGCGAACACAGGAAGAAACCCTCACGTTCTTGGCATCGACCCTTAGCAGAATTTCTATCGATCGCAGATAGAAATCGTGCATTGCCCATACCGCGCGCTGCTCGCTATAAAAACTCGGGCGCGCGCACACGGCTCAAAACAGACAACGCACAAGGGGAGAGTCATGGTGGTAGGCAACGGTGTCCATCGTTCAGTACGACTCGAGAGCGGCGCCCTCGCGCTCGCGGTGGCGATCGCCTGCGGATCCGCCCAGGCTCAATCGACCGGGGGCTCCGACGATGCGGCTTCCGAAGGCGTCACCGAGATCGTCGTCACCGGCTCGCGCATCAGCACCGCAGGATTCGACGCACCGACACCCACGACGGTGTTGGGCGAAGTCGAGCTGCGCCAGGCCGGTCGCACCGATATCGCCGCGACGTTGACCGATCTGCCCCAATTTCGCTCAACGGTGTCTGGAGCCACCACCAATACCACCACCGAGTCAGGTCAAACGCCTGCCGACCTGCGCGGCTTGGGCACGTCGCGCACGCTCGTGCTGGTCAACAACCGTCGCTACATCGGCTCGAACGATCTGCAGACCGTGCCGTACTCGCTGGTCAAGCGCATCGATGTCGTCACCGGCGGCGCCTCGGCGGCTTACGGCTCGGATGCCGTCGCGGGTGTCGTCAACATCCTTCTCGATGATGATAAAGAAGGCGTCGAGCTCGGCGTTCAACAAGGCCGCTCCACGCGTGGCGACGCAGACAAGACGTTGGTCGAGGCCTCTTTCGGCAGCAAGCTGTTCGACGGTCGCGGTCATATCCTCATCGGTGCCGACTATCTGAAAGATGACGGCATCATTCCGGGCACCCGCCGGCCGCAAATCGGTGCGACTGCCTTCACGCTCGGGCCCGACAACAAGCTGTACCCAACCGCGAACGTTCGCGAGGCAAGGCGCACCGAGGGAGGATTGATCAACACCGGCGTGCTGGCCGGCCTGCAGTTCGATCCCGATGGCAGCCTGCGTCCGTTTCATGCCGGTGAGACGCCCAGTTCCGGCTTCTTCGTCGGTGGCGAAGGCTATCACGTGGATCAATTCCGCTCGGTCACAGCGCCGATCGAGCGCACCAATGTGTTGACGCGCTTTTCTTTCCAAGCGACCGATTCCATGAAGGTGTGGGCGGAGGTCAACTACAACAACGTGGCCGACGAGCGCGTCTACTTCCCCGACCTCGCCATCACGCAACTGCCCATGTCATATGCCAACCCCTTCCTGACTCTGACGCCGGCGCAGCGCTCCGCGGTGCAGGCGGCGGGCGAGACGACGTTCACAATGGGCCGCGCGGTCACCGACGTGGCGCTTGCGACGTTTGAATACGAGCGTGACGCCCTGCAAGCGACCGTCGGCATCGACGGCGAATTCGCCAATGGCCAATGGCGCTACAACGCTTACTACGGCCGCGGCAAGCAGGAACATGATTCGACCCTGCATGACCTGGTGCTGACGGAACCGTTCCTCGAAGCGATTGACGCGGTCGCGGGGCCGAATGGGGCGCCGGTGTGCCGAGTCGCGCTGACCAATCCGGGCACCGCCTGCCGTCCGTTGAATCTGTTCGGCTCCGGCCGCGCCGATCCGGCAGCCATCGACTCTGTCACCGCAGACTGGCATTCGCTCCAGACGAGCTGGCTTGAGACTGCGGGCATCATCTTGAGCGGGGAGCCCTTCGAGCTGTGGAATCAGCCCGTGTCGTTCGCCACGGGCGTCGAGTATCGTAAGGAGGAGGTCAAGGAGGGCTACGACGAGAACTCGCTCGCCGACCGCTTCGCGACCATCAACGGCGTCAACCTCCCGCGCACCGGTAACGACGTGACGGAAGCCTTCGTCGAAGTCGCCGTGCCGCTGTTGGCCGACATGACCCTGGTCAAGTCGCTCAACTTCAACGGCGCCGCGCGCATCTCCGACTACAGCACCAGCGGTTCGATCTGGTCCTGGAAGCTCGGGGGCACCTGGCAACTGGTGGATGACTTCAAGTTCCGCGCGACGCGTTCGCGTGACATTCGCGCACCTAACCTGACAGAGCTGTTCTCGGCGCCGAGCACGTTCTTTACGAGCGTCCAGGACATCTCACGATCTCCGCCCACGCAACATCAAGTGATCCTCTTCACTGGCGGAAATCCGAACCTGGAGCCTGAGATCGCAGATACCCTGACCGTCGGCGCCGTGTACTCACCGTCGTTCCTGGCCGGCTTCGAAATCTCGCTCGACTACTACGACATCAAGATTGCGGACGTGATCAGCACCCTGACGGCACAGCAGATCATCAACAGCTGCTATCAGCAGGGCGCTCAGGCCGCCTGCGCCCAGCTCACACGCGACGCTTCGGGCACGCTGACGCAGATCGATGCGACCTACATCAACATCGCGCAGTTCAACAACAAGGGCTACGACCTCGAGCTTTCATACAAGATGCCGTTTCTCGCAGGTCAGCTGACCACGCGGGCGCTTGCAAACTATGTGGACACGCTCTCGGTGGACAATGGGATTATCACGGTCGAGGGCGCGGGCTACTTGGGCGCGCAGGCGGCATTCCTCGTGCCGAAGTGGCGCGGCTCGCTGTCGCTCAGTTACGAAAGCGATGTGCTCGGCGCCGACCTGCGTGCTCGCTATCTCGATGGCGGCGGCTACGCGCCACCGAACGTGCTCGCGAATATCGGCAACAATCACATCGCGAGCCGCACCTACGTCGATCTGGGGCTGCGCGCCTATCTGCCGATCATGGACGATGCCCGATTGACCGTTTTCGGCAATGTCCAGAACGTGTTCGACAAGGAGCCGGTGCTGGCGGCCGTGAACTCGCCGTACTTCGATATCATCGGCCGGTACTTCACGCTCGGCTTGCGGGCGAACTTTTGATGTGAGTGGAATGGCAATAGTCGTGCTGCCTGTTGGAGAGCGGTTCGTGGAAGTTCTACTGCGCCCCTTGTTTGTAACGGTTTTGCTCACCGCGTTCTCGTTGAGCGCGTCGGCCTCGGGAACGTCCGAGATCGCTGCGGCCATCGATAAGGCCGCGCAAGCGGCCATAGCGGCCGGAGAGAGTCCGGGCTTGCAGGTGGCGGTGTTCAAGAAGGGCGCGCCCGTGCTCGTCAAGGGCTACGGCGTCGCGAGTCTGGAACTGAACGTGCCCGTCGACAACGACAGCGTGTTCCGCATCGGATCGGTCACGAAACAGTTCACTGCCGCGGCGCTGTTGAAACTGCAGGAAGAGGGCAAGCTTTCGATCCGCGACAAACTGTCCAAATACTATCCTCAGTATCCGCGTGCCGCCGACATCACGCTTGCGCAGATGCTTCACCATACCTCCGGATTGCATAGCTATACGGACGAGCGGATCTGATGGAGCGCGCAGGAACGCTCAACCTCACGACCGATCAATGGGTGCAGCGCTTCGCGAAGATGCCCAAGACGCAGGACTTCGAGCCGGGCACGAGCTGGCATTACAGCAACACGGCCTATTTCGTGCTCGGCGGCGTGATCGAGAAAGTGGCAGGCAAGCCGCTTGCGACCGTATTCGAAGAGCGTTTCTTCGCACCGCTCGGCATGCGTCACACGGCGCTCGATGACGAGAAAGCGATCGTGCCCGGCCGGGCCGCAGGCTATGACGGCGAGGGCCCGGGCAAATTCAAGAACGCCAGCATGCTTTCGATGACGATCCCCGGGGCGGCCGGGTCGATGCGCTCCTCAGCCACCGATCTTGCGAAATGGAATGCCGCTTTGTTCGGCGGATCGGTGCTCGAGCCTGCGTCCTTGCAGGCGATGATCGCACCAGGCCGGCTCAACAACGGTGAGCTGAGTGGTACCGCGATTCCCAAGGGCGATGGCGCCGAGCGGGGCGAGTATGGCTACGGGCTGGGCATCTCCAAGGTTGAAGGCCACACCCGGATCGGACACGGCGGTGGCATTCCAGGCTTCAATTCGTCCTTGCAGGAATTTCCCGATGAGCACATCACGGTCGCCATCATCGCCAACAGCATCGGCAAGGACGTGGGCGTCGCCAAGATCGCGCGACGGATCGAGCGCATCGCGCTCGGGCTACCTGCGCAGTAATCGTCACTCGGGTGAACGCATGTTTACGAGCGTGAGATTGGGTGGTGGGCTGTTGTTTGTTTCACTCGCCCTCGCAAGCACTGGCAACGGTGCCGATGTGCAGGGCGAGCCCAAGCCTGCTGAAGCCGCGCCAGCACCTGCTACATCACAGGATGCAAGCGGCGGTATCGAGCAGGGGATCTTCCGCATCAAGCCGCTGCGGCCCGTCGCGGTGCTGCGCGAAGAGGCCATGGCCGCGCAGCCGCCGACGGAACAAGGAACGTTTCGGGCTGCGGACCTCGTGGATCTCGCGACGCTCGATCCAACCATCCGGTTCGACATTCGGTACGCGACCGCCAACAACTTCCTCAGCACGCCCCTGTACGATGAGCCACGCGCGTTTCTGCAGCGACCTGCCGCCGACGCACTGTCGCGTGCACATCGCGCCTTGATGAAGCAAGGCTACGGCCTGCTGATCCACGACGCCTATCGGCCGTGGTGGGTGACCAAGGTCTTCTGGGAAGCGACGCCGGTGCAATGGCGCAAGTTCGTCGCCGATCCGTCCCAAGGCTCACGGCACAACCGCGGCTGCGCGGTTGATCTCACGCTCTATGATCTGAAGACCGGCGCCGCGGTACAAATGCCAGGCCTGTACGATGAGATGTCCGAACGTTCTTACCCGAGCTACGCCGGAGGAACGCGTGAGCAGCGACGGCTTCGCGACGTGCTGCGCGCGTCGATGGAGCGGGAGGGCTTTAGCGTTTATGAGACGGAATGGTGGCACTTCGACTTCAAGGATTGGCAACAATATCCGATCCTGAATATTCCGTTTGAGGCGCTCGATAACCCCTCCGACGTACCGGCCGCGACCGCGAACAACTCGCTCGCCGGTGTCTGGGCCGGTGAGTTGGCCTCGGGCGAGGCGAAGTTACCTCTGGCGCTCTCGGTGAAGCAGTTGAGCGGCGGCGAATATGTGGCGACGATGAGCAGCGTGAAGCAGGGCGCAAGTTTCACAGCCGACGCACTCTCACTCACGGCGGACGCCATTCGCTTCGAGATCAAGCCGATAGGCGGCGTGTACCAAGGCAAGCTCGACGCCGACGGCGCCGGCATCACGGGCACCTGGCGGCAGTCGGGCGTGCCCGAACAGCCACTCTCATTCAAACGCAGCAGCGCCGCCCCAGCGGCGAAGCCAGCCACGCAGCAGGGACCCGCCAGCAAGCCGTTCAGTGTTCCGATGAACGTGAACGTGCCGATCGCGCCGACGACGTTCAGCGCCGGGGGTAAGGCACATCTCGCTTACGAGCTCCATATCACCAACCTCGGCCAGTGGGAGCTGCAGCTGTTATCGCTCGAAGTGGTCGACGCCGAGGACGCCTCCCGGGTCTTTGCAGCCTTCAGTCAGGCCGATCTCGAACGGATGATGCGTCAGGCGAGTGAGAAGACGATGCTCGGGCCGCAGCAGGCCGGTGTCGTGTTCGTCTGGGTGACGTTCGATCGCTTGCACGATGCGCCGACCAGGTTGAGCAATCGTTTCAAGGTGAGGCTGGGTGATTACCCGGAGACGATCGCAGTCCAGACTCGCCCGCTCGCGGTGGCGCAGAATTCTCTGGTGATTGGCGCGCCGCTGAGCGGGGAGCGTTGGGTCGCCGCCAACGGACCGTCCAACACCTCCGGCCACCGTCGCGCGTTGATTCCAGTGGACGGACACGCCGCCATCGCGCAGCGCTTCGCCATCGATTGGGTGCAGGTGGGCGACGATGGCAAGACCTACCGCGGCGATCCGAAAGACAACAAGAACTACTACGCCTTCAGCCACGATGCATTGGCAGTGGCGGACGGAGTCGTCGCCGCGGTGCTGGATGGAATTCCGGAGAATGTGCCGGGCATCGATTCGCGCGCCCAGCCGATTACGCTCGCGAATGTCGGCGGCAATTACGTCCAGCTCGATGTGGGCGGCGGGTTGTATGCGTTTTACGCGCATCTGCAGCCTGGCTCGCTGCGAGTCAAAGTCGGTGACAAAGTGCGCCGTGGCCAGGCCATCGGCCGGGTCGGCAACACTGGCAATTCCACCGAGCCGCACCTGCACTTTCACATTTCCAATTCACCCGAGCCGCTGGGCGCCGAGGGCTTTCCTTACGCCCTGCGGCGCTTCGAAGTTCAGGGCTCCACGAAAGTCGAGGGCGATGAGATCAAGGCGCAGCTCGCCGTCCCCGGCAAGTCGGAAACGCGTGCGATGGCGATCCCGGCAGACGGTGAGATCGTCAAGTTCGACAAGTAGAGCATCGATGCCGGTCTGCTGATTCAGGAACCTTAAGAAATGAGCGATCCAATGTTGACCCGTTGCCACCCTCGCGCGCGCGCCATGGTGGCGTTAGGTGGCGTTGTGTTGATGTTGGCTGGACCCGTGCGTGCCGATGAGCCGGCGTACGACTATGACCTCGTGATCCGCAACGGCCGAGTGCTCGACGGCCAGGGCAATCCGTGGGTGCGCGCGGACCTCGCTATCAAAGAGGGTCGTTTCGCCAGGATCGGTCATGTGCAGGGACGAGGCCGCCGCGAGATCGACGCGTCCAGCCACTATGTCTCACCGGGTTGGATCGACATGATGGACCAGTCGAGCGAGGTACTGTTGAAGAACGGCCTCGCCGAAAACAAATTACGGCAGGGTGTTACAACGGCGATTGCGGGAGAGGGCGGCACGCCGGTGCCCTCGGCACAGGTGGCCGACTATCTATCCCAGCTCCAGACTCAAGGCATCTCGCTCAACTTTGGCACGTACTACGGCGCGGGTCAGGCGCGCATCGAAGTGATGGGCGACGTCGCCGGCAAGCCCACCGATGCGCAGATGACAGAGATGAAGGCGCATGTGGCCGAAGCGATGCGCGCCGGCGCCATGGGCATCGCCACCGCACTGATCTATCCCCCTTACAGCTTTCAGAGTACCGAGGAGCTGATCGAGCTCGCGCGCGTCGCCGCGCAGTATGGCGGCATCTACGCGAGCCACATGCGTGATGAGAGCGCAAAGCTGCTGGATGCCATTGGCGAGTCGATCGAGATCGGCGAGAAGTCGGGCATTCAAGTGGAGATCTTCCACTTCAAGGGCGCTTACGCACCGGGCTGGGGCAAGCTCGTGCCCGAAGGAGGCCGACTGATCGAGGCTGCGCGAGCGCGGGGCGTCGACATTGCCGCAGACATGTATGTCTACCCGGCCGGTGGCACGGGCCTGGAGATCACCGTGCCCAGTTGGGTGTTCGAGCAGGGGCTCGAGCAAGCGGTGCAACGCCTGAAGGATCCGAAGATCCGCGAGCGTTTGAAAAAGGAAGTGGCCGCGGGCTCGCAGCCTGGTTGGTCGAACCTCGTCGAGGCCGCCGGTGGTTGGCAGGGCGTCGTGCTCGCCAATCCATTCAACGAGCGCTACGAGCGCTACCGCAACCGCAGTCTCGCAGACATCGGCAAGCAATTGGGCAAAGATCCGGCGGACGTTGCTTGGGACATGGTGCTCGAGGCGCTGCCGAATCGTGCCTATGCCCTTTATTTCATGATGAGTGAGCCCGACATCGAGACGGCGCTCAGGTTCCCGTGGATGAGCATTGGCAGCGATGCGGGCGCAGCCGAGAAGCCGGGCGAGATGGATGCCATCGGCTTGCCTCATCCGCGGGCCTATGGGAACGCCGCGCGTGTCATCGCGGAGTACGTGAAGAAGCGCCACGTCCTTACTCTCGAGGATGCTGTGCGCAAGATGACCTCCTGGCCGGCGACACGCATGCGACTGTACGACCGTGGAGCGATTCGAGAAGGCCTGAAAGCCGACGTGACCATCTTCGACTACGAGCGCATCGACGACGTTGCAAGCTTCGAGAATCCCATGGGGTCTCCGACCGGCATCGATTACGTGCTCGTGAATGGTCAGCTGGTCATCGACCAGGGGCGCCATACCGGCGCAATGCCGGGTAGCGTACTGCGCGGCGGTGGTTATCACGGGCAGAAGTAGCACGGCCTCGCTGGGGCGAGAGCGCCGTTGACTGTAGTTTCTCCAATAAGAGAAATTTTTGACTAATAGGACTTTAACGTCCTAACCTAGCCTCAAACAAACATCACGGGGATTGGCCATGGGCGACGATTCAACGCGTTCTCTGGTTCGCGCGGCTCTTGGTTTGACGCTGGTCTTTGGTGGCGAATTTGCTTTAGCGGCGGAGTCGCCTGCGGGCGGCTCCGCCGATCCGGGTGACACGCTCGAAGAGCTGACGGTGACTGGCTCGCGCATCGAGCACAGCGGTTTCCAGGCACCCACGCCGGTTTCGGTCCTCGACGCCTCGCAGGTGGAGCAGCGCGGGGCCACAAATATCGCCAATGTGATCAACGAAATCCCGGCCTTCACCGGTACGATCACGCCGGCATCCACGGGCCTGAACAGTCGCCAGAACGGCATCAACGCAGTGGATCTGCGCGGCCTCGGCACCAATCGCAATCTGGTGTTGTTGAATGGTCGGCGCGGAACGCCGTTTGATGAGTTTGGCAACGTCGATTTGAACGCCGTGCCGTCGCTTGCGATCGGGCGCGTCGAAGTGGTGACCGGTGGCGCCTCGGCGGCCTGGGGCTCCGATGCCATTTCCGGTGTGGTGAACTTGATCTACGACGATGAGCTCGAGGGCTTCAAGTTCAATGGCCAATACGGACAGTCCGAGCATGGCGATGCCGAAGACACTCGCCTTGCGGCGGCGTGGGGAGCCTCGCTCAATAGCGGCAGTGGCCATTTCCTGCTTGCTGCCGACTACAACAAGAACGAAGGCGTGCCCGAAGGGCGCGATCGCGATTGGCAGCGTCGCAGTCCCGCGCTCGTCAGCAATCCAGCCGATACCGGCCCGAACGACGGCATTCCTCAATTTTTGATTCGCGACAATGCCGTGCTGTTCATCGGCTCGCCGAATGGCGTCACGTTGCCCGACGTGACTGGCACTGCAGTCGACAATCTCGAGTTTTTCTCGAATGGCACGGCCCAGACCAGACAACTTGGCCAAGTCATGGACAACTTCATGATCGGCGGCAGCGGCTCGAGACTCGGCGATCGCAGCGCCATCTTCATTCCTACCGAACGTTTCAACATCCTCGCGACGTTTCGGCACGACATTGGCGAGAGCACCGAAGCGTTCGTCGAGACGAGCTTCGCGCAGTCGAAGTCGAGCGGCAAGTTAGTGGACGCGTTTTCGTTCGGCGAGGTCGTGATCATGCCGGACAACCCGTATCTGCCCGCGAGCGTGGCGGCGCTCGGCGAGGCCTTCCCGCTGTTCCGCACGTTCGAGGAAATCCCGCCGATCACCTCGGAATCCAAGAACGACAACGTGCGCTTCGTCGCGGGGCTCCGAGGCGACTTCGGCAACTCATTCAAATGGAATGCATCTGGCCAGTACGGCCGGACCAAGTTCTCCAACGAGCAGCCGCAGAACCTGCTCGTCGGAAATTTGATCCTTGCGGCCGATGCCGTGCGCGATCCGGTCAGCGGCAACATCGTCTGCCGCGCCAATCTGAATGGAGCAAACGGAGCGCCGGGCTGCGTGCCCATCAATCTGTTCGGCAAGGGTTCGCCGAGTGCCGCGGCACTCGACTACGTCACCGACCGGGGCACGTCCGACACCGAGATCAAGCAGAGCGTGTTCATGGCTGACGTGAGCGGCGAGCTGTTCGAGGCGTGGGCGGGACCGCTGCTGGGGACGTTCGGCGTCGAGTATCGCAAGGAACAGCTCGATCGCGTCGTCAATGCGCCCAACGAGAACGACGAGTTCCTCATCGTCAATGCGAAGCCGCTCAACGGTGAGTTCACGGCCAAAGAGGGTTTCGTGGAATTCGCGCTGCCCATGCTCAAGACGGACCGGCAGACGCTGGATCTGAACGCGGCCGCGCGCGTCACGGACTACAGTACCGTGGGCAGCGTGACGACGTGGAAGGCCGGTCTCGTGTACTCGCCGGTGGAATCCTTGCGCTTGCGCGGGTCGATCTCTCGCGATATCCGCGCGCCCAGCATCGGTGAAACTTTTGTCGAAACCGTTCTGCTGTTCGGCAATATCACCAATCCATTCCTGCCGGGCTCGCCGACTGAGTTCGTTGAAACGCCGACGCTGGGTAATGCCGAGTTGACGGAGGAAACCGCGAAGACGACGACGTTCGGCGCTGTGTATTCAGCGGGCGGCTTCCGTGCGTCCGTCGACTGGTATCACATCGACCTGACGGACACGATCGGTGTCCTCGCGCCGCAGAGTGTCGTGAACCGATGCTTTGCCGGCGAGACCTCGCTGTGCGATCTGATCGCGTTCAACCCCGACGGCAGCATCGATTCGATCGCCGGCAAGAACCTGAACCTCGGTGCTTTCGATTTGGAAGGCATCGACGCGGAGTTGCGCTACAGCCAGCCGCTCGGCAATGGCGATCTGAGTGTCGGTGTGATCGCAAGCTATCTCATTCACAAGGAGATCGCGCCCTCCGGCGGCGCGCCGCTCGACACTGCGGGCGAGGTCGGAACGGCATCCGGCTACGGCACGCCAGATTTCAAAGCAACGCTCAGCGTCGGCTACGATATCGGCGACTTGGGCGCGTTCGCACAAGTGCGTTACATCGGTTCGGGTGTTTACGATGCAACGTATGGGCCGGAAGAGCTGTCGGCGGCGGAGAATGACATTGGTGCGATCACCTACGTCGATCTCTCTGCCAACTACAACCTGTCGAGGCTCGGTTACGGCGACGTGCAGGTTTTCGCGGGCGTCGACAACGTGCTCGATAAGGACCCGCCGGTCATCCCGCTCAACTTCATATCCAACTTCGCCACGAATGGCTCGCATTATGACGTCATCGGGCGGAAGTACTACGTGGGGGCGCGGGTAAGATTCTAGGAGAAGGGGCGAGTCATCTCGCCACTTCATTGTGTCGATCGGAGACGACGCTCTTACCGGGTGACACGTTCGGCACGAGCGAGCCTTTGTCGATCACCAGCACGCCGTTCACCACGACGAATCGCATACCGGTACTGCGCTCGCCGGGTTGCGCATAAGTGGCCCGGTCTTGCACCGTCGCCGGATCGAACACGACGATATCCGCGTCCGCGCCTTCCTGGATCCGGCCTTTGCGCCGGGCCGCCGCGGTCGCCTTCTCGAGCCGCTGCGCCGGCATCAAACTCATTTTGCGGATCGCATCCATGAGGCTGATGGTTCGCAGTTCGCGAACGTAGCGCGCGAGAACGTTGCTGTAGGTGCCAGCATTGCGCGGGTGGCCCATGTCACCGTCGCTTGCGATCGATGTGAGCGGGTGGGCGATCACGGCATCGACGACTTCCTGACGGTTGACGAACAACACCACGGGCAAGGAATCTGGCGAGGCGTGCAACTCATCAAAGCGCTCTTTGGTCAGGCGCTCACCGGTGTCTGGCAGCATCAAGGAGTCATAGCCGATGCCGAATTTTTCCTGCCAGCCCGGATTGAAGAGCGCGGAGTTGATGGCGGTCATGCCGGCGACGTACGGATACGCCTCGGCCGTTACATCGAGGCCGCGTGCTTTCGCGCCGGCCACCATGGCAAGGCATTCGGGAACGTCGGCCAGGCACGTCGAGTTGATATGCACGATCTGAAGAGCGGCGCCAGTCACCGCCGCAGCGCCAATGACTTCGCTCACGGATTCGATGCTGGAGCCGGGTTCTTTTCGACCGACACTGCGGATATGCGTGAATACCGGCACGTTGCGGCTCGCGGCCGACTGGAAGATATGAATGATCTCCTGGCGCGTCGCGCCCGGCACGTATTGAATGCCCATGCCGATGCCGAGCGCGCCAGCGTCGATCTCGCTGGCGAGACGAGCCTGCATCTGAGCGACTTGATCGGCGGTCGCGGGGTCGTTCGTTGCAGGTCCGCTCGCCGGGATCAGGTCGGTCCCTGACAGTGGTGCGCCGAGCGCGGCGGCGCGCGCCGCGGCGTGACTTGCAGTCGTCCCATAGTTGATCAGTGAACGGCCCGACTTGCGCGCCAGGAACGCTTTGACGTCCGGCGCCCCGATCTCCATTTCGAGGCCGCTCGTGACGCCGTCGAAGGCTTTGAGCACGCCGGAAGCTTCATCCTGCCCATGCTGATGCAGATCGATGAAACCTGGCGCTACGACCAGTCCTCGCGCATCCAGAGTGCGTGTACCCGTGAGCGGCTCGGCAGAGATGCGCGCGATGCGGCCTTCGTTGATGCCAACGTGCAGGGTGGCATCCAGTCCGGTCTCAGGATCGAGCACCCGTCCACCGCGAATGACCAGGTCGTAAGGGGCGCTCCAAACGAGGGCCGGGGCTAAGGTTGTCGCCATCGCGACGATCAAATGTTTCATGCTATTCCTCTGCGATTCCTGCGAGCGTCTCAAGACTTCCTGCACTCCGGTCCGCCTCACACGATATAGCACTAAGAAGCGAGCCTTGGCAGAATTTCTATCGATCGCAGATAGAAATCGTGCATTGCCTGCATGGCGGCGCGCTCGCTATAAAACCTTGGCTCCCGCGCAGATGGCGCGACGATGTGAACTGTGAAATGAGGACCATGAGTTGCATACGCATCGCCCCGACCACGCGCCGTACTGTCGAATAGTGAGATGACCATGAGCAGCACGATTCCGCTCAAGATGCAGGTTGAGATCGAGCGCCTGCGACTGAAATCGCCGTTCCGCATTGCCGGCTACACGTTCAATGAAGTGCCCGTGGCGGTGGTCACGTTGCACAGTGAGCGCGCCTGCGGTCGAGGCGAGGCCGCGGGCGTGTATTACTTGAATGACCCGCCGGAGCAGATCGTCCGCACGCTCGAGTCGCATCGTTCGACGATCGAGCGTGGCATCGATCGAGAACAGCTGCGGCAGTTGTTGCCATTGGGAGGCGCGCGCAATGCTATGGATTGCGCGCTGTGGGAACTCGAGGCGAGACATTCGGGAAAGCACGTGTGGACGCTGTGTGGGATCGATCAGGCTGTTCCAAGGATCACAACGTTCACGCTGAGCGCGGATGAACCGGCAGCGGTGTTGCGTTCAGCGGAGGCCTTGCCGCATGCACAGGCGCTGAAGCTCAAGCTCGATGGCGATGTACAGATGGATAAAGAGCGCGTGCGTGTCGTGCGAAAGCTGCGCCCCGATGCATGGATCGGTGTGGACGCGAACCAAGGCTACACGCTGAAAAGCTTGAATGCGGCCATGCCGACGTTTGTGGAGGCAGGTGTGAAGCTGATCGAGCAACCTCTGCGGCGCGGCCATGAGGCCGAACTGGAGGGATTCGACAGTCCCATTCCTCTGGCGGCGGATGAGAGTGTGCAGGGGCTGACCGATGTGCCCGGCCTGGTGGGCCGTTTCCAGGTTGTGAACATCAAGCTGGATAAGTGCGGTGGGCTCACTGAAGCGCTCGCGATGGTCAGGGAGGCGCGACGGCTGGGGTTGCAAGTCATGGTGGGCAACATGATGGGAAGCAGCCTCGCCACGGCCCCGGCCTTCGTGGTCGCACAGTTGTGCGACTACGTGGATCTGGATGGTTCCGTATTTCTGGCGGAGGACCGGCGTCCCGGCGTGACGTACCAGGATGGCAAGGTGCATTGCCCGAGCAGCCTCTGGGGCGACGTGAAGTAACAAACCATGAACTCAATGACCGAACTCGCGACGACACTCGATCTGCCCCGGCCCTATCTGTTGTTCCTTGGCGATATTACCGAGCCGGGGTTTGCCAAGACTGCTTATGGCCTGCGGGACTGGGGACGCGAGCAATGTGTTGGCGAGCTGTCCTGTTCGCCCGACGCCGTCACGCTCGGCTTACCCAAGCTCACGCCGGCGCAGGCGCGCGCCCAGGGGGCGCGCTCGATGATCATCGGCGTCGCCAATGTCGGCGGACGCATTCTCGAGAGCTGGATGCCCTCGTTACTCGATGCGTTGGCGGCGGGGCTGGATCTGGTGGCAGGCATGCATACCCGGCTCGTCGACACGCCTGCCTTGGTTGCTGCTGCCGAGCGTCACGGGCGTCGGCTGATCGATGTGCGCACGCCGCCGCGCGGGATTCCGACCGCGACGGGTCGCAAGCGCAGTGGCAAGCGACTCTTGGCAGTCGGAACAGATTGCGCGCTCGGCAAGAAATACACCGCGCTTGCGATCTGGAAAGCACTGAAGAAGCGCGGCGTGAGTGCGGATTTTCGTGCCACGGGGCAGACGGGCATCATGATCGCAGGCAGCGGCATGCCCATGGATGCGATCGTGTCGGACTTCGAGGCGGGCGCGGCGGAAGTATTGTCGCCGGGCGCATCGCCCGATCACTGGGACGTGATCGAAGGGCAGGGCTCGTTGTTTCATCCAGCGTACGCCGCGGTCTCGCTCGGTTTGTTACATGGCAGCCAGCCCGATGTGATCGTGGTTTGTCACGAAGCAGGCCGCACTCATGTGCTGGGCTTGCCGGAGTACGCGCTGCCGAGCCTGGAGGAGACGATCGATCTGAACCTGCGACTCGGTCGACGCACCAATCCCGCGATTCGCTGCGGCGGCATCAGCCTGAACACCTCGAAGTTGTCTGAGAGCGAGGCGCGTCGGTTGATGGCCTCGGAGAGCCGGCGGCTGGGCATGCCGGTCGCCGATCCCATTCGTGGCGGCGAAGAGTTCGAGCGCCTGCTCGACGCTTGCTTGCACGGCTGATGCAAACCTCATCCTGGTTTCAGCGCTACCTGCTGCCGGGCTTCGCCTTCAAGGCGGTGGTCATCGGCGGGGGGTATGCGACGGGCCGCGAACTCGTCGAATTCTTCCTGCCGAGCGGTCCGTACGGCGGGTTGGTATCGATGATCTTTGCCGGTGCGATCTGGAGCGTGATCTGTATCGCGACATTCCTGTTCGCTCGGGCCACGCACAGCGAGGACTATCGAACGTTCTTCCGCAACCTGCTTGGCCGCGGCTGGGTCGTTTTCGAGATCTCTTATTGTTTGTTGATCGTGCTCATTCTTGCCGTCTTCGGTGCGGCTGCGGGGGCGCTCGGCGCGGCGCTCTTCGGTTGGTCGCCGCTTGCCGGCACGCTGTGTCTGATGCTCGGGATCGCGCTCTTCGTGGCCTTCGGCAACGCGTCCGTCGAGCAGCTCTTCAAGTGGGTGTCATTCTTCCTGTATGGGGTCTATGGGCTGTTCCTGGTGCTGGCGTTGAGCAAGTTCGGCGATCGGATCGCGGCGAACTTCGCGCTCGATGTGCCAACGGACGGCTGGGCCTTCGCGGCCGTGACCTACACGGGTTACAACATCGTCGGAGCTGTCGCGATTCTACCGGTGCTGCGACACCTGCGAGACAATCGCGATGCGGTCATTGCCGGTGCGCTGTGCGGGCCGCTTGCCATGATCCCGGCGATTCTTTTCTTCGTTTGTATGGTGGCGTACTACCCCGAGATCTCAGCAGAAGCGCTGCCCTCGGATTACCTGTTGCAGCGATTGGGCTTTCCGCTGTTTCACGGCTTGTTTCAGCTCATGATCTTTGCCGCTTTGCTCGAGAGCGGCACCGGCAACGTGCACGCCGTGAATCAGCGCATCGCGCAAGTCTGGCGCGCCCGATTCAATCGCGACCTGCCGGCGCGGGCCCGGTTCATCTCGGCGGGTGTGCTGCTCATCGTCGCGATGTTGTTCGCCGAACGATTCGGTCTGGTCGCGCTGATCGCGAGCGGCTATCGCACGTTGTCGTATGTGTTGATCGTGGTGTACGTGCTGCCGCTACTGACCTATGGCCTCTGGCGGCTGGCAAGAACACAAACTCACCATGCGTATCTCTCAACAGATTGAAAAGCCTCACTGCGCGGCGATCCTCATCGGGGGCGGGCGAAACAATCAGCGGCGCGGAATGGCGCCGGGCGAGAGGATTTTCGTGGATCGACTGATCGCTCATGGCGATGAGCTCGGAGCTGTCTATGAAGAGATCGATCGGAAGTTGCAGGCCCATCCATCCGCTATCCATTGCCTTCTTGCATCGATCGTACGCGCGGCCGTTCTCTGTTCTGAGTTCGGCGTGTTGCGGGGGAAGACTTCTCGCAGTCCTGATGCACTGTCCGTGAAGGGGCGTGGGGTCAGCGGATCTTTCGCACAGGCGCTACGAGCCGATTTCGGGAAGGCCATGTTTGCCGTGATTGAGCTGAATAGCATGCGCAATGGTGGTGTGCTGCCAGTCGGCTTCATGCTCTCCGATGCCGCGGTCGGCACCCTTGCCAAGTATGTGCTTGAAACGACGCTGCCCGTCGCCTGACGAGTCAGATGGCTCATTGCGTTCGATCTTTCCTCGCGTCATTTCTCCAGCGGGTTGCTGCGCATTTGAATGTGCACGACCAGCGGCTTCGTGCCTTTGCCGCCCTCTTTGTGCCACGGCGTGCGATCGCCGCTCGGCACCCATAGACCGCGGCCTTTCCAGCCGGCCTTGGCGTCGTCGACGCGGCCTTCGAAGCCCTTGGTGTAGAAGCCGAGCGGATACGGAATGCGCAGCGTCACGAACTTGCGGTCAACCAGCGCGTGAACGCCATCGAACAAGTTGCCCGTGGCGATGGGCGTGTTCGCGCCCAGGCCCAGCGTGTTGTGCTGGTCGACCCAGGTGTAATAGCTCGATTCGACGCTCAGGTCGTTATCGCCCGCGAAGCTCGGGCCAGGCAATCGATGGAAGCGCCAACCTTCGGGACAGTGCGCGCCAGTCGCCTTCGCTCCGTTCAGTGGATCTTTGCATTTGCGCCGATCGAACTCGCCGAGATGTCCGCTGCCTAGCGAGACCCACACCACGCCACTGCGATCGATATCCGCGCCGCGTACGCCATAGCCAGGCAACGGCACGGAATACATTTCCGTGAGCTGAGTGCGTGGATCGAAACGCACGATCGCGCCGGGATAGCGGAATGCAACCGATCCCCAAACCGATCCATCCGCCGGATTCGGCATCACGGCGTAGAAGCCGCCGGCAATGCGTGCATCGAGCTTTGGATCGACCGGTTGGTCCGGCTCGGTCCACTGGTCGAGCTTGCCGTTGCCGTTCCTGTCGAGGACGAGCGGCGACCATCCCTGCGATGCCGCGGCATCGCCTGTCTCATCGAACTTCTTGGTATTGAGCCAGCCGACGACTTCGCCGCCGCCGCTAGTCCATAACGTGTGATCCGCATCTTCGGCGAATTGCAGATGATGCGTACTGAAACAGGTGTCGATGAAGGTGTATTGTTTCGTGCTCGGAACATATACCGCCAGATGCCGGGATGCTCGTTCCGTCGGAAACCGTTTCGCCGAGGGATGAGTCGAGCACTTCTTGCAAAAGCTGGGATTCGCGGCTGCGCGAATGCGGGCCGTGTACCACACGCGGCCTTTGTGATCGAGCATCGGGTTGTGCGCGTTCGCCTTGCTATCCCAGATCGCTTCATCGCCCCAGTAGGGCGACCGTGCGGTGACCGGATCTTCCTTCGTGGTCGGCGTGTTTGCATCGCGAACCGGCGCGTGGAATGTGGTCGCCGTATTGCGCACCGGGTCCAGGATCGGAAAGTCGTCGGTGCTGAGCTCCGGTGCGCCATAAAGCAGACCGTTGGCGTTGATGGTTGGATTGCGCCGATCGGTGCCCGACAGATCGTGCAAGTATGCCTTTGCGTTGGACCAGTCGCGCACGGTCGCAACGATGTTTCGTTCCAGCCCGCTCGGTCGCTGGGGTTGTGCCTTGGGCAACTCGCCCGCCGCGATCCGATCGGTCCAGTCCGCAAGGTATTTGATCGGCACGCCGCGGAGCTGACCCATCGCCGTCCTCGTCATTTGTCCGCCTGCTTGTCCGGATTGAATACGACGCACCCAGGCATCGTGCGAGGAATTGAATTTGCCGAGGCTCGGGGGAATCGTGCGTGTCGCGAGATTGCCCATCTGATGGCAGCCGACGCACGCCATGTTTTTCATCCACATCAAATATTCTTCGCGTTTGCCGGGTAGGGCCGCGATCTCGCTTTCTTCCGGCAGCCGCATCATCGAATACCAGTACGCTGCCGGGTAAATAGCCGCCGCCGCGGCCGCGTTCGGCGCAGGGGAGACCTTGAGATCCACTTGTTTGCCGGGCATCGCCTGCGTTTTCTGCGAATCGGCCAGCCCATAGCCGCGCACCCACACGGAATACGTTGCCTTTGGCAAGTCGGGCACGACGTATCGGCCGCGATCGTCGGTGACGACGATACGGGCGAAGCGTGTATCGAATGCATCCGTCTCGGCGATGACCCACACGCCGGCCTCCGGGCCCTTGGCGCCCGTGACGGTTCCGCCAATGTCGTCGGCGTCGAGGGCTGGCGCCTGGGATTCGGCCGATTCCGCGCTGACCGCGAGAATAATGGCGCTGAGTACGATGGGCCACGAACGTTGCATAGCTCGCTCCACGGGCGGGTCGGAGGATTCTAAGCGAAGTCATCAGGGGCGCGTTCGCCCGAAGAACGAGGCGCAATGGCGCGGCCGGCATCTTCATGCTCGTGCGTCAACGATTGAGCAATATCCTCCTGATCACGCTGCGTTATCGTGGCAGAGGCGGGGATTCGAGTGGTTGCCACTACATTGAAGGTGCGAATGCGCGGTCAACAAAAAGCAGAATGCGACGTGCATGCGCCATGGATGGCGACGCTTGGAGTGGCCTTGCTGGCAGTGACTGAGCTAAGCCGGGCAGCGCTACCGGCTGAGCCTTTCTGGCAATCAAGAGACAACCCGCAGCGCGAGACTTCCGTCTCGGTGCAACTGCCGCCGGGCATCAAGGTCGTGCCGACGGAACTGGAAGGCCCCGTCTTCGCGGATGAGCAAGGGATGACGCTTTACATCTGGCCGCAGCAGCAGTTGCGCAACGGAAACCTGGGCGATCGGCGCAACAGCGGCGTTTCCACCTGTGACGACACGATTTACAGGGAGACCTCGGGCCTCATGAGCCCGTACCCGCCGGGTTACCTGCTTCCGGATCTGGACAAACGACGCAGCTGCGAACAGCTGTGGAAACCGAAGCTGGCGCCTGCCGATGCCAAGCCCGTTGGCAACTGGACCCTGATCGAACGTGAGAGCGGCGAGATGCAGTGGGCCTACGACGGCTTGCCCCTCTATACCTCGGATCGCGATCGTGAGCCGGGCGATGTGCTCGCTGGCACGAAATCCATCATCGTGGGTGAACAAGGCGCCGCGCGCTTTCCGATCGGCCCGGCCGCCGACATTCCGCCGGAGCTGGAAGTCATGCCGTTTCGCACCGGCCACCTGCTGATCACGAACAAGGGTTATTCGGTCTACAGCTCCGATGCCGATGCTCCGAACCAATCAAATTGCAACAAGGAGTGCCTGAAAGACTGGGCGCCGGTGGCTGCGCCGCAGATCGCGAAGCCTCACGGTGAATGGAGCATCATCGAGCGCTCGCCTGGCATTCGGCAATGGACGTTCCGTGGCAAGCCGCTTTACACCTATCGGATCGAGAAGCGAACCCGCAGCATGATGGGGAGCGACAATCCCGGTTGGCACAACGTGTTCACCCAGCGCGCCTATTCGCCGCCATCCGAATTCACGATTCAGGACTCGCGCATCGGTCAGGTGCTGGCGGATGCAAGTGGCAAGACAATCTATCTCTATCACTGCAACGACGACGCGCTCGATCAGCAGTCTTGCGACAGCCCGGAGTCACCGCAACAGTATCGGCTTGCGATCTGTGGCAACTTCGATCCGAAGGTATGTCAGGTGACGTTCCCCTATGTGAAAGCCCGGTCTGGTGCGAAGGCCGATAGCGCGCTGTGGTCGGTGATCGAAATCGATCCCAACACCGGCAACCGCGCGCTGCCAGGTCAAAGGGGTGCGATATCGGTGTGGGCGTATCGCGATCGGCCCGTCTACACCTACGGCGAAGATGAGAAGCCCGGCGATGTCAACGGCGACAATTTCGGTGAGTTCAATGGCGCCCGCAACGGCTTCAAGGCGTTCTGGCTGCGCGACGATTATCGCGACAACGCGATGGGCATCTCGCTGAAAGACATTACGGGCCGCTGATATAGAGCATACGCGGGGTGAAGCGAGGCGCCGCGAATCAGTCCACGTTGCATAGCCAGCCCGCAAGAAAACATGTTCCTCGACGAGGCGTAAACGACCGTCGCATCTCTGATGGATGGTGATGGACGCTGCTGCGCTAGAGCCAATGCGACCCAAGTGACTTTTTTGCACAATTGGTCAGACCAATGGGATTTCTCGCTGTGGCGTTTGTAGTATGTCGCACGTTGTCCTCAAGCATGGGCGCACGCAGTGATCGCTTCTACGCCGCGAGAGGCCTGGTCAAACCAAAAGCCGCACAAGTACCGATAGCGTAAGGCCTTGCGGTAAGACCAATAGCCGATGTATGGTCGGACAAATTATGAGTTTTGGTCGGACCAGTTGCGGACGTGCCTGCCTCCCTGAAACCGCAGCGAATTGCGGTACGGGTTTCGATTAACCAGATGTTGGGGGACCGATGTCTAAGCGGAACGAGCTCTCCGGTTATCGCCCTTCAGAGATAGCGGTAACAGGCCTGACTGCCAGCATGGCAAACGCGCAGGCGCCACAGACAAATTTCTAACCAAAAATTGGGCGACTCTGAAATGAAAGTTTTAGAGGTTGCCTTAGGGGGCAAAGCTAAGATGAAACTCTCGATCGACGTCCGCCTGCTCGCTCTCATCATGCTGTTTTCGGTATTCGCGGTAGCCTCCGGCCCTCCCGCCGAGGCCGGAGGAGAACTGAGACTTGTCTGGAATGGCGACGCCGACAAAGGCGTCGCCATGCAAGTCGGAGGTCATGCGAACACAACTCGCGTCAACGCCTCCGGAGCGAAGATCACCTCCAACGCCAGTAGCGATGCCTTCCCCGGCATCTACTTCATTTTTGATGCAAAAGAGAGAGACAGAGGCTTTCTGAAAGTCCATCCCAAAGTATTCAGAAAGTTTGCGAGCTTCACGATCACCACAAAAGCGGGCGATGCCTACACGGATTACCTGGTTGCTCCCGTCTCCGGTCAGCAAAGGTCCAGCGACGGTGGCTTTGTGTTCTTGCTCGATGAGGTAGGGTCCGGCAAACACATCAATATGGCTTTCATCGATGAGGCGCTTCTGCTCCCTCTTGGCAGCGTGCCCTATCCCGAGATCATCCTTGAACTGAACGAGCTCATTACGCAGGCCGAAGGTTTGAGAGCCGGCAACCGGGAATTCCCGCTGCAGATCAGCCATACGGATGACGGTTCCGATGTGAACCGAGCTTTCCCGTGGGTGTATGCCAATGAGCTCATTGCTATCGATGACGCGCTCGAGTACGCGCGCCATGCACCCGTCGCCTGGGCCGCCGAAGCCATGGTTCGCCTCGAGGACGCCATGGCGGATCTCAGCGACAGGATCAAAGCGGACGGTTCAGATCCCTATTTCCGGCTCGATCCGGGCCCGGGCAGGTTGCCTGTCACAGTGACCGCGCCCACCAATGTCTGGAGCGCTAGAACACCGCTCGACGCCCGTGTGCCCGCCGACTTTGCGGGCGGCACATTCCAGGTGATTCCGTATCCTTTCGCGGATCGCGACGGCAAAGCCGATGTGCTGCAGATCAATTACATCCATAACGGAATCAGCACGTTCGGCGGCATCACCATGCAATCTCCCTTGTCCCCGAGCGTGAACGTCCCCGCAGGCGCAACCATCGAGTTCGATGTCTATTATCCGAAGAGCGCGCAGGGCAGATTCATGAGGTGGCGAGTCAGAACTACCAATGCTGACCTCGATAGCTACCTGAGAAATTACGAGTACAACAACCTCAATCCCGACTGGGTTGGCAGCTACAACGGTGAAACCTGGCTGAGGGCTCACCACAGCATCAACGCCTCTACCGGCACTTCCTCGAACTTCATTCTCGAGCTCCATGGCGAGACGGGTCGTCCCGCCGAAACCGGAATGCTTCTGGTCGCCAACGTCAAAATCACCGCGCCCGATCCCAACGGCATTCCGCTTCCCAACGTGGTCAACCTGGAAAACCAAAGTGTCGTGGCGCCTTTGAAGAGTGTTTACAACAAGGAGAATGGCCTGTTCATGGTCGGCGCGATCGGGACCGGATCGGTCACCGGAACCCGGGCGCGTCACTATGAAATCTTTGTCGACGGCAACAATTTGAAGGCTGAGGGCACGCATCCGCGCGGCCCGAACTGGCTGAGAAGCGTTAGTGGCGCGGCCCTGACGGGCGCGACAACTGTCCCTGGCACAGGTGAATACAATTTCCCAACCAATTCTTATTTGGCGATCCGGGATTCTGGGGCTCCGGGACAGTACAAAGCGCACGGCCACGTCTTGGCGTGGTACAACCAGGCGCCCGCATGGATGAGACAGATCATTCCCGCGAACCTTCCTTCCGGTTACAACGGCAGCACCAATTTCTACGGATTGGGCAACGGCGTTACGACCCAGGTTCGCGTCGACAGGGAAATGGTCAGACGAGTGCAGTTCAATCACACGATGTACGTGATGCGGCACTTCCTGACCACAGATACGAAATACGGCTCGAGCGTGTCCCGCGGCGTCATCCCTTTCAACTCATGGGACGTACTCAACGAAGAAATCCACGAAAGCCGCCACAGCGAGCTCATCCCGACGGATCCGAACACCTGGAGAACGAGTCTCAAGCACACCAACTGGCTCGTGGCGATGTCGGATGAGCTGATCGGCGGCGAGATCACGCAGCACTACATTTACTTGCTGTTCAAGCACGCGCACATCGCGGCTCCCAATGCCCGGATGGCGGCGGCTTACAAAGCAAACTACGCATCGCTTCCCGAGTACATGAAGCTCGACGGCCACGACGCGGACGGCAGCATTGACGCCTATATCGTCGCGAATCCTCCAAAGCTGACCTACAACGACTACGACATCTTCACCCGCAGCAAGGCGAGGACTGTCTACAACATGGTGCGCGCGCTGAACACCGCGTGGCTCTCCGATCCGCTGTATGACGGAAGGCCCCTCATCGAAGACGTCGGCATCCAGGGACACGATTCGGTGGGCAAGAGCCTTGCCAGCAACAATCAATATGCCATGGCCCTCTATGCCTCTCTCGTTGACCAAGGGCTTCTCTCCGGTATTGCCTTCTCGGAACTGGATCTCAAGCTGCCCACCGACGCCCCCGGCGGCGGCGCAACCGCTCCCGCGGTGCTCAACGTCAAGCAGTCCGACGCGCTGGGTTATCAGTACGCGCTGATGTACAAGCTGTTCACCAAGTTCGCCCCGTACATCGATCACATCATCAGCTGGGGGGTGTCCGGTTCAGGATGGCAGGGAAGCTATGTACTGTTCGACAGTCAGAGCAATGCCAATGGCGGCTACTACGGCGCCATGAAACCGGACAGATTCATTCTGGGACATTCATACCTGGACCAATATTTCGAAGGCGAATACGAGAAAGTCCAGAACGGCTATGAAATTGATCTTGGCGATCTGGGAAGCTATACACGCTGATCGCAATTGATGGCGGGCTGCCCCATTCGGGCCTTGGATGGCTCGAAGTGGGGCGGCGCCATCAAGATGACAGCCGCACGGGTTTGCGCATCGAATACGCCCTTTCGTGCCGACGTCACCGTGTTCAATGGAAGTGGTGGGCCGTAGTATTTAGAGGTTGCGATTGCTATCGCTTTGGAGGGCGTCAGCATGTTCGAGTACGGGACAAAAGTGGCAACCGCCGTCGTCGCAATGGCTTTGGCCTGTGTTGCATGGGGGCAGGAGCCCTCGTCAACGAATCGTTTCATCGCCCCAGATGACACTCCGCCTGCTCCCCGGACGCCCTCGAAGGTCGCTCCCGATTTGAGGGATATAGACTTTTCCTCGTTCGCTCGGATCGTCGGTCAAGTGAGCGGTCGCACCTTGGTTGTCGGCGCCGGGGTGTGCGCTCTTATCAACGCGACTTGGGATCATGAGCTCACCGGAGAGCAGTTTTATCAAGAGTTTGTGTCGATCGCACACGCTCTTGGGTTCATTGTTGTCGAGCAAGACTCTGTCACGACGATTTCGCTGGGTAAAGATCGCAAAGGCGCCTCGGCTTGTGGGAGCTATTCCAACAGGGCAAGCGCATCTGAGAGCGTTTCGGCAAGACCGCGATAGCTGCGACTCGCAAGCCGCCTATGATCAGAATGCTTCGATCAGGATGACGCGCGGGACAGAAGGGTGCGCGGTGGCGTGGGCTCGGAGGCAAGCCAGGCGAACTCCTTCGCATTCACGATCCACGCAGCCCATGCGACGGCGCAAGCGTCAAACTTTCAGTCCCACCGACTCTCGCTCGATCAGCGCCCCGAGCGCAGCGATACCGCGTTGAATCCTTTCGGGCGGCACGGTGACGAACGAGAGGCGAAGCGTGTTTCGCTGCGGTTCGTTCGCGAAGAACGGCGCGCCCGGTACGAACGCGACGTTCTCGGCAATCGCCTTCTGCAGCAGCTCGACGCTATCCATGCCCGTGGGTAAGTTCACCCAGATGAACATGCCGCCCTCCGGACGGTTCCAGCTCACGCCATTTGGGAAATGCTCCTGCATTGCTTCCAGCATGACCTGGCAGCGTTGCCGATAGAGTTCGCGGATCGTCGGAATGTGCGTGTCGAGGAAGCCATCCTTGACGCACTCGTAAACGATGCGTTGAGTAAACGAAGGCGTGTGCAGGTCCGCCGCCTGCTTTGCTTGCACCAACTTGCGATGCAGAGCTTGAGGCGCGATCAGATAGCCCACACGCAGTCCAGGTGTGAGCACCTTGGAGAACGAGCCCAGGTACACGACGTTCTCCGGCATCATCGACTTCAAGGTGGGCAGGGCGTCGCCACTGTATGAGAGCGCGCCGTAGGGATCGTCCTCGACGACCAGCAGCCCGGCCTCGACAGCGATTTTCGCGAGCTGCTCACGTCGTGCGAGCGGGATGCGGCGCCCGGTGGGATTTTGGAAGTTGGGCAGGCAGTACATGAAGCGCGCGCCGCTTAGATCCTCCCTGGTCAGCATCTCCAGCTGCGGCCCGTGCTCGTCCGAAGGCACGGACACATACGTCGGTTCGCTCAGTGAGAACGCCTGCAGCGCGCCGAGATAAGTCGGCGTCTCGACGAGCACGCGACTGCCCGAATCGATCAGGGTCTTGCCGAGCAGGTCGAGCGCTTGCTGCGAGCCTGTCGTGACCAGCACATCGGCCGGGTCGATGCGCACCGAGCCGGTCGAATGTCGGGCGGCGATCCACTCACGCAATTGCAGGTAGCCTTCGGTCGGGCCGTATTGGAGTGCCGGCGTCGGCGCCGTGGTGAGAATCGTCTGCGTGGCGGCGAGCACGCGCTCGACCGGAAAGGTGTCTGGCGAGGGCAAGCCGCCGGCGAAGGAGATGACCTCGGGCCGCTCGGTGATCTTCAGGATCTCCCGGATGACGGAGCTGGTGAGCTTCTGCGCGCGCTGTGACAGGGTCGGGTTCATGAATGTTCGCTCTCGACGGGCGACTCGCCAACACGCACGGTGCCACGAATCCCGCAAAGATGGCATGCACACTTGCCCCCATTTTTGTAATGTCAGATGGGGTGGGGCGGTAGACCTCGCTGCGTGCTTACCAGGCCGATATCAAGGCCGCTGGCCTCCCCGGACCGCAGACGGCTTCGGCATGGATAATTTGCGAAGTCGCTTGCGCGGCGCCGCCGTTGTGTCCCATCGAAGAACTAGGCGAGGATGATCTTGCGGGCCTCGCCGTCCGGGTCATTCACCATGCGACATTGATCGTCCCAAATCATGGTGCGATTCGATTGCGGATCGCTCGGCGCCCACGTGAGTCCGGAAATGCTTGGATTGCCCGTCGAAGCGAACGCTGCCCACGATGAAGCCATCTTGTTGGCGAGCGCCTGTGCTTCAGGTGTATTGCCGGTGCCTTGTTCGCAGCGCTTGGTGTTGTCGAAGCAGAACGCGAGTTCGGCTGTGTGCCACGCGCCGGGCACCCCATCCAGGATGGGAGTTTGCCAGGTGAAGTAATACGTGTACGCGGGCGCGGCCTTGAGGGCATGCTTCAATCCCGCCATCTTCACCACGTTGTTGCGAATGGCCAGGCCGTTCAATCCCGGTGTACCGCTGCAAATGTATGACAAGGTTCGAATCGTCTTCTGAGGATAGGCTTTCTTGAGTGCTTGGATGATCGCGCCGGCTTTCTCTTCTCCATAAGCCTTGGAGAGATTCGAGCGCCATTCATCCTCGGTAGGCCGTTGCGACATGCGATTGCCTTCTTCGGTGACGGAGCCAATCAGCATCGGCACATTCTTGGACACCTCGGGCGCGGCATCGAAGAACGATCGCATGTTGACGATCTTGTCATCGACGCAGGGCGACCAGCCCACACGCGGTGTACCCGGTGCGCCTGGTCCCATCACTGGCGGTCCAGCCGGATTGATCTTGGCGGCCGCCGCAGTGCCGGCCGCGGCAAGCTTCGACCACTCCATCTTCTGCAACGATCGAATGTCGTTGGGAGCAAGCCCCAGCTCCTTCATCACCAATCGTGCGAGCTCGCGCTGCTGTTCCCGGCTGGGAATATTTCCACCGCCGCCGGATTGAGCGGCGGCACGATGAAACAAACCCGCCGCGGACGGCATGCCCATCAGCGTCGTCACTTTCGAGCCGCCGCCCGATTGGCCGTAGATCATGACGCGATCCGGATCGCCGCCGAAGTTCGCTATGTTCTCGTGGACCCAACGCAGTGCCGCCACGAGGTCAGTCATGCCGACGTTTGCGGAACCTTCATAAGCGGCGCCGCCGATCTCCGCCGCATCGAAGAATCCAAGAACGTTCAAGCGGTGATTGACCGAGACTTGCACGACGTCGTGATGCCTCGCCATTTGCGCGCCTTCGTGCGAGGGCAACTCATACGAGGATCCGAAGCTGAAGCCGCCGCCGTGGAAATAAACCATCACCGCGCGCTTGCCGGTCAAGCTGGGTGTCCAAATGTTGAGCTTGAGCATGTCTTCGCTCTGCCAGCCGTCATCCCAATCCTGGATGAAGGTCTGTTCCGCGCTTGTCCACGTGTGCAGGTTCTGCGGGCAGTTCGCGCCATAGACGAGCGCCGGAAACTCATCCGCCCACGGGGTGGGCGGCTTCGCAGGCAACCATCGGTTCTCACCCGCGGTCGTTTGCCCGTAGGGAACCCCTTTGAAGGTGAATACCCCGCCATCGAGGTAGCCGCGCATCTTGCCGTATTGTGTCTTGGCGATTGCAGATCGCGGCGTTGAGAGATTTCCGGGGCCCGAATGAGCGCCCGTCTTGATGCTGTCGGATGCCGCAGCATAGTTCGCAGTCGCAAGGCCTACGCCGGCAGTGGAGGAAAGAATCAGCGCCTCTCGACGAGTGAGTCCTGTGCGCCTTCTGGAATCGACCATGAAGTCCCCCTGCATTACATGTTTGTCAGCGTCCAACGAGGCTGGTTGCTACAAGCGGCTGTTCAGTCCAACCAGGGGTCGATCGTTCTCATCGAGAAACCTGGCGCAGAAGTCCGTCGCGCCCCCGCCGTTGATGATGGCAGCGCGGATGACGTTGCGTCCTTTGCGCAGCGTGACGCGGCGTGAGACGCCATCATCGATCACGCTCTGACGGTCGTCGTTGAGCGCGATCACCGGTTCACCGTTGAGCCACCAGCGTGAGGCGGCATTGGAGCCGATGGCCAATCTCACGTTCTGCATTTCGCGTGGCGCATCGATGGCGGTCTCGACCCAGAACAGCACGTTGGACGTGGGCTTCGAGAGCGACCACGCGAAGTGATACAGGTTGAGGTTGTAGTTGAGCGTATCGAGTGCATGCCAAGCGTGCTCGGTACCGTTGATCGTGACTTTCGCGCCGTCGCTGGGTTGCGCGGTCTCGGGAAGCGCGGCGAGCTTCAGTGCTTCTTTGACAGCGGGCTCGGTGAGACGGCCCGCCACCGGCACCGGTTCGAGCACGAACCAGCGATGGATGAAGCCGCGCGAGTCCACCGGCTGGGCGTCGCCTTTGGGGCGCGTCAATGTCGAGGGCGCAGGGCGCGCTGCCTCCTGTGCGTGCACGAGGCCTGAAGCCGCCAGGCTCAGCGAAAAAACAAAGAGGGCGATTCTCATCATGGGGCTCCGAGCAGCCAGCGCTGACGATCGCTGGCGGGATCAAACTTCGACAGCGTCGGCGTGCTGCTGCCGACCGCAGACAGCGCCCAGGTGGCGGTCGAATCCGGTACGGACTTGGGACTGATGCGATAGGTGCCGTCGACGAGCTGGTCGATGCGCCACAGCTGCTCCGGCGCGCCGGTGAAAGACGAGGCTTCGAGCTCGCCACCTTGGGTCGCCGTGAGCGATCGTTCCGTGCCCGCGACGGTGATACGGAAATACGGCGCGCCCGGATAACCGCCAACGCCGGCCACAGGCGCGATGATCCATTTCTGCTGGGCTTGCAGCATCGCGGGCGCGAGACGTACGCCGGTGACCGTGGGCCAGTTCGCGGCGACCTGAGCGGGCTCTTGATCGGCAATGGGTGGGCCAATCTGAGGTACGAATGGAGCACCTTCCGGCGGCGGTCCCGATGTTGGCGGGCCGCTGGCGACGATGCTACTGCCCGGTGGACCGCCCCGACGCTGGCGGAATCCGCCGACGGGCGATCCCTGCACAGCAAGCTCGAGCACCGTTCCTGTCCTCGCAGACTCGATGCTGTAGGCGCCCGCAACCAGGTTGTCACCCGCGACGGGCCAGCCATCGCGCCAGAGCAGCGGGCGGATGTCGAGCACGCTCACACCGCCTCGATCGAGGTCCGCCTCGTAGTGCAAAGAAAATTTTTGCACGCCGTCGCCGAGATCCAGCAACCCGAAGTGTCCCGGTCCGATGTGACGTCCGCGAGAGGCGGCGAACAGCTTGCCGCCGCCTTCAATCATGTCCACGCCCATGTTATCGAGATAAGGACCGGTGACTTTGCGCGAACGTCCCATGCGAATGTTGTACGTCGAGTTCGCGCCCTGGCAGCAGGAGCCGTGCGTGACGAGCAGGTAATACCAACCCTCGCGATGAAGCAGGATGGCCGCCTCGGAGTTGATAGCGACGTTCACCGGTTTGCGATTGGGGTCACGACGCAAACCGGTCTTCGGATCGAGCTCGACGAGGCGGATGTAGCCGAAGTACGAGCCGTAAACGAGCCACAGACGTCCGTCCGGATCGAGCAGCACGCCTGGATCGATGGCGTTGCTGTCCTCGACACCGTCCGACCAGACCACGGGCCCGCGGTCCTCGCACTTGTAACCGGGCGCCTCCGGCGAGAGGGTCGGACACACGAGCAGACCGATCGCAGACTTCGGCTGCGTACCCGGTGCGGAGTAGTAGACGAAGAACTGGTCTCCAACTTTGATGACATCCGGCGCCCAGGTGTTATTGCCGCCCTTCGCGAGCACCTCCGGTCCGGCCTTGCCGCCGGGGACTGCGGACATCAGCGAGCCCGCGCGCTTCCAGGTCCAGCCATCTTCCGAGGTGAGGATCGGAAGGCCCGCTCCCGTGCCGTAGGTGTAATAGCGGCCGTCGTGAAAGACGATCGTCGATGGATCATGGACGATGACTTCGCCATCGAGGGCGAGCGCTGGAAGGGCGAAGGACGCCGTCAGCAACCAAAGAATTTTCTGCAGCATGTGTGCTCAGTGATGTGCCACTCGGCGCGTAATGTACCCGCTTTCATTCGCGCAAAGCCAATCGCTAATAAAATCGAATGGTGTATGGTAGAGTCCTCGAAGGCGATCGCTCCACATCGGATTGGGAAAAATCCAAATGAAATGGATGTTTCTTATAGTGTTGGCCGTGACGCTCGGGACGGCCGCACCCTCACGGGCGGATGAGGACACCTCGCGCGTGTTCGAGATCCGCACCTACACCACGGCCCCGGGCAAGCTGCAGGAGTTGCATCGACGATTTCGTGAGCACACCCTGAAGCTCTTCGAGCGACATGGCATGGTCAACATCGCCTACTGGACGCCTCAGGATCCGAAGGCGGCGAGCAACACCCTCATCTATGTCCTGTCCCACAAGAATCGCGAGGCCGCCGCGCAGAGCTGGGCCGCCTTCGGCGCCGATCCTGAATGGAAACAAGTAGGAGCCGCCTCGGAGGCGAACGGCCCCATCGTCATCAAAGTGGAATCGACGTTCGTCCAAGCCACCGACTTCTCGCCGATGAAGTAGCTCGCAGTTCGCGAGCCAAGGGGACCAACACGGGACGTATTGAAATGAAGCGACAGACACGCATGCTCGTTGCACTGCTGAGCACTCTGGCATTCGGCTCTCAGGGAGATGCCATTGCAGCTCCCGATCAGAAAGCATCCGGCGAGCCCTCGCCAAGCGAACAGCACCCGGCGAGCGACATCTACGATCCACTTGGCCTGGTGTCGAGCGGTCGGCACGGCCAACTCGTCACGCTCGCCGCCCCTTCAGCTTTACCGAGGGCCCCGCGGTCGATCGACATGGCAATGTGTACTTCACCGACCAGCCCAATGACCGGATCTATCGGTGGGATGCCGGGACCCGCAAGGTCGAGCTTTTTCTGGAAGGCACCGGTCGCGCCAACGGCATGGCGTTCGACCGGGAGGGCAACCTCATTGCCGCGGCCGACAGGTATGGAGAGCTTTGGAAGATCCGTCCCGATGGCACGCACGAGGTGCTCATCGACCACTATCAAGGCAAGAGGCTGAACGGACCGAACGACGTGTGGATCAATCCCACGAACGGCGGCATCTACCTTACCGATCCGATTTTTCCGAGAGCCTACTGGGACGCCGACGATCCGCGGCAACAGCCGTGGGAGCCAACGCACTCCGAGCAAGCCCCGCAGGGGAAAGGTGGCTACGTTTACTACTTGCCGCCGGGAGCCCACAGGCTGGTGAGAGTCACGACGGAAGCGATGGGGTGGGAGTCCGACTCCTGGCCGAATGGCGTCGTCGGCACGCCGGACGGCAAGAAACTGTACGTGAACAAGTGGTACTACGATAACAAAGGCGGAACCTGGGTCTTCGACATCAAGGCTGACGGCACGCTCGCGAACATGCGCAAGTTCACCGACTGGGGTGGCGATGGCATGTCGATGGATGAACTGGGGAACGTCTATATCAGTAACGGCGAGGGCGTGCTCGCGTTCGATCCCAATGGCACGCTCATTCTGAAAATTCCGACCGGCTCAGGCGCCACCAACAACACGTTTGCCGGGCGGGATGGCAAAACCCTGTTCATCACCGGTCCTGTCGACCAGGTCACCGCCATCAGGATGAAGGTACGAGGTGCGCGCGACGGGTGTCGGCATTGCCCGCCTCGGCACAAGAAATAATCTCCTCGGCAGCCCGCGGACGATGGTTGCCGCGGGTGCTTCACCAGCGATTTATTTGTAGGAGTTTATTGCGAGAGCGGTGGTTGCTGGTTAGAGTTCCTTCGATAGAGGCATCAGGGGTTGAGCAGTGGCGCATGACATGATCCGGTTTGCGAGCATACGAACTGTGCTTCGCGTGTTTGCACTGCTGCTGGGTTTCTTCGCCTTTGTTTCTATTGGAACGCGTGCCTACGCAGCGAGCGAGAAGTACACGTTCGTGCTCGTCCACGGCGCCACGGCCGGCGGCTGGGAGTGGAAGAGCACGGGCAGGTTCCTGAGCGACGACGGTCACACCGTTTACCGCGCCACGCTCACGGGCCTCGGCGAGCGTGAACACCTCAACAGTCCCGACATCGATCTGCAAACCCACATCAACGATGTGGTGAATTTGATTCTGTACGAGGACCTGCGCGACGTAGTGCTCACCGGGCATAGTTACGGCGGCATGGTGGTCACGGGGGTGATGGATCGAATTCCCGAGCGCATTCGTCACGTCGTGTTCCTCGATGCCGCCGTGCCTGAGGATGGCATGTCGCTGTGGGATCTTTTTGGCGGCAGGCAGCAGGACCCCACACGCTTCGCGGACGGCTTCATGCAAGTGCCCTGGGTCAAGCCCGACACGCCGCCGCCGCACAGCGTGAAGCACTCGATCAAGTGCTTCAACCAGCCGGTCTCTTATAAGAATCCTGCCGCGCTGGCGTTGCCAGTGACCTATGTTGCCTTCGTTCCCAGGGACAAGTCCGCCGAGGAGCGAGCGAAGACGGATAAGAGCTGGCAGCGCGCGGCTGCGCGAGGCTGGACGATTCGCACGTTTCCGGGCGGCCACGTCGCTCAGCAGGAAGATCCTCGGGGTGTGGCGACGCTGATCGAGCAGTCGCTGAACGATCGCAACAAGCCCGCAGCTAAAGCGGTCAAATAACAAACAGTTGCAGCGCCCGGTCTTGCCCACCGAGGAAAGACCGGTGACGCACGTCGCTCGCGTGACTTCCCTCGAACACTACTTCATCTTCTTGCCGAAAATCGTTCGACCCTGAGTATCGACTTCGGCGCCGACCACAGCGCCAGTGGCATCCATGATGAACTCGATGGCGTCCTTGGTGGGATACGCGAGTGTGCGGAAGAGATTCGGTCCTTTCGGCTCGAGCGGCAAAGGCGCCTGACTCGGCACGTGCGCGATGAGCTCGCCGTCGTCCACGGAGAGGGTTGCTACGAACTGACCGAAATCGTACTCGCCTCGGTACGTTTCAAGGCTCTCGGGGGACGGCGTGTAGGGCTCGACCGCCGGTCGGCGTAGCCGCCATGCAGATCGAATCGCCGTGTCTCCTTCCACCGTCCAGCGATCGGCGCGTCGCCAGTTCGCGTCAAACACGCCGGATGCGACATCTCGATCGCGCGGATTCACAGTCGCCTCTGGCGGCGGGCGGCGCCCGTCACGAATCGTCCAATCGCTGGCCATGAAGCCGACACCGATGGAAGGCTCGACGAACTCCGGTTTCCAGAAGTGCATGCCGGTCGCAGAAGTGGCTGCGACCACGAACACGTATCGATGGTCGGCGCGTGAGCTCGGATAGATCATCTGCAGCACGGCATCTTTCACTTGCCAGCGCTTGCCATCGACCTCGATCGAGTTGGCCGACACGCTCATTGGCAGGTGTTTGCCAAGCCGTCGCGTCACCGCGTTTGCATCAGCGCCGCCGAGCAGAATGAGCGAATACGCGCGCTCGTCGTCGGCCGTCACTTCCACGTCCTGCTTCAGGCGCAACGGCTGGTACTGCCACGCCAGCCACACGTCCTGCAGGTCCCGTGCTCGTTCTTCGATACTGCGGCGCATGTGAGGATCGCGCGAGGTCGTGCCGAGCACGACCATGAAAGGCGTGCTGAGGATGTCCGGAATCGGGCCCTCAAGGCCGGGTCGCTTCCGAAATTCGTGTGCCTTGTTCGGCGACGTGACGATCCGCGCGACTCCATTGTCGAGTTGCGCTCGCTGCGACTTGCCGTTCCACACCAGCTCGAGCTCCTGAGCTGAGCCGCGCAAACTCGCCGGAAGCGTCAGATCAAAGGCCGCCAGGTTCTCGGAGTCGATCCGCACGAGGCCCGGTTTCACGACTTCGGCCTCCGCACGGATGACTCTCTCTGGCTCCTCCATGGCGCGGGCTTCGAGCCAATGGGCACGCGCCCCACTCAGATCCGTTGAGCGTAGGCGGACGCGTCGGGGCGCGGCGTTACGGCGATGCTCGAGCAACCAGTCGATGAGGTTCAAGCGCTGCTGCAAGTCCTCGTGTCCCCAGCCCGGCATCTCCCAGTAGCGGACGTCGTAGCCCCAACGCTGCAGCATCTGCGTGGCATGGCGAGAGTTCTCGACACTGACAGTGGCATCGCTGTCGCCGTGAATCACGAGCAGCGGCACGTTCAGCAGGTTCTCGGCGTTGGCGAACGAGCTTCGGCGCTCTTGGATGTAAAACTCGCGCGCATTGCCCGGCTGGTTCTCCGATAGCGAGGGGCCCCTGATCGTGCTCACGCGAAAATCCCAGCCGCCAAACACCGGCGCGGCGGCAGCGAACAACTGTGGATGGCGTGAAGCGATCGCCCACGTGCCGTGCCCGCCCATAGACTCGCCCGTCAGATAGACGCGATCGTCGTCGACCGCGAATCGCGCCTTCGCTTCCTGCAAGCATCGCAGCACGTCTCGCTCGCCGATGCCTAGGTATTGCGCGTTCCCGCGCCCGTGCGGCTCGATATAGATGATGTGCTTGCGTTCGGCGAAGTCGCTGTGACGCTGATCGACCGACCACCAACGATGCAGCGGGGGATTTTCGGGGTTGTAGCCGTGCAGCGATAGCACGAGAGGCCAACGCTGGGCATCGCTGTAATCCGGCGGCAGATAGGCGCGACAGAACTGTACCGATCCATCACTTTCGTCGACGTAGCCGAGGCGAACGAAGCCGCCTGGTCGCACACTGCCAGCGCGTTGCGCGCGATCCAACTCGATCTCCTCATATTCGAGCAGTGGCGAATGAATGCGGGCTGCCAATCCGGGCAGCGCCGCGTTTAGCTGACCATTCGTGCGATCTCGCACGATTTGGGCCAGCAATTGCAGATGGGCGCTGTAGACGCCATCTGTAGGGGCTTCTGCGGCATCGATCAGGCGCTGCGCGGCGGCAGCGGCATCCCCTTTGTACCAGGGCAAATGCACGAGGTACGACTTATCCCAGGCGTCTCTCGTCGCTACGCGAAATTCGTACGCACCGGCCGGCCACGTGCTCGTATCGAGCGTCACCGATGCGCCGCGAGCCACCGTGCGACTGGCGAACACGCGCCCGCCCGCACCCAGAGCGGTGACCTCAACAGGAGCCGCCGCTGAATCCACAGTTAGGTTTGTGTGCACTTCGAGCTGATCGGACGAGTCCCGCAGATAGGGAACGATGACTTCGGGACGCTCGATCAGCGCGCCCGGTTCAACGATACGCAACGTGAATGGCCATGCGTTCGGATCGACTTGCTCGAGGCGCAGCAGCAGCGCGTTATCGCCTTGCCTCATCTGCACGGTAACGCGCTCGCTGTCGCGAGCGAAGGCGGCATAGGAACTGGTGCGTTCGTGGACGCGCTTGCCGTTCAGCCACACTGTGATCGGACCTTGTGCGCCGATTGATAGATCGGCGGCGCCTGCATGCGCTCTTGAGACAGTTCCAGCAACGACCGCGTTCCGCCGGTCCCCGTTGCTGGGCGCGCCGAGAATCGGATTCAAGTCAGTGATCGCGCTCCAAGAGGTGTGCGCCCTCCAGCGCACATTCGCCATGTCCGGGTCGAACGCCTGGCCGTCTGCGGGCTTGAGCGTCGTCGGGTCGATACGATTCGCGACATCGGGCGAGAGCGTGCCCGCAATCAGCCATTGCTTGTGAAAGCGCTCCGATCCGCGCGACCAAATATCGCGGCGCGCGGGCTCGATCTCCACCGCATCGAGCGGCGCCGAGTGAGCGCTCCAGAGGGTCGAGACAAACAGCAGAAATGCCGCTGCGAGAAGGTTGTGCATTGGGCGACCATGAACACCGATAACCCCGCACGCGCGCGCGCATCTTCTCATTGGGACCCTTCCTGTGCTGGCCAGTTGATCGAACCGCTACTTGGACGCGGCAAAGCTGCCGGAGGTTGCGCCGGCGGACCCTGTTTTTGAATTGTACGAGTATTGACGAGCATCGGGCTGGGTGCTAATTACGCTGCTCGCCGCGGACAGTGGAGTGACGATGCGCAGGTGCGTGGGAATTCTTTTGCTCGTGCTGTTCGAGTGGACGGGCGGCGCGCAAGCCGACACTTGGACGCCGGATAACGGCAACGGCACGTACACGAACCCGCTGTTCTACGACGAGTTCTCCGACCCCGACATGATCCGCGTCGGCGAGGACTTCTACCTCACCGGCACCACCATGCACTCGATGCCGGGACTGCCCGTCCTGCATTCGAAGGACCTGGTCAATTGGAACTTCGTAAGTTACGCGGCGAGCAGGCTGGATCTCGGGCCGTCGTTCCGGCTGGAAGGCGGCGCCAGCATCTATGGCCAGGGATTTTGGGCGCCATCGTTTCGCTATCACGACGGCACGTTTTATATCTTCAGCAATGTGAACAAGCAGAGCACGCAACTGTTCACCGCCACGAATCCCGCCGGGCCCTGGCGGCAGCAATCGATGCGCCGGAGCCTGCACGACCTGTCGGTGCTGTTCGACGATGACGGCAAGGTCTATGTGGTGTGGGGCTACCGTTCGATTCAGTTTGCGCAACTGACGGCGGATCTCACCGACATCGTGCCCGGCACGCAGCGCGAAATCATCGCCACCGATGCGGGCATGGGCGAGGGGCTGCACTTCACGAAGATCGACGGGAAATATTTCATCACCAGCGCCTGGTACGACGGCCGCATGCGGATGCCTGCGGCACGAGCCGATCGCCCCGAGGGGCCTTACGAAGTGAACCAGGCGATCAGCATCGATGAGGACTTCGGCCTCGCTCAGGGATATCGCCTCGGCGACATGCGCGGCAAAGCGCCCCCTTATGATATCCGGCCCGGAGATCCTCACGCGCTCGGCCGGCTGTCGTTACATCAGGGCGGAGTGATTCAGACATCGAGCGGCGAGTGGTGGGGCTACTCGATGATGGACTACAACTCGGTGGGGCGACTGACGGCCTTATCGCCAGTCACATGGAAGGATGGATGGCCGTACTTCGGCTTGCCGGGCAATCTGGGGCGCACGCCGCGAACCTGGGTAAAGCCGAAGACCGCTGTCGCACAGCCCGTCACGGTCCCCTACGAACGCGATGACGATTTCTCCGGCAGCGCGCTCAAGCCGATCTGGCAATGGAATCACGTGCCGGTCGAGAATGCATGGTCCTTGGGCGAGCGCAAAGGATACCTACGCCTGCATGCCTTGCCCGCGACCAGCCTGTGGGATGCGCGAAACACGTTGACCCAACGCTCGATCGGTCCGCGCTCGGCGCCATCCGTGCTGCTCGATACTGCCTCGATGCGCGATCAGGATGTGGCGGGCCTTGCGCTGTTCAACCGGCCCTATGCGTGGCTGGGCGTGCAGCGCACAGGCGAGAAGCGGCAGTTGATTCAGTTCGACGAGCAGAGCGGACGCAAGGCCATCCTGGATCTGCCCTCGCAGCGTGTCTGGCTGCGCGCCGAATGTGACTTTCTCACCGAGCAGGCGCGGTTTTCTTATTCCCTCGACGGTGAGCGTTTTGTGCCATTCGGCGAGCCGCTCACGATGGTCTTTCAGCTCACGACGTTTCAAGGCGTGCGCTATGCATTGTTCAACTACAACTCAGCAGGTCAGCGCGGCGGCGCGGCCGATTTCGATGAGTTCGAAGTTGCTCAGCCTGCGCCGCGAGGTTTGATGCGGCCAATTCCATATCGCGAGCGAGTTCTGTTGAGCGCGGCGGGACAGAAGTACGGCCTCGGCGCGGGCGAGGGCGGGCTGGTGGTAGGCGAGCCTCGCGCAATCAAAGTCGTGGACATGCAGTTGGGTCGTGTCGCACTCGAGCTCGGTGAACGGTTCGTCACGGTCGAGGCGAGCGGCGCGGCTGGATTGACCAGCGAACGGCCCGGCCTCGCGGAAACGTTTCAATGGATCGAGACGCCCTCCGGCGAGTTGGTGCTGATGTCGCTGCGTACGCATCGCTTTCTGCGCATCGATCCACAATCACGGCGCATCGTCGCGGACAGTCCCGGGCCGCGGCCCGATGGGGCCGATGGAGTGCGTTGGGCTTGGGAGAAGCCGCGGACATGACCACGAAGTTTCTTGGCGCGACCCTCGCGTTGCTTGCTGTCTTTCCAGCGTTCGCAGCCGACGTGCAGGGCGATCCGTTAGCGCCGACCAGCCGATGGAGCGCATACAGCTCAGGTCGCGCACAAACTTCACCCATGGGCTGGAGCAGCTGGAACGCGTTCGCAACGGACATCGATGAGGACAAGATCCTCGGATCTGCGCAAGCGCTGGTGGACAGCGGGTTGGCCCGCAAGGGTTATCGTTACGTCAACATCGATGACGGATGGTGGCTGCAGCGGCGTGCGAGTGACGGTGAGCTCGTCATCCGCGCTGAGCGGTTTCCATCGACTGTGCGCGCGGGCGGGCTGCCATCCTTCCGGCCGTTTACCGACCGACTGCATGCCATGGGGTTGAAGGCCGGCATCTACTCGGACCTGGGGCGCAACACCTGCTCGCAGGCGTACTCGCCGGATGACTCCGACCTGCCGAAAGGCTCGGTCGAAGAGCGAGAGGTCGGTCTGTATGGCCACATCGATCAGGACATCTCACTGTTCTTCTCCGCGTGGGGCTTCGACTTCATCAAGATCGACGGATGCGGTCTGCGCGCCTATGCAGCCGGCAGCGAGAAAGTGATGTCGGGCGCGTATCGCGAATTGAAGCCGTTGCTCGACATGGACTCGGTCGCAAGGTCCGATATTCCCGGCGTTCAGTCGCTGTTTCGACAGATCGACGCGGCCTTGATTCGCAACAACCCCGATGGTGACTTCGTGCTGTCACTGTGTATCTGGGGTGCGGGAAACGTGCGCGCGTGGGGCAAGGACTTCGGCAACATTTCGCGGACCAGCGATGACATCAACCCGACCTGGGGCCGGTTGCTCACCAACTTCGACAGCGCCGCCAAGCGGGCGCTCTACGCTCACCCGGGTTCGTGGAACGACCCGGACATGCTGTTCATCGGCAAGGGTGACTTCGATGCGGATCACCTGACCGAAGCGCGCTCTCATCTATCGATGTGGGCCATGATCAACGCACCGCTGATGATCGGCATGGATCTGCGGAACGCGACGCCCGCGTTGCTGGAGGTGTTTGGCAATGAGGAAGTGATTGCGCTCAATCAGGATCCCGCCGGGCATCAGGCCGTCGTTGCCTTCGATAGCGGCGAGGTTCAGATCTTCGTGAAGACGCTGAGCACCGGCGAGAAGGCCGTCGCGCTCTTCAATCGAAGCGCCGCCCCGATGGCGGTGGATCTGACCGCGGCTCACCTGAAGTTCCGAGATGATTTGGACGTCGGTCTCGTGGATGTGTGGAATGGACGCAAACAAAGCTTCCGAAAGCAGGTGAGGCTGCACCTCGAAGCGCATCAGACGCTCGTGTTCAAGGCGCGAGGCGCTCGTGTTCTAGCCGAGGGTCTGTATCTTTCCGAGCAGCCCGGTAACGTCAACCCCGCCGTCGATGGCGTGAGGTGGCCTGCGCCCGACCCTACGATTCATCGCTCGGCGTTTGGATGGCAAGGAACGCGAGGTAGCGGTGAACGCCCGATCTATGCCGGATGGGGCGGGGCGCAGCCGGACAGCGCCCCTTTCGGTGAAGCGCTTCGGATCGGCGGCAAGAAGTTCGAGACGGGCATCGGCGTCCTCGCAAACTCGCGTCTGGAGGTGCGCAATCAAGGCTATCGCCAGTTCACCGCCATCGTTGGCGTCAACGACTCGGCCCGAGACGAGCGCCATGCCGTGACCTTCACGGTGTATGGCGACGGCAAGGTGCTCGCCACCAGCCGAGCTCTGAAATGGGGTGAGGAGGGGCAGCGGATCAGCGTCGACGTGTCAGGCGTGAAGATCGTCGAATTGGTCGCGCGTGCCCCCATCGACGATCCTGCGAGCCTTCCTGTGACATGGGCGGAAGCCGCACTATTGTCTGGTTCGGCGCCGGCGCAGGTGTCGCAGCACTGATGTGAAAAACGGGCGTTCGCTTGGGTCACAAGCGAACGACGATACGCTTACCCGCATACGTCACTTCTTTGGTGGCGCGCGCAGGTTCGAAGCCGCCAGGACCTGCGACCGTCATCAACGCGATGTTGAGCTTTCGCTCTCGCACCATGTTCGGAAAGCTGCCCTCACGCGCCTCGATCGTCAGCGTGCGTGCGTGGTCGTTCCAGACCAGATCATACGTTGCCCGCTCGCCTTTCTCGTACGCGTAGGTTTCGTTGTCGTCCTCATAGACGGTGAAGCGCGCATCCGCACCCGGATAGATGCGCACCTCGTAGGGGGCTTCGGGCGCCTGCGTCGCATACTGCACTTGCGGTCCCATCGGAACGATCGAACCCGCTCGCACATAGAGCGGCAGGATGTCGAGTGGGGCCTGCCGCGTCACGCGCTCGCCGCCTGAGAATCGCTGGTTGGTCCAGAAGTCATACCAATCGGCCCCTTTGGGTAGATAGGTCGTCATCGACAAGTCCAGCGCAGGTGCAGGGGCGTTCAGGGCCTGTCGTTCGCTCGGTCGTCGCCACGCAAAGCGCAGCACGCGGTTGCCATCGATTTGGTAATACTCGATTGCGACTTTGACGAGCTGGCCTTTGCGGAACGTTTGTGTCGTGCCCTTGTATCGGGCCGCGCCTGCATTCCAGTCTTCCAGCACCGTTTTGCCGTCCAGGATCAGGCGATAGCCGTCGTTGCCTTCGATGCCGATCTCGTACTCGCCGTCCTCAGGCGCGATCAGCGTGCCTTGCCAGCGCGCGGAGAAGTGCGACAGGCTCGTGAGCCCTTGAGGCACTTCGGCGAGCGGTGGGTCCGGCCAGGTGTGGTCTATTTTCGTGTCGATGAAACGGCTTTTGGGGGTGTCGAAGTTCTCGCCTTCGAAATATTGGCCCGCAAGTCCGGGCTGACCGTCCGGCGTGCGCAGGTATTCGCTCGAGATCGTCGCCGCAGGCGGCGGCAAGAGGTGATACATCGCCCGCGTGACGGGATGGACCAGCAACGAGGGGCCGAACATGAAGCTGTCGTCGATCCGGTCGATGGTGCGATCGTCGGGGAAGTCCATCATCAGCGGCCGCATCAGCGTGTAGTTGTTCGAGGTGACCTGCCAGCTCAAACCATAGATGTACGGCAACAGGCGATAGCGCAGGCGCGTGCTTTTGAGCAGCGAGCCATAAACCTGCGGATCCATTGTCTTGAATAGATAAGGCTCGCGCTCGACGTTGGTGCCGTGGATGCGCATGATCGGGTTGAACGCAGAGAATTGCAGCCAGCGCGCGTACAGCTCGCGCCATGCCGGGTTCTGCTCGCCGCCCGGGAAGTCGGCAACGAAGAAACCGCCGGCGTCCTGAGTCCAATATGGATTGCCCGTCACGGTCACATTGACGCCGTCGGCGACCTGCTGTTTCAGCGTCTTCCAGCTGGCAAAGATGTCGCCGCTCCAGGAAGCCGCGGCGGTGCGCTGGGCGCCGGCCCAGGCCGAGCGCGTCAGCGTGAAGACGCGCCTGTCGCTGCTCGCGCGCTGTCCGTCATAAGTGCCTGCAGTCGTGAGCAGCGAGTAGGGATTCAGGTACCGGGTAAAGTCGCCGAGTGCGTTCGAACCGAGCGCCTTCGTATCACGAATGTTGTCCTGCGCATTCCACATGGCGCTTGCGACCTCGATCTCGGTGCCGTCCATCCACAAGGCATCGACGCCCTTGGCGAGCAGCCCCGATTTGATGTGCTTGAAATAAATCTGGCGCCCGAGCGAGCTGTACGCGTCGTACACGCGCGCGTGTTTGGAGATCCAATGCAGCGGCTGGAAGCGCAGCCCATGCCGGTCGAGTTCGCGGGCCAGTGCGGTGTCGTTGCCGATCGAGGGCCAGATCGACACCATCAACTTCAGATTCATGTCGTGGACCTGGCGAATCATGCCGGCGGGATCGGGATAGCGCGCCGGATCCCAGATCATCCCGCTCCAGCTGCCATCCTTGTCCGATCCCCAGTACTGCCAGTCCTGCACGATGTAATCGAGCGGGAATCCTTCCTTACGGAAGGCGCGGGCGACCTCGAGCAATTGATCCTGGGTCTTGTAGCGCTCTTTGCTCATAAACAGGCCGAACGCCTGCTTCGGATACATCGGCGCCTGACCCGTCAGCGCGCGATACGCACCGATCACCGCATCGGGCGTCTCGCCGGCCATGAAGTAATAATCCACGCCGCCCGGGGCGCTCTCGGCCCACAGCGACGCGCCCTCGGCATCGTCTTTGAACCGCATCTGGGAATAGGCGTCCCACATCACGCCATAGCGCCGTGATGACATCATGACCGGGATGATGATGCCGACATTGGTCTGCACGAGCAGCAGCTCCTTGCCGCGCCGGTTGCTCTGGTCCTCGCCGTTGAAACCAAAGCCATAGATCGCCTCATCCGGGCGCAACGTGAAGACGTTGCGAGCCTCGAGCGTCGGCGCGCCTGAGATCGTCACTTTCTTCAGCGTCTGCGGCGCGCCCGGCTTTTCCTCGGTATAGAGCGTGCCCGTGGGATCGAAGAAGCGCAGCGCGCCGTTCGCCTTGCTGATCTCGATGCGCAGCTTCGCGCTATCGATGGTCAACGCGTTGTCCGTCTCGCCAACGGTGAACGCAATGGGCTGCGGCTTGCCGATCACGACCAGGCTGGGCGCGGTCCAGTAGTTCTCGCCGAGGTTTGCGTTCACTCGCACGCTCGCAGGCCCGTAGAAGATCACGTTCTTGCTGATATCGCCCACGCGAACCTGCACACCCTCTCTGAGGCGCACATACGCGAAAGCCGAATCGGCTGGCCTCAACACGGCTTGGAGATGACCTTTGTCATCGAGCCCAGTCGCCGGTGCAGACGCCCCACGCGACGGCGCGTCTGAGCCTGATGTCTGTGCGGCGACGGACGTCTCAAAGCAGAGCACGAGCAATGCCGCCGACACAGTAGCCTTCCAGCCGATCATCTTGAACAAAGCCTCCGGGCGCTGCTGGAGTGTATAAAGCCTGCCGTTGCGTTAGCGGTAACGTTACGATAATTTGTCTAAGTATTGAAAGAGGGTGGATTGCGCTCGTCACTGCCTATGAAAGATCTCGACTGCGCGAGCTCATCTCGCCGCCGCTTCCTCGCCAATGTGGGTCTGATGAGCGGTTGGGCCGCAATGGCGCCGGCGCCCGTGTTCGCGCTGTCGACGCAAGCGGACCGTGGTGCTACCAAGCTGCAGGCATTCGATCTGGCGGATGTGGATCTGGCCGAGGGCCCGTTCCTGCATGCGCAGCGCATGACCGAAGCCTATCTGCTCAAGCTCGAGCCCGATCGGATGCTGCACAACTTCCGCGTGAACGCGGGATTGAAGGCGAAGGCCGCGGTTTACGGCGGCTGGGAGTCCGAGCCCACCTGGGAGGACATCAATTGTCACGGCCATACGCTCGGTCACTATCTCTCTGCGTGCGCGCTCGCGTATCGATCGACAAACAACAAGCGGTTCAAGCAGCGCATCGAGTACATCGCAAGCGAGCTCGCCGCCTGCCAGCAGGCTTCGGGTAACGGACTGGTCTGCGCCTTCCCGAAGGGACCCGCACTGGTCGAGGCGCATTTGCGTGGCGAGAAGATCACCGGTGTTCCGTGGTACACGCTCCACAAGATCTTCGCTGGGCTTCGCGATGCGGCCTCGATGGCCCACAGCGACACCTCGCGCGCCGTACTGCTGCGGCTTGCCGATTGGACGGTTGAATCCACCCGGCCGCTCTCCGATGCGCAGTTCGAGTCGATGCTGAACACCGAGCATGGCGGCATGAACGAGGTCTTCGCGGATCTGTACTCGCTCACCGGCAATGCCGACTATCGGCGGATGGCGGAGCGTTTCTCTCATAAGGCGATCCTGGAGCCGCTCGCCAAGGGCCGGGATCACCTCGATGGCCTGCATGCCAACACGCAGGTGCCGAAGATCGTCGGCTTTCAGCGCGTCTACGAGATAACCGGGGAACCCAAGTACAACGACGCCGCAGAGTTCTTCTGGAGGACTGTCGCGCGCACGCGCTCCTTCGCAACTGGCGGTCATGGCGACAACGAACACTTCTTCCCGATGGCGGATTTCGCAAAACACGTCTTTTCGGCGAAGGCATCCGAAACGTGTTGCCAGCACAACATGCTGAAGCTGACGAGAGCGCTGTTCGTTCACGATCCGCAAGCAGAGTACGCCGATTACTACGAGCGCACGCTCTACAACGGAATCCTGGCATCGCAAGATCCCGACAGCGGGATGGTGAGCTACTTTCAGGGCGCCCGGCCGGGCTACATGAAGCTGTATCACACGCCGGAGCGCTCGTTCTGGTGCTGCACCGGAACTGGCATGGAGAATCACGTGAAGTATCGTGATTCGATTTATTTCCATGCCGACAGCGCGCTCTATGTGAACCTGTTCATTCCATCCACTGTACGATGGAAGCAGCAGAAGGCGGTGCTGACGCAGACAACCACCTTTCCCGAATCTTCCGGGACCACGTTGAAGCTTGAGCTCGAACAGCCGGCTGAATTCACGCTCAAGCTGCGCCATCCTCGCTGGAGCAAGGCAGCGGTCGTGCTCGTCAACGGCAAGGAAGCGGCGCGCTCGAGCCATCCCTGCAGTTATGTCGACGTGTCGCGCACGTGGCGCAGCGGCGATGAGATCGAATTGCAGCTCACCATGGAAATCGCCACCGACTCGGCGCCGGCCGCTCCGGAGATCGTCGCCTTCACCTATGGGCCTCTGGTCCTCGCGGCGGCGCTTGGACGCGACGGACTGGCCTCGGGCTCGGACATCATCGTCAACGAACGTGAGATCGGGAAGTACAACGATTCACCGTTTACGCCACCGCGGCTGCGCGGTGATCCTGGAACGATCGCCCGCAGCATCCGTCGTGGCGACAGCGCCAACGAATTCTTGCTCGTCTCGACGGAGCAGAAGACGGTGCGACTGATGCCCTACCATCGAATTGCGCACGAGCGGTATGTGACGTATTGGCAGATCGAACCGCCGGCGGTTTAGACCCATCCGTCGTAGCTCCCTTGAGTTTCGCGCCGATTGCGCAGTTGCAGGCGGTCGGCCGTTACTGCGCGAGCGCGCCTCGCCCGTATGCGAAACTCGGGAGCCGTTAACACGAGAAGGAACTTCGACGTGCTCTACAGCGCCGGACTTCGTGCAGTTCTCGCAATCGCATTGGGGTGGGGCGCCCAGGCGGTCATGGTCGACGCCGCGCCGGTCTCGGGCGAGGCGATCAAAGCGCACACTGCCTTTCTTTCTGACGATCTGCTCGAGGGTAGAGAAGCGGGTACGAGAGGCTACGACATCGCGGCGGCTTATGTGGCCACGCAGTTTGCGTTGTACGGCCTGAAGCCTGCAGGTGCGAACCCGGACTTCTATCAGAAGGTGCCATTGCGTCGCCGCTCGCTGCAGCCCGATGGCGTGCGATTCGAAATGCGGACGAAAAGCGGTGCGCAGCTCTATCAGAACGGCCGGGATATCGCGGTAGATGCCAGCGCCACTACGCTCGATGAGGTTATCGAAGCGGATGTGGTTTTTGCCGGATGGGGCATCCGAGCGCCGGGTCTTCGGCACGACGATTACGCGGGATTGAACGTCAGGGGCAAAGCCGTCGTGATTCTGGAAGGAGCGCCAGCGAGCTTTCCCGGTGCGCTGCGCGCGCACTATAGCTGGATTCAGCAAAAGGAACGCATGGCAGCGGAAGCCGGCGCAATCGCTCTGTTGACGCTCAAATCGCCAGAGCGTGAACAATTTTCTCCGTGGGAGCGAACACGGCAGGCTCGACCTTTGCCTGCACTCGGCTGGACCGATCCGGCGCAGCGCGAGCATGCGCCGACGATCAAGGCGACCATTACGCTGGGTCCGGAGGTGGCGCGCTCGTTGTTTGCTCAGGGCGGCCGCAACGTCGATGAGATTTATCAGCAGTCGATCTCGTCGCCGCCGCGCGGCTTCAATCTGCCAGCCTCGATCCGGTTGGCTCGAAAATCCGTTCACGAAGACTCATCGACGTCGAACGTCATCGGCGTGCTGCCCGGTACGGATGCCAGCCTCAAGAATGAATATATCGTCGTCGCCTCGCACCTGGACGCCTGGGTCGGTCCCAAAGCTGGGCCGGACACCATTTACAACGGCGCAGTGGATAACGCAGGCGGCATTGCTGCCATGTTGGAAGTTGCGCGAGTGTTGAGTGCTGCCGGCGGCGCGAAGCGTTCGGTACTCTTCTTCGCCACTGCGGCCGAGGAGAAGGGGTTACTCGGCTCGGACTATTTCGTCGCCCATCCTCTGGTTCCACTGCACGATATCGTCGGCGCGATCAGCGTGGATGGTCTCATGGCATTCCACGACTTCGCAGGTATCGTCGCCCTAGGCGCCGAGCATTCCACGCTGGGCGAGATCTCTCTTGTGGCCGCGCGATCCATCGGCGCGGTCCACGAGCCCGATCCGATTCCCGGTCGCGGCAATCTGGCGCTGAGCGATCAGTATCCATTCCTGCGGGTCGGCATTCCGGTGCTGTTCCCCAATCCCGCTCGGGGAAGTCGCCGTGGCGGCGGCGAAGATGTAGCGGCATGGGATGAGTACGAGTCTCGTCACTACCACCAGCCCTCGGATGCCATGAAGCTGCCTTTACGCTGGGACGTGGCTGAGCGATGGGGACAATACATGTACGCGGTCGTCGCGGGCGCGGCGAACGGGTCGCGACGACCTCTGTGGTATGAGGCAGACGAGCTCGCGGCCGTGTTCGCACCGACAGCCGCTCGTGTCAAACGTCCATAGTTGCTCGAAATCGCCAGGCGATCCGGATGGGCAGGAGCAAAGCTTGCGTGCTTCGCTCCTGCGTCTTGCGAAAATGTAACAGTGCTTATACATTTCCGCCATGCCCGCCCACCCGCCTGCCACCTTGGGTACGCTGCTGAGACATCTCATCGAGAAACTCGATGGCGCGGTCGAGCAGAGCTATGTCGAATCGGGGCTCGCGTACCGCCCTCGCTACACCCCCGTCGTGCGCGCCTTGATGGCGTCTGGCCCAGCCTCGATTCGCAGCATCTCGCGTACCGCTGGAATCACACATTCCGCGGCGAGCCAGACTGTCGCGCAGATGGTCGAGAACGGGCTGGTGCGATTGGAGGCGGGCAGCGACGCACGGGAGCGCATCGTTGTGCTGACACCCGCCGCGAAGGCGATGATTCCCAAGCTCGAGCAGCACTGGCACGCAACCAACGATGCGGCGCGAATGCTCGATTCAGAGCTCTCGATGCCGCTATCGGAGCTGTTGAGAGAGGCGATTGCCGCGCTCGATCGCGCCTCGTTCACGCAGCGTATCGATACGGCGTCGGCGAAGCTCAAACGTTCCAAAAGCAGGAAAAAAGCCTGATGTCGAATCAATTCACGGCGATGCTGGCGATCGGCTGTCTAATCTGCGCCTCGGCGTTCGGGGCGTCCCAGGCAGCGCCTGCCGAGCTCTCGGCGGAGCAGCGAGGCGCTGCATTGAATGCCATCGTCACGACGTTCGAGAAGAGTTACGTATTCCCAGAGATGCGGCCGCGCATCGTTGAGCAGCTGCGCGCGGCGGAGCGTAGCGGTCGCTACAGCACGGAGGACCCTTTGGTCTTCGCCGAACGCGTGACGGAGGATCTGAAGAACACAGGCCACGACAAACATCTGTGGCTCAGTTTTGATCCTTCGGGCTATGCCATCGCGAGCAGCGCGGCTGGCGAGAATGGCGGGGAGGAGGCGTTGTGGCAGAGACTTGCTCTACGGGAGCACCACGGACTCACGGAAATGAGTGTTCTCGGCGGCAACGTGCGCTATTTGAGAATCAAGCGATTCGATTGGCTGAACGATCGCACCGGCGCCGTCTACGACGAGGCGATGCGGTTCCTCAAGGACGGGGACGCCGTGATCATCGATATCAGAGGCAACGGCGGCGGCGCGCACGCCGCGGTTCGCTACCTCGTGAGCCATTTCATGGATCCTGACGTGTTGGAGATGAGCTTCCTGGAAGGCTCGGAGCCACCCGTGCAGTCGCGAACGCTGGAGCACCTGCCTGCCGGCAGAATGAAAGGCATGCCGCTGTATGTACTGATCGATCTCAGCGCCGCCTCGGCGGCGGAAGCCTTCGCCTATGACGTGCAGCAGTTCAAGCTCGGCGAGTTGATCGGCTCGAAAACGGTGGGGGCAGCCAACAACAACAGGCTGCTGCCGATCGCGCCTGGTTTCATTCTCAGCATCTCCTATGGGCGGCCGGTTCATCCCATCAGCAAGAGCAACTGGGAGGGCGTTGGCGTGGCGCCCAGCATCGAGGCCAGTCCAACTCAGGCGTTGGAAGTCGCGCACGCCTTGGCGCTCGAGCGGCTCAGCGCGAAGCAGGATGTTAGCGCTGAGAATCGCGCCGACTATGCGTGGGCCAAGATCGCAGCCGACGCGAAGTTGAATCCCGTCACCCTCGATCCTGCTCGTTTGCAGAGACTCGCGGCGCGTTATGGGACCACCAGCGTCGAGTACCGCGACGGGACGCTATGGCTCACTCGACCGGATCGAGAGCCAGCGCGCTTGACGCCAATGACCGCAGATGGTTTGTTTGCAGTTGAGCGCGTCGACGGACTACGCGTGCGGCTCACCGGTAAGACGATGGAGTTGTTGCGCGCGGGGGCCGCGAAGCCGCAAGTGTTGCCCAGAGGATGAGCGGGCCGACACGGGAGGAGCGAAGCATGAAGGCGTGGTCGAGCACGGTATCCGCGTTGCTATGGATCTGTTCGCTGACTGGCGCTGCCAGCGCCGCCGGCGTCTCTGACTGTCCCTCGGATGAGCGCGCGACGTATGTTTGTAATGTGCGGAACGCGGAAGATCTGGTCGCCATTCGCGACAGCGCGTGGGTCATTGCCGGTCGACTGACCGATCCGCCGACCCAGGGTGGCTTGTATCTCATCGACGCGAGCAGCGGCGCCGCAAGTCCCGTCGCACCTGACTTCAAGGGGCCGAAGGCGTCGATATACTCCGAATGCCCTGGCGCCCCGGGCAAAGATGAGTTCGCAGCGCACGGCATTGCCATCCGTTACGGCGCGGGATCGAAGCACGAGCTGTATGCAGTCAATCACAACGGTCGCGAGTCCATCGAGATCTTCGATCTGGATATGAGCGCGAGGCGGCCAGCGCTGATCTGGAAAGGTTGCGTCCTCGTGCCGCCCGCCGTCATGCCAAATTCAGTGGCGCCGGTGCCGAGCGGTGGGTTCGTGGTTACCAGCTTTGGAATCCGAAGCGACGCTCAGACCTATCAAAAGGCGATGGCCGGCGGCATCAGCGGGTTCGTCGCGAAGTGGGCGCCCGGGGCAGGGTGGTCGGAAGTTGCCGGTACGCAATTCAGCGCCAACAACGGCGTCGCCGTCTCTGAGGATGGCAAGCGATTGTTTGTCACGGGCTGGGGCGACCGCAAGCTCCATGTGATCTCGCTCGGAGAGATTCCATACACCCACCAAGCGGTGGAGTTGGGCGCGCTGCATCCCGATAACATTCGCGCAACGCCTGACGGCAGGCTGCTGATTGCAGGCCAAGCAGCGACGCCGGCGGAGATTTTTGCGTGCACGAGCCTGCCGACCTGCGAAGTAGGTTTCAAAGTCCTCGCCGTCGATCCCCGGTCGCTGTCCGTTGAACCGTTGCTCGATGAGTCCGGCAGCCGCGCGTTCGGCGGCGCCTCCGCCGCGATAATGGTCGGCAACGAGATTTGGGTGGGTACGTTCAGCGGCTCACGTATCGCCCGTTACCGACTGCGAGAGTGACCGTGTGTCGGCCGAACGATGTTGCTCGGCCGAGCAGCGCTCGATGGTGGTAATCCATCGTGTGCTTTCCGTCATTTGGTGGAACGACGGGTAACGCTGCAGACTATTGAGTCTGACCGTACTCCCAGTCTTCGACCGAGTGTCCATACGTGGTGCAGGTCCCGGTACCATAGGCTCTCACCGGTTTGCCTGTCGCCTCGGCAGCAAGCACCAAGGCAAGAATGGCTTTGCCGCCCGCCTCATTGGTGTTGAATGCCAGGGCATTCGCATAGTAATCGATGGTGCAGCTCGCCCGTCCCTCAACGGGCCGGTCGAACATGACGAGCGCATGCCCATTCCGATCGACGCGCACGCCAGTCACTACCGCGCTTGGAATGTATCCAGCGCCGAGTGCCAGCGAGGATAAGAGAAGTCCACTGAGTGCACCAATGATTCGCTTCATGGTTGAGCTCTTCCGTCCTGCGAGCTTCGGAGAATTGTCCGATGCAGTTGCCATGCTCGAGGGATGCGCGAAGTTATAGTTCTCGCCATCCCTGAGCTTGTGTTCGTGCTCAAGCAGATTGCATTCGGATCGATCGCCTGTCAATGTCCGATGCGGAGTGGACGCGAGCAGCGTAGAGGTGTCAACAAAAAGGAGTAAGGCATGCGCTCGGTGAGCAGCGAGGTTTCGGGGAAATCCTGATTCAATCTCTCGCAACAGTTTGTCGCGTTGACACCTTTGTGGCGCGGCGGCAATGTATGAGAACGGACAGAATGGAGTCTGCGATGCGCCTGGTCAGCGAGCGTTTCTTTACCGATTCGTTACAGGCGGCAGCAAAGGAAGCTTAGCCCAGAACCTGCCGAATACTCTCAATCGTCATGACTGCTGTAGCCGACCCGTGAGCCACGGGCATGACGGTCTATGCGCATGAGTTCAGGAGAATAGGAATGAAAAGACAGGGATCGTTCATCGCAGTCCTCGCGCTGCGCTACATTCAAGATGAGCTGTCGAAAGGTAATCTCAACTTCGAGTATGGACGTTTATAAGCTCACGCCCGTGAGCTACAGCGCGCCAGTGGCTCGCGATCCCGAGGCGTTCTCGAGCCGGGTGGGGGTTGGGGCGTTTACGGGAGGTCCGATTACCGTCTCAGGGGCCTCTGGTTCGATGAAGGACTTCTATAAACGTATTCGGAATGTGCCATGACGGGGCTGAAGTTTGATCGTGTGTGGAGTTTGAGCGAAACATGATGTTTGCTCCGAGGGAAATGGAATGAGAAAGTTCGTTGCATCAATACTCCTGACGTTTCCGATGCTGGCGTCAGCCGCGGGGTGGCAGCCCATGACGACGGTGACAGACGCATTGTATGAAGGTGAAGACGATGCCTCGCGGTTCTATGTGATGTTCGGCTCGCCCACAAACCCGGACGGCTGCGCTTACGTGGGGTACTCCCGCGTCAATGGAACCACGCCGAAGGGCAAGGGCATGATCTCCATGATAATGCTGGCCATTGCCACCGGACAGCAGGTCCAGGCCAAACTTGAGGGATGCGACGATTGGGGGCGACCCCTCGTGACGGCACTGAGAGTTTCGCAGTGATAGCGGGTTCATCTCCGCACTGCTGATGCCATCAGCGACATTGTTCTAAGGAGAGAGCACATGAAGTACCTGCTCAGCCTGGCTGTCTTGCTGTTCGCAGCGAACGCCCACGCTGTCGACTACATAAATGTGAGGATCACCGGTATCGGTATTGTCGCGGGCGAGGAGCACATCCGTTTCACGATCGATCAGGATCCGAACGTGATCTTCCGCACCAATCAATACTCGGGCGATCAACTCAAGCGGCTGGTGGCGCTCGTGATGGCCGCATACACGGCGCAGTCTCCCGTCTATCTCATCCGCAGCAACGAGAGCACAAGCTCGTCCCAGCGGCATTACACGGATGCTTTGATCGTGAGCGTCGGCACCTATACGTTTGATGGCTAAAGAAGGCACCGCTGCGCGGCGCGTCGAATCGGCGCAGCTCCATGGCTGCAAGGTGATTGACAGCCATTCGTGGAGAAAGCAATGTACTGCCACAACGGCCACGGACGGCGAACATCAAACGATCCCGTCATTGAGCCCTCAAGACAGATTTTTTTGTCAAGGAGTCGAGGGTGCTTATGAAGAAGTGGAAGATCGCATCGCTGTTTCTCATGCTGGCGATGAGCGCTGGCGCGCACGCGAACGGCGCCGTACAAGGAACAGTAAGCATGTTGATCCAGCGCGCATCCGACGGGTTGATCTACGTCATAGTGAATGGCACGAGATCGGGTGCGCCGGGCTGCGCGACGGCTCACTATTGGGTCATCGCGAATGAAAATTCCGAAGCGGGCAAGAGGCAATTTGCGATGCTCATGACCGCGTATGCCTCGGGCGGCACAGTGCTGCTCAACGGCACCGGAACTTGCACTCGCTGGTTGGATGCAGAGGACATCAACGAAGTGCGGCTGATTAGCTGAGCGACAGGGCGATGCCCGCGAACTGACGCCAAATCCGGCGCGGCGTCCTTCATCGCTACGAAGGACGCCGTGGCAAGAAGTCGGATGCGCTCAGCTCCGACCCCCGGCCTTTCTCCCCACCTCAATAGTCTTGAACCCCGCATCCCCCCAATTCATCACGAACACACTGAATCCCTGCTTCATCCGCATCTCGATCTGATCGGGCGTCGTCGGAATCCCGCACGCGACCTTGAACTCCTTGCAGGCGGCGAGCACCGACTGAATCGCGCCTTCCCACGCCTTCTCATCCGTCACGGGCCTGCCATCCGGACCCGGCGATGAAAACACCCGACGCAACGTGCCGGCGCCCGGCCAGAGCACACCGATGCCTTTGACGGCCGCGATCTCGCGAACGTTCTTCAAGCCTTCTTTGCTTTCGACGACGACCCAGTTGATGAGCTCGCCGTTCGGGTTCAGCGGCCACAGATCGGCTTTGGCGCGATACTCCTTCTCGCTCACCCCCCAATACTTCGGACCTGCGCCCACGGAGTCCGCACGCGTGCCGCCTTGGGCGGGATAGCGCATGGCGGCGAGTCCGTGTTTGACTTCCTCGGCGTTCTGCACGTCGACGAACATGATGCCCGAGACGCCCAGATCGAGCTGCTGGCCGATGTGTTTCGCGGCGAGCTTCGGATCGGGCGCGATCTCGTGCATCTTCACGATCATCGGATAGGCGATGTGCGGGGCAGGGGAATTGCTCAAGTGCTTTTCAGCACCGAGCGCCTGCGCAAACTTCGTGAAGACGGGCAGGGACTGCTCGTAGTCGTGCTCCATGCTGCCGTCGAAGACGAAATCGGAGAGCTTGTAGCTCACCGTTTCTTTCGCAAGCTCCGCGGGTGACTTGTTCGGCGTCGGCGCATCGGCCGGTGCGCCATAGGGCTTGCGATTGCTCGGTGCGTACAGGCCCATCACGGGCTTGCCTTGCTCGATCAGCCCGATCATCGGATTGAGTCGTTGTTTCGGCGCATCGGCAAGCGCCTGGCTTGCCGACAAGGCGAGGGCGGCAAGCAAAGCGGCACGCAGGCCAGTGGAGACGGTGTGGGCCATCGACGTGGAAGGCATGATGTTTGAATCCCCCGAACGAACGCGCGCGTTCGTGATGACATTGATGTCGGTATGGACGCGCGCACTTCGATCGCGCGCTCGTTCTTCAAAGTAGCCGCCGTCGCGCTCGACTTCAACTCACTTTGCGTACAGCGAGGCTGTGGCGCAAACGCCCTTTGGCAGCCCGGCCGGGGCGGGGGCGCAAACTAATGTCGCGAACTTGCGCTTCGGCGATTGAATCATGCTGCCACCCAGATTGCCGGCACACATTATCAGTAAATTCCTGCGACGCTTCGCGCGTAGGATGTTCCGCGAAATGAAGCATCGGCGCGAAGCGTAAGGCCCTGCCTCATCTGGTGACTCATCAGCTGCGAGCGTGCGACCGGTTTTCACGGCGCAAGCGACGCAGGAAAAAAATTTTCCTAAAGGGGGAATATGACGATGAACGATCGAAGCGCAGCACGTTCGGGCGCACGCCCGGTGTCGGCAGCCGTCAGACGGGCACTGGGACCGGCGAGCGCGTTGCTCGCGCTGACCAGTTTCGTTGCCTTCAACGCAATGGCGCAGGAAACCGCCGAGCAGGTTGCTCAGGCCGGCCCGTCGCCTGCACCTCAATCTGCAACCGGCGGTAGCGCGACCGACACCGGCGTGAGCGACACGCTCGAAGCCATCACCGTGACCGGCTCGCGCATCGCGCGTGCGGACGGCTATGAAGCGCCGACACCCGTCTCCGTGCTGGGTGCCGAAGAGTTGAACAAGATGGCGACCACGACGATCGCGGACTCCGTGAACCGCCTGCCGGCGTTCGCGGGCAGCCAGACGCCCCGCAATCGTTCCTCGAACATCAGCTCCGGCACGGCCGGCACCAACATCCTGAACCTGCGCGGCTTGGGCGCGAACCGTACCCTGGTGCTCCAGGACGGCAAGCGCATGGTCGGCTCGACGGTCGCCACCGGTACGCTCTCGGGCGCAGTCGACGTCAACATGATTCCGAGCGGTCTCGTGCAGCGAGTGGACGTGGTGACGGGCGGTGCCTCCGCCGTGTACGGCTCGGACGCGCTCGCGGGCGTCGTGAACTTCATCCTGGATAAGGAGTTCACGGGCGTCAAAGGCAACGTCGATTACGGCATGACCTCGGCCGGTGACGGCGAGAACTACAAGCTCTCGCTGACGGCGGGCACCAAGCTCGCCGATGACCGTCTGCACCTGCTCATCAGCGGCGAGTACGCCGACGACAAGGGCATCATCGGCAACGATCGCAGCTGGGCGGATGATTCGTTCCAGATGATGAACAACCCGCTGGCCTCGCAGGCCGGCCAGCCCTCGCTGCTCACGGTTCACAACGCGGGCGTCGCGAACGGCACCTACGGCGGCCTGGCGCTGAGCTGTCAGCGCATCACTCCGTATGTCGACACCGTTACGGGCGTGCCGGGCAATCGGCTCCAGCCGATCACGGGTACGCCCTGCGCGTTGCGTGGCACGCAGTTCGTGACCGGCGGCGACGCGATCCCCTTCCAGTTCGGCGATCTGGTGAACGGCCCGACCATGAGAGGCGGCGATTGGGAAGCCTCCCGTGTCGATCGCGCGACGACCATCGCGCTGCCGTTGCAGCGTAAAACGCTGTTCGGTCGCGCAGCGTACGACGTGAGCGACAACATCACCGCCTTCGTCGACTTGCAGTACGGCCAGACCTGGTCACACAACACGCAGGTCGTGCCGATCCTGAACAACGGCGGCAGCGTCTACGTCTATCGCGACAACGCCTTCCTGTCTCCGCAACTGCGCCAGACGATGATCAACAATAACGTTGACGCCATCGAAATCGGCACGTTCAACGGCGACATGCACTACCTGCAGGGCATCAACGAGCGTGAACTGAAGCGCGGCGTGGTCGGCCTCGAAGGCAACTTCGATCTGGGCGGCAAGGAATGGAACTGGGATGCCTCCTACGTCCATGGCGAGCAGAACATCACTTCCAAGACCCCGACCAACCGCGTCAACGCCCGCTATGGCATGGCGATCAACTCGACGCTCGATGCGAACGGCAACATCGTTTGCGGCACGCGCAGCGCGGACCTGCTCTCTGTGGTGCCGGTGGCCGGTTGCCGTGCCTACAACCCGATGGGTCTGGGCGTGAACTCGCCGCAAGCCCTCGACTACGTCACCGAGATGGGTTGGTCTGACATCACCCTCACGCAGACGGTGCTCGCGGCCAGCATGAGCGGCGAGCCGTTCGAGAACTGGGCGGGCCCCGTGTCGATCGCGTTCGGTGCCGAACATCGCACCGAAGAGTCGGAAGGCGAGGTGAGCGCACTCGACCAGACGAGCGCCTTCTTCGCGGGTAACTACAAGGCGACGATCGGCAAGTTCGATGTGAACGAAGCATTCCTCGAAACCGTGGTGCCGTTGTTGAACGGCGTGCCGGGCGCCGAGACCTTGGACTTCAATGGCGCGGTTCGTTACACGGACTACAGCGTCACGGGCGAGGTCACGACCTGGAAGGCCGGTTTGATCTGGTCGCCGCTGGAAGATGCGCGCTTCCGCTTCACCAAGTCGCGTGACATTCGGGCGCCGGGCTTGGGCGAGTTGTTCAACCAGGGCTCCGGTGGCACGGGCAACAACACCGATCTGGGTCTGCCGGGCAATCCGACCTATTTCATGCAGAGCCAGACCATCGGCAACCTGAACCTGAAGCCGGAAGAGGCCGATACGACGGGTATTGGCGTCGTGTTGACACCGCGCTTCCTGCCGGGCTTCACCATGTCGATCGACTACTACAAGATCGAAGTCGACGGCACGCTCTACGTGCGCAACACACGTGAAATCATCGAAGGTTGTTACTTGCGTAGCGATGCGCAGATGTGCTCGCAGATCGCGCGTGGCTCCAACGGCTTCATCACCGTGGTTACCGCCTTCCCCGAGAACATCGTCGGCGAAGTGGCGAGCGGCATCGACGTGGATGCCACCTATCGCTTCCCGGTCGGCCCTGGCGACCTGACGCTGCGTGCGATGGGTACGTTTGTGGATAAGCTGGAGACCACCTCTGCTAACGGCACGAAGATCGACGGCCGCGGCGTGAACTCGGATGACGCGGGCATCAACCTCGGCGCGAACCTCTCCGGTCCGAAGTACCGCTACCTGCTCTCCGCGGGTTACGACTGGGATCCGGTGTCGATCACGCTGTCGATGCGTGGCATCAGCGCGGGCAAGTACAACAACGCGTTCCTCGAGTGCGAAGTGGGCAGCTGCCCGACGGTCGCGTCGCTGGCGGGTACCGGTTACACCAACACCATCAACGACAACGACATCGCAGGCGCCGAGTACTTCGACCTGGCGCTTAACTACAAGGTCGGTGACACGGGCGAGGCCTACTTTGTGATCGAGAACCTGTTGAACGAGGATCCCGCCAAGGTCGCCGGTGGCCGTGGCGCGGGCTTCTACCAGGGTCAGTCGAACGTGACGTTGTACGACCGCTTCGGAACCATGTTCCACGGCGGCGTGCGCTTCAAGTTCTAAAACGATAGAAACCAGCGGGGCGGGCCCATCGAAGGCCCGCTCCGCTCGGGGGATGACATGAAAAGAGCGAGTATGCTCGCGCTGGCCTGCCTGGGCTGGGCGATGCTGCTGTCTCACGCCGCCTCAAGTGCGGAGCCGTCCGGCGTGGACTCGCCGCATTCGGCGGATATTTCCAAACGCAATCTCACACCGAAAGACTTCCCACGTTGGCAGCAGCTCGAGCGCAACGTGTATGCCTATGAAGGCCTGCATTCGCCGGACAAGCAGGGCGTCATCGTCAACACGGTGAGCCTGATCGTGGTCACGGGCGACGGCGTGGTGGTCATCGACGGTCAGGGCGATGTGCCCCAGACCAGGCTCATGATCGAGAACATCAAGAAGCTCACCGATGAGCCCATCAAATATGTCGTGATCGCCTCCGATCACATCGATCACGTGGGCGGCAACGCCGCCTTCAAAGAGGCGTATCCCAACGTCGTCTTCATTGGCTCGCCGGCTTCGCAGCGGCGGCTTGCGAAGGATCCCAATCCGCCGACCATGCTCGTCTCCGAGCAGCGGTCGCTGCGTCTCGGGGCCGCGCAAATCGAAATTCTGAACCTGGGGCGCGCCCACACCGGCGGCGATCTGGTCGCCTGGATGCCGCAGATCGGCGTGCTGTTCCTGGGTGAAATTTATTTAAGGGACGTATTTCCGGCCATGCGTTCAGCCTATCCGACCGAGTGGCTTGCGACGATCCGCAAGGCGGTGTACTTGAACCCCACTTGGTACATCCCTGGCCACGGTTTCATCGACGAGCCGGCGATCATGAGGCGCGAGTTGGACGAGGCGAGGCAGGCGTTGGTTTATGTCATCGAGGAGGCGAAGCGCCTCAAAGCCGCGGGTTACGCCTGCGAATCGGCGGCGAATTGTCCGGCCGCGGAGCATGCGAACTGGGGCCCGTATGCCGACTGGGCGCTACGCAGCTCCCAGGCGCCGCTCGCCATCGCTCGTGTATACCTCGAGCTCGATGGCAAGCTGCCGGAGACCTGAGTGGTCGGGCCGCATCGTGGAACTAGTTCAGGTTCGGTGTGGTCCAAAGCGACCCGCCGGCCAGCCTTGCGAGTGGCTTCCGAAACTCAGGGTAAACGCCTGACACCGGACGGAAAATTTCCACATTCGCGGCAAAAAAAACAAAGTTCATGTAGCGCCTTAGGCGTACATTCTGAACAGCAGATAGAACAGGTCTAGCTCCGTGGAGCGCTGGATACTGTGCATCGCTGTAGGTTGATCGGTAGGGGGACGTTGAGAGTGAAGTCATGTATCCGTGCGTTCAGCACAGTTGCCCTGACCAGCCTGCTGTTGGCCGGCTGCGCGGGCAAAGATGAGCCCGAGAATCCCGGCACGCCGCCGCGCGTGCGAGTCATCACCACCCAGCAGTATTTGAATACGGTCGCGAACGTGTTCGGCTCGAGCGTGAGCATGGACATGAAGTTCCCGCCACTGCGTCGGACCGACGGTCTGCTCGCAAACGGCGCGGCGCTCGCCGGCGTCACCGCAGGCAAGATCGAAACGTTCCAGCGCGCCGCGAGCAGCATCGCAGCTCAAGTCGTCGCCCCCGAGCGCCGCAACTACCTGATCCCGTGCACGCCCGCCGATGAGAAGAAGGCCGATGCGGAGTGCGCCAAGCAGTTCTTCTCGCAGACCGGCCGGCTCCTGCATCGGCGCAAGCTCTCCGAGGAGGAGCTGGGCAAGTACGTGACCGCCGCGAACACGGCCGCCGACAAGCTCAACGATTTCTACGCAGGCGTGGAGCTCACGCTCGAGGCGATGCTGATCAGCCCCGAGGTGCTCTTCATCGTCGAGACGAGCGATGAGAAGGCCGACAAGCACGGCAGCCGTCGCCTCGATGCCTATTCACTCGCCTCGCGCCTCTCGTTCTTCCTGTGGGACGCAGGTCCCGATGACATGGTGCTCACGGCCGCCGAGAACGGCGATCTGGACAGCGATCGTGGCTTGAAGAAAGTGGTCGATCAGATGCTCGCAAGCCCGCGGCTGGAAGACGGCATGCGCGCGTTCTTCGATGACATGCTCGGCTTCGATGACTTCGATGCGCTCTCGAAGGATCCGACGGTCTATCCGTTCTTCACCGGGGCGACCGCGGCCGACGCCCGGGAGCAGACGATGCGCACGATCGTCGATCACCTGATCCACAAGCAGGAAGACTATCGCGAGCTCTACACGACGCGCGAAACCTTCATGTCGCCGGCGCTCGCGCCGCTGTATCAGATCCCGGCCTCGCGTGGCTGGACGGAATATACGTTCCCCGAAGACAGCCCGCGGCAGGGCCTCTTGACGCAGGTGAGCTTCGTCGCCTTGCGTGCGCACCCGGGCCGCAGCTCGCCGACGCTGCGTGGGCGCGCGCTGCGCGAGCGCCTGCTGTGTCAGGTCGTGCCGCCGCCGCCGCCGAACGTCGACTTCGGCAAGCTCGAAAATCCGGATGCGCACTACAAGACGCAGCGTGAGCGCGTCGCCGTGCACCTGGAAGATCCCGCGTGCGCCGGCTGCCACAAGATCACCGATCCGATGGGCCTGGCGCTCGAGAGCTTCGATGGCGCGGGCCGCTTCCGTACGCAAGAGAACGGCGCGACGATCGATACGAGCGGTGAGCTCGACGGCGTGCACTTCGCCGATGTGGTGGGCTTGGGTAAAGCGCTGCATGACAATCCGGCGCTGCCGAGCTGCCTCGTCGATCGGCTGTACAGCTACGGCTCGGGTGGCGCGGCCAAGCCTTCCGATCGTCCGCTCTTGAAGTTCTACACCGCCGAGTTCGAGAAGGCCGGCTACAAGCTGCCCGAGGTGTTGCGCACGATCACGCTTTCGGACGCCTTCCAGACCGTGACGGAGGCGAAGAAGGTGAATGCGACCGAGTCGCGCGAGCCGACCGAGGAAATCCTCATCGAAGAGCACCTGCCGACGACCACCACGGTCGACACGGCGGCGCCCGCGAATGAAACACAAACCGTGGCGATGACTAGCAGCCACGATAAGAACTGATTGCCGTTGCGGAGAGATCACACATGAGCAAGTTGACCAGACGGACAGTCCTGCGAGGTATGGTTGGCGGCGCCGCGGTGAACGTCGCGTTGCCCTTGTTGAACTGCATGCTCAACACCAACGGCACCGCGCTCGCCGATGGCAAGCCGATGCCGGTGCGCTTTGGCACCTGGGGTTGGGGCCTGGGCATGAACTCGAGCATCTTCGTGCCGAAGAAGTACGGCGAGGATTTCGATCTGCCCGAGGAGATCGCGGCGCTCGCGCCGATCAAGAAGCACATCAACCTGATCACCAACACGCAGGCGTTCCGCGACAACTATCAGAACCTGTGTCATTACACCGGCTGGGTCATCGCCCGCACCGGCGCTGCGCCGAAGGACACCAAGGACATTCCGGGTGAGACCATCGACGTGACGATCGCGAACCAGATCGGCGGTGGCACGCGCTTCAAGTCGCTCACGGCCACGGCCACGGGCGACGTGCGTAACACCTACAGCTACGAGAACAGCAACACGCCGAACGCCCCGGAGTGGTCGCCGCTGCAGTTCTACACCCGCCTGTTCGGGCCTGACTTCCCGGATCCGAACGCGAAGACCTTCACGCCCGATCCGCGCATCATGGTGCGTCGGAGCGTGCTCTCGGGCGTCATGGATCAGACCAAGGGCTTGATGCAGGCCGTGCCGGCCGATGACCGCGCGCGCCTGGATCAGTACTTCACCGGTCTGCGTCACCTGGAGCAGCAGTTCCAGCAGCGCCTCGAGAAGCCCGAGCCGATCGAAGCCTGCGTGCGTCCGGGTGAGATCACGGTGGATCCTGCGATGGGTCAGGAAGCCGAAGCGATCGCGATCCGTCACAAGATGATGACGGAGCTCCTGGTGATGGCGCTGGCGTGCGATCAGACGCGCGTCTTCAACATGGCCTACACCAACGCGAACTCCTCGACCATCAAGCCGGGCTACGAGAAGCCGCACCACACGACCACGCACGAAGAGCCGGTGGATATGAAGCTCGGCTATCAGCCGACTGCTTCGTGGTTCACGCGTCGCGCGATGGAAGGTTGGGCGCACTTCGTGGAGGCGTTCACCAAGGTGAAGGAGGGCAACGGCACGCTGCTCGATAACGTCTTCATCATGGGCACGACCGACCACGGCTACGCTCGCGTGCACAGCCTGGATCACATTCCGATCTTCACGGCCGGCCGTTGCGGTGGCGCCGTGCGCACGGGTCTGCACATCGATGGCAAGGGCACCACGGGCTGTCGCATCGGCTACACCGCGCTGAAGCTGATGGGCGTGGACAAGCCGTCGTGGGGCGTGAACAGCAACAACACCTCGCAGGAGCTCGGTGAGATCCTGGTATCTCGGCTGAGCTGATTTGCTTCGAGTGAGAGGCTCGGCGGCCGACCGATGTCGGCAGGCCGAGCGCCTAGGGGGATGAGTGAGATGAATAGACTTCGATGGTTGTTGTCCGCGGCGCTGCTGGTCGGCGCCGGCGTCAGCCAGACGACGCTGGCGGCGACGGGTCCGTACTGGCAGTCGAAAGACGCCAAGGACACCGAGTCGTATGTGAAGGTGCCGATGCCTGCGGGCATCCAGGTGATCGAGACCGAGCTCGAAGGCCCGGTGTTCGCGACCGCCGAGGGCAAGACCCTCTACACCTGGCCGCTCGGCAATCTTCGTAACGGCAACGCGGGCGATCGTCGTAACAGCGGCGTCTCCACCTGCGATGACACGATCTACAAAGAAACCTCGGGCTACATGAGCCCGTATCCGCCGGGCTTCCTGCTGCCCGAGCTCGAGACTCGCAAGAGCTGCGAGCAGCTGTGGCCGGCGGTGCTCGCGCCCGCCGATGCGAAGCCGGTCGGCAAGTGGACCGTGGTGAAGCGCAAGAACGGCCAGAGTCAGTGGGCGTTCGATGGCTATCCCGTGTACACCTCAAGCCTCGATAAGAAGGCTGGCGATGTGTTCGGCGGCACCAACGCGTTGAGCGGCGGTGCGCAAGGCATCGTGCGTCAACCGATCGGACCGCCGCCCGATGTGCCGCCCGAGCTCGATGTGGTTCCGTTTCGCACCGGCCACATGATCACGACGTACAAAGGCTTCTCGGTGTATGCCTCGGATGCGGACGCACCGGGCAAGTCCAACTGCACGGACAAGTGTCTGTCGGATTGGGATCCGGTAATTGCGCCGCAGACCGCGAAGACCAAGGGTGACTGGAGCGTGGTCGAGCGCTCGCCCGGCATCAAACAATGGGCCTATCGCGGCCAGCCGCTCTATACCTACGTGCATGAGAAGAAGGCGCGTGCGGTGACGGGCAGCGACAATCCGGGCTGGCACAACGTGTACACGCAGCGTGCGCTGCCGCCGCCGGCGGACTTCACGGTGCAGGACTCGCGCATCGGTCAGGTGCTCGCGGATAAGGATGGCAAGACCATCTATATCTATCAATGCAACGACGATGCGCTGGATCAGCAGACCTGCGATCACCCCGATTCCCCGCAGGTGTATCGCATGGCCATCTGCGGCAACTTCGATCCGAATGTTTGTAACGCGACGTTTCCCTATGTGAAGGCCTCTCCGGGCGCGAAAGCCGACAGCAGCCTGTGGACGGTCGTCACGATCGATCCAAAGACCGGCAAGTGGGCGAAGCCGGGCGATGCCGGCGCGATGCAAGTGTGGGCGTACCGCGGTCGACCCGTGTACACCTATGGCGAGGACTTGAAGCCAGGCGATGCCAACGGCGACAACTACGGTGAGTTCAACGGTCAGCGCAATGGCTTCCGGGCGTACTGGGTGCGAGACGATTATCGCAACAACAACGTCGGTCGCACGGCGAACGATCGCTAACCCTCGGCGACCTCAGGAGCTTCAGATGAAGAGCAATGCAGTTCGAATGATGAGCGTCGCAGGCTCGCTGCTCGCCGCCTCGGTGACCGTTGCGCTGTCCACTGCGAGCGCGCAGCCCGTGCCGCTGCAGGAAGGCGGCGGTGCGTTGAAGGATCGCCGCATCGGTTACGTGATGACCCACAAGTATTGGGCCGTGTACGAGACCGAAGGCGCGAAGACCGAATGTCCGCAAGGCTTCAACGACGGCCCGCGCGAGCAGTTCAAGAAGCTGTTCGATGATGGCAAGAAGCGCAGCATCGTCGAGGCGCAGTTGAAGCGCGAAGGCGAGCAGTGGCATCCGACGACCGCGCCGGAGTCGTTCGTGTTCAAAGAAGCCCAGGGCAACACCTCCTATGGCTTGAACCTGGACGGCAAGGTCGGTCCGGAAGATTTCCTGAGTCCCGAAGGCGAGAAGGGTATCGACAATCAGCTCTATCGCGTGATCGGCTGCATCGGCCATTACCGCACGATGGGCACGATCAATCACTTCGAGAATCTCTTCATGCGCAGCTACGACGACACGCGCATCGTCATCGAGCTGACCGAAGTCGATAGCCTGAAGAACGATGACGCGGTCGTTGTCACGACCTATCGCGGCAGCGATGGCCTGTTGCAGGATGCCACGGGCGAGGGCTTCATTCCTGGCGGCACGCAGCGCATCGACATGCGTTGGGGCAAGGAATATGTGAGCAAGCTGAAGGGCAAGATCGTCGATGGCGTGCTCATCACCGAGCCTGCCGATCGCGTGATGCTGCCGTGGGGTGTCACCTTCGGCACGAGCGGCTATCACGTGTTCCGCGGCTTCGAGCTGAAGTTGAAGCTCGATCCGGAAGCCGCCGAAGGCTTGATGGCGGGCTTCGTCGATGTGAAGGCGTTCAATCATCATTTGAATACCTCCTGGTCGACGCATCATCACAGCTACGGCCAGCTCTCCTCGCCCTCGCAGTACAAGGCGATGATGCGCCTGGCGGATGGCTATCCCGATCCGAAAACCGGCAAGAACACGGCCATTTCCTCGGCCGTGAAAGTGAAGTTCACGCAGGTGTACGTGCAGCAGCCGGAGCAGAAGGAACTGGTGTCGAAGCAGTAACAAGTGGGTGCGCAGGAATTTTCGGCCCTGCGCACCCATGCTTGCCACGATCATGCGTGAAGGCAGGTTCGCGGCGCGAATTTGGCGAAGAAATAACCGCGATGCGCTAGCTAGACTGCCCCAATACAAGTAGACAACGAACGTTGTTTAGGGGGCTGTCATGCTGCATTCAACCCGCCTGGATCGTCAGGCGGTGGCGCTCAGACCGGCGCGCAACGCGCCCCTGACGCTGCGAATTCCCGAGCCCGCCGCACGTCCTGGCGAGCCGGTCAACTTCAGTAAGCTTCGTTTATCGGCGCCGGGCGCCGTGCGCCGGCCTGCGCTCGATGCCGAGCCGCGAGCGATGCACGATCTAGCCTACGAGCTGATCCGTGTGCTCGATGAGAACGGCCATGCGGTGGGGCCGTGGGCGCCGGAGATCTCGAGCGCGACACTGATCGCGGGGCTTCGCAACATGATGCTCACGCGCGTGTTCGATGAGCGCATGTACCGCGCGCAGCGTCAGGGCAAATGTTCCTTTTATGTGAGGAGCACCGGCGAGGAAGCGGTGGCGGTGGCGCAGGCCGCAGCGCTCGAGAGCACCGACATGCTCTTCGGCAGCTACCGCTCGCAGGGCTTGCTCATCGCGCGCGGCTATCCGCTCCTGAAGATGATGGGGCAGGTGTATTCCAACGCGCTCGATCCGCTGCTGGGCCGGCAGATGCCGGTGATGTACTCGAGCCGCGAGCACAATTACTTCACCATCTCGGGCAACCTCGGCACGCAGTTCATCCAAGCGGTCGGCTGGGCGATGGGCTCGGCGTTGAGCGGCGATACCCGGATCGCTGCGAGCTGGATCGGCGATGGCACGACGGCGGAAGGCGATTTCCATTACGCGCTGACGTTTGCGTCCGTGTATCGCGCGCCGGTCATTCTCAATGTCGTGAACAATCAGTGGGCGATCTCCTCGTTCCAGGGCATCGCAGGCGGCGATGAAGCGCCATTCGCGGCGCGCGCCGTGGGCTATGGGCTGCCGGCGCTGCGCGTCGACGGCAACGATTTCCTCGCGGTGTATGCGGCGACGAAGTGGGCCGCGCAGCGCGCTCGCTCCAATCATGGCGCGACGCTGATCGAGCTCTTCACGTATCGCGCCGAAGCGCACTCGACGAGCGATGATCCAAGTCGCTATCGCCCGGCCGATGAAGGTGCGAAGTGGCCGCTGGGTGATCCCATTGCGCGCTTGAAACAGCACCTGATCGCCCGTGGCGAGTGGAGCGAGCAGAAGCATGCGTCGCTGCAAGAGGAAGTGACGGCGGAAGTGCGCAATCTGCAGAAGGAAGCGGAGGCCAGGGGTGTGCATGGAAACAACCACACCGCGAGCCCCAAGACGATGTTCGAAGGCGTGTTCAAGGAGCCCGATCCGCGGCTGCTGAAGCAGCGCCAGGAGGCGGGATTCTAGATCATGGCGACGATGAACATGATTCAGGCCCTGAACTCGGCCATGTCCACCATGATGGCTCGCGATCCGAGCGTCGTGGTGTTCGGCGAGGACGTGGGCTACTTCGGCGGCGTGTTTCGCGCCACCGATGGATTGCAAAAGAAATATGGCGCGCACCGTTGTTTCGATACCCCGATCGCCGAAGGCGGCATCGTCGGTGCGGCCATCGGCATGGGGGCTTATGGCATGCGCCCGGTGGTGGAGATCCAGTTCGCGGATTACATCTACCCGGCGTTCGATCAGCTGACATCGGAGGCGGCGCGCATTCGTTATCGCTCCGCGGGCGACTTCAACGTGCCGATCGTCGTGCGCACGCCGTACGGCGGCGGCATCTTCGGTGGACAGACGCACAGTCAAAGTCCCGAGGGGCTGTTCACGCACGTCGTGGGCTTGAAGGTCGTGATTCCTTCGACGCCTTACGATGCAAAAGGCCTGCTGATCAGCTCGATCGAAGATGACGATCCGGTGATTTTCCTGGAGCCCAAGCGGCTCTACACCGGCCCGTTCGACGGTCGTCACGATGTGGCGGTGAAGCCCTGGTCGGTGCATCCGGCCTCGGAGGTGCCCGAGGACTACTACCGCGTGCCGCTGGGTAAGGCATCGATCGTGCGTCCGGGCGAGGATGTCACCATCCTCTCGTACGGAACGATGGTGCACGTGGCGCTCGCCGCCGCGCAGGAAAGTGGCGTCGATGCGGAGGTCATCGACCTGCGCAGCCTGATTCCGCTCGATCTCGAGACCATCATGGCGTCGGTCAACAAGACCGGCCGCTGCATCGTCGTGCACGAGGCGACGAAAACGAGTGGCTTCGGGGCGGAGCTTGCGGCGTTAGTTCAGCGCGAATGTTTCTATCAGTTGGAGTCGCCGGTGGAGCGGGTCACGGGTTGGGATATTCCTTATCCGCACGCGTTCGAGTGGCAGTACTTCCCGGGCCCGACGCGCGTCGCCGCGGCGATGCGCCAGGCGATGGAGGCATAACGCATGGGACAGTACAGCTTCAAACTGCCCGATGTGGGTGAAGGCACGGCCGAGGCGGAGATCGCCGAGTGGCGCGTGAAGGTCGGTGATCGCGTCGAAGAGGACCAGCCGCTGGTCGACATGATGACCGACAAGGCGACGGTTGAATTGACCTCGCCGGTCGCAGGCATCGTGCAGAGCATTGCCGGCAAGGCGGGCGAGAAGGCCGCTGTCGGGTCGGTGCTGGTCGTGCTGGAGACCGCCGGCGGCGCCTCGGCCGATCAACACAAACAAACAGCAGCCGTTGAGCAACCGGTCGCGGTTGCAGCCCAAGCAGCTTCCGAGCAGCGTCGCACCGGAACAGGCCCGCTCACGCTGGCCTCCGGCGCCGCGCATGCGCTAGCGCGCAGCGCGGACTCGGGTTCGGGCGCGAGCTCGGGCGCAGGTGTATCTGCTGGCTCAACTCGCAGCGCGAGCCGCAGCGCTGACTCAGGAGTTAGGGCAGCCGCAGGCGCAAGCCGCAGCGGCGATGCATCGGCGTACGCCGTCTCAGGCTTCAGCCGCGCTCACGACGCCGGCACTCAGCCGCGTCGGGGCGAGCGTCCGGCGGCATCGCCGGCCGTGCGTCGACGTGCGGAGGAACTCGGCATCAAGCTGCAGTTCGTGCGTGGCACCGGCCCCACGGGGCGCATCCTCCACGCCGATCTCGACGCCTACCTCGCAGAAGAAGGCACCAGCGGCCCCTCACGGATCGGACATGCCGAGCCTGCTCAAAGCGGCGGCAATCATTATCTCTACACGAAGCTCGCAGGCGGCGAGGACATCCCCGTCATCGGCCTGCGCCGGCAGATCGCCGAGCGCATGCAGGCGGCGAAACGTCACATTCCTCATTTCACCTATGTGGAAGAAGTCGATGTGACCGAGCTCGAAGAGCTCCGCGCTCACTTGAACGCGACCCGCGCGAAAGATCAGCCGAAGCTGACCTTGCTGCCGTTTCTCATGCGTGCACTCGTCCGGGTGCTGCGTGAGTTCCCGCAGATGAACGCCACCTACGACGATGAAGCCGGCGTGATCCACCGTAGCGCGCCCGTGCACATCGGCATGGCCGTGCAAACCACGCGGGGTCTGCTGGTCGCTGTGATCAAGCACGCCGAATCCCGTGACCTCTGGGACTGCGCCACTGAAGTGGGGCAGCTCGCAACCGTCACTCGCGACGGCAAGGCCTCGCGCGAGCAGCTGACGGGCTCGACCATCACGATCACAAGCCTGGGTCCCTTGGGCGGTGTCTCCGCGACGCCTGTGATCAATCGTCCCGAGGTCGCGATCATCGGACCGAACAAGATCGTCGAGCGCCCGGTGGTGCGCGACGGGCAGATCGTGATTCGCAAGATGATGAATCTGTCCTCCTCGTTCGACCATCGGGTCATCGACGGCGCCGAAGCCGCCGAGTTCATTCAACGCCTGCGCGCGGTGCTCGAGCAGCCCGCCACCATTTTCGTTCGGTGATCCCATGAGCGAACACATCAAGACACGGTTGTTGGTCGTAGGCGGCGGCCCCGGCGGTTACGTCACCGCGCTTCGGGCCGCGCAGCTTGGCGTGCCGGTCACGTTGGTGGAAGCGGATCGATTGGGCGGAACGTGCCTGATCCGCGGCTGCATTCCCTCGAAGGCGATGATTCACGCCGCGGAAAAATTTACCAACGTGCGCGAGGCCGCGAAGCAGGGCGGCACGTTGGGCATCTCCCTGAGCGCGCCGCCGACGCTGAATCTCGCCGAGACGGTGAAGTGGAAAGACGGCGTCGTGAACCGGCTGAAGGAAGGCGTCGCGGGGTTGCTCAAGCGCGCGAAGGTGCAGGTGATCTCCGGCTGGGCGAACTTCGTCGATGCGAAGTCCTGCGTCGTGCAGACCACCGGTGGACAGATCAGCATCACCGCCGAGCACGTGGTGCTCGCGACGGGCTCGGAGCCGGTCGCGTTGCCGGGCCTGCCCTTTGGCGGGCCGATCATTTCCTCGACCGAAGCCTTGTCGTTGCAAAGCCTGCCCAAGAGCCTTGCCGTCATCGGCGCCGGCTACATCGGCCTCGAGCTCGGTTCCGCATTCCGGAAGCTGGGCGTCGATGTCACGGTGATCGAAGCGCAGGACCGCATCCTGCCGCTCTATGACAGCGCGTTGGTGAAACCGGTCGCGCGGTGGCTGGAGAAGAACGGCGTGCCGGTGCACCTGGGCGCGACCGTCATCGGCTTCGAGGCAGGCTCGCTGTTCGCGAAGACCCAGGACGGCCGCTCGCTTGCGTTGAAGGCTGAGCAGGTGCTCGTCACCGTCGGCCGCCGGCCGCGCACCCAGGGCTGGGGCCTGGAGAACATGGGCATCGACATGAGCGGGCGCTTCGTGCACGTCGACGATCAGTGCCGCACCTCGATGCGTAACGTCTGGGCCATCGGCGATCTGGTGGGCGAGCCGATGCTCGAGCACAAGGCCGCCGCCCAGGGCGAGATGGTCGCCGAACTCATCGCCGGCCAGCGCCGTCGTTTCGATCCGGTCGCGATTCCTGCCGTGTGTTTCACGGAACCGGAGATCATCAGCGTGGGTCTTTCTCCCAGCGATGCCGGCGCGGGGGACATCGAAGTGATCACCTCGCAGTTCCCCTTCGCCGCGAACGGACGCGCGCTGTCGATGGAAGCGGGCGAGGCGGGCGGCTTCGTGCGCATCGTGGCACGCAAGCACGACCGTCGGTTGCTCGGCATCCAGGCGGTGGGCGCGCACGTCTCGGAGCTCTCGGGAGAGTTCGCGCTGGCGCTCGAGATGGGCGCGACGCTGGAGGATGTGGCGGGTGTGATTCATGCCCACCCGACGCTGTCGGAGGCGTTTTTCGAGGCATCGCTGGCCGGGCTCGGCCATGCGTTGCACGTCTAATGGCTGCTGAGGAAAAAAGCGCCATGAGCAATGGCAGTCTCGACAAAATCGACTACAAGATCCTGTCGGTCCTGCAACAGGACGCATCGCTCTCGGCGGCGGAGGTCGCCGAAGCGGTGGGCCTGTCCCAGTCACCGTGCTGGCGCCGGATCCAGCGGCTCAAGGATGACGGCTACATCACCAAGATCGTGGCCCTGCTCGACCGTCAGAAGCTCGGCCTGCGCGCCCAGCTGTTCGTGCAGGTCAAGGTCGTGAAGAACGACCGCGCGAGCCTGGCCGAGTTTTCCGAGGCGATCCGCGCCTTTCCCGAGGTGATGGAGTGCCACGTCGTGCTCGGCGTCTTCGACTTCCTGTTGCGTGTGGTGGCCAAGGACATGGACGCCTACGAGACGTTCTATTTCGAGAAGCTCTCGCGCGTGCCGCACATTCTCGAGGTCACTTCCTACGTCGCGGCCTCGGAAATAAAAACCACGACCGCCTGGCCGTTGCACGTCTAGCAACGAACTTTGTCATCGAACGCAACACCGCCGCGCCTTGCGCGGCGGAGGCTTGCGTGCGCCTGTGCTCCTTTACCTGAAACCTTCTTCATAAATTCCCTAGAACGACGTTAGCGTCTTGCAACTGTCGCAAATTACGTGCATCACTACGCCACCAAAGCCGCCGAGGTTGATAAGTAAACGCACCGAACACGCCGATCCGCACAAAATCGTCCTAAGACATGCCTTGTAAACGGTAGATGCCCGACCAGCACATTACGGGCGCACCGATCGCGTATTGAGAGGGGGAATGATGGAAGGTCTGGACAAGATCGATCTGAAAATCTTGCGTGCGCTTCAGGAGGACGCCTCGCACTCGGCCGCCGAGATCGCAGACTCGGTGGGCTTATCGCAATCGCCGTGTTATCGGCGCATCCAACGCCTGAAGGAAGAAGGCTATATCACCCGCATCGTGGCGATGCTCGATCGCCGCAAGTTGAACCTGCTCACGCAGCTGTTCGTGCAGGTGAAGGTCATCCGCAACGATCAGCAGAGCCTGCAGGAATTCACCGAATACATTCGCAGCTTCCCCGAAGTGCTCGAATGTCACGTGATCCTCGGCGCCTACGATTTCCTGCTGCGCGTGGTGGTGCGCGACATGGAGGCTTACGAGAAATTTTATTTCGGCAAGCTCTCCACGGTGCCCAACATCCGCGAGGTGAATTCGTTCGTCGCGGCCTGGGAAGTGAAGTCGACGACTTCGCTGCCGCTGAAGATCTGAAACGACGCATGTCGCCGCCGCCAGCTCGGTGCAATACGCATACATCATGCGCAAGGCGCGAGCTGGGGACGCATTTCCGCGAAGTTCCTGCCTAGCGGCAGGAGTAGGCTTTTGTTAGCAACAACGGCGCCGCTCGAGGGTGCCGTAACAACGGCCCGCAAGGGCTCACCAGAGCGCTACGCTCGAGGGGGATATATGACTACGCATCGTGCCGGAAAGATGTTCGGTAGCACGTGTCTTGCGCTGGGTATCTTCGCCGTGAGCCTCGCGGCGAGCGCCGAAGACGTGAAAGTCACACTCACGGGCGCCGAGGAAGTGCCGGCCGTGACCACCAAGGCCATGGGTGAAGGCACGATCGCGATCGGCAAGGACATGTCCGTCAGCGGCACCGTGAAGACCACGGGCATCGAAGGCGTCGCCGCTCACATTCATCTCGCCGAAGCCGGCAAGAACGGTCCGCCGGTCGTCACGCTCATCAAGGGCGAGGGCGGAGCCTGGAGCACACCGCCGGGCGCGAAGCTCACCGAAGAGCAGTACAAGGCGTTCAAGGCCGGCAACCTGTACGTGAACGTGCACAGCGCCGCTCACAAGGGCGGAGAGATCCGGGGCCAGCTGAAGCCGTAACGTAATGGACGGCGGCGGGGGATCCATCATCAAGCGGTGCGAATCGGCCGGACTCGATAACAAATGACGAAATTGAACATTGCAGGCGGCCGACGCGCACGCGTCGCCGCCACCTGGGTAACACTTGCTCTCACATTCGCAGTCGCAAGCGTCGCGGGACTGTCGATCGCGGACTCGAGCCGCGCCGACAGCCCCGCTGCGAGTAGCGGCGATCAAGCCAACTCGCTGGTCGAGCGCGGGCGATATCTCGCGCGCGCCGGCAACTGCGTCAGCTGTCACACGGCGCATGGCGGCGCCGCCTTCGCCGGCGGTCTCGCCTTCGAGACGCCTTTCGGCAAACTCTATTCGACCAACATCACGCCCGATCCGGAAACCGGCATCGGCAAATGGACCGAGGAGCAGTTCGCTCGCGCGGTGCGTGAAGGCGTGCGGCCCGACGGCGCGCATCTGTATCCGGCCTTCCCATACACCGCCTACACGAAGCTGTCCGATGAGGATGTTGCGGCGCTGTATGCGTACTTGAAGATCGTCAAACCGGTGAACAGCCAGACGCCGGAGAACGAGATGAGCTTCCCGGCCAACCAGCGCTGGGCGCTCGGCATCTGGAAAGCCATGTTCTTCGATGAAGGCCGCTTCCAGCCTGAGGAGGCGCAATCCCCGGAGTGGAATCGCGGCGCGTACCTGGTCGAAGGACTCGGGCATTGCTCCGCCTGTCATTCCCCGCGCAACTTCATGGGCGCGGAGAAGAGCAGCATGGCGTATACGGGCGGCGAATATAACGACAAGGTCGTGACCGGCGAGATCCGGCAGTGGTCGGCGCCCAATCTCACCAGCGCGAAGAACGGTCTGGGGCCGTGGCCCGTCGAAGAAGTGGCCGCGTATCTGAAGACCGGCCGCAACTCCTTCAGCGAGACGCACGGCCCGATGAACGAAGTCATCGTGAACAGCACGCGTCACCTGAGCGATGCCGATACGCTGGCGATGGCGACCTATCTGAAGAGCCTGCCCGCGAACGAGGGCGACATCGGCAAGCCCGCGAGCGCCGACGTGCTCAAGTCCGGCGAGGCCCTATACAACCTTCACTGCGGCACCTGCCATCAGCCCGACGGCCTGGGCGCGTTGAGCGCCGATGCGGGCGCCAAGCTGGTGGGCAATCCGATGGTGCAGGCGAGCAATCCGGCCTCGCTCATCAACGTCATTCTCTACGGGCCGCACCTGGCGAAGCTGTCGGGACCGAAGCGCTGGAAGGACATGCCGGGTAACTTCGGCGAGAAACTCGCCGATGAAGAAGTGGCGCACATTGCCAGCTACATGCGCAACGCATGGGGCAACGTCGGCGGCGCAGTCAGCGAAGAGCAAGTGGCCAAGCAGCGCTAAGCGCGGGACCAGCAGTCAAGAAATATTGGCGGCGCGTGCGTGCGAGCGTGCGCGTTGCCGATTGCGGGGGTTGAATGAAGAAACTGGGTTGGTTGCTGGTCGCCATCGTCGGCGCATTCGCAATCGGCGGATTGGCGGTGCACCGGGGCGAGTCCATCAATGCGATGTGGCTCATCGTCGCGGCCGCCTGCGTCTACGCCATTGGCTATCGTCTCTACAGCGCCTGGGTCGCAACCTCGGTGCTCGTGTTGGATCCGAGTCGCGTCACGCCCGCCGTTCGCTTGAACGACGGACGCGACTACGTCCCGACCAATAAGTGGATCGTCTTCGGTCATCACTTCGCCGCGATCGCAGGCCCCGGCCCGCTGATCGGTCCCACGCTCGCCGCGCAATTCGGTTACCTGCCGGGCACGATCTGGATCCTGGTCGGCGCGGTGCTCGGCGGCTGCGTGCAGGACATGACGGTATTGTTCCTCTCGACGCGTCGTAACGGCCGGAGCCTCGGCCAGATGGCGCGCGATGAGATGGGGCCGATCGGCGGCTACGCCGCGATGATCGGCACGCTCGTCATCATGGTGATCCTGATCGCTGTGCTCGGTCTCGTGGTCGTGAACGCCATGCGCCACAGCCCCTGGGGCACCTCGACCGTGTTCGCGACGATTCCGATCGCGCTCCTGGTCGGCGTCTACATGAAGGACATTCGTCCGGGCCGCGTGCTGGAAGCCTCGCTCATCGGCGTTGCGCTGTTGTTGCTTGCGGTCGGCGGCGGCGGCTGGGTGGATAGCCACCCGACGATTCGTCAGTTCTTCGATCTCGACGCGCTCACGCTCGCCTGGTTCGTGATCGGCTACGGCTTCATCGCCGCCGTGCTGCCGGTGTGGCTGCTGCTCGCGCCCCGCGATTATCTCTCGACGTTCCTGAAGCTCGGCACGGTGATGCTGCTGTTCATCTCGGTGATCGTGATGCGTCCGGAGATTCACATGCCGGCGCTGACGCAGTTCGTCGATGGCTCCGGCCCGATCTTTGGCGGCTCGCTGTTTCCGTTCGTGTTCATCACCGTCGCCTGCGGCGCGATCTCGGGCTTTCATGCGCTGGTCTCGAGCGGCACGACGCCCAAGCTCATCACCAATGAAGGCGATGTGCGCATGATCGGCTACGGCAGCATGATGCTCGAGTCCGCGGTCGCCATCATGGCGATGATCGCGGCGACCATGCTCGATCCGGGCGTGTTCTTTGCGATCAACAGCGGACCGGGCGCGGTGGGCGCAACGCCGGAGGCTGCGGTTGCGACGATCACGAGCTGGGGCTTCCCGGTGACCGTCGATCAGATGGCGTTCCTCGCCAAGGAAATGGGCGAGTCGACGTTGTTTGCTCGCACCGGCGGCGCGCCCTCGCTCGCGGTCGGCATGGCGAGCATCTTCGCCTCGACCTTCGGTCAGAGCATGCTGTCGCTGTGGTACCACTTCGCGATCATGTTCGAGGCCGTGTTCATTCTGACGACGCTCGATGCCGGCACGCGCGTGGGCCGCTTCATGCTGCAGGATGCGCTCGGTCACATCTGGCCGAAGCTGGGTCAGACCTCCTGGTATCCGTCCGTGCTGATCTCGAGCGCACTGATCGTCGCCGGCTGGGGCTACTTCCTGTATATCGGCGTGATCGATCCGAATGGCGGCATCAACATTCTGTGGCCGCTGTTCGGCATCTCCAATCAGCTGCTCGCCGGCATCGCCCTGTGCATCTGCACGGGCATCCTGGTGAAACAAGGTAAACTGCGCTTTGCGTGGGTGACGGGCGTGCCGCTGGCGTGGCTGACGCTCGTGACCACCGTGGCGACCTGGCAAAAGGTCGTTTCCGACGATGTGCGAATCGGCTTCCTGGCCGCTGCCGATCAGATCGCATCGAAACTGGCTGCTGGCACCCTGACCCCGGAACAAGCCGCGGTCGCGCCACAGCTGATCTTCAACCAACGTCTCGATGCCGTGCTTGCGATCGTGCTGACGCTGATTCTCTGGATCGTGATCGCCGATACCGCGCGCGTGTGCATGCGAGTCGTACAAGGCTTGCCGGTGCCCCCGAGCTCGGAGGCGCCGGCCCGAGGAGCGGCATGATCCACACACTTCGCAGATCCATTCCGGCCAACACCTGGTCGACCGAGGAAATCCGTCAGCTGCGGCAGCTCGCGACCGCCGGCGCTTCGCTCGACACCATTTGCGTCACGTTGCGCAGGACGCGCTCTGCGATCCGAAACAAGGCGACGATGCATGGCATCTCGCTGAAGCGTTGCGGGGAGAGTCTCGCCGCGCCGTTACAACCGCACGAACACGGGCTCGCCTCCTGATGAAACGAGCGCTCGCAACGGCGATGGCGACGGCATTGCTGTCCGGTGCGATGGGCTCTGCCGTCTTCGCGGCGGAGCCATCGCTTGAAATCAACGCGTGCGAGCTGCTCACGCCGGCGGACATCACCGCCGCGATCGGACTGCCGGTCGACCAGGGACGCCGTCAGGACGAGGGCATGTCGCGCGACGGGCAGTATTCATCGACCTGCTTCTGGACCATCGAGCCCGGCAAGGCGCCGGATCAAACCGCGCCCGGCCGAGGCCGCCGCTTCGTAATCTTGAACGCGCAGCGCTGGCCGGCGGGGCGCGACATGGCGAAGAAGTTTCTGCAGGCGTTTCATGAGTCCGCCGACCAGGGCGTGATCGCGAATCAGCCCGTGCCTCGCAAGTTCGGCGATGAGGCGCTGTGGTGGGGCGATGGCCTCGCCGTTCGCAAGGGCGATGTGAGCTTCGGCCTGTCCGTATTCATGCCCAAACGCGGTGAGGCGCGCACGAGCGCGTTGGAAGAGAAGCTCGCGCCTCAGATCTTGAAGCGCCTGGATCGCAAGACCGCCGTCTGATCGCGATCACGTCGTCGGATCGGGCGCTGGCCGAGTCAACGCCGGCCGCTGCCCTCGGGTCAACGCGCGCCATAGCCATTCGAGCGGCCCATAGGCGTGGCGCTCGAGCCACGGCTTCGACCACAACAGCAAAGCGGCCCAGATCAGCGGCACGATGAGATAGCACTGCCAGCGCTCGAGCTCGCCGTACAGTCCCAAGCCGTAGCCGTGGAAGAGCAGCACGCAGATTACGCTCATGGCGATGTAGTTCGTGAACGCCATGCGTCCGACGGCGATCAATCGATCGGCAAGCCAGCGCGCCGCGCCCGACTGCATGAACAATACGATGAGCGATGCATGCGAGAGCACCAGCCACGGTCGCAGCAACGACAGGTGCAACGCCTCGGTGATATGCAGCGTGATGGGTGAGAAACGATCCGCATCGTTCCACAGGATCAGCGGAATGTGTAACGGCACGCAAATCGCGAATCCCCATAGCGCGATTCGCTGATAGGTGCGTCTCGGCCACGCGCCTGAGAAGAAGCCGAGACGGAACAGCGCCATGCCGAAAGCGATCAGCGCGAGCGTGTCCGTCATCGCAAGCGGATGCGCTTCGGTGAGAATGTACATCGTGATCGGCGCGCGCGTTTTGAAGGCATCGACATAGTTGCCGCGATAACCATCGAGCTGCGTCTGCGGCGCAGGGAAGGTCATCTTCTCTTTAACCGCCTGCCACTGCGCCACCACCGCGGCGGGCGCATCAGGCTGACTGGCAGCTTCTTCCAAGCCCTTGATCCCGGTGTAGGTCCACGCGGCAAGCATCAGCTTCAGCGCGAGCAGCGCAACCCCGGTTGCGATCAAGGTTCGCACCGACCAGCGCCACGCGATGAACGCGATCATGCCGGCGACGGCGTAGAGCACCAGGATGTCGCCATACCAGATGAACCAAACGTGGATCATGCCGAACACGAGCAGCCAGAACATGCGCGCGTAATGAATGCGCGCCGGGCTGTCGCCTGAGTTCAATGCGCGCTCGGCGATGAGCACGGTGCTCGCACCGAACATCATCGTGAACAGCCCGCGCATCTTGCCGTCGAAGAGAGCGTAGTTGATCGCCCAGGTCGCGAAGTTCACGCCCTCGGCACCGCCGTAATAATAAGGATCGTAATAGGCGTAGCCGGGCATCGCGAGATCGACGATGTTCATCAGCAGAATGCCCAGAACCGCCGCGCCGCGGATGGCATCGAGCGTGTTGATGCGCTCGGCGGTGACGATCGTCATGGCGTCACTCCCGGCCGCGCGCTTGCTGGCGGAGCAGGGCGGCGCGACTGCGAATCGCCGTGCCGAAAAGTCGCGCCGTATCCACCGACGCCCGCTCGGCGTCGGCAACTACCGCCGACCACTGCAAGAACCCATGCGCGAGCGTCGGATAGTTCAGATACATGGCGGGCACGCCGGCTTTTGTCAGCTGCTCCGTCAAGCGGCGCGAGGAGTCGCGCAGCATGTCGAAGCCGGCCGAGACGGCGATGGTCGCGGGCATGCCGGCGAAGCTTGCGCCGTTCAGCTCCTGGGTGGCCTGCTTGAGCAGCTCGCCCGGAAAGACGGTGTCGATCATGAAGGCGCGGAAGGTTGCATCCAGGCCGTAGCCTTCCTCGAATAATCGATAAGACTCATCGGCTTCGGCAAAGTCGCTCGAGGTGTAGTAGAGCAGTTGATAGGCGGGCGTCGGGCGCTTCGCCGCGATCTGGCGCAACGAGATATTCAGTGAGATGTGTCCGCCGGCGCTGTCGCCGCCCACGGCCACGAGCTCCGGCTCGCTGCCCAGGCGCTTCGCATTCGTGCGCGCCCATAGAAACGCGTCTTCTCCATCGTCGTTCGACGCTGGCCATAGATGCTCGGGGGCCAGGCGATAGTCGACGGACATGACAATGGCGCGCGCCTCGTTCGCGACCAGGCGGGCGAATCGATCGGTCGCGTCGATGCCGCTGTATAGCCAGCCGCCGCCATGGAAATACACGAGCAGCGGCAACGGCTCGCCGGGGCCGGTTTTAGGCGTGTAGATACGAATAGGAATGGGTCCGCCACGGCCATCGATCTTGCGATCTTCGACCGCGTGCATGGGCGCGGTGACTTTGGTGAACAGCGCCCATTCGCGCGCCAGGCGCTCGCGAGTGACGATTCGCGCCTGGGGATCGAGAAAGGTCGCGAGCCCGCGTTGAACCTGCTCGGGCGTGCGGCGGCGACGCTCTTCGAAGTAATACTGCAGCTTCGGATCGAGCCGCTGCCCGTCGATGATTTCTCTCGGTCCGGCGAGTGATTTGAGGAACCACGCTTCCGACTGGGACATTAATTCGTAGCGCTTTTGCTCCTCGGGCGTCGGCCGGAACCCATCTTCGGGTTGAGCGGCGCCGGTGAGTGCAACCATGGCCAGGACGACGATGCCGAGTCGCTCGATCATTTTTGTTAGCCCGTGCTTAAGCGTCACGGTGCTTTGTATCGGATCGGCGTCGTCGCGGGAGTTGACTAAAACGGTCGCGTCGGTGCTGGGGTGGCACCACTGCCCCTCATCACGATCATCGCGAGCCGCAACGCAAGGTACAAACAATCACACTCGTGCGACGGATATCCGCTCCATAAGGATCCAACAATGAGTAAGAAATCATGGGTTGCGATGACCGGGCTGTGCGTACTGATGGCGACTTCAGCGGCCCAGGCGCATTTGATTCCAATCTGCGTGGAAGCTTATGAGTCGGGCACCGAGGTCAGCGGGGCTGTCGATGGGGCCACGCGCACACATGTAACTTTCACCCGGGCCAGCCGGCCCGCCGGCGCGGCGCCGGCCGTTGGAATGAAGTCCAACGAGAAGGCTGGGCCTTACTGGAGCGCGAGCTCGGGTCCGCTCGGCAACTGCCAGCAGCTGGATATCTCGTCCTCCCATGCGCGGAGTCGGCCGCTTCCAGAGGGCGTGGCTCCCGACGCTGGCGTGCGGCTCATGCCTGTCACGGCCGTGCTGATGGATACGTCAGTCGACCCGGCCGCGGAATCGAATGAGTTGGATGTCACCGGTCAGGCACATTCGATCTGGGGTTGGGCGCCGGACGGTGGCGGCAACCGGGCGGGGCTGACGGGGGCGAGCACGTTCAGCCAAGGGCTCGGTCAGCAGTCCTCGGCGGCCGGAAATAACAGCCTCATTCCATGGCAAACGTCCCACGGGTCGCTGGGTTTCCAGGCGGGCAGGCCGAACCCGGCGACCGGAAACAGCACTGGAAACAACACTGGAAACAACGCTGGAAACAACAACGGAACCATCGGCCGCACGCCCGCCGGCGGCACGGACGGCCACTCGGTTGGCGGTGGCGTCGGCGATGACGGCCAAGCGACCCAAGTCCCCGAGCCCGAAACGCTGGCGCTGCTGATGGTCGGCCTGCTCGGCGTGGCGCTGACGAGCCGTCGGCGCCGCGAGCTCGCCGCCACGGGCTGATTGCGTGTTCGATGCTGTAAATTTGCTCCGGTGTGCTCCAGGGGCTCCGGCACGCCGGTGGCTTCCACCGTGCGGATGAGTAAGATCGAGCGATCGATGACTCATCGCGTCGAGGAGATCCCATGACTCGCACACGTGCAATGGTTTGGACGGCGGCGTGCTCGATCGCGCTCGTCGGCACCACGCTCGCTCATCATGGCTGGACGGGGTACCGCGAAGAGATACAAAAGCTCTCGGGCACGATCGAAGCCGCGAGCTATGGCAACCCGCACGGCTCCATTCAGCTGAAGGCCGCCGATAAGACCTGGGAAGTGGTGCTCGCGCCGCCCTCGCGCATGACCACTCGCGGCCTCACCGAAGAGATGCTCAAGGCTGGCACGAGCGCGACGGTCGAGGGCTATCAGAGCAAGACCGATGAGAAAGAAATGCGCGCCGAGCGAATCACGGTCGCGGGCAAGACGGTCGAGCTGAGATAATCAGTGACGCGCGCTCAGGCGCGCACCAACACGCCGCCGGCGGCTTGCCATTCGTTTTGCAGGTAAGCCGTGTCGGCGTCGTCGCGAGCTTGCACGCCGATCAATACACCGCCCTGACGAATCTCCGATTCGTACTGTTCGATGCGCCCTTTGGGAATGCCCCAGTTGGTGAGCGCGGTGACCAGGCCACCTGCGATGGCCACGGCACCACCCGCCGCCAATGCAATGGCGATGGGACCTGCCAGCACCAACCCCGGTAGCAACGCGGCCGATCCCACGGCGGCGAGGGCGGGGGCGATCGTTGCCGCCGTGCCGCCCGCCGGTCCGCCGACTTTCGCCGCGGCCGGTTGTTTCTTTTCCGTGCTCTCGGCGGCCTTGTGGGCGAGATCGGTTTCCACCTGATCGACATTGAAATATTTGCGACGGGTTTGCTCGGACAGCACCAGGTTGATGTCGTCTCGGCTGTAACCGCGCGCCAGTGCGGTGTCGTACGCGCGCTCGACACCGGCGGCGTTCTTGAACAGGGCCGTCACGATCGCTGCATTGCCAATCGAAGGTGCCATAACCCGTCCCCCGAAGCTCGTTGTCAGCACCCGAGAAACGCCTTCCGCGACAGATCGTTCCAGCCCGCCCGACACACCTGCCGCGATGACTATTGCCAGCCTTTATTTGTCTGAGTTATAAAGTCGGCACCAGACGGGGGATCAAACAATGAAATCGATAAGAACGGCGCTCGCCGCGGGCGTGCTGCTGATCGTGGGCGGCTGTCTGTTAGATGCACCGGATCCCACGGCCGATCCGAATGCGATGACTCACAACGATTTAGCGGTGCACGATCCTTCGGTGATTCGCGCCGACGACGGTAGTTATTATGTGTTCGGCTCGCACCTTGCCGCCGCGCGCACTACGGACTTGATGAACTGGCAGTACGTCGCGAACGGCGTCGACGCCGCCAATCCGCTGTGGAGCACGATTCCTGCCGATGGCACCGCGTGGACCGGCGTGCCGGGCTCCTGGGCCGCGGATGTGATCAAGCTCAAGAACGGTAAATATCACTTCTACTACAGCTTCTGCGGCATCCCGCCGGATGGCGAATGCACCGGGCCGCGCTCGTATCTCGGTCTCGCCACCTCCGATCGCATCGACGGTCCGTATGTGAACGAAGGCATCTTCCTGCGCTCGGGCATGTCGGCGGCGGAAATCGCCGCGGGCTACGGGCCCGAGGGCATCACGAGCTACGACGCGACAATTCATCCGAACACCATCGATCCGGATGTTTTCTACGACAAACAAGGCCAGCTGTGGATGACCTACGGCTCGTATTCGGGCGGCATTTTCATCTTGAAAATGGATGAGGCGACCGGCAGGCCCTTGCCCGGGCAGGGCTATGGCAAGCGCCTGGCCGGTGGCGATCACAGCGCCATCGAAGGCAGTTACATCCTCTACAGCCCGCAGTCCGGTTACTACTACCTGTTTACTTCGTTTGGCGGCTTTGTTTCCACCGACGGTTATAACATTCGTATCGCGCGATCGCGCAACCCCGACGGTCCGTACCTCGATGCGCAAGGCCGGGACATGGCCGGTGCGCGCGGCAACTGGGACAGCATCGCGCCCTATGGCGTGAAGCTGATGGGCGGCTTCAACTTCGCGGCGACACCCGGCGATCTCGAGACAGCGCGCGGCTATCTCTCGCCGGGTCACAACTCGGCCTATTACGATGCCGCCACGAAGAAACATTTGCTGATCACGCACACGCGCTTTCCGAATCGCGGCGAAGGCCATTCGATTCGCGTGCACGAGATGTTCGTCAACGCGGACGGCTGGCTCGTGGCCTCGCCGCATCGCTACGCGCCGATCAAGGGTCAGAACATCGTCGACGCCAACGATGCGTTGGGCGACTACAAGTTCATCAACCTTGGCAAGGACATCAATCGCCAGGCGAAGCAGTCGGTCTATATCTCCTTGAACGCCGACTACACCATCACCGGCGAGGTGACGGGCCAGTATCGGCGCTACTTTGGCGACCCGAGCCGCATCAGCATCCAGCTCGAGGGCAGCGATCAGGTCTACGAAGGCCGGCTTGCGTGGCAGTGGAATGAAGCCTCCGGCAAGCTCGTGCCGATTTTCACCGCGCTGTCGAGCGAAGGCGTGTCGATCTGGGGCTCGAAGCTCGAGAAGCGCACCACGCGTCAGGCGCTGAAGGATGTCGCCGAGGCCTTGTCGCTGCCGCAGACCATCAAGGCCGGCACGTTGGATCTGCCGACCCGTGGCACGCGGGCGACGTCGATTGTCTGGTCCTCGAGCGATCCGTCCGTGATTCAAGCCGATGGCACAGTCAGTCGACCGAACGTGGGCGAGGGCGATCGCATCGTCACGCTCACCGCGACCATGACATTGAATGGCGTGACGATCGAACGGCAGTTCCAAGTGACCGTGCCCGCGCGTCTGCCATTCAATCGCGTCGCGCAGTTCAGCTTCGAGAATTCGTTGAGCGAGCAGCTCGGTCGATTCACCGCCGCGACCGCGACCGGCAATCGCATCTGGAACCTCGGCGCCGTGAGATTCGCGCCGGGTCAGCAGGGGCAGGCGGTCAGTCTCGATGGCACCTCGGGTGTGTTGTTGCCCGAAGGCGTGATCGACAACTACGAGTACACCGTCTCGTTCTGGGCGAACCCGCGCGTGCTCTCGCAGTTCACGCCGGCGTTCTTCGGCGCGGTCGATGAGCAGACCGACGCGGCGGGCGTGCCGTCCTCCAATCGCTGGATCAGTCTCGTGCCGCACAGCTGGGACGGCAACACGATGCTCTGGAGCGGCAGCGAGGCGTGGTTCGATGGCAGCGCGGGCGAGCGCATCCCGGCGAATGCCTGGACGCACGTTGCGTTCTCGGTGAATCGCGGTGTCGTATCGGTCTATGTGAATGGCGTGCGCAAGTTCGGCGCGGGCACGCTCACCGACTTCTTCAGCACTCGCCGGGGCAAGTTCGCGCTCGGTGTGAACTACTGGGATCTGCCGTTCGATGGCTTGGTCGATGAGCTGAAGATTTACGAGTCAAGCCTGTCGGCGGCGGAGATTCGAGGGCTCGACATCGATCGTCTCTCCGGTGCGCAGCTGCTGCAGTCGGCGGCGCAGATCCTGGATCTCGGCGATGTGAGCGCCGTGCAGTCGGATCTCGAATTGCCGCGCACGGGCCCCTATGCGTCGGTCGTGAGTTGGGCGTCGTCGCATCCGGAAGTGTTGAGCCCGACCGGCCAGGTGACCCGTCCGGATCGCAATTCGCCGGATGTGAACGTGACATTGACGGCGACCATCACGCTCAATGGCGCACAGGTCACGAAAACATTCGAGGTGACGGTTCGCTCGCTGGCGCCGCCTCAGCCCATCGCCGCGTATGACTTCGAGAATGACTTGAACGGATCGCGCGGCGTGTTTGGTCCGGGCGTCGTGACCGGCCCGCGTGTGGACCAAGCCGGTGGAACGGTGTCGTTCGCGCCGGGTGCGGCGGGCAGTGCGCTGGTGCTGAACGGCGCCGCCGGAGTCCGCCTGCCGGATGGGCTGATCGATGATCACAGCTACTCGATCGCGATGTGGCTGCAGCCGACGGCGGTGTCGCAGTTCACGACCGCGTTCTTCGGCTGGGCGAGCCCGACGAGCTGGATCAGCCTCGTGCCGCGCGGGCCGGGCTCGACGCAGCCGACCATGTTGTGGTCGGGCACGGCCTGGTTCGACGGCTCGTTCAACTCGTCCATTCCCGTGGGCGCGTGGTCGCATCTGGTGATGTCGGTCGACCACGGCGCCTTGCGGTTGTATCTGAACGGCACGCTGGTCGGCACGATGACGGGCTTTCCCGATGTGTTCACGCCCGCGGCGCAACGCCAGTTCGCCCTCGGCGTGAACTTTTGGGATGTGCCATACACGGGCCTGGTCGATCAGCTGAAGATCTATGACGAGGCCGTGGACGCCGAGGTGGTCGGCCTGTTGTATGCCGAGGGCGCCGGTTGAGCGCCCTCCGGAACGCCCCTTGGGAACAAATCGCCGCCATTGATCGCTCTTGATCAGGGCCTGTGAATACTCATTGGATGGGCTGCGACGAGCTATTGCGGTTCAGGGCTAGGCGCGACGACCGCCGTATACTCTCCGTATTCAAGGGAGGAGTAACGACGTCCTGAACCGCAATAGCTCGTCCCATCTAAGGATATTTATTCATTAAATGGGTTGCGCCTCGAATCGCCTGCCGCTGCGTTACAAAGCTTGCCCTTATCGACATAAGGGCTGCGCTTTGCGCCTTGCTGCAGGGATTGGAGGCGCAACGCAGCCCATCCAATGAGTGTTCACAGGCCCTAGGAGGGCCGTAGAATCTTCCAGTACCCCTGAACCGGCGGAACCCCGATGCGTAACGCGAAGCTGCTGTGCTTACCGATCCTTGCACTCCTGCTGAGCGCCTGCGGCGTCAATCCGGTGACGGGTAAGAAAGAGATTCAATTCGTCTCCGAGGCGCAGGAGATCAAGATCGGCGAGCAGAACTACGCGCCGACCAAACAGAGCGAGGGCGGCGACTTCGACGTGCTGCCCGATCTGTCCGCCTACATCAACGAAGTGGGCCAGAAGCTCGCGGCCGTCTCGGACCGCGAGCTTCCCTATGAGTTCGTGGTGCTGAACAACCCCGTGCCGAACGCGTGGGCGCTCCCCGGCGGCAAGATCGCGGTCAATGTCGGCTTGCTCTCGGAGCTGAAGAACGAGGCGGAGCTCGCCGCCGTGCTCGGCCATGAAATCGTGCATGCCGCCGCCCGCCACGGCGCGAAGGCGCAGGAACGCGGCACCCTCATGCAGGTCGGACTCGCCGCAGCTTCGATCGGCGCCGCCATCAGCGACGTCGACTCGACCGTCGCGAACCTCGCCGTGCAGGGCGCGGGCCTCGGCGCCCAGATGATCCAGCAGAAGTACGGTCGCGACCAGGAGCTGGAGAGCGATGAGTACGGCATGAAGTACATGAAGGCGGCCGGCTACGACGTTCAAGGCGCGATCACGTTGCAGGAAACCTTCGTGCGCCTGTCGCAGCAGGGCGGCGCCAAGGGCCAGAGCTGGCTCGAAGGGCTGTTCGCATCGCACCCGCCTTCGGAGGAGCGCGTTGCCAAGAACAAAGAAACAGCGGCCCGGCTCGGCGCGGGCGGCGATCTCGGCCAGGAGCGATATCAGGCGCGCTTGCAGCCGTTCAGGAAAATCGAGCCCGCCTACGACAAGTTCGAAGAGGCGATGACCGCGGCCCGCAAGAAGGAATACACCAAGGCCGAGTCGCTGGTGCAGGAGGCGATCAAGATCGAGCCGCGCGAAGGGCGCTTCCATGAGTTTCTGGGCGAAATGAAACTTGCCCAGAAGAAGCCGGAGGAGGCGCTGCCGCACTATCAGAAGGCCATCGATCTGAACTCGGATTATTTCGGCTCGTATCTCGGCGCCGGCGTCGCTCAATATCAGACGGGCAACAAGGCGCGCGCGGAGGAATGGCTGACGAAGAGCGTGGAGCTCCTGCCCACGGCTCCGGCCGCTTATTACTTGGGCACGATTTCTCGCGATCGCGGCGATCGGGCCAAGGCGATGGAATATTTCCGGGCGGCCGCAGGCTCCCAAAGTCAGATCGGGCAGCGTGCGGCGGCGGAGTTCGTGCGCATGGATCTGCCGCAGAATCCCGGCAACTACGTCGCGACGCAGGGCCAGCTCGATCCGCAAGGACGGGTGGTCGTCGTCATCCAGAATCGCGCGCCGGCGCCGCTCACGGGCATTCAAGTCACGCCGGTGCTGGTCGATGCGAGCGGTCGCATCGTGCAGCAAGGCCAGCCGGTCGTGTTCCGTTCGGCCGTGCAACCCGGCCAGCAAGCCGTGGCGCAGACCGGCATCAGCAGCATCGCACAGGCGCAGCTTCCCTATCTTCGCTTCCGCGTGGATGGCGCCCGCGTCGCCGAGTAGCCCGACGTGTGGGCAGGCGTGCTGACATTTCTGGCCGGCGTGCTGCTGGCCAGCGCGTATTTCCTGCTCAAGAATCGGCGTAACACTCCTTATCTCGATCTTGATCTCGATGCCTTGCCCTCACTCGAGGAGGATCTTCATACGCTTGCGGGCCTGACCAATGGCGCGGTCACGACGGGCAACGCCTGCCAGATCCTGCAAGACGGCGCGTTGTTTCCGGCGATGGAAGAAGACATCGCCGCCGCCCGGTGCGCCGTGCACTTGGAAACATTCGTCTGGACGGCGGGTGAGGTCGAGCGCCGATTCGTCGAGCTGCTCGCTCGCAAGGCGCGCGAGGGGGTGAAGGTTCGTCTGCTGATCGATGCGATGGGCAGCTCCGGCGGCGACGATGAGAATCTCAAGCGCCTGGTCGAGGCCGGCGTGCAGTTATCCACCTACTGCAAGCCGCGCTGGTGGAACCTGCGCCGTTTCAACCACCGCACGCATCGCAAGCTGCTGATCGTCGATGGCGTCATCGGCTACACCTTCGGTCACGGCATCGCCGATCAGTGGCTCGGCCGGGGTGAGGATGAGAAACATTGGCGCGACACTGCGGTGCGCGTCGAAGGTCCGGCGGTGCAAGCCCTGCAGTCCGTGTTCATGGAGAACTGGATCGAGGAAAGTCATTGCGTGCCGGCGGGCGAGGGGTGCTTCCCGGAAGCCGAAGCGAAGGGCGAGAGCGACGCGCACGTCGTCAGTAGCGCCTCGGGCGATGCGGTCTCATCGGTGGCGCTGCTCTACACCGTCGCGATCGCCTGCGCCAAGCGCGAGGTGATCATCCAGAATCCGTACTTTGCGCCGGACGATGGCGTGTGTGAGTTGCTGGGGATGATGGTGAAGCGCGGCGTCGCCGTTCATCTCATGCTGCCGGGCCAGCATACCGACAGCCCGTTCGTGCGTCGCGCAGGCTGCCGCTTGTACGCGCAGCTGCTCGAAGGCGGCGTGCGCCTGTACGAATTCTTGCCGACGCTGATTCATCAGAAGATCGTGATCGTCGATGAGATCTGGTCGCACATCGGCTCGACCAACTTCGACGCCCGCTCGCTGTCGTTGAACGAGGAAGTGGGTATCGGCATTCGCGACACGAAGATCGCGGCGGAGCTGAAAGCTGCGTTCGAGAAGGATCTTGAGCGCAGCAAGGAATTGACGCTGGAGGGATGGCGCCGCCGGCCCTGGTACAGCCGGCTGTTCGATTGGATCGCCTACCAGGTCCACGATCAGCTGTGATCGGGGCGGAGATCATGGCGCATCTCCGAAACATTCGATCAGCATCTCGGTAAGGACTCTCACCTTCCGGGCCGGATGCTGACCGGGCGGCCGGATCACGTACACGCCTGCCGGACGGACGGGGTGGCGCGTCATGACGGGCACTAACGCTCCAGAGACGAGGTGGTCACGGATGATTCGCTCAGGGAGATAAGCGATGCCGAGCCCCGCTATGGCAGCTGCGAGCAGTGCCGTGCCGTTATCCGCTTTGAAGCGTCCCCGCGGATGAAGCTTGACGATCGCTTCACCGTCCATGAGCTGCCAGATCTCGGTGCCCTGCATGAGCGCCTCATGGTCGAGGAGTTCGTCCGGTGTCTCGGGCGCTCCATGGACCTTTATATATTCCGGACTGGCAACCAGCTTGCCGTAGATGGGGCCGACGCACTTTGCGATCAGATTGGAATCCCGCAGATGACCGACTCGGATCCCGCAGTCATAACCCTCCGCGACCAGATCCACGAAGCGATCGCTATAGCTGGTGTGAATGTGAAGATCGGGATGACGCCGCCCCATCTCCGCAAGTATAGGGGCGAGGTGAGTCGGGCCAAAGGTGAGGGGCGCAGCAATGCGCAATCGGCCACGAAGGTCACCGGCCGGTAGGATTGTTTCCTTCGCAACGTCGATCTCGGCGCAGACTTTGGCTGCGTGATCTCGAAAGGTGGCGCCCGCTTCTGTGAGCGCGGCGCCACGGGTATTTCGTGCCAGCAACTGAACGCCGAGGTCTGCTTCGAGCCGAGCGAGCGCCCGACTCACGATCGACTTGGAGACCCCGAGCCGCCGCGCACCGGAGGTTACGCCGCCGGCGTCAGCCACTTCTACAAATATCCGCAGGTCTTCGATATCCAACTCGAGCGTTCCTCATTCTGCGACACAGTGTGTCCGAGAGCGGTACTACCGTATCGAAAATCGACATGGCAATGTTCTCCGAGACATCGTCGCAGGCGACGCATGTCACAGGCAGTTCCCACCTTACCAGCACCCAAGGATCTTCATGAAGTTTCGTAACGGCGTTGCGTCGCTCCTTCGTCCCCAAGACTCCGTCCTCGTCATGATCGACCACCAGCCTTTCCAGCTCGCGAATTTGAACAGCCACGATCCGCAGATGGTCGTCAACAATTCGGCGGCGCTGGCGAAGGCCGCCAAGGCCTACGGCGTGCCGACCATTCTCACGAGCGTGATCGCCGATCGAGGCGGCCTCATCTTTCCGCACATTACCGATGTCTTCCCCGGCCAGGAGGTGATCGACCGAACGCTCCTCAACACCTGGGAGGATCGCAAGGTGGTGGATGCGGTCGAGGCGACGGGCCGCAAGCAGCTGATCATCGCCGGCCTGTACACAGAGATCTGTGTCGCGATGCCGGTGATCCATGCGCTCGGCGAAGGTTGGGACGTGACGGTGATCACCGATGCATGTGGAGCACTTTCGGTGGAGGCCCATCAGGTCGCGATCCAACGGATGATCGCGGCGGGCGCCAACATGATGACTTGGCTGGCGCTTGTGTCCGAATGGCAGCGTGACCATGCGCGGACGGAGCACGTCGCTGAGTTCGTCGACATACTGAAGCACCATGCGGCGGGTAGCGGCATCGCGTTCCTGTGGGAGCAGCAACTGCTCAACACACCCGTGCCAGGCGCCGCACGCTGATGTAAGCGGTGATGGCGCATTTCAAAGTGCCGCGGCGGATGCGCTGCTCATTTAAAGATCTGCGCCATCCCCCAGATCAACATGGACTCACTTCAAATCTCGCCTCTGCCGCGAGCTACTTCGGAGGCTATGGCGCTCGCAGTGGAGGGTCACATTCCTTCACTGTGTAGAGAGGATTCCGTCGATCGCCGAAGGCGGATCAAGCGCCGACTCACGCAGCAGCAGATTCGCCGCCTGGATGACTACATCGAAAGTCATCTTGGAGGCGTCATTCGGACGCACCATCTTTCTGGCCTGGTGAATCTCAGTCGCTTTCACTTCTGCCGTGTATTTCGATTGTCGGTCGGCACATCACCGCGGGAGTATCTTTTGCAACTGCGACTGCAGAGGGCGAAAGCCTTGTTGAAAGACTCGTCCAGCTCGGTGTGTGAGATTGCCGGTATTTGCGGCTTTGCCGACCAATCGCATCTGACGCGAATGTTCCGTAGGCGAGTCGGAGCGACCCCGGCGCGCTGGCGTAAAACAATCGTGCAATGAGCACTCGCTTGCGCGTCCGTGCGCAAGCGGGGCGGATCAGATCAGAGCGATGCCTGCTGGCAGTGCGCGCCCGTCTTGACCCACGCGGCGATCAGCTGACCGAACACTTCTTGGGTGCCTGGCGCAGGCGCGCGGCCTTCGCCGGGATGCCACGCCCATCCGACGAGATGGTCTTCCGCGAGATGTTTCTCGATCTGAGCGAGCGTGCGATTGCCGTTGCGCTTCGGGTCCTTGATCTGCTCGCAGATCTGCGCGGTCGTGAGTCCCTGCCAGGCCATGGAGGCCGGCGCCAGAGACCAGTGCTCATTGCCCGGAACACTCTTCACGCGCCCGCCCAGCGTCGGTGCATTCTCCGGCCCGTGGCAGCTCGAGCAGGGCAGCTCCTTCGTGCCTCGATTCTCCGGTCCCGCCTGCACGAGCGGCATGTGCGGATGCAGATCGTCGCCTTGCGTCGGTGTGCGTGTCGCGGGATGACAGTTCAGACAGCGAGGATGTTGCAACACCTTGGCGGCTTCCGTGAAGTAGGCGTTCGATCGCGCGGCACGATTGCGAATCGAGTCGAACGCCTGCGGCGCTCGCAGCGGTTCAAGCGGTGCATCGGCAAGGCTCATCGAGGCAAACACGATGCAGAGCAGGGCGAGCGCGTGAGCGCGGTTCATAACGAGTTCCTCAATTGGGTGGGATCGATTGGCAGCTCGAACAGACGTTTGCCCGTCGCGGCGAAGATCGCGTTGGTGACGGCGGGGAAGACCGCCGCCGTGCCTGGCTCGCCCACGCCGCCCGGGGCTTCCGCACTTGGCACGACATGCACTTCGATGCGAGGCGTGTCATGCATGCGCAGAACCGGGCAGTCATCGAAGTTGCCTTGTTGAATCCGACCCTCAGCCACCGTGATCTTGCCGTGGAGCGCGGCTGAGACGCCGTAGACGATCCCGCCCTCGAGTTGCGCCTTGACGATGTCAGGATTCACAGCGAGGCCGCAGTCGACGACGCAGAAGACGCGATCCACGCGCACCTGTCCGGAGCGCGATACGGTGACTTCCGCGACTTGCGCCACGTAGCTGCCGAAATCATCGAGCACGGAGATGCCACGGCCGCGGCCAGCACCGAGCGGCGTTCCCCATTGCGCGAGCTCCGCCACCTTGTTGATCACATTGAGCAGTCGCGGCGACTTCGCGAGCAGCTCACGACGATAGCTGAGCGGATCCTTGCCCGCGCGCTTCGCCAGATCGTCGATCGCACTTTCCACGACGAACGCGTTGCGTGAGGCGCCGACGCCGCGCCAGTTGCCAACGTTGAGGCCCGTCGGAGGCTCAACGCGAACATATTCGACGTGGACGTTCGGCCACGCATACGTGCCGGCCGAGACGCTGATGATGTCGAGATCGACATTGTTCTGGAAGAAGACGGGCAGCCAGCGCGCCATCACGGCGGGTCCGACGATCTTGTGAGAGAAGCTGATCGGTGCGTTGTTGGCGTCGAGCCCCACCCGCACTCGGCTGTGGTTGTGATAACGAAAGTAATCGTGCTGGACGTCTTCTTCGCGACTCCAGATTACTTTGACCGGCCCCTCGACGTGACGAGCAATCCGCACGGCCTGGGCGACATAGTCCGCTTCGAGGCGCCGCCCGAAGCCGCCGCCGAGCAGGTGGTTGTGGATCGTGATGCGCTCGAGCGGCAATCCCGAGGCCTCGGCCGCCATGCGTCGGGCCAGTGCCAGTCGTTGACACCCCACCCAGATCTCGCAACTGTCCTTGCGCACGTGCGCCGTGCAATTGATCGGCTCCATCGCCAGATGTGCGAGCATCGGCAAACGAAACTGGGCCTCATAGAACGAGGCCGCTTGAGCTTCGACCGCCTGCACATCGCCGTGAGTCGTCGCGGTGACGCCAGGACGATCGAGTGCGGCATCGCATTCGGCGATGAGCGCCTTGGTATCGACGTTTGCATTCGCGCCTTCGTTCCAACTCACCTTGAGCGCGGCCAATCCTTTGCGAGCTGCCCACGTGTGATCCGCGATCACGGCGACGGCATCCTCGAGCCGAACGATCTGCCGGACGCCGCGAATGCGCTTTGCCGCCGTGTCATCGATCGTGCCCACCTGGCCGCCGAACACCGGACACGCCGCGACGGCGGCGAACTTCACGCCCGTCGGCAGCGCGTCGATGCCGAATCGGGCTTTGCCGTTGACCTTATCGGGTGTATCGACGCGTTTGACGGGTTTGCCGACGATTCGGAATTGGTCGGGCGATTTCAGCGCCACGTTCTTCGGCACCGGCAGGCGTGCGGCGGCGTCGACGAGATCGGCATAGCGGGCCCGGCGTCCAGAGCGTGCATGCACGATCTCCCCGCGCTCGGCGGTACACGTCGATGGAGCGACTCGCCATCGGCGTGCGGCGGCCTGAGTCAGAAGCACGCGTGTTGTCGCGCCTGCCCGGCGCAGTGGCTCCCAGGCTCCACGCAGTCCGGCGGAGCCGCCGGTGATCTGGTCGCCGAACACCGGATGACTGTAGAGCGCCTCGTTGGCAGGCGCGTGCTCCAATGTGAGCTGGCCGATCTCGACCTCCAACTCTTCGGCCAGCAACTGCGCCTGTGCGGTGTAGGCGCCTTGGCCCATCTCCACATAGGGCAGCGTGACGCGAATGGCGCCGGTGCGATCGATGCGGACGAAGGCGTTCGGCTCGAGCGTGGGATCCATCGACTGCCCGCCGGCGCTCGGCACGCGAAAGCCGATCAGCAGTCCGCCGCCGGCAGCGGCCGTGCTGATGAGGAACGAGCGACGCGACAGCTGATGCGAAGGCGTGTCGCTCATTGCGCACCCTCCGGCGTCGTGTGCTGAATCTCATTGGCCGCTTGCTTGATTGCCGCTCTGATGCGTCCGTATGTGCCGCACCGACACACGTTGCCGCTCATGACCGTGTCGATGTCCGCATCCGAAGGCGCCGCGTTGCCTGCGAGCAGTGCCGCGGCGGACATCAACTGACCGGATTGGCAGTACCCACATTGCACGACCTCCAGATCCAGCCAGGCCTTCTGCAATGACCGTCCGACCGGCGTCGTCTCGAGCGCTTCGATCGTACGGATCGAGGCGTTGCCGAGCGATTTCACCGAGGTGATGCAGGCCCGCCTCGGGACGCCATCGATGTGAACCGTACAGGCGCCGCACAGCGCGATCCCGCAGCCGAACTTCGTACCGGTCAATCCGACGACGTCGCGTAACACCCAGAGAAGCGGGGTGTCCTCGTCCACGTCGACCGTGTGTGTGACGCCGTTGATAGAGAGCTGCTGCGACATTCGGCCTCCAAGCTGTGGATTGCTTGGACCGTATCCGCCTGGGGTGTCGCTTCACATCACATGTTTCTATGACTCACGGGGGGCAGAGCCTATCAACTCGAGTCCCGCTCAGGGCGGCGGATTGTCGGTGAGCGGCCTGAAGCGGATGGGGCTCGAGAGCACGATGCTCGATGATGGCTTGCCAATCCTGACCAGGCGATCGACCAGAGACTCCAGTTCGGCGATGGAGCCGACGAGCACTTTCAGCAGCGCGCTATGTTCACCGGTGAGCCGGTGACATTCCACGACCGCGCGCAGGTCTTCCACATATTTTCCGATATTCGGACACTCAGTGCCTGGAATGGTGATCTTCACGATGGCCTGAATCCCGCGGCCGATGCTCGCAGGGTCGATGTGCGCGTGATAACCGGTGATGACCCCGGACGCTTCGAGTCGACGGATACGCTCGGCGACCGCAGGCGAGGAGAGGCCGATCCGGCGGCCAAGCTCGCTGAAACCGATGCGCGCCTCACGCTCCAAATGGGCCAGTATCAGGCAGTCCAGACGATCTACGTTGAAATGCACGGCGACCTCGCCTCAGAAGCTTCGATATCACGGTAGACAGCGCGAATTGCCTTCGATCGTCCGTTCACACGAGCCTTGCCTTGATCGATGATCGCGCTCGCTTGCCAATAGAAAGGATACGAATAGCTTCATGAGCGACGACGCAATTCGCGCAATCTACCGTGAAGGGACCCGCTTCCCCGAATATCTCGCGGCGGTACGAGCGAATGCCGAGCGATTCCAGCAGATTCATCGGCGCTTCGAGTTCGTAGCATTCGATGCGAGCAGCTCGATCTTTGCAGCTGGCACTCGGGTGCTGGTGTTCTGCGAGCCGTACTGTGCTGACTGTGTCATCAATCTGCCTCTCATCGCGCGGCTCGTGGACGCTTCACCAGACACTGAGCTGCGCGTGGTAAGCCGTGACCGGCATCGAGCGGTCGCCGAACGATTTCCGGGTCGAGGCGGAATCAGTCGCCTGCCGACCGTCGTGCTGCTTGATCGCGAGTGGACGGCGTTCGGATACTGGTCGGAGCGCGCGAGATCGGATCATGAATGGATGTCCAACTTCACTCGCTCAGATCCTATTCCCGAAATCACCGTTGCGAACGGACTGCCCACGGGTGACTTCGCCCGGTGGCTCGAGCGTCGCTTTGCAAGCCAATTGCCACTCTTTTACGAGCAGCATTGGCAAGAGGTTCGCGACGAGCTGCGAGCGTTGGCTCGCGTGTCATACGCGCGGCGCCCCCGTTGAGCGCTTGTCTACGGCCGCCCAATCGACGAGATTCCATTGTCGCAACACGAACGTGAAGATTGCGTCCTTAACGGCGGGATCCCTCTCGACGATCTGCTGCGCAATTGTTGCGTTCGGCGCGGTGAACGCCGCGGCGCCGCCAGAGTCATCACCGTATCCGCCCGCCCATCGAAGCACTCCCTCTCGATACAGAGAGAGCATGTACATTCCATGCGCCCGAAGCGGTTGCTCCGAGAGCGGCTTGCCCTCGAGCCACCTCGCGCCTGGACTGTAGACCACGAGCCACGTCGGGCCGCTCACGATGCGGCCGCAGTCCGAGGCGCGTGCCTCGTTGCGGGCCGACGTAACAAGGCCCGTCGTCGCGATCAGGGTTTTGGTCATGAAAGCGCGCCTATCGTCGGAATGCATGGCCGGGTCTCGGTGCGAATGACATTGCAATGTTCCCAATACTGCTCGAAGTGCGTAAGTGGCATACTGCCGCTCCTTATGGCGAAAACGGCCAATCTTTCATCGCGCCAGGTCGAGATCGGGGTGTTCGCCTACGAGGGCTGCTCCGCATGGATCACGGCTGGCGTGCTCGAGCTCTTCGCGATCGCCAACACAGCGATCGGCAGCGTGAGCACGCAAGTCGGGACGCCGCCTGGATTTCGTTTCCATGCCATTGCTCGTACGTCGCGATCGGTGCGCGGCTCGCACGGTGTTCGCTTCTCCGTGGACAGGCCGCGACGCCGCTACGATGCCATCATCGTGCCGCCGCTCTGGGGTGACTCGCGGCGCGAGGTGTTGGGTCGTCTGGGCCGGCTCGGCCGAGAGTGCCAAATGCTCCAGCAGCTCGCCTGTTGTGCATCCATCATGGCCGGCACTTGCACGGGAACCACACTGCTTGCGAAAGCGAGCTTGCTTGATGGACACCGTGCGACCACTTGCTGGTGGATGATCGACTGGTTTCGGCGTGAGTTTCCCAACGTCATACTGACAGGAGACAAGCTCGTGGTGTCGGACGGCGCTCGCTGGACGGCAGGCGCCGGAGCAGCGTATCTGCATCTGGGGCTTGGGTTGGTCGGTCATTTTTGCGGTGAGCGGGTGCTAGCGGCCACGGCCCGTCTGATGCTCATCGAGCGCCGCCGCGGATCTCAGTCGCCATTCATCGAAGCTGGCCTTGCAGGTCGAGACATTGCGGATGCGAAGGTCGCGCGAATGGCTCGATTCCTCGAGCGCAACGCCGGGAACGCATTGACCATCGGCGAGGTCTGCCGCGACATGAACCTGAGCGTGCGATCGATGACACGAAGATTTCACGCATCGCTTGGCGTGTCGCCACTTAGCTATCTGCAATCGCTTCGTATCACCCGCGCAAAGCGTCTGTTGGAGCAAACCGCGGTGAGTTTCGAGCAAGTCGTTGCCGATTGCGGATACGAGGACGTTTCGTCGTTTCGCAAGCTGTTTTCGCGCCAGGTGGGCATGACGCCTCGCGAATTCAGGGCGCGGTTCGGAACTGCACCCGGTAGATCATCGTGACGCCGCTCGTGCCTCACGAGGGCTGCGGTGATCTCTCGCCCAACGATGGATGTGATAGCTGAGGATCATATGGTAGCTCGCATCAAACCGGCAGTGGCGCCCTTTGCGCCAAAGATTCAGCACATCCTGGAATCAGTCATGCCCGCGGGCATGGAGCCGCTCGTGCTCTTCACCACGCTTGCGCGCGATGAGCGCTTGTTCCGCAAGTTTTTCGCCGGCGCCTTGCTCGATGACGGGCACCTCACCTTGCGACAGCGTGAAATCGTCATTGGCCGAACGACCGCGCGCTGCGGTTCCGAGTACGAGTGGGGCGTCCACATCGCCTTGTTCGGTGCGCGGGCAAACCTCACAGAGGATCAGATTGGATCGCTGGTGGATGGAGCCTCCAGCGATGTCTGCTGGGATGAGGAGGCGACTGTCTTGCTCCGATTATGCGATGAGTTGCACGAGGACGTCGGGGTCAGCGACGAAACGTGGGAGCGGTTGCGTGAGCGTTTTGACGATGAAGCGATTTTGGAGCTGCTGATGCTCGCCGGCTTCTATCGTACGGTCAGCTATCTCACGAACGTTCTCCAATTGCCGTTGGAGCCGCGCGGCAGGCGATTCTCCAGGCCAGAAGACTGAGCCCATGATGCGCGCGGCCATGCCGCTGAAACTGCAGACAAGCCACAGCGTCGTGTTTTCGCACGATGGCACGCGGCTTTCCACACTCGCTCGCGATGTATGGGCTTGGGACCTCTCGCGGCGGAAGAAAATATTCCGCGCGCATCCGTTTCCGCACCCATTTCATGCGGACTTTTCACCAAGCGGTGAGCGTCTGGCTTTTGAAGAGCACATCCGGTCGTATTGCGATTCTCTCGGGCGAGACCGGCGAGCTTGTCTCTGACTTCCGCAATTGCGCGGACGGAGCAGGGACCAACGTGTTGTTTTCCATGTGTGGTCAGTATCTGATCGATGGAACATGGCGCGGCCGCTTGAGTGTCAGGCGCGCGGATTCCGGGGCGAGAGAGTTCGTCATGGACTTTCCCGCCGAAACGATCAGCGCTGTGCATCGCTGTGCAGAGGGCGAGCGTTGGATCGTCGCCCATGGGCGAACACCCGCCACGGACCATGAGCCGCCGCCACCGAGCTATTTCTCCCTCTGGCAGTGGCCGTTCAGACGCGGCCATTACAAATCCTTTGAGTTCGGCTTTCCCTTCATCGCAGATAACTCAGTGGCTCCCGACGGACAGTTCATCGCAGTCGTGCACGGTGCCCCTGCCAACTCGCTATCGGTCATCGACCTAACAAGCGGGGCATGCGTCGGCAGCGTGGAAACGCAGGCGGGAGGGAGTGGGGGCGCGCTGGCATGGTCACCCGACGGCCGGCAGATTGCGTCGGTACAAGACGGTGTGGTTCGCCTCTACAATTTTCCCGGCTTGGCGCCGCTTAATGAGGTTATCCTCGAGTATCCCAGCGACGTTGCTTTTTCTCCAAAGGATTCATCGCTAGCCATCGGCTCTTGGACAATGGGATGGCTCAAGAACGGCGCTCGTACTGTTTAGCGAGGGAGCACAATGAGAACGATCGTGCGGTGGGGGATCGGGTTGATTTGCGCAACGAATGCGATCGCGCTTCAGGCGCAACCTGCGCCGCCGACATTCACCGACCTCACCGGCTGGTGGTCGGCGGAGCCGATCCACGCGGGCGAGTCGTCGCAAGTCGTCTTGCAGTTCAGTGAGAAGGAAGGCAAGCCCACGGCGCAGCTGTCGCTGCCCGCTATCGGCGTGCATGCAGTGCCGCTGGGCACGGTGACGCTGGATGGAAATCGCATCGATACCCAGCCGCTCTCGTTTCCTCTCACATGGAATGCCGAGCGTCGGACGCTCAGTGGCGTGCTGCCGCGCGATGCGGTGCCGGTCTACGACATCCCGGTTGAATTCCATCGCAGCGAGCCCGTTGCGAAACCTGAGCCCACGCAATGGAAGGTCGAGCCGCCGAAGATGAAGTGGTCGGTGCAGGTCGGCGGCCCGGCGTGGGCGGGGCTGGAGCGTGACGCGCAGTCCGGATTGTTGTTCGTCGGTAATGAACAGGGAGTGCTCAACGCCGTCGATGCACGCGGCACCATTCGCTGGAAGTTTCCGACGGACAAACCGATCCGTGGCCGGCCCGCCGTCATTGGCGAGAGCGTCTATGTCAGTTCGGACTCAGGCTTCCTGTACCGACTGAACAAACGCACCGGCGTCGAGCAATGGCGAGCGCGCATCGACGCGGGGAGCCCGGCGCGCATTCCTCCCGACCAGGAAAAATCTCGTTGGGATCGCTACGGATCGAGCGTCGTCGCAGACGGGCAGCACCTCTACGTTGCGAGCCGCGACAAGAATCTGTATGCGCTCGATCCAGAGAATGGTCGTGAGATCTGGCGCGTGACGGCTGGTGACATGATGACCGCGACACCTGCGGTGTATCGCGATCTCATCCTCTTCGCGGCATTCGACGGCAAAGTCCAGGCGGTGCAGGCGCGTGATGGCAAGCTACGGTGGACCTACGATGCGAAGCTTGCCGTCGCAGGCGATCTCGTCGTGAGCGGCGATCGCGTACTGATCGGCAGTCGCACCTATGAGCTGATCGCGCTCGACGCCGGCAGCGGAAAAGAACAATGGCGGCGTTACTACTGGTTCTCGTGGATCGAGTCGCCGCCGGTCGTGCACGAGGGTGTCGTTTACACGGGCTCCTCGGATGCCGTCAGCGTCTATGCCATCGATGTCGCGGATGGATCCTTGCACTGGAAAACGCCGGTGCCGGGCTGGTCGTGGTCACGGACCGCTGTGAACGACAGATTCGTCGTGGCGGGCGCGGTCGGCGTCGGAGCGACACCGGGATTTCGTAGCGGTGCGTTGGTTGCGCTCGAGCGCGCCAGCGGCGCGATTCGCTGGCTGTATCAGGAGGAGCCGTCGAAAGACGTGATCGACGCGAAGAAAAACTGGGGCTTCGGCGCGTCGCCGCTCATCGTGGATGACGTCGTGTACGCCGTGGACCTCAACGGTCGGCTCTATGCGTTCGAGCTTGGACGCTGACAGCTTCGTCGACGAGCGTCACCCATCGAATCAGTCGCGAACGATCTTCTTTGGCGAGAATTGAATCTCGACCCCGTCAAGAAACGGCGCGGTCGATGCCAGGACAAAGGACTCTGGATAGCTCAGTCTCAAGTCTTCATTGGAAAGCCAAGTCAGGTCGAGCTCGGTCGACGTGGCAACGCCGATCCGTGTGGAATGCTCGACCTTCGGCGTCGATTGTCTCGAGAGGGAAAGGGTCACCATGGGGCTCGATTCGTAGTTGCAGGTCACGATCCGCAATCGGGCTTCGCGTTGCCCGTCGGGAGACACGACGGTTGTAAGCGAGTCGACATCGCACGATCTCACCAGTCCGGAGGACAGGTAGAGGTTCAAAGCTACGAAGGCGAGCCCGATGGCGGCGAGCAGGTAGACGACGGGTTTCAGGATTCGCATTCGTAGGAATGTTCAGGGAGGAACGATCGGGAGTAAAGTCTTTGTCGAGCCCGGCAAATCCTATCCTCACATTATGAAACATCGAGCTTCTTGGAAGCTGACAGCTCCGTTGACGCTCGAGCAGCGCCTTAACAGATTTGCCCGGGCACATTGAGACAATCAGTCGTATTCGCCGGGCCGCCTCGTTGCCAGAACTGAGAGCTGCGACAAATTTTTCTACAGACCTTCGGATCTACGCTGCGCGCGTATTCAGTGAGGTACTACGATGCTGCGTACGGCTCTGGCAATCGGGTTTGTTGCAATTTCCCTTGCCGCGTGCTCCGCGGTTGGACAGCTTACCGTCAAGGACTACCAAGCCAGCTCGGGCGAACGAGTGCTGGCCGGCCAGGCCGAGCCCAACAGCGAATATCGCTGCCAGAAGCTCGGACAGGAGCAACAGGCGTGGGGCCTCAAAGGCAACCTCGATCGGGCGGCGGCGACCGCGCGCGTCACTCAGGTCGCAGTGGATGCGGCGCCGTCCAAGGGCGCGAACTATGTGCACGTAATGCTCCCCAGTGAAAAGAGCATTGGGGGTTTCAATGTCAATGCATTCAGCGATGCGCAAGTCGCGTATTTCAAATGCTCGAATCTGCCGAGCTAACCTGGTTGACGATGGGCGTCTCATTTGCCCAGCCCCATGCTCGGTAGTTCGATGCCCAGGCAGACGTTGCGTTGCTTGCCGCCGCCGGTGACTCTGTTCAGGCAAGCCTCGCCGCCGCCATCGGATGCGGCGCCGGCGGAGAACACGCCGAACCCCTTGCCGTCGGTGAGCGTCACGTTACCGCCATTACCATGGGAGCTGCGGGTCAGATAGGCGACGGCCTGCGAGCCCTGATAGATCGCGACGGTCCCGCCCGTGTCGTCGAGCACCAGGCTCGCCGCGGCTTTGTCGCCTTCGTAGACCGAGACGCTGCGATCGCGCGCGCTCATGCTGGCGACCAACGATCCATTCTCGTCCATGACGGCGACGAGGCCCGCGCCGCCCCGCGCCTGGCCGACACCGGCAACGAAGGTGGCGCCGTCTTTGTAAACGCGAACGCCATAGTTCCCTGCATCGCCTGCGCCAATCGTGACCTGAGCGCCTTCGCCGGAGGTTGAGGAAACCTTGTCGGCCACGCGCAGGATGACTTTGCCGGTGCGGCCGACGACTTCGAAGGGGGCTGTGATGCGAGTGGCTGCCTGGCTGCTGCCGCGATTGTCCGAGTTCTTTTCGAGCGCAGCGAGGCGCTTTGTCATCTCCTGCAACTGCTTCTGCATGTTCTCCATGCGAGCATCTTCCTCCTCCGGCGGCTCGTCGAGCTCGGCTTCCCACTCTGCGAATAGTTTCTTCTGCTCGCCCGCCTTGCAGGTGACTTTCATCTCGATCAGGCGCATCGCGCCGCCGGGGCCCACGCAGACAGGAATCGGATCGCCACCGGCGTAAGCGCTCGCACCGACGATGCACATCAATGAACCAAGATAAGTTCGGATCCTCACCAGTCGACCTCCTATGGTTTGATCAGCTCGACACGGCGATTGCGCGCGCGTCCGGCGAGCGTTTCGTTCGTGTCGCGGGGTTGTGACGCACCGAAACCCTCGGTTGTCAGTCGCGCAGCGTCGATCCCGTGTGACTTCACGAGAGCGTGTTTGACCGCGGCGGCTCGCCGCCGGGATAGATCCAGGTTGTAACGATCTCCGCCGATGGAGTCGGTGTGTCCGTTGACGACGAGCTTCCAGTCGGCCTGCTTGCGCAGGACTTCGGCAATCTCCGCCAGCCGCGGTGTGGACTCTTCACGGATTCGATCGCTGTTGAAAGAGAAGTGAATGTCATAGACAACCGCTTTGCCGGTCGTCGCGAGCTGCTGTTCCAGTGGCGGCCCGGCAGCGGGCGCCGTTCCGGTTGGCGCAACCGGCGCCTCGCAGCGATGGGCGATCTTCACCACCTCGAGCGTTTCGCGATCGCTTGCGGTCTCTCGCCCGCACAGCGCGCGGCTCATCTCCGGGGCGGCTGCCTGCATGGTGCGGCAGAGCTCCTTCATGGGCTCATCCATGGGGGGCTCGGAATCGATGCCGACGCGAAACTTCAATGTCAGCGGATTCGCATCGTCATCGAGAAACAGGAACTCTGCCGGCTCCGCTGCGAATTCGCCGCGCGCGCGGATCACGGGAAGTGAGGTTGCCACGCCGTTGATGACGACGGAGATGTGCTCGGCCTGGCCGATGCGGACCAGCTCGCCCGGCGACATGAAGTCGTAGAGATTCGGGCTGCGATCTCGATTTGCGGGGAATTCGCCGGAGTAGGCATTGGAGATGGAGAATTCGCTGCGGCCGGCCGTTCTCAGTGCACGCAGTACCGCCTGTGAGGTTCCGATCGCCGTCGTCTCGGCAATCTGCGTCGGCATGCCGGTCATGAAGCGCTGCTGATACAAGGTCGCCGATGTCAGGTCCGAGCGGCGCACCGAACGGCTCAATGTCTGCTTGCGCACCTGGCCGAAGTCCGAAGCGAGCAGATCCGTGACGAGCTGTTCGGATGAGTAACGAATCAGAACGTTCTGATCGTCGATCGAGAGGACGGTCTTGATCGACTCATAGTCACCGTTGGGCTGACTGATTGCGGTGACGATTTGCAGGCCGGGGCAGAGCGGAACACGCGATGTCGATGGGGCTGCATTGACCAACGAGGCAGCGGCCATCGCTCCGAGGGCGAGGAGGGAAGTAAAGGGCAGGGGGCCCATTGCAGGTCCTTGTCGTAGGTGCCATACCCCTGTAACGCATTCCCGCCGCAAATCCTGACAGGATCCGATGCCGGCGGAACATGAGTTCGCGGTGCCGAGTCGCTGATGTTTTGAATTTATTTCACACCGCTGCTCGAAACACGCGGGTCTGAAGGTCACTGCGGTGTTGACTAAATAAAACAACTTGTATTATTAATTCTACGTCGCGCATTCGATCGACGCGATGTCACCACAAGCAATCCGTAGCGCAGCTGGCGCGCGGGCGTTTCAAAAATGGTCAGGGGGTCAACGATGAATCACGGGCGATGGATCAGCCGGGTGCTGTTTGGCGTGAGCGCGTTGCCGCTTGGTCTGGTCGGTGTAGCGATGGCGCAAGCGCCCGTGGAAGAGGTAGTCGTCACCGGCACGCGCGCGAGCTTGTCCCGGGCGCTGGACCTGAAAAAGGAAGTGCTCGGCGTGGTTGACTCCATTGCCGCGGAGGACATCGGCAAGTTCCCCGATCAAAACGTTGCTGAATCGCTCCAGCGCATCGCCGGTGTGTCCATCGATCGAACGGCGGGCGAGGGGCGCTTCGTCACCGTGCGCGGTTTCGGTCCCGAGTTCAACAATGTCCTGTTCAATGGTCGGCTGCTGGCGACCGAGAACGACGGACGTGAGTTCAGCTTCGACATTCTGGCGCCCGAGCTGATCAGCAGCGCGGAGGTGTACAAATCCTCCTCGGCTGAATTCCAGGAGGGCGGCATCGGATCGACGATTCAGCTACGCACTGCCCGGCCGCTGGATTTCGAGGGCTTTCACGCTGCCGGCAGCGCGGCTGCCAAGTATGACGGCGGCTCGGAGGAGACCACTCCAACGATGTCCGGCCTCATCAGCATGACCAACGAGAGCAACACGTTCGGTGCGCTGGCGAGCGTGGTTTACGACGAGCGCAAGGCGCGGCTCGAGCGATTTCACACCGATGGCTGGCTGACGGGGCAGGACCTCGACTTCAACCGGGACGGGGCCGCAGACCTGGCGGACGTGGCCATCACGCGCTCGTACAATCAAATCGTCGATGAGAGCACGCGAGAGCGCATGGGCGCCACGCTGTCCTTCGACTGGCTCGCCACCGATGCCCTGAAGTTCGAGCTCGACGCCCTCTACACCACCTACGAGATCGACAATCGCAACCATGTGCTTGCGTACTTCAGCGACCCCGCGGACATCATTTCTGCCGAAGCCAACGGTAACGGCACGGTCACTCGCTACGTGCGAGGCGACACGGGCAGCCTGGCCACCGACTGGGTCGTCAGCGAACGGCCGCGCGATGCGTCGACCTACCAGCTCGCCTTCAATACCGAGTACACGCTGACAGAGCGTACCACCGTCGCGTTCGATGTTTCCTATTCCAAGGCCAAGGACGATAACGGCGGCAAGGAGCGCTTTTATGTGCTTGGTACACGCAACACTGGCGTGAATCCAACGTTCGAACTGCGCCCCGGCAGTGCCACGCCGCTCTACACCAACGTGTTGTCGCCCACCGATCCTGCGAATTTGCGGGCGCATTATCTGAACGAGTCGGGCAACGATGTCGAAGATGAGATCGGGCAGTTCCAGGTCGATGTCGTCCACGAGCTCGACGGTGTGATCAGGGCGCTCAAGTTCGGCGCCCTGGCCTCCAACCGGGAGAAAACGACCACTGATTACAAAACGCCAGGCTCGCTGAACTGCTATTACTGCGGCTACTACGCCCCGGTGCCGGCCAGCGTCACGAGTTCCTATGACGCCGGGTCGTTCCTTGGCGGCTCTGGGTTGCCCACGCAGTGGCTCGATTTCGATATCGATGCGCTGATTCCGTATTACACATCACCGGCCGCGTACGGACTGAACGGCGATGCGGCCGCAAGGGCCGAGTTTGCGGCGAATCTCGCGGCCAACGGTGGGGACTTCAGAGCCGTCTTGAATCCGCAAGGCTCCGGGTCGGTCGAGGAAGAATCGCAGGCTGCCTATGTGCAGCTGGAGCTCGGCGGCGACATTTCGGAGATGACCTGGAGCGGACAGGTGGGGCTGCGCTGGGTCAAAACGGATCTGACCGCGAAGGGCACCGGTCAGGAAATCGCATCGATCACGCCCATCCCGGGCGACGCTACGGGGTTGGAGTACACGTTGACCGATTCCATGCCGATCACCGAGAAGAACGACTACGACTACTTCCTGCCATCGCTCGCGTTGCGGTTGAACCTGAGCGATCAATGGGCCGTGCGGATCGCCGGTTCGCGCACGCTCACACGCCCGACGCTCACCAACCTGCAGCCCACCGAGGGCTACAACCTGCGTCCGCCGGATTCTTTCTTCAGCTCCGGCGGCAACCCGGCCTTGCAGCCCTATCTGGCAAAGAACCTGGACCTCGGCATCGACTACTTTCTCAACGATGCGAGCTACTTCAGCGTGGCGGGCTTCTACAAATGGATCGACAATTTCGTCTCGCTGGTGACGAGGCCCACCAACATCCTCGGCTATGAGTTCCTGGAGACGCGCCCGGTCAACGCCAACGATGCAAAGGTGTACGGGGTGGAGCTGTCCGCACAGTACACGTTCGACCGGTTGCCGGCGCCGTACGACGGCTTCGGTGTCTCGGCGAACTACACGGATGTGGACAGTTCGGTGACGTTCGATCCCAGCTTGAGCACGCAGGTATTCAACGTGGAAGGCCTGTCCAACTCGGCCAACCTGGTGTTGTTCTACGAGAAGGGTCCGATCCAGGTGCGCGCCGCGTACAACTGGCGAGATGATTTTCTGCGACGGACCTTCAGCTTCGAGGGACAGCCGGAGAACATCGAGGCCTATGGGCAGTACGACGTGAGCGCGAGCTTTCAGGTGAACGAAGCGTGGTCAGTGTTCGCCGAGTGCGTGAACCTGACGGACGAGCGTACGCGCAGCTACTCTGCTTTCAAAGAGCGCCTGTTGCAGCTGGAAGATAGCGGGCGGCGAATCACAGCTGGCGTACGTGCCCGCTTCTGAGGCAACTCGGACAAGGACATCGAGGATGCACATAAAACTATATGCGGCGATCGCGGCGTGCGTGCTCGTCACACAGCAGGCGAGGGCGTCCGCGCAAGCGGACTACAGCGTCAGCTCCCCCGACGGCTCCATCGCGATCAAACTTCAAGTCGGCGCGGATGAGCCGCCTCGCTATGAGGTCAGCAGGCGGGGCGAGACGGTGGTCGCGCCCTCTCAGCTGCGTCTGCAACTGGTCGATGACCGTGGCTTCCAACTGTTCGATCCGGTGTCTTCCCAGCGCCGCTCGGTGGATGAGCAATATCGAATGGTCGTGGGAAAGGCGTCGCAGGCTCGCGATCGCTTCAATGAGATGACGGTGTCGCTGCAGGAGCGCGGCGGGGCTGCTCGCAGGCTGGATATCATCCTGCGAGCCTATGACGATGGCGTCGCGTTGCGTTACTTCGTTCCGAGCCAACCGGGGTTCGATGAGCTGCAGCTGCGGGCCGAGGCGACCGAGTTCGCCTTCGCCGGCGACTATGAGTGTCATGGATTGAATATCGGGCAGATGTATTCGAGCCATGAAGGCGAGTTCGATCCGGTGCGGGCGAGCCGGATTCGCGAGCACCATCTATTCGATGTGCCGTTGAGCTGCCGCATTCCGAGCGGTCGCACGCAATTCGTCATCGCCGAGGCGGATTTGCGCGATTACGCCGGCATGTATCTGAGCGGGCGAGGCAACGGCGAGCCCGGTGTGGTGACGCGCCTCGCGCGCCATCCGACCCCGGGCTCTGCCGTCGTGCGCGTGAAGTCGTCGGCTCAGGGCGTCGCATCGCCCTGGCGCGTCATCATGATGGCGGACACCCTTGGCAGGCTGATCGAGTCCACGCTCATTGCGAACTTGAATCCGCCGACGACATTACGCGATACCTCCTGGATCGTTCCCGGCAAGAGCGCTTGGGATTGGTGGTCCGGTCCGCACCTGCCTGCGCCCGCGAAGGCGGGCATGGATATGGCGACGCTCAAGAGATACATCGATTTCGCCGCGGCGGCGCGCTTGGAATACATGTTGATCGATGAAGGCTGGTGTTTGAATTCCGGCGTCGGCGGTGTGGCCCGGCCGGATGCCGACATCACCCGATCGAAGCCCGGCCTCGATATGCAGGAGCTGGTGCGTTACGCGGCGCAACGCAACGTTGGCTTGTGGTTGTGGGTGCAGTGGGCGCTGCTGGACCGGCAAATGGATGTAGCGCTCGCGCAGTATCGGCGATGGGGAATCAAGGGCATCAAGATCGATTTCATGGATCGCAACGATCAGCAGATGGTCGAGTACTATCACCGCGTGATGTCGAAAGCGGCAGAGCAGCGGCTGATGGTCAACATGCATGGCGCCTATCCGCCGACGGGCCTGTATCGCACCTATCCGAACTACATGACCCAGGAAGGCGTCATGGGCGCGGAATACAACAAATGGAGCCGCCGGGTCACAGCGACTCACAATGTGACGCTGCCCTACACCCGGATGCTGCTCGGGCCGATGGACTACACGCCCGGCGGCTTCCGAAACGTCCAACCTGAAGAGTTCCGCATCAACAACAGTCCGCCCTTCGTCCAAACCACGCGCGGTCAGGCATTGGCGATGTTTGTGGTGTACGACGGCCCGCTGCAGATGGTGGCGGACAGCCCCGATGCTTATGAAAACGCCGCCGGCTTCGATTTCGTACGGGACGTGCCGACGAGTTGGGATGAGACGCGCTTCCTGCAAGGAACGATCGCGGAGTACGTCGTGCTTGCCCGGCGCAAAGGCAATACGTGGTACATCGGCGCAATGACGAACGAATCGGCCCGTGAGCTCACGGTGCCGCTTGATTTCCTCGCCTCGGGCAAATACCGGTCGCAGGTCTGGGAGGACGGCGCCATGCCGCAGGAACTGCGGCAGAACAGAACGCAGCTCACTCGCGCAGACAAATTGACGCTCGAGCTCGCACCGGCCGGTGGTGCGGTTGCCGTCTTGATGGGCGGCGGGTGACCGGGGAGGGCAGCGCAATCGTTGCTACTGCTTCGACACCTCTTTCAGATAGCCCACACACAGCGCGGTCAGGTGCAGCTTCAGGCGGTCAAACGTGCTTTTGTTTCCGCCAGCTTCTATGGTCGCCCGCGTCGGTCCCACGATGGATGCGACCAGCACGCTGCTCACGACCTGAGGCTGCTCGAACCTGGCGTTACTGGCGGTTATCAACATGTCATGTATTGCCTGGGCGCATCGACTCGACTCCTCCTTGACGATGGCGTCGCCATCGATGGCCGCGGTGGGTAGATAGAGCGCGCGCGATATGTCCGGCCTGCGCGTCTTCGCATCGACGAAGACAGTCATGATGGTGGCGCACATCTCTTCGATGGGCTTGCCGTGCATCGACTGGCAGGCAGCAACGGTCGCGTCGACAACCCCGCCGACATGTCGCCTCACGATGGCCGCCAGCAGCGCCCGCTTGTTCGGAAAGTATTGATACAGAGAGCCGATGGACACGCCGGCCCGGTCGGCAATCTGCAAGGTCGTGGTCTTGTCGAAGCCGTTGGCGAGCAAAACCTGAATGGTTGCTTCGAAAATTGTATCGATGGTGTCGCGAGATCGGCGCTGCTGCGGTCTTTTCCGGGGGATCAGCGATGCGGCTGGGTTCCGTTTCATATGCGAATAGTCCGGCGCTGCAGGTTTGGACAAGATACCTCGCATGCGCACCTACGAATATCGGTTTCGCTTTGCTCTGACGCTCGCCGGCTTGCTGCTTGGGGGCCAAAGCCCGGCTTGCGAGCTCCCGGCCGGGTTCGTCAATCCGCCCCGTCCGGACATCGCGCCGCTCGAGAAGCTCGTGGCTCATACGGAGCAAATTGACATTGCTCGTAGCCTGGCGGCCGTCATGCAGGCGGGCCGGCGACCGCTGAGCGAGGGCATTCGGCCGACGCGTGACTTGCCGGGCGTCAGCGGCACGCGCAATCTGACGAGCGGAGGGTTTGGCACGGTCGGCGCGCGCCGGCTCGTTTGTCTCACCGATGGCTCCATTGCCCTCGAAGAAGTGCTGCACAGTGAGGCGCACAGCGAACGCCGACGGTTCAGATATGTGGTCTGGAACTACACCAGTCCGAAGTTTCGTGACGTCCAGTATGCCGTCGGTGAGTTCATCCACACTCAACCCGCGCCGGACCAGACGCGTGTCAACTGGACGTATCGATTCGCGCTCAAGGAAGGTCGAGACCCCACGCTTTTCCGCAAAGATTTTCTCGACAGTGCGTTTGCGGAATGGATGCGCAGCCTGTTGGAGAGGGGACGATCGAACGCCGAGGCGGCGCCCGCGGCCGACGTTGAATAACCGTGGGAACGGTCATCATCTATTCGTCGGGGTGACATAGCCCTTGGCGTCTGGCGCGAGGGCAGCTATCTGGGAAGCAGGATTCCCAAGTCCCGCAGCTTGGCGCGGAAGTCGTCGGCACCCTGAAAGTGAATGGCGATCATCCCCTCGCGTGCCGCGGCTTCGACGTTGAGGATGCTATCGTCCACGAAAGCCGTGGACGCTGGGCTCAACCGGTAGCGCTCGATGATCAGTTTGAAGATCGCAGGATCTGGCTTCATCAGACGCTCACGGCCAGACACCACGATGCCTTCAAACCACTCCAGGAATGGAAAACGCGCTTGGGCGATGTGAAAGGTCTCATCCGACCAGTTCGTGAGAGCCAGCAGCCGCACGTTGAGCTTGCGAAGGTGCTCGAGGATGACCACTGTTTCTTCGATTGCGCCAGGAATCATTTCTTCCCAGCGATCAAAGTAGGCTCTGATATTGGCTTCATGCTCCGGGTGACGCTCGATCGCCTCGGCGATTGCGTCCTTCCAGGGACGCCCGCGGTCTTGGTGCTCGTTCCACTCTGTGTTGCACACCTCTGTCAGAAAAAACTCCATCGCTGCCTCGTCGGCGCCAAAGATTTTCCGAAACAGATTCCTTGGGTTCCAGCGAATCAAAACGTTGCCGAGATCGAAAACAACGGTATCGATGGAATGAGAGCTCATGGGTGCGCGAGGCATGATCTAGCGGGCGTGCCAGGCACGATTGAAGCCTCATAGCATACCAAGGCGCCTGCTTTTTGCATGCCCCAGAGCCACTTCTCACTCACTCACTGGTTCGAGGTCGAGCGTTGACCAACGCGTCATCCAGCATCTTGATGAGCGCCGCGCGGTCGAAGGTGTAGGCATGGCCTTCATTCCACTGGACGAGCTGCTTCATCTGATAGCGGATGATGCGCTCCGGCAGCCGGTTGTTGAAGCGATCCCGAGCATCGCGGGGAATGGCCAGATAGCGGCGTTTCGGGTTGGGCTCGGACAGCGCCTGTGCAACCGCTACGGCGACTTCGTCGGCTTCTGGAAACATCATCGGATCCGGCGGCGGGCCCCAGACCTTGAGCATGTTCGCCTTCTCAGCTTCAGTGAGGCGCTCCAGCATGTTTTTATCGATCTCGGATCTGTAGGCGCCGGGTTCGACGGCGCTGACTTGAACGCCGAGCGGCGCGAGCTGCAGCACCAGGGAATCCGTCAGTCCTTCGATCGCGTGCTTGCTCATGACGTAAGCGGCGATGTCGGGTCCGCCGCCGTCGGTGATTCCGGAAGGGGAGCCGATGTTCACGATCCGTCCCTTGCCGGCGATGATGAGCGGTGCGAATGCCTTGATCATCATTACCGGTCCATAGACGTTCACCTTCATCGTAAGGTCGAACTCTTCCATCCTCATGGTGGCGATCGTGCCGAATGTAGCGACGCCGGCATTGTTGACCAGGCCATGAAGGCCGCGGCCGGCTCGGGTCACTGTTTCCACTGCAGCGGCAATGTCCGCAGGTTGCGTGACGTCCAGGCGTATGGGGTGCACGTTCTTGATGGCTCCGAGCGCCTTGAGGTCCTCTGCTTTGCGTGCGGTGGCGTATACGAAATAGCCCTCCGTGGCGAGGCGCTCGGTGATCTTGCGGCCGATGCCGCTGCTGGCGCCCGTTACGAGGACGGCGTTGGAGACGGTTTGTTCGCTGGGCAGCGCGGGGGCGCATAAGAGTGCAGCGAGCAATGCGCACATCGTGTTTAGAAATATTCGCATGGCGGCCTCGTGATGGGATGGCGGGAGTCGAGTCTGAGTCTAGTGCCCACCTCCGGCCGTACACAGGCCGCTTGCTGCACCAGCCCAGCAATTGGCTGCAGCGGGCCAGCACCGATGAGGCCGGGTTTCAGATAAGCGGATTAATATGATAAAAGGAGGTCCGATCTAAACTCGACCGACGGAGTCATCGATGCGCGGATTTCTGGCCGCTTGCGCGGCGATCGTTTGCCTGCCTGGGGTGGCTCAGGCTCAGGGGGCGCTCGGCGCCAATTACAATGAGCACTATGAGGACGTCGATTATCGCGACCTGAAAAAGGCGGATGCGAGCTGGGTCCGCATCTTCCTGACCATGCCGCAACTCGATCAAGGCGCGGCGGAGCATGGCGTCGTGCGCACGACGCTCGATGCCGGAAAGCAAGGCTACAAGACGATCCTGTCGTTCAAGTGGCCCTTCCCGAACCGCGATTTCCCGAAGCCGGGCAGCGCCGAGATGGAGAAGGAGCTCGCGCGGCTCGACGCAGTGCTGCCGCTCGTCATGGGCAAGGTCGAGATCCTCGTTATCGGTAACGAGCCGTATATCGAAAGCCGCGAAGCGGATCGAGACCTCGATCTCAACGCGTTCTACGAGGCGATGGCCGCGCGCGTGATCGCCTATCGTGCGAAGCACTGTATCGAGGATTGCAAGACGCGTCTCTACATGGGCGCGCTCAACCGGCTCGATCTGAAGAAGAACATCACCCCTTCGACCGATCGCTGGATGGAATACGTGAAGGCGACGCCGCAGATCGACGGAGTCGATATTCATCCGCACATCAATTCCATCGAGGCGTCGAAGCCGTTTCTCGACTACATCCTGCCGCGGATGCGGGCTGAGCAAAAGTTCCTGGTGACTGAGTTCTCGGTCGTGTGGTGGTGGAAGGACAATCTGAAGAAGCCGATCCCAGCGGCTTTCGCGGCAAAATATGACGTGCCGAAGAATTCGCAGAATTGGCAGGTGATCAAGGCGGCGCTCGAACAGCCGTTCGCCAAGCAGCGGTGGGATGATTTCCTGTCGATGAGCCCCTGGTTTGAAAGCCGCAAACACTATCTGCGCAACCAGATGAAGATGTTCCGTGACTCCGGACGTCTCGCGGTCGCGACCTATGGGTTCAAGCAGGGCAGCTCGATGTCGAACAATTTCGGCCCTGACAAGACGCCGTGGCTCCTCAACAGCGTGTTCGCGCCACGCACCGTCCAGGCCAATCCCGATGGCAGTGCCGCTGCCAACTATGCGTGGATCGACGACTTCAAGGCGCTGCAGAAGAACTGATGCAAGCGAAGAGCGGGGTGGCCAACGATAGTTCGTCGACCACCCCGCTGGCTCAGGGCTGGAGCGCCCGGAACGCGTCGAAGTAAGAATAGTTGGTCTGATTCAGTCCGGTCGAAGGATTGGGCATCACCGTTTGGTTGACGAACAGCGGATTGAGAATCCACGGATCGGTGCTCGCGTTGAATCCCGGAAAGTATCCTTGATACATCGCATAGGCGCCGATGTTGAACTTGGCGTTGGCGGCGAACTTCGCGTAGGAATTGGCGATGTAATCCTTGCGGTTCTCGAACCAGGGGCTGTTTTGCAGGAAAGCGACCCATTCGGGTCGGGTCACCGGATCGTCCTGCACGTAGTTGATGTATTCCCACACTTTCCACTGCGCAGGGCGGCCGTATTGGGCGGCCAGTTGGGCAGGGATGGGATCGTTCAGATGCGCCTTCCAATGATGCATCAGCGAATACTCGGTCACGAGGATCTTCTGGTCGCCGCGGATGCGCGGATTAACAAAAGCGAACACGTTGTCGATCTCGGCATTCGCTGAGTGATGGATGTGAAGATCGACGCCCGCGAGCCAAGGGGTAGCCTCGGCATATTGAAGAAGCGGTGTTGCCTCCGTCTGCCGGCCGGCTTCCCACAGGCGGTTGAAGGCTCCGATGTAGAGCGGAATCTTGCGCGACTGGCCGTCCTTGTAGGTCTTGGTCCTCTCGGCGGCCGCCGTATAGAAATTGAACAGCGGCGCGCCTCGCTGTGAGGAAATCGATTCGATGAATGGCTCGTTGCCGATCACGATGATGTCGCAATCGGCGTAGAGCGCGGCGAGCAGCGTGTCGAGATAATTCAGCTCAGTGTCGATCTGCGCAGCCGTGGTGGGAAAGTTCTTTGAGGTGAAATCGAACTTGATGTTGATGATCGTCTTGTAGCCTGCCTGATGCGCCTGCGAGAGCGCTTCCAGACCGGGATCGGTGGCGACATTTTTCGCACCGCTGCGAAACTGATAGTAGTCGACGAAGCCGCGGATCCACGTGGTCTTGGCGCGGGCGAGATCGCCTTGGTCTATTCGAGCGAGCATGCCGTTGAAGTTGACGCCTATCTCGGCCCCGTCGGCGACCGTGATACTGCAAAGGAGGGCGAGGGTGGCGAGCAAGCGTCGGTTCTGATTCTTGACACTCATGCGATGCAAACCTCCGTGGAGTTGAAGTGCCCAGGGATCGGCCTCGGCCGCCCCCTGGGCACGAAACGATCGCTTCTAATCAGTCATCGGTCAGTCCTTATTTGAACGTCGCGCGCAGTCCGATCGCGAAGTTTCGTCCCTGGTAATTGCGATTCTGCAGAATCTGGTTGTTGCCCAGATCGCGGCTGTCCGCGGTCAGCCGGTACTGATCAGTGCCGAGCAAATTGGTCACCGTTCCGATCAAACGGACATTGGGCGACAATTGGTAGGAGCCGTTCAGATCCCACTGGCCTTGCGGCTGATATTGATAGCCGTTGGAAAAGCGGCGCGAGTATCCGCTCGCGTAGCGATAAGCCAATCTGACTTGAAGATCCGGTCCGTCATAGTAGATCTGGCCGTTGAGCACATCTTCCGACAGATTGATGGGCAGCACTTCCGCGGTCGTGGCGACTGCGGCCGGGCCGGCCAGCGAGGTGAAGGTTTCCCGCGCATCGGTCTTGTTGTGGTTGTAACTGGACTGAATGCCGAGGTTGCGGAAAGATCCGGGGAGGAAGCTGAAATCCTGCCGGGCCTGGACTTCGAAACCGCGGAAGTAGCGTTTCTCGGGATCGTTGATGAACTCGGTGATCGTTACCGGAGCCACCGTGCCATCGCCCAGCGTGATCTCGCCCGTGCGGGTCTGGCTCGTGGTGAAGTTGCTCACGTCCTTGTTGTAGACGGCGAACGCGAACGACGACGCATCGTTGGGATACCACTCGATACCGAGGTCGACGCCATCGGCGGTGAACGGTTTCAGATCCGGGTTGCCCCGGTTGATGGTCACCGCACCCGTTGCGGCGCCGCTGAGGTCAGTGGCCGCGCCCACCCTCAATTGTTCGAACAGCGGCCGGGACATCGTTCGCGCGACGGCGCCGCGAATGAACAGGTTGTTGTTGATCTTGTAGCGGACGTTGAGACTGGGCAGCAGGTAATCGTAAGTGTTGTCGAATTTCTGGTCGATGACGTTACTTTCATCGGTGCCTGCCTGGCCGCTCGACTCCGCGTCGGTTCGCACCCAACGCAAGCCGACATTGCCGGTCAACCGGTCGAACTGAAAATTGCCCTGTGCGTAGAGGGCCGAGGTGAGCTCGTCGATCTCCGCCCCGGCGCCAACATCGGTCGCGAACTGATCGTTGACGATGACGCCAGCGGAGTTGAGTCCCAGATTCAGCAAGGTGGCGCCGTCGAAGAACGGCATGGCGGCAGTGGCGGATGCGCCGCCAAAGTCCGATGCGCGAGGAGCCCAAGCGTTGCGAGTCGTCGCCAGCATCGAGGCGTCCAGATCGGGACGTGCGGCCAGATTGGCCCAGGTGTATTGAGTGTTGTCGACACGCTGGGTGTGGAGGCGACGATCGACCCTGCCTCCAAACTCAAGTTCGTGGACCCAGCTATTTTCCAGTGCGTATGTGAAGTCAGCGCGCGCCGCCCTGATGTCGTCCTCGGAATCCTGCTTGGTTGTATTGATCTGCTGCAGGGCAAAGGCGTCGGCGGACAGCTGGTTGAACACGAACTGCGGGTTGTCGCGATCGGTGATGTCGTAGCTGAAGGGTTGGCGCTGGGCAGCCGCGGTGGCGCCGTCAACGTCGTAGTTGACGACCGGAGTGAAGCGATCGCGCCCGGCTTCGAACCAGGAGAGATCGAAAGACGCATCGAGCCGATCGGAAAAATGCACCTCGGTCTTCAGACCCACGCCGCGGGTGTTATCTACTGACCGGCCGAAGTTGACTACGCCGCGATAGAGCGCCGACGTGCCGGAGAACGCAGTCACCGTGTCATTTTCCACCGTGCTGCTGGTGGCCGCGCCCAGTGCGCCTTCAAACAAATTGAACGCGAATAAGCGCCGGGTGGTGTTGCTATATTCATCCTCGGACCAGATGCCGTCGAGGGACAGGCGGATGTCGTCGGTTGGCTCCCATTGGATCATGGCCAGCCCGGTTTTCCGGTCCGTGTTGAAGGCCGAGCCGATCGGCCCGGCATTGGTGGGAAGCACGTCGCCTGTGCCGTCGCCATTGAGATCCGAGCGTGCGCCCGCGCCCATGCGCCAATTTTCGAGTTGAACGCCCGAAGAGTAATTGCCTTCGCGCAGAGCGCTGAAGGTGAAGGCGACGCCGAGATTGGGTCGAATGCGCTCCACATAGGTCAGTTCGCCGCGCGCCCCGTAGGGACGTGCCTCGGGCGTGTCCTCCATGTCGTTCGACAAGTCCTCGCCGAGGGCGCGGGCAACGACGGTAAGACCACGCCGCCGTGTTTCGAGCGGACGTATCGATTCGAGTGACAGGATGCCCGCGACGCCGCCTTCGATGGTCGAGGCTTCAGGTGTCTTTTGGGCAAACGCGCTCGACAATCCCTCGGAGGGCAGGCCTGCGAGACCCACGCGGCGATTCACGCCGTCGGCGGTCGGGAGGATGCGTCCGTTGTACTCGGTCGAAACGAGATCCGGCCCGAGCCCACGCAGCGCGACCTGGTCCGAGCCGCGTGCTGTGTCGTTCGACGTTACGCCGACGATGCGCGTGAGCGACTCGGAGATCGACACATCGGGCAGGGCGCCGATGTCGTCGGCCGAAATGCCGTCAAGGACGACAGGCGCGTTGATCTTACGTTCCTCGGCGCTCTCGAGCGCGCTGCGGATGCCGACGACGATGACCTCTTCGGGTGTAGAAGAGACGTCCTGCGCGCCGGCCGTCGCGCTGGCAACTGTCATCGCCGCTGTGGTCGCTGTGATGAGAATATTTTGCTTCACTGATGTTCCCCAGGCGGAGATGCCGCCTTGTTCTTGATGTTCCCTGGTTGGCTCGATGTGCGTCGACTCTGTCGAGCTTCGACTTTTGATTGATGCGACGGTCCCTCGCGCAACAATTTGCTTTCCGCGTTCCGATCGAGCGCCTCGCCCCACTCGGTGCGCCGACCTCCGGGCCACGCGTCGACGAAGGTGCGCGCGGCCCACACGTCCCACGCCGCACTCAGCGCATGGAGCCGCTCGGGTTGGGCGGCGGCCAGGTCGGTAAGCTCGGTCGGATCTGTTTGCAAGTCATAGAGCTGCCAGGCGCCCATGTGACGCATCACGGCTTTCCAACGCCCGTCGCGCACGGCGCGGTTGCCTTCATGTTCCCAAAACAAAGGCTGCTCGCGGGTGAGCGGCGTGCCTGCGAATGCCGGAGCAAAACTTCGGCCCTCAGGCGCCAGCACCGGATGCCCGTGATACTCGCGGGGCGGAGTAACTCCAGCGAGTGCGTAAAGCGTCGGTGCGATATCGATGACGTGACTGGGCTCGCGGTTGATGCTTCCGCGTAAGGATGGCGCAATCCCTTTTGGCCAGTGCGCGATCATCGGCGTGGCGATGCCGCCTTCTTCCGTGAAGTGTTTGAATGCTCTGAACGGCGTGTTCTGTAACATCGCCCAATTCATGCCAGTGAAGACCGTGGAGTGCGCGTCTCCCGGGTGAGCGCCGAGCAGTCGGCCCGCTGGGCCTGACTCAGCGTTTCCACCGTTGTCCGATAGAAAGAGAATGACGGTGTTTTCCAATTGCCCGGTGCGTCTGAGGTAGGCGACCAGGTCGCCGACGGAGCGGTCCATGCGTGACACTGCGGCTGCATAGACAGCCATCATTGCGTCGAATCGCTCGCGATCCTTGGGAGACAGCTCGCTCCAACGATCTGCACCCGATGGCTGATCGGGCAGGTCGACGGCCCGCTCGACGATGCCCAGCTCCACCTGGCGTTGCAGACGTTGCTTCCGCAACTGTTCCCAGCCGGCGAGATATTGTCCACGGAAGCGCGCTACATCTTCCGGAGGCGCCATCAGAGGAAAGTGTGGTGCGACGTGAGCCAGGTAAAGAAAGAAGGGGCGCTGTTCGGCTCGCGCTTCTTCGATATAGTCGATGCCCCACTGGGTCCACAGATCCGTTCCGTACCAGCCTGGCTCGCCCAGCCGCGGGTCTGAAAGCGGGACTTTCTTGCCATCGAGCAACAGATGGCGCGGCTTGCCGCCCTTGTCCGGCGGCTGGTCTGCGAAGTAGATGCCGCCAGCGACAGCGTTCAACGATCGCGTGAACCCGCGCTCGTGAGATTTGGAATAGGGCTCATTGCTCAGATGCCACTTGCCCGTCATGGCGGTGAAGTAGCCAGCGTCCTTGAGCACTTCCGCGATCGTGACGGCGCGATCGTCCAAGCGGCCGTGCGTGCCTCGTGACGCTGGCCACTGCGTGCCCGACAGATAGCCCATGCCGGCCTGGTGCGGGTTTACTCCGGTGAGGAGCGCCGCACGCGTAGGGCTGCAGCGCGCGTTGTTGTAGAACTGCGTGAAGCGCATCCCGGTGTGCGCCAGCGCATCGATATTCGGAGTGGGTATCTCCCCGCCGTAGCTCGAGATGTCCGAGTACCCCATATCGTCCGCCAGAATGACGATGAAGTTGGGGCGGGGTGGAGCTTTCGAGGCGCTCGAAGCCGTCGTACAGCCGAGGCACAGCGAAATGGCAATGGTCATTGCCGCCATGCCCGTGAAGAAGGCTCGTGGTCGAGATCTCTTGCGCACATGTCCCCCGATCGGCTGATTCTCGGACCGCCGGTCCGAGGCGATTTTCAACGCCAGCACTTTTGCGTCCTGCTGCCGATCTTCCCGTCGTGCAGGCGCGTTGGTCCTATATATCGTATAAAACCGATTTATGCCACAATTCTGGCAAGCGGGCGCTCTGCGCCGCTCAGAATTCGGATGACTCGGGGGTGGGTGCGCCGTTCAGCATCGCTGCGGCAAGCCCGTTATATATGGTAAATGCCATACACGCGTCGTATGGTCGGTTGTGAGAGGAGAGGCGGTTGAGTTTTATATCCTCACTTCGCGCGCTGCTGCCGGTCCTTGCCGCAGCGATGATTCTTCCAACGGCTGCAGCCGCAGCGACCGTGAAGCGCAAGCCCAATATCATCGTCATCTACGCCGACGATCTGGGCTATGGCGATCTCAGCAGCTATGGCGCGACGACGATCCGGACACCCAACATCGATCGGCTGGCCGAGAGCGGAACCCGTTTCGTCAACGCTCACGCGCCCTCTGCGACGTGCACGCCCTCGCGCTATGCGATGCTGACGGGCGATTACGCGTGGCGTGCATCGGGGACGCAGATATTGCCTGGCGACGCTCCCGCGCTCATCCGGCCCGGTCAGTTCACGCTGCCGCTCATGTTGAAGAATGCAGGCTATGCGACTGGCGTCGTCGGCAAATGGCACTTGGGTCTTGGCGATGGCAAGGTCGACTGGAATCGCGAGATCGCGCCGGGGCCGCTCGAAATCGGTTTCGACTACGGCTTCTTCATGCCGGCGACGCTCGACCGTGTTCCCACCGTGCTGATCGAGAACCGCCGCGTGGTGAACCTCGATCCTGCCGATCCGATCCGAGTCGATTATCGCAGCAAGGTCGGATCCGAGCCGACCGGTGCGGAACATCCGGAGCTGCTGAAATTCGGTGCGGACCCCGAACATTCGAACACGATCGTCAACGGGATCAGCCGTATCGGTTATATGACCGGCGGCAAGGCCGCACGCTGGAGCGATGAGGGACTCACTGATCAGCTGCTGAGCAAGGCGATCGACTTTGTGACGGCACGCAAGGACCAGCCTTTCTTCCTCTATTTCGCGGTGAACGAGCCGCACGTTCCGCGCGCACCGCATCCGCGCTTCGTCGGATCATCGGGCATGGGCCCTCGCGGCGATGCCATCGTTCAGTTCGATTGGACCGTCGGCGCGTTCATGCAGAAGCTCGGGCAGTTGGGTATCGCCGATGACACGCTGATCATCCTCAGCAGCGACAACGGCCCCATCCTGTTCGATGGCTATGACGACCAAGCCGTCGAGCGGGCGGGCAACCATAAACCCTCAGGCCCGTATCGAAGCGGCAAGTACAGTATCTATGAAGGCGGCACGCGCGTGCCGATGATCGTCAGCTGGCCGGGGCATGTACGCGAGCGTCATGTTTCCACGGCGCTCATCGATCACGTCGATTTCGTCGCCTCACTCGCTGCTCTGGTCGGGCAGAAACTGCCGCGCGATGCCGCGGTAGACAGCTTCGACATGCTGGCGCCGCTGATGGGCCAGAGCGAGCGCGGCCGCGAGTTCGTTGTCGAGGACACCAAGCTGATGGTGACCACCGGCACGACAGTCGCGAGCAGCGGCGCGCGAATCCTGGCGCTTCGCTCGGGCGATTGGAAACTGATTCGCGGCAGCGTCGAGCCGCATGAGTTCCACGGCAACGAAATCGGAACGCTGCCTCACCACCAGCTCTACAATCTCGCGCGCGATCCCGGCGAGCGGGAGAATCTGGCGCAGAAGATGCCCGATCTCACCGCCAGGCTCGCGGCCATGCTCGACAAGCTGGAACGGGACGGGCGCAGCGCTCCGTGAGGCGATCCGGCTCGCTCGATTAGAGAAAGTGAAAGTAATCGGGAGAATAATTCCAATTGTCCGCAGCGCCACGGACGCTGTACAAAAGATTCCGTGCTGCCAGATCATCCCATCGAGACCTGCTGCTCGCATCGAGGCGAGCGGTTCCAGTTTGAGTTCGCTCAGAAGGCGCTGCCGCTGCTGCCCAACGATTCGGCCGCTTCATACGTGCCGGATGCACGCGGTTTGATGATCGCGGCTGAGACCGAGATGGCGTTGGAGCGGCCCGTGCGGCGGCTCACGGACTTGTACGGCGAGATGGTGCGCATTGGCCCGCCCACGGTTCGCTATCGTCTCGGAGATCGCATCGAGCAACCCATCATGGGGTTGCGCGTGTTGTGCCCGCCGACGTGCTTTGAGCGCATCCGGGAGGATCTCAGGCTGCGCCGTGCGGCGATCATGGATGCCGAAGTGAACCGTAGATTCGGCATCGTGCGTGCGAGCGCGCCGCTTGCCGTTCTGCTCGGCTATCCGGACCGCTTCGCGGAGATGACCGGCGGCAAAGGCCGATTGGTGATGTGGCTGAGCCACTACGAGCAACTCGACGATCCGCCGCCGGCGGGCATCGCCGCCTGATCGGCGCAAGGTCATCGATAATTGCGATTGCAGAGGCGAATATTCTTCGCTTGTCAGGCGCCCCCATGAATCTATCCTAGCTTGAGTCGCCTTTCAGCTGGGTAGTTCATGAACGTCATCGTGCCTTCGTTGCCGTATCCCATGGATGGGCTCGAACCGCATATTTCCCGCCGCACGCTGGCCGCGCACTACGGCAGTCATCACGTCGCCTGCGTGGAGCGCACACGCGCGCTCATCGATCGCACCCCGCTCGAGACCGCATCGATCGAAACGATCGTGCAGGCGAGTCATGAAATGGCCAAGCCCATCCTCTTCAACGCCGTCTCGGAGGCCTGGAATCATTCCTTCTATTGGTCGTGCATGGCTGCGGCCGGCGGCGGAGAGGCGACCGGGCCGATCGCGGAGTTGATCGCGGCAAGCTTCGGCAGCCAGAGCGCGTTTCGAGAGCAGTTCATCGGGATGGCGGCGGCACATGTGGGCAGTGGTTGGATCTGGCTCGTGCTCGAAGGCGAGGGCTTGAGAATCGTGGCGACGCCCAATGTGAACACCTGGCTCGTGGCCGCGAGCACGCCACTGTTGGCCGTCGATGTTTGGGAGCACGCGTACTATCTCGATTACCGACACCGTCGTGCGGATTACGTGAATGCATTCATCACGCATCTGGTGAACTGGACATTCGCGAACGACAACCTGGCGGCTGCGCGCGAGCGCAGAGCAGGGCGGCGCACCCGCTGGAACACGGCTGCCTGCGCCGCAGCCTCTAATATTCCCATTCGAGCTGGCGGAACGCGCTAATGGCGAGCGAGATCCGCCTCGCGCGCGGCTCGACGGATTGTCGCCAGCGCAAGCTCGAGAGCGGTGGATTCGATCTTGTTCGAAAAGCACAGATACGCCTGGATTCGAAACTCTGGCGTGTGCTCGACTCGATGTAGCGCGCCCCGAGCTTCCGACTCACGAATCAAGCGGATCGGAAAGTAGCCGGTGCCGCCGGCCGCAAGCAGGTGCTGCAATCCGAGCCAGCCCACGTTCGCTGCGAGGCGAGCGCCCGAGAAATTGGGGAAGGCGAGGCTGTGATGACCGAAGAACTCGGCGCCCCAGTCCACGTAGATATAGTCCGATTCGGGCACGCTCGCAGCGTTGCGGCGGGTGGACACCATGACGAGCTGCTCCTCGAGCAGCAGTTCGACCTTCAATCCCGGACGCGCCTGCGGCGTGTACATCACTGCGGCGTCGATGCGGCCCTCGATCATTCCCTGCATCAGATCTTCCTCGAAGCCGACGATCGCGCGAACCGCCACGTCCGGCGCGGCCGCCGCGAATGAGGGGATCCAGCGCAGCAGCAGATCTTCCCACAGGCCGATGCGTCCGCCGATGTTGATCGTCGCGCGAAAGCCGCTCACCACGCCGATTTCCTGGCGGGCCTGCTCGACGATTCGGGTAAGCGAGGCGGCGTGCCGCTGGAACTGTTGGCCAGCGGGCGTGAGCGTCGTGCCGGATTTATTGCGCGTGAAGAGCTCCGCGCCCAGCAGCTCTTCCAGGCGTTGAATGCGGGCGCTGACGGTGGATTGCGTGATGTGCAGTTTCTGAGCGGCGTCGACGAAACTGCCCGCTGCAACGACGACCAGGAAAGTACGGGCAAGCTCGGTATCCATCGCGAGCGAATGTCGCTGGATACCGCAGGCTTGTCAATTGACCTGCCTTCAGTCGAACGACATCGCGGCCAGCAGAAAAACAAACAATAGCGCCGCCGCCGCTGTGATCATCCACAGCGGATCGACCCGCTGAGCATGTTTGGGTGGAGTAGGTCGATCCTCCGCGGCGGGTGGAGATGACTGCACACGAGGGCGTGCAGCGGTTGCGGGCCGCGCGGAGGATCGGGGGATCGAGTCGTCGAGTTCGGCAGGATGGCGTTGCACCTGTGCATTCATGTCGGTTCTCCAGCCGCTCATCGAGCATCAGCCGGGGGACCGAGTCGAGAAGCGCTGTCTCACACGCTAGAGCGCGCGTGGCTCATGCACAAGCGATGAATTTTCGTGGCTGCAATCGAAATGTTCGATAGGTGCGACGCCGCTTCCGCGGCCTTCATTTCCCCTGCAACGTCTCCGCGTCCGGCACGAAGAAACGCCCCTGCAGTTGCAACAGCTCGTGACGATGCAGATCGGCGAGGCGCGCGAGCTTCTGCTCTCCTTTCGCCGTCAGGTAGATGTGAACCAGGCGACGGTCATCCTCACTGACTTTACGCTTGACGAGCCCCGCAGCTTCGGATCGGGTCACCAGCGCGACGACGCCGTGATGCTTGGCCTGCAGGCGCTCGGCGAGCTCGGTCACGGAGGCATGCTCCCGCCCGGGAAAGCCTTTGACGTGCAAGAGCAACTGATACTGCAGCGGGGTGATCCCGTGCCGACGGGTCATCTCCTCGCTGTGCCGCAGGTACAGACGCAGCTGATAGCGAAAGGTCGCGAGCGCCTCGTACTGGCGCTTGCCGATGGGACCGCCGCTATTGGTTGCCATGCCGTGCTCTCGTAGTCGAAATCAGCGGCAAAGGTAGCAGTGTCCGCCGCCGCGCTCCAGCGGCAGGCCCCGGTCGGCGCTCATGCTCAATCCGAATGGTCTCAAAACCAATCGATAGAAATGTATCACGTTGTGAGGGGTTATGCTGTCGGCGCACTTGGCGTGGGCGGCAGCCCGTATGGGAGGACATCAATGGCTTTGCAGATTGGCGACATCGCTCCGGACTTCGAGGCCCACACGACCGTGGGGCGCATCCGCTTCCACGAATGGATCGGGCCGCGCTGGAGCGTGCTGTTTTCGCATCCGAAGGATTTCACGCCGGTGTGCACCACCGAGCTCGGCTATACCGAGCGGCTGCGGCCGGAGTTCGAGAAGCGCGGCGTCCGGGTAATCGGCCTGTCGGTAGATTCGATCGGCGATCACGAGCGCTGGGCGGATGACATCCAGGCGACCCAGGGTGCGCGACCGATGTTCCCGATCATCGGGGATGCCGACCGCACAGTCGCCAATCTGTATGGCATGTTGCATCCGAAGGCGGACACCACCTTCACGGTGCGCTCGGTGTTCATCATCGATCCGGCGAAGAAAGTGCGCGCCATGATCACGTATCCGGCCAGCACCGGCCGCAACTTCGATGAGATCCTGCGTGTCATCGATTCGCTGCAGCTGACGGACAAGCACAAGGTGGCGACCCCGGTGAACTGGCGGCCCGGCGAGAAGGTCATCATCGCGCCCTCGCTCTCGAACGAGGAGGCCCGCAAACTGTTCCCCGATGGATGGGAGGAGCAGCGTCCGTATCTGCGTGTGACGAAGCAACCTGCCTAGGACCGCGCAGCCCATCATGAGCGAGTCCGCGATCGCACGGCCGCCGGCCGAGGCATTTCCATTCGAGCCGTCGCTGGCCGAAGAAGTCCGGCGCCTGGTCGGCCGACTGGATTCGGGCCAGCGCGCCTGGTTGAGCGGCTATCTGCTCGGATCAATACAGCTGGGCGGCGGTGTCGCGACCGCCGCCGCATCGAACGTCGCACCGACCGCGACGATTCTGTTCGGCTCGCAGAGCGGCAACTGCGAGGCGCTCGCGAAACGTTTGGATGAGGCGCTCGCCGGTGTGGGCGTGAGCCGGGTCATGCTCGACATGCTCGACTGCCGCAAGGCCGACCTGGAGCAGGCGCGACACCTGCTCGTGATCGTCAGCACGCATGGCGAAGGCGATCCGCCCGATCGCGCCCGTCCGCTGTACGATCTCTTGCACGGCCGCAAGGCGCCGAAGCTTGCGAATCTGAAGTACTCGGTGCTCGCGCTCGGTGATTCCAGCTACGAGCGATTCTGTGAGGTCGGCCGCCGCTTCGATGCGCAGCTCGAGAGCCTGGGCGCGCAGCGCCTGCATGAGCGCATCGAGTGCGATGTGGATTTTCAGGAGAGCGCGAATCGCTGGATCGAGAAGGTCGTCTCATCGCTGGCTGCTGCGCACAGCGAAGGCGCGCAACCCGCCGTCCTCGCGCGTCCAAGCGCGACCATCGCAACCGCCTACACGAGGAAGAACCCCTGGCAGGCGCCGGTCCTTGCAAACATCCGTCTGACGGCGAGAGCTTCGAGCAAGGACGTTCGTCACATCGAGCTGTCGCTCGAGGGCTCGGGCATTCACTACGAGCCTGGCGACGCGCTCGGCGTCGTGCCTCGCAATCAGGAGGCGCACGTCGATGCCTTGTTCGAGCGTCTGCCGTTCGATCCCGAGTCCGCGGTCGAGATCGGCGGGGCGAGCCTGTCCCTGCGAGCAGCGCTGACCGATCAGCTCGATATCGGGCCGCTGAATCGTCGCGTGCTCGAGCGGTATGCGGAGCTGACGGCACATGGGGCCTTGTCGAGCTTTTTGCAGGCATCCACGGAGCAGCAGCTCGAGACCGCGCTGCGCGGCTATGACCTGCTGGAGCTGGTACGCGAATATCCGCCACAGGGCATCGGGCCTGAGCAGTTGGTGAAGATTCTTCGGCCGCTCGCGCCCCGTCTGTACTCGATCGCCTCCAGCCCGCACGCAACGCCCGATGAGGTTCATCTCACGGTGCGTATCGTGACTTACGAATCGCGAGGCCGCGTGCATGGCGGCGTGGTGTCGACGGCGCTCGCGAGTGCCACGGATGCACACGCTCGCATCGCTGTTTATCCGCATCGCAATCCGGCGTTTCGTTTGCCCTCGGATCCCAGTGCGCCGATCGTGATGATCGGTCCTGGCACCGGCGTCGCGCCGTTTCGCTCGTTCGTCGCCGAGCGCGAGGCGCTCGGTGCTCGCGGCAAGAGCTGGCTGCTGTTTGGGGACCGGACGTTGCGCAACGATTTTCTCTACCAGACCGAATGGCTGGACTGGCGCAAGCGCGGCGCCTTGCATCGTCTCGATGTGGCCTTCTCGCGCGATGGCGACGAGAAGCTGTATGTCCAGCATCGGATACGAGAGCACGGTGCGACCTTTTACGAATGGTTGCGAGAAGGGGCGTATGTTTATGTTTGCGGCGACGCTCAGCAGATGGCGCCGGACGTGGACGCGGCGATCCGCCAGGTGGTGGCCCGCCATGGCGGGCTGGGCGAGGAGCAGGTGGAGGAGTTCATGTTGAATCTGCAGCGCGAGCGTCGCTATCAAAGGGATGTTTACTGATGGACGCGGTGCATAAGAACGATCTGTCGACGCCAGTCGAACAATTGCATTCCAACGAGCAGCTCAAGCTGCGCAGTCGATATCTGCGAGGCACGCTCGAGCACAGCCTCGCGGATCCGGTCAGTGCGAGCATCGCGGCCGACGACGCATTGCTCACCAAGTTCTTCGGCGTCTATCAGCAGGACGATCGGGACCTGCGCGAAGAGCGTCGCGTGTCGCGCCTCGAACCGCTCTATCAGTTCATGGTCCGCGTGCGCCTGCCCGGTGGCATATGTACGGCCGAACAGTGGCTGGCGCTCGATGCTCAAGCTCGCGCCACCGCCAATGGCGAGCTGCGTTTGACCACCCGCCAGACGTTTCAATTTCACGGCGTGCTCAAGCACAACCTCTCGCGGCATCTTCAAGGGCTCGTGGCGGCGGGGCTCGACACGATCGCCGCTTGTGGCGATGACAATCGCAACGTCATCTGCACGGCCAATCCGTTGTTCTCCCAGGCCCATGCGCAGGCGACTCTGACCGCGAAGAAATTGAGCGAGCGTTTGATGCCGCGTACCGGCGCCTATCGCGAAGTGCTGTTGCAGGAACGTGCGCAGCAGGCGCCGCCCGAGAATGAGGAGCCGCTCTACGGACCCACCTACCTGCCGCGCAAATTCAAGATTGCGATCGCGGTCCCACCGTGCAACGACGTCGATATCTACGCGCACGATCTCGGATTCGTCGCCATCGTCGAGCAGGGCATCATCGTTGGTTACAACGTACTGGTTGGCGGCGGCATGGGCATGACGCACAAGGTGCCCGCGACATTCCCGAGGCTCAGCTCAGCTGCAGGGTTCTGCGACGCGGCCGACATCGGCGAGGTCGCCGAGCACACGATGTGCATTCAGCGGGACTTCGGCGATCGACTCGATCGCGCGCATGCTCGCTTCAAGTACACGATCGAAGATCGTGGCGTCGAATGGTTCAAGGAGGAACTGGCGCGTCGTCTCGGCAAGCCGCTCTTACCGGCGCGCGATTTCCAGTTCGAAAGCAATGGCGATCAGTATGGCTGGCGCCAGGGCGAGGATGGTCGATGGCACGGCACGCTGTTCATTCGCAACGGGCGCATTGCGGACGCACCTGGAGCGCCGCTCATGAGCACGTTGCGAGAGATCGCCCGGCAAGTGCCGGTGACGTTCGCGCTGACGACCAATCAGAATGTGGCGCTCGCCGGGGTTGCGGAGGCCGATCGTGCGCGCATCGACGATTTGCTTCGAGCGGGTGGATTGCACGGGATTGCAGATCCAATAGCGTTGGAGCGCAACGCCATGGCATGCGTCGCCTTGCCGACGTGCGGACTTGCGATGGCCGAAAGCGAGCGCTATCTGCCATCGTTGCTGGGTAAGCTCGATGTCATCGTGAACGAGCTCGGTCTTGCGGCCACGCCCATCACCATCCGTATGAGCGGCTGCCCCAACGGGTGCTCGAGACCGTTCCTGGCCGCGATCGGTCTCGTCGGCAAAGCGCCCGGAAAATACAATCTCTATCTCGGTGGTACGGTGCGAGGCGAGCGATTGAATGCGCTCCATCGCGAGAACATCGGCGAGCAACAGATCCTGGGCACGCTTCGGCCCTTGCTGGCTGCCTACGCAAGCGAGCGGTTGGCGGGAGAGTGCTTCGGCGATTTTCTGGTCCGCACGGGCGTGGTGCCGTTGATGCTCGACGGGCGGCGATTTCAACTTACGCAGCCACCCGGCGTAGCCGGGAGCGCCTGGCCATGAGCAAGCGGGCGGCGCACGCGATTCTCATCAAGAGAGTTTACGAGCCCGCCTCACGCGCCGACGGCCGCCGATTCCTGGTCGAACGACTCTGGCCTCGAGGCATCAGGAAAGCGGATCTCGAAATGGATGCCTGGCCCAAGGACCTCGCGCCCAGCACTGCACTACGCCAGTGGTTCGGTCACAAGACGCTCCGCTGGCCGGAATTTCGCCGCCGCTACGAGGCGGAGCTCAACAGCAATCCAGCGGCCTGGCAGCCGGTTCTCGATGCCGCCAACGAAGGCACCGTGACGCTGCTGTACAGCGCACAGGACGTCGAGCACAACAGCGCCGTGGTCTTGCGCGACTATCTTGCGAGCAGATTGCACAGACCGCACTGATGCACATATAACTTTCGTCTAGTCGAAGCGTCCGCGCAGGCCCACCATCACGACGCGGCCGGACTCGAAATAGCTGTACGGCGCATTCGCGAACTGCTGATAAGAGCGGCGGGGTTCTTCATCAATATTGACCACGTCGAGCGTGAGCTGCGGCACCAGTTCCGGCCAGCCGAACAGTTCGGTGAAGTCGAAGCTCGAAGAGAAGTCATACTGAGTGTAATCGTCGCCGAACAGCTCGGCGCCCACCACGCCCGACTGATTGCTGTTGGGGCCGCTGCTCTGTGAGCCCTGGCTGTGCGTGACCGAGATGCGCGCGCTGATGCCGTGTTTGTCGTAGTAGATCGTCGCGTTGTAGCTCTCGGGCGGCACACCGATCGCAATGGCCGGCGCCGCGCCTTCGCCTTTTTGATCGATGATGGTGTAGTTCGCGGCGAAGCCCAGGCCGTCGAGCGCGCCCACCAGGACACCCAGCGGCTGCACCCAGTTGAACTCCAGGCCATTGATCGTCAATCGACCGCTGGCATTGACCGTCTGGCGCAGCTCGACGATCGCGCTGTTACCGCCACGCCCCTCGACCGCGTCGCGCTGTTGTTGAGCAAGCGTGTCGAGGGTCACACCGTACTGCGCGAGGTCGGAGAACGGAATGAACTGCGACTGGCGTTGCGTGAAGCCGTCGATGCCTTTGCGGAAGGCGGCTGCGCCAAAGTAGCCTTCATCGCTGGTGTAGTACTCGAAGCCCAGATCGACGTTGTCCGAGACGTAAGGCTTCAACTCCGGATTGCCCAAATCGACCTGAGAAACATCGGCGTTACGAATCGACAGTCCCAGCAACATGTCGGTGGGGTTCGCGCGCGTCATCGTCTTCGACAGGCCTGCGCGCACGATGGCTTTGTCCGTCAGATTGAACGACACGTTCGCCGAAGGCAGCCAGTTCTCATAAGTCGAATCGCGCGGCACGATGTTGACGAGATCGGCTTGCCTTTGACCGTCGGGGGTTGCCGGCGTGTTGGCCGGATTGGGGAAGGTGAGGCGAGAGGTGACCAACTGATCGGTCTCGACGTAGCGCACGCCGACGTTGTATCGCAGGCGCTGCTCGCCGATATCCATATCGCCATTGACCTGCGCGAAGACCGCGGTGACGTCTTCCTCGATCGAGCCCCAATTCGCCGTCGAGGGCGTGGAGCCGGCTTCGGGCGCTGCTGCCCGAGTCGCATCGTAGTTCGACGCGCGACGCAGGGCATCCCAGTCGACCGTTGCGACTCCGTATCGGGAAGGGTGCAGAAATCCGGGGACCGCTGCATTCGGGACCAATGAACCGCCGTACGGTCCGGCATAGGCCGGATACGTCGTTTGTCCCGGCGTCGCGAGGATCGGCGCGATCTCGCCAGCGGTCTCGCCACGGCATCCAGGCTGGCCATTCGGGTTGACCTGGAAGTTTCCCGGATTCCCGCCGCAGACCTGCGCCTGCCATTGCGCATCGGCGGCGAAGGGACGGATATCGCGCGACACCTCATCGTAAGCGGCGCCGCCGCTGATGCTGAACTGGGTGTCGCCCCAAGTCAGCGCGAAGCGAGCGCCCGTCGTTTCGGTTTCGCGCTTCTCATCTTGCAGGTTGACACGACCCACGTCCGTGCCGCCGCGATCGGTGACGAGCCACTGCCAGCTGTTGGGATCGTTCAGATCCACGCTCGAGGTGATGGTCGGTGTATCGCCGCCGGGATTGTCGAAATTGACGGTGGTGGTGTCGGAGATGAACAGCGCGGTCGAGGCCTGGCGGGAAAATTTGCTCTTGGTGTAATTGCCCTGCACGTCGAGATTCCACTTCTCCGCGATCTGCCAGGTCATGCCGGGATTGGTGCCCCAGAATTCCGAGTCCTCGATGTAGGGCCGGAACTCCAGCATGAATTGTGAGTTCGGGAACACGCCTGACGTCGCGACACAGCCGTTGTCGCAGTTCTCACGATCGACCTGCAACTGCGTCGGGATCGGCCGACCGCCCTGACTGCCCGCGCGGATGGCCCACGCCGTCGCCTGTCGATGGAAGTCGCTCTCCTGCTTGCCATACATCGAATCGAGGAAGAACTGCATGTTCTCACTGGCGCGAAATTCCATGCTCACGACCGCGTTGTAACGATCGCGGTCGCCTTCTTCGAACATCGTGCGGCCCAGTCGCGGAATCACCGCGTTGTCGATTTGCCGGATGGTGCGGCCTGGATTGTTCGCCAACAGGAACGCTTGATTGATCGGCGTGCCCGGAGCGAGGCCCGCGGCGATAGTGCTCGCATTGGTCGGAACGGTAGGCGCGGTGCCAGGACCGTTGCCTTGCGTCGTGTTACAGGGCGAGGTGCCGCACTGCTCGGGCGTCAGCGCCAGGTTCGCCCAGCCCACCGATTCGAAACCTGTGGTCGCGACCTGGTTGCGCACGGCGGTGACGCCGGCCAGCACGCCAAACCGATCCCAGGTGTTGCTCGCGATCAACGCGGCGCGACCGCCCAGATCGTCCGCGTTGCTGTTGTCGGTGCCCTGGAGGGAATAGGTGAGATGCGGGCCTTCGGTGTCGAAGGGCCGCGCCATGCGCATGTTGATCGTGCCGGCCGCGCCGCCTTCGACCATGTTCGCGGTCGGTGTCTTGAACACCTCGAGCTTGGAAAACAGCTCCGGCGGAAACATGTCGAGCGGCACTTCGCGGTTCGCGCCCGAGCCTTCTTGCGGAGCGGTGGCGACCGCGACCGGCGCGTTGTTCAACAGCACGCGCGTGAAGTTGGTGTTCAGGCCGCGGATGGCGACGGTGGTGCCTTCACCGCTGATTTCCCGGCTGATCTGGATGCCCGGAATGCGTTGGAAAGATTCGGCGATATTGGTGTCCGGAAACTTGCCGATGTCCTCGGCAAAGATCGCATCGACGAAGCCGACCGAGTCGCGCTTGGCTTCGGTGGAGTCTTGCAGGCTCTGCCGGAAGCCGGTGACGACCACTTCTTCCAGTTCCTGAGATTGCGTCTGTTCCTGAGGTGGCGCCTGCTGCGCCGAGGCCGTCGAGACGCCGGCGGCGAGCAGGGTTGCGGCGATCGTGCCGGTCGAGCGAGGGCGGGCGATGAACTGCTTCATACAAGTTCCCCCAAGACGTCGGTGCCGATGCGAGAAATCCCCCGACATCGGGCAATGATTGCGTCCTCAACACTGAGAGCGCTAACAAAACCCAGGCGCGTAGTTAGCACCCGTCAAGCGATCCCGTCAACGCTCATACAAATGTCGAAATTGCACGGCGGTGAGCCGTGCTGAAAATCAGGCCGGCAACTCGACCCGCACCGCGAGCCCGCCCGTTTCGTTTTGTTTGCTTTCGATGCGGCCCGACAGCTCCGCGACCAGGCGTTCGATCGCATCGCTTACGAATGACACGGGCCGCGGCTGAGTGCGTGTATCGATGATCTCGAACTGAACGCGGCCGTCGATGGTGCGTCCGGATATCCGAATCTCACCGCCGCCTGCGAGCGCATCGATGCTGTCGGTCAGCAGCGCGAGGCCGATCAAACGCAGCCGCGCGAGCACCGTCGTGGTTTTGAGATCGTCCTGGAAATCCTGGCGGATGCGCACGTTGTTGCGAGCCGCATCGTTGGTGAGAAAGCGTGCGAGCTCGATGAGCAGCTCCCGGCAGGAGATCGGCGCGGGCTCGTGCTGCTCGGGGGCAATGTGCTCGAGCGCCCGTTCCAAGCCACGCTCGTGATTGGTGATCGCTTGTTGGACGAAGTTCGTCAGTTGCTCGAGCGGCACGGTGAGCGGCTTGCCGCTCGTCGTCGAGCGGGCCGCGCGGGTCAGCGCATCGACGCCGCCGAAAATGCCCTGCAGCCCATTGCGCAGGTCATGCGCGTAAGCGCGACGGCAGCGACGGTTGAGATACGCGCGCAGCGCGTCCTCCAGCAAAGAGATATCGTTCACTGTGTAAATTTTGCGCCGACCTTGGCGAGAACAACTCAGGTGTCGGACTTTACGACCGTTTCGGCATTCAGTCGCTGCGCTTTTTCCAGAATCCCTTCCAGGATCGGCAGGCCGATGGGTTTTCTGAAGTGCAGGTCGAAGCCGGCATCGGTGGCGCGCTGACGATCCTCGCTCTGGCCCCAGCCGCTGACCGCGACCAGAAACAATTGCGTGCCCCAGGGCTCGCCGCGGATGCGCCGGGCGACTTCATAGCCATCGAGGATGGGCATGCCGATGTCGAGCAGCGCCACATCGGGGCGCCAGGCCGTCACGGCCTGCAGGGTCTCCTGGCCGTCGGAGGCCTTGCGCACTTCATGGCCACAGACTTCCAGTAGCAATGCGAGGCTCTCCAATGCATCCGCATTGTCGTCGGCGACCAGCACGCGCAGCGGCTGCGCTCGACCCGTTGCAGAAGCGATCTCATCGAGGGCAACTACCGGGGCGACGCTCGAGGACAGGGGCAGGCGAACGGTGAATTCGCTGCCGCGATTCGGGCCGGGGCTCGTGGCGTTGACTGTGCCCCCGTGCAGCTCGACGAGCTGACGCACGAGTGCCAGGCCGATGCCCAAGCCGCTCGGCAGATGACCTTCATCCTCGTGCACGCGCGAGAACAGATTGAACAGCTTCGGCAGCGCTTCGGAAGTGAGGCCGATGCCGGAGTCCTTCACTGAGAACACCGCATGCTCATTGTCGACGCTGGCCCGAAGCAGGATGGTGCCGCTGGCCTGCATGTATTTCGCCGCGTTGTTGAGCAGGTTGCTCAGGATCTGGACCAGGCGCGTCGGATCGCCTTCGACGGTCGCCAGTTCGGCCGGACATTCGATCTGCAGCTCGTGATGGTGCGCCGAGATGATGGGCTGCGCCGCCTCGACCGAGCGATCGAGGATGGTCCGCAGCGTCAGCAGTTCCTTGTTGAGCTTGATCGTGCCGCGAGAGATGCGCGACACATCGAGCAGGTCATCGACCAGGCGGCTCAGATGCGTCGTCTGGCGATCGATGACTTCGCGAGCCCAGCGCAGTTGCGGATGATCGAGGGGCATGAGCGACATCACATCCACCGCGGCCCGGATCGGGGCGAGGGGATTGCGCAGTTCGTGCGCCAGGATCGCGATGAACTCATCCTTATGACGGTCGGCATCGCGCAGGGCGGCGTTGGCTTGTTCCAGGTTGCGATTGACGCGCTCGAGCTCCTGGGCCTTCTCGGCCTGCAGCGTGGTGTTGGCCTCGGCGAGGCTCTTGTTGAGCCGCTGCAGCTCCCGGCGCTGCATGTACAGCTCGACCAGCACCGAGACCTTGCTGCGCAGGATCTCAGGCACGATGGGAATCGATACGTAGTCCACCGCGCCCAATCGATAGCCTTTCAAGGCATCGAACTCGGAGTCGTGCACGCCGGTGACGAAGATGATGGGGATGCTCTCGAAGCGCGGATGATCGTGGATCATGGCCGCGGTCTCGAAGCCATCCATGCCCGGCATGCTCACATCCAGCAGGATGACCGCGAAGTCATCCTCGAGCAGCCGCTGCAGGGCCTCCTCGCCGGAGCGGGCGCTGATCAGGTTCTGCCCCAGGTCGGCCAGGACCGACTCATAGGAGAGCAAGCGACTCGGCTGGTCGTCGACCAGCAGGATGTTGACTCGCTCGTTGAAAGGCGGGGCGTTCACGGTGCTCGGGGGACCAGTTACGGCTGCAGCCACATTCTTACCAGAGACAGCAACTGCGCTGTATCGACGGGTTTCGCAACATAGTCAGATGCACCCGCTTCCAGGCATTTTTCGCGGTCGCCCTTCATGGCCTTGGCGGTCAAGGCGATGATGGGCAGCAGCCGGAACCGGGCGTTTTCGCGAATCCGTCGCATGGTCTCGTAGCCGTCCATCTCCGGCATCATTACGTCCATCAGAACCAACGACAGGTCGTCGGTAGATTCCACTAGCTTGATGGCGTCCATGCCGTTACTGGCGTTGATCACCTGCATGCCGCGGCGTTCCAGCACGCTGTTCAAGGCGAAAATGTTACGGACGTCATCGTCCACCACCAGCACCTTGCGCCCGTGCAGCGGCTCATCGCCCTCATGCAGCGCTTCGATCATCTTTTGCTTGGCCGGCGGCAGATTGGTCACCACGCGATGCAGGAACAGCGCCGTCTCATCGAGCAGCCGCTCCGGCGAGCGCACACCCTTCAGCACGATGCTCTTGGCCTTGGTGCGCAGCTCCTGTTCCTCGGCCGGCGACAGGTCGCGGCCCGTGAATACCACGATCGGGGTATCCCGCAGTCTGGCGTCGTTCTGAATCTCGGCCAATAGCTCGAACCCTGAAACATCGGGCAGGCGCAGGTCGAGCACCACGCAATCGAACGGCTTGGTGCGCATGGCCTGCAGCGCTTCCTGGCCGCTGCCGACCGCCGTGATGGTCACATCGTCGAAGCCGATCAGCTCGGCGATACTGAGCTGTTCGGCCGGATCGTCCTCGACCACCAGCAGCTCGCGGACATTCGCGGCCGCGAAGTTACGAATCCTTTGCAGGGCGCCCGCCAGCTCATCGGTGGTCGCAGGCTTGTTCATGAAGGCGTACGCACCGCGCTCCAGGCTGTACTGACGCTCTTCTTCGACGGTGAGGATCTGCACCGGGATGTGCCGGGTGGCCGGGCTTTGTTTCAATTGATTGAGCACCGTCCAGCCGAGCATGTCGGGCAGGAACACATCGAGCGAGATCGCCGTCGGGGAGTACTTGCGCGCCATCGCGAGGCCATCGGCGCCGGTCTTCGCAACCACCGTCTTGAAGCCGTTGTCGCGCGCCAGGTTGAGCAGCACCTTGCCGTAGTGCGGATCGTCTTCGATGATCAGCAGCACGCGATCGCCGGACTGCAGATCGTTGCGATCGTCGATCAACTCCTCGGCGCGCAACGGCAATGGCAGGGGCGGGAACTGTGCGTTCTGCGTCGTGCTGGCGCCGGGTTGCGCCTTCGCTTGACGGTAGGCCGAGCCCACGAAGGTCAGCGGCAGATACAACGTAAACGTGCTGCCCTGACCGGGCGCGCTCACCAGGCGCAGCTCGCCACCGAGCAGGTGCGCAAGCTCGCGGCTGATGGCAAGGCCCAGGCCCGTGCCGCCGTACTTGCGCGAGGTGCCGGCATCGGCCTGCTGGAACGCTTCGAAAATGATTCTTTGTTTCTCGGGCGCGATGCCGATGCCGGTATCGGTCACCGAGAAGGCCACGACGGTCGCGACCTGATTGAGCACGGGGTGATCGGAGCTCCAGCCCGAGGCCGCTGGACGCACTCGTAGAATCACGCTGCCTTGCGCGGTGAACTTGAACGCGTTCGAGAGCAGGTTCTTCAACACCTGCAGCAGGCGTTTGGGATCGGTGGAGATCTGCCGGCCGAGCGCCGGGTCGAAATCCGCGCTGAAGAGCAGGGTGCGCGCTTCGGCTTCGTGACGGAAGTTGCGCTCGATGGTCTCGCGCAGATGCGAGAACAACAGGTCCTCGGACTCCACCGTCACCGTGCCCGACTCGATCTTCGACAAATCCAGGATGTCGCTGATCAGGTTGAGCAGGTCGGTGCCGGCGCCGTGAATGGTCTTGGCGAACTCGATCTGACGCGGCGAGAGATTCGAATCGGCGTTCTCGGCCAGCTGCTGACCCAGGATCAGGATGCTGTTGAGCGGCGTGCGCAGCTCGTGCGACATGTTCGCCAGGAACTCGGACTTGTAGCGCGAGGTGAGCGCAAGCTCGGTCGCCTTTTCTTCGAGCGCGCGCCGGGCGAGCTCGATTTCCTCGTTCTTGCGCTCCACTTCCGCGTTCTGCTCGGCGAGCAGCATGGCCTTGTTGGCGAGCTCCTCGTTGGTCTGCTGCAGCTCTTTCTGCTGAGTCTGCAACTCGCCCGCGAGCTCCTGCGATTGTTTGAGCAGGCCCTCGGTGCGCATCGTCGCCTCGATGGTGTTGAGCACGACGCCGATACTGCCGGCGAGCTGCTCGAGGAACGCCAGCTGCGAGGCGGTGTACTCATGCAACGAGGCGAGCTCGATCACCGCTTTCGCCTGGCCTTCGTACAGAATCGGCAGCGCGATGACGTTGCGGGCGCGCGCGGCGAGCAGGCCGCTGCGCACGTGGATGGAGTCGAGCGGCACGTTTTCGAGCAGGATGCGCCGGCCGTCGGCGGCCGCCTGGCCTACCAGGCCTTCACGCAGCGCGAAGACCCGACGCTCGCCCGGATTCGCATCGGCGTAGGTCGCGAACTCCTTGAGCACTTTCTGCTGTTCTTCCTGCTCGGTGATGTACAGGATCGCCTGCTGCGCGCCGACCAGCGGGGCGAGCTCGGCGAGCAACATCTCGCCCATGGTCACGAGGTCGCGTTGACCTTGCATCATGCGGCTGAACTTCGCGAGGTTGGTCTTCAGCCAGTCCTGTTCGGTATTGCGCTCGGTGGTCTCGCGCAGGTTGCCGATCATGGCGTTGATGTTGTCCTTGAGCTCGGACACCTCGCCACGCGCGTCGACTTGGATGGAGCGGGTGAGGTCGCCGCTGGTCACGGCGGTCGCAACTTCCGCGATGGCGCGCACCTGCGTCGTGAGATTGGCGGCGAGCAGGTTCACGTTCGCGGTCAGATCTTTCCACGTGCCGGCAGCGCCTGGCACGTTGGCCTGTCCGCCGAGTCGGCCTTCGACGCCCACTTCGCGGGCCACGCTGGTGACCTGATCAGCAAAAGTGGCCAGTGTGGTCGTCATGCTGTTGATGGTTTCGGCGAGGGCTGCGACTTCACCCTTGGATTCCACGGTGAGACGCTGACGCAGATCGCCGTTCGCAACGGCCGTCACCACCTTCACGATACCGCGCACCTGGTTCGTGAGGTTGTTCGCCATGGTGTTGACGTTGTCGGTGAGATCTTTCCAGGTGCCGGCCACGCCGGGCACGGTCGCCTGACCACCGAGCTTGCCTTCGGTGCCGACTTCGCGCGCCACGCGCGTCACTTCGGCGGCGAAGGAGTTCAACTGATCGACCATCGTGTTGATGGTTTCCTTCAGCTGCAGGATTTCGCCTTTCACGTCCACGGTGATCTTGCGTGACAAGTCGCCGCGGGCGATGGCGGTCGAGACCTCGGCGATGTTTCGGACCTGACCGGTCAGGTTCGAAGCCATGGAGTTCACGTTGTCCGTGAGATCCTTCCAGGTGCCTGCGACGCCCGGCACGATGGCCTGCCCGCCGAGCTTGCCTTCGGTACCGACTTCGCGCGCCACGCGCGTCACTTCGGCGGCGAAGCCGTTCAACTGATCCACCATCGTGTTGATGGTTTCTTTCAGCTGCAGGATTTCGCCGCGCACGTCCACCGTGATCTTGCGGGACAAGTCACCGCGCGCGATGGCGGTCGCCACTTCGGCGATGTTTCGCACCTGGCCGGTGAGGTTGGACGCCATCGAGTTCACGTTATCGGTGAGGTCCTTCCACACACCCGACACGTCTTTCACTTCGGCCTGACCGCCGAGCTTGCCTTCGGTGCCGACCTCGCGCGCCACGCGCGTCACCTCGGCGGCGAAGCCGTTCAACTGGTCCACCATCGTGTTGATGGTTTCTTTCAGCTGCAGAATCTCGCCCTTCACGTCGGCGGTGATCTTGCGCGACAAGTCGCCGTTCGCGATGGCGGTCGCGACCTCGGCGATGTTTCGGACCTGGCCGGTCAGGTTGCCGGCCATGGAGTTCACGTTATCGGTGAGGTCCTTCCACACGCCTGAGATGCCTTTCACTTCGGCCTGACCGCCGAGCTTGCCTTCGGTGCCCACTTCGCGCGCCACGCGCGTCACCTCGGCGGAGAAGCCGTTCAGCTGGTCGACCATCGTGTTGATGGTTTCCTTCAGCTGCAGGATTTCGCCTTTCACGTCCACCGTGATCTTGCGTGACAAGTCACCGCGGGCGATGGCGGTCGATACCTCGGCGATGTTTCGCACCTGGCCGGTGAGGTTCGAGGCCATGGAGTTCACGTTGTCCGTGAGGTCCTTCCACGTACCGCCGGCGCCGGGCACGTAGGCCTGACCGCCGAGCTTGCCTTCGGAGCCCACTTCTCGCGCCACGCGCGTCACTTCGGAAGCGAAGGAGCGCAGCTGATCCACCATCGTGTTGATGGTTTCTTTCAGCTGCAGGATTTCGCCGCGCACGTCGACTGTGATCTTGCGGGACAAGTCGCCGCTTGCGATAGCGGTCGCCACGTCGGCGATGTTTCGCACCTGGCCGGTGAGGTTGGACGCCATCGAGTTCACGTTGTCGGTGAGGTCCTTCCACACACCCGACACGTCTTTCACTTCAGCCTGACCGCCGAGCTTGCCTTCGGTGCCGACCTCGCGCGCCACGCGCGTCACTTCGGCGGCGAAGCCGTTCAACTGGTCGACCATCGTGTTGATGGTTTCTTTCAGCTGCAGGATTTCGCCTTTCACGTCCACCGTGATCTTGCGAGACAAGTCGCCTCGCGCCACGGCAGTCGTCACCTCGGCGATGTTTCGGACCTGGCCGGTGAGGTTGGTGGCCATGGCGTTGACCGAGTCGGTCAGGTCTTTCCACGTGCCTGCGACACCTGGCACGAGCGCCTGACCGCCGAGCTTGCCTTCGGAGCCCACTTCACGGGCCACGCGCGTCACTTCGGATGCGAAGGAGCGCAGCTGATCCACCATCGTGTTGATGGCTTCCTTCAGCTGCAGAATCTCACCGCGCACGTCGACCGTGATCTTGCGGGACAAGTCGCCGTTCGCGACGGCGATGGTCACTTCAGAGATGTTTCGGACCTGGCCGGTCAGGTTGCCGGCCATGGAGTTCACGTTATCGGTGAGATCCTTCCACACCCCTGAGATGCCGGGCACGATGGCCTGACCGCCGAGCTTGCCTTCGGTGCCCACTTCGCGCGCGACGCGTGTCACCTCGGCGGAGAAGCCGTTCAACTGGTCCACCATCGTGTTGATGGTTTCCTTCAGCTCCAGAATCTCGCCTTTCACGTCCACGGTGATCTTGCGGGACAAGTCGCCGCGGGCCACGGCGGTGGTCACCTCGGCGATGTTACGAACCTGACCGGTCAAATTCTTGGCCATGGCGTTGACCGAGTCGGTCAGGTCTTTCCAGGTGCCCGCGACGCCCGGCACGATGGCCTGGCCGCCGAGCTCGCCTTCGGAGCCCACCTCTCGGGCGACGCGGGTTACCTCAGAGGCGAAGGAGCGCAGCTGATCCACCATCGTGTTGATGGCTTCCTTCAGCTGCAGGATTTCACCGCGCACGTCGACCGTGATCTTGCGGGACAAGTCGCCGTTCGCCACGGCGATGGTCACTTCGGAAATGTTTCGAACCTGGCCGGTCAAGTTCGAGGCCATCGAGTTCACGTTGTCGGTGAGATCCTTCCACACACCCGACACGTCTTTCACTTCGGCCTGGCCGCCGAGCTTGCCTTCGGTACCGACCTCGCGCGCCACGCGCGTCACTTCGGCGGCGAAGCCGTTCAACTGGTCGACCATCGTGTTGATGGTCTCTTTCAGCTGCAGGATTTCGCCTTTCACGTCCACCGTGATCTTGCGAGACAGGTCGCCTCGCGCGATCGCGGTCGCGACTTCGGCGATGTTGCGCACCTGGCCGGTGAGATTGCCGGCCATGGAGTTCACCGAGTCGGTGAGATCTTTCCAGGTGCCGGCGACGCCGGGCACCACGGCCTGACCGCCGAGCTTGCCTTCGGAGCCCACTTCTCGCGCCACGCGAGTCACTTCGGAGGCGAACGAGCGTAGCTGGTCGACCATCGTATTGATGGCTTCTTTCAGCTGTTGGATTTCGCCGCGGACGTTGGCAGTGATCTTGCGAGACAGGTCGCCGCTCGCGATGGCGGTCGCCACCTCGGCGATGTTTCGCACCTGGCCGGTCAGATTGCCGGCCATGGAATTCACATTATCGGTGAGGTCTTTCCAGGTGCCGGCGGCGCCGGGCACCGAGGCCTGGCCGCCGAGCTTGCCTTCGGTGCCGACCTCGCGGGCCACGCGCGTCACTTCGGACGTGAACAGCCCCATCTGCTCGATCATCGTGTTAACAATAGTCGCCGAGCGTAGGAATTCACCTTTCAACGGCCGGCCGTCGACTTCCAGTCGCACGGTCTGCGACAGATCGCCCTTGGCGACCGCGGTGATGGTGCGAGTGACTTCGGTAATCGGCCAGAGCAGGTCGTCGATCAGTGTATTGATCGAGCCTTCCATATCGCCCCAGGCGCCGGAGCGGCGATCGATGCCAACGCGGTGCCGCGTCTGGCCTTCCTTGCCGACCAGCTGACCGGCCCGGGACATCTCTTCGGACAGGCGCTGATTCGCGGCGATGATGTCATTCAGCGTCTCGGCAATCTTGCCTTCGATGCCTTCGTGGTCGCCCGCAATGCGCACCGAGAAGTTGCCATCGCGCACCGCCTGCAGCGTGAGCAGCAGGTTCTTCAAATCGAACGGCATGGGCGCTTTGGAGGCGCCATTTTTGCGGACGGGCTTGGCGAGCGCCTTCCCAGCAGGTATTTTTTTCACAGGCGCTTTGGCGATGCGACGACGGACTCTCGCTGGGGTTTGCATTAAAGCTCCGAATGGGGGCGGCGCAGGCTGACCGAGCGTCTGTTGTTGTTGCTACGGGAGGCGGGAGGGAAGCTATCCATTCGACGCAACACGTGCAACCCTTACACTTCCGTTACTCCTGGCGATGAAAGAAACTTCCTGACAGCGGGAACTTTCATCGTAGGCAGTCGTTTCACACGGTTCAGCGATGATGATTATAACGAGCAAGAGCAATAAAGGTCGAACGGACGGGAGATGACGGCGGGAGCGATTGATCCAGCGGTCGAGCAATTTCTGCTCGACAGCATCGACACGGTGCCTCACCTGGAGGCTCTGCTGTTGCTCTTTCAGTCACCCACTACTGTGTGGACAGTGGTGCAGCTGGCCGCGCGCATCTATGTCAGCGAGAAGCAGGCGAGCTCGATTCTCGAAGATCTCACGCGACGCTCGCTGATCGTGCGCGTCGAACAGGCGCCCGCCACGTATCAATATGTCCCACGCTCGCCGGAGCAGAGCGCGCTGCTCGAGAAGGTGGCGCAGTCCTATCGCACGCAGCTGGTGCAACTGACCCGGTTCATCCATTCCAACGCTTCGGGCTCCGTGCGCGACTTCGCGCGAGCGTTCCGGCTCAAGGACAAGGACTAACACCATGCTGGCAAAGCTCGTCTACCTGCTGGGCGCCCTCGTGACTCTCACGAGCGCCGTTCTGCTGTTGCGAGGCTTTGCACGCTCGCGCAGCCGTCTGTTGTTGTGGGCTGGACTGTGCTTCGCCGGCCTGACGGTATCGAACGTATTGTTGTTCGTCGACCTGGTCCTGCTGGGGGCCGACCAGAGTCTTTATATGTGGCGGCTGAGCACAGCCGCCGCGGCGATGTTGTTGCTCGTGTACGGGCTGGTCTTCGAGAGCGAGTGAGTCATGGTCGAGGGCTTCTTACTGGGAGTGATCGTGACGGCGTCGTTGACCGCCGCCGGCTTCTTCTGGCGGTTCTACCGCCAGACTCGCGACAAGCTGTTCCTGGCATTCGCCGCCGCGTTTGCCATCGAGGGCATCAACCGCATGGCGTTCCTGGCGATCGACAAGCCCAGCGAGGGCAGCGCCGTCATTTATATGGTGCGGCTGGTCGCGTTCCTGCTGATTCTCGGCGCCATCGTCGCCAAGAACCGGGACAGCCCGGCGCGGAAGCGGTAGCCCGGACGCTATCGGCGGAACTGAGCGCCGGGGCGACAGCGTTTCTGTCGCATGAGCTGGAGCCGAAGGCAAATCGTTGCCGCGGGCGTGATCGGGGCGCTGCTCGCCATGGCCTTCACCGTCATCGCCCTGAACTTCGTGCAACCCGAGCGGCGCATCCAGCGCCAGGTCGAGCATCGCTACACGACCGGCGATCCGCGTTTCCTGCATGAGCTCGGCACGCTGCTCGGTCCGCCCATTCTGAAGGGCAATCGGGTCGCCAATTTCGAGAATGGCGATCAGATCTTTCCGGCGATGCTCGAAGCCATCCGTGGCGCGCGCCACAGCATCAACTTCGAAACCTACATCTATTGGTCGGGCGACATCGGCCGTGAGTTCGCCGATGCACTGATCGAGCGCGCGCGGGCCAAGGTGCCCGTGCACGTGTTGATCGATTGGGTGGGCAGCCAGAAGATGGATGAGGTGCTGGTGCACGAGATGGCGAATGCGGGCGTGCGGATCGAGCGCTATCACCCGTTGCATTGGTATCACCTGGTGCGCATGAACAATCGTACCCACCGCAAGCTGCTCGTGGTCGATGGCAAGGTGGGCTTCACCGGCGGGGTCGGCATCGCCGATCAATGGGACGGCAACGCGCAGGACGAGGAGCATTGGCGCGATTCGCACTATCGCATCGAAGGCCCGGCGGTTGCGCAGATGCAGGCCGCGTTCATGGACAACTGGATCAAAGCAACCGGCGCAGTCCTGCGCGGTGAGGCTTACTTCCCATCGCTCGAGGCTACCGGCGATGCGGCTGGGCAGGTGTTCACCAGTTCGCCCACGGGCGGCGCGGACAGCATGCTCTTGATGTATCTGCTCGCTTTTTCATCCGCCACGAAGACCATCGATCTGTCCGCCTCGTACTTCGTGCCCGACGAGCTGACGCTGCGTGTGCTGATCGATGCGCTGAAGAGAGGAGTGCGTGTGCGGATCATCGTGCCGGGCGAGGACATCGATACCGAGATCGTGCGCAAGGCCTCGCGGGCATCGTGGGGCGAGCTGCTGGCGGCCGGCGCGCAGATCCATGAGTATCAGCCGACGATGTTCCACTGCAAGACCCTGATCGTCGATGGACTGCTGGTGTCGGTCGGCTCGACCAATATCGACACGCGCTCGTTTCGGCTCAACGACGAAGCCAATTTGAATGTCTACGACGCCGATTTTGCGCAAGCGCTGACCGAAGTCTTCGAGCAGGATTTGAAGCGCACCCGGCAGATCACGCTGCAGGCCTGGCTGCATCGGCCGCTGACGGAGAAGATCATTGAGAACGCGGCCGCGGCGCTGTCGTCGCAGCTATGAGCAGAAGCTAGTCCTTCGCGCGCTTCGCGTGCGCTTTTTTTCGCCGTTGGCGCTCGCTGAATTCCTTGCGATGGGTGGAACCGACTTCGCGCACATCGGTGTCGGATTTGCCTTCGTCCAATTCCTTGCGAGCCTGTTGCGCGAGCTCCCGATACCCTTTGCTGATCCGCTGCAGATCCTCCTCCTCGAGCTCTTCCAGATCGAGCAGGGCGAGGTGCGCGCCATCGATGGATCGGATCAGTTCATCCAACTTGACCTGGATGGCCTCGGAGTCGCGGTTCTGGGTGTTCTGGATCAGGAACACCATCAGAAACGTGATGATGGTGGTGCCGGTGTTGATGACCAGCTGCCAGGTGTCGCTGAAGCCGAAGAGCGGGCCGCTCACGGCCCAGATCACGATGATGGCGAGCGCCGCGCAAAAGGTAGCCGGGTGACCTGCGGCGCGCGCGGTCGATTTGGCGAAACGGGTGAACCAGGTGCGACTGCTGCTGCTGTGTCTGGCCATGCGAGCTCCGATCATTTCGTCAATGCGTCGAGGCGATCGCGAATCAGCTGACCGATCTCGGCGACGGTGTTGGGTTTCATTACAACGTCCCGCACGCCGATTTGCTCCGCACGTTTCGCATCCTCGGCGCGCACGTAGCCGGAGGTGATGATGATGGGCAGGTCAGGGCGGATCTGCAGCAGCTCTTCGGCCAGATCCATGCCGCTCATGCCGGGCATGCCCAGATCGGTCAATACCAGATCGAAGGTTGCCGGATCGGCACGCACGGCTTCGATGGCTTCGATGGGCCGCGTCATGCCGGTGACGTTGTAACCCATGCGCTCCATCATCCGCGTCACCAGATCGACCAGCTGATCTTCGTCATCGACATAGAGCACATGCTCGCCGCGGCCCGCGGGCGTGGCGATGGGCGAGGCTGTCTTCGCGGCATCCTCGGGCTGGTGCTCGACGGCGGGAAAATAAAGATCGAACACGGTGCCGCTGCCAGGTTGGCTACGAACCAGGATGGCGCCACGATGACCTCTGACGATGCCGTGCACGACCGAGAGTCCCAGGCCCGTGCCTTCGCCATGGCCTTTGGTCGTGAAGAAGGGCTCGAAGACGCGCTCGATCAGCTCGGGGGGAATGCCGGTGCCGGTGTCCTCCACGGAAATGTGCAGATAATTGCCCGGATGCAGATCGGGCGAGGGGCTGTGCAGCAGCGACTCGATGCGTTCGCTTGCGAGCCGGATCGTCAGCGTCCCGCCGCGATTCTGCATGGCATCGCACGCGTTCTTGCCCAGGTTCATCAGCACCTGATGGACCTGCGTCGCATCGGCCATCACCGCGGGCAGGTCCGGCTCGGCTTGCAAACGAATGTCGATCATTCTCGGCACGGTCGCGCGCAACAGGCGCAACGCTTCTTCGACGACCGGGCGCAGGTCGATCAGATGCTGAATGTTTTGTTCCGGACGGCTGAACGCGAGGATGCGACGGACCAGATCCTTGGCGCGCCCGGTGGCGCGCTTGATTTCATGAAGCGAGGGTGTCGCCGGATGCTCCGGCGTGAGATCTTCGATGGCGAGCTGGGCATTGCCCGAGATCGCGGTCAGCACGTTGTTGAAATCGTGTGCGATGCCGCCGGCCAGGGTGCCGAGCGCTTCCATCTTCTGCGACTGACGCAGTTGTGTCTCGAGCGCCGCGCGCTCTTCGTTGGCTCGCTTGCGATCGGTGATGTCGTGGATCGCGACGTTCACGCCGATGATATTGCCCACCTCATCGAGCAGCGCGTGGTGGTTGCCGATCCAGTAACGACGCGCTCCACCGGGCGGCGCGGCGCTTACGTACTCGATGTTGGCGACCGGCTCACCGGTCGTGAGCACCTGCCTGCAGATCGGCGCGAGCACGGTGGCAAGCTCGGGCGTTGCCTCCTCGAGCGTGCGCCCGATCAACGCCTCGGCCGCGTGTCCGCTCATTTCCATCATCTGCTTGTTGATACGAACGTAGCGCAGCTCCCTGTCGATCACGCACAGGCCGACCTGCGCGTTGGCATAGATCGCTTCGATCTCGATCAGCTGTCGACGCGCGGTTTCCTCACTCTGTCTCAGTGCGCGCTCGCGTTCCTCGACCGCATCGAGCATGGCGTTGAAGTCGCGCGCCAATTGCCCGACCTCATCGCTGCCTTCGCTGGAAACACGCCGTCGATAGTCACGCAGTCGTGTCACATCACGCGCGGTCGCGGCAAGCGCCTGCACGGGCTCGGAGATCGCGCGGCGAAGCGTGATGGAGAGCATGATCGCGAGCGCAAACAGCGACAAGGCCACGACGCCGAGCAGCGGCGCATATTCCCAAATGCGATCGGCGAAGGGCATCAACGTCGTCGCCATCCATAGATCGGCATGCACGGGACCGGCGGCATCGATGGCGTGGGTGGTGAGAATCCGCCCGGCGCGAACCAGCTGCGCACGCGCTCCGGTATCGGCGAAGTTCATGAGCTGCGTGCCCGGCCTGTGATACTCGGCGAACACGGTCCCGTCCTCTTGTACGATCGCGAGCGCCTCGATGTTTGGATCGCGTCCGAGCTCGCTCAGATATTCAGTCGCGGTGCGTGAATCCTGAAATTCCACGGCCGCGGTGACGATCGCCGCGAAGCTCTCCGCCTGCTCGCGAGCCCGCTCGACGGTTCGCGGCCGATACGTGCTGAAGTCATAAATGGCGGCGGCGGCGATGGCCAGCAGCAAGGAGACCACCGCCGCCAGGCCCACGAGCAGCAACAACCTGCGTCGCAGTGGCAGGTGGCTGAGGGCGAACGGTTTCATTGCGGCTCCTCGGGACTCAGATGCCAGGGGCTTCGCGATGAACCTTGCGAGCCGCACTCAACATCTGCGATCTCGCGGTCAAACCGGCGCGATGCATCGGGGGCAGGCTCGCTTCAAAACGAATGCGAGCCTGACCGCCTTCGACTTCACTCACGAAACTGAGCATGGCTCCCTGCTCGAGGGCCTCCGGCGTCTCGGTGATCGTGAGCACGGGATGGTTGGCGAGCGTGTCGAGCCATTGACTGGTTTGCTCGCTCGCTGGCGGCTGGGTCGAGGATGTCCCGATGAAAGCCACGTGACATTCTTCAGCCGCTTCCGCATCGCTCACGCGACGCACGCTCAACGGACGCTTCTGGCTCAGTTGTCCGGCCAGGGTCTCATCGAGCACGGATCCGAAAGGATCGGCGCCCAATACACACACGACAATAGGGGCCGTGGGCGTGGCAAAGGCGCTGGCAGGCCACTCGACGTAGCGCGTGAACAAAAGGATATATCCGGCCTTGATGCTGTATTCCGGCGCGGCGCGCGCAGTCGCCGCCAGCAGCACGGCGGGAAGAAACAAAAGCCACGCGAGCCACCGCATCGCCTACCTGCGCCAGCTCAAGGCGAGATATACGCTACGCTCGATATAGGGATCGATGGGAAAGGAGGCGGAGCGGAACTCCGCGTGACGAGGCTCCCACAGATTCTGGCCCACGAGCGCAAGCTTCACGCCTTCGGTCAATTCTTTGGCCACGCGCACCTCCGCTCCGACGTAGCTGTCCACGTTCAACGCCGGCAAGTCGTCGACATAGCGCAGGCCGACGCCGAGTTCCCAGTCATTGCCCAGATCGAGATTGGAACGCAGCGACGCCTGCACTTGTGCCGTCGATCCGGCGATGTTTGTCGCGAGCTGCAGCTCGGCGGGGTGCACATCCAGATCCAGGTACGAGGCTGTGCCAAACAGGCGCCAGCGCGGCATCGGCTGCCACATGCCCGCGAGCTCCGCGCCATGCCCATGAGCTGTGCCGCTATTGACGGGCGCGACCGCCATGCGCCAGAAATCGGGCGCCAGCGTGACCGTATCGAGCGGCTGCGGCGCATACAGGATCAGGCGGTCGTAATCGTTATAAAACACCGAGGCGCTCAACATCGCGTTGTCGTGCCAGCGTCCGCGCCAGCCCAGTTGATAGGCGATCAAGTCCTCCGATTCCAGATCGGGATCGCCCAGCACCTGGTTGAGCACCGCCGGGGAGCCGGGTCCGAAGCTGCCGGGCGGCGAGACTCGGGTCACGAAGGTGCGGGACTCATCGGCGAAGGTTGGCGTGCGCACGGCTCGGCCCACGGCGGCCCAAAGCAATTGTCGATCCGTGACGCTCCAGTTCAGTCGCAGGTCCGGCTGCCATTCCAGGCCGGTGAACGGATTGTCTTCCACGCGCAGTCCGAGGGTCGCGCCGAGCCGGTCGTCGATTCGTATTTCATCCTGCAAATACGCCGACCACTGGTGCAGCGTCCGGTTTGGCGGCGTGAACGTCAGCTGGAACGTGGAGGCGGTCTCGTGCTTGATGTAGCGATAGAGTGCGCCGGCGGTGATGGAGTGCATGCCGCCGAGCTGAGTACCGTAACGAACGCCGATATCGAACGTGTCACTGTGCTCATCGGTGGGCTGCAGTCGTCGTTCGAGCCGTTCGTACCACGCGCCGGCCGCTACTTCGGCGCCTTCTCGAAGCCGGTGCGCCCAGCTGCCTTGCACGAATCCGCCACGGTTGTAGCCTCGCGGCGGGCGCGTTTGATAAGGCGGCGTCGGCGAGGGAATGAAACCCGCCTCATCGAAATCGCCGGACTGCGCTTCTGCCTTGACGAAGATCCGGTTAGCGTCGTCATCGCGATCGTAGCGAAAGCCGACGCGGCCCATGTCCCAGGCATCGCCGGTCGGTTGTCGATTTCCCAATTCCGTGTCGTCGCGCCGGGTGTAATCGACATAGGCGCGATACCACGCGTTCTCACCCGCGGCGCCGCCGTATCTGAAACTGCCGAACGCTTTCTCTTCGGTGCCGGTGCCGACCGTGAGCGCCGTGCCCTGGGTGTCGCGTGCCGAGTGCGAGAGGATGTTCACGACGCCGTTCATCGCATTGGCGCCCCAGACGGAGCCGGCCGGTCCGTTGATCGTTTCGATGCGATCGAGATCCTGACTGAGCCACGCATGCTGTTCCCAATACACACCGGACCAGAGCGGTGTGTATACCGGCCGGCCATCGACCAACACCAACAGCTTGTCCACCGCAATCGTGTTGAAGCCGCGCGCGGAGATGGACCAGCGGGCCGCATCGAACTGCGACACCTGCATGCCCGGCGCATAGCGCAAGGCCTCTGGAATATTTCTGACCCCGACGTAGTTCAATTCCTCGGCGGTGAGCACATAGGTGGCGGCGGGCGAGGTGAATTGCGGGCGCACGGTGCCGGTGACCGAAGTGACGGTAAGTCTTGCAAGCTGTTCGAACGTCGGATCTCGAATGATGACGTTGTCTTCCGCCGCGAGGGCACTGCCGGTCGTCGCGATCGAATAGATCGCAATCGCGAGTCCTAGCGGTGCTGATGGCGCGGTCACCCGTCGGCCTCCTGGATTCAATTCGTGGTTTTCGCCGGAAGCTCGCAGGACGGTACGCTAGCCACTGGCGCCACGGAATTAAGGACAAACCGGGGGACGGCTCTGTTACTGTTGCGCGATGAACGCCACAGCAACTTCAACAAAATCCAGAGCGCCGCAGGTCTGCGTGCTCGGCAGCGCCGAGCCCGGTTCGCCTGCGTATGAATTGGCCGGCGCCGCCGGCGAGTTCCTGGCCCGCAGGGGTGTGACTGTGGTCAGCGGTTGCGGCAGTCCCGCGACTCGATTCGCCGCCGAGCGGGCGCTCGCCGCCGGCGGCCTGGTCGTGAGCATCGTGCCCTCCGATGACATCGGTCTGCGTGACTGGCCGTGCACTGTGCTCATTCCCAGCGGCATGGGCGATGCTCGCAATCTGATGATGGCGCTCGCCGGCGATGCATGCATCGTCATCGGCGGTCGCGCCGGCACCATCTCCGAAGTGTGTCTCGCGTGGCTGCATCGTCGGCCGCTGTTACCGCTGACCGGCTGCGGCGGCTGGTCGGATCAGCTGGAGCGCAATCCGCCCGATGAGCGCGGCAATTCCAGAATCCTCTCGTGGAGCTCGATTGCGGATCTGCAGCGAGGTCTCGCCGAGCTCGGTTTGCTTGCCTCGGGCCGATGACATGGCGAATGTCACTTTCATCGGCTTGGGTCGGATGGGCTTGGGGATGGCGCAGCGGCTGCTCGCCGCCGGGCATCGACTGCGTGTGTACAATCGCACGGCCTCGCGAGCGACGTCGTTGGTGGAGCGGGGCGCGACTCTCTGCCCATCACCGAAAGAAGCTGCGCAGGGCGCGGAGCTGATCTTCTCGATGGTCTCCGATGACGCCGCGTCGCGCGAAGTGTGGCTCGGCGCAGCAGGCGTGTTTGGCGGCACGCCGTCTGCGGGAACCTTGCTGATCGAATGCTCGACCTTGTCGCACGACTGGGTGCTCGATCTCGCAGGGGAAGCGCGGCGACGCTCGCTAAGTTACATCGATTGTCCGGTCACAGGGCTGCCGGACATGGCCGCGGCCGGCGAGCTCACATTGCTGGCCGGCGCCGCGCCCGAAGATCTGGCTCGCGCGCAGCCCATCCTCGATGTCCTCTCCAAACAAACGATTCATTTCGGCGCCGTCGGCGCGGGCACCGTCTACAAGCTGATGATCAACTTGCAGGGCGCCATCCAGATTGCTTCGATTGCAGAAGGCATGGCGCTGGCCGAGCGCGCTGGATTGAATCTCCACGCCGTCGCGGAGACGCTTGCGACCGGACAGGCGGCAAGTCCACAAGTCGTGCGCACTGCTCGTCGCATCGTCGCGGATGATCACGATCAGAATGTTTTGTTTACGCCCCAGCTGCGATTGAAGGACGTCGACTACGCGCTGCGCCTCGCCCGCAAGCTAAAGATCGGCACGCCGTTCGGCACGGTGGCGCACGCCGCCTACGCGAAGTTATGCGCGCTGGGTCACGGGCACAGTAACGAGAGCAAAATCATCGAAGTCGCGCGCGTGCAGGAGGATTAGCACCCGCTGGCGGCATGTGAACGCTACACTCTGCATCGTGACCAATTCCAACAACGGAGCGAGGCATGGTAGCAAAAGCGTGGCGGGCCGGGATGGCGTCGCTGGTATGGGTGCTTGGCGCGGGGGTGGCGCAAGCGGCGGATCAAGCGGATCTGACGACCATCAACCGGATCGTCGATGAAGGTTTCAATCGCAGTGCCTTGCCGCTGACCGCGGCGTATCTCACCGATCGCATTGGCGGTCGGCTCACGAACTCGCCACAAATGCGTGAGGCCGAGCGCTGGACCCAGCAGCAGTTTCGCGACTGGGGTCTGAAGAACGTGCGCACCGAAGGCTTCGAATTCGGCCGCGGCTGGTCCATCGAAAAATCCAGCGTCCGACTGCTGAAGCCACGCGTCGCGACCTATAGCGCGATTCCCGTCGCCTGGACGCCGCCGACCAACGGCGCGATCACCGCATCCATCATCGTCGCGCCGATGAGTAAGGTCGCCGACTTCGAAAAGTGGCGCGGCAAATTGAAAGGTCAGATCGTGCTGGTCACGCAGCCCGATAGCGGCGCCGAGCCTGCCGTCGCGCCGTTCGTGCGATTGAATCGAGAGGATATCGGCAAGCTCGATGCATACCGGCAGCCGCTCGTCTCCATGGAAGAGGAGTTGGAGAAGCGCCTGGAGCGCAACCGCTTCGAAGCCAAGCGCGATCAATTCCTCGCCGCCGAAGGCGCGCTCGCGTGGGTGCGCAAGTCCTATCGCGAAGGCGGTCTGCTGCACGGTGAGGGCTATCAGCACCGTCGCGATCAATCGCCGAAATTGCCGGGCTTTGAACTTGCGGCTGAACACTATCGACAACTCGCGCGTCTTGCGAAGACCGACGCGAGCCCGACGCTCGAGCTGATCAGCGACGTGCGTTATCACGACGAAGATCCGAATGCATATAACGTGTTCGCCGATCTGCCAGGTCGCGATGGCAAGGCGGGCTACGTGATGGCTGGCGCCCACCTCGACAGCTGGGTTGCATCCGATGGCGCGCAGGACAACGCCGCTGGCAGCGCCGTAGTGATGGAAGCGGCGCGCATCCTGACCAAGCTCGGCCTCAAGCCGAAGCGGACCATTCGCTTTGCGCTGTGGAATGGCGAGGAGCAGGGGCTCTATGGCTCGTTCGATTACACGCAGCGGCATCTGGTGTCGCGCCCGCCGGTTGAAGATCCCGCACGCGCGGCGCTGCCTGTGTACGCCACGTGGAATCTGCGTTGGCCCGTCACGCCCGGTCCGGACTACGACAAGCTCGCCGCCTATTTCAATCTCGACAACGGTTCGGGAAAGATCCGTGGCATCTATGCCGAAGGCAACGTCGCGGCCACGCCGATCCTGAAAGCCTGGATTGCGCCGTTCGCAAGCATGGGCGCGGATTCGGTGGTCGCGGCGCCGACGTACGGCACCGATCATGTGCCCATGTCGGCCGTCGGCATCCCGGGCTTTCAGTTCGTACAGGACCCGCTCGATTACGGCAGCCGCATCCATCACACCAGCATCGACAGCTACGATCATCTGCGCATGGAAGATCTGAAGCAGGCTGCGGTGATCATGGCGTCGATGCTGTGGATGTCGGCCGAGCGCGATCAGCCCTTGCCGAAGAAGCCGCTGCCCACCAAGCCGCTGCAGACCGATCCGTTCGAGTACGAAGTCGAAACGCCTTCGCCCTGAGATTGGAAAGGCCGACCCCATAAAAGTCGAAGCCCCGCAAAAGGCGGGGCTTCGTGCCGTCATCTCTTATCGAACTTGAGGATGACCCTACATTCTTAGGATGACCCTCGAGAGATGGACCGGCGATGGATGAGCATCGGATTTCGATTCCTGGTGTTAGAGCACTGTTGCTCTGGTTCATTCCACCGATATCTTAGCTGCATCCGAAGCGTGTGACGCCTGGGACCGTGTGAAGGTTCCGAGAAAGATTTGTTTCCCTCGTCCGACGAGGTAGTGACTTATCACGTCGGCCAGGAACCTACGCGGCGCACTTGCCGTTGTATGTGCGTGATGCCATTCGGCTTTCCGCCGCACGTGAAGATATTGCGCACACATTCTACGGATGAGTTCAGCAACTGGTCGGGGAGCCTGCGCTTCGTGCCGCGCTCGCAGGTCTGGCCCGCGAACGACGAGGCCGTCTGCGTGTATGTCAGAGACGCCGCGGCCCGCTCGAGAAACATCCGAGTGGCGGGCTCGGGGCATTCTTCCTCGCCGCTGGTCGAGACGCCCGACATATTGATGTCGATGCGCGATCACCGTGGGCTGATTGACTACGATGCCGTTCGCAGCCAGGCCACCGTGGGCGCCGGCACGGTGCTGCATGACCTCGGGCCGATCCTGCATGACATCGGCATGAGCATGCAGAACCTGGGCGATGTGGATACGCAGACCATCGCGGGCGTCATCAGCACAGGCACGCATGGCTCCGGGCGCAAACTACAAAACATTTCCGCGACCTTGATCGGTGTGCGTGCAGTCACAGGCGCGGGCGAGATCGTCGAGTGGTCGATCGAGAAGCAACCGGATCTGATCGAGGCCGCGCGCGTGTCGATGGGGCTGCTTGGAATCTTTACCGCCGTGCGGCTGCAGCTCGAACCCAAGTATCGATTGCGACGCCGTGAGTACTGTGCGCGCACCGACGATTGTCTGGCGCATCTCGATGAGCTCGCCGATGCCCATCGCAACTTCGATTTCTACTGGTATCCCCGCCGCGATGAGGTCAAGTTGCGGACCCTCAATTTGCCCGAAACGCCGGTGCCAGACCTACCGTACGCGCGCTGCATCCACGAGCAGGAGGGCTTCAGTCACGAGATCATCGCCCGCGAGCGCGAATTGAAGTTCGAGGAGCTGGAGTATTTCGTGCCGGCGGAGGCAGGGCCATCCTGCTTTCGCGAGGTGAGACGTCGGATTCTCGAGCGCCACCGCAAACATGTGGGCTGGCGCGTGTTGTATCGGCTCATTGCCAAGGACGAGGGCTTCCTCAGCCCGGTGCACGGGCGAGATTCAGTCGCGGTCTCGGTGCACCAGAACGCAAGCCTGCCGTATCAGGAGTATTTCGACGACATCGAGCCCATCCTGCGCGCCCATGACGGCCGTCCGCATTGGGGCAAGAAACATTCGTTGCAGGGGGCGGCACTTGCGGCCCTGTATCCGCGTTGGAATGAATTCATGAAGCTGCGACGCCAGTTCGATCCGCAGGGTGTGTTCCTGACCGCGCCCATGGCGCGACTCCTGGGCGAGGAGGAGTGAGTGTGCTGAAGACCATCGGTGCCAAAGTATGGGCGATCCCAGGCGGCCACATGCCGTTGCTCAGCTCGGGCGCCGAGCCTCGGGACACGAGCCGCGATGAGTTGTGTGTGCTCAACGCCGGGCATTTCGATGCGCATCTGCAGCTCACCATCTATTACGAGGAGCACGAGCCGGTCGGTCCCTATCCATTGAAAGTGGCCGCGCAGCGCGTGCGGCACGTTCGGTTCAATGACCTGATCGATCCGCAGGCGCTGCCGCTCGATACGCCGTACGCCGCGTTGATCGTCGCCGATCATCCGGTGGTTGTGCAGTTCACGCGGCGAGATACCAGCCAGGCGGCCAATGCCATCGCGACCACACTAGCCTTCCCCGGGTGAGCCGATGATCGAAGATCTCTGGTACAAGAACTCGGTCGTCTACAGCCTGGATCTCGACACGTTCATGGACGCCAACGGCGACGGCGTCGGCGATCTGCCGGGCCTGATCAACCGGCTCGACTATCTCAACTCGCTCGGCATCGATGTGATCTGGCTCGCCCCGTTCCAGCCTTCGCCGAATCGGGACAACGGCTATGACATCAGCGATTACTACGGCGTCGATCATCGCTACGGCTCGAGCGGCGACTTCGTCGAGTTCATGAACCATGCACGCAAGCGCGGCATGCGCGTGATCCTGGATCTGGTCGTCAACCACACCTCGAACGAGCACCCCTGGTTCAAGGCGGCGCGCAGCGATCCGGATTCGCAATATCGGGACTGGTACATCTGGTCGAAGAAGCGGCCGGCGGGTTGGAACAAGGGCATGGTGTTCCCCGGCGTGCAGAAGGCGGTGTGGACCCGCGATCCGGTGGCCAAGCTGTATTACCACCATCGCTTCTACGAGTTTCAGCCCGATCTCAACATGGACAACCCGCATGTGCGCGCGGAGATCCGGCGCATCATCGGTTATTGGCTGCAACTCGGCGTGGATGGCTTCCGGGTCGACGCCGTGCCGTTCATTCTCGAGTCGCGACTGAAGGGCGAGAAGCTGCGTTTCGACTATCTCGCCGAGATTCGCCAGTTCCTGCAATGGCGTGCCGGCGATGCGGCGCTGCTGGGGGAGGCCAATGTCACACCCGAGGAGACGCAGCGATATTTCGGCGACGGCCGCGATGGCTTGAACATGATGTTCAACTTCTGGGTCAACCAACATTTCTTCTTTGCGCTCGCGACGGGGGACACCGCGCCGCTGGAGCAGGCGCTCAAAGACACCGCCAAGATTCCGGAGGCGACGCAGTGGGCGGTGTTCCTGCGCAACCACGATGAGCTGGACATCGAGCGTCTGCCCAAGACGAAGCGCGACAAGGTGTTCGCGCGCTTCGGTCCTGAGCCAAACATGCAGCTGTACCATCGCGGCATTCGCCGACGACTCGCATCGATGCTGGGCGATCGTCGGCACATCGAGTTGGCGAACAGTCTGATGTTTGCGTTGCCCGGATCGCCGGTGCTGCGCTATGGCGATGAGATCGGCATGGGCGACGATCTTGCGCGTAAGGAGCGGGCGGCGGTACGCACGCCTATGCAATGGTCGAGCGAGCGCAACGCCGGATTCTCGACCGCGCAACGGCTCGCCAATGGCGTGATCTCCAAGGGGCCCTATGCGTATCAGACCGTGAATGTCGATGCACAACGACGCGATCCGGGCTCGCTGTTGAACTGGATGATCAAGATGATCCGGGTCCGCAAGGAATGTCCGGAGATCGGCTGGGGCGAATGGACCCTGCTTCGCACGGGCGCGAAAGGTGTATTGGGTATGTGCTATTCCTGGCGCGGCAACCGCATCGTGGTCTTGCACAACTTCAATCGTCAGCCGCAACAGGTGAAGGTGGCGCTGGACGGCGAGGGCAGTGAGCGGCTCGTGAATCTGCTGGAAGTGGACGACAGCCTGGCGACCAGGCAGGGTCATCATGAGATCGCGCTGACCGCGTTTGGTTATAAATGGTTTCGTGTAGGCGGCCTGAACTACGCGCTGCGCCGACAGCCCCCGGGGCCGCCCACAGGACACTGAAGAGATTCCAGATGCGCATTGGATTCCATGCTTCTCATGAGCAGTTCGCGCCATCGAAGCTGCTCGACTACACGATCGCAGCCGAGCAGGCAGGCTTCGATTGCGCGATGTCCTCGGATCATTTCAAGCCCTGGAGTCGATCGCAGGGACATTCTGGGTATTCCTGGTCGTGGCTCGGCGCCGCCATGGCGCGCACGAAGTTTCCAGTGGGAGTGATTTGTGCGGCGGGCTATCGATATCACCCCGCTGTCGTCGCGCAGGCGGCAGCGACGCTTGCGGAAATGTTTCCTGACCGGTTCTGGCTTGCACTCGGCAGTGGCGAGCGCGTGAATGAGGATGTCACGGGACTGGCCTGGCCGACGAAGCCCGAGCGCAACGAGAAGATGAGCGAATGCGCGCAGATCATCCGGGCGTTGCTGAAGGGCGAGCGGGTGACGCATCGAGGGTCCGTGACGGTCGTCGATGGTGAGCTATTTTCCCGGCCGAAGAGGGCGCCGCTCATGCTCGGCGCGGCAGTGACCGAGGCCACGGCGGAGTTTGTTGGCGGCTGGAGCGATGGCTTGCTCACGGTGGCTGGCAAGCCGGCCCAGGTGAAGAAAGTCATCGACGCCTTCCGACGCGGGGGCGGCGAAGGCAAGCCGATTCACCTGCAAGTCGCGCTGAACTGGGCGCCGACCGAATCGGAGGCGTTGCAGGGCGCGTTCGATCACTGGCGTTTCGTCACGCTTGGCGGCGATATCGGCTGGGAGCTGCGATCACCCGAGGATTACGAAACAGCCACGCGCTTCGTGCGGCCGGAGGACATGCGGCAGAGCGTACTGATCTCTTCCGATCTGTCGCAGCACGCGGCGTGGTTGCACGAGTACGCTCAACTCGGCGTCGACCATGTGTACTTGCATCAGGTCGACTTGAATCAACGAGGCTTTCTGGAGGCCTTCGCGAAAGTGCTGCCGCAGTTGAGGACATGAGAGCGAGCCTTTTGCGGCATCGCGCTCCCGCTCGGCCATTGACTTTTCTATGGGGCGAGCGCGTGATGACCTCGTATAAGAAGAGTCAGGGGGAGCCTCATGAAACGTCCAATCGCAGCAATTCTGCTGCTCGCAGCTTTGCCTGTCACAGCCGGTCCGCCAGTCGCGGTGTGGATGGATGTTGTGACGATATTCGATGCGAACAGGATTGCTTCTGGCACGTTCACTGCGACGGGAGCGATCAATGAGCAGGGCACGTTCATCGATACGCCCCAATTCTTAGGCGCTGCGGTTCACATCACACGGTTGTTGAGCACATCCGGCGGCGAGTACATCACTATCGAAATCAATGGCACTCACGTGGCGGGGTCGAAGGTCGCCCCCACCTGGTGTCCGGCACCGCCAGCCGTCCCGGGAACGGTGCTGGTGGGCGAAATCGGTCACTGGAAGATCGTCTCCGGCACAGGACCGTATGCCACGTTGCAAGGGACGGGTGCGTGGGCAAGCTGGGTGACAACGACACCTTCATTTGAGCCCTTGTCAGCGAAGGAGTGCCTCAGCGGAATGGCGCAGAATTTGTAGTTGGCGGAATGTCGGGGCGCGGCGGCGGGGTTCGTCCTCTGGATACCCAAACGAGCTACAAGAGGAAACGGCCATGCGCAAGCTGATCTCGATCAACCATGTTTCGCTCGATGGTGTCATGCAGTCGCCCGGCGCGTCGCAGGAGGATCCCAGGGGTGGCTTCGAGCTCGGCGGCTGGATCGCTCCTTATATGAACGAAGCCTTGGGCAAAGGATTGGTTGATGCGGTGTCCGGCCGCTTCGATCTGCTCTTGGGCCGCCGCACCTATGAAATGCTAGCCGCGTATTGGCCGCATGCCGGGGACAACCCGATCACGAACGCCTTCAATCGAGCGATCAAATACGTGGCGACGCGAGGCACGCACGAATTCGATTGGGTCAACACGCAGGTGCTGCCGGGCGATGCGGTTGAGGCGGCGCGCCGGCTGAAGTCTGAAACCGGGCCCGACATCCAGGTCTATGGCAGCAGCAGTTTTCTGCAGTCGCTGATCGCGGCCGATCTGATCGATGAATATGTGATTCGAACCTATCCGATCGTTCTTGGCAGCGGTAAGCGCCTGTTCGAGGCAGGAGCGCCCCCGCGCGCGCTCAAGCTCGTAGAGACGCAAGCCTCATCCACCGGCGTCATCGTCAGCCGCTATCAACCGGAGGGCGCCGTGAAGTCAGCCTCGTCCGAGCAAGAGCCGTCCGATGCAGAAAAGGCGCGCCGTCGGCGTCTTGCGGCCGAGGACGCTCGACAGCGCACATGATCGAAGGGTTCAGGTTACGCCTTGCGCTTTGGGCCCATCGCGAGCTTCACGTCCTCGGGAATAGCGTATTCGGTCGCGATGTACTCCGAATCCATCAGGCCGAATTGCTCGCGTTGGACGACGTAGCCCCAATACGCCTCGGCCGCTTCCATGACGAGGCACTTGCGCGCGGACGCATCGGGTTGGCGGGTGAGCGCGGCGACATCCGCATCGTACTGGCGGAGCGCGTCGAGCGTTTTTGAGCTTGCGGCCAGAGATCCCAAGCGAGGCAGCGGCCTCGCCGGCGAGCAGGGAGTCAATCGGGTTATCGAACTTGACCACGCGCTCGATTATACCGAGCCGTGCGGGCGGAGCGCGTCCGTCAACGACTGTCGGACGTGCTTACCAGGCGTCGGTATTGGCCGAGGTGACGGATCGCGTGCTGTTCCTTGCCTTGCGCTTCATACAACCGCGCCAGATTGAAATGGCCGTCGGCCATGTTCGGATCTTCGCTGAGCGCGGCTTGATACGCTTCGATCGCATCGTCGATCTTGCCGAGGTCTTCCAGCACGACGCCGAGATTGAACATCAGCACTGGATTCGCGCCGCATTCCTGCAGGCCGCGGCGATACACGATCTCCGCCTTCTTCTCATCGTGACGCGAGTGGAGCAGGCGGCCCAGGTTGATCCAGGCGCCGACGTAATCGGGCTCGAGCTCCACGGCGCGCTCGTAGGCGGCCTGAGCGGCCTTCAGGTCGGTGTCTTCGAGCGCCAGGGCCTTATCGAACCAATCATCGGCCGTTTCAGCCGGCGCCGATTCGGCGACAGCCTCTTTGTGTTCCACGACGCGGATGACGCCATTCTCGACGCTCACATCCAGGCCGAGCACGTACTGGCCATCGTCGACCTGAAAATGATTCTTGCCGTCGCGAACCACGACGCGATCGCCCACCGCGCTGATGCTGAGGCCCGACAGCGGCATCTGCTCGGGCAGGTGACGACGCAGATCTTCGAGGGAGCGATTGATGCGACGACGGGAGATCTTCGCTTCGAGCAACGCGCGCGCGGCGCGTAGCACGATGAGATCCTGAAAGGAAAAGAGCAGCTGGCGCTTGGGGCCGCGCGCGGGTTGCACGAAGCCGGTTTTGATCAGCCCACGGATGGTGCTGCGAGACAGGCGCAGCACCCGTTCTACATCTTGAACACTGAACGTCTGCACTCGGGTAAGCCCGCCAAGGCGGTGGATACGGCAGGATCGCCTCAGGGACGACCGGCCGCCGCGGCCACCTCAGCCCTCAGCGTTTGCTCGCCTTACGCGCAGGCTTCTCCGCCTGTTCGACTCTCTTCGGCGCCTTCCGTGGTCCGAGCTTGGCGACATTCGCCTTCGCGGTTTCGGTCTTGGTGAGACTCGCGCGCAGGGCTTCCATCAGATCGATGACCTTGCCGCCTGTCTCGACCGGGCCTTCGGCCACGGAAATCTCCTGGCCTTCGACCTTCTTCTGAATGGCCGCCTCGATGCGGGAGCGCACGTCGTCGACGTACGCGGTGGGATCGAACGCTGCGGTGGTTTGCTGCTCGATCAATTGCTTGGCGAGCTTCAGCTCCGGGGCTTTCACGTCTGGCTTTGTCACGTCGACCTCGGTCGCCGCGCGCACTTCGGTCGCGAAGTGCAACTGTTGCATCGTGAGCACATCGCCGACGGGGCGCAGCGCCACGAGATAAGACTTGCCACGCGCGGCCCAACGGCCGATGGCACAACGTTTAGTGTCCTTCAGGGCTTCGTTCAACAAGCCGTAGGGTTTGTTGCCGCCCTTGTCGGGCGCCAGATAGTACGTCTTGTCGAAATACACCGGATCGATGGACTCGATCGGCACGAACTCGGCGATGTCGATGGAATGGGTGCCGATTTCTTCCATCGCTTTGATTTCTTCGTTGCTGAACTGGACGTACTGATCCTTGGAGAACTCGTACCCCTTGATCATGTCGTCGCGTTCGACCGTCTGACCGTCCTTCAAGCACACGTACTGCTGTTTCAGCCGTGAGCCACAACCCTTGTGTAACAGGTTGAAGGAAATGGAATTCGCGGTCTGGGTCGCGGTGTACAGCTTGACTGGAATCGCAACCAGACCGAAGGAAATCGTCAATGAACCGATGGAGCGCATGGCCATGAGGGGTACCTTTTCGACTGGCTTTACCTTCAGTCGAGTCTCACTTTCGGGCTTTACTTCTGAAGGCTTTCGCAAGGCTCTGTTTCGCCGAGAGAACATCATGCCACCGGTCCCCGGTTTTTTCCAAGCGCGAGAGCACATTTCGCAAAGTGAAGTGGCCCGGCTCGGCGGCTTCCAGTTCATCCCAGGTGAGCGGCATCGACACCGGCGCCCCCGGTACCCCCCGGGGCGAATACGCCACGTTGAGAGTCTTACCACGCACGTTCATGTTGTAGTCGATGAAAATTTTGCCGGTGCGCTTTTGCGTGGCCCATTCCATGGTCACATCGCGGGGATGCTGTTTCAGGATGTGACGGCCGACCATTTCACAGATCTCGCGGGCGCCATCGAAAGTGACGGTGCGCTCGATGGGCACGAACACGTGCAGACCGGTCTTGCCGGAGGTCTTCACCACGGCGCGCAGCTGCATTTCCTTGAGCAGGTCATTGATCCAGAACGCCACGCGCTTGCCCATCGCAAAACCTTTCTTGTTGTATTCGGGTTCCGCGCCCTTGGCCTCGAGGCCAGAATAGATATACGGGTCGATGTCGAAGACCAGGTAGTCGGGATAGTTCAGCACCGAAGATTCCATCGCGTCGAGCGAGCTCGAGTAGTCAACGCTCTGGCTCACGCAGTCCTTGGCGACCTTGGCGCGCGAGTGCCAGACATGGAATTCCAACGTCCCAAGCTGCCCCAGCCACAGCAAGGTGGGCAGGTTGTGAGCGAGCACGTAGTCGTGCGCGCCGCCGACATGCTCTGAAAACGTTGTCACCACCTCGACGAACTCCGGACGCTCCTGTTCCCAATGTTTCTGAAAAAATCGCTCGCCGCCGATGCCTTCGGGCATGCGGATCATGGTGAGCGGACGGTCGCGCAAATGCGGCAGCATATAGGGCGAGATACCCGCCAGATAACGCAGGTACTCACGCTTGGTGATGGCGGGCGACTTCGATTCGGGATCCGCCGGCCAATATTCGCGATCGAGATTCGTGAGACGGATCTTCGCGGCGCCGCTGCCGTGACTCACCGTGAGATCGAGCCGATTGGATGGGCTCTGGAGCTGCTCGAGCACCGCCTGGATCTCATTCTTCGGCGTCGCCTTGGCGCTCGTTTTTTTCTTCTTCGGTGGCCCGGCCTTCACGGCCTCGGTCGCCACGTCATCGCGCAGGCGGTGAAACACGGGCGCGCGCAGATAGCCTTCCTCGGTCCACGTTTCGAAACTCACCTCGGCCACGAGCTTCGGCTCGATCCACGTCGCAGGTCCATTCAACGGCGGCTTGGTGGAGAACGGATTGGTCTTGCTGGCAAGCGCGGTCACTTGTTTGTACACGCTGGCAAGCGATGCGTCGTTGAAGCCCGAGCCCACGTGGCCCACGTACTGCAGCTGGTCTTTGTTCCAGAAGCCGAGCAGCAGCGCGCCGAGCGCGCGGCGCTGGCCTTTGCCCGCGGTGAAGCCGCCGATGACGAACTCATGCGTCGTGAACGATTTGAATTTCAACCAATGCGGCGTGCGGCGGCCGGCTTGATAGGTGCTGTCCTTGCGCTTGGCGACCGTGCCTTCAAAGCCCGCGGCGAGTGAGGCTTCGTGCAACTCTTCGCCATCATCGGAAGCATGGATGAGCTGCAGGTGCTGACCGGGCAGCAAACATTGCGAGAGGTAGCGCCGGCGCTGCTCGTAGGTCGAGCCGCGCAGATTCATGCCCGCGAAGTGCAGCAGATCGAAACAAAGGAAGATGACAGGTGTTTGCCGCTGCGCCTCGGCCAGCTCTTTCGGGCCCTTCATCTGCGCGCGATTCTGAAGCGCGTTGAAGGAGGGACGGCCCTCGGCGTCGAGCGCGACGATCTCGCCATCCAGAATCATCGAGCCGACGCACTGAGCTTTCAGTTCCGCGACCAGCTCGGGAAACAATGCGGTGTAGTTTTGACCACGACGTGACTGCAGATAGACCGAGTCCCCATCGATGAACGCGATGATGCGATAGCCATCGAGCTTGGGCTCGAAGCTCCAGCGCTCGTCCGATTCGAGATTCTGCCCGGGCTCGGCGAGCATGGGCTCGATCTCGTTGGGCATCTTTTCGAACGGGCCGGAGGGCGCCAGTTCCATCGCGGCGAGGCGCTCGCGATTCGTGCTCTCGGCCACGTCATCCAGGGTGTCGCCCGTCAGCACCGAGGTGTTGTGGGCGAGCAGGTCGTCGCCGCCGATGAAGCGATCCTTGTGCTTGATCAGCAGCCATTGCTTGTCGGTGCTGGTGCGAACCAGCGCGAACGAGCCTTTGAGTTTGATCCCGCGCAGGAAGAAGCTCAGCTTGCCTTGCTTGTATTCGCGGCGCAGCCGTTCCTCGGCTTCGGCGCGATCGTCGAACGAATACTCGCTGCCCTCATCGGGCGAGTACACGCCGCAGTCCCAGACGATCACGTTGCCAGCCCCGTAATTCTTCTCTGGAATCACGCCTTCGAAGGAGGCGTAGTCGAACGGATGATCCTCGACTTCGACGGCCAGGCGCTTTTCCCCCGGCTGCAACGAGGGGCCTTTGGGAACCGCCCAGGATTTGAGCACGCCATCGAGCTCCAGCCGAAAGTCATAGTGCAGCCGCCGGGCGGCATGCTTTTGCACGATGAACAGCAGCGGGCCCTGACGGCCTGCGGGCACGGCGGGCGCCGGCTCCGGCGTCTGGGTGAAGGAGCGCTTCTGCCGGTATTTTTCGAGCGGCTTGTCCACGGAGCGTTTCATGCTGCATCGATTCTGTACTGTTCGATGAAGACGCGGAAGCATGCGCGCAGCCGACATTGCGCTCGTAGAAAGTGCAATCCCGTGAACTTCGGCCCGGGATCGCGCATTGAACCGGCGATCCCCCGCAACAGGTGCACCACTGGTCATGGCCGCCGCCCACGCTCTCGCCCCCGACGCGCCGTTCCTCATCGTGAGCAATGCGGGCTCGGGCTCGAAGGACGCACGTGAGGCCCGGCAGCAGATCGAAGCCGTCCTCTCGGCGGCGCACCGCCCGCATGAGTTCCTGCTGATCGACAATCCCGGCGAGCTGTCGAGCGTGGCCAAGAAAGCCGCGGATGCGGCCGTTCGCAGTGACGGCGCGATCGTCGTGGCCGGCGGCGATGGCACCATCAATGCCGTCGTGCAGGCGGTGCTGCCCACACGCAGGCCGCTCGGCATCATTCCCCAAGGCACGTTCAATTATTCCAGTCGGGCGCACGGCATCCCGCTCGATGCCACGGAGGCGACCAATGCGCTGCTCACCGCGAGGCTCAAGCCGGTGCAGGTGGGCATGGTCAACGATCGTGCGTTCCTGGTGAACGCAAGCCTCGGCCTGTATCCGGAGCTGCTGCAGGATCGGGAAGAATACAAACGTCAGTACGGCCGCCGCCGTTCGGTCGCCATGTGGGCGGGCCTCAAGACCCTGTTACGCGAGCATCGCCAGTTGCTGGTCGAGGTCGAGCACGAGCAGGGCAGCGAGACGCTGTTCACGCCGAGCATTTTCGTGGGCAACAACGCCCTGCAGCTCGAGCAGGTGGGGATCGAAGAAGCCGAGGACGTGAAGCGTCAGCGTCTGGCGGCTGTGATCGTCGAACCGGTCGGCACGCTCGAACTGCTCTGGTTGGGTGTACGGGGCATGTTGGGGCAGCTGGGCGAAGATGAGCGCATTCGTAACTTTCCGTTTCGTAGCATGACCGTGCGCCTGTTGAGCGGCGCGAAGAAGCGAGGCATCAAAGTCGCGGTGGATGGCGAGATCCTGTGGTGCAAGCAGCCCTTGACGTTTCATGTGGCGGAGCATCCCTTGTCGCTGTTGACGCCCGCGACCGCGCAATGACGGTACTGCTGCAGATCTCCGACCCGCATTTTGGTACTGAGCAGCCTCCGGTCGTAGAGGCGCTGCTCCATCTGGCGCACGAGATCAAGCCTGCGGCGGTCGTGCTCTCCGGCGATATCACACAGCGGGCGAGGCGCGCGCAGTTCACGTCGGCGCGTGAGTTCGTTGCTCGCATCTCACCGCCGGCCGTGATTGCCATCCCAGGCAATCACGACATTCCGTTGTTCAACCTCGCCGCGCGAATGTTTGCTCCGTACGCGGGCTTCCAGCGCGCGTTCGGTGCTGACCTGGAGCCGGAGTGGCACAGCGAGGATTTCCTGGTGATCAGCGTGAACACGACGCGCCCCTCGCGTCACAAAGACGGCGAGGTCTCGCCCGAGCAGATACGGCGAGTTTCGAAACGGCTGGCGAGCGCGAGCGTGCGGCAGATTCGAATCGTGGTCACGCATCAGCCCGTGCACGTCCTTCGTGACACCGAAGTTCACAACCGACTGCACGGACATGCGGAGGCCATTCAAGCGTGGTCGCGTGCCGGCGCGGATGTCATCATGGGCGGGCACATTCACTTGCCGTATATCGCGCCACTGCATGAGCACTACGATGATTTGCAACGACGTTGTTGGGTCGTGCAGGCAGGCACGGCCGTGTCGACCCGAGTGCGCCGTCGTCATCCCAATTCGGTGAATCTCATCAAGCGCGAAGATGCGCATATTTGTCTCGTGGAGCGCTGGGATTACAGCGCCGAGCGCAATAAGTTCCATTGTGTAAAGGTGGAACGATTAAATGTGGATCGCGCCGGGCGCTAGCGGGAACTTTCGCCAGTCTGTGGCTCGATGGCGACGTGGGATGTGGTTCGGTCGCCCACAATTCAGCCGCAATTCAGCATTAAAACGCCGTTATGCGTCATCCTCGGGCCGTGTTGATGCGTTGTACTGGTAGTCAGGCCACCCGTGAGGTGTCGCGTGATGAAAGTACGATTGTTGAGTCTCGTTAGTGTTGTTTCTATCGCTGCCGCGCTGAGCGGTTGCGTGAGCTACGGCAATACGCATGCGTTGATTACGCCGCTGGGTGTTGCGGGCTACCATAAGTTCAAGCCGGAGAACACCGCGCCGGTCGTGCCGCCGCGCCCGAATCCCGATCGCATGACGGCCGCCAACCACCAAGATCAAGACGAGCAGCAGGATCGCGACGGCGAAATCTGATCGCCCGCTGTTTTCCGATTCGTATGACTTCGATGCTCGGCTGCATCGCTGCGGCCGAGCATTCTTTCCGCGTCGATTGATGGCGAATCAGCTATCGGGCGACAGCTCGATTCGTTCGGCCTGCAGCAGTCGAAGCATCGAGGCGGCCACGCGGGATTCCAGGTCGCTGGCCTTGTCGCTCGCGTCCCGGCCGGCGGTGGGCGGGGTGGCTTTCGCCAACGTTTTCGCGGCCGAGGTGACGGTATGCGCCGACGCAAGCACGTCGCACACTTGCTCATCGAACGCGCTCAAGTCC
>NZ_BLJO01000002.1:194599-231187 GCF_009932555.1 Steroidobacter agaridevorans
ACGGCGGCGCGGCCGCTCGTGTGCGACTGGGTTCGAATGTAGGCGGCGTCTCGTCGAAGTTGGGTCATGACAGCATCCCTCCGCAGCGTACCGTCAGGACGCGATGGGAGCCGCGCGAGTTCCCTAATGACAGGACGTGAGGAGGCGGCGAGGGCCGCGTATCGCCCGCCAATCGCTGGGCTCAATAGCCGCGAGTGCGATCGACGATGCCGGTGACGGTTTGATTCGCCGCAAGTTGCCTGATTTTCTCGGCGATCTGCTTCGCGGCCGGGCCCATGGGCGTGACAGCCGCCGTGTGCGGCGTCATGTGCACTTTGGGATGCGTCCAGTAGCGATGCTGTGGCGGCAGTGGCTCTTGCCGGAACACATCCAATGCGGCGCCGTTCAGATGCCCATCGTCGAGCAGCTCGAGCAACCCTTCATCGACGATCAACCCGCCGCGAGCCACGTTGATGACATAGCTGCCTGGCGGCAACCGCTGCAGTGTCTTGCGATCGAATTTGTCCTGAGTCGCGGGCGTCAGCGGCGCAAGAATGATGAGCACGCGCGTGGCGCGCATGAACGCATCGAACTGATCCGGGCCGTTCGCTTCGGTAAACAATCGCACGTTCGGTGCGCTCGCGGTGTTCGAGCGCGAGAACGCATTGACCGGAAAGCCCTCGGCGGCGAACGCGCTCGCCACCTGGCGTCCGAGCACGCCCAGGCCAAAGATGCCGATCGGCCAGTCCTCGCGAGACGACTCGGGCAACTGTTTCCAAACACCCGCCGCTTGCTGGGTGGCGTACTCGTCACGACGTTGCATCCATCGCAGCACTTCGAAGCGGCAGTAGTCGATCATCTGTTCGCCCATGCCGGCGTCTTCGACGCGGACGATGGGCAGATCGGGCGGCAAGCTCGGATTGTTCAACACGTGCTCGACCCCGGCGCCCGTCGGCAGAAACGCCCGCAGCCGCGGCTGATCGATGAAGAAGCGCGCCTGCGGCGCCCAGCCGACACCGTAATCCGCAGGCTGAGTAAATCCCGGCTGCCACAGATCGACCTGGGCATCGCGCAACTGGGCGGCAATGGCATCGCGCCAGGCTTGGCCTTTCTCGCCTCCGTAAACAACGACGATTCGCATGCGTTATTTAGCCACCGGCATCGAGAACTCCGCGCCCTTGCCGATGCTGTCCGGCCAGCGCTGCATGATGCTCTTGTAACGAGTGTAGAAGCGGATGCCTTCTTCACCGTAGGAATGATGATCGCCGAACAGCGAGCGCTTCCAGCCGCCGAAGGAATGCCAGGCCATCGGCACCGGGATCGGCACATTGATGCCAACCATGCCGGCCTGCACCAGGCGCGAGAAGGTGCGAGCGGCATTGCCATCGGAAGTAAAGCACGCCGCGCCGTTCGCGAATTCGTGCTGGTTGATGAGATTCACGGCCGCTGCCAAATCTGGCACGCGCACGACCGAGAGCACCGGACCGAAGATTTCTTCTCGGTAGATCTTCATGCCCGCGGTGACGTGATCGAACAATGAGGCGCCGGTGTAGAAGCCTGGGCTGCCCGCGCGCACCCGGTGCGTGCGGCCATCGACGACGAGCTTCGCGCCTTCTTGCTCGCCCTGCGCAATGTAGCCTTCCACTTTCTCGCGATGGGCCGCGGTCACGAGCGGGCCCATTTCGCTGCTGGGCTCCATGCCGTCGCCAATGACCAGCGTCTTGGCAAGCACCGACAAGCGCCGCACCAACTCATCGGCAACATTGCCCACGGCAACCGCGACGGAGATCGCCATGCATCGCTCGCCCGCGGAGCCGTAGGCAGCGCCAACCAGCGCGTCGACGGCTTGATCGAGATTGGCGTCGGGCATCACGACCAGATGATTCTTCGCGCCGCCGAGCGCCTGCACGCGTTTGCCGTGCTTTGCGCCTTCCGTGTAGATGTATTGCGCGATCGGCGTGGAGCCGACGAACGAAACCGCCGCGACATCGGGATGAGCGAGCAGGGCATCGACCGCCACCTTGTCTCCCTGCACGACGTTGAAGACACCCTCGGGCAGGCCGGCCTCGCGTAACAAATCGGCAACCATGAGGCTCGGCGTCGGATCGCGCTCGGAGGGCTTGAGCACGAACGTGTTGCCGCACGCGAGCGCCACCGGATACATCCACATGGGCACCATGATCGGGAAGTTGAACGGCGTGATGCCGGCCACGACGCCGAGCGGCTGGCGCAGATTCCAATTGTCGATGCCGCCGCCGATGTTGTCGGAGTGCTTGCCCATCAACAGGTGCGGAATGCCACAGGCGAACTCGACGACCTCGATGCCGCGCGTGACTTCACCCCGCGCATCGGAGAGCACCTTGCCGTGCTCGCGGGTGATCGCGGCGGCGAGCGCGTCGTGATTGCGCTCGAGCAGCTCTTTGAACTTGAACAGGATGCGCGCGCGGCGGAGCGGGGCGGTCTCGGCCCAGGCCGGGAACGCGGCCTTCGCGGCCCCGATGGCAGTGTTTACATCCTGCGCGCTTGCCAGGTGCACGCGACCCACGACCTGTCCCGTGGCCGGATTGAAGACGTCGCTTGCGCGACCCGAGGTCGCGACGACCGAGCGACCGCCGATGAAATGATGGATCTCGGACGGGGATTGCAGGACGGCGCTCACGACAGAACCTCTGAGGCTGGAGTTTCGCACCATATTAAAGCGAGCACGCGCCGCGCGCCGACACCGCGACCGCGACGCCATCTCGCAACCGCAATCCATGGTCCGTAGGATCGCTTGTACTACAAGGGCGCAGGGATTATTGTCCGATCCGGCGCGAGGGATCCGCGTCGCTTCCAACCTTAACTAAGTCAGCGAGTTACGGACCCTTTCCAGCCGATTCATGACCGCACCCGACGTCGCCGTTCCGCCCATCTCCACCGGTTTCGGTCTCAGCACCGAGCCTTTCACCGATACTGCGGACGAAAGCTTCTTCTTCCCGAGCGATCAGCACCTGCGCGCGCTGGAGTTCATGGGGCATTCGCTGTGGACCAAAGCGCGGCTCGGCGTCGTCACCGCGGATAACGGCTGTGGCAAGAGCCTGCTGATCAAGCGGTTGCTGAAGGATCTGGATGAGCGCGTGAACGTCGCCACGGTCCAGCGCGAGGCCATCGGCCCGCGCGAGTTCCTGCTGGAGATCCTGCGCCAATTCGGTTTCTCACTCGCCGATGACGACAAGACCGAGCGTCGCCGGCTGCTCGAGCGCTATCTCGCGCATCAGGCCAACGCGGGCCGGCTGTGCCTGCTCATCGTCGAGAACGCGCAAAGCATGCATCCCCTGGTGTTGGAGGAGCTGCGCTGTCTCGCGGCCGTCGAGCACGAGGGCATGCGTGTACTGAAAATTCTGTTGCTGGGGCAACCCGCGCTCAACCTGGTGCTGGAGTCGCCGCGCATGGCGGAGCTGGTCCAAGGCACGGTCTCCCGGTTCTCGCTCAATGCGCTCACCGAGGATCAGACTGCGGCGTATGTGGCGCATCGGCTGCGCGCCGCGGGTGCGCCGAATCCCGACGCGTTGATGCCGTACACGCTGCTGCCCCAGATTCATGCCTGCAGTCTCGGCATTCCCGCCAACATTAATAAGTTGTGCCAGCGGGCGCTGATTCATGCGCGCGAGGAAGGAGCGGGGCAGGTCACGCACTCGGCGTTGGAGAAGGCCATCGAGGATCTGGGCTGGCTGCGTCGCCGTTTGCGGATGGAAACCGCCGTCCTCGAGCAGGTCGCGTCGCTCGGGTCGGCCCCGAGCCAGGCCAAGCTGGTCGTCACCATGCAGGGCGAGCCGGAGCGCGAGGTGTCGCTAAAATCCGACCGCGTGCTGGTGGGCCGCGGCGAGGAAGCAGACCTGCGCATCGACTCGGTGTTCATCAGCCGCTATCACGCGCTCATCGTGCGCGACGGCAACCGGGATCTGTTGCTGGATCTCGGCAGCACGAACGGCTTGCTGGTGAACTCCCGGCGGATCGTCCGCCGCGCGCTGCGACACCGCGACCTCATTCAGGTCGGCCCCGCGCGTGTCATGTACATCAACGAACAAGCCAACAACGCGCAGCCCGACCCAGCCGAGACGCTGTGCTTTGCCCGGCCGGGCTTTCCCGTCGCCGCCGGCGAAGAGGAGGTCAGCAGCCTGCTGGCTTTCGGGCGGGGCGAGCCGTCGCCTTAAGGCGTCACCCGGCGCGATGTTCAGGCCACGGCTGCGCTAAAAAATGCCGGCGAGACGGCAGCTTGCGCCATTCTTCTGCTGTCAGTAGAGTGTCGGCCTCCCAAACGCAGTCCCCTCTAGTCCACTGATCCTGTGCCGGTCAGGCAGACGGGAGGGTGCGCGTGCGCGGGTTTGGCATCCTCAAGCTAGAAGAGATGAGACAAGTGGAGCGCTGGCGCGTACATAAATTCGGCGGCTCGAGCGTCGCCGATGCGGCTTGCATGGAGCGCGTGGCTCGGATCCTGGAACAGGATCCGCATCCGCGGCTAGGTGTGGTTCTTTCGGCGTGCCGCGGTGTGACCGACGGCCTGCTGAACCTGGTCATTGCTGCCGAGAAGCAGGAAACAACACTGGCCGAGCGCATCGAACAATTGCGCCATCGCCATCAAGTCATCGCCGACACGTTGCTGCCCGACGGCGCGCGCGTCGAATACATGGCGAAGCTCGAGCAGGATTGCCGCGACATCGCCGGCATTCTGCAGACCGTGCAACTGATCCGCTCGGCGTCGCAGACCGTTCGCGATCTCATCGCAGGGTACGGCGAGATCTGGTCGACGCGTCTGTTCAGCGCATATCTGCGTCATCGCGGCCGCCGTCCTGGCTCGGTGCAGTGGGTCGATGCGCGCGATGTCGTCTCGGTCGAGTGGGGTCCGCTCGGTCCCGGCGTTCGCTGGGATGTTTCGCAGGCGAACATGGACCGAATCACGCCGTCCGAGCCTGCAACGCTGATCATCACCGGCTTCGTCGCGCGCGATCCGAATGGCTTGCAGACAACGCTCGGCCGAAACGGCAGCGACTTCTCCGGCTCCATCTTCGGCGCGCTGCTCAACGCCGAAGAGATTCACATCTGGACGGACGTCGATGGCGTGCTCAGCGCCGATCCGCGCCTCGTGCCCGATGCGAAAGTCATCGACTCGCTTTCTTATAACGAAGCGATGGAGCTTGCGTATTTCGGCGCGAAGGTCATCCATCCGCAGACCATGGCGCCTGCGGTCAGCAAGAACATTCCGATCTGGATTCGCAACACCTTCGCGCCCGAGAAGGCCGGCTCGCTGATTTGCGAGAAGCCTACTTCGCAGATCGCGGTGAAGGGCATCACCTGCATCGACAAGGTCGCGCTCGTGAACCTGGAGGGCGCCGGCATGATCGGCGTGCCGGGCACCGCGCATCGCCTGTTCGGCGCGCTGCGTGACCATGGCATCTCCGTGATCCTGATCTCCCAGGGCAGCTCGGAACATTCCATCTGCTTCGCGATCCCGCAGGGCGAAGCCGCGCGTGCCGAAGCCGTGGTGCGCCAGGCGTTCGACCGCGAGTTGCGCGAAGGGCAGATTCAAAGCGTCGAAGTCGACGTGGGTTGCAGCATCCTCGCCGTCGTCGGCGATGGCATGGCCGGCTCCCATGGCGTTGCCGCCAAAGTGTTCGGCGCGCTCGGCTCCGCTGGCGTGAGCGTGCGCGCGATCGCGCAGGGCGCCTCCGAAAGAAACATTTCGGCCGTGATCGACGGCAAGCATTCCTCGCGCGCGCTGCGCTCGGTGCACTCGAGCTTCTATCTCTCGCCACACACGGTCTCGATCGGCTTGATCGGTCCAGGCACCGTCGGCGGTGTGCTGCTCGATCAGATGGCCTCGCAGGTCGAGCGTCTGTCGCGCGATCTGAAGCTGGACCTGCGCGTGCGCGGCATCATGAGCTCCAAGCGCATGCATCTGTCGGACGCCGAAGTGCCACTCGCCGGCTGGCGCGATGCGTTCAAGTCGAAGAGCGAGGAGGCGGATCTGACGCGCTTCGCCGAGCACGTGCGCGCCGATCATCTGCCGCACGCAATCATCATCGATTGCTCTTCCAGCTCCGAAGTGGCCGCGCGCTATCCGGCGTGGCTCGCCAGCGGCATCCACATCGTGACACCGAACAAGAAGGCGAACAGCTCGGAGCTCGAGCTGTATGCGCGACTGCATGAGGCGCGCCGTCAGGGCAATGCTCACTACTTGTATGAAGCGACCGTCGGCGCGGGCCTGCCTGTGATCCAGACGCTGCGTGATCTGCGCGACACGGGCGATCAGATCGGGCGCATCGAAGGCATTCTCTCCGGCACGCTCGCGTATCTGTTCAACGTGTGGGACGGCTCCGAGCCGTTCTCCTCGGTCGTGCGCACGGCGAAGGCGAAGGGTTACACCGAGCCGGATCCGCGCGATGACCTGTCGGGCCTCGACTTCGCGCGCAAGCTCATCATCCTCGGTCGCGAGATGGGACTGCGCCTGGAGCTGGGTGATGTGCAGCTCGAAGGTCTCGTCCCCGCGGCGCTCACCAAGTGCTCGCCGCAGGAATTCCTCGATCGGCTGCCCGAGTTCGATGCGCCGATGGCCGAGCGCCTGAAGGCTGCGCGTAGCCGCGATCGCGTGCTGCGTTACGTGGGTTCGTTGGATGCGTCCACCGGCAAGGCCTCGGTGGGCCTGGTCGAGCTGGAACGCTCGCACACGTTCGCGAACATCAATCTGACCGACAATGTCGTGCGCTTCCTGACCTCGCGCTATAACCAGAACCCGCTGGTGGTGCAGGGCCCGGGCGCCGGTCCCGAAGTGACCGCGGGCGGTGTGTTCGGCGATCTGTTGCGCGTGTGCGCGTATCTTGGAGCACGGCTTTGAGCAGCCAGTTGAAAAAAATGGCCGCAACGGCGTTCGCGCCCGCGAGCATCGGCAACGTCGCGGTCGGCTTCGATGTGCTCGGCCACAGCTTTCAGTCGATCGGCGATCGCGTGACCGCGCGTCGCGTTGCAACGCCCGGCGTCACGATCAGCGCGATCACCGGAACGACCGTGGATTTGCCGCTCGATGCGGAAAAGAACACCGCCGGCATGGCGGTCCTGAGCATGGTGCGGGATCTGAAACTGGATTTCGGCTTCGAGCTCACGATCGAGAAGGGCATTCCGCTCGGCTCGGGCCTGGGCGGCTCGGCGGCCTCGGCGGTCGCTGGTGTCGTGGCCGCGAACGCGCTGTTGCCCAAGCCGCTCACGCTGCTCGAGCAGCTGCAGTTCGCGCTGAAGGGCGAGCAGGTGGCGAGCGGCTCGCGCCACGTCGACAACATCGCGCCGTCCTTGTTTGGCGGACTGGTGCTGACGGTTGGTATCGACAATCCCAACGTCAAACAGATTCCGGTGCCACCGACGGTGCGCTGCGTGCTGGTCCATCCGCACATGGTGCTGAATACCCGCGAGGCGCGCTCGATTCTGAGCAAGACGGTTTCGCTGTCGGATGTGATCTGGCAGACCGCCAATATCTCCGGCTTCATCACCGGCTGTTTCACCGGCGATCTGCAGTTGATTCGCGAGTCGCTCGAGGACGTGGTCATCGAGCCGCAGCGACAGGTATTGATTCCTGGCTTCCAGGCGGTGAAGCAGGGCGCCATGAGCAACGGCGCACTCGGCTGCTCGATCTCCGGCGCCGGCCCCACGATCTTTGCCTGGTGCGAGCAGCAGCATGCCGAACGCGTCCGGGACGCGATGGTGGCTGGCTTTGCCACAGTCAAGATGGCAAGTGATGCGTGGATTTCCACGCTCGACGCCGTGGGTGCCAGGATAGTTGACTAGTGTAGTGGGCTAACGGAACAGACCGCAGCGGACACACAACGATCTTCCTTTCCGTTCCATGCATTACATAAGCACTAGAGACTCCTCACTTCGAGCTTCGCTGAGCGAAGCCATCGCCCGTGGCATTGCGCCGGACGGTGGCTTGTATGTTCCCGGCGAGTTCCCGCACTTCAACACGCGCCAGTTCGACGGCTTCAACGAGATGCCCGAGATCGGGGAGCGCCTGCTCGCGCCGTTCTTCGAGGGCGATGCGCTCGCAGGCGAGCTTGGCGCGATCTGCCGCGAGGCCTTTAACTTTCCAGCGCCGCTGGTAACGCTCGATCAGGCGCCGCAGCCGGCGTCCGTACTCGAGCTGTTCCACGGCCCGACCTGCGCCTTTAAAGATTTCGGCGCACGCTTTCTGGCCGCGACCATGGAGCGCATCCGTCGCAACGAGCCGAAGAAGCTCACCATCCTGGTCGCAACCTCGGGCGACACCGGGGGCGCGGTCGCGGCGGCGTTCCACGGCAAGCCGTGGGTCGATGTGGTCGTGCTGTATCCAAAGGGGCTCGTGTCCGAGCGCCAGGCGCAGCAGCTGGCCTGCTGGGGCGGCAACGTGCGCACCTTCTCGGTGAACGGCACCTTCGATGAGTGCCAGCGCATGGTGAAGGAGGCGTTCCTCGATCCGGCGCTGAAGGAATCGCATCAGCTCTCCTCGGCGAACAGCATCAACGTCGGCCGCCTGCTGCCGCAGATGGTGTACTACGCCAAGTCGAGCCTGGAGCTGTGGCGCCAGCTGGGCCGTCGTCCGAACTACATCATTCCGACCGGCAACCTCGGCAACGCCATGGCCTGCGTATGGGCGCGGCACGTCGGTTTGCCGATCGGGGAGATCGTGCTTGCGACCAATGCCAATCAAACCATCACCGATTTCCTGCGCTCGGGCGAATGGCAGCCCCGGGCGAGCGTCGCGACCCTCGCCTCGGCGATGGACGTGGGCAATCCGAGCAATATGGAGCGGCTGCGCTCGCTGCATCCCGAATTCGATGAGCTGCAGGGCCAGCTGGGCGCCTCGAGCGTCGATGACATCGAGATCCGCGGCACCTTGCGGCGTGACTCGCACGAGCTCAATCGCATCTGGTGTCCGCACACCGCGACGGCAGCGAAGGTCTATCGGCGCATGCTGTCGCGGGGCGCGCGAGGCCACTGGGTGATCGTCTCGACCGCGCATCCGGCGAAGTTCAATGACATCGTCGAGCCGCAGACCGGGCAGGAAGTGCCCGTGCCGCCGGCGCTGGCGAAACTGCTGTCATTGCCTCGCCAGGAGCAGGAACTCGAACCGTCCCTGTCGGCGTTACGGACGCAGTTGCAACACACATAAGACGCATGCAGCTTCCCGAGCAGATTCCGTTCTGGGCGATTCCCGCCGCGATCGTCGCGGCCGTGGTGGCGCTCATCGTCTGGATATACCTGTTGGTCCGCGCCTATCGGTACCGCAAGGAAATCGACGCCGCGATCGCCAATGTCGCCTACGAGATGCTGAAAAACGTGCTGATCCCGAACGGCAACGGCGGGCAGATCCACGTGCACTACCTGCTGCTGACCCAGCGAGGCCTGCTGGTGGCGGATCTGCTGGAGCGCCCGGGCGCGATCTTCGGCGGCGATCAGATGCTCGAGTGGACGGCGATCGGCAAGAAGCAGCGCTACACGTTTGCGAATCCCCAGCACGCGCTGTATGACCGGATGGCGGCGGTGCGGTTGCTGACGGGTGAAGTGCCGGTGGAAGGCCGCCTGCTGTTCACCTTGAAGAGCGACTTCCCCAAGGGCAAGCCGCGCAACGTGTTACGGATCGATGACCTCACCGATGATTTCCCGCCGGTCGACAAGGCCCGAGGAAACATCACGGCGGCGTTCGGTGACGTTTGGGCGAACGTGAAGCGTCACGCCGAGGCGAATCCCATCGCTTAAGAACGGCTTCCCAGGTTCAACACCGCCGAACGTACGTTACGACCGCCCGGTTATTTCCGGGCCGACGCATCCAGCCCGAAAAAAACCAGCGGTTGCGCTATGCGCGGCGGTAATGGTCGGCGACGACCTGGGCGACACAGGCCGTGACTTTCTTGCCCGTTTCAATGTCCAGGAATTCGTTGGGGCCGTGCGCATTCGACTGCGGGCCGAGCACGCCCGTGACCAGGAACTGGGTCTTCGGGAACTTCACGTTCAGCATGCCCATGAACGGGATCGTGCCGCCGATGCCCATGTACATGGCATCTTTGCCGCCGAAGAAATTCTTCGACGCGGATGAGATCGAGCTCGCCAGCCAGGGCGCGGTGGAGGGCGCATTCCAGCCTTCGGCGCCCGGATCGGCCTCGTAACGAACCTTTGCGCCATACGGCGGGTCCTTCTCGAACGCTTCTTTGAGCGCGGCGCCAGCGCGCTCGGGGTCGACCCCAGGCGGAATACGGAACGACAGCTTGAACGCCGTATACGGCCGCAGCACGTTGCCGGCGTCGGGCAAGCTCGGAATGCCATCGACGCCAGTGGTGGACAGCGTCGGCCGCCAGGTGCTGTTCAACAGCAGCTCGGCGGGATCCTTATCCATCGGCTGCATGCCTTCGACCATCGGCAACTTGCGATAGACCTCCGTACCTAGCGCCTTCGCGGCCGCTTGCGCCTGCTGCACGCGATCCTCGGGAATCTTCGCGAACAACGCATCGAGCTTGATCCGGCCCGTCGCGGAGTCCTCGACCCGATCGAGCACTTGGCGAGCGATGCGCATGCTCGAGGCTGCGATGCCGCTCGCCATGCCCGAATGCACGCCTTCACGAAGCACATCGACTCGCAAGGTGCCGGTGAGATTGCCGCGCAGGGACGTCGTACACCAGAACTGATCGTAGTTGCCGCACTCGGCATCCAGGCACACGACGAGCGAGGGGTCGCCGATACGATCGGCCAGCGCATCGACATACGCAGGCAGGTCGGGGCTACCGCTTTCTTCACTGCCCTCGATCAAGATCACGCAGCGCGCGCGTGGAATGTTCTGTTCGGCGAGCGCTTTCAATGCGAGCAACGAGCCGAACACCGCGTAACCGTCATCGGCGCCGCCGCGACCATACAAACGACCGTTGCGAATCACGGGCGTCCACGGCGCGAGCCCTTCGGACCAGCCGGTGAACTCCGGCTGCTTGTCCATGTGGCCGTACATGAGCACGCAGTCCTTGCCGTTCTTCTCGCCGGTCGCCGGCACGTCGATGAACAGCAGCGGCGTGCGCCCGGGCAGTCGCACGATTTCGGTTTTCATGCCGGGCAGGGCATTGGCCTCGCACCACTGGCGCATCAGCTCCGCCGCCGCGTCCATGTGACCGTGTTTTTCCCACTCTTTGTCGAAATGCGGCGACTTGTTGGGAATGCGGATGTACTCGCACAGCGCCGGCACGATGGATTTGTCCCAGACCTCGCCGACGAAGCGCATCAGTTGCTCGGTGTTCATAGCTCTCCATCCTGTTTCCAGTCGAACAAGCGTAACGCATTCTCGGTCGTGATCTCGGCCAGCGCCTCGAAACGCTCGCCGCGAGCCTCGGCAATCGCCGCCAATACATGGGGAAGATACATGGGCTCATTGCGACGGCTGTGGGGCTTCGGCTGCAGATCACGCGGCAGCAGGTACGGCGCATCGGTTTCGATCAGCAGACGATCGGCCGGAATGTGCCGGACCACCTCGCGCAAGTGATGCCCACGCCGCTCATCGCAAATCCAACCCGTGATGCCGATATACAGGTCGAGATCGAGATAGGCGCGCGCTTCATCCAGACCCGCCGTGAAGCAATGCGCGACGCCACCGGTCAGTTGCGCGCGATGCTTGCCCATCACCCTCATGAAATCTTCGTGCGCATCGCGTTGATGCAGGAACACGGGCTTACGAACCTGCGCCGCCAGTTGCAGCTGTGCTTCGAACGCCGCGATTTGCGCCTCGTGCGGCGAGAAGTTGCGAAAGTAATCGAGGCCGCATTCGCCGACCGCGACCACTTCGGGCCTTCGCGCCAACTGGTTGAATGCCTGCAGCTGAGTGGCATCCAGGTCCACAGCATGATGCGGATGAACGCCTGCGGTACAGCGCATCTGCTCGGGATGCTTTTGCACCAGAGCGATGGCGGTGTGTGTGCTGGCAAGCGAGCTGCCCGTGATCAGCATGCGTGTCACGCCCACCTGGGCCGCGCGCTGGATGACTGCATCGCGATCTTGATCGAAGCTGTCGTGCGCCAGATTGATGCCGATGTCGAGCAGCGCGGGCGCTGGCGAAGTGGCGGAAAAGCGAGTCGGATCAACCGTCATTTGCAACGTCTGTGTTATCTTCGGAGCCATGAATTGTAGTGCATGGGTCGGTCGGTTACTGCTGCCGGTATTGCTGGCGGCGGCCGTGTCCGCCACGGCCGGCTCCACCGCCGAATTCGACGACCTGGTCGCCCGCCTGCAATTTTCCTTCTACACCGGCGACAGCCGGGCGCTCGCGGAAATGCTCTCCGAGCTCGACAGCTTCGAAGTCGATGCGGGACTGGCCGCGACCAAGTCATATCAGCTCGCTTACGGACAGTGGAAGCTCGCGCAACTCTTGGGCGAGCCGCAGGATGAGCGCGCCCGAGCGGCCACCAAATCGAGCTCCAGCAAAGCGGCCAAGAGCTGCGTTCAGCATGCGCGCGACGCCATCGAGAAGGATTCGCGCATGGCCGAGATCTACGCCATCGAGGCTGCGTGTGACACGTACGAGCCGGGCTCGATGAGGCACGGCTCGGCTTCCTGCATGCGTAGTAAATCCATGCGCACCGCATTGACGCTGGGGGCCGAGAATCCCCGCGTCCTGTTCATCAACGCCTTGTGCACGCCGGATGCTGAAGGCGATCCAGCGGCGATTGAGCGCTGGCGCGCCGTGGTCGCCAAGTTCGAGGCCGCGCCGCCCTCGCAGCCCGGCAAGCCCGATTGGGGCCATGCCGAGGCGCTGACGCGACTGGGTGAAAGTTACTTGAAGCGCGGCGAGATGGTCGCGGCGCGCGATGTGCTGGAAAGAGCGCTGGTGCTTGCGCCAGACTACCGACAGGCGCAAAAGCTGTTGCAGTCCGCGGCCAATCGCCCTCGCTGAGCTCGTTACTGTTCGACCCGATTCATGTCCGCACAATTGCAGCTGTTCGAGTCACGAGACTCATCCGAGCGCTGGACCGTGCGCGTCAGTCGTCGTGCGCGCCGCATGTCGGTGCGTGTGTATCCGGGCGGTCGAGTCGAAGTGGTCGTGCCGCCGGGCGTGCCGCCCGTCACGGTGCAACGATTCGTCGGCACACACAGCCAATGGATCGCTCGCCGGGTCGAAGATCTGAGCGCCGTTGGCGCGCCGATGACCGCGGGGCCGCCGAGTGAGATTCAGGTGCCGGCGATCGGGCGCAATTTCAAAGTCGATTACCAGCACACACGCTCGACCTCCATCCGGCCCCAGTTGTTCGACGATGGCGTGCTGCGAATTTTCGGACCGATCCATGACGAGGCCGCGATCGCCACGGCGCTGCGCCAGTGGCTGTCCGACCTGGCCTACGATGAGCTCGGCTCGCAGCTCAAAGTCGTCGCGCGCGAGCTCGGATTGAGTTTCAGCCGTATACAAATCCGCCGCCAGCGCACGCGCTGGGGCAGCTGCTCGGCCACCGGCACGATCAGCCTCAATGTCTGCCTGATGTTTCTCGATCCGGCGGTGGTGCGTTACTTGTTCGTGCACGAGCTTTGTCACACGCGCCACATGAATCATTCGTCCCGCTTCTGGGCGCTGGTGGAGCACCACGAGCCGGATTACCGCCGCCTGGATCGCGAGCTGCTCAAGGGCTGGCAATCGGTGCCGGCCTGGATGTTCGAATAGCAGGCGCTGGTTGTAGGTATACCGAGACGGGGCGGGGTTGACACGGCCGCCCGCGGCGCAGACCCTGCCGTTCATCTGCCACTTTTCCCTTCGCATCATGTCCAGTTCCGACACGCCCACGCGCCGACCCGTCGATTTCTCCGATGAACAGGTCCACTGGGACCTCGGCGAATCCCAGAGTTATGGCGAGTACCTGGCCTTGAACCAGATTCTCTCCGCGCAGCGCCCGGTCTCGTTCGAGCACGACGAGATGCTGTTCATCATCATCCACCAGGCCTCGGAGCTGTGGATGAAGCTGTGCCTGCACGAGCTCACGGCGGCGCGAGAGCATATCCGCCGCGATGACTTGGGTCCTTCGTTCAAGATGCTGGCGCGAGTGTCGAAGATTCAGCAGCAGCTGGTGCAGTCGTGGGATGTGCTCGCGACCATGACACCGGCGGAATATTCGCTGTTTCGAAATCAGCTCGGCCGCTCGTCGGGCTTCCAATCAGTGCAGTACCGCATGCTCGAGTTCATCATCGGCAACAAGAACGCGGACACGATCGAGGTCCATCGTCGCGATCCAAAAGCGTATGAGGATTTGCAGCGGGCGCTGCAGAGCCCGAGCATCTACGATGAAACGTTGCGGTTGCTGAGCCGGCGCGGATTCGAGATCCCTGGGGAATACCTGGATCGCGACTGGTCGCAGCCGTATCAGCCGAGCAAACAAGTCGCCGCGGCGTGGCTGTCGGTTTATCACAGCGTGGAAGACAACTGGGACCTGTATGACCTCGCCGAGAAGCTGGTCGACCTGGACCACAAGTTTCAGCTCTGGCGATTCAGTCACATGAAGACGGTGGAGCGGATCATCGGGTACAAGCGCGGCACGGGCGGCACGGGCGGCGTGTCGTATTTGACCAAGGCGCTGGAGCTGCGGTTCTTTCCGGAGCTGTGGACGATTCGCACGTCGATGTAACGGCTTGCTGGCCGGGCCTTAATGAATTCATTAACAATCCGGCCCTCGTGCTCCGATACCATGCGAGCATGGGACCGCCGAGCATCCTTCTCGTTGAAGACGATCGCATGCTTTGCGATGCCATCGCGGCCGCGCTTCGACAGGATTCCTGGCATGTGGATGTCGCCCACGATGGACGCGCCGCCCAGACCGCGCTGATCGATCATGGCTATGCCGCGGTGCTGCTCGATCTGGGGCTTCCCGGCAATTCCGGCCTGGACGTCCTGAGTGGCATGCGTGCGCGTTACGACGCCACGCCCGCACTGGCGAGTATCGATGTCGAGCTCAGCTACCGCCCCACGGCCCGACTCACACTCACCGCCGGACCGGGACTCACGTGGTCAGATGAGGAATACATGCAAACCTTTTTCGGCATCAGCGATGAGCAGGCGGCTCGCTCGGATCTGGCGCCGTACGCGCCCGAGGCCGGCGTGAGCGTCGTGCGCGTGTCGCTTGGCGCGCAGTACCAGTTTTCGGGCCAGTGGTTCGCGGGCCTGCGAGTCACGGCCGCGCAACTTAAGGGCGATGCGACCGACAGCCCGATCGTGCAGGACAAGAATCAGAACCTCTACGCGCTGTTCGTCGGTTATCGATTCTGAGCGCGTTTCAGGACTCTTCCATCACGGCAGTCGCGGCCGGCTTTGGTCGCGCCTTCCATGCGCGCCAGCCCAGTAGCACGAGGACGATCGCCAGATAGATCAGCGGCTCGGTCACATCCGATTTGACCTGCCAGTAGTAGTGCCACACGGCGAGCAGGCAGATGAGATAAATCAGCCGGTGCAGCTTCTTCCAGCGTCGCCCGAGCCGTCTCATCATCTTGTTCGTCGAGGTCACGGCGAGCGGCACGAGCAACACCAGTGCGCTGAAACCGATCGTGATGAAGGGCCGCTCGCCAATGTCCTTGAGGATGCCCGACCAATAGAAGCCTTGATCGAGGATCAGCCAGGTGAGGAAGTGCATCAGCACGTAGAAGAACGCATACAGCCCGAGCATGCGGCGTAGCTGCACGAGCCACGGCATGTTGAACCAATCTCTCACGGGCGTCACCGCAAGCGTAATGCACAGAAAGCGCAGGCCCCACTGACCGAAGGTATCCTGAATCCGTTCCACCGGATTCGCGCCCAACGACGCGCCGCCGATGCCGAACGCCGCGAAGACCAGCGAGAGCAGGGGAAGCGCGCACGCCACGAACAGGGCGGGCTTGATGACGCGACGAATGACGGCGGAGGAAGGCATCAACGCAAGCGGCGCCTAGTAGTACTTCTTCAGGTCCATGCCCTTGTACAGCGACGCCACTTCCTGTTCGTAGCCGTTGAACATCAGCGTCGGCACTCGCGAGCCGAACACGCCGGCGCCGATCTTTCGTTCGCGGGCCTGGCTCCAGCGAGGATGGTCGACGTTGGGATTGACGTTGGCGTAGAAGCCGTACTCGTGCGGCGCTGAAATATTCCAGGTGGTCGGCGGCTCTTTCTCGGTGAAGCGGATCTCGACGATCGACTTGATGCCCTTGAAACCATACTTCCACGGCGTCACCAGGCGCAGCGGTGCGCCGTTCTGATTCGGCAATGTCTTGCCGTATAGACCAACCGCGAGCAATGACAGGGGATGCATCGCCTCATCGATGCGCAGCCCCTCGACATACGGCCAGTCGAGCGACCTCGAGCGCTGGCCCGGCATCTCCTCGGGTCGCAGCACGGTCTTGAAGGCGACGTACTTCGCCTTTGAGGTGGGTTTGAAGCGCTTCAGCACGTCAGCGAGCGGCACGCCGGCCCACGGAATCACCATCGACCACGCTTCCACGCATCGCAAGCGGTACACGCGCTCCTCGATCGCGTGGCCTTTGAGAAGGTCCTCGAGCGCGAACTTGCCGGTGTGCTCGGCTTCGCCCGTGACGGCGACCGTCCACGGTGCGGGCTTGAAGCGGCTCGAGTTCTCGGCAGGGTCGCTCTTGTCCAGGCCGAACTCGTAGAAGTTGTTGTAGGTGGTGATGTCTTCGTAGCTGTTGGGCGCATCGCTCAGGCTGTACTTGGCATTGCGCTGGACTTTGAGATCGGCGACCGCGCCAGCCTCGCTGACCCAGCCTGCGCCAATCCCCGCAACACCTGCTGCCAATGCGGCCTGCAGCAGCTTGCGACGGTTCAAATACACGGACTCCGAAGTGATCTCGGAGGGCAGGATCGCGGCGCTGTCGCCGGGGCGGGGACGTCGGATCAGCATGAGCTTCCTCGCGGCCGGCAGCGCCGGCCCTTCAATCGTAAGACTCGTAACACCAGACCGGAGTTTCGCGCCGGCCATTACATTGGATTGGCTTCCACAATTCGCCCGAATTGCGTCGGCGATTTGCCCGCCTGCCTGGTCACGCTGCCCGCCAGTGTAAGCACTGAAGCAACTCTAAGGGAGAGCCGGAGATGAGAATCGTGGAGTCGGGGTCGGTCACGCTCAAGGCGGCGTTGATCGGCGTGATCGTCTTGTTGCTGCTGGTACCGCTGGCGATGCTGAAAAGCGTGGTGACCGAGCGGGCGGGGCTGCGCGAGCAGGCCTATCAAAGGGTCGCCGAAGGCTGGGGAGGCGAGCTGACGGTCGGCGGTCCGATGCTGATCGTGCCGACCGAGCGCATCGTCCAGATCGACGGTAAAGAAAGGCGCGTGCGCAACGACGTGTATCTGCTGCCCGCGAAACTCAGCGCCGATCTGGATGTGAAGCTCGATCCGGAGCCGCGCTATGTGGGTATCTACGCAGTACCGGTCTATCTGTCGACAGTGCGGCTGCAGGGCGAGTTCGACTTCACGAAGTTGCAACCGATTTCGCCCGACTTCTCGCTGGACTCCGGCACCCGAATCCTCTGGTCGCAGAGCCGCCTGCGCTTGCCGTTGAGCTCGGTGGGCAGCCTGCGGGAGATCAAGCAGGCGAGCTTCGCAGGCGGGCAGATCAAGCTCGGCCCGCCGGGGCCCGGCATGTTCCCGGGCATCGAGGCCTGGGTCGATCTGAGCCAGTTGTATCAGACGCCGGGCGCGAGCTTCGACTTCGACGCGGTGATCGCGGGCAGTCGGGCGGTATCGGTCCTGCCGCTCGGCAGCGTCACCTCGGTGAAGTTGAGCGCGGATTGGCCGCACCCTTCGTTCCAAGGCTCTTCGCTGCCGGTGGAACGCAATATCGCCGACACGGGCTTTGAGGCTCGCTGGCAGGTGTTGGAGCTCAATCGCGCCTACGGCGAAATCTGGCGCGAAGGCAATGTAACGGAAGAGATGCTGAGCAAATCGGCCGTCGGCGTCAGCTTGTTTCAGCCGGTGGACATCTATCAACGCGGCGAGCGGGCGGTGAAGTACGCCGTGCTGTTCATCGCGCTGACGTTCCTGACATTCTTCGCGTGGGAGCAGGTCACGCGCAATCGTCTGCATCCGTTGCAGTATCTGCTCGTCGGTCTTGCGCTCAGCATGTTCTATCTGCTGCTGATTGCATTGTCGGAGCACATCGCCTTTGCGATCGCGTATGTCACGGCGGCCGCGGCGCTCGTGCTGTTGATCGGGCTATATCTTGCCGGCGCGCTTCGCAGCGCATGGCGAGGCGCGATCGCAGGCGGTGCCATGAGCCTGGTGTATGGGCTGCTGTACGTGCTCGTGCTCTCCGAGAATTACAGCCTGTTGCTCGGCTCGATCATTCTGTTCGCGGCGCTGGCCGCAGTGATGCTGGCCACGCGCCGCGTCGACTGGTATCGCCTCAGACCGGAGGAGCCGTCTCAAACTGAGGAGTCGTATCAGTGATCTCGAACCAGCACGCTTTGTTGCCGACGTAAATGTGCATCGCCGGCTGGACGCCAGGGTCGGTGTCCAGCGGCCCAAACGCCACGACCACGGCGCCGCGCTCCTTGGAAACTCGCGGCACCGTGGCGCCACACTTCGTGCACCAGGAGACGCCGAAGTATTTCGCGTCGGGTACGCGGTAATCGCCGATGGGCGCGTCCTGGCGAGTGAAGCGGAAGTCCTCGAGCCTGTAGAACATGTTCGAGGCGTGCGCGGCGCTTCGTGCCCGACGACAACGAGAGCAGTGACAGTTCGCAGTACGAAGCGGCTTGCCGGTGATCTCATAGGTGATGCTGTTGCACAGACAGCTGCCCAGCACGACGCCCTCGCGGGCCTCGACGACGGGGCGCGTGACGCCGCCGACCCCGAACTCCGGCGGGAACTCCTCGTGCTGAGGCAAGTCGTCGGTGATCTTGTACCAGGGAGCCTTGGAGCCCACGAATACGTGTGCTTGTGGGCGGATGCCCGGATCGCCATCGAGGTTGCCGGCCGGCGCCAGCGCGAGATCCATTTCCTCGATCAAAGTTGGCAGGACCGAGCCGCAACGCTTGCAGGAATCGCGTCGGCCTTTTTCCGAGGACGCATAGCTCAGGATCTGGTCCTCGCCGCTCAGCCACTTGAAGCTCATCAGCGGCGCCCCGACAAAGGTGGCGAAGGCGGCGCCGTGGTGCTTGCGGCACATTGAGCAATGACAATGCACCATCATGTTGAACGGCCCGCCGATCTGGTAAGTGACCGCCCCGCATAGACAACTGCCGTGCAGCTGAGGCGCAGGTTGACTCGGTGACATGGCTCGAATGCTCCCTTGGAATGTGCGGATCCTTATCCCGGTCGGCGACGATAGCAAATCGTCGAGGCTCCGCTCCATCGCATTCCGGCCGCCGGCGCAGATTCACACGTATCGAGCCCGATCGTCGCTGGGGCCGTCGTTTTTCGAAAAAACTTTGTGGTAAAAGGGCCGTTGTGACCGACACCGTAACCGCAACTTCAGACCGTCGCAGCCTGCGAGAGCAGGTGGAGGACCTGTTGCCCGCCTGGCGCAGCTGGTATCCGAGTCTGTTCGATGCGGCCGCCGACCTGGGATTGATCCGGGCGCGCGTCTGCTCGCCCTCATCGCTGATGCTCTCGAACCGTCACGCGGCCGTGCAGAGCGAGGCGATGCAGATGTTCAAGGAGAAATGGTCGGTGGAGGACGAGCCGGAGGAGCCGCAGTTGCCGATTCGTTTGCAGCGTCATCCGACGCCGCGCAAGCCGTTCAAGAAAAAGCCGAAGCCGAGCTACTGATATAGAGCGGATTAGCCGCTCCGAGCCGTACGGCTCAAACGAATCCAGTTCAACCTGCAAATTTAGTGAAGTCCGGCGGACGCCGTTCAGCAAACGCGCGCAGGGCCTCCGCCGTTTCCGGCGACTGCAGACGCGTACCGAAGATCTCACTTTCCTTCGCCATCACCGCAGCGATCGCCGCGCCATCGCGCATCAATTGCTTGGTCGCCTGTAACGCACCCAAGGGTTTAGTCGCCAGCTTCTTCGCTGCCGCGAGCGCGGCGCCTCGCACTTCACTTGCGGGTAGAGAGGCGTTAGCGAGACCAATCGAAGCCGCCGTACGTCCATCGATCGGCTCGCCCAAAGCAAACATCGCATACGCGCGCGCATAACCGATACGCGCTTGTAACAACACACTCGAGGCGGCTTCCGGCACGAGCGCGAGATTCACGAACGGCGTCGACAACTTCGCATCCTCGGCGACGAACACGAGGTCACAATGCAACAGCATCGTGACGCCGATGCCTACCGCCAAGCCATTCACCGCGGCGACGATCGGCTTGCGAGCATGAGCGAGCGCATCCAGAAACGCATGCGTCGTCATGGCCTTCCGATCGAGCTTGCCGGCCGCGACCGCGGCGAAATCGCCGAGGTCGTTGCCTGCGGTGAACGCATCGCCTTCCGCCTCGAGCAGCACCACCCGAACCGAGGCATCGCCATCGGCTCGGGTGAGTGCGGCGCCGAGCGCCGTGTACATCGCCTGCGTCAGCGCGTTCTTTTTGTCCGGTCGCGCAAGCGTGATCCGTAGAACGCCTTCTTCAACAGCGATGCGCACGTGCTCGGTCATGATCGTTCCTCGATCGATTAAGCAGCCTTGCTCGAAGACGCCAGCTGACGCAGCACGTAGTGCAGGATGCCGCCGTGCTGGAAGTACTCGCGCTCCTTCGGCGTGTCGATGCGCACACGCACTTCGAACTTGATCGGCGCGCCGGAGGCCGGCGTTGCGACCACGGTCACCATCTTCGCAGCACCGCCGTTCAGGCCGATGATCTCGAAGCTTTCCTTGCCGGTGAGGCCCAGCGAGGCGGCGTTCTGACCGTCCTTGAACATCAGCGGCAGCACGCCCATGCCGATCAGGTTGGAGCGGTGAATGCGCTCGAAGCTCTCGGCGATGACGGCCTTCACGCCCAGCAGCATGGTGCCCTTGGCGGCCCAGTCGCGCGAGGAGCCGGTGCCGTATTCCTTGCCCGCTAGGATGACCAGCGGCGTGCCTTCCTGCTTGTAGCGCATGGCGGCGTCGTAAATGCTCATCTGCTCGCCGCTCGGCACGTGCACGGTCACACCGCCTTCGGTGCCCGGCGCCAGCAGGTTGCGCAGACGGATGTTTGCAAACGTGCCGCGCATCATCACTTCATGGTTGCCACGACGCGCGCCGTAGGAGTTGAAGTCCTTCGGCTGCACGCCCTGCGCCACGAGGTACTTCGCGGCCGGGCTGGTCTTGGAAATATCGCCCGCAGGGGAGATGTGATCGGTCGTCACGGAATCGCCGAGGATCGCGAGCGCACGTGCGCCACGAACGTCTGCGACCGCGCCCGGCTTCATCGTCATGCCGACGAAGTACGGCGGGTTCTTCACGTAGGTCGATTTCTCGTCCCACGCGTAGATCTTGCCGCTCGGCAGACGAATGGCGTTCCAGTTCTCATCGCCCGAGAACACGCTCGAGTAGCTCTTCTTGAACATCGCGGCGTCCACGGACTTCGCGATGAACTCCTGAATCTCGGCCGGCGTCGGCCAGATGTCCTTCAGATAAACCGGCTTGCCATCGCTGCCCGCGCCGAGCGGCTCGGTGGTCAGATCGATGGTCATGGAGCCGGCGAGCGCGTACGCGACCACCAGCGGCGGGGAGGCGAGGAAGTTCATCTTCACTTCCGGATGCACGCGGCCTTCGAAGTTACGATTGCCCGAGAGCACGGAGGCGGCGATCACATCGCCAGCCTTCACGGCGTTGCTGATTTCCTCGCGCAGCGGACCGGAGTTGCCGATACAGGTCGTGCAGCCGTAGCCCACGGTGTAGAAGCCCAGCGCATCGAGATCGTCGCTCAGGCCCGCCTTGTTGAGGTAGTCGGTGACGACGCGCGAGCCGGGGGCGAGCGAGGTCTTCACCCAAGGCTTCGAGGTCAGGCCACGCTTGCGCGCATTGCGAGCGAGCAGGCCGGCTGCGATCAGCACCGCGGGGTTCGAGGTGTTCGTGCAACTCGTGATCGCAGCGATCAACACCGCGCCATCGGCGACGTCGAACGACTTGCCGTCCATCGACGTGGAAGCTGCGCCCTTGGCGCTCGGGTTCTTCGCCGTGCGCTCTTCGGCCATCTTCTTGTGAGTGGTCTGATAGACCTGCTTCGCGGTGCGCAGCGGCACGCGATCCTGCGGGCGCTTGGGACCGGCGAGCGAGGGCTCGACCGTGCTCAGATCGAGTTCGAGCACATCGGTGTAGTCGGCTTGCGGATCGCCGTTGTTACGCCACATGCCCTGGTGCTGCGCGTACGCCTTCACCATCGCGATGTGCTCGGCCGGGCGGCCGGTGAGCTCGAGGTACTTCAATGTTTCTTCGTCGATCGGGAAGATGCCGCAGGTGCTGCCGAATTCCGGCGCCATGTTGCCGATGGTGGCGCGATCGGCGAGCGGCAGATTGGCGAGACCGTCGCCGAAGAACTCGACGAACTTATCGACCACGCCCTTCTTGCGCAGCATCTCGGTCACAGTGAGCACGAGGTCGGTGGCGGTCGAGCCGGCCGGCAGCGTGCCGGTGAGCTTGAAGCCGATGACGTGCGGAATGAGCATGGTGACCGGCTGGCCGAGCATGGCGGCTTCGGCTTCGATGCCGCCGACGCCCCAGCCCAGCACGCCCAGGCCGTTGACCATGGTGGTGTGCGAGTCGGTGCCGACGAGGGTGTCCGGGTAGGCCCAGCGCACGCCTTCCTTCTCAGTGTCGAAGATCACGCGAGCGAGGTGCTCGACGTTCACCTGGTGCACGATGCCGGTGTTCGGCGGCACCACCTTGAAATTCTGGAACGCGGTCTGGCCCCAGCGCAGGAACGCATAGCGCTCGGTGTTGCGGCTGAAGTCGATGCGGTTGTTCTCGGCCATGGCCTGCGCCGAGCCGTAGGCGTCGACTTGCACCGAGTGGTCGATCACCAGTTCGGCGGGCGAGAGCGGATTGATCTCATCTGGGTTGCCGCCGAGCTTGATCATCGCCTCGCGCATGGCGGCGAGATCGACGATGGCGGGCACGCCGGTGAAGTCCTGCATGATCACGCGGCTGGGCGTGAAAGAAATCTCGTAAGACGGGGCGGCCTTCGGATCCCACTTCAGCAAGGCTTCGATGTCATCGCGCGTCACGTTGACGCCGTCTTCGAAGCGCAGCAGATTTTCCAGAAGGATTTTGAGCGAGTAGGGCAGGCGAGCGACGTTGCGGTCTTTCAGGGCTGCGAGGCTGGCAACTTCAAAATTCTGATTGCCGCAAGCGAGCGTGGTGCGCGCCTTAAACGAGTCTTTCATGCGTCCTCCACGAGGATAGGGAGTGGCGCGGCTGGCTCGACGCTGGCAGCGCCAGGGACGCCACCTCGGACAGGCGTCCCATATGCTTCATTGCCCCGTGGCTCAGAAGGAAAAGGATCCCTAACCCCGGGGACAAATCGGCGGGATTATAGCGGTCGCCGCGCAACTATGGGGACGATCGGCGACATTCCCAGAACGATTTCCAGGCGAGTTCCGCCTGACAACGCAATCTTTTACGCGGTCCGGTCGACCACGCCGCCGCCGAGGCAGACTTCGCCCACGTAAAACACCACGTATTGACCGGGAGTGACCGCACGTTGCGGCTGGTGGAATCGGACGTGAACGCCGCCGTCCGCGAGTACCTCGACGCTGCAGGGTTGATCCGGCTGGCGGTAGCGCACTTTAGCGGTGCAATCGAAGCGTGGCGCGGGCGCCGAGCCTGCCACCCAGGCAAGCTGCGAAGCCCAGGCCTCGCCTCTGAGCATCGCTGGATGATCATGACCTTGCACGACAATGAGCACATTGCGAGCGAGATCCTTGTCGGCCACGTACCAGGGCGCCTCATTGGCATCGTTGCGTCCGCCGATCCCCAGGCCCTGGCGCTGACCGAGCGTGTAATACATGAGTCCGCGATGCTCGCCGACACGGCGCCCCTCGAGGGTTTCGATCTGACCGGGCTGCGCGGGCAGGTAGGTTTCCAGGAACTGCGCGAACGGCCTTTCACCAATGAAACAGATCCCGGTGCTGTCCTTCTTGTCGAACACCGGCAGGGTTTGTTCGCGAGCGAGACGTCGCACTTCGCTCTTCTGCAGATCGCCGACGGGGAACAGCGTGTGCGCGAGCGCCTCGCCCGGCATCGCGTGCAGGAAATAACTTTGATCTTTGTTTGGATCGAGCCCGCGCAACAACTTGGCGCGTGACTGCGAAGGATCGTGCTCGACGCGTGCGTAGTGCCCCGTCGCGACCCACTCGGCGCCCAGGCGACGTGCATAGTCGTAACAAACGCCGAACTTGATCTCACGATTGCACAGGACGTCGGGATTCGGCGTGCGGCCGTGACGATACTCCTCGAGGAAGTAGCTGAAGACGCGCTCGCGATACTCGCCGGCGAAGCTCACCTTGTGCAGCGGAATTTTCAGCTGCTCGCAGACGTGACGCGCATCCTGATAGTCCTCGGCAGCGGTGCAGTAACCGTCTTCGTCCTCGTCCCAGTTGCTCATGAACAAGCCCTGGACTTCATAACCTTGCTGCAGCAGCAGCCACGCGGCGACGGACGAGTCGACGCCGCCGGACATGCCGACGATGACTAGAGGAGCGGTCACTTAATGACGAATCGGCAGGAGGAGATCAGATCAAACGATTGATGGCCGGATGTTCCAGCGTGCGTGCCCGCACTTCCGGAGACAGCACCCCATCTTTGACGACGTTTTTCGCGACATCAAGGGGATGTCGGGCGCCGTCGAGGTAGTCGTCGATGCACCGGAGCACCAGCGGGCTGCGCAGCCGGGCCGAGCGGGCGACGATCTGATCGCGGTCCAGCCACAGCGCGCGCTCGATGCCGCGATCCAGCGGCCGGTCGGGATGGTGATGGGTCACCTCGCCCGAATACACCACCCGCAGGAAGCTCTTTTGCTTCTCGGCCTGCTCCCACAGGTACACGCCGATCAGCGCTTCGGGACGAAAAGTCCAGGCGGTCTCCTCCAGCGTCTCGCGGATCACGGCTTCGAGAAACTGCTCGCCATGCTCGACGTGACCCGCCGGCTGGTTGAACACCATGCGATTGCCGACCCGCTCCTCGACGAGCAGGAAATGGCCATCGCGTTCCACGATGGCGGCAACGGTGAGGTCGGGACGCAGGGTCATAATGGCAGTATAGCCATCCAATCTGAACAGATTGTGATGTTTATCAAGCTATTGGCGCAAACAAGCATGAATCGTAATTAAACAGGCGTTCAGCCATCCTGCGGCCCTTTCAAACCTTCCTGGCCAGCTCCTCTGCATAGCCAACGTAGCGCGCCGGCGAGAGTTCCAGCAGCGCCTGCTTGGCAGACTCGGGCAATGCCAGGCCCGAGACAAACTGTCGCAACGACGCAGCGTCGACCCGCTGGCCGCGCGTCAGCGACTTCAATTGTTCGTACGCATTCTCGACCCCGTAGCGACGCATCACCGTCTGGATCGGCTCGGCCAGCAGCTCCCAGTTCGAATCCAGGTCTTCGGCGAGCCGGTTCGCATCCACATCGACTCGCTCCAGGCCGCGCTCGATGGAGCGCCAGGCAATCAACGCATGGCTGACCGCGACGCCGACATTTCGCAGCACCGTCGAATCGGTGAGGTCGCGCTGCCAACGCGACACCGGCAGCTTGTCCGCGAGATAGCGGAGCATCGAGATCGACAAGGTGAGGTTGCCTTCGCCGTTCTCGAAGTCGATCGGATTCACCTTGTGCGGCATGGTCGATGAGCCGGTCTCCCCGGCCACGACGCGCTGACGGAAATAGCCGAGCGAGATGTAACCCCACATGTCGCGGCACAGAGCCACGAGCACGGTGTTCAAGCGCGCCAGCGCATCGAAATATTCCGCCATCCAGTCGTGCGGCTCGATCTGCGTCGTGTACGGATTCCACGTGAGACCCAGCGACTCGACGAAGCGCTGCCCGAGGCGCGGCCAGTCGACCTGAGGGTACGCCACGATATGCGCATTGAAATTTCCAACCGCACCGTTGATCTTGCCGCTGATGGTGACGGCGGCGAGACGCGTCCGCTGTTCACGCAGACGGTAAGTGAAATTGGCAACTTCCTTGCCCAGCGTGGTCGGGGTCGCAGGCTGGCCGTGCGTGCGCGACATCATCGGCGTCGCCGCATGTAAATGCGCCAGGGCGCGGAGGCGAGTGATGAGCGTGTCGAGCCTCGGCAGCAGGACCTGATCGCGTGCTTCCCGCAGCATCAGTGCATAGCTGAGGTTGTTGATATCTTCGGAGGTACAGGCGAAGTGCACGAACTCCCGACGCGTGCGCCAGGCCGGCACCGCATCGAGCCGGCTCTTGACGAAGTACTCGACCGCCTTCACGTCATGGTTGGTTTCACGCTCCAGCTTCTTGACCTCGGCCGCCTCGGCGTCGGTCAGCTCGGCGGCCAGCGCATCGAGCACGGTGAGCGCGGCGGCCGGCAGGCCTCGCAGCTCATCGATGCCGGGCTCGGCGGCCAGGGCCTTGAGCCAGAGCGCCTCGACGCGGACCCGCTGACGGATCAGCCCGCGCTCGCTGAATAACGGCCGAAGCTCGGCGGCCTTGTCAGCGTAGCGGCCGTCGATGGGTGAAATCGCATTCAAGGGACTGTTGTTCATCGTAGAATCATACCGCAGATCGGCGGCGTGCCTTGCAGGCAGCATGCCCCCTGCGGGGCGGCGCGAGATCGCATTGGCGAGAGGGTGAGCCCGGATGCCTTTTCGAAGCGACTTAACGTCGCTTCGAACCGGGCGAACGCCGGTACACGGATGTAACGGCTGGTCGAGGATCCAGGGATGGCTGCTTGAGGTGAGATATCTGTGGCGAACGACAACTTTCGCATCGAGCGGGATAGCCTGGGCGAGCTGAAGGTCCCTGGCGATGCGTTGTGGGGCGCGCAGACGCAGCGTGCCGTGGACAACTTCCCGATCAGCGGCCTGCGCATGCCGCGTGACTTCATTCGTGCGCTCGGCCTGATCAAGTGGGCCGCGGCGACCGCGAACCTCGAGCTCGACGGCATCGATGCAAAACGCGCCGCTGCGATCCAAAAAGCCTCGATCGAAGTGGTCGAAGGCAAGCACGACAAGCAGTTCCCGGTGGACGTGTTCCAGACCGGTTCGGGCACCAGCAGCAACATGAATGCCAACGAGGTCGTCGCGCACCTGGCCTCGCAGTTCGCTGGCATCGCCGTGCATCCGAACGATCACGTCAACATGAGCCAGAGCTCGAACGATGTGATTCCCACCGCCATCCACGTGAGTGCGTTGCTCGCCGTCGAGCAGCACCTGTTGCCGGCGCTTGCTTATCTCAGCGCCGTCATCAGCCGGCGCATCGGTGAGATCGGCGACATCGTCAAGACCGGACGGACGCACTTGATGGATGCGATGCCGGTGACGTTCGGTCAGGAAATGAGCGGCTGGCGCACGCAGGTCGAGCATGGCAGCGCACGAGTGATGGAGTCTCGTGCGCGTCTGCAAATGATCGCGCTCGGCGGCACCGCGGTCGGCACGGGCGTCAACGCACATCCCCGCTTCGCGCAGCGCGCCGCGCGCTATCTGTCGGTGAAGAGCGGCCTGGAGTTGAAGCCCGCCACGAATTACTTCGAGGCGATGTCCTCGCAAGACGCGGCCGTCGAGCTGTCGGGACAGCTGCGCACGCTCGCGGTATCGATGATGAAGATCGCGAACGACCTGCGCTGGATGAACAGCGGGCCGCTCGCGGGCCTCGGTGAGATCTCATTGCCGGCGCTGCAGCCGGGCAGCAGCATCATGCCGGGCAAGGTGAATCCTGTGATTCCCGAAGCCGTCGCCATGGTGGCCGCGCAAGTGATGGGCAACGATGCGACCATCGCCATCGCCGGGCAGGCCGGCAACTTCCAGCTCAACGTGATGCTGCCGGTGATCGCTTATAACTTGTTACAGAGCGTCGATCTGCTTGCGAACGCTGCGCGCGCGCTTGCGGATTCGGCGCTCGCCGGCTTCACCGTCAACGAACAACGCATCGGCGAAGCGCTGAATCGCAATCCGATTCTCGTGACCGCGCTCAATCCGGTGATCGGATATGAGGCGGGCGCGAAGATCGCGAAGGAAGCCTATGCCACCGGCCGGCCCATCAAGGACGTCGCTGCCGAGCACACGCAGTTGTCCGATGAGGAGCTGACGAAATATCTGGATCCGCGCGAGCTGACCAAGGCCGGCGGCAAAGCCCACGGCGGCGGGGGCTGATTTGAACGATCGAATTGCCCTCAAGCGGCTCATCGAAGAGCGGCTGAAGGACTCCCGTGCCGTTCCGGATCCGACCACGGCCGTGCCGGCGGGATTTTCCGCAAACGACATCGAAGCGATTCGCGCGTACTTTCCGGCTGCGCCGATCGCGGCGGCGGTGCTCGTGCCCATCGTCGATCATGAAGCCGGGCTCAGCGTGCTGCTCACCCAGCGCGCCTCGACGTTGAAGAATCACGCCGGGCAGATCAGCTTTCCGGGCGGTCGCATCGAGCCGACCGATCTGAATCCGTTGGAAGCGGCATTGCGAGAGACGGAGGAGGAAATCGGCGTGACCCGCGAATACATCACCTTCGCGGGATATCTCGAGCCGCAGCTGGTGCTCTCGGGCTATTGGGTGACGCCGGTGGTCGCGTTCGTGCAGCCGGGCTTCGCGCTGCGACTCGATCACCGCGAAGTGGAGACCGCCTTCGAGGTGCCGTTGCTTCACATTCTGGATTCCGTGAATCACCGCCAGCGCACCCGCGAGCTGGGTGCGGTGACCGTGCAGGTGTACGACATTCCTTATGAGAATCACAACATCTGGGGCGCGACGGCCGGGATGTTGATGTCCCTATATCAGCTGCTGCGAACCGAGTAACTCATCATGTCCGGCATTCAACGCCTGCTCGACATCATGGCCCGCCTGCGCGATCCCCAGCGCGGCTGTCCATGGGACCTGCAACAGAGCTTCAAGACCATCGCGCCGTACACGGTCGAGGAGGCGTACGAAGTCGCCGACGCCATCGAGCGCGACGATCTGTCCTCGCTGCGCGATGAGCTGGGCGATCTGTTGTTTCAAGTCGTGTTTCATGCGCAGATGGCTAAAGAGCAGGGCGCATTCGATTTCGATGCGGTGGCCAATGCCATTTGCGACAAGATGGAACGGCGTCATCCGCATGTTTTCGGTGATGCATCCATTGCCGATGCCGAAGCGCAGACCGTCGCGTGGGAAGAGCAGAAGCGTCGCGAGCGGGCGCAGAAGCGGGCGGGCGCAGAACAGGCGAGCGTGCTCGACGATGTGCCGGTCGCATTGCCGGCGCTGACGCGTGCGAACAAGCTCGGCAAGCGTGCGGCCCAGGTGGGCTTCGAGTGGTCCGACGTGCACGGCGCGATCGAGAAGCTCGATGAGGAGATCGCCGAGTTCAAAGCCGAGGTGCGCTCGAACGCCTGCCTGCAAACGGACCCGACGACCGAAGGGCAGCGTCAGCACGAACGGCTGGCCGCCGAGCTCGGCGACGTGCTCTTCTGCGTGGTGAACGTCTGTCGCTATCTGAAAATCGACCCGGAACTGGCGCTCAAGCGCACCAATGCCAGCTTCGAGCGGCGCTTCCGTTATGTCGAACGTGGCCTGGCGAAGCAGGGCAAAACCCCTCAGGAGGCGACCCTGGCGGAGATGGACCAGCTGTGGGATGAAGGCAAAGCCCACGAACGGCGCGAATCCTGAGCGAAGCCGACTTGTTGCACGCTTAATACAGTTGGTAACAAGTCCACCGACGGAGTTCAGGGTTCATTCATGGCCTCAGCCCTAAGTTGACTGCCACGCTCGGTGCTTCCCTATGCCGGGCTCCTGGAGAGATCAACGATGAGTGCCGCTCGCGTTTCGATGGCTGTGACGGGTGTCCTGCTGGCCGGCGTGGCCCTGGCCGGACCGCCCCGCTACGAGCGCAGTGCTTCGAGCGAATACGACTACGCCCCGGTGATCCACGTCGAGCCCATCGTCCGGCAGGTCCGCGTCGAGACCCCGAATCGCGAGTGCTACGACGAAGTCCGCCAGGTCGAGTCCCGCCCGCATATTTCCGATCCCGAGGTCGGGGTCCGGACGCTGGTCGGCGGTCTGATCGGCGGCGTGATCGGTCACCAGTTCGGCAGCGGCCGGGGCCGGGATGCGGCCACTGTCGCCGGCGCTGTGGTCGGCGCCGGGGTCGGCTACGATGCCGGCGCCCGCCGTTCAGCTTCGGTGCGTGAAGAAATAGTTCAGCGTTGCGAAGTCCGATATGAGAAACGGTACGAAGAGCGTATTGACGGGTACCGGGTGACCTACGAGTACAACGGTCGTGAGTATACGACCCGCCTGCCGTACGACCCCGGTGAGCGCATTCGTGTCAGGGTGGCCGTCGCCGTGGCCGAATGAGATGGAGGCCGGTCAAACGATTTCCATCTTCAACGGGAGTTTTCTCAAAGGTTGTGCGGCGGGGCGTGAACATACGTCGCGCCGTGCGTACACTTAGCCCCCATGCGCACTTTCTGGCACCTGTTGTTGGTTACGCTACCGCTGATCGCAGCGGTGCCGAACGCCAATGCCCAGGAGCTGATCGATCGCCGGCAGCGTCGTGAGTACCGCATCGAGCCCTCGGGCATCTCGCTCGATCAGGCCGTCGAAATGGCACAGCGGCGTTTTCGAGCCAAGGCGGTCAGAGCCGAGACCGTTCGCAATGGCGACAGGCTGGAGCATCGGATCCGCCTGCTCAGCGCCGACGGCAAGGTACGGAACGTGAGCGTGGACGCAGAATCGGGAGCAATGAACTGATCCATGCGCGTCCTAATTGTTGAAGACGAACAGACCCTGCGTGAATCCATCGTCGAACAGCTGCAGCAGCACGGCTTCACGGTCGATGCGGCTGCCGATGGCGAGGAAGGACTTTACTGCGGGCGGGAATATGCCCTGGACCTGGCCGTGATCGACCTCGGTCTGCCCAAGCTGCCCGGCCTGGAGCTGATCAAGACGCTGCGCGCCGAAGGCAAAACCTTTCCCATCCTGATCCTGACGGCGCGCGATCGCTGGCAGGACAAGGTGGAAGGGCTGCAGGCCGGCGCCGACGACTACGTCGCCAAGCCTTTCCATTTCGAGGAGCTGCTGGCGCGCGTGCAGGCGCTACTGCGGCGCTCGGGTGGCTGGGCTCAGCCAGTGCTGCGTTGTGGTCCGGTATCGCTGGATCCGCGGACTCAGGAAGTCATGGTCAACGGCCGCAAGGTCGACCTGACCAGCTTCGAGTACCGCATCCTCGATCACCTGATCCACCGGGCCGGCGAGGTGATCTCCAAGAGCGAGCTGACCGAGCGGCTGTATGCCCAGGACTTCGACCGCGACAGCAACACCATCGAGGTGTTCATCGGTCGGCTGCGCCGCAAGCTCGATCCGGATGAAACCATCAAGCCGATCGAGACGCTGCGTGGCCGGGGTTATCGTTTCGCCCTTCAGCGCGACACCGCCGCCGCCTAAAGAGAACTGATCGCGAGGACGATGCAGCCGCGTTCGTTAAGCACACGACTGCTCGTCTCGGTCAGCATCCTGCTGATCCTGTTCTTTGGCGTCACCATTCTGGCCCTGGACTTCGTGTTCCAGGACCTGAGCCGGCGCGCCATCCAGGATCGGCTGGACGTGCAGGTGATCGCGCTGCTGTCGGCCTCCGAGGAGGATTCGAGCGGCGGCTTGCGCCCCGACCAACTCGCCGAGCCGCGTTTCGACAATCCGGGCTCCGGTCTGTACGGCGAGATCCTGCGCAGTGATGGCCGTCCCAGCTGGCGTTCCAAATCCCTGACCGGCACCGGCATCGAGTTTCCTCACGTCGAGGTCGGCGAGCGTCGTTTCGGCGAGCTGCAGCGGGGCGATGGCACCACTGTGCTGTCGCTCAGCATGGGCATCGAGTGGCAGTTCCGTAATCGCGTTACACGGACCTTCGTGTACAGCGTGGCGGAAAGCCTCGATCCTTACTATGCGCAGTTGAGCCGTTTTCGTGGCCGGCTGTTCGGTTGGTTCGGCGCGTTGATGGTGATGCTGCTCGGCGCGTTGGCGCTGCTGTTACGAAGATTGCTTGCGCCGCTGCGACGGGTGGAGCGCGAGATCGAAGCGATCGAGGCGGGCGATCTCACCGAGCTCGGCGGCGGCTATCCACGCGAGCTGCTCGGCATCACGACGAATTTGAATGCGCTCCTTCGCAGCGAGCGCGAGCGCCTGGCGCGCTATCGAAACACCCTCGGCAACCTCGCGCACAGTTTCAAGACGCCGCTGGCGGTCATGCGCAATCTGCTCACCACCCAGGGCGGTCGCGAGATGACCGTCGTTCGCCAGCTCGATGAGCAGGTCGGGCGCATGGACGACATCGTCAAATATCAGCTGCGTCGCGCCGCCGCCGCGGGCGGCACGGGCCTGGGGTCCGCGCCGGTCGATGTTCGGGACGCTTTGGAAGCGCTTCGGGGCGCCTTGCTGAAGGTGTATATGGAACGCGGCCTCACGTGCGAGCTGACGGTTGCCGAGGGCGCGACGTTCACCGGCGACCGCGAAGACCTCACCGAGATTGCGGGCAATCTGCTCGATAACGCATTCAAGTGGGCGCGCACCACCATTCGCATCACCGCCGACCGCGTCGTGAGCCCGGCCGCACGACGCGATGGTCTGCGTATCATTATCGAAGACGACGGGCCGGGCATTCCCCTCGACTCTAGAGCCCGCGTGCTGGAGCGGGGGGCGCGCCTCGACGAGCGCGTCGCGGGCCAGGGCATCGGTTTGTCGGTCGTTCGAGAGCTGGTGAACTTGAATGGCGGCATCATCGATATCGACCAGTCGGCGCTCGGCGGCGCACGGATCGAGGTAAAAATAGCGCCCGTCTGACTTGAAACCTCCCAGCGCAATCGCATACAAGTCGGCTGCGCGATGAGTACCCCCAATTCCTCTTACACCGCGGCGCTGCTGGCGCTGCGCGATCAGCTGCCCCACACGCGATTCGCCGACCGGCCGCGTCTGTCGCGGGAGCTGGATCGCCTGTTCGCGCGCCGTAATCCGCCTGCAGAGCCGGACGGCGCCATCGCCAACTTGCGCCAGTCGATCGAGACCTCGGCTGCCACCGTCGAGCGTCTCAAAACGCTGCCTCTACGCGTCGAATACGACACGGCGCTGCCGATCGCCGCGCATCGCGAGGAGATTGCGAAGGCATTACAAACAAACCAGCTCGTCGTGGTCTGTGGCGCGACCGGCTCCGGTAAGACGACGCAGCTGCCCAAGATCTGCATGGAAGCAGGGCGGGGCACCTTCGGTTTGATCGGTCATACCCAGCCCCGGCGCATCGCCGCTCGCGCCATCGCGAATCGCCTCGCCGAAGAGCTGCAGACCACCGTCGGCGGCGCCGTCGGCTATCAGGTGCGTTTCAACGATCGCACCGGTCCGGACTGCCGCATCAAGCTCATGACCGACGGCATTCTCCTGCGCGAGCTGGAGAACGATCGACTGCTGCGTCGCTATGACACGCTGATCATCGACGAAGCGCACGAGCGCAGCCTCAACATCGATTTCCTGCTCGGCGTGCTCAAGCGCCTGCTGCCCCAGCGGCCGGACCTGCGCATCGTGATCACCTCGGCCACCATCGATCCGCAACGCTTCGCCGAGTTCTTCGGCGGCGCTCCCATCATCGAGGTGTCCGGTCGCAGCTATCCTGTCGAAGTGCGCTACCGGCCCCTGACCGGCACCGACGAGGATGATTACGAGCTGTCCCTCGATGAGGGCATCGTGGCGGCGGTCCAGGAACTGGATCGCGTGGATCGCGGCGATGTGCTCGTGTTCCTGCCGGGCGAAAAACAAATTCGCGATGCCGCCGAGGCGCTCTCGAAGGCTCGCCTGCACGGCACCGAAGTGCTGCCGCTGTATGCGCGGCTGTCGACACGCGATCAAGAAAAGATCTTCGAGAAGCACGGATCACGCCGTGTCGTGCTCGCGACCAACGTCGCTGAAACGTCCTTGACGGTGCCGGGTATTCGGCACGTCGTCGACTCCGGACTTGCTCGCATCAGCCGTTACAGCGTGCGCGGCAAGGTGCAGCGACTGCCGATCGAGCCGATCTCACAAGCGAGCGCCGACCAGCGCAAGGGCCGTTCCGGCCGTGAAGCGCCGGGTATCTGTATCCGCCTGTACGCGGAGGATGATTTCAATCTGCGTCCGGCCTTCACGCCACCCGAAGTGCTGCGCACGAACCTCGCAAGCGTCATTCTGCAAATGGCCGCGCTGGAATTGGGCGAGCCGGAAGCGTTTCCGTTCGTCGATCCGCCCGACACGCGATTGATCAACGACGGTTATCGACTGCTGCAGGAGCTGAAGGCGGTCGATGACGATCGACGGGTCACGAGTCTCGGGCGGCAGTTGTCGTCGCTGCCTGTGGATCCGCGACTGGGTCGCATGCTGCTCGCCGCGAGTCATCACAGCTGTCTTGCGGAGATGCTCGTCATTGCATCGTTCCTTTCCGCGCAGGATCCACGCGAACGTCCGTCCGATGCACAAGCGCAGGCGGACCAGAAACACGCGGCGTTCGCCGATCCGCGCTCGGATTTCGTCGGCGTCCTGAACCTTTGGAACACGTACCAGACGCAGGTTGCCGAGCTCTCCGGCAGTCAGCTGCGCAAATGGTGTCGCGAGAACTTCATCGCGTTCATGCGCGCTCGCGAATGGCAGGAACTGCATCGGCAGCTGAGCGAGACGGTCAAGGAGTTGGAGCTCAAGCCGAACAGCGCGCCGGCTGACTATGCGAATCTGCATCAAGCGATCTTGACCGGCTTCCTGGGCAACATCGGTGCGCTCGATGAAAAGCGCGAGTACGACGGCGCGCGTGGCACACGGTTCGTGATTGCTCCGGGCACCCCGCTCGCAGGCAAGCCGCCGAAGTGGGTGGTCGCGGCGAACCTGATGGAAACGACGCGGCTCTATGCTCGCACCGTCGCGGCCGTCGAGCCGCAATGGATCGAGTCCGCCGGCGCGCACTTGATCAAGCGCAGTTATAGCGAGCCGCATTGGGTGGAAGATCGCGGGTTCGTGGCGGCGTTCGAGTCGGTGGCGCTCTATGGGCTCACGCTGTCGTCCCGCCGACGAATCAATCTTGGCAATGTTTCCCCTCGCGAGGCGCAAGAGATTTTCGTGCGCGAGGCGCTGGTCGAAGGGCATTCGCGCCTCAAGGCCGACTTCCTGAAACACAATCGGCGGCTGCGTCAGCAGGTCGAAGTGATGGAGGCGAAGGTGCGCCGTCGCGACATCCTTGCCGACGAGCAGGCGCTTTGCGATTTCTATCTGTCCCGCCTGCCGGAGACGATCAATTCGGTGTCGGCGCTCGAGAAGTGGCTCAGGATGCCGGGTCATGCGCAACAGCTGCAGATGACCATGGCCGACATTGCTCGTCGCGATGCCTCGGAGATCACGGCGCAGGAGTTTCCGCCGGTCCTGGCGGTCACCGGCAACGAGCTGCCGCTGGAGTATCGCTTCGAGCCTGGCTCGACGAGCGATGGCGTGACGGTCGTTCTGCCGAAACCTTTGTTGAGCTCCGCCGTGATCGGCGACTTCTCCCGTCCCATTCCCGGCTGGCGCGTCGAGACGATCACACAGCTGTTACGCAGCCTGCCCAAGCAGATCCGCAAGGCGTTTGTTCCTGTTCCCGAGCACGCAGCGCGCGCGGCGGCAGAGATCGATGAGTCGAAGGAATTCAACGCGGCGGTCGCGGAGTGGATCACTCGCGTCGGCGGCGTCAATGTCACGGCGGAGGAGGTGGCGGCACTTCCCTTGCCCGAGCACCTGCGCGTGAACTTCCGCGTCGCCGATCTCGATGGCAAGACGCTCGCCGAAGGTCGTGACCTTGCGGCGCTCAAGCGCGCCGTACGAGAGACCGAAGCGACGTCGGGCGAACGAAAGCCCACGCCCTCGGGCGGCGTGCATCGGCGTTGGGACTTTGGCGATCTCGCGGTGGAGGAGTCCGTGCAGCGGCGCGGATTGCGCTTCTCGGTTTATCCGACGCTGCGAGATCGCGGTGAAGGTGTCGAGGTGGCGGAGGCTGCGACGCTGGTCGATGCCGAAGGCATGTTGCGATTGGGCGTCTTGAAGCTCGCCACCCTGGCGTTGCCCGAGCAGTTCAAATACGCCCGCAAACGCTGCTCGGAGCGCAGCGAGCTGATGCTGCTCGCTCAGGGCTTGAACAACTCGCGTCCCATTGCCGAGGCGCTGGCGGAGAAGTGTTTCGTCGAATGTTTCTTGGGTGAAGAGGGCGCTCCGCCACGCTCGGCCGCCCAGTTCGACGCGCTGCTCGACAAACATCGCGCACGTTTCGGGGAAGTGACCGATCGGGTGATCGAGCACACGACCTCGGCGCTGCGTGAGTTGCGAAACGCGCGCTTGAAGCTTGCGGCGCTCGAAGGCCCGACGTTCCAGGCACTGCGGACCGACGTTCAGGCGCAGCTGCAGATGCTGGTGCCGGGCGATTTCCCGGCAAGCGTGCCGACCGCCCTGTGGCCGCACCTGCCGCGCTATTTCAAAGCGCTGACTCGCCGGCTCGATAAGGCGCCGGGCAATCAGAAGCGCGAT
>NZ_BLJO01000002.1:231219-297931 GCF_009932555.1 Steroidobacter agaridevorans
GCCGATTTGATGAAACAGATCTCTCCGGCCACGCAGGCTTATCAACGACTGCGCTCGCAAGCGCCCAAGGGCGAAACGCATCCAGAGCTCGATCGGCTGCAATGGATGATCGAAGAGTTCCGCGTGTCTCTATTCGCGCAGGACCTGAAAGCCGTCTTGCCGGTGTCGGACAAGCGCATCGCCGATCAGATCGAAAAGGCGAGAGTGGAAGTCCAGCGCGCGGCCTGAACCTTTTGCGGGCGGCACGGCCGCAGTGACTTGGATTACAGTACGGCCTGAGCATCGCATGGGGGAATCATGAAGGCTCATCTGTGGACCGCATTGCTGATCCTGGCGGCCGTCGGCAGCGGCCTCAACGCCGGTCTGTTCTTCATCTTCTCGAACACCATCATGCGCTCGTTCGACCGCCTGCCCGCCGCCGGTGCGGTCGCGGCGATGAACAGCATCAACCGCGTCATCCTGAATCCGCTGTTCTTCCTGGTCTTCTTCGGTACGGCATTGCTGTGCCTGGTGCTGCTGGTCGGCCGACTCGATTCGCCCCTCGTTGTCGTCGGCGCGTTGTTCTATCTGATCGGCTCGATCGGCGTCACGATGGTGTGCAACGTGCCGCTCAACGACCAGCTCGCGAAGCTCTCGTCGCCGGGCGATGATATGGATGCGCAGTGGCCTGTCTATCGCGGGCCGTGGACGCGCTGGAATCATGTGAGAACCGTCGCGTGCCTGCTGGCAGCCATAGCTTTCGTGGCCGAGATTTCGCGGTGACGCATCGACGCTGCGGTGGGCCGCAAGTGCAAAATCGGAATAAGAGATTTTCACGGGCCGCGCGTACGGGCTTTCAATGCCTAGAGGCTGCTGGCCGTCCTACGCAGCGGAGGCAAACCGGGTCAGTGAGATTGACCTAGAATATCCCGGTGCGGAGGCGACGCATTTACTCTCCATCCCACTCGTCGCGACATCGGTCGACGGGCTCGGGCGCATGCATATGTCCTCCGGTGCACGCACGTGCCTCGACCGTTACGGAGGCGCCATGGCAACCTGGACACCCGATCCGACGTTCTACCCGTCCGCGCGAATGGCGATGCAGGCTCCGGCCGAGAAGCTTGCCTATATGGCGATTCTCAGCGTCGAGGGCACCGAGCCCGATGCGCTTGGTGTCGTCGATCTCGATCCGCAATCGTCGAGTTATGGCGAGCTCATCAATCGCACCCCGATGCCCAATGCCGGCGATGAGCTGCATCACTTCGGCTGGAATGCCTGCAGCTCCGCGCTGTGTCCTTACGCACCGCATCCGCACGTCGAGCGGCGCTACCTGATCGTGCCGGGGTTGCGCTCCTCACGCATCCACATTCTCGACACGAAGCCTGACCCGCGCGCACCGCAGATCATCAAGGTGATCGAGCCAGAGGAAGTTCATCGGCGCGCTGGATACTCGCGTCCGCATACTCTGCATTGCGGACCCGAAGGCATCTATGTGAGCGCGCTCGGTGCACCGGATGGTGAAGGTCCCGGCGGCATCTTACTGCTGGATCACGATGCGTTCGATGTGCTCGGCCGTTGGGAAGTGGACCGCGGCCCACAGCAGCTCGCGTATGACTTCGCGTGGCATCTCGGTCATGACGTGCAGATCACCAGCGAATGGGGCACGCCCAACATGATCGAAAACGGGCTCGTGCCGGAGCTGCTGCTCGGCTCGAAATATGGGCACCAGTTACACGTATGGGATTTGCGTCGGCGCAAGCACGTGCAGTCGATCGATCTCGGCGCGGAACAGCAGCTCGTGCTCGAGCTGCGCCAGGCGCGTGACCCGACGAAGGCCTACGGTTTCGCCGGTGTGGTGATCAGTCTGAAGGATTTGTCCTCGTCCGTATGGCTGTGGCATCGCTCGAATGGCCAGTGGGCCGCCCAGAAGGTGATCGAGATTCCGGCGGAGCCCGCCGAGCCCGATCAACTGCCGCCGTTGTTGAAAGGCTTCAAGGCAGTGCCGCCACTCATCGCGGATATCAATCTGTCGCTCGATGATCGATTCTTGTACGTGTCGTGCTGGGGCACAGGTGACTTCCGGCAATACGACGTGTCAGATCCGTTTCATCCGCGCCTCACCGACTCGGTCCGACTGGGCGGCATCGTGAATCATTCGCCGCATCCCGCTAGCGGGCCGCTGAACGGCGGGCCACAGATGGTCGAAGTCAGTCGCGACGGCCGGCGCGTTTATTTCACCAACGGGCTGTATCGCGCCTGGGACGCGCAGTTCTATCCGGAAGGGATCAAAGGCTGGATGGTGAAGTGCGACGCGGACCCGAACGGCGGGCTGAAGCTCGATCCGGAGTTCTTCCTTCCGGCGGAAGAAGGCTTCCGCGCACATCAAATTCGCCTGGAGGGTGGGGACTCGTCGTCGGACACGTTCTGCTATCCATGACGCGCGCATCCATCAGGCCGTGAACGCGGTATGGCCGTGGGTGGCGCTCGCGGGCTTGGGCGCCTTTCACGGCCTGAACCCTGCGATGGGCTGGCTCTTCGCCGTCGCACTCGGCCTTCAGCGTGAGAGCCGCGCTGCCGTGCTTCAGGCATTGTTGCCGATCGCTGCGGGGCACGCGTTGTCGGTTGCAGCAGTCATCGTGGCGATCAGTGTATTGCGTGTCTTCTTCGATATCACGGCACTGGAGATAAGCGCGGCGGTCGCGCTCATCGCCTTCGGTCTGTATCGCTTGGTCGCTCGTCACCGCGGGCGCGCGGGAATGCAGGTGAGCGGCGCTCAATTGCTGCTGTGGTCGTTTCTGATGGCGACAGCGCATGGCGCCGGTCTCATGTTGATCCCAGTGCTCCTGGGCATGCCCATCGGCGATGCGCATAGCGAACACTCGCACCACGTAGCGGCATTCTCGTCCATTGGAGTCGGCGCCGCCCTTGCAGCCCTCAGCATCCACACGTTGGCCATGCTTGCCGCGGCTGGCGCTGTTGCCATCGTGGTGTATGAGTGGGCGGGTCTCGCCTTCCTTCGTCGCAGCTGGATCAATATCGATCTCATCTGGGTGTTCGCATTGATCGGCGCGGGAGTCATTCTGCTCGTCATGGCGTTGCGCTGACGAACGTTCATATCAACGACAAGCTCGCGAAGCGCTAACGCGGCGCTGGCCTCTGAAAGTTGGGCCTGAGGGCGGGCTGATAGTCGGATCCACCAGGCGATGCGGTGAAATCAGTGGAGTCGAACAACGCATCGTCCGGGACCACGAGCGTGATGGCGCGCGTCGTGTCGATTTGGGCGAGCAATGAGGCACTTGCCAGATCCAGCACATGTCCGCCGCGCCGGCGTTCGAGATCCACGAAGTGAAAATGGTAGCCGGGCGCGTTGACCCCCGAGAGAAATGCCGGAAAGCGGTATCCGACCAAGGTTCCCTGCACGTTTTCCAACACGAACACATTCTGGTCTTTCACGACCTCGGACACGGAACGATAGGGAGGTGCTTGTCTCGGTACGCTACGTAGCGTCACGCGGGAGAAATGACCATCCAGCCTGACGGCATGCATCCGGTTTACAGAGCCAACCTGGCCGTCGAGCAGCGCCGTGAGGGTATCGAGACTGGATACGGCATCGATCGCAATCTGCCGGTCCGGCTGAAAGCGCTTGACCCACAACACCGACGTGCGCTCAGTGGGCTCTATCGGACGAAGCTGACCATCCAGCCGGGCCTGGTAGGCGCGCCCGTCGAGGACGATGGCCTCACCGTCCAGCGGACTCGTTCCGCCCAGACCGAAGTCGCCATGCTCGAGCAGCAGCGCGAACGTCACGGGACTTTCCAGGACACCTCTCATGAGTCCCTGTAACGGTACGGCCTGGAAGATTGCGTCCTGTGCGCAGTACGTGCTGCGGCAACCATCAGCGGCGTCACGGACCCGCTGCGGCGTCTCTGACGGTGCAGCCAGCGCCAAGCCGCCGAAAATCAGACTTGCCGCCGCCAGGCTGCGGATCATGAATCGTCTTTGCACTGCTTGCATGTCGACCCTCGCGGTAATCAATGAGACCCTAGCAGCTTGAAGCGACCGCGATCATCGTCGCTGCTCGAACCACACCATTGCTCAGAATGAAAGAGTCGGACAGTCTCTCCCTTATGCAGGCGCGCGAACTAATGTCATTCGCTGTCGCAGCCCGCCATCTGAATTTCGCGCGCGCAGCCAGGGAGATCGGCTGTACGCCATCCGTGTTGAGTCGTCGCATTGCCGCGCTCGAAGCGCGCGTGGGAGGGCCGTTGTTCATGCGCTCCACACGCCGCGTCGCCTTGACGGCGCTTGGCGAGTCATTGCTTGCGCACAGCGGGAGACTCGAGTCCGCGATCGCCGAGATCAACGCCGAGTTGCATGGACAATCGATCGAGCCCGCGGGTGTAGTCAGGCTGCATGTGCCGTCCACTTACGGGCGACGCTGCGTTTCTCCCTTGATTCCTCAGTTGCTGGCTGAGCATCCACGGCTGCGGCTGGATGTTACTTTCGATGACGATTACGTCGACCTGATTTCCGCGCGTATCGATATCGCCTTACGCATCGGATCCTTCGACGACTCGGGCCTGATCGGAACCGGGCTGCGACCCATTCGCAGGTTGCTGTGCGCCTCGCCTCTCTATTTGAAAGGCGCACCGCGCTTGGATCACCCGGAAGATCTGCAATTGCATCGATGTCTGGCGTTTCAGGGCTTGCGCACCGGCGATACGTGGCTATTGATGCGAAATGCAAAGCAAGCTGCCGTCCGCATTCGTCCGGTTCTTCGCGCCAATAGCGCGGCCGCACTGCGCGACGCAGTGCTGGCCGGCTCTGGCGTTGCTCTATTGGCGGATTTTGTCGTCGGCGACGCAATTGCGGACGGTAGATTGACGGAAGTACTTCAGGGGTGGTCGCCGGTTCAGCCCCAAGTGAAATTGCTGTGGGTCGCCGGCGCGGACCGCTCCAGGAGCGTCCGCGCCGTGATCGATTTTCTTCGGCGAAAGCTTGGCTAAGGGGACATCATGATTAAGTGGACGTGCATCATCATTTCCTGCTGTGCGCTTGGCAGCGCTTCCGTCGCGGAGCAAACGGGGGTGGAAGCGCTCAGGAGCCAGGGAATCTACCGCCTTCCGTACGAGGACGGTACAGTCGTCAAGGTCTTCGACGATTTCACGAGCCATCGGCCGCGGGGGCGAATCGATTTTTTTGCCATCGAGGGATCACAACCTTATCGAGTCGTGGCAGCGGCAGCCGGGCGCGTGACGGCGATTCAAGATTCGTTTCACGAGCAACAGAGCGGCCGGGCGGCCGCGGAATGCCGCAACAACTATGTGTGGATTGAGCACGCGAATGGCGAATGGACCAACTATTCGCACCTCGCACGAGGCTCAGTGAGCGAACTCGCAAAGCTGAAAATCGGCGACTTCGTGGCGGCAGGTGCCTTCATTGGCAATGAGGCGGCAGTCGGCTGCGCCATGCTCGATCACGTACATTTCGAAGTGGCCGTTCCGGACCGAAGAGCGCCGATCGACAGCGGCGGCTTTCTTCTGGACAACGAGGGAGGCAAGCGTGAGAGGAACCCGCAGTTCTGCAATCTGCCGACTGGGGCGGTGGTGAAAGACGGTACGTATCGGGCAGCCGCCTGTTGAGGCGGCAGTCTTCCGATCAGGTAGCGCGTGGCACGTGTTGCTTGCTTTTGGACGATACAAATGCCACGAGAACTGCGTGGAAGACTCCTTCGACTACAGCAACGACGATTAGCGCTGAAGCCATATCTGTATTGCCGCCGATCAAGCATAGGAATGCAGCGGCCAAAACCAGTCCAACCCCGATAGCGAGACCTTTCCAAGTAAAAACACGGTTCATTGGGTGCTTCGGCCAAATAAAGGACTTCGTGGTCGACCCGAAGACTATACCTGCGAGTAACGGAATCTGTGAAGGCTCGAGTCCGGTGAACGCCGGATCTTTGATTCCGAGAGCTATACGCGGCAGCTCATCAGGTCGAGGTGCCGTTCGATCTCGGCCCGGGTATCGCCTTCTTCAAAGGCTAGGGCTGCCATCTGATACCGTCGGCCTTTCGTAGCAGGACGTTTCGTTTGCGGCGAGCGGCGCTGCGATCATCTCGTGATTTGAGGCCCTGGTGGATGATCCCCACGAAGCGATTTGCCCTGTTCCTGCGGTCTCGATTAGGGTTCGCGTGCTCGGCTCGCTCAAGATCGAGGCATCACCATGCGTTTCAACGGAATGATCATGACAACGGCGTTGCTCTTGGCAGCGCCGCTTGCGGCAGCCCAGACGACGCAGGCCGATGCGGCGGCTGCAGCCCGCGACTCCGCGATAGCGGCGGATGTCACTACCGTGATGGCCGAGCGGCAAATTCCAGGCGCCCAGGTTGCGATCGTCATGCCCGACGGCGCGATCTGGGAGCGGAGCTTTGGGTTGCGCGACCTGGCGTCTTCCTTGCCCATGACGTCCGATACGCTCATCCAGGTCGGATCCGTGACCAAGATCTTCACGGCCTCCTTGATCGCGGACCTTGTTGCCGAAAGATCGATCAAGTGGTCCGACAGCCTGGTGGCACGGCTTCCGGGTGTGTCTATTCGCCCCGACCTCGCCGACATCACGCTTGATGAGCTCGCGACCCATACAGCCCGCCTGCCACCGAATCCTCCAAACCGCGTCGATGTCGATGGGGTCATGCAGCCTTATAGCGTGGCCGCGCTCTATGCCTCGTTGTCGAATCCCGACGTACGGCGCGTCGAGCCTGGACGAAGTTATTCGAACTGGGGCTATGCGCTGCTCGGCCATGTCGTCGAAAAAGCCGCGGGGCAACGTTTCGAGGATGTGCTTCGCGAACGTATATTCGAGCCTCTGGGCATGTCCCATTCCAAGATCGATCTGTCGCCCGCCGATGAGCGCCGGCTTGCTGTGCATTACTGGCCTGAGGACGAGCCGCGCATCCCTCGTCCGCGTTGGGTCTTTGGTGAAGTTGCGGGCTTTGGAGGGATTACCAGCACTGCCGGAGATCTCGCGAAGTTTCTTCGCTATCAGATCGAACCGGAGAGTCGTGGAGAGGTGCTCGATGCTGCCGGTATGCAGTCACTCCGGGCCGTGCGCACACTTGGATCCAGCTGGCAGGCCGGCGGCGGTCGGGGTTGGTTGGTCATCCGGGACCCCGATGGCACGATCACACTCGAACATTCCGGAGAAGTCGATGGCCACAGTAGTTATATCGGCTTCTCGCCGGACACTGACGTCGGTGTCGCGGTCGCCGCCAATCTCGGCGGATCGAGCGCACGTGAGATCGCCCTTGCCGCTCTTGGCGCGCATCGTGGCGCAGGCGCGCCAGCTGCAACCGATGAACAGAGAGGTCGCGATGTCGCTGGCCAGAAAGCGCCAGTGGGCTGATGCGGAGGTGGCGCTAGTCAAGGTCGTTACAGCGATGCCCGGTGACGATGAAGCATGGCATCAACTCGGAGTAGCACGCTATGAACTGCATGATGTGCCGGGTGCCGAAGCGGCCCTGTTGCAAGCAGCGAAGCAAGGCGAGAGTCCTGCGTCGTCCACATTCATGCTGGCCGTCATAGCTGCCGCACAAGGACGGATTGACACGGCATTCGAACGACTCGATCGCGCACTGCGCAGTTCGGACGCCAAACTCGATCTCGACAGAGCAGAGCTGCGCATCCTGCAGTCCGATCGACGTTGGATGAGAATTGTGGCCAAAGCACAGAGGGCTCGCTCAGGGAGATGAGCGCGATTCGAAAGCCTGCGCTAGTCGATCCCGAAGAAGCGCCCAGCGAAACCCTAGAGGCGCGGACCCGGATCGGCGCTGGCGAGGATCTCTACGGCTTGGCGGCATTGAGTGCGTCCGTCCACGCGCGTCCACCAAGGTAGGATTCGTGAGTCATCGAGCGGTTTCATCTGACTCATCTGCCGCAACATCGCCCACCAGCAGATATCCGCAAGGCTGAATGTGTCGCCGGCAACATAGGGTTTGTTGGCAATCCATGCGCCGAACTGATCGAGCGCGACCGGCAGCTCACGCTTGCCTGCCTCGACGATGCCCTCGCCGGGATCGGGTTGTCCCATCATCTTGGCGTAGTCGCGCGCCATGATCTTCTTGGCGGCCGGCACGAGATAGTTCTGCTCGATGCACAACCATTGATCCATGCGCGCACGATCGCGCAGCACTGTTGGCGCATGTAAGGGGCCGGGGAGCCGGGCATCGAGATATCTCAGTATTGCGTGCGTCTCGTAAAGCCAGAAGCCATCGTCCTCGATCACCGGGATGTGTCCAAAAGGATGCCTGGCGAGGTGCTGCGGCTTTTTCTGCTCACGCGCGAACACGTCCACGATCACGAGCTCGGCGCGGTGATTCTTCGCACACAGGAGTGTGACGACTTGCAGGGTCGTGACGCTGATAAAATGTCCATACAGTTTCATGACATGTACTCCGTTGCTTCCAGGCAATAAACGCCGATGCAGCCGGAGAGGTCCCTGCATTTACCCGGCCTGGATTCGCTTGATGGAGCCTCGTGCAAATTGCGCGGCCACTGGTAGCTCTGCACGACATTTCGCGGAAGCGCTACACGTTGTTCCTTCAGTCTGCGTGCGGATCCGTGTGAGGTGATCGCGTGTATATGGCCAGAGCGGACCTGACCGGAGGTAAAATGCTCTCTGCTTGCATAGCTATCCTGGGCCCATTGTCTGGCCGAAGTGAGAATTCCACTCGGGTAACGCCTCTTCGTTGACGAACTCGATGAGACTCTGCACCTCAGCCATGACCGCACAGAGGCGAGAGAGGAGATCGGAATTGCGTTGCCAGAACTCCGACTTCACCTTTAAAACCATAAGCAGTAGGTCTCCCCGATAGAAGTCACCTTCGGCAAATGGATTCTCCTCGAGTTTGTCGAGGGCCAAGGGCACAAGGAATGGCAGTCCAAGCTGCTGACCGATCATGATTCGCAGATTCTCAACCGTGAACCTTCCGATCGGTACTGTTCTGAGTCGATGGCACTCGGTCACGAGGTGCGATTGATAGTCCGCCTCGCCCCAGGTCACGCCCTCGAGTTCATCTAGCGTGCATTCAAGGACTTCTTTGGTGGGCATGATGGATCTACCCTAGTGGTTCAGCAGGACGACGGGAATCGAATGTGCGGAGGGGATTTGAACCTGCTGTTCGCCAGCGAGGGCCACCTGGGGAGGTCCGTCAAGCCTCTGTGACAAACGACAGTGCGAGCCGCGATCATCATCGATCGCGAGAATCGATGTGCTACGGAGAGCGCTAGGACATAGAACGAACGGAGTCGCCTCGGGAAGTTACCGATCTCGCGTGCGGTCGATGGCGCTGACCAGCGAGTAGAGGCTCGCCAACAGAGGCAATGCAAGATTGAGCTCCTTGGCTTTACGCAGCGCATAGCCCAACGTCTCATGGATCTCGAGTGGGCGGCCCGCGAGCAAGTCCTGCAGCGACGACATGCGATGCTCCGGCGCCTTCGTCTGATAATCGGCGCCGACCTTCTGGACCGCTGCGACCGCTTCAGCCTCGGTGCCATTCATCACCAGGCCCAGCGGCAGGATGGCGCGATCTTCGGTCAACGCGATGCCGAGCGCACGGGCGAGCGAACCTAACTCGCGAGTCAGTCGCGCGATCAGTAGTGCTGCATCGGGATCGGACAGGAATTTCCAGGTGACCACCCGCGTCGTGAGCGACAGGCTGACGAAGCCGACCCAGCCGACGAACTTGCTCCACTCGCGCGAGACGATGTCTGGAACGAGCGTGGCGCGCACGCCGGCATCGTCGATCGTTTTCACGATGCCGCGAGCGGTATCGCTCATCGAGCCATCCAACTCGCCGACGAACAAATTCACATTGCGTGTGAATAGCACCTCACCCGAGGCCAGCAACTCACCACTCGTGTCGGCCAGCGCGCCGAGCGTGTGCTCGCGTCCGTAGGTCTGCGACAGCAGCTCGTCTTTCATCACGCCGTTTTGAATCGACACCGCACGATCGACCTTCACATGGCGCAGCGAGGCCATCGTCTGCTCGGATCCCGGCGTCTTGGTGGCAATGATGAGCGTCCCGGTCTCGCGCAGCTGAGCGGGATCCGTGATCACTTCCACGGGCATGGCAATCTCGCTGAGCCCCTTGATACGAAGCCCTTGCTCGCGCAGCTGCTGAGCGCGCTGACCGCGGGCGAGCAGAGCGACCGAGCGGCCGTTGCGAATCAGATGAGCGGCCAGGATGGAACCGAGCGCGCCGGCGCCCACGATCGCGAACTCACTACGTGCCACGGAAGTCTCCCATCGACATCACGAAGGCGGGGAGGCTATCAAGCCTGACGAGATCAGCCCATCACTTTGAAGTCGATGCCCTGGGCGAGCGGCAGCTCGCGGCTCCAGTTGATGGTGTTCGTCTGGCGTCGCATGTACGCCTTCCAGCTGTCGGAGCCCGACTCGCGACCGCCACCGGTATCCTTTTCACCGCCGAACGCGCCGCCGATCTCGGCGCCCGAGGTGCCGATGTTCACGTTGGCGATACCGCAGTCGCTGCCCAACGCCGACAAGAATCTTTCGGCGTGACGCACGTTGTCGGTGAAAATCGCCGACGACAGCCCGTGATGCGAGGAGTTATGCAGGGCGATGGCCTCGTCGAGCGATTGATACTCGATGAGATACAGAATGGGTGCGAACGTTTCGGTCTGCACGATCTCCCAATCCGCCCGCGCCCGAATGATCGTGGGCTCGACGAAGTTGCCCGGTGGCTTGGCCTTGCCCCCACAGAGCACCGTGCCGCCCGCGCGCTGCGCCTTATCGATGGCTTGCAGATAGCGCTGCACGGAGGCCTCGTCGATGAGCGGGCCCATCAATGTCTCGGACTTCAGCGGATCGCCGATGCGCACCTGCGAGTAGGCGCGGAGCAGTCGCTGCTCAAGCTCCTTCGAGCGCGACTCGTGGACGAACACGCGACGCGTGCTGGTGCAGCGCTGGCCCGCGGTGCCGACCGCGCCGAACACAATCGACGGCACGGCGAGATCGAGATTCGCGAACTCATCGACGATGATGCCGTTGTTGCCGCCGAGCTCGAGCAGGCTTTTGCCCAGACGGGCGGCGACGCGCTCACCGACCTTGCGACCGACCGCCGTCGAGCCGGTGAACGACACGAGATCGACACGCCGATCGTCGACCAGCTTCTCCGCAAGGTCATTGCCCGCGATCAAGAGCTGGAAGATACCGGGAAAGCCGTGCCGCTCGAGCACGCGATTCACGAGCTTCTGCACGGCGACGGCGCACAGCGGCGCCTTCGGCGAGGGCTTCCAGATACTCACATCGCCGCAGATCGCCGCAAGGAACGCATTCCACGACCACACCGCGACCGGGAAGTTGAAGGCACTGATGATGCCGACGACGCCGAGCGGATGCCACTGCTCATACATGCGATGGAACGGCCGCTCCGAATGCATGGTCTGGCCATAGAGCATGCGCGACTGGCCGACCGCGAAGTCGCCGATATCGATCATCTCCTGCACTTCGCCATCGCCCTCGGCTTTGATCTTGCCGACCTCGAGGGTCACGAGGCTGCCGAGCGCGCTCTTGTGTTTGCGCAACTCCTCCGAAACCAGACGAATGGCCTCACCGCGTTTCGGGGCCGGCACGACCTTCCATTGATCGAACACGCGGCGCGAGGAAACGAGAATGCGCTCGTAGTCCGCCACGGTCGCGCCGCGCACGCGGCCCAATAGATCGCCCGTCGTCGGGTTGACCGAATCGATCAGGGGGCCGGAGGTATCGTTCGACCAGCCGTCGCCCGACCAGGCGCCGGCGTTCGTTTCATTCAAATCCAAGGCCGAGAATAGTTCGCGCATATCAGTGCCTGCGTTGATGTCCGGTCTGTCCGCTCACGACGATGTGACCGGACACTTCTTTGCCGCCGACCGCGGCGTAGTGCTTGCCGAAGCGATTCGTCAGCACGTCCTGCAGACGAAAGTCTTCCTGGCGCACGAAGCCATGATGCTTGCCGCCGCTATTGATCACCAGATCGACGACGGCGCAAATGCCCGAGGCGGTCGTCACTTGAATCGCCGACCACAGCCGGCCCGCGATCACTTGCGGGTAGACCTTGTTGACGTAGTTCTCCTCGCGCAACTCACCGTCCTGCTTGCCGGTGACCGCGACATAAATGACAACCACGTCCTGCAGGGTCTGCGGCACGGCGTTTTCCAGAATGCGCTTGAGCGTATCGCGATCGTGGTTGAGCTTCAGATCGTTCATCAGCAGCCGCATCTGATCGCAGTGGCCGGGATAGCGCATGGTCTTGTAATCCATGTTCTGCACGCGCGAGCCGTAGGTCTCGGCGAGCGAGCCCAAGCCGCCGGAGGTATTGAAGGCTTCGTAGAGCGTGCCGTCGATCTCGATCTCCTCCAGCCCTTCGAGCGGCGCGACTTCGAGCCGCCGGCTGTCGACGATGGCTTCGCACGGATTGCCGTATTCGTTGATCAAGCCTTCGGTCGACCAGGTCAGCGAGTACTTCAAGACGTTGTGGGGATGCTGGGGCAGGGCGCCGACACGCAGCTTCACCGCGCGCAGCTCGTCGAAATGACCGATGAGCTCATTCGCCGCGATGGAGATGAAGCCCGGGGCAAGGCCGCATTGAGGAACGAAGGCTTGCGATGCGCCCTCGGCGATCTTGCGAACACCGCGAGTGACTTCGACGTCTTCGGTGAGATCGAAGTAATGGGTGCCGGCTTGGCGCGCGGCTTCGGCGACCCCGACGTTGCAGTAGTAGGGCAGACTGGAAATGACTGCGTCGACGGGATGCTTCTGGAGTTGAGCGCGCAGTGCCTCGGCATTGCCTGCATCAACATGGTGCGCGTGCAGGTGGGTCAGTCGATGCGCGCTCACCACCGCATTGGCGGCGTTGGCGCTCACATCGCCAAGGTGCACCTCGTATGAGCCGGACTCCGCCAGCAGTCCGGAAATCAGCGCGCCGATCTTGCCGGCGCCGAGAATCAGAACCTTCGCCATGCGTGCTCCTTTGCCTGCAAGGCCGGGCGCTACGGCCCGGCCGGGCGCTGTGCTGGGGGCCAAAGGGCGTCATTAAAGGCCTGAACGCCCAAAGCTGTAAACGCCGCGGCGGGCAGGGGCAGGCCTACCGGCAGTTTTTGCTCAAACTGTATGCAATTTTCCACCGGCATCCGTTTGCTTCGCACGGATCGGGTGCTAGGCTCCCGCCCCGCTATGACGCGTACTCCCGACCTGATTCATTGGCATCCCTCGAGCTGGCAGTCCAGGCAGGCACAGCAGCAGGCCACCTATCCCGATCAAGCCGCGCTCGACAGCGTCGTCTCCGAGCTCTCCCGGCTGCCGCCGCTGGTGGTTTCCTGGGAAATTGAAGCGCTGAAGGAGCAGATTGCCTCCGCGCAGCGCGGCGAGCGCTTCCTGCTCCAGGGGGGCGACTGCGCCGAGACCTTCGAGGACTGCGAGTCCGACAAGATCGCCAAGAAGCTGAAGATCCTGCTGCAGATGAGCCTGGTGCTGGTCTATGGCTTGAAGAAGCCGGTGATCCGCGTCGGTCGCATGGCCGGGCAGTATGCAAAGCCGCGCTCGGCGGACACCGAGACCCGCGATGGCGTGACGCTGCCGAGCTACCGTGGCGCGAACGTCAATCGTCCAGGCTTCACCGCCGAGGACCGCACGCCCGATCCGTCGCTGCTGCTGCGAGGCTACGAGCGCTCGGCGCTGACCCTGAACTTCGTCCGCTCGTTGATCGATGGCGGCTTCGCCGACCTGCATCACCCCGAATACTGGGATCTGGATTTCGTGCGGCATTCGCCCTTGAAGGATTCGTACGAAAAGGTCGTGCACTCGATTTCCGAATCGCTCGACTTCTTCGAAGCGGCCTCCGGCCAACCGATTCACGAGAGCACCACCACGCGCTTTTATACGAGTCATGAAGCGCTGCATCTGCTGCTCGAGCAGTCGCAAACGCGCTTCATCCCACGCTCGCAGCGTTGGTACAACCTGGGTACGCACATGCCCTGGATCGGCATGCGTACCGCGGCGCTCGATGGCGCGCACGTCGAATTCTTCCGCGGCATCTCCAATCCGATGGGCATCAAAGTGGGCCCGTCGATGAGCGCGGAGTGGGTGCAGGGCCTGCTTGCCACCCTCAATCCGAACAACGAGCCCGGCCGGATCGTGCTGATCCATCGCATGGGGGCGAAGGACATCGAGAAGCGCCTGCCGCCGCTGATTCAGGCGGTGCGTGCGACGGGCAGCCCGGTGCTGTGGATCTGCGATCCCATGCACGGCAATACCGAGACGGCCACGTCGGGGCTGAAGACACGGCGCTTCGAAAATATCGTCAGCGAGTTGGAGTCGGCGTTCCGAATCCACCGCGAATTGGGTTCTTGGCTCGGGGGTGTGCATTTCGAGCTCACAGGTGAGGATGTCACCGAATGCACGGGCGGCGCTCGGGGTCTGACGGATGCAGACCTCGCGCGCGCCTATAAATCGCAGGTCGATCCGCGTCTGAATCATGAGCAGGCGCTGGAGCTGGCCATGCGTATCGCTGGTTTGCACTCGAAAAAAGGCGCGCAGAAGAGCGCCGTTATAAATATCTAACTTGCCCTGTACTCGGCGGCGGCCACTACAATAGTGGCCGTCGCCTCGATCTTCCTTTCGCGTCGTTCCTATGGCCACGAAAAAGCAAGCTCCCAAGCCCGCCGTCAATTTCCGCCGCTACTCCAGTGAAGTCGTCGATGGCCTGAAACAGGCCCCGAGCCGCGCCATGCTGCGGGCGGTCGGCTACAAGGATGCGGACTTCAAGAAGCCGGCGATCGGCATTGCCTCCACCTGGAGCAATCTCACGCCGTGCAATATGCACATCGACAAGCTCGCGAAGGCCGCGGCGGCCGCGGTCGATTCATCCGGCGGCAAGAGCACCACGTTTGGCACGATCACCGTGTCTGACGGTATTTCCAACGGCGCGCCCGGCATGCGTTATTCGCTCGTGTCACGCGAGGTGATCGCGGACTCGATTGAAACCGTCTCCGGTGCGCAGGGCTTCGATGGCGTAGTCGCGATCGGCGGCTGCGACAAGAACATGCCGGGCTGCATGATGGCGCTCGCGCGCCTGGATCGTCCGGCCGTGTTTGTGTACGGCGGCACGATTCGTCCGGGCGCGGGCCATCTCGATGTGATCTCCGTGTTCGAGGCGCGCGGCGCGCTCACCAGCGGCAAGATCACGCAGAAACAAATGGACGAGATCGAGCGCAAGGCCATTCCGGGGCCGGGCAGCTGCGCCGGTATGTACACCGCGAACACCATGGCGTCGGCGATCGAAGCCATGGGCATGAGCCTGCCCGGCAGCTCCGCGCAGGATGCAGTCTCGAAACAGAAGATCGAGGACTGCAAGAACGCCGGCAAGGCGGTCGTGAAGCTTGCGAAGCTCGGCATCACGCCTTCGCAGATCATGACGCGCGAAGCGTTCGAGAATGCGATCACCACGGTCATCGCACTCGGCGGCTCGACCAACGCCGTGCTTCATCTGCTGGCCATCGCGCACTCCGCGAACGTGAAGCTCGAGCTCGATGATTTCACTCGCATCGGCAAGAAAGTGCCGGTGCTCGCCGACCTGCGCCCGAGCGGCAAGTACATGATGTCGGAGCTGGTGCGCATCGGCGGCATTCAGCCCTTGATGAAGATCCTGCTGAAGGAAGGGCTGCTGCACGGGGATTGCTTGACCGTCACCGGCAAGACGCTCGCGCAGAATCTGAAGAGCGTGAAGCCGTATCCGAAGAACCAGGACATCGTTTACGCCTTCAACAATCCCATCAAGCCCGAGAGCCACCTGGTCGTGCTCTATGGCAACCTGGCCCCGGAAGGCTCGGTCGCGAAGATCACAGGCAAGGAAGGGTTGTCATTCACCGGCCGCGCTCGGGTGTTCGATGGCGAAGAGGCGTCTGTGCAGGCCATTCTCGATGGCAAGGTCGAGGCGGGCGATGTCGTGGTGATTCGCTACGAAGGCCCCAAGGGTGGTCCGGGCATGCGTGAGATGTTGAGCCCGACCAGCGCGATTGCGGGCGCGGGCCTCGCGGACAAGGTTGCGTTGATCACCGACGGTCGTTTCTCCGGCGGCAGCCGCGGTTTCGTCGTCGGTCACATCGCGCCGGAAGCGGCTGTCGGCGGCCCGATCGGTTTGATTCGCGATGGCGATCAGATCACGATCGATGCGGTGGCGCGTGAGATTCAGGTCGCGGTGAGCGATGCTGAAATGTCGAAGCGTCGTGCGAGCTGGAAGGCACCCGAGCCTTACGCCCGCCGCGGCGTGCTCGCAAAGTATGCTCGCGAAGTCAGCAGCGCCTCGTTGGGTGCGATCACTGACGGCGATGCGTGCGAGAGCCACTGATACAAATCGTATGTTTGCCCCGCCGCCGCAGGCGGCGAGGGCGTAACATCTCAAGTTGAGTCGATGTTGAGAGTTAGCAATGGCGCGAGCGATTGAGATTGTTGAAGTGGGGCCGCGCGATGGATTGCAGAGTGAGCCCGAAGTTCTATCGACGGCGACCAAGCTCGAGCTGATCAATCGATTGGTCGCCTCCGGATTGAAGCGTCTGGAAGTCGCGAGCTTCGTGAATCCCAAGCGCGTGCCGCAGATGGCCGATGCCGAAGCGGTGCTCGCCGGGCTGCCGAAAGTGCCGGGCGTGCAATACGTCGGCCTGGTGCTGAATCGCAAAGGCTTCGACCGTGCGCTCGCGGCCGGTTGCACCGAAGTCGGTTTGGTCACGGCCGCGACCAACAGTTTCAGCGAACGCAACCAGGGCGCAACGACAGAAGAGCTCATTCGCACGATCGAAGAGATCGCACCGCTGGCGCGCGAAGCTGGTGTGCGAATGCAGGTGACATTGTCGACGGCATTCGGCTGTCCCTTCGAAGGTGAAGTGCCGGCAGCGCGCGTTGTAGAGATTTGTCGACGTCTCGCGAAGTCCAATCCGTTGGAGATCGCGCTCGCCGACACCATCGGTGTTGCAGTTCCGAGTCAAGTTACGGCGCTCGTCGAACAGGTGCGCGGCGTGGTCGGCGATGTCGCCATTCGCTGTCACTTTCACAACACACGGAATACAGCGGTCGCGAATGCTTACGCCGCTGTGCTCGCCGGTGTCAGCACGCTCGATGCGAGCGTCGGCGGCGTCGGCGGTTGTCCGTTCGCTCCGAACGCGACCGGCAACGTCGGCACCGAAGATTTGGTGTACATGTTGTCCCGTGCTGGATACGACACGGGCATCGATCTCACTCAGTTGATCGAGACTGCTCGCTGGCTCGGCGAACAGCGTGGCAAACCGGTGCCGAGCATGGTCTCCAAGGCCGGCGGTTTCCCAGCGGGAACTGTAAGAGCATCAGCCTGATAGCTGACTTTCCTCTCTGACTCCGTGCCCGCCCCGAGACGGGCTCACTTCGGCAGGGTTTGCGCCCCTAACTTAAGTTAGTGAATCGGGTGCGTATATTGCTGTTTGGCATGGTGGGGCGCGTATACACTCGCGCCATACGAGGCCCGTTCATATCCAATCAATATGCACTGGCAGATTGCGGGCCTCCATCACCGAATGTTTGAAGGAGCACCATGGCCAAGGCAGTGGACAAGGCGTATCACACTGTACGTGAACGCATCGTGCGCGGCGTGTATCCAGCATCCTCCCGAATCACCGAGCAAGAAGTGGCGGCCGTCGCCGGCGTGAGTCGCACGCCCGTGCGCGAGGCGTTGCGAAAACTCCACGCAGAAGGGTTGTTGGAATTCGTCCCGCACCAAGGCGCGATCGTGACGGAATGGACCCACGAAGATCGCGACGACGTGTATGAATTACGCGCCATGCTCGAATCGTACGGAGCCGCCCGCGCCGCCCGGCGCATCACCGGCGAGGGCATCGCCGAGTTGCGTCAGCTCGCCGAAGATCAGTATCACGAAACGCTCGCGAAGCCCGAGGGTTATCTCGAGCGCGTCGGCGATCTCAACAGTCACTTTCACCGTCGCATTCACGAGTTCGCGGGCAGCCCGCGCCTGGTGACGGCGCTGGCCTCGCTGATCGAAGTGCCGTTCATGCTGAAAACCTTCACGACCTATCAGGATGAGGACCTGATCCGCAGCGCCTCGCATCACCTCGAAATCGTCCGGGCGCTGGAAGCGCGCGATGGCGACTGGAGCTCGGCGTTGATGCGCTCGCATATTCTCGGCGCACGAGGAACCTTGGTTGTCTGATTATCTGATTCGGGATCGGGCATCCTGCCACGACCCTCATGACGAGACGGCAAAAGGCGTGACTTTTGCCGCTCGTCCGCCGCTGAAGCGGCGGGGTACTTCCCTGTACCCAAGTGGAACTCGACGAGTAAAATAGTCGTTTCGGGTTTCACGTCAGCAACGAGGGGATGGTCATGATCAAAGTCGGCGACAAAATGCCCGCGGGCACATTCACGCAGATCACCAAGGATGGACCGCAGAAGATCAGCGCCGAAGACTTCTTCAAGGGCCGCAAAGTCGTGCTGTTCTCGGTGCCGGGTGCGTTCACGCCTACCTGCGATGCCAAGCATCTGCCGGGGTTCGTGGAGAAGGCCGGCGACATCAAGGGCAAGGGCGTCGATGCCATCGCCTGCATGGCCGTGAACGACGCGTTCGTGATGAAGGCCTGGGGAAAGTCCCAGAACACCGACGGCAAAGTGGAAATGCTGGCCGACGGCAACGCCGAGTACACCAAGGCACTGGGCCTGGACATGGACGCCACGGGCTTCGGCATGGGTATCCGCGGTCAGCGCTTCTCGCTGGTCGTGGATAACGGCGTGGTGAAGCAGGTGAACGTCGAGCAGAAGGGCGAGTTCAAGGTGTCGAGCGCGGATTTCGTGCTCACGCAGCTGTAAGTGCCGCTCTAAAACAAAGGCCGCCGCATCTCATAACGCGGCGGCCTTTTTTGTTTCATGTTTTGGCGCGCTCCGCGCGCCAAAACATAGGGCTATGGCAGAGCGAACTAGCTCAGCCCAGTGCCTTTTCCAGCTCCGGCAGGACCGTGAACAAGTCGCCCACCAGGCCGATGTCGGCGACTTCGAAGATCGGCGCTTCGGCGTCCTTGTTGATCGCGACGATGGTGCGTGCGTCCTTGATGCCGGTCAGATGCTGAATCGCGCCCGAAATACCCACCGCGACATACAGCTCCGGTGCAATGATCTTGCCGGTCTGGCCGACCTGCAGATCGTTGGCCGCATAGCCCGCATCGACCGCTGCGCGCGATGCGCCCACTGCGGCGCCGAGCTTGTCGGCGAGGCTGAAGATGATCTTGAAGTTATCCGAGCTGCCAAGCGCACGACCACCCGACACGACGCGCGGCGCGGTTTGCAGATCCGGACGACCGGTTGCAGCGGCGGAACGCGTGACGAAGCGAGTGTGAGAGGGCAGCGACGCAGAAACATTCGCCGCTTCGACACTCGCGCTGCCGCCTTCCGGCGCGGCCTGGAACGATGCGGTACGCACCGTCGCGACCAGCTTCTTATCCTGCGGCGCCTCGACCGTGATGATCGCGTTGCCCGCATACACTGGACGACGGAACTTATAAGCGCCCTCGGCGGCCATGATGTCGCTCAGCTGACCGACGCCGAGCAGCGCAGCCACTCGCGGCATCAAGTCTTTTCCGAACGTGGTCGAGGGACCGAACACGTGCGTGTAGTTCGCAGCAACCGCGGCCACCTGCGGGGCGAGCACGGCAGCGAGCGGCTCGGCATTCGCAGCGTTATTGACCGTGAGCACCGTCTTCACGCCCTGGATCTTTGCAGCCTCGGCGGCGACAGGGGCGCCGTCGGTCGCGAACACGGCAACGTGAATTTCAGCACCGGAGATCGTGCTGGCGCAGGCGACGCACTTGGCGGTGGATTGATTGAGCTTGCCGCCGGCATGTTCGGCGACGATGAGAATCTTGGCCATTAGACGAGCCCCTTCTGCTTGAGAGCGGCAACCAGCTCGCCCACATCTTTCACCATGACGCCCTTGGAACGCGCCGCGGGCGGCTCGTACTTGGTGGTCTTGAACTGCGGCGCCGTCTCGACGCCGAGCGAGGCGATCGCGACGGTCTCGAGCGGCTTCTTCTTCGCCTTCATGATGTCCGGCAGCTTCACGTAGCGCGGCTCGTTCAGCCGCAGGTCGGTGGTGAGCACCGCCGGCAGGTCGACTTCGATGGTCTCCAGGCCCGCGTCCACTTCACGCGTGACCTTGGCCTTGCCGCCGTCCAGCTCGACCTTCGAGGCGAACGTGGCCTGCGGGCGATCCCACAGCGCGGCCAGCATCTGGCCGGTCTGGTTGTTGTCGTCGTCGATGCCTTGCTTGCCGAGCAACACGATCTGCGGGCTCTCTTTCTCGATCAGCTTCAAGAACACCTTGGCGGCGGCGAGGGGTTCTACGACCGAGTCGGCCTGCACGAGGATCGCGCGGTCGGCGCCCATGGCGAGACCGGTACGCAGCTGCTGCTGGGTGTCGGCGGGGCCGATGCTGACGACGATGACTTCCGTCGCGCCGCCTTTTTCCTTGATGCGAAGCGCTTCTTCCAGCGCGATCTCATCGAAGGGATTGATGCTCATTTTTACGCCGTCGGTCACGACACCCGTGCCGTCGGGTTTGACGCGGACGCGGACGTTGTAGTCCACCACGCGCTTGAGGCCCACCAGAATCTTGCTCAACTTTCGGCTCCGATAAATACCGCAGAAAAACGAGGGGCTGCAGGCCGCCGCAGCGGCCCGGCACGCTACTGGAACGTAGCGCACGAGTCAATCAACAACCCGTCGCGTACTGCCATGTTCCGCAGGGGAAAAGTGCCGAAATTGCCGGTGAATTTCGAGAAGTGGAATACGGTCACCGGTGGCAGCGGTCGACAACCGGCTAAACTCGCCGCCTCAACGAGAACTCCTGTCCGACACTCATGCCAGATGCACTTGCTCCCCGCCTGAAATACGGTGTGATCGCCCCCGCGACCAACACCATCGTGCAGCCGGAATTCGACGCCATGCGGCCGCGCGGCGTGACCAACCAGATGGCCCGGGTGGTCATTCCCGACTCGCCGGTCGGCACCGAGAGCGAGTTCGTCGCCATGATGGGACAGGTCCGCAGCAACATCGAAGGGGCGCTCGACGCAGTCATGGCTTGTTCGCCATCTGCCGTCGTGTGCGGCATGAACGCCGAGACCTTCTGGGAAGGCGTGATGGACGCCAACGCAGTCCAGGCCCACCTGGAAGCCCGCGCCGGCGTGAAGGTAATCCTCGGAGTGCAGGCCTGCCTGGCGGCGATTCAGCGCTATGGCGGGATCCGGCGGATCAGCGTCATCACCCCGTACATGCCCTCGGGCGATGCCCAGGTGCGCCGTTCCTTCACCGATAGCGGTTTCGAGGTGGTGAACCTGCTGGGCCTGAAGAGCAACAGTCCGCTATTGATGGCCCACGAGGCCCCCGAGCGCCTGCGCCGGGCGGTGCGCGAGGTGGACGACAGCAGCGTCGAGCTGATCCTGCAGGTGGGCACGAACCTGGCGTTCGCCTCGATCGCCGCCGAAGCCGAGCGCTGGCTCGGCAAGCCGGTGCTGGCGGTCAATACCTGCACTTACTGGCACGCCCTACGGAGCACGGGCATCGAGGACAAGATCGAGGGGTTCGGATCGCTGCTGACCGAGCACTGAAGAACCGTCCGCAACGGCTGTAATCCTCGGTTTCCTATGACTCTGTGCGCACTTTGGGCGCATGGATTCTGCTATCTTGCCCAGCCATTCATCAGTCAGTGCGACCATCGCCATGCGTACCATCCGCCCCAGTGCCGGCCTCGCCAACGTGAAGTATGAAATTCGCGGCGACCTGGCACGGCGCGCCCATGAAATGGAGCGCCGGGGCTACGACATCATTCCGCTGAACATCGGCAATCCCGGCGTGTTCGGATTTCGCACGCCCGAGACCATGCGGCTGGCGATGATCGAGAACCTGAAGGCGAGCGAGGCCTACAGTCATCAGAAGGGCATCTTCCCGGCCCGCGAAGCGGTGGTCATGCAGCAGCAGAGCCGCGGCGTGCGTGGTGTGAGCGCCGATGAAGTGTTCATGGGCAATGGCGTGAGCGAGCTCATCGACCTGGTGCTGCGCGCCTTGCTGTCGACCGACGATGAAGTGCTCGTACCGATGCCCAACTATCCGTTGTGGACGGCGGCGGTGAATTTGAATCGCGGCCGCGCCGTGCATTATCCCTGTCACGCGGCGAATGGCTTCGAGCCGGACCCGGCAGAGATCGAGGCGTTGATCACCAGCCGGACGCGCGCCATCGTCGTGATCAATCCAAACAATCCGACGGGCGCCGTGTATTCGCGCGCCACGCTCGAAGCGATTGCTCGCATTGCCGAACGGCATCACCTCGTCGTGTTCTCCGATGAGATCTACGATCAGATCGTTTATGACGACGCGAAGTTCGTGCCGATGGCGACACTCGTGCAGAACACGTTGTGCGCCACCATGTCGGGCCTGTCGAAGGTCTATCGCGCCTGCGGCTATCGCGTCGGCTGGGTGTCGTTCTCCGGCGAGATCGAGTCGGCCCGCGAATACATGAGCGCGCTCGACAAGCTGTCGTCACTGCGTTTGTGCAGCAACGTGCCGGGGCAGTGGGCCGTGCAGACCGCGCTCGGCGGCTATCAGAGTATCCTGGAGCTGACGCGTCCGGGCGGGCGTTTGTTTGAATCGCGCCAGGCCATTCTCAATGGCGTCGCGAACAGCAAGTATCTGCAGGTGCATGCGCCGCGTGGTGCGATCTACGCGTTCATCGGCATCAAGGAAGGCGTGCTGCCGAACTTCGACGATCAGCGCTTCGCCATGGATCTGCTCGAGCACAAGCATGTGCTGCTCGCGCCGGGCACGAGCTTCAACACGCCATACAAGACTCACTTCCGTATCACCAATCTGCCACGCCCCGAAGTGCTGGCCGACGTGTTCCTGCGCATGGAGGAACTGTTGGACAGCTACGCCAATGGGGCCGAGCCTGTGTCACGCGCGGCGCCGGACTTGAAGGTCGTCCGCAACCAGTCATGAGTTAAGGGGCATTGCAGCTCCATTCGCTTCTAGATCAGGGCGTCACGGTGCTCACCGCGAGCCGCAGGCTCGCGCATGCGCTGCGGTTGGGCTATGCCCAGCATGCGCAGAGTCAGGGGCAATCCGTCTGGCGCACGCCACGCGTTCTGCCGTGGTCCACGTGGCTCGCTCAGCAATGGCTCGAATCACGAGCCATTGGCGCGCACGCGCATCACGCTCGTTTGTTGACCAACGCCCAGGCGCGAATCCTTTGGGACAGCCTGGTCAATGACAGCGAGTGGGGCTCGGGCCTGCTCAATCCCTCCAACGCCGCTCGGCTCGCCGCACGCAGCTGGCGCCGGATGCAGGAATATCTGATCCCGCTCGCAGCGCTGAACGATAGCGACAGCTCCGAAGGTCGCGCCTTGCATGCCTGGTGCACCGAGTTCCTGCGTCGCTGCGAGAAGCTGCAAGCCATCGATGAAACGCGTCTGGCCCATTGGGCGCACGATGCGAACTTCGTGCCCGAGGAAACATTGGCGCTCGCGGGCTTCGACAGCATTCCGCCCTCAGTCGCTCGATTGATCGAGCGCTGGCGTGCGCGGGGCAAGATTGCTGACATCGCAGCGGACGAGCAGACATCGCGCTCGGTCGTGGTCGTCACCGCGCGCGATGCCGACGATGAGCTCGAGTTGGCCGCGCGTTGGGCGCGTGCGCAGATCGCGACCGGCAAGAGCACGGTCGGCGTTGTCGTTGCCGATCTGCAGTCGCGTCGCGCGGAAGTGCAGCGAGTCTTCGAGGATGTGTTCGCGCCGGGCCAACGAAACATTCAGGCGGAGTCTGCGAAGATTCCCGTCGTGATCGCAGCGCCTGCGCCGCTTGCGTCGTATCCCGTCGTGGATGCGGCGCTCTTGGTGCTGCAGTTCGCGTTGCATGATCGACCGGCGACGCACGCGGGCCGATTGTTACGTTCGCCATTCATCGCAGGCGGCGAAGCGGAGAAAGATCGTCGCGCCATGGCGGACTTCCGACTGCGTGAAGATCAGCGAGATCGATGGGATTGGTTCGAGCTCGAGCGCTGGGCGAGCGCATCGGGCTGCGATCAGTTGGCCGTGGCTGCGCGGAGCATTGGCGCAGAGATTCGCGGCAAAACCTCATCCACGGGCGCAAGCGCCTGGGCCGAACGTTTCCATGCCTGGCTGCGGGCGGTCGGCTGGCCCGGTGAGCGTTCGTTGAGCAGCGTCGAACATCAGACCGTGCTCAAGTTTCACGCGGCGCTCGCGGAGTTTGGAACGTTGGATGCGGTTACGGCGTCGCTGTCCGCGGCGGCGGCCTTGTCTCGTTTGCAGGAGCTGTTGCGAGACACGCCATTCGAGCCGGAGACGCAGGCGACTTCGATTACCGTGATCGATCCCGCTACTGTCGCCGGCATGAGCTTCGATGCCACCTGGGTGACCGGGCTCGATGCCGCGCGGTTGCCCGAGCCCGTGAATCCCGATCCCTTGTTGCCCGTCCCTCTGCAGCGCGCCGCGAAGATTCCCGAAGCGACGGCGGAAGGGGTCATGCAGCTGTCGAAAGCGCGACTCGCGCGTTGGACCAGCAGCGCGCCGCAGGTTGTGCTGAGCTGGCCGCGGCAGGAAGGTGAAGCCGAGCTGCAGCCCAGCCCGATGTTGGCGTCGTGGCCCACGGTCAAAGGCAGCGATCTCGCGATCGCCTCGGTGCGGCCGCTGCGGCGTACTTTGTTTGATCAGCGACCGCTGCTCGAACAAATGCGTGACGAGCTCGCGCCACGGCTGACCGTGAGAACCGCTCGAGGCGGCGCGATGACGCTGGAGCTGCAATCTCGCTGTCCCTTCCGGGCGCAGGCGCAGATTCGCTTAGGCGCGGAGGACATGCCGACGGTGAGCATCGGCGTCGAGCCGATCGACCGCGGCATCATTCTGCACCGGGTGCTTGAAGAGATCTGGGGCTCCCTGCGCAGCCACGCCGGGCTGCTCGCCGTCGAGGAAGAAACATTGGCCGAGCGCGTGCGAGCGAGCGCCGAGCGTCACACGATGCAGGCGTTGCAGCCGACGGTTCGTTACCGGCAGCGCCTTGCGGCGCTCGAAGCCAGCAATGTCGCCAAGCAAGTGCTGCAGTTGTTGGCCGTGGAGAAAGAGCGTCCCTCGTTTGTGTTGAGACTGACTGAGAAGTCCGAGCCGTACGCCATCGGTGGACTGTCGATCACGCTGCAGCCGGACCGCATCGACGAGCTCGGTAACGGCGGCAATCTGCTGATCGATTACAAACTCGGCGACTCGCACTCGCCGCGGCAATGGCTCGATACGCGACCGGGTCGGCCGTTGCGGCCACAGCTGCCATTGTATGGATTGGCGCACGGCGAATCGTTGCGTGGCCTCGCGTACGTCGTCTTGGCGGCTGGCGCGGTGGAGTATCGCGGCTGGAGCGACGGTGCGTTCATCGGCGAGGGCGTCGCTGCCTATCCAGGGCATGTGCGCCTCAAGCCAGATCATCCGCCGGATTGGCCATCGCTGGTGGCTCACTGGCGTAAGTCACTCACGCAGCTCGCGGAGAATTTCGTCGAAGGTCAGGCGGCGGTGGATCCGTTGCTGGCGCAGGAGTGCGCGTACTGCCATTTGAGCGCGTTCTGCCGGATCAGCGAACGGGCGCAGGAAGACGAGGCGGAGCACCACGATGAGTAGCGACGCCACGGCGCGCAAACGCGCGCTCGATCCGACGCGCTCGTTCATCGTCCAGGCGCCGGCCGGCTCGGGCAAGACCGAGCTGCTCACGCAGCGCTATTTGCGATTGCTCACAACCGTCGAGCATCCGGAGCAGATCCTTGCGATCACGTTCACGCGCAAGGCCGCTGCGGAAATGCGCAATCGTATTCTGCTTTCCATCGAAGCCGCCGGCGGTCCGCAGCCTGAGTCGGCGCACAAGCTCGCGACCTGGGAATTGGCGCGCGCGGTGCGTGCCGCCGACATCGAGCGCAATTGGAAACTCGCCGAGCATCCATCGCGACTACGCATTCAAACGATCGATGCGCTCAACTCGACACTCGCGCGGCGCTTACCGATCCTCGCCGGCACGGGTTCGGCGTTGGAGCCGGCCGAAGATCCCTGGCCCTTGTATGAAACGGCGGCGCGACGGCTGATCGAACGGCTCGGCGAAGGCTCATCGATCGCCGATCATCTCGAATCGTTGATCGTGCATCTCGGCAATCGCACCGATCTGCTCGCGGATCTGCTGTGCGAGCTGATGGCCAAACGCGATCAATGGCTGCACCAGATCGTGAGCGCCGGCGCACACGACGATTTGCGCGCCGTGCTCGAACTCACCTTGCAGAACGTAATCAAGCGTCATCTCACGACGCTGTGCGGGCTGCTGAATGACGTACGTCGTCGTGAGTATTGGGATCTCGCGGTGTTCGCTGCGTCCAACCTGCGCGACGTCGCGGGGGTGAACGAAGAGAAGCGGTTGCTGCTCGATGCGTGCTCGAATGCGCTCGCCAGCCCAAATGCCCAGAGCGACACCATCGATGCCTGGCTGGCCCTGGCGAGCGTGTTCCTGAAGCGGGATGGCTCGCCGTATCAGACTGTCACGAAGAAGAGCGGCTTTCCGACGACGCATCCCCAGCAGAAGGAGCAGATGCTCGGTGTGCTCGCAGAGCTCGCTCAGGATGCTGAGCTGATCGGCCAGCTCGGAGCGCTTCGCAATCTGCCGCGCCCGACTTACTCGTCCGAGCAGTGGGCGATTCTGGAAGCCTTGCTCGCCGTGCTGCCCGTGGCGGTCGCGGAGCTGCAGATCGTGTTTCAATCGCAAGGGCAGGCGGATTACATCGAGGCGGCGCTGCGAGCGCTGCAAGCGCTGGGATCGAGCGATGAGCCGACGGATCTGGCGCTGGCCTTCGATTATCGCTTGCAACATTTGCTGGTCGATGAGTTTCAGGACACCTCGTTCGGTCAGCTCGATCTGCTCGAGCGGTTGACCGCGGGCTGGACGGAAGGCGACGGTCGCACGTTGTTCTGCGTCGGCGATCCGATGCAATCGATTTATCGTTTCCGTCAGGCCGAGGTGGGCTTGTTTCTGCAGCTGCAGCGGCAGGGACTGCGCAACGTGCGTCTCGAGCCGTTGCAGCTCACCTCGAACTTCCGCTCGACGCGTCCCATCATCGAGTGGGTGAATCGTGTGTTCCCAGGCGTGCTGTCGCCGACCGACAACGCGGAGCAGGGCGCCGTGCGCTACAGCCCGAGCGTCGCGGCTCTGCCGAGCACGCGGGGCGGGGTCAAGGTTCATCCGTCGTTCGACAAGGATGAATTGGCCGAGGCGCGCCAGGTCGTCAAGCTGGTTCGTAAGAGCCTCGCCGAGGATCCTGACACGACCGTTGCCGTGCTCGTCACGGCTCGCTCGCATGTGGGCTTGATCGCGAGCCAGTTGCATGCGGCGTCGATTGATTTTCAGGCGATCGAGATCGAAGCGCTGCTCGATCGGCCCGTCGTGCAGGATCTGACGGCGCTGACTCGCGCGCTCGTGCATCTTGCCGATCGAACATCGTGGCTCGCGGTGCTGCGGGCGCCGTGGTGTGGTCTTACGTTGAATGACCTGCACGCGATCGTCGGCAACAACCGATCATCCACGGTCAACGAATTGCTGGCTCGCGCACTCGAGTCGGCCGACACGCTGAGCAATGAGGGCTGCGAACGTATCACTCGCGTGCATGCGATTCTGCAGGCTGCGCTGGCCCAGCGAGGACGACTATCGCTGCGCGACTGGGTGGAGCGCACCTGGAATGCATTGGGCGGCCCCGCGACCTTGCATCGGCCTCAAGATCTCGACGATGCCGACGCTTATCTGCGCCGGCTCGATAACATCGAGATTGCCGGCGATCTCGACGATGCCGCGCGGCTGGAAGAACAGCTCGACCGCCTGTTTGCTCGCCCGCGGCCGGAGAACCGGGCGCGTGTGGAAGTGATGACGATCCACAAATCCAAGGGCCTGGAATACGACGTGGTCATCCTGCCGGCGTTGGATCGGCTGTTGCGCGGCGAGAGCCGTGAGCTGATGCGCTGGACGCGTATACCCGGTCGCGAAGGCGGCATCGTGTTCGCGCCGATCAAGGCCGCCGGCGCCGATTCCGATCCGATGTATCGTTGGATCGAACTGCTGGAGCGTGAGCGCAGCGCTCGCGAGCGCGGCCGACTGTTGTATGTCGCGGCGACTCGCGCCAAGCGGGTCCTGCATTTGCTCGGCCGGGTGCGAGTGAAAGAAACGGAGGAGGGCGCGGAGCTGCGCGAGCCCCTCAACGGCTCGATGCTTCGTTTGCTATGGCCGGAAGTGAAATCTCACTTCGAATCCAGTGTGCAGACGAAGCCGCAACAGGATCTCTTTGCGTCCGCGCCGACGCCGTCCCTTCGCGTGCGCCGCCTGCCGCTGCAATGGCAGCAGCCGACCGCGGACGCATCCGTAACAGCGAAGACGGTGAATCTCAGCGATCTCGAAGCGCAGATCGAGTTTGACTGGGCCTCACAGACCGCTCGTCACATCGGCACGCTCGTACACCGTGAATTGGACCGGCTCGTCCGTGCAGGCGTTGAGCGCGCGACGCCATCGCCCAATCGCGCGCGGCTGTGTGCCGAGCTTGCTGAGCTTGGCGTGCCCCCGGATCGATGTGATGCGGCGGCCGAGCGAGTCGTCGCCGCGATGGCGCAGACGCTCGCCGACGATCGTGGTCGCTGGCTGCTGGGCTTATCGTCGTCTTTGCGCGAAGCCGAGTCCGAGCTGGCCTTGAGCGGCGTATTCGACGGAGAGATCGTCTCCGGCGTGATCGACCGGACCTTTGTCGACGAGCACGGCGTGCGCTGGATCGTCGACTTCAAAACCGGCTCCCACGAAGGCGGCGGTCTGGAGCAATTCCTCGCCGACGAAGTCCGCCGCTACCGCGACCAGCTGCAACGTTACGCCCGGCTGATGAAACTGTTTCGTCCCGAACAGCCGGTGCGGGCGGCGCTGTACTTTCCGTTGATGAAGCAGTGGCGGGAAGTGCAGGTCGGCTAGGGCCGTCGGCGCCTCTAATCCACGAGCATGGGTCCCCAGTACCAGCCGGTCAGAGGCTGCCATGCAGTATGGGTGGTGCAATCGCCGCTGTCGTTGAACCACAGCTGGACGTGCTTACCCGACGCCTGCGCCGTGAGCAGTAGCGCATAAATCGCTTTGCAGGTCTGCGTCGTCGCATTGGATTCAGAGCTGCCGTTGAGCTCACAAAGATACGGCCATTGCAGGCCGGCGATTTCTGCCGCCGTAAGCTGTCCGGACGGACTGAGAGTCACTCCGGTGACGCGGCCTTGGCATGTATATGCTTGCGCCGAGCCGGCGAATGCGAGAGCGACCGCAAACAATGCGGCTTTCTTGTGGCTAATCACAGTGATCGTCCTTGTTAGTGAGTTGGCGGAAGCGGCTTCAGCATCACCGTCTCGATTCGGAGTTGTCAACAGTGGGCGGATGGAGATTCGTCCAAACCCTGATTTGCAATCCGGGTCGGTCGAGCCCGTTGACAGCGAGCGATTGCTGCTCAACCATGATCCGAAATGAAGCTAGGGATGGCGAATAAGAAAACGTTGCACCCTGGCCCAGCGATCGATTGCAGGCGCCGTCAACCGTTAGAGACATCGGTTGGATGCGCGTCTGAGCGATGTATTTCAAACGTAGCGGGATTGTGAAAACGTTGGGAGGGATTCGTGCGCACGAAACATCATGCAGGTGCGGTCTTATCGTTCGCTCTGGCGAGCGCTGCTTTGTTTGCTACCTCCGCTGCCGCGGAAGCGTGGTCACAGGCCGTAACCATAGAGTCCATAAAACCTCTGGCATCGTGGCAGGGCGGGCTCGTCCGCGTCGTCATCAACACCAATATCGTGACCAGCAACTGCGGCACGACCAATGAAATCGACTTTGGCTTCAGCGGCGGGACGCAGGAGTCGCGCTCGGCGGTGGCCTTTGCCACCGCACGGCCCTTGAAGTTCGCCCTGCACGATACTTCGTGCAGCGTCGCATCGCAGCCGCTGTTCACCGGCGTCGAAGTACTGAATCAATAGTCGGGAGCAGGATAGGAAGATCCGTAGCGCGCTGCTGGCGACCATGGGTGCACCACTTCCGCTACGTTGCGGTGTGCCTGAGTCCGGATCCAGGGGGGCGGCAGTTGAATGTTCCTCGATTGAGATGAAACGCACGTGCCGGGCAAGGATCCGCTGGTTAAACTACCGGCCATCCCAACCCCAGGTTTGCACCGGCAGGAGCTTTCGTGCACGTCATCATCGCCGCGATCACCGCGCTCGCTGGCTTGTTGTGGGCGATCAATTCGCTGCAGCGTTCGGGATTCAGTTTGAGCTCCATCAATCCGTTCCTCGCGTATCGGCGCTGGAAATGGAGCCGGACCTATGGCGCCAAGCCCATCTATCGGCTGGAGCGTCCCATGGACGTGGCGGCCGTGCTGCTCCTCGGGATCGCCAAGGCCGACGGTGAGATCACCTCCGACCAGAAGCGGGAGTTGCAGAACCTGTTCCAGAGCGAATTCGAGATTTCGCGGGACGAAGCGGCAGACCTGCTGCTCGCGAGCTCACATCTGATTCGCGACCAGATTTATATCGTCGATCATCTCGACAAGATTCTGGAGCTGAGCGCGGCGAAGTTCGAGCCGTCCGCGGTGAGCTCTTTGCTGGGCATGATGCGTCGGATTGCGGCGCTGGACGGATCGATCAATGGCGAGCAGCAGAAGTTGATCGACGCGACCGAACGTTACTTCGCGAGCCGGCAGAAGGCCGCGGGCGGCAAGTGGAGTTGAGCGCCTTTATACCGGTCCATTACAGCGTGCCCTCGGTGTTGAACTGTCGGCGGCCCTGGGCGTCGGGCGGCCCGAGGAATTCCAAGGCTTGCACCAGATTGCGAGGCGCATCGGGGCGCGCGGCGATCAGGGCTTCGAGGGCATAACTGCGGTCGGGCTTGAGTTGCAGGGTGCCATTGAGCTGCAGCGGTCCATCGCCGGCGTCCGAGATCGCGCCTTTCAACACATCCGCGGTCGAGGCGGCGGGGTCGAACAGAATTCGATAGCTGCCGGCCTTCGAGGGGTTGCGGGCCGGGCCGTTCAGGTCCATCACTTCCAACGAACCATTCACCTTCGTCGGCCAGCCTTTTTCCAACGTGAGCTGCTCGAAGCGGCCGTTGAGCGTGCCAGCCCAGCCGCCGGGAATCGCGTTCGCGGGCAGGGCGCTCAGTGGCAGCGATGCAGTCAGCGATGTGAGATTCATCGTGCCGGTCGGGCCCACACTGAGCTTCGTCTGGGCGAAGCCATCGATGCGCGTCACCTTCACGTCGGCATTGGCGTGCGCGGTGAGCAGGGGCAGGGCATGCAGCTTCCATTCGACACTGCCGATGTTCGCGCCTTGAACTTGCAGCACCTGAGCGCGGCCATTCCAGATCGTGCCGGAGACGCCGCCTGCGTAAACACCGGAGGAGGCCAGCCACGACACCACGATGCTCGCGGGCAAGGTGACCACGGCGAAGATGAGGAATGCGCCCACGCCGAGCGCGACCAACGGCCAGAGTCGCTTCATAGAGTTGTTATGCGCCGACGCGGGTCAGGACCAGGTTGGCATTGACGAGACCGGGCTTGGCGGTGCGATCGATGCTGGCGGACTCGACGTCCACCGAATGCACCTGCTGGAGCGTGCCCAGGCACACCATCAGCTTGTCGAACTCCGCCCCTTCGAGTCGCACGCGGATGCCGCGCTCGCCATTGGGCGTCTGGCCCGTCAGCGACGCGCCCAAGCCGCACTCACGGGCGGTACGATCGATCAGCACGACCATGGATTCACTGCTCGGGCCCGGACGGCTCGGCGCATTGGCGCTGAGCACGGCAACTTCCCCGGCCACGCTGCGCATCCAGGCGAGATCGCCTTCCTTCTGCGCGACGCGCTTGGCTTGCGCATTGACGGCGCTATACAACGGAGCGAGCGCCAGTACATACACGGCAACGACCAGCACCAGGATGGCGCCGGCGATGACGATGATGCGCTCGCGAGGCTGCAGCGAATTGAATTTGTCTTTGAGCTGTTGCATCACGCGCCTGCCTTTTGAAATCGCAGCCGCCCCTCGATCTTCTGATCGCGCGGATTGGTCGACTTGATCTCGCCGCGGATGCCGCGCTCGTTGGCCACCTGCAGGATGCGATCGAGCACCGCCGTCTCATCCTTCGGCGCGAGCACGCGCAAATCGGTGCCGTCCTGCTGGTAGTAGAGCGCTTCCACATCGATATTGGGCGCCTGCGACATCGCCTCGCTCAGCATGGCGAGCGTCGTGAGCATGCCGCTGGTCGGCCCCGTGCCACGCAATTGCCCGAGGATCGCCTCGACCTGACGCCGTGCTTCGAGCGGATCGGGCACCGGCGCGCCCGGCAGAGCTTGCTGGAATACCTCGGCGATCTGCGCATCGAGCTGGCTTTCCACGCTCTTGTAATGGAAGTACTGCCAGGTCTTCATGCCAAGGTGCGCGGCGATGAATACGCCAGCGAGAATGGCCGCGTAGCGCCAGGGCGCGAAAGAAATATTGAGCTTGGTCTTGGCGGCGTAGGGACCTTGCAGCAGGTTCACCGCGCCAGTCTTGGGAATGTTCGAGGCCAGCAGCGGCAGCGGCCCGTCCGGCAGCAGCTTCAACTGCAGACTGGCGGTGAACTCTCGCAGACCCTCGAGCAGCTCGCGCTCGCGCTCGTAGTCTTCTTCAGAAACAAAGATGGTGACGTGCTCGCGCGACTCTTCGCCGCTCGCGAGCGCCATCTGCAGCGCTTCGATCAGCGGCTCGACTTCGATGACGGTGCCGGGCTGATTCTCGCGACGGACATACAGGCGTTTGCCATCGATGAGCACGGCGACCGCGCCGGTCACCGTCGGCAGCACACTGGTTTCGGCGTAGATCGTGTCGGTGGACAAGCCCGCTGCCTGCAGCGTCGCAACCCACTCGTCCATGCGAGCTCGCGAGACGGCAACGACCGGTGTGCCCGGACGCGACTCGCGCTTGCCGACGGCGAAGTGCATGTCCTCGACGTCCGCGGCCAACTGTTCTTCGAGTGCGAAGGGCACGACTTGCGCCAGTTTCGCGCCGCTCTTGAGCGGCAACACCGGCTCGGCCAACAAAACATCGGTGCCCGGCACGAGCACGACGGTCTTGCGAGCCTGGGAAAGCGCGGCGGCATCGCTGAGCGAGCCCCACGAGACATTGCCTCGCCGGGCGCCGGCGCCGTCGACGATCAACCATTCGGCTTGCGGCGCCGCCTGCGAGCCGCCCGGTGAGGCGGCCGCGATGGGATGCAAGCGGACAACTAGGAGTTCCGGCATCAGAGCGTTCCGTAGCTTCTTAGGATGGGACGGACCTGGTTGGCGCCGCCGCTTCGATACAACAAACTGTACAGGGTGAACCTTTGAGTGCCAAGGGTGACCCAGATGGTCGCCAGGAAGTAATCGCTGGTTTCACCGTACATGTCCTTCAGCTCGTCCTTGCGATCGGCCGACAGGCTGGCTTCGAACTCCTGCGGCGTCGGAAAGCAACGCTGCTGGCGCGTTTGCCTGCCCACGTCCCGACCGAGTGTGAATTCCCGATTGCCGCCGATCATCGCATCGAGCAGCTCCGGCGAAGCCGTACATAGATTGATGGGCTGACGGGCGGGCAGGGCCGTAACGAACGGCGCGATCTTGCGATAGCGCTCCGCGCCGAACTCCGGTAATGCCAGCAATTCGCTAGCACGCGTGATGGGCATGTTCGCGGTGCGGTAGGGCGGCGACAGGTTCGTGTACACCGGATCCTCGGCGCCGTCGGGAAAGCCGGCGTTGTTGTCCGAGTCGATCCAGTCGGCGATGTAGCCGGCCCACTTCGGCTCGATCTCGAGCAGCGTGAGCAGACGCTCGAAGAGCTCGACCATGGGTTTGTTCACCACGCTCTGACCGGACTGATCGAAGGTCACCAGATCGTTGAGATTGAAGCGGCCCTGCAGGTCTTCGAGCTGACCTTCGAACTCACCGCCGATATCTTCCAGCGGAATGGGAGGAATGGGGACGGCCCACTCTTCGGTGAAGTCATCGGTCTTGTTCGATTGCATCTTGTCCCGGCGCAGCGCATCCGAGGCCCAGGCTTCACCGCCCATCGCGATCTCGAACGATTGATCGAGCGAGAACGTGTTCACCGTGCGGCGCTGATCGAGATAGCCGCGGAAGCCGACTTCGGCGGCCAGAATGGTCGCGAGCGCCACGATGAGCACGGCCATGACGAGCGCGACGCCTCGTTGATGACGGCTGCTCTTCATCCCGACACCTCGACCAGTCGCTTCAACTCGCCCCAGTCTTCGAGCTCGAGCGTGAATTCCACCGCGATCGGACGCACCCAGGGCGCGTCGGCGGGTGAATAACCGAGCGGCGGCCACTGGTCGTGCCAGGTGCGGTTCGGATCCATGAACCGGAATTTCAGGCTCTTGACGCCATCGAGCATCTCGGCGCTTTCCGGCTCGCTGCTCATCGTGCGATCGAGCGCGAGCCAGTAGTCGCGGATGAGCTTTTTGTCTTCGACGCGATAGGCCACGCGCTGCAGAGTGGAGCGGGGCACGCCGGCGGGATTGCTCCAGCCCGAATGCGTGAGCTCGACCAGCGAATCGCCGCCGCCTTTCTCATCGGCGCGCAGCGCCGGAACGAGACCGTCGCCCAGCGGCTGACGCACGGGGCGGGGCTCGAGCGATGTGAAATCCAGATTCAAGCGTTGCATGGTCGCTTGAATGGCGCGCGTGCGCGCGGCGCCGGCATCGACGATGTCGCTTTGTTTGACCAGCTCGTTGTAGCCGCCCATCGCAATGGCGCTGACGATGGCGAAAATAAATATCGCCACCAGCACCTCGACCAGCGTGAAGCCGCGCGCCCTCATGAGCTGGGATCCTCGCCGCCCGGTTGATCGGGCTCAGGATTCACAGGCTCGCCCGGCTCGGGCTGCGGTTGTTGCGGCGGCGGCTCGGTTTCCGAATCGCGACGGCGCTCGCCCGGTTGGCCGCCCCCTTGCTGTTGCGAGCCGCGCCAGGAGATTTGGGTGACGCCCGGCGGCGCGACGGCCGTGCCGTAAAAGCCGGTGACGTAGGCCAGCGAGCTTTTTTCCGGCGCCTCCGACGGACGCACGCTGACTTCGATGCGACGGATCGATTCGACCGGCGTCTGTTTCACTTCCATGGTCCAGCGCCAGTCGCGCCCGGCCATTTCCACTTCATCGGAGGATTTGTCGATGGCCGGTGCGTTGGGCTCCAGGCGCACCTTGGTGAGCTGATTCATCGCGATCCAATGCGCGATGGTTTTCTCACGAATGTAGGAAGTGTTGTTCGCCGTCTGGCTCACGGTCTGGATGACGGCCAGCATGCCCAGGCCGACGACGACCAGCGCCACCAGCACTTCGATCAGCGTGAAGCCCGACGCGGCGAGGCGTTTGCGATTGGAGAGCTCAGCGCGCACTGGACACCCGTGTCGGCTGTTGCTTGTCGTCTTTGGGTGGCTTGGTCTCGAGCAGCGCCGCCCATTGATTGCGGTCGTCGCGCACCTCGACGCGCAGGTTGTTGTTGGCGAGCGCGGTCACGCGCCACAACGCGGGTTGGCCTTCACGCTCGATCTCCAGCTCGAACGGGCTGACATCGCCGCTGGAGAGCACCATGATGTGCGGCGGATTCTTCTTGTTCTCGTCCTTGTCGCCCCGCTGCGGCAGGTTGGGCTTGAGCACCACCTCGCGCGATTCCAGTCGCAGCCGGAAGCGCAGGCCCTCGGGCAACTCGCGCTGTTGAAACAATTCATCGCCCTCGATGGGTTGCCACTCGTCCTTGCGGGAATCGAAGCGCAGATATTCGTAGGCGCCGTTCGAGACGAAGATGCCGAGATCCTCGACCTGCATTTCGCCTTCTTCGCGGGCCTGTTGCAGCACCGTCCAGAAACGCCGGGACTCATCTTCGGCCTGACGGTCGCGGCCGAGCACACCGAACGACAGCACCGCCATCGCCACCATGATGCCGATGATCACCAGCACCACGAGCAACTCCAGCAGCGTGAAGCCGCCGTGCCGCTGCTGCCAACGAGGCGGGGGGCAGGTGTGGATAATATGAGCTCTACCGTGGTGCGTAAGGCGCCGGATCATAACAAAGCAGATCGTACCAATGAGTGACGGCTTGTCCCGACCCGCCCTGTCGTTTTCGCAGCGCTTGCGGCAATGGATGCCCGACAGGCAGGAGCGGCGGGTGATTGGACTCCTCTGGCTGGGGCTGGTTCTGTTGTCGCTATTGGGCGAAGACGGACGACTGCTGCTGCGCTATGAGCGCGAGGCAGTTCTGCAGGGAGAATACTGGCGGCTCGTTACAGCTCATCTGGTCCACCTGAACGCCTGGCACACGATGCTGAACGCCGGCGGGGTCGCGCTGATCGCCGCACTCTTCAAGCACGACTATTCCTGGCGGGGCTGGCTGCTGATCGCGCTGTTCGGTGCGCTGGCCATCGACCTCGCATTTGTGTGTTGGGAGCCACAAATTGCCTGGTACGTGGGTTTATCGGGCGTTCTGCATGGCGCGTTGGCGGCCGGGGCGGTGTCGTGGTGGCAGTACCAGCCGAAGCGGCTGTCGCTGGGCTTGACCGCGATTCTGGTCGGCAAATTGGCCTGGGAATATCAGCACGGCGGGCTGCTGTTGATGGGCGATCTGCCGGTCGTTGTGGAGGCGCATCGGTACGGCGCCCTGGGCGGGCTCGCGGCCGGGCTCATCCTGTGGTTGCACGCCCACAGGCAAGTGGCCGTAAAGTCAAGGATCTAGCCACCCGGAAGCGGATCGTTATAATCGCGCGCCGCATGCGGTTGGTCATGCACGGTCGGGTCACGAAAGTGGCCGAAAGACCCACAGGAGCTCAATGAGTTTTGCCTTTGTATTCCCCGGGCAGGGATCGCAGTCGGTCGGCATGATGGCCGCGCTGGCGAGTGCCGAACCGCTGGTGCAGGAAACCTTCGCCGAAGCGTCGGCCGTGCTCGGCTACGACCTGTGGCAGCTGTGCCAGCAAGGTCCGGAGGATCAACTCGGCGCGACCGAGCGCACTCAGCCGGCGATGCTCACCGCGGGTGTCGCGACCTGGCGCGTCTGGCGCAAGCATGGCGGCCCGCTGCCGGCAGCGATGGCGGGTCACAGCCTTGGCGAATATTCGGCATTGGTCTGCTCGGGCGCGCTGGATTTCAAAACCGCGGTCGCGCTGGTGCAGTTTCGCGGCCGCGCCATGCAAGAGGCCGTGCCGGCCGGGCAGGGTGCGATGGCCGCCATTCTCGGTGTCGAGGATGCCGAGGTGGAAGCCGCGTGTGCTGAAGCCACCAAGAGTGGCGCGGCTGGCGAAATCGTGCAGGCCGCCAACTTCAATTCTCCCGGACAGGTCGTGATCGCAGGCTCCGCCGTTGCGGTCGATCGCGCCATCGAAGTGCTGAAATCGAAGGGCGCGAAGCGCGCGATGAAGCTGCCGGTCAGCGTGCCTTCGCATACGGCGTTGATGCAGCCGGCCGCGGATCGCATGGCCGAGAAGCTCCAAAGCGTATCGTTCGCGCAGCCCGAAGTGCGCGACATCTATACGGTCGATGTGAAGACCCATCAGGGACCGGACAGCATTCGCCAGGCCTTGGTGCAACAGCTGGTGAAGCCGGTGCGCTGGACCGAAACCGTGCGCGCCATGCTGGGCGTTGGCGCCAAAGCGATCATCGAGTGCGGGCCCAAGGGCGTGCTGACCGGGCTCAATCGTCGCATCGAGAAGAACAAGGACATCGCGATGCTCTCGATCGAGGATCCGGAGAGCTTGCAACAGGCGCTCGCGGCCTGCCGGAGTCAGTCATGAGCGAGCAATTGTTGTCACAGGACATCGCGCTGGTCACTGGCGCTTCGCGTGGCATCGGCCGCGCCATTGCCGAGCAGTTGGCGCGCAATGGTGCAACGGTCATCGGCACGGCGACGTCCGACGCCGGCGCACAAGGCATTACCGACTGGCTTGCTGCCGGCAGCTACAAGGGCCGGGGCATCGTGCTGAACGTCGCCGATGCGGCCTCGAGCGAGAATGCGCTCAAGGACATCGAAGGCAAGGAAGGCGCGCTCACCATTCTGGTGAACAATGCAGGAATTACCCGCGACAACCTGCTCCTGCGCATGAAGCAGGAGGAGTGGGACGACATCATGAACACCAACCTCGCGTCGGTATTCCGGCTCTCGAAAGCGGTCCTGCGCGGCATGATGAAAGCCCGCCGGGGACGCATCATCAATATCGCCTCGGTGGTCGGCGTGATGGGCAACGCCGGGCAAACCAATTACGCCGCGGCCAAGGCCGGCATCATCGGCTTTTCCAAATCTCTGGCACGCGAAGTGGGCTCGCGCGGCATCACGGTGAACGTGGTGGCGCCCGGCTTCATCGCGACCGATATGACCGCCAAGCTGCCGGCCGAGCAACAACAGCAGCTGAGCGCACAAGTTGCGTTGGGACGACTGGGTTCTGTCGAGGATATTGCCCATGCTGTGGCGTTTCTTGCGTCGCCACACGCCGGCTATATCACCGGTGAAACGCTGCACGTCAACGGCGGCATGTACATGGTCTGATAGCGACCAAGTCAGGCTTTTTTTCGCAAATGTTGGCCCCATCGGGCACTTAACTTAGAATACGCCCCCCGTGCGACCCCACCCATGAACAAAAAGGGTCGGTCTCGAGCGAAGGGTTTAAGCACCTCATAGAGGACTCGTACACAAATGAGCAGTATTGAACAGCAGGTCAAAGCCATCGTCGCCGAACAACTGGGGGTGAAAGAGGAAGAAGTCACCAACGACGCTTCCTTCGTCGACGACCTGGGCGCCGACTCGCTCGACACGGTCGAGCTGGTGATGGCGCTGGAAGAGGAGTTCGAGACCGAGATCCCGGACGAGGACGCGGAGAAGATCACGACCGTGCAGCAGGCGATCGATTACATCACCGAGCGCCGCAACCAGGCCTGATCGGGCCTCGCGCGCGAGCTGCCGGCGCCCACGTCGACAACTCGCCACGCGCCACGCTGAAGCATCAAGGAAGGCCGCTATCATCCACGGTCTTCCGCCAATCGCCCTCCATGTCACTCGTCAAATATTTGTGGCCTCGTCCGAAGTCACGCTTGTGAGGTAACCGCTTGTCCAAGCGACGCGTCGTCATCACTGGTCTGGGCATCGTTTCTCCCGTCGGCTCGCAGCTCGATACGGCGTGGCGCAACGTGCTCGAAGGCAAGAGCGGCATCGTGCCGATCACTCGTTTCGATGCGAGCGCATTTCCCGTGCGCTTTCACGGCGCGGTGGCGGATTTCGATGCCGAGAAATATCTACCGGCCAAGCGCCTGCGGAACATGGACCCGTTCATGCACTACGGCTATGCAGCCGCAGCCGATGCCATCAAGGATTCCGGCATCGTGGTGACGCCGGAGAATGCAGCACGCATCGGTGTGGCGATGGGCGCCGGCATCGGCGGCCTCGACACCATCGAGGAGAATCACACCAAATGGATGGAGACCAAGAGCCCGAAGCGCATCTCTCCATTCTTCGTGCCCGGCAGCATCATCAACATGATCTCCGGCCACGTCTCGATCGATTTCAAATTGACCGGACCGAACATCGCGACCGTGACGGCGTGTACCACGTCGACGCACTCGATCGGTCTGGCCATGCGTTTGATTCAGTACGGCGACGCCGATGTGATGATCGCGGGCGCCGGTGAAATGGCGACCACGCCGCTCGGCCTCGGCAGTTTCTGCCAGGCGCGCGCGCTGTCGACTCGCAACGACGACCCGAAGGCGGCGAGCCGTCCGTGGGATAAAGATCGCGACGGCTTCGTGCTGTCCGATGGCGCCGGCTCCGTCGTGCTCGAGGAATACGAGCATGCCAAGCAGCGCGGCGCCCGCATTTATGCCGAGCTCGTCGGCTTCGGCATGAGCGGCGATGCTCATCACATGACCGCGCCGCCGGAAGACGGTGAGGGCGCGCGCCTCGCCATGGCGAATGCGTTGAAGGATGCGCAGCTCAACCCGAGCGAAGTGCAGTACATCAATGCGCACGCGACATCGACCGAGCTCGGCGACCTCGCCGAAACCTTTGCGATGAAGCGCGCCTTCGGCGATCACGCCTCGAAGCTCGCCGTCAGCTCCACCAAGTCGATGACCGGGCATCTGCTCGGCGCCGCCGGTGCGGTGGAAGCGATCTTCTCGATCCTGGCAATTCGCGATCAGGTCGCCCCGCCGACCATCAATCTGGACAACCCCGGCGAGGGTTGCGATCTCGATTACGTGCCGAAAGTCGCGCGCAAGATGCCGATCAAGGTGGCGTTGTCGAACTCGTTCGGCTTCGGCGGCACCAACGGCAGCCTGATCTTCAAAAAGCTCGACTGAGCGCCAGGGCTTCATGAGCGGCCCCGAGTCGCCCACGTCCCTGTCGATCGAGCGAGCGCCATTGATCCAACCCGTCAGCGCCGATGCCTCGGCGCTGTTGGCGTTGCATGCCGCATTTCCCGATCGTTATCCCGCGCTCTTCGAAAGCGCGGCCGCGGGCAACGCCCGCACTCGCTTCGACATTCTCTTTGCGTATCCGCAAGGGCGATTGTCGTTGCATCGTGATCGCACGCTGAGCGGTCGAACCGGCGCGGTCGAGGGCGAGTTCTTTTCCGCGCTCGATCGTTGGTGGCAAGCCGAGCGCGTTCGAGCTCGCGCCGATAACGAACTGCCGTTCAGCGGCGGCTGGTTGCTCTATCTCGGCTACGAGCTCGCGGGCGAAATCGAGCCGCGACTGCAGCTTCCATTGCCGGCCGCAGGGCCGATTGCCTCCGCGATTCGAGTGCCGGCGGCGATCGTTCACGAACGAAACAGTGGTAAGTCATGGCTGGTGGCTGAGGGCGCGTTCGAGTCCTTGCTGGCGCGCATGGCCAACGACCTCGCACACGTGCCCACGATGGTTTCGCCGTCAGTGCCGCTGGTCGCGGGCGGCGTGACTGAAGACGCGCCGGAGAAGTTCTTGCGAAGCGTCGGGCGCGCGTTGGAATACATTGCCGCGGGCGATATCTACCAAGCGAACCTTTCCCGCAGCTGGCAGGCAACGCTGAGCGCTGGGGTCACGCCTCAGCATCTGTATCGACGCCTGCGTGAGACCAACCCCGCGCCCTTCAGCGGCATCGTGCGGCTCGAAGGGATCACGGTCGTCAGTTCTTCGCCGGAACGCTTGGTATCAGTTCGCGATGGCCAGGTGTCCACGCGGCCCATTGCGGGCACCCGTCCGCGAGGCCAGACTGCTGCCGCTGACGTCGATCTTGCGCGCGAGCTGCACGCTCATCCCAAAGAGCGGGCCGAGCACGTGATGCTGATCGATCTGGAACGCAATGACCTGGGGCGAATCTGCGAAGCGGGCACCGTGAAGGTCGACGAGCTCATGACCATCGAGTCGTACGCGCACGTCCATCACATCGTTTCCAATGTGAGCGGCACGCTGCGTCCCGAAGCGACGCCCGGCGATGTGCTGCGCGCGGTGTTTCCGGGCGGCACGATCACCGGCTGTCCGAAGGTCCGCTGCATGGAGATCATCGCCGAGCTCGAAGGCGTGGCGCGCGGTGCGTACACCGGCTCGTTCGGTTATCTCAACCGCGACGGCAGCATGGATACGAACATCCTGATTCGCACGCTCGAGGTCGCGGGCGATCGACTCACTCTGAGGGCGGGGGCCGGCATCGTTGCCGACTCGGTGCCCGAGCGCGAGTTGGCAGAGACGCGTGCGAAAGCTCGCGGCGTGCTGCGGGCGTTGGGTTCGGACACCGAAGGTGCCGGCCAATGACGCGCGCCATGCTCGTCAATGGCCAGCCATCGGCGCACATTCCCGCCGACGATCGCGGTTTCCAATACGGCGACGGCTTGTTCGAGACGGCGTTGCTGATCAACGGCCGCGTGCGCTTTCTCGACGATCATTGCCAACGTTTGCTGACCGGCTGCGCTCGCTTGGGGATCGCGCCACCGGATCAAAAGATACTGCTGCGTGAGATTGCGCAGGTCACGGCCGAGGCGGATCGCGGCGTAGTGAAAATCATCGTGACCCGCGGCGCGGGTGGGCGCGGCTATCGGCCAAGCGGGGCGATGTCGAGCAATCGCGTCGTGGCGCTGCATCCCTTCAATCCAGCGCCGCACGGGGCACTGCGTCTGCGCTGGTGTGACATTCGACTCGGACGCAACGCACGGCTCGCGGGTATCAAGCATCTAAATCGACTCGAACAGGTGCTGGCGCAAAGCGAGTGGCGCGAAGGCGAGGTCGACGAGGGCTTGATGCTCGACACCGAAGGCGAAGTGGTGTGTGCGACCTCGGCCAATGTGTTTGCCGTTCGTGACAATGTGCTGGTGACGCCCGACCTGCGCTTCTGCGGCGTGCAAGGCGTGATGCGCGCGCAAGTGATCAAAGCCGCGGTGAAATTGAAATTGGCGGTCAGCGAAGAGCCGCTGTGGCCGCACGATCTGAAAACGGCGAGCGAAGTGTTCATCACCAACGCGGTGCGTGGCATCCGCTCGGTGGCAGCGCTCGAGTCGTTGCAATGGACAACGTCCGACGTGGCGACACGTCTGGCGAATGCGTTATCGCTGAGCGAGTGAAGGACCGGAATGCGAACTCTGTTGCGTCTGTTCGGTGTGTTGCTTCTGCTGGGCATCGTGGCTGCAGGCGCGCTTGCATGGTGGGGCCATCGCTGGCTGCAAACACCCATCGCGACGCTCACCGAGCCGACGGTGTTCGAAGTGCCGAAGGGGGCGTCGCTGCGCACCGTAGCCAGCGCGCTCAACGATCAGAGCCTGCTCGATCAACCGCTGATTTTCACGGCGTGGGCGCGCATCACCAAGCGCGATCATTCGTTGAAAGCCGGCGAATATCAGCTCACGCCCGGGCTCACACCGAGCGGCTTGCTCGAGCTGCTCAATTCGGGCGCGGTGCTGCTTCATAGCATCACCTTCATCGAAGGCTCGACCTTCGCCGACATACGCAAAGCGCTCGCGCAGTCGCCATCGGTGCGGGGCGAGTATGCCGCCCGATCGCCGGAAGACATCATGCGCGCGCTCGGCCAGCCCGATCTGCATCCCGAAGGCCAGTTCTTTCCGGACACTTATCGCTTCGCCCGCAACACCACCGACATCGAGTTGCTCGGCATGGCGTTCAGACGCATGCAACAGGAAGTGAAGACCGCCTGGGAGTCGCGAGCTCGGGATCTGCCGCTCGCCGGCCCGTACGAAGCGCTGATTCTCGCGTCCATCGTCGAGAAGGAAACGGCCCTGGATTCCGAGCGACCGCAGATTGCCGGCGTGTTCGTCGAGCGGCTGCGGCGGGGCATGCGGTTGCAGACCGATCCGACGGTCATCTATGGCATGATGAGCGCGTACGACGGCAACATCCGGCGCACCGATCTGTTGCGCGATACGCCGTACAACACGTACACGCGCTCGGGCTTGCCGCCGACCCCCATCGCATTGCCGGGGCTCGACTCCCTACGGGCAGCGGTGAATCCCGAGAGCAGCGGCGCCTTGTTCTTCGTGGCGACAGGTAATGGCGACGGCAGTCATTACTTCTCGCGCACGCTGGCGGAGCACAACGCCGCCGTGAAACGTTATCTGCAGAAACTGCGCAGTAAGAGATGATGCACGGTAAGTTCATCACCATCGAAGGCGGCGAGGGCGTGGGCAAGTCCACGCAGATCGGCCGTCTGAAAGATTTCGTCGCCGAGCAGGGCGTCGAGGTGGTGGTGACACGCGAGCCCGGCGGCACGCATCGCGCCGAGCGCATTCGTGAGTTGCTGTTGGAAACGAGCGACGAGCCGATGCCGAGCACGTGCGAGTTGCTGCTCATGTTCGCGGCGCGTTCGACGCACCTCGAGAATGTGATTCAGCCGGCGTTGGCGCGCGGTGCGTGCGTCATTTGCGACCGGTTCACGGACGCGACCTACGCTTATCAAGGCGGCGGCCGGAATCTGTCGACCGAGAACATCGCGACGCTCGAGCGCATGGTGCAGGGAACGTTGCGACCCGATCTGACGCTGCTGCTCGATGCGCCGCTCGACATCAGCGCCGCGCGTGCCAGCGCAAGAAACACAGCCGCGGGCACGAGCGATCGATTCGAGCAGGAGCGACGGGACTTTTTCGAACGAGTGCGCGCGGCCTATCTCGATCGTGCACGTCAGGAGCCGAAGCGCTTCGCCGTGATCGATGCGACCGAGAGTCTGGAAGCGGTGACCGTTGCCATTCAGCAGGCCATCGCCGAGCGCCTGCTGAAGTTGTCGCCGGCGCCGCGCTCATAACCCACAGTTACAGCCTTAGTCATGGCCAAGAAAGAGGAACAAGCCGAGCCGCGATCCTTGCCGAGCCCACGATTGTTTCCGTGGCACACGGCGGCGATCGGGCAGCTGCGTCAGGCGTGGACGGCGAACCGGTTGCCGCACGCGATTCTCGTGCAGGGCGCCGAAGGTCTCGGTACCGAGTCGTTCGCGGCGTGGCTCTCAGCAGCCGTGCTTTGCGAGAAGTCAGTCGATGGCGCGCTCGAGGTTTGTGGTGCGTGCGCGAGTTGTGCGCTCATCAAAGCAGGCTCGCATCCCGACCTGCACTGGGTCGCGCCCGAGGAAGATAAGACGCAGCTTTCGGTCGATCAGGTGCGCGCGGCCTGCGAGAAGCTGTCGAAGACCAGCTTTCGACAAGGCTACAAGGTCGCCATCATCGAGCCGGCGCATCAGATGACGCCGGGCGCCGCGAACAGCGTGCTGAAGACCTTGGAAGAGCCCTCGAAGGGCAGCTTGCTCGTGTTGCTCACGTCGCGACCCTCGGGCCTGTTGCCGACCGTGCGCAGTCGCTGCCAGAAGCTCACCATCACGCGTCCCTCGACCGCCGATGCAATGGCCTGGCTGCAAAAGGAGTCGGGCAAGGCAGTCTCGCCGGCGCTGCTGGCGTTCAGCGGCGGAGCCCCGCTCAAGGCCCTCGCGTACGCCGATGGCGCCTTCGACTCGCTCAACCAGCACATGCAGAAATCCCTACGCGATCTGCTCAGCGGCGACGCCGATGTGACCCAGGTCGCGGCGGAGTGGGAAAAAGACGCGCTCATCGACCGGCTCGTCTGGCTCGATCTGTGGCTGTCTTCGCTGGCGCGCACGGGGATTGCCGGAAGTGACGATCGGGTCACGTTCCCAGGGGGACCTGCGCACTTGCCAAGCCCGTCGCGGCCGTTGAACATAAGCGCGCTGTACAGCATGGTGGACCGCACCCGGGCTTTGAAAGCGCAACTGGCCCGTACCGCGCTCCAACGCGAACTGGCCGTGGAATCCTGGCTGATCGCTCTGCTGGAAGTGCTGGCGCCTGGGAAGGGGCCGGTGGCGCGCGCGAGCTGAGCATCTCTTAAACACACTTAGGCCGTCGGAAAGATCGCATGGTGATGCGTCAACCCAGCAGCAAGCCCGGTTTGCTGACTCTGACAATCAAGGACAAGAGCGCCTTGTACCTGGCCTATATGCCGTTCGTGAAGAACGGCGGCCTGTTCATTCCGACCAACAGCAATTACCGGCTCGGCGATGAAGTGTTCATGCTGCTGAACCTGATGGGCGAGGACGAGAAGCTGCCGGTCGCCGGCCGCGTGATCTGGATGACGCCCAAGGGCGCGCAGGGCAAGCGCACGGCCGGCATCGGCGTGCAGTTCAGCGAACAGGATCGCGGCAATACTCAGCGCAAGATCGAGAGCTATCTGGCGGGCGCCCTCGGCGGCGACAAGCCGACGCACACGATGTAAGCCCGGCGGCCGTTATTTCTTCAAGTTCGCCGCGTTCATCCCGCCTTTCAACACCGACGCATTCAAATCCCGCTCGGCCAGAATGTAGGCCGCGGCGGAGCTGCGCCGGCCCGTATCGCAGACCACCACGTAGTGAACCTTCGGGTCGAGCGTTTTCAGTTTCAGGCGGATGAAATACAGCGGCAGGTTGAGCGCCTCTTCGATGTGAAAGTTTTCGAACTCGCTCGGCAGGCGCACATCGAGCCACTTGCCGCCTTTGGCGACGATGTCCCGGGCTTGATCGAGCGTCACCCAGTGCAGCATCGGCTCGTTCAGCAGCTTGCGGAAATCGTCCTTCGCCAGCCGCATCAGCGCGCCGTCGGTGAGCATGGTGATATTCGCGTTGCGCTTCGCATCGGCGATCAGGGCTTCTTCGCCGAAGGTGTCGCCCATGCCGAGCTCGGCGAGCTTGATGCCGGCCTTGTTCAGCGGCGTCTCGCGCGTGACCACGCATCTGCCTTTGACGATCACGTAGAAATAATCGCCATCGTCGCCTTGTTTGATGATGACGTCGCCGGCCTTGGCTTCCAGGCGCTGCATGCGCATGAAGATCGCCTGGATGTTCGCGGGCGGAATGCGATGGAACGCCTTGGTCTGCAACAGCGTCGTCATCCAGTCGTCGCTCGCCGGCGCCTGCTCGTTCGCACTGCTCAACTCGCCGACTTCATACGAGCCGGTTTGATCCCAGGTGAGCATCATGTCGAGCATGTCGCTGTCCATGACCATGAACTCGACGCGCTCGGAGATGGCGCGCGCGGTGTAGCGTCGCGGCGTGAAAGGAGCGATCGGATTGCGTGCTTCCGGAGAGCCGGCACGCAACACCGTCGCCGGGCGATCGTCACGCAGCAGCTCGAGGACGCCGCTCACCAGGAAATAAGTGCGCTTGTCGCTGTCGCCTTCCTTGAACAACAAGCGTCCCGCAGACAGCTCGCGAAGCACGGTCTTGCGCGCCAGCGTCTGCAGATTTTCGGGCTTTAATCCGTCGAGCGGGGAAAATGACCGAAGCAGGCCAAGATCGAGCGGCTTGCTCTCCATGTGTCTCCAGTATCGAAGGGCCGGTTGCCCGAGCAACGCGACGGGCGGCGTCGCGGATCCAGGGCAGATCTGCGCTGACAGATCCGTCGGCGATGGTAGCACAGCCCATTTGCCGGTAAGACCGGGCTACCGGCCGCGATCAGCGCAGTAAATCCCACCCTTCGTCGGGCGCAAATCTGTCACCGTGGACAGTTTGTAACTCTTGTAAACGGGCCACGATGGCGTCGACACCGCGCGCACGCGCGTACTGCAAAGGACCGCCTCGGAAGGGAGCAAAGCCCGCACCGAAGATCACGCCCGCATCGATGAGATCCGCATCCTCCACGATGCCTTGCCGCAGCACAGCGACCGCTTCGTTGACCAGCGGCAGCAGCAGCCGATCCTGCAGATCGTCGGGCGCGCTCTGACCCGTGTAGGGCGGCTTCACCGGCTTGTCGTTCTGCCACACATAGAAGCCTTCGCCCGTTTTCTTGCCAAATTTCTTGGCCGAGAAGCGCGTCGCGAGCACCGGTGGCACGTCCGCGCCGGTTTCGAAAAAGACTTTGCCCACGCTCATGACCACATCGAGACCGACCACGTCGGCCAGTTCGATGGGACCCATGGGCATGCCGAAGTCCTCCGCGGCGCGATCGATCAGCGCCAGCGGAATGCCTTCCTGCGCGGCGCGCACCGCTTCGCTCAAGTACGGCATCAACACTCGATTGACGAGAAATCCTGGCGCGCTGTGACAGGGGATCGCGAGCTTGTCGATCTGCCGCGCGAATGCGAGGCCCGCCTGGATCTCCTTCGGATCGGTGTCCGCCGCGTGAATCACTTCGACCAGCGGCATGCGCGCGACGGGATTGAAAAAGTGCAGTCCGATGAGTCGCTGAGGTTGCGTCAGTTTCTCGGCGAGCTGCTCGAGCACGATGCTCGAAGTGTTGGTGGCGAGCACGGCATTCGGCTTCATCTGCGGCTCGAGCCGCGCGTACAACTCCTGCTTCGCTTGCAGGTTCTCGTAGATCGCTTCGATCACCAGATCGGCCTGCGGCACGCCGGCGCCCGGAACGTCGGCCTTCAACCGAGCGAGCACGTCATTGCGCTTGGCTTCATCGGGGTAACGCTTCTCGAAGAATTTTCTTGCGCGCTCCATGGCCGGCGCGACGTATTTTTCCTCGCGATCCTGCAGCGTGACGGTGAGACCGCGCGCCGCGCACCAGGCAGCGATGTCGCCGCCCATCACGCCAGCGCCGACGACGTGTACATGCTTCATCGGCTCGCCGCTCTTGCCCGCGGATTTGAGCCGCTCTTGCAGGAAGAACACACGCACGAGATTGCGTGAGGTCGGCGTGCACAGCAGGTTGCCCATCGAGCGGGCTTCGGCCTCGTAGGCACGCTCGCCCGAGCCGCCATATTCCTGCCACAGCTCGATCAGCTTGTACGGCGCGGGGTAGTGCTCGGGTCGAGCCCGCTTCGCCACCTGCGAGCGCATCTGACCGGCGAGGATCGGCCGCACCAGCCCCAGATTCAGCAGCCGATGCTTCAGCGACATCGTCTTCACGGGCGGCGGACTCAGCGCCATCGAGCGGGCGACGTCACGCAGCTGCGCGGCCGGCGCGAGCTTGTCCACCAAGCCCATCTGCAGCGCCTGCTTGGGTCGGATATGCCGGCCCGTGAGCATCAGATCCATCGCCGCGATCGGGCCGGCCAGCTGGACTGCGCGCACTGTGCCGCCCAAGCCCGGATGCACACCCAGCTGCACTTCCGGAAAGCCCAGTGTCACCGAGGCATCGTCGGCGGCCACGCGGTAACGGCAGGCGAGGGCGACTTCCAGGCCGCCGCCCAATGCGAATCCATTGATCGCGGCGACGGTGACGCAACGCAGGTTGGCGAGCTTGTCGACCACCTGCTGACCCTGCCTGATCATCCGATAGGCGGCGTCGGGCGAGTCGATGCCGACAAAGCCCTTGATGTCGGCGCCGGCGATGAATCCGCCCTTGGCCGAGGTGACGATCAATGCTTTGGGCGGCGTGCGAGACAGCGCCGTGAGGATGGCGTCCAGCTCTTCCATCACCTCGCGCGACAGGCTGTTCACCGCCGCGTTGGCCTTGTCGATGATCAACCAGGCGATGCCGTTCGCTTCGGTTTCCAAACGCCAATGCGCGGCGCCGCTGGCAGTGGCCATGGCTTCGGTCATGATCGACTCCGCTTGTTGTTCAGGTTCTAGGCCGGATATTGAAATCGCAGATCAAGGGCCGGTGGTCGGAGAACCGCACGTCCGGCACATCGAATTGAGTCACCTCGATGCCGTTGGAATACAGCACGAAGTCCAGCTCCTTGCGGGGCTTGTGGCTGGGGTAGGAGGGCAGGCCGAGCCGGTTGGCGCTTTTCAGGCCCGAGGCCTCCATGAACAGGTAGATCTCGTGATCGCCCCAGAACGTATTGAAGTCGCCGGCCACGATCACCGGCTTGCTGGCGCGCTTCACCAGTTCGTGCAGGTGGCGCAGCTGGTCGTGGCGATGGCGGAATTTCAGCGACAGGTGCACCAGAAAGATCGCGCATTCCTCCAGCTCCAGCTCGATGATCAGCCGCTTGATGCCGGTTTCGAAGTAGTGGAAGCGCTCGCCCTCGACGCGCGGCGCGGCCAGAAAGGCATTGCCCTGCTTGCGTACGATGGGCATCAGCTGGTTGATCGAAGCCGTGCCGTATTTGCACTGGTAGGTCGAGTAATGGCCGAGCGAGTCGGCGATCTGCTTGGCCTGGTTCACCAGCCCGGAGCGGATCGACCCGGTGTCGATCTCGATCAGCCCGACCAGGTCAGGATCTAGGGATTTCAGCCACTCGGTAATGCCGTTCAGGACGCGCGTATTACTGCGGAGGTAGCCTGCGCCCGGCACCGGCAGGTGGAAGGCCGGGCCGAAACCGGTGGCGTACCGGATGTTGTACAGGACGAAGCGCATCTGTGGGGCGTGAGCTCAAACCATCCGCTTGGGAGCGCGGGCGGGGCCGCATTCTACAGCAGCATTATGGATTAGAATGGGGCCATCATCGCGGCGGGAGCCAGCCAAGTGGGCAGCGTTTCTCAACAAAATCCGGTGCGGGTGTTCGTCAGTCATGCGTTCGAGCCCTCGGACGATTATCACCGGGTATTCGAGTATCTGGAGAGTTCGCACAATTTCTACTACCGCAACTGTAGCAATCCGGAGTTCGCCACCAGTTCGCGCGAGGCGATGAAGGACGAGCTACGCAAGCAGATCAATCTGGCCGAGGTGGTGATCGTGCCGGCGGCGCTGTACCAGCGGCATCGGGAGTTGATCGACTTCCAGCTGAACTGCGCCAAGGGCTTCGAAAAGCCGGTGATCGTGCTGGAGAAATTCGGCGTCAAGGAGAAGGTGCCGGTGCAGCTGGAGGCGCTCGGCGATGAGATCATCGAATGGAACGAGCGCTCGATCGCGGACGCGATCCGCCGGCAGGCCCGTCACGAGGACACGGCCCGCTGGGACACGATCGAGTTCAAGCTGGACTAGTCGACAGGACTTTAGTCTTCACCCACGGCGCGCAGCTTCGGTGCACGCTGCGCCGCCTGCAGGCGGGCCAATACGCCGAGCATGCCGACGATCCGGACCGCGAAGCCGCCGGCCTCCAGGTCGGACATCTTGCGGACGGTCGCCTGAATCGGATTCTCGCCCTTCATCGGGCGGACACAGGACATGGCGGAGGACAATGAGCTGAATTCGTCGCGGATCTCCCGCGGCAGTTCGTCTTCTTCCAGATCGGCAAGGTGCTCGCGATACGCCTCGGCGAGGCGATGCTTGATCGGCCCGGCCGAGGCAAGCACGACCGTCGCGGCGAAAAAATTCTCCCAGGCGCTGCTCATTCAACTGACTCCCGGATGGGTTAGCCGCTGATGGCGCCAAGGATCACACGATCATTCCAGCAACAACAACGGCGAGCGATAGCTGAGAAGTTACTCAGTCGCCCGGCGGCATTTTTTCCATCCGCTCAAGCGTCTATGGCCGGAATATACTCCAGCGACTTCGAAAGGCAACGGCCCTGAGCCAGTTTTTTGGCAGCGCGATCCAGATTGCTACAGGATGTGGTCGCTTTGCTTAGGTAGTGCTCTCCGGCAGGTCAGCAAAGAAGCGTAATCGTCTCAATATGATGCCGATGCGAGCTGGGCCTCGAGACCTTGAGCGGGCTTACACTCGCCCTCATCGATGTGTTTTCGCAAGGGCATCGAGGGCGAGGTGACAATGGCCACAGGTTGGGCGGGTGACGGCGCAGTTCAGGATCAGATCGACGCGACGGTGAAGGACGCCGTCGAGCGCGCCAAGAGTCTGCTGCCCAGCGGCCCGGGCCTGACCCACTGCGCCGACTGTGGCGGCGAGATTCCCGAGGCCCGACGCAAAGCCATCCCGGGTGTGCGCCTGTGCATCGCTTGCCAGGAAGCGGAAGACAAAGACCAGGCCGCGTTCGCCGGCTACAACCGGCGCGGCAGTAAAGACAGTCAGCTGCGCTGAGTGGATTGCAAATTACCGGGCACTTGCAACGGACGCGCTCGTTTTTGTGGCGGCCTTTCGCTTTACACGATATCTCTGGCCGCTCGTGCCGCCCTCACGCACCGGCTCCAGCGTGTAGTTCTTCAGTTCCCCGCACAAAGGCAGGTCTGGACTCGCGCATGCGGGTCGGAATAGGACCTTCGAGGCGCGGAACAACAGCCTCGAGCCCATTGTCTCCAGCCAGTCAGAGGTCGGAACGATCGCATCGTCGATGAGGAAGGTGTCGGCGCCCGGCTCGAGGCTGAAGAAATCGAATGCCTCGGCAGGCGGAAGCTCGGCGTTTCTTGCGCTGAACTGCTTTGCCCAGCCATTTACGAAGCTCGCTCTGGCCAGCCGCAGTCCATCCAGATTGAGAGTGTCGGCACGCATATCGAATCCGAAGAATGCATTGTCCCACTGCGCGCCGGCACTTTGCAGGCAGCGGGCGGTAGCAGGATCGGAGGCCGTCACGATGGCCCAGCCTTTTTCCCGGCTGTACGGACGATAGATGTCGCTCGCCTGTGCGCTGATCAGTGCAACGGCGCGCAGCAGTTCGTCATCCGGATCTTCGGGGGCTTGCTCACGCCCACCCGAGCAAGCCTGAATCTCATCGAGTACGATGGAGTCCGCGGCAACGGCAGTCGTATCCAGGTGGAGTCGCCAATATTTGCCGGATGCATCCTTGTGAGGCCGCCAGCGACTGAATTGAATGCGCGACCCACCGATGCGATCGCGCATTTCGTTCAGCCATTCGGGCGAGGGGACGTAGGCGCCTTCGAAATTTGTTCCGCCGAAGCGCTGCTCCACATCGATTGTTTCTTCATCGGCAAACCTCGTTACTTGCACTCCGCGCGAGTACATCGGCCCAGCCAGCGGAAAACCTCTTGCCGTGGGAAGCGTAATGAACTCACTGCGGAATTCTTCAGGCGCGGGAAGGAGTGCATTGCTGAGATTGGCCGCAGTGAGATTGATGTCGAGTATTTGCGCGCCCCGCAGGTTGGCCCCAGACAGGTTGATCGCCGCCGCGGCCGTGGTGTGCGGCAAGGCCGGATCGGCGGCACGCGGAGGCAATATGAGTTGCTCGGCCAGATTCGCACTCTCGAACGGCAGCTCATCCAATTGCCAGATCCCTCTATTGACCAGCAGGGCGAACAGCTGGCCACGCTCGGGGCTGAATCGGTATCCCTCCGGCGCATCGTCCAACCGTTGATATCTCGAGGCGCTGGCGAGCACCGCCCTCAAGCGCGCCTTCAAGGCAAAGTCATCGTACTTGCCGCCATTCCTGGCGCCGTCCAGAAATGAATCTACATTCGAGAGCACCGATTCGAGTTGCGAATGGTATGCGCTACGTGCCGCATTGGCCTCGCTCTGGAGCAGTTCATCCGCCAGCAATTGGTTCTGGCGATCGAGCCGCTGCACCTGTTCGTATGATGCGAACGTTTGCGCCATGAGAACCATTGTTCCTGCGAGCGTGACGGCAAGACCGATGAAGAACGCGGTCGAAATGCCCAGCAACCAGGTCTCGGCGATCGCGAGCGCATTTTGTCCGAGCGCATTGACGTCGGTCGTGGATAAGTCCTTGCCGGTCCATTTCGCGATAGCCGTCCCAAGCGCCTGGCTGACCGGTTCCGCAGCTGCCTGCCTCAAACCGCGGCGCAGTGCGATGCGCGCTGCAGCCATGAGCAGGAAGACAAGCATGGAGAATACGATGCCGACCGCTATCGCCGTCATGAGCCACTTCGAGAGGAGGGCAGTGTGGTTCATGAAAAGCAGAACCAACAGTGCACCGATTATTGCCCCCGTCACGAGCGCGACAAGCCAGCGCATCACTGCCACGATCGCGGTCGAAGCTGGCGTTGGCTGTGTTTGCGGTGTGGGCTCTTTCATCTCTGAATCAGCCGCGTTGTTGTAATTGGAGATTTGAGGGACCGAGGCAGGCGCCGAGTCTATCGACGGTGGGCTTGAACTCGCTACTGTCGGTATTCCTTCCAGCCGGAGGCCCGTAAAGAGGCGTTCCCGCCCGGAGTCGGCGAGGTGACGGCACACGATAAGAAACATTGCTCTTGCGGCGATCCCCGGACGAATGGCGCGGCTTTCCGCCACCGGACTATTTCCAATTTGGTGCGTGCCACTTCGGCTATGCATCTCAAATGAAGTCAGGATATATTTGATACAAGAAGAACAACTGCTCCACGCCGTTGAACCAAAATCACGATACGGCGGCGCGGTGTCATACACGGGATGGGTCGGCACGATGCGCTTCCGTGGAGAAGATCGAACTGGCGTGAGAAAAACGAACGAGGCGAGGAGCGATGTCCCAGAGAACTATCTACTTCAGTGTCAATCCGGGAGAGTCAGGAGGGCATTGGATCGCCGTCAATGATCAAGACGTCTCGCTCAACAATCACAAAGGAACTACGACTGTCGACGGCGTCCGCCAAAAGCATGTCCTTACGTGGTGGTTTACCGGCGAGGAAGGAACGAAGATCAGCATCGTCGGTAGCCTCGATGCGGAAGGAGCGCAGATCGTCGTCAAAGTAGAAAGCGAGGTGCCGAAGGATGAATACGATGGCGGTGGACGACGTCGTTTCGACCTTTCGATCAAGGGCAAAAAGTAACATGCAGGCGACACCTAGGGCTTGCCTGCTTTACTTGACGCTGCTGCTTGTCGTGACGACGGCGCACGCACAATCCGATCCAGCACGGCCATTGACGGACGCGCGCCCCGGACTGCTGGAGTCACCCGTCCAGCTGGCTCGCGATGCTGTGCAGATTCTCGCGGGCCAGGACCAGAGCAATGTGTCGCTGCAGTTTTCTCACGGTGACACCGGAGAGGAAGACCGCTCGGCCTTTGAGCAAGGTACGGAGAAGGTCTCGGTTTATGAAGCGTGGTCGTTGACACTGAAAGCGCCACTCAACAAGGACGAGAGCAATACCGAGCTTGCCACGCTGGACGGGCTCGCCGATGCGTTCAGTGGGACACTCAAGTACAACAACGTTCGACTCACTCGTCGAAATCCCCGGGACGAGGAGCTGAAGCGCTATTGCGATGTCGATGCCGAAGGGCCTTCTGAGACCCTGGGGGCGCTGCCGCCCTGCGACTTGGGCATTGCGAAGAAGGTGTTGGGCGAAGCGGATTTCGAGAGTTTGCGTGGGCTGTTCTTTTCCCCCATGCAGTGGGCCTGGGGTGGCGCCGTCACGATCGGCACCAAGCAATACGAATTCCTGGCGTCAGACACAACCGATAAGATGGATGAACGACGCACGCCCTGGTCGGCGCAAGTGTTCGTCGCGGCCCAACGGCGCCGCGTCGGGTTGCTCACGTTCGCCGTTCGTTATGAGGACGCGTACAAATCGGGTGATGTCACCACCAATTGTCCAGCGCCTGGCGGCGCCCAGGTTGTCAGCTGCGTGACCGCACCGCTCGATGAGCCGAAGAAGAACGAAAAGACCGTGGCCACGATGGAGTTTCGCCGCAGCACTAACTTGTGGGGAGCGCCGATCGCATTCAGCCCGTCGGTCAACTACGACTTCAAAGACAGCGTGCTTGGAGTTGACGTGCCTGTCTATCTGTGGAGCAACGAGAAGGGAAGGCTGACTGGCGGTCTCACGGCAGGATGGCGCGACGATGAGGGCGGGATCAACGTCGGGTTGTTCGTCGGCACCGCGTTCACACTTTCGCCCGGCAAGTAACGAGGCGAGGGCGTTGCGCGTGCAGGATCATACATTCGCGAAGCGTTCAATCTCGATCTCGATGAAGGTCGAATGGACCGACACAACGACCGAGTCGGTCGCGAGCTCGCTGAGAAACATGGGCACATCGAAGGTGTCTTGATGAAGCAGTCGAGATGGTGATCCTCAGGGAGTTGTTCATTCGACGGCTGAATGAATATCTCGGCGGGATCGACAGATCGATCGTCGATGAGATCAATGCAGCGCTCGACCCCGAGTTGCCGCTGGAAGAGCGCCAGCGACTGCTGTTCGAGCTGATCAGGAAGCGTCAGCTGGAGATCGTGCCATTCAAGCCCGAACCTTCGGACGACAACAACCCGGAGAATCGACGAAAGATTCTCGATGCCATTCGTGCCCGGCAGATCGACGTGGCCCTGGAGCTGCAGAAGCAATGGTCGGACCCTCCCAAGAACAAGCTGATCGGTGAATTGGATCGGCGCGGTGGAGACTTTCAACCGTAATTTGTCTCAACACAGGCCGGAACGCCCGATTGTTCTCGCCCGATAACCGACCTAGTGGATAAACGCGTGGGCGGCGAATCTCGAGATCCCATCGCAAAGTTGTAGTTCACACACTCCGCGCGGTGTCCTGGGACCCGGTGATCTGTGTTGACAGTGCCGGTGATGCATATAGTATACAGGTCACAAATCTGAACAAAGCTGACGCGGAGGGGACGGCATGGTCTGTTCGAGGGGGTCGCGGTCGACAAGGCCAGGCGTCGGCCGGCACGTGAGATGCAATCACTCCGCGCTGCTCCGGACTCGAAGATCTCTCCGGCACTGTGCCGAAGCTCGCCGGGTCGCTTGCCCATGAGGCCTTCTCGCGCCCGCTACGTCGTCGTTGGTTTTGCGCTCACGCTGGCCATCATTGCTTACATTCAGCGCGTTGCCATCTCGCAGGCGGCCGGACCGATCTCGACCGATCTCGGGCTGTCGAAGGCGGAGCTCGGCATGGTCTTTGGCGCTTTCGGCCTGTCCTATGCCTTGTTCGAGATTCCGATGGGCGCGCTAGGAGATAAGTTGGGCGTGCGCCGTGTGCTCGCTCAGATCGTCATCCTCTGGTCCGCCTTTACGGCACTGACGGGCGCAGCGTGGAATCTCACGTCGATGTGGGTGATCCGTTTCCTCTTCGGGGCAGGTGAAGCCGGCGCCTTTCCGAATCTGACGAGAATGCTCTCGACCTGGCTGCCGCGCGGTGAACGGGTGCGGGCGCAGGCGATCATGTGGGCGTGCACGCGGTGGGGCGGGGCAGGAACGCCGCTACTGGCGCTGTTGGCGATCAATGCCGTGGGTTGGCGCTGGTCCTTTGTCTTGTTCGGCCTGGTCGGCGTCATCTGGGTGCTCGTGTTCCTTGCATGGTTCAAGGACGATCCCGCCGAGCACCCCAACGTCAACGCCGCCGAGCTGAAATTGCTCGAAGGCGCACGCCAGCTCGGCTCCGAAAGCCATGGCGGCAGTTGGTTGAGCCTTTTCACCCGGCCCGACGTGTGCGTGTTGGTAGTGCAGTACTTCTTCTTTTCTTTCGTCTGGTACTTCTATGTCACCTGGCTGCCCAGCTATCTGCGTGAAGCCTGGAATCTGAGTGCGGCGGAGGCTGCAGGCTACTCGGTTCTGCCGCTCTTGTTCGGCGGGTTTGGCTCGCTCATTTCAGGACTGTTGCCTATCAAGGTCCCGCGGCGGATTGTTGCGTTTCTCGGCTTTGCGGCCACCGCGGGACTGCTGTACGCGGTTACTAAATTACAGAGCGTCGGGCTGGCGATGACCTGCATGGCGCTCGCCAGTTTCTGCAGCGATCTCACCATGCCGATCTCCTGGAACACCTGCGCCGAGATCGGGCGCCGCTATACGGCGACGGTCGCGGCGATGATGAACATGTTCGGGAATTTCTCGGGATTCGTGGCGCCGGTGTTGAGCGGCTTCATTCTCGAACGATATGCGGGAGATTGGAACGTGCTGCTGCAGATCATGGCGGGCGCGGCCTGCATCTCCGCGGTCTGCTGGCTCTATCTCGATCCCGATAAGGTTGCGGCTCGCAATGCTGTGGAGGCTCCGGTATGACCTCGCGACGTCAGTTCTTGTTGGCCGGTGCGGCGCTCAGTATCGGCCGCTGGAGTGGCGCCGAGGCGTCCGATCCCATGCCGCCACGTTCGCCTATGGGGATCGCATCGACGGCGATGAAGGACCATCTGGACGGTTTGCAGGTGGCTCCCGCCATGCGCCAGGATTCCATGGCCTACGTGGAATATTGCCGGTCGTTGGGAGCGGGCGGTCTGCAGTTCACGCCGCAGGGTGATCTGAAAGCGCTACGCCGCCGCATGGAGAAACTGGACATGTGGTTCGAGGGCGAGGCGCGGCTACCGCGCTCCTTGAGCGAAGGCTTCGAGCGGTTCGAACAGTCCTTGCGCGACACGAAGGCAATGGGCGGCAAAGTCGTCCGTGCCGTCAGCCCACCGCCGAAGGGTTCGAGTGGCCGTCGTTATGAGAGCTTCACGTCGGCGGAGCAGTACCGTGCGTGGCAGGAAGAAGCCAACGCAGTGGTGCGGCGGTGTGTGCCGATCGCCGAGCGCATCGGAGTGAAGGTCGCGCTGGAAAACCACAAGGATCGGCTCGTCGACGAGCATGTGGAGTTCCTTCGATCGATGTCCAGCGAATATCTCGGCGCGTTGATCGATCCAGGCAACAACATGTCGATGCTCGAGGATCCGACCGAAGTCTGCACCAAGCTCGCGCCCTACGTGCTGTCGTGCTCGATGAAGGACATGGGCGTGGCGCTCTACGAAGATGGGTTCCTGTTGTCCGAGGTGCGCTTCGACACCGGCGTTACCAAGCAGAAGGCATTGTGGGCGATTCTCAAAGCCGCCAATCCGCAGCTCAATTGCCTGCACGAGCTCATCACGCGCGATCCCCTGCGCGTGCCGTATCTCAAGCCGGCCTACTGGGCGAGCTTCCCGGGACGCTCCGCGGCGGAACTGGCGGCGCATCGTGAATGGGTGAAAGCGCATACCAGCGAGCTGCCGTATGTGAGTCAACTCTCGCCACAAGAACGCCTGCAGGCCGAGGAAGATAACAATCGCGCAACCCTGGAGTGGGGGCGCGTGAATATCGCCTGATGCGGCGGTCTCAAAACGTTCGATATCGGATCGCCGCGCCATCCCTGTGCGCGTGATGCTTCATTTCAGGAAGTCGGTTCATGAAATTGCTTCGCTGTGGTCCCGATGGGAAGGTGATGATCGTCAGAGCGGGGTCGGTAGCTGGCGCTCTCTTCGCAATCATGCTCGCGGGGGCATGTGCTCAACTGCCGACGCCTGAAACACCGGCTCTGTCGCCGGACTGGCCTTCGGTAAACAAGGGGGCTGATGCGCAGCGCTACTCGCCGCTCGCGCAAATCACGCCTGCAAACGTCCATCAATTACGCCCAGCGTGGGTTTACCACATGCGCCCGCCTGTCGCGGCAGGCCAGAGCCCATCCCGGCTCCAACATTCGCAGGCCATTCCACTTGTCGTTGGCGGCACCATGTATCTACCAACGCCCTATGGCAGGATCGTCGCGCTCGATCCTTCGAGTGGCGCGGAAAAATGGGTGTTCGCTCTCCCCAACAACGATCGCGCCTCGCTCAGAGGTGTGAGCTATTGGCCTGGCGATGCGCAGAGCCCGCCCGCGATCATCGTCGGCACGCGAGCAGGAAAGCTCTATTCGCTATCCGCTCGGGACGGGAAGCCGTACGCCGGTTTCGGGGAGAGTGGGGTGGTCGATCTCAAGACCCCCGAGGTGATGCATACCGGCCCCGCGGCGACTTATATCTTGCCGTCACCGCCGCTGATCTACAAAAATCTGATCATTACCGGCGCGGGTCCGGGCGAGGGTCCGGGTGGGAGCACTGGCGGCCGCGGTCCGGCGGGCGACACCAGAGCGTGGGATGCGCGCTCCGGCAAGCTGGTGTGGACCTTTCACTCGGTACCGCGGCCGGGAGAACTCGGCCACGACACTTGGGGCGGCGATAGCGCCCACCACAGGTCGGGCGCCAATGTCTGGGGTTACATGACCGTCGATGAGGATCGCGGCATCCTCTATATGCCTTTCGGGGCGCCTAACAACGATCGCATTGGGACCGACCGACCGGGCAACAATTTATTCTCCAGCTCACTGGTGGCGGTCGAGGCGGACACCGGCAAGTATTTGTGGCATTTCCAGATCGTTCATCACGACGTCTGGGATATCGATACGCAGGCGCCGCCCATGCTGTTGGACGTCAAGCGCGGCGGCAAAACGATCCCCGCGGTCGCTTCAGTCAACAAGAACGCGCTGATGTTCATCTTCAACCGAGTGACGGGCGAACCGATCTTCGGCGTTGAAGAACGCCCGGTGCCTCAAAGCACGATACCGGGGGAGCAGAGCTCGCCGACCCAGCCGTTTCCGGTTCTGCCCGAACCGCTGTCGCAAAATACTTTGAGCCGCGACAACCTCTATAAGGACACACCCGAGCACAAGGCTTACTGCGAACAGCTCGTCGATGACAACGCGATGATCATGGGCGAGGTGCCCTACACACCCAATGTGCTCGATCGCTATGTCGTCTCGCTGCCCGGCACGCAGGGCGGAGTGAATTACTACGGCGGCGCTTTCGATCCTCGTCACGGCCTGTTCGTCGTGAACGTCAGTAATCTTGCCCAGCCTATGCGCATCGTTCGCAACGCGGATGGCAGTTACGTCAATTCAGGTCCGCTGGCCGGCACGCGGCGTTTTGGGAACCCGGATAACAATCTTCCCTGCGGACCCACGCCTTGGGGCCAGCTCGTCGCAGTCGACGTCAACAGCGGCAAGATCGCCTGGCGTTCCACGCTCGGCATCACCGAATCGCTGCCCGCAGGGAAGCAGAACACGGGCCGACCCGGCCTGGGTGGTCCAATCATTACGGCAGGCGGCCTGACCTTTGTCGGCGCCACTGACGATTCGCGTTTCCGCGCGTTCGAAACGCAGACCGGGCGAGAGATCTGGACTTACAAGCTGCCTGCCTCTGCCGAGGCGACGCCGATTACCTATGCGGGCGAGGGAGGAAAGCAGTTCGTCGCTGTGACGGCGACAGGCGGCGGCCTCATCGGCGCCAAGCTGGAGAGCGACACGCTGATCGCATTTGCCTTGTCCGGTTCCGATCAGTCCTTGATCAGCCGAAATCGATCAGGAGCACCTGGCGCCAAAGATCAAGTTCCCAGCCGCCACGCCACTGCTCCTGCCTCGCGGAGCACAGCACAAGCGACAACTCCGCCCGACACCCACGACTTCCCTGCAGGCGAGGGTAGGGACCTGACGCTGCGCGTTTGTTCGACTTGCCATTCGGCCGGGATAATCTCGGCCCAGCGACTGGCGCGCACCGATTGGGATCGGATCGTACAGACGATGGCCAACCAAGGCGCTGCTGCAACGGACGCCGAGCTCGCCACCATCACCGAGTATCTGGTCAAGTCGTTTCCGCCAGCCGATTCCGCGGCGACGGCCGAGGGGGGTGGAACCGCGCCATGAGCCAGGTTGCAATGTTTGATGTCGGATCGCCGCGCTGTCCCAGTGCGCTCAATAGTTCATTTCAGGAAATCGGTTCATGAAATTGCTTCGCTATGGTCCCGTGGGTGGTGAAAAGCCGGGCTTGCTCGACGCGTCGGGTGCGCTCCGCGATTTGTCCGGCCATGTCGCGGACATCACGCCAGCTGCACTCGCACCGCAAGTGCTCGCCCGGCTACGCGCGATCGATTCGCAGAGCCTGCCCAAGGTCGACAGTCCGCAGCGTTATGGTCCGCCGGTGAGCGGCACGAGAAAATTCCTCGCCATCGGGCTCAACTATGCCGACCACGCCGCCGAATCGAACATGCCGATTCCAGCCGAACCGATCCTGTTCACGAAGGCGACGTCCTGCATCCAGGGACCGGACGACGACGTGATGTTGCCGCGTGACTCGGTGAAATCGGATTGGGAAGTCGAGCTCGGCGTCGTTATCGGCAAGACCGCGCGTTACGTCGAGGAAGCCGAAGCGCTTTCGCACGTGGCCGGCTATCTCACGGTCAACGATCTCTCCGAACGGGAATATCAGCTCGAGCGCGGCAGCCAATGGGACAAGGGCAAGGGCTGCGATACGTTTGGACCGGTTGGCCCGTGGCTCGTCACCGCCGATGAAGTCGGCGATCCGCAGAATCTCGATCTGTGGCTCGATGTAAACGGCCGGCGCATGCAAACCGGCAACACGCGCACGATGGTTTTCACCGTGAGCAACCTGGTGTCGTACATCAGTCGATTCATGACGCTCGAGCCGGGCGATATCATCACCACCGGCACTCCTCCCGGCGTCGGTCTGGGCATGAAGCCGCCCGTTTATCTCAAGGCCGGCGATGTCATTCGCCTGGGCATCGAAAAGCTGGGGGAGCAGCAGCAGCGCGTTGTTCCCTGGCGGCGCGTGGACTGACACGAAACATGCTCGATCACGGCCGAAGAGTATTCATCCAAGGATTGATCTCAGCCGCCGCCGCGGGATCGGGCATGTCGCTCGTGTGCCATGCGGCGGCGGTACAGGCTCAATCTGCGCCGCCCTTGGCGGAAGTCGATCCTGTCGTCGACAGCTTGCAGATCATCTCGACGGGGCATGAGTGGACGGAAGGCCCGCTTTGGGTCGGCGACCAGAACGGCTATCTGCTGTTCTCCGATGTGCCTGGCAACACGATCCATCGCTGGGACGGGCATTCGACTGCGGTGTTCCTGCGCCCGTCCGGTTATGCCGGTACGCCTATTCCGTCCACCATTCGCGAAGGCGGCTCGAACGGACTGGCGCTCGGTCGTGGTGGCCTGCTCATCGCCGATAGCGGCAACCGCTGCGTTTCGGCGATCGATCTCGAGACGCGGCAACGGACCGTGCTTGTCGATCGCTATCGAGGCAGGCGGTTCAACAGTCCGAACGATCTGCTGGTTGCAAACAACGGCGATATTTATTTCACCGACCCGCCCTACGGTCTGGCGGGCGTCGTGGATTCTCCGCTTCGCGAGCTCACGTTTACCGGCGTCTTCAGGATCACGCCGGACAATCAGGTGCACTTGATCACCGACGCGCTGTTCCCGAACGGCATTGCGTTGTCGCCCGATCAGCGCACGCTGTATGCCACGGATCGCACGGGATGGATTGCCATCGAGCTCGACGCGCAATCGCAGGCTGCAAGGCGGAGTGTGCTCGTCGCATCTTCATCTGTCGGCGGCGGTGGCGACGGCATGAAGACCGATGCAAGTGGCAATCTCTGGTGCAGCGGCCCGGGCGGCGTTCACGTGTTTTCTCGCCTGGGACACCCTATCGGCCACATTCGTGTAGCGGGGCGCACGTCGAACTGCGCCTTCGGTGCGGATGGGTACATCTACATCACCAACGCGCAGCAAGTCGTGCGCGGCAAGATCAGCGAACGCTTTGCTCGGATCGCCCGCACGGCCGGGCAGTGACCGCAACGAGCTGCCGGGCGCTCGAAGAAAGTATCGATTCACAACTCTCCGGTTTCTCAGGGGCGCGGATGTCCAGATCGCCGAGGGGCCCAGCGGCCGTGTTGATCATTGCGATGTTGGCAGCGCCGGGAGCGCTGGGTTCCGTCGAGGATGCGAAACCCCCCGGGCAAAGCTCCCAAGCCAAAACATCCAACGAAGTCTTTCGCCAGAAGTTCGTGGAGCATTGTTCGAGTTGCCACGGCATGGATCTCGCGGGCGGCCGTGCGCCGAGCCTGTTCGATCAGACGTTGTTGGAGAGCCGTACCGATGAGGCGCTTCATCATACGATCGACGCAGGCAGGCCCGCCGCGGGAATGCCTGCTTTCAAGGGTGTGCTGAGCGACGATGAAATCTGGCACCTCATCCAGTTCCTGCGCACTTCGGCGGGGGCGATGAAGGGCAAGCGGCCCTTCGTCGAATCACCCAACAATCGCATCGTCGATAGCGCGAAACAAAAATTCCGTCTGGAGGTTGTCGCCGCCGGACTGGAAGTACCTTGGGGAATGGCGCTCCTGCCGGACGGCCGCTTGCTGGTAACGGAACGTCCCGGCCGTTTGCGCATCATCGAAAACGGTCGGCTCTTGCAGAAGCCAGTCGCGGGCACACCAACGGTGCGGGTGGGCCACGACGCGGGGATGTTCGACGTCGCAGTACATCCGGATTACCGCCGCAATGGATGGATTTATCTGTCTTACGCCGAAACGCTCCCCGGATATGTGGCGCCGCCGCCTTCTGGCGACGCACCTGCGCCAATTCCACCTTCGATGACGGTCGTCGTGCGCGGCAAGCTCGACGGCGATGAATGGGTGCAAACTCAGACGATCTTCCGGGCGCCCCCCGCGCTCTATACTTCGAGCGGTGTTCACTACGGTTCACGCTTCACGTTCGACCGTGCCGGACATCTGTTCTTCTCGATCGGGGATCGCGGCTCGATCTCCGCTGCGCAGGATCTGTCGACGCCGATTGGCAAGATCCACCGCGTCAACGACGATGGTTCTGTTCCCTCCGACAATCCATTTGTCCACACGCATGGGGCCGTCCCGACCACCTGGAGTTACGGCCATCGCAACCCGCAGGGTTTTGCGTGGGATCCAGTCACAGGACTGCTCTGGGCATCCGAGCATGGTCCGGGCGGTGGCGACGAGATCAACATCATCGAGCGCGGCAGGAACTACGGCTGGGGCGTGATCACGATGGGCAGACAACCGGGGATCGACCAACGCGCCGAGTCAGGCATGGAACAGCCGATCGTTTATTACACGCCATCCATCGCTCCCAGCGGGATCGCGTTTTACAGCGGCGATCGCTATCCGCGCTGGCGTAACAATCTGTTCGTGGCCGGGCTGGCCGGACAGCAGCTACGCCGGTTGGAAGTCCAGGATCGCCGCGTCGTCGCGCAAGAAGTTCTGTTTCAACAGTTCGGGCGTACACGTACCGCCATCGTCGGGCCGGAGGGCCTGTTCTATGTGCTGTTACAAAATCCAACGGGCGGGACGACGGGCTTGAAGCTCGAGGCGTCCACGCCCGGCATGGTCGTGCGACTCATGCCGGTGGACTGATCATCGTGCAAAAAAAAACGCCCCAGCATGAGCCGGGGCGTGTCTGACGAGGCGGCCGCTAGAACTGGAACCGAACGCCGGCGGTGAAGTATCTGCCGATCACGTCGTACTGCGATTGAAAGGACGGGTAGAACTCCGTGGGTTGAGCGTTGTTTTGCGGAGCGAACACGAGCTTGTCGAGCAAGTTGGCGCCGCTCAGGTACAGTGTGACCGGGCTCTCGCCATCGACGATATCGTAAGTGAGGTTGGCATTCAGATAAGCCACCGACGAGAGCCGATTGTTGGTCACGAACACATTCGGTTGCAGGGTGTAGAAGAGCTCGCTGATATAGCGAACATCCACCCCGACACTCAGTCGATCCGTCGAAAAGTCGATCGACGGCGTGATCTGATGCTTCGGTACACCCGCGGCGGCACCCGCCAGAATGAGCGGGATGGCGCCCGGTGACGAGGCTTGCGTGAACTCGCGCGTGTAGTTGCCGAGCAGTCTGAGGGCGAGCTTCCCCGGTCCGAGCAACATGTCATAGTTGATTTCGTAATCGATGCCGTCCATCTCGCTGAACGCTTGATTGAACGGCACCGTCGCGATGCTGAGCGGGAAGTTTTCTGCAGACCGATCGTCGAACGGCAATGGACGGACAATGAGCTCGCAGGTGGGACCGGTGCCGCCGCTATCCTCGCACAGCTGATTGATGAGCGTGGTGTTCGGGCGAGTGATCTGATCCTCGATCCTGATCTTGTAGAAGTCGATCGAAGCGCTGAATCCCGGAAAGAACGTTGGCTGCCAGATCGCGCCGGCCGTGATGGTGCGTGCGATCTCGGGCTTCAAGTCCGGGTTGCCGCGATTGAGCGTAATCAGGTTGGTGTTCCGACCGGTGTGGATATCGGTGAACGTACCGCGCGTGGAGCCGACGCCCTGAAACAATTCGTAGAGGGTAGGAGCACGGATATCCTGCGACCAGGTGCCGCGGAAACGAATCTGTTCGACTGGAGACCACCGGGCACCCACTTTCCACGCCCGCATCCCACCGGTCACGCTGTAGTCGGTGTAACGGAACGCGCCATTGAGCTCGAGCTCTTGGGCGAAAGGTTTATCGGTGAGGATCGGCACCGCCAGCTCGGCGAAGCCTTCGGCGATATTCTGCTTGCCGAACGAGTTGCCGACGTTGGTGCTGTTCCAGAGCAGATTGAAGGGATTGGCGGCCGTGCGCAGCCCCTCGGGAATGCCGTTGAGATTCGCCGGATTGGTCGCGCCGTCCTCGACCAGGCCCGGCTCATACAGTTCGATGGGCGTGCTCGGATCGACATTGCTCTGCTGTATCAGCTTCTGGCGGCGATATTCTCCGCCGAGCGCGAAATTGACCGGCCCCGCCGGCACATCGAACAGCGGACCGGAAAGACTGGCGGCGAGTCCCGAAGTACGGTTCTCCACCTGGTAGCGCGACGGCTCATCCTGGAAATAGGCATAGGATTCAGCCGAGGGCGAGCCGTTGCCGAACGGGTTCCACGGCTTGCAACCCGGAAACAGGCCGGGATTGGTGAGATCCGTGCGACAAACGATGTTGCCGTTGGCGGCGCCGCCGCTGAATTCGCCGGCATCGACGGCGTCCAGCGCGGCAAACCACCGGGGCTGGTGGAAGTTGCCGAAGTGCCGCGTGCGCAGCTTCGAGCGGCCGTAAGAGAAGTTTGTCGTCCACTGCATGTCCGACCAGCGGCCGTTCAAGCCACCGAGCACAGTCGCGGCGCGGTTGTTGGTGAGCACTTCCTTGGGATGCTGATCCGCTTCGACGCGGCTCGCGACGAACGAGGCCAGGCCTTCCTGCTGCATGCGCTGACGGACGCCCACGGGCAAAAAGGCGTTGTCCGAATAGATCTGGAACGACTGAAACTGTGTGCCGGCGCCCACGGTCACGTAGCGGGTGTCGGAGTCGCTGAAACTGCCCTGCAGGAAGCCGGTGAGATTCTCGCCGAACTCGTAGTCGGCGCGTGCGAATGTTTGTTTGGTATTGAGCAGACTGGTCAGCGTCGTGCCGAAAGTCACCGCTGTATCGGCGCCGCCGACGTTGAAGTTCGGCGTGCCTGTTGGCGTTCCGAGGTCGGCGGGATGCGCTCCGAATTCGGAGACAGGTCCGCCCACCAGGGTGGGCTCGAAGGTGTAGCCGGTGAGCGAGAAAGGCGTCGATCCGGCGCGTGCTTCGGCTTGCCGCGCGGTACGGCCGCCATGGATGAGCGTGCCATAGGTGCCATTCGCAAGCCGGACGTTATACATCGGAGTAAACGGATTCTCAGGGCAGGTGCCCGCCGCGCATGGCCGAGCCGGATTCGCACCGACGTTCACCCAGCCGCCTTCGTAATTGCCACCATACGGGCGTAGACCGTTGTTCTCGAGGCCAGGCTGATAGAAATAATCGAAGCTTCCTTCGAGGTGCAGGCGGCCG
>NZ_BLJO01000002.1:297974-477906 GCF_009932555.1 Steroidobacter agaridevorans
TCCATGAAGAACTTGCCGGCCGCGAGGCTCACTTTTTCCTGCTCGTTGTCGCCGCGACTGGAGACGCCGCCTTGGACGGATCCCTTGATGCCTTCAAACTTGGTATCGAGAATGAAGTTGACCACGCCCGCGACCGCATCCGAGCCATAGGCGGCCGAAGCGCCGCCGGTAACGACGTCGACGCGCTGGATCAGAGCCTGGGGAATGATGTTGGCATCGGTCGTGCCATCGAAGCTCGTCGGCGGCAGTCGCTGTCCATTGAGCAGCAACAGCGTCTCGATCGAGCCCAGCCGGCGCAGGTTCAGATAATTGCCGGCACTCGGTGTGCCCGCCTGGGAACTGGTGACGTTCGAGCCGGCGGTGCCGACGAACTGAGGCAGCTTCGTGAGTCCGGCGGCGATGCTTTCCGGCGCCTTCTTCAGCAACTCCTCGCTCGTGACCAGTGTGATCGGAGTAGGGGCCTCATAGCCATTGGCCGTGCTGATGCGAGACCCGGTGACGACGATCATTTCAACACCGGCCGGGCTATCGGGCGAGTCGGCGGGAAGATTGACGGATTGAGCCTGCACCAGAGGCGAGCCCACGAGAAACGCCGCACCAAGCACCGCGCGGACCTGCTGAGTCTGCCGTTGTTTCATTTGTCCCCCGATAGTTGTGCGCGTTGGCTCGCGCACTAGTGTGAATAAAATATACAGCTACATCGATCAGAGGCTCATGCCGCCGTCGATGATGATGTTCTCGCCCGTCATGAAGCGCGCTTCATCGGAGGCGAGCAGGGTAGCGACCGCCGCAATCTCTTCGGGTGTGCCGAGACGGCCCATCGGCTGGCGAGCGATGAAAGCTGCGCGGGCTTTCTCGACATCGCCTTGCGCAGCCATCCGCGCTTGCAACGAAGGGCTTTCAACGGTGCCTGGACTGATTGAGTTACAGCGCACGCCCTCGCTGATGAAATCGCGCGCGACCGATTTCGTCAGTCCGATGACGGCCGCCTTGGTGGTGCCATAAATGAATCGTTCGGGCGCAGCCTTGACCGAGGAAACGACCGAGGCGATGTTGATGATCGAACCGTCGCGGCGCGCTCGCATTCCTGGCAGGAACGCTCGGATCATGGACGCCATCGTCACCACGTTGATGCGAAAACTGCGTTCGAGATCCTGGGTGGCGCCATCGAGCACGGTGCCGGTCGCAACGGCGCCGACGCAATTCACAAGGACCTGCACCGGGCCCAGCTCCACAGCCCATCGCTCGATCGCCTTCTCGTCGGTGGCATCGAGAACGGCAGTGCGAACGCCCGCAGGCGTCGCCCACGCCTGCAGCACCTGCCGTTGCATATCGACCGCGATAACGTCGCCATCCTCGCGCTTGAACGCTTCGGCGATCGCTCGACCGATGCCTTGCGCGCCCGCTGTAACGACGCAGGTCTTGCCGCTTAACTTGCCCAAGTACGCACCCTCGATGATTTACGCCGCATACAAACCGGCGGCGCCGTCGATTCGCATGACCTGTCCCGAGACGTAGCGGCTGTCGGGTCCGGCGAAAAAGCTGACCGCATCGGCGATTTCCGCGGGAGCCGCGTAACGTTGCAGCGAGGGGCCATCTTCAAGCATTGCCGGATCGGTGGTCCGAGTCGCCAGGAAACGTGCGGTCTTGGCTGGGCCGGGGCTCACGACATTCGCACGGACGCCCGAGGTTCGCAGCTCGAGTGCGAGGCAGCGGGTGTAATGGGCAATGGCTGCCTTGGCGCACGCATAACCGATTTCAATGGCGCTGCCCTGGTGAGCGAGAATGGAAGCGACATTGATGATCGAGCCTGCTTCTCGTTTCATCATGCCTGGCGCAATTGCCCGGCTCATCAGCATCGTGCCGATGAGATTGCGGTTGAGCACGGCATGAACGTCTTCGAGCTTGAAGTTCGTCGGCGTCGAAGGGTTGGGCTTGTTGCCGTCCGCGCCGATGTCGCCGCCGGCGCAATTCACCAAGACCGACACGGGACCGAGCTGCTCTTGCGCGGCCATGACCATCCGTTCGACTGCGGCGCTGTCAGTAATGTCTCCGGTGACGGCGGCAGTGTTGGCGCCTCCGGCTTTCAGCAGTTTCGCCAGCGCCGACAGGCTCTCGACTTCGCCGAAGCGGGCTGGCGCTTCTTCGGATATGTCATGCAGCACGATGTCAGCCCCGAGAGACATCAGTTTCTCTGCAATCGTGCGGCCCAAGCCGCGGCCGGATCCCGTTACGAAGGCAACCTGGCCGTGCAACGGCAGGGATGATCCGTGGGTACCGCGAGAGGACGGCGTGACGACCATATGAGTACTGTCCTTGGGCTGGGTCTGAACGATAATAGTATTTAATATACAGTTGTAGCAAGACTGAAGCGGCATTACTGACCTTAGAGCGCCGCAATGTTGTCTCCTCAATATTTTGATAATCCATTTAATTGGTCGATGGCTGAATTTAGTATACAGTTATGGCGACTCTATCGGGTCGCGACGACTCAGTCCACAGCAAAGCTTCTGAAGAGGGTAACGCCTTGAAAATCGACTTGACGGGCAAGACCGCTGTCATCGCCGGCGCCAGCGGCGGGCTTGGGGAGGCGATGGCGCACGCGCTTAGCGAGGCCGGCGCGCAGATCGCACTGGTAGCGCGCAATGAAGCCAAGCTGCGGGCGCTGGCGGATCAGCTGTCGGCGAAGGGCGGCACGGTTGCGTACTTCACCGCGAACCTGGTCGACGAAGCCGATGTCGCGAGACTCGCCGCGGCGGTGAACGAGCGGTTCCCGAAGCCGCAGATCCTGATCAATAGCGCCGGCACCAACCTGCGCAAGAACCTGATCGAGTTCACCCTGGAGGAGTTCAGAAGCGTCGTCGATTCGAGCCTCATCAGCACGTTCCTGGCGTGTCGCGCGTTCGTGCCCGGCATGATGGGCTCGGGCTATGGCCGCATCATCAACCTGGCTTCGATGCTGTCGCACGTGTCGTTGCCGGGACGCACCGCATATTCTTCAGGCAAGTCGGCATTGTTGGGGCTGACCCGAGCGCTCGCGCTCGAGCTGGCGGGGCAGGGGATCACCGTCAACGCGCTCAGTCCGGGGCCGTTCAGTACGCCGCTGAATGCGCCAGTGATGAACGATCCCGTGGCCAACGCCCAGTTCCTTGCGAACCTGCCCGTTGGACGTTGGGGGCGCGTCGAGGAGATCGGTGCGCTCGCTTGTTATCTTTGCTCGGACTACGCGGGGTTCGCGACGGGTACGGATATCGTGATCGACGGCGGGTGGACGGCGCGGTGAGTTTCAGCGCCGGTTGAAGTTGATGAGCGCCGGCGGGACAGGGCCGCCGGTTGCCCAATCGAGCAGTTCCACTGTGTGCACGACGGGAACGCGGGCGCCGCTCGCGATCTGCATGGCGCAGCCGATGTTGCCGCTGGCGATGACATCCGGTTGCAGTCGCTCGATGTGAGTCAGCTTGCGATCTCTCAACTGGCGCGCGAGGTCGGGCTGCAGAATGTTGTAAGTTCCGGCGGATCCACAGCAGAGGTGCGCCTCGTTCGGCGTCCGGACCTGGTAGCCGACGTGGGCCAGCAGCTTTTTAGGCGTCTCCGTCACCTTTTGTCCGTGCTGCAACGAGCAGGCAGCGTGATACGCGACAGTAATGTCCTTGCGCGCTCCCTCGGGTAGCCCTTGGCTCGCTAAAAACTCGCATACATCCTTTGCGAGCGCTGACACGCGTGCCGCCTTGTCAGCGTAAGCCACATCTTCGCGCAGCATGAAACCGTAGTTCTTGATCGTGGTCCCGCAGCCCGATGCAGTGATAATGATTGCATCCAGCCCACCGTCTTCAATCTCACGAATCCATGCGTCAACATTGCGCCGCGCGGCTTCCAGGCTCGCGTCCTCACGACCCATGTGATGAACCAGCGCTCCACAGCAGACCTCTCCGCGCGCGAAGATCACACCGCAGCCGATGCGGTTGAGAAGGCGCACGGTGGCAGCGCGGATTTCCGGCTTGAGCACCGGCTCGGCGCAGCCCTGCACGATGGCGACGCGGGCCGAAGACCTGGCGGCGGGCGATGATCGATCGGAGGGCTTTGGAGCAATGGCATCGGGTGCGAGCGCCAACATGGCAGCCATCGGTTTCAGTGGCGGCACCTTTGCAATCAGTGGCGTCAGGGGGCGCGCCAGACGCGCCAGTCGAAGCGCGAGCCGAAATCTTTTGGGATGAGGCAGCACGGAGGCGAGAAGCCCACGGAACAGCCTCTCGCGCAGTGGCCGCCGATAGCGACGCTCGATATAGGCTCGCGCATGATCGACCAGGTGCATGTAGTTCACGCCCGACGGGCAGGTGGTCATGCACGACAGGCAAGAGAGACAGCGATCGAGATGTTTGACCACCTCGGCGCTGGGCTCGCGCTCGTTCTCGAGCATGTCCTTCATGAGATAAATCCGCCCGCGCGGACTGTCCAATTCATCCCCGAGCAGCACATAGGTGGGGCAGGTCGCGGTACAGAAGCCGCAATGCACGCATTTGCGAATGACCGCTTCGGCAGAGGCCAGGGCAGGATCGCCGAGTTGCTCGGCCGTGAATTCAGTCTGCATTGCTTTCGTCCAGGAAGCGCCCGGTCTCGAATATTCCGTGCGGATCGAACGCGCGACGCACCCGAAACTCCAGCGCTGCTACAGCGGGTACGCGAGGATGGTGTGCCGGAACAACGGTGCGCATCGCTTCCGGAGCGCGCACGAGCATGGCGTGGCCCCCGGCTCGTTCGGCCGCCGGCCGAACCCGTCCGGCATCGCCATCGAAGGCCAGCCAGATCAATCCTCCTGCCCAGTCGAACAGCCAGCGCGCACCGAGCGATTCGAAGGCGTCGACGATCGCCGGCCCTGTGGAAGGAGCCACATCGATTCGCCACAGAGTTTTGCTGCTCGCCAAGGGGGTGACTTCGCGCACCGCTCGCCAGAACGATTCCGCTTCGGCGGCGGGCAGCGTGTGGAGCGTGCCATGGTCGCGCAAGACATCGACCAGCAATGCGCAGCGGGCGGCAACCGACGGCTCGAAGCCCTGAATGCACAGCGCGGTCGTCGATCGTTCGGCGCCACTCACCTTTGGGATATGCGCCGCCGCCGAAACTTCTGCGTGGCTGCTCATCGCCCGCGCCATGGCGGCATGAGCTCGAACAGGCGATAACCCGTAGATCACCATCGTCGCGCTCGCACGCGGCCTGGGCAGAACTTTCAGCGTCAGCTGTGTCATCGCTGCGAGCCTGCCCCAGCTGCCTGCCATTAGTTTGGGAAGGTCATAGCCGGTAACGTTCTTGACGACTTTCGCTCCGCCGACGAAACGTTCGCCTTTTCCCGAGATCGCTTCGAAGCGCAAGAGATGATCCCGTGCACCGCCCCGGGTCAGCCGTCCCGACCCAGCGACTCGCGCGGCAACGACACCGCCAATGGTCGCAGCTCCGGCGGGCTTGCCAAACAGTGGACCGTGATCCCAGGGCTCGAACGCGAGCATTTGTCCATGCGCGGCTACGAGCGACTCGACCTCGGACAACGGAGTACCGGCGCCAACCGTCAGCACCAGCTCGGGCGGGTCATAGTCGATGATCCCGGCGAAACCTCGCATGTCGAGCCGCACGGCATTGGATGGTTTGCCGATCTCGGTCTTGCTGCCGCCGCCTGCGATAGCAAGTCGAGTCCCGCTACGCGCGGCATCGGCGATAGCGTCGGACAAATCATCCGAGGTGGTTGGCGTGAGAACGGATGTCACAAGCGCGGCAGGTCGGGAAATGACACCTGGCCACGATGAACGTGCATTCGTCCAAGCTCGGCGCAGCGATGCAGTGTGGGGAACACCTTGCCGGGATTGAGCAGCAGCCCGGGATCGAAGGCGCATTTGATCCGCTGCTGGTGAGCAAGATCGATTTCACTGAACATGACCGGCATCAGATCTCGTTTTTCGACACCGACACCGTGCTCCCCGGTCAGCACTCCGCCGACTTCCACGCACAGGCGTAAAATATCGTTGCCGAATGATTCCGCCCGCTCGAGCTCGCCCGCTCGGTTGGCGTCATACAGGATCATCGGATGCAGATTGCCATCTCCGGCATGAAAAACATTGACCACTCGCAGGCCATGGCTTGCCGACATTCCGGCGATTCGCTGCAGAACCTCGGGCAGGCGGCGTCGCGGGATCGTTCCATCCATGCAGTAATAGTCCGGTGAAATTCGGCCAACGGCGGGGAAGGCGGCCTTGCGCCCCGCCCAAAAGGCGAGCCGCTCGGCATCGTTACGCGACACCCTGGTCGTTACCGCCGCGTTGGCTCTCGCAATCCGCTCGACTTCGCCGATGAGATAGTCGCATTCGGCCAGGGGGCCATCCAGCTCGACGATCAGCAGCGCTTCCACATCCAGTGGATAGCCGACATTTGCAAATGCTTCCGCGGCGTGAACGGCGGACCGATCCATCATTTCCATGGCAGCAGGAATGATTCCTTCCCCAATCACATCGGCAACGCATTGTGCCGCGCTCTGAATCGACGCAAAGCCAACCAGAACCGCGCGCGCGGTTTGTGGCCGTGGAAGGATGCGGACCGTCACTTCAGTTACCACGCCGAGCAATCCTTCCGATCCAACGATGACTCCGAGCAGATCGAGCCCCGCGGCATCGAGTTGGCGGCCGCCGAGGCGGATGATTTCGCCGTCCATCATCACCAGCTCCACCCCCAGCACATTGTTGGTGGTGACACCGTACTTGAGACAATGCACTCCGCCGGCGTTCTCGGCGACGTTGCCGCCGATCGAGCAGGCGATCTGGCTCGACGGGTCGGGTGCATAGAAAAAGCCCATTTCCTCGACCGCTCGGGTGATCGCGAGGTTGGTCACGCCGGGCTGCACGACCGCGAGCCGATTCTCATAATCGACGTCGAGTACGCGTGAGAACTTGCTCAGGCCGAGCAGCACGGCATCCGCGAGCGGCAATGCTCCTCCAGACAACGAAGTGCCCGCGCCACGAGGCACCACCTTCACGCCCTGGGCGTTGCAATAACGCATGACGGCGGATACCTGCGCCGTTGTTTCGGGCAGCACGACCGCCATCGGAGGTTGGCGATACGCGGTCAGGCCGTCTGTCTCATAGGGCTTCAGCTCGTGAGGCTGGCTGATCACGCCCTCGCCAGGCACGATCCTTCGCAAGGCCGCGATGATCTCGCCACGCCGCGCGAGGATCGCATCGTCGGGTTGCGGCATTGTCAGTGACATGCGGCTCTCATCTGGATCCTTCGTGCGAGCCGCTGTCCCGGTCAGGAGCGCTTCGCTTTGGCGGAGGGCTTCTGCGCAGGAGCAGGAGCCGCAGGCGCGGCCAGGCTGGAGAAGCGCTCGGGCTCCGTATAGGCCATGCGCAAATGGGTCAGCAACGCCATCTGCGGATCGCTGTTGTCGGCGCCCGTGACCAGGTCGAGCAGGGCCCGATGATGGTTCAATCGCCAGCGGCGAATATCCTTGCTGACGTGTTCCAGTGCTTTGTGCGCGAACAAAGAGGTCGTCAGGGAGTCCAGCGTGCGCTCGAGATACGGGTTGCCCGAGGCGCGCCAGATGACCGCATGAAACTTCCGGTCCAGCGCGGCGGCGTCGATCAACGGACCATCCCAGTGTTCCATCTGTTCGACCAAAGCTTCCAACTCGGCGCGGATCTGCGGCGTCATCCGTGCGCGGGCGAGTCGTAATGCTTCGCTTTCGATCACCAGGCGGAGGCTGTTGATCTGCTGCACCTCCTCGTTACTGAGCTGCAGGACGAACATGCCGCGCCGCTCGCGGTTTACTACCAGGCCCTGGTCTTGAAGCTGGGAAAGCGCCTCGCGAACAGGAATGCGGCTGATATTGAACTCGCGCGCGATCTTGCTCTCGTTCAAACGTTCGCCGGGCTGGTAGGTGCCGTCCATGATCTGCGTTCGCAACACCTTCACCAGATGGTTCCTGAGCGTCGAAGGCGGATGGTCGCGAAGTGCTTCGAGATCGGCAGCGTGCGTAGTTGCCATATCCATCGATGATTGAGTGCCGTTGATACCATACAATATACAGCACGGAGCCTGAAAAAGCCCCGGGCGGAGGCTAATGGTTGTGTCGGGGAGGCACCCGGCCGATGTGCTGAAATTGCGTTGCCATCTCCAGGCAGGCCCCCGTTTCCAACGAGCCGACATGAGCGCGATAGAGCGCTTCCCAAGGCGTATGGCTGGGCGCTGGCTTTGGCGCCGCCGTGGATTGTCGAGCGGCAATCTCCGCCTGCGACACCAGTGCGTCGCAACGGCCGGTATTCAGATCGATTCGGATGCGATCGCCCGTGCGTAGCCACGACAGGCCGCCACCGGCCGCGCTCTCGGGGGAAGCGTGCACGATCGACGGGCTGTCGGAGGTGCCTGACTGTCGGCCGTCTCCGATCGTGGGAAGGCTGGCAATACCGCGCTTGAGCAATGCATCGGGCGGCTGCATGTTGACCACTTCGGCCGATCCGGGCCAACCGACGGGGCCGGCGCCGCGCATGACCAGAATGCACTGCTCATCGATCTGAAGCGCCGGATCGTTGATACGGCGGTGATAGTCCTCGCCGCCATCGAAGACGATGGCTCGGCCTTCGAACACGCCTTCCTGGCCGGGCCGCTCGAGGTAGCGCCGCCGGAACTGCGGGGAGATGACACTCACTTTCATGAGCGCAAAATCGAACAGGTTGCCGCTGAGCGGAAGCAGCCCCGCGTTGAGTTTGAGCGGCTGGTCGTAGGGTCGAATGACCGCCCGGTCACGTGCTTCGCAACCTTCCAGGTTGGCGGCGAGAGACTGACCGTTCACTGTCAGCCGGTCGATGTGCAGCTTTCCTGCTCGTGCCAACTCCCACATCACCGCAGGCACACCTCCGGCTCTGAAGAAGCGCTCGCCCAGGAACTCACCGGCGGGTTGCATGTTGACGAGCAGGGGGATCGCATATCCCGTATCTCGCCAGTCCTGGGTCGCGATTTCGACGCCGGCGTGGCGCGCCATTGCGGCGATGTGAGGTTGTGCATTGGTGGAGCCGCCGATCGCGCTGGTCACTGCGATTGCATCCAGAAATGCCTCTCGTGTCAGGACCGCGGAGGGTCTGAGATCTTCATGAACCATGTCGACGATTCGGCGGCCTGTCTCGTATGCATATTGCGCGCGTTCGCGATACACGGCAGGGATGGCCGCGCAACCAGGCAATGAGAGACCGAGGGCTTCGGCAACGGCGTTCATCGTCGAAGCAGTACCCATGGTGTTGCAGTGGCCGAGTGAGCTTGCAGACGCGACTGCGGCGTCGAGGAACTGTTCCTCGTCGATCTCGCCGGCGGCAAGCCGCTTGCGACTTTTCCAGATCACCGCCCCGGACCCAACCGTCTCGCCTTCGAAGTGGCCATCCAGCATGGGCCCGCCCGATAACACGATGGCCGGCAGATCGACCGTGGCGGCTGCCATGATGCCGCTCGGCGTCGTCTTGTCGCAGCCGGTCGTGAGCACGACGCCATCGAGCGGGTAGCCATACAGAATCTCCACCAGCCCCAGATAGGCGAGGTTGCGATCGAGCGCGGCCGTCGGACGGCGGCAATTCTCGAAGATCGGGTGCACCGGGAATTCCATGGCAATGCCGCCCGCGTCACGAATTCCTTCACGCACGCGTCGCGTGAGCTCGAGATGAATGCGATTGCAAGGCGTCAGATCGCCGCCGGTCTGAGCGATGCCGATGATGGGTCGACCCGAACGCAGCTCCCGAGGCGTCAATCCATAATTCATGAAGCGTTCGAGATAGACGGCCGTCATATCGCTGCGCTCGCTGTTGGCGAACCAGTCCTGAGACCGAAGAGGCTTCGAGCGCGTCGTTCTGTTTTTCATAGTTGAATAAAATATGCAGTAGTGCCGTTGCGTCTGCGTGTAACGGCGTTCCCTTGGGACCTCAGTTTCGTGCTTGCAGAGGTGTGACGCGCTCGAGCAACTTGAACGCATACAGCATGACGCGGCCTCGGCTATCGCGCCGCGTGGGTCCATTGATCTCCGGCAGCCCCAGCGCGGGCAGGGCTGTGATCGCCGTGTCGTCGCCTTGTCCCGGATGCAGGGCCACCCAATAGAGGATTTTGGGCAGATCGGCAGGCGGTATCGACTGTCGCAGCCGACCGAGCACGACGGCCGGTAAGAAACGTTCGATGTCGGCCATCTGCAAGAGATCGGGCACCGCGGCGACAAAGAGGAGATTGCGAGCTCGTTGCACGGGATCCTCGACTTGGGCCGGCGTCCAGCCGAGCAGGGCAGTGCGAATTTCATCCAGGCGAGCGAGGGTGTATGGATCCGGCTCATCGCTCAGCGCCGCGATCGGCGCGACGATGCCGTCGTCCGGTGGCAGGCGCTCGAAGGCGATCTCGGCAAAGTCAGCTTCTGTGACCTCGCGCCAGGACTTCGGCGCCGAACCTTCCGTGAGGTAGTGGTCTGGCTCTCGCACCGGATCGGCCATCTCCGCCCGCACCTCCGAGGGCTGGACGATGATTCGATCTTGGAGTTCGGCGGCGACACCCACGCTCAGCCACACGCCGAGCACGACCAGGATCCACGGCTTGCCCTCGGCCGATGCAGAGTGACTGGGCTCCCAGCGAAACATTTTTACTGCGGCGAGGAGGCCAGCAAGGCCGATGAGGAGCAGCGCCACCAAGTCGAACGACACCGTATCGAGCGGCTGCCCGCCGAACGTTGCCTGCAACGACTGCACGGCGTACCGACCAGGAAAAAGTGCGGAGACGTGTTGCGCCCAGCCCGGCAGGCTCGATAGCGGCAGGGCGACCCCACCGACGATCAACATTGGCAGGAACACGCATTGGCCCAGGGCCTGCACGGCTGGGACGCTGTCACTGAGCATCGCGATCACGAGCCCGACACCCATCAAGGCGAAGGCCGCGAAAGTGAAGGCGAGCAGCAAGCTCAACGATGACTCAGGCAGGCTCGCGCCGATTGCGCATGCCAGGGCGAGTTGAATGAGCCCAGCGGTGAGCAACAGCAAATAGCGAACGGTCAGCAGGCTGACCAGAAACGCCCAGCTCGGCGTCGGCGCCAGCCGATACCGTCGCCACACTCCTCGCTCACGCTCGCTCACCAGTGTCGTTGGCAGGCCGAAGCACGCGCCGCCGAGCAAGGTGATGGTCAGGATCTCGCCCATGTGCCGCATCAGCGGCGGTTGCTCATGGCGATAGATGGCCCAGAAGGCGAAAAGAAACAACAGCGGGAACAGATAGCCGTAGATCAGCGCCATCGGGTTGCGGAAATTGAGCTTCACGCTGATCAGGAGATGGCGCAGCAAGCCCGTCATATGCCCGAGCTCGCGGCAGTCAACTCGAGGATGACGTCTTCCAGGGTGGCCCGCTCGCCCCGTAAGGAGACGATGCTGATCCGCTGCGCGTCGAGCGCAGCTACGAGCTCAGCCAGAGCAGCATTGACTTGGGTAGTCGCAAACCGAATGCCACTGCCGTCAAGGACGAGTTCAGTCGCGTGTGCGAGGCGCGGCAGGCGATCGAGAGGTGCACTGGTCTGCACGGAGATCATCGTGGTGTCGCGAGCGCGGGCGATCAGTTCGGTTGGCTTGCCCGCGGCGATGATGCGGCCCCGCGCCAGCACTGCCATGCGATCGCAGAGCCGCTCCGCTTCCTCCATATCGTGCGTGGCCAAGAGCACGGCACGTCCCTCGGATTTCATCTGACGGATATGCGTGTGGAACTCTCGACGCATTCGAGGATCCAGGCCTGCCGTCGGTTCATCGAGAACGATCACCTGTGGATCGTTGACGAATGCCAGGGCTAGCGCGAGTCGCTGCTTCTGACCTCCCGAGAGCGTATCGAAGCTTGCATGGGCAAAGTCCCGCAGGCCAAACCGGTCGAGCAGGGTGCCCAGATCGACTCGCCGATCGTAGAGGTCGGCGAACAAGCGGAGCGCCTCGCAGGAGGTGATCTTGTCCTGCAACCCCGTCGATTGCAGCGCTGCGCCGATGTGCGCCTTCGCCACCTGGGGATGGCGGCGTGCATCGATGCCGCAGACTTCGATTTCGCCGGCATCGGGCTGGATGAGGCCGATCAGGGATTCGAGCGTCGAGGTCTTGCCGGCGCCGTTCGGGCCGAGCAAGCCAAAGATCTCGCCGGCCGCGATCTCGAAGCTCACGTCGCACGCGGCTTGGATCGAGCCGTAACGTTTAGAAAGATTCCTGACAGCAAGCTTGGGCATGTCTCAGCGTTTACGGCGCACCAGCTCATCATCGCTCCACGGCGTCGTGCGATGAGCGTAGGCCGCCCGCGTCTCCTTCACTGCGGACGGGGAAACCGGCGTACCCGTATTGCTCCAGGACTGGCGAATGAAGGTCAACACCGAGGCGACTTCCTCATCCGACATCGCCGCGCCGAGCGGAGGCATGACACCCAACCGACCTTCCTTACCGTTGATGAGGATGCGGATGATCGCATCGCCGTCAGCGTTGGCGTAGGGGGAGCCCACCAACTTCGCGCCGACAGGTGGCGAGCCCTCTCCTTGCGCGAGGTGGCAGCCCACGCAAGTGTTGGCATAGACCTGCTTGCCAGCTACGAACAGTTTTTCTTCCGCCGGTGTGCGTGAGGCGAGGCGAGGCGCTGGTTTGCCAGGCCACGTGACCAAAGCGACCAGCGACTTTGCGGCATCGGCGAGCGCCCCTGAAGCGCTGGCCAGTTTGATGAGAGCGGCTGGCTCAGTCGGCAGCTGCAATCCTGCCGTGACAGTGCGACGACGGCCCATGCCTGGAATACCACTGCCGGCGCGACCGCCGGCGACGGCGCGGCCGACATCGCTGGCCGCGCCGCCTTGCACGCCCAGTGCAACACCGTTGAGCAAAGCGATGCGGAGAGGCTCGGGCTGCCGAGCGTCGGTCGCCATCGCCAGTGTGGCTTGGATGCCAGCGAGATCGCCACTATGGCCCGTCGCTCCCGCAAGGACTGAGATCGCATCCAAGTTGAATGGCGCCTGGCGGGTCAATTCCGTCAAGGCTTCGTTTTCCTGGCCGTGCAGGCCGCTCACCGCGATATCGACCAGGATCGGGTCGGAACCGTACTTGCGTAGCATCGCGATGATCGGTTTGAGCCGTTCGTTCCTTGGCAGCTCTCCCAGCGTGGCTGTGAGCTGGCGACGGACAAATCCATTGCCGTCATCGATTTTCTCGAGCACTGCTGTGCGGATGGAGGGATTGCTCAGCCAGCGCTCGGAAAGTCGGATCGCGGCCGCGCGAACATCAGGCGAGCGGTCATCCAACGCTTTGCTTACGCTCGCGGCTTCGAGCACGCCGAGGCCATCGAGCGTCCACAGCGCCTGGAGCCGTGTGTAGGGCGCCGGCGACTCTGCCGCCATCGTCGTGAGTGCGGGCGCGATCGACTTGTCACCGCGCTGAATCAGCAGCTGCTGCGTGGTGTCTCGCCACCAGCCGTTCGCATGAGTCAAATGCTTTACCAGCTGCGCGGACGTTTGTTTACTCATACGCGGCTCGTCATCGAACGACATGCCCTCGTGGACCACGCGGTAAATGCGCCCATAGTTGATGCCCTTTGCAAGGCCGCGCCGGGCGTTATAACTGCGCAAATAATCGGTCTGAATAGGCCCGTCCTGCGAGATGCCACGATACATGTCGACGACATATATCGCGCCATCCCAGCCGCCGACGACTTGCACAGGACGGAAACGCACGTCGGTCGAGGCGAGGAATTCGCCTTTGGGGTAATAGTCGCTCGCGCTGAGCTCGCCGTTGTCATTTTTCAGTTTCAGCAGATGAACGATGTTGGTGGGACCGTCCACGACAAAGGGTTGGTTGCGAATTTCTTCCGGCAGCCGGTTTCCTCGGTAGATCAAGGGCGAGGAGACGCCGCCGTAGTACGTGGATGAACCGTCCTCTCGAAAGATCTCGGCACGATAACCACGGTTGACGCCGCGAGTCGGATGCACCGGCCAGATCAAGGTGTCCTCCTGCTTCACCAGGGATTCGTACAGCCCCCGAGTTCGCACGGCATTCGGATTGCGAACGTAGTACCTGGCCGCCACGTAATCGACGAAGAGGGGATCGGTGTTGACGTTACGATAAATGCGCCCGCCATTGTCTTGAGTCACGCCCCATTGGCCCCGTGACAGCGTCGGAACGATCCGCAGCTTGCCGTCCTCGAGCTCCAGATTGTAGGTGTGCTCGGAGACGACCAAGGTGTTGTCCATGCCCCAGTAGAGTCCGTTGGCGCCGTGCTCGACGACTCCTTGAGTCGAGAAATGGGCGTCGATGAGCTCCTTGGTATCGGCGCGCAGGTCGCCATTGGTATCGCACGCCTTCCAGAGATTGGGAGGTTCGCCAATGAGGGCGCAGTTGTTATCGAGCACCTTCATGGCACGCGGCATGATGAGCTTGTCCATGAAGACGGTGCGCTTGTCGAACACGCGGTCATCGTTCGAGTCTTCCAGGATGACCACCTCATTGATCGGCTCGAATGAGTTGTCCATGCGCTCGTTGATGGAGAAGGCGTGCAGTTCCACCACCCAGGCGCGACCGTCGCTGTCGAACTCCAATAGGATCGGATCGCGAGTGAGCGGCTCGGCGGCGACCAGTTCCAGGCGGTAACCGGGCGCCATGTGGAAGGTCTTGATTGCCTCTTCCGGGGGCAGCGGTGGCGATACCTCGGGCTCGTCTTTCGTCACCGGCGCCGGCCACGGCCGATTGGCGACGGACGTGAGTGGTTTGGCGCCGGCCGTTTGCACGATGGCCATGAAAAGCACGATCAGGGCCGCGGCAGTGACCGCCGCCCACAGGGCAGCGCCAGTAATCCCCGCCCAAATTCCAGGTCGTGGCTGCATGTTCAAGGAAGTCCCCCGGCCGCGTGCGAAGCTTGAATGATATCTGTATTCTATATACACCTGACCGGGCGAGGAGGTCGAGTGTTGAAAATTGCTTTCGCAGGCACTCTCACTGCGGCCATCTTCCTGCTGCTATTTGCACTCGCCTGCTGGTTACGGATCGACGTGTTGATCGACACCGCGTGGCTTGCCGATCTCGATTCGACCATCGCCGCCGTTGCCTGTGTGGCTCTGCTGATAGCAGATGCGGTGTTGCCAGCCCCTTCGAGTCTCCTGCTCATTGCACTCGGTGCGCTGCTCGGCAAGGTATTGGGTGCAGCGGCGGGCTTCTTTGGAACCATGGGCGGCGCGGCGCTGGCGTTCTGGATTGGACGGAAAGGGTCCGTCCTGTTTGCGCGGATCGGCGGCAACGCGACCTCAGCGCAGCTGCAAAGCTACTTGAACCGATTCGGCGTGGTTACGGTCATCGCCACGCGACCCATTCCAGTGGTTGCGGAAACGGTCGCAGTACTGGCGGGCGCTTCCGGTATGGAGTGGGGCAGATTTCTGCTGGGTGCGGCTCTCGGCAATTTTCCCATCGCGATCGTCTACAGCATCCTCGGCTCATCCGCCGCCACGAATCGGATGCTGCTAGTCGCGCTCATCGCGATCATCGGCATCGCGACTGCATTGAGTCTGTTCCGGTCTCGACTGAAAGAGGCAGGGAAGGTCGAAGCTCGGCTTCCATGACGGCGAGCAGTCTGGCTCCTCCGGCCAATGGATTTGGCGCTGCGCCGATCCACACAATGTCTCCATTGCCTGCGGGCTCATCGACAACTGCATTGGAGATCGTCCCGACATGAAACTACTTCTCTCGACCCTATCGTTGGCAATCGCATTGACGGTCACTGCTTACGCTGAGTCACGTCTCACGAGTGGTGGAATAATTCGCATCACCTCAAGTTCGATCGAGGGCGGTTGGCATAGCGGCCGTCTGCATCAAGACGCGCGCAGGTGCTGGATGGTCAAGCTCGACAAACCCACCAAAGACCATTACACGATGCTGTCGTTGCTGGTGGTGGAACGGCTTCAACTCGCGAATGGCTCGGCCTGGAACGATGTAGCCGTGAAGCCGATTCTGCAGGATTCTCCGGCCGTGTGCCGTGAGTACGGCAGTGACTGAAGTTTTTGCCGCCGGTGAATCGAATCCGTCGCTTGCACGGCGAACGTCGAATGGACTTGACGATCATCAACGTCGATCAAGGGGCCAGAGGTGCTGGCGGTTCAGTCGTTCGCTGAAGCCACAGGTGTACGGCAAGGCTTCGGAAGCTCATACGAGCTGCATCTTTGAGATTACATAATATGCATTATGCGCCCTTGAGAGGTAGCAATTCGGGGTCGACCTCAGTCGCTTGCCGGCTTCCGGGAAAGGCTTTGGTGGCGCTAGCGGAACGCTAGCAGTACGATGACGATCAGCGTCAGGATGGCGCTAATCGTCTTCCAGAACATCACCGGATGTCGCTCCAACAACGGCTGCCGGTTTCTTCGTAGATAGGCTTCGTTGGGACGGCTCAGGTCGTACACGAACTCCGACAGCTCCTGATAGCGCCGGACCGGATCTGGATGCGTGGCTCTCTTTAGCGTCTCGTCGATCCACGCTGGTACATCGCGCTCATCATCCAGCAGCGATCGATACATCAAGCGTCGTTGCGCGGCCTTGGTGGTTGCCTGGGCGACGTCAGTGCCGAATGACAAGCGTCCCGTCAGCATTTGATACGTAATGACGCCCAGAGAAAACAAATCCGAGCGTGACGTGCCGGCGTCGCCAAGAAAGTATTCCGGCGCCGTGTATTGAGCCGTGCCGGCCGGTAGATTCTGTACCGACGCGGCGTTCTCGACGATGCCAGCAACCCGTGTGGATCCAAAGTCCATGATCTTCACCGTGCCAGTGGCGTCGATCATGATGTTTTCCGGCCGCAGATCCTGATGCAGCATTTCCAATCGATGGAACGCCTGCAAACCCTTGGCGATCTGCTGGACGATGCCTCGCACGGTGCTCAGTTTCGGCTTGGGATTATCAATCATCCATTGCGTCAGCGTCTGACCGTCGATGAACTCAGTGACCGTATACAGATAGTTGCGCTTGCGCGTTGGCGCGCAGGCTCGCACGACATGTGGGCTGTCGATACGACGTGCGATCCAATCCTCGAGCAGAAATCGTTCCAAATAGGCTGGATCGCCGCGCAGATCCACGGATGGCGTCTTGATGACCACCGCAGGGGCATCAGGCGCGGTGAGATCCGTGGCGAGATGCACGTGACTGCGACTGCTGATCCGGATGCTGCGAATGATTCTATAACCGTCGAACTCCATCCTCGGCGCAAGTTCCGGCGGCAAAGGCAGCTCGCTGAGCTGGTGATGGATCTCGCCTGCTTCCGCCTGGGGAACTGCATCGACGCGCACCAGCTGGATAGTGAGATTGTCGTCGCTGCCGTGCTCGAGCGCCTTGTCGGCGATGGATTTCGCAGCTCTATCGAGATCATCAGGGTGCTCGGACAAAACATCGATGATGACCTTGGGGTCAACGTACTCGTGAATGCCATCCGTGGCCAGAATGAGAACGTCGCCCTGCCCCACGCCCGCCGCCGAATAATCGATCTCGAGCTGTGGATTCACGCCCAGCGCGCGACCGAGATAGCTTTTCTCGCGAGAGATCCAGAGACGGTGATCCTGGGTGAGCTGCTCGAGCGATCGATCCCGCAGTCGATAGATTCTGGAATCGCCGACGTGAAAGATATGCGCCGTCGTGGACTTGATGACCAGCGCGCTCAGCGTGCACACGTAGCCGCGGTCCTGATCGTAGCGATACTGGCTCTGACGCGTTTGCGCGTAGAGCCAGGAGTTGATCGCCATCAACACGCGTTGCGCGGACTGCCGCACCGACCAGGCCGGTGAGGTGCAGTAGTAATCCTCCAGGAAGCCTTTCACGGTCGCCTCGCTGGCGATCTGACTGACATTGCTGCTGCTGACGCCGTCGGCCAATGCGACTGCGATGCCTTTGGCGGTCAGTTGCGGCTCGTCGGGAATGCACGCGCCGTGAAAGTCCTGGTTGATCTCCTTGCGGCCCCGGTCGGAATGCTGCCCTAAAGAGATCTTCAGTCGAACGGGCAGCATCAGATCCAATTACGCGGCACGCGGGAACGCCTGCTTCTTCGGCGCCGTGCGCAAGTGCGTCGAATACAGCGTCAGTCCGGTGAACGACAAGCCGCCGACCAGGTTGCCGATGACCGTCGGAATCTCGTTCCAGACGATGTAGTCCATGACCGAGAAATTGCCGCCCATGATCAGCGCCGACGGGAACAGAAACATATTCACCACGGAATGTTCGAACGTCATGGCGAAGAACACCATGATGGGCATCCACATGGCGATCACCTTGCCGCCGACCGATGTTGAAATCATCGCGCCCACGACACCGGTGGAGACCATCCAGTTGCACAGCACGCCTCGAACGAACAGCGTGAGCATGCCTGCCGCGCCATACTCTTTATAGCCAAGCGTGCGCGACTCGCCGATGCCGGCGATGACCTTGCCCACGGCATTCGGCTCAGTGGAAAAACCAAAAGTGAAGACGATCGCCATCATGATCGCGACCGTGACCGCGCCGGCCAGGTTGCCGGTGAAAACCAAGCCCCAGTTCTTGAGCACGCCGCCCAGCGTCACACCCGGTCGCTTGTCGATCAGCGCAAGCGGCGACAGCACGAACACGCCGGTCAGCAGGTCGAAACCGAGCAAGTAGAGCATGCAGAAGCCGACAGGAAACAAAATCGCGCCGATGATCGGATAACCGGTCTGCTGAGTGACCGCGACTGCGAACACCGCGGCCAATGCGAGAATGGCGCCGGCCATATACGCGCGGATCAACGTATCCCGCGTCGACATGAATACTTTCGATTCGCCCGCATCGACCATCTTGGTCACGAATTCCGACGGTGCCAGATAAGACATTGTTCTATTGCCTCTTGAATGTGAGCACGACCCGTTCGGAACCGGGCCGTTCGGGCATGAGCTTCAATGGGATCTCGAGCGCGTAGTGGACCGCGCGAGTGTTCAGCGGGAAGGAGAATTGCCCGCTATGGCAGCAGTGCCTTGCCGACCCGTCGTTGGATCGAACGAGCCTGTGCAGCAAGAGATATGCCAGTGCCCGAAGTCGCTTTTTGTGGGCTTAAATGCGGCGCTCATGCGCCGTTACGGTGCGGTCGATGTGGCTCGCTGCCCTTTTGCAGAGCTTTGGACGTCGCGAAGAGGTGTCGCGATAGTTTAGATCGCCGCCGCGACCACCCTGCTCCCGTGCTCAGCGGAGGCGGAGTCGGGCGTGGCGAGATTCATCACGGCTCCGGCGACGATGGCCGTCGCGGCGAGGGCGCGGAAACCGGAACGGAGGGGATGCTTGGCGAACATATCAATCCAATGAATTCGAGGAGACGTGAGCCAAGACTAACCAGGTGGCGAGCGAGGCTCTAATCGATTCTGTCCCCGGCGCCGATTGATGCTCTCTATGTGGGAGCACAGTAAGACGCTTGAATTTGCGATACAGCTCGCGAACTCGCGCGCGACTCCCACACCATCGTAAGATGACTCATTCTCCGGCCAGAAGGACTCGCCGATGCCCACGCTGAGCAATCATCTCCAGTTCGCGCTCGTGGCGCTCGCCATGGTGCTCACACCGGGACCGAACATGATTTATCTGGTCTCACGCGCGATTTGCCAGGGGCGCATGGCCGGATTGATCTCGCTTGGGGGCATCGCACTGGGCTTCGTGGTTTATCTGCTCTGCGCGGCGGCAGGTATCACTGCGATCTTCCTGTCGGTGCCGCTCGCGTACGATGCGCTTCGCATCGCCGGCGCGATCTATTTACTGTATCTGGCGTGGCAGGCGGTCAAGCCGGGTGGCCGGTCGCCGTTTCAGGTGCGGGATCTGCCCGAGGACAGTCCGCGTCGATTGTTCGGCATGGGCCTCTTCACCAGCTTGCTTAATCCGAAGATTGCGATTCTCTATGTGTCCCTGCTGCCTCAATTCATTCAGCCCGAGCACGGCAGTGTGTGGGTTCAGTCGCTGGTGCTGGGGCTCACGCAAATCACGATCAGTGTGAGCGTCAACGCAATGATCGTTTTCATGGCAGGCAGCGTCGCTCTCTTCTTTGCTTCGCGACCGTCATGGCAGGTGATCCAGCGATGGCTGATGGGCACTGTGCTGGCCGGGCTTGCCGTGAGAATGGCCGTCGAATCCCGACGCTAGTGCGTGCACACCTTCGGGCGCGCAAAGTCCACGTGCTTGAAGATGAGCAGCTTGCGCTCCCAGAAGCTCGCGTGGGTGAACGCGCCCAGTGAGTGAGCGGTCGCCTTCTCGTAGCGAACGCCATTCAGTTCGTAGGTGACCCACTGCTCGGGCTTCTTTCTCAGACGCTCCTTGAGCGAGAACATCACCAGGCCCTGGTTTCGATCCGCGAAGTGCTGCAGGTCAGGGTCCGAGGACGCCTTGATCATCGCGACGTCGCTCTGGTACGGAAACAGCGCCAGCGGCTGCGTGATCACCAGATGATTCGACACACCCGCCTCCGTGTGCAGATTGCTGAACATGGCGATGGACGCCTCCGTGCGCAGCCCGAGATAAGGCGCCGTGCATACGATAAATAGCGTCGCCGGCACGGCATACAGCCACATCGGCCGCTGCGGCCCGACCGTTCCACGCCATGGCAGATGATTGATGGCCGCATCCGCCAGCAACAGCATGGTCAAGCCACCGTACACGACCCACATCAGCACCCACACCGATTGGTAAGCGTGCGAGGGCGGAATGCTCGCCTGGCGGCTGAATACCGAAAGAACGCCGACCAGCGTCACCGCGCCGCCAATTACGACACCAAACGGCAATGCCTGACCCAGCAGGCCGAAGCGGTCGCGCAGTAGCCGGAACAATCGCGCGCAGCTGTCGTAGAACCGTTCGCTGACTTCACGCGGCACAGACAGGATATAGAGCGCCAGCACCAAGCTCGAGAAATCCATGTACCACGAGTACACGGAGATCGGGATCACGAAATGAAACATCAGCGCCAGCAGCAGGCCGACCGCGAACCAGCGCTTCCAATACAGCGAGACGATGGCGATCGCCTCGACGATGAACGTGCTCCAGATGGCGAGATACTTGCCGGTGAGGCTGTTCTGCAAGCCGAAGCCATCGGCCAGCGGCATGTACAACGCAACGGCGCAGCTGACCCGTGGATCGAGAAAGTCCGAGTTGATCTTGTGGAAGATGCCGTAGAAATACATGACGGCCAGCAGCGCCCGCGCTACTACACGCATGTTCTCGTAGATGTTTTCTCGCATCTGCGCCGAGTTGCCATAGCGCAGGACGGCATGTGCACAGATCGCGAGAATGCCTGCGTTCATGAACGCGGCGATCATTTTGTTGTTGCCGGCGACGGGCATGGCGATGGCGTAGCGCGTCGCCATCACGCCTGCCAGAAGCACCAGCAGAGGGGTCCAACGCGGACGCCAGATCAACAGGAGTGCGACCGAGATCGCGGCCCAGCTCATGAGTCCGAGCAACGGACCGTCGCGGAATAGCAGCATGCCGCGATCGCCGGCGAGGCTGAAAATAGCCGCGGCGGCCCACACGGGCGAAAACGCAATCAAGCCATCGGCAGAGACCCGTTCCGTCGCTTCACTCATCGATGGGCGCAACTGACGCCAGAAATTGTCCCAGAACCCGTGAACGGAACGATCCGCTTGAGCGCTCATGCTCCTGTGTCCCCTCCTCTACCCTATGTTTGTTTCTGATCGAGCGCTGTTTTGAAGTGGGCCGAGTGTGCCAGCGGCCTTGCCTCGGCGCCACCTGTCACCAACCAGCGCCACCGCGCCGCGCACGGAAGACTGAAGCGAAAAGCGTGCCGTCGTGTAAATACGGCATATGCGCAGTGCTAATGAATGTCACATCCCGTTGAAGTACTATCGGTGCGAGTTCAACAGGTACCGAAGGCATGCTCACACGCCGTAAATTGGCGCTTTATTTTCTTGCCGCCCTGGCGCTCGCCGGTGCGTACGACGCTTTGCGCAACCTGCCCGTGCTGAGCGGTTGTAATTTCTACTCCGAGTGCCCGGACAATTCTTCCTCCGCCACCGGCAGGCGCACCGACTGATGGAACCGTCGGCCAACTGGCTGCTCTACGATGGCGAGTGCCCCTTCTGCTCGCGTTACGTCGTTCATGTCCGCCTGCGCGCAGCGGTGGGGCCAGTGATGCTGGCGAATGCACGCGAGCATCCGGCACTGGTCGAAGAAGTGCGACGGCTCGGTCATGACGTGGACGAAGGCATGGTGCTGAAGCTGAACGGTCGCTACTACCATGGCGCCGATTGCATCCATGCGCTGGCGCTGCTGACGACGTCGGCCGGCTGGTTCAATCGGATCAACTCAATCGTGTTTCGCTCGCGGGCCTTTTCGCGCTTCGCCTATCCCATCCTGCGCGCGGGGAGAAACTTCACCTTGAAGCTGCTCGGCCGGTCGCGACTGGATCCCTCGCCCGCTTCCCACGACGGCTGACTTCAGCGGATCGCTGCCGACAATTCCAATCCCGGCACATTGTGGAGCTTGCCGATCTCCTGGTTGGTGATCGCCACGAACTCTCGCGCGGCTGGCGAGAGGTGGTGCCAATGCCGGAACGCCCAGCCGATGGCGACGGACGGCAGATCGGTGATCGGCACCGCCTTTACCGAGCCGCTGCGCTCGAAGTTATAGGCGTGCACGGCCGGCACGATGGCCTGCCCCAGGCCCAGCTCGACGAACAGCTTCGCGGTGTCGAAATCGTCGAATACAACTTCGGCCTTCAGCTCCACGCCGCGTTGTGCGGCGGCCTGTTCGATGGCGCTGTGATGGGTCGTGCCACCAGCCAGCCCCAGGTAACGAATGCCCTTGAGATCCTGCAACCGCAACTTGCGCCGACGCGACAACTCATCGTCCTTGGTCGTCAGAAGAAACATGCGCTGCTTGGCGATGGTCTTCTCGTTGATGCCGCGCGCCGGCTCGCCAGTTGTGACAAAACCCAGATCCGCTTGATTGAGCCGCAGGATCTCGAAACAGCGTCGGGTCGAGCTGGCTGGCAGAAATCGCAGGTTGACGCCGGGGTGTTCTTTTCTGAATCTCACTACCGCATGACGCATGAAGTGACGCACAGTGGTGCCGCCGGTGGTGATGGTCAGCGTATCGGACTCGCCGTGCTGTAACGCTCGCACCCGTTGCAGCCCGACCTCGATCGCATCCAGTCCTTCCAGCGCGAAGTCCTTGAGGATCTTGCCGGCGGCAGTCGGCTGCACGCCGCGGGCATGCCGTTCGAACAATCGAATGCCGAGCTCGGCTTCCAGCCGTGCGATGTGCTGACTGATGGAGCTCTGGGTTCGCTGCAGCTCGCGCGCCAGGGAGCTCATGCTGCCGGCCTCGCAGGCCGCGACCAGGATGCGGAGATCTTCGAGTGTCATGCAGCCATATAAGCATTTCCTTGGGTCGATGCAAAGAACCTTAGCGTTGACTAATGTCCGGGCAAATGGAATTGTGACCGCGCCGAGACTGGGGAGCACGCTGTGAAAGGCCAAAGACTTTCGACCAACGACATCGTCACGATGAAACGCCGTGGCGAGCGCATCGCCATGCTGACCGCCTACGACTACACGTCGGCGCAGATGGTCGATGCCGCCGGGGTCCACGTGATCCTGGTCGGCGACACCGTGGGCATGGTCGTGCAAGGCCAGGACACGACGCTCCCGGTCACGCTGGACCAGATCGTCTATCACTCCCAGATGGTCGCTCGCGGCGCGCAGCGGGCGCTGCTGGTCGGCGATATGCCCTTCATGACCTACCAGGTGAACGTCGAGGACGCGTTACGCAATTCGGCGCGCCTGATGACCGAAGGCAAGGTCGGTGCCGTGAAGATCGAAGGTGGCGTGGCGATCGCGCCGACCATCGAGCGGCTGGTCAATGTCGGCATCCCGGTGTGCGGCCATCTTGGCTTTACGCCCCAATCCACGCACGCGATGGGTGGTCCTCGCATTCAAGGCAAGGAGCCCTCCGCGGCTGCCTCGCTGGTCGCCGATGCCAAGGCGCTCGAAGCCGCCGGCGCGTTTGCGATCGTGCTCGAGCTCGTGCCTGCGTCCGTGGCTCAAGAGATTTCCCAGCGCGTGTCGATTCCGACGATCGGCATCGGCGCCGGGCCGCACTGTGACGGCGAGGTCCAGGTGTTTCATGACCTGTTCGGGCTGTACACGGACTTCAAGCCGCGTCATACCCGCCGCTATCTGAACGTGGCGCAGGACGTAGTCACGGCCGCCCGGCAATTCGTCAGGGATGTGTCGGAAGGAACGTTCCCGGGCGCGGAGCAAACCTCGGACATCGGCCCGGAAGCCAAGGAACGCTTCCGAGCCTTGTTGACCGCTTGAAAATCGCCTATCGCACGAGCTCCTTGCCCTCCCATACCTTGCGCTCGGGCGCACGCGGGTCGTTCACGACTTTCGACTGGGTATCGAAAACCATCGTGGCGCGGCTCTGGGCATCGTAGGTCGGCCAGTTCGGCAGGCCGGCATGATTCGGATTGCCGGTGCGCGCGAAGGCAATCCACGCCTCGCTCATCGCATCTTCGACGGCCTTCGCGCCCGGCCGCGCCGTTGGGCTCGCTGTCGCGTTGCTGAACACGAATGCGATTTCGGAGCCATGCGCGGCTTTCAACGGCGACGCCTCGAAGTCGAAGCTATACACATACACGGGCGAGACTTTCGAGGCGACGTCAGCGAGCCGCACTGTGCCGATGTGAAAACGATTGCTGCGAATCGCGACCATCAGATCCCACGGAGATGCTTGCGGTCGAGACTGCTTGTAGGCCGCGATCAGAGCATCCGTATTCACGCCGTAGTCACGCTGCAGGTCCTCACGGAGCTGTGCTTCGGTCATCTTGCCGAACAATGGATGCTCGCGTGCGTAGATCGAGTATTCGTCCTTGTTCGAGCCGACCATCACCGGGATGCCTCGCGCGCTTGCCGCGGCTTCGGGGTCGAACATGTTGGCGGGCAAATAGCTGCCATCAACGACCGGGCCGAAGTCCGGGATCGTGCGGCCCGTGGTTGTCACTGCGGCGAGCAGCTCATCCATGGGGACAGCCTGCAACTCGGCGACTGTTTTGACGCCCAGTTTCTGCATCACGGTCTGTGCGTTCCTGGTGGCCATGTCGGCAGCCATGCCTCGCCCACGTGCGCCGCTTTGAATGATGCCTCGCTGGAAGAGTCCTTTCGCTGACGGCACACCCAGCAGTGTCGACACCTTCACGCCACCGCCCGACTCGCCGAAGATCGTCACGTTGCCCGAATCGCCGCCGAAGGCTGCGATGTTGTCTCGGACCCATTCGAGCGCGAGTTGCATGTCCTGCACGCCCGTGTTGCCCGATGTAGCGAACTCTTGGCCCCCGGCCTCGGCAATATGCAGGTAACCGAACACATTCAAGCGATGATTGATGGTCACGACCACCACATCGCCACGCTTCGCGAGCCTCGCGCCGTCGTAAAGAGGCTCGGAGCCTGCGCCCGCATAGAAGCCGCGACCGTGCAGCCACACCATCACCGGACGTTTGGCGTTGCCGGCGATGGCCGGCGTCCAGACGTTCAGCACCAGGCAGTCTTCGCTGGGTGACAGCAGCTCGCCCGGCGTCGTCGTGCGACGGCCCGGGTCACCCGCCTGCGGACAGATCGAGCCAAATTTCACCGCGTCCTTCACGCCCTCCCACTTTGCGACGCGCTTCGGCGCTTTGAACCGCGCGGCGCCGGCAGTGGACTGGCCGTAGTGCACGCCTTTGAAAACATACACAGCGGGATCTTGCAGTTGAGCGCCCCGCAGGCGCCCTTCCTTGGTCGCAACGATCGGCTCATCCGCGTGGGCAGTGGTGAAACACAGCCAGGCGCTCGCGAACATCGCGAGCCAACGCCAGGTTCTCATGGGCCAGTCCTCTTATGAATTCGATAGCTTCAATGCCGATTGCATGGCCGCGCGTCGCGGCCCGAACGGGTCGTTCACGATGGCGCTGGAATCGTTGAGCACCAGGGTCGCGCGCTGTGCGGCCGTGTACGGTGTCCATTTCGGCAACTTCGAGGTATTCGGATCGCCGGTGCGCGCGAACGCGATCCATGCATCGGCCATCTTGTCCGCCAGCGCCGCGGCACGTGGGCCGCCGCCGGTGAACCTCGACGACCGCTCGGTGTTGTCGAACACGAAAGCGATCTCCAGGGCGTGGGGCGATTTCAATCGCCCGCCTTGTACAGGGGTTTCCCAGGTGAAGTAGTAACAATGCACCGGCGCTTTGCCGAGCGCTGCGCGCCGCTCCGCGATCGTCATCAGCGGCGCGCAGTAACGCTGATCGCTGATCATCAAAAAGAACAATTCGGAGGGCGTGGCGCTCGGCTCCGCCTTGCGATAAGCCGCGAGCACGGACTCGGCTTGATCCCCGAGCAAACCCTTGGCGCGGGTTTGTAAGCCCGCCTCATCGAGCTTGAAGGCCGCCATATCGCCCGCGAGCTGCAGCGTCATCTCCGTGCGATTGGTGCCGATGATCAAGGGCACGTCCGCCATCAATGCCGATGCCTGCGGATGAAACGGATGCTGCGGCAGGACCTTGCCATCCACGACCGGGGCGAAACCATTGGTCGTGTGGGACAGGCGATGCTTGCGGCTGGCGGCATAGAACGCGCCGATCATCTTGTCGACCGGCACTTCCTGCAGCCTGCGAAAATCAGTCCGCGAGATCTGCAACTCTGCGAGCAACGCCTCCGTCGACTTGGCCGCGTCCTCCTGTGAGACGACCTTGATCGTCGGCCCACTTTGATTGACCGCGGCGTGAAACAATCCTTTTGCGTCCGGCATCGCGAGCAAGGTGCCGACTTTGCGGCCACCGCCGGACTCGCCGAAGATCATCACCCGATTCGGATCGCCGCCGAAGCTTTCGATGTTGTCGCGGACCCAGCGCAGCGCCTGAACGATATCCAGCATGCCGACGTTGCCGGTGTTCGCGAACTCCGCACCGCCAATGCCGGCCAGATACGTGAAGCCCATGACGTTCAATCGATGATTGATCGTGACGACCACCACATCGCCGCGCTTGGCGAGATTGGCGCCGTCATAGCCGGGCGAGGATCCAGAGCCCGCCGAGAAGCCGCCGCCATGAATCCAGAACATCACCGGACGCTTGCCGCCGTCTCGCAAGCCTCGCGTCCATACGTTGAGGACCAGGCAATCTTCGCTTTCCGGACGATCGCTCAGTTCGCCAATCAAGGCCGCTGGGCCACCGGTCGCGGGTTCTCTGCCGGGCTCTCTTTGCGGAGTACTCGGGCCGTAGTCGAGCGCATCGCGCACGCCCTTCCAAGCCATCGGCGGCTGAGGGGGCATGAAGCGATTGCGCCCGCCCGTCGGCGCGCCGTAAGGCACGCCCTTGAAGATGTGCACGCCTTCTCGAGTGAGGCCTTTGATTTTGCCGGCGGTCGTTTCGGCGACAGGATCCGTTGTGGCGAACGCCCGGGCAGTTTGTAACAGCCCGACGGTTACCGCCGCGCCCACACCGCTCGCAATGATTTCACGCCGCGAGTACTTGCCGGCCATAGTCCCCCTCGATCATGCATTCGTTAGTGTGCGACCATACTAACCCTGCGCACCGGCCTGGCCAGTGCTGACAATGTAAAGAAAAGTGTCCTGACTCCAGATATGGCCCTGCCCAAACGCGCGATCGCTGCCAGCTTCCTGCCGGATCGATATCGTTACTGGTACTCGCTGAGCAAACTCGCGATGGATCCGCTGTACGAAGCAATGCCCGGCGCTTTCGACGACGAGCGCGAGCCGCTACTGGATCTGGGATGCGGAATTGGCCTGCTATTGCACTGCCTGCGAGCCGGCGGCTGCAACCTGCCTTATGTCGGTGTCGACACGGACGCCATGAAGATCGACGCCGCCCGGGACGCCTCGGCACGGGGCGGGATCACCGACGCGAACTTTCAGGTATGTGACTTGAGCGTGCAGTTCCCGAAGCATCACGGCAGTGTCGCATTGCTGGACGTCCTTCAGTATCTGCCGCAACAAGCACAGGGGACGTTGCTGGCGCAGGCCGCTCAGTGCGTCAGCAAACAAGGCAAGCTGGTGATCCGCACGGGACTGGCCGACGGCACGTGGCGAAGCGCGATGACGCGAGCCACCGATCGCTTCGGTCATCTGGTCGGCTGGATGAAAACATCCTTCAAGGCGCAGCCCTCGGCGCAGGAACTGCGCGCGGTTCTGCAACGACACGGCCTGCAGGCGGAGTTCAAGCCGCTGTGGGGGCGTACGCCATTCAACAATTGGCTGGTGATCGCGCGGCGCTCAGCGAGCGCCGCGGCTTGAGAGATCGCATCAAGGATAGATTTCGATTTCCTTGATGCCGTAGTTGCGTGCGCTCGTGCCCCGTTGGGTCGCGAACACCCGAATGAATCGTCCTGTTCCAGTCAACCCGCGAACATCGTCGACGCCACCGTCGCCTGCCGTGGTTTTATAGAGATTGGCCCACGTGTTGGTGCTTACCTGCGTTTGAATCGTGTATTCGGACGCGTACGCCGCGTCCCAGATGACACGCACACGTGAGATGGAATAACGCTGGCCGAGATCCACGTAGATCCATTGCTTGTCGGCGCCGCCCGGCGCGCTATGCCAGCTGGTCGAGGTGCTGGCATCGGTGACTTTGGCAGCGCTGTACGTGCTGCTCTCGGTCGAGCTCGGATAGGCCTTGCGTCCCTTCGCGAGATTGCTCGGCGATTGTGCCGCCGCCATGATCGTGCCGAAGCTCTTCCAGCCCGCAGCTTCGAGCGGCCGCTCGTCGCTCAGGAATGTCAGCCGGTCCGTGCCCGAAGCTTGCGGCCAGATTTCGACGACTTCCAAGTCCAGGCCTCGGCCCACCGCGGCGGCCAGACGCTCGCCGAGATAGATCGGATAATCGCCTTCGTCGACGGGGCCGCCGCCGGAGCGCGTCACACCGAAGTTGCCGGTGCCGGTCTCGGACAGCGCAAAACGTTTGCTACGAGCCAACGCGAATTCGATGGCGGCCGGCAAGCCCCAACCGCGCGTCGGGTTCCAATAGTCCGCTGCCGGGTAGTCCCAGATCACGCGACGATTCGCCGCGTTCGCAAGCCAGTCCGCGAGAGTGACATTCTGACCGCTCGTCCAGTCGTGATAGGCGGTCTTGTCACGCGAGCGTGTCGGGTTCCAGATCGGGCTGTAGTGAGTGGGCGCGACGATGTCGACATAGGCATCGCCCGGATAGCTGCTCTCCTCGCTCAACCCGTAGTTCGCGTACGAGGCCGATGGGCTCCACAGGGTCTCGATGACCATGCCATTGGCGTTCGCATAGGCATGCGCCAGATTGGCGACGTGACGCCAGGCCGCGATGTAAGCAGTGCGAGTCGCCTCGCTGCGCACCTGCCAGCCATACCAGTTGCCGTTCTGTTCCCAGCCGATGCGCAAATAAAACTTGCGAAAGCCGGTGTTCCTGAATACGTCGAAAATTGCCGGCCAGACGCGATAACGGCCTGCGCCATCGGCGTCGTACTTGCCTGCGGCGATGTCGTTCATCATCGCCACGGCCGCCGCTTCGCTGTACTTGCCGCGATCCGGATCGTCCGCCGGCAGATTGAGCTGATACGCCGTGGGATCGTCGGTGAGGCCGACGCTGACGATGGGAATCAGGGTGGGCCGTCCCTCGGCGTCGAGCCGATTCAGATAGTCCACCGAGCACAGGTCCGCCAGATTGCCGGCGGCCCAGGCGGCGTTATTGCGCCATTTGGGATCGTACGTGCCGGCGCTCCAGATCGGCTCGCGATAATCGACGAACACATTGGTGGAATTCGGGATCTGCTGCACCTTGCTGACGAAGGTGCGATAGGCAGGCGCCGCGGTTGCGGGCGTTGCCTCACCGACAAAAAAACCGAGCTTGTCGAACTGCTGCGCGTGAGCCGCCGCCACCGCGCCCATCGACATCCACAAAGCCAGCAACCGTGCCGCTACTCTCAAGGTCATCTCCTTCAGTGCCAGCCCGCGACTCATTCGCGGGTCCATTGCCTGTCCACACAGGATCGGCACTACGAAGGCAGTTTTTGATGAGCGCGACTGCCAAAGTCACGCCGGCAAAGCCGGGCAATGCGGATTCAGAGTTTTCCTTGCGTGTCCTAAGGGCGGCGACGCGTGCACCATGAGCGTGCGTCAAGTCTCCGGAGTCGCAGCTTCCGTCGATTCAGCGGCGGCGGTCTTCTTCGCGTGCTCTTCCATCCACACGCGCAACGATTTGGGCCGCATGTCGGTCCAGACTTTGCCGACATAGTCGAGGCAGGTTTTTTTATCGCCCGCGACGCCGCAGTCGGTCCAGCCGCGAGGAATGTCCATGCCGTCCAGCCACAGGGAATATTGCTCTTCCTCGTTGACCAGCACGCGGAACTTGCCGTTCTCGTCGTCAAACCCACCAGCCATGGCGCGCTCCTTCAGTAGTCAGTGCGATAAGCGGCGCGATGCTAACGGGAGTCGCGGCTCATGGCCGCTGCGAATGTTTGAGCAGTCGAGCGACGCAGCGAGCTCACAGGCGAGAACCTGCGAATTCGCTGCGTCGAGAGGGCTTTTCTCGCGATGCGAGGTGGCGTGCGACTGTTACACGTCTGGCATGGATTGTTGGGAACGTTGGATTACTTGATCCCGGCGATGCCGAGATTGATCCAACCGTGATCGTGGCCGCGAACCTGCGAGCGCTGCAGACGTTCGACATTCCGGCAGCCGGCCCGCTTCAACGCCTGCTCGAGATAGCGATAGGAGAACACGGCCAGGTGCCAGTTGGGATGTCCCAGCGTACCGACCCCATCGCCGTACGAAAAGATGCGCCCCGAGGCCCAGCGACACGGGTCCTTCTCATCGTTGAAACGATACCAGCCGTCCTGCTCGTAGTCGGGCGAGTGGCGCTCCTCCGCATCGACGAAGGCTTTGCAGATCTTCAAGCCGTCCGGGACCCAGATCTCCAGCCGTCCCTCCGGCGCGACGATGCGCACCCATTCCGCCAGCACCTCCTCGGTGCGGTACCAGGGGATGTGCTCCAGGATGTGACTGGCATAGACCACGTCGAACGTGCCGTCGCGAAAAGGCAAACGTTTGGCGGCGTCCCACAGGAAATCGACGTTCGAGGCGGGAATGACATTGAGCGTCTCGAAGCCGGCGATGCGTTCCTCGCCCGGACCGATTTCGAGCTTGCGATGTGTTCTGGAGCGTCGCACCAGCAGGTGCGCGGGCGTCAACACCAGTTTGTGGAGCGCCGTGAGCGGCAGATTGACGATGCGTTGACCGGCGAAGAAGGCGCGTTTAGCGGCGGGACGAAAACGAGGCGGGACGAGCGACTGCAGAGCGTTCAAAGCTTTCTCCGCTGTGAATAACTTTCATGACGACAGCCCCCGCCGCCGTACGTAGTGTACAGCAATCGGTCCGCTTGGAAATAACGCGAGGTGGATAGCTGCGTGTCTCGATCTGCATACGTGCGCAGGCAATTCTTGACGGTCGCAGCGCGACGGTGCGCTACGATAGCCGCCTCCTCGTTCGGTCGGTGCCCGAGCTCATGCGAACACTAACGATGGCGGCTGTGCTCGCCGGGTGCCTGCTTCAGGCGGCTTGCGGCGATCGATCGCCGGCGTCGCCAAAATCAGTCACCGATGCGGTGTCGTTCGATACTTCCGTCGATACGCGACAGTTGATGAACTGGATGATCGACCCGAGCTCCAAAGCGGTGTTCGGCGCCGTCGCGACCATCATCACCGAGCAGGGAGAGCAGAACGTGCAGCCCCACACCGATGAAGAGTGGAATCGCGTTCGTAACAATGCGGTCATGGTGCTCGAGGCTGGCAACCTGCTGATGCTCGAAGGACGCGCCCGCCCATCGTCGGTTCAGGATGTCGCCGATTGGAATGCGAAAGCCCGGGCCATGAGTGCGGCTGCTCGAACCGCCATCGAGGCGACCGACGTCAAAGATCCCGAAGCGTTGTTCGCCGCTTCCGGGGACATCTATCAGACCTGCACCGACTGTCATGAGAAGTACATATTCACCGCGCCGCCAGATGGTCGGCAGTAAACATCTGATCCTTGCGCTCATCGGCTGTCTGCTCGGCAGCCAGGCACTGGCGCATGGCGTCGCGCCCGAGGATCAAGCGCTGCTGCGGAATGCCAGCGGCCCGCAACTGCTGACATTCATGTATCTCGGCGCCAAGCACATGGTCACCGGCTATGACCATTTGCTGTTCCTGTTCGGCGTGATCTTCTTTTTGTATCGACTCAAGGAAGTGGTTGCCTATGTCACGCTGTTCGCGATCGGTCACAGCGTCACGTTGCTGTTCGGGGTGTTGAGCGGCCTCAAGGTCGATCCTTATTTGATCGACGCCATCATCGGCTTCTCGGTGGTCTACAAGGCGCTCGACAATCTCGGTGCGTTTCAGCGGTGGTTCGGCATACAGCCTAATAACAAGGCCGCCGTGCTGGTGTTCGGTTTCTTCCATGGCTTCGGCCTCGCGACCAAGCTGCAGGATCTGTCCCTGTCGGCCGATGGGCTGGTGCCGAACATGCTGGCCTTCAACGTCGGCGTGGAGATCGGGCAGGTGCTCGCGCTCAGCGCCATCCTGATCGTGATGACCTGCTGGCGCAGGGTGCCTTCATTCACGCGACATGCGACGGCGGCGAATGTGCTGTTGATGGCGGCCGGTTTCGGGCTCGTGGCCTTTCAGCTGAACGGTTATTTCGTCAACGACGCACAGGCCAGCACCGAAGCCCGCGTCATGCATGCACATCCTCGCAAGCCTCGCACGGTGCGCATCGAGATCAATGTGCAGCCTCGCGAAGAGCTCGAATACAAAGCTGAGCTCGCAGCGGGCGAACCCTTGCTGTATTCGTGGACCACGCAGGGCGCCGGCCCGGTGTACTACGAGTTCCACGGCGAGCCGACCGAGGGCGAATGGCCCAAGGACTACTATCGCAGCTATGAAACCGTGGAGAGCAGCCAGACGGCGCACGGCTCGTTCGTCGCGCCCTTCACGGGCAGGCATGGCTGGTACTGGCGCAACCTCAGCGATGCACCGCTGACCATCGTGCTCGAGGTCAACGGCTACTTCACCAAGCTCGGCCGGATCGAAGCGCCCGCTACGCTTTAGCGGGCGTCATCCAGGGCAGCGTGTCCAGATCCAGATTGCCGCCGGTGAGCACTATGCCGATGCGACGGCCCGGCATATCGAGCTGACCGTCGACGAGCGGAGCGTAGCCAACCGCGCCCGAGGGCTCGACGATGATCTTCAGCACTTCCCAGATCGTGCGCATCGCGTTGACGATCTCCGTTTCGGACACGGTGACGATGCCGTCGACGTGACGCTGAATCTCCTCGAAGGTCAGCTCGCCAAGCGTGCCCCGCAGGCCGTCGGCGATGGTGTTGGGAGCAGTACATGGAATGATCCGTCCCGCCGCCAGCGACTGCGCGGCGTCATCCGCCCCTTTCGGCTCGACCCCGAACACACGGATCTCCGGATTGATGCTCTTGATCGCCACCGAGATGCCGCTGATGAGACCGCCGCCGCCCACGGGGCACAGGATGTCGGTGAGGTCCGGCACATCCTCCAGCAACTCCAGCGCGGTAGTGCCCTGCCCCGCCATCACTCGTGGATCGTTGAACGGATGAATGAACACAGCGCCGGTGCGTTCGACCACGCTGTTCGCAGTGCTTACTCTCGCGGCATAGGTCGGCTCGCAAAGAATCACTTCCGCCCCATAGCGCCGCACCGAAGCGACTTTCGCCTGAGGAACGGTCGACATCATGACGACGTATGCCGGAATGCCTCGCAGTTTTGCAGCCCGCGCCAATGCGGCGGCGTGATTGCCGGAGGAATGCGTCACCACGCCGCGCTTCGCTTCTTCATCCGTTAGCAAGGCAACGGCGTTGGTCGCACCTCGCGCCTTGAAGGCGCCGATCTTCTGCAAATTCTCACATTTGAAGAACAGTCGCGCGCCCGCCTTCTCATCGAGCGCCTCGCTGGTCATGACCGGCGTGCGGTGAATGCGATCCTTGATGCGGGTGTGAGCGGCGCGGATGTCGGCCAGGGTCAGAGTCATTCGCATCCCCGTGAATGGTGTCGGTGCGGGCGGGTGGCATTATACGCCCATGCGCATGCGACAAATCGAAGCGTTTCACGCCATCTTCACGACTGTCTGTCGTCGCTGCGGAAGACGGCGCCGTGACGACGTGTTGCGATGGGTGCTGTAAGCTTCGCTATCGGACGCCCTCGACCGGATGAAAAATCATTCCCGTCATGAATATTCCTGCGCCGTATCTGCTGTATCTCGGGGCTGCGACGGATCCGCTGTCCATCAAGACGTCGCGCGGCGTGGCTGACTGGCGTCGCGAGCTTTGCGTCGGGCAGCGTCGCCTGCCTGGCTGCGATCTCACACTCGGACTCGACGATCTTTCCTATTCCGAAGCCGTGGCGCGCGGCGCGAAGACGATGATTCTCGGCGAAGCGAATGCGGGGGGCGTGCTCAGCGAAGTTTCCGCGCGAGAAGTTGTGGCCGCGTTGGAAGCGGGGTTGAATGTCGCGTCCGGGTTGCATCAGCGGCTGGCCCAACATCCCGACATTCGAGCTGCCGCTCAACGCACGGGACAGTTGCTGTTCGACGTTCGGGAACCGCCCGCCGACCTGCCCATCGGCAACGGTCGTCCCCGCCCTGGCCGCCGCTTGTTGACGATTGGCACCGACTGTTCCGTGGGCAAGATGTACACCAGCCTCGCCCTGGAGCGAGAGCTGCGTCGACAAGGCCGGCTTGCCGATTTTCGTGCGACCGGTCAGACGGGCATCCTGATCGCAGGCAGCGGCGTGCCCATCGATGCGGTGGTCGCAGACTTCATCGCCGGTGCGGCAGAATGGTTGTCGCCGGCTCGCTCCGATGGCGGCTGGGACATCATCGAAGGTCAGGGTTCGCTGTTTCATCCGTCCTACGCCGGCGTGTCTCTCGGCCTCCTGCACGGGTCACAACCGAACGCCTTGGTGATGTGCCACGAGCCCACGCGGACTCACATGCGCGGGCTGCCAGGACGAGCGTTGCCCTCGCTCAAGGAATGTTTGCTCGCAAACCTCGAGGCGGCGCAAGTCACGCAACCTGACGTTGTCGCGGTCGGCGTCGCGTTGAATACCTCGAAGCTCGACGAAGCGTCCGCGCGTCGATTGTGCGAGCAGGTCGAGCACGAGCTGAACCTTCCTTGTGAAGATCCCATCGCCATGGGCGCCAGCAAGATTGTCCGCCGGCTCCTCGAATGCTTCCCGGATGGGACAGCCGCCGGCGCCGGTATGTTCAGCCGATGCAGAATCGGAACGGCGGCACGAGCTCGATAGCCAGCGCGGTGGTTTCAATCAGACCGAACTTCATGCAGCCAGCAGCGTCGACGGCAAGCGCACGCCAGAATTCGCCACCGTTTCCAGCAAGCGCCCGGACTGCAGCAGCGTGAGCGTCGCTCGCATGTCGGCGTGCAGGTAACGATCGTCTTCCAACGCAGGCGAGAGCGCCCTGACCTGCTGTCTCACCTGTTCGAGCGCCTTGCTGCTCGATAAGGGCGTGTGAAAGTCACAGCCCTGCACGGCCGCGAGCAGCTCGATCGCAATCACTGCATCCGCGTTCGCAGCCATCGGCAGTAAGCGGCGTGCAGCGTGGGCGGCCATGGAAACATGATCTTCCTGATTCGCCGACGTGGGGATGGAATCGACGCTCGCCGGATAAGCCCGTTGTTTGTTCTCCGAGACGAGCGCCGCGGCAGTGACCTGCGGCAACATGAATCCTGAGTTCAATCCAGGGCGTGGCGTGAGAAAGGCAGGCAACCCCGAGAGCGCCGGATCCACCAGCATGGCGATGCGCCGCTCGGCCAATGAGCCGATCTCACAAAGCGCCAGAGCGATGATGTCGGCCGCAAAGGCTACCGGCTCCGCATGGAAGTTGCCGCCCGAGAGCACCGCGTCGTCCTCGGCGAACACCAACGGATTGTCGGAAACGCTGTTCGCTTCGATCTCGAGCGTGCGAGCCGCGTGACGCAACAGGTCGAGCGATGCACCCATCACTTGAGGCTGACAGCGCAGACAGTACGGATCTTGTACGCGAGCGTCATTGTCACGATGTGACGCGCGAATCGCCGAGCCTGCCATCAGCTGGGCCAGCGCTGTCGCCGATTCGATCTGGCCACGATGCCCGCGCAGTCGATGGATGCGCTCATCGAACGGCGTGTCGGAGCCCTTGGCCGCTTCGGTCGACAGCGCGCCGGAGATCAAGGCGTGACCGAACAGTTGCTCGGCTTCAAACAATCCAGCGAGCGCATAGGCGGTCGAGAATTGTGTGCCGTTCAGCAGCGCCAGACCTTCCTTCGGGCCAAGCGTGACTGGCTTCAACCCGGCCGCAGCCAATGCGTCCGCGGCAGGCCGCGCTACGCCATCGACCAGAATCTCTCCAACGCCAATCATCGTCGCCGACATGTGTGCGAGCGGCGCAAGATCGCCGGATGCGCCAACCGATCCTTGCGCCGGCACGACCGGAAGCAAGTTGCGCACGAGCATGGCTTCGAGCAATTGCAGCGTCGGCAATCTCACGCCGGACGCGCCTACCCCGAGACTGGCGATCTTTAGCGCCATCATGAGCCGCACGATGGCGGGCGGCATGGGCTCGCCGACCCCCGATGAATGCGACAGCACGATGTTACGTTGCAAGCGCTCCAGATCCGCGATCTCGATGCGCACCGAGGCCAGTTTGCCGAAGCCTGTGTTCACTCCGTAGACCGGCGCGCCGTTGTTGACGACGCGCTCGATAGCAGCGGCGCTGCGTTCGACGGCTGGGAAGCAGGATGGATCGAGCGTCGCGGACGCGCCTCTGTATACACGCTGCCATTGTTCGAGCGTCACCGCACCGGGTTTTAGTATCTCGCTCATCGCCCGATCCTCCGCAGGCATGCTTCAACGCGCCAAGTATATCGCCGCCAGCCCGAACCCTCGGGCGGCGCTCATCGGCGCGAAGTGGCCGCCGATAGCCAGTCGGCGTCGGGCCGGCAGTGACGATAAAAATTGCCGGTTCCGGCCCTCCGCAGGGAACCGCTCAGTTGTTAACGCGATTGTGCTGAGTAGTTTACGCATCGACGCTAACCAGGACCCTGATGGCGATTTCCGCGGCGCCTTCTGCCAGCCCGATCTTCAACAACGGCAGTGAATTGGGCCGACTGGTGAGCGCCTTCGATTGGTCGAAAACCCCGCTGGGTCCGCTCGAACGCTGGCCGACGAGCCTGCGCACCGCTGTCAACCTGGTGCTCGACTCCCGTCATCCGATGTGGATGAGCTGGGGGCCGCGAGCCACGTTCCTCTACAACGATGCCTACGTCCAGGTGCTCGGTCCGGCGAAGCATCCCTGGGCGTTGGGGCGGCCAGCGGAGGAAGTCTGGGCCGAGATCTGGGACGTGTGCGGTCCGCTCGCCGACAAGGTGTTCCGGCATGGCGAGGCCAGCTTTGTGGACGACGTTCAGTTGTTCATGAGCCGGGGCGACTTTCTGGAGGAAACGTACTACTCGTTTTCGTACAGCCCGATAAGGGACGAAACCGGCCGCGTCGCCGGCCTGTTCTGTCCGAGCGCCGAGACCACGCACAAAGTGCTGAATGCGCGTCGCCTGCGCACGCTATCGGAGCTGGCGGCCAAGGCGCTGGTGGAGCGCTCCGTCGAGACGGCGTGCGCTTCCGCCATCGATACGCTCGCCAAGAATTCGGACGACGTGCCATTTGCCCTGCTCTATTGGATCGATGCCGAGCATCGCAGGGCCGTGCTCAATCGCAGTACCGGGGTGACCGACGGCGCCGATGAATGTGCTGCGCCCAGTCTGGATCTCGACGTAGCGAGCGCCTTCTGGCCGGTGCGGGAAGTGGTAGAAACCTGTCAGCCCCGGTCGGTCCGCATAGAGCCATGCGACTCCCTGCCGCTCGGGCCCGCGGCTCGACCGATCGTCGAAGCAGTGCTGGTGCCGATCATGTCAGGCGGCCAGGATCAACCCACCGCGGTGCTGATCGGCGGCGTGAACTCAACGCGTCGACTCGATGAGGAATACCGGACATTCTTCAACCTGATCGCAAGCCACGTGGCCACTGCAATTCACAACGCCCGCGCCGTCGAAGAGGAGCGCGAGCGCTTGCAGCGCCTGGCCGAGCTGGACCGCGCCAAGACCGCGTTCTTCTCGAACGTCAGTCATGAATTCCGCACGCCGCTGACCTTGATGATGGGGCCGCTCGAGGATGCGCTTGCAGATTCCGACGCGCCGTTGCCCATCACGCAGAAGGAACGTTTGCAGGCCGCGCATCGCAACTCGCTGCGATTGTTGCGGCTCGTGAATACGCTGCTGGATTTTTCACGCATCGAGGCGGGCCGCACCAAGGCAAAGTTCCGTCCGACCGATCTCGCGAGGCTGACGGCCGAATTGGCATCCACGTTCCGCTCGGCACTCACTCGCGCATCCCTCAGCCTCAACGTCGACTGCCCGCCTCTGCCGGAGCCGGTATTCGTCGATCGCGACATGTGGGAGAAGATCGTCCTGAACCTGCTCTCCAATGCGTTCAAGTTCACCTTCGAGGGCGGGGTCGATGTGAGCTTGCGCACGACGCCGCGAGGCGCCGAGCTCAAAGTGAAGGATACGGGCGTCGGCGTGCCGCCCGAACAGCTGCCGAAACTGTTCGAGCGCTTCCATCGCATCGACGGCCAGAGGAGCCGCACGCACGAAGGCAGCGGCATCGGCCTGGCGCTGATCCTGGAGCTGGTGCGGCTTCATCACGGCAAGATCCATGCGGACAGCCGGGTAAACGAAGGCACGACCTTCACGGTCATCATTCCCTTCGGCTCGCAGCATCTGCCGGCGGATCAGATTTACGACGCAACCGCTGACAGCGTCGGTAATGTCGAGCGTTCCCAAGCGTTCGTGCAGGAGGCGCTGACGTGGCTGTCGGATGAGGGCCTGGGCATCCAGGAGTACCACGACGCCTCCGCGGGCGACGATCTTGCGCAGGTCGAAGGCTCCAGGTTGCTGCTGGCCGACGACAACGCCGACATGCGTCAGTACGTCTCCAGGTTCCTCAGCAAACATCTCCACGTCGAGGCTGTGGCAGATGGCGCGGCCGCCCTCGCTGCGATTCGAGCCCATCGACCCGATCTGGTGCTGACGGACGTGATGATGCCCGAGCTCGACGGCTTCGGTTTGTTGAAGGCGATTCGCGAAGATCCCGAGCTGCGCGATCTACCCGTCATCATGCTGTCCGCGCGGGCCGGCGAAGAAGCTCGCATAGAGGGCCTGGATGCCGGCGCCGATGATTATCTGATCAAGCCTTTCTCGGCGCGCGAGCTCACGGCTCGCGTCCATGCCAATCTCAAGCTCGCCAATGTGCGCAAGGAAGGCATGGCAGCGCTGGCGGAAAGCGAACGCCGCTTCCGGAACATGGCGGAAAACTCGCCGGTGATGATGTGGATCACCGATGCCGACGGTCGGTGCATTTATCTGAACAAGAGCTGGTATGACTTCACCGGGCAGACCGAAGCGCAAGCGCTGGGGCTCGGCTGGACGAAGGCGGTTCATCGGGACGACCGTGACAGCGCGGCCCGCACCTTCATGGAATCGAGCGGCGAGCACAAAGACTTCCGCGTCGAATACCGGTTGCGCCGGCACGATGGCGAATATCGCTGGGCCATCGATGCTGCCTCGCCGCGCTTCGACGGCAAAGGCGAATTTCTCGGCTACATCGGCTCGGTGATCGACATCACCGAGCGCAAGCGGGCCGAAGAAACATTGATGAACCTCAATGAGACCCTCAAGCAACGCGTCGAGGCCGAGATCGGAGCCCGTGGCGACGCGGAGAAGGCGCTGCGTCAGGCACAAAAAATGGAAGCGCTGGGCCAGCTGACTGGAGGCATCGCGCACGACTTCAATAACATGTTGAACGTGGTCATCGGCAACCTGGACATGCTGTTGCGGCGGCTGGCGCGGGGCGATGCGAACGTTCAGCGCTTTGCTTCGTTCGCGCTCGAGGGCGCGACGCGGGCGGCGCAACTGACCGAACGTCTGCTCGCCTTCGCTCGCCAACAGCCGCTGCGGCTCGAGCCGGTCAATGCAAACAAGCTGGTTGCCGGCATGTCCGACCTGATGCATCGGACGCTCGGCGAGACCATCCGCACCGAGACCGTGCTCGCGGGCGGTCTCTGGCAGATTCAGACCGATGGCAATCAGCTCGAGAGCGCCATCCTGAATCTAGCGGTGAATGCACGCGACGCGATGCCTGAGGGCGGCAAGCTCACGGTGGAAACTGCCAATGCGCATTTGGACGACATCTACGCCGCTCAGCAGGCCGGTGTGCCGCAAGGTCAGTACGTGATGATCGCCGTGACCGACACGGGCTGCGGCATGTCCTCCGACACGATTCAGAAAGCGTTCGATCCGTTCTTCACGACCAAGTCGGTGGGCAAAGGCACGGGTCTCGGATTGAGCCAGGTGCACGGCTTCGTGCATCAGTCCGGCGGGTACGTGAAGATCTATAGCGAGATTGGCCAGGGTACGACGGTAAAGATCTACCTGCCGCGCTTTTACGGCGGTTTGGAGGACGCCCGAGCCCATGTACGCTTCGCTCCGGCGCTTTCGGGTGCAGGCACGACCATCCTGGTGGTCGAGGATGAGGAGAGCGTGCGGCACGTGAGCGTCGAAGCGCTGAAGGAACTTGGCTATGACGTGCTGGAAGCGAATGGCGCGGCGATGGCGCTAGGGCTGCTCGATCAGCACCCCGAGATCGAGATCATGTTCACCGATGTCGTGATGCCCGAGGTCAACGGGCGCATGCTGGCGGATGAAGCGCGCCAGCGGCGACCGAATCTGAAAGTGCTGTTTACGACCGGCTACACGCGCAACGCCATCGTCCATAACGGCGTGCTCGATCCCGGTGTGCACCTGATCGGCAAGCCGTTCAACCTGGAACAACTCGCGCGCAAGCTGGCCGAGATCAGAGACGTTTGATGTCGACCGGCGCTTCGACCAGCGGGCCCGGCGAAGTCACCGTGCCGAGATAAACGATGGCGACGATGTGATCTTCCGGCGCAAGAGCGCACAGCGCTTTGACGCCAGCATCATAGGCCGCCGCACCCGTCTTCCACTGTGCGCCGAAACCCAGTGCCTGTGCCGCCAGCAACATGTTCTGCACCGCTGCGGCCGTGGCGCACACCTGCTCGATCTCGGGAATCTTGCCCTTGCTGATCTTGGCGCCGACGATGATCACGACCGGCGCGCGCATCGCTTTGCCCTTCTCGGCATCCAGATGTTCCTGCGTCGAGCCCGGCACTCGAGCACGCAGTGAATTTGCCATGGCTTCGCCGAGCTTCTCGCGGGCCGCGCCTTCGAACACCGTGAACCGCCAGGGCCGCAGGCGACCATGATCTGGAGCGCGCGTGCCGGCGCGAATGATCTGTTCTACCTGCGCGGCGCTCGGCGCCGGCGCTGCGAGCTTCAGCGGAGAGGTTCGCGACTGAATACCTTCCAGCAAGTCCATCGTCTGTTCTGTCCTCTTCAGAGCGTCCGCACTTGCATGGCCAGATGCAGCCGGTCACCCTTCATCGTGCACATCGAAATGTCCGCGCCGCCCTCGACCGCCCAGGTGCGAGCCAGCGCTTGCGAGGGAATGTAGACCGGCAGCTTGAACTGCGTGTCGATCTGAATCTTCATGTTCGGAATATGCGGGGCGGCCGAGGCCAGGCACCGCCCCATGGACCACATGCCATGCGCCACCGCCTGCTTGAAGCCGAACATCTGCGCGGTGCGCGCCGTCAGGTGAATCGGATTGAAATCGCCGGACACGCGCGCGTAGCGCCAGCCGGTGTTGTCCGCGACTTCGAGCGTATCGGTGTGCGTGCCGGTCTCGGGATGGTTGGAGCGCTCGATCACCGGGCGCTTGCTGCCCTCTTTCGGGCCCGACGTGCCGCGAGCAAACATCGTGCTGATCTCTTCCCACACCAGCGCGCCGTTCTGCTCGTAGCTGGTGGTGAAGTCGTATTCCTGGCCGTAGTCCGTCTCACGCATGGTGTCGAAGTGCACCCGCAGACGCAGCGGCGCGCGCTCATCGACCGGCGCGAGTACTCGAATCGTATTACGCAGGTGAATCAGGCCCAGCACCTTCACCGGGAAATTCTTCACGACGAACAGCTGCATGTGCAGCGGCATCGCGAGCACGTGCAGATAGGCAGGCGGCAATCCCCGCGCCGACGCGGGCACGGCGCATACATCGCGATAGCGCTGCAGATGCGCCGCCGACAGCTTCACCGTGCGTGCTTCGAGCTCGACCGGCTCGATCACCGTGCCTGAGGGCGCGCTGTACGGCTTCTTGCCGAGCAACACGCGCGCGTACGCAGGCACCATCGAGGGGCGGCGGGCAAAAGAAATCTTGGTCGGTGCTGACATCAATGAGCGACGGCTAAAGGACAATGACGGTGACGAAGCTCAGGGCACGACGCGATCGATGACGATGGTCAACGGACCGCTGCTCTTGCCGAATTCGTATTCGGCCTCGCCATATAAATCTCCGCTTTGCTGCTGAGGGCTGCCTCCGCGCGACAACCGTGCAACAACTACCACCTTCGGCACGGTGGCAATGGAGCGGGTCGGAATCATCGCATCACTTTCCGAGAGTGTCACATTCAACGGCAGCGAATCGGAGCTATGCCGCTGCACGGCGAGCGGCGGACCGCCTGCGCTCGGGTCGCGGGCCAGGATGAAGAGCGGCACAGCACCGGTCAGCTGCTGGCGCAGTTGCGGCGACAAAGAGACGGAAACTTGAATCGCCCGCGCTCCGGCCGCCGGCGCCGCCGAAGGTGGGGAAGCCTGCGACGGCGGTGCTTCTCCACCGGCAGCTGCAATCTGCTCATTCAGATCCTGGATCTGCCGGGCGAGCACACCGCGTATTTCTGGGGGCGGATTCTGCGCCATGAGCAGCTGCAGTCGATCCCGGCCAAGACGCAGATCGCCGGAGCGCAACGCCGCGACGCCGCCGTACCACAGTGCCTTGGGATCGTTCGGCGCAATCGCCAGCGCCGCATCGAACAGCTTGCCGGCACGGCCTGCCAACGAAGCCTCGTCGGTCAGCGCCAGCGCCTCGCCCAATCCGGTGACGGCTTCGACGTTCTGGCCCTTCGACAGGTCGTACGCCTGCTGGTAGGCATCGGCGGCGCGCGGATAACGGCTCATCGCCGTATACGAGCGACCGAGCATGATCCAGCCCTCCAGGTTGTCCGGATTCTCTTTGAGTTTCGCTTCCAGGCCGGCGACCGCCTGCTCCATGTTGGCCGCCTGCGCGCTCTCGATCTGCACGGCTTTCCAATCCCAGTTGCTGAGACCGGCGTACATGACGACGGCGAGCACGGGGACCAACAGCGCCACCGCAAGGCCGGAGAAGCGCCGCTCGGTTCGATACGACGCGAGCTCCGTCGACTCTGTCGCCGTTCCCTTCTCTTGGGGCGCGCGCAGCAGCGGCAGCACCATCCACAACAGCGCCGCCAGCAGCATGGCGACGCAGACGACGATGAAAGCGGTCACGAGGCACCCAGGCCGGGATCGGCGGGATCGGTGTCAGGAAGCTTGGATTTGCGCGAGATCACGATGGCCGCGACGATGCCGCCGCCGATGACCAGCAGCGCAGGCGCGGCCCACAGCAGCCAGGTGCGAGGCGCGACGGGCGGCTTGTAAAGCACATAGTCGCCGTACCGATCCGTCATGTACTGCATGATCTCCTGATCGCTCTTGCCGGCCGCCATCAATTCGCGCAGCTGCCGGCGCAAGTCGGCGGCGAGCTGTGCGTTGGAGTCGGCGATCGTCTCGCTGCGACACTGCAGACAACGCAGCTCGCGCGCCAGCCGCTCGTAACGAGCCTGCTGCACGGGATCCTCGAACGCCGGCGCTTTATCGATGGCCAGCGCCTGCAAGCCGAACAACGCAAGAATCGCGGCTAAGAGAAGTTGTTTCATGGCGAGCCCGCCTTGGCCTGCGCCAACAGCGGCACGAACTCCTGTTCCCAAATCTCCACCGTGATCGGCGCGACGTGTTTCTTGATGACCTTGCCGTTCGCATCGACCAAAAACGTTTCCGGCGCGCCGTACACGCCCCAATCGATGCCGACGCGTCCTTCGCCGTCGAACGCGCTCACGACGTACGGATTGCCCAGCTGCTCCAGCCAGTTCAGCGCTGCCTGGCGCTCGTCGTTGTAGTTCAAGCCGACGATGGGCACTTCGCCGCGCCGGGCGATCTCGAGTAACGCGCCGTGCTCCTGCCGGCAGCCCACGCACCAGGAGCCCCAGACATTGAGCACGTACGGCTTGCCGGCGAACTCGCTGTTCGAGAAGGTCTTGCCGGGATCGTCCAGGCGCGTCAGCTCGAAGACCGGCGCGGCCTTGCCGATCAGCGGCGATGGCAGCGTCTCTTTGTCGCGGCCCAGGCCGAAATACAGGAAGCCGACGAGTACAGCGAACAGTCCGACAGGAAGCAGGTACTTAAGCATGCGGTAGCGAGGCTCAGGCAGTCTTTGCGCCGGCCGCGGCGGCGGCGCCTTCATCGACGGTCACCCGCTTGCGGTAACGTCGATCGCAAATGGCAATCAGGCCGCCCAGCGCCATCACGGCCGCGCCCAACCAGATGAACCGGACCATGGGCTTGTACTGCAAGCGCAGGCTCCAGGCGTCCTCACCGAGCGGCTCGCCCATGGCGACGAACAGATCGCGGTTCCAGTGCGCATCGATGCCGGCTTCGGTCATGGCGTTCTTCTGCACGCGGTAAACACGCTTCTGCGGATGCACCACGGCCACTTGCTCGCCATCGCGCGTGATCACCACTTCGCTCTGCACGGCTTGATAGTTCGGACCGTCGACGTCTTCGACCTTGGTCATGGTGAACTCGAAGCCCGCGTGCTCGGTGGTCTGGCCGGGCTTCAAGCTCAGATCGGTCTCTTCCTTGTACGACTCGACCGTGGTCGCGCCAATGATGAAGAGCGCGAGGCCGAAGTGAGCGACGCTCATGCCGATGATGCTCGCCGGCAGCGAATGCCCGTTGCGCCAGCGGCTGATCGGGTCGACCAGGGCCGCGCCCGCGACCCAGAACGCCGCCGTCAGACCGACGACGGTCATCACGGAATTCCAGCCGTACGCGCCCACCGAGACCGCAAGCGCCAGCACGATCGCCACGCCCAGCAGCAGGCCGAGAATTTTCTTGGTCGAGTCGAAGGAGGCTTTCTTCCACGCCGCGTGCATGCCCGGCGCGAGCAGGAACACCATCGGCAGCATCGGCACCAGGAACATCGCTTCGAAATACGGCGGACCGACCGAGACTTTGTCGAGTCCGAACGCATCCATGAACATGGGATACGTCGTGCCCAGCAGGATCACGATGGTGGCGCCGACCAGCAGCATGTTGTTGAACAGCAGGAACGACTCACGCGATACGGCCGCGAAGCCGGCATTCGAACGAAACAAAGGCGCGCGCCAGGCGTACAGCGCCAAGGCGCCGCCGACGCAAACCCCAAGGAACGACAGGATGAACAAGCCGCGACCCGGGTCGCTCGCAAATGCGTGCACCGACTCGATCACGCCCGAGCGGACCAGGAACGTGCCCAGCAACGACAGCGAGAACGCCGTGATCGACAGCAACAGCGTCCAGCTCTTGAACAGCCCACGCTTCTCGGTGACCGCCAACGAATGAATCAACGCGGTACCGATCAGCCACGGCATGAACGATGCGTTCTCGACGGGATCCCAGAACCACCAGCCGCCCCAACCGAGCTCGTAGTACGCCCACCAGCTGCCAAGCGCGATACCGCAGGTCAGAAACATCCAGGCGACCGTGGCCCACGGACGCACCCAGCGCGCCCACAGCGAATCGAGCTTGCCCTCGAGCATTGCGGCCACCGCGAACGCGAACGGCACGGAGAAGCCGACGTAACCGATGTAGAGCATCGGCGGATGAATCGCCAACGCCGGATCCTGCAGCAGTGGATTGAGATCGCGGCCATCCGGCGCGGCCGGCCACAAACGCAGGAACGGATTCGAAGTCATCAGAATGAACAACGCGAAGCCGGCGCTGATCAGACCCAACACACCGAGGACCCGGCTGGTCATCTGCTGAGGCATGTTGCCGCTGAAAGCCGCGACGCCGAGCGCCCAGGTCGCCTGCACGAGCAGCCACAACAACAAGGAGCCTTCGTGCGCGCCCCAGACAGCGGCGAAACGATAGAACGTCGGCAGCTCCGAGTTGGAGTTCTGCGCGACGTACAGCACCGAGAAATCGTTTTGATAGAAAACGTACGAGAGACAGGCGAACGAGAACAGCGTGAACACCCACTGACCCGCGACCGCGCGATTCGCCAGCGCGATCCAATGCGGACGCCGCCAATGCGCGCCCATCAAGCCGAAAAATGCCTGAGGCAGCGCCAGGCAGAACGCCAGGATCAGCGCGAAGTGTCCGAGTTCGGCGGCCATGTCGCTTCCTAAGTGGTGGGCAGCGGCCCGTCGGCCGGCGGCTTCTGATGCTGCTTCTTCAGCGAGTCCGCCACTTCGGGCGGCATGTAGTTCTCATCGTGCTTGGCCAGCACTTCTTCGGCGACGAATACACCATCGGCGCCCATGCGGCCGCGCGCGATCACGCCCTGCCCCTCACGGAACAGATCCGGCAGCACGCCGGTGTAACTGACCTTCACGTTGTGTGCGTAATCGGTGAGCACGAAGTGGGCCTCGAGACTGCCGGGTTCGCGCGTGAAGCTGCCTTCGGGAACCATGCCGCCGACGCGGAACACACGATCCGCCGGCGCTTTGCCCGCGCTCACGTCCGAGGGCGAATAGAAGTACAGCAGATTGTCCTGGAAGGCAGTCAGCGCGAACGCGGTGGCCGCGCCCACGCCCAGGACGATCAATGCAACCAGCGTCATGCGGCGGCGACGAGGGGTCATGACGGTGACGACGACTCCGAGTTGATTGGGTTATCGAGTGAATGGGCGATCTTGAGCCGGCGCCGGGCACTCAGCACCTGCTCGGCCAGCGAGCGCTTGCCCAGCCACACATTCAGCACCAGCACGGCCAGCACCAGCCCATAGCAGGACCAGACGTAAACGCCGTAATCCCCCATGTCAAGTACGTCTTTCAAGTTCATGATCAGGCAAGACTTTCGCTTAACCAACTGGCGTTGCGCTCGCGCCGGAGGATCTCCCCGCGCAGGCGGTCACAGAGCACCGCGCCGAAGTACAGAATGAAGGCCAGCATCATGATCAACAACGGCCAGAGCATGGACCCTTCGATGGAGGGGGCGGCAAGTTTCGAGATACTGGGGCCCTGGTGCAAGCTGTTCCACCAGACCACCGAGTATTTGACGATGGGCACATTGACCACACCGACGATGGCCAGGATCGCGCTGGCCCGATCGGCCCGCTGCGTGTCGTCAAATGACGCTCGCAAGGCCATATAGCCTAGATATAAGAAGAGCAGGATCAGTTCCGAGGTGAGGCGCGGATCCCATTCCCACCAGGTGCCCCACATGGGCTTGCCGTAGATGGAGCCGGTCACGAGCGTCGCGACGGTGAACCAGGCGCCGATCGGCGCGCAGGCCGCGGCCACCGCGTGGGCCAACTTGATCCGCCAGATCATGCCGACACCCGCCGCCACCGCCATGACGGTGTAGATCATCAATGACAGCGATGCGCTCGGTACGTGGACATAAATAATGCGGAACGCATCCTTCTGCTGGTAATCCTCGGGCGCCAGCACCAGGCCGCCGATGGCCCCGACGATCATCAACAGGATCGCCGGCCAAAACAGCCACGGACGCACCAGACCGGCCGTGCGGTAGGCGTAAGGCGGCGAGCTGAGCTTGTGAAACCACAGCCACATAGCTTGTTAGGACTCCACACTGATCCGCATGGCGGCAGCCATGGCGAAAGGCCCGAGGCTGACGAAGAACAACAACAGCGCTGCCAGCAAGTTTAGCGGACCGGCCACCGGTTCGCCGTGCATGGCCAGATCCACGGCGCGGGCGCCGAAGATCAGCACCGGCATCTCCAGCGGCAGCACCAGCAACGCTAACAGCACACTGCCCCGCCGGACACTCACCGTAAGCGCCGCCCCGATGGCTCCAAGGACCGACAGCGATCCGGTGCCCAGGGCCAGCGTCGCGGCCAGCACCGGCCATACAGACTGCGGCATTCCCAAAGCAGTTCCCACGATCGGCGCCATGAGCACCAACGGCAGCCCGGTCAGCAGCCAATGCGTGAGCGTCTTCGCCAGCAACAACAGGGACAACGGCTGGCCGGACAGAACCCACTGCTCCATGGTCCCGTCTTCGACGTCGGGCCTGAATAGCGATTCAAGCGCCAGCAACGAAGCAAGCATGGCCGCCACCCACAGCACCCCCGGCGAAATCTTGCGCAACTCGTCCAAGGCCGGACTGATCGCCAGCGGGAACAACGTCGTGACGATCACGAAAAAGATCAGCGGCTGGAGCACCTGATCCCAATGACGCACGGCCAGCCGCAGGTCGCGCGCCAGCACCAGCATCAGGATTTTGCCCAGCCCGGGCGTCGTCTGAACGGACGACTGCATCAGCGCAGCTCCAGTGTACGTACCCCAGGCTGGCCCTGAAGTAGCAGCTGATGTGCGGCGGTGAGGATCATGCCGCCGGTTCGCATGTGCTCGGCGATCCGCGCTTCGAACAGCGCGATGCCTGCCTTGTCGAGGTTGGTAATCGGCTCGTCCAGAATCCACAGCGAGGCGCGGGTCAGCATGATGCGGGCCAGAGCGACTCTTCGCTTCTGCCCCGCCGACAACGCGCGCACCGGCAAGTCTGCGCAAGCTTCCACGTGCAGTAACTGGAGAGTTTCGCGTAGCTCCTCCGTAGTGACTGCGCGGCGGACGGAGACGCCAAACCGCAGATTTTCCAGCGCGGTGAGCTCGGCTTTGAGGCCGTTGACGTGCGCCAGATACGCAAGCTCGCGATGAAACTCATCCCGCCCCTCCGGCAGCTGCTGCCCCTGCCAGACGATCTCGCCCGACTCGGTCGGCAACAAGCCCGCCACACAGCGCAGAAGACTGGTTTTGCCCACGCCATTCGGTCCGACGACCTGCAGCAGCTCGCCGCTGTAAAGGGCAAAGGACACGCCGCGTAACAGGTGTTTTTCGCCGCGCCAGAGATGGACGGCGCGCGCTTCTAATTGCGGCTGCGGCGAAGTCGCAGCGACCTGTGCAAGCATGCTTGGTGTCGCGCTAAGTTCTGTGTGTAATGGTTTGTGCGCGCGCAGTTTAGCATGCTGCCCTCAAGTGGCTTACAATCCCCGTCCCGCCCGTGCCTGGGTGGCGAAATTGGTAGACGCAAGGGACTTAAATTTTGAGCACCCGGCTCGGAAACGGCCGGTGTGAATGGGGTCAAATTCGGGGAACCAGCCTCACGCTCGCGCTTCACCGCGCACGTGCCTGCAATCCCGAGCTAAGCCTGGGCGCTGCCCAGGAAAGTGTAGAGACTTGACGGCCCCTGTCTAACTTCCGCGCTCAGCGTGCGGAACACGACAAAGAGAAAGTCCAGACTCCAAACGACCAACGGATCAACAGTCCGTCAGTCGGCAGTGAAAACTGTAGCGAGTACGAAAATCCCTCGGGGGCAACTCCGTACCGGTTCGATTCCGGTCCCAGGCACCATCTCTCGATCCGCGGACTTCCACTAGAGTCCGCCCTACCTCACCGAAACCCTAGAAATCCAGGGTTTTACGTTCCACCGCGAGATCCGATTGTCTGTGGACAGCGTATCACGCGTCGGGGGAACTTTGGGGGGAACTCCACTCGCAAAGTGGCCGGGAATCGAACTCGTGGGGGGAACTTTTGATGGCGTTAACGGAACTCGAAATCCGTTCGGCAAGGGCGACGGAAAAGCCGATCAAACTGTTCGACGGCGATGGCTTGTATCTGTTCGTTCAACCGAACGGTGGTCGATGGTGGCGCTTCAAGTATCGCTTCCATGGGAAGGAGCGCGAGCTGTCGTTGGGCGTGTATCCGGAAGTCTCGTTGAAGCTCGCACGGACTCGTCGTGAAGACGCGCGGCGCGCGGTGGCGCAAGGAATTGACCCGAGTGCTGAGCGCAAGGCGGCTAAGGAAGCGCGGCAAGTTACCTTCGAGTTGATCGCCGAGGAATGGTTGGCACTCCAGGCGAAGAAGCTGGCGCCGGTCACTTACGACAAGGCTCGCTGGATGCTCTCGACGTTCATCTACCCTCGCCTCGGATCTCGACCGATTGCCGAGATCACGGCGCCAGAACTGCTGGCGGCGCTCCGGGTGATCGAGACACGCGGTACGCACGAGACGGCACACCGAACCAAGCAGCGAGTCGGCCAAGTGTTTCGCTATGCCATCGCGACTGGACGTGCGGAACGTGACATCTCGGTCGACCTTCGCGGCGCTCTGGCTCCAATCGTGACCACACACCATGCCGCAATCACGGACCCTATTGCGATTGGTCATCTGCTGAGAGCCATTGATGGCTACAGCGGTCAGCCGGTGACTGTCGCGGCGCTCAAGCTGGCTCCGCTGATGTTTGTCCGGCCCGGTGAGTTGAGACAGGCCGAATGGTCTGAGATCAATATGGACGCCGCAGAGTGGCGTATTCCAGGCGGGCGCATGAAGATGCGCGAGGCGCACATCGTGCCACTAGCTAAGCAAGCGGTTGAGATACTTCGGGACCTCCAGCCACTCACAGGCCGGAGCCGGTATGTCTTCCCGTCGCTGCGAAGCAGGGACCGACCGATGTCGGAGAATGCGATCAACGCGGCGCTACGCCGGCTAGGATACGGACATGAGGAAATGACCGCTCATGGCTTTCGAGCGATGGCTTCCACTTGCTTGAATGAACAAGACTGGCATCCGGACCTGATCGAGCTTCAACTTGCCCATGCCGAACGTAACAAAGTCCGCGCAGCTTACAATCGATCGACGCGTCTCGCTGACAGAAAGAAGATGATGCAGGCTTGGGCCGACCATCTAGATACTTTGCGCGCCGGTGCACAGGTCATCCAGCTCCGGCGGCAATCTGGATGAAATGCGCAAGAAAGGGAGCCACTGCCGCCGGTTCCCTCCGGCGGCCATGTATAGAGCATCCGCGTGAGCCAACACGCCGAGTCGATAACGTCCGCGGCCTTATACGCGAACGCGCCCGCGGACCGCGACTGCAGCGTTGAAAGCGTGGCCGCGCTGCTTCAGAGCCCGCACACCATCTCTGTACACCGGCTTGTCTGACTCAAGCGCGCGGACCGTAACGATGCAGAAAACTTCTTGCGGCAGATCTGGCGGGGTTTCTCCTGCACGATACAGAACCTCGAAACGAAGCTGCCAACGATTTCCCTCGACTCCCCGCGGAAAGCGCTTGCGATAAACCTTGGTTGGCGACCACTTGAATCCATGCTCGATGAGTGAGGATTCGAATCCTTCGCCCTGCGATCCGGGGTCGGGTGGAACGACCCCATCGAATTTGAGCTTGCGCACCGTAATCTTGGCGCCACTGGTCTTATCAATTTTCGTTACGTTGCCCATTTTCAGAGTGCCCATGCTCACATTGACGTTCGATCGGCAGTATTCGGCGCCGTTCTTCGAATCGAGCATTGGGGCATAGCACGCTGTGACTACTATTTCTCCGCGAAATCTTCCGTTCTCGAGGAGGCACTCGGGCATTGGGAACTCATGCTGCACCGTCTTGCCGTTGGGAACGTAGACTCGGTGCCAAGTGGTAAATTCGTGATCTTCGCAAGCTAAGACGTTCTCAATCGCGCTTGGCACCCCAAAGCCGAAGTATCTGAGCTCATCTGGATGGCGTGATGCCGATGATGTAGCTGCTGCATGGATGACGACTGCACGCACCATAGGGGCGCTGACCTGATGGCCGCCCGCGTTCAGGCGGCTCCATGCATCTGCAGCCGCACTTGCTACCAAAGGAGCTGCATAACTTGTTCCCCACCCCAGCACGTGATTATCGGAGGGCGATAGAGATCCAATGCCGCAACCATCTGCCGTATTTGCTACTGTGCAGTTTCCGCCGAAGTGAACAAGCTCAGGCTTAGGCAACATTCCAGGACCTGGGCCACGTCGTGAGTAGGCCGTCGGATGGCCTGCTTTCACCGCACTGTCAGCACTGTGCTGATGTGCTAGGGATCCAACGGTTAGCACCAGAGCAGCATCTGCAGGGGGGCCGATCAAGTCGCGGCCGTCTGCGTGCCAACCCGCCAGTGGCCACGTGCGAAGCGGCGGCTGTACATAGTTACCCGCGGCCACCACGAACAACACCTGCTCGCTCTGCGCGATCTCATCGAGTTCGCAGGCAAATGGGCTGAACTCCGGGCCGATGCATGGAACCATGGACCCCAAGGAGAGATTCCACACTTTTACATCACGATGAGCGCGGACCACGTCCTGTACGCGAGCGATGAGATCTTCGACGCCCAGAGGTTCGTAGTTGCTGAATACGCGTGCCGAGAAAATTCGGCAGGGACTCACCGGCAGATCAGCTAGCCCCGGATTCAATGCCTGACCGCCGGCTATGAGCCCGGCAATGAATGTTCCGTGAGCGTAGTCGTTATTATCGGCAGAAGCTGGTGCAAATGCAGCCTCGCCAGCAATCCAGGGGCGCAAGCTAATGGCAGTAGTACTAACGCCGGTGTCTAGGACGCCAACGACTGGAAGTGATCTATCAGCCGGCGGCATCTCTAGCTTCGCTGTTGCCGCACTAGTTGCGATAGCAGGCTGTGCCTGAACGAGCACGTTTGGCCAAATGCTGCGCACGGCGGGGTGGCTGGCAAGCGCCGAGATAGTCTCGGCATCCGTTGTTCTAACCAGGTAACGTCGGGTCTTGCGTTGCAAGACCTCCACGCCCAAAGATTTGAAGTATGAGGCTAAGTCCGCCGCTGATTCTTTGTCGGCGGATGCATCGTGGTAGTCAAACACGTTCAGGACAATTCCAGCGGCCTGCGGCATCTTATCGGGCGACGTGTGTAGCACATCTTCAGTCGAATAAGGTGTAATCGAGTCAATCGTGGTTATGTCGGCCTCGCCGTCTTGGGTCGTTATAGTCAAGATGGCGTCGCGAGTGGCTTCGCGTGAATGCGCTGACACCGCGACGAGCAACGTGCCGATCTCGCGCGCCCCCACGAGACGAGCACGGCCGGCCTGCTGAAATAGGTAAAGGGGACGATGTGATTTCGCGATTGCCTTGGATCGGAGCTTTACTTTGACAACTCCATTGCGAATGCCACGCTCATTCGCTCGGGCGAGAACCGCATTCGCGGCAGCCATCCATTGGTTCGCAATGTTACGCCGAAGCGTAGGCGTCAGCGGTACAAAGAGCTTCCGCCCGCCACCACCACCGATTACCTGCCTGTACTCTTGGGCACCGTGATCAACGACGAGAGCCGGATTCTCCTGTTTGGCCATTTGCTTTCCCCTTTTGTTTTTTGTGTGATGTTCTATTCTTGCCCTGTTTCAGCAGTTGTCGCATAGATGCGCCCGTCCCTGCTGCTATGACTCGTAGCGGTACCGATTTCTCCAGTAGGAGCTTTGTTATCTCCTCCCTTGTCGGTTCGCGTTTCTGTGCACTTAGCACGCTATGCGCAATGCGCGTTAACAACGTTCCCTCGGATACCGCAGGCTCATTGGCAAGCACGGCCTGCCGAATGCAATCTTCTACGGCCTGACGGATCAATCCTCCGCTCAGCCCCGCAGTGAGTTCCACAGCTCGTACCAACGACAAATCCGGCGCCGCGAATCGTCCCAGATAAGACTGTAGCAATGCGAAGCGCAGCGCCGGTGGCGGTAAATGAATTTGCAGGCGATAGTTAAAGCGTCGCCATACGGCAGGATCCAATAGTTGCTCATGATTTGTCGCAGCTACCACAATCGTTTGTGGCGGCAACGCGTCCATGTTCTGCAGCAGCCCGACCACCACGCGCTTAAGCTCGCCAAGCTCTTGCGCATCATCCCGTGCCTTAGCGAGTGCATCGAATTCATCTAGAAAAAGCACGCACGGCCGCTGCGACGCGTGATCGAACAGATAGCGAATGTTCTTCGCTGTGCTACCGAGAAATGACGAAATGAGGCTATCGCATCGCGCGGTTAGCAGCGGCAATCCCAACTGAGCCGCTATAAAGCGCGCCAACTGGGTTTTGCCGACGCCGGGCGGGCCAAAGATGAGCATGCGCGGCCATGCTTGGATTCCGGCGGCAAAGAGTCGATCCATGTGCAACACGTCGGCGAGGAAGCGTTGAACTTCGTCGCGCAAGTGTTCATCAAGCAGTACGTTCGGCTCATCGACAGGCACGTGTTCTTCGTGGGCAAGCCCAAGACGACTCTCATGATCGATAGGGACCGTGCCAAACTGGCCACCTGACAGTGGCACGAGTGCCGAGGGTAGAGTGTCCAGCTTGCGCTGGATCAGACGGGCCTGTTGGTGTTCGCCTTCCTGCTCCAATTTCTCAACCAGCAAACGCGCATAGTTCACCGCCTGCTCGGCGTTAGATCGCAGCGCGCCCTCCAAGATCTTCAGCACTTCCGGCAAATAGTTCAATCCGGCCTCCCGCAGCCATGCGGCATTATGCCCGAAATGAGAACAAAGTGAGCAAAACCGAGAACAAAAGTCGAAGGATCGTAAACAGACGGATAGGGTTTCTGGGTTCCGGCTCACGCATCCACGAGGACCGCCGACGCGCATAGAGGCCGTGCGTAGACACTCGCGATGTAGCGCTCGCTACCGTGCTCCAGGTCCGTTGACGTTGCGTCGCGCGCCTCCCGCTCGCGATAACGTACGTGTTGAACGTACCGAAGCGGCCCTCGCGCGTGTAATGCGCGCCGACCAACTCGTAGCCACTCCGATCGAGATCGGCTCGAAGTTCATTCTTTCTGCTAATCACTCCGACTCCCAATTGATCCTCAATTCACAACACGCACATCCGGACATTCCCGGCAGGAAACATTCCCGCCTTTCTCCATCGCGAGCGGCCGGACGTGCATTGATCCGGTCTGGTGAGTTTCGTGGCCTCACAGCAGCACGTGCCGGTGGCATGTGCTGCTGCTCACGCGTGAGCGTGAGATTGAGGCTGCCCTTGGCGGGCCGCTCGCGGTGGCTGACATCAACATCGACGGAGGGAGCTTCGTTGCGAAGCTATGGTTGATTGCGTCCGTTGCAGACGCGGTGCCACTTTCTCGCATCGGTGAAAATGCGTTGCAGTGACAGTGAGTTGCGGCAGTGGGCCGTGTGCGTCACTCTCTCGGCTTCGCCGAAGACAGTGACGCACGCGTGGAGGAATGCTGCTGTTGGCGCAGCTTTGTGTAGTTACGTTGTTAGAAGAATGGTTGCCGCAGGAGACGACCGCTGGACAGCGGTTAATAAAGAAAGGCGTCAGCGCCCGAGTGATGAGGTCATGACCACAACCTGATTGGCTGCGCAGCTCTGCCTGGTCTGAAGCTGCTTAGGGGTGCCTGCAACGCAGGCGGGGTTACGACGATGCCCTCGTCGTCAGGGAATAATCGGAGCTGAGAATGCGCCAGCGCCGAGCGAACTGCAAACAATCATCGCGAGTGCGAGCGCTCTGTGTCCGCTGAGTTCCAGGGAGAGCAGCAAGCCGAGCAATTGGCGCTTCAGTTCGCTGGACTTTGCGCAGCGGCTGCGCTCGACCACCGCCGCGTCGTGGGCCACGTGGCGACTCTCTCCCCTTGAAAACCTTCTTGGTTCGGCTGCGGCAAGGCTCGGCGCTCAATGCGAGAGACTGCCCTTACTGAGGAGAATACGGGCGGCCCGCCACGTGGCGGAGCCGCCCTCCAATTGGCCGCCGTGAGCACGGCCTATCACTCACCGCTTCGCGAAGTGTGCAGTCAGCGCCTCGATGACCTCTTCCACGAGGGTTCGAGCCGTCCGAATGACAGACGCGATAGCACCTGGGTAGTTCTCGATGTTTTCCGGTTGCACCAAGTCTTCGGCGACCTTGAGGAGATCGACGGCTTGCTTCAGGCAGACCAGCTCATCCGTGATCGGTCTAGGCGTCATCGCGCGTACCCCCGACGGCCGTTGCTGTCTTCGAGTACATCGATGATCCTCACGACGAATCGCTGTTGCGTCTTCGACAGTGCCTGCAACCGCTCCGCGTGCCTGATACAACGCGGAGACAGCCGCCCCTTCCGCTCGCGTACCTGCTTGGACAGGCCGACGAGGTCCCCAACCGGGGTCGAGAATATCCTTGCAAGCTTGGCAAGCACGAGCACCGAGATGCGACGGTCGCCGAGTTCGTACGCGAACACGGCCTGCTGTGATACGCCGATGGCCCGCGCCAGCTCGGCTTGTGTCATACCTCGCGATTTGCGGAGCACCGTGACATGCGCGCCGAGGGCTTTGAAGTAGGCGCGGCTTTCCTGTTTGATCATGGCCGCACCTCCGCCTCGATCTCAGACGCGATGAGGCTCACCGCGTCCCCCACGTCCTCGACCAACTCCAGTACGACGCTAACCGCGTCGGCCAGACTGAACTCGAATTCCTCCTCGTACTCTGCGACGTATTGAATACATGCCAGGACTGCGGCAGCTCTCTGCAGACGCCGAAGCTGACCGCTTAGCCGTTCTCGAACCGATACCTCTTGATCGCTCATGCCGGCCCACCCTGCCGCCCGACAATGGGCGGCGCATAGGCAGCCAGCGGCAACGGGATAGAATCTCCAGCAGCCATGACTTGCACCTCTGTTGTGCAGGTTGTGGTTAGCCGCCCGTCGTGGCTGATATCCACGGCGGGCGGCGCCCGACAACCGGAGATGCGGGGGAACTTTGGGGGTAGGCGCCCTAGATAAATGACAATAGATTGAAAGACTTCAAGAACTTAGTTCTTGAATGCGGTGCCGGTCCCAGCACCATCTCGCGTTACGCCGCCAGCCGCAGCTTGGGCTGCAGCCCGGCTCTCGCTGCCAAGCGGATCAACAGGTCCAGGCTGAACTGATTGATCTTGCCGCGCTTGATGTCCGACACCCGGTCAAACTCGCGGTGGGCTAGCAGCCGGCGACGCAGAGTTAGGTGTCAGGCGACCTTCGCTGTTAGCTTTAGTCCCAACGCTTTGACCACCTTCAACACCGTCGCGAGACTCGGATTGCCCTCCGGCGAGAGAGCCTTGTAGAGCCCTTCGCGCGAGATGCCTGTGTCCTTCGCGAGCTGAGCCATTCCCCGAGCACGCGCGATATCTCCTAATGCCGCAGCGATGTACACGGCGTCGTCGCCTGCCTCTTCCATGCAGGCTTCGAGATAGGCTGCGAGGTCTTCCTCGCTTTTGAGGTAGTCGGCAACGTCGTACCGAGAGAACTTTTCTTTCTTGCGCACCATGATCAAGCGCTCCAGTCTTCCGCAATCTCCATTGCACGCTCGATGTCCGCTTGCTGTGTCCGCTTATCGCCGCCGCACAGAAGAAGAACCACCAACTCGCCGCGTCGTGTGAAGTACACGCGATAACCCGGGCCATGGTCGATTCGCATTTCGCTCACGCCTGAACCTACCGGTTTTACATCGCCTGGATTTCCACGCGATAACCGGAGAATCCGCGCCTCGATGCGCGCGCGGGCGCGTGGGTCGCGCAGCTCACGCAGCCAGCGATCGAATGATTCTGACCTGAATATATCGAGCATGGGGACTGTAAACCATAGATCACAGAGCCGTCAACTATGGTTAACACGTGCGGTGAACGATAGTCGTGGGGACCCTGGCAGGCGCTCCCTGGAAGTTCGCCTCCATTGCCCACAACAGTCGCAGGACGTCCGCCGCTCTCGTTGGCAGAAAAGTGGCTAAAGCTTTGCGAACAGCCCCTTTCTTTTTTCTGGATTTGTGCCAGGGGCAGAAACAAACATTGCAGCGTCGCGATCCGCGACCGCTACGAACAGACACCCCTGCTCGTACGCTTCACAAACGCCCGTCCGGTGGCATCCATGCTGACCACTCGCTCTTGGCTGCCGGCACTGGGGCGGGAGCGGCACAAAGTGAAGCTAGCGGCCGTGGTGTCGACGCCGGTGGATTGAAACAGGAGCGTGGCGTTACCAGAGGATTCGGTGAGCTGGAAGTCGGCGGGGATGGCGCCGGCGCTATGAAGTATCACTGCTTCATGCAACCCATCCGCTTCCCTCAGCACGAGCCATCCCTCGTGCCACTCGCCACCGCAGTTCTCGCCGTCTGAGGAGGCGCACAGCGTCACCGTCGTGCCGCGCTTGATCGCTTCGCTGCGGGCGAGATTGATGCTCGCAATGAGATCGTTCGCAGACGCTCGCAGTTGGCTGTTCAGTTGAGAGTTGCTGTACGAGGGCACGGCGATCGCGAGCAGGATAGCCGCAATGGATAGCGCGACGATCAGCTCGACGAGCGTGAACCCTTTCATCGATGAGATTCGTCGGCTCATGGCTCAGCGCTCGATGTACCAGTACACACGATTCTTCGGCTGGACTGGCAGGCTGGAGGGCGGAACCTTCGGTTCGCTGCCTTCGAGCGGCGAGTCGGAGGTGCAGCCGATGCAGAATGGCACCGTGCGCTCATCGTCCAACGTCACCAATCCGGCGACCGGCGACGGCGGCAAGCCGATGTCAGGCGGCAACTCCTCGGAACGTTCTTTGTTCGGGCCATGGCCCGCTGCATTCAGATAGGAAACGTTGTAGACGCGCGCCTTGCCAAGGTTGGAGCCGCAGGTATTGGGCGCCGCCTCGGCCGGCTCATGCGTGCTGAACGTGAGATTGCCGAAGATCGTGATCGCCGAGGTGACGACCTGTTCGGTCGGAAGCAGTTCCAGGTACCAGCCCTTTCTGGCAGCCAGCTGTTCGCTGGTGGGCGTCGGCTGTTTCTGAAGAATCGGCGTGAGCGAGTCCAAGCACAGGACCGAGGCCGTGCAGTTGCTCTGCTCCGTCGACAGCCAGGTCGGATCCTCCGGCTTGTCCTTCAGCATGAAGAAGTAATTTTGCACCGTGCTCGTGTACTCACGCGGCTTCTCACGATCGCCCGAGCCGAGCAACAGCACGTAGGCGCCGTTATCGAGCAGGATGTCCGGTGCGAACATGAATTTACGGTTGTAGGTGCAGCTCGTGTCGGCGGTATCGCAGCCGAGGGCAGCGATCGTCGTCATCGTCCAGTCGGCGGGCACGTCCTCGCCGATGTCGATGCGATACACGTTGCCGCCAAGATCGACCGCGTAGGCGTACTTCGCCAGACCGGTGGTGAGGTCCGGCACGACAGCCACTTCGGCGATCACGCCACGCTTGGTGTCGAAGGTCTGCTTGACGGCGCCCGTGGCCGCGTCGAGCACATACACTTTGTGACCTTTGCTGCTCGAGGTGCACTTATGCGGCTTGGCATCTTCACAGGTGTCGTAGCCGCCGCCCATGATCAGCAGGGGCTGCGGCGTACTGCCCGACTTGTAGCCTGCCGCCGTGAAGGGTTTGGCGGGCGACCAGGTCTGACCGATCTCGCTCAGCGCACTGCTCGTGCACTGCGAATCGTCGCAACCGATCTTCCATTTGAGGGTGATATCGCCAGGCTTGCTGGCAGGGACATCGAATGCGTAGACGGCGCGTCCGCCCCGCCGCATCGTCGCGAACACGGTGGCGTTCGAGTCGCCGCGAACAGCGGTGATCGCGCCATCCATGGCATACGGCTTCGGCTGCGGCGAGCCGGTAGTCACATTCGGAAAGCTGATCAGCACGTCGTTCTTGTAGAGGCGCTCGAAGTGCTTGTGGAATTCCGGCGGCACGAAGCCCCAGAGCTCGCCGCCGGGCGCCACGTCGTTGAGCGCTCCGTCTTTGGGGCGGTTACCGTTGATGGCTCGGAACACGCCGTCATTGGCCGCGTAGAACACGACTACCTGAGGCGCTTCGTCGGTGCCGAAGTTGAGCGCGACCGGCCGGGAGTGCACCACGTCGCCATGCACCGAGGGTCGCATCGCTTTCGACGTCGCGGCCGCGGGATCCACATCATCCATCGTATGTTCGTTATCGACGTCCTGGCCGCGCGCCCAGTTGACGATCTTCTCCCGTTGCGCGTCATCGGCAACGCCGAGCAGGGTCGATGGCACATTTTTGAACTCGAACGTCGTCACCTTCGAGCAATCGAAGCTCGTGCACGTGTTGAGCCGCCGCGGCGTCTTGCTTTCGTCTACCGCTCTGAGCTGCTGAGCTTGACCGCCCTTTTCGACGAACTTGCCGTCCGGAGAGTCGGAGGCCGGCGCATCCACCCCGCAGAGCGACTGGTCCTCCTCGAACTGCTGCGCGCGGAAGTTCCAATATTTATTGGGACTCGACCAGAAGCTCTGGGAGCAGACCTTGACGAAACCCGTGCTGGGCTCGACGGCCGCGTCGCTCAGTGCATCCTGCAAGCGCAGGTCGCTGCCGCTGTAACCCAGCTTGTACTGCTTCAGATTGCCGTCCCAACGCGGTTTCGCATTGCCATCGGGACGGAACAAGCCGACATAGACCTGATTGATATAAGTGCCCTGAGCACTCGCGCTCAACGGCAAGCTCACCGACGCGAACACGCTGTTGGTCGCCTGGATCTCCGCGAACACATCGCCGAGCGCCTTTTTGATCTCCTCTTTCGTGGTGCCCACGTCCTGATATGCGCCGTCGCTGACCTCGGCCATCTTTGCCAACAGAGCCGACCAACCCGGGCCTTGCCCGGAGGTCTTCTTGTTCACCTCGATCACATGAGTGATCACGCCCAGACGGTCATGGAGAAAGCGGGCCCATTCGTCGGTGACATTGTCCTGAGAGCCTGCGATGGGCAGCGGGATCGGCGTCGTGTCGCCGCCCGCTTCGCGCAACATCGAAGTGGCGTCCGAGATGATCGAGGCGCTGTCCTGCGAAGGGCCGTTGCTGATGTAAATGATGAACCGATTGCTGCAAGTCGCATCGCCCGCCGGCTTGGTATATTGGGCCGCGAATTTCTCGCTGAGTGCATAGCCGTCCAGATCGTAGATGGCCCGCATGGCAGTCTTCGAAGCAACGGTCGTGGCGCTCTTGGACCAATCCGCGGCGGTATTGCCGTGGTAATCCGCCTTCGCCTTGCCCTTTCCGGAGCGCGCAGCCCCACCGCTGAGATAGCGATAGGCTTCCGCCATTACCAGGCTCGACTGACCACTGTTGCCCTTGTCAGCACCGACGTCCATGTAATCGAACATGGCCGCATACTTGTCTTTAACGTCCTGGCTCATCGGCCGGATCGCCGCGCGAACGTAACCGCCTTGCACATTGCTGTCGCTGCTGCTCGTTTCAGCCGCGAGCATGACGCCGACCTGGATCTTGTCGGCAGGCAGATCGTGGAAGAGCTCGGTCAGGGCGCCCATCTCGTTCTTGAAGGCCTGCGTCCAGTTCGCCGTGTTGTCGATGATGAACAGCACCTGCGGTTGCCCGCCGGAGCTCGACTGGGCGCCGATGAACAGATCGATGTCCTCCGCCGGCGCGTTCCAGCACGCGCTGGCGGCGAGAGCTCCGATCAACCATTTCATGGACCGTCTCATGACCCGCTCCCGCTCCCGCTTACGCGGCGCAAACCGCGTTGTACTGGACTTCAGTCAGCAGCACGCGCACGCCTTGATGAACCTGCACTGCCGTGCCGTGTGCAATCGTGCCTTCGTCGAACGCCGAGACATTCGCGTGCAGATCCCACACCGTCTGGTAGGCATCGCTGGTCGAAGACGCGAATGAGGAACCCAGGAAGACGCTGCTCGGCGGCACGCTGGCGCCGGCGATGCGCTCGGCTTTGATGCAAGTGGGCTTGGCGAAATCCACGTGAAAATCCATCGTGCCGTCGTTGTCGATGTCGACATCGACGGTCTGCGCCGCCGGCGCCTCGGTAAAGGCCGAGCTCATCACGAGCTCGATGCCGCGATTGGCCGCCGCGATCGCTTCATCGCGCAGCTGCATGTTGCCGACGGATTGCACATTCGTGCTGCTCACGTTGAAAGCTCCGACCACCATGATTGTGATGAGGGTCAGGAGGATGAGTCCGACGATCAGCGCCGCGCCGCGCTGCTGTCTCGCCGCGGGCAGGGATGACTTGTTCATGGCTCGGGAGTTTCCCTGCGGCCGGAAATATTGTTGAGCCGCATGCTGGTCGTGAAGACGTGGCGCTTGAAGGTGTCGTTCGCGGCGGCGATGGTATTCACCGCCGGGCACGAACCATCCGCGTCGGGTTCACCCAAGCAATAAGTTTTGCTGTCCTTGTGGCCTGGCGAGGGATCGCGGCTGCGGACCAGCACGTACAGCTTCACCGCGACCACGTTCATGAGCTCATCGGCGGTACACGGATCGGCAGCGGTGCAGCGTTTGAACCAATCGGGCGAGCCGTCGCCGCGATTCGTCGGCCGCATCTTGGTGGTCACATCCTCCCATTGCACGGCTTGAGCATAATTGACCGTCGCGCCGGTCTTGCCCGTGTCGTCGATGCCGAGCTCGACGCGCAATGCCTCCACTCCATCGAGCAATCTCACCGGCGGCCGCTGCGCGGTGACACCGCCGGAAACATCGAGTTGGGAGCGCATCAGCGTCGGCACGCTCAGCCCGTTCTCATCCGGATGCGGCAGATCCGCGATGTAGTAAATGTTCGAGATCAAGCGGCGCTTGGCCGCAAGGGTGCCTGCGGTGACTGGCAGGCTCGCTGGGGTGCCGGTGCCTTCGCAATCGCGCGTATGCAAGGGAAAGGCGCTGGTGCTCAGCGCATAGTCGAAGCCGTACACGGAGGTGTTGTCGGGAATGACGCCCCACGCCGAGTCGAACGTTGCCGTCCTGGTGCTGCCGACGTAGGTGCGGATGGTGCGCACCTGGCCCATACCGGTGCCGCTCACGATGCGCAGGACGACGCCGGCGTACGCGCCATCGGTCCCGGAGGCGTCGCCGTCCAGAACGATGCTGTTGGAGGTGGCTCCGCTCACGGTGCCGGCATTCTTCTCCGCTTCGCACATGCTGGTTTGCATGTACAAGCGCCCTGCGGTATCGGCATCGCAGTTCGTTCCGCCAGGCACACAGGTTTCCGCGTGCCGAATCACGATGACATCGGTGCCGGCGCGTTGCGCTGGGAATGAAACGCAGCCCGTGCCGGACGGCAATGTGTCCGCGCTCTGCACCGGTATGCCGAACAGATTGGTCCGGTATTCACCGCTCCACGACGCGTACGCGAGACACGCATCGGGAATCGCCGTGGGCACGTCTGCGGGTACCCGCTCGAAAGTCAGATCGTCGAACTGCGGCACGAAGCCGGCCCAATAACCGGCGTGCACCAGGTCGTTCTGCAATAACTGGATGGCGGAGCGCCCGCTGTCGATCAGGCCGCTGCTCTTCGTCATCTCATCGTTCGCGCGCGCGAGATTGACGTAGACATTCACGAGCGCCAGCAGAACCAGCAGCGAGATGGTCATTGCCACCATCAGCTCGACCAGCGTCAAGCCGGTCGGTCGGCGCGGAATGTTTCTGGTGACAGTGCGCATGGTCATCGCAGATCCGCGATTCGAACCAGGGTGGTCACGGCGCGACGGCACAGATCGTCCGGGCACTGCTCATCGTCATAAGCGCCCTCGCCGCACCCGAGGCTCGCCGGAGGACTGGCGACCGGTGCGATGCCTTGCCATGCAACCGTGATCAAATATTCGTTGCTGGAGAGCGCTTCGACGCAACCGCGCGCCCCGATCATTGCACCGGCTTTGCTGCCGCCTTCAATTTCCGCCGCGCCGAGCAGCGCGTTACACCATTCATTCGCATCGATCTCCGCCCGCGTGCCCACCGTCATCGGGCAAACGCCCGCATTGGGCAGCGGATTGGCCGTGCCTGTGACATAGCTGGCCGCATGCGCTCGATTGGTCGAAATGCGGCTCGACATGTCCTGCAGCAGGATCAGCGCCTGTGCACGCTGGTAGCTCTCGACTTGCGAAACGCCCAGACGCGATTGCAATCCGGCCAGGCCCAGCAGGCCGATCGCGAGGATGACGACCGTGATCAGCACCTCGATCAGGGAGGTGCCGCACTGTCTGTGATGTTTCCGGCCGGCCGCGGTCATCGCGACCATTTCTCGGCCGGCGCCTTTCTTCCTTGGCTGTCGAGGGTGAGTTCGCCGTCGCTCGCCTGCGAGCCGATGGCCGTGAAAGTGATCTCGAAACTCGGTCTGGATTCCATGCCCTCGATCGGGCCCATCTCCCACGTATAGTTGTCGCTGACCTCGCCCGGCAGCGTGTAGCCCGTCGCCTCGAAGTCCGACTTATCGGCGTAACTGCGGTGAGCCAGCAGGTACTGCTGCTGGCGATTGGCGATGTCCATCATCGCCGCCTTGGCCGCCGCTCGATGGGTCCGGATCACGTGCTGGCGATAGCTGGGAAGCGCGATGGACGCGAGGATCGCGACGATCACGACCGTGATCATCAGTTCGATCAGCGTAAAACCTTGTTGCGAAGACTCGCGCATGTGCCGGCCAGTGATGAAGCTGGCCGGATTGTTCTGATTGGTGCACCGTGATTTCTAGGCGGGAATCACACTTCGCGGCGCGCATGTGGAATTTACTTATCTCAGCGCGTCCGCAATAAGACAAACACGGCTACACCCCAGGGTTTCGCTCATGTCTCAGTCGGGGCTGTGCCCCTTGAGTGGAAAATTCTCGCGCCATGGTCGCGCTTCATCGACGACTCGCGCGACCGACGGACGCGCAAGCAAGCGCGCTCGATAATTTCTCAACGCGGTGAGCGACTCCGGTATCGGATAGCCCCAGTGGGCGTAGAAGAGCGCTGGCGCGGCTGCGCAGTCGGCAATGCTGAAAGTATCGTTAGCGGCCCACTCGCGCCCTTCCATCCAGCGATTCAGCCACGCATAGCTCTTGTTCAGCACGGCCTTCGCCTCGACATCCGCATAGGGATCGCGCTTATCTGCGTCGCGCAACGCGTTCAGAACCATCCGCGACAACGGCGTCATCACGTAGTCATCGAAGACACTATCCATCTGTCGCGCTTCGATGGCGGCGCGTGGATCCGACGGAATCATCGGCGGTGCGCTGCCGTGATGAAGATCGAGATACTCGATGATGGCCGCCGATTCGATCACGGTGCGCTCGCCATCGACCAGCACCGGAAACTGACCGGTCGGCGCGAGCCGGCCGATGGCAGCGGCGTGCTCGGGGTGATCGGCGTCGACCATCAGGAACTCGAACGGCACATTGCGTTCATAGACGGCGATCAGTGCTTTCCAATAGAACGCCGCGAACGGGTGACCGTAGATTCGAACCATCGACTTGCTCTCCGACGCTTCAGACCGGGGCGCAGTCTACCCGTTCGTGGAGCGCCGCAGCTGAACGGCTCAGTCCTCGGCTTCGACGCCCAGCTCTTTGAGAATCGCCTGGCGCAGTTGCTGAACTTCCGGGCTCGTGAGCTTGCGTGGATGCGGCATTTTCACATCGAACGTGGCCTGAATGCGTGTGGGCCGGGGCGAGAGCACCATGATGCGATCGGCGAGGTGAATCGCCTCCTCCACGTCATGAGTAATCAGCAGCACCGTGTGCCGCTCCTGCCCGAGGATCTTCAGCAGCTCGTTGCGCATGCGCAAGCTCATCAACGCATCGAGCGCAGAGAACGGCTCGTCCATGTAAAGAATGGCGGGCTTCACCGCGAGCGCTCGAGCAATCTCGACGCGCTTGAGCATGCCGCCGGAGAGCTCGTGCGGATAGGCGCCCTCGAAGCCTTTCAGGCCGACGATGTTCGCGTAGTGATCGGCAATGGCGATCTTCTCGGCGGTCGACTCGACCGCATTGAGTCCGAACATCAGATTCTCTTGCACGGTGAGCCAGGGGAACACCGAGCCGTGCTGTGAGATCAGAATGCCTTGCGGCCCCGGCTGAGTGCGAACCGCGCCGTCGATCAGCACGCGGCCGGAATCGGGCGGGATGAAGCCTGCCATCATGCGCATCAGCGTGGACTTGCCGCAGCCCGACGGGCCGACGATGGCGATGAACTCGCCGTCGCCCACTTGCAGGCTCACATCGTCGACGACGGTGAGCGTGCCTTTGTCGGTGCTGAAGCTTTTGCGGAGATTCGCGACGTCGATCTTAATGGGCATAGCGCCACCGAACCATCTTCAATCCTTCCAGCAGGCGCATCAGCCCATCGAGCATCAATCCGATCAAGCCGATGATGATCATGCCGGCGATCACGAGGTCGTAACGATTGCCGGCATTGCGCGAGTCGATGATCAAATAGCCGAGGCCCGAGCGCAGCGCGATCATCTCGGCCGCGACGACCACCAGCCACGCGACACCCAAGCCGATGCGCATGCCGACGATGATCTGCGGCAACACCGCCGGAATCACGACTTGAGTAAACAGTTTGTAGCGCGACACGCCGAAGTTCTCGGCCGCACGCAGATAGCGCTTCTCGATCGTGTGCACGCCCGCGACCGTCTGCACGACCATCGGGAAGACCGAAGAAATGAAGATCAGGTAGATCGGCGACGCATTGCCGACGCCAAACCACAGAATGGCGATCGGAATCCAGGCGATCGGGGAGATCGGGCGCAGGATCTGGAACAACGGATTCAACGTGTCATAGGCGCCCCGCTGCCAGCCCATCCACAAGCCGAGCGGCAAAGCGACCGCGAGCGCCAGGAAGAAACCCGCACCGACACGGCCGAGCGATGCGCCGATATGCATCCAGAGCGTGCCATCGCGAATCAGCTCGACGGTGCCGGTGACCACCTGCCACGGCGTTGGAAAGATCACGCTGCGGGTCGTGACCACGATCAACCACCAGGCGGCGATCAACAAGACGATGATCGCGATGCCCGGCAGGAACTGCCGAAGTCTGCTCATGCGGAAAGGCTCAAAACGAAATCACTCGCTCGGTTCATGGCTCTTGTTGCCGAAGCTTGCAGCCAGTTGTAGTGCCCGCCAGCGCAGCCTGCCCCAGGGTGAGGCTGGCAACGGGTCGACAATGATAGTCATTTGTCCGCTGCTGTGCGCGGTGCAAGCGAATTGATATTCGGAGGCGACCTCGAAGGGCAGCCGGAAACTTTGTCCCGGCATGAGCAATGCGGGGCCGAAGGTCTGAGGAACCGTATCCTGGTTCTCGAGCAGCAGCACGTCGTTGATGCCCAACGTCAGCCGGATCTGCTGTGGAAGGATATCGACGCGGTCGCCCGACATGCGTCGTTGCCAGGTGCCCTCGGGAATCACAAAAGGTTGTTCGCGACTCTCGCGCGCGGGCAGCGGCGCCAATGCAGCCCAGCTAACGACGACTGCAAAGCCGATAGCCAGGATCAATAGCCCGACTCGGGGACTCATGACGCACTCACTCGAGCGTTCACTCGCTCAGCAACGCGCGAACGTCGTGCACGAAATCATCGGGCAGTCGGCCGTACGGCATCATCCCGCGAAGCAGGCCTTTCTGGTCGATCAGATACACCGATGACGAATGAGCGACGGTATAGCTGTTCCCCAAGGATTTTCGCTCGGCCATCACGCCGTAGTTCTTTCGAACCGCGGCCAGCTGGGCAGGCGTGCCGGTGCCGCCGACGAAGCTCGGATCGAAGCCGCCGAGATACGCTCGCATCCGCTCAGCACTATCGCGCTCGGGATCGACCGTGACGTACACGACCTGCAACTGATCGGCCTGCGGACCGAGACGCTTGCGTGCTTGAGCCAGGGTCGCCAAGGTCGTCGGACAGACTTCGGGGCACGAGGTAAATCCAAATCCCATCAGAATGACTTTGCCCCGGTAGTTTGCGAGCGACAGCTTGCCCCCGCTCGATGCCTCCAACGACAGCTCCGGCGCCGCCCGCGGCGGCTCGAACACACCGGCCTTGAGGGTCGGACGATCCGCTGCGACCGCGACCATGGCGAACAGCAATGCCAACAACGAGCCTGCGACGCGATGTTTCATGGCGGGCATCAGAGGGTGATGGCCGCGGGCTGCGCGACCTTTGCGAAACTCTCGTCCATATAAGTTTCGTAAGCGATCGGATGTTTGATCGTGCCCGCCTCGATCGACAGCTGCATGAGCTCTTCGAACTCGTCGCGGATCATGCGCAGATCGCCGTAAGTGACCCGGTCCGTCGGGTTCTCCATGACGAAGCGGATGATGTTGGGGTCCTGATTGAAGTACTCACGGCCGGCGGCAATCTGCACTGCCTTGTCCCGATTGGCTTGTTGCTGGTCGAGCCACTGACCCGCGCCGAGCACATGATTCACCAGGTCCTGCACCAGCGGCCGATTCGACTGGATCAGCTCCTCGCGCACGGTGAGCACACAGCAAATGTAGTTGCGCCACTCATCGCGAGTCATGCGCAGCGGCCGTGCATAGCCAGCGCTCTGAGCGGCCGCACCGAACGGCTCGCCTGTGCAATAGGCATCGACGGCATTTGCATAGAGCGCCGCCGGCATGTCGGGCGGCGGCATTTCCATGATCTCGATGTCCGCGGGCGTCATGCCTTCCTGCGCCAGCATCTTGCGCAGGAACAGGAAATCGACCGCGAACCGGCTGGGAATGGCGATGCGCTTGCCGGCGAGCTGGCGAAACTTTTGATACGGCGAATCGGTGCGCACCATGATGACCGCGCCGGAACGATGTCCCAGCGACACGATCTTCACCGGAATTTTCTTGTCGGCCAGATCCATGACCAGCGGCGCCAGCATGTACGCGGCCTGGATGCGCCCGGCCATCAGCGACTCTTTGATCTCCGGCCAGCCGCTGTACTTGCTGTATTGGAAAGCGGCGCCCGCGGCCCCGGCCGACTTGGCCTGCGCGACGCACGCCACCGGCAAAGTCAGATTGCAGGTGACCGGCAGGCCGCCCACGACCAGGGCATTCGACGACGCTTCATTGGAGCAGGCAGCCAGGCCAGCGGGCACCGCCGCGGCCATCATTGCCTGAAGCAATCGTCGACGTCCGATCTGATAGGTACTGAGCATCGCCCACGAGCCGGGTGGAAAATCGGCGCGTAGTGTAGCCGAACGCCCGGGGCAACCCTAGGCGCGCAGCTGCGCGGCCTGCACGCGATGTTGTTTCATCCAGCCGATCAAATCGTCGCCGGCCATGGGTCGGGCAATCAGCCAACCCTGCCCGAGCGTGCAGCCGAATTCCTGGAGCATGCGCCATTCTTGCAGGGTCTCGACGCCCTCCGCGACCGTGACGAGCCCGAGCCGATTGGCCATATCGATCGCGGAGCGCAGGATCACCTGCAGACTCTCGCGCTCCGGGGCGCCCCGCACGAAGCTGCGATCGATCTTCAACTCAGTGAATGGAATGCGCGCCAGCTGTTGCATCGATGAGAAGCCGGTGCCGTAGTCATCGATGGACAGCCCGAAGCCGCGCAGACGCAGCTGTGCAAGCACGCTCAGAGCCGTGCCGACGCGAGTGACCAGCGAGCTCTCCGTAATCTCGACCACGATGTGATCGGGCGTGAGCCCGTGACACTGTTGTAACGACGAGATCTCCAACGCGAGGTCGGCGCGCTCGAGCAGCGTCGGCGACAAGTTGATCGCGACCGGCAGATGCAAACCCCGCGCGCGCCACGCCGCGTTCTGCAACATCGCCTGATTCATGACGTCGATCGTCAGGCGATGAATCAATTGACTGCGCTCTGCCAACGGAATGAACAGGTCCGGCGGGATCGGACCCAAGGTCGGATGTGTCCAACGCGCGAGGGCCTCCACACCGCGCACGATGCCGGTACGAATATCGGCCTTCGGCTGGTAGTGGACGTAAACGTCGCTACGCTCCAGCGCATCCGATAACGCCGTCGCATCGATCGCCAACTCGGCGCGATGCGAAGTTCGCCGCAATTCCCTCGCCGTCGCGTTCTGAATGGCGTGTCGCAGGACCGAGGCTTGCAGGGGCTTCTGAACTGCAGCGAGCACTCGCAGCCCGAGCACCCCGCCCATCTCACGAACGGTATCGATCAAGGCACGCTCGCGCGATGACGCCACGATCACCGGGATGTCGAATCCCCGCTCCTGCAGTTTGACCAGGAACTCCGGCCCGTCCATCGTCGGCATTTCCAGATCGACGATGACCAGCTCGGGTCGAGGTGCGATGGCGGTCAACAGCGCCAGCGCTTCGCGGCCGTTGCTCGCCTCATGCATTTTTTCGATGCCGAGCTCGCGACAGATCGACACGGCATGATCACGCTGCACGAGGCTGTCATCGACGATCAGCACCGAGCCGATCGGTACGGGCGGAGGACTCATATCATTTGCCTTCGATGCGCTTGCCGGCGCCGAAATCCAATATGGAGCGCGGCAGCTCGCCGAGCGACTGGACGCGTTGCGCGCCGCCCAGGCGGATCGCTTCTTTGGGCATGCCGAACACCACGCAACTCGCCTCGTCCTGCGCGATCGTGTTCGCGCCGGCGTCACGCATTTCCTTGAGCCCGCGCGCGCCGTCATCGCCCATGCCGGTCATGATGACGCCAAGGACATTGGGGCCGGCGCACTTGGCGGCCGAGCGAAATAAGACATCGACCGAAGGCCGGTGCCGGTTGACCAGCGGCCCGTCGATGACTTCCATGTAGTAGTACGCGCCGCTGCGCTTGAGCATCATGTGCTTGCCACCGGGCGCGATCAGCGCCAGGCCAGGCAACAGACGCTCGCCATGTTTCGCCTCGCGCACTTCGATCTGGCAAAGATTGTTCAGCCGGCTGGCAAAGGCCGCGGTGAACTTTTCGGGCATGTGCTGGACGATGGCGATGCCGGGACTGACGCGCGGCAAGCAAGTCAGCACTTGTTCCAAGGCCTGCGTGCCGCCGGTCGACGTGCCGATCGCAATGATGCGCTCGGTGGTCTGTTGCATGGCCTTGGGGCCGCTGGGCGCCAGGATCGCATCGGCCGTGAACTTCGGCGGCGCGACGCCGGGCTGCTGTTGCGGCTCCGTACGATGGGCCACTCGCAGTCTGTTCACGTTGGCATGCGACGCCGCTTTCACGGCGGAGGCGAGATCCGCCGAAGCATCTTCGATGAAACGACGCAGCCCCAGCTTGGGCTTGGTGACGATGCTTACCGCGCCCGCCGCCAATGCTTCGAGCGTCGTGGCGGCGCCCGCTTCGGTGAGCGTCGAACAGATGACCACCGGCGTCGGCCGCTCGGCCATGATTTTGCGCAGGAAGGTCAGCCCATCCATGCGCGGCATTTCGACATCGAGCACGATGACCTGCGGCCACTTGGTCTTCATGCGTTCCATCGCGAGCAGCGGATCCGCGACGGCGCACAGCACTTCGATGCCCGGATCGGCATTGAGCACTTCGGTCAATGCCTGGCGCACGACCGCCGAGTCGTCGACGATCATCACCTGCACGCGCCGCAAAGGAGCGTTTTGCATGGGGCGCGCGCTCATCCTTGCTTGCGATAAATCGAGGGAGCGATCGGCACGGCCGATGTGTTCAGCTCGTTCAAGGTCTCCGAGTGGCCGATCAACAGGTAGCCGCCGGGCTTGATCACCGACAGGACCCGCTCCACGACCTGCCGCTTGGTATCGGCGCTGAAATAGATCATCACATTGCGCAGGAACACGAAGTCGAATGGCCCGATCTTGGGTAACGTGGTATTCAGGTTCACCTGCATGAACCGCACTCGATCGCGCAGCGGACGGTCGACCAGCACCGTGCCTTCCTGCGGACCGGTGCCTTTCAGGCAGAACTGTTGCAAGTACGCTCGCGGCGTGTGCGTGGTGCGCGAGGCTGGATAATGGCCCGTGCGTGCCCGATCGAGCACGCGCGAGCTGATATCCGAACCCAGGATTTCGAACGACGTGCTATGCAGCGTCGCTGCCAGCACCATCGCGATGCTGTACGTCTCCTCGCCGGTCGAGCACGCGGCGCTCCACACCTTGAACGGCTGCCCGCGACCGCGCGCCAACTCCGCCTGCTCACGTAGCAAATCGAAATGTTTCGGCTCGCGGAAGAAATAGGTTTCGTTGGTGGTCAGCAGATCGATCGCGGTCTGCACCTCCTGCGCGTCCTGTCCGCTGGAGAGCACCTTGAAGTACTCGGCGAAGGTCGTCAGCTTGCGCAGGTCGAGGCGTTTGGAAAGACGGCTCATGACCAGCGCCTTCTTCGCGGGCGACAAAGTGATGCCGGCCGCGTCGTAGATGAAACGCTGGAAGAGCGCGAATTCCTTGTCGGTGATGGCAATCGTCATCGGCGCAATCGTCGGTACAGTGAGCTATGCGGGATAAAGATCAGAATTTCGCGAAGCTGCCGAGATCGGGGTCGCTCGGCGCCAGCGCCACGTTGCCCACCGTCGCCAGGGCCCTTTTGGCAGGCTTTTCGGCTGCCGGCTTGGTGGCGCGCGATTTGGCCGTGCGTGCGCCTTCCACTTTGAAGAAAGCCACGGTGTGCTGCAGCTGTTCGGCCTGGCCGCTCATTTCTTCGGCGGTCGCCGCCAGCTCTTCGGAAGATGTCGCGTTCTGCTGCGTCGTCTGGCTGAGCTGAGTCACCGCCGCATTGATCTGATTCACGCCCGACGCCTGCTCCTGCGAAGCGGCTGAGATCTCCTGCACCAGGTCCGAAGTCTTGGTGATGCTCGGAACGATTTCGTCCAGCAACTTGCCGGCGCGCTCGGCCAGTTCGACGCTGTTGGTCGCGACCGTGCCGATCTCCTGAGCGGCAACCTGGCTGCGCTCGGCAAGCTTGCGCACTTCGGCAGCCACGACCGCGAAGCCCTTGCCATGTTCGCCGGCGCGCGCCGCTTCGATCGCCGCGTTCAGCGCGAGCAGATTCGTTTGATAAGCGATGTCATCGATGATCGTGATCTTCTGCGCGATCTGCTTCATCGCGGCGACCGTGGCCTTGACCGCTTCGCCGCCTTCGCTGGCTTCAGCAGCGGACTTGCGAGCCATGCTGTCGGTGACCTTGGCGTTCTCGGTGTTCTGGGCGATCGACGCGGTCATCTGCTCGATGGAGGCGCTGGTCTCCTCCACGCCCGCGGCCTGCTCGCTCGCGGCCTGCGACAGCGATTGCGCAGTCGTGCTCACTTGCTCGGAGGCGCTCGACATGGCATCGGTCGCGGTGTTGATCTCGCCGATGATCATGGAGAGTTTCAGCACGGTGCTGTTGGCGTACTCCTTCATTTCGTTGAAGACGCCTTCATACTGCTTGTCGATCGTCTTGGTCAGATCGCCCTCGGAGATCGCCCGCATCACACGCGACACATCTTCGATGCTGCCGCCGGCGGCGGACACCATGTCGCGCATCGCGCGCAGCATATCGCCAACTTCATCTTTGGCATTCGATTCGATGGCGACCGAGAAATCGCCCTTCGCGAGACGATTGGCCGCGGCGACAGCGACGCCGAGCGGTCGGGTCACGCCGCGGCTGATGACAAGCGCCAGCATCACACCGATGATCACGCCGCCGACGAGTGTCGCGATGATCCAGTTGCGACTGACTTCATAAACGGCTCCGGTTTCCTCGAGCGCCTGCTTGGCGCGCGCCTGTTTCTGATCGGTCAGCTCGGTCATCATCGCATCGAGCGAATCCGCATGCTGGCGCACCAGATCGAGCGAGCGGACCAGCTCTTCACTGCGGGTTTGCAGGGGCTGCTTCGCGGCCAACGCCAGGGCGCGCTGCATTTCGGCATCGTATTCGCTCCAGCTCTTTTCGATCTGTGCGAACAGCACCTGCGCACGGTCGGAAACGAACAGCGGTACGGCCTTTTCGATCGATTCCAGCGCGCCGGCCGAGTTGTTCTTGATGGACTGCAGATGCTTGCCGCGCTCGTCCTCAGTGGTCGCGAGCAGGAAGTTGGAGCGGGCGCGACCGATGGCGATCAGCTGAATGTTCGCCTCTTTGATATGGGACAGCCCCATCAGCTCCTTGGTGTACATGTCCTCGGCTTTGCCGTCGATCTTGCCGGCGCCGTACAGACCCACCACGCCGATGACGATGCTGATCGCCACCAGCACCATGAAGGCCGCAATCAGGCGGGGGCCGATCCGCAAGTTCTCGAGCATCGCAATCTCCGTTTAATTTCGTCAGGGAATCAGGCCAGGCAAAGCTTGGCGACCGCATCCAGCATGGTCTGCGGCTGGAACGGCTTCACGATCCACGCCTTCGCGCCGGCGGCGCGGCCTTCGTTCTTTTTGTCTTCGCCGGCTTCGGTGGTCAGCATGATCACCGGCGTGAATTTGTAATTGGGGTGCGCCTTGACGGCCTTGAGGAACGCGATGCCGTCCATGCGCGGCATGTTCACGTCGCTGATGATCAGGTTGATCTTGCCGGCGAGCTTGGCGAGCCCGTCCTGGCCGTCGGTGGCCTCGATGACCTCATAGCCCGCGCGCGTCAGCGCGATGTTCGACACCTGCCGCACCGAGGCGGAGTCGTCGACGATCAGGATTCGCTTAGCCATTACCTTTACTCCGTTCAAAAGAATTCAATGTCCGACCCGCCCTGCACCTTGAGGGTCGGCGCGGGCACGCTGCCCGCCGTTGCCTGGTGATTCCGGCGCTGCTCGTCGGTGGTGTATGAGCTGACCATCTGCGCCATGTAGGCCTGTGTATCGATCTGCTGCTGCTCGCCACGCGCCACGGCACTGGCGCGATCGTCGAGGTCGTTCATGCTGCCGACCACCTGCGCCATGATCTGGCCCACGCGGTCCTGGAACTGCAGCTGCACCATCGACTCCTCGATCTCGCCCTTGATGATGCCGCTCTCGCGGCGCAGATCCTCGGTGGAACGAGCCAGGCCTTCGCTCATGTCGCTGAAGTTGCCGAGCACGCCCTGAATGCGATTGCCCGAGTCGCGCAGCGCCTCGCCTTCGCGCGCCGACACGGTCTCGTTGGTCTCGATGATCTGCTCGAGCGATTGATTGACCAGCGCGATCTTCTGCGTGATGCCTTTGCCGGTCTCGCGAGAGGCAGTGGCGAGGTTACGGACTTCGTGAGCCACGACCGCGAAGCCGCGACCGGCCTCGCCCACGTGCGCCGCTTCGATAGCGGCATTCAACGCCAGCATGTTGGTCTGGAACGCGATCTGCTCGACCTCGCTCGCCATCTTCGCCAGCTCGCTGCTGTGCGCGGCCAGGGAGCGGATTTGTTCCGCCAGCGTCGAGCGGCTGCGATGGATCTCATTCAAAGCGCTCATCACTTGCGCCAGCTCCCGCTTGCCCTCGTCCAGCGCCCCTGCCAGATCGGCACTGCCGGAATTGTGCTGGGAAGCATCGAGCGCCAGATCCAGACGATTGACGATGCCGGCAAAGCGCGCGGTGAGCGCCACGATGGCCTCTTCGGTCTGCACACGCGCCGTCTCGACCTGTTTGCTCCAGATCGGCAGCGCCTGGATGCAGACTGCGTCCGCGGCGTTGACCTCGGTCTGCGCCGGTGGCGCAACTCGCGCCCGGCTGAACAATTTCACAACGTTTTGCACGATCTGAAGTCCTATGCGGCTGGCTGCACGACATCGGCCGAGGCGGCGGCTTGTGTCAGCATCTCCATCTCTTCGACACACAGCACGCGATCCACGTCGAGGATCATCACGAACTTGCCGCGCACCTTGCCCATGCCTTCGATGAAGTCGGCGCGGATCGAAGCGCCGAAGCTCGGCGCCGGCTCGATCTCACTGCCCGGAATTTCGAGCACTTCGTTCACGGCATCGACGACCACGCCGATGACGTGACTTTCGTCCTCGACGCGAGTCTCGACGATCACGATGCAGGTCTTCTTGGTCACGGCCGCGCTCGGCCGGCCGAAGCGCGCGCACAGATCGACGACCGGCACCGCTGCGCCACGCAGATTGACGACGCCCCGGATGAAGGCCGGCATCATCGGAATCTCGGTGGGCGGCGAGTACTCCAGGATCTCCTTGATCGACAGAATGCCGAGCGCGAAGGTCTCGCGCCCGAGCACAAAGGTCAGATATTGGTTCTGGTCGTGCCGACGTTCGGCGTCTTCGATAGTTTCAGCAGTTTTGTTCATCGTCTGCTCCTAGAAGCGCACGAACTGATCCAGCGGCATGCTGTGATCGTGGCCGTTGCCGTTCGCCTTGCCATTGCCATGAGCATGCGCAGTCATCGCAACGACGGCGGCGGCTGGCATTTCCGCGGGCTGTTTGGTCGCCCAGCTCGACGGCATGCGGTTCGGGCGCACCGCAGCTTTCACCGCAGGCTTGCTCGGCGTGTTCGAGCTCGAGCCTTCGACCCTGAAGAACGAGATCGCAGCCTGCAGCTGTTGCGCCTGGCTGCTCATCTCCTCGGCGGTCGCGGCCAGCTCTTCGCTCGACGACGCGTTCTGCTGCGTCAGCTGCGACAACTGCGTCATCGCGGTATTGATCTGGCCAACGCCCGAGGACTGCTCCTGGCTCGCCGCAGTGATTTCCTGCACCAGCTCGGAGGTCTTGCGAATCGCGGGAACCATTTCATCGAGCAGCTTGCCGGCGCGTTCCGCGAGCTCGACCGACGAGCCGGCGACTTCGCCGATCTCTTGCGCGGCGACTTGCGAACGTTCCGCGAGCTTGCGCACTTCAGCGGCAACGACCGCGAAGCCTTTGCCATGCTCGCCGGCGCGCGCCGCTTCGATCGCCGCGTTCAACGCCAGCAGGTTCGTTTGATAAGCGATGTCGTCGATGATCGAGATCTTCTGCGCGATCTGCTTCATCGCCTCGACCGTCTGACGCACGGCCTGACCGCCTTCGGCGGCTTCGGACGCGGCCTTGCTCGCCATCTGATCGGTGACCTTGGCGTTGTCGGTGTTCTGGCTGATCGACGCCGTCATCTGCTCGACCGACGCCGAGGTCTCCTCGACACTGGCGGCCTGCTCGGTGGACGCCTGCGACAAGGACTGCGCTGTCGCGGACATTTCTTCCGAGGCGCTGGTCAAGGTATCCGCCGAGGAGCGCACTTCGCCGACGACTTGCGACAGCTTCTCGGTCATCGTGCTGATCGCGTGCAACAGCATGCCGGCTTCGTCACGCGAATTTGCGGTGACGCGCGCCGTCAGGTCGCCTTCGGCCATACGGTTCGCAACCGAGGCTGCCAGGCTGATGGGACGCGTGATCGACAACGTCACCCACACACCGGCGATGAGCGCCAGGACAGCGGCGATGCCCGCCCCGGTCAGCATCATCTTGCTGGCGTCGAGATACGTCTGTTCCGCCGCCTTGCCGGCTTCGCTCACCGAGGCTTTCTCGTGATCGAAATAGGCATCGGTAACGGCCTTCATCGCTTCGCGAGCTTCGCGCTGTTCGCCGCGCAGCCAATGCATGGCTTCTTCTTTCTTGCCCGCCTGCAACAGCTCGACCAATGTGTCCTGCGCCTTCGAGTAGTCGTGGCGCACGCGCATCACTTCGCCGAGCTTCTCCTTGCCGCGCTCGGAGGTCACCGTCGCGGTCAGCGTCTCGAGAACTTTGTTATTGCGATCACGCACGGCCAGCATCTGCTGCACGGCCTTGTCGAGCTGCTTGGCATCGCTGGCCATCAATTGATCTCGAGCGATCAAGCCGAGCGACTCGGCGTTTCTCTGCAGTTCCAACGCGAGCTCCATCTTTGGAACCCTGTTCGTGACGATGTCGTCGGTGCTGACTTTCATCAGCTTGAAGCCGTCGATGCCGACGTACGTGACTACGCCGAGCAGCACCAGGATGAGCGCGAAGCTCAGTCCCAGGCGAATGCCTATCTTCAGATTGCGAAACATGAAATCTCTCCGGGATTCAGTCCATGAGTGCGCGGCGAGGCGCAGTGTGGGCCTGACGTGTGTTCAAACACAGATCGAGTAGGCTGGTCACGTCCAATATCAACGCCAGCTGGCCCGTCCCGAGGATGGTCGAACCGCCGATGCCCCGAATGCGGCTGAATAGCCGTGACAGGGGCTTGATCACCGCCTGCATCTCGCCGAGCAGGTCATCGACGACGATGCCGATGCGCTGGCCGGCGCAGCGGATCACCACGATGCTCTCGCGGCGCGAGGCAGATGATCGGAGGGAGAACATTTCACGCAGTCGCACGAACGGCAGCACCGCTCCGCGCAGATTGATGTAACGCTGGTCGCCGTCGGGCGAGCGATGCTCATCGCCGAGCTCGACGCACTCTTCGACCAGTTCCAACGGAATCACGAAGGAGGAGTTGCCCACGCCGACCAGGAAGCCATCGATGATGGCGAGCGTCAGCGGCAGGCGAATGCGCACCGTGGTGCCCTCGCCTTCCTTGCTGTCCAGTTCGACCGTGCCGCGCAGCGCATTGACGTTGCGCTTGACCACGTCCATGCCGACGCCACGGCCGGACAGGTTTGTCACCTGCTCCGCCGTCGAGAAGCCCGGCTCGAAAATCAGCGCAAACGCTTCGCTGTCGGTCAGCGAGCTGCCATCGGCGATCAGGCCGCGCTCGATCGCCTTGGCGACGATGCGCTCACGCTTCAAGCCGCCGCCGTCGTCGGCGACTTCGATGACGACCGAGCCGGAGTCGTGATACGCATCCAAGCGCACCACGCCTTCGACGTTCTTGCCCCGCGCCCGACGGACCTCGGCAGTTTCAATGCCGTGATCGATGGCATTGCGCACCAGGTGCGTCAGCGGATCGGTGATGCTCTCGATCAAGGTCTTGTCGAGCTCGGTCTCGGCGCCGCCGATCTCGAGCCGGATCTCCTTGCCGATCTCACGCGCCACGTCGCGCACGATGCGCTGGAAGCGCGAGAACGTCGGGCCGATCTGCACCATGCGCAGCTTGAGCGCCTGGTCGCGTACTTCTTCGACGAGGCGCGCGAGGCGCAGCGTCGATTCATTCAATTCGGAAAGTCCCGCTTTACGAGCGGTAATCGTGGTCGTGGCTCCAGCCGTCACCAGCTCGCCGATCAGGTCGATGAGCTTGTCGAGCTTGTCGCCATCGACACGCAGCGAGCGGCTGTCGCTGCTCTTGCTGGCTTTGCTCTCTTTGGCGTCGACCTCGCGCTTCTCGGCTGCGACTTCTTGGGCGGCCGGCGCTTGCGGACGAACCTGCAGAGTGCAGTCCTCGCGCACGAACTCGAACGCCGCTTCGATGCGCTCTTGACTCTCGCTGCTGGCCAGCTCGATCTCGAAGCCCAGATAGCAGGCCTCGGCATCGAACTCTTCCACGGCCGGCAGACGCTCGGTCAACGACTTCAGCGCGACAATGTCGCCGAGCGTGCCGAGATAACGGATGAACGACAGCGGGTCCATGCCATTACGCAGGACCTCGGTATGAAACTGCACATTGATCTGCCAGTGCTCGCGGCCTGCGGCCGGCGCAACCGGAGTCGTGGCAATTGTATGCGTCATTGCTGAGCCAACTCCGCCTGCGCGCGCAGTCAACCTCTGTAGCAAGCCCTCGCCCTTGGTGGCGAGCTGGATGTCGTCGGATTTGCCGTCGGCGACGGCGTTCACCAGGTGTTCGATGTGGTCGCGGCATTCGAGCAGGATCGCAGCGAGCGTGCGGTCCATCTGCAGCGTGTTGGCGCGTACCCGATCCAACACGCTTTCGACCACATGAGTGAAGGCGACGATGCCGTCCAGGCCGAACAGGCCGGACGAGCCTTTGATCGTGTGGGCCGCACGGAAGATGGAGTTGACGGCTTCGGCGCCGGTCTCCCCCTGCTCGCATTCGAGCAAGGCCGCTTCCATTTCGCGCAGCAACTCGCGGCTTTCCGCGATGAAAGTAGGCAGTGCGGAGTCGGTCATGCTGCGGCCTGCGTCGGGTCGGTCGTCAGGGCGACGTTGCAGAGATCGAGCACCTCGGCCACGCACTGGCTTGGCCGCACCAGGTCGAGACGATGACCGTTCGCCTCCACGATGCGGCGAGCCATCAACACCAGCTGCAAGCCGGCGGTGTCGAACTCGGACACGTCCGACAGATCGAGCTTCACATCGCCAGCATGCGCACGCACCGAGGCGAACAAAGTCTGCGCCACTTCATTGGCGCGATAGATGGTCATCTCGCCATCCACTCGCAGCTCGCCCATCGAAAGTTTTTGATCCAGGTCCATCGTATAGTCCTTCGGCTCCACGGTACGTATCGGCCGGGAAGCGCGTTGGATGAAGCGCGGAGAATCCCTGAATGTCCTTCGGGCAGGTCACCCTGGTGCCTATAAGACATCGCCCTGAGTAGCGCGGTGCGACTGTGCTGCACGTCCGCTGCGGTAATTGATTCTTCTATCGCGGCCGTCGTAGGGTTAGTTTGTTGTTGAAGCCGTTCACGGAACTCACATGACCTCATTGCAAATCGTCGGGCGACGCAGCTCGCATTTCACGCGCATCACTCGCCTCTTCGCCGAGGAGCTCGGCTTGTCGTACGAAGTCGTGCCGATCTACGACATGACGGCGCAGGACTCGACGATCTATGCGAACAACCCCGCGCTGAAGCTGCCCATCCTGCGCGTCGGCGACGAGGTCGTGTTCGGCACTGAGAATATTTGCCGTGCAATGGCCGAGCGCGCGCATAAATCAGTCGCAATCGTGTGGCCGGAGCAACTTCGCGGCAATGTTTCGCGCAATGCCCAGGAACTGGTCTGGCATTGCATGACCACGCAGGTGCAGATCGTGTTCGGTACCGCGATCGCCAAGCTGCCGGGAGACAACCTTTATTTCGAGAAGGCACGCCTCGGCTATGCGGGCGCGCTGGCGTGGCTGGATGCTCACGTGTCGGACGCGCTGAATGCGCTGCCTGCCTCGCGCCAGTTGAGCATGTTCGAGGCTTCCCTGTTCTGCATGATCGAGCATCTGCACTTTCGCCCGACCCTGCCGGTCGAGCAGTACTCGAATCTCGAAGCCTTCAGGAAATCCTTCGCGGCGCGCCCATCGGCGCAACGCACGGCGTATCAGTTCGACGTGCCGCCCGGTAACGGTTGATCTCAACCAGCCGACGCAAGCGCTCGCTCGGCCAGCAGGAACGCACCGGCAATCCCGGCTCGCGTTCCCAGCTGTGGGCCGCAGATGTACGAATCGATGGCGCCGGGCTGACTCAACGGCTCGAGATAGTCCTTGAGCGCAGTCGCCGCCGCGGCCCGGATGTGAGGAAGTAGCAGGCCATTGGCCATCACGCCGCCGCCGAAAACAACGCGCTCGACGGAGACCATCAGCGCAATCGTGGCGACCAGTTGTCCGAGATAGCCGCCGATGATGGACCACGCTTCGTGGTGAGGCGGCAGGGCATCGAGCTGGCTGCGCCAACGCGCCTGGATCGCAGGGCCGCTCGCCAGTCCTTCCAGACAATCGCCATGAAACGGACACACGCCGGGAAAATCCTGTTCTCGCGCGTCTCGACGCACAAAAATATGCCCCATCTCGGCGTGCATCAGTCGACGCATTCCCAGATCGTGAGGCGCCACGCCGCCGCCGATACCGGTGCCGACGGTGACGTAGGCAATCGAGCCCAAGCCACGTCCCGCCCCGAGCTGCCACTCCGCCAATGCAGCGGTTGACACGTCCGTATCGATCGACACGGGCGCATTGAAACGCGACTGCAGCGGCTTCAACAGATCGACACCGGACCAACCGGCCTTCGGCGTCGCCAGCATCCGTCCATGACTGGGCTCATGAGCACGCAGATCGATGGGCCCGAAGCAGCCGAAGCCGAATGCCGCGATCGGCCCGAATTTCTGTTCCGCTGTGCTGAAAAACTCCACGCACGCGGCCAGGGTCGATGGCGCGCTCGCCGTCGGCAGCACCACGCTCTCGAGCACGTCTTGCGACGATGTGCCGACCGCGCACACGAACTTGGTTCCGCCGCCCTCGATGGCTCCGTATAACAAGGCGTTCCGCTCCCCGATCGAGTTTCTATTGATGTCGTCAATATAGCCTTTCAGCCCGGCGTGAACCGCATCACTCAGGCCGCTTCGGCAATCCCTCACTTGAGGTGAACGGCCTCTCAGTTCAGCAATGCATGCAGGTCTGGACCCTCATGGCACGGCTGCCACGGCCGAAGAGCTAGCATGTCTTCTGAAAGTCCCCTCTCGACCGGCCTCGAATCCTCCGCTGTGGCCGTTGCCGAGGCGGGCGCTGCGCGTGCCCCGATTCCGTCGAACGAGGCGTCTCGCCTGCTGGCCTTGCAGGCCTACGACATCATGGACAGTGGCCAGGAGGCGCGCTACGACGACATCGCCCTGCTCGCCTCCCAGATCTGTCGCACGCCCATGGCGTTGATCTCGCTGATCAACGAAGACCGGCAGTGGTTCAAATCCAAGATCGGGTTGGAGGGCACGGAGACCCCGAGGGACCTGGCGATCTGCGCGCATGTCATCCTGGAGCCGGACAACGTTTTCACGGTGGCCGATGCGCGGCTCGACCATCGATTCTCTGCAAATCCATTGGTCACCGGCGCTCCACACATTCGCTTTTATGCAGGCGCGCCGCTTGTGTCCGCGGACGGTCATGCGCTCGGCGCATTGTGCGTCATCGATCGCGAGCCGCGACACCTCCCGCCCGATCAGAAGGACGCCCTGCTCGCTTTGTCACGCCAGGTCATGGCGTTGATGGAAGAACGTCGCACGTCGGCCGCGCTGCGCGGAGCGATGCAAGCCTTGACTCGCAGCGAAGCGCTGTTTCGAGAAGCGTATGAGAACGCGCCCATCGGCATCGCGCTCGTGTCGCCCGAAGGCGAGTGGCTGCGTGTGAATCAATCCTTGTGTGACATGCTGGGTTACGCGGCCGATGAGTTGACTCGCACTACGTTCCAAGCCATCACGCACCCCGAGGATCTGGAGTCCGACTTGCTGCTGGTGCGGCGGATGCTGGCTCGCGAGATTCGCACTTATCAAATGGAGAAGCGTTACCTGCACCGGACGGGCCACGCCGTGTGGGCGCTGTTGAGCGTATCGCTCGTGTGGGACAAGTTGCGACCGCTGTATTTTATTTCGCAGATCCAGGACATCACCGAACGCAAGAATATCGAGCGCGGCAAGGCCGAGTTCCTGACGATGGTGAGTCATGAGCTGCGCACGCCGGTGACGGCGCTGCGTGGCGCGCTGGGAATTCTTGCGGCCGGCGCTGCAGGTGAATTGCCGCCCAAGGCTCAGGCGTTGACCGCCCTCGCCGATCGCAATGCCGATCGATTGCATCGCCTGGTGAATGACATTCTGGATATCGAAAAGATCGAGTCGGGCGCCTTCGCCTATCGTCGCACCGACATCGATCTGAATCAGCTGGTGACACAGGCTGCCGTGGAGCTCAGGCCCTACGCCGATCAGTATCACGTCAAGATCGAGGTGCGCTCGGACCTGCCCCGCGCCTTCCTGCACGCCGACGCCGATCGGTTGATGCAAGTGCTGGCGAATCTGATTTCGAACGCGGTCAAACACTCACCTTCGGGCGGCACCATCGACGTGCACGTCACCCGCACGGATCAAAGCATCCGGGTCAACGTCACGGACCGGGGTGACGGCATTCCCGAAGAGTTCCGCCGCGATATCTTCGAGAAGTTCGCGCAGGCCAATTGGACCGCGACCAACCGCAAGGGCGGCTCCGGCCTCGGCCTCAACATCAGCCGCGCGATCATCCAGCATCACGGCGGGGTCCTGGCTTTCGAGACCGAAGTGGGCGTCGGCTCGACGTTCTATTTCGAGCTGCCGATCCTTTAGACCCTAGATAAACCCGATCATCCGTCCCGCCATCGCGACGCTGAACCACGCGGCGAGCGAGATGCCGACGCTGGCGCGGGCGAATCTCGGCGTCGGGGATGTCTGCGCCGCGGTCTGGCGAAACAATACAAGCTGCACGAGCACGGCCACGAAGAACAGGATCATCTTCAGGCGGAACGCCGGATTGTAGAAATACAGCTTCGGCGTGGCGATGAACATCAACGTGCCGCTCAGTGCGGTGAGCGCAAGGCCCACCCACACCAGCTTCGTGGCTTCCTTGGCAATATCCGTCAACGGCTGCTGTTTGAACGCCAGGCCGACCAGGTGCAGGCCGATCAGCACCAGCGACGCAAGCAGCGCGACCAGCCCCATGACATGAACGATCTGCAGGCCGGCGCCGACCAGGTGATCGGTCTTGCTGATCGCGTGGGCCAGCGCGCTGTCCTGCAGCCAGGAGAGGATTTCAAACGTCGTCATGTCAGCCCCAGGTCGGCAGGTAAGGAATCAAGCGGCCGCATACCACGACCAGCGTCCATAGCCCGAATGAAGCGACGCCCGCGTAGGCGACACTCGAAGGCAGGACCGTATGGCTCTCCTGCACCGGCGCACGCTGGGCGATCACCAGCTCGAAATACAGCGCATTGAGCCCGGCGAAGAGCATGAAGATCATCTTCGCAACGAACGCCGGGCTATCCAGCATTCGCGCCGCCGCGGACCAAAACAGCAGACCGCCGGAGACAAACACCGCGATGAAGCCTCCGATGACGTACGGACGCAGATGACGCAGCACGTCGATCACCGGCACTCGTTTCATGAACAGATTCATCAGGCGCAGATCGGTGAGAAAGATCAGACCGACCGAGATCGACAAGCCGATGAGGTGAATGCCCTCGATGACGGGATAGGCATAACGCGACTCGGCGATGGCCACGCCAATCGCCGACGCCTCGATCTGCTCCGCCAATGCATACAGCGTAGACATGAAAGCTTTCCGAGCGGGTTATTTGGCGCCGAGCACGGCGATGTTGCCGAACGGTCCGTTGTTCTCGACGCAGATGCGCTCATAGCGCTCGATCAACGGCTCTTTGCCGGGCGGTTGATTGGCGAGCGCCACTTCGTAGTGCCAGCCATCGGGCTCGTCCTGGAGCGAGAAGCGCCGCGCCGGAATGGTCGCCGTCCACGGCCGCGTAAACACGGTCGGATCGGTAATCGTCGCCACGTAGTTGTAACGAGTGCCATCGCTGTTGAAGATGTAACGCTCTTCGATGTGCACGTTCTCACTGAAGAACTCGCCGGTGCGAGCCAGGCGCGCCTTGGCGTTGTTGTTCGTCACATCGACGATCAGCGTATTGCCTTCCCAGCGGCCGCGCGAGTCGGCGTTCCACAGCTTGATGTTCTCTGGCAGGTGCGGCTTGCCATCCAGATGGATGACGCGCGTACCGGAGTTGAACAGGAACAGCACGTAACCGGGGAACTGCCGGATCTCATAGCCATGCCACGTGAACGACTTCGGTACACCGGCCGGCGCGCAGCGCGCGAGCGGCTCGATGTACTCTTCCTTGATCGGGTTGTGGAAGTACTTCAGAAAGTCCTGCTGAACTGCGCGCGCCCACGGTTGGAATGGCACCTCACCGTCCGCCGGATCGCTCACACGACTGGGCGCTCGCTCGGAACGCGGCGTCTTTGGCGGACCGTTGCGTCCCGGATCGCCTGGCACGCCGCCTTGCGGATCGGTCCAGTTGTTGTGATTGGCGATGGTGTTCGACCAATGCCCCTGCACGTCCGGTTGCCCGTCCGCCAGACGCTTGCCGGTCCATCGGCCCGGCTCGAGTTGCGTCACGGTCTTTTCGCGTTGAATGCCCGCACCCGGCGGCGGCTGTTGCGCGTGAGCCTGCGTCCCAGCGAGCAACGCCGCCGCCGTTGCGATCTGTACCAACCAATTCGTCTTCATGCTGTAAGCCATCATTCGGTCGTGCCCTGCTGCGGCACCGGGTAGAACTTGTCGTAGCCGAGCGTGAAGCAATAGTTCTCGATTAACTGGAAGTCCTTCTCGCGGTGCCGGTTCAGCAGCACCGTCAAGCTCCAGGGGCGCGAGAACACGTCGGGGTCTTCCAGGGTCGCCTGATACTCGAGCGTGTTCTCGTCGAGAAACTGCCAACGCTCGACCACATGCAGCTTCGGGCCATGGAAGTTGCCGGCTCGGTCCAGCCAGGTTTCGGTGTTGAAGTCGGTCACGTCGACGACCAGCGTGTCGCCTTCCCAATGACCGCGCGAATCGCCGAGATAAAATTCGTTGTCCGTGACCTCGGGATGCAACGTGCCATTGGTGTGAATGGTCCGCACCGAGTGGCCGAACTGGAACAGCAGCGTCAGATCGCGATCGCGCTGGAAGATCTGGAACGGCTCGCGATAGTAGATGCCGCGCGGCGTGCCGAGCGTCCAGCATTTCAAACGCGGATCCTCGACGCCGCGAGCGGCGAAGTTTTTCTTCTTCTGCTCCAGGGCCGCGGGCAGGTATGGAATGTATTTTCCGTCAATCACGCCGGCGCTCGGCGGAGCGTCGGCGCGACCGGAGTGCGGCTCCAGATCGTATTCGGCCGCACTGGTCGTTTCCCAAATGCCCGAGAAGTCTGGCTTGCCGCTCTTCAGTCGCGGAATCTTCGGTGCGGCCGTTGCCAACGATGCGGCCAACAACCCACCCATCAGTACCGCCGCTAGGCGCGCTTTACTTGTTGATGTCATCGTGGCTCTCACCGAGTCACGCTCGCCGTGCGCGCGGACGGCGCGTCTTGAGCGCCGCCGGTCTGGAACTCACGTCCATCCGGCAGCCTGACGATGACCGAATAGCCGTATGGCCCGCCGTTCTTCGCGAGATACCCGCGGATGTGAACTTCGGTGCCCGGTGCGACATCGGCCTTCTTCAAACCGATCTTCGCCAGCTGATTCGGCGCGCCGAACTCCACACCCCAGTTGGTCACGGCGCCTTTCGCATCGGTCACATCGAAGTACAACCAGCTATGCGGATTGACCCACTTGATCTTCGTGACCTTGCCTTTCAAGTCGATCGGCTTGTCGGCATCGAACTCCGCCGCGAAGGCATGATGCGCGGCGACCTGGCTCGATCCCGCCAGCAGATAAGCGGCAGTGAGCACGGATAAGAACGTTTTGGCGTTTTTCATACTGCTTCGATCAGAATGTGAAGGTCACGCCGCCCTGGATGAAGCGGCCGGACGCGCCGTTGGGCGCAATGAACGAGTACGGATTGATGCCGCTCGAGCGGTTGCCGTCGACGTACTTCTCCGGGTACTTGTTGAACACGTTCTGCACCAGCAGGTTCAAGCGCAACCCCTGCAGCAGTTCGTAATCGCAGCCCACATCCACATACGTCTCGGGCGAGAATTCCTGGTCGATGTTGCCGTTCGGAGTCGCGAGGCCCGGTACATTGCCGACGTTGTACGTGTAGCTGTCGTAGTACGTCCCCGTCAGCTCGAGCGACCATGGGCCCTGGCTGTAACGGCCATTGAGGATGTATTTGCTCTTCGGCACGCCAGTCTCGGCGTCGCGGATACGCGAGTTGCCAATCACGATAATGTCCGTTCCACCTACGTTGACGGAGCGATGCACGCTTTCGACTTCGGTGTCGAGGAAGCTTGCCGCCGCGGTGAGGTCGAGCGTGCCGGCCGAGAAGTTGATTTGTTGCCGGCCCACGAGATCGACGCCGCGAGTGCGCGTATCCCAGGCGTTCAAGTAGTACGTAGCCTGCGTGTAGCCATTCAGGCCAATCGCATTGAACGCGGACGTGACAGTCGCGCCTTGGATGGTGTCCGTGATCGTGATGACATCGTCTACGTCGAGCTGATAAGCATCGACGGTTACCGAGCTGGTGCTCGTCGGACGCAGCACCAGGCCCAGCGAGATCGTCGTCGACTCTTCTGGATCGAGCGGCTTGGCGCCGAAGCCCGCGGCTTGCACGTCATCCGAACGGAACAAACGCGTGCGGCCCGGCGTGAGAATGCTCGTACCGTTGTTGGTGAACGTGCTCGTGTAACCCGTGGACTGATTGCCCAGCTGCGCGAGGCTCGGCGCATGGAAGCCGCTGCTGAGCGTGCCGCGCAACGCCACGGCTGGAATGAACTCGTAGCGGCCGGTCAGTCGATAGTTGGTCGTGCTGCCGAAGTCGGAATAGTCCTCGAAGCGCGCCGTCAAACCCAGATCGAGCTTGTCGAACACAGTGAAGTCGAGGCCGGCGTAGCCGCCGTAAACGTCGCGCGTCACCGAGCCTGCGTCGATGGGATTGATGCCCGAGGTCGACGAGCCCGTCGCCCCGACCACCGAGGTGTCGGTCGCGAAGTTCACGCCCGGAAATAGCGACGCGTACTGGTTATAGATTCCGCCCGGGCCATACAGCGAGGCGATCGTGCGACCCGCAAGCGGACCGCTGGTGTAGCCGGCCGCATCGCCGAAATCCGCGACACCCCAGTACTCGTGTCGATACAACACGCCCGAGGACACGACCGAAGACTGTAGGCCCGGAATGTTCAGATCCTTGGTGTAATCCAAGGTCACGCTGGTCGTGCGGCTCTTCCACGAGCCGAGATAGAACCTGGTCGGGCTGTCCGGACCGTAACTCGGATTGATGGTGTTCTCGGTGGTGCGGCCCGTCTCGTTCTGGCCGAACGAGACCGCGAAATCGAGATCGCCGAGCGCCGCGCCCTCATAGCGCACGCCAGCGACGGCTGCGACGTCCTCGGCGTCGTAAGTCATGAACGGTTGATAACCATTCGGATACACCGGAATCACCGCGGTTTCGGACACGCGAGTCGGCTCGGTTGCGCTCGCGACGCGCGTGTTCGCTTTGACAATGCGCTCGGGATTGACGTAATTCAGCGCCGATTTGTCGGCATAGTTGGCCCAGCCATAGGCACGCACGCTGTCGCTCAGGCCGAGCTCGGCATTGATCAGCGCGGTCCAGTTATCGCGCGTGGATTGGCCCCACTGGCCATACTTCTTATTGAATGTTTCATTGCGAGGATCGCCGTTCGGGAACAGCTGACGCCAGTCCGCCTCGCTGCGATCGACGTTGTCGTTCTTCAAGCGATCGATGCTGACATTGACGAAGCCGTCTTCACCGAGCGATGTGGCGATATTGCCGAGCAGCTGATGCGTTTCGCCGCCGCCATCGCTGTATCCGCCGTAGCGACCGCCAAGCTCCGCGCCCTGCGAGTCTTTGCGAAGCACGACGTTGATGACGCCGGCGATCGCGTCGGAGCCGTACTGAGCGGCTGCACCGTCCCGCAGGACTTCGACACGCTCGATCGCGTTGACCGGAACGGTGTTGATGTCGACGACCTGCGCCGCCGGCCAGGGATCCGTGCCGGAGAGCTGAGCTGACAGATGACGACGCTTGCCGTTGACGAGCACCAGTGTGTACGCAGGCCCCACGCCGCGCAGCGACGCCGAGCGCACGCCCTGCCCCTTCACCGCGTTCTGGCCCTGCGGGAAATTGAAAGAAGGATGCAGCTTCGAGAGCGCCTGATTGACCGTCACCGCACCGGTCTGTCGCAACTGTTCGGGCGTGATGACATCGACGGGCGCCGTGCTGGTCAGAGCCGTCGTGTTCTCACGGGCAGTGCCGAGTACCACGATGCTGTCGATTACACCGGCGTCCGTGCCTGCTCCATTTGCGTCCACATCCTGTGCGTGCAAGGTCGACATCGATCCAAGGCTCAACAAAGAAACAAAGGCCGCAGCAGGGACGCGACGCATGATGGCAATTCTTCCTCGAAAGACCTACAGGCGGCGCAATCTAGCGACGCGCGCTCATGCGGCGAAATGCCGTGTCGTTATTTGAATTGCATGGAACCGTATGTGATCGCTTTCTAACCTGGCCACGACCGGGAGCACGGCGAAAAGTGACCGCCGCCTTCCTTGCCGTGATCTTGTGACCGCCGCGTAACTCGAAGGCTCAAGGGCTGTTACGGGCTTGAATCGCTCGAACTGGATTGTTGGCGCCTCGCTCGCGCAAGCGGTGCTTCGAGAACGGCCCCTGTCATGCCACTGCAATCTTTCCTGAGACCGTAACAATCGAGCAACAAATCCTTCATAGAATGAGCGTGCACACCGCGATTGATAGAAGGCATCGATGAACACATTGGCTCCGTTCTCCCGCGCCCTCGCGATTGCCGCAGCCGCCTTTGCGCCGTCGAGCTTCGCCGAGAGCCTGGAACTCTTCATGGATACCGAGACCAAGCAGATCTATGCGGAGCCCGGCCCCAAGCGGGTCCCGCTGGGAAAATTCCGGCCGGTGGATGAGCCTGAAGCCGATGCGACCGCGCAGGCGCCTGGTAACGACGCGCCCGCCGAGCCGCTCGAACAGAGGCTCGAACGCAACGAGCAAAAGGTTGCCGCCCTCGAGGAACGCAACTCGGATTCTTCACGGAGTCCCTTCAACGACCGCTTTCAGATTCGCGGCTATCTGCAAACCCGCTACACCGAGATGCTCGGCGGCGACGAAGGCATCAACCTTTGGTCCGACCGCTCGGTCGGCGATCAGAATTCCCTCGGCGATGCCGACAAGAACTATCTGATTCGGCGCGCGCGCCTGGTTTTCCAGGGCGATGTCGGCGACAGGCTGTCCTTCTACATCCAGCCCGACTTCGCCAGCAGCGCCGGCACCACCGGCAATGTCGCGCAGATGCGTGATGCCTATGGAGATGTTTATCTGACCACCGACCGAGTGCATCGGCTGCGCGTCGGTCAGTCCAAAGTGCCTTTCGGTTGGGAGAATCTGCAATCGAGTTCCAACCGCCTGGCGTTGGATCGCGCCGATGCGCTCAACAGCGCGGTGCGCGACGAACGCGATCTCGGCATCTTCTATTACTTCACACCGAAAGGTGTGCAGGCCCGCTTCGATGAGATCAACAAACGCGGCCTCAAGCACAGTGGCAATTACGGGATGTTCGGCGTGGGCCTGTACAACGGTCAGGGCGCAAACCGCGGTGACCGCAACGACAATCAACACGTCGTCGCCCGTGTGAGCTATCCATGGAAGTTCGCTGGCGGACAGTTCTTCGAAGCCGGCGTACAGGCCTACAGCGGCGAATACGTTCCCAGCACCGCGGCTTACCGGGCGCCCGATGACGTGAGCCTCACACCAACCATTGCCGATGAATTCAGATTCGGCTACGACGATGAGCGCGTGGGTGTGAGCGCCATCTGGTATCCGCAGCCCTTTGGCATACAGGCCGAATGGAACTGGGGCACCACGCCGGGGCTCGACGTCGCGACCAATAGCATCGTGGAACAGGATCTCGAGGGCGGCTATGTGCAGGCGATGTACAAGCTCGACCATCGCTTCGGCACCTTCCTGCCATTCGTCAAATGGCAGTATTTCGGCGGCGCCAGCAAGGCCGAGAACAACGCGCCGCTCAACGAAGTGAACGATCTCGAGATCGGCGTGGAGTGGCAGATCGCGGCGCCCCTGGAACTGGCGGCCGTCTACCATCGCATGAACCGCACCAACCTGGTGACCGGCAACCGGGCCGGTCGCATCGACTATCGACGTTTCGAGGCCGACGCATTGCGCCTGCAATTGCAGCTCAACTTCTGAGCTTGACGTTCTTGCCAGTGCGACTACTTCACCCGGCCGGCAAAGCCGGGGGTGAGCACGGCGATCTTATAAGCCGCGCCCCGACCCACGATATAGAGCGTCTTCTTGCCTTCGCCTGCGAAGGCGAGATTCTGCGGAGCCTTCGGCAATGGAATCGTGCCGAGCGCCGCACCCTTTGAATCGAACACCTGCACACCGGCCGCAGACGCCACATACAAGCGTCCCTTCGCATCGACTGCCAGACCGTCGGCGCCACTCGTGACGCCGGTTTCCGTCTGAGTCACACCGTCGAGCTTGGCAAAGTTTCGACGCCTGCCGACCGAGCCATCGTTCTGGATGTCATAGGCCAGGATGTGATCCCCGAAGGTGTTGGCAACGTAGAGCGTCTTCTCATCCGGGCTGAGCTGAATGCCATTGGGACGTCCGACATCCGTTGCAAGCCGTTTGAGCGCGCCCTTGGGTGGCAAGTAATAAACGGCCGTTTGAGGCGCTGGCTGCCCCGGTTCCGGGCGCGCACCCGGATCGGTGAAGTACACGCCACCGCGCTGGTCGACGACCAGATCGTTCGGACGGTTCAATGGCTTGCCCTCGTATTGATCGACGAGCACTCGCTGCTTTGCCGCCGGCGCCAACACCGCGATGCCGGGCTTCGTCGTTTGAACCGCGATGAGCTCACCGGCGGCATTGAACGCCAGGCCGTTTGCACCGCCGGAGTTCTCCAGATACGGCGAGATGCTGTTGTCAGGCGCGATGCGAGTGATTTGATTGATCTGCCCTTCCGTGAACGCCACCGAGCCGTCAGGCAGCGCAATCGGCCCTTCCGTGCCTTTGAAGCCTTCCTTGATGAGCACGATTGGTGTGCCGCCCGCGACGACACCTTCGATGGCGGGCGTCACCAGTCCATCGGCTTGTGCGCCGAGCGCAATCAATAAACCGGCGAGCGGCCAGGAGCGAATCTTGTTCATGTGAGTTCCCTGTTCGATCAGAAGCTGGAGCGCAGGATCACGCCGACGTAGCGACGCGGGCCGATGCCGTCGTAGCCCACCGGTGCGCTGTTGCTGAAGTCGTTGACGCTGGTCGTGTACTTGGTATCGAACGCATTCTTCGCGACGATGCTCAGTTCGTACTTCGCCGAATCCGTCTCGTGCGTGATGCCGGCGCCCAAATCCGTGAGCGAGTAGCCGGACTGCTCGCCGTACGGCGACAGCAACTGCTCCAGGTTGTGCTTGGAGCGATAGACATGGTTGCCGAAGAAATGCGCACCGAAGCCCGACGCCAGCGGCAACTGGTAATCGAAGCCAAAAATGCCGGTCCAGCGCGGCGCGCCGACGATCTGCCGGCCGGTGTTGTTGCAAACCGCGACCGATGACGGGAACGAGCGCGGGCACGTGGCGGTCGACCAGTCTGTGTATTCCGCCTCGTTGTACGCACCGCCCGCTGTGATCTGCAGGTTCTCGCTCACGCGAAAGGCCGCATCGAACTCCGTGCCGACCGCCCGGATCTCCGGAATGTTTCCGAGCCGGGAGCTGAAACCGGTGGGCGATGTCGGATCCGGCTCGCTCGTGACGTTCTGATAGTCACGCACACGGGTGTAGTAGACATTCACGTTCAGCGTCAGCAGATCGTCGAAGAATTGGCTCTTCACGCCGGTTTCGAAGTTCAGCGACTTCTCCGGCTCGACGTTCGCAATGCCGCCGTTGTTGTCGAACGCCACCGCGCCGGATTTCTCGCCGGCACTCGCCGAGGCATACAACAACACGTCGTCGCTCAACTGGAAGCTGGGATTGATGAGCCAGGCGATCGAGTCATCCTTGATGCGCGTACCTTCGATCGTTCCGTAGTTGGCGCCCGTCTGCGCCGAGCGGATCGCGTCGGCGGTCGCATTGCCGGTCGACACCAGCGCCGAGCCATCGAGCAGCGTCGTGCGACGATAGACCACGTTGGTCTTGTATTCCCAGGTCTGACGCAGACCGATCGTCACGCTGGCTCGCTCGGTCAGATGCCAGTTCACCTGGCCGAACACGGCGGCGCTATCGGACACCGGCTTCTGATTGGTCACTGCGAAGACGTCGCGCAACGATGCCTGCAGCAGCGGTCGGCCCGCGGCCGTATTCAGAGCGCGATACTGCGAGTCGCTGGCATAGAACGCGCCGGCATCCGCGCCATACGTGTTGCGGCTGGTGGTGTCCGTATCGATGTTGAACAGGTAGATGCCTGTCTGATAATCGACGCGATCGTTGATCGCGCCCGTGAGACGAAACTCCTGCGAGAGCTGACGCGTATCCACCAGCGTGCCGCTGCGCGCGACTGCAAACCGGGTCTGTTCCTGATCGTTCTTCGCGTCGAAGTGAAACCAGCGCGCCGCGGTGACGGATGTGAGCTCCACCGCGCCTGCATTCCAAGTCACAACGGCAGACGCGCCGTAGTTATCTGTGATCAGCGGTCGCGCCATGTCCAGCTCGATCTTCTCCCACGAGCCGATGATGGGCGTGTAGCCACCGAAGTAATCGCGAGCCAGACGCGTCGTGTATGTCGTCGAGCGCACCGAGCCGTCGTTCAGCGTCGTCGGATCGACCATGAACGGTTTGGTGTTGCTGTTCTCATGCGTGAATGCGCCGTCGAGATTCAGCTTTACGGACAGCGCACTGCTCGGCTGCAGCAGAAACTGCACGCGACCCCCATGGCGATTGCGCTCGTGCCAATGCCCGCCGTTGGCGACATTCTCGATGTCGCCTTCCTGTCGGTCGACAAAGGCGGATGCACGGAACGCCAACAGATCGTCGATCAATGCATTGGAGTACGAGCCGCGCGCCTTATATGACTCCGTGCTCAGGCCGCCTTCGAGTTCCAGACTGGCTTGCGGAGAAAAGGATGGCGCGCGGCTGGTGTATTTGATCGCACCCAGCGACGTGTTCTTGCCGAGCAAGGTGCCTTGCGGACCGCGCAGGATTTCGACGCGCTCCAGATCGGTAAAGTCCTGATAGGTCATGCCGACGTGACCCAGGAACACATCGTCGACGATCACGCCGACGGCAGGCTCCATGTTGTCGTTGCCGCTGGTCTTGCCGATGCCGCGAATCGAGATGCCGGAGCGGCGCGCGTTCGGCGTGGTTGCAGTCAGGCCGGGCGCTCGCTGGCTCAATTCGGCCACGGTGAACGTGCGATCGCGATCCAGCGTGGCGCCACTCAGGACCGAGATGGGAATCGGCACTTCCTGCGCGCGCTCGGAGCGATTGCGAGCGGTGACCACCACCTCTTCCAGCCCGCGATCGGCCAAGCCAGACCCGCCGCTGGCGTCCTGAGCGAACGAAGCAACATTCAACGCCACGCCGCCGCTCAGCGCCGTGACCAACCCGAGCCAATGTTTCATGTGATGAGACCGCATCGCGCCCCTCCTGAGGGCGGATGCAATCTATGACCAGGACGGTCAACGGATCAGTCACGAAGCGGTTGCGACTGAGTCACCTGCGCAGCAGGCGCTGCAACCGAAAGGCTGCGCGCCCCAAAGAGCGCGGCCGGGGGAATCCCGCGGGAAACCGGAAGTGCCGGCGGAATACACCGTCGGCGGCCCGGTCACCGCGGTAACATCGTATTAATAGATAACGAATCGATTGGGGTTACGAGTCGTACGGGTCGAGCGGCAGATAAGCCAGCGGCGGCCCGCCGTTCGCATCCAGCAGCACGGTCCAGAACCCCCGGCCCTGGATCGGCAACCAGCGCAACTCCGACTCTGGCACGGCGAGTTTGGCAGCCTGGACCAGTTGTTTGGCCTCGGGATGATGCTTGTAGAGCGCCTCCATCGGCTGAGCGCGCCGCTTGAGCTCTTCCTTGGCCGTCTCGTAAGGCACGTAGTAGCGCGGCTGCGCCTGGATGTCCTTGCCGGCCAACGCCGAGAACAACAGATCGTTACGTTCTTTGACGTCCGTCGGCATTTGGGTGGCGATCAACTCGGGCCCCCACTTCGGACGGGTCCGATACGGATCTCTGCCCGCCTGCAGATTTTCATCCGTGAGGTCGCTGGCGGCCACGACTTCGAAACGAGTGCCCACGAAGGCCACGTAGACAGGACGCGCATCGGCAATGGACAGCACGCCGTAGACGAGCGCCGCGAGCTGCACGGCGCCGACGATGCTGTAGTCGGTGATCAGCTCGCGTCGCGACTTCTTGCTGTTGTAGATGACCAGCGAGATGAGCGGACCGAGCGCCAGATCGCAGGCGCTGATCAGCAGGAACAGCTTGGTGCCTCCCATCATGGCCTGGAAGGGATCCGGAAACCAGACGAAGAAGATCACCGCCGCGGCCACGGCAGCCACCGCCGCCGTGACCAGGAAATGCAGCAGCAACGCACGAAACTTTTCGCGCCAGACGATCATGGGACCCACAGCTCCAACGACACGAGACTCGCAAATTATCCAAAGCGGCAGGCCAGCGGTGTGTGCGATGGATCACATCGCCGGCTGGTCCCGATTCATCCCGGGGCTGGGGCCGGCGCCCGTCGCCGCCTGAGCCTTGCTGCTCGCAATCGCAATCGGCACGCCGATGCCGAAGGCGTGCACGATCAGACTGGTGATGAGCAGGATGGGCACGAATTTGACCTGGCTGGGAAACGCCGACAGCGGCAGCACCACCAGGTTCATGACCCAGTAAACGAGAAATCCGTACAACGCCCCCCACCCGATCGGGTGCGTCACCAGGAACCGCAACCGGGTGCTGGCGAAGTAATAGATCGCCGCGATGATCAGCATGAGAACGAAGTGCAACACGAAGCCGAGAATCGCGGTGGCCACACCGCCTTGAAACGCAGGCGAGCCCAACAAGCCGCTCGCGACCGACTGGAGCAGGCGCATCGGCGGCACACCGCGCGTGGCCGAGAAGCCGATCGCGTAGGTGATATCGATGGCGCCGGCGACCAGGCCGCCCCACAAAATGGCGTAAACAGCGCGATTGCGCGTCATCGTTCTGTCCCCTTGTGTCCTACGGCGCGTCGGCCGCTTGTTCTTGCCATTATGCGAGCAATCTAGCGAATCGGCCGGCAAATGTCTGCGGCCAATCCGAGGGCGGATCCGGCTACGGCATGTGGCGATCAGCCTGTTGCCGGGTCTGAGCTATGCTGCGCGCTGAAGTGAGTATCGGATGCGCTCGATGGCGAAGATTCCCCCTGGCGTCGGCCCGCGGTTTCCCCAAGTCGTGGTGCTATTCGGCGCAACCGGCGACCTGGCGCGGCGCAAGCTGCTGCCCGGCCTGTTTCATCTGACCAGTGTCGGCTTCATTCCCGGCTGCCGCATCGTCGGCGTCTCGCTCGATGAGTTGAGCCCCGACGGTTTTCGCGAACTGGCGCGGGAGGCGCTGACCCAGTTCTCGGCGCGGCCGGTCGCCGATTCGGAATGGCAGGACTTTGCAAACAGCCTGGATTACGTGCCGCTGAGCGCCGGCGCCGCGGCGCTCAAGGCGGCGGTCGAAAAAGCCGAGACTACCTTCACTGGCGAAAGCCGCCGGCTGCACTATCTGAGCGTACCGCCGAATGCGGCGCTGTCGGCCGTGCGCATGCTCGGTGAGGCCAGGCTGGTCGAGCGCTCACGCATCGTCATGGAGAAGCCGTTCGGCGTGGATCTCGCCAGCGCCGTGAATCTGAACAGCCATCTGCACGAGGTGTTCAAGGAAGATCAGATTTTTCGTATCGATCATTTTCTCGGCAAGGAGCCGGCGCAGAACATTCTCGCGTTCCGTTTCGCCAACGGCCTGTTCGAGCCGATCTGGAACCGCAACTTCATCGACCACATTCAGATCGATGTGCCCGAAAGCATCGGGCTGGCAACGCGCGCCGCGTTTTATGAGGCGACCGGTGCGTTCCGCGACATGGTCGTCACTCACTTGTTTCAGATCCTTGCCTTCGTCGCCATGGAGCCGCCGACTTCGCTCGAGCCGATTCCGATCAGCGAGGAGAAATACAAAGTCTTTCGCAGCCTGTGCCCGATTCAGCCTGGCGATGTGGTGCGCGGCCAGTACGCGGGATATCGCTCCGAGGAAGGCGTGAATCCGCAGTCGGACACCGAAACCTTCATCGCCTTGAAGTGCGTGATCGACAACTGGCGCTGGGCCGGCGTGCCGTTCTATCTGCGCACCGGCAAGCGCATGGCCGAAGGCCAGCGCATCATCTCGATTGCGTTTCGCGAGCCGCCGAAGAGCATGTTTCCGGCCGGCTCCGGCATTGGCGAGCGCGGCCCGGATCATCTCACCTTCGACCTGGCCGACCAGTCCAAGATGTCATTGTCGTTCTATGGCAAGCGCCCGGGTCCGGGCATGCGCCTCGACAAGCTCAGTCTGCAATTCGCCATGCGCGACACCGGCCTGATCGGCGAAGTGCTGGAAGCTTACGAACGTTTGATCCTGGATGCGATGCGCGGCGATCGCACGTTGTTCACGACCGCCGAAGGCATCGAGCGGCTGTGGGCGCTCTCGACCGGGCTGCTGGAGCATCCGCCGCCCATCCGGCCTTATCCGCAAGGCTCCTGGGGACCGAATGCCATCCACCAACTGATCGCGCCACGCGCCTGGCGCTTGCCGTTCGAGCGCGTCTGGCGCGATCCGGACAAGTTGGGCAGTTGATCTGTATACAAGAAGCGCAGCCTCCCGGCGGGCTCGCTGCTCCTTGTCGCTGAGCCGCAGGTTGGATATACCTGCCCGCCATAGCCAATCTGGCGCCGATGGAAACCAATAATGCTGTCGATGAAGGGGAGCTTCTGGGCGGTGGTGGCAACGTTGGCGGCGGCAGCCGGCGCCGCGCATGCGGCCGACGATCCCGACACACGTACGTTGAGTGAGCTGCGCGCCGATCTCGACGCACGCAAGACCACGTCGGTCGAACTGGTCGAGGCGTTCACGCGACGGATCGAGGCCATCGACCGAAACGGTCCGCAACTGCGCTCCGTCATCGCAATCAATCCCGACGCGCTCAAGCAGGCCCGTGCGCTCGATAAAGAGCTGCAGACCAAAGGTCCGCGCGGTCCCCTGCACGGCATCCCCGTGCTTCTAAAGGACAACATCGAGTCCGCCGATCCGATGCCGACGACCGCGGGTTCCCTGGCGTTGGTCAACAACTTGACCAAGCGCGATGCTCCGATTGCCGCCAACCTGCGTGCGGCCGGCGCCATCATCCTCGGCAAGACCAACTTGAGCGAATGGGCAAACTTCCGTTCCCGCAGCTCGACCAGCGGCTGGAGCGCGGTTGGCGGTCTGACCAAGAATCCGCACGTGCTCGATCGCACGCCTTGCGGTTCGAGCGCTGGCAGTGGCGCCGCCGTCGCCGCGGGCCTCGCGCCAGTCGCCGTCGGCACGGAAACCGACGGCTCCATCATCTGCCCGTCGGCAATGAACGGCATCGTCGGACTGAAGCCGACGTTGGGCCTGCTCTCCGGCAAGCACATCATTCCGATCGCGCACAGCCAGGACACCGCAGGTCCGATGACGACCAACGTGAAAGACGCCGCGTTGCTGCTCGCCGCGCTGGTGGGCGACGCGCCCGCTTGCGATCCGCCGTCCGCCGGTTGCGCCAAGTCCGATTACACCAAGGGCCTCGTGCCGACGGCGCTGAATGGCAAGCGCATCGGGGTGCTGCGTTTCGAGCCCGGTCGAAACGCCTATATCACGCCCGTGTATGAGCGGGCGCTCGATCATCTGAAGGAAGCCGGCGCCACGCTGATCGAGATCGAGATGCCGGACCTGCCCGGCGTCGACGCAGCCGAAGACATGGTGCTGCATGCTGAATTCAAGGCGGACCTGACGGCCTACCTGGCAGGCTCGCCCGCCAAGATCCCGGTGCGCTCGCTGGAGCAGCTGATCGAGTTCAACAAGAAGACGCCGGCGGAGCTCGCGCTGTTCGGTCAGGACACGTTCGAGAAGGCCAACGGCATGCCGCCCCTGACCGATGCGAAGTACATGACCGCGCGCGCCGATGGCAAGCGTCTGGCGGGCGTTCAGGGCATCATGAAAATGCTGGCCGAAAACAAGCTGGATTTGATTGTCGCCCCGAGCACCGGCGTCGCGCCGCGCGTCGATTCGATCAATGGCACTCGCTCTCCGGGTTCGTTCACTTCCCTGCCCGCCGTGGCGGGCTATCCGCACCTCACGGTTCCCATGGGTGAGCTGAAAGGCTTGCCGCTGGGAATGTCCTTCATCGGCGCGCCGTGGTCCGAAGACGTGCTGCTCTCGGCGGGTTATGCATTCGAGCAGCGCGCGAAGGCGCGCATCACGCCGAAATTCACGCCAACGATCGAGACCGAGCAGAAGGCATTCGCCCCGGCGCTGCCGTCGCTCTAGTGCCTTTCGATCGGCGGCAGTTCTCGCTGCCGCCGATGCCTGCACCGCCGTGCAGGTAGAATACGCCGCATGGCAACGCCCGAACCCACATCGACCCGCCGCTCCCCCGCTTCGATCAGCGTCATCGTGCCCAGCTACAACGGCGGCCAGCGGATCGCCGAGGCGCTCGATTCGATCCTCGAGCAGACCTTGCCGATCGAGCAGATCATCGTCGTCGACGACGGCTCGAGCGATGACACGGCCAACGTGGTGGGCGGCTACAAGAACCGCCGGATCCAGTACCTCCGCCGGCCGCATGAAGGCATGGCCAGCGCCTGCAATGCCGGCCTCGATGCCGCTCGCGGCGACTTCGTCACCTTTCTGTATGCCGGCGACCGCTGGAGTCCCTCCTTCGCCGAGCGCATGCACGACTATCTCGCCGAAGATCCCGGCATCGCCTGCGCCTTCAGCAATTTCGTCCACCTCGATGACTCGACCGGCAAGATGCTCGGCGATCAATTCCAGCTCTATCCCGAGATCAAGCGGCCGGTGCTGCTGCGAGACGCCCCGAATGCGCACGGTCGCATTCCGAAGGAACGAGCGTTCGGCGCATTGGTGAGCTGCAGCGACATTCCAGCCTATCTGCAGGTGATGATGTTCCGCCGGAGCGCGATCGAGAACCTGCGCTTCGAGCCCGCCCTCGGGCAAGGCGCCGACACGAGCTTCGCCCTGCAGGCTTTCATGCGAGGCATGGTCGTGTTCACCGATGAAGTCCTGGCGATCGTGCGTCAGCCGAGCGGCCAAGCTGCCCCGGACCTTGCGGTTCCCAAACTCGGTGGCCTGAAAGCACTCGCGCCGCATGTCACTCGAGACCGCGACCTGGCCCCATACCAGGAACGTCTGATCAAAGCTCACATCGACGCGGCGCTGTCTTTGATGAAACGAGGCCAGGTGCGTGCCGGCCTGCGCACTTATAAGGATACCTTCCAGTTTCCCGGCTCGGGACTGCGCAAGTTCAAAGGCTCGTTACGTCTGTTCGCGGCGTTGCCACAGGGCCTGGCGAAGTAATTTTCGTTCAGCCGTCTCAAATTCCTCACGACCTACGAAACAAAATCCCGAGTTGAACGTTTGCATAGGCGGCGGATGCCTCAATTTTGCAAACAATAGTGCCGGCACGCGTGAACTGACCGGCGGCAAGGCACGGGAGTATCTAAACTTGACTGAGTGGCGCGTTCCGTTGTCCGTGCTGGACTATGGAATCGAGGAAGCGGATGCCGCGCAACGCGTCATCGCCAGCAAATGGCTATCGATGGGCCCCGAAGTGCAGGCGTTCGAACGTGAGTTCGCGCAAATGCAGTCGGCGCGTCACGCGTATGCCGTGTCCAGCGCGACCGCCGCCCTGCATTTAGCGATGCATGCGATTGGCATCGGCCCGGGCGATGAAGTCATCCAGCCCGCGATCAATTTCGTCGCCTCCGCCAACATGACGCTGCTCGCCCGCGCCGTCCCCGTGTTTGCGGATATATGCAGCCTCGCCGAGCCGACCCTCGATCCGGCGCATGTCGAGCGGCTCATCACGCCGCGCACCAAGGCCATCATTCCCATGCACTATGGCGGCAATCTTGCCCGCATGGCCGAGCTGGTCGAACTGTGCAAGCGGCATGGGCTGGCATTGATCGAGGACTCGTGCCACGCGGTGGGCGCCGCCTATCACGATCCGCAGGGTCGCGAGCCGCACGGCCTCATGGCCGGCAGCATCGGCGATCTCGGGACGTTTTCATTTTATGCGAACAAGAATCTGGCGTGCGGCGAAGGCGGCATGCTGGTGACGAACCGCGACGATCTCAGCGAGCGCATTCAAATGATGCGCAGTCATGGCATGACGCGCTCTTCCTGGGAGCGCCATCATGGCCGCCCTGGTTCCTACGACATTGCGTTGGCGGGTTTCAACTATCGTCTCGACGAGGTACATGCGGCCCTGGGGCGCGCGCAACTCGCCAAGCTGCTGCCGGGGAACGAGCGGCGCCGACAACTATTGAAGCGTTATCGCGAAGGACTGCAAGGCGCCGAGCGCTGGCTGATGGTGTACGCCGATCGGATCGAGCATTCCTCGGGGCACTTGATGGTCGCGGTGGCGGACTCGCCCGAGACGCGGGCGAAGGCGGTGCATGCGCTGCGCGAGGCCCGCATACAGACGAGCATGCATTATCCGTCCATCCTGGAGTTCAGCGGCTTCCGCGATCGCTTCCCCGAGCGGCTGGAATTGACCCATCAGTTCGCGAACCGCGCGATCACTTTGCCATTGCACCCGGGACTGAGCACCGAGCATGTCGATGAGATCACCCAAATCCTGCGCGCGATCGAATAACGCATGAAGGTCGCTCTGTTTGCCGCCCCCTTTGGACAGGGCGGCCAGATGCATATCCATTGCAGGCGTTATCTGCGGCTCCTGCAGCTCGCAGGCTGCGACGTGACGCTGGTCGAACACAGCGGCTTCCAGTCGCCTCCTATTCCGGGCGTCGACCAGCGCACATATCCGCGACGCATGCGGCGGCTCGATCCTCTGCTGACAACCCGGGCGCTCTCCTTCTTGCACAAGCGCCGTCTCGAGCCGCTGTTGCGCTCGGCGAACGCGGATCTGTGTCATATCCAGTGGGTGGATGAGCGCGTGATCGACGTGAGTCTGGCGGGCGGACGTCCCTTGGTGGCCTTCGCCTGGGGCAGCGACTTGAACGTGCCTCTGCGAATGTCACCTACGAACCCTGCGCGTCAGCGCATCGGCGCCGTGCTTCGTGAGCTCGATCTGCTCATCGTCGATTGCGACGACAGCGCCGCGGTCGCGAACGAGCTGGCCGGTATGGAAGTCCCCGTTGCATCGCTGCCGATCGGCATCGACACGCAGCTGTTCCAGCCCGACCTCCCGAAGGAGCGCGCCGAGTGGCGGCAACGATTTCAGATCGAGCCCGACGCCCTCGTTTTCCTGTCAGGCAGACAACTCGGTGCGATTTATCGACCCGCCGAGATCATCGAAGCCTTCGCGCGCATGCCGGCGGCTGCCCGCCAGCGTTCCTATCTGATCATGCGAATATTCGGTCACAGCGTCGGCACCTCGCTGCGCTCGCTGCAACAGCTGACGCGCTCGCTCGCCATCGAACAGCGCATACGCTGGGTGGGCGGCATGCCCTACGAGCGCCAGCCTGGATTGTTCGTCGCCGCCGACTTCATGGTGAATTTTCCCCAGATGGACGCGTTCCCCGTGACCTTTCTGGAAAGCCTCGCGTGCGGCGTGCCGGTGCTGACGAATCGGCTCAAGTCTTATGAGTCGAACGGCGCGACGCCCTACTTGACCTTCGCCCAGGAAGACTCGGTGGCCGCACTGAGCGCGACCATGTCGGCAGCGCTCGACGATGTGCAGGCATTGCAGGCGCAGGCCGCGCGAGGCCGCGAACACGTCGTGCGAAATTTCGACGAGCGCATCAGCGCCGCCCAGCTGAAAGAAATATATGACAGCGTGCTCCTGCGCCATTCCGCAAGGAACCGCAGGTAAGCCGACCCGTTTGTTCCTTGCTAGCTGCGCCTGGACACGCAGCCGTCGGAAAATCACCGAAGCGCGAGGACACGACCATGGCACTGAGAGACTTTTTTCGAGGCGGCCGCCGCGAGCGCGACGAGCACCCTCGCTATCCGCTGGATCCACTGTCGCGAGAATCGTGGCACGAAGACTCCGAGGCCCGTTTCGGCGCGGACCAGCATCGGGATTACGACGACGAGCGTCGTCGCTTCAACGATCGCTGGGAAAATTCATATAGTGGGCCTGGCTACGGGCGCTTCAGAGAAGCGGGCGAGAACGAATACGGCGGCTCCAGCCGCAATCCGTTCTACGGCGAGCATCCGCTGACCCGCGCCGGCTCCGAATATGACTATGATTATTTCGGCTCCAAGGCCGGGCTGCCGACGACCAAATGGCGCCGCGACACGGACAGCCAGGAGTTCGACGATCTGGTGTACGGTGGCCGCTCGTTCGATCCGTACGCACCCGATCAAATTCGCGGTCAGTTCAGTGGCCGAGGACCCCGCGGCTATCGTCGCTCCGACGAACGAATCCGAGACGATGTGTGTCAGTGCCTCACTGACGACGATCACATCGACGCCAGCGACATCGAAGTCACCGTGAACGATCGCGAAGTGATGCTGACCGGCACCGTGACTTCGCGTATGCAGAAGCGCCATGCGGAAGACTTGGTCGAACACTTGCCCGGCGTGCGCGATGTGATCAACAGCATCCGCGTCGTCAGCGAGACACAGGGGACGCAGTCCACTGGAACGCAAGCCACGGGATATCAATCCACTCGCATGGGTGGTCAGATTCGCTGAGCCCGTCGTCACGGCGGCGCGCATGGAACGCGCGCCGCGGCCAGGCACTTTGTAACCGCTCTGAAATGGACATGCCACGCCAGCGCGGGCAGCATGCGAGTTTGTTGACCTCAACGACGAGGACCGTCGCATGCATTGCTGGCTTCTCTTTCATCGGGAACTCCGTCGCGACGTGCCCGAAGCAGCAGAAGTGTTCCGCTTCCAGCAGTCCGCCGCGCAGGCGGGCATCCGCCTCGACGTGCTCAATCCCCGCGATTTCGAGCTCATCGTCGATTCCACCGAAGGCTGGTCGGCGGTGTATCAGGGCCGCAAGCTCGCCAAGCCCGACCTGATCATTCCTCGCACCGGCAGCGAGACCAGTTATTTCACGCTGGCGGTGCTGCGCCATTTCGAGCGTCAAGGCATCGCGATGGTGAACGGCCCGGCTGCGGTCGAAGCGGTCGCCGACAAGCTGCAAACTTTGCAAATCCTGTCCGGCGCAGGCCTGCCGATTCCCAAAACCATCCTGGGTAAATTTCCGGTCGACGTGAACGTGATCGAGCGCGAGCTGGGCTTTCCCGTCGTCGTGAAAACTTTGCGTGGTACGCGCGGCAATGGCGTGTTGTTGTGTGCGAATCGCGAACAGTTCAACGATCTCGCCACTCTGCTCGATGGCGCGCAGTCGAGCGCGGACTTCATCTTCCAGGAGTATGTGAAAGCAAGTCACGGCCGCGACGTGCGCGTGCTGGTGATCAACGGTCGCGCCGTCGCCGCGATGGAGCGCCGCTCCACCGATGGCAGCTTCAAATCGAACATCTCATTGGGCGGTGTGGGCTCGGCGTTCGAGCCGCCGCCGGACATGGCGGAGCTCGCCGTTCGCGTCGCGAGCACGCTAGGCCTCGATGTGGCTGGCGTCGACATCCTGCTCGACGCCGATGGCTATCGGATCTGCGAGGCCAACTCCTCGCCCGGCTTCCAAGGGTTGGAGAAGGCCTGTCGCATCAGCGTGCCCGATGCGATCTTCAGCGCCATGCGAGATCGGCTCGGATTGCCGACCAGCAGCCGTCGTCGCACGTCCTGGCAGCGGCTGCTCGACTCGCTGCGTAATGCCGTGCGGCTCGACAATCGTCCCCCGCCGACAACGGTGCGCGAGCCTACTTAGCCGTCGTTGCGTGCGCAGTTCCCCGAAGATGCATCAGTGGCCAGACGCTGCTGTATTGATCCGACCACCCGGCGAATGACTCGGGCGCGGTTGCCTCGTACGTGTCCGCGTTGCCGAATTCGGGTCGCGCCAGCAATGCCTCATTCGAGGTGACGATGACCCAGATGCTGGTGTCGTAGGTGCCGTCGTTGATACTGCGCACGACTCGGGCCGATCGATTCACGTACTGCGCGGATCGGGCGCACACGGGCACCAGATCGATATATCGGTTCGAGATGTGCACGGCGAGCACGCCGTCCGGCTGCAAATGTTTGAAGTACAGCTCGAATGCTTCGCGCGTCAGCAGATGCGTCGGGATGGCGTCGCTCGAAAAGGCATCGATGGCGAGCAGGTCGAAGCCTTGCGGCGGCTGACGTTCGAGCGTCAAGCGAGCATCCCCGAGCAGCACCTCCACGTCACCGGCCTTCCTCGCCTCCGGCAGAAACGTAAAGTGTGAGTCGGCAAGCTCGAGCACTTGCGGATTGATTTCATACAGCCGCGCGTAGTCGCCCTTCCGCACGTAGCCCGACAACACCCCCACTCCCAGGCCGACCACGCCCATCCGCACCGGCCCTTGCGACTGCAGCGCCGTCAAGGCGAGCCCGACGCCCGAATGTTTCGAGAAATAGGACGAGGGTACGCGACGCAACTCTTCGTGCAGATATTGATAGCCGTGGCTGATCGTGCCGTGAATCAAGTATCGACGAGCGAGCTCATAGGAGATCGGATCGTCCTGCACGCTCAACACGCCATAGAAGTTTCTGCGCACCAGCACGCTTTGCCGGCGATCCTCCAGCTCCGAACGCAGCAGCTCTCCCATGAGCATGAGGACGCCAAGGACCATCACCACCCGGATCAGCAACAGCGTTCGTAGCGAACCACGCCGATACCACTGCAGCATCACGTACAGCTCGGCGATCAGCACCAGCAGCAGCGGCAACTCGACGTAGGTGTCGAATATATTCGGAGCGATCAATCCGACGAACGCGCCACCCAGCACGCCGCCAAGCGAGACCAACAAATAGAAGCGCGTGAGATACGCTCCGGCTGGCCGTCGCATCACCAACTCGCCGTGACACGCCATGCAGATCACGAACAGGCTCGCCAGATACGCCGGCACGACGTATTGGATCGGCCAGTTTTCCAGGCGCTGTGTGTACAGGTACGCCAGGCCGCCGAGCGACAGCGCCACCAGAGGAAAATACCAGGTCGGGTGATAGATGCGGTGATGGCTGAACGCCAGAATGAACGTGAGCAGATACAGCGCCAGCGGCACCACCCACAACAACGGAATCGGTGCGACGTTCGCGCTCAGATTCGCCGAGACGCTGACGAGCAGTCCGGAGGCGCACGCCGATAACAGCGCCCACAAGACCATTCGCCCCACCGTCGGCGCGGAAGCGCGGGCCTTGTCGACAGCCTCGCTCGACGCCGCCGCTTCGGAGAGCGGTTGTTTGCTGTTCAAGTAGGCGATGCCGATGCAGAGCACGCAGAACCCGACGAACAGTGCGCTCCATCCCATCGCCAGCGTGCGAGAGGTGAATGCCGGCTCCAGCAACAGCGGGAAACTGAGCAACGCCAGCAGCGAACCTGCGTTGGACCACGCGAACAGCCAGTACGGCGGCTCGCTGCCGGTCCGGCGCATGTACCAGACCTGCAGCAAGGGGCTGGTCGAGCTCAGCATCAGCGAGGGCAGACCGACCGTCACTGTCAGCAGCAACAAGATTTGTAGCGCGGGATCGCCCGTCCCGTCCGGCCGCAAGGCTTCCGAGGGCAGGATGGGCATCGTCAGGCAGCTGACGATCAGCAACGCGGCATGAATCAGACTTTGCCGTCGGGGCGACAGGGTGCTGAGCCAATGGGCATAGCTGTATCCGCCCAGCACGCACGCCTGGAAGAAGACCAGGGCCGCGCTCCAGACGGCGGAGCTCCCGCCGAACCAGGGCAGAATGATTTTCGCGATCAGCGGTTGAACCAGGAACAACAGACACGCGCCGACGATCACAGTAGCGGCGTATAGCGGTGTCCAGCGTGCCCGTGCGTCGGGCATCAGTTCTGCGGATGACTGGGCGCTCATAACTTCCGAGGATAACGCATATACTCCGCAACATGACTCATCCTTCCAATCGAGACATTGCGAGACATCGTATGCACCCGACGTACCAGCATTCATCGCTGCTGAAGGCGGCCACTCTGTCGCTGTTGGCCTTGTGTGCCGCCTGCTCGCGCGAAGCCACGCCGCCGGCAGCGGACGCGAGCGCCGCCTCCACCGCATCTGCTTCGACTGCGGGCGCTGGCGCAGCGCTCGAAACGCGTCCTCCGAATGGCGAGGACTTCAAGCCCGCGTTCGCCGGCCAGACTCGCGCTCCGGGCCTCAAGAGCGAGTTTGCTCTGGATATCTCGGAAGTCGCGAAGGGTCTGAACGGCGCCTGGGCGTTCGAATTCCTGCCGGATCAGCGCATCCTGGTCACGGAGCGCCAGGGCAATCTGCGCATCGTCGGCAAGGACGGCAAGATCTCCGCGCCTTTGAAAGGACTGCCCAAGGTTTATTTCGAAGGCCAGGGCGGCCTGCTCGACGTGGCGCTCGACCCGCAGTTCGCCACCAATCGCACGATCTACTGGAGCTACGCGGAGCCGCGCGAAGGCGGCAACGGCACCGCACTCGCCAAGGGCGTGTTGTCGGCGGACGACAGCAGCGTCGAGAAGGTGCAAGTGATCTTCCGCCAGATGCCGACGTGGGAATCGAAGCTGCACTTCGGCTCGCGCATCGTGTTCGCGCCCGATGGCAAATTGTTCCTGGCGCTCGGCGAGCGCTCGTTGCCCGAAACTCGCGTGCAGTCGCAGGATTTGAACAGCCACTTCGGCAAGGTGGTGCGCCTCAATCCCGATGGCAGCGTGCCGAGCGACAATCCGTTCGTCGGCCGCAGCGAGGCCAAGCCGGAGATCTGGTCGTACGGCCATCGCAACATCCAGGCCGCAACGCTGGATTCACAAGGCAAGCTGTGGACCATCGAACACGGCCCGCGCGGCGGCGACGAGTTGAATCAGCCGCAAGCGGGTCTGAACTACGGCTGGCCCGTCATCACCTACGGCATCGAATATGCGGGCCCGAAAATCGGTGAAGGCATCACCGCGAAGGAAGGTCTCGAGCAGCCGGTGTATTACTGGGATCCGGTCATCGCGCCCTCCGGCATGATGTTCTACGACGGCGGCATCTTCCCCGAATGGCAAGGCAACATCTTCGTCGGCGGCATGGCCAGCACCAAGCTGGTCCGCCTGCAACTGCAGGACGGCAAGGTCGTCGGCGAAGAATGGCTGCTGCAAGATCGCGGCCGCCGCATCCGCGACGTGAAGCAGGGACCGGATGGCGCGGTCTACGTTGTGACTGAAGCAGCCGATGGCGAGTTGCTGAGGATTGGGCGGAAGAGCTGATCGCTCGTAATGAGGATCGCGTGCATCAAGCATGCGATCCTCAGAGCGTCAACTGGACAGTCCCTCAGCGGCGAACGCCAAACACTCGATCGCCGCCAAGCCCCACTGCGCAGCCTCGTTGGTCGACACCCACGCGGCCTCATCCACCGGATTCATCACCGCCGGGCCGCCGATTAGCTTGGTCTCAAATCGCTGATCGGCTTTGAATCCGGCGCGCCCAGCGTAAAACTCCTGCCACGCGCGGCGAGCGAGCTCCGGATCTCGTTTCATGTTGGCCGCATACGCCGTCAGTCGCGAGTGCCCCTGCCCCAGGTTCATTTCGCCGAAACTCTCGCCCAGCTCCGCCTTCTGCTGCGCCGGAGACGCGTTGTACAGCGCGCAGTATTGCACCCAGGCACGCTCGAACTCCGGAACCTTCAGCAACTCGATCAATTCCGCACACACTTCCGGCAAGCCGAAGGCGGCGCTCAGGTGAGAAACATTGAGCGCTTTGTCTTTGGCGATATCGAACGCGCCGGTGTCCAGGTTCATGCGTCCGCCGCCGGTGAAGAATCCTTGCGGCTGCGAGCCAATCGAGCGCATGCTCGCGACGAGCCGATCGCGCATCTGGCGCGAGCCCGTTCTCTCCCACTCCGTCAGCCACGCGCCGGCAATCGAGCCCCAGTCTGTTCCGAAGCCGAGTCGCGCATAGTCACCGTTGGCAGTCTCGCGTTGCCGGTCCTGCGCCTCCGGCAACTTCCGCTCGGGGACCACGGTGCGCAGCGTGCGCGCGGCCTCCAACTGCTCGCGTAACAGATCGCCAACACGCTCATCCGCCGTCAGGAAGTAGTAATAGCGGCGATTCAACGCCGTGCTGATGCGCAACTGCTTGGCGCTGCAACCCCAATGCATCACATTGTGTCGCGAGCCGAGCGGCGCGAACTTGCCCAAGTGATGAACATCGACCTCGCCGGTGTGGCGCGTCATCGCCTCCGCGAATCGATAGACGTCAGGGCGGCCGGTACGCAGGAAGTACAGCCAAAGCCAGATATCCGTCGACAGCTCCGAGTTATCCCACGCGTACCCGCCGACGTCGTAGCGCCAGGTGTGGCGGTCCGAGTCGTAGGTGTGCATGACGTCGCCGAAGTTCCAGAAGCCATACCAGCTGTGTTGATCGCGCTGCTTCTCGTAGAAATCAAACAACCAATCCAACTGCTCCTCGATCCGCGCCTGCTTCGCTGCCGCTCGATCCGGCAGTGAGAACGTGCGACCGAAGACACCGGCCCGATGCACCGTTTGTGGCACAGCGACCATCACCGCCGGCGTGCGCACTGCCTCTGCAAGCTGAGCGAGACGCTCGCGCTCGGGCGTCGCTTCAAGCATCCACAATCGCATTTCGCTGGTGCGCGCGACGCCGCTCGGCGTGCCGAAGCCCGGCTCGTAATCCTCGTAAGTGATATTGAGACCTTCGAGCTGCTGCTCATGCGTGTCCTGGCCCAGACCGTCGTGATAGAAGCGCAGATCCATCGGCGGCGCGTCCGGCGCCCACAGCCACATCGTGACTTCGGCCTGCTCGGCGCGGGCCTCTCGAATGTCCAACTGGGCTGGATGACTCTCCCAGAAATTGCGGATGCCGAACGCCACGCCGCCGCTCGGTCCCCCGAGATATCCCAACCCGGACGCGCGACGACCGCGACTTGAATCGAGCCATGCATGCCGTGCGGCCGTGCGCTTGCGGATTTGGAACGAATCCGCCGTCGTCTGCAGCAAGGTCCAGTCGCCGAACGCCGGAATCAACTCGAGCCCGCCTGCGACTCTCGGCTCGATCGACGTCACTTCTCGGCCTGCGATTTGCGCCTCGCGAGCAGCGGCGCCAGGATCGCGGCGCAGACCGGTCAGGCCTCGCACCGCCTCGCCGAACACGCCATCGTTCTCGCCGACGAAACGAACGTGTCGATTGTGAAGAGCATCCACCAGCGGCACATTGAATCGCAGGCCGATGCCTCGAATGAAATCCCGCGATTCGACGCCGTCGTACACGAACGTATGAATCACGCGCACATCGTCGCCACCCGCATAGAAATACAGCCGCACCGTGAATGGCAACCAAAGACGTCCGTTCAGGCGTCCATGCCGGCCGGAGATCTTGATCACCGCGCGCACCGGCCCCTGCTGTTCGATTTCGGCCGATTCGATCAGCGACTCGAAGGTTTGCTGTTCGAAGGCGCCGTCGGGCTGCTCCTCCGGCAACAGATTCTGGCGAATCGCGATCAGGCGACCGTCGTTGAGCAACTCCCTGTCGCCGCGACGGATCGAGTCGATGCAGGATCTTCCGGAACGCGCAACCCGGCAGGTGATGACTCCAGTGTCGATCTCGATGGCGCCTGCCTCCTCCTTGACCTTGAGCGCGGTCGAAGGCGCAGGTCCCTTCTGACCCGGTTCGATTTGAAAGGCCGTGCTTGTCGAAGTCACATTGGCCGCAACAGCATGGGCCGTCCACTTCAGCGAACCGTCGGGCCAATATGCGAGCGGCCAGGTCTGCAGCGGCACGCGATTGCCCTCGCGGTCACGCAAGGAGAACTGCGTTCGCGGCGAATGTTTGCTCCGCGGCCAGGGCATGCCCCACGTTGCACCGGTCGCGACATCCGGTACGCGGTCGTCGAGCCAATGACACCACGCTCCCTTCGCGTATGTTTGCTCGGTGAGCACGGTCGTCGAAGCCCGCGTCGTCGTCTGTGAGTTGGATGCGCCGCTGAACGCTGCCGGCGCGAGCGCGCTGCCGGCAATGAAGTGCCGCCGCGAAATTCCCTTCGTCATTCATTCCCCCATTTGGCCTTGCTCGATCTTGAGCCCCGGTCGCGATTGAAATTGATCAATACGCCCGATCTTTTGCGTCGCAAAGACGATTTCTCTGACAAATGATTGCAAATTCGATCAAACTAGCGCAAATATTAGCAACGGGCGGCTGGCCGTCGTTCCGGATTGTTACCGGTGTCACGGCCGCGTCCTGAATGATTAAAGCACCGCTGGGCGCGCTCGCAGGCAGCGCCCGGCGACCAGAAATGAACGTGATTTGGGGGACTGATGGCGAATATCTTGGGATATCGCGGCCAGCGCTCTGCAACGCGCGCGCCGTGGGCAGTGGCCACCTCCGTGTTGTTCTTACAGGGATGGTCGACAGCGGCACTCAGTGCCGAGCCGGCAGAGCTCGAAGAAGTCGTCGTTACCGGCATCCGCGCAGGCTTGCGCTCCTCGCTCGAGGTCAAGCGCGAATCGATCCAGGTCGTCGATGCAATCTCGGCCGAGGACATCGGCGACTTTCCGGACAAGAATCTGGGTGAAGCGCTCCAACGCATCACGGGCGTGCAGATCAGCCGACAGGACGGCGAAGGCCGTGGCGTCAGCATCCGCGGCGCCGAGCCTGGACTGAACCGGGTCGAGATCAATGGCGTCACCGCCCTCTCGGTCACGGTCGCCGGCGGTCGTGATGTCGACTTCCGCGATCTGCCGGTCGAGTTCGTCTCCCGCCTGGAAGTGTTCAAGTCTTCAACGCCGGAGATGACCGAAGGCGGCATCGGCGGCACGGTGCGCGTGATCACGCGTCGTCCGTTGGACAGCACCGAGCCGTATCTCGCGGGCTCGACCCAAATGGTCTACAGCGACCTCGCCAAGGAGTACGACCCGAAGTTCGCCATCATCGGCAGCCGCACGTTCTTGAACAACACGCTCGGCGTTTTGGGCGCGGCAACCTACGAAGAGCGGCATCTCAACAGTCACAACGCGCGTACCACCGGCTGGCTGCGTCGAGCACCGGCTCCAACGGGTCTCGGCGCCACGCCCGGACGCGGCACCGATGTGAATGGCGACGGCACGCTCGATTGGATTCCAGAGATCCCGCGCTATTCGCTCGAGCGGCGCGAGACCAAACGGCCCGCCTTCCTGGGCATCGTCGAATGGGCGCCTTCCGATACGATGAAAGTATTCGCCGAAGGCAGCTACGCCAAGGCCAGGGAACAGGTGAGCAGCATGCTCATGCAGCTCAGCGCCGCGAGCGGTCTGATCGATTACGAAAACAGCGTGGTCGGACCGGACAATACCGTGACGCACCTGGAAGTGATTCCCCACCCGGATTTCCAGACCGATCTTGCCTATCGCAACATTGGCGGCTCCCTCGAGCGCGAGCAGTACACGACAGCGTTCGGTGGCGAGTGGAACCTGGGTTCGTTCAAGCTCGATGGCCGCGTGACCTACGCGTCGGCCGAAGTGCAGAACGACGAAAAGAACTCCGTGGCCACCATCTTCGGCGTGCCGCGCGCCATCGTCGACTACAACAACAGCGAAGGCGCGCCGAACTTCACGTTCCCCGGCATCGACACCACCACGGCCGATGCGGTGAACAATCTCACCGCCGTGTTCAATCCCAGGACCAACTCTCAGGAAGAGACCAGTGCGCAATTCAACGTGGAATATCTGCCCGAGAGCAACTGGTTGACGTCGATCAAAACCGGCGTCGAAGTGCGCGAGCTGACCATGGACAGCATTCTGTTCCAGCGCACGATTCAGCTGACCAGCCGCACGGGCATCCGCAGCAGCGGCTCGACCCTCAGCATCGCCGTTCCGCAGTCGGTGATTCAGGACATCATCAATTCCAACTCGGGCGTCAATGACATCCGCTTCTTCGAGACCGGCGATCTGGGCTTCGGTGGGATCCGCTATTGGAACGACAACGGCGACCCCACCTACGACGCGACCATCGCCGCGAGCGGCCTGGGCAACATCGACCCGCATGCATTCAATCCCAACACCGAGACCAACAACAGCTTCCAGAATTATCTGGATACCTGGGAGGTCGAGGAAAAAACCAACGCCGCGTATGTGCAAGGCTCGTTCAAGTTCGACGGCCTGGCCATTCCCATCAGCGGCACGCTGGGCGTGCGCTACGTCGACACCGACACGCTGTCTTCAGGATACAACCGCATCAAACATGGCCCCGGCGATGTGGAATTTCCGCGCGCCTCGCGCGACGGCGGTTACAGCAAATGGCTGCCCTCGCTGAATCTGCGCTTCGACCTGCGGGATGACCTGGTCGGACGCATGACGGCGGGCAAAGTACTCGCACGGCCGAACCCGAGCCAGCTGGCATTCCGTCGCTCGCTGGACAATGTCGGCCTCAGCGGTTCTCGCGGCAATCCTGCACTGAAACCGTATGAAGCGCTTCAATACGACCTCGGTCTCGAGTGGTACTTCTCGCGGGACGGCTTCCTCTCCGCGACCGCTTTCCGCAAGGAGATTTCCGAGTTCGTCATCAACACGTCCGTTACGGAGGAAGCCGACGATGGGACCGGCACTGTCAGGCGATACACGGTGGCCTTCCCGATCAACGGCGGCGACGATGTCACCATCAACGGCATCGAGGCCGGCGCTCAATACGCCTTCGACTTCCTGCCGCAACCGTTCAATGGCTTCGGTGCGCTCGCCAACGTGACCTATCAGAAGGACGAAGGGTTCAAGGGTCCGAACATCATCACCGGCGAAATACTGCCCTTCCCCGGGCTGTCCCGGCTCAGCTACAACTACTCCCTGTACTTCGAGAACGAGCGCTTCGGCGCTCGCGCTTCCTACAACTGGCGCGAGAAATGGCTGGCCAGCGCATCGGGCCGCGGCGGGCTGCCCGAGTTCAACGAAGACTTCGGCTCGCTCGACGCTTCCCTGAACTACAACATCCTGCCGCAGTTCACGGTGTTCCTCGAAGCGATCAATGTGCTGAACGACCAGCGCATCGAGCACAACACTGCACTACGACGAATCGCGAACGAGACTTACGGATCGCGCTACTTTCTCGGAGTGCGAGCGCGATTGTGAGTGCGGTTCGAGGCGGCGCGCAGCATGACAGCCCCCTTTCGTGGCTGCGCGCCGTCTCGCAACCGATTTACGGCCTCATGGAAAAGCCAGAGACATGACCATTCGTTTATCGGCCCTGTTGCTGTCGTCCGTTGTTTCCTTTTCCGCCGCCCAGGCGGAGTCGCTTCGAGCCAGCGTGACGGTGCAAACCGATCGGCCCGGCAGCGTGATCGATCCAGGCATCTATGGCCAGTTCGCGGAGCATCTGGGCCGCGGCGTCTATGAAGGCGTCTGGGTCGGCGAGAGCTCGCCGATTCCCAACACTCGCGGCATACGCAACGACGTCGTGGCGGCCCTGAAGGAGCTGGGAGTGCCGGTGCTGCGCTGGCCCGGTGGCTGCTTCGCCGATGAATATCACTGGCGTGACGGCATCGGTCCGCGCAATCAGCGGCCGACGCGCATCAACACGACCTGGGGCGGAGTCGTCGATGACAACGCCTTCGGCACGCATGAGTTCATGGACTTCGCCGAAATGATCGGCGCCGAAGTCTATGTGAATGGCAACGTCGGCACCGGCTCCGTGCAGGAGATGGCCGAGTGGGTCGAATACATGACCGCCGACAACAACTCGACGCTGGCGCAACTGCGTCGCGCGAACGGTCGCGACAAGCCCTGGCGCCTGCACTACTTCGCGGTCGGCAACGAGACCTGGGGCTGCGGCGGCAACATGCGGCCCGAGTTCTACGCAGATCTGTACCGCCAATACGCGACCTTCATCAAGACTCCGCGTGATAACAAGCCTCAGCGCATCGCGAGCGGTGCAAACGGCAGCAACACAGAATGGACCGAAGTGCTGATGCGCGAGGCCGGCAAGCACATGGATGCCATCAGCGTGCACTACTACACCTTGCCGCGTGGCGAGTGGAAGGACAAAGGCGCTGCCACCCGCTTCCCCGAGTCCGAGTGGATGTCGACGTTCAAGCGCACGCTGCGCATGGACGAGATCCTGACCAACCACGGCAAGATCATGGATCGCTACGACCCGCAGCGGCGCGTCGCGCTCCTGGTTGACGAATGGGGCACCTGGTATGACGTCGAGCCCGGCACCAACGAGGGCTTCCTGTATCAGCAGAACAGCCTGCGCGACGCACTGGTCGCGGCGATCAACTTCAACATCTTCCATCGTCACGCGGCGCGCGTGCGCATGACGAACATCGCGCAGATGGTGAACGTGCTCCAGGCCATGATTCTCACCGACGGGCCGAAGATGGTGAAGACCGCGACTTATCACGCCTTCGCCCTGTACAAGCCATTCCGAGGTGCCACTCATGTTCCGGTGGAAGTATCGACGGCCGAGTACAAGCTTGACGCTGAGAGTGTTCCGGCCGTGCATGCCACAGCCGCGCGAGATCAAGCCGGTGCCCTGCATATCGCGCTCACGAATCTGGACCCTCATCGGGCCGCCACGGTCGAGCTGCGCTTGCCGGGCCAGACGATCAAGGCGCTACAAGGGCAGATCTTGACCGCCGCCAGCACCGATGCGATCAATACCTTCGAGGCGCCCGATGCCGTGCGCCCGGCTCCATTCAAAGTCCCACGGGCTCGCGGCGATCGGCTGCAGCTCGAGGTGCCCGCGAAAGCGCTGCTCGTATTGAGTCAGAGGTAACTCATGAGCAAACCCAATACCATCGCCTTCCGCATGCAGCTGAAGCCTGGCAGAGTCGACGAATACCGGCGGCGCCACGACGAGCTGTGGCCGGAGCTGGCCGAAACGCTGCGTGAGGCGGGGATCTACGACTATTCCATTTTCCTCGACCCGAAAACGCTGCAACTGTTCGCGGTGCTCAAGCTGCGCCCGGGGCATCGCCGTGAAGAGCTGCCCGAGCATCCCGTGATGAAACGCTGGTGGCTGTACATGGCGGAGCTGATGGAGACCGAGCCCGATCTGCGACCGCGCGAGTGGCCCCTCGTGCCCATGTTTCATTTGGATTGAAGGTAACGTTTCATGCCCGTTCAGCTTCGCGATTACGACACGGCACGCCTGCATCGCACCGTCCAGCTGCTGATTTCCAATCTGGTCGACCTGAAAGATTCCTCCGGCGAATTCCTGCTGCGGCTCGACGACGGCCGCGTCATCGACACCAAGGGCTGGAACGATTGGGAGTGGACGCACGGCATCGGGCTGTACGGCATTCAGCAGTATTTCCAGCTCACCGGCGAGCCGCGCTGCCTGCAAATCATCAAGGACTGGTTCCGCGATCGCTTCGCCGCCGGCACGCCGACCAAGAACGTCAACACCATGGCGCCGTTCCTGACGCTGGCCAATCTTTACGAGCAGTACCGCGATCCGACCTATGTGCCCTACCTGGACACCTGGGCCGAGTGGGTCATGCACGACATGCCTCGCACCGAAGAGGACGGTCTGCAACACATCGTTTTCAATTCCGAGAATCCGCAGCAGTTGTGGGATGACACGCTGATGATGTGCGTGCTGCCGCTGGCGCGCATCGGTCAGGTATTGGGTCGCCCTCAGTATCTGGAAGAAGCGCGCCGGCAGTTCCTGATCCACATCAAGTATCTTTACGATCGTCGCACGGGTTTGTGGTTTCACGGCTGGACGTTCGACGGCCGGCACAACTTCGCCGAGGCGCTGTGGGCGCGCGGCAATTGCTGGGTCACCATCGCGATTCCCGAGTTCATCGAGATGTTGAACCTGCAGCCGGGCGACGCGCTGCGCGAGTTCCTGATCGATACATTGAAAGCCCAAGTCCGCACGCTGCAGAAACATCAGGATGCGAGCGGGCTGTGGCACACGCTGATCGATGACCCCTCGTCTTACCTGGAAGCCTCCGCGACGGCCGGTTTCGCCTACGGCATTTTGAAAGCAGTCCGCCGGCGCTACCTGCCCGAGAAATATCTGGACACTGCCCTGCGCGCCGTCGCGGGCGTGCTCGAGAACATCAGCGATACCGGCGAGCTGCGCAATGTTTCTTTCGGCACCGCCATGGGCTCGGACCTGGACTTCTATCGCAAGATCCCGCTGACGCCCATGCCCTATGGCCAGGCCATGGCCATGCTGTGCCTGGGTGAATACCTGCGCACACGTATCTGATCGCCATGGCCACCCGCACGGTTCGATTCGGCCACTACCTCGCCTACGGGAGCAATGATTTCCTCGGCGCCGGGGCGATGTCGGTCATCAGTGGCTGGATCCTGTTCTTCTATACGACCTTTTGTGGCCTTACCGCCGTGCAAGCCGCCGCGATCTTCGCGATCGCGCGGCTCTTCGATGCCGTGGTCAGCCCGCTGATCGGCTACATCTCCGATCATTTCCATCGCACCGCCCTCGGCCGGCGCTTCGGCCGTCGGCGGTTCTTTGTCTTGCTGGCCGTGCCGCTGCTGCCGAGCTTCGCGCTGATGTGGATCGACGGCATGAGCTTCTGGTACTACCTCGTCACCTACGTGTTCTTCGAGGTCGTGTACGCGATGGAGCTGATTCCATACGAAACGCTGGCCGCGGAGATGTCGCCGGACTACAAGGTCAAAGCGAAATTCGCCGGCGCTCGCATTCTATGCGGCCAGGTTGCTGCGATCCTGGCTGGCGTTCTGCCCGGCCGCATCATCGAGGCGTTCGGCAAGAGCTCGGCCGAGACGTTCTTCTATCTCGGCGTGATCTTCTCGGTGATCTTCATGCTGGTCGCGCTGATCGTGTTCACGTTCACCTGGGAGCGGCCACGCGAGGAGATCGAAAGCATCGCTGTGGATCATGGCGATCAGTCGCCGCTGCGGCGGCTGACGCAGCTCTACTCCGATCTGATCGCCACGCTGCGGATTCGCGCGTTTCGGCTGCACCTCGGCATGTACCTCGGCGGCTACATCAGCCAGGACATCTTCAATGCCGTGTTCACCTACTTCATCGTGTTCGCCATCGGCGGCAGTGTCGTCATGGCGTCGAACATGATGGGAACGATGGCATTCGCCCAGTTGCTCGCCGTGGCCGTGTTCATTCCGATGTGCCTGCGGCTGCATCCGGCGCCGTCGTATCGGATCGCAGTCAGTTTGTACGCCGCCTCCGTGTTGGGTTTCGTCGCGCTCTATCAGATGCACCCCGTGCCGACGTGGTGGATTTACGCGCCCGTGTTGCTCGCGGGCTTGGGCCGCGGCGGGCTCAATTACATTCCCTGGAATACCTATAACTACATGGCCGATGTCGATGAGATCGTCACTGGCCGCCGTCGTGAAGGCGCGTTCGCAGGCGTCATGACGTTCATTCGCAAGACATCGCAGGCCGCGGCGGTCATGGGCGTCGGCTTCGTGCTGCAGGCCGGCGGATTCATTTCCGGGAACACGACTCAATCGGCTGAGGCCGTGCAGACCATCGTGCTGATGCTGGCCCTGGGGACGCTGACTCTGCTCGCGTTCGGTTGGATCGTGTCTCTGCGCTTCAGGCTCGATCGCGACACGCATGCGGTACTGATGCGGGAGATCGTCCGGTTCAAGCAGGAACCCGATCCTGTACCCGACGCCGAAAGCCGACGGATCGTCGAAGATCTCACCGGCTGGCGCTACGAGGAGCTTTGGGGGCGGCCGCGCAAAGGCGATGCGCAGCAGCCTGACGCGGCGGCCACGCTTTAGAAAACCGTTGACTCTCCTGCTACGTCAGGGTGCAAGCTAGCCGCCTGGCAGTTTCGAGGCGGTCATGTTCCGGATCGGCGATTTCTCGCGGCTGGCGCGGGTCACGATAAAGACCCTGCATCACTACGATGAGGCAGGGCTGTTGCAGCCGAGCCATGTGGACCGGCACAGCGGCTATCGCTACTACGACGCTTCGCAACTGCAGACGCTCCACCGCATCCTGCTGTTGAGGGATCTCGGCTTCTCCCTCGAGCAAATCCATGAACTGCTGCGCGCGGATGCCCGATCTTTGGCTGCGACGCTGGAGACGCGCCAGCAGGAACTTGCCGAGAGCATCGCCGCCGATCAGGCGCGTTTGCGTCGGCTGGAAGCCTTGCGGACGACGCTCGATCCACGAGGTCCTGCAAATCAACCGCCCGTGTTGCTGAGAGACTCACCGGCGATCGAAGTGTACTCGGTGCGCGAACGCGTTCCTCATTTCGGTGCGCCGATGCAGCGGCTGTTCGAAGAGGCCGAGTCCGTTGTAGCGGCCGAGCACGCGCGCGGCCCCGCCAGTCCGTTCACGATCTTTCATGACCCGGATTACCGTGAACAGGATGTAGACGTCGAGATCTGCATTCCGGTGAAGCACAGCGTCACAAAGCTCAGCACGCATCTGCTGCCGCGTTGTGAAGCAAGCGCGTCGGTCACCTATCACGGCCCTTATGAGCAGACGCCACTCGCCTATTCTCAGCTGCTCGAATGGATGAGCCGCAGCGGCATGCGCCTGGCTGGGCCGCTGCGCGAGATCTATCACCGCTACGGCGCGGACCAGATCGGCTACTCCCTGCCGGCTGCGGTGCTGGCGAAACGCAGCGCAGATTTCGTTACTGAGCTGCAGGCGCCCGTGGTGCCGAACTCATCACAGGAGACGCCGGTATGACCTGTCGAATCATTGCAGCACTGTTAGTCACCGCCGCGCTCCTGGCTCATCGGAGCGCAATCGCCGACGAGATGCGCGAGACGCATCCGAATATCGATACATCCTATGGAACGCTTACGCTCCGCGATGGCGTGAAGCTACAAACAATCGTCACGAAACCTGCGGCTGCGACCGGTCGGCTGCCTGCGATTCTGTTCGTGCAATGGCTCTCCTGCGACACCATCGCGATCTCGGACAACCCGCGCGACGGCTGGTCCGCCATGCTGAAAGAAGTCGTCCGGCGCTCGAATGCACTGGTGTGGAGAACGGAAAAGCGCGGCGTCGGCGCGAGTGAAGGCAATTGCGCAACGATGGATTACGACACGGAGCTCGACGATCATCGCCAAGCTCTGGAACAACTGCGACTGCGGGATGACGTCGATCCCAAACGCATCGTGATCTTCGGGGGCAGCATCGGCGGCACGTACGCCCCGCTCCTCGCCGCCAACCAACCTGTCGCCGGCGTGATGATCTGGGGCGCCGGCGCCACGACTTGGGCGGAGCGCATGTTGAAGTTCGAACGCAATGCGCTGGAGCTGAAGGGCTCGCCACCCGATCAGCTCGCGCGCGAGATGACGCTGCGTCTGCAGTTCTTCGATCGCTACCTGATTCATCGCCAGACACCCGCCCAGATCGCCGCTGCCGACGCGACGCTCGGCGCCGTCTGGCCTCGCATCGTCGGCACGACTGCGAACGATCACTACGGCCGCCCCTTCGCTTTCCACCAACAGGCTCAGCAGGCCGACTGGGCCGCCGCGTGGTCAAAGGTAGACGCGCCGGTACTCGCTCTCTACGGCGAATACGATTGGTTCGAATCTCGCGACGCTACCTTACTCATCGCACGCATCGCCAACGCAAAGTCACCAGGCCGTGGCACCTTCGCCGAGATCCCGCGCATGAACCATCACTTCGCGCAGTATCCGAACGCGACGGCGGCGTTTGCGGAAAAGGAGGGACAGGTGAATCCAGAGCCGGCGGTCAGTGTGATGCTGGAGTGGCTGAAGAAAATCCTGGGCTCGCCAAGCTAAGCGCCCCAAGAGAGCATTCGCTCAGTTAATCGATTCTCCGTGGTCATGCGCTCCATGCAGAGCCGTACACCGCCATAAGATGTCGCATACCAAGTCGAATTGCGTGCCTCAATCGAGCGAGGCCTGACTGATGCCAACGCTGGGCGCTTGATTCCAGTGGAAGATCCGATGAAGGAATTCGGTATCGAAGAATGAGGGTCTACTGGACCCCAGAAGCTCGAGCACGGCTACGCGAGGTTCACTGGTATGTCCCATCGTTGCCGCGGAAGTGACGGCGCGCACACTGCGTCGCTCACAGCAGCTTGCGACGGCTCCGCTGTTAGCGCGGGCGTCTACTGCCGGCGAAAGGTAGGCATCGATAGAAACTTACTTGGCGACAACGGATTGGAGGCTCGGGCCGGAATCGAACCGGCGTAGACGGCTTTGCAGGCCGCTGCATAACCACTTTGCTACCGAGCCGTAGGAGTGGGTAGGAGTGGTCAACCCTAGCTCCTGCCGGTGCCGCCGGACCCTTATTGGCGTTCTTAAGTTGCTGGCGGCACTGAAGAATTGGAGCGGGAAACGAGGCTCGAACTCGCGACCTTAACCTTGGCAAGGTTACGCTCTACCAACTGAGCTATTCCCGCGTCGCGCCCGGTGGACGTGGCCACCGGAGAGGCCGCTATTCTAGGGTCGAGTCCGAAACTGTCAAGGCAAGTTGTGCATTTCCCACAGAATTATTTCACGCCTGACCGCATCAAGTCCGGCCAGGCGGCGCGTAGGTAAACCACCATGGACCACAGCGTCAGCGCCGCGGCGGCCACGAGGCAGTAAAAGCCCAGCTCGAATGCGGGGATGAACCACACATCTTCCCGGAACAGCATCATCGACAGGCCGGTCATCTGGAAGATGGTCTTGACCTTGCCGATCGACGACACGGCCACCTTGCCTCGCGCGCCCACCTCCGCCATCCATTCTCGGAGCGCGGAAATGGTGATCTCGCGGCCGACGATCACCGCGGCAGTCAGCGTGATCAAGGTGTGCGGATCGAACTTGATGAACTCCAGCATCGGCGGGTCATAGCTGACCAGCAGGATCAGCGCGACCGCGACCATCAGCTTGTCCGCCACCGGATCGAGGAACGCGCCGAGCGCCGACATCTGGCCGAGCTTGCGCGCCAGATAGCCGTCGAGCGAATCGGTGACGGCCGCAAGGATGAAGATCCAACCCGTGGCCGCCTTGGCCCAGTGTTGGTCCATATAGAAGAGGACGACCACCAGCGGAATCATGATGATCCGCGCTACGGTCAGGATGTTCGCGATAGGAAAAGTCACTGGGGCGAATTGTAAGGACTTTTCAGCCGTTCGCGTGCAATGTGTCATAGATCGATTGCGCCAGTTTACGACCGATGCCGTGGACTTTGGCCAAATCGTCGATTCCCGCACGGCTCACCCCCTGCAGACCGCCAAATTGCCGCAGCAGTTCCCTACGTTTGCGCGGCCCCAACCCGGGAACGGTCTCTAGCACGGACTGGGTGCGCGCCTTGCCCCGGCGCGCCCGGTGGCCAGTGATGGCGAACCGATGCGCCTCATCGCGCACGCGCTGGATCAAGTGCAGCGCCGGCGAATCCGGCGGCAGCAGGGTCGGCAGCTCGTGCCCCGGCAGGAACAACCGTTCCTGTCCCGGCCTGCGGTCCGCACCCTTCGCGACGCCCGCGATCAACACATTATCGATCTCCAACTGCTGCAACACTTCCGTAGCCTGGGCAAGCTGCCCCGGTCCGCCGTCGATCAGCAGCACGTCGGGCGTCGGCGCCTCGCCCTTCTTGATGCGGGCATAGCGCCGCGACAGCGCCTGGCGCATGGCGCCGTAGTCGTCACCGCCCGCGATGCCTTCGATGTTGAAGCGCCGATAGTCGCTCTTGATCGGACCGTCCGGGCCGAACACGACGCACGAGGCCACGGTGCGCTCACCCATCGTGTGACTGATGTCGAAGCACTCTATACGCGCCGGCGGATTCGGCAGATTGAACACTTCCTGCATCGCTTGCAGTTGTTCGACACTCGTCGCCTCGGTGGCACGGCGCATCTTTACGCCCAACTCGGCATTGGTGCGCGCCATTTCAAGCCAGCGCGCGCGAACGCCCCGGACGTTCGGGCGGATGCGCACCGACCGCTCCATGCGCTCGCTCAACGCCTGCTCGAGCGTGTCCGCGTCTTCGATCTGTTCGTTGATCAGAATCTCGCCCGGCGCTTCGCGCCCCAGGTAGTACTGCGCCAGGAAGCCCGAGAGCAACTCCCCCGCTTCTGCAATGCCTGGCTTGGGAAAAAAGTTGCTGCTGCCGAGATTGCGCCCGCCGCGCACGAACACGATCGAGACGCAGTGATCGCTGCCGTGAGAGACGAGCGCGACGGCGTCGATGTCCTCGGTGGCATTGCGTGTGACCGACTGAGTCGAGTGAATGGCCTTGATGCCATTGATCTGATCGCGCAAGCGCGCCGCCTTTTCGAACTCCAGCTCCTGCGAGGCCTGTTCCATGCGCTGGGCCAGGTCGTCGATCAGCTCGGCGCCCTTGCCTTCCAGCACCTTGATCGCATCGTTCAGGTCCTGCCGGTACTCCTCCGGCGAGATCAGCCGCACGCACGGCCCCGAGCAGCGCTTGATCTGGTGTTGCAGGCACGGGCGCGAGCGATTGGCGAAGAACGAGTCGCTGCAGGGGCGCAGCAGGAACAACTTCTGCAATAGCAGAATCGTCTCGCGCGTCGCCCTTGCATTGGGATATGGGCCGAAGAAGCGGCCCGGCAGCTTGCGACTGCCCCGGTAGAAGCTGATGCGCGGATATTCGTCCTCGGTCGTGACGTAGAGGTACGGAAAGCTCTTGTCGTCGCGCAGAGTGACGTTGAAGCGCGGCCGATGGCGCTTGATCAAGTTGTACTCGAGCAGCAGCGCCTCGGTTTCCGACGCCGTCACCGTCACTTCGACATTGGCCACCTGCGAGACCATCGCCATGGTCTTGGCCGCCTGCGCCTTGCCCACGAAGTAGGTCGTGAGCCGATTCTTGAGATTGCGCGCCTTGCCGACGTACAGCACCTCGCCATCGGCGCCTATCATGCGATAGACGCCGGGGCGCTGGCTCACGTTGGCCAGGAACAGCTTGGAGTCGAAGGGGACGCTCGAAGGACCGGTCATGGCGCCATTTTAGTGGATGTACCCGGTCAACGCTGGTCAGGCATTGCCCCGCCGCTTCAGCGTGCGTTCAGTCGCTCCATCAGATCGAGCCGGGCTCGCCAGGGATCGGGGGCGGCGATCGGGGCGCCGCTCGATGAGAAGTCGAGGATGGCATCGGCCGCGGCGTTGTAGGCCGGCCAGGTCGGACGACTTGCGCCATTCGGATTGCCGGTTCGTGCAAAGGCTACCCAGTAATCGCACATCGCCGCGGCGATTCGTCCGTCCGCGGGCGAAACGATATCGCCATGGACTGCGCTCAGCAGATCGAAGGCATACGGAACGTCGGTCGCATGCTGAGCGCCATACGGAGAGCCGCTGCGCTTCGCTTCGAGCACATACGAGAATCGAAATGCGTAGACCCGGCGCAATTGGCTCATCGAGCGAGCGATGAAGCGCGCGGGCTCGACCATGGCTCGATCCGAGCCGATCGCGTTGTTGATTCGCTTCAGATCGCCGTCCCCGGTCGGATCGTAGGCCGAGCGAGCTGTGCCGGCATCCGCGCCGAAGATGGCGAACGCATCCTCGACACTCTTCGCATAGCTGAGACTGAGATCCGAACTGGTCGCGCCGACAATGAGGGGCACCGGATGTTGACGACCGGCTGCATAGGCCTCTTCCGGCGACTCGACGAACAGCTTCCCATCGATCACGGGACCGCTGAACAGCGCCCTGTCGGGCACCAGCAGGCCGACCATGTTGAGTCCGGACGTGACTGCGTCGGCGCTGAGCTCGCGCAATTTGGCGAGTGCGGCGGCATCGGCGCCCTCTATGCCTTTGCTCTTCGCGAACTTGATTCCGAGGGTCGCAGCGCTGACGGCGTCCGGCACATCCTTGGCCAGATCGCGTGTCCGCACGAGCTTGCGACCGCCGCCGGATTGGATGATCGCTCGATCGAACAAGCCACTCGTCGACGGCGACGTAAGCAGCATATTGATGGAGATGCCGCCCGCGGATTCACCGACGACCGTGATGTTGTTGGCGTCACCGCCAAAGCGATCGATGTTGTTCCGGACCCAGCGCAAGGCCGCGATCTGATCCATCAGTCCGTAGTTGCCTTTCGCTTCCTCGGCGTGCTCTGCACTCAATGCCGGGAGGGCAAAGAACCCGAAGCGGCCAAGCCGATAGTTGAAGCTCACGAAAACTGCGTCACGCGCGGCCACGCCTTCGCCCGTCGAATCGGGCGACGAAGATCCGCCATTGACGAAGCCGCCGCCGTGGATCCAGACCATCACCGGCAACTTGCGAGCGTCCGACGCGGGCCGCCAGATATTCAGATAGAGACAATCCTCGGCGACTGGATGGCGACCTTGCGTGGGTGTCGGCCCGAAGGGCGCTTGCATGCAATCGGCACTCAACCGCCTCGCATCGAGAACTTCCTTCCAAGGATCGACAGGCTGAGGTGCTCGCCAACGCAGGTCGCCGACCGGCGGCTTTGCGTAGGGAATGCCGCGAAATACCGCCAGGTTGTTTTCAATGACGCCCTGGACGACGCCACTTGCGGTGCTGATTCGCGTAACCGGCGCAACATCACTCGCATATGCGACGCTACTCAGCACGAGCAGGACGGCCAGCAAAATTGCACGGATGCCGACAACCGGCGTGCAACTCACGCGATGAACATGGCGATGCTGGTCGCCTGCATCGCCTGCCGGTATGCGGCGAGCAGGTGCGCATTGTGGTGCGAATGCGAGCCAGGTTGCGCGGCCGCTCATGACCTGCGCGTGTCCTCATTCACTGTCGAATGCTTCGGCTCGAGCTTGGCCTCGCCATGAATCGCGCGTTTTGCAGCCGATGGCCCCACGAACACGCGAAACTTTCCAGCTGCCCGATGCCAGCCTTTCTCGCGCTCATACGATGCGAGCAGCCGCGGATCCGCTTCGATGGTGACCGTCCGCGACTCGCCCGGCTGGAGCTCGACGCGGTGCCAGCCAACGAGACGATGCGTACGGCCTGGCGGCGCTGCATAGAGCTGAGCCGTTTCGATGCCAGGTCGAGATCCGGTGTTGGTCAGTTTGAAGGTGGCGCGCAATTCGGCGCCAACATTGAGGCGAAGATCGCGGTAAGTAAATGTGGTGTACGTCAGCCCGTGCCCGAAAGCGAACAACGGTTCGGCTTTCGCGCGTTCGAACCAGCGATAACCGACATCGCTGCCTTCCTCGAAGTGAATCGCGAACGGCTCGACCGGCGCACCCAATCCAAACGGAGTGCGGCGAGCGGGATCGAATCCGGGAATCGCCGGTCGCGGCAACTGATCGGCGCTGCGTGGGAAGGTCATCGGCAAGCGTCCCGAGGGCGACACGATGCCGGTCAGAATCTTTGCAATCGCTTGACCGCCTCGCTGTCCCGGATACCAGGCCTGCAGCACCGCGCCAACTTTGCTCAGCCACGGCATGCCGGTCGGATTGCCGGTCTCGAGCACGACGACGGCGTGCGGCTTGACGGAAGCGACGGCGTCGATCAAGGCGTCCTGCGCATGAGGCAGACTGAAATCCGCCGAGTCCATGCCCTCCTCTTCGGCCCTGGTCGCAAACACGATGGCAACGTCGACAGCGCGGGCAAGCTCTGCGGCACGCTTCGGATCGGCGCCGTCGTCAAACTCGAACTGCGTGTCCGAGCGCAACTCCTTCAGCGCTTGCAACGGCGAGGACAATCCATAAACCGGCGCAAGCAGCGCTGCGATTCCTTCACGGCCACGCTTATCGAGAAAGTGCCCGCCATACGGCATCACTTGCGACGATCCGCCACCGGAGAGCACGCCGCGATCGGCGAATCCGCCGATGACAGCAACGCGCTTCGCATTCTTCGCCAGCGGCAACACGCCATCGTTCTTCAGCAACACCATGCCGGACAAGGCGACGCGCTCGGCCACATCAGCGTGCGCCACCTGATCGATCGCACGGCCGGGCTGTGCTGGATTGTCGATCGCCCCAATCGCGAAGAAGCTGCGCACGATACGCTGAGCTGCCTCGGCGACGCGCTGCGCTGGAATCCCACCTTTGCCGACGGCTTCCTTCAAGCCGCCGAAATACGGCTCGTCTTGCGGCGATTCCTGATCGAGCCCGGCCGTGAGGGATGCCTGCAGGCTGTGCACCGCGCCCCAGTCGGACATGACCCAACCCGGGTACTGCCATTCGCCCTTCAACACCGTCTGGAGCAGAAACGAATTCTCACAGGCGTAAGCGCCATTGATCCGGTTGTATGCGCACATGACCGCACCCGGCTGGCCCTGCTCTATCGCAATCTGAAAAGCGAGCAGATCCGATTCGCGGAGCGCGGCCTCGTCGATCACGGCATCGTGAACGAAACGTCCGGTCTCCTGGCTGTTCAGCGCGAAATGTTTGGTCGTGGCAATCACATGCTGGCTTTGAATGCCCGCGATCTGCTCGCCGATGATGATTCCAGAGAGCAAAGGATCTTCGCCGGCATACTCGAAGTTGCGGCCATTGCGTGGCTCACGAGTGAGATTCACACCGCCAGCGAGCTGAACATTGAAGCCCTTCGCATGCGCCTCGGCGCCGACCATGCGGCCTGCCTCACGCGCCAGCGCCGGATCGAACGTCGCGGCCAATGCCAGGCTCGCAGGCAGCGACGTCGCCTCATCGCCTCGGCGCACGAATCCACCCAGATTCGCGACGCCCAGGCTCGCATCCGACATCTGCTGCGCCGGCATGCCGACGCGCGGAATGCCTGCGACGAATCCTGCCGAGCCGATCGCGCCCTTCGGCGTGTACTTGCGCATCGATTCCGGAACCGTGGGCGGCAACGGCACGCCCAACGACAACAATCCGAAACCCGATTCGGTGCGCAGCAGGGAAATCTGCTCATCGAGCGACATGGCATCGACCATGGAACGCGCACGCTCATCCGCAGGCAGCGAGCGATCTTCCCAGGCGCGCGCATTCGATGTTTCGGCCAGCGCCTCTGACAGCAGCGCACTTCCCATCAGCAGCACGCCGGTGAGCGTCTTCATTCCCGTGGACATGGATTACCTGGAGCTTCGTTTCTTCTTGGGTCGACCGGTTTCACCCGGCACCTGCAGCACTTCCGCGTCGAGGGCCGCTGTCAGCATCTGGCGCAGCAGTTCGATGGACTCATCGATCTCGGCTGGCTCATTCGTCAACACACGAGCGACCGACAAGCCACGCAGCGCCCATACAAACAATCGCGTGGCAGCGGCCGACGTGCGGCCATTGGCCGCGCCAATGATCGCGCCCGCCTGTCGAAAGGAGTCCTGCTCGATCTCTTTTTGCAGAGGCTTGAGCCGTGCCGAAAGCTCTGGATCGCTGCGCGACCCTTGCAACACCTCAAGCGCAGCCACGGCCGCGGGCCGGCGCAGCACTTCCCAAGCGACCTTCGGAAAGGCGAGCAGTCGCTCACGAGCATCGGCGAGCGGGCCGAGCGCTTTTTGATAGAGCGCTATGTCTTCCTCGTACACCACTTTCACGACGTACAGCATCAAGTCCACTTTGCTCGGGAACTGATGCAGCATGGCTCCGCGACTGACCCCCGACTCCTCACAAACGACCATCGTGGTCGTCGCGGCATAGCCTCGGGTGTGCAGCGAGTCGATCGCGGCTTCGAGCAACCGGGCGCGGGTGGCGGCGCTGCGGTCTTCCTGCGTACGTCGAATCGCTGGCTTGGTCGATTTGGCAGATTTCACTGTTGTTGTCATCCCGGTGGCGATCCCCGCCGCGCCATGCGGCCGAGATGATGAGCGCTGGGTTTGGCAGTACGGACGAACGTCGTGCGATCCACCGAGACCAGGCCGAACTTCGGCCCGAACCCGGCAACCCACTCCCAATTGTCCAGCAGCGACCAGTGAATGTAACCACGGACATCGATGCCGTCACAAAGACAAGCGGACACACCCGCGACGGCGCGATCGATGAAGGCAACCCGCCGAGTGTCGTCCTCGGTCGCGACGCCGTTCTCCGTGACGTAGATCGGCCGATTCGAATGGCGGGCCACGGCTCTGATGACACCCTCGAGCGCCTCGGGCGCGAAGGGATAACCCATCTGAGTGAGCTCGATCCCGCGCTCGGGTGGCAAGTCCGATTCGCCCTCGACCACGCTATAGGTGTAGTTCTGCACGCCGATATAGTCGCCGTTGGCGGCCAGCCACGGCAGCATGACTTCGCCCTGCTTTCGTGCGATGGCCTCCGCAGAGCCGCGTTCGTCGTTCAACGACAGCGTCACGCCCACCGGGAATCGCCCCGCCGAGGCTTGCTTGATCGCATCGTAGGCGCGGTTGTGTGCCTCGATCATGATGGGCTGTTGAATGCGGAAGTCGCTCAACATCGGCGGGCTCCATTTCGCCGCGCCGATGCTGGTGCGCGCCAGCTCGCGAGCCGCGACGATGTGGGGTCGTAGCGGACGAATGGCCGGCGACCAGCTGACCAGCGCGCCCAAGTTAGGCTCGTTGAACGTCGCCGCGATGCCGATCAGATCGCCGAGCTCTCGCGCGATGAGAGAACAGTAATTTACGAAAGGCTCGATACCGTCCCTGGTCTCGAAACCGCCGGCTGCGGCGAACCAGCGCGGCGTCGTGAAATGATTGAATGTCACGAACGGCGTCATGCCGTGCTTGCGGATCGTCTCGAGCACGCGCCGGTAATAAGCGATCGCGGCGTTGGAAATCCGCCCCCGCTCCGGCTCGATGCGCGACCACTCGATCGAGAATCGGTGCGTGTTGAAGCCGAGCGACGCCGCGAGAGCGATGTCTTCATTCACCCGGTTATAGGCATCGACTGCATCGCCGGAAGGGTCCTTGAAGATCGACGGCTTCGTGTGCTCCATCACCCAGAGATCGCTGGCGTAGTTGCCGCCTTCGATCTGATAGGCCGCACCAGCGCTGCCCCAGAGGAATTTCTCCGCCTTCGTTTGCTTGCTCGTGGCCGCGGCGCCGGACGACGCGGCACCGGCCAACAACGATCCGCCTACCAGCAGCAACGCGGAGCGGCGATCCATCTTCATGGTCATACCGACTCGCTCAGAACTTCGCCGTGACGTTGACGCCGACCGTCCGGAACGCGTCCGGGCTCATGATTCGATAGTAGCCGCCGGGATTCAATGTGCCCGAGGCGTACGGCGCATAGAAATGTTCGTCCAGCAGGTTGCGTGCATAGACACCGATGCGCCAGGCGCCATTGTCCTTGCCGAAGCCCAGGTTGGCGTTGAGGATGCCGTAGTCCTCGATGCGTGCCCGAGGATCGGCGATCGTCGCCTGTGCCTCGCTGCGCCACGACCAGTTCACGCTCGCATCGAAGGCGTATTCGCTGCCGATCGAATGCGTATAGGCGCCACGTAACAGATACGTCCACTCCGGCGCATTCGGCAGCTCCTCGCCCTCGTAGTTCGCTACTTGCAAGCCGCTGACCGGATCGACATAGCAACCCTGACCGACCACGCCCGATACCGGCTGCCCGGCATAGCATGCAGCGGAGTAGTCTTCGAACTTCGCATCGTTGTAGGTAACGGCGGCGGAAACATCGAAGCCCGGCGTGACGCGCACGGTCGATTCCAGCTCCACGCCGCGCGAGCGCATCAACCCTGCATTCGACAGCGCGAACGCGGGCGGAGAAACATTGAGATCGAGCGTCTGGGCCTGGAAGTCCTCGAAGTCCGACCAATACAACGCGGCGTTCAGCGTCATCCGGCCGTCCAGCAGCGTCGATTTCATGCCGGCTTCGTAGCTTTTCACCGTTTCGGGCTCGATTTCGCGCGCGATGCCGCCGGTGCCATCGATGGCCGGGCCCTTGTAGCCGGTGGCGTAAGTCACATACAGCATCAGGTCGGAGTTGGGTTGATACTGCAGGCCGACGCGGCCAGAAACATTCTCGTCGCTCACTTTGCCGTCATAGGGCAGCAGCACACCGAGCGGCACTGCCGGATACGGCAGCGGCGAGATCACCATCTTGCCTTCGACTTCATCGTGCGTGTATCGCAGACCCGCAATCAGCTTCAGCGTATCGGTGAAGTCGAAGCCGATCTGACCGAAGCCCGCGATGCTCTGATTCGAGCCGGTTTGATCGCGCCGGCCGCCGCCGAGCACGACCGGGCGGCCAAACAAGCCATAGTAGTTGCCGACCTGAGATGCCCAGCCACTGAGATCGGTGTCGAAGTAGTACGCGCCGATCACGTACTCGAAGCGTCGATCGGTCGGCGAAGTCAAACGCACTTCCTGCGTGAACTGACTGTTATCGACGCCGCCGTCGCTGTTGTTGAAAATATTCACCGGCGCAGCGTCGATGTCGCTGAGCTGCGTGGTCTGCACTTCACGATAGGCGCTGATCGAGGTCAGTGTGTGATCGCCGATCTGATACTCGAGCTTGAGCGAGCCGGCGTCCACCGAGGTATCGGCAGTCCAGTCGCCATCCTGATAGCTCTTGTACACGCCGTGACCCGGGCGCACATCGAACGAAGCGAACTGCGAGTTGAACAACGCGCTGGTGCCGAGCGACTCGATGGTATGAGCGTCGCGCGCGAAGCCTTCCTGATGCTCGCCACTGAGCAGCACGGACAGCCGGTCGGTCGCCCACCACAGCAATTTGGCTCGAACGCCGCTGTTCTCACGATCGCCGATGTCGCCGTCGCGACGCAGGTATGGAATGGCGCCATCCTGGGCCTGGTAATAACCCGATACGCGAAACGCAGCAGTTTCCCCGATCGGCAGATTCAGGTTGCCGCGAGCGATCTGCTCCTCGCGCTCGCCATATGAAAGACTCAGATCGCCCGAGAGGTCCTGCAGCTTCGGATCCTTGGTCACGATCTGGATCACACCGGCCGATGAGTTCTTGCCGAACAAGGTTCCCTGCGGGCCGCGCAACACCTCGACGCGCTCCACATCGCTGAAGCCGGTCGCGCCGGGATCGCGCGATGTGCCGATGACGACGCCATCGACCACCAGACCGACGGTCTGTTCGACGCCGCTATCGTAGGTTTGCGTGCCGACGCCACGGATTTGATATCCGCCGCCGTTCGAGACCGGGTTCGTGGAGGAGAATGTGACGTTGGGCGCGAGGTACTGCAGGTCCGTGACTTCGCGGAAGTTCGACTGCGCCAGCACGTCTCCCGACACTGCGGTGACCGCAACCGGCACGTCCTGGAGTCCCTCTTCGCGACGGGTCGCCGTCACGATGATGGTTTCGAGGCGGTACTGCTCTTGCGGCGCCGGCGCGGAGTCCTGAGCCAGAGCTGCATTCGAAGATATTGCCGCCGCGCTCGCCGCGGACAGGCACAGGGCCGCGCGCACCGATCTGGAAACTACCCCGCTCATGGTCTCCCCCTTTTGTAGTGTTGAGTGCCCGGCTCCGCCGCCGCGGAAGGCTCGTGACGGTTCCAGTCAATCATGACTAGTATTTCTAGTCAATACTGACCAGAAGTTGAGAGTGCCGCGGCGATTCGTTACATTCTGGCCATCAGGGGGAGCGGTGCATCCGATGAAGTCATTGCGTCATGCGGTCCTGGGGCTCGCGACCGTCGCGTTGTTTGCTATCTCAATCGCGGGTGAAGCCGCGCCTGTGTTGATGCCGGCGCCGGCGTCGATCAGTACGAATGCCGGACAACTCCCGCTCACTGGGACATGGTCGGTTGAGTGGTCGACGTGCAGCGGCCCTGTGTTGGAGCGTGCCTTCAAACGATTCGAACAGGATTATTTCCGCCGCACCGGCGTACCTGCCAGCAGCGAGAATGCGATAAGCGTTGCTGTTCAGTGCAACGCCGCCGACAGGGCAATCGAAGCGATGCAGGCGGAGGCGTACTCACTGACTGTCACGAACGATGGCGTGCGAATCGACGCCGACGGCCCAACCGGTGTGTTGCGAGCACTCGCGACCTTGCGACAACTGATCAGTCTGGACAGCGGCCAACCTCAACTGCCGTTTGTTTCGATCAACGACACGCCTCGCTTCACCTGGCGCGGCGTCATGCTCGATCCGGCGCGGCACTTCCTGAAAGTCGATACGTTAAAGCGTCAGATCGATGCGATGGAGCGCGTGAAGCTCAACGTGCTCCATCTGCATTTGAGCGATGACGAAGGCTTTCGCGTCGAGAGCAAGCGCTTCCCACGCCTGCACGAGGTGGCGAGCCACGGCGAGTTCTATACCCAAGACGAGATACGCGCGCTTCTCGCCTACGCTGCGGATCGTGGCGTGCTCATCGTTCCGGAATTCGATGTCCCCGGCCACACTCGTGCAATCGTCGCTGCCTATCCCAAGCTCGGTGCGACGGCCGCGAAAGCACGCCCACCCTTTCCTCCGGATGTCGCTCTGAATCCGTCATCGCCGGAGGTCTACCGTTTTCTCAACGAACTGATCGAGGAGATGTCGCAGCTATTTCCCGGTCCGTATCTGCACATTGGCGGGGATGAAGTCAGCGATGCGGTCTGGGCCGACAACGCCGAGATCAAAGCATGGATGCAGCGTGAGAAGCTCGGCTCGAAGCAGGATGTCGAAGGCTACTTCGCACGGCGAGTGATCGCGATGGTGCAACGGGCGGGGAAGACGCCGATCGGCTGGGAGGAGATCGCGACCACCGAGATCCCGACGGACACCATCGTTGAAAGCTGGCAGACCTCAAATGCCACGGCGGCGGCCACTGCAAAGGGTCATCGGACGATCGTGTCGGCTGGCTACTATCTGGATCTGCTGATGCCGGCGGACTTTCACTACGCAGTGGATCCGCTCGCCTCCTCCGCGGCCGGCTTCACACCCGCGGAGGCGGAGCGCGTTCGCAAACTCCATCCGCTGTTCGCGCAATTGCTTCCAGATGCAAAGGTCGCCAAGCCCATGCCACCGTTGACGGCTGACCAGGAACGCTTGGTGTTGGGCGGCGAGGCGCCGCTCTGGGGCGAGATCGTTACCGATGAAATGGTGGATCACCACTTGTGGCCGCGGGCTGCGGCGCTAGCTGAGCGCTTCTGGTCGCCTGCCACGGTTCGGGATGCCGCCGACATGTATCGCAGGCTCGCGGTCATTCACGATCAGCTTACGATCGGTGGACTGATGGGCGACAACACTCGCCGTCTCATGGCCTCGCGCATGGTTCCGGGCGATGCGGATCCCGTGCACACGCTACTCGATATCGTCACGCCCGTGAGAAACATGGCCCACGACCATCGCATCCTCGCGGCCGTCCGTGGCCAGCGAATCGTTCAACCTCTCAACGCTCTCGCCGACGCGGCGCCGGCAGACAGTTTGGTTGCGCAAGCTTTTGTGAGCTCGGCTCGACAGTACATTGGAGGAGATGCGTCGTTAGAGCCGGTGCTGCGAGCACAGCTCAGCACCTGGCGCGAGAATGATGCGCGCTTCACCGCCATCGCGCGCGGTAACGCGATGTTGGAGCCGGCGATTCCAACGTCGGCGAGCATCGCGTCCCTCGCCAAGGCGGCACTTCAGGCCATCGATGTTATTTCGAAACGCGTGGTCACGCAGGGTCAGTCGTGGGACGAGATCGAAAAAACCCTTGCCCAAGCCGAGGCTCACGATGCAGCTTCCCGTCTGCCTCTTGCCAGTTTTCTTGGCAAACATCCGCCCGCGGATCTCATCATTGCCCTCACACCGGGCATTCGCGCACTGGTCGACAAAGCGCGTAGCGTCGCTCCGCCTTCCGCTGCGATCGGAATGACAGATCAGCCCTGCCCGCCTTCGCTGCCAATGCCCGACTCCGTAAAGGAATTCAACGCGCTGTTTCTCGAACCCGGCACACCCAACGTTCTTCGCCTGCTGGCGCTGAGCAAACAGCCAGAGTTCGTGGCATACAACGACGCAAAGAAGCAGCGCGAAGCGCAAGACTGGGCGGGCCTGTGTCGCTATCGAGCGGACAATGCGGCCGTCATCGCCAGCAAACAACGACCCGATGTGGTCTTTCTCGGCGACTCCATCACCGAAAGCTGGGTGCCAGGCGACCCGACGTTGTTCTCGAGCGAACGGATCGGCCGAGGCATCAGCGGCCAGACGACAGCTCAGATGCTCGTACGCTTTCCGGCGGACGTGATCGCCCTGCGCCCACACGCCGTACACATCATGGCAGGCACAAATGATGTGGCCGGCAACGGAGGACCGACGAGCGAGCGCGCATTCCAGGACAACATTCAGGCAATGGTCGCTTTGGCTCGCGCCCACAACATTCGTGTCGTCCTGGCAAGCATTCTACCGGCGGCGAAGTTCAACTGGCGCCCGGAGGTTCAGCCGGCAAAGCAGATCGTCAAACTGAATGAGTGGCTGAGGACGTATGCGAAGCGAGAGGGTCTTCGATATGTTGACTACTACACTCCCCTCGCAACTGCGGACGGTGCACTCAAGCCCGGGCTCAGCATCGATGGCGTTCATCCGAACCGTGAGGGATATGCGGTAATGCGTGAGCTTGCGAAGTCCGTCAGGTTCCCGCAATAAGCTGCTTCGCCCGAGCAAACACCGCCTCGAACATCGCTTCGGTCAACCGCCGCGTGTTGGTGTTGTAGCGGCTGCAGTGGTACGAGTCGATCAACCACTGCCCTCCAGGAAGCTTGAACTCCGCGCCGTGCCCGAACTTATAGTCGCTCGCTCTCAGGCCGAGCGTGCGCAAGACGGCGTTGTGACCGATCGAGCCCAACGCTAGCAGCACGACATTCTTTGGCGCCGTCGCGAGCTCGGCTTGCAGGTAGTGATTGCAGGTCGTGATCTCGATCGGCAGCGGCTTGTTATCCGGCGGGACGCATTTCACTGCGTTGGAGATCCGGGCATCGATCAATTTCAAGCCGTCGTTGCGATGAACGGACTCCGGCTGGCTCGCGAAGCCGAACTTGTGCAGCGTTTGATAGAGCAGCACACCGGCGTAGTCACCCGTGAACGGGCGCCCTGTCGCGTTCGCGCCGTGAAAGCCGGGCGCGAGGCCGATGATGATCAGGTGCGCCTTGCGATCGCCAAAGGGTGCGACCGGCGCGCAGTAGTAGTCGGGATATTGCTTGCGCCCCTCCTCCAGAAATTCCGCCAGGCGTGGGCAATCGGTGCAGGTACGGTCGAAAACTTCGCCGTCCGAAGGCCACAGGCCATTGCCCGGCTTGTCGTCGGTCAGCGCGAGCTGTTTGAGCGGCGCGCTCTTGTGAGTGCGGGGAATCGAGATCGGCTCGGCACGTTTTGCCGAGGTTTTAGCGGGCTTCGCGGGAGATTTGCGGGCGGATGGCTTGCTCATCCGCCCATTGTACTTGGCCTGGGCGCCGCGGAGGTCAGCTCGCCTTGCGGCGACGGACCAAACCGCTGCCGAGCAGCCCGATGCCGAACAGCGCCAGCGTGCCAGGCTCGGGAACGTTCGCCGTGGAAACGGTGAGCGAGTTGATCGAAAAATCCGTGTCCGAAATCGTGAGGGTCGAGCACCCAGTGTCGTCGCAGTACATCCGTTCCTGTGTGTAATACGCACGGGGCAGCAATCCCGTGAGCAGCGGTAGCACGTCCAGCGGCTGTAAGCCGTTGCTCAGATCGACCAGATCCAGGGGATTCGCCGGATCGGTCCATTGCAACCCAAACTGGCGATACTGATATTCCCCGGGCGCCGGGCGCGGGCCGCCGAGTGCCTCGTTATACCAATACTCCATGGAGACATCCGACACGTCGAAGAGATCCGGACCGGCCCCTGGCACACCACTGCTGTCAATGCCCCAAAGATGGCCCGTGTCCCCGGAATAGGCGCCGACGTCGTACATGACGCCACCGATGAACAACTCGCTGGTGATTTGCTCAGGGGGATCGAAGAGGTAATCCAGGAGGGACTGCGACGAGCCAAACTGATTGGTGTACGTGCGTACCGCCAAGCCATCGGTCTCGACGACGATGCGACCGGTGACGGTCTGCCCACTGAGCGAGTAGTCCAGAGCGAGGAGGTTTCCGACAGCGTCGTGGATTCGCGTTTCCCCCACCGTCCCCGCGAATTCGAACACGATCGGCACGGCTTGCGCCGCTCCCGCGGCCAGGCCAAGACTTGCGGCGAGCGCCGCGCGAGCGAGAACTGAGTGTGTACCGTTCATCCAACGCTCCTGTCCGTAGGTCATTAGAAGGAGCGGAGTCTATCGAGACGAAACAGGTAACAGAAGCACACTCGACATAAAGGTGAGTGTGCACGTTTGTTTGTAAATTTATTCGACGCGAGGTCTGCAGGCTTCCCTCCACTTCCTGCTCTCTCTGTGGCCTAGAGCGGGAGGGAAGCCGCAGTGGATCAAATCATCAAGACGCTTTGTGGAACTGCTCTTCTTCCGTGGAGCCCTTCATCGCCGTCACTGACGACTGGCCAGCCGTGACCGTCTGGGTCACGTCATCGAAGTAGCCCGCGCCCACTTCGCGCTGATGCTTGGTGGCGGTGTAGCCATCCTTCTCCGACGCGAACTCCTGCTCCTGCAGTTGCACGTACGCCGCCATCTGCGTTGCCTTGTAGCCCCTGGCGAGCTGGAACATCGAGTAGTTCAGTGCGTGGAAGCCGGCCAGCGTGATGAACTGGAACTTGTAGCCCATCGCGCCGAGCTCGCGCTGGAACTTCGCGATCGTGGCGTCGTCGAGCTTCTTCTTCCAGTTGAACGACGGCGAGCAGTTATACGACAGCAGCTTGCCGGGGAAGTGCTTGTGGATGCCCTCGGCGAACAGCTTCGCTTCGTGCAGATCGGGCTTGCCGGTCTCGCACCAGATCATGTCGCAGTAAGGCGCGTACGCGAGGCCGCGGGCGATCGCCTGCTCGAGGCCGGCGTTCACGTAGAAGAAGCCTTCGCTGGTGCGCTCCTTCGACTTGATGAACGGACGATCGCGCTCGTCCACATCCGCCGTCAGCAGGTTCGCCGATTCGGCATCGGTGCGAGCGACGAGCACGGTCGGCACGCCGGCTGTATCGGCGGCAAGGCGCGCGGAGACCAGCTTGCTGATCGCTTCAGCCGTCGGCACCAGCACCTTGCCACCCATGTGACCGCACTTCTTCGCCGACGACAGCTGATCTTCGAAGTGCACGCCGGCGGCGCCCGCTTCGATCATGGCCTTCATGAGCTCGAACGCATTCAGCACGCCACCGAAACCGGCTTCGGCGTCGGCGACGATGGGCTTGAGCCAGTCGACCGACTTATCGCCTTCCGCCGTCGTGATCTGATCGGCACGCACCAGCGTGTTGTTGATGCGCTTGACGACCTGCGGCACCGAGTTCGCGGGATACAGCGACTGGTCCGGATACATTTCACCCGCGAGGTTCGCGTCACCGGCGACCTGCCAGCCCGACAGATAGATCGCGTCCAGGCCCGCCTTCACCTGCTGCATGGCCTGATTGCCCGTCAGCGCGCCGAGCGCGTTGACGAACGGCTTTTCATTCACGTACTTCCAGAGCTTCTCGGCGCCCAAGCGAGCCAGCGAGTGCTCGATGTGCACGGAGCCGCGCAGACGCACCACATCCTCGGCTTTGTAGGGGCGCTCGACTCCCTTCCAGCGCGGGTTGGTTTCCCAGTCTTTGCGAAGTTGTTCGGCGGAAGGGAGTGTCATAGGAACCTCGATGTGAGAACAATTAATGAATGACCCGGTAGGCGGGCAAAGTAATGAAGGTTTCGAATTCCGGCGCCGTCGTGATCTCATCGATCAACGCAGCCGCGCGCTCGAAGTTGCCTGCGGCGAAGGCTTTTTCTCCCACCGCGGCGCGCAACTTGCCCAGCTCTTCCCGCGTGATCGCACGAAACAACTCGGCCGTGACCTTGCGCCCGTCCTCGAGCACGCCGCCAGGATGTTTGATCCACTGCCAGATCTGCGCGCGAGAAATTTCCGCAGTCGCTGCGTCTTCCATTAAGTTGTTGATGGGCACGCAACCCAACCCCCCGAGCCATGCAGCGAGATATTGAATCGACACGCTCACGTTGCCGCGTAACCCGGCTTCGGTGATCGTGCCCTGCGGAATCTGCAACAAATCTTTGGCGGTAACGTCGACGTCCGGAATCTTGCCGAGCTGATTCGGGGTCGGCATCAAGCGGTCGAACACTTCCATCGCCACCGCCACGAGGCCCGGATGCGCGACCCACGTGCCGTCGTGCCCGTCGCCTGCCTCGCGCTCCTTGTCGGCGCGCACCTTGGCGATGGCTTCTTCATTCGCTTTGGGATCGTTCTTGATCGGAATCTGCGCCGCCATGCCGCCCATGGCAAACGCGCCGCGGCGATGGCAAGTGCGGATTGCAAGCTTCGAATACGAGCGCAGGAAGTGCGTGGTCATCGTCACCTGCTGCCGATCCGGCAGCACGAAATCGGGCCGATGCGCGAACTTCTTGATGAAGCTGAAAATGTAGTCCCAGCGGCCGCAGTTGAGCGCGACGATGAAGGCCTTCAGCTCGAACAGGATCTCGTCCATCTCGAATGCTGCGAGAATGGTCTCGATCAGCACGGTCACCTTGATGGTCTGCGAGGCGAGGCCGAGCTTGTCTTCGGCGTAGCGGAACACATCGGCCCACAGACGCGCTTCGAGATGACTCTCGAGCTTCGGCAAATAGAAATACGGACCGGTGCCACGCGCCTGCAACGCGGCGTGGTTATGGAACAGATACAGGCCGAAGTCGACAAACGCCCCCGGCGCGCGGCGCCCGTCCACATAGATATGTTTCTCGAACAGGTGCCAGCCGCGGGGCCGCACGATCAGCGTCGCGATCTGCGGATTGAGCTTGTACTGCTTGCCATCGGGATTGGTGAAGGAGATCGAGCGGTTCACCGCATCGCGCAGATTGATCTGACCCTGCACGACGTTGTCCCAGGTCGGGGTCATCGAGTCTTCGCAGTCGGCCATGAAGACTTTCGCGCCCGAGTTGAGCGCATTGATGATCATCTTGCGATCGGTCGGACCCGTGATCTCGACGCGACGGTCCTGCAGATCGGCCGGAATCGAAGTCACGCGCCAATTGCCTTCGCGAACGCTGCGCGTCTCGGCAAGGAAGTCCGGCAAAGCGCCGCTATCCAGCTGACGCTGACGAGCGGCGCGCGCATCGAGAAGAGCGGTCACGCGATCTCCGAAGCGTCGCGTCAGGTCGGCGACGAACTCCAGCGCGGCGGGGGTCAGAATCGAGTCGTACCCGGGCTGCATCGCCCCACGGATCTCGATGCCCATCGTCGGGTTCACCGCCGGATTGGTCGCCATTGCCTCTCCCCACTTGCGAAAGTGAGAGAACCTTAGCGATTTCCTGCCTGTGGGTAAAATATATGGTGAGTTAGAAACCGATATCTGATACATATCTCAACATGGAACTGAGACATTTGCGCTACTTCATTGCTGTAGCTGAAGAAAAGCACATGACCCGAGCGGCCGAACGGCTCGGCATTCAGCAGCCTCCGCTCTCCATGCAGATCCGGGCGTTGGAACAGGAGCTGGACGCCCAGCTATTCCGCCGCCAGCCGCGCGGGGTCGAATTGACCGATGCCGGCCTGGCCTTCTTCGATCGGGCCCGCGCCATCCTGGATCAGGTGGATCGGGCGGTCGCGACCACCCGGCGAACGGCCCGCGGTGAAGAAGGTCGAGTGGTCGTGGGCTTCACCAGTTCGGCGCCCTTTCATCCGTTTGTGCCCCGGGTGTTGCGGGCTTTCCGTGAAGCCGCTCCGCTGGTGTCTCTGGTGCTCGAGGAAAGTGGCAGTAGCGAGCTTGTGCAGGGACTGCACAACGAAGAGATCGACGCGGCGTTCATTCGCTCGCCGGTGGCCGACGTCGTCGGGCTCACCGTGCGACCGTTGTTGGAAGAGAAAATGCTCGTCGCCTTGCCGACCGGTCACATCTTCGCTCGCCGCAGCAGTTTCAGTCGCAGCGTGCTGCTGCCGCTGGCCGAGCTCGCTAAAGAAACATTCGTGCTGTACAAGCGGCCCGGCGGCCCAGGCCTGTACGACACCATCATCGCCGCGTGCAAAAGCGCCGGCTTCAGTCCACGCGTCGGTCAGGAAGCGCCGCGAATCATTTCGACGTTGAATCTCGTGGCCGCCGGCATCGGCGTGTCGATCGTGCCTGCCTCGTTGCAGCGATTGCAGATGGATGGCATCGTCTATCGCAAGCTCGAAGACATGCCGCAGCTGACCGCGCCGCTGATTCTCGCTTGCCGTCATGGCGAAAACGCCGCCGCCGTGCAACGCTTCCTCGATCTGGTGCGCACCAGCGCCGAAAGTATTTGATCGTCCGATGGATTCGCCCGCCCTGCTGCTGCTCAACAAGCCGTTTCGCGTGCTCACTCAGTTCACGAGCGAGGACGGCAAAGCCACGTTGCGCGATTTCGTACACGCGCCCGGCATGCGGCCGGCCGGGCGACTCGACTACGACAGCGAAGGCTTGGTCCTGCTGACCGACTCCGGAGCGTTACAAACAAAGCTCGCCGACCCGCGCTGGAAACAAGAGAAGACTTACTTCGTGCAGGTGGAAGGCGAGATCAACGATGACGCCCTCGCCCAGCTGCGTCGTGGCGTGAAGTTGAATGATGGAGTCACGCTGCCGGCCGGCGCCGAGCGCATGGATGAGCCCGAATGGCTCTGGCCGCGCGATCCGCCGATCCGGTTTCGCAAAGCCATTCCAACGAGCTGGTTGAAGCTCACGATTCGCGAAGGTCGCAATCGCCAGGTGCGTCGCATGACGGCGGCCGTGAACTTGCCGACGCTGCGATTGATTCGTTGGTCGGTGGGACCGTGGACGCTGCAAGGACTCGCACCCGGCGAGTCCCGCGCGATCGATCCGAAAGAGATCGCAGCTTTCATGAAGCCCGCGGCTGGATCGACACGATCCAGCGGACGACGCAGATAGTCGACTTACGTCCCCGTATCGACCAGCCTCTTCTCGCGCATCACGACGATGAACACGCCGATCAGCGTCACGGCGCCACCGATCAGCATGCGCGTCGTCAACTGATCGTTCAGCAGAGTAACGCCGAAGAAAATACCGAACAGCGGCGACAGCAGCGTGATCGGCGACAGGCTGGTCACCGGATATTTGCTGACCAGGTAGTACCACGCTGTGTGCGCCAGCAAGCTACTCATCAAGGTCGTGAACGCCAAAGCCGTCCAGGCCTTCCAATCGGCCGCCTGAATGGCTTCCCACTGACCTTGCTCGAACAGCAGGCTGAGCAGCATCAGCATCGAACCGCCGGCAACCGCGATCCACGCCTGCAATTGCAGCGCTTTGATGTTGTGTAAGCGCTTCACGAAGATCAAACCGAGCGAGGCGAAGAACGTCGATGCGACCACCAGCGCCAATCCTTCCCAGTACGCGAACACGCGCGGATCGAAGCTGATGATCAACATGCCGCCGAACGCGAGTGCGATGCCCAGCGTACGACGCCACCGAATGGTCTCGCCCAGCAGCCAGATCGATAGCAGTGTCGAGATCGGCACGCCCATCTGACTGGCGATCGCGACGGTCGCCGCATCTTCGGCGTAGTACACGCCGAGGAACAGCAACGAGAACGCCGCCGGCCCGGTCAGCATCGCGGCCAGGAACAAATTACCCATCTGGCCGCGATGGATTTTCAATAACGGCAACAGAAACAGCGCCAACGATCCAAAGCGCAGCGCCGTGAACAGAATGGGCGGAAATTGCGCGACGCCGATTTTGGACGCAATTAGGTTCAAGCCCCACACCAGGTTCATCAGAACCAGCAGGACCAGGTGCCGGGGCGAGATCGAGGTGGCGTCGGCGACGCCGGTGGTGGAACTTGCAACCATCAATCAACGCACATATCGCTGCTTGAGGAATGCATATAACGCACGAACCGTCTGCGGTTCCGCGCCCACCGGCCGGCCCGGGCGTTCCTTGCCATTCCATGCATACAGATCGATGTGCACCCAGGCGCGGGCATTGCTCACGAAGCGGCGCAGGAACAAGCCCGCGATGATGGAGCCCGAGAAGCCCGAAGTGGATACGTTGTTCACGTCGGCTATTTTGCTCGACAGCTCATCGTCGTAACCCGCCCACAAAGGCAGTCGCCACAGCGGATCGGATTCGGCGGCGGCCGCGCGTAACAGTTCTTCGGCCGCCGAGTCGTCGTTGCTGTACAACGCCGGCAATTCCGGCCCGAGCGCCACTCGCGCCGCGCCCGTCAATGTCGCCGTATCGATCAGCAGGTCCGGTTGCTCTTCATCGGCGAGCGTCAATGCGTCGCATAGAATCAATCGCCCTTCGGCATCCGTGTTGCCGACTTCCACCGTCAGGCCTTTGCGCGTGCCCAACACGTCGCCAGGACGGAACGCATTGCCCGCGATCGAGTTCTCGACCATCGGCAGGATCACGCGCAATCGCACCGGCAGCTTCGCATCCATGATGGTCTGCGCCAGCGCCAGCGCGACCGCGGCGCCGCCCATGTCTTTTTTCATCAGCAACATCGAAGCGCCCGGCTTGATGTCGAGGCCGCCGGTGTCGAAACAGACGCCCTTGCCGACCAAAGTCACTTTCGGCTTCGAGGCATCGCCCCATTCGATATCGACCAGTCTCGGCGCGACGGCCGCCGCACGGCCGACCGCGTGCACGGCGGGCAATCGTTCTTTCAGCAAGTCATCGCCGATGATGACCCGATGGCGCGCTCCATAACGGCGAGCGACTTCCACGGCCGCCTGCGCCAGCGCTTCGGGCGACATGTCGTTGGCGGGCGTATTGATCAGATCGCGCGCGAGCGAGCTCGCGGACTTCAATCTTTCCACCTCGGAGGCATCCGCTCCCTCAGGCAGGCGCAACTGAACAGAGCGTTGCGGGCCGCCGCGCTTGTAACGTTCGAAGCGATATTGTCCGTACGCCCAGCCGGCGGCGAACTGAGTCGCAGCGCGTGCCGGCAACGAGGTCGCGAGATGATACTGGCCGTCTGGCAGCCGATCGGCCAGGCCCGCACCGATCCAGTAGCTCTGCTCTTCGCGCGGGTTCTGCTTGCCGACGCCGACGATGGCGGCCACCGGCCGGCCCTGCGGGCCCGGCAGCAACAGCACTTTGTTTCGTTCCGCCTTGAAGCTGTGAGTCGCGGCCCAGTTGCGCACCGGCTCGTCTTGAGCTGTCCGCCACTGCTCGAACTCATCTTCGTGGAGCAGGTGCAAAGGAATGGAAATGGTGGTCACGACGGTGCCGATCGATAGCGGGTGAGCTTTGTTCACAGGCTGGTCACAGCGTGACGCAGCGCTCACAAGAGTAGCGCAGCTTGACAAGTTACGCAGCCGTATGGTGCCATTTGCAGGCTTTAACGCATCAATTCAGACGCACGCACCGTTTTTACCGTCGTTACAAGTTAGGCCATGCCCGCTGTCACACACGCCTCCGCCGAGATTGTCGGCCTCGCAACGATCGCCACGATCGTTGTAGTAGAGCGTGTAGTCGTCTCCGGCCTGCTGCGGCGGGTCGAGTGCGGGACCGGCGTCTGATCACCACAGGATAGAGATTCGCCACACGAACCCCGCACCGGCCAGCCCGAGGCGGGGTTCGCTCGTTTTTGAGATACAGATTTCTTTCAACACACACACGCTTTTTAGCTTGTTTTATTCGGAGAGCGACATGCCGCAGATCTACTCGCAGAAGGACGTTAACAAGAAGGCCTTGGCCAAGGCCCGTATCGCCATCCTCGGCTATGGCAGCCAGGGTCGTGCGCATGCGCTCAACCTGAAGGACAGCGGCTATGACGTCGTCGTCGGCGTACGCAAGTCCGGCGAAAGCTTCGCCAAGGCGAAGAAGGACGGCCTGGAAGTGGCCGAGCCGACCGAGGCCGTGAAGAACGCCGACCTGATCGCCTTCCTCACGCCGGATCTGACCCAGAAAGATCTGTACAAGGACGTGATCGGCAACATCAAACAGGGCGCCACCATCCTGTTCGCCCACGGCTTCAACATCCACTTCAAGCAGATCAAGCCGCGTAAGGATCTGAACGTGGTGCTGATCGCGCCGAAGGGCCCGGGCGGCCTGGTGCGTCGTCAGTATCAGCAGGGTCGCGGCGTGCCGTCGCTGCTGGCTGTGTATCAGGACGTGAACAAGCAGGCGAAAGCCATTGCCCTCGCCTACGCCGATGGCATCGGCGGCACTCGCGGCGGCGTGTTGACCACGACCTTCGCCGAAGAAACCGAGACCGATCTGTTCGGCGAACAGGCGGTGCTGTGCGGCGGCGCGACCGAGCTGGTCGTGAAGGGCTTCGAAACGCTGGTGGAAGCCGGCTACCAGCCTGAAGTCGCCTACTACGAGTGCTTGCACGAGCTGAAGCTGATCGTCGACCTGCTGCACGAAGGCGGCCTGACCAAGATGCATCAGTTCATTTCCGAGACCGCCAAGTACGGCGATCTGACGCGCGGCCCGCGCGTGGTCAACAAGTCGACCAAGAAGGAAATGAAGAAGATCCTCACGGAAATTCAGGACGGCAAGTTCGCGCGTCAGTGGATCGCCGAGAACAAGGGCGGCCGCAAGAAGTACAACAAGATGATGAAGGCCGACTTCAACCACAAGATCGAGAAGGTCGGCGCCAAGCTGCGCGAGCGCATGCCTTGGTTGCAGGAAGAGAAAGCGTAATTTTTCGAACGTTCGTCTCTGGAAACGGCGCCTTCGGGCGCCGTTTTCGGCTGCGGACCTCGCCACAGGAGAACCCGACGATGCCCATCAATGCAGCGAAACACATCTGGTACAACGGCAAGCTCGTGCCCTGGGAAAAAGCCACAGTACACGTACTGGCCCACGCGCTGCATTACGGCTCGACGGTATTCGAAGGCGAGCGCGCTTATCCGACGCCGAACGGCCCGGTGATTTTTCGTTTGAAGGATCACACCCGGCGGCTGTTCGACTCGGCGAAGATCTATTCCATCGAGATCCCCTACACGCCCGAGCAGATCAGCGCGGCGTGCAAGGAGATCATCAACGCCAACGGCCTCACCCAGGGTGCGTACCTGCGGCCGTTCGCGTTTCGCAGCTACGGCGAAATCGGCGTCGCGCCGAAGATTTCCCCACCCATCGACACCGTGGTCGCGGCCTTCGAATGGGGCTCGTATCTCGGCTCCGAAGGGTTGGAGAACGGCGTCGATGTGATGGTGTCGTCATGGCAGCGCCTGGCGCCGAACACGATTCCGGCGCTGGGCAAGGCCGCTGGCAACTACCTCTCGAGCCAGCTGATCAGCATGGAAGCGAAGCGGCTTGGTTTTGCCGAAGGCATCGGCCTCGGCGTCGACGGCACGGTGAGCGAAGGCGCCGGCGAGAATCTGTTCGTGATCCGCGATGGCGTGATTTACACGCCGGGTCTCGCGAACTCGATTCTCCAGGGCATCACGCGCGACAGCATCATCACGCTGGCGCGTGCCCATGGGTTCGAAGTCCGAGAACAACCCCTGCCGCGTGAATTCCTCTACCTCGCGGACGAGATCTTCATGACCGGCACGGCGGCTGAGATCACGCCGGTACGCTCGGTGGACAAGATCACCGTCGGCGCCGGCAAGCGCGGCCCGATCACCGAAGCGCTCCAGACGGCCTTCTTCGGTTTGTTCACGGGCAAGACCGCGGACAAATGGGGCTGGCTGGAGCTTTGCGAGGACGGTTCCAAGCAGGCGGTAGGCGCCTAAGCGTTTGATTCGGAGGGGCGCCGCTGCAATGGCGGCGCTCCATCTCCGCTGACGATGGCCCCTTCGGCAATCGTCAGCCCTGCTCACACCCCGCCCTGGCATCCTTGCAGCTTCACCATTTCCGTCAAATGGTCTAGCTCCATGTCCGCCAAGACCCTGTTCGAAAAAGTCTGGGAACAGCACCAGGTCGTGCCCGAATCCGCCGACACGCCGGCGGTGCTGTACATCGATCTGCACCTCGTTCACGAGGTCACCTCGCCCCAAGCTTTCTCCGTGCTGCGTGCCGAAAACCTGAAAGTGCGTCGGCCCGATCGCGTGCTGGCGACCATGGATCACTCCACGCCCACCGATCCCGATGAAGTGTTCGGTCGCGTGCCGATCAAGGTCGAATCCGCCGCGCGTCAGGTGAAGGAGCTCGAGAAGAACTGCCGCGAGTTCGGCATCGAGCTGCATGGCCTCGATCGAGACACTCGCGGCATCGTGCACGTGATCGGCCCCGAGCTGGGCGCGACTCAGCCCGGTAAGACCATCGTGTGCGGCGACAGCCACACGGCCACGCACGGTGCGTTCGGCGCCCTCGCCTTCGGCATCGGCACCACGGAAGTGGGCCACGTGCTCGCGACGCAATGTTTGTTACAGCGCCGCCCGAAGACGCTCGCCATCGAAGTCACTGGCAAGCTGCGTCCCGGTGTAACCGCGAAAGATCTCATCCTCGCCATCATCGGCGAGATCGGCGTGTCCGGCGGCACCGGCTACGTCATCGAGTATCGCGGCTCGGCCATCGAAGCTTTGTCGATGGAAGAGCGCATGACCGTTTGCAACATGTCCATCGAAGCCGGTGCGCGCGCCGGCATGATCGCGCCGGACGAAACAACGTTCGCGTATTTGAAGGGCCGTCGCTTCGCGCCCCAAGGCAAAGCCTGGGACGAAGCTGTCGCGCGCTGGCGCGAATTGAAGAGCGATCCCGGGGCGAAGTTCGATCGTGTCGTCAGCATCGACGCAAGCAAGCTCGAGCCCATGATCAGCTACGGCACGCATCCGGGCATGGTCGTTCCCATCAGCGGCAAAGTGCCCGATGTCGCCAACGATCCCGTGCATGCGAAGGCGCTGAACTACATGGGCCTGAACGGCGGTGAGCCGATGGTCGGCAAACCGATCCAGGTGGTGTTCATCGGCAGCTGCACGAACGGGCGCCTGTCGGATCTCGAGCTCGCAGCGGGCGTGCTGAAAGGCCGCAAGGTCGCAAGCGGCGTTCGCATGCTCGTGGTGCCGGGCTCACAACAGGTGAAGCGCGAAGCCGAGCGTCTCGGTCTCGACAAGATCTTTACCGACGCCGGCGCGCAATGGCGTGAGTCCGGTTGCTCGATGTGCATCGGCATGAATGGCGACACCGCCGCTCGTGGTGAGTACGCCGTGAGCACGAGCAATCGCAACTTCGAAGGTCGTCAAGGCGCGGGCGCACGCACGTTGCTCGCAAGCCCCGCGACAGCAGCTGCCGCAGCGATCGCCGGCAAGATCGCCGATCCTCGCGCCTATCTCCCTCACTGAGCGCCCGACCATGCAACCCATCCGCACGATCGAGTCTCGCACCGTCGTCATTCCGGTGACGAACATCGACACCGACCAGATCATTCCCGCACGTTTCCTCACCACGACGACGCGCGAGGGCCTGGGCAAACAAGCTTTCGCCGATTGGCGTTACGACGCGAACGGCGCCGTGAAGAGCGATTTCATCCTGAACAAGCCGGAAGTCGCCGGCTGCGGCGTCCTGGTCGCGGGCCGCAACTTCGGCTGTGGCTCATCGCGCGAGCACGCGCCGTGGGCGCTGCTGGACTACGGTTTTCGCGCCGTCATCAGCACCGAGATCGCCGACATCTTCCGCAACAACTCGCTGAAGAACGGCCTGCTGCCCATCGTCGTCGATGACCAGACGCACGGGTGGTTGATGAACAATCCCGGTGCAAACGTCAAGATCGACCTGGAAACGACCACACTCACCTTGCCGACCTGCGCCACCGCGAAGTTCCCCATCGAAGGCTTCGCGCGCGTGTGCTTGATGAACGGCGTCGACGAGCTCGGCTTCCTGCTGCAACAAGCGCCGGCGATCGAGCGTTACGAAGCCGCTCGCACCTACTGATCTTCGCAAGACAAGTTCTATGACCAAAGCAAGCATCGTGGTTCTGGGCGGCGACGGCATCGGCCCTGAAGTCACTCAACAGGGCGTGCGTGTGCTGGAAGCGATTGCCAGCCGCTATGGACACGATTTCCAGTTCGCCCACCATTTGATCGGTGGCGCCGCGATCGACGCGACTCACAGCGCTCTGCCCTCGCAAACGACGTCGGCGTGCGGCACTGCTGATGCCGTACTGCTGGGCGCGGTGGGCGGTCCCAAGTGGTCCGACCCGAACGCGAAGATCCGTCCCGAACAAGGCTTGCTCGCGTTGCGTAAGGCGCTTGGCTTGTTCGCAAACCTGCGGCCGGTCTCGCTGCACACCGAACTGCTCGACGCGTCACCGCTCAAGCCTGAGGTCCTCAAGGGCACCGACATCATGGTCGTGCGTGAGCTCACGGGCGGCATCTACTTCGGTGAGAAGACACGCACAGAGAATTCGGCAAGCGACCTGTGCACCTACTCCGTCGAAGAGATCACTCGCGTGACTCGCGTTGCCGGCAATCTCGCGCGTGGCCGACGCAAATTCATCACGTCGGTCGACAAAGCGAACGTGTTGGAAACATCGCGGCTGTGGCGGAGCACGGTCGAGAAAGTGCTCAATGAAGAATTTCCGGACGTGAAGTACGAGCATCAGCTGGTCGACTCGGCGGCGATGCTGTTGATCCGCAAGCCCGCGCACTTCGACGTCGTGCTGACCGAAAATATGTTTGGCGACATTCTCACCGACGAAGCATCGATGCTCGCAGGCTCGCTCGGCTTGTTGCCATCCGCTTCGCTCGGCGCCGGCAAGCTCGGCTTGTATGAGCCCATCCATGGCTCGGCGCCCGATATCGCGGGCAAAGGCATCGCGAATCCGTACGGCACCCTCCTCAGCGTTGCGATGCTTCTGCGTCACTCGCTCGACCTGCCGAAGGAAGCCGCGGCGATCGAAAAGGCGGTCGCCGAGGTCATTTCGGAGGGCGTCCGGACGGCCGATATTGCCGCCGGCTCGCAGCCGGCAAGCACCGTTCAGGCGGGTGACGCGGTGCTGGCCAAACTCATGAAGTAGGCCGTTAAGTTATTGATTTTATTGGCACGAAAAAGTTTTCAGCCGGTCGCAGAATAATCTTGACCACAATCCGGGCGAACCGGTTATGATCTGTCCCAAGCGACGGATTCGATCTCTTCCGCCGCTTCCGCCTTCGGGCAAATCTCCATGTCTCGGCCACTACGGTCGAGGTGTCTTTGGTGGAAACGGGACTCGTGTCGGGTTAGTCCCCAAGGTCGGTATCGGCTCAAACCGATGCCGCCACGACGTAAGTCTTAAGTTGCCACATCCCAGGCCGGCCTAGCGCCGGCCTGTTTTTATCCACAGCCTTCACGGCCCCGACACCCACTCCTTATAAAAGAGTGGCAGGTCGGTACTGACGCGGCTCTGGAACTCGGGCGCCCGCTTCTCCAGGAAAGCCCGGACCCCTTCCTTGCCGTCCGCAATACTCGTGTAAAACATACCCAGTGAGTCGATCCGGTGTGCTTCGACCGGGTGCGGCTCGGCGGCGTTGCGGTAAAGCATCTGCCGGGCCAGGGCCAGCGCCACCGGCGATCGATTGTCGACAATCTTGTGGGCCAATTTGCGCGCCTCGTCCAAGAGCTGTTCCGCTGGATGGACCGACCTGACCAGCCGGCCACGCAAAGCTTCCTGAGCATCGAAAATATCCGCGGTGTAGACCCATTCCAGCGCCTGCTGGATTCCGACGATCCGCGGCAGGAACCAGGAGGAACAGGCTTCCGGGACGATGCCGATTTTCCCGAAGACAAACCCGATCCGGGCCTTCTCCGACGCCAACCGGATATCCATGGCCAGGGTCATGGTCGCGCCAATGCCGACCGCAGCGCCGTTGATCGCGCAGATCACCGGCTTGGTGCACTCGTAAATCGCCAGGGTGACCCGGCCGCCGGTATCGCGAATGCCCTGCACGACGGCCGGATCATCGAGGCGCTCGTGCATGTCCTCGAGCGTCGGCCGCAGCGACTCGTCCAATCCAAACACATTGCCAGGCGCCGACAAATCCATGCCGGCGCAGAACGCTTTGCCTGCGCCGGTGACGATGATGGCGCGGACCGTATCATCCCCACTCGCGCGCTGGAACGCATCGATCAATTCATTCGCCATCTCCGGCGTGAATGCATTCATCTGCTCCGGACGATGCAGTGTGAGCGTGAGAATGCCTTCGCTCACCTCGTAACGAATTGTTTGATAGCTCACGTCGACCTCAGACAGCCACGAGCGCCGCGGCGGAACGCAGATGCTCGCGGCATTCGGCGACGATGCGCTCGACGAGCTCGGCGCAGCTCGGCACGTCGTCGATCAATCCAATCACCATGCCGGCGCTGATGACGCCGCCGTCGATGTTTCCTTCCCTGAGCGCCTGCTTGCCGCGCACGCCCGCCACCAGCGGCCGCACCTCTTCGAACTTCGCGCCCTTCTTCTCCATCGAGACCACTTCGTTCGAGATCGCGTTCTTGAACACGCGCGCGGTGTTGTGCATCGTGCGAAAGATCAGGTTCGTGTCGCGCTCGCCGGCCTTGGCCAACGCTTGTTTGATGTTGTCGTGAATCGGCGCTTCCTTCGTGACCATGAAGCGCGTGCCCATGTTGATGCCGTGAGCGCCGAGCGCAAACGCCGCGGCCATGCCGCGCCCATCGCCGATTCCGCCGGACGCAATCACTGGAATCTTCAGTGCGCGCACGGCGGCAGGAATCAGGATCAAATTGGGAATGTCATCTTCACCGGGATGACCGGCGCATTCGAAGCCATCGATGCTGACGGCATCGACGCCGGCCCGCTCTGCGGACAATGCATGACGCACCGACGTGCACTTGTGCACGACCTTGATGCCGCGCTCCTTGAGCTTGCCGATGAAATCTTTGGGATTGTTGCCAGCGGTCTCGACGATCTTCACGCCGCTGTCCATGATCACCTGCAGATATTCCGCGTACGGCGGCGGCGTGATCGCCGGCAGAATCGTGAGATTCACGCCGAAGGGCTGATCGGTCATCGTCCGGCAGCGCTCGATTTCCTTGCGTAGATCTTCGGGTGTCGGCTGCGTGAGCGCGGTGAGGATGCCGAGCGCGCCTGCATTGGAGACCGCCGATGCCAGTTCCGCAGTGCCGACCCACTGCATGCCGCCTTGAATGATGGGATAGCGCGTGCCGAGCAGCTCGGTGACTCTGGTTCTCATGCGAAACTTGGCCCTGTCTGGCGAGAGGGCCAAGAGTACCGAGGTTGTGCCGTGGATGTTCGTCTATTTGACGGCGGCCGCGCGATCCAATCCGGCACGCAGATCTTGCACCAGATCTTCGACGGCTTCGATGCCCACTGAGAGTCGCAGCAGCGTCTCGCCGATGCCAGCCGCGCGCTGAGCGTCAGCATCCATTGCCGCGTGCGTCATCGACGAAGGATGCGCGACCAGACTTTCCACGCCACCCAACGATTCCGCGAGCGAGAATGTTTGCAGACCTTCGAGGAACGCGCACACGTTCGCAGTCCCGCCACGCAGTTCAAAGCTCACCATCGCGCCGAAGCCGGTCTGCTGACGCTTGGCCAGCTCGTGCTGAGGATGCGACGGCAACCCCGGGTAATACACTTTCTTCACGGCCGGATGATCGTTCAAGACATTCGCAATCTCGAGCGCGTTGTCACCGTGCACCTTCAAGCGAGCATGCAGCGTGCGAATGCCTCGCAACGTCATGAAGCTGTCGAACGGCGCGCCGGTGACGCCGATACAGTTCGCCCACCACACCATGCGCTCGTGCAGCTCGGACGTGGAGGAAACAATCGCGCCGCCGACCACGTCGCTGTGGCCGTTCAGATATTTGGTAGTCGAGTGCAGCACGAAATCGGCGCCCAGCGACAGCGGCTGCTGCCACACCGGCGACAGGAACGTGTTATCCACGAGCAGCCACGCGCCGATCGCATGGGCCTTATCGGCGAGCTTGCGAATGTCGACGATACGCAGCAGCGGATTGCTCGGCGTTTCGACCCAAACGAGCTTGGGCTTACGGGCCAGAGCCGCCGTCAGCGCCGCCTCGTCGGTCTGATCGACGAATTCAACTCGCAACTGTCCGCGACGAGCGAGATTGCTGAACAGGCGATGCGTGCCGCCATAACAGTCATGCGGAGCAATCAACAGGTCGTCGTGCGACAGCAGCTGACACGCAAGATGAACGGCCGACATGCCCGAAGCGGTAACCACCGCACCGGCGCCCCCTTCGAGCGATGCGATGGCTTCGCCCAGCGCATCGCGCGTCGGATTGCCCGAGCGCGAATAGTCATACGTGCGCTTCTCGCCAAAACACTTGAACGAGAACGTCGACGTGAGATGCAGCGGCGGCACCACCGCGCCGTGCTGAGGATCGGAATCGAGAGCGGCGCGGACTGCGCGAGTCGCGGCCGAGGGAGCCCAAGTCATTTCACATCTCCGGTAGTCGACAACGCGCGGGTGAACACCTCACGCAGTGCCTGCGTCTCTTTCAGAAAGGCATCGTGGCCATACAGCGACGAGAGCTCGACGAGCTGCACCGGGCCGCTCACCGACTGTTTGAGCAGTCGCATGTCGGACAGCGGCACCAGCTGATCCTCGATGACCGCCACCAGCCAGGTGGCCACGCGAATCTTCGCCGGATCGACCTGATGCAGATCGATGGACTCCGACAGGCACACGAACGCTTCGGGAATATAGGTGGCCGCGTAGGCGTCGCCCCGCGACAGCAAATAAGACTCGACCGGGAATTGGAACCGTCCATCGACCCGCGTCGCCGGGCCGGCAAAGCGCTGCTCGAATTCATTGGCGCTGCGATACGTCGCCATCGCAAGCGCGCGCGCCAGCCGCAGGCCTTCCGCGCCCTGCCCGTTCTGAGCGGCATATCGAACGATTGAACGCTGCACGCTGCGCCACGCGGTTGCCATGGGATGAGGTCGATGCGCAGCGCTGATGACGATGATGCGATTCACCAGCTCGGGCCAACGCTCCGCGAACGCGAGCGCCACCATACCGCCATAAGAAGCGCCGACGATCGCCTCCAATCGCGCGAGCTGCAGATGCTCGGCGACTCGACGCAGAATTTCGGCCTGGTCCTGGGAGGCGATCGATGGGAAATCGTTCTGGCCGGCACTTGGACCGGTGCTCGCGCCGCTGCCGCCGAGGAAGTCGATGCCAAGGATGCGGTAGCTGCTGCTATCGAGCGCTCGACCGGGCCCGATGATGTCGCTCCACCAGCCCTTTTCCTTGGCGGTGTCGATGACGGCCCGGCCGGCGGAGATCCCGCCCAGCGCCACAATCACGGGCGCGGCGGGATTGCCGACCAGCCGCCAGGCGACTCGGACGTCACGCAGCTCGCCGCCAAAATGCAGCGGCAACGGCTCTTGAAGCTCCAGCACGCCCTCGTGAACAGCCACGGGGGTGGGCTCGGGCACAGCATTCATGAATCGAACACTCCGGTAGGAGACAGGTTTCGCTCATCGCAGAAACCCCACGGAGGTCCGTAGAGGCGGGTCGCCGTGACCGACCGTCCAGGCATTGCCTGGACAGCTACACAGCAACTCATCTGTCGGGGCTCCAAATGGAGACTCCCCGCAGGAGTTGGCACCTTTTCGAGATGGTTAGTCTCGACGGTTGCCCCGGCTTCAAAGGGCCTGACCCTCAGCCGGTCTCGATGAGTAGCGCGCAGTCTAGGGTCAACGGCCGGATTCGGTCAAGAAAAGCCGCGCCAGTTGCCGACCGGCGTCACGAAAAAACTACCGCAATTTCTTCGTCTTAGCGATCGGGCGCTGGTTCGGGCCTTGCCCCAAGCCGCATTAATGTATTAACGTGCTAATACACTAGTACGGCATCTCCTCGCACCGGCCTCCATTCACTTCGGGGCATCATGAAAGAGCATCGGGCATTGACGCCGCGCCAGGAGGCGCTCGCGGAACGAGCGCTGTTTGGCGCCATCCTGACCTTACGCAGCGTTGAAGAATGCCGCGCGTTCTTTCGCGACCTGTGTACGCCGGCGGAGCTGCAGGCCCTGGCCGATCGCTGGGCCGTGGTGGCCCTGCTCCAGCAAGGAGTGCCGTACCGGGAAATTCACAAGCAGACTGGCGTCAGCGTGACCACCATCGGCCGCGTCGCGCGCTACCTGCTCAACGGCAATGGCGGATACACATTGGCCGCCGAACGCATGAAAGATTCCACCGACTCCCGTTCACCCGACTCAGGGCGCGTCCGACCATGATGGACAAAGCAACCCGTCTCAAAGTAGCCCTGCAGAAATCCGGGCGACTCACCGACAACTCGCTGGACCTGATGGTCCGCTGCGGCTTGAAGTACAGCCGCGGCAAAGACCAGCTGATGTGCTACGGCGAGAACATGCCGCTCGATCTGCTGTTCGTCCGCGACGACGACATTCCCGATCTGGTGCAGCAGGATGTCTGCGACTTGGGCATCGTCGGCTTGAACGTGATCGAAGAGAAGCGCCTCGCCTTCCAGGCGAAAGGTGTGCAGCCGTTGTTCGACCAGTTGATGACGCTCGACTACGGCAAGTGCCGGCTGTCGATCGCTGTACCCGATGGCGTCGAATACAAAGACGCGCGCTCTCTGCACGGAAAGCGCATCGCCACGACTTATCCAAACATTCTCGCCCGCTACCTGCGTCAGCGCGATGTGCAGGCTGAGATCGTCACCTTGTCCGGCGCCGTGGAAATCGCGCCGCGCCTGGGTCGCGCCGATTTCATTTGTGACCTGGTGTCGACGGGCTCGACCTTGCTTGCCAACCATCTGTGGGAGGCCGAGACCATTCTCGAAAGTCAGGCTGCCATCATCACGACGCCGGTGCCGGTGTCGGCGGAAAAGCAGGATTGGATCCACCGCCTGACGATGCGCATCGACGGCGTGCAGCAGGTGAAGGAAAGCAAATACATCATGCTGCACGCACCGCGCTCCAAGCTTGCCGACATTCGCAAGCTCCTGCCCGGCAGCGAATCGCCGACCATCGTGCCGCTCGACGGCAATGGCGACAAAGTCGCGGTGCATGCGGTGTGTCGCGAGAACGTGTTCTGGGAGACGCTCGAGAGCCTGAAAGGCGCCGGCGCGAGCGCGATCCTGGTGTTGCCGGTTGAGAAAATGTTGGCCTAGCCCAACGAATCATTCCAAATCAGAGAGGTTGATCGTGAGTCTGTCGTTGCTTGAGTGGTCGAGTCTTTCCGCGGATGAACGGCGGGCTGCCTTGCGGCGCCCGGCGCAGGCGGATACCGACGGCTTGCATCGACGCGTTCGCGAAATCATCGACGAAGTCCGTGCCCGCGGCGACCAGGCGCTGCTCGATTTCACCGAACGATTCGACGGCGTGAAGTTGAAATCGCTCGAAGTCGACGCCGCTGAATTTGCTGCTGCCGAGCAGGCACTGAGCGCCGATCAGCGCGCAGCGCTCGAGCGTGCGATCGGTAACGTGCGCCGTTTCCATGAAGCACAGCTCAGCAACCCGCTGCAAATCGAAACGTCGCCGGGCGTGATCTGCGAACGTCACTTTCGAGCGATCGATGCCGTAGGTTTGTATGTACCCGCTGGCGTCGCTCCCCTGCCCTCGACCGCCGTCATGCTCGCCGTGCCAGCGAACATCGCAGGCTGTCCGACGCGCATCATCTGCACACCGCCTCGCAAAGACGGCACCGCCGATCCTGCAGTGTTGCTCGTCGCCAAACTGTGCGGCATCACGCGGGTGTTCAAGATCGGTGGCGCTCAGGCCGTCGCCGCGATGGCTTATGGCACCGAGAGTGTCCCCAAGGTCGACAAGGTCTTCGGCCCGGGCAACTCCTGGGTCACCGCGGCAAAGATCATCGCGGCCAACGACCCGGAGGGCGCGGCGCTCGACTTGCCGGCCGGCCCTTCCGAAGTGCTGGTGATCGCGGACCAGGACGCCAACGCTAGCTTCGTCGCCGCCGACCTGCTCGCACAGGCCGAGCACAGCGCTGACGCTCAATCCATTCTTGTCACGACATCACGCGTACTCGCCGAAGCAACCATCGAGCAGCTGGAAGCGCAGATGCGCCGACTCGGGCGCGAGAGCACGCTGCGCGAATCCATCAATCATGCGCGGTTGTTCATCGTCGACTCGTTGCAGGCCGCATTTGATCTGAGCAACGCCTACGCACCCGAGCACTTGATCGTGCAGGTTGCGAAAGCGCGCGACTGGTTGCCCAGCATTCGGAATGCAGGCTCCGTGTTCCTCGGTGCATGGACGCCCGAAACGATGGGCGACTACTGCAGCGGGACCAACCACGTGTTGCCGACCTATGGCTTTGCCCGCGCTTACAGCGGACTGTCACTGGTCGATTTCCAGAAGCGCATGACGGTGCAGGAACTGAGCGCCGACGGCTTGCGCGATCTCGGCCCGACCGCCGTCACCATCGCCGGCCTCGAAGGCCTCGACGCACACGCCAACGCAGTCCAAGTGCGCCTGCGCCAACTCGCGAATCCCTCATGAACCCGATCCTGAATCTCGCCAGGCCCGACATCCTGTCGCTGCAGCCCTATCAACACGCGGCGTGGGAGCCGACGCTCGAGCGCATGCATGCCAATGAAATGCCGTGGCGTGCGCAAGGCGATGCGTCGAATGCTGGCCTCAATCGTTATCCCGAGCCGCAGCCCGACGAGCTGATCGAACACCTCGCCAATCTTTACGGCACCTCGCCAAAGAATGTGATCGCCGGACGCGGCAGCGACGAAGGCATCGACCTGCTCGTGCGCGCCTTCTGTCGCGCGGGCGAAGACAGCGTGCTGATCTGCCCGCCGACCTTCGGCATGTACAAGGTCTCGGCGCGCATTCAGGGCGCTGGCGTCATCGAAGTGCCGCTGGTCAAAGAGCGCGGCTTCGAGTTGGACGTGCAATCCGTGCTCGCCGCATGGCGCGAGAACGTCAAGCTCATCTTCATCTGCACGCCGAACAATCCCACCGGCAATCTGCTCGACCGCGCCTCCATTGAAGTGCTGTGTGCGCAGCTGAGTGACAAGGCGCTGGTCGTTGTCGACGAGGCCTATATCGAATTCGCCAATGCGGCCAGCATGGTGCAGGAGCTGGAGCGCTTCCCGAATCTCGTGATCCTGCGCACCTTGTCGAAGGCGTACGCGTTGGCGGGTGCCCGCTGTGGCGCTCTGATCGCGCACGAAGACATCATCAGCCTGCTCGCTCGCGTGATTACGCCGTACGCGTTGCCGACGCACACCATCGACTCCGTGCTGCATTTGACGGACGAGGAGCATGTCGCCGAATCGAAGCAGCGTATCGAGCTGATCTTGACGGAGCGAGCGCGTGTCTCTGAGGCCCTTGCCTCGCTCCCATTGGTTCGCGAGGTGTGGCCCAGCGATTCGAACTTCATCCTGGTCGACTGCAAGGATGCAGATGCGGTGCTGCGTGCGGCCCTCTCGGCAGGGTTGATCATTCGCGATCCACGCTCGCAGCCCGGCCTCGGCAGCAGCCTGCGTATTTCCATCGGCACGCCCGATCAGAACGACCGGCTCATTCGAGGTGTCGAACAGGCTTCCGGAGATCTCGCATGAGCGGCCAGCGCGTTCTATTCATCGATCGCGACGGCACGATCATCGCCGAGCCTGCCGACAAACAGATCGACAGCCTGCAGAAGTTCCGGCTGGTGCCGGACGTGATTGCAGGGCTGCAGCGTCTGCGCGATGCCGGCTACACGCTCGTGATGGTGAGCAATCAAGACGGCCTCGGCACCGAGAGCTTCCCCGAGCGCACCTTCCGCGAGCCCCACGAGTTCCTTCGCGAGCTGCTGAAATCACAAGGCATCACGTTTGCCGAGGAATTCATTTGTCCGCACAAGCCGGCGGACAACTGCCATTGCCGCAAGCCGAAGACCGGGTTGCTCGATGATTACTTGAAGAGCCACCCTCTGGATCGCGAGCATAGCTATGTCATCGGCGACCGGGAAACCGATCTGCAGCTCGCGCAGAATCTCGGGATTCAAGGCATCCGTGTGCGCACGGAAGAAACACCAGGCGATACCTGGCCGGAGATCGCCGCTCGCCTGACTGCGCGGGCGCGCGTCGCGAGCGTGGTTCGCAAGACGAAAGAAACGGACATCAAGGTCGACGTCGATCTGGACCGAGAATCCCCCATCCACATCGAGACGGGCCTCGGTTTCTTCGACCACATGCTCGAGCAGATTGCGAAGCACGGCGGCTTCTCGCTGCAGCTCACCTGCAAGGGCGACCTGCACATCGATGAGCACCACACCGTCGAGGATTGCGCGCTCGCGCTGGGTCAGGCGTTGAAACAAGCGCTCGGCGACAAGCGCGGCATTCATCGCTACGGCTTCCTGTTGCCCATGGACGAAGCTCTCGCCCAGGTCGCCATCGATCTGTCGGGCCGTCCCTACTTCGTGTTCGAAGGTCAGTTCGGCCGCGACACGGTCGGCCAGCTGCCCACGGAGCTCGTGCCGCACTTCTTCCGCTCGCTCGCCGAAACCTTGGGCGCGGCGATCAATCTGAAGGTTCAGGGCGAGAACACTCATCACATGATCGAGGCCTGCTTCAAAGGCGTCGGTCGTACATTGCGCCAGGCGTTTCGTATCACGGACACGGAACTGCCGAGCACCAAGGGCACGTTGTAATGCAGCTCGCGATCATCGACAGTGGCGGCGCCAATATCGCCTCCCTCCGCTACGCCATCGATCGACTCGGCGTGGCGTCGGAGCTCACAACCGATCCGGCCAAGGTGCGGGCCGCCTCGCACGTGATTCTGCCCGGCGTCGGCGCCGCGGCCGATTGCATGAGCCGCCTGCAGAAGACTCCCGGCCTGGTCGATACCATTCGCAAGCTGCGACAGCCCATGCTCGGCATCTGCGTCGGCATGCAGCTGTTGTTCGAATCCTCAGAGGAAGGCGAAGTGCCCTGCCTCGGCCTGCTGCCCGGACGCGTGCGTCGCTTCGCCGATCGCGACGATCTGCCCGTGCCGCACATGGGCTGGAACCAGCTGGAGTTCGAGCCCGGCTCGCCGCTGCTCAAGGACATCCAGCCCGGCGATCATGTTTATTTCGTGCACAGCTATTCGGCGCCGGTCAGCCCGCTGACGGTCGCATCCGCGACCTACGGCGAGCAATTCTCTGCACTGGTCCAGAGCGGCAACGTGTTCGGCGCGCAGTTCCATCCGGAACGCTCGGCACGCATCGGCTCGTTGCTGCTGCGTAATTTCCTGCAATTGCAACAGACTCAATAAGCACCATGGAGCTGATTCCCGCCATCGATCTCAAGGACGGCCGTTGCGTCCGCCTGTTCAAGGGCGACTTCGCCGCCGAGACGGTGTATTCGAACGATCCGGCCGAAATTCTGGCCCGCTATCGCGCCTTCGGCGCGCGACGCATCCACGTCGTCGATCTCGACGGTGCGAAGGATGGCACGCAAGCGAACCGCGATGTCATCGTGAAGTTTGCCGGCGACCGCTCGCTCAAGCTGCAAGTCGGCGGCGGTCTGCGCTCGCTGGAGCGCGTCAAAGCGCTGTTGGATGCCGGCGTGGAACGCGCCGTCATCGGCAGCGTTGCCATCAATTCGCCCGATGTCGTGATTTCCTGGCTATCGGAAGTCGACCCGACGCGTATCGTGCTGGCATTGGACGTGCGACTGGACGACTCCGGCATGCCGATGCTCACGACCCACGGGTGGCAGCAAACGAGCAGCGTCAATCTGTGGAGCCTGGTCGAGCGTTTCGTGCGCTCCGGCATCGCTCACGTACTGTGCACCGATGTCGCCCGAGACGGCGCGCTGACCGGCCCGAACTTCGAGCTGTACGCGGATGCGGTGCGAAGATTTCCCGAGCTGCAGTGGCAGGCATCCGGCGGTGTCGCCACCGCGCGTGACCTGATCGCCCTGCGCGAATGCGGCGTCGCTGCCGTGATCAGCGGCAAAGCGCTGCTGGAAAACAAGATTTCACCTGAGGAGTTGCGGCCATTCTTGCCAAACGCATCATCCCCTGTCTCGATGTAAGAGACGGGCAGGTCGTCAAGGGCGTGCGCTTCCGCGACCACGTGGTCGTGGGCGACATCCTCGAGCTGGCGCAACGCTATCGTGACGAAGGCGCCGACGAGCTGGTGTTCTACGACATCACCGCGAGCCCGGATGGGCGCACGGTGGATCGCAGCTGGATCCGTCGCATCGCGCGCATTCTGGATATTCCTTTTTGCGTGGCCGGCGGCATTCGCAGCGTCGCCGACGCCGAAGAAGTTTTGGGCGAAGGCGCGGAAAAGGTGTCGATCAACTCTCCTGCCCTGGCCGATCCTGAATTGATCAGCCGGCTCAGCGCGCGTTTTGGCGCGCAGTGTGTAGTCGTGGGCATCGATAGCCAGACGGTCGAAGGCGTTTATCAGGTCTATCAATTCACGGGCGATCCGGAACGCACTCGTAACACCGCACGCAAGACGTTGGATTGGGTGCGCGAGGTGCAGGACCGTGGCGCGGGCGAGATCGTGCTCAACTGCATGGCGAGCGATGGCGTGCGCAAGGGCTATGACATCGCTCAGCTCAGCGCCGTGCGAGCCCAGTGTCGCGTACCGTTGATTGCATCGGGTGGCGCGGGCGCGAAGGAACATTTCGCCAGTGTGTTCAATGAAGCGCGAGTCGATGGCGCGCTGGCGGCGAGCGTGTTCCATACTGGCGTGCTGCCGATTCCCGACCTGAAGAGCTACTTGCGCGATACCGCCATCGAGGTCCGGCCATGAAGCTCGACCAGATCGAGTCATTCGACTGGAGCAAAGGCGACGGCCTGCTGCCTGCCGTCGTGCAGGACGCGGGCAACGGCAAAGTGCTGATGCTCGGCTACATGAATCGCGAGGCGCTGCGTAAAACGCTCGGCGAGAAGCGCGTGACGTTTTACAGCCGGAGCAAGCAGCGGCTGTGGACCAAGGGCGAGACCTCCAGCAACTTCCTGCACCTGGTCGATGCCGCCATCGACTGCGACAACGATACGCTATTGATAACGGCCCGGCCCGATGGCCCGACGTGTCACAACGGCACGGATAGTTGTTTTGGAGATGACATCGGCACGACGGCCACTCGCCTCGCCTTCCTCGCCCGGCTCGAGTCGGTGATCGAGAAACGCGTGAGCGAGCGGCCAGAAGGCAGCTATACCGCGCGTTTGTGGGCGGACGGGCCAACGCGCATGGCGCAGAAGGTAGGCGAAGAAGGTGTCGAGGTTGCACTCGCAGCGGTGACCCAGAGCAACGACAAGCTCGTCGGAGAAGCCGCCGACCTGCTGTTTCATCTGACGCTGCTATTGAAAAGCCGCCAGCTGTCCTTGGGCCACGTGGTCGCGGAGCTGGAACGGCGCCACGCGGCCAAGAAGTAAGTCGAAACTCCCGCCCGGACGTGGATCCGGGCGTAGTCATCTATTCCGTTGCCTCCAAGACCACCGAATACGTGTAGCTCACGCCCCGCTGGCCATCCTGCGCCGGCGTCGGCCGATGACGCGACATCGCGAGATACACGCCCGGCTCGCTCGGCTTGAAGCTGAATCGACCTTCTTTATCCGTCGTCACTTCGGCCAACGGCTTCTGATCCGCCGAGAGCGCCTTGCCACCGAAGATCGACACGGCATGACCGGCGAGCGGCTTGCCGTCGAACAGCACCTCGAACTTCACATCCGATCCGACGAACGTCGAGTTCGGATGCGACAGGGCCCGATATTCGAGCCCCGTGTTGCGTGGCGCGAGCGCCTGCTCGGTCGGCTTGCCTTGGGTCACATACACTTCGGCCATCGTGATGCTGGTGACTTCGTAGGTCTTCGCGCCGACCGGCGCTGCTTCCTTGGGCCCGAGGAATTTCCAATCCCCATCGACCCACGCTGCCTTCGCCGTCCGGCCGCCACGCTTGCCGGTCGAGATGCGGTAGGTGCCCGCCTCTTTCGTGTCCGCCTCGACGATCGCCAGGTCACGCGCGTACACGGGCGTCAACGGCACCTTGGCGCCCGCGGGCGTGACGACGTGATAGTCGTCCGACTTCATCACCACGTCCGGTGAGAAGAACTCTTCGGTAAAGCTTCCCTGCGCGGTGACGTGATCGCGCTTGCCAAGATCGAACAGGTTCGGCAGCAGGTACGGCGAATGCGCCTGCGCAGAGCCGACGGCCAGCAACGCAGCACTCAACGACAGAACCCGCACCATGCTCGGCTTATTCATATAATCCATCTCCAATACTCAACGGATCAGAACGACGACGCAGAGCGTGCCGGAGCACGCCCGCGAGGCTTGATTAGAACTGCCACGACAGCGAAACACGGAAATTGCGACCCGGCTCGCTGTAGCGTCCGATGCCGTCTCCGGTGACGTAGCCGTACAGAGTGTTCGTGCCTTCGTTCACGAAGCGCACTCGCGGCCATAAGTAATACTTCGCGTCGAACACGTTGTAGACGCCGGCGTTCAAGCGCAGATCTTTCGTGATGTTGATGTCGCCGAACAGATCCAGCACGGTGTACGCATCGCTCAAGTAGTCAGGTACGAGCGAGGTGAAGAAATCGCTGGTTTCGGACAGCGTCGCGTCCTTGAGCTTCTTCGCTTCGGCGTGCGTCACATTGCCAGTCAGCGACCAGCGCTGCGTCGGCGACTGGTAGCGCAGCCCAAGCACGCCGCTGGCGGGCAGGATGCTCGGCAGCGGATCGCCGTTCTCTTTCTCGCCTTCGCTATACGACGCAGCGAGCCGCACCGACCATTGCTGAGAGATCGACCAACGCCCTTCGACTTCGACGCCTTTGACCGTCACCTCGCCCACGTTCGCGGCCATCGAATATTCCTTGCCCAACGTGACGGTGCAGGTATTGCCGGAGCAGCTTTGGTATTGCGTGCCGGGGTCCTGGATGAAATCGTTGATCTCGATGAAGTTGGTGTACTTGTCCCGAAACGCGGACAGACCGATCTGCACGCTCTCGGTCTGCCAGCGATAACCCAGCTCCGTGTTCAAGCTTTCTTCCGCTTCCAGATCCGGGTTCGACGCCGAATCCCACAACGACACCTGCTGGCCTGTCGCCACTTCGGTAACGATGGAGCTCGACGTCGGCGCGTACAGCTCGCCGACCGTCGGTGCGCGGAAGCCACGCCCGACCTGGGCCCAAACGGAATGTTCATCGGTGAACTTGAAATCGAGGCCGGCCTGCCACGTGGGCGCGGAGAATTCCACGTCGTGAATGGAGCCGGTCGGATCGACGAACTGAGCATCCAGAGTCGGCGAGTATTCGGTACGGTCGTAACGCACACCGGCATGCAGCGTGAGCCGATCGTTGAGCAGATACAGGCTGTCGCGCAGATAAGCGCTGTACGTCGTCACATCGGTGTTGGGAACTTGATCGGGATCGACCGTGATGGAGCTCGTGTCGCTGGTCCTGCCGACATACCGAGTATCCACGGCGGCAAAGTCGACCTCACGCTGCTGCCAGGCCAGTCCGTAAACGAGATCGTGACCGACACTGCCAGTCCGCCAAGCCTTGCTGAAATCCAGTGCCGTCCGATCGAGCACCTGCTCCGTCGCACGATCCTCACTGCGCACGCATGGCACGACGTTCTGCGGCACGCAGCCGGTGCCGGCGAGAATTGTCGTCAATGCGCGGCTCTTGGTCTCGACCCGATCCGCCGTCCATTCGAGACTGTCGAAGAACGTGCTCGCGGCGTCCCAGGAATAGCGCAAGCCGTAGCGATCGCGATCGTTGTCGTCATCGGCACGGCGCGTGAGATAGCCGGGGCCGCCGACACGCGAGAGATTGTTTATCTCATTCGTCGCGCGGCTGTATTCGCCCACCAGGCCGAAGCGCTGGCTGTCCCCGATCAGGAAATCGAGCTTCGCAAGCACCTCGTCGCTCTCGCGATCGATGGGATCGGGCGTGCGCCGGCCCGAGCCAGTCTCGATCGGCGATGAGTCGTACCACGAGTCCGCTTCGTGACCGCGACGCCGCGTGTACAGCACCATCGACTCCACTCTCCCGGTGCGATTGGCCAGCGTTGCCGTGGTCATCAGCTCATCGGTGTTGCTGGTATAGCCGGTCTTGACCCGAAAATAGCTGTCGTTGCCGCCCGGCTTCAGATAGTCGTAGGGATCCTTGGTCGTGAACATGATCGCGCCGCCGAGCGCCCCGCTGCCGGCCGCGATGGAGTCGGCCCCTTTGACGACCTCGATGGCCTTGACGGAGTCGATATCGATGCTGCCGCGGCTCGCACGGAAGAACTCGTAGGCCGGCGTCGTTTCGACCGACTCGGCGAATGACAATCCGTCGACGGTCAGCGCGACCCGATCGCCTTCGAGGCCGCGGATATTGAAACCGTTTTCGCCAAAGCGTCCCAAATCGACGATGCTCACGCCCGGAATGTAGCGAATCGCGTCCTCGAAGTTCTGTGCCTGCTCCGCTTCGAGGTCGGTGACGCCGACCACCTGGACGTTGCCAACGGTCGAGCGGCCTTCCTCCTCGGCGGTGACCTTGATCTTGTTCAGTTGTTGGGCCCGGTCCCGTTCGGCGGCAAGGCTGGGACGGAACGCCGCCAACAAGGTCGCGGCAACAGCCAGGGACAGGACGGCACTCGAGGTACGCATGGAAAACTCCAGACAAAATGCATTTGAAGCGATGCCTGGTTGGCGTCCTGCGCTGACTGGGCGTTATTCGACGTCTTTGATTTAACGCATCAAGGCGTTTGGACCTGGCTGGTAACAGCCTGCTCGTCCTGGCGAGGCTCACGCACCGGCGGCGGATCGTCCTGCGTGACGACGCCATCTTTGTTCGTATCCGCACGGTCGTACATGCGCGTGCTCATCGCGAAGTATTCATCGCTGCTGATGCCGCCGTTCTCGTTGGCATCGATCGCCTTGAAGCGCACGCGTCCCTGCTTGAGCTGGGCCTGGCGACGGTCGTCGATCTGCTGGCTCAGGCGCGCGTTGAACTCGTTCACGTACTCATCGTGATCGAGCTTGCCGTCCTTGTTCGCATCCGTGGCGGCGAATGCTTTGGCCCGGTGTGCGTCGAATTGCTCGCGTGTGAGCACATCATCGCCATCGTCGTCGTAAATCTCGAGCATGCCGGCGAGATTATGAGATGTCGGCATGCCGATGATGGAACGGCGACGCGATGTTTCCTTCGCCGCGGGGTCGGCGTCATCGTTCGTAATGCGGCCGTCCTTGTTCCGATCCAGATGCACGAACGCGCGATCGCCGGAACCATCGTATTCGCCGCGGCTGATGAACTTGTCCTGGTCCTTGTCGAGCGCTTCGAAGCGCGTGTCGGTTTGTTTCAAGGATGCGTTGCGCTCATCGGCGATGTCACGGTCCAGGCGCACGGCATATTCGTTCACATACTCTTCGATGGTGAGCGAACCGTTGCTGTCGCCGTCCGTCGTGGCGAATCGGGTCTTACGGACCGTGTCATATTCGGTACGCGTGACCTTGCCGTCGCCGTCGTCATCCCAGGTGCCGATGAAGGCGTTGCCCGTGTGTCCGCCGGTGGGCATGGCCTTGCCAGCTTCCGTCGTCTCAGCGCCTTGAGCTGCGGCAAATGAAAGCACGGCGGCCAGGCTGCAAATGCGCAAGGCACGACGACCCATCAGCGATGCTGATGCGCGAGAGGAAACGGACATGATTGAGACTCCCTTGTTATCGGACGCACGAATCGAGTCCAAAACGTCGGGAGCGGTGCCAGATCACTCGCAGCTCTCGTCCGTGGCGGACTGTTATTGGCTGGCCCGAGAGCTGGCGGCTCGCCGGAGAACCCAGCGAGCGCCAGAGATGATAACGATTCTCAACTTGTTGGCAAGTGCCTCGTTAGAACCAGGCGCGCAAGCCCGCGACGATTTGGAATTCATCCGTATCGTCACCGTGCTCGCGCGCGAGGTCGGCGGTGTCGCCAAACTTCCGTGACCACACCACGCCAAGGTATGGCGCGAACTCACGACGGATCTCATATCGCAGCCGCAATCCGAGCTCCGCGTCGCTGAAGCCTGAAGCTATGCCATTGGCCGGATCGTCCTTGCCGTAGAGCTGCAGCTCCACCTTGGGCTGCAAGATCCAGCGCTGAGTCAGAAACATTTCGTACTCGGCGGAGAAGTTGGCCGCGGTCCGGCCCTCCTCGCCCACGTACGCCAATGCCTCGACTTCGAACCAGTACGGCGCCAGACCTTGCACGCCGAATGCCGCCCAGGTTCGCGATGGACCTTCGCCGAAATCGTGCGCGACGCCGCCTTGCAGGCTCCACCAACGCGAGATCACGTGATCCCAGAGCAGCTCGGCCGATCCTTCATAGTCGCCGTCGAAGCGCTCGCCTTCGGTCTTGAGCAGCGCCTTGTCGTAGTCGTTGCCGAACCAGGCTCGACCATCCCAGAAGAGCGCATCGCCGCCGTCCGTGTCGCGCCACTCCAATTGATCGAACGCCACCATTCCGAATGGCGCGGTGTCGTCCATGTCCATCATCTCCGCCATTTCCTCTTCCGACATGTCGCCCATCGGATGTTGCGGCGGGTCCGGTGGAATGTGCGCGCGCTCGCTCTGCGTGCGCTCATCGGAATGATGCTCGTGGTGTTGATGCTCTTCCTGAGCAGCAGCGGCTGTGACAACGGCGCCAACCAACGCCAGCGCGACATGGAGTTTGATCAAAGCACTCATGAATGATCTCCATGACCGCTGTGATCCGCCATGCCATCTGCTGGCTCGACATGTACCTCGCGGAACATGCCTGCCTCCATGTGATACAGCAGATGACAGTGATATGCCCAACGTCCCAACGCATCCGCCGTGACGGCATAACTCAGCTTCTGCGCCGGCTGCACATTCACGGTGTGCTTGCGCACCTGGAAGTTGCCCGAGGCGTCTTCGAGCTCGCTCCACATGCCGTGCAGGTGGATGGGATGCGTCATCATGGAATCGTTCACGAGCGTGATGCGCAGCCGCTCGCCCAGCTGGAACTTCAGCGGTTTGGCTTCGGAGAACTTCTGGCCGTTGAACGACCAGACAAACCTTTCCATATGGCCGGTGAGATGCAGCTGGATCTCGCGCCCGGGCTGACGGCGATCGATCGGACCGCCGATGGTGTGCAGATCCGCGTAAGTCAGCACGCGTCGCCCGTTGTTTCTCAAGCCAACGCCGGGATCGTCGAGGCCGGTGTTCGGCCGATTCACCTGCATGTCGAGCAACGGTGTTTGCTCGGTCGGCGGGTGTTCGAGCGTCGTCGACGGCGCGCCGGCTCCATGCCCGGCGTGCGGATTCGCCGGCGCATGATTCATCTGGCTGTGGTCCATCTGACCGTGGTCCATCTGACTGTGCTCCATGGGCGTTGCACTCGACGATTCATGCCCGCCGTGCCCCATGTCAGTCATCGTCAGCAACGGCCGTGGATCGAGTGGGGGAATTTCCGCTTCCAACCCGAGACTCGGCGCCAATGTGCCGCGCGCGTAGCCGGAACGATCCATCGCCTGCGCAAAGATTGTGTAAGCGCGATCGTCCTTCGGCTCGACAATGACATCGTAGGTTTCCGCCGCGCCAATGCGGAACTCATCCACCGACACCGGCTCGACATCCACGCCATCGGTCGCAACGACGGTGAGCTTCAACCCGGGAATACGCACATCGAAGAACGACATCGATGAGCCGTTGATGAAACGCAGCCGCACTTTTTCACCGCGCGAGAACAGACCGGTCCAGTTGCCGGTCGGCGTCACTCCATTCATCAAGGACGTGTATGCGTAGCCCGACACATCGAGCATGTCGGTGGGATTCATGCGCATCTCGCCCCACATGCGCCGATCGGCGAGCGTCCGGCTCAACCCGTTCTTGCGCACATCGGCAAAGAAATCGCCCGCGGTGCGACGGCCGAAGTTGTAATAGTCGCTGTGCTTCTTGAGCACCGAGAAAATCCGCTCCGGATCGAGGTCGGTCCAGTCGGACAGCATCACCACGTAGTCGCGCTCGGTCGGAAAGCGCTCGCCGCCGCGACGCTCGATCACGATCGGCCCGTAGAGGCCGGTTTGTTCCTGGAAGCGCGAATGCGCGTGATACCAGTAAGTGCCGTGCTGATTCACCTTGAAGCGGTACAAATACTCGCCGCCGCTGGGAATGCCGGCGAAGCTCAGGCCCGGCACCCCATCCATATCCGCCGGCAGGATCATGCCGTGCCAATGGATGGAGCTGCGCGCGGCGAGCCGATTCGACACGCGCAACGTGACCGTGTCGCCCTCGCGCCAACGAAGCAACGGCCCGGGAATCTGTCCGTTCACCACGGTCCCGATGCGTTTGTGACCCGTGAAATTGAACGGCGCCTCGCCGATCTGCAAATCGAAATGACTGCCGGTCAGCACCGTCTGCGTCTGGCTTTGCGCCCAGACGTCGGCGCCTCGATTGGCGCCCAGCACGAACAGCCCGGCGCCTGCCGCCTGCAAGAAACTCCTGCGCGAGAGCTGCGGCCTGCGCGCTCGCGGTGACTGAATCATCGATGACATGAAACTCTCTCGAACTAAAGCGTCGACGTGCGCACACGGACGGCCATCGCCATCAGCGAGCGCTCAGCAAACATCGATCGAGAGAGTCAGGCGGGAGGTCGGAACAATCCGGAGGGACGCGCAGCAGGAACGGTCTCTGCGCCATAGGGAACGCGCAGCAACGCGACCGAGACAGGATTCAGGATGACCGCACCGAGCGCTGCGCAGGGCACATGCAGGCACGGACACTCGCAGTCACCGGTTTTGCAGCAATCGTGCTCGCCACCGGAATCGTCGGAATGATGGGCTTTCGGCGCCTCGTGCTCGGCACAGGCAGGCTCGCCAGCCATTTCGGACGTCGCTGACTGCAGCGGCGCCATCGCCGCCACCGGCATCGCATGACCCAGCTCGCCGACGACCAGACGGGCCATCAGCAGGAAAATCAGCGTCCAGCGTTGCCAGCAGAACTTACGCACGGCGCGAGAGTACAGGCCGGCGCGGCAGCGCGCAACGACGCGCACATTAACTCCCGGTCATGCCACGGCAGGCCTTCTGACAATGCGTCGGAGGTGCCTGAAAAACAGCCCCGGCGGGCGCTTACGCAGCCCGTGACCGCGCTGGAACTTGCCTATCTGTACTACGTTGAGTGAGTACCCGAGGCTTGGGAGCTTCACCATGAAATCATTCTCTGCACGACTCATTCCCGTCGCGATCGCCAGCATCCTATGTGGGGTAGCGGTTGCCGGCGGTGGCAAAGACGATCACATGAAAATGATGGACAAGGACGGCGACGGCAAGATCACGGCCGCCGAGCACGCGGCGGGCGTCAAGGAAATGTTCTCCAAGATGGACGCCGACAAGGACGGTCAGGTCACCGCATCCGAAATGGACGCGATGCATGACTCGATGAAAGACAAGGCTCATGCCACGGCCCGGACCGAGGGCGGCGCGAACGAGCAAAAGATGGCCGACAAGAAGGCCTATGACGAGACCGGCACGGGCAAGAGCATGCCGAAGCAGATGTCCTCCGAGCAGAAGATCGCGAAGATGGACACCAATAACGACGGCAAGCTGAGCGCGGCCGAGTACAACGCCGGCGCCAAGCAGATGTTCGGCAAGATGGACAAGGACGGTGACGGAGCATTGACGGCGCAGGAGATGCGCGAAGGTGAACGTAAGGAGATGACGGCGAGCGACGAATAGCTCGCTGTAGGAAATATCCAACGTTGGGTCGACCGGGCGCCGGAGCGCCCGGCCCGCCCAATTCCCAGCTGGCCCCCGCGCCCGCTGATCTGTGAGCTTGCCCGTATCCGCCGGCGCCGGGATTGTTACAATCCGCCGATAACGATTCTCCGCCCCTGCGCTGAACAACACGGAAACGACTTCCGGGCTCGCTCTTGCAACTCGAACGCTGGCACCAGATCAAGGATCTCTTTTCCGCGGCATTGGAACACCCCACTGCCGATCGATCGACCTTTCTCGACCGGACCTGCGGCAACGATATCGAGCTGCTGGCCCAGGTACGTTCGCTGCTCGATGCCCACGAAAGCAGTCTCGGCTTCATCGAGCGTCCCGCCGTAGAGCGCGCCGGCTTCGCCCAAGCGTTCGAGCCGTGGGACTGGCAGGGTCGGCGTTTGGGCAACTATCGCATCGTCAGCGAGCTCGGTCGCGGCGGCATGAGCCATGTCTACAAGGCGGTGCGCGACGACGATCAGTACTACAAGGAAGTGGCCATCAAGCTGCTGCGCCCGGGCCTCGACACGCAGGGCCTGTTGCAACGGTTGCGCGACGAGCGCCAGATGCTCGCCGAGTTGAGCCATCCGAACATCGCTCAATTGCTCGATGGCGGCGTCACCGAGACCGGCGCGCCATATCTGGTCATGGAGTACATCGAAGGCCAGCCCATCGATGAGTATTGCGAAGAGCGCGGACTGAACATCGCGGCACGCCTCGATCTGGTGCGCACCCTGTGTGGCACCGTCCACTACGTCCATCAGCACTTGATGGTTCACGGCGATTTGAAGGGCGGCAACATCCTCGTGACCAAGGATGGCGTGCTGAAGTTGCTGGACTTCGGCATCGCCAAACTGCTGAACGCCTCCGCCGACGCGTCCCAAACCATCGTCAACAACGTCGTGGCGATGACGCCGGCGTACGCGAGCCCCGAACAGATCCGCGGCGAATCCATCACCACCGCAAGCGACGTGTACTCGCTTGGGGTGCTGCTTTATAAATTGCTGGCAGGCGCGTTGCCGTTCGAAATGCCGGGCGAGCTGTTCGGTTGGGAAAGCGCCGCGGCGCTGGGGGATCGCCCCCCTCGCCCGCCCAGCGTCGCCGCCAGGCACGGAAACATCGCGTTTTATAGTCGGATCGCGATGCGTCTGCGCGGCGATCTCGATGCCATCGTGATGAAGGCCCTGGCCAAGGAGCCCGACGATCGTTACGGCTCCGCCGAACACCTTTCCGAAGACCTGCATCGCTATCAGCGCGGACTTCAAGTGCACGCGCATCCCGGCAGCCCGTTATATCGCACCCGAAAACTGGTGAGGCGCCACAAAGCCGCCACGGTTGCGACCATTTTGTTTGCCGTCGCGATCGTAGCCGGCGTCGTCGCGACGGCATGGCAGGCACATGTCGCGAGCAACGAGCGCGCACGCGCCGAGCGACACCTGGCGGAGGTGCGGAAGCTGACCAGCACCTATTTGCGAGATGTCTACGATGCGGCCGTGAACCTGCCGGGCGCCACCGAAGTACGCAAGCTGCTGGTGGAGACCTCCCTGAAACACATTGCTGCGCTGGAGAGCGAGTCCCAGGATTCGCTCGATTTCAAGCGCGAGCTTGCCCAGGCCTATCAGCGCTTCGGGGATGTGCAGGGAGACTATCTCGGCGCCAATCTCAACAATACCGAAGGCGCCGTGCAGAGCTATCGTCGCGCCCTGCACTTGCGCGAGCAGATCGCCGAGCTCAGCCCCACCCTGGCCGACCTGTCCCAGCTGCTCCAAAGTTACATCGCATTGAGCGAGCTGCTGGCGGCGCAAAGCAAGCTGGACGAGGCGATTCCGTTGGCCGAGTCGGCCAATACCATTGGCGCCAGGCTCCTCACCATGCCGGGCGCGGGCGACACCGAGCAGCGTATCGTGGCGAAGGCCCACGTTCTGCTCGGAACAAATCTTTGCACGATCGATCTACCTCGATCGCTCGCAGCCCTCGCCAAAGCGCGCCAGATCTACGAGCAGCAGCTGTCGAAGTACCCGAGCGCCGCCGACGCCCGCGGCGATATGGTCTTGATCCACGGCCGCATCGGGTACGCCTATGCGCTCAACGGCGACTACCGATCGGCACTCCTGCATTATTCGCAGGCATCGCAATTTGCCGAGCCGCTCGTGCGCGACTTTCCGGCGGATGCCGGCGCACTGCGCAGCGCGGCGTTCGCGCTGGTGGCGATCGGAGAGAACCAGAACCGTCTCGGCCGGCCCGATGAGGGACTCGGCAAGATCGAGCTTGCCCGGAAGCGCCTGGAACATCTCCAGCGCACGGATCCCGCCAATGAACAGGCGTCGATGGCCGTCGCTTATACACTCAATCAACTCGGCGAGAGCTACTTACTGAAGAAGCAACCGGACACGGCGCTGATCCATCTGAATCGAGCGCTGCAGCTGGTGACCGAAGCCGGGCCCACCAAACCGACGGACATTGCCGAGATCCGCATGCTCCCCGGCGAGACCAACTTCCGGATCGGCAAGGCGCACGCACAGCTGAACAATCAGGCCGATGCCGCCGCCTATCTGCAGGCCAGCCTCAGAAGCTTGCGCGACCTCACCAAAGATCCGGTCGTCGGCAATGACGCGCGCCGCCTCACCGAAGCGGCGAGGCAGCTGCTCGATTCCCTCAGCTGATCAGATCAGCACTTCGATCGCGGGCTCACGCAGATTGTAGGTCGAGCTCATCGCCCGCCCGTAGGCGCCGGCGGTGGCAATCAACAGCACGTCGCCTTCCTGCGTCGGCGGCAGCAGGCGGTCGTTGCCCAGCTGATCGCCCGACTCGCAGATCGGACCGACGACATTGAACACCTCGGTCGCGAGATCATCCAGTCGCGTGAGATTCACGATCTCGTGATGCGCGCCGTACAGCGCCGGGCGAATGAGTGAGTTCATGCCCGTCGCCACGCCGACGTAGTTCACTTCGCCCTTGCCCTTCAGCTGCGTCACCTGGGCGAGCAACACGCCAGCCTCGGCGACCAGATATCGGCCCGGCTCGATCCACAACGTGAGCTGCGGATGCGCCGCCTTCAGTGCGGCCAGCGTCTCGCCAAACTCGGAGAGCTGCACGCCCTGCTGCCCCAGCCGTTCCGGCACGCCCAAGCCACCGCCCAGATCGACGATACGCACGTCCTTGAAGCGCTGAGTGAGCGCAGTGAGCGTGTCGCCCACCGACTTCCAATTGTCGACTGTGAACACGCCGCTGCCGGTGTGCGCATGCAGACCGACAACTCGTGCCCCCGAAGCCTTCACCAGGCGCTCGAGCTCATCCATTTCGAACAACGGCACGCCGAACTTGGAGTGCACGCCGGCCGTGCGCACCTTGTCGTGATGACCGCGGCCATAGCCCGTGTCGATGCGAATGAACACATCGCGACCCTTGAAGACCTCCGGCCACGCCTTGAGCGGATGCAGGTTATCGAGCGTCACCCAGATGCCTTGCTGCACGCCCCACTCGTACTCCGCGCGAGGCGCGAAGTTCGGCGTGAACAGGATCTTCTGCCTGTCCAGCTTCGGCAGCGTCTTCATCACATGCTCGACTTCGGCGCGCGACACGCACTCGAAACCCAGGCCCTGCTCGGCAAACAACTTGAGAATGTCCGGATGCCAGTTGGCCTTGAGCGCATAGAACACGCCTTCGATGCCCGGCAGTGCGCGCAGTGCCTTCGCCTTCGCGGTGAGCGTCGCACGGTCGTAAACGAAGGCGGCGCTGTGCTCGCGCCCCAGCGAGATCAGATCGTTGCGACGGTCGTGCCACCACTGCTTCAGGTCGATCGCCGCCTTGTCCTTCGGACCGTACAGCTCTTCCCAGGTCGGGCCGAGCACGCGATCGGCGGTCATCTTCTGGATCGCGATGTCGTGCAGCCGCGAGACCAGGCGATCGCCCTGCCCCTCGTCGATCACGAAAGTGATATTGAGATCGTTGGCCGCCTGCGTCACCAGATAGATCTTCTGCTCTTCGAACAGCTCGAGCGCATCGCCCAGCCGGTGCAGGATGGCGCGAATGTTTCTTCCGACCAGGCTGACCGCCGCGCATGGGCCGATGACTTCGACGCGGCACAGCTTGCCGAGATCCACCATCAGCGCATCGAGCGTCGACTTGTCCAGCGTATTCGCGGCCGGATCGAGCGACACGGTGACACTGGTCTCGGACGTCGACACCAGGTCGATCGACAGGCCGTGATCCTTGAACACCTGGAAGGCATCGGCGAGGAAGCCGACCGAATGCCACATGCCGACGGTTTCCATCGACACCAGCGTGATGTTCTTCTTCATCGTGACCGCCTTCACCTGCGCGGCGACGTTGCCACCGTGCGTGGTGATGACGGTGCCTTCGAGCTTCGGCGTCTGGGTCGCGTAGACGTACAGCGGAATGCCGTACTGCTTCACCGGCATGATGCAGCGGGGATGCAGAACCTTGGCGCCGCTGCTCGCGATTTCCTGCGCTTCATCGTATTCGAGCGCACGGAGCAAACGAGCCGTCGGCACGGAGCGCGGATTGGCGCTGAACATGCCAGGAACGTCGGTCCAGATTTCCAGGCGACGCGCGCCCAACTTCGCCGCGAAATAGCTGCCCGACGTGTCGGAACCGCCGCGACCCAGCAGCACCGTATCGCCCTGTTCGTCGCTCGCGATGAAGCCTTGCGAGATGAACACCGTGCCCTGCGTGGACCAGCGACGCTGCAACTCGAGATCGGGCTCGTAGTTACACGTGGCGGACAGATAGCTCGAGCGCAGATTCGCGTTGCGACGCTGCTCGGCCTTGAGCACCGTGCGGGCATCGACCCACTGCACATCCAAGCCTTGAGACGCGAGGAATGCAGCGCCGAGTCGCGTTGCCATCAACTCGCCCTGTGCCATGACGCGAGCACGCAGACGCTCGCTCACTTCGCCGACCAGCGCGATGCCGGCAGCGATCTGTCGCAGACGTTTGAACTGTTCTTCCAGATCCTGGCTGGGCGTGACGCCGAGGTCGCGCGCCAGATCGCGATGGCGCTGCTCGATCTGGTTCATCACCGCCTGCGCTTCGTTGCCCAGCGTGTTGTGGCTGTCGAGCGAGACGGCAAGCAACTGCTCGAGCCGGTCGGTAATGCCCGAGAGCGCCGAGTGGACAATGACGGGGCGCAGGCCTTCGGCGAGCCGGTCGCGGACCACTGCCGCGATGTTTTTCCAATTCGCTACCGAGGAAACGCTGGTACCGCCGAACTTGAGCACCACCCACGGCGACGCCGCGGGCGTGGAATCAGCCATCGTCATTTTGGGAGCTCTTCTCAGTGTGAGTTAAAGGATTGGGGTCGCGGGCCAGCGCGCACCATCCTGTCTCCGGCCTCGAGAGCTTTGCCGGAAGGGTCAGCTGCAGGGGGCGCGGTAGCCAGTTGGCTCGCGCGGCACCTTACTATTCTTCTTCGAAATCGTTCAGTTCTTTCTTCAGGCGCCGGTCGGCCAAGACATCCTCGAGTTTGCTCCAGGCTGCTTTGCCTTTTTTCGCCGCGGCGTTGGCGTTGGGTCGGGCGCGTCGGGCGCCTGAATCGATGAACTTCTCGTAATTCGAGTCCTCGTCGCTTTCGGCGACGAAGTCATCATCGATATCGAAGTGATCGTCGTCTCTCTCCATCGGCCTTTCCTGAAAAATCCAGCCAAATCAACTACATCGGTAACCGGCAAGGCCGGAAGCCTGCGGACTATATACGACTCGCGGCGGTTTTCAATGGCTTGGAGGACAGGCGATTGAAATAGTTCGTGCGCCCTGGTACAGGCGTGCCCCGGCTGGACTGAGATCAGGCACCGTTACTGACGATGACCGGCGCCCCCCGCCCCAGACCCAGCGCCTCCGCCGCGCTCTGCTCCGCCCTGGCGATTTCGACGACGCCGAAGGAGTTGACGAGGGCCAGGAACTCCCCCGGGCTCACGTCCCCATAGGTGCGCCTGAGGGCAAAGCTATGGCCGCCGGTTTTGACCATGGGCCGGCGGAACGACTCGATCAGAGCGCCGTCGATATTGGTGATGAGGTTGCCGAAATGGTCGGTGGTGATGACCACGCCGGCCACCTGGTCGGCGGCCACCGTCGGCTCGTCCACCCAGGAAGGCACGATGTCGTGGGTTTCCGGTCCCAGGTCGGCCGGGGCGGCCCGCCGCCCGGCGATTTCCGCCGCCAGGGGCGCAAAAATGTCCCGCCCATGGAAGGTGGCGCTGGCCGCGGGCAGCTTGAACTTGCTCCCCGCATGGGCGGCATCGAACCGGTAGATCCTGGCGGCGGGCACCTTGGTCAGGATGGGCGCGAGCAGCCCATTGTCGGGCGCGAGGAACGCATGCCCGTTGGCGACCACCGCGACGATGTCGCGCTTGGTGCCGACCCCCGGGTCGACCACGGCCACGTGCACCGAGCCTTCGGGGAAGTAGCTGTAGGCCCGCGCCAGCCAGAAGCCCGCCTCGGCCGGCCAGTACACCGGCACATCGTGGGTCACATCCACGATCCGCGCCTCCGGCAACCGCGCCAGAATGCGCCCCTTCATGGTCGCAACGAAGGGCCCTTGCGGACCGAAGTCGGTGGTGAGTGTGATGACGCCGCAGGCTGAGAACATGATTGCGATGAAAGCGTATGAGAGTTCAGTTGCGATATTCGCAGCGACCGAAGTCTTGCACGATGACGTTGCGTTCGCTGGCGACCACTCGGAATGACGCGTCACCGCCACCGATGTTCCAGACATCCACACGCAATGTCTCGCCGGGATACACAGGGCTGGTGAAGCGTGTGTCGAGTTGTAACAGCCGCGACGGGTCGTCGCCGCACAGCGTCTTGATCAAGGCGCGCCCCGCCATGCCGTAATGACACAGCCCATGCAGGATGGGCCGGTTGAAGCCGGCGATCGCCGCGATCTCCGGATCGCTGTGCAAAGGGTTGTAGTCGCCCGATAAACGATAGATCAGCGCCTGATTGCGCGGGCTCTTGATCGTAATGGAATGATCCGCGCTCCGGTCGGCCGGAACCGCACGAGGCTTCGGCGCGCCTTCGCTCTTGCCGCCAAAACCGCCGTCGCCGCGCAGGAACGCCACGTTGCCCATGGTGGCCAACAAATCGCCCGTGGCGCTGTCGAAGAGCTTGCGCGTCATGTACAGGATCGCGCCCTTCGCCTTGCCCTTGTCATAAATCTCGTCGATGCTGAACTCGCCCTGCACCGTTCCCTCGGTCGGCAATGGCTTGTGCACGGTGAGCGTCTGTTCGGCGTGCAGCAACATTTTGTAGTTGATGCCGAATGCCGGATCGGCCAGCAGCATCGGCGCGGTCGCCAGCGTCACCGCCTGCATCGGCAGCGCGACCAGCGCTTTCTCGTAGACGTATTTGAGATCGCTCGCGTCGGTCGGATCGTCCGCGCCCACGCCCAACCCGAGCGCATACAGCATCGTGTCGCGTCGGGTGTAAGTGTGGCGCAGGGGCTCGAACTGCATGCTCTTCAGCTTGGCATAGTCGATCGGCATGGTCGCTCCATAACGCGGCAGTTCGTCGTTCCTGGGGATTGTCACCGAAACATTCCAGCGGCGCCATGACCGATGCCGTTACTCCACATAACTTTTGGTGCCAGCTTGCAGAAATCCAAAACGTTGGCGTAGCATCGGCTCCGCGCATGTGACTGGCGTAGATGGAACAACCATCGGGAAGCATGCGTGCAGGGGTCCTCCCTGCCGCGGCCGCTCGCCTGGGCACCAAGTCCACCCATCACTGGAGCGCCGCCATGCAGATCTCATTCGACTTGCTGCGATCGTCCGATCCCGATGTGTTCGATGCCGTGCTCGGCGAGGAACGCCGCCAGCGCGAAGGGCTCGAACTGATTCCGTCCGAGAACTACGCCTTCCCCGAGGTTTACGCCACCAACGGCTCGGTGTTCGCCAACAAATACGCCGAAGGCTATCCGGGGCGCCGCTACTACGGCGGGCAGCAATTCACCGACCGCATCGAGTCACTCGCCATCGAGCGCGCTAAACGTCTGTTTCGCGCCGAGCATGCGAATGTGCAGCCGCTCAGCGGCTCGCCGATGAATCAAGCGGTGTATTTTGCCTGCCTCACGCCGGGTGACACTGTGTTGGCAATGGATCTTTCGCATGGTGGCCATCTCACGCACGGTGCGCCGGTGTCGTGCATGGGGCGCATCTTCAATTTCGTTCGCTATAAAACCGTCGGGTTGGATGGTTACATCGACTACGACGCCGTGCTCGAGACTGCGAAGCAGGTGAAGCCGAAGATCGTGCTGTGCGGGCACTCGTCGTATCCGCGAGAGATCGACTATGCGCGGTTTCGGGCGATTGGCGATGCGGTGGGTGCGTTGTGTATGGCGGACGTCTCGCACGTTGGCGGCCTGATCGCCGGCGGCGCGTTGGCGAATCCGCTCGACGCGGGTTTCGATATCGTCACGACGACGACGCATAAATCCCTTCGCGGCCCTCGCGGCGGCATGATTTTGAGCAAAGCATCGCTCGCGCAGAAGATCGATTCGGCGGTTTTTCCGGGCATGCAGGGCGGGCCCCATATGAACGCCGTGGCGGGAATCGCCGTGACATTGAAACTAGCGGCCGAGCCTGCTTTCAAAGAATACGCAGCGCAGGTGGTGCGTAACGCTCGTGTGCTGGCTGAAGAGCTGGTTAGTCAGGGCTGCACACTCATCACTGGCGGCACGGAGAATCATCTGATCGTCATCAACACGGTGCAGTCCTTCAACATCGACGGCCGCGTCGCGGAGACGGCGCTCGATCTCGCCGGCCTCACGGTGAACAAACAAGTGATCCCGGACGATCCGCGCCCACCGCTGAAGCCCAGCGGCATTCGGTTGGGCACGCCGGCGCTCACGACACGCGGGATGAAAGAGGAGCAGATGAAACAGGTTGCGGCGTGGATGGTCCAGGCGCTTCGTTCGCCGGCGGATGAAGCGAGGCTTCGCGCCATCCACAACGAAGTTCGAGTCCTCTGCGCTCAGTTCCCCGTGCCGGGCCTCGACTAATGGCGTGCGCATCGGCGCCCCAGGCTTGGTGACTGACGGGCGTTATCTTTGTCGCAGCGGGCGCTAACGCCCTTGCGCACTCCTGGCGGGCTTAGCTTCGCGCTTCCGCTCGCGTTGCGCGCAGCTTTCGGCAGAGAGGGGGCTTCGCTTCGCATAGCGCTGTCGCGGTGCGCGCAGCCTGTCGGCAGAGCTGGGGCGTAGGTGGGGGTCTCGGGAAACTCGCGAGCGTCTTCACTGTCGGCTGACTTTGCTTCGATGGCTGCCGCACGATTTGGTCAGTGGCCGCTTCACCATAGGTGTCGCTCGCTGCGCGCTAACGCGCTGCGAGCTGCAACGCGCGTCCTCAGCTGTACAGCTAACGTGCAACGGCTTACTCGAATGGCGGCGGTGGCCGAGTCACCGTGGTTGCGAACTTCCCGAGACCCCCACCTTTCCCCAGCTCGAAGATGC
>NZ_BLJO01000002.1:477939-516872 GCF_009932555.1 Steroidobacter agaridevorans
TGATGCTTTGTACCGCGAGCACGGTGGAGTGGATGTTGTTCGTGCGCGCCGGCAGGCGAATAACCTCCGGCGAATGTCCCGCAGTAGCTGCGCTGCTGCCACTACTGGTGCGGCCGGCTTCCTTGCCAAACCTCTTTCGCGAACGTTGGAGGATCAGCACTGATGCCGCCAGGCGTCGCCGGCTAAGCATGCTCGACCTCAGCTGGTCACGGCAATTCTTTGTGTGCTCTCTGCGTCGAAAAAATGCAGGCGTTCGGGCATCACCTGCAAGGTGATCGTGGAGCCTAACGGCGGCAGGTGATATGGCGACGATCTGACGATGATTCGCCACGCGCCGGCGCTCGCATGGATGAACGATTCGTTGCCAACGGTCTCAATCAAATCGACCAGCACCGACAAGCGAATATTGTTCGGCGGACTCGCGCCATCGACACGCTGCAAATCCTCCGGCCGAATGCCGACGACAATGCTCTTCCCCGCCGGCAGCCCGGGAGGAACGGCGAGCTCGGCGCCCTCGCCGCTCAACACCGTCCCGCCGCTATTCAACGAACCTCGGAAGAAGTTCATCGCGGGATTGCCGAGGAAGCCGGCAACGAACAAATTCACGGGCCGCTCGTAAATATTCATCGGCGTGTCGATCTGCTGCACGATGCCTCGATCGAGCACCACGATGCGCTGGCCCAGCGTCATGGCCTCGACCTGATCGTGTGTCACATACACCATCGTCGTCTGCAACGAGCGATGCAGCCTCGCAATCTCCGTCCGCATCGCCGAGCGCAATTTCGCATCGAGATTCGACAACGGCTCGTCCAATAGAAACACTTTTGGATGCCGCACCAACGCACGCCCCAGCGCGACACGTTGCCGCTGACCGCCGGACAGCTGCTTGGGCAATCGATCGAGCATGGATTCCAGCTCGAGCCGGTCGGCCGCGTCCTTGACCCGCTCCGCGACCTCAGCTTCCGAATGGCCCCGCAGCTTCAGGCCGAATCCGAGGTTCTCGCGCACGGTCATATGCGGATACAGGGCATAGCTCTGAAACACCATGGCGATGTCCCGATCGCGGGGTTCCAGAGACGTAACGTCGACATCGCCGATATGAATGCTGCCGTCGGTCGCCTCTTCCAGCCCGGCGATCAGTCGCAGCAGCGTGCTCTTGCCGCAGCCGGAGGGGCCGACCAGCACGAGGAGCTCGCCATCGGCGATATCGAACGAGGCGCTGTCGACGCCGACATGGCCGTTGCTGTAAACCTTACGTACGGCTTTTAGTTTTACTGCTGCCACGCCCGCCCGCGCTCCTCTAGACTAGTGCGATGACCAAGCCTGCTCCCATTCTCTTTCCCAAAGACTTCCTTTGGGGCTGCGCCACTTCGGCGTATCAGATCGAAGGCTCGCCGCTGGCCGACGGCGCAGGCCCTAGTGTGTGGCACCGCTTCTCGCACACGCCCGGGCGCGTGCAGGACGGCGACACGGCCGATGTTACCTGCGATCACTATCGGCGTTGGGAAAGCGACGTCGATCTGATGCACTCGCTGGGCTTGAACTCCTACCGCTTCAGCATCGCCTGGGGCCGAGTGCTGCCCGAGGGCACCGGGCGCATCAACGCGGCCGGCCTGGACTTTTACGAGCGGCTGGTCGACAGACTCCTGTCGCGTGGCATTCAACCCATGGTGACGTTGTTTCATTGGGACCTGCCAGCGGCATTGGACGATCGCGGCGGCTGGCTGAATCGTGACATCGCGCAGTGGTTCGCCGAATACGCCGACGTGATGTTTCGACGGCTCGACGATCGGGTCAACTACTGGACCACGTTGAACGAGCCCTGGGTGGTGGCCGATGGCGGCTACATGCACGGGGTGTTGGCGCCGGGTCATCGCAACATCTTCGAAGCGCCGCGGGCTGCCCATCATCTCATGATGGCGCATGGCGCGGCGGTCCAGGCCTATCGCGCGACGGGGCGCAACAAGATCGGCCTGGTCGTGAACATCGAGCCCAAGTATGCAGCGTCGCAATCCGATGCGGACTGTGCAGCGACGCGGCGTGCCGAAGCCTACATGAACCGGCAATATCTCGAGCCCGCCCTGCTCGGCTCGTATCCCGAAGAGCTGCACGAAGTGTTCGGCGAAGCGTGGCCGCAGTGGCCTGCCGCCGATCTCAGATTGATCAAGCAGCCGCTCGATTACATCGGCGTGAACTACTACACCCGCGCCGTGGTTCGCTCCGATCCCACGTCGTGGCCGTTGAAGGCGACGACGGTGAAACAAAAGCAGCACACGCACATGGAAACCGGCTGGGAGGTGTATCCCCAAGGTCTGGTCGATACGTTGCTGTGGATCAAGGACCAGTACGGCAATCCACCGGTCTACATCACCGAGAACGGCGCTTGTTTCTTCGATCCGCCGCAGGTCGAAGGGCCGGTGCTGGAAGATCCGTTGCGAGTCGACTATCTGCGCAAGCACATCACCGCCGTCCACACCGCCATGCAACGCGGGGCGGACATACGCGGTTACTTCGCGTGGTCGCTGTTCGATAACTTCGAATGGGCGTTTGGCTTTTCCAAGCGTTTCGGGATCGTGCACATGAATTACGAGACGCTGAAGCGCACGCTCAAGAGCAGCGCGCACTTCTACTCGAAGGTGATTGCCAGCAACGGCGCGGCGCTGACGGAGTAGTTCCCTCATCGGGGGAAGACGATGGTGAACGGCAGCTCGTTGACGCGCAGGTCGGTGCCCAGCCAGCGTCCGAAGCCCTTTTGAATCGAATGATTCTTGGGCGGCGCCTCGCCCGGCCATGAAACCGCGATGCCGCCGACGGGCATTTGTTTCAGCGGCTCGATGTGCAGCGTGCCCTTGCCGTCTTCGATTTTCAGCGAGTAGCTGAGCGGGCCGAACGGCGTGCGCAGGTTGCGCACCTCGAAACCTTCCTTCCTGGTCCAGGCTTCCGGCACGCCCGCCATCAGCACCAGGGTCTCATCAGCCTGGCGCTCGTACGCAAACATATCCAGCAAAGAGCGCCCGTAGTCGGATGCAACCCAGCCGTGCGGCATGTCGCCAATGAAGCGGCTCTTGCGCGGCTCGCGGCCGACGACCTCGGCCCACTGATTCCATTCGACGGGGCGCCGATCGTTCATGAAGAACTCGATCAAGTCCTCGCCTCGATCGCGCCAGCGCAGACGAATGAACGCACCCAGATTGCGCCACTCGTACGGCGTGTAGGCGTCCCAGGTGGTGTCGGTTTTACGCTCGACAAAGTGCTGCCAGTAGCGCTCGAAGGTGGCCTGCAGCTCGTTCGGCGGCAGCATCTGGGTCTCACCCACCGGCGCCAGGGCAATCGTGGTCGAGGTCGCGTCGAAATCGCCGAGCTCCGCCGCGCCCGGCAGATAGTCGATCTTGTGGGTGCGCATGGCGATGTTCAGCGAGCGATACAGATCGGAACGGAACTGATCGCGCGACTCGATGAACGCATACATCTGCTTCTTTTCTTTCAGCGCGCGGGCAATGCGGATCGAGACCTCGTAGCCGCCCAAGGCCCAGAAGTTATCCCAGTACGAGTGCATGGGCTTGGCCGAATAGCCTTCGTGACTGATGGACGCCGGCATCAGCCCGTAAAACACCGCGCGATCGCCCTGCTGGTTTTCTGGCGTGCGCTCCGAAAGGCGCAGCTTGTCCATGTACTCGACGGCTTTGACGACGGCGGGCCACATGGAACGCAACAGTTGCTCGTCGCCCGTGTAGCGGTAGATCTCATCGATCAGAAACAGGAATTCGCCGCCGCTGTCGTTCTCGGGCACCGGATCGGCGCCGCGACGATCCACACAGCACGGCACCTTGCCGTTCGCGAATTGATAAGGCGCGAACCAGGCGAGGAATTCCTTCGCGACGTCCTCATGCCCCATGCGCAGGAGCATTTCGGAGGTCATCGCGCCGTCGCGGATCCACGAACGCTCGTACGAACGCGAGCCCGGCTGAATCGCAGGACCGTCCCGGTTGATGAGCACGTGGGCCAGGGAGGTTCGAAGCGTGTCGTATAACTTCTGATCCGCTTTCGGCAGGATCAGCTCGACGCGATTCAACTTGTCGCGCCACTGCTGCTCGACTTCCGCCTTGGTCATCGGCGCTTGTGAGCTCGTCGCGAGCTGCTGCTGCCGCTCCCCGATGCTGCCCTCGCCTCGCGGGGCGCCCGCATGCTGCGGCAGGTCCAGAATGATCTCCTGGCTCTCGCCCGCCGCCAGATCCAGCGTGTACAGCAACGCACCCGACGCGAACCCGCTCTCATCCGTGATCTTCGTCGGGCCACTCGGAGCCGCAAGCCATTCGCACGGCGTGTCCGCCGCCAGCGTCACCGCACGGAACGATTGAGGCGGCGTTCGCGGGAGCACGCTTGCGATTCTATCGACGCTCACCGCACCGTTCTCGAAAGCCAGCTCTTGAATGGGACTGACGCCACCGGCGGTATTCAGAAACTGCGCCGGCGGATTCACTTGAAACGGCCGCACCGTCAATGCAAGCGTGTACTGGCGACGGCTCTTGGTCGGGTTGCGAACCGTGTAGACCGCCTCGGTGCGGCCCTTTCCTGGCTCGCCGACGCTATAGGCGGTCGTCGTCACCATCACGTCGGAATGTTTCCATTCCACCGACGGAATGGGCAGATAGTTGTCAGCCAACGAATGCCGGATCGACATGTCGGCCCAGGTGAGCCACTTGTCACGCACGCGGACAAATGGCTCGATGGAGAAGCTGCCCTTGCGAACTTCCAGCGCACCGTCCTCGGACAGCATGCTCTCTTCGGTGTCGCCGTCGACACCGATGATGGTCCAATACGTTTGCTCGTTCGAATACGCACGCGGATAACAGCCACGCCGCGCATCCTTCGCTAGCGATTCGATAAACGCATTCGGCGACGCGCCGAATTGCAGATCGCGAACGTGCAGCTCGGAGATGCCGACGGCGCGGCCGGGCTTCGGCATGGTCAGGCGAATGAATCGGGCTTCCGACTCCGGCAGCAAATGCGAGTCACGGCCGCCGTTGCCCGCTTCGATGGTGCGGACCTTGTTCCAGGCCTTGCCGTCGCTCGACAGCTCGATGGTGTAACGCTGGGCGTACAGCTGCGGCGTCCAATCGATCTCGAGGCCGCCGAACTCCTGCACTGCCTGCAGATCGAGCTGTAACGTCTGGTCGTTGCCGCTCGCATCGCTTTGCCAGGCTGTTCGCGCCTGCCCATCGAGGACCCGCGCGGCCACGTTGCTGCCCTCTTGCGATGAGGCGGTCACGGTGGGCTTGGGGATCTGGGAAGGCTTCTGCACCGGCTTGAGCGCCAGCCGGTCGAACCACAAACTGCCTTTGCCACCGTCCTGGCCGGCGGCGACGACGAACTCCATTCCAGCAAATGATTTGAGCGTGCGATCGTTCGTGGGGCCCCAGGCAAACTCGATCTGCCGACGCTTGATGCGGATCTGCTGCCAGTCGCCGGTCACCTGAAAATTGGGGCGCCGGAACCACCAGACGTTATCGCCCGACGCATCGACGAACTTCACCTCGAAATGATTGCGCCCCGCCTCGCCGCGCATCCAGAACGAGATCTCATAGTCCTGCGGCAACTGGACCGGCAACTTACGCGTCGCGGCGGCATAGCCGGCGGTGTTGTTGAGATTGAACTCCAGCACCAGAGCGTTGCCCTGGACACCCTTCGCGTTGTGCACGGAGGCGTCGACGCCATCGGAGGCCAATGCTTGCCACTCAGCCGCGTTCTCCATCTCGTCGAGATACCGAACCTGCAGCTGCGGCGCCTGCTCCGCCGCCCATGCGAGCGCCGGCAACAACAGCAGCAATGCCCAACGTAGCGCCTTCATCCCTTCACGCTCCCCGCCAGGATGCCGGCGATGTAATACCGCTGCAGGGCCAGGAACAGCGCGAGCACCGGCAATACCGTGATCACCGAGCCTGCCATCATCAATTCATTATCCTGCACGTGTTCCCGAGACAGCCCGGCCAGCGCGACCGGCAGTGTGTGCAGCTTCTGATCGGTCAGCACGATCAGCGGCCACATGAAATCGTTCCAGGTCGCGAGAAAGGTGAGAATCGCGAGCGTCACCAGGATCGGCTGCAGTAACGGCACGACCAGCGACCAGAAGATCCTGCCCTCGCTCGCGCCGTCGATTCTCGCTGCCTCGAGCAACTCATCGGGTAGCGACAACGCATACTGACGGATGAGAAAGATGCCGAACACGCTGGCAAGCGACGGCACGATCACGCCGCCGTAAGTGCTGATCAGTCCCATCTCCTTCACGAGCGCAAACAGCGGAATCATCGTGACTTGCGCCGGGATCACCAGCGCGCCGAGCAATGTCTGAAAGATCCGCTCGCGCCCTTTGAACCTCAGCTTGGCGAACGCGTAGCCCGCCATCGTGTTGAGCACCAGGGCGATCAAGGTCGCGAGGCTCGCCACGATGGCACTGTTCAACATGTAGCGACCGGCATTGTGATTGGCGAACAGCTCTCGATAGTTGTCCAGCGTCGGCGCCGCCGGAAACAACGGCGGCGGATAGGTGCTCGCGGCGCCCGTGGGCATGAACGAGACCGAGAGCATCCACAACAATGGAAATGCGGTCAGCACCGCGCCGATGACGAGCAGCAGATTGACGATGATCGCCGGTCCTCTGCGTTTCATCGATCACCCCGCTGCCGCCCGAGGCGCAACTGAAACGCGGTGACGAGGAACATCAGTACAAACAACAGGAACGCGACTGCCGAGGCGCGGCCCAGGCTCCACCATTTGAAGCCCTCTTCGTACATGAAGTACAGCACGCTCAACGTGCTCTGCAGCGGCCCGCCTTCGGTCATCACATAGGGCTCGGCGAACAGCTGGAAATAGCCCGTCATGGTCAAGATGCTGACCAGCAACAGCACCGGTGCGATGCCGGGGATCGTGATGTGGCGAAACACCTGCCAGCCCGAAGCGCCATCGATTCGCGCTGCCTCGTAAAGATCTTCCGGAATGTTCTGCAGCGCCGCCAGCAGGATGATCATGTTGTAACCAAAGTTCTTCCACACCGCCAGGATGACGATGGCCGGCATGGCCCAGTGCGGATCGCCCATCCAGTCGATCGGATCGATGCCCAGGCCGCTGAGGCTGTAGTTCAAGAATCCATAGCGGGTGTGAAAGATGTAGCGCCAGACGACGGCCACCGCCACCAGCGTGGTCACGACCGGTGCGAAGTAGACGGTGCGAAAGAAGCTGCGGAATCGGCCCAGCTTGGAATTCACCAGCAACGCCGCACCGAGCGACGCCCCGATCGACAGCGGCACGCCGAGCACGACGAAGTACAACGTATTCCACAGCGACTTCCAGAACAGCGGGTCCTGCAACAACGTCGCATAGTTGTGAAAGCCGATGAATCGCAGATTGCGCCAGTCGCTGAGCGCATACAGATCGAAATCTGTCAGGCTCATCAGCAGCGCGCCGATCACGGGCACGAAGAAGAACACGCCCAGCACGATCAGCGCCGGCCCGACGAACCACCATGCCGCCATCGAACGCTTCATCGCCCCTCCCGCAAGAGAGGCGGCGGCTGCATCGCACGCCGCACGACGGAACCTTGGACGCCGGCTGCGTAATTCATGTGGCACCCGGCAGCGTATTGCGCTCTAGCATCCACCGTCGCTTCGCGAGGATCTCGTCGGTCTTGCGATCCAATGCGACGACCGCTTCATCAATCGTCTGCACACGCTGCACGACTCGCTCGCCGGCGAGGCGCATCTCCGTGGCGATGCGTTCCCACTCCGGCACTTTCGGCGGCGAGCGCACTCGATCCAACTGCTCGAGAAATGCGCGAGCGTAAGGCGATTCGACGAGCGCAGGCATTTGCCACGAACTGCGCCGCGACGGCATGTCACCCGTGAGATCGTAGAATCGCTGCTGTGTCGATGGCCGCGACAAATACTCGGCCAGGAGCCACGCCTCCGGTTTCGCTTGCGATGTCTTGAACACAACCAGACTGGAACCGCCGGCACTGGAAAGACCTGGCCCGTCGGGCCCCGGCATGGTCGCCGTCATCCACTCGTTCTGCACCGCCGGCGGCAGTCGTCGCTTGAACTCCGCGATATTCCACGGCCCCGAGATATAGAACGAAAAGAAGCCACGCCCGAACTCATCCCACACATTCGAGATCTGGGTGTTCGTCATGCGCGGCGCCCAGCCGCGATCGAACAGGCTGGCGTAGAAGGAAAGTGCCTTCCGAAAATCCTCGCTACGAAAATTGCCATAGCGGCCGTCCTCACGCAGCAACTCTGCCGGCAACTGCAGCCCGAGCACCAACAGCGGCTCAAATTCATTGACGGGCAGCAGCACCGAGTAGCGATCCGGCCCGACCAACTGCTTGATCGCGCCGAGCATCTCGCTCCACTGATCCCACGTTTGGGGCGGCTCGTTGAAGCCGGCCTGGCGCAGCAAGTCGCGACGGTAGTAGAGCAATCGCGTGTCGACGTACCAGGGAATGCCAAACAAAGTCTCATCGATCCGGTTCGATGCCAGGATGCCGTCGAAATAATCATCGAGCTGCACTTCCTTGGAAGCCGCGACGTAACCGTCCAGCGGCTCCAATGCATCGAGCGCCGCGAACTCCGGAATCCAGGTGTTACCGAGCTGACAAAGATCCGGCAGCGTGTCGCCGGCATACGCAGTGAGCAACTTCTCGTGCGCGACGGTGAACGGCATCTTTTGGACGTTCACGCGGATCTCCGGATGCTCCTGCTCGAATCCGCGAATCAGCTCTCCAGCGATGTCACCTTCGCGCCCCGCGCCCCAGAACGTGAGCTCCTTCTTGTCGCTCGCACGACCGCACCCGGCAAGCGCCAATGCAGCGCCAGAGAGCGCGGCGATCGCCTCTCGACGATTCATCCCTGCGGCGAATGGCATCGAAGCCATAAGGGCGGCTCAAGAGCTGGGTTGCGATGGTGCGGGCTTATCGAGCCAGCCGCCCGTGAAGCCTGCCCGCTGCAGTCCCCGGCGGATGTGCGGATTGTTCTGCATGACGCTCCAGATCAAGCCGCTGCGATAATTCTCGATCATGGCGACGATGGGCCCCTGGTCGATGCCGAGGTAGTCATCCGCGATCCAGCCGATCCCTTCGACGATCCGGCCGTGACGCAGCGGCACGTCGGTGAACGTGAAGCTCGGGTTCACCGAATCCAGGAAGCCATACTTCTGATACAGATGCTCGCCGAAGCGCGCGCGGAACGCACGAATCGCCGGGATCGCGATCTCCGGTGCGAAGGCAATCGAAGCGACGGACGCGGTCGGCGCGATCGTGCCATCGTCGAGGATATGAATGGAGGCGGTGCTGCGAGCCGCATACGTGAAGAAGCCGCGCTCTTCGTTGTTATAGATCTGCACCGTATCGGCCGGACCATCGCACGCAGTCAGGCCCCAGATTTCGCTGTCGTACCCACGCCAGCGCATCGGGTTCTGCCGCGCATACTCGCGTTGTGCGTACGAAGCACGCCGGCTGTTCTCGAAGTAGTCGTACCCTTTTTCGCGATTCCACGCATCCATGATGCCGCGGAAGTCGATCCACACGTGCGAGTACTGGTGGCCGAAGTGCGGGCCGAACGAAAGGAATTCCTGGCCGCTGAACTTGCCGTACGTGTCTTTGTACGTGCGCATCCATTCGGTCCACGCTTCGGGCTCGATCGGGTGCGTGGGCGAGCCGAGCGCGAGGATGTACATCAACATGCCTTCGTTGTAGCCCCGCCAATCGAAGCGCAGGAAGCCGCTCTCCGGACGCCAGCCATGCGAAAGAATCGGCGGCCGGTTCTGGGCCCATTGCCAGTCGACCCGCGAATAGATCTTCTCGGCCAGCTCGCGAATCTCACGCTCGGATCTGCTGTCCTGATCGAAATAGCTTTGCGACAGCAGCACTCCGCCGAGCAGCAGCGCGGTATCGACGGTCGACAGCTCCGACGTGCCGAAGCGCTGGCCGTTGTGCATGTGGACGAAATGGTAGAAGAAGCCCTTGTAGCCGCCCATGCCGGTCTCATCAGGCCCTTGTGGCATCGACTCGAGGAATCGCAACGTACGCAACGTGCGTAGACGCGCTTGCGAGCGCGATACGAAGCCCCGCTCCGCTCCGATCACGTAAGCCGTGAGCGCAAAGCCCACCGCCGCCGTGCTTGCGAACGAGGGCGATGGGAAGCGATCAGGCGCGAGCCCGTTTTGCTTGTTGGTCGTGTCCCAGAAGAAGCGGAACGTGCGGCGCTGCAGATTGTTGATGACCGGATCGCCATCGCGCTCCGGATCGAACACTCTGGAGCGCTCCACCACGACTCCCGGCACCTTGGATCTGGCTTTTGGCTCCGCCGCGCCGGCGACGCCTACGAACAGCGCCGCCGCGAGGAGCCAGAGAAGCCGTGGCCAAGTGAAGGAATCATGCAGCCTCATCGTGTACGAATGCCATAGTGTTCCTGGTTGGAGACTAGAAACTATACGACATTCCGACCTGGAATCGGCGACCTGGCTCGATCAGTTGGGTCGGTTTGCCGAAGGCCTCGTTGGGCGCACCGCCGAACGGGATGTTGCCGTTGTACGAACGCGGGTCGTAATTCTCGTAGTCGAATACGTTGAAGACCTCGCCGACGATGCTCAAAGCCTGCGAGCGGCCGAATTCGAAGCTCTTTTCCAGGCGGAAATCCAGGCTGCGATAGCCCCACGCGTCCGGAATGATGAAGGAGTGCTTCTCCGGGCGGCCCGTGTAATAGCGATACTGGATCTCGCCGGGGCCGGTGCCCTGGGATTGATCCGTGATCGTGTAGCCCGTGCCCGAGCCCAAGGTCAGCGTCGAGGACAACTTCATGTCCCAGGGCAGGGCCATGATGCCGGTCATCACGATGCGATGCCGCTCATCGCCGCTGGTGGGATGCCGGGGATAATCGGAGACCAGCGGGTAGTCGAGACTGAACAGATCGCCGCCCGTTTCCTCCGCCTCGCTGTAGGTGTACGCGAACGTCATGCCCCACGGCGACGCTTCGCTGTACGCCTTTTCCAGGGTCACATACACGCCGTTGTACCAGGTCTGTTTGGCGTCGCTGGACACCAGAATGTTGCCGAAGCTGCCGCTCACCGGCGCACAGCAGCCTTCATCCGGCAGCGGACCGATCAAACCATCGGGATTGCGATTGCCGAAGATGTATGTGAAGCCGTGACGGCTGCGGTTGCGAGCGAACGTGAGCGATGCGAGCCAGTCGTCGCCGAAGCGCTGACGCACGCCGAGGCTGGCTTGAATGGTCTCCGGAATGCGCGTCTCGCTGTCGATCAGAAAGATCTCCGGATTCGGCGCGACGCCCGAGGCGATCAACTGATTCAAGCCCTCGACGCTGAGATACGCATCGTTCCACACGATCGTCGGCTGACCGTTGCGCGGCAGCCCGTCCTGCGAGAACTGGAACTTGCGCACGCCCCACTGCAAGCGGAAACGCTCGTCGAGAATCTCGTTGTAGAGCACGCGATCGAAGTAGCGGCCCACGCCGCCGAAGAGCACCGTGCGATTGTCGTCGAACATGTCGAACGAGAAGCCGAGGCGCGGCTGGATCAGATCGGTCGGGCTGTCGCGGTCGTTGCCATCGGTGAAGTAACGCTCCGGCACGTACTGCGAAGCCGCTGCGCGAATCGCGTCCGGCGTCACATAGTCCTTGCCGAGCAGATCCGTGTCGTAGTCCCAGCGCACGCCGAGATTCAATGTCAGCTTGGGCGTGACCGCCCAGTCGTCCTGAATGTACAGACCGTACTGCGTCGTCTCGCCCGACAGATCCGGGTTGCCGGTGCCGTACTCGGCTTCGGCGGGGAACGAGAAATTGCCGATCTCCGGACGGAACCGGAAGATCGGATTGGACACCTGGAACTTCTGCACCTCGTAGTCGACCTGGCTGATGCGCAAGCCGGTCTTCACCGAGTGGCCGCCCAGCCACTCGAACTCGGTGAAGGTCAGGTCGTCCTTGAAGGTGAACACTTCCTGGCCGATGCTTTGCTTGGTCGCGCCGCCGCCGATGCGAATGATGCCGACATACTCGCGGCCGATCAGATCGTAGTTGATCGGCGTCGGATGCCATTCGTACTTCATGTACAGCAGCGTCGCTTCATTGGTGAAGCTTTCGGCGTCGAAAGTGTGGCCGAACTTCACGGTGCGCACTTCGTTCTGAATGTCGTTCGCGGCCTCGTAACTGTTCTGTCCCTCGAAATCCTTGATGTCCGACTCATCGCGCAGACTGAACGACAGATCCATCGTCTGGTTGTACGTCGGCTGGTAGTCGATCTTGCCGAAGAACAGATCCTCGCGGAACGGCTGCACGAACGAGCCTTCATACTGCCCGAAGATCGGCTCGGCGGCGGGATTGCCCAGCGTCACGCGCTCGGCGCGATCCTGATCGTTGCCTTCATAAGCGACGAAGAAGTGCATCTTGTCCTGGATGATGGGACCGCCGAACGACAGGCCGTATTGTTTGCGCTCGTACTGCGCCTTGGGCTCGCCGGGGCGCGCGAAGTCATCGCTCGCGACCAGGCTCTTGTCCTGGTAATAAATGAACGTTTCGCCATGAAACTCGTTGGTGCCCGACTTCGTTTTCGCCGTGATGATGGCGCTCGACGCCTGCTCGTACTCGGCCTTGAAGTTCTGCGTGATCACGCGGAACTCCTGCACGGCATTCTGCGGGAAGGGATTGCCGCGGCTCGCATCCTGACCGACGATGCCGCCGTTGATCACCTGGTTCTTGTAACTCACGCCATCGATATAAACGTTCACGGCGTTCGCGGTGAGCGCGCCCGCCTGGAATGTTTTCTCCGTGTCGCGATCGTTGATGCGCACACCGGGCGCAAGCGCCGCGAAATTGAGGAAGTTGCGATTGCCCTGCGGCAGCGACTCGATTTGTTCGACGCTGATGTTGGTGGCGACTTCCGAGGTGCGCATGTCGACGAGCCGCTCGGCAGTCACGACCACTTCGTCGGTGAGCGCTGGGGCTTCGGCCATCGCGTTCAAATCCAGATCGATCACTTGACCGATCGACACGCGCACGGCGCGCGCGGTGGGTTGAAAACCCTCGCCTTGAATCTTGAGCTGATACGTGCCGGGCACCAGGCCGATCAATGCGTACGAGCCGTTGTCCTGCGTCGTCGCCTGCTTGGTGAAGCCGGTCTCGGAATTCGTGGCAATCACCTGCACGCCCGCGGGCACGGGGTTGCCATTTGCCAACACTCGGCCGCGCACGACCGCACTCGTGACCTGCGCCTCGACGATGCTCGGCGTGATCGCCGAGCCCGCGACAATCACAGAGAGGCCCAGGGCCCGCAGAATCCCCCATCGCAACGTCTTCATGGCTGTCCCGTCCCTTTTGTCAGGAATGTTCTGCAACGAATCTGCGCCGAAAGAGTTCCGACGTGTTGTCGGAGTACAACTTTAGACAGAAAGGCGAACGGGAAAAAGCTTCAATCGAGCTGATCGCGCGCACGCTCGCGCACGATGAACAGCACCACGCAGGTGATCAGCAAGGCGAGCGCGGCATACGAAGAAACCGCAATAGGTGTGCCGAAGCGTTGTAACAGTGCGGTAGACACCATCGGCGCGATGCCACCGCCGACTATACCGGCCAATGTATAGGCGAGCGATGCGCCGGCGTAGCGCACGCGCGTAGGAAACTGTTCAGCTATGAAGGCCGCCTGTGGCCCATACATCATCGCGTGCACAGTGAGCGCGACGACGATCGCGAGCACGATGAGCGCCGGCTGTTTGGTCTCGAGCAGCGGAAAGAACGCGAACATCCAGATCAGTCCGAGCACGGCGCCGACGCCATACACCACGCGTCGACCCAAGCGATCCGACAATCCACCGAACCATGGAATCGTGAACGCATTAGCGACGCCACCTAGCGACAGTGCCGTCAGCGCGAGCGTGCGTGACAGACCCAGAACAGTTGTTAAGTAGCTCAGCGAGAACGCCACGGACAGGGAGTACAACACGTCCGGGCCGATGCGCACGCCGCCGCCCACGATCAAACTACGCCAGTGCCCACGCACGACCTCGCTGATCGGCGCATGCGCTTTGGAGTGCTGCTGTTCGATCTGCTTGAACAACGGCGTCTCATCCACGCCCACCCGAATCCACATACCGAACGCTACCAGTGCGACGCTCGCGAAGAACGGTATACGCCAGCCCCATGCGATGAACTCATCCGGCGACAGCAGCCAGGTAATCAATGCGATCGAGCCAGTCGCCAACAATGTTCCAAGCGATGGCCCCATCTGCGCCCACGAAGCATTGCGACCCCGTCGCAGCGGATCGCCGTGCTCGACACTCAGCAATACCGCGCCCGCCCACTCGCCGCCCAACGCCGCGCCCTGAATGAATCGCAGCACGACCAACATGATGGGACTGGCGATGCCCGCGCTCGTATAAGTCGGCAACAGGCCCATCAGCCCGGTCGTCACGCCCATCAGCAGCAACGTCGCGACGAGTACGAAGCGCCGGCCATAACGATCGCCAAGGTGACCGAAGATCACCCCACCGACCGGGCGCGACAGGTAACCGACTGCGAACGTCGAGAACGCGAGCAACGTACCGGAGAGCGGATCGAATGAAGGAAAGAACAGCTTGTTGAAGACGAGCGCGGCCAGCATGTTATAGACCGCGAAATCGTAATACTCGAGCGTCGTGCCAACGATGCTCGCGGTCGCCAACCGGCCTGCGGCCGGCCGCTCAGCCAAAGCCGCCGCCTCCAGGCGTCTGGATCGCGAACACATCGTCCGGTTCCAGTTGCGCCGTATGCGTGGCGCCAAAGTGTTCGACTGATCCATCGGCGCGTTCGATCCAGTTCTTGCCGACCTGCGCGGGCTGGCCGCCATTCACGCCAAACGGCGCGATGACGCGATGATTGGCGAGGATGTTCGCCGTCATCGGTTTCAGAAAGCGCACACGACGCTCGACACCGTTGCCGCCTTTGTGCCGACCTGCGCCGCCCGAGCCCCGCCTGATGCTGAACGCGTCCAGCCGCACCGGGAAGCGCCATTCCAGCACTTCCGGATCGGTGAGCCGCGAGTTCGTCATGTGAGTTTGAACCGCATCCGTGCCATCGAACTGCGGCCCGGCTCCGGAGCCGCCGGCGATGGTTTCGTAGTACTGGTGCTGACCGTCGCCGAAGGTGAAGTTGTTCATCGTGCCCTGGCTTGCGGCGAGCACGCCCAGCGCGCCATACAAGCAATCGGTGACGACCTGCGAGGTCTCGACATTTCCGGCAACGACGGCGGCGGGTGCTTGCGGATTCAGCATGGAGCGCGGCGGCACGACGATGTTCAGCGGCTTCAAACAGCCGGCGTTCATCGGAATCTCGTCATCCACCAAGGTTCGGAATACATACAACACGGCCGCCCGCGTGACTGACACCGGGGCATTGAAGTTATTCGCTTGTTGGGCGCTCGTGCCGGTGAAGTCGATGCTGGCTGAACGCGATCGAGCATCGATATTGATGGATACTTTGACGCTGGCGCCGTTGTCCATTGGGTACGTGAACTCGCCGTCGTGAAGCGCGTCGATGACTCTTCGGACGGCCTCCTCGGCGTTGTTCTGCACGTGCTGCATGTAGGCCTGAACGACCGGCAGGCTGAAATGCGCGACCATCGTTTCGAGCTCGGCTGCACCTTTTTGACAGGCGGCCACCTGGGCGCGCAGGTCGGCGAGGTTCTGTTCGACGTTGCGGGCGGGATACTTGCCTGCCGTTAGCAGATTGCGGATTTCGGGTTCGAGAAATACGCCGTTCGCGACGAGCTGCACGTTATCGAGCAGCACGCCCTCCTCCTCGATGTGCGTCGAGTTCGCGGGCATCGAACCCGGCGTCGAACCGCCAATGTCGGCGTGGTGGCCTCTGGCGGCGACGAAGAACGTGGGCTGTTTCGAGTCGCCGATGAAGACTGGCATCACGACGGTGACGTCGGGTAGATGCGTGCCGCCCGCATAGGGGGCATTCAGGACGAAGACGTCGCCGGGTCGCATCGTGGTCGTTCGTCGTCGCAGGATCTCTTGAACGGATTCGCCCATCGAGCCCAGGTGCACGGGCATGTGCGGAGCGTTCGCGATCAGGTGACCGGCGTCGTCGAAGAGCGCGCAGGAGAAGTCCAGGCGCTCTTTGATGTTCACGGAGGTTGCCGTGTTGGCGAGCGTTACACCCATCTGCTCGGCGATCGCCATGAAGAGGTTGTTGAAGACCTCGAGCAGGATCGGGTCGGCTTGCGTGCCGATCGCGTGCTCCCGACGCAGCGGTTGCACTCTGCGCAACGTCAGATGATTCAGCGGTGTGACTTCGGCCTGCCAGCCGGGCTCGATCACGATGGTCGTGTTTCTTTCGCGGATCACGGCTGGGCCGGGGAGCTTCGCGCCCGGCAGCAGTGAGGTGCGTTCGAAGAACGGCGTTGGATGCCAGGAGTTCTCGAAATAGACGGCCCGAGAGTCGATCGGCGTGGGTCGTGTCGCCGCCGACGCCGAGTTGTTTGCTCGCGCGGGCGACTGATGCGATGCGCCGATCGCCTCGACGCTGATGGATTCGATGACCAGCGCGCGGCCGGACATCAAGAAGCCATAGCGCTGCCGATATTCGTCGTAGAAGCGTGCAGCCAGCTGTGAACTCGGCCCCGGTTTGGTTTCCTCAGCAGCGTTATTTTTTTCATCTTGCGCCGCTGGCCCGGAACGGAGGGGCTGCGCCGTCGCGGCATTCGACATCGTGCCTGCCGCATCGGTGCCCGCGGGCGAGCTAGGCTGAGCTGTGCTGAATGCGGCATCGGGTCCTGGCGACAGCAGCAGCGTGCTGTCCGTGCCTGCGTATTTGATCGCCAGTTTGCGCTCGACGCGAATGCGTTCGAGCGGCACGCCCTGCGTTAGCAGGGTCTCGCGGGCGGCAGATTCCAGCGTGGCGAATGCGGCCTGCAGGTCGGCGAGTACGTCATCGCGCAACTCCGCTTCGACCGCTTGCTGTTTCATCGACGTCACATCGGCAAGTCCGATGCCATACGCGGACAAGACGCCCGCTAGCGGATGGATGTAAACCGTCTGCATTCCCAACGCGTCAGCCACCAAGCAAGCATGCTGCCCGGCGGCCCCGCCGAAGCACACGAGCGTGTACTCAGTGACATCGTGGCCCCGCTGAACGGAGATCTTCTTGATGGCATTGGCCATGTTCTCGACGGCAACTCGAATGCAGCCGGCCGCGATGCTCTCCGCCGTATGCGCCGCCGCGTGCGGCGTTTCTCTTGTCGTCGCCGCTTCAGCAGCCACGCCGGCATTCCCTTCGCTCGCACGCCCAATCGGCCCACTCGACCCTTCAACGGTTTCCGCAACCTGAGCTGCTAGCGCCTGGAACTTCACGTTCACCACAGCCGCATCGAGTGATTGATCGCCCTCCGGTCCGAACACCGCCGGGAAGAACTCCGGCTGAATCCTCCCCAAGAACACATTCGCATCCGTCACCGTCAGCGGCCCGCCGCGACGATATGCCGCAGGCCCGGGCTCCGCGCCCGCCGACTCCGGTCCAACCCTCAATCTCACACCATCGAACCGACAAATCGATCCACCACCTGCCGCGACGGTATGAATCTGCATGATCGGCGCTCGCAGCCGCACGCCGGCGACTTCCGTATCGAATGCACGCTCATATTCACCGGCGTAATGAGCAACATCCGTCGACGTGCCGCCCATGTCGAAGCCGATGATCTTCTCGAACCCCGCCTCGCTCGCCGCGCGAACGGCGCCGACGATGCCTCCCGCCGGCCCCGACAAAATCGCGTCCTTTCCTTGAAACTGGTGCGCATCCGTCAGCCCACCCGACGACTGCATGAACTGCAATCGCACGCCCGGCAACTGCGACGCCACCTGTTCCACATATCGCCGCAAGACCGGCGACAAATATGCATCGACAACCGTCGTATCGCCGCGCGAGACCAGCTTCATCAGCGGGCTGACTTCATGCGACACCGACACTTGTGAGAATCCGATCCGCCGCGCGAGCTCACCGAGCTGCCGCTCATGGTCGGGATAGCGATAACCATGCATCAACACGATCGCGCAGCTGCGCACACCGCGAGCGAAGACCTCCCGCAGTGAGGTCTCAGCAGCCGCCCGATCCAACGAATGAATGACGCTGCCATCGGCCCCAACGCGCTCGTCGATCTCGACGACTTCTTCATAGAGCAACGACGGCAACTCGATGTGCCGAACGAAAAGCTTGGGGCGGTGTTGATAAGCAATGCGAAGCGCATCGGCAAAGCCGCGCGTGATGAGCAACACCGTGCGATCGCCCTTGCGCTCCAAGAGCGCATTGGTCGCCACCGTCGTGCCCATCTTCACGGCATCGATGCGCTCGGAAGGAATCGGCGCATCGGCAGCGAGTTGCAGCAACTCGCGAATCCCCTGAACCGCAGCGTCGCGATAACGTTGCGGATTTTCGGAGAGCAGTTTGAGTGTGACCAGCTCGCCGTCAGGACGGCGGCCGATCACATCCGTGAACGTGCCGCCACGATCGATCCAGAACTGCCAGCGTTCCTTCGCGGGGCTCAAACCAATTATTTCTTGCTGAGTTGACGTGACACGTTCTCGGCTTGAGCCAACGCGCGCAGGACATTCTCGCCCGCCAGCAGCGTCAGGTCCTCATCGCTCCAGCCACGGCGAATCAGCTCGGCAAACAACAATGGATAGCTGGACACGTCTTCGAGTCCAACCGGCCAATCCGAATTGCCATCGTAGTCGCCGCCCAAGCCGATGTGCTTCACGCCGGCCACTTTGCGGATGTGCTCGATGTGATCGGCCACCTTGGCGATGTTGGTCTTGGGCAGCTTCAGCTTGCCCATCACCTCATCGGCGATCTTCTCGGCCTCTTCGACCGACTTGCCCTGAGTGCGACGGCTCAGCTCGGCCATCGCGGGCACCTGGATCTTGGCGACTTCGGGATCGATGAAGCCGGCAACGAACGTCACCATCACCACGCCGCCATTCTCCGGCAGGCGCTTCAGAATGCTGTCGGGCACGTTACGCGGCACATCGCAGATCGCGCGAGCCGACGAGTGCGAGAAAATCACCGGCGCCTTCGACACGCGCAGCGCATCGTCCATCGTGTCGTCGGACACGTGCGCCAGATCGACCAGCATGCCGAGCTTGTTCATCTCCAGCACGACGTCCTCACCGAACTTGGTGAGACCGCCATGTTCGGGCGGCTTGGCGGCCGAGTCCGCCCAATCCAGATTCACGTTGTGAGTGAGCGTCATGTAACGCACGCCAAGCTCGTAGTACGCGCGCAAGGCGCCCAACGAATTCTCGATGGCGTGGCCGCCTTCCATGCCCATCAGCGACGCGATGCGTCCCTCGCGATGCGCGGCGCGAATGTCCGCGACCGTGGTGGCGAACTGAAGCTTGGGATAGCGTTCGATCATGCGCCGGGCGATGTCGATCTGCTCGAGCTGCGTGCGCGCAAAGCCGCTGCCGATCTCGCCAGGGATATAAACCGACCAGAACTGCGCGCCGATGCCGCCCTTGTCCAGACGCTTCAGATCCGTCTGTCCAGCCACTGTGCCGTTCAGATCGTAGGCGGCGACATCGCCGGGCGCCTTCTTGTCGATGCGGATCGCCCAGGGCAGATCGTTGTGGCCATCGACCAGAATCGCTTTCTTGAGCAGCTGACGCGCGTGCGCGAGTGCCTTGTCCTCATCGGCATGGGCCGCCGTGCTCAGCGCCGCGAATGTCACCAATCCACAGGCGGCCAGCAGGCCCCGTCGCAGGTTCGTCATCGTGTCCCCTAAATTTTGAGTCAGGCGAATTCCACTTGCCCCGGCTTCATCGGCGCCGGCGCCTCGCTCTCCGGCGCGGGCAACTGCACCTTCACGCAGTTCCGCCCCGCCCGTTTTGCGTCATACAACGCCGCGTCCGCCCGTTGCAACATGGTGCTGGGTGTATCGCCGGTCGATTTCGCCATGGTTAGCCCGATGCTGACGGTAATGCGACGATCGTTCAGCCAGCGTCGCGTATCGATGCTCATCACGCTTTCGCGGAAGCGCTCCGCCAGGCGATACGCCCGGTCATAGTCCGCGCCCGGAATCGCCACCACGAACTCTTCACCACCGAGGCGGCCGATGAAGGCCGGCTCGTGCACGTCCTCGCGCAACTCCCGGGCGACCGCCTTCAGCGCCTCATCGCCTTCGGCATGACCATGCTGATCGTTGATGCTCTTGAAGTGGTCGATATCGATGATCAGCATCGCACAGCTGGGCGGATTCGGCTGTTGCAACAATGGCGCAAGTCGCGTCAACACGGCGCGACGATTCGGCACGCCCGTCAGCTCGTCGGTCATCGCCAGGGTTCGCATGCGGCGGGTCGAGCGCCACTGGTGCCAGGCCAGGATTCCCAGCAACACGATCAGGACGACGGTCAACACGATCACCGCTCGTTGCCAATTGCGCGCGCGCTGGCCTTCCGCCAGGGCCAGCTGGTTGGCGTTGTTCTCACGGACCAGCAAGGCGTTCTCTTTTTCCTTCGCCGCGGTGTCGAACTCCACCTTCAAGGTCGCGAAACGCTGATCGACCTGATTGCGGAACATGCGTTCGGACGTTTCCTGCGCATTGAGCAGATGAGCGTAACCTTCGCGCCAATCGCCCATGTCAGACAGCACCGCCGCGAGCTCACCATAGGTGGCCCGCAGCTCGCTCAATGAATCAGCCTGGCGGAACACGCCGAGCGCTGCCTGCAATGCTTCAGCACTGGCCGGCAACTGTCGCAGCCGATGCAGCGCCACGCCACGCGCCAATTGAATCTGCGCATTCAGGCGTGCATCCGGCGTCTGCCGTTGCAGGACCATCGCTTGTTCGAGCGTCTGCAAAGCACCGTTTGGATCGCCCTTGGCGTTCTTCACCGCCGCCAGGCCACGCAGTGCATACGCTTCGCCGCGCGGATAATTCAACTGACGATTGATGTCGTAAGACTCTTGAAACGCCGCTTGCGCCGCGTCCCATTCGCGCAGGTTCTCGTGAGCGCGGCCGAGGTTGTGAAGCGTCACGCCCTGCTCGCGATACATGCCGGCTTCGCGCTGAACCTTGAGCGCCTGGTCATACATGTATCTCGCCTGGGCGTAGTCACCCATGCGGTTGTAGAGAATCGCGATGCCATTCAGTGCGGTGAGCGAATGGTGCGGCAGGTCGAGCTCTTCGTAGAGCGCCTGACCGCGCTTCAAATCGGCGAGGCCGGTCGCGTATTGGCCCTGCAGGCCGAGCAGATAGCCGCGGGCGAACAAGGACGCCGCGAGCATTTCATCGTCCTGAGCGCGCGTCGCGACGGCGACAGCCTGCTCGTAGAGTTCGCGAGCGCGAGCGTTTTCGCTGACGGTTTCCAGGATCGTGCCTTCGCAGTTGAGCACGCCCGCCTCGAGACCGCGGCGAGTCGCCCGCGGCAGCAGGGCGCGAGCTTTGGCGACTTCGGCTTCGGCCGCCGCCTTGTCCCGTTCGGAGAGGTGATCACAGAGCAGCAACCGCGCCCGGATCTCCAGATCGGCGTTGGGCTGGTTGGCGAGAATCTTCAGCGCCGCTTGGGTATCCCGAACACTGTCTTCGGGTCTGGCGCGAACCGCGGCCGCGGCCCGATCGATGTAGGTTTGGGCGGGATGCGGCGTCGATGCTGTTTCTGTCGGGCGCGGGTCGGCCGCCCGCACCGTCCCTGCCACAGTCAGAATTGCGACGGCCAGGAACAGGCACGCCGTTCGGATGAGAGTGAGAAGTCGCAAGCCCGAGGATTCATTGAATAGTGAGGCGAGCTGCGATGGTATCGGCTTCCCCGCCCCGCCACCACCTTCACCCTCACAGGCGAGCAAAGAAAAGCCCGTGCGCCAGGTCGGGGCGCACGGGCAGACGGGATTAAGTCACTTCGACGGTCACAGGCCCAGACCGATCCGCCGGCCGGAGCCCGGGGGCACGCAGGTGTATGTCACCTCCTGCCCGGTCGTGGCGGCCAATGCCCGCAACGAGGCGTCGGTGCGACGGGTGCCGTCGGCGGCCACGAAGTCGCCGGCTGCCGCATCCAGCAGATAGCCCTTCAAGCTGCCGGCGAGCGCCACCTTGGCGATCAGGTCGCATTCCCTGGTCGCCCCGCCCAGTTCCTTGGACACGAAGTTCGCCTTGGCCCGCTGGATCAGCAGATTGATTCGCGGGTTCACGGCGCTGGCATTGGCATTGGTGAGCGTGACTTGCTGACCGACGATGGGCGCAAGGTCGCTGTCGAACGCCAGCATGAACTGCACCACGTCCCGGCGGGTGGCATCCGGATTGAGGATCGGGAAGCCGGCGTTCAATTGAGGATTGAACACCACCGCGGTGAAGAACCGGAACAGCGTGTCGACCGAGCCGTCGTTGACGAAGCCGAAACCACGGATCTGGTTGCCCATATTGCCGGTGTCAGGCGCGCCGAAGAAATTCACCCGCGGCGCCCCGAACATGCCGACCTTCGTATACATGTTCCGCAGATGCGGGATCTTCACGATCTGCGTGATGCCTTCGAAGCTCGCCGCGCCGCCGGTGCCGAAGAAGCCCGACGCCGGATCGAGACGATGGCAGCCTTCGCAGTTGAACGCGGTGTCGCCCGGGATGATGCCGCCCAGAATGGGAATCTCGATGCCGTCCGACGGCCGCGAGCCGACATAGAAATTGCGGCCGCGGGTCTGGGCTGCGTTGAGCGAATTATCCAGCGCACGCACCGGATTCGGCGGCGGCAGCACCTTGAGCTGGAAGTTGGTGAAGCTTTGCATGTCGGCCGTGCTGGGCAGACCGTCGCGCCCCACCAATCCCTCGAACGCCACGATGAAGTTATTGAAGGAAAGATTGGCATCGAGCGGATCGCTGCCGAAGTGCCCCGTCGCCCGATCGCCGCGCCAGTGCATGGCGCCGGAATTACGCAGGCCGCGCAACGTCTGCGTGGTCATCGGACCTTTCATCGGATGGAATTCCTCAACGTCGTCGCTGCCGTTGATGGGCGTGCGCACGCCGAACAGCGTCTTGCCGATGGCGATCTCCAGATCGCTGGTCAGGTTCTTCGGCAACGGATTGTGCGTGACTACATCGTCGGGGTTGCCCAGGTCCCAGGCCAGGTCATCCACGTCGCCGAAGATGTGGCAGCTGGCGCAGGAGGCCTCGCCATTCGCCGACAGCACCGTTGCATCGTAAAGCTTGGCCCGGCCCTGCACGACCGCGGCCGGCTCGGGATTCGGCAATGTCACGGCCGCGACCTGCGCGCGAGTGGTCGTGTCGATGACTTTCACCGAGTTGTCGAAGCGCGTCGTTACATACAATCGGCCGCGCGACTCATCCAACACCAGGCCGCTCGGACCGCCGCCGCTTACATTTATATAGTTGGCGCTCGCCGCACGCGGATTGAATGTATCCGCCTCGAGCGCGGCAGTACTGAAAACACCGATACGGCTGGAGCCGAACGCCGCGACATAGAGCGTCTGGCCATTGCCGGTCACCGCCATCTCGAGCGGCGTCGACAGGCTGTGATTGCGGGCTGTCGGATCGAAGCCCGACTCGTTGGCGAGCTTGGTGTAGTCCAGATGTTTGTTCAGGTGCCGAGGGGTGACCGACGAGCCGGAGATCACAGTGATGCGCGTTTCTGCGAGATGACCTTGCACCGTCTGACCGGCGTACTCGCCCGGTCCTTCGAAGCGCTGCAGGTTGAACGCCTCGGTGTTGGAGACATAGAGCTTGCCGGTCGCCGGATTCGCGATCATGTTGAACAGCGTCGTGCCGACATGCGCGTAGCTTGCGGTCTGCGACAGGGTTCGCGCGTCCACCGCGAACACATCGAGATCCGGCAAGCGGAATCGCACGGCATTGTTCCAGTTGCGGCCGAGCTCGTCTTCCCAGCGGCCGCTGGCGTTATTGAATTTCACAATGAGGCCGGTCTCCGGGGCGCGCTTGCCTTCGAAGTTCGTGCCCGGTCCGGGGTTGCCGCCCGGCATGATGGAGAGGTTGTCGACGATACAGGGCACGTTGGGGCGGAAGCCGTCGCACACCATGGGCTCCAGAATCGTCGTGGTCTGGTTGCCCGATTTGAACGCCGCGACGTACACGGTGTTTTTATCCGGGCTCACCGCCAAAGCGCGCGGCGTATCGCTGAAGAAGTTCATGATCCGCACCGGCGTGCCGCCGACCGTATTGCCGAGACTGGCCGGGTCGAACACCCAGACGTCGTTGCGGCCGACGCCAGGCGTGATCAATTGCGGATCGCCCGCCCCCGGCACGCTGCTGATGGAGCCATCGGTGCGCTGTTGTCCACGGTGCGCCGTGGTGATGAACGCCCTCGCCGGCGAGCCTGCGAACACGATGTCCCGCGGCTCGTCACCTACGAGCAGCGTCCGTGTAACTCTGGGCGTGCCACTCAGCGTGACGACACTGATGCTGTCGGAAAGATGATTGACGACCCAGACCTCGGAGTCGTTGCGGGCCGCGACCGCCACCGGCTCCAGTCCGACCGGCACTCGCGCCCGCAGCGCCAGCCCGCTCAAGGTGATATCGAAGACTTCGAGCGTGTTATCCGGCGTGTTCGTGACGAACAGGCGCGTGCGGTCGGGCGACATGGCGATCGGTCGCACGTGTCCGGACTCGAAGGCGACGAAGTTGGGCGCCTGGGCAAGCGCGCCAAAGCTTACAAACAGTGTTGCGCAGAACAGAACTGCACGCCCCCATACCGTCCTGGCATGGGAGCACATGGCTTTGCTGCACATGGCTGGTGACTCCCCCTTTTGATGGCGTCGTGAAGTGACGGCCCGCTGTGGTTCAGCGGATGACGCGGATGCTAGGCGGCTGCATAATCGGAGCGCCCCCTTCGATCGGAGGGGCGGCGCCGATGTTTTCCGGCCGATATTTATTTTAGAAACGGATCATTCGGGGGAGCGCGTGGCACACCAGCTCACCAGACACGGCAAGGATCGGGCCGAACCCGTGGCGCCTCGTCCGGCGTCACACTCCGTCAGCGACCTCGGCCCGCACTATCTGATTCACAGCAAGCTCAAGCCGCCCCAATGCGCGACCACGTGCATCGAGCGCGGCACGTTGCTGGCGCGAATCGATGCCGCCACCGGGCAAAAACTAACGTTGCTCGCGGCGCCCGTCGGCTCGGGCAAGACTACCTTGCTGGCCCAATGGCATCGGCATTCATGTGCGTCGCACTCCGTCGCATGGTTGTCGCTCGATGAGCAGGACAACGAGCCGGTCCGATTCTTTTCTTATCTCATTGCCGCGGTCCGTTCCGTGTGCCCCGCGTTCGATGCCTATCTTCCGCATCGGCGGGGCGCGGATGAATCGCTCGACGCCGCCATCGCGGTTTTCATCGCCAGCCTGGGCCGGCTGAACCCGCCGATTTGTATCGTCGTGGACGATTTACAAATGCTCAGCACACCGGTGCTGGTGCGGGCCGTCGATGCTTTGCTGTTGCAGTCCCCGGCTGGGATTCGATGGATCCTGTCCGGCCGTGGCCTGCCGCCGCTACACATGGGTCAGCTGCAGCTGAACGATCAGCTCATGACGCTCGGCTCGGAAGACCTGAACTTCGATACGGATGCGATCGTGCAGTTAGGCGCGCAGTTGTGTCACCGGTCGCTCACCGAGGACGAAGCGCAGAGCATTCGACGCAGCACCGAGGGCTGGGTCGCCGGCGTGAAACTCGCCCTGCTCGCCGCCGCCGGGTCTCGCGACGGCATTGGCGATTTCAACGGCTCTCATTATGAAGTGGCTCGTTACCTGGGAACGTCGGTCCTGCAGGAGCAGGAGCCTCAGCTGCGTGAGTTCTTGATCGCGAGCAGCGTCGTGGATCGCATGACGGCCGAGCTCTGCAATGCCTTGCTCGGCATCGCGCATAGTCAGTCGTTGCTCGAACAGCTCGAGCGCTCGCAGCTGTTCATTCAGCCGCTCGATAGTCATGGCCATTGGTACAGATATCACACGTTGTTTCTCGATTTCCTGCGCAGCCACTTGCGGCATGACACGGCCCAGCTGTCCATATTGAATGAGCGCGCGAGCCGCTGGTACGCGGAACATCAACTCTACGCCGAAGCGCTTCATCATGCGTTCGCTGCGAGTAACGAGGAGTGGCGTCTGGAGTTGTTGGAGCGCTGCGCGACGACGTGGCTGCGGGCCGGTGAGACTGTCGCGGTCATTCATTGGATCACCAAGGTGCCTCACAACGTCATTCTCGGCCACGCCGGCATCTGCCGGTCGTACATCGCGAGTTTGATCCTCTCGCGACGCTTCAATGAAGCCGCCGCGACGTTACGAGAGGTCGAGGCGAATGTCAGCACCGAGCGAGCGCTCGGCTCCGTGCACCTTCGGCTATTGCACGCCATGCTTACTGTGCTTGCCGACAGCAGCGGCCAGATCGGCATCTCGTCCCCGGAAGCCTTGCGAGACCGCGGCGCCGACAGCTTTCTCATCGGAACGCTGTTGACGCTGCAGGCGTACACGATGCTGCGCCTGAATCAGTTCGACAAAGCATGGCGCCTGGCCATGCGTGCACGCGATACGTTTGACTCGATCAGCTTGTACAGCCTGGGTTATGCCGAGGTGGTTGCGTCACTTGCCGATCGCGCCCAAGGCGACATGAAAGCCGCCGCCGATCGGTGCGAACGAATGTTTCAAATGGTCCGCGGCGGCCATCGCACCCCAGCCTGGGTGAACGCGGCGAATGCCCTTGCCTACATGCGCTACGAAGAGAATCGTCTCGACGAGGCGGAAGCGCTTTGCACGGAAGTGCTGCCGTTACTGTCCGTGCAGTCCACGGTCGAGAATGTCGTCACTGCGTACGTGACGCTCTCGCGTATCAAGGCCAGCAACGGCCGCTATGGCGAAGCCTTCCAGCTGCTCGACTATCTTCACAGCATGCTCGAGAGCGGCTCGCACGCACGCTTCCTTGCTCAGGTCTGCGCGGAAAAGCTTCGCCTGCTCCTGTCGCAAGACAATCTGCAACGCGCGCGCGCCGTGGCGCTGGAGTTCGGGTTACAGCGTCGCGCGCGATCGGGCGAGTGGCGACGGTCTCGGTCCTACGATGAAACGTGGGAACGTTTCGGTTCAGGCTACGCGGCTCTGCTGATCAAGCAGCGTCAGTACGATGAGGCTCGCGCTCTTTTGCTCGTCCTGCGTGACAGCGCTCATGAAGTCGGTTACGTGTATCGCGAGGCTCCGCTCGAAGCCGTGCTCGCATGTTGTTACTGGCATTCCGGCGATATTGAATCTGCCTTCGACTGCTTGAACCGCGGCTTCGCGCTGACCCGCGGTCACGGCTTCACTCGCGGCGTCTTCGATGAGGCGCCGTCGATGATTCAGGTCATCGCCGCCGCCCTAACGAGCGGCCGGCTCTGCACGCCTCTGCCCACACATTATTTTTGCAAGTTCGAAAACGTATTCTCACAAGCCGTTCCCGTTGTCACACCTTCGCCTCGCAAGTCCGCCCTCCCCTTGGAGCCGCTGACCGAGCGGGAGGTCGACATGCTCCGCCTGCTGGCGCTGGGCTTGAGCAATCACGAGATCAGCGCTCGATCCCAGATTGCCCTGTCGACGGCCAAGTGGCACTTGAAAAATGTATTTGCCAAGCTCGACGTCAGCACGCGCACGGGCGCGATTGCACGTGCGCGGGAGATGAGATTGATCGAGTGAACTGGGCGCCGGCCGGCCGCCTCAGGGGCATTGCGCCGCGTATCCGCCCACGGAGACTGCATTGGCCCGACAAGTCGCGGCGTCGTAGAGGATCATCACTCGAGTCCCGCTCGCCTGCGCGGACAGCAGCGTCGCCAACAACGTTTTGAGCGTGTCCACGGTCGATCCGGTCGTCAGCCCCTGCAACGCGAACGAGATGGCGCCCGGCGCGTCGACGTTGCAATTCGGGATGCCCGGCGAAAGCGCCACCGCGACCGAAGGATTGGTGGTGTTATAACCCAGATAGTTGGTTACGCCCGTGACCGTCTGACAAGCCGACCATTGGTTATCGGCAAAACCGGTGACGGGAACGCCGAGGGCAAGTAACAGAGTGGCGCATTTCGCGAGTTTCATCCGAGCTCCTTTCGATGGCGCATCGCCAGTCCAATTGGGCTGTCAAAGTCGAGTTGCGCTCTCTCGACTTTGTGTCGCAACAGTGCGTATGTCAACAAGCGTCACGACGCGAGACGAACGAATCAGGGTTTCACCGAGCGGCGTCACGCGTTGGAAACATTGATCGTCCGCTGCGAGCCGCGGATGCCGTTGACAACTCTCGCTCGATACAAGCAATCTATTGGCGCCCTCCTTGAGTTGCAAGACATGGAAACAGGAGTCGTCATGCGCCCATCGCGCGCCCTCATTCCCCTTTTCTTATTGTTGTCGAGCCTCAGCCTGCCGAGCCACGCCGGCGCGCCGGCGCCGGGCTATATCGCGATCAACTCACCGTAAGCAGCATAAAGCCATGGAAGACATCATGAGATATCTGGGTCGGTCAGGGGCCTTGTTGCTCGCGCTACTCAGCGGCCTGCTCGTCAGTGGCGTGATCGAGACCGCACGAGCGGCAGGTTTCGATCAACGCTATTCAGTGCGCATCGGCGATGAGAACAGCGATGGCACGATGGATGCCATCTTCGTAAAGGCGCCGGGTTCCGTGCTCATCCCGATCGACGATCTATCCATCGTCGTGCCTCCCGGCGTGCGGGATTTCATTCTTCGCAGCAATGGGCAATTGGGGTTTGCCATCGACGGCCAGCTCTCCGCCGCCGAGCGTGCAGCGACTGCGACGTGGGCGGCGACCGAGGCGATCGATCTGTTCGTCAGAGACGTGGACCTGGACGGCAGGATCGACCTCGAGCTCACGGGCATCAGTCAGGTGATTCCGAATCATTTCGACCAGATCGTGTACGCGCCCGCCACGAACTACGGCGCCCCATCGGTGCTCACCTCCGAGAATCGGAAGTTCAGCCGGTTTCATGAGGACCTGTTTCGCTGGCTGCAGAACAACGATTACTTCGACCAGAATGCCCCCAGGAAAATCACCAGCGTCGAACCGGCGCAGCGCTACTGGTTCGGCAGCCTTGCCGATCGGGACAACGCGTACCTGATGAACAAGTGGCTACAGGACTGCTCGGTCCGATATCCCAACCATTTCTGCGCCGTGTCGGATCGACCGCCACCGCCGCCGTGCGTGCGGACGGTGTCGCAGACCGATGACTACGGCAACTACATCGGAACCGCGAACACCGACATCTGCCAGAAGCCGGTCCATATCCTCATCTATCTACCTGGCGCCATCACGACCGCCGCGGACTATTCGGTGTTCGACGCCGAGGCTCGGGAGACTGCGGATATCCTGGAACGATTGAATCTCACGTGCCCGGCGCTGCCCACCTCGGATGCCGAACGGCTGGCTCAGATCGGCGATCTGATCTATCAGCATGTGATCCTGCGCAACGTGCCCGCCGCGGACCGGCTCAACAGCTGGACGCATGAGCCGTTTCCGGGCGACGAGCTCTTCAATGCTGCGGATAAGACCTACCATCACTACGACGTGCTGACGAAGGTCTGCGATCTCTCCGAAACGAACTGCAATCTCGCCAACGTGCGCGACAGCGCGGCGCGCCGATACTCCTATCCTGCGTTCCAGATGCAGGCCAACCTGACGACGATCCCCGGCGGCTCTCTGCCTGTATATGTCGCCTCACCGGGCCTCACGAGCTATCCGTGGGCGTACATCGTACCGGCGGGCCCGATCAACCAGCGAATGATCCAGGCAGGTCCCTGGCAGGGTGGCACCCAGAACGTGACGGAAGCTCCGCACATTTCCTATCCCGGCACCATCTCCCGCTACATCGAGCAGAAAAACAATGCGCTGCATGTGTTCACGCATGGCACCGGCCTCAATCGCGCGAAGTGCACGCTCGGTACGGAGAACCGCGCCTACAACATTTTCCTGGCCGCGCAGAACGACCTTCACGGCCCGAAGGCGTTCAAGACACTCGACAAGCAGATCATCAGGTACTGGAGGAGAACCTATACGCCGAACGGCGTTGGCGATCCGCCCTGGTCAGGCGATGGCAATCCAGTGGACATCCCCGCTCCTCATCAATGAGGAGACGGCTGGGCTTCAGCGCCGATCAGGCGTGCACACAGCACTAACAGGTGCACCGTGCACGCGGTCGGCGCGACGATCGCGACCAGGCTGAAGGGATCGAGTGAGAAACCGGCAAAAAGACCGGTCATCATGGCCCACACCGCGAGCAATCCGGCGCAGGACAGGAGCGCGAGCAGGCTGAAATTCAACGTGGACACCGGCTCGCGTGCAATCGCCACCGTGAGCAGGCCGACGACGCCGATGGCGCCCAATACACCGCCGATCAGGGATGCGATAAACCAGATCGACGTCGATTCCGCACTCGCTGCGCCCCACAGCCACAGCGGCAGCATGATCACGCCCCAGATCCAGTGATAAGCCGGAACGGCGTAAGCCACGACCGTCTCAAGAATCAACCAGAAGCCCCGAGCGCGCATGCCAGCTACTCTGGCCAACGCACGCTGGAAAATCAATCGAGGCCGCCGGATCACAGCGTCACTCTGGCCGATAGCGACCCCGGTCCCTCATAATCTCCTGCGCTTCCAGTACGGAGAGTCATCCCGTGAAAAAGCTGCTCGCGCTCCTGCTCGCCACCTCCCCAACGCTGGCATTCGCGGCTGCGGCGCCCAATCTCGACAGCGCCGTCATCTCCAACGTCAGCATCGTCGACGGCACCGGCGCGCCGGCCCGCAAAGGTTCGGTGCGCATCGCCGACGGCAAGATCCTCGCGGTTGGCGATCTCATTCCCGGCAACACCGAGATCGTGATCGACGGCAACGGCAAAACGCTGGCGCCCGGATTCATCGACACGCACAGCCATCACGACTACGACATCCCCCAGTCCCCGGACATGGTCGCGGTCACCAGCCAGGGTGTCACGACCATCATCGTCGGTCAGGACGGCTCATCTCAGTCACCCCTGCGCGACTTCTTCGGCAAGCTCGAGAAAAATCCGATCGCCGTCAACCTCGGCTCGTACTCCGGTCACAACACGTTGCGCGAGCAAGGCATGAACGCCGCACGTCGTCCCGCGACCGACGCAGAGATCGCGCGCATGAGCCAGTTGCTCGAAGAGGATATGGCCGCCGGCGCGTTCGGCCTCTCGACCGGATTGCAGTACGAGACCGGCAACTTCTCCAACACGGCCGAGATCGTGGCCTTGGCGAAGGTGTCCGCCCGCTTGGGCGGTCGCTACATCAGCCACATGCGCAACGAAGAGTCCGAGCTGATGAGCGCATTGCAGGAGACCATCGACATCGGTCGCGAAGCCGGCGCGCCCGTGCAGGTTTCGCATCTGAAGATCGGCGCCAAAAAACTCTGGGGCACCGCCGATAAAGTGTTGCAGCTCATGGACGATGCTCGCGCCTCGGGCGTGGACATCACCGCCGATATCTATCCGTACACGTACTGGCAGTCGACGATGCGCGTGATGTTCCCGAACGGAATCTACGACGACCGTAAGGCCCTGGAGTCGAAGCTCAAAGAATCGACCTCGCCGGAGGGCCTGTACTTCTCGCGCTTTCAGCCCGATCCCGCCATCGTCGGCAAGTCGCTGGCGCAAGTGGCCAAGGAACGAAATGCCACGCCGGTGAACGTTTATCTCGCGCTGATGAAGCAGGCCATCGAGTACCAGGCGGCCCATCCCGAAGACGAACGCGTCGAGTCCGTCATCGGCGCCAGCATGCGCGAAGACGATGTCGCGCGCCTGATGGCTTGGGAGCACGCTAACATTTGTTCGGATGGTGTCTCCATCGGTCATCCACGAGGCCACGGCACGTTCCCACGCGTACTCGGCCACTACGTCCGGGAAAAGAAAGCGATGACGTTGGAGCAAGGCGTTTACAAGATGACGGGCCTGGCTGCGAAACATCTCGGCATCGCCGATCGCGGCGTCATCGCCGAAGGCAACAGCGCCGACCTGGTGCTGTTCGATCCGACGACCATCATCGATCGCGCGACCATGCAAAACCCGACCGCCCTGTCGGCCGGCGTCGAGAAAGTCTGGGTCAACGGCAAGCTGGTCTATCAGGATCGACGCACGACTGGCGTGCGTCCCGGGCAGATCGTTCGTCCGCCGAAGAAAGCCGAGTGACGCCCGGCAGTGGTGCAGCGGGATCACTACTCCCGCCCTCGTTCGCAACCAGCTCTCCGACCGACCTGGATAGACTGCCCGATATCACTTTTTGAGCGAGTCGGGGGCCATGAGCAGTCCAGCAGCCGCGAGAACGATGTATGCGCCGGGCGCCTACGCGGCGGCCGATCCCGTATCCATTGTCAGAAAATATCCGTTCGCTCACTTGATCACGGCAACGGGCGAAGAGACCTACGCCACGCCGACGCCTATCTTCTTCGAGACCGACGACACGGTCTCGACACTGGTCGGCCACATGACTCGTATCAACCCGCAAGCCCAGACACTGCGGAACGGGCAGCGAGTGCTGGCGATCTTTCCCGGCCCGCACGCCTACATCTCTGCCAGCTGGTACAAGACGCTGCTGACGGTTCCAACGTGGGACTATGTTTCCGCCCAGATCCGCGGACGGCTGGAGATCATCGATGACGACGAGGGCCAGATCAAAGTGCTCCGTCGCATCGCCGCGGTATTGGAGCGTGACAATGAACATCCGTGGACACTGGAGCAGGCGCCGCCGGGGAAAGTGCAGCAGTTGCTGCCTCGAATCCGCTCGTTCCGCATCACCGTCGATCGCATCGAGGGCGTGACCAAGCTGAATCAAACCCACCCTGCTTCAGATCGCATGCTGATCATCCAGCAGCTGTTGGCGCGCCCGGATTCGGACAGCCATGAGATTGCTCGCCTCATGGCGCATTTGCCTTCAACGTAGAGCGCGGCTGCGCTCAGGCGTCGACGTGGGTGAACAGCTTGTTCGTGATCAACCAGCGCTCGCCGTTGTGCATCAGGGCGAGATAATCGAAGTAGTTGAAGCCGAGCATGGGACAACGAGCGCGCACGTACGCGATCTGGTTGTGCAGCTGGACCTCCAGCGTTTCCATCTGGAATGACTCGCCCTTGGCCTGGGGTGAGGGCCGGCTTGCGACCGCGTTGAGCCACCCATCCACCGTGTTCTGATACGGCGCGCCGCGCACCTCGCCAAACAGCTGCGCCTGCGGGTGAAACACCTCTCGCAGACGCGCCGGGTCGCCGTGATAGAGGCCGTCGAAATACGTCTTCAGCAGCTCGTCGATGTCCTGCCGTGCCTGTTGCTCTTGCATGCTCTGTACTCGTCGTCGATCCAGCGTCAGGTGAAGTAGCCCATCATGGCCTTGGTCTCGAGGAACTCCTTGAAGCCCTCGCGGCCCCACTCACGGCCGTTGCCCGATTGTTTGTAGCCACCGAACGGAGCAAACATGTCGCGCGCCGCACCGTTCACGTGAATCATGCCGGTGCGGATCTTCGACGCCACGCGCCGTGCGTTCTCGATGTTTCCCGAGTGCACGTGACCGGAGAGCCCGTAGATCGAGTCGTTCGCGATGCGGATCGCGTCCGCTTCGTCCTTGTACGGGATGAGCACCATCACCGGCCCGAAGATCTCTTCGCGCGCGATAGCCATCTCATTGTCGACGCCCGCGAAGATGGTGGGCTTCACGAAGTAGCCTTTGTCGATGCCGTTCGGACGCCCGACGCCGCCGGTCACCGGTTTCGCGCCCTCCTCGATGCCCTTTGCGATCAACGTCTGCACGCGCTCGAACTGCAGCTTGTTTGCGACCGGACCGGTGGTCACGCCCGGCGCCTTCGGATCGCCGACGTTCAACTGCTCGGCGGTCTTTCTCGCGACCTCGACCGCTTCGTCGTAACGATCGGCAGGCACGAGCATGCGAGAAGGTGCGTTACAGGACTGGCCGCTGTTCGTCATCATCCAGTTCACGCCATGCGCGACCGACGCTGCGATATCGGCATCTTCGAGGATGATGTTCGCGGACTTGCCGCCCAGCTCTTGCGACACACGCTTGACCGTATCCGCGGCGGCCTTGGCAACGAGCACGCCGGCGCGTGTGGAGCCGGTGAAAGACACCATGTCGATGTCGGGATGACGAGAGATCGCCTCGCCGACGCCCGGGCCATCGCCATCGACGAGGTTGAATACGCCCTTGGGCACACCCGCCTCGGCAAGGATCTCAGCGAAGATATGTGCGGTAACCGGCGCGACTTCGCTCGGCTTCAAAACGACGGTGCAGCCGACGGCGAGCGCGGGAGCAACCTTGCAGCTGATCTGATTCAGCGGCCAGTTCCACGGCGTAATGAGGCCGCACACGCCAATAGGCTCGCGCGCGATGAGCGTCGTGCCCAGGCGTTCTTCGAATTCGAAGTCCTTGAGGATGGTCAGCGCAGTGGACAAATGCCGGAAGCCGCTGCCCGCCTGTGCTTGCACGGCAAGCGTCATCGGTGCGCCCATCTCATCGGACACAGCCTGTGCGAGGCGTTCGATATTCGCCTCGTACACTTTGACGATGCGCTCGAACAGCGCGATGCGCTCTTCACGCGTGGTTTGCGAGTACGTGCCGAACGCAGCGCGTGCCGCTTTCACTGCGGCGTCGACATCCTCGGCCGTGCCCAACAGGATCTGCCCGACCGGCTGCTCGGTCGCCGGGTTGATCACCAGCGATTCCCGGCGCCCCGCCGGAGAGACCCACTCGCCATCGATGAAGAAACGCCTGCAGTCGTACATGACACCCTCGAAGGAGATCGACAGGTCAAGTACAGCACATCGAGATCGGCGCCCCTGCTGACATCGGTGCGCCAGGCGTTGCGGCTGGAACACCGGCAGGCTCGACCAGATCAGAACTTCATGGTGACGTCGACCAGGTAGCGCCGGCCGTACTCGTCGTAGCGGCCGATGCGGTTCACCTGATTGTCCCGATGCATGCGCAACGGCTCATTGGTGAGGTTGTTCACCTGGAAGCGCAGCTGGATGCCGGAGGTGAGCTGATATGACGTGCTCAAGTCCAGCACCGACTCCTCCTCCAATGTCTGCAGGTCCGCTCCATTCCAGCCGTAAATCACCGTGAAAGGACTGTGATACTTGTAGCCGAGCCGCGCCTCGATCGGCCCCGAGCTGTACCACAGATCGAACACCGCGGTGTGTCGGGCGAAGCCGGTGCCTGTCAGCGGATTGGTGATGGGCACGAATTCCTCGACGTCCGAATCCACATAGGCGTAGTTGGAATAGACGCCAAAGTTCTCCAGCGCACTCCAGAAAAAGAACGGCGTCTGGAAAGTAAACTCCGCGCCGGTGATGGCGCCGCCATCGCCGTTCACTGGCGTGGCGACGGCGTACGTGATGCCTTCGAACGTCTGCGGATCCTGCCGCCAGCCGATGTAAGAGGACACATCCTTATAATAGGCTGCAAAGCCAAGCAGCGCTTCGTCCCGGAAATACCATTCATAGGACGCGTCGAATTGCGTCGCTTCGAATGGCTCGAGGTTGGGATTGCCTGCGTTGCCCGTATAGGGCAGCCAATTCGTCAGCGTACGGCTTGCGCGCAATTCATCGAGCGGCGGACGCGCGACGACCTTCGCCACGCCGAAGCGCAACAGCGTCGTGTCCGTGAGATTGAAATTGACGTTGGCGCTCGGCAGCAGCTCGTTGTAGTCATGCTCGACGCTCACCGGCGTGAGCTCACTTGCACCCGTGGCCTGCTGGTATCCATCGCTGGTCGTCTGCACGTCCAGCAGACGCACGCCAATGTTCCCCGTCATGCGCCGGGCGATGGCGGTGCTAGTGAAGTTGAGCTTGAAGTACCCTTCCGCGACCTCCTCTTCGACCTTCCAGCGCTGCGATAAATTCTCCTCCGCGTTGCTCGGGTCGAGTGCCGCGCCATAAGCAAGCCGAGCAATCTCGTCATAATCGCCGAGCAGCACCGGCGGCAGATTCACGGATGGCACGTTGTACACGCGGAACAACGATGCCGGAATCTCTACTCCGCCGGCGGGTGCGGACGGATAGTTCTCCATGCGATCGTGCTGCTTGGTCCGGCTCGAGAGGCGGGCTCCGAACTGCAGCGACGACAGGAAACTTCCGTCGAGCGAACGGGCGAAGTCCAGGGCGCCGGCAGTCAGCTCGTCATCGAGATGCTCCGGGCCATCGACGCTGCCGCCGCGGTAATCCGGCGCGAACTGCGTCAACGTCGTCGGGTCGACGCTGGTCGCGATCGTCGGCAACCGGCCGCCGCGAGTATCCCAAGTCATCCATTCCGGATACACCTCGGTGCGCACTGCTTTCCAAATGTTCTCGCGCTCGGCTTGCGAATAGGAAAGATCGCCGGTGACACTCCACCGTTCGCCGGACCAGCGGCCATTCAAGCCCATCACCGAGAGTTCCTTGTTTTCGTCGTAGTCCGAGACCACCGTCGTGACCGAACTGAATGGCAGTGTCGCTGCGACCACCGTGCCGTCAACGATGGTGTAACTCGCGCCCGGTGCGTTGTAGGCGGCCCAGCTGCCGTTGTCCCAGTTGCCCCAATTGTTCTGGCCGTAGACGGTCTGGCCCTGGTCTTCGTGAATATCCACGTCCGAGTACAACGCGTCGAAACGCAGCTCGAACTGGTCCGACGGCCGCCATTGCGTGCCCAGCGAAACGCCGCGCCGATCCTGATCGATGCCATTGACGGAAACCTGCGCGCCCCACGGCGTCGCATCCGGATTGCCATCGCCATCGAGATCCCCCGTGAAATCGCTCGCGCCTTCCGGCGGTCGCGCGAGGGAATCGTTGTAGCCCCAGCCCGTGAACGATGAGTAGCCGTTCTTTTGTTGTTGCGCCGTCAGTCCGATGACCAGCCCGAACGTGTCGCTCGCTTTGAGAACATACGAGCCGCTGGCGCGATAGCCCCAGGGATCGTAGTCGGGAATGTCCGCGCCTTCGTCGTAATAAACGGGCCCGCCCCGGACCACGAAGTCCGCGCCCTCGTAGTCCAGCGGCTGCAATGTTTGGATATCGATGGTGGCCGCGACGCCGCCCGCGATCAGATCGGCGGATTGGGTCTTATAGACCTTCACACCGGAGACGACTTCGGAAGGATAAATTTCCCAGCGGACGTTGCGATCGGGTTCGGAAGACGCCACTTCACGGCCGTTGATCGTGCCGAGCACCAGTCTGGCACCCAGGCCACGCACCACCGCCTGGCTGTCATTGCCACGATCGCGGGTCGCGTTGATGCCTGGCAGCCGATTGATGGATTCGGCGATGGTGACGTCGGGCAGCTGGCCGATGTCTTCGGAAGAGATCGCGTCGACGACCAGATCGGAATTCAACTTCACCGACAAAGCATCGCGCAGGCTCTGCCGGATGCCGGTGACTTGGACTTCTTCAATGATCCCGCCGGTCGCGGCTTGCGGCTCGGCGGCGTGCACCGAATTCCATAGCAGCAATGGCGCTGAATAGCCCAGGGCATGACGCCAGAGCCGGTTTGTCCGTGCGCGAGTATCCATATCTCCCCCTGCAAAGAGACATTCCTTTACTCAGACAAAACCCGATTTGTCGTATATATAGGACGCTAATCGGGAACGCAAGGGGTTCAGCGTGGCGCCGCTGCTAGGGCGCCGCTTGTTTCGAGAACACGTACGGGAAGCCAAAGAAATCCGCGCCGGGCAGCAGGTCGCCGCGATGATCGAACAGCGTCGCGTTGTCCCACGCGGAGCCGGTTGCCCAGCGCGTCTTGCACTTGCTCGACAGCCATCCCGGCTCCCAATACACCACGCCGACACCGCCGTTCGCGATCACCCGTTGCGCGAGATCGATGAGATAGCGACGTTGTCCGCTTGGCGTCGCCGGATAGCCCTCGATCAACGTATCGCTTCCCAACAAGTTCGCGGACTGGTCTGCATTCTCCAACGTCCACGGATAGGCGGCTTCCACGACGAGCGCATCGGCGCGATAGTTTTGTCGCAGTCTGCGAACGACTGCGTAGAGTCCATCGAGATCCTGCGTCGACCAGCGTCGGTAGTAGCTGATGCCAATCAAATCGAAATCTGTCACGCCCGCGGCTTTTGCAGCAGCAAACCACGGTTCGACATTTTCTGGCTGCGCGATGTGCAGCATCACGCGCGGCTTTATCGATGACTTTGCTCCGGCGTCCCGCACAGCGCGAATGCCCGCATTGAACAGCTTCGCGTTGCGGGCCCAGTCGATCGGCTCCTTGGCTCGCTCCAGCGTGCTCAAGATCTCGCCATTGGTTTCGTTGCCGACCTGAACCAGCTCCGGCATCAGCCCGTCGCGATCCAACTCGCGCAGCGTTTGTAATGTGAAATCGTAAAGCGCCTGCGCCAGCGCGTCCGAATCGGCGATGTGCGCCCAGGCTTTAGGAATGATCTGCTTTTCGCCGTCGGCCCAGTCATCCGAGTAATGGAAGTCGAGCAGCACCTGCATGCCGGCCTGGCGCGATCGGCGGATGGTTTTCTTGACGTCAGAGAGATTCGAGTACGGTGTCCACCTCGCGTCGTTCCACAGACGAACGCGCACCAGATTCGCGCCCCGCGACTTCAGCAGCGCGAAGGGATCCGCCGGTTTGCCGGCAACGCGGTAAACGACCCCGCAATCCTCCATCTCGTTGACATAGGACAGATCGGCGCCCAGGTAATAACCCTGAGGCGCCTCCGCCCACGTACCGCCGGTCACTATCGCTAACAGCGCCGCCCACCGGGCCAGCTTTGGCGCGATTTGCTGTGTTCCGTGCATCGCTTACCCTCCAAATCCGTGCGGTCGGGCCGCTCTGAGACGAGCTTACAGGCAGATTGTCCAGGCCGGGCTTTACATGGAGAATATTAATCATATAAAAGACCCACATGGAATCCCGTTCATGACCGACTCAC
>NZ_BLJO01000002.1:516909-687216 GCF_009932555.1 Steroidobacter agaridevorans
CCACCCATATTGCCGGCGACTGGGGCACGACCCACCTACGGCTGCATTTATGCCGGGGCGCCACGGTACTCGACAAGGTCGACGGCGCCGGTATTGGCTCGTTGACCGTCAGCGCCGAAGCCACGCTGTTCGGGGCGCTCGACCCGTGGGCTCGCAAGTATGGGGCTTTGCCCATTTGGCTCGCCGGCATGGTCGGCTCACGTAACGGTTGGCGGGAAGTCCCGTACGCCGCATGTCCGGCTGGCGCCGCGGAGCTGCGCTCTGCACTGCTTCGCTTCGATGCGCGCGGTCATTCGATCGCCATTGCCGCCGGTGTCTCCTGCACCAACCCACTTGGCGCACCGGATGTCATGCGCGGCGAGGAAACACAGATTCTCGGCGCGATTGCCACTCATCCTGCACTGGGACGCGGGCGAAACATCCTCGCGCTGCCGGGCACCCATACCAAATGGGCGCTGGTGGAAGACGGCAAGCTCAAATCGTTCCAAACCAGCCTATCCGGCGAGCTGTACGCCCTGCTGCGAGATCGCAGCACCCTGCTCAAAGCCTCGGCGGTCGAATCGAACGAAGAGGCGGAGCGGCGCGGCTTCGCGGCCGGCCTGCAACGCAGCCTGGAAATGCGCAACGTGCCGCTCAGTCACTTGTTGTTCGAAGTGCGCGCCCGCCAGTTGATTGAGGGCATGACGCACGCCGAAGCCTCCACTTACCTGTCCGGCCTCATCATCGGTCAGGACGTGCTGGGAGCCTTGCCTTGGTTCGATGGAACGTTGCGAGCGAGCACCGCCGTGCCGATCATCGGCGCGCCCAAGCTCGCCGAGCTCTACGCAGCCGCCCTCGCCGCCCATGGCATTGAAACCGTGCCGCTGGACGCCACCGAGTTGACCATCGCCGGCCTCAACGCCCTCGCCCACGCCGATATCGCGGAGTAATTTTTCGTGTCCACGCCCGTCGCTCTCCCGCCTTTGATCGCCATCCTGCGCGGCATCCGTCCCGATGAAATATTGGACGTGGCCAAAGCCCTGGTCGACGCCGGCATCCGCGGCATCGAAGTGCCGCTGAATTCACCCGAGCCGCTGGTGAGCATCCGCCGCTTGACGGAGCGATACGGCAACGAATGTCTCTGCGGCGCCGGCACGGTGCTCAAGGCCGCGCAGGTCGACGCCGTCGCCGAAGCCGGCGGCAAGTTGATCGTGACGCCCAATATCGATCGGGCCGTCATCGCACGCAGTGTGGAGCTGGGGCTGCAGGCTGTCCCCGGCTTTGCGACTGCAACCGAGGCATTTGCAGCGATCGATGCCGGCGCGACGGCGCTGAAGTTGTTCCCCGCCTCGACCTATGGCGTACAGCACGTGAAAGCGCTCCGGGCCGTGTTGCCGGGGACTAAAGTGTTCGCGGTCGGCGGCGTCGGCGCTCACAATCTGGCGGAATGGGCCCAAGCCGGCATCGACGGCATCGGTTTCGGCACGGACATCTATGCGCCGGGCCGCACCGCCGCCGAAGTTGGAGCGCGAGCGACCGCCATCGTCAGCGCCTGGAACCAGGCACGGGGATCCGCCAACGCGTGATCGTGATATGTTGCTCCCATAACTCAGGGGCAGAGATAAGCCAGGTAGCATGCGCAAACCCAGCGGACAAAACCTGACCTACGGCATCGTCGAAGAATTGGGTCACGCCGTCGTCACCCAGACCTACGGCGACGGGGTGCCGTTTCCCATCGAGGCCGAGCTGTGCAAACAGTTCGGCGCGAGCCGCACCGTGCTCCGGGAAGCGGTCAAGATGCTCACCGCCAAGGGCCTGCTCAGCGCCCGCCCGCGGCAAGGCACCTGGGTCGAGCCGGAAAGCAATTGGAATCTGCTCGATCCCGATGTGCTGCGCTGGCTGCTGGAGCGAAAGTTCTCGCTCGAGCTGCTCGCCGAGTTCACCGAGATTCGTTACGCGATCGAACCCATGGCGGCAGCGCTCGCCGCTCGCAGCGCCACGCCCGAAGGCATCGCCCGCATCCGTCGCGCTGTCGAGCGCATGAAAACGGCGGCCCTCGGTGAGGACGATCCGCTCGAATCCGACATCGCCTTTCACGTCGCCGTGCTGCATGCGACGGGCAACCGCTTCTACGCGCAGCTCGAAGACGTGATCAACGCGGCGCTGCGCATCTCGATCCGGCTCACCAACTCGGTCAAAGGCGTGCCGCAGGCCGACGTTGGTATTCACCAAAAAGTGCTCGACGCCATCGAGGCCGGCGACGCCAACAAAGCCCGCACCATCATGGAAGGCATCATCAGCGAAGTGCTGGACCTGATCAGCACGGCTCGAAAGAAGAACAACAAGGTCTCAGCCGCTGCAGCCTCATCGCGTGCAAGCGCGACACGCCCGACCGCCGCAGCTGCGCCACGCTCGACATCGGCGCGCGCCGCGGCCGCAGGCCGCAATGGCGCGGCAGCACGTCGGCGAAGCACGTAACTCAGCGATCGCCGAGCAGCGCGTACAGATCCATCTGGCGGCTGTCGCCGATGACCTGCTCGAAGTCCAATCCCAAAGTCGCGAGCACCGGCTCGGCGACCGGCTTGATCTGTTTGATCACATAGTGCTCGCGATCCAGCGGATGCTGAATGTTGTCGATCGGCTCGGGGCCCGCGGTCGTAATCACATAACTGATTAGCCGACCCAGCGGTTGAGTCGACTTGCGGGCAGCCACGACGTGCGGCGGCGTCGTGGCGGTGTACTCCTCGGTGTCTTTCCGAAGATTCTTTTTGTAGACCAACTGGTCGTCCAACTTGCCATCGCGCACCCGGCCGACGATGTCGGCGAGATAGACATCGACCGGCTGATCCGTGAACAAGCGGTGATACAGCTCGCGCTGGACTTGTTTGGCAAGCGCCGTCCAGTCACGCCGCACGACCTCCATGCCGACGAACTGCACGCCGTCGATATCGGCCGCATTGAGCAAGCCCGCGTACCGTTTGCTGGCGCCGCGCGTGCTGCCTCTGGCTCGCGGCAGGAACAATCGCAGGTAGAGCTTCTCGAACTTCAGCTCCATCTTGCTGGTCACGCGCCATTCCTGGCCGATGTATTGAGCGATGTCTCGATTCAGCTTGGCCGCAAGCTCCTTGCCCAGGGCGCGCGCCTCGTCGGCGTCGGGCATGCCGGAACGAACGAACAAGCTGTCCGTGTCGCCGTAGAGCACGGTGTAACCCGCGCTTTCGAACCACTGCTTGGACCAGAGCAGAATCTCCCGGCCCGTGCCAGTGATGGAGTTGGCGAGCGCCGGGTTGTAGAAGCGGCAGGCTGGCGTACCCAGCACGCCGTAGCACGAGTTCATCAAGATCTTGATGGCGTGCGAGGCCACTTCGTCGCCATGCTTCTTGGCGACATCGCGCCGGGGGAACAGCTCATCGAGCACTCTCGGCAGGATGGCCGGCTCCCTGCGAAACGCACCGCCCGGCGTTTCGATCAAATCGTCGGTGGGCTGCGGCCGCGCCACATACGACAAGGGATCGATATTGAACGTGCGGATGATGCTGGGATACAGACTCTTGAAGTCGAACACCCAGACATTGCGATGCAAACCGGTGAGCGGCTCGAGCACGTGGCCGCCCTGTTGAGCCTCATACACACGCGAATCGCTGGAACGGACGGTCGGCGCGACGATGCCGAGCTTTTCCAGCTCCGACAGATATAGGAAATCGAACGAGGCGATGCTGGCCGCGACGCGATCCGGCGTCATGCCCGTGAGTTGACTGCGCGCCACGGCGAGGTGGATCACATTCAACTTCGCGACGATTTCGAATACCAGCCGCGCATCGGTGCGAGCGTACAACGCGAACGCCGGCAGATCGTGACGATAGTTGTGAATGATCTCGGCCAGACGATCGCGCACATCGCCCGCCACCGCTTTGCCTTCACCGAGCACTTCTCGGGCAACGGCATCGAGCGAGTAATCGTCCATGCGGACGAATGCGCCGCGCAGCAGATCGATGCCGTCCATGACCAATCGGCCGGGAATGCTCGCCTGGCCGCTGCCGAAATAACCTTCCGCCTTGCGAATGCGGATCGCGCCCGCGTCGCGGCCGAGGCTGAAGGGATGCCGCAATCGCTGCGCCATCTTCTGCAACGCCGTCAAATCGAAGTCGACGATGTTCCAGCCGGTGATCACGTCGGGATCGAGCCGCTGCACCCGTTCGCAGAATGCGTTGAGTGCGGAATATTCGTCGACGCAGCGCGTGGCCTTCTCGGGCATCGGACGATCGCTGCCGTCGACGATCAGCACTTCGTCGATCTCGTTCGAGTACATCGAGATGGCGAGCAGACGCTCCCCTTTGCCGTCGGTCTCGATATCGAACGACAGGACGCGCGGCTCGATTCTCACATCCGCCGGCCGAAGCACGGGGTTATCGAACACCCAAGTGATGCCCTCGCCCGGCGTCGCCTCGCCCTCGATCTCACAACCGCCTTTGATGCCGCGCTCGATCAGATAGCGAATCGCAAACCGCACGTCCGCTTCGTAGGTGTCGACACCGACGTCATGCAACCGGTCGCGCAGACCGGGCACATCGGTCGGCGTCTCCATATCGAAGCGCGATACCGGCTCGCCGTTGAAGGTGCGCTTCTCCAATGCAACAGATTGCTGGGAGGTCAGCGCACTCGCCCGCTCGACATCCGCCGTTCGAATGTAGAAGTGCGGCCGCTGGCGATTGTCGCGGACCAGAAAGGTGCCGCCGTCCTCGAGTCGACCGTAAATATGGATGACAGGAACGCGCGTTCCGGCAGAGCCGGAGACGACGCGATAACTGGCCTGGAGAATGAAGCCGCGGAGCTTGAGCACCCGCGAATTGTGCTCTAAACGCGCCGCCGTCGCGAGCCGGAAAACCTGCCAGCGGCCGGCCAGGACCGATACTTGACAGCGTCAAGTAATTGCGCGAATGTCTGCGCGCAGGGAGGAAACCGTATGAATGCAGCGTCAGAGACCATCATCGCCGACATCCGGCAGTTCAACCGCTTCTACACCCGGACCATCGGCGTGCTCGGCAACAACCTGTTGGGCGGCGATTATTCGTTGACCGAAGTGCGCGTGCTGTACGAGATCGCCAACAACGAAAGCGTCATGGCGGCCGACCTGGTGCGCGCTCTCGGCATGGACTTCGGCTACGTCAGCCGGATCCTCGCGCAGTTCGAAAAGCGCGGTTGGCTCAAGCGCGAGCGCTCCGAGGACGACGGCCGCAAATCTCACCTGTTACTCACGGCGAAGGGCCGCAAGGCGTTCGCCAGCGTGAATCAGCAAGCGCGCGATGAAGTCGCGAAGCTGCTGGAACCCCTGCCCTGGCATCAACAATTGCAACTGCAAGCGCATCTACGACAAGTGCAATCGCTCCTCAGCCCGCAGCCCGCCACGCCGGCCGTCCGGCTGCGAACCCATCGAGCCGGCGACATGGGCTGGATCATCCAGCGGCACGGCGCGCTGTATGAAAAGGAATATGGCTTCAACAGTGAATTCGAAGCACTGGTCGCGGAGATCTGCGCCAAGTTTCTGCGGGAATACGATCCCGCGGCCGAGCGCTGTTGGATCGCGGAACTCGGTGACGCGCCAGTCGGCACGATCATGCTGGTGCGTGGTGCCGACGGCATCGCGAAGCTGCGTCTGCTGCTAGTCGAGGACAGCGCTCGAGGCCACGGCGTCGGCCGCATGCTCGTGCAAGAGTGCGTCAGCTTTGCACGGCAGGCAGGTTACAAGGGCATGACACTCTGGACGCAGAGCACCCTGCTCGCGGCGCGCAAGCTCTATGTAGCGGCCGGCTTCAAGCTGGAAAAAAGCGAGCCCCACCACAGCTTCGGCCAATCGCTGGTCGGCGAGACCTGGGGACTGCAATTCGATGCATGAGCCTCGACGCTTCGCCTCCGCAGCGAAATCTGCACCGCCACGAAGCGCTCGTCACGGCGGCAACCCATAGCCGCGCGCCATGGGATATTGCAGAAAAGCCATTCGTTCCCGCAGCGGCGCACGGCTAGCATGCCTCGAGGGATGAATACCTGAGGACGTGCGGTCGGTATGAGAGTCATCGTCATCGGAGCCGGTGTGGTCGGCGCCGCTACGGCTTATTTTCTTGCTCGGGGCGAGCACGAAGTCACGGTGCTCGACCGGCACGGGCGGCCTGGCCAGGGGGCGTCCTTCGGCAACGCCGGGCAGCTCTCGTACTCCTATACGGACACGCTGGCCGATGTCGGAATGTTACGCCGCCTGCCTGGCATGCTGCTGGGCCGGGACCGCAGCATGCGCATTCAGCTGGATCTGCCGTTGCTGCCGTGGGGCGTGCAGTTTCTGTGGCGCTGTACGCGACGGCGAGCCGATGCGGCCACGGTCCAGCTCCTGCACCTGGCTGCCAGATCCGCGAACGCGCTCGAGTCGCTGCTGAAGGATGCGCCGCTCGACTTTGGCTATCGCGCCGCTGGCAAGCTCATGATCACCGGGTCGGGGCAGACGCTCGCCGGGCTGCAGCGTCGCGCCGACTTGAAACGTCAGCACGGCGTGCGCGTGGATATCATCGGTGCGAAAGACTGCCTCGCGATCGAACCGGCGCTCGAGGCATGGCGCAGCCCGATTCTCGGTGCAGCCTACGCCCAAAACGATAGCGCCGGCGATGCCGAGTCGTTCACGCGCAGTCTGTGCAATTACCTGATCACCCACGGCCTGGCGCGTGTCATCACTGGCGCTGAGGTGCAAAGTCTCGTGCGCCATCGAGGCCGGATCATCGGCGTGCAGACCCCATCGGGGCTGCTCGAAAGCGATGCTGTCGTCATCTGCGCCGGCATCGGCGCGCGCCAGCTGGTTCGCGGCCTGCCGTTGTGTCTGCCCATCTATCCACTCAAAGGCTACAGCCTGACTGCGGCTCCAGGCGCCCACGCACCTAAGGTCAGCTTGACCGATCTGGATCGGCGCATCGTCTTCGCCAGTCTCGCGGGTCGCATGCGTCTGGCCGGCCTCGCCGATTGCGTCGGCGACGATGACAGCATCGACGCTCGACGCGTGACCGAACTGATGCGACTCGGCAGCGAAGTGCTGCCCGAAGCCGCCCATTTCGACGCCGCCCAGCCCTGGGCAGGCTTGCGACCAGCGACACCGAGCGGCCTGCCGCTGGTCGGCGGCACACGCGTGCCCGGTTTGTTTTTGAACGTCGGGCACGGCGCGCTGGGCTGGACGTTGGCGTGCGGTACGGCTCAACAGCTTGCCGAGCAACTACCCAAACGTATCTGAGTCGCGCAACCCATAGCCTCAGGCTGTGCTCCGCGCACCGATTGGAATGCCTGCAGACCGCGGGCGCTCCCTATACTCGAATCGGCTCGTTCCCTGGGGAAACATCAATGAAAAAACGTGCGCTGCTGATTTCTTCTTCGCTGGTCACCTTGTGCTGGACACCGTTGACTACGACACAGGCCGCCGATGCCGGCACGCCCGCGCCGCAGCTCGAGGAGATCGTGGTGATCGGCTCGAACATCCGCAACGCCGACGTGGAACAGACCTTGCCGGTCACACTGCTCGACGCTGAGGCGTTGCGGAGTATCGCGCCATCGACTGCCGAGGATCTGATTCAGGCGCTGCCGTTCTCCGGCGCGATGGAGTTCAACTCCAGCACTCCTAGTCCGAACAAGGCACGAGGCGATGTCGCTGCTGTCAATCTGCGCGGCCTCGGCTCTGGCAATACGCTGGTGCTGTTGAACGGTCGCCGGCTGGCGCGCAGCCCGGCGGGGCAACTGATCGACGACGTGCCGGTGCAATCGGTCAACGTCAACGTGATTCCGGTCGGCGGCCTCGAGCGCGTCGAAGTCCTGCGCGACGGCGCCGCCGCCCTGTATGGCTCCGACGCGGTAGCGGGCGTAATGAACTTCGTCACCGATCGCGACTACGAGGGCCTGTCGCTGAGCGGACAGTTCCTCGACAGCGAGCACACCAGCCAGCAGGAAACCAGCGTCGATGCGCTGTGGGGCACGAGCTTCAACGACGGACGCACGCGACTGACGGTCGGTGCGAACTGGTTCAGCCGCAAGGCCATGAAGAATTCCGAAACCGCAATCACCGCGAGCGCCGATCGTCGTGCACTTGCGCCAGCCGGCTTCGAGAACGACGCGCAGTTGAACAACAACTCCGCCGGCACGCCCTACGGCGAGTTTCAGGCCGGACGGTTTATGGGCACCAACTTCGCACCTGCCTCGGTCCGTCGCAACGGCGCGCTGCTGACCACCAGCACCGGCATCTTCCACGTGCAACCGGCGTCCGAAGCCGGCGCGCTGGCGCCCACCGCACAGAATGGCATCTCCATCGACGATGGCAGCCAGAGCTTGCGCTACGACTTCACCGCGAACGCGCAGATCGTGCCGGACTCGGATCGATTCAACCTGAGCGCGGGCTTCACGCACGACTTCGATGCCGGCGTCACGTTGTTCGCCGACGCGCTGTTCTACCGCTCGCAATCCGAAAATTACGACGCCGAACAATCCTTCGACAATGGCAACGCCTTCGTGGTGGTGCCGGCCAGCAACTATTGGAATCCCTTCGGCGCGGCGACCCTGCCCGATGGCTCGCCAAACCCGAACCGGATCGCCGGCTTGAATGCACCGGCCGGCGGCCTCGATGTGCTGGTCCGCCAGTTCCGCGTGCTCGAACTCGGCTCACGCACGATCGAAGTCGATTCGAATCAGCATCACCTCGTGTTCGGATTGCGGGGCGACAGTGGCGACTGGAGCTGGGAGACCGCCGGCGTCGTCAGCGAAGCCGAGCACGAAGATCGTCAATACAACCGGGCCTCGAAGACGGCCCTGGTCGCAGCGCTCGCCAATTCCACGCCGTCCGCACTCAACGTGTTCGGCGGACCGAACGTCAACAATGCCGCGACGCTCGACGCCATTCGGGTCACTGAGCTCAATCGCTTCGAGACAGCGCTGTATAGCGTCGATGCGCGCGCATCGAATGCATCGCTGTTCAGCATTTGGGGCGGCGACGCCGGTCTCGCCGCGGGCGTCGAGTGGAGACGCGAAGAGCTGGTCGAAGATCGCGACCCGCACCGCGACGGCACGATCACCTTCATCGATCCGACCTTCGGAATCACCGACGGCAGCGATGTCGCCGGGTTGCCGGCGGTCGCCGACGCGAAAGGATCGCGCAACGTCACCTCTGCCTACTCCGAGCTCGCGCTGCCGCTGGTTGGCGCGCCGAATCGCGTCGCTGGCGTATATGCGTTGGAAATGCAACTCGCGGCTCGCTTCGAGGACTACAGCGACTTCGGCAGCCTGGTGAAACCCAAGCTCAGCCTCGCCTGGCGCCCGATCGAATCGCTGCTGGTGCGCGCCTCCGCGTCGGAAGGTTTCCAGGCACCCAACCTGCTGCTCACCAGCCGCGGCGAGACGATCACTTCGCGTTCCGGTCTGAACGATGTCTATCGCTCGCAAGTCACCGGCGATCCCGAGGATGCCGGCAACGGCTTCTTCCGACAGGGCGTGAATCAGGGCAATGACCTGCTCGAGCCGGAAGAATCCGAAAGCTATGCCGTCGGTCTGGAATGGCGGCCGTTCGACTCCGTCGAGCTGTCGGTCGATCGCTGGTGGGTCGAGACCGACGATGCCATCGCAACGCTGGGTTATCAGACACAGCTCGACCTCGATGCTTCGCTGCGCGCCGCGGGTAGCTCGAATCCGAACGTGATCCGCGACGATTTCATTTCGCCCGAAGACCTGGCTTTGTTTGCGGATCCGATGCGCAATCCGACGGGCCGTGCGCCCGTGGGCCGGCTGATTCAGGTCATCGATCCGTACATCAATGCCGATCGTCGTAACGCGGAAGGTTGGGACCTGGCGGCGAGTTGGCGCATCGACACCGACAATCTCGGCCGCTTCACCTTGCGCGCCGATGCCATGCATCTCACCAAGATCGAGCTGATCAAGGGCGACCTGGTGCTCGACCGTCTGCGCTTCAACGGCAATCCCGAGTGGAAAGTCAGCAGCAGCGTGAGCTGGAATGGCGGCAACTTCGGCGCCACGGTGTTTGCCCGGTGGGTGAGCAGCTTCAACGAAGACACCGTCAATCAAGACACCACCAACGCCTTGCTGACTGTCGAAGACTGGCTCACCGTCGATGCGTCGGTCGACTACCAGATTCTCGATTCCCTGCAGCTGCGCCTCGGAGCCAAGAACATCCTCGACGAAGACCCGCCGATCGCGGACGACACCAACACCGGCTATTTCGCGGAATATCACAATCCGCTCGGACGCCTTTACTATCTGCGGCTGCAGTATCAGTTCCAATGAGGACGTGCGTATGAGCCGACGGATTCGTATCGCGGTGTGGGCCGCCTGCATGCTGGCAACGCATGCGAGCATCGCTGCACCGTCGGCCGCCCCGCCGCCCCACGGGCCGGTCCTCGACTTCTACGACAGCGGCATTGTCGAGTACAGCGCGGTGTTCCATCCGGTCATCGCGCGCGAAGCGATGGTCGCAAGTCAGAACGACCTGGCTTCTCGCATCGGCCTCGAAGTACTGGAACGCGGCGGGAATGCGGTGGATGCAGCGGTCGCTGTGGGCTTCGCGCTTGCAGTCGTACTGCCGCGCGCCGGCAATCTCGGGGGCGGCGGCTTCATGCTCTTGCATATGCCTGAGGACAAGCTCACGACGTCCTTCGACTATCGCGAGAGCGCGCCCACAAACGTGGCGCCGAAAGATTTCCTCGGCCCGGACGGGAAGATCACGGAAGCCGCCAAAGTGTCGTGGCAATCGGCAGCGGTGCCGGGCACCGTTGCCGGCCTGCATCTGGCATGGTCCCGCTACGGCTCACGTCCGTGGGCGGAGCTGGTGCAACCGGCGATTCGGCTCGCCGAGCGCGGCTATGCGATCAGTTATGACTTCGCGGGGCTGCTGGAGCTGAAAAAATCCTGGTTGCAGGAGGACGACGCGGTCAAGCGTGCTTACTATCGTGCCGATGGCACGAGCTATCGTGCTGGCGAGATCCTCCGCCAACCTGATCTCGCGCGCACACTGCGCCGTATCGCCCGCTCGGGGCCGCAGGATTTCTATAAAGGTGAAACTGCACGCCGCATCGTCGCAGACATGCAGCACTTCGGCGGCGGCATCACGGCCGAGGACTTGGCGTCATACCGCGCGATCGAGCGCCAGCCGATTTCCGGTGAGTATCGAGGTTATCGCATCGTCGGCATGGCGCCGCCAAGCTCCGGTGGCATCGGCGTCATTCAAACATTGAACGTGCTCGGACAATTTCCTGTCGCGGATTGGGGCGCGAGCTCAGCGCGAGCGCTGCACGTCTTCGCCGAAGCCTCGCGTCATGTGAGCGCGGACCGCGGCCGGTTTCTCGCCGATCCTGACTTCGTGTCCGTGCCGACCGAGCGCCTCATCTCGCAACAACACGCGCAGGAAATCGCGGCGCGCATTTCTCCAACCAAGGCGGGCTCGGCCGCGGAGATCCGCTCGTTCGTCGGCTCGGGCCTGGACTCGCCGTCGACGACGCACTACTCCATCGTCGATAAACATCGCAATGTGGTGTCGAACACGTACACCCTGGGATTTTCGTTCGGCAACGGACACATGATTCGCGGCACCGGCGTGCTGCTCAACAATTCGACCACGACGTTCTCGATGAACGCCACCGGCCGTCCGCCTCGCCCCAACGATCTGCAAGCGGGCAAACGCGCGTTGAGCACGCAGGCGCCGACCCTGGTCTTCAAAGATGAGAAGCCCTATCTCGTGACTGGCAGCCCCGGTGGCGCGCGCATCATCAGCGCCGTCGCGCAAGTCGTCGACAACGTGCTCACACACCAGATGAACATCGCAGAAGCCAGCGCCGAGCGGCGCGTGCACGCCGATCTGGATCGTGACGTGCTGATGCTCGAACCCGGCTTCAATCGCGACACCGCCGCGGCGTTGCAGGCCCTGGGTCATCGCATCGAATGGGCCTACGCGTTCGGCAGCACGCAGTCGATCATGATTCAGGGCGACTATTTGTATGGCGCCTCCGATCCACGCCGGCCGGATGCTCTGAGCGTGGGCGAGTGATCGCCGCTCTCACTTCAGGAAGTTGAGGAATGCGGTGATCACCAGCGCGTTGGTGAAATCAAGAAAGAACGCGCCCACCAGCGGTGCGACCAGGAACGCACGAGGCGCCGCACCGAAGCGTTCGACCAGCGTGCGCATCACGGCCATGGCATTGGCCGTCGTTCCAAGCATGAAGCCGAGGAATCCACCGGACGTCACGGCAGCGTCGTAGTCGCGGCCCATCAATGGAAACACCGGCCACAGCGAGAACATCGCGACCAGGACGACTTGCACCAGCAGCATCACGATGAGCGGCCCCGCCATCGAGGCGAGCTTGGTGAGGTCGAGCGTCATGAGCGCCATCACCAGGAAGAACGACAACGCCACGGCGCCCAGCAGGTCCAGCGCCGTATGCGACAGTTTCAGCCAGCGAGTGCGATCGTCGATGTTGCGCAGAATGGCGGCTGCCAACATCGCGCCGATGTACTCCGGCAGCGTCACTCCGAGCGAAGTAATGCCTGCACTGATGGCTGTGCCCACCCACATGGCGACGAGCACGGCCGCGACCGTCTTGAGCGCGGTGTGAACTTGCAACGAGTCCTCGCCCAGCGGCTCAGCTTCGGATGCAGGAAGATCGGTAGAGAGTTGTGTCGGCGACTTGGCCGCGGCATTCGGCTCAGCGCCGCGCAGTCGATGACGCGCGATCAACAGCGATCCGATCGGACCACCCACCAATCCGCCCAGCACGATGCCGCCCATGGCCGTTGCCACCGCAACCGTCGCCGCGCTCTCGATGCCCGCAGCTTCGAACAACGGCGCGAATGCCAGTCCTGTTGCGGGCCCTCCGGTGAGCGTGACCGATCCTGTCAGCACGCCCAGCGCCGGCGGCAATCCGAAGCCCAGCGCGAGCGCGATGCCCACCAGGTTCTGCACGATGGCGAAGCCCGTCACGAGAGCCAATAGCACGACCACCTGCGTGCCACCCGCGCGCAGCAGCGCGAGACTGGCCGAGAATCCCAGGGTGGTGAAGAACGCCACCAGCAAAGGACGCTGTAATGTGGTGTCGAACGTTGCGACCGGCCAGTCGTTGGCGCGTGCCACGACGATGGCCAGCGCCGCCAGCAGACCGCCAAGCACCGGCGCTGGAATATTGAGCCGCGCGAGCCCCGGAATCGTGCGCTGTAGGAAATATCCAAAGAACAACAGGCAGGCGCATGATGCCAGTGTCTCCACCAATCCGAACGTCATGGTTGGGTCGCCACGCTGTTGACTGTACCTTCGCGTCTCGAATCGGCCGCACCGAGCATCGTTCCATCTGCCTGCCGCCACAGGCCGTGCAGGCCCGATTCCTCGCCTCTCGGCGGGCGGAGTTGCAGACCGAGGCGTGCCAGTTCCTCGACGACGCCTGGCGCAAATCTTTCTGTCTCAGCCACGAACTCGCCGCCCCGAGCGATCAGATTCGGCAGTTCGATCGCCGACCGAAGATCCATGCCCCAGGCCAACGTCGCGAGCAGCGTCTTGCCGTTGTATGCGGGAATGGCATTGCCGCCGGGCGAACCGAGCGCCGCGACGAACCGTCCCTGCAGATCGAGCACGACGATGGGCGCCATGGAAGAACGCGGCCGTTTGCCGCCGGCCACTGCGTTGGCGGCCGGACGCTCGCCGTCGCGTGGATTCAGCGAGAAATCGGTCATCTGATTGTTGAGCACGAAGCCGCCGACGGTGCGACCCGAGCCGAAATACGTCTCGACGGTGGTCGTCATCGAGACCACCATGCCGCTGGCATCGCCGATGACGAAATGACTCGTGCCTGCCGCCTCCGCGGTCGCATCCTCACCGACTCGCCTGGCCGGAAACTCACCGGCCGCCGGCGCTACGCTCACATCGCGATCGATCAGTCGGGCACGTGCCTCGATGTAGTCGGGAGCCAGCAGCTCGCTCACCGGCACCTCGACGAAACGAGGATCGGCCACATAGCGGTCGCGATCCGCATACATCAAACGACTCGCCTGCGCGAACAGCAGCCACGCCCTTGGATCGTCCGGGCGGCGCTGCTCGATGTCGGTCCGCTCCAGCAGCGCCAGCAGCTGCAAGACGCCAACGCCGCTCGACGGCGGTGGCGGCACACAGACTTGATGTGCCCAGACGATTCGACACAACGGCGCCACCTCGTCCACCGAATAGCTCGCCAGATCGGCCTCGGTCATGGCGCCGCCCAAGGGCGCGGCTTGGGTGCGAGCGACGATCTGTTGCGCCAAGGTCCCTCGATACAATGCATCGGCGCCGGTCGTTGCGAGCGATTGCAGCGTGCTTGCGTAGGCTGGATTGCGAAACCGATCGCCCGCTTGCAACGGCGTACCGTCCGGCCTCGCGAACAGTGTACGCACGTCAGCCGTTTGCACCTGCGGATACGAGCCGTTCAAGTAACGCGCCATGCGTGGTGAGACTTCGAATCCTGCTCGCGCAAGACGAATTGCAGGCTCGAATGTTTCGACCCAGGGTCGCCGACCGAACTTGCCGTGCCCCCGCTCCAGCAAACGCATCACTCCCGGCACGCCCGTGGCTCGTCCGGAGACCACCGCTGCCGCGCGCGTCAGCGGCGTATCGGCCGTCGCCATGAACATATCGGACTGTGCCGCCGCCGGCGCCGCTTCCCGGCCGTTGAACGCGCTGACCTGACGCGTGCTCGGGTCATACACCAGGAGAAAAGCGCCGCCACCGATGCCAGAGCTTTGCGGCTCGGTGAGCCCCAGCACCAGCTGGACTGCAATGGCTGCATCCACCGCGCTACCGCCGTTACGCAGGACTTCGATTCCAGCCGCGACAGCATGGGGATTCGCAGCCGTAACCCATCCGGTTCCGGTCGCAGACGGCACTGGCTTCGCGCTCGGCGATGCACAGGCAGCAAGCAAGCCCACCAGGCATGCCGTCGACCAGGCGCGGAGCACGGAGCTCATGGCTTTGAATGGAAGTCGCATTTCTCGCATCATCACCAAGCCGGGCGCAGGCGTCCAACTCCGATCCGCTCATACGTCATAGCGTGAAGCTATGCTCGCAGAGTTTCCGCCAGCACGGCCTGCAACGTCGCCATGAAGCGCCCGGCCATCACCGACAGCGGCCGATCCTCCAGATGCACGGCGTGGATGTTGAAGCGCAACGCCGGCTCCAGCGCGCGAAAGTCCAGCGCGTCCGGCCCGGCTTGCGAGGCACTGGCTCGCGCCGTCAGCTCATCGACAACGGCAATGGCAGCGCCGAAGCGCACCAGCGCAGCGGCCAGGTAAAACGTTTGCACCGACACGACTTCCTGCACATTCAGATTCCGCTGTGCCAACGCCGCGCTGAACAGGTCTCCGACCGGACCGCTCGCCGACAGCCCCACGATGTCCCGATTGCGCAGCCACGACAGCTCCAATCTGGGCGGCAGCGCCGGAAACTGCTCGCGCCGATACAGGATCATCACTTCGCCCTGGCCGATCGTGGTCGACTTCAATTGCGGATGAGGCGGTAGATCGTAGGCGAACGCGGCCTCGCAGCTGCGCTCGAGCAAGGCCCGCTCCACGTCATTGTGGTGCAGGGTCATGATCTCGAATGTCACTTCCGGATGTTGCTCGCGGAACCGCGAGATCGCCGCCGGCGCGATCCCCAACCCCATTGCCGGCAGCACAGCCAATCGCAGATGACCGCTCTTGCCGCCGCGTAGATTGCGCGCCGTGCGTCGCATGGACCCCAGGCGTTGCTGGATGTCGGCGGCCTCGCGAAACAACACATGCGCATCGTCGGTCGGCACCAGCCGACCTTTCACCCGTTTGAACAAGACGAACCCGAGCTGGTCCTCGGCGTGCTTCAGCAATTTGCTGAGCGAAGGTTGCGAGATGCTGAGCGCACGCGCGGCGGTGCTGATCGACCCGTTGACGTAGATGGCATGGAAAGCTTCGATGTGGCGTGCGCGCATGGATCGAAAGCATAGCTCAACGGGCCGATCAGCCGAGATAACTCCGTCCCGTGTTATGGATCCGGTGTCTGCACCATGGCGCTGCCGCCGCCACGACGCCAGGCCTCCGACACCGCACGCACCTTGTTGTTCGGCAGGAACTCCACCGCATTCACCGCGCCGGTGCCATAGGTGAGGCCGCTGATGTCGAACAGCTGGCCGCGCTCGAGCAGGTCGTCGTACTCGGGAATCAGCGCGAACTCCGGCTCCACCAGCGTGTGGCCGAACGCGCTGGTATTACGCTGCGTGGCGCGAGGCGCCTCCACTGCGACCGGCAGGCTCATGCCGAAGTCGAGGCGGTTGAGCAGGACCTGCAGCACTGTCGTGATGATGGTCTCGCCGCCGGGCGAACCGATCGCCAGTACCGGATTGCCGTTCTGGAACACCATGGTCGGCGACATGCTGCTCAAGGGCCGCATGCCGGGGCGAGGTCCGTTCGGATGCCCCACCGGAGACTTGGAAGGCACACGCGTGTTGAGCTCGTTGTTGAGAATGAAACCGTAGCCCGGCACCACCGCGCCATTGCCGCCGATGGAGTTCAGCGTGTGCGTGTAGGCGACGATGTTGCCATCGCCATCGGCCGTGGTGAGATGAATCGTCGATGAGCCATCGTCGCCGCCGCCGCCGCCGCTTTCCATGACATCGAGGTCGTACACCGCGAGATCGTCGATATCGAACGAGCCGCCCGTCACGCCGGTGCCGCCGGTGGACTCCAATGCGCCAATCAGCAGCTTGCCCGGCGCAGTCACATCGGCATTGGACAGCTCGCCGAGCCAGCTCAGCGGCTCAGGAGAACCATCGGCCCAGATCCGCACCTTCATGGTCGCGCCTTCCACACGGAATCGCAGCCATTGCCAGGCGGTCGTGCGTGTATGCGTCAATGTGCGAAGCGCGAACGCGCCATTACTCTGCCGCACACGAAACATCCGGACCTCATCCAGGTCGGACTGGATCTCGATACCGTAGCCATTGTGCGGCGACCCGAGCGAATTCCAGCTGTCGGCGCGCAGCCAGAAGCGCAGGCTGCGATCGTCGGTGAGATCGTTCATACGGAAGCGCACCAGCAGCTCGCTGTTGGTCAGCGATGCCATGTTGGCCGTGGCCCGTGCGTATGCGAACTGTGTCTTGTCGAGATAGAGGTGTCCGGCATTGGCCTGCACGTCGATCGAGGCGCCCACCCCCGGATTGCTGTTGCCCGTGCCGAACTGCGTTGTGAACTGTCCGGTCGAATCCCAAGTCGCACCGTTCGCCGCGGTGAAATTCGAGGCGAATGCGACCGGCTTCAGATCCGTTACGAACATGTCGTCGATGCGAAATCCGCCGCCGCTCGTCGCTGTGGTCCCGAGCTCGATCAGGGCCGTGAGGAATCCGCCTCCGGCCGTCACCGTTGTATCCTGCATCGTGTGCGTCCACGTGTGGCGCGGCTCATTGTCACCGTCATCCCACAAACGAACGCTGAGCTGATCGCCTTCGACACGGAATCGCAGCCACTGCCAATCCAGTGAGCGCGCGTGCGTAAACGAAGCGAGCGCGAACACTGCGTTGCCGTTGCGTGTGCGGATGATGCGCACCGTGTCGCTCGATGAGCTGATCTCGACGGCATAACCGTTGAAAGGCGACGTCGTTGCATTCCAACCGTCGGCTCGCAGCCAGAAGCGCAGGCGGCGATCTCCAGTCAGACTGTCCGGCTTGAACCGCACCAACAACTCGGTGTCGGGCGCCGCATCCATCTGCGCGGCGGCGCGAACATAGGAGAACTGCGCCGAGGTGATTTGCATGTCACCACTCTCATCCAGCACCTCGATCGACTCGCTCGAGGTGCGAGTTTCCGACACGAACTGACCACCAGCATCCCACGCAGCACCATTGCTCAATCCGGTGAAATCGAAAGTGACCGCGCCGGCGCCATCGGCCGGCAAGGGCTTCGCTTTGAGCAACGGATTAGCATCGAAAGGCCAGGGATCGGATGCAGCGACGAAGCGTTGCGTGCCACGATCCTGGATGTGCTGGCGAACGTGCTCCGCATAGTTCTCCGAGAGCAGGCCGTCAACCGGCATGGGATTGGCGTACGTCAGCGGATCGCCCAGGTAAGCCGAGCGATCGGCGAACGCGCGCCGTGATGTTTCGAGGTAGTAATGCAAGGCCTGCTCGCGCGGCAGGCTGGCCATTGGATAGCCTTCGAGCACGTTGAGCATTTCACCGATCGTGGTGCCGCCGGAAGAGGACGGCGGCGGGCCGTAGATGTCGTAGCCGCGATAGTTGACGTGCAGCGCTGCGTACTCAGGAACGGTGTAGCTGCTCAGATCGGAGGTGAGCATGTTGCCGGGCTGCACGTAGAACGGAATGGGCGTGCCCGTCGTGCGCACCGGCGGTGAATTCACCGTAGCAACAATCGCACTCGCGACCGCGCCGCTGTAGAACGCGCTGCTGCCGCTGGTCGCGATCAGCTGATACATGTCGGCCAGATCCTGATTGGTCACCAGCGAGCCGATTGCCGGCACGCTGCAATCGGAATTCAGGTAGATGGCGATGGTCGAGGTGAAGGCGCAGAGGCGCTCCTGATTCTCGGTGACCTCGCGGATGTAGTTGGCATCCGCATAGAAGCCGTCCTCGGCCACATCGATGGCAGGCTGCAAGATTTGCGCGAGCGTCACTGCCCCCGAGCCGTACAGCGTGACTGCCTTCTCCCAGGCTTTGACGACGCCGGGAACGCCGACCGCAGCACCGCTGTTGTTGCGCACGGCCTCATCGTATTCCTCGCCGCTGACCGGATCGATGAATGTTTCCTCGTCGAACGAAGCCGGCGCGCTGCTGCGATGATCCAGCACCAGCACGCGGTCGTCGTCGGCAAGATAGATCTGCATGTAGCCGCCGCCACCGATGCCGCCGGAGAATGGCCGGACCACGCCTTGAACCGCGGAGGCTGCCACGGCCGCATCCACCGCGTTTCCGCCAGCGTTGAGAATCGTGATTGCCGCTTGCGTCGCCAGCGGATGCTCGGTCGCAGCCGCTCCGCCAGAACCGGTCGCCGTCGGCGACTGCGAATACCAAGGGAGTCGATCCGCACTGGCAGTACCAGCAAAGCTCGCCAGCGTCATCGCCAGCGAGATCGTTGGTATCGAACGAGATAGGCGCCTGCTCCTCATTTCGCGTGCTCCCTGACTGATGATGCGGGAGCCTCGCGTACGGACGGGGATTCCGTCCAATTCGAAGATGCGGCAAAGGTATGGGGTCAGGCTATGGGGGAGCCCCTGTCATGGAATCGCGGCGATGACGGCAATCTCGACGAGGCACTCGGGCCGTGCAAGCCGCGCCTCGACCGTCGCCCTCGCCGGCGCACAGCCGCTCGCGACCCAGGCATCCCACACCTCATTCATTTCCGCGAATGCCTCGATGTCCGAGAGCCAGATGGATGCCGACAGCAAGTGCTCTTTGTTCGTCCCCGCCTCGGCCAGGAGCCGATCGATCTGCTCGAGAATGAATCGGGTTTGTTCACCGACCGTCCGTTCGGTCGCGCCCGCCGGCACGACCTGACCGGCGAGATACGCGATTCCGCCATGCATGACGACCTGACTCATGCGCGGACCGCTTCGGATACGTTTGATCGTCATCGATGTCTCCTTCCGGAAGTCACAGATAGTTTGCGCGGCTGCGTCAACCGGTCCAATTCGAATACTCCGATCGGATATAGGGACAGGCTATGGCTGCGAGCCACCTCTGCGACGGCTTCGATCGAAGGCAGTGGCAACGTGCACGTTCGGGAACGTTGGCGCCGCTGGGATCATTCCGTCAGCGTCGCCAACCGTCCCGGAGGCAGCATGGCCACCGCCCGCAGGAAACGCTGGTCGCAACGAGTCACCCAGACCAGCGATGCGCTTACCCTGGAGGAAGGCGTATTCACCCGAGCCAGCTCTCGCGGCATCGCCCTCTCCTTGAAGCGCTCGGCCGATCGCAGTCACAAGCGCAAGTCCTCGCCGTATCGCTCCGCGATGTCCATGCTGACCTTCTACGGCAATCGCGCCGGCAAAACATTGCCCGCCTCCAGCAAACGCAAGCTCGAAGGCGCCAAGGAGGAGCTGCGCAAGTTGTACGGCAAGTCCCCTAAGAAGAAGGCAGTTGAAAAGAAGGCGGCCAAGAAGAAGACGGCCCGGAAGAAGACCAGCAAGTCCGCGAAGCGACGGAAAGCCCGCGGCTAGGGAACGTTCCCAAGCGCTGAGCGTTGCTCCTGCGGTCGTTGTCCCTCCTCGATCGGGTGCCAACCTTGAGCCGTAGTTTCGCGTCACAGTTGCGTGAGGGCCTGCCCCACCCCAGAGGAGCGTTCTGGGATGGCCAAGGCACGAACTTCTCGCTGTTCTCCGCCAATGCCACCAAGGTCGAACTGTGCCTGTTCGACGCCGACGGTCAGACGGAGCTCGAGCGCATCGAGCTGCCGGAGTACACCGACGAGATCTGGCACGGCTACCTGGTCGATGTCGGTCCCGGCACGGTTTATGGCTATCGAGTGCATGGCCCGTACGAACCCGAAGCCGGCCACCGCTTCAATCCCAACAAACTGGTGATCGATCCGTACGCGCGCGAGTTCGTCGGCGAGTTGCGTTGGGATGACGCATTGTTCGGCTACACCATCGGCGCCGAGGGCGACGACCTGACTTTCGATGAGCGCGACAGCGCCCCGTTCATCCCCAAGTGCGTGGTCGCGGATTCGGCCTTCGATTGGAAACAATCCGTAAGCCCGCTCGTGCCCTGGGATCGTACCGTCATTTATGAAACGCACGTGCGCGGCTACACGAAGCTGCATCCGCAGGTGCCGGAAGAACTGCGCGGCACTTTCGCCGGTCTCGCCGTGCCCGAAGTCATCAAGTACATCAAGTCGCTCGGCATCACCACAGTGGAGCTGCTGCCGATCCACGCCTTCGTCTATGACAGCCTGCTGCTCGAGAAGGGCTTGACCAACTATTGGGGCTACAATTCGATTGGCTTCTTCGCGCCGGATCCGCGCTATCTCATCGATCGTCGACGCGGCGTGCAAGAATTCAAAGAGATGGTCGCGCGCTTTCACGATGCCGGGCTCGAGGTGATCCTCGACGTCGTCTACAACCACACGGCCGAGGGCAACGAGCGCGGCCCAACGCTCTGTTTCAAGGGCGTGGACAACGCGTCGTACTACCGCCTGATTCCCGACCAGAAGCGCTACTACATCAACGATACCGGCACGGGCAATACGTTGAACCTGAGTCATCCGCGGGTGATTCAAATGGTCACCGACAGCCTGCGCTTCTGGGTGAACGAGATGCACGTCGACGGCTTCCGCTTCGACCTCGGCACCATCCTCGCGCGCGAGCCCAATGGGTTCGACAATCAGAGCGGCTTCTTGAAAGCCTGCTCGCAGGATCCGGTGCTGAGTCGGGTCAAGTTGATCGCCGAGCCTTGGGATTGCGGCCCCGGCGGCTATCAAGTCGGCGAGTTTCCGCCGGGCTGGGCCGAATGGAACGATCAGTATCGCGATGTCGTGCGCGATTTCTGGCGAGGCGAAGCATCGGCCGGCAAAGTGGCGCCGCGCCTGTACGGCTCGGCGGACATCTTCAACAAATTCGGCCGTCGACCGTACGCGAGCATCAACTTCATCACAGCGCACGACGGCTTCACGCTCAACGACCTCGTGAGCTACAACGAGCGGCACAACGAAGCGAATCTCGAAGACAACCGCGACGGTCACGAGCACAACCGTTCCTGGAACTGCGGCGCCGAAGGTCCGACCGAGGACGAAGGCATCAACACATTGCGAGGACGGCAGATTCGCAACTTCCTCGCGACGCTGCTGCTGTCGCAGGGCACGCCGATGCTGCTCGCCGGCGACGAATTCGGCCGCACGCAGCAAGGCAACAACAACGCCTACTGCCAGGACAACGACATCAGCTGGGTGGATTGGTCGCTCGCCGAGAAGAACGAGACGCTGGTGCGCTTCGTCCAGCAGATGACTGCGTTACGGGCAAAATTCCCAATCTTACGTCGCAACCGCTTCCTCTCCGCGCTGGAGAATCCGCGCATCGGTCTGAAGGAAATCACCTGGATCAATGCCAGCGGCAAGGAAATGGAGGACGAGCAATGGACCGACGACGGCATGCTGTGCTTCGGCATGCTGCTCGACGGTCGCGCCCAGGAAACGGGCCTGCGTCAGCGCAGCCACGACGCCACGCTGTTGATCGTGCTCAATGCATTTCACGATCTGGTGGAGTTCACCCTGCCCGGCGATTCGCCCGACGCGCGCTGGACCTTGCTGATCGACACCAATCTTCCCGACCTGCCGACCGGACGCAAAGCCATATTCACGACCGGCGAAACGTATGGGGTGACCGGGCGATCGCTGCTGGTCTTCAGCCTCGAAGCGCACAGTGAGAATGCCATCGATCGCGCAGTGAAGCCCGGCAAGCAATCAGCACAGAAGACGTGACGTCACTGCTGAGCGATTCTGCCGGCGCGCTGCCGAATTCTGCGTTCCTGCCTCGCTTCGGTCAGGCGCATCCGGAACATGAAACGCGTCTCGTCCGGGGATGAAGTCGCTGTGAGGGAGCCGCCATGGGCTCTCGCGATCTCGCTCGCGATGTACAAGCCCAGACCCAACCCGTGAGGCTCTGAAGACATCCGCACGAACGGATAAAACAACTTGTCGAGCACCGCGGCCGGAATGGGCTCGCCGCTATTGCTCACATCGATGGCCAATTGATTGTCCTCGATGCGAGCGGCCACTCTGACCGGGGCACGGGGCGCACCGTGGAGCAATGCGTTGGACAGCAGATTCGACACCAGCTGACCGACCCGCGCGCGATCGCAATTCACCCTGCCGAGCGCGCCCAGCGACAGATCGATCATTCGATCCGGCCACGCGGTCTGCAGCTCATCGATCACATGTAACAACGTCGGCTCGAGCGGCTCTTTGGCATTCCTGTCGAGCGACAGTCCGCCGCCCAAGCGGCCGCGAGCGAAATCGAGCACGTTGTCGATCAAGCCTGTCATGCGCCGGATGCAGCCTTGCATCAGCGTGAGCACATCCTGGGATTGATCGTCGAGCTGCTGCTTCATCAACACACGGCTGCCCGCCGAGATCGCCGCCAGCGGATTGCGCAGATCGTGACCGAGCACGGCGATGAACTGCTCGCGCAGATCCGAATTGTGGCGCTCATCCACCAGCAGCGCGGCGTTGGCGTCGATCTTCTTCTGGGCGTCGTAATGAAAGCCCACCAGCTCGGCGAACAGCTTGAACATGCCGACGGTTGCTTCGTTGCTCAGCTTGGCTGGCAACGGATCGAGCGCACACAAGGTGCCGAAGAACTCGCCATCGGGCAGCACGATGGGCAGCGAGATATAACTCTGAAAGCCGTATTTGGCCGGGATGGGATGACGGCAGAAGTGCTGATCCTGGGCGACGTGATCGATCACGACCGCCTGGCCGTGCTGGCGGATCTCGTTGCAGATCGTGGTTTCGATCTCCAGCTCGCCACCCGGCTCGAGCCCGATGCCAAGCTCGTCGCGGACCTGGCACGCGATCCAGCGATCCTCGGTGACACGCGCCACTGCCGCAAAACGCATCTTCGTCACCCGGCAGATGACATTGAGCATCGCGGTAATGGCGTCGATCCGGCCCGCCCTGGCCACGTCTGCCTGTAATTCCTGCTCCGTTGGAACGCGCATGGGCGGCGTCATAGCACGACGCCCGCCCTAAGTCATGGGAAATATTTCGGCGGGCGGATTGCCCGAGCCGGCCCGGATGGTGAAACTACGCGGCCCTTGGTTAACCCCTGAGTAAGAGCAATGAGCGAGATCAAGCGTTACGACGTCGGCGCGCGGATGAGCGGCATCGTCGTCCACAACGGCACCGTGTACCTGTCCGGTTACGTGGCCGAAAATGCGGCCGGCCAGCCGGTGGCTGCGCAGACTGCGGACATTCTGCAGCAGATCGACAAGGCGCTCGCGTCGGTGGGCAGCGATAAGAGCCGCCTGCTCCAGGCCACGATCTGGCTGGCCGACATGAGCACGTTCGCCGAAATGAACTCGGTGTGGGACAAGTGGGTCAGCCCCGGCAACACGCCGGTGCGCGCTTGCGTGGAAGCCAAGCTCGCCCAGCCGAAGTGGACCGTGGAGATCCGCGTGATCGCGGCTCAGTAAGTATCGTCTCGAAGGCAGCGCTCACTCTCGAGCGCTGCTGCCCCCGGTAGTTCACTACTGCGGGCCGCGGATCGAGCCCGTACGATCGTTGCATGATCGACGACGCGGGCGAATACCAATTCAAGCCGCATGAACGGCCGATGATGCCGGGCTCGCCCGCATCGCCCGACCATCCCGCCCCACGCCGTGTGGGTTACTTCCTGATCGGCGTGTTGATCGGCATCACCGGCGCGATGGGCAACGCCCTGGTCTCGGCCAATCTCCAGAACATCCAGGGCGCCCTCGGCCTGTACAGCGACCAGGCAGCGTGGATGACGACGGTCTACACCATGACCAACGTCTCCATGAGCCTGCTGCTGGTGAAGTTTCGCCAGCAGTTCGGTCTCGTGCCCTTCGTGCGTATCTTCCTCACCGCCTACATCGTGCTGACGGCCGCGCACGTGTTCGTCCACGAGTATTCCACGTCGCTCATCGTCCGAGCGGCGAGCGGCATCGCCGCCAGCGCACTATCCACGCTCGGCTTGTTGTACATGGTGCAATCGATGCCGGCCGCGCATCGGCTCAAAGGAATCGTGCTCGGCATCGGCATTCCGCAACTCGCCACTCCGCTCGCGCGTCTGTTCTCATCGGACCTGCTCGAGCTCGGGCAATGGCGAGCGTTGTATATATTCGAACTGGGGCTTTCGATTCTGTGCCTGGCCGCGGTGGTGCTGTTGCGCCTGCCACCGAGCGAGCGCATGAAGGCGTTCGAGAAGCTCGATTTCGTCACCTTCGCCCTGTATGCGCCGGGCGTCGCGCTGCTTTGTGCATTTCTTGGATTGGGCCGCGTGCTCTGGTGGACCGAAGCGCCGTGGCTCGGCTACGCACTGTGTGGCGCGATTGTATTGATCGCTACCGCATTGCTAATCGAGCACAACCGCGCCAATCCATTGTTGAACACTCGATGGATGGGCAGCACGCTGATCCTTCGCTTTGCGTTCGTCGCGACCACGGTGCGCGTGTTGCTGTCGGAGCAGACCTTCGGCGCGATCGGATTGCTGACGGCGCTCGGGATCAACAACGATCAGCTGTTCAACCTGTTCGTCGTGATCTCCCTCGTGACCGCCATCGGCATCGCCGCCAGTGCGCTCACCGTGAACCCCGCCAATCTCGGCCGGCCGATTTTCGTGTCGGTAGCGCTGATCGCCATCGGTGCGTTTATCGATGCACACGCCACGAACCTTACGCGCCCCGCCAACATGTACATCAGCCAGTCGTTGATCGCGTTTGCGGCCGTGTACTTCATGGGGCCGACGCTGTTGATCGGCATCCTGCAAGCCATGGCCCGCGGCCCGAACCATATCGTCAGCTTCTCTGCCGTCTTCAGCATCTCACAATCGCTGGGCGGCCTGGCGGGCTCGGCATTCCTCGGCAGCTTTCAGATCGTGCGCGAGAAGTTTCATTCCCACGCCATCGTGCAATCGCTGACGCTGACGGACCCGCAAGTTGCAGCCCGTCTGCAAACATTGCGTGGCGCTTATGGCGGCGTGGTCACCGACCCGACGCTGCGTTCGGCGGAAGGCGCGGCATTGCTGTCTCAGCAAGTCACCCGCGAGGCCAACGTACTCGCCTTCAATGACGTGTTTCTCACCGTCTGCGTGCTCGCCTGCCTGACGCTGTTGTGGATTGGTGCGCGTCAGGTTCGCATGTACATCACGGGCGAAAATCCGATGGCGGGCGCCTTGGCCGCCATCGCGAAGAAACGAGCCCAACAACAATGAGCCCGCAGTGGTGAACGACGCTCCTCCCGAAGAACCCCGCGTCACCGAACCCATCGAAACGCCGGTGCAGAAGACTGCGCCCACCGGCTGGGCGCCGCCGAAGCACACACTGCTCACGACCGTCATCGTCATCGTTGGCGCGCTCCTGGGCGTGTTGATCGTGCTGTATGCGTGGGAGTTGCCTCCTTTCACGCGAGCCATCCAAACCACGGACAACGCCTACGTGCGCGGGCAAACGACGCTGATCAGTCCCCAAGTGAGCGGCTATGTCGTCGCGGTTCCTGTGCAGGACTACGAGACCATCAAAGCTCACGACGTGCTCGCGCAGATCGACGACCGCATTTATCGGCAGCGAGTCGATCAAGCGCGCGCCAACCTGTCTGCGGCCAACGCCAATCGCAACAACTCGGCACAGACGCTGCGCTCCAAGCAGGCGAGCGCGAATGCGCAGGCGGCATCGTTGGAGAATGCCAAAGCACAGCTGGCCAGGGCGCAGGCGGATGCGAAACGCGTGGAGGAATTGATCGCCGATGGATCGGTCTCGTTCCGTGAGCGCGATCAGATCCTCGCAGCGCTGAGGGCTGCCGAAGCTGCGGTCGATCAATCCCGTGCTGCGGGTGAGATCGCAAGACAAGACATCGTGGCCGTCGAAGTCGGCCGCGGTGGGCTCGATGCCGCTGTCGAGTCCGCCCAGGCGGCGCTGAAGCTTGCCGAGATCGATCTCTCCAACACAACGATTCGCTCACCCGTCGACGGACAGCTCGGCGACGTTGGCGTGCGCGTCGGCCAGTACGTTACCGCTGGCACTCAACTGATGTATGTGGTGCCCGCCAAACTCTGGGTCAGGGCCAACTTCAAAGAAGCACAGACCGCACATATGGCGCCCGGTCAACCCGCCGTGTTCTATGTCGACGCGCTTGCTGGGGCCCGCCTCACCGGACGCGTCGAAAGCATGGCGCCCGCCACGGGCTCCGAATTCGCCGTGCTCAAGTCGGACAACACGACCGGCAATTTCGTGAAGGTGGCGCAGCGAATGTCAGTTCGCATCGCCGTGGATCCCGGTCAGCCGCTCGCCCAGCGATTGCGGCCCGGCATGTCGGTCGAGGTGGAAGTGGATACGCGCGGACACGCTCAAGCGCACGGGAAGCAATGATGGGCATCCGCGGCTTGCAGTCATCGATGGCCCTGCTCCTCTGCCTGCTCGGCGGCTGCATGCTCTCGAATCGTCCACCGCCGCCCGCTGCTTCGATCAGTCCTCCCCCGCGGTGGCGCGTTTCGGTCGGTCCGACGGTTGAAATCGAGCGCGAGTGGTGGCGTGGCTACGGCGATCCCGTGCTCGACAAACTGATCGAGCGCGCCTTGGCCAACAATGCCGATGTCGCCATCGCCGCAGCGCGCGTCCGAGAAGCACAGGCGCAGGAGCGCCAAGCCCGGTCGCGTTTGTTTCCCTCGCTGGATCTGGCCGTGGGCGGAGCTCGAGCGCGCTCGCTGAGTGCATTCGGCACGCCCTCGACTGCTTCATCCATCGAACCGCAATTGCAGGCGGCATGGGAAGTGGATTTGTTTGGCCGCGTTCGCAACCTCGCGGGCGCCGCGCGTCAGCAATACTTTGCGAGCGAAGCTGCACACGACGCCGTCGTTCTTGCCGTTGCCTCGACGACTGCCAGCTCCTACATCACCTTGTGCGCGCTCGATGCACGGCTCAAGGTCACTCGCGAAACACTCGTCGCCCGCACCGAAGCGCTGCATATCGCGGAGTCCAGAGCACGCGTGGGCTATTCCTCTCGCCTCGACCTGGCGCAGGCCCGCGCCGAGTTTGAATCGACCGCGCAGACTGTCCCTCAACTCGAGCTCGCCATCGCCCAGCAGGAGAACGCGCTGAGCTCGTTGATCGGTGAACCGCCCGGGTCGATCGAACGTGGCGCGCAACTGGCAGCGCTGCATATCCCACCGATTCCCGCGGGCCTGCCCGCCGATGTACTGCGTCGTCGTCCCGATATCGCACAAGCCGAGTATCAACTCGCCGCGACCGACCTCAACCTCGCCGCTTCACGCAAAGCGTTCTTGCCGAACGTGCAGATTACCGGAGCGGCCGGCGCGGTGTTTGCGAGCGGACTCGACGATGATCCGGTCAGCTTGTTCTCGCTCGGCGCCAGTGTGCTCGCGCCAATCCTCGATGGCGGGCTGGCTGCAGCCCAACGCGATGAGGCCGCGGCGCTTCGCGATCAAGCCGCCTTCAACTATCGCGCAACCGTGCTCGCCGCACTCTCGGAAGTCGAAGACAGCCTGGTCGCCCTGCAACGCCTGGCCGAGCAAGCCAAACATGTCGAAGCCCAACGCAACGCGCTCGCCGAGGCGTTCTTTCACGCAACCAATCGCTACCGCGCTGGATATTCCCCTCACCTCGACCAGCTCGACGCACAACGTGGCTTGCTCTCGGCAGAGTTGTCACTGGTGCAAATTCAAGCCGATGGCCTGACCGCCAGCGTGAATCTATATCGCGCCATGGGCGGTGGCTGGCAGGCGCCGAATCGATAGCACTCGACCGGGAACTTGTCCGGAGGCGCATCGATTGAACGGTTCTCCACCGGACGGTGCTGCCATGATCAATCACGTCTCGCTCGGGACCAACGATGTAGAGCGCGCACGGCGGTTCTACGATCCCCTCTTTGCCCTGCTCGGCTTTCGCTTGCTCAAGTGCGATGACACTGGCGCGCATTACGGCACCGGCGAAATTCTCTTCAGCCTGGTCGTTCCTACTAATAAACAACCTGCGACGGCCGGCAACGGAACTCACATCGCGTTCCAGGCGCGCAGCCGGAAGATGGTCGATGAGTTCCACGCCGTCGCATTGAAGAACGGCGGACGCAGCGATGGCGCGCCCGGCATCCGCCCCGAATATGACGGTCACTATTACGGCGCGTTCGTGTACGACCCTGACGGTAACAAGATCGAAGCACTGAGCTACTCAGCCAGGTAGTCCCACCCTCGTTCCGAAAAAGTCGGTTGCCACGGCCGACCTTAGGTGTTACAACTCGTCACATGTTACGAGCGATAACACCATGAAGGGCGCCCGTGCGCCGTTGGGCGATCTCGAGCACGAGTTGCTCGCGATCCTGTGGCAACACGGCGAGATGACGGCTTTTGCCGTCCGTCAGCAAGTGGCCCGCGATTTGAAGGACGCCACGATCCGCACGGTGCTACGGCGCCTGGAGGAAAAGGATTACGTCGATCACACGGTCGTGAACGGAACGTTTGTTTATCGCGCCAAGGAAACGCCGGAATCGGCCGCGGCCAACGCGGTTCACGACATCGTTCAGCGCTACTGCGGCGGCTCGCTCGAGCGCATGTTGCTCGGACTGGTCGACTCGGGCTTGGTGAGCGCGGATCAGCTGAAAACGCTGGCCGGCAAGCTCCGGCGCAAGCCTCGTTGATGTAACGAGCACCGATGGCGATCCCCGCGCCTCAACCCTCGATTGCCGGTCCAGCGATGGATCGGCGGATCGAACATTCCGCGTGGTCGCTGCGACGCTGGCCGCTCGGCGCCAGGATCGGAATCGCTGCTGTGATCATCGGCACCGCGTGCCTGCTGTTGATAAAACTGATCGCAGGCACAGGCGAGCGAACCCTCAGGCTGCCGCTCGAGCAAATATCGACCGCGACCGTATCGCAAGGTTTGTTTCGTGATCTGATTCCCCTGAACGCGCGAGTCGTGCCGCGAGAAACCGTTTATGTCGATGCCATCGACGGTGGCCGCGTCGACCGCATTTACGTCGAAGCGGGCGACGTGGTCGCAGCCGGCCAGCCCATCATCGCACTCAGCAACACCAACCTCGCGCTGCAGGTCATTCAACAGGAATCGCAGCTCAATCAGGCGATCTCACAGCTGCAGCAGAACGAGATCGCGCTCGAACAGAACCATCTCGTGAACGAGCGCGGGCTCGCGGAGATCGACTATAAAATTCTGAATCTGCAGCGCGCCATGGAGCGCCGTGAGACGCTGGCCGGCAAGGGGCTGGTGTCTCGCGAGCAGCGCGACGAAATCGCCGACGAGCTTGCCTATTATCGAAGGCTCAAGCCGATTCAATCCGACAGCAGCCGGCGCCAGTCCGAGCTGCGTGCCCGTTTGCTGCCGGCCATTCACGATCAGCTGCAGAACCTGCGTGGCAACCTCACGGTGGTGCACGACAAACTCGACAGCCTCGTCGTGCGCGCTCCGGTGTCTGGCCGTGTCACTGCGCTCGATTTGAAGGTCGGTGAGAATCGCGCGCCCGGCGATCGTTTGGCGGAAGTGACGCCAGACTCGGGAATGAAACTCGTCGCCGATATCGATGAGTTCTATTTGTCACGAGTACGCACCGGCCAAACGGCCACCGTCGAGCTCAACGGCACCCCGACCGATCTCACCGTGCGACGGGTCTCACCGCAGGTCCGCAACGGACAGTTCCAGATCGATCTGGATTTTGGCGCCGAGCGCCCCGATGCCCTGGTGGCCGGCGCCGCCGCACAGGGCCGGCTCAGGCTCGGCGGCGACACGGACGCTTTGTTACTTCCCAACGGTCAGTTCATCGAGCGCACCGGCGGCGACTGGCTGTTCGTGATTGCAGCCGACGGCCAATCGGCGCAGCGCCGGCAAGTCCGGCTCGGCCGGCGTTCCATCGAGCAGCTCGAAGTACTCGACGGCCTTGCCCCGGGCGATCGCGTCATCACCTCGGACTACACCGGGCTCGACGCCGTGGATCGCATCGTCCTCACTCGTTAGGAACAGCCATGCTCAAGCTCGACCGCATTTGCAGAACCTATCGCACGAGTGACGTCGAAACGGCCGCACTGGATGAGGTTTCTCTCGAGGTGCGTGCCGGCGAGTTCCTTTCCATCATGGGTCCGTCCGGTTGCGGCAAGTCCACGCTGCTCAACGTGCTCGGACTCATCGACAGCCCGACCTCTGGAGCGTACTGGTTCATGGGCGAAGATGTGGCGCGCTGTTCGGAAGAACAGCTCACGCTGCGCCGCCGGTCGCGGGTCGGATTCGTTTTCCAGAATTTCAATCTCATCGAGGACCTCGACGTCGCGGAGAACGTCGAGGTGGCGTTGCTCTACGTCGGCATGTCTCGCGCCGAGCGCCGCAGCCGGGTCGCCGAAGCATTGGAACGCGTCGGGCTGATGCATCGAGAACATCACATGCCGAAGCAATTGTCGGGCGGACAGCAACAACGCGTGGCAGTGGCCCGAGCGCTCGTCACACGGCCCAAGCTGCTCCTTGCGGATGAGCCCACCGGCAATCTCGATAGCGCAAACGGCGATGCCGTGCTCGATCTGCTCGGCGCGATCAATCGGGCCGGCACCACGATCGTCATGGTGACGCATTCCGCCGAGCACGCGAACCGGGCCCGTCGCATCGTGCATATGCTCGACGGTCGGATCGTCGAAGATCAGGAGATTGCGGTGGCATGCTAGCCAACTATTTCGCCGCGGCGATTCGCAATCTGCTGCGCAATCGCGCGTACACGCTGATCAATCTATTCGGGCTGTCGCTCGGGTTCGCAGCTGCCACCCTGATCGCACTGTACGCCCGTGACGAGTTCAGCTACGACCGCTTCGTTCCAAACCACGATCGGATCTATCGGGTCGGCGAAATCATCGAGCCACCCGGCCGCAGCCCAATGCGATTGAGCGTCACATCGACGACCGATGCCGAAGCGCTGAAGCTCGCATTTCCGGAAGTCGAGGCCGCGACCCGACTCATACCGAGCAATTTGCGACTGTCCGCGAAGCAGGACAATGAAGGCGCGACGCTCGCTTCCTTCTGGGCAGATCCGAGCTTCTTCGACGTATTTCCGCTCAGCGGGGTTGCAGGCAACCTCGCGAATGCGTTGAGCCAGCCCGACTCGCTCGTGTTGACGCGCCGAGCTGCGAGACAACTGTTCTCGCGCGAAGATGTGGTAGGCGAGACGATCCGCGTCGGACCGGACACCGTCATGCGTGTCGCAGCAGTCGTTGAGAATTTTCCCTCGAACAGTCATCTCAACGGCGAAGTCTTCCTTCCGGGCGCCGCAAGCTTCTCGCCGCTGGTCACGTTGACCGCCGAACAGCGTCAGCCCGGGGCGCTACGGAGCGAGAATGCATACACGTACGTTCGCCTTCGTGCTGCCGCGAACATTCACGATGTTCGCTCGAGACTCGGCGCCTTCACCGACTCCCATGTTTCGGGCAGCGTGAACGGCACGCCGATCGCGAAGTCGTACACATTTACACTCACACCGCTCGCCGATATCCATCTCCAACCCCGCAGCATTGGCGACATCAAACCTCCGACGGATGTGAGGGTGCTGCACGCACTGATTGCGGTCGCTGTCCTCATCCTCGTCGTCGCGTGCGGCAACTTCATCAGCATGATGACGGCGCGGGCCTCGCGTCGTGCCGTCGAAGTGGGCGTGCGCAAGGCGGCTGGCGCCACTCAGCGTCAAATCATGATTCAGTTCATGGGCGAGTGCCTGTTCTATGCCCTGCTCGCTCTGCTCCCGGCCGTCGTTGCGGTGGAGCTCGTCCTTCCTGCATTCAACGGCTTCCTGCGGCGAGAGATCGCTTTCGACTATCTGACCGATCCGCGCCTCGGCTTGGGATTGATCGGGCTGACGATGCTGACGGGACTCGCGGCCGGCGCTTATCCAGCGCTCTATCTGTCGCGCTTCAAGCCTAACGCAGTGCTCCGGGGAACCGCGCTCACTCCTCAGTCGAGCCGCGCGCGGCAATCGCTGGTCGTCGCTCAATTTGCGATCCTGATCGCGCTGCTGGTCGCGACTTTCACCGTCAATCGCCAGATCCATTTTGCCATCGAGGATCGGCTGCGCCTGCCCACCGATCAGATCTATCTGGCGAGCGAGGCGCTCGGTTGCCCAAGCTCATTCACCGACGCGATACCGACGCTCGGCCGGGTCAAGGCCGTGACCTGTGTCTCCGGTTCCACCCTCGGCTTCGACCACATCTCCGTCAACTTCGTCTCGCCGCACGGCGGCGGCAACGTCAACGGCAGAGCGGCGCAAATCGATTATTCGTTCTTCGATGTGTTCGGCATTCAGCCCATCGCCGGGCGCCTGCTCTCGCCGCAATTCGGTCAGGACGACCTGCTGCGCAAGGACCCCGCCACGGCCGACAATCCGACCGTCGTGGTCAATGAGGCGGCCGCACGCGCTCTCGGCTACTCCTCGCCCGCCGACGCCGTCGGCACGTTCGCCCGATGGCAGCGGCTCAGCTTCATGGACGGCCGGTTGCAGTTCCAAGGGCAGTCGAGCTCCAAGATCGCAGCGGTCGTTCCGGACTTCTCCATCGGTTCGGTGCGCGACGTCATCGGGCCGACCGCGTATTACATCGACCCCACCGTGTCTGCTCGTATGGTCTTCAGATTCGACGGCGGCTCCGTGCAACAATCTTTGGAATCGGTGCGCGAGCTTTGGGAGAAACATTCCTCCACTGCGTTCCAGGGAATGTTTCTGGATCAGTTCGTCAATGCGCTGTACGAGGACGTGCTGACGCAGTCGGCGATATTCACCTGGTTCTCCGCGGTGGCCGTCGTGCTCGCCGCGCTGGGCCTGCTGGGGCTGGCGATTTTCACCGCCGAACGGCGTACCAAAGAAATCGGCTTGCGCAAAGTCATGGGCGCACGCCGCACCGACATCCTGCTGTTTCTCGGCTGGCAGTTCGCTCGCCCAGTGCTCTGGGCCAATCTCATCGCGTGGCCGTGCGCTTATCTGGTGATGCAACGCTGGCTGCAAGGCTTCGCGTACCACACCGATATCGGCATCCTGACCTTTGTCATCGCTGGCGCACTTGCCCTGGTCATCGCACTCGCCACCGTGGCGGGTCACGCCATGCTCGTGGCCCGAGCCAAGCCCGTCGAGGCGCTTCGGTACGAGTAATCGAGCCCTGAAAATCGGGTCTGCGGGAACGGAAGAAAGAGTGTAATATCGCGCGCCGCGGGACGAATCGCCGGACGCTCAAGCTAGCGGCACCGCCATTTGCCCCGCCCAAATACCGGCGCATAACAACAACTTAGACCCCAAAGTTGTCGTAGAAGGTGCGGCCGTGTAGCATCGAAACAGTGTCGGGACGTGGCGCAGCCTGGTAGCGCACTTGCATGGGGTGCAAGGGGTCGCGAGTTCGAATCTCGCCGTCCCGACCAATCTAAAACCCCGTAAAAACAAGCCTCTAAGCGCATCTCTTGCGCTTCCTCTTCAAGCTCGAAAATCGACGATTTTCTATTCCGGCTACAGTTCCGGCTACAGCCAGCTTTCAGCAAGAGCGGGCCGCCGCCAGTGGTGAGACACCGACGACGGCCCTGACCACAACTTGATCCTGGAGATCAAAGTCATGGCTGTGCTGATTATCCCGCGACCGGTTCGCGGATGCCTGTTTTGGTTTGTTGCTGAAGTGGGCTCCGAAGCCCTGGACGCCCCAATCCCCGCCTGGATCGGGGCGGAACCGCACTGTCCCGCCCTGTTGGGCGTCGGGGGTGCCGAATGAGCGCCCTCGATCAATGGGACTTCGCCGTCCTCCACCTCGCTCTCGACTTCCTTGGCCATCACGCCGACACGGAATTGCTCAAGGCTCGCGAGCGGGGCAACCGACGGAAGCAGCTCTCAATGCTGGTCCTGCTCGAACAGATCGGGACGGTGCGCACGAAGCTGCGCTCGATGGTGTCGCCATGAAGGCGGCGACCGTCGATCCTGGCCGCCTGAAAGCAGCGGTCGGAGCTGAGCTTGGCCACCTCCACAAAACCCATGCGCTGTTGATCGCCGTCCAGTTCGCTGCGAACCACGACGCCGACTTCGACGTGAGCGACGCGCTGGCCGTGATTCGGGATCGCGTGGAGCAATCGATCGCTCGCCTTGATGCGGCGGAGGTGCGGCCATGATCAAGCAGGAAAGTCGCGCCTACTTCAAAGCACTAGGCGCTCACGTCTCGACGCTTCGCAAATCGCGAGGCATGACACAAGCGGAGCTGGCACGCGCTATCGGCGTGTCACAGCAGGCTGTGTTCGCGTACGAACTTGGCGACCGCCGCATTTCCGTGCTCGTGCTTGCCAAGCTCGCGAAGGTATTTTCGACCCCAGTCGGGGACCTCGTCGGCCTGTCCAAGCCAGTCCACGAGCGGAAGGGGCGGCTGTCTCCGCGCTGTATGAGACACGCGGAGCGGTTGCAGGCACTGTCGAAGACTCAACAGCGCTTTGTCATCCGAATCATCGACGTTCTGGAAACCAGTAATACAACAAAGCACTGATGGCGATCCTTAAGGCAATGCTGCGAAGTGAGCCCGGCCCCGCGCCGGGCTCTTTATTTGGCGCAACCTCAACGATGTCTAGCGGCAGCGCCAAACCTCCCTGCTCTTTAATGCGGCCGAGGTTTGCGCCGCCGTGAACCCGCCCAGCTACGCCGGAGCACGCATCAACGCATGCACCTCCTGTAAACCCTCTTGCGGCCCCGGCGCGACCGGCAAAGGTGTTGACAGTGTCAACACCAAGACAACGACAGAGAGCAAATTCCGCTAACTTCCAAGGTAGACCTTGGTGATCTCTATCCGCTCGTGCCCAAGCTCCCGGCTGATTATCAGGCGAGCTTCGAAATCCGCAAGGCGCTGAGAGACAGTCAAAGACTGCGTCGATGGCCCGCCAGCGGCTGGGGGTTTCCAGCCCGTCAGAGCTTCGTAGCGCAGTTGAGCATACGCGTGCCGCAATCCATGCATGCGCTTCAATTCCGCCAGCTTGCATTGCCGGTCGTAAACGTGGCGTTGTTCGATATACGTCTTCTCAGCGGGAATCAATGAGCGCTCGCCGACGAGCTTGTGTGCGAAGTCGAGCGCCGCCCGTTGTTCCGGCGTGATGATCGGAATAACGCGCTCACGACCACCTTTTGTCCATGAGCCTTTGATTCTCAGGTGGTCGCCTTGATCGGCATAGCGCGGCTGAAACTTGATGCTCTCTTCGCGACGCAATCCGAACACCCTTTGCAATTCCAAGCTGGCGCGAACATACGGATCGCTGACCCTGCCTAGTTTGTCTTGCACCTCCGCCGCCTTGCTTACATTCGTCACAAACACTCGTTTGGGAATCTCAAGCTGGACGTTGCTGGACGCTATTAGTCCTTTCCTGCCGACCTTCTCGGCCCACCAGCGCAGATGCGCCATCCTGTTCTTGATCGTTCCCGCCGAGAGCCCATCATTCCGCCAACGTCCAAGCAGCGCATCTACATGCTTGCCGTTCAACGATGTGGCTTTCAATTGCCGGAAGCCGGCCTCCTTCAGTTGTCGAGCCATCAATTGCAAACAACCCTGTCGATCGCCTTGCGTGGCATGACTGCCATCTCGATTCCGGTCGCAAAGCTGACGCAGCGAATAAGCCAGACTATTCATCGTGTTACTCCAAATGACATTGATCCAAATTCCACTAAACAACCTATTGCTGAGGTGACCGTGCGGTCAGTGTTAATGCCAACTCGCGCCAAGCGAGATCCCCCGAAGGGGCAAGGGCCAGGCACTCAGCGGAGCCTGTTGCCTCGTCTGAGGCTTCCGCCGTGCCTTCTGTTGAAAGCTCGGGCGGAGGTTTTGCATGGGTGAACACGATGCGGATTCGCTTCGATAAGTTGTTTCCTATGTGGAAGTGGTTGAAGAACGGAGCACCGATCACAGCCAGACGGCTGCGATCGGCGCAGAGAGTGACGACGCACGGCGACGTGCTTGGTGGTGCTTGACGAAAGTGGCTCAACCTCCCAGGGGGAGGACGACGCGCGAGTGAGCCTGACGCGTCTGGGTGGGGCGACCGATTGGGTACGGCATCAGCGGGCTTCGTGCTCGCATGACGTGGCGCTATGCCCCGGCGCCGGTTGCCGGTGATTGTCTCCGCCGGCAGATCAGTCGGGAGCGAGTCTGCCCGGTGGCCATCATGTGAGCAACATTAAATACGATACGGCGCTCGACCATATTTTTGCTGCAGTTTCGCGGGCCGTCACTGCGGCGTGCAGTGACGGCCCTGACTTCCGGAAGAATCTGCAGCAGCAAGACTTGGATTGCTTCAGCACAAATCGTCGCGCCTTTCCGCGTCCACCTCGAATCGACCGCATGATTGCGCCTTGAGGCCGACGATCTGCCTTGAGCGAAGTATTCGACCAATCTCAGGGAGAGCCGGCGTTGTCCCGGCCCAAGTCGACCAAGCCTCTCTGGATGTACAAGGCTGCGTTGCTGGATCGGCTGCCGCATCACGTTCCTCATCGTGCAGATCGCGGGCGAGAGTTATCGCCTGAAGGACAAGCGGAAGGCGGGATAGATCAAGCCGTCAGCAAATATTTAATAACAAACACCCAGTGGTCAAACTATACTTCGAGGTCTTCGGACTGAGGTGAGTCAAAATTCAGTCAGCGCTGGAATTGGCCCGGATGGCGCAGAGGGCTCTCCCTGAGAGGCCGCGATTACCTCTTCCCGGTAACCGTTGAGCTGAACGTATGTCCGGAATATCCGCGTGACCAGCTCGCTCCTGCTCCCAACGAGCAGTTTCCTGTAGAGCCTCTCTGTATGCGAATGCACGGTGTGGACCGAAATCGATAGTTGCTCCGCAACCTTGGCCTCGGAAAGGTCGGCGAGCATGAGCAGGCAGATCTCCGATTCTCGCGCTGAAAGTCGGAGATACGAGCGAATCGCTTGCCATTGCGTCTTGGAAATGAAGCTGACCGGTAACCGACTTCTATCTGAGCACTCGAGCCACTCGCCACCCATTTCGCAACCCTCCTTGTTCTTTCGGCCCGCTCCAGTGCACAGAGAGTCCCGCAACGCCTTCCCTGAGGTTCGTTCACATTTGCCTGCGTAGCTGTCTTTGGCTACTGGCTGATCAGATCCGTACGCCCAATGAACTCGAGGGCCGCTCGGCTCAGATCGATCTTGGCCCTGGCGCGCGCGAGCCTATGATCGAGCGTCGCCTGATAGGCACTCAACTGCTGCGCAGACAGAGCGCTCGCAGCAGCCCGGGCCAGGCGCTCATTCGATGCCTGGATCGATTTGTAGTCACGTTCCAGCACCGCCACATGTGCGCGCAAATTGTCCTCGGCGCTCTCAGGCGAAGCAACAGCTCGCCCGAAACCGCGAGGCGGAGTGCCCGTGTCCCGTTGTCTCGTCCGCTCATCGGCGATCGCCTTTACGAGCGCTTTGCGCTGATCCGGCCGAAGTTGTTCCCCGGCGCTCTCGAACGTCCGCTCCAGCGTGGCGACTTCGCGGCGGGCTTCCTTGGTCCGCTCTAATTCGATCCACTCGCGGTACTTGTCCGCACCAAGAAGCGCCTCGATCTCGGCATGCTGACGCTGCTCCCGCGACTGCTGGTTGAGAGTAGCGACGGTCGGTGCATCGCCCGACCCTTCAGCTCGATCTTTGTCAGTCACGCGTCCGGCCGACTCCTCGACCCACTGCAGCGAGTGATCCGCGAGAAGTTGCGCCAGCCGGCCAGCCATCTGAGGGGACAGCTGCAAAGCGTTAATACGCTCTGCATACATCTCCAGAGCAATCTGTTTCTGCAGCTCCCGGCTCGCGGCGCGATACTTTGGATCCTGCAGCAACTGCGATTGTTTGACGCCGAACAGGACCTCGATAGCCAGATTTCTATCCGCTGTCATCGGTTCGGCGATCGCACGTTCCAATCGAGCCGCCACCGTATCGGCGCCTGCATGCGTCGATGCGTTGGGCGCTAATGCATTGGGCCGTGGCACCGGCTCGTCGGCCGGCGATGTCTTCTGCGGTACTTCCTCGAGTTCGGCCGCTCGGGGTTCATCGCGGGGGCATTCCTCGTTCGTCGCTGTCCTCAGCGCCGGTTCGGCGCGGGCCATGAGATATATAGTGGATGAAGCCAGCGCGAGCGTTGATAGGCTCAAGAGGATGACGGCTTTACTCATATCAAATGTCCATTTTGAACAGCAGTCACTCATGACTATACGCTCAGCCTCCAAATCATCAACCGCCGGTCCGACGGCGCTGGCTGATGCCCGTCGGTTACGAATGGTTCGGCAATATCCATGTAGGCTGCACAGGCGACAGCTACATAGCTGACTTGTCGGAATGCGCGAGACGCCGTAAGTACAACGACGACGTAACATCATCTGTACTGGTTGTGCAACGCGCGTCAGAACACTATCAACTACGCAGCTCCACGCCATGACAAACGTTCCATTGCACGAAAGATCGATATTGCACAGCGGCGAGGCAGCTGCCGTGCGCAATCAGTTCAAGATCGCAACCTATATGCTCATCTGCGCAAGCGTCGCGGCTATCGGCGCGCTGGTTGCTGTCGATCTCACGTCGGCCGCGCTCGTGGCAGCCACCCTCTTCGGCTGGTCCGAAGTGGACGGCCTATGCGGAACCTCGCATGTCGGCACCCTGTCTCCGCTGCGCGTTCTGTCGAAGCGAATGTGGGTGAAGTCGGTAAGCGCATACACCGCCGGCGGATTGGCGACGGCCGCTTGCGTCGGCATGAGTGTTGGCGCCGTCGGCCAGCTGGCGCAGTTCGGCCATCCATATATTTCCGTGCTCATGTACGCACTGGTATCGGTGGTATCGCTCGGCCTCGCAGCGAGGGAGCTGAACCTGATCCAATTCCCGCTGCCGCAGATCCACCGACAGACGCACAAGGCCTGGGCCTCTGAATTCGGCGTCGCAAAAGCTGCCGGGATGTGGGGCTGCCACATCGGCCTCGCTTTCGCGACGGTCGTGCAGCATGGAGGCTTCTACGTTGTCGTACTTTTGGCTGCCGTGTTGGGGCCGTCGAAAGGCGGACTCCTCTTCGCGACGTACTGGTTCGGGCGAACGCTCCCAATGTGGTTTGCGGGCACGTTGCCTATCGATCGCTGCACCGCCCCGGAGCTGAATCGCCTTCTGCTTGAGAATCGCGCCGTGTACCGGCACGCCGCGGCAGCCGGCTTGTTGTGCATTCCAATCATCGCGCTGCTGCTTGGCGTGGAGGTCGCGGTCACAACCGACTGAGCCGCCCAAGGATCCTCCGCACAAGGCGACGCCTATCATCACGGATCGAGGAATACTCGGCATGTTCGAAACAACCTATGTCCTGCTTTGGGTCATCGCGATCATCCAAGGACTTGCGATCTGCTCCTTGATCCTAGATTTATCCGCGCTGCGCGACGAAGCACCGAAAGGATTGAAGCCGGCGACCGAGGGGCTGCCGACCGGCAGTCCTGCACCTCGCTTTACCACGGTCGACGTGCGTTCGGGTGGGGTGATCGAGTGGTCCACATTGCGCGGCCGACGCACGGTGTTTCTGTTCCTGTCCGTCGACTGCGACACGTGCAAAATCCTGGTCTCGGAGTTGGCGTCGCTGGCTCCCGAGAGCTTGAGCGAAATACTCATCTGCTGCTCGGGCGCCGCCACGCGGTGTCGAGAAATCCTGGGTAGTCTGCCGAAGTCCGTGCCGATTCTCGATGACAACCGCGCCTTGATCAGCAACCGATGCCGTTTGCGAACGCTGCCGGCATTAGTCGTCATCGATAGCGAATGGCAGATCGAAGCTTATCGCTATCCGGAGCACTCCGCCGAGCTTCGGGATTTCCTTCCGGGCGCTCTCGCTGCGACAGCGCGCTCCGGGGCGGTTGCGAACTCGTTGCCAGCTGAAACCACTCCCAGTCAGCACGCTGTTGGCCAACACTGACGGGTGGTGCACACAATGACTATCGCCATGGACATCAGCGTCGTCACACTCAGCGCCCTCATCACGCTTGAGGCGCTGACGTTGAGAACCATCCTGCGTGAAACGCGAGCACTGCAGGAGCTGTATGGAGTCGAGCCAGAACATGCCCCACGCAAGGGCTCACTTGGCATGCGAATGCCGAGCTTTTCGCTCCAAGAAATTGACTCAGGGCACTTAGTCACGGATCGGGACATGCGGGGTCAGCATGTGATGTTGCTGTTCGTCGCGCGCTCGAACGTTCTCGCGCTGGGTGTAGACACCTTCGCGGCTGTGGTGCAGGGATTGTTCACTCAAGCGGGAGAGCGGCTGTATCTCATCTGCGAGGGCGATACTGACGACGCTCGTTGGATCCGAGATCGCAGCGACTTCTCCGCAAGGTATGGTGGGCGCTTGACTCTCTTAATCGCGCCGGACGCACACCTTCGGAAGCAGCTTCGTGCCACGTCCATGCCGAACTGCGTGGTGTTCGATGAGAAAGGCATCGTCAGGAAGATCGGCCACCCTGTAACCGAGCAACGAGCACCGGCGCCGAACCCGCCAGAGAAATCGCCGGAGTAGCCAGCGTGGAGCAAACCGCAAGCACCGGATATCGGAAGATGGACAGCGAGGTGATGTGTGTAATCACCCGTTTCGAGGTTCGCTCGATCACGGCCCTGGTGCGACTGTACCGGTCGTTCCGGCGCATCAAAGCTCACTCGAAGAACATCGAGGGATTGATCGCCACGCGCTTTCTAATCGAGGGGCCACGCACTTGCATCACGCTGTCGCTGTGGAAGAACGGCGGCGCCATTCTGCAGTTCAACACGCGAGTCGTTGCTCACGTCCAGGCGGCAAATGCGTGTTTCCGCGATCTGGATCGAGGCAACGGACGCGCACACCTGTGGTCCGCTCAATTCAAACTTTTTGCCGTCAGCCCCCACAACCTCAACTGGGACGGCGTCGAAGTCACGAGCCCGCAACCGACACTCGCCCCAGAGCATCCTCACCTATGAGCACTCCGATGATTCCCCAGATCGCCCTCGCCGTGCAGCTTGCGGTCGGCTTGATCTTCCTGTGGTCGAGTCTGAGCAAGCTCGCGCACCCTGTCTCGTTCGTGGAAGGGCTGTCGGAGTACGCGATCTCGCGCACAATGCTCGCAACCCCAATTGCCGTGGGCGTAATCCTAGCGGAAGGGTTCATCGCGCTGTCGCATCTCACCGGAGGGATGCTCGCGTCTGGCGTTTTCGGCGGCATAGTGCTGCTGCTGAGCTTCGCAAGCGTCCTCGTAGTCGTGCTCAAACGAGGCAAGCCCGTCCGATGCCTGTGCTTTGGAGTGACGCAGCAGGAACCTGTCTCATTTCAGACGTTTGCACGCGTGGGGCTGCTATTGGCTGCGGAGTTGTTGCTACAGTTCCTGCAGCGAGCCGGACTTCATTGGAACACACCGCTTGAGCTTACCCCAAGCGACCTTCTCGCAGCCCTGCTGTGCGCGGCGCTAGCTGTGCTTGCCGCGTCCTGGGTCATCGTTGCGCCGGAAATTCTCATTCGATTGTCGAACGCAGTCCCGCGATAACGAGGACAACGAATCGTCCTTGATCCGACGCCGATAGGGAGGTTTCATGTCACGAGCAATCATCAAGGTGGTGGAAGGCGCTCTGAGCCGACGAAGATTTCTGTATTCGATTGCAACTGCGAGCGGTGCGCTACTCGCAGGAATCATGGGGACAGCTCGTGCCGGCGGCTCCTGCACGGTCATAGGCTGCTGCTGTCTGTGTGAAACCGGCCCCTACAATCCTGCGAACTGCGTGTGCGAATGGTCCTGGTGGTGCTGCTATGCCAGCAACCTCTACGCGTGCTACGAGTGCTTCGGGCCAAGCCATACGTGTTGCACAAAGGATTGTACCGGCGTGATTGCCTCCAAGATCGTCCACATCTCACCGGTGAACCCGCAAGTCTGCCCCGAATTCGAGTCGTGCCTCGGATGCGACATGTGCGGCTGAAGCTCTACTGTAGGGGGCTACGAGGATTTGAGAGGGAGTCGAGATATCGACGGATTGTGGATCTGCGCCATCGATGCGCAGATCCCAGCCGGCCGGGCACGTCTGGCGGCGGAAATCGGCCGCGCGCAATCAGCTCCGATATCCATCGGCGGGTGTAACCGGTTGCCCGCTCCACGTCGCGCGTCTTTATAAATCCATCCAGTTCTTCGGCGATCTGCTCGGGGGTCGGGCTGGTGGAATGCGTCGGCATGTTTTCTGCACCACTATTGAAGGTGGGCAGACTGTGCCGGTACGCATCAGCTATGTGCGAGTAACAATGTGGACCGACGCCAAACCGTATTGTTTTGGGACAGCTCGCTCGGTCATTGCCCTGATCCGCTTGCTCGCGCTATCGGCACGATCTTGCTCGGCTTGCCGTCGATGATCGAACGCAATTCCGCTTCCCATGTGGCGAGAGCACGTTGCTTCTCGTCCCAGTATCCGTAGCGATCGTAGACAGCGGTGACGTCGCCACCCTCGCTGTGATTCAAAACCTTGCCGACGTGCAAACGCTGGATGCCGAGCGTGGTCATGTGCGTGGCGGCCGTGCGGCGCAAGTCGTGTGGCGTAAATGGCTCGCAGCCGAACAGCTTCTCGTCCACCTGATTGTTTCTCAGCGCTCGCGACAGAGCGCGCTCACTGATTGGCTCGGCAGGTTTGAGCGTCGAATGCACTGACGGCAGCAGATATGGGCGGCCATTCGCGAGTCTGCGCAACTCCTCGATGATCTCGATCGCAAGGTCGGTGAGCGGGACAACGTGCGGGCGTTCGCTCTTGTTGTCGCCGATACGCCAGAGTCGTTGGGCAACGTCAATATCGTTGAACTTCGCCTGCGCGATCTCACCGGGGCGCTGCGCGGTAACGAGGATAAGTTTCAGTGCAAGCCGGATCGGCAGTGAGATCTTCGTCTTCGCATCGTCCAGGCCGAGCCAGAACCGTCCGATCTCGTCTCGGTTAAGGCTGCGTTCCTTTGCGTGCTCCTGACCGCCGGGCTTCTTCAGAAGGCCGGCGGCCGGCGAGCTCGGGATCAAGTCACGCATTGCTGCGAAGTTGAATACTTGGGCCGTCAGGTCGCGGACCCGATTTGCCATTACAGTGCTACCACGCGCGAGGATCTTGTCGATGATTAGCACGAGGTCGCGCTTCGTGATGTCGCTCGCCGGTTTATCCTTCACCGGTGCCTGCAGAAGATGGACCCGCAGCAGCCGTATCGCTTCGCGCGGCCGTTTGCGGTGACGACGGGCGTGGTGCCACGCCCATTCGGCGATGACATTGCGGACCGTGACGGCCTCCGTTAGCTGTCGCGCTTCCTCCTGGCGCTGGTGCTCGATGCGCAGCCGTTCCCGCTCGACCTTCGGATCAAGGCCCTGCGCTAACTGCTTGCGGACTTCGGCATGCGCCTCGTGCGCTTGATCGAGCGTCATCGCGGGATATTCGCCGAGCGTCAGCCACACGGGCTTGCCGTTGCGCTGATAGCGGACCAACCACACGAGAGCGCCACCTGTGCGGTGACGGAGGATGAACCCGACACGGCCGGCCTCACTGTATGTTGTGTCCTCGGCGGGGCGGCTATCGAGCAAAGACTTCAGCCAAGTCGGGGTAAAGCGCTTTTTCGCCGGCATGGTGTCGGTCTGGCCGGCAGTGCCTACGACATGCGAGGCGTTCGGTCCGGCTACAGTCCGGCTACAGTTTATTTCATTCTAGACCCTTCCGCAGCAGTGCTCGGAAGAGTAGGATTGAAGCCGCTGAAAGACTGGTTTTACCGGTATTTTCGTGGCTCGGAAGAGTGATGAACTAGGCGGGTGCGAGAGAGGCTTTCAAGCGCATGGGGTGCAAGGGGTCGCGAGTTCGAATCTCGCCGTCCCGACCAATCAATTCAACGACTTAGAACGACGGTCTTTTGGTGGTATCTCTCCAGGGTACAGCTAAGGGTACAAAGTCGTCCGCTCCTGCCTTCATCCACTCGTAGCAGGAGAAAGTTCATGCAACCCGATGATTTTCCGTGCCTCACCGCCGGCCACTCTCGACCGCTCGACGTCATCGTGCCCGCCTGATCGCGAAGTACTGAGTTCGAGAAGCGAGCCGCCGCGGTGTTAGAGCACCACGACGGCCCTGACCACAACTTCACCTGAGTTAGAGGTGGTGTCATGGCTGTGTTCATTATCCCGCGCATCGAGCGCGGTCGTCTCCATTTCCAAGTCGCTGACCTTCTCGTCCCAGATCTGGCGCTAATCGTCGGAGGTGCCGCATGGACGGCATGACCGACATCGCCGAAGCGCACGCCACTGCGCTTGTTTTGCGTGCCACCGCAAAGGCCGTTCGCGGCGAACGCGGCCCGCTGATGTTCCGACTCAATCGTGCCGCCGACATTCTCGATGGCATGGCTGCGCTCGCTGTGCGGTGCCTTGAACGCATCAAGCAGTTAGAAGAGGAACTGCGTCAGTTCCGGGCCGGTGGGAAGTGAGCGGCGCCGGCAAGGCCGGGAGGCGCCCCGAGCGCGCCTCGGGCCAGACAACGGCGCTCGGTCTGGACCCGCTCAATGTGGCAATCAGAAACATGCAATTGGCCCACGCCGTCGCGACAGTGGCGGAACGGGCAGCAACGCACGACATGGTCGAGGTTCACTGCCTGGCTGACGTGCTCGTCGCCATCATTCCTCTCATTGAGCACGGACTCGATGCGCTCGATGCACTGGAGGCGCGGCAATGATCAAGCAGGAAAGCCGCACATACTTCAAAGCCCTCGGCGCATACGTCACTACACTACGGAAATCGCGAGGAATGACTCAAGCGGAGCTTGCGCGCGCTATCGGTGTGTCACAGCAGGCTGTGTTCGCGTACGAACTTGGCGACCGCCGCATCTCCGTGCTCGTGCTTGCCAAGCTCGCGAACGTATTTTCGACCCCGGTCGGAGACCTCGTCGGCCTGTCCAAGCCGGTACGCGAACGGAAGGGGCGATTGTCTCCGCGCTGTATGAGACACGCGGAGCGGTTGCAGGCACTGTCGAAGACGCAACAGCGCTTTGTCATCCGAATCATCGACGTTCTGGAAACCAGTAATACAACAAAGCACTGATAGCGATCCATAAGGCAGTGCTGCGAAGTGAGCCCGGCCCCGCGCCGGGCTCTTTAATTGGCGCAACCTTAACGATGCCAAGCGGCAGCGCCAAACCTCCCTGCTCTTTGATGCGGCCGAGGTTTGCGCCGCCGTGAACCCGCCCAGCTACGCCGGAGCACGCATCAACGCATCCACCTCCTGCAAACCCCTCGCGGCTCCGGCGCGACCGGCAAAGGTGTTGACAGTGTCAACACCAAGACAACGACAGCCAGCAAAGTCCGCTAACTTCCAAGGTAGACCTTGGTGATCTCTATCCGCTCGTGCCCAAGCTCCCGGCTGATTATCAGGCGAGCTTCGAAATCTGCAAGGCGCTGAGAGACAGTCAAAGACTGCGTCGATGGCCCGCCGGCTGCCGGGGGTTTCCAGCCCGTCAGAGCTTCGTAACGCAGTTGGGCGTACGCGTGCCGCAATCCATGCATGCGCTTCAATTCCGCCATCTTGCATTGGCGGTCGTAAACGTGACGTTGCTCGATGTACGTTTTGTCGGCAGGAATCAAAGAGCGCTCGCCCACGAGTTTGTGTGCGAAATCGAGGGCCGCCCGCTGTTCCGATGAGATGATTGGAATAACGCGCTCACGACCACCTTTCGTCCACGATCCTTTTATTTTCAGGTGGTCGCCTTGATCGGCATAGTGCGGCTGGAACTTGATGCTCTCTTCACGGCGCAATCCGAACACTCTTTGCAATTCTAAGCTGGCGCGAACATACGGATCGCTGACCCTGCCCAACTTGCCTTGAACCTCGGCCGCCTTGCTTACATTTGTCACAAACACTCGTTTTGGAATATCAAGCTGGATGTTGCTGGACGCTATCAGCCCCTTCCTGCCGATCTTCTCAGCCCACCAGCGCAGATGCGCCATCCTGTTCTTGATCGTTCCCGCCGACAGTCCATCATTCCGCCAACGTCCAAGCAGCGCGTCTACATGCTTGCCGTTCAACGATGTGGCTTTCAATTGCCGGAAGCCGGCCTCCTTCAGTTGTCGAGCCATCAGTTTCAAACAATCCCGTCGATCGCCTTGCGTAGCATGGCTGCCATCTCGATTCCGGTCGCAAAGCTGACGCAACGTATGAGCCAAATTATTCATCGTCTTCCTCCAAATGCCGTTAATCCAAATTCCACTAAACAACCTATTGCTGAGGTGACCGCTCGGTCAGTGTTAATGCCAACTCGCGTCAAGCGAGATCCCCCGAAGGGGCAAGGGCCAGGCGCTCAGCGGAGCCTGTTGCCTCGGCTGAGGCTTCCGCCGTGCCTTCTGTTGAAAGCTCGGGCGGAGGTTTTGCAAAGGTGGAAGACGATGCGGATCTACGTGGATAAGTTGCCTCCTATGTGGAAGTGGTTGAAGAACGGAGCACCGATCGCAGCCATGCGGCTGCGATCGGCGCAGAGAGTGACGACGCACGATGACGTGCTCGGCGGTGCGTGACCAAAGCGGCTCAACCTCCTTGGGGGAGGACGACGCGCGAGTGAGCTTGTCGCGTCTAGGTGGGGCGACCGATTGGGTACGGCATCAGCAGGCTTGGTGCTCGCATGATGTGGCGCTTATGCCCCGGCGCCGGTTGCCGGTGATTGTCTCCGCCGGCAGATCAGTCGCGAGCGAGTCTGCCCGGTGGCTATCATGTGAGCGACATTAAATACGATACGGCGCGCGACCATATTTTTGCTGCAGTTTCGAGGGCCGTCACTGCGGCGTGCAGTGACGGCCCGCGAAGCATCGGAAGAAGGTGCAGCAACAGTCAATCGACTGTTGCAGGCATCACCGGAGACGGAATCGGATTGGCGGAGCCCCGACAAAAGCTCGTTAGCCCGTCAAGTCGGCGACCGCGGGCATTGCGAGATTGAGTCAAGATATCGACGGATTGTGGATCTGCGCCATCGATGTGCAGAACCCAGACAACCTGGCACGTCCGGCGGCGGAAAGCGTCCCCGCGCGATCAGCTCCGATATCCATCGGCGGCTGTAACCGGTCGCGCGCTCTACGTCGCGCGTCTCCACCAGTCCATCCAACTCGTCGGCGATCTGCTCCGGGGTCGGTCGTCGGGAATACGTCGGCATGTCTGTTGCACCGCTATGAGGTGCGCAGACAGTGCCGGTAGGCCGGCCGAGCGCGAACAACAATGCAGAAAAGTCCTACCCGCATTGTTGGCTACTAATTTCTCGCTACACAGGACCGGCGGTACGCGCGGCGCCTGATCGGGTTGCATCGTGACGCAGTCTCGCCCGAGCGGGGATGCGAAAACCTGATAGGCGCTGCCTATGCGCTCGGCTCAAGCTCCGAGCATCGGCCGCTTAAGCGAACTGCTCAAGGCAATCTTCTGATTGCGGAGGTGCTCCATGCGCGCGCGTCATCGACTTCTTGCCGTCTCATTCGGCCTGACGATTGCCACGACGTGCGCAATTGCTCAGACCCCGATCGTGTATCCCGCGAAGAAACAAACCGCTGAACAACAACAGAAAGACACTGGCGAATGTGCCGCGTGGGCGAAGCAGACGACGGGCGTGGACCCGGCTGTCCTGGCCGCGGCTCCAGCAGCTTCCGCTCCACCGACGCCTGCCGCGCAGCCGGACGCTGATTCAAAGGGACCACAAGGGGAGCGCGTGCGTGGCGCTGCGCGGGGCGCCGTAGCGGGAGCGGCAGTCGGTGAGATTGCCGACAACGATGCGGATAAGGGTGCCGCAGTGGGTGCGACGGTTGGTGCGGTCGCCGCAGGCGGACGCGCACGTCGCGAAAGCAAAGAGAAGCAGGAAAAGGCGGCTGAGCAGCAGGAACAGGCCGCTGCGGAACAAAAGGCGGCAGACCAGGCGACGGAAGCCAAAAGGCAAGAGCAGCTTGCAACCTACAACCGTGCGAATGCCGCCTGTCTGGAGGGGCGCGGCTACGTGTTGAAGTAATGTCGTGGGAGACAGGACGGCGATCAGGCGTGCACTCAATGCGATCGTGAATGGGCCGCGACGACGGAACCAATGGTTGAGCGTCGGCCCGGCAACACGTCTTCGCCGTTCGAGCCCCCTCACCCGTTACTTCCCGCTGGTGCTTGCCGCCGTGAGCTTGTCCAGCACCTGATCGAGCGAAAAGCTGCCGACCTTCTGACTCGGTGGAAACTCCTTGAACGTCGCGAGGAACTCCCCGACATACTCTTGCGCCGGCACGAGCAGGAACAAGCGGTCGACTCTCCATTTGCTGTAGCCGATGCCAACTTCTTCAGCGCGCTCGAACGGGTCGGAGCGCAAGTTGATGATCTTGGGCAAACGCAGCGGCACGAAGGGCTCCTGCCAAACATCGAGACCATGGGCGCGCTGCTCCTGAAAGACGATCTTCCAGTCGCCGTACCGCAACCCGACCAGCGAGCCATCGTCGTTCCAGTAGAAGAATTCCTTGCGCGGATTTGATCCCTTCCCGGCAACCGCGTCGGTGATGTTGTAGCCGTCCAGATGGACTTTGAAGGTCTCCTTGCCGACCTTCATGCCCTTGAGCAACTGCTCCTTCACATCTGGCACGCCGGCGGCCGCCAAGAGCGTCGGCAGCATGTCCTCGTGAGAGAAGAGTTCGTTGTTGATGCTGCCCGGCTGGATGACTCCAGGCCAACGGATCATGCAGGGCACACGGTATCCACCTTCCCAATTCTCGTTCTTCTCTCCACGGAACGGTGTGGTTCCGCCATCGGGCCACGTACAAGACTCTGCACCGTTGTCGGTGGAGTACATGACGATGGTGTTGTCCTCGAGACCGAGTTCCTTGAGCTTATCGAGGATCTGCCCAACGTGGGCGTCGTGCTCGATCATTCCGTCCGGATATACGCCAAGCCCCGTTTTGCCTTCGCTCTCAGGCTTCAGGTGCGTGTTGACGTGCATGCGCGTGGAGTTCCACCAGACGAAGAACGGCTGGTCGGCTTTCTTTGCCTTCTCCAGATAGTCGAGCGTGGCATTGGTGACTTCGTCGTCGATGGTCTGCATGCGCTTCCTGCCAAGCGGGCCGGTGCCTTCAATTTTCTGTGTACCGTCCGGATTCGCCCAGCAGTGGAGCACGCCGCGTGTCTGATATTTCCTGATCAGCGCAGGATCCTTGAAGTAGTCGGGGTTCTCGAACTCTTCCTCTGCGTTGAGATGATAGAGCGAGCCGAAGAACTCATCGAAGCCGTGAGCCGTGGGTAGTGTCTCATCCGCGTCACCCAGGTGATTCTTGCCGAACTGCGCGGTTGTGTAGCCCTGTGCCTTGAGTAGCTCGGCAATGGTGACATCGCGCGCCTGCAGCCCTTCCTTCGCACCAGGCAGACCGACTTTGAGCAGGCCGGTGCGGAAACCGGATTGGCCAGTAATGAAGCAAGCCCGGCCGGCGGTGCAACTCTGTTGCCCATACCAGTCAGTAAATAGGGCTCCTTCCTTTGCGATTCGATCGATGTTGGGCGTCTTGTATCGCATCATGCCCAGGTTGTAGGCGCTGATGTTCCAGTAGCCGATGTCATCGCCCCAGAGAATTAGGATGTTCGGTTGCTTGGCCATGACCTAATTCCTCTCGTTCATCTGGACGATGTCGAAACAGGCATTCGGGAATGCGTGGTCTCGTCTGTTGTCAGCTTCCCTCCGGCGCGCGACATTGCCTATCTGAATAACGCAGTAGGATGTGCCAGAGGATGCCGAGCAGCGCAATCAATTCTCCCGCGACCACCGGGAGATCCATGCTGAGCATCATGAGCGAGAACTCGCATAGTCCGATCAGGGTTCGGGGTACTGCGGTGTACCCCTTCTCGAACGAAATGTAAGGTAAGCGCGGGGATCGAAGGAAATTTGGCGTAGAGCCGGGCAGGAGCTACTGGCGCAACGCCCGCTTCACGCGGGGAAGGTGCGGTTCCTCGCGTGTGCCGCGGCGATCCTCGCGGCCTCCCTTCAACGTTCCGCCTGGCTGCGTGGAGCGGAGCTCATCGAGGCTAGTCCAAAGCTTGCGAATCTGGTCGATGTCTGAGCCTGCCCACGCAGGTCGGAGCCAATGGTTTTGTGTTCTACAGTTCGTTCTTGCTCGATCTTTAAGGGGCGGCAAGGGAGCCCGCTGGGTCTCTTCAACGCGCGGGTTGCGAGAGGGAATCGAGATATCGACGGATTGTGGATCTACGCCATCGATGCGCAGATCCCCGGCGGCCTCGCACATCCGGAGGCGGAAAGCACCCGCGCGCGATCAGCACTGAAATCCATCGGCGGGTGTAACAGGTCGCGCGCTCTACGTCGCGGGTCTCGACCAGTCCATCAAGTTCTTCGGCGATCTGTTCCGGTGTCGGGCGTCGGGATTGCGTCGGCATGTTTGCTCCAGCACTGTTGAGGGTGTGCCGACTGTGACCGTACTCATCAGGTAAGCGCGAGCAACAATACGGAATAGGCCGCACCCGCATTGTTGATTGCAGCTGTCCTTGGAGTTTGCTTCAAGCAGCCGTCTGCTTCGCGGCTTGCCTTTCCCCCAGCGCCACGACGTTCGACTCTCCAGCGACAATTCGCTGTAGTTCCGAGGCCCACTGATCCAGCGCCGCGCGCTTCTCGTCCTCGTAGGGGTGTTTGTTGTAGACCTTAAGCATTCCTTGCAACTTGTGATTGAGCACCTTTTCCACCCAGATGAAGTTGATGCCGAGGCGGTTCATATGGGTGGCAGCGGTCCGGCGCAGATCATGCGGCGTCCAGTGCTCAAGTCCGCATTGGTTGCGGGCAGCCGCCCTCGTCAGCGACTTTTCTTCCATCGAAGCATCGCCGAGTCTCTTGCTGTGTGCGGTAGGAAAGACATAGGCCGAATCGCGGTTCTGTTTGGCCTGCTCGTCCTTGAGTTCCTGTAGTAGTTTGATCGCCAGCTCGGACAGCGGCACTCTGTGTGCTTTCTCTCGCCGATTCTCATCCTCGGCACTGTCCGCTTTCTTGCGGCGCTTCTTCGCGGTTTTCAGATGCGCTTCGGGGATGGTCCACAGCTTTTTGTCCAGATCGATGTCGCTCCACCGCGCTTTGAGCAATTCCCCGCGACGCTGTGCCGTGACCAGCAGCAGTTTCAATCCGATCGCGACGGCGCGGGACAGGCGCGGTTCCTCGCGTGTTCCACGGCGATCCTCGCGGCCTTTCTTCAGTGTTCCGCCTGGCTGTGTAGAGCGGAGCTCATCGAGGCTCGTCCAGAGCTTGCGAATCTCGTCTACATCGAGGGCGCGCTCTCGCGGCTCCTCGGGATTCTGCTTCTCAAGGTCCGCCATCTTTTTCGCATCGATATCGTGTCCTTGGCTTGCGCCGAAACGCCAGAGCTTCTTGATCAACGAGACCGTGTCGTTGGCCACCGCCGGCGCCCGCTCATCGATCGCGCGTGTGAGCAGTACCGCATCGCGCAAGGTTAATTCACTGACTTTGCGGTAGCGCCATTTCGGCTTGGCCTCGGTACCCAGGATCTCCGCGTTCAACAACCTTTCGCATTGCCCGGGATCTTTGTGCCGTTTGCGGACGTACTCGGCGACGAACTCGGCAGCGAGTTGCTCGACGGTCAGCGCGGCGGCGGCCGCTGCCTTTGCTCTGTCCGTCGCGATCTTCTGCTGCTTCTGGTGTTCCTTGGGATCAATGCCGCGCCCTCGGAGCTTGTGGTTCTCTTTCAGGCGCTCGTGAAACGTCGAGAGAGTAATCGCCGGGAACGGACCAATCGTGATCGGATCACCGTTGTTGCGGTCACGGAAGACCTTGCGGCCGTTCGGGTAGATGCGCAGTTGGCCGCCGGGGACTGGATTGCCCTCTGCGTCCTCGCATGGAATGGAAACATCGTATCGCCTGGCTTTTGGTTTCAGCGCCTTGATCTGGGTCGTTGTGAGTGCCACGTCTGTACCCCGCGTACCCCGTTGTGAATGCAAACGACCGGGGCGGACATGCTTCTCGCGATGGTGTCGCGACCCATCTGCGCGTATTGCGCCGGGGTACAGCGAGGGGTACAGTCTGATTCGTTCTTGGCCCTTCCGCAATGCTCCCAGCAATGGAGTAGCGGAAAGCCTAGAAAACACGGCAGAAGCGGACACTTACGTCGTTTTGAGTTAGGAACATTTGGGCACTCTCACGAAGCGAGAAAGTTCATGGGGTGCAAGGGGTCGCGAGTTCGAATCTCGCCGTCCCGACCAATCACAAAACCCCTCGAATTTCAGCTCTTAGCGCTCCTTCGCGCCACTCCTTCGAGCTTCGAAAACCGGTCGATTTCTCGATCCAGCTACACCTCCGGCTACACCTAGCGTTCGGCACAAGAGCGGGCCGCCCGCCAGTGCCGGTTCGTCGGTGACGATCTTGCGGACGTCGGGGTGCCGAATGCGCGCCCTCGATCACTGTCCCAGCTGGTACGCGAACGGAAGGGCCGGATCGTCGGAGGAAGCTGCAGCAACCCTCATTCGACTGACGCAGATATCGCCGGAGCGAGGCTCGGCTTGGCGGAGCCCCGCCGACCCGGCGGCGCTCCGCGCTTCAACGTCCACTCGAATAGCAGCCATGCGAGACCTGTCGCAAGCGTCGCGCCGATCAGAAGAGGTCAGCAGGTCGCGATAGGGACCCGAGAAAACTACAGGGTCAGTTGCCAGTAAGTAACATCGACCCACCGGTTGAACTTGAAACCAACTTCCTTGAAATGGGCGACCTTCTCGAAGCCAAACTTCTGGTGCAGCCGCAGACTCGCCTCGTTCGGCAGCGCGACTCCGCCAATAACAGCATGTGCCCCAACTGCCTTCAGCGCGGCAAACAACTGCGCGTACAACCGCGACCCAGTTCCGGAATTGTCGAGCCCGGAGCGCACGTAGACCGTCACTTCCGTGGAGTGCCTATAAGCAGCGCGCACCTTCCACTTGTGCGCGTAAGCAAAGCCAGTGACTCGATGGTCGCGCGTGGCTACGAACCAAGGCAGCGAAGTAGCTTGAATGTCGGCAATTCGCTGCGCCATTTCAGGAGCCGATACCGGTTCCTCTTCGAAGGTGATCGTGCTCGTCAGCACGTAGTGGTTGTAGATCTCTGCGATCTGTCCGGCGTCATCGAGAGTTGCGGGGCGGATTAACTCGTCCAATACATCCATGCAAGTTCCTCCAAGAGACCTTGGGCCCGCAGTCGAATGGCGGAGCCGATATGTTCCGCCAGCCCTGCATTCAAAATCAATCGACTGTTGCGGGCATCGCCGGAGCGCAACTCGGCTTGACGGAGCCCCGCCGGCTCGGCCGCGCTCGGCGCTTCGTCCGTTCGAATAGCAACCATGAGAGACCTGTCGCAATCGTTGCGCCGATCAGCTGGGCCGCAATGAATGCTGGCGCATCGGCCGGACGTATGCCGGCGAAGGTGTCGGTAAGTGCTCTAGCGACAGTGATCGCTGGATTCGCGAACGATGTGGATGCAGTAAACCAGTACGCTGCGCCAATCCACAAGGCAACGAGCCAGGGAGCGTCACGCTCGCGTCGATGGCCGAGCACGACGAGCAGCAAGCCGCACGTTGCGACAATCTCGGATGCGAATTGCGCTGGACCACTGCGGATGTGTGTAGATATCTGCAGCAGCGGTAGATCGAACATCGCATGCGCGAGCATCGCGCCGACGCAGCAACCCGCAACCTGAACAGGAACGTAAGCGAGCGCGGCGGCCCACGTCATTCTTCGAAGTAGCGCCATGACCAGCGTCACCGCTGGATTGAAGTGAGCGCCGCTCACCCGAGCGAATAGCGAGATCAGCACGACAAGAATTGCAACCGTCGCGCCCGTGTTCGCCAAGAGCGCAACGCCGGAATTTCCCGCCGCCAATTGCGCGCCCATGATTCCAGAGCCGACGACCGTAGCCGCCAGGAGAATGCCGCCGCATGCCTCGGCCGCAAGTCGGTGAGGCAGCGCTGCATTCATAGATGCCCGATTTCGTTGAGTCGATGCTTGAGCGTTTGTTGATCCAGCGAAGCAATTGGAAGAGCGACGAATGCCTTGATTCTCTTTTCCAGCGCATCGAAGGCTTCACGGAAGGCGCTGCGCTTGTCAGCGTCGCTTCCCTCGACGGCAGCGGGGTCAGTGATGCCCCAATGCGCGGTCATCGGATGTCCGAGCCATACCGGGCAGACCTCGCCAGCCGCGTTGTCGCAAACCGTGAATATGAAATCGAGCGTCGGAGCGCCCGGCCCGGCGAATTCATCCCGGCTTTTGCTACGCAAGTCAGCGGTCGGAAACTCCAGGCGCTCCAGCAGCTCGAGCACCAGCGGATGCACGGCCCCCTTGGGATAACTTCCGGCACTGAAGCCGCGGAACTGGCCCGCGCCCCAACGATTGACCAGTGCTTCCGCCAGAATGCTGCGCGCCGAGTTACCCGTGCACAGGATAAGCACGCTGTACGAATGCTTGCTCATGGCTCACGTCAGTCGCTTCGACATACATACGGCAGACGCAGGACACAGCGAGCGAAACTCGGCGGTTGCCTGAATCAGCCTCGGTACGCTTGCACGTTCGACGCGGGTGTAACCGTGACGAGTAAAGAATTGCTCGGCGGTCTGCGTGAGCAGTACCAACTCGCGAATGCCAAGCGCTGACGCATGACGTTCAAGCGCGTCGAGCAACGAGCTACCGAGACCGCCATTCTGGCGACCCTTGGCAATCGCCACGGAACGGACGAGCGCCGCATCTCCAAAAACCTGCACACCACCTGTCCCGATGAGCTCGTCGCCATCTTCGATGACGACGAACTCAGGACGGCACTCGGCGAGGTCCGACGTCGGCAAGCTATTCGCCTGCAACAGCGCGATGATTCGCGTCGAATCGTTTAGCGTCGCTGTTCGGACCTGTGTCGTCGTCATGCGCAGCACTTCTGCGCAGACTTCGATTGCACAACGGACCTTGGCTCACAGCAGGCGCCAGGCGCTGCCGCGTGCGTTTGCTCACCGCCACCGTACTCTGTGCTTTCGCCCGTTGTGAGAAACGTTTCCCACTGAATGCCTTGCGGGTCGGCGATCCAGCTCTTTTCACTCTGAGCGTAACAACACGTCGTCGCGCCGTCCTCGCGGATCGGACCTTCAGCTTGCTGCAGGCGTTCGTAGACCTCGGCCAGTTCCGGCTTGTTCTCGACCTGGATGCCAAGGTGCCGAATGCCCGGCTCGGAGCGCCGCTTGCTGATCGCGAAGTTCACGCGCGGATCCTCGAGCATCCATTTGGCGTAATCGTTCTTTACAACCGCAGGTTCAGCAGCGAACAGGGCTCGATAGAAGCGGATGGAATCTTCGATATCGTTGACGCTGACATGGACGTGAAGGCGTTTCATGCTGTTCTCCGAGTCTTGCGTGTAGTGGCTTGGCGTCCGACCGGCGCTGGCGCGCATTTCGAGCCGCAATCGGCCGATGCGCTGCCAACGCAGCAGTTTTCGGTGAGATAGCCGACAAGATCATTCATCGTGCCGAAGTCGGCCGCGTAGATGAGCTGACGGCTCATGCGCTGCTGCGAGATCAATCCGGCTCGTTGCAGCGATTGAAGATGAAAGGTCAGCGATGACGGCGCCAGCTTCAGCCGTGCCGCTATCTCTCCCGCTGCCAAACCCTCGGGTCCGGCTTCCACCAACATTCGATAGACCGCCAAGCGATGCTCGTGCGCCAGGGCGGCAAGTGCGGCGACGGCTTCAGGTGATCTCATGACTATCCGACCATTCGAGGATTGTCGAAATGATGATCCACTTTGAGTGATCCTGTCAATCGACTTTGGAGGACCCGCAGGACATTCGCGGAGGTTGCTGATTCAGCTCGCGGGCTGAATGTGGACGTCGGCACCCAATTGAGATTTGATCGAGCAGCGGCGGCCTTGCTGTTCCGGGGCCGGGCGGGATTGTGTCGGCGCGAGTTCCCTGACTCCGCTGTCCAGATCGGGATTGACCACGCGTAATGTTCGGTCTCATCCTATGCTCGACGCCCTGCAACAGATTCCGCAGAATACCGGCAAGGTGGGCGGCCGCTGCAAGGGTTAGCACACAAGTAATATAAGTACAGCGGTGACGTATGCGCGCAGCTCGGCGCCATGCGTAAAGGACAATTTCATGCGTGCATTACGCCTGCTTGGCGTGTTCATTGCGTTCGGCTGCATTTCTGCGTGCAGCGGCGGCGGCGGTGGTGGTGGCGGCGGGTCTAATGGCAATTTCAGCATCGCCTCGACGAGCGTGACGTTCACGGCTCCTCTGAATGGCGTGACGCCTGCACCGCAGACCATCACCGGCTCGATCACCGGCGTTCAGAGTAACGTCTATCTGTACGTCCTTCATACCGACACGGCCATCGCGACCGCCTCGGTAAGCGTCACGGGAAGCACCAGCGGCGAGCTGACGATCTTTCCGAAGCGGCCGCAAGCCATCGGTCTCGGAACGTTCACCGATACGGTCACGGTGCGCGCCTGCCTGGACTCTAACTGCGCTCGCGAAATTTCCGGCAGTCCCCGCACGATCTCGGTGACCTACAACGTCGTGGGAATCGCCGTCGAACAGGCCAGCGTCGCTTTGTCCGCCGTTGAAGGGACGCCATCGCAACCGGCCACGGTGAATGTGCGCAATGCATCCGGCAACGGCGCCCTGACTGCGAGCGTGACCTACAACACCGGTAGTGATTGGCTGACCGTGACCCTAGCCAATGCAGCGTCAACGACGCCGACAGCGACGTTAGTCGGTGCATCGAACCTTGCTCCAGGCAACTACAGCGCGGTCGTGCGATTCACGGCGGGCAGTCTCTCCGCAACTATGCTCGTTACATATAACGTCGCGAGCAATCTCGGCTTGGCTGCGAGCAACGTCAGCTTCAGCGCGGCCACGGGACAAAACCTGCCGCCGCCCGCGCAAGATCTGAATGTCACCGCTGCGCTCGCATCCACCACCTATTCCATTGCCGTTACGTATGGAGCTAATGGCTCGGGCTGGCTAAACGCGAGCGGCGGCAACGCGCCAGGGGTTCTGACACTGCAACCGAACGCGACCAACCTCGGACCAGGAACGTTCGCAGCCTCCGTCGTGCTGACGCCGGCAACCGGATCGAGCATTACCCTGCCGGTGACCTACACGCTCACCGCGTCTTCGTTGATCCTGCAGCCGACGACTTCGGCTTTCACGATCAACGCGGCTTCCACCTCGGCAAACTCGTTTCTGCAAAGGACCGTTACCACCGATGCTACGGGCGCCGCCCTGAACTGGACCGCCACTTCCTCGGTGCCGTGGCTTACGGTGACCGGCAGCGGCACTTCCGGCGGCCAGGCGATTCTGGCTTTAGTGCCTTCCGAGCTGGAAGATCTGCGGAACGGCCAGCTCGCGGCGGTCGTGACTTTCAACTTCACCGGCACCGGCGTGCCCAACGCAAGCAGCACCTATGCGGTCACGCTGAACCTCGATCTGCCGACGGTCGACTTCGTTGCACCGTATGTCGCATACACCAATGAACAGAAGGAAGTCGTCATTCGCGGTTCCGGATTCAGGCAAGCCAATCTGCCGCAAGTGATGTTTGGTAACGCGCCTGCCGCTTCCGTCAACGTGCGCAGCAATACCGAGATCCGCGCGGTTCCGCCCGCCGGTCTCGCCGATGGCGAGCGGCCGGCAATAATTATCGACAACAATCTCGGCCTGGACCGCTCGCAGGCAGAACTGGTCGTGCGCGATCATCCCAACTATCCGTACTTTGCGCTGGCCAGGGATGGCGGCGGCATTCCCAGCCAACACGTCATCTACGACGCAGAGCGCGACGCCGTCATCACCTCGATCACCCGGCCCGTGAACATTGTAACGAGATATCAATACCTCTCCGGCAGCGGCACCTGGAGCGCGACCACGCTCCCCTATCCAGAACTCGTCGATATCGCCATGAGTCCGGATGGGCGCGAGCTGTTGGTGCTATCGTCGGGCCGCTTGCATCGCGCAGATCCCGTGACACTGGTGTCGACCAGCAGCGTCGCCGTGCCGAACTTCAATTCTGTTACAACGAGCCAGCTCGCCGTCGCCAACGACGGCAAAGTCATCATTCGGGATTCGGCACGCGTGTACTCGTTGCTGGACGACACCTTCACCACCTTGCCGGGCATGACGGGCTATAACGGCATCAACATGAGTCCCGACGGCAGCCGCGCGACGATGGGCGCGGCCACCAATTCATTCGACATCCCCCTGTCGTACTACGATTCGGCGACCGGCACTCTGAACACAACCAACGCATTCCAGTACTACTCGCCCGGCAGCATGGATCGACACGCGACCAAATCGCTGTCCGGTCCGTACGTGCGTAACGATGACTTCTCGGTGTTCGGCGAGTTGCGATTAGGCGGCGGTAGTCTGCTCGGCGATGTTCTGTCGCCGGACGGCGAGCGCGTCTACGTCTTCCGATACGGTACGGGCAGCAATCCCACAGGCACCATCCGTATATTCGATGCACGTGTGTCGCAACCGGTGCTGCCGGAGCTGACGCCGCCAATCACCATTCCCGCCTCGGACTATCCGGGCGGCACACAGCTGCGGATCAGCCTCGACAGCCGAACGCTGTTCCTGCTCGGCGAGGATCATTTTGTGGTGCAGCCGGTGCCCTAGCCACGACAGCTCACCGCAACAGGTCTCATGGAGACCGAGCAAAAGAACGAGCTGCGCGCGATAGCTGACGGGTTGTGCGCAGCCCGTCAGGGCGTCTGATTCGTAGTTGCTGCAAGCTTCAACTATGACTTCGGCAGGGAGAAGAAGTGATGCATGGAAAGCGTTCGTTGCGCCTCTGCTCGTTGGTCGTCAGCGGGTGCCTGTTGGGCGCATGCAAGGACGGCGAGGATGAAAAGTCTTACGATTGTTCCGTCTTCCCTGCGGCAGAGTCCTCTCCTTACATACTGCCTTGGCACGTCGGCCATAAATACGTGGCAAGGCCCCACGCCGCACGCGAGACGACCCTGATGCGGTATGCGATCGATGTGCCGATGCCTATCGGAACAGACATTCTGGCCATTCGCGCCGGTGTCGTGATCGGCGTGATCGAGAACTACGTGGATGGCGACAACACGCCCGGGCACGAGAACTGGGTGTTCGTGCGTCATGAAGATAATACGGTCGCCGCCTATGCACACTTGACGAACATGGGAGCCGTGGTCGAGGTGGGTGAGTCCGTCGCCCAGGGAGCATTGATCGGATGGAGCGGACACACGGGCAACAGCACCGAGCCTCATCTCCACTTCGATGTGAGGCCCGCTTGTCTCGGAGGCCTGCCTTGCACATCACTCCCGTCGGAAACGGTTCCTCTGAATTTCAGAAACGCGCAGCCCAGTCGCGGCGACCTGTCATGCGGACTGCGAGCAGGCGTGTCCTATACAGCCTTGGCGGAGTGATATTCCCGTCGCAATGCAGCCTCGATGCGCGCAACCAGTTCGGCGGCATCGGCTGCATCGTTCTTCAGCGCAAGCCTCGCCCACCCGGCCGCCATTTCCAGATCAGCTTCGGTGCCCTGCCCCGTGAATAGACACTGCGCGACCGCCGCCTGCGCCTCGACATGTCCCCCTTCCGCCGCCTGCAACCAATGCTCGAACGTCCGCTCGAGCGATCGCTCCACGCCTGCACCGTCGCGATAGCACAACGCAAGCGAAAAGTGACTCGCCGCATCACCGGCATTGGCACCCTCTTGATACAGACGAGCCGCTTCGACGGCGTTCTTCTCGACACCGTAACCCACACTGTGGAAGGCGGCCAGAAGCCGCCGCGCCTCAGCCGATCCATGCGCGACCGCGCGGCGGGCCCAATACACGGCCCTCCCCGCATCGCCGCCGCGGCCACGCCTGTCGTGATGGCTCAGCGCCCTCTCAAACTCAAACCTGGCGACGCCCGCGGCAGCCAGCAGCCACATGCCGCCATGTCGAATCAAACCAATGATCGTCATGTCCCCTCACGGCAGCGGAATCACCAGCGCTCGCTCGTTGCCCGCGATGAATACTGCCTGCTCGTCGTGGCTCACCAATATCTGCAGCTTGGTCGCATCGGCCCCAGGCCTTTGACCCACCGTGATGGCAGGCAGCACTTCGGTAAACGCTCCACCGGAGACCGCGGTCAAGTTGAAGGTGCGGACCGTGCCGTTCTGGTCATACGCATACGCCCGCTGGCCGCTGGGCGAGAGCGCCGCGGCTCGGGTCGTCTGGGGTAGCGAGCCCAATAGCTGGAAGTCCCGCGAATACACGTGCCTGTGGTCGAACAATGCGCGCTCGCCGGTACGATCCAGGTCAACGGCGGCAGCCGAAGCAGGAGAAGTAAGACGAGTCAGCTGATCGGTGCTGGCGTCATATTTCAAAGGACCAGAGTTCGCGCTTCCCACCAGTACGACCGAACCGTCGCGGCTAGCGGCCACGTTGCCGGCGTGAACTGGATAGGAAGGCGTGAACGTACGAAAGCCGGGCCGGAGTTGAGGATACGACTGCACGGAGTCGAGGCTCGTGGAGAAGATGAGCTGGCCATTGTTCGCGGCCGCCATTGCAATGGCTTCCATTGCCGATCCACGTGTCGGCATGTTCAGCTCGCTATTCAGCGTCGTGGGATCCAGCTCGGAAAAAGCAAACATTCCGTTCGTGTTTCCGACCAGTGCTTCGTGGGTGGCGACAACGATGCGCCGACCGTCGGTCGTCAATGCGCATGCACCTATGTTGGGAACCGAGACGGCTGTCGGAACAGAGCCGCCTCCGGACAATGAGTAACGTAACACCTGCGACGAGTCAGCGTCGCGGACTCCAACGAACAGGAAGTCGCGCTCGGGATCGTGAGCCAGGCAAACCGCCGCGTCGACGGTGGAGCTGGGATAGTCGAGCACGGCGGACGAATAGTTGTCTGGAGCGACGACCCGCAGCGCCGCCCGGGTGCGTGCCGGCTGGCCATTGACGAGGCTGACCTCGTAGTTGCCCTCGGTCAAAATGGGATGACGCGCCCGAATCTCCGTATCGTTGACGACGGTATAGGAAACCGCGTCTATTCCACCGAAACGGACCCCGGTGATGGGATATCGCCTCAGGTTTGTGCCGCGGATGATTACATCGTTCTGAGTTCCGGCGAGCGCCACGTACGGCGCGACGTAATCCACGCGTATGCGGCTGATGTCGACGGTCACGCCAAGGTAGGTAGCAACGCCGCGGGTAGGCACCAAGCTGAAGTTCAGGAAATGAGCGCCACTCTCATACGAGTCGTAAACCTCAGGCAGCAGCGTTGCAGTGACTCGGGTCGTGGCGCCCGTATTACCCCTTGGCGGATCGAAAGCGATCCAGGGCGAGGTCGGCAGGACCCAATCCTGCGCAGGATAGCCCGTGACGTCGAAAGTGCGGACCAGATCGCCTGACGCAATCGTATCGCCGACCTGGTAGTTGAGCCTGCCCGGCGACGCGGTCACACCGTCGATGGTGTATGTGACGTTGATGGTCTGGGGCGTGCCGATGATGCCTGAAGTGCATGCGATGCTCGTGGTGCAGGCGGTCACGGTGATGACGCTGCTGTAACTTCCGGGGCCGCCAAGAGTCATGGGAGCAACGGGATAGACCTGGGCCGTGCCGGAGGTCGGCCCGGAGATGGCGATATTGCCGACCGAGCTGACGGCAGGGCCCGAAACGCGCGCATTGATGTACAGCGTTTGTGGCGAGACGCCGCTGACCGTGCCGGTAATCGTCATCGGCGGCAAGGCGCCGCTTTCGATGGAGGTGGCCGAAAATGTCAGCGAAGCCGGCGAGATCGTAAACTGACCTTGATTCCCCGAAGAGCCGCCTCCGCCGCCCCCACCACCACTGTCACCGCCGCCTCCGCCACCGCAAGCGGACAACATGAATCCCATGCACAAGACGACCATCGTCCCATGACGACCTGCATTCGCTGCCATGCGTGTCCCGCTGAACTTTGAATTGTGATTGTTAGCGCTAGTCTAAAGGATCGCTCGGCGGCCGAACAAATATTCGGACGCCCTGCTCCCTCAGCGCGCGCCAACCGGCATCAACGGAAGCTCAACCCGGGACGGGATGTCTTTTCGGCTGGAAAGTTCTGGATCAGCTCGTCGCCGCCTGCCACTGCGGATTTCGCTGGCGCCATGCCAGCAGCATGTTCTGAATCTGCACATTGAGCTTGTTGGGATTGTCGATGTCCCTGCCGACGAAGTTGCGCTGGAACAGCTCGCCCAGATCGCCGGGGTTGGCGTTTTGAACGATCGTGTTTCTTTGAGCGGTGTCTGTTGCATCCAGCAGACGAAGCATCAACGTTTGTTGCACGGGCGACAGACCGCGCAAGATATGACCGATAAATGCATCCACGCTCGCTACAGGTACATCGCTCATCGCTTACTCCGTGCTCAAGATTCGCAGCGATTCTAGATCGGGAATCCTCGAAACGCCATGCGCTCATGGGAGCGCATATGGCTTTGTAAACTATCCAGAACGATCCATAGGCATGTAAGAAAATCAGCCCTGCCTGCTACTAATAGTGCAAAGGAGACAGATGCTGAAAGCCGAACGCGATCGGATATTCGAGGAGTGGATGGAGGCGCACCAGGCCATCCTGTTCAAGGTGGCGCGCGCCTACGGCGCGACGCACGCCGATCGCGAGGATCTTTTTCAGCAGATGGCTCTGCAGGTGTGGCATTCCATCGAAGCGTTTCGCGGCGAGGCTGCTGTCAGCACTTGGATCTACCAAGTGGCATTGAATACGGCGCTCGCGTGGAATCGCAAGGAGCGCAAACATGGACAGGGCCGGCAGGATCTGGAGGCTGCGACGGGCTTGCTCGTCTCACCTGCCAGTCACGACCCGCGGCTCGAGTGGATCTACCAGCGGATCGCGGAGCTCGATGAAGTCAACCGCTCGCTCGCACTGCTGATGCTCGACGGCTTCAGCTATCGCGACATGTCGCAAATCCTCGGCATCAGTGAAAGCAACGTCGGCGTGAAGATCAATCGCATCAAGGCGACGCTGGTCGCGCAGCTGGCGAAGGAATCGAACGATGAACTTTGATCAGATGCTCGAGACCTGGCGCACTCAGGACAAGGCGCCGCTCTACGGTGTGAGGCGCGAGCTGCTTCGGCTGGGCGTTCCAGGAGAGCAGGCCGATCTGGACCGTGCGCTGGGCCGGGATTTGTGGGGCGTCTACTGGGGCACTCTGGGAACGAGCGTCGCGTGGCTAGCGGTCGTGTTCGGGCTGCTCTTCGCGGCGATTTCCTGGGGCGATGTCATTCCGAGCGCGTGGGACTACGTGGCGCTGGGCATCGGCATAGGGACGATTCTGTTGTCGGCCGGCGCGTATCGAGCGAGCCGCAAGCGTCAGGCTCTGTACGCGCGCGGCTTTGGCAATTCGATTCAAGAAGAAATCCGGCGCAACCTGGCGCGAGTGGATTACCAGCTTTCGCGGTACGGACGATTGACGTCGTTGCTGATGTACGCGCCCATGGCCGTGGCCGGGATCCTCACCTTCTGGGTCATCGTCCGACTAAGCGGCAAACCGTTCGACTGGCTGCACGCGGCTGCGAGCCTGCTCTTCATCGTCCCAGGGTGGGTGGTATGGAGCCTCTGGTTCAAAAAGCATTTGCTGGCGTACAGGCGACGCTTCAGTGAGTTGCTCGGACTGCTCAATCCAGGCAATTGAAACGCATTGAAGCGACGCCTACACCTTTGACCGCGACGCGCACTGCGCAAGCATGGTCAGCATGGCAAGTCCGATGAGCAGCAACCAGTCCATAGACCCGCCGCCGCCGCTACGAGGCGTGTTCCCAGGAGGCGTGTTCCCGGAAGGCGTCGATCCCGACTGCCCCGTCACTGTCACTGTTACCGTCGCCGGCGCCGATTCGCCGCCGGCGTTATCTGCAGCCACATACGTGAAGCTGTCCGAACCGCTGAACGCCGCATTGGCTTTGTAATGGGCGACTCCGCTCGAGTCGATGGTCACGGTGCCGTTCGCAGGCGACGTGACGATGCGAGCGCCCCATTGCATCACTTGACCATCGACGTCGGAGTCGTCACCTGACCCGCTGCTGCGCCCACAGACAGCAACTGATCTGAGACCAGATCGGTGACCTGTTCGAAGCTGGCAATCGTGCCATTGGTGCGTGCCAGTTGCCGTGGCCCGCCAGCGTACTGAGCTGCGGGGCGTCGGCGCCTCCAGTCCACTTGTAAATGCCTGCATGCGTGCTGCTGCGACCGACGGCTATATACAGCGCATCTTCCAGCTCGGAAATCCACGCGATTGTCGCACTCCCGAGCGCAGGATCGGTAAAGTCCATCACCAGTCGAGGAGCGCCGCCCCCTATCGTCCAGCCATCCGTAACCCACAATTCGGCGCCCTCGTCGGCGGTTCGCGCGGCAAAGTAGATACGATCGGCGACACTCGCTCCATCCCGAGCGTCGCATCCTGTTCAAAGGATGCGAGCCGCCATGTTCCCGCGACCGTGCCGTCGGTGCGCCAGAGCTCGGAGTGAGCAACCCTGAACACCACAACGTTGGCTGGCAATTCCCCGACCAGCGACATCGGCCCGAGCGCGGACTCGATCAGCTTGAACGTCCCTGCCGCCGTACCGTCGGATACCCATAGAGCGTAACTTGCAATCCCAGCTCCATCGATCGGGTTCTTTGCGCCCCACAGTGCGAGGGAGCCAATCGAGGCCAGCGGCGCCGGCTCGAACAAGGCCGTGGACGCACTCGGTGCGACGATGCGCTGCGTGCCGTTGCTCGTGCCATCGGTGCGCCAGATGCCCAGACCTGTCGTGGCGAATTGATGACCCGAGCTGAGTAACGGTCGAGCTGCCGATGCCCGGCCGCTCATTGATGTCCTTTACGAACTCCGCGCTTCGAGCGACGGTTGACATCGTCCGGTCGTGTATAGATCGACCCGGCAACCCGATGGGCTAGACATACATTTGCTACCGGCGAATTTGCGGACTCGATGAAGTCAGCCGCTCGCTCGCGCCGCTACAGCGCCTTTCTCCGGCACGCCTTGAAGCGTTCCAGCAGCTGAACATACGTTCCCTCTTCCATGGGTCCGACACCCAGCCATTCGAGCGTCAACGCATCGAGCCCTTCTTCGGCTTTGATGCCTTGACCCATGCTTTGCATCAGGCGCTTCACCTGATACTCGCGACGTAGCGTCTGATCGGCGTCGGGCGTTGGCGTGTCGGTCAGGATCTCGGCACGGACGCAGAGTGTTCTCAGCGCCAGCTCGTTCGCGGCGAGATCGTTGCTGCCGGGCTGCGCGAGAGCGTGCTTCAACGTTTCCAAGCCGCGCTTCGGCCACTTCACGGCGCTCGCCAGCTGGGACTCCGCAGTTTGCTTCAACGTATCGCGCTCAGCCTCGTCGGCGTTGCGAGCGACGGCCAGTCGATAGGCACGCACGGCGTTCGAGCCGTCGAGTAGCGCCGTCCAACCCTGCTCCGCGTCTCTCGCATGCTGTTGAGCGACGGCTTTGCGACCACGCTCGAACGCCCGCTCGAAACGGTTCTGCAGCTGACGCGCGTCGGCTTTCGGCAATTCCTCGATGGCATCGAAGGCATCCCGCAGCTCGGGGAGTTTCTTTGCACCGTCGAGCAGTTCCTGGCCTGACAGCTGCGCGATCTTCTCGATCTCCTCGCACAGAGCGAGGGCCTGAGACTTGTTGGCATCCAACGCTGCGTTCTGGGTCGCAAACTCCTGCTGACGCTTCTGGAACAGCGCATCGCATTGCTTGCGGAATTCCTCCCACAGCTTGCGATCGTCGTCGCGCGACACGGGGCCGACGGCTTTCCATTTCTCCTGCAGCCGCTTGACCTCATCGATGGCCTTGCGCGTCTCGGGCGATCCGACGAGCGCGCGAGCACGCTCGATCAGCGACTTCTTTTCTTTGACGTTGCGCGCGTATTCGGCGTCGATCCGATTCTGCAGAGACGCCGTCAATTCATTGAAGCGCCCCTGCAGCTGTTCGGCCGCACTGGGATCTACGGGCGAGTGTTGCCGCCAGAGCTGCCTGGCTTCGCGCACTGCTGTAATCACGTTGCGCCAATCGGGCTGCTCCCAATTGTGCTGCGACTCGAAGTTGGCCAGGCGCTCGAACAGCTGACCGCGCTGACGCAGATTCTCTTCCTTGACTTGATCCTGAGCTTCGAAAAATTCACGGCATGGCTGAAACGCCTTCTGCGCGGCTTCGTGGAAACGTTGCCACTCCGCCTCGCCATTCTCGCCGGCGCCTTTGCTCAAGGTGCGCCATTGTTCCTGCAGATCCTTGATGTGCCCGGCGAGCGCCGTGGGATGCAGCGTCGCACCGATCAGCGACTCCATCCGTTCGATCAGCTCGATGCGCTTGGGCGCGACCGAAAAGCTCTTCCAGTCCTTCAGCTCCTGCAGCTTTTCATCGAGCTGGCGCAGTTGGTTGGCCAGATGCGCCGGCAAATGCGGTGCGTGGGCCAGCTTGTCTTCGATGCCTCTGCGCAGGCCGGCCGCCGTCTTGCTGCTGCCGGCCGCGAGGGCGCCATGCGCCTTGCGAATCAAGCCGCCGATCTGGCGCAAGGCTTTCGCTTCGGCCTCATGTTTCTCGACTTCGGCCTGGTGCTCGACTTCCTGGACGTGGGCACGTTCAGCCGCAGCGGCCGCGGCGGTCTTTTCTTCCTGCTCCCGTTGCAATTGGGCCTGAGCGGCCGCGTTGGCCGCGGCCAGCTGGCGGGCCGCTTCGACGGCAATTTGTCGCAAATGTTGAGCGATGACTTCCCGGGCGCGGTCGATGGCCTGCCGGGTTTTCTCGGCGACCTCCGGGTCTGCGTGGGTCGCCACGGCCGACCAGCGCCCCTCGAGCTGTTCCAGCGTGGGCGTGAACAGGGGATCGAACGGGCGATGGCTGTGCTTTTCGATGGCGGCGGCGGTGGCCGCCACTTCGGCGTGCAGGTGTTCGACTTCGCGCTCCTGCGCCAGGACCGAATCCCGCTTGCGAGTCAGGATCTTGTAGACGCTTTTGTCCTTACCGCCCCGCGCGTTGCGGATCAGCTCGCGAATCTGCCCCGGATCGTCGATGGCCTCGGCCGCCTGCTGGCGGATCCGGGTCGACGAGCCCTCGATGACCAGCCTGGCGATGGTCTGCACATCACCGCCCGCAATGGCCGCCTGCAAGCCCTGCTCCTCCTGCCCGGCGAGCAAGGCGGCTTCCGGAGCACGCGGCTCCGGCGGCGCCTTGGGCGCTACGGGCTCCGGATGCTTCACGGCGGCTGAAGGTGGCGGCGCTTTACGAAAGCGTGAGAACAGCGACATCGAACGACCTGACTTGAGTCTCCCCGGACGCCTACTTTAGCGGATCCGCGTTACCGAAGCTGCAAGCTCCCCGGTTACAATCGCCGCCCGCCGACGGCATGACGCGATAACGTTGCATGGGACATCTGATCGAGCTCAATGACACGCTGAAGCTCAAGCGCGGCGCCGGCTTTCCCGCCGAGCTTCGCGTCGGCGGCGTTTATGATTTTTCGATTGCCGGCCGCCGGCTCTACAACCTCAGGCCCACGCGCGTGTTCCTGGTCGAAGAGATCGACGGCCGATGGAATGTCGTGGGCCACGCGATGATCCTGCGACAAACGATCGATGCGGTGACCGACCGCACGTCCGGTCAGTTCGAAGTCTCGCAGCTCTATCCGCCGGAGTACTCGCAGCTGGTGAATCGGTTCGATGCGCCGGCCGGTAAGGGATACTCGTCCGATGTGTAGATGAATCGCTGCAGTGCCTGACGAAAATTTTTGACCGCACAACGTGCAGGAACTTTGCAGCCAAAACGGCGTTGCAAACTTCATGAGGAGCTGCGCACGACAAAAGACCACGAGCGCGTCGGACATGACGCCGTGGTGTCTGCAGTTCTTACGCAAGACGATCTGGCGCCGACGCAAGGGACATCATGCGCTTCGCGTGCCAGCGCGCTACTCCGCCATCGGCAAACAACATCGCTCGCAAGATCGCCCGATGCTGAGTAACACCAGCTGCTCCGCGCTCTTGTCGCCGGCTGCCTCCGCCGCAGCCTGCCTCTCCTCTCCACCGTAGCACCCGACCTCTCTTAGCTCTCGAAAATCTCTCGAGTCGAAGAGGGTCTTGCCATGCGCCCTGACGTCCAGTCAGCGGAGCACGCCAAGCACTTCCAATATCGCCCGGCAGTCGATGGCCTGCGCGGCGTGGCGGTGCTTGCCGTGCTTGGATTTCATGCGTTTCCAGAAACCGTCACCGGCGGCTACGTCGGCGTCGATGTGTTTTTCGTCATTTCCGGCTTTCTGATCACGGGCATCATCGCGCGCCAGTTGCTGCACGCGGATTTTTCCTTCGCGGATTTCTATTGGCGACGTGTCCGGCGCTTGTTTCCTGCGCTGGTGCTGGTGCTGGCGACGACGCTGGCGCTCGGTTGGTTTCTGCTCTTGCCCAACGAGTTCAAGCAACTCGGCAAGCATGCGAGCGCCGCCGCGGCGTTCGTGGCGAACTTCGCGCTCTGGCGCGAAAGCGGCTACTTCGACACCGCCGCGGAGTTCAAGCCGCTCCTGCACCTGTGGTCTTTGGGAATCGAAGAACAGTTCTATCTGTTATGGCCTGCGGTACTCGTGGCGCTCTGGAAACGCAAGAACGCGCTGTTCGCTATCCTGTCGCTGCTGGTGCTCGCGTCGTTCGCATTGAGCGTGCACATGGCGCAGTCGGCGCCGGTCGCCAATTTCTTCTGGCCTGTGTCGCGATTCTGGGAATTGGGCGCCGGCTGTCTGTTGGCGCTGGCGATCGAGCGTCCGGCGCATGCAGCGCTGAGCGCCGAAACCGGCGACCGACGCTTTCTGGACATCGGTTATAACTTCCTGCCCCTCGCCGGCCTGGCGTTGATCCTCGCTTCGGTCGTGGGTTTCGATACGACCACGCCGTTCCCAGGGTGGCCCGCATTGTTGCCCGTCGTCGGGACGTTGTTCATCCTGGCAACGCCCGGCGACGCTTGGATTCAGCGCAATGTGCTCGGCTCACGCCTGTTGGTGTGGTTCGGTCTGATCAGCTACGCGCTGTATTTGTGGCACTGGCCGCTGCTCTCGTTTCTGAACATTCTCGAAGCGGGCTTGCCGCCGCTGGCGGTCCGTTGGGTCGCGCTGCTATCGAGCATCGTGCTGGCCTGGCTCACCTATCGCTATATCGAACTGCCGGTGCGAAGACACAAAGAACGCCGATTCAACTTTCGTCTGGCCGCTGCCGCTGCGGTCGCCGGTGTCGCGGGATTGGTCGTGTATGTCACAGGCGGCGTCGCGCAACGCTTCGATGCGGACATACGAGCCCTGCATCACGGCCCGAGACTCGATAAACAGTGTCACGCCCGGTTCGGCGCGACGGCGCCGATCAACTATTGCCGTACCACCAGCGCCCAACCTCCGTCGATCCTGTTCGTCGGCGACTCGCGCGCGCATGCGATCTACGAAGTCGCCGCGCCGTTGTTGGCGCCAAAGCAACCGGTCATGTTACTCGGGCGCGGCGGTTGTCCACCCGTGCTGAACGTCCGCGTCAGCGGCTACGACCCCAACGAAAAAGAGTGCCAACAGGTCTGGCGAACCTTCGTCGACTATGCGCACCGGACCAAGCCGAAAGTCATCGTGGTCGTCGGCAATGGCTCCTTCCTGATCTCCGATCCCGACATTCGCTTGAGCCGTGAGGGCGCCGGGGCCGCGGAAACGAAGGAAGCGATCTTCGAGTATGGAGTGCGCACCTTGTTGAGCGAGCTCACCCGCTTCTCCCGCGTGATCTATCTCGGTGAGATCCCCGCCTACTCCACCTCTCCCGCCTGCTTCCTTCGCGCCGTCAAACTGCCATCGACTGAGTGCTATCCGGAGCTCGCTCGCGAGCAAGTGGAGTTGGCGATGGCGCCGTATAACCGGGTCCTGGATCGGGTCCAGGAATCGTTTCCAGGGGTGCAACTGGTCGATGCCATCGCCGTTCTCTGCGCTGCCAATGTTTGCTCGCAGCGTCCGCCCGGCAAGCCCATCTTGTATAGCGATGCGGTGCACCTGAGCCCCGCGGGTGCGCGCTTGCTGGTGGAAAATACCCAGCTCACCAGCTTGATCTCGCGCGATCTGGTGAGCGCGGACTCCGGCTAGCAGCAGGCATGTAGTATTCAACGGAACCAAAGTAGTTCCTGCCGACGTTTATTCCTCCGAGCAGCGGGCGCCGGTGAGCTCGGGGTGAGGCGCGCTCGCATCACCAGGACGAGACAACGATGCAGCGAACTATCGGGGCGCCTGTATGGCTGGCGCTCGGCGCGATTGCGCTTCAGTGGTCCTCGATCGGCAGCGCCCAGCAGGCCTATCCAAGCTTTCGCGACCTGGATTTTTTTTACTCACAACAGCAGATATTCCAGGCGCTGTGGCAAACGGCGCAATCCCGCACGATCCGCATCGCCGTGCTGGGCGATTCGCAGGAGACCAGCCCCGGCTCGCACGGCTACCGGTACATCCCGCTGTTGAACTATGAGATGTGGAAGCGCTTCGGTAACGCGCCGGAGACACCGGTGGTGGGATGTTTCTATCACGGCAACTCCGGGCCCGCCACCTGGCTGCTCGCCGGCCAGTGCGCAACGCCCGGGCCGACGGCGACGCGACTCGACGCCGGCCAGATTCTGCCGAATGCTTATCCGATGGCGTTCTCCACCTTGAACGGGACGACCAATATCACCGGCGGAACCCGAGGCCAACTGACGATGCTCCGTCACGACGCCAGCGGCGTGGACGAGTACGGACATTCCGACCGACGTTTCCTATTTCAACACCTCGGGCAGGGTCAAAGCTCGTATCTATGCCGCGACTCATCCTGAATCGGGCGAGATCGCCTATCGAGCGCGTCCCAATGCGTCGTCCTCGGTGTCATACGCCGCCGCCGTCACGACGACCGGAACACTCGCGCTGGGGCTTCGCTCTTCGAGCTTCGCCATCAAATCGGGCGAGACCTCGCCCTTGGAATTCAACGGCACGAACTACCTGCAGCTCGAAGTCTCCGGATCGAACGATGCCGCACTCACCGATCTGATCGGGCTGCGCTTCGTCAACGAGACCCATCCCGAAGGCGTCGTGATCGATAACTTTTCGCTCGGCGGATATACCGCATCGAGATTCTCGAGCAGTCATGCCGACGCAGGCCCCATGTTCGCCGCGTTCGGCTTCCATGCGGCCGTGATCCACTATGGAGCGAATGAAGGCGGCAGTATCGCCGCTGCGCGCTTCAAGTCCGACATCTCTGCTGTGATCTCGCGGGTGCGCGCCTGGGTGGGCGACGCGAACTTTCCCATCATTCTCGTCGCTGACGTTTATCAAAGCACTTTGACGCCCGCGCAGATGGCGGAATACGACCAGTACGTCGGCGCACAATTCGCCATCGCGCAGAGCGACGCCAACGTCATGGTCATCAATGCGCGACGTTTGACGGAAGACATCGGTTGGAACGCAACCAGCGGGCAGAGCGACCAGTTTCTTGCAGATGGCATTCACTACACCGGGCTTGGAGCCCAATCGCTTTCGGCAGCGGTAATTGCAGCCATGATGGGCGAAATCCATGTGAGCGGCTGCCCCAGCGATCCAGGCGCGGTGACGCTGCAATCGAGCATGACGCTGGTGATCGACGTTGGCGGCGCCACCGCCTGCACGAACCATGGCCGGTTGATCGTCGCGCAGGCGCTGACGTTGCACGAGCCTGCTCTGAAAGTTCAATTGAAGAATGGCTTTATTCCCGCGATCGGCGATCGCTTCAAGTTGCTCGCGTTCGATTCGATCGCAGGTGAGTTCGCGACGCTGACGCTGCCCACGCTGCCGTCGGGTAGATCCTGGGATACGGATGAGCTCTATACGAACGGCACAATCAGCGTGGTAGATGCATCCACTCCGACCACGCCAGATCCACCGGATCCGCCCGCCCCACCCGCCACTCCGCCGCCGACGATCAGTGTGAGCTCGGGGGGCAGTCAGACCATCACACTGCCGAACTCGCCCGCTCCCATCGCGTTCACACTCAATGGCTTCGGCGCGCTGACTGTGACCGCGAGCAGCAGCAACGCGACCATGCTGCCCGATGCCGCCATTTCAATCAGTTCAGGCTGCGGCTCAACAACACTGGACTGCACGATGACTCTCGCTCCGGGGAGCGCACAAACCGGATCAACCACGGTGTCGCTGACGGTGCGCGACACGCACGGCCAATCAGCCACGGCCTCTGTGACATTGGAGATCAAAGCAGCCACCTCCACCGAGCCTGGCACTGGCAATGCGAGTGACCCCAGTTCCGCAAGCAGCGGCAATCAACGCAGTGGCGGTGGTGGAGGCCTGGATCTGCTTACCTTGCTGGTCCTCGCGCTGCTCGCGATGACAGGCGCACCCTCCCATGCTCGCCGACGTACCATGTCACACTCATGAATCGGCCGGGCCGGGGCCCAGCCGCTGGGACACGACATGCAGCGAATTGCCATTCCCGCCGGGCTGCGCCGGATGCGGAGAGTCGCGACTGGATTGCTCATCGCAGTCAGTATTCTTTACGTAGTCGCTTACACGCTCGAGCGGGCGCACCCGTGGGTTGCATACGTTCGTGCGTTCGCCGAAGCAGCAATGGTGGGCGCGCTCGCCGACTGGTTCGCCGTCACCGCGCTGTTCCGTCATCCGCTTGGCATTCCCATTCCGCACACGGCGGTGATCCCGAGGAACAAGGATCGTATCGGCGAAGGGCTCGGGCGCTTCGTCGAGGAGAATTTCCTGGCGCCTCAGATCGTCGCCGACAAGATCCAGGCCGCCGATCTCGCGGGCCGCCTCGCCCGCTGGCTCACTGACCCGCAGAACAGTGCATTGGCGGCGAATGGCCTGATGCGCGGACTGGCGACGACCGCCAACTCGCTCAGCGACGACGATCTGCACAATCTGATTCGCCGCTATCTGTTCGCTCCCGTGGAGCGCACTGAGCTGTCGCCGCTGCTCGGGAAGATCCTGGCGGAGGTCATGGCACAGCAAGGCCATCGACGGCCGGTCGATGCGATGCTGCGCAAGGCCGCCGAGCTGGTGCACGAATACGAGCCGCAGCTGCGCCACGCCGTGAGAACACGGACCTCGTGGCTGTGGCGGCGTTTTTCGGTGGATCAAAGGATCGCCGATCGGCTCATCACGGTCCTCGAGGAGATGCTGCGCACGGCGGCGGACGATCCGAATCATGCGATACGAACTCGGATCGACAATGCTCTCGACAACCTTTGTCAGCAGCTGTCGATGTCGCCGCAATTCCTCGCCGAAGGTGAGCGGCTGAAGAAACAACTGCTCGAGCATTCAGCGTTCGCAGACTATCTACGTCGCATCGGCAGAGATTTCGTCGATCAGATCGCCTCGCGTGCAGCCGAGCAAGCCCCCGAGATCGATACGCCACTTGCGCAATGGCTGCGTGGCGTCGCCGAGCGGGTGCACGGCGACGAGGCGCTGCGCCTGGAGATCAATCTCATGCTGCGGGGCGCGGTCCTTCGCATTATCGAGCTGCAGCGGCACGAGGTTGCGCGCTTGATCTCGGACACAGTGAAGCGATGGGACGCGACCACGCTCAGCGGTCGCATGGAAGCCGCCATCGGGGCCGACCTCCAATACATACGAGTGAACGGCACCCTGATCGGTGGCCTCGCCGGCCTGCTGATCTATGTCGTGACCACGACATTGCTGGCGCCCTGACGCGGCGCTGCTAAAGTACGCCGCATGTCTCACGGACGGCCGCCATGATTCTGGACTTTCATCCGCAGATCCGCATCGAGAAGCAAGTCTTCGGCAACGAGCGCGCGACGCTGCTGGTGATCGACAACTTCGTTGCCGAGCCGGACCGCCTGGTCAAGAAAGCGACCACGGCGCAGTTCGCTTCGGGTGGGCGCTTTTATCCTGGCATCCGGGCGAAGGCGCCGCCCTCGTACGAGCACTTTCTCGCGACCCGCCTGCAGCCGCTGCTCGCCGAGCACTTTGGTTTCACCGGCGGCACGCTTCGCTTGAGCATGTGCCACTACTCACTGGTGACGACGCCCGCGGCCGAGTTGGCCCCCATGCAGCGCATCCCTCATGTGGACTCGCTGGCGCGCGAGGGCTTCGCAACCATCCACTACCTGTTCAAGGGAAGCCTCGGCGGCACGGCGTTCTATCGGCATCGTGCAACCGGCTACGAGAGCCTCGACGAAGTGCGTGGGCCGGAATATTTCAAGGCGCTGCAAGCCGAGAGCGCCGGCCCGGACGGCCCTGGACTGCATTACATCAATGGCGATACGCCGCTGTTCGAGCGAATCGCGCAAGCCGAGGGTGTGTTCAACCGCATGCTCGTCTACCGCCGCAACTCGCTGCACTCCGGCTCCATCGACGGCAGCTTCGTGCCCGACGCCGATCCGCGTACCGGCCGGTTGTCGATCAACAGCTTTATCGATCCGGGCTAGTCTCGCCGAACAATCGGGTGACGAACGCACTCGCCTTGAGACCGGAGCCCGACAGCAACGCGACGGTCGTTTCGCCCGCTCGGATTTTGCCGCTCGTGTACAACTGATCCAGCGACGCGCCGACGATGGCCGAGGTCGGCTCGACGAACAAGCCCATGCTGGCAAGTCGATGCAGCGCCTTGAGGATGTCGTCCTCGCCGACGCTGACGATGCTGCCGCCCGAGCGACGCACGGCGGACAGCACCTCCTTCAGTCGCACCGGTTTGCGAATTGACGCACCTTCCGCGATCGTCGTGCTGAATTCCGTGGGCACCAGCTCATCCACGCCGGCATCGAAGCTCGCCTTGATCGGCGCGCAGGCAGCGGGCTGCACCCCGAAGATGCGCGGCAGTTTCTTGATCTGACCCGCAGCCAGCAGCTCGCTGAAGCCCAAGTCACATCCCAGCACGTTGCTGCCGGCGCCCACGGGCACGATCACATTATCGGGGGCGCGAAAGCCCAGCTGCTCCCAGATTTCATACGCCGTCAGCTTCGTTCCCTGGATGAAGAACGGATGCCAGTTGTGACTGGCGTAGAAAACTTCCGAGGCCTGTTGCAGGGCTGCGTTCTCGGTGTCCTGGCGGGTGCCCGGAATCAGCCGCACGTCGGCGCCAAAGATCTTCATCTGCGCAACCTTGGCCGGCTGCGTCGATTCGGGGCAGAGAATGCGCACGTGCATGCCAGCGGCCGCGCCATAAGCTGCAATCGCCGCGCCGCCATTGCCGGAGCTGTCTTCCAGAATCGCGTCGATGCCCAGATGTTTCAAGAACGACACCATCACCGTTGCGCCCTTGTCCTTGAAGCTGCCGGTGGGCGAGATCCAATCGAGCTTGAACAACAGCGGATGCTCGCCCCAGGGCTTCTCGACCAGCGGCGTACATCCCTCGCCCAGCGAAATGGGCTGCGGCAAGTCGAGTGGCAATGAAGCGCGATAGCGCCACAGAGACTGCGTCCGGGTGTCGATGTCGTCCCTGCCGATGCCGGGCAGCGCCTCGACCAGCAACGGCCCGCGATCGTCCGAGCGCCAGCGTGGCTCGAGCAAAGGGTAGCGTTTGCCGGTGCGAGGATCGAAAAGCTGGATGGAATTGGTCATGATGAGTCGCGGACTCTGAGCCTTGCGACTGCTCGGAGCAATACCTTAGCCCTTGGTCCCGGCGCGCGCGCCCCCATTTGGTGAGAGACTGATGGGCATGAATTCTCAACCCAACGGGATCGCAACCTTCGGCCCGTTTCGACTGTCGCCGGTGGCCCGCGTGATCGAGCGGGATGGTGTGCCGCTCGCCTTGGGCGATCGGGCGTTGGACATCCTGATTGCACTCGTCGCACACCCCGGCGAAATCGTCAGTCATCGCGACCTGACCGCCCGCGTGTGGCGCGATCTGGTGGTCAGCCCGGGCACGCTCCGCGTCCACATGAGCGCGCTACGCAAGGCGCTCGGCGATGGCAAAGGCGGCGCTCGCTACATCGAGAACGTGACCGGCCAGGGGTACTGCTTCGTTGCCCAGGTCACCCACGAATCCCAGGGCGCGACGCCGACGGCGGTGCTTGCCGAATTCCCCGATGTTGCCCATAGGCGACTGCTGCCGCCGCCCAAGCCTGCCGGGATGGTCGGCCGCGAACAAATCGTTCACACCATCGGCGAGGATGTGATCGCCGAGCGCTTCATCACCATCATCGGTCCCGGCGGCATGGGCAAGACCACGGTCGCCATCGCCGTCGCTCACGAGCTCCTCGACGAGTTCGCCGGCGTGGTGTGCTTCGTCGACATCGGCGCGGTCGCCGATGCGAAGCTCGTTGCCGCCACCATCGCCGCCTCGCTTGGGCTGTCGGTTCAAACCGCCGACGCGACGCCGGCGCTGATCGAGTACCTGCGGACGCTGCGCATGTTACTGGTCGTGGACAATTGCGAGCACGTGATCGATGCGGTCGCGACGCTGCTCGAAACGATCTTCAGGGAAGCCCCGGGCGTGCACATCCTCGCCACGAGCCGGGAAGCGCTGCGCGTCGAAGGCGAGCATGTTTATTGGCTGCCGGCGTTGGCATGCCCCACGCCCGAGTCCAGTCTGAAGGCCGTCGACGTTCTGCAGTTTCCAGCGGTGCAGTTGTTCATGGAACGGGCGGCGGCGAGTGGACATCGTTTCGCGCTGGACGATGACAATGCGCCGATCGTGGCCGGCATCTGCGGCCGGCTCGAGGGCATCGCACTCGCCATCGAGCTCGCGGCCGGCCGCGCCGGCAGTCACGGCATCGCCGCCACGGCCGATCTGCTGAACAAGAACCTCGGGCTCGATTGGCATGGACGACGGACCGCTCTGCCCCGCCATCAGACATTGCGTGCCCTGCTCGACTGGAGCTATGGCCTGCTCCCGGAAGCCGAGCAACTCGCGTTGCGCAGGCTGTCGGTTCTGGTCGGTGCGTTTACGCTCGAAGCGGCCAGCGCGATCGTGCACGGCGGGCGCACCGATGCAGCCGCAATGCTCAACACGCTCGATGCCCTGGTGGCAAAGTCCCTCATGTCTGCGCAGGTCGGCGATGACGGCTCGGAACGCTACCGGCTGCTCGAAACCACTCGCATTTACGCTCGCGAAAAGCTCCAGGAGAGCGGCGATGCCAATCTCGCCGCACGTCGCCACGCGGAGCATTTCGCGATGCTGCTCGACTCCCTCCATGGGGGGCAGATCGATCTCGAATACACCGGCCGTGCTCACAAATTGCGAGAGCATCTTGGCAACGTGCGTGCCGCGCTCGAGTGGTGCTTTTCCACCGACGACAAAGCCACGATGGCGCCGCTTGCGGTGGACCTCGCCGCGGCCGCTGCGCCGGTCTTCTTTGAGCTGTCGCTATTGAGCGAAGCATACAAATGGAGCGCAGCCGGCCTCGAAGCGCTCGATGCGAACACGCGCGGCGGCAGACGCGAGATGCTGCTACAAAGCACCTGGGCGATTTCATCGATGTGGATGCGAGGGAACACCGAAGATGTGCTGACGGCGATCGCGCGGGGAATGCAGCTCGCGCATCCTGAGAACGAGCCCTCGCACCGCTTGCGCATGCTCGCAACCCGGCATCTGTTTTTCACGCGCATTGCCAACTTTCGTGGCGCGCTCGCGGCGGCGAAAGAATGGGAGGTCACGGCCAGGCAAGTGGGCGATGTGAGTTGCCTCGCGATCTCCGATCTGATGCAGGGCGTGGCTCGGCATTTCCGAGGCAATCAAGTCGCAGCCAGACGACACTTCGATGCAGGCTTCGGCCAGGCCGGCGAGAGAAATCTCCAGCTCTGCGGCAACGATCACCGCGTGCGCGGACTCATCGTGCAATCCCGTGCCCTGTGGCTGGCAGGCCTGCCGGAGCGCGCGATGGATACTGCGCGGCGAGCGGTCACAACCGCGCTGAAATCGGGCAAGCCGCTCGACACCTGCTTCGCACTGCTGTTCACAATCCCCGTCTATCTTTGGTGCGGCGAGTGGGATGCCACCCAGGACGTGCTGGAACAGTTGGTCAATCACACCCATTGGCCCGTGCTGAAGCCCTTCCACTCCAGCGCGGCAGCGATGCAAGGCGCGCTGCGCATCGGACGCAAAGATATCGAGCAAGGCACGGCGATGATTCAGGAAGCTCAGCAGAGAGTGCAAAGCGAGCGGCAGAACGTCATCGGAACCTCTATCGCGTGCTGGATGGCAGAGGGTTTGGCAGCAGCGGGACGCGCCGAGGAAGCACTGGTCGTCATTCAAAACGCGCGACGCGATGCTGTGCGCAGAGCGGAGGCTGTGCAGTTGCCCGAGCTGTTGCGACTGCAGGCGCACGTTTTATTTTCCATGTCCGAGACCAACGCCCCCCAAGTCATGCGCCTGTTGGATCGCTCCCGCCGGATCGCGCGTCGCCAGTCGGCCCTGTCGTGGGAGCTGCGTTCATCGCTGGATCTGGCGCGCCTGCACGCGCGTCAGAACGACCCAGTCGCAGCCGGCCAACTGTTGGAGACAACTTACGGCCGATTCACCGAAGGGTTTGCAACCCACGATCTGCAAGCAGCGGCGCAGCTGTTACGCGAGCTCGATCCGCTCGCGTCGCGCGCCGCCGGTTGAGATCGGGCATCGGCTGACATCGCCTGCCTCGTTTGCCTTAGGAACCGTTTGCGCTCCTCAGGCGCTAGAAACGAGCCATACCGTTCCCTTTGCGAGGCCTGCAGTGAAACGTCCGCTTTTTATGGCTGCGATCGTCGCAGCGACATGCTCTATCGCGTCCGCCGAAGGCTTGCCTGCCGGCGGCAGCGAAGTCGCCCCCGATAAGAACGCACCGAAGGTCGAGGGCCATCCGCTCACGTCCGTGGTCGTGACTCAATGCAATCTGGTCGTCGCCGTCTACATGACGATGCCTGATGGCCGCCTGCTACGTTTCGACAGCAAGGCCGATGTCGGCGCCGACGCGCTCGTGAACATGGCCTATACGGCCGAACGCAGCGAACGAGTCGAAGTCTCCTGCAATGGCCTGGGCCCCTCGGGCTTCGAAACGCACGAGCCGGTCTGAGCTCTGCCTCGATAGATCACAGCTCGATCCGCACGCCGAGGTTGTACACGCGCCCCGCCAAAGGCGCCCAGGCCTCGACGATCCGTTCACCGGTGGCCGCTGGCAGCGGCCGCAGGAGCGGTTCAAAGCGCGTTTGCCGGCGGTCCGTCAGATTGAGCGCGTTCAGGAAGACGGCGACCTCGCCCAATTTGAGCTCCGCCAGCACGTTGATCTCGACGTACGGCGAGCCCTCGGTTCGATAGGGATTGTCGTAGAGCTGCTGGCTGCCGGTGTAAGAGAACTCGAGTCCGATGCGGCCGCGATCTTCGTCTTCCAGCAACGCGCACAACTCACCGGAGAGTCGCGGCACGAGCTCGGATTCCCTCCTGCCGCCGCCAGGCGCCTGCTCGGTGACTTTCATGTAAGTGGAGCTGCCAATCACGTGCAGCTTCCCCGATGTGTAGTGCACGAGCAGCTCCGCACCGACGACATCGCGCGGGCCGTCGTCGTTGGCGATCTGCAATCTGCCCGGAACCACATCGGACTGCACGACCAGAGGATCTCGAATCCGCGAGCCGAAGACGCTGCCGTTGATCTCCCAGATCCCTTCGGCCCATTTCATATCGATCGAGGCGCTGGTCGCACGCTCGGCATCCAGGTCGCGCAGCGGCTCGACCAGCGTGACGCTGGTCGCTTCGATTTCATCGAACACCAGCGTCGGCACGGCGAAGCCGCCGCCAATGGAAGCTCGTAGCGACCAATCCTCCTGCAGCCGGAACAGCGCCGAGAGCCTGGGACTCACGAACGTGCCGTATTCGTTGTGCGCATCGACGCGTGCGCTGCCGGCAAGTTTGACGCCGTCATTGACTGTATATTCGTCCTGCGCGAACACCGCGGGCACCGTATAACGATAGTTCACACCCGTGGCTTGCGCCGATTCGAAGCGGTCATAGTCGAAGGCCACGCCGGCCAGCCAGGCGTGTCGATCGTGAGCGCCCGACACGGTGGCTTCGCCCGAACCGGTCGTTCGCACGTCCTCGCTGAATGCGCCGTTGAAATCGCGATCGCGCTCCACTCGCACGAACGACCATCGGGAGCCGAACGACTTCGCGTCGGATAATGGAATGTGAGCAACGAGACCGCCGTCGGCGCGACGAGAATCCAACGTATCGCGGAACGTCGTGCCATCGGGGAGCACGCGTCCTCGCATGCTGCCGCCTTGTCGCGACTCGTCCATCAATCCCACCGTTGCAAACATCGTTGAGCCCGCGCCGTTGTCCCAGAACAGCCTCGGCCGCACGGTGTAACGACGATACTCGGCCAGGTCCGCCCAACCATCGTCATCGATGTCCTCGCGCCTTTGGTCATAGGCGCCGGCGATCACGCTGTAGCCCCACTGCGGCGACAGCTCATCGGAAAAGAAACCGACGCCGTCCGTCCCGCCACGCGATGTTCTGTTGAGAAGAATCTCAGGCTCGCTTCCCGGCCGGCGCGACATCAAGTTCAGCACGCCGCCCAGACCGCCGCTACCATAGAGCGCGGACGCTACCCCCTTGATGACTTCGACGCGGCCAAGATCGAGCGGCGGCGTTTGTAACAAACCGAATCCGTCCGGCTGCGCGCCCAACAATGGCAAGCCATCCTGCAGCACCAGCGTGTGCCGCCCCGGCAAGCCTCGCATTTGCAGCGTCGCGCCGCTCAAGCCGGCCGCCGTCGACTGAATGCGCACGCCACCGAGCTCGTTGAGCAGCGTAGTAAGGTTGCCCGGCTGCATCGTGAGATTCTCTTCGATCTCCTCCTCCGGCAGAACCTCGACGCGAATGGGCTGATCGCGAACCAACGCCTCGCTGCGCGTCGCGAACACGACCACGGATTCCGTTTCTTCCTCTTCGTTCTCGGCTTCGTTCGCGTGGGCGCCGACGGGCCACCAGCTCAATGGCGCCATCAGGAAGGCGGCGTACAGTTCGGCGCGTTGTGCATGCATCGGTGTTTACTCTGTAACAGCCGCCAATGTTAGGAGCATCGCGCTGACAAAGAACTGACGGACTGCGCCAGGCATGGATTGGCGCAGTCACCGCGACGGATCGTACAACGAAGCAGCGTGCCTGAACTGCGTAGGAATGCTCTGGCCGTACTTGGGCGGTGCGAGCGCAGCACACGAGCCGCTTCCGTTCGTCGATCCTTCCTCCTTATCATGCACACGACTGCACGGATCAGCGGCTCTGGAGGACTTCCCCTTCCCCTATCTGTGAGCGTCATCATGAGCGACTCTTCCAGCGACGTTGCGCACCTGATGGAAGTCGGCTTCGGCTTCTGGCCCGCCAAGGTTCTGCTGACCGCGGTCGAGCTCGAAGTGTTTACTAAATTGAGCGACCGGTCGATGACAGGTGAAGAGCTCGGTCGCGCTTTGGCGCTGCATCCGCGCGGCATCTGGGATTTTCTCGACGCGCTGGTTGCGCTCGGGTTCCTTCAACGCGACGGCGACGGCGTAACGGCGCGTTATAGCAACACCGCGGCCACCGCGCAGTTTCTGGACAAGAATCTTCCGAGTTACATCGGAGGCATTCTCGAGATGTGCAGTCACCGGCTGTTTCGATTCTGGGCCGATCTGGGCGAAGCGCTGCAAACCGGCCGGCCGCAGAACGAGGTGAAGCACACCGGCAAATCCATCTTCGAAGCGCTGTACGCCAACGAGGCGGGGCTCGAGCAGTTCATGAGCGCAATGCGCGGCATCTCCGCGCCGAACTTTCAAGCACTGGCTGAGAAGTTCGATTTCTCGAAGTATCGAACTCTCTGCGATGTCGGCGGCGCGACGGCACTGCTATCGACACTCGTTGCGGCCCGCCACCCGCACCTGCAGTGTGTGAGCTTCGATCTGCCCCCCGTCGAGCCGATCGCGCGCCGCTTGGATCGCCAAGGCATCGCTGTCAGATCGCGTGCAGGCGGTATCTGGCAACTTCTTCGAGCAGCCGCTGCCCCAAGCCGATGTCATCACCATGGGCTTGATTCTTCACGACTGGAACCTGGAGAAGAAGCGGCACCTGATCCGCCTCGCATACGAGGCGCTGCCACCCGACGGCGCCTTCATCGCCATCGAGAACCTGATCGACGACGCCCGCCGCGAGAACGCGTTCGGTTTGATGATGTCGCTGAATATGCTCATCGAGTTCGGCGACGCCTTCGATTTCACCGGCGCGGACTTCTGGAGCTGGTGCCAGCCCGCGGGCTTCCGTCGCTATGAGGTCCTGCCCCTGGCAGGCGCATGCAGCGCCGCCATCGCATACAAATAAATCAGCTGGCCAGTCGGCGTCCCAGCGCTCGTAATAGCTGCGCGCCATCGCCCTGCCATGCGCTCCCATGCATGCACGCGAGCGTCGTCGGCTGCTGCTCCGCGAGTCGATCCAATGTCGCTACGGTTTGTGGAGCGTGAGCGAAATAATCCATGGGTCGGCGGAACGCTTCGCTGGGCTCGAGAATGTCATCAGTGGTGAGAGCACGCTCGCCCTTGCCGCCTTGAGTGAACAAATCACCGCAGAAGAACGTGTGCGTCGTCGTTTCCATCAGCAATCCACACTCCCAGGAGTGCGGGACGTGCGGTGTGAAGAACCAGCGAAACCGACGGCTGCCAGTGACGAATTCCTCGCCGTCCTTCAGCGACCGCGGCGCACGGCTGGCGAAATCGGAAACGCTGGTCATCGCGGCGATGTGGCTGCAGAAAGGCGTCGCATGCGGAGCTGCGGCGAGAAATGCATTGAGCGCACCGCATTCGTCCGCCTCGAAATGCGACAAACCCACATGCTTGAGGCGCGCAACAGGCATGACGCTCGCAATCGCCGCCTGCACCAGCGGGAACAGTTTCTGCTGGCCCGTATGAAACAACACCGGCTCATCGTCGACGATGAGATATTGATTGAAGCTGAAAGCCGCGCCCGAGCCGATCGCGATCGGCGTGTTGATGCGGTAGATGGCGGGGCCGATTTCCTGGATGTTCGTGCCCGTGGTCGTGTCGGTGATCATGTTTCCTCCGTCGACGACGCTATTGAAACATGCAGGGGCCGATCCACCGCTCCCGGAAAGCCGGGCTGCGCACAAACGGTGGAGTCCTCACTGGGTGAGGACTCGCCTTGCAGATGGAATGGTGGGTCGGGAGGGACTCGAACCCTCGACCAATGGATTAAAAGTCCAGTGCTCTACCAACTGAGCTACCGACCCAATCCAACTGAAGGCGGGTCAGGCCAGGCGGCCTGACGGGGCGCGCATCATACCTAAAGAGGCGCGGAAATTCATCGAAAATACCGCGTCGGGTCCGGCACGCCGGCGGACTGGAAACCGGCGCGGCGCAGACGGCAGGAATCGCAGCTGCCACAGGCCCGGCCGTCGGCATCGGCCTGGTAACAGGACACTGTCAGAGAATAGTCCACACCCAGGGAAACGCCGCGCTGGATGATCTGGGCCTTGGTCAGGTCGATCAGCGGTGTGACGATCTTGAAGGCCACCGTGCCCTCCACGCCCGCTTTGGTCGCCAGGTTCGCAACGCGCTCGAAGGCCGCGACGAACGCCGGCCGGCAGTCCGGATAGCCTGAATAGTCGACCGCATTCACGCCGATGAAGATGCGCGGCGCCTCGAGAACCTCAGCCCAGCCCAGGGCAAAGGACAGCATCACTGTGTTGCGAGCGGGAACGTAGGTGACCGGAATGCCGACCTGCGGCGACTCGGGCACGGCGATGCTCGTATCGGTCAGCGCCGATCCGCCGATGCCGCCGAGATCGATGCGCAAGGTGCGATGCTCTACGGCGCCCAGGGACTTGGCGACGCGGTCAGCCGCGTCCAGCTCGGCCCGATGCCGCTGACCATAATCCACGCTCAGCGCGTAGCACTGAAATCCCTGCTCGCGGGCGATCGCAAGCACGGTGGCGGAATCCAAGCCACCGGACAACAGCACGACTGCGCGAGAACCGGACATGACGCGTGATCTTCTCTATTTACCGGGCGTATCGCCCCACAACACTTTATGCAGCTGAATCTGCAGCCGCACCGGCAGCCGCTCATCCAGCACCCACTGCGCCAGATCGCGCCCGTCCACCTGACCGTAGCTCGGGCTGAACAGCACCATGCAGCGCTCGTACAGCCGGCGCTCGCGGATGAAATCCCGAGCCCACTCGAAATCGGCGCGACTGCAGAGCACGAACTTCACCTGCTCTTCCGGCCGCAGCACCTCGAGATTCTCGTAACGATTGCGCTCGACTTCGCCGCTTCCCGGCGTCTTCACATCGACGACCCGCACGACGCGCGGATCGACATTGCTCACATCGATCGCGCCGCTGGTCTCGAGCGACACGCGATAGCCCGCATCGCACAGCTTCTGCAGCAGCGGGAAACAACCTTTCTGCGCGAGCGGCTCACCGCCCGTGACGCACACATGCTTCGTCTCGAACGCCGCGACCTTCGCCAACACATCGTCGAGCGAAGACCATTCGCCGCCGTAGAACGCGTAGGCCGTGTCGCAATACTGACAGCGCAACGGACAGCCGGTGAGACGCACGAATACCGTGGGCCAACCGACGCTGTCGGCTTCACCTTGAATCGATAGGAAGATCTCGGTGAGCTTGACGCGCGTGGCGCCAGGGCCGGTGACGGCGGAATCGACAGTGGTTGCGTCAGCGAGATTCATGAGCCTGATCCAACCACTTGAGCGAGCGTGTCATGCGTGGCGCCCCGGGAAGGGGCGCCACCGATGAGTTATCGCCCCTCGCTGTCCAGCTTCGCGAGCCGCTGGCTCGCGAGACGGGCGGCGGTGGTATCGCCAAAACGCTGCACGACCTGGCTGAGCGCGGAGCGCGCCTCAGTCCAGTTCTTCAGCTCGTAATTGCAGTAACCGATCTTCAGCAGCGCATCCGGGATCTTGCGCGACTCCGGATACTTCTCGATCACCGTGCGGAAATCGCGCAGCGCATCCGGATACTGCTTGGTCACGTAGTGCGCTTCACCGAGCCAGTACTGCGCGTTGTCGGCCAGCGGGCCGTTCGGGAACGTCGTCAGGTACTGCTTGAACGCGTTGATCGCTTCCGGATATTTCGCATCCTTGAGCAGATCGAACGCGGCCTGATAGTTGGCGCGATCGTCACCCTGCGGGATCGGCAAGCCGCCCGCCGGCGGTACGACAGTGGACGCCGACGCACCGGGATTGCCTTCGAGCGCCGACAGCCGACGATCGACATCGCCGTACATTTCACGCTGCTGCGTCTGGCTCTGCGTGACCTGATGCTGAAGCTCGTCCAGCTGACCGCGCAGCACCCGCGTTTCCGCCTGCGCCGCTTCGATCCGTTGTGACAGATCGAGCAGACTTTGATTGGCGAGCACGCGCTCGAGCCGCAACAGGCGGCTGTCGAGCTCGGACAACTTCTGCACCGTCGGATCGGCTTCCGGCGGCGTCGTGACGCAACCCGACAGCACCGCCGCCGCGGCGGCGATCAGTCCGACGCGAACGGCAGCCAAGTTTGGCGCAACTCTCATGACCGCTCGGCTCATCGACCGTAGACCAGCTCGACGCGGCGGTTCTTGCCATACGCCGTTTCGTCGCTGCCCTGCACGGCCGGACGCTCTTCGCCGTAGCTCACGGTGGTGATCTGATTTTCAGTCACGCCCTGGAGCATCAACGCGCGACGCACCGCCTGCGCACGACGCTCGCCCAAGCCGATGTTGTATTCACGCGAGCCGCGCTCGTCGGAATGACCTTCCAGACGAACCTTCCGCTGCGGGCTGCCGTTCAGGAACTTCGCATGCGCGGCCACCACCGGCACGAACTCCGGCTTGATCTCGGCGCGGTCGTAATCGAAGTAAACGATCACACCGGCGGCCTTGGCCGCTTCCATCGCCTGCTGCTCGGCCGACAGCGCGCTGCTGCCGACGCCGCTGCTGTCCGCACCTTGGGTGCTGGTCGACGGGCCTACCGCCTCGGACGTGTTCTGCGCCTCGGGCAGGGGCTTGTTGCCACAGGCCGCCAGCATCAGGCCACTCACCGCGATCAGCATCAGCTGCGTTACACGCATCTACACTCTCCTGGATTTGATTGTTACGACCGGCGAACCCGCTGAAAAATCCGCCTGTCGCCATTCACAGACCAAAACTGCGGCGAATTTTGCCACAACTTCGGCCCGCACACGGCGCTTCGGCGGACTTTTTCCAGTCCGATACCTGCTAATTCGTGCTCGTCGGAGCAAATGGCGCCCAAACCGGCTCGCGCACTTCGCCCACCGTATTGGTGAACCGCTCCGCCGTGCGGCCGTCGGTCGAGACCGTCGCCAGCACGCCACGACCCCGATCCTGCGTCGCGTAGATCAGCACCGCGCCATTGGGCGCGAAGCTCGGACTCTCGTCCTGGCGTCCTTCCGACAGCACCTGCATGCCCTTCGAGGCCAGATCGATGACAGCAATTCGGTAATTGCCGCGATCCAGGGTCACGACCGCGAGCTGTTTGCCATCCGGCGAGACTCGCGGCCGGGCGTTGTAGCCGCCCTCGAAGCTCACGCGCGTGGCGCGCTTCGGGTTGTCGACCTCGATCTCATAAATCTGCGGCCCGCCGGCGCGATCGGAATTGATGTACAGCTTCTTGCCGTCGGACGACCAGCTCGGCTCGGTATCGATGCCCGGATCGAACGTCATGCGCGTCAGCACCTGACTGTTCAGCTCCAATGTATAGACGTCGACATCGCCGTCTTTACGCGACAACGTGAGCGCCAGGGTCTTGCCGTCGGGCGACCACGCTGGCGCACCGTTGATGCCGGCGCGAGCGGACACTCGTTTGCGCTCGCCCGTGCGCACGGTCTGCACATAGATCGCTGAGGCTTTACCCTCGAAGGAGACGTAAGCGAGGCTCTGACCATCGGGCGACCACGCCGGCGACATGATCGGCTCGTCCGAGCTGAGCAGCGTGCGCTGATTCTCGCCGTCGTAATCGGAAACGACCAGCTTGTAACGCTGCTTGGGCGGCGTGCCTTCCGCGTTGACGAATGCCACGCGCGTCGAGAAGGCGCCGCGCACACCGGTGAGCTGCTCGAAAATGATGTCCGCAACACGATGCGACAGCGCGCGCATGTTATTCGCGTTCGCCGTGACACGCCGCGGATCGCTCGGCTGTCCCAACTTCTGACCCGTCAGCACGTTGTAGATCTCGAATTGCGCGGCATAGCCCTGCCCTTCGGGCATCAGCTTGCCGACCACGATGAAGTCGGACTTGAGATAACGCCAATCCTGGAAGCGGATCTGATCGCCCTGGGTGGGTCGATCGATCATTTCCTTGGGATCAAGCGGCGCGAAACGGCCGCTGCGTCGCAGATCGGCAGCGACGACTTCCGCGACATCGAACGGCGCGGCGCCGCTGGAGGTCCAGCCGAATGGCACGATGGCGATCGGCACCGCATCCTCGGCGGACTTGGTGATCTCGATGACCAGTTGCGCGTTGGCCGCGACTGCGAACCACGACAGCGCGAAGCAAACGAAGACGGCAAAAGTTTTTTTCATCAGTCAAAGCTCCTTCGAGCGAAATCGGATGGCCACGCGCGTCAACCGCCGCCCGGCCTGAAGTTGAATGTGATTTCCGGCTGGAACAGGCGCGGATTGGGCGGCGCAGGCAAGGGCGATGCGCTGATTACCGCGTTTTGTACAGACTGCTTGACGGCGGCATCGCCATTGCAGCTGCCCACCCTCGCCGACAAGACGACGCCCGCGGGCGTTTGCCTCACCGTCACCTGACACAGCAAATCGTCGCGCGCCGAGAGCGGACGGTTCCAGCGACGCTGCACCGCCTGCTGGATCATAGCGATGTACTGCGCCGCCTCGGGTGAGCTGGCAGCAGCGGCATCGGCGGCCGCGTTGGCTTCTTCTTCCTGCAATTGACGCTGCAAATCCGACTCCACAGCCTCCTGCCTACGTTTGTCGTCGGCGGCCTTGCGTCGCTCGGCCTCTTCACGCTGCTTGCGCTGGATCTCGGCAACGCGCTTCGCTTCTTCCTCGGCGCGCTTCTTGCGCTCCGCTTCGGCGGCGGCACGTTTCTTCTCCGCCTCCTGGCGCTCGCGCAGCTGCTGCTCTTCCGCCTGGCGGCGCTGTTCAGCGTCCTGGCGTTGTTTCAATTCGACCTGACGCTCCGCTTCCGCCCGTTGTTCCGCTTCCTTGCGCTGAACCTCTTGCTGCTCGCGGCGCTGCTGCTCGGCGGCCTGCTCCTGGTCGCGCTGCTTCTGTTGCTCGGCTTCGCGCTCGCGTTCGCGCTGGGCCTGCTGTTCGCGCTGCTGTTGCTGAGCGCGATCACGCTCGCGCTGCTGACGTTGCTGACGGGCAGCGTCATTCAGCATTTTCGGATCGACGACGACCGCCTGGATCGCGAGCTGCACGGGCGGCGGCGTGCGCTGCATATTCAGCATGGTCAAGCCGAAGATGCCCGCAAACACCGCGTGCAGCAGCAGCGCGCCGAGAATGTACGTCCAGTGTTGTTTGACGAAATCGACCATGAGGCCTTAGCGCTTCTTGTTATTCCGCGCTTCCGCCGGATCGGTGATGAAGCCCACCTTCTCGGCGCCCGCTTCTTGCAACAGCACCATGCCGTTGACGACGCGGCCATAGGGCACATTGGTGTCGGCCTTCACCAGCACCGGTGTCTGCGGCTCACGCTTCAACACCGTCGCGACGCGCTCGACGACGGCGTCTTCCTCGAGCGCCGTTTCCTCGTCCTTGCCGATGTTCAAGTAATACTCACCGGACGAGTCGACGCTCAGGATCAACGGCTGATGCTGGCGCATCAGGTCTTCCGGCAGCGGCTCGGCGGCGGCCTTGGGCAGATCCACCTTGATGCCCTGGGTGAGCATGGGCGCGGTGATCATGAAAATGATCAGCAGCACGAGCATCACGTCGATGTACGGCACGACGTTCATCTCGGCGACGAGCCGCTTGCCGCGGCGGGCGTTCATCGGGCTCATGCGTGCGCCTCGGCGCCACGCGACTCACGAGAAGCCGAAGCGTGACGCTGCAGAATCGTCGACAGTTCTTCGGTGAACGTGTCGTAGCGCACTTCGATGCGGCTCACCTGGTCGGCATAGCGGTTGTAGGCGACCACCGCGGGGATGGCGGCAAACAAACCCATGGCCGTGGCAATCAACGCCTCGGTGATGCCGGGAGCCACCATCGAGAGCGTCGCCTGCTGCACGTTACCCAGACCGTGGAACGCATTCATGATGCCCCAGACGGTGCCGAACAGACCGACGTACGGGCTGGTCGAGCCGATGGTCGCCAGCATCGCGAGGCCCAGCTCCAGCCGATCGCTTTCCCTGAGCAACGCGACGCGCATGCCGCGGCGTGCGCCTTCGATCAGCTGAGCGGAAGCGATGCCGCCTTGCTGGCGCAGACGTGAGAACTCACGGAAGCCCTGCTCGAAAATCGCCTCCATGCCCCGGGTGACACGGCGGCTCTGGTCGATGGTGCGAAACATCGCGGTGAGATCGCCGCCCGACCAGAACGTTTCCTCGAAGCGGTCGGCATCGGTGCGCGCCTTCTTCAGCTCGGCGCGTTTACGCAGCATGATGGACCAGGACACGAGCGACGCCAGCAATAGCAGCGCCATCACGATCTGCACCACGATGCTGGCGTTGAGCACCAGCTCCAAAGGATCCAGGTTCTCTGACATCATTCCCGATCTCTCCCGATTATTTGTCGGACCTCACCCCGCGCTGCGCGCGGCGGTGGTCGAATTCAACAATAGATCCTTGGGCATCGCCGTCGGCCTCAAGCTCACGGCATCCAGGCTCGCCACGCGCACCTTGCCTTCGACCAGCAGCTCGCCCTCGAGGCTGCCGCGAAACACCTGTTGCTGGAACGTGAAGCTGGCGCGCGTGCGCTCGGCGATCTCACAAGTCACCAGCAGCTCATCGCCGTAACGCGCCGGCCGGCGATAGTGCGCTTCGATATCGACGACCACGAACATCAAGCCGTGCTGCTCCTTCAACGGCAGCTGTTCGACGCCTGCGGCGCGCAGCCATTCGGTGCGGGCGCGCTCCATGAACTTCATATAGTTCGCGTAGTACACGATGCCGCCGGCATCCGTGTCTTCCCAATAGATGCGAACCGGCCAGGCAAAGGGCTTAGCCATCAAACAGCTCGCCAGTCCCGGGCCGTTCCGGCAACTTCAAACCGAAGTGCTGATAGGCCGTGCGCGTCGCCATGCGGCCGCGGGCGGTGCGCATGATGAAACCTTGCTGGATCAGATACGGCTCGATCACATCCTCGATCGTGCCGCGCTCCTCGCCCAGCGCCGCCGACAGGCTTTCCACGCCCACCGGCCCGCCGTCGAATTTTTCGATGATGGTCAGCAGCAGCTTGCGGTCCATGAGATCGAAGCCCAGCGGGTCCACGTCCAGCAAATCGAGCGCCGCCTGCGCCACTTCGTCCGTAATCCGGCCATTGGCGCGCACTTCGGCATAGTCACGCACGCGCCGGAGCAATCGATTGGCGATACGCGGAGTTCCCCGGGAGCGCTGTGCAATCCGGCCCGCGCCGGCCGTATCCGCCGGCACGCCCAGCAGGCTGGCCGAGCGAGTCACAATACGTTGCAGCTCGGCCTGATCGTAAAACTCCAGACGCTGCACGATGCCGAACCGGTCTCGCAACGGCGAGGTCAGCAGGCCGGCGCGAGTGGTGGCGCCGATCAGCGTGAACGGCGGCAGGTCCAGTTTGATGGAGCGGGCGCCCGGGCCTTCGCCGATCATGATGTCGAGCTGAAAATCTTCCATCGCCGGATACAGGATCTCCTCGACCTGCGGACTGAGCCGATGAATCTCGTCGACGAACAACACGTCATTGGCCTGCAGATTGGTCAGCAGCGCCGCGAGATCCCCGGCCCGCTCGATCACCGGGCCCGAGGTCTGCCGAAGATTCACACCCAGCTCGTTTGCGACGATGTTCGCCAGCGTGGTCTTGCCCAGGCCCGGCGGACCGAAGATCAACACGTGATCCAGCGCTTCGCGCCGGTTGCGCGCCGCCTGGATGAATATTTCCATCTGCGTCTTGACCGCCGTCTGGCCGACGTAATCGGCCAGTTTCTTCGGCCGCACGGCGCGGTCGAAGGCGGCTTCATCGCCCTGCGAGGCGGCGGAAACGATGCGGTCCTGCTCGATCATGCCTTGATTGATAGCTGTGAATTAGCGGCTGACAGCGGCCTGCAGCGCGCGGCGAATGATTTCCTCGGTGGTCTGCACCGACGCGTCCACCGCCTTCAGCAGCCGCGTCACCTCGGCAGGCTTATAACCCAGCGCCACCAGCGCGCTGAAAGCCTCCGCTTGTGGACCAATCGTAGCCTCGCCGGTTCCGCCCGAAGGCAGCACAGCCTGCCCGGTGTCGCCAAATCCCTTCACCCGGTCGCGCATCTCGACCACCAGGCGCTCGGCAGTCTTGCGCCCCACGCCCGGCGTGCGGACCAAGGTGTCGATGTCCTGCGCCTCGATGCACATCAGGAAGGCATCGACGGTGAGGCCGGAGAGCAGCGCCAGCGCCAGCTTCGGCCCCACATTGGAAACTTTCAGCAGCTCGCGAAACAGCCGCCGCTCCCGCTCGGTGCCGAAGCCGAACAGGATGTGCGCATCTTCGCGGACCACCAGGTGCGTGAACAAATGAACGTCCGCCCCGGCCTGGGGCAGCCCATAGAACGTCGACATCGGCGCTTCCAGCTCATAGCCGACGCCGCCCACGTCGATCACCAGCTGCGGGGGTTGCTTGGCGGTCAGCCGACCGCGCAGAAAACCGATCATTGGGCCAAGCCCGCGGCGAGCTGCTGCAGCTGGCGGTCGAGATTGCGCGAATGCGCATGGCAAAGCGCGATGGCCAGCGCGTCGGCCGCATCGGCGCCGAGCGGCCCGGACAGATTCAACAAACGTCGCACCATCAACTGCACTTGTTCCTTCTGAGCGGCGCCGGTTCCCACGACGGCCAGTTTCACCTCACGAGGCGCGTACTCAAAAACACGAGGACGCACGGCAAAAGTCGCACTCAACGCCGCCCCTCGCGCCTGTCCGAGCTTCAACGCGCTGTCGGCATTGCGGTGCATGAACACGCGCTCGATGGCGACCTCGTCGGGCTGGTACTGGTTGGCGAGCTTATCCACCCCGGCAAAAATTTCCTGCAGCCGATCGGCCAGCGAAGCGCCGCGGGCCCGGATCGATCCGCTCACGACGTACGTAACCTTTGGCCCGGTCTCCACCACCGCGTAACCGGTGCATAACGAGCCCGGATCCAGACCCAGGATTCGCACCCTCGCTGCCGGCGCCGCTGTCGTCGTCGCGGCCACGGAGCGCTGCCGAAGGCTCAGAACAGCGGCCGATACCTTCGTGTCACCCCGGGCGAGGTTGAGCTCGGCGAGACTTTTCGGGCGCCTGTGTCTGCGCAAGGACTCTCTCTGCCTGGACCCGCGCGGGTCTCGAGTTGCGAAGCCGGTATGATACCGGCAACGGCTACAAACCGACACGATCCGCGCTTTCCATGCCTTCCGTCGACGACGCTGCATCCGACACCGAGCAGACCGCGAACGCCCGCCGCCGGGCCCGAGAGCTGCTCTCGAAACTGGCGGCCGCGGTCGGCGAGGACAAATCCAAGGCGCCAGCTGCACTGGCGCGCGCCCAGGCCATCGTCGACATCCTGGTCGGCTTGACCGATGACGACGACATTCTCGGCGGCGCCCTGCTCTTGCCGTTGCTCGAAGCCGAAGTGCTCACGCCGGAACAGGCGATCGCGACGCTCAGCGCACCGGCCAACCGGATCGCCACCGAGCTGCAGCGACTGGGCTCGCTCAATATCAGCATCCCGACCAGCGCCGGTGGCGCTCGCGGCGCTCCGTCGCTCTCGAGCAATCAGGCCGAGGGCCTGCGCAAGATGCTGCTCGCCATCGTCACCGACCCACGGCTCGTGCTGGTCAAGCTCGCGGCTCAACTACAGCAGTTGCGCGATAGCAAGGACGCGCCGGCCGCCGAACGCGAGCGTCTCGCTTATGAAACGCGCGAGGTCTACGCCCCGCTCGCGAATCGTCTCGGCGTGTGGCAATTGAAGTGGGAGTTGGAGGATCTGAGCTTCCGTTACCTCGATCCGGAGAGCTACAAGACTATCGCCGGCTGGCTCGCCTCCAAGCGCATCGATCGGGAGCGGTACATCGGCGAAGTCATCGAGGTGCTGCGCCGGGAGCTGGACAACGCGCACATCCCCAACGCCGAAATCGCCGGCCGGCCCAAGCACATCTACAGCATCTGGCGGAAGATGCATCGCAAGGGGCTGCAATTCGATCAGCTCTACGACGTGCGCGCCGTGCGAGTGCTGGTGGATTCGATCGCCGATTGCTATGCCGCGCTCGGCATCGTCCATGGAATGTGGCCCTACATTCCAGGCGAGTTCGACGACTACATCGCCACACCCAAGGACAATCTCTATCGCTCCTTGCACACAGCCGTCATCGGGCCGGGCAAGCTGCCGCTGGAAGTTCAGATCCGCACGCGCGAAATGCACGCGCACGCCGAGCTCGGCGTCGCGGCTCACTGGCGTTACAAGGAAGGCGGCAAGGCGAATCCGGCTTACGAACAGAAGATCGTCTGGCTCCGGCAGGTGCTCGAGCCCAGCGAGCGCGGCGAGGAAACCGAAGGCGAGTTTCTGGATCGGGTGCGCTCGGAGCTGTTCGAGGATCGCGTTTACGCCATTTCACCGCGAGGCGAAGTCGTCGATCTGCCACGCGGCGCGACGCCGCTCGATTTCGCCTATCACGTGCATACCGATCTGGGGCATCGCTGCCGGGGCGCGAAGGTCAACGGCCGCATGGTGCCGCTCAACCAGGTCCTGCAGAACGGCGACCAGGTCGAGATCATCACGGCCAAGCAGCTCAATCCGAGCCGCGACTGGCTCGTGCCCTCGCTCGGTTATCTGGCCTCGCCGCGCAATCGAAACAAGGTTCGCTCGTTCTTCCGCAAGCTGGACGAGCAACAGAACACGCAGCAAGGCCGACAGATTCTCGAGCGCGAATTGCAGCGGCTCGCCGTTCACTCGGTGACGCTGCCGGAGCTGATCGGCGAGTTCAATCTCGACAATGCGGATCAGCTGTATCGCGCGATCGGTGAAGGCGAAATCACCGTCGCACAGATCAGCGGCGCCGTGCAGCGTCGAGCCAAGCCGCAGGAATTGCCGACGCCGGTCGTGCGCCGTCCGATCGCCGAGCCGAAGAAGGCGTCGGGCATCACCATCGATGGTGTCGACGATTTGTTATCGAATTTCGCCGGCTGCTGCAGCCCGGTGCCGCCCGAGCCCATCGCGGGTTACATCACGCTCGGTCGTGGCGTCAGCATTCATCGCGACAACTGCACCAATTTCAAACGGCTCGCGACGGCAAATCCCGAGCGTGTCATTCCAGTCGAATGGGGCTCGGGCGGCGAACGCTCGTTCCCGGTCGACATCAACGTCCGAGCTTACGATCGCCGCGGCCTGCTGCGCGATGTGAGCGCCGTGCTCGCCGATTCGAAGATCAACATTCACGCCATGAACACGCTGACGCACGAGGCCGACGGCATCGCCGACATGAACCTGAAGGTCACGGTTCACGATCTGGAGGAGCTGTCGCGCGTGCTGGCTCGCATCCAGGGCTTGCCCAACGTGCTCAGCGCCCGACGCAAGGTCCAACTATGAAGCTGATTTCCAACACACTACTCGATGAAATGACCGCCAAGGCGGCGGCCAGCCCACGCCGCCGCGCCCACCACAATCTGCACAGCTCGGCTGACGATCCGGTGCAGCGCTTCGTGGTCGTCGCTCATAGCGATACATACATTCGCCCACATCGGCATCTGACCAAGTCGGAGCTGTGCACGGTCGTGCGCGGACGATTCGAAGTCGTGGTGTTCGACGCCGACGGTACGATCGTCGAGCGCACGCTCATCGGCGAAGGCACACCGAATGTGGCTTATGAGCTGCCGCGGGAGACCTGGCACACATTGCTGGTCCACACCGACGGCGCCGCCTTCGTCGAAATCAAAGAAGGCCCATACGATCCCTCGACCGCCGCCGAGTTCGCGCGTTGGGCGCCGGAGGAAGGCAGTCCCGCTATCGCGCGGTTTCAACACTGGGTAAAAACTGCACCGATCGGTGCTCGATTGTTGCCTTAGCAACGCGCGTCGTCCGCAAGCAGCGACGTCAGATGCCTGCCCTCACGTCGCTGCGCAGTTTCTCTGAATGGCAATCGCCGAATTGAGACGAAGTCCGTAACGTTCCGTGCTTGTTATCCTGCGCGCGCCGTCGCCAACGCCGGCGGCGCGCACGTCCGGGAAAAAGAGTTCCCGAAAATAATCCCAACCAACGACTCTCTGCACGGAGCTCGCATTGAAATTACGCAGCAGCCTGCTTGTCTTATTTGTGCTCTTGTTCGCGTTCAGCGCTCATGCCCAGGATCAGTTCCGGGGATCCGGGTTCTTCATCGGCGATCCCACGCCCAGCAAGGCGGAGCCTCGACACGACGCGTTCGTGCGCGTCGTCAAGCAGCGACCGAACTCCACCAACATATTCATCGACTACCACGAGCCGATCTGGAGCTCGGGCGCCTACGACGCACAGTGGCGCAAGAACGCCACCTGGCACGCCGAGCAGCTGGCGCTGCTGTGCTCGGCGGAATATTTGAATCGATTGGACGCCGAAGGCCGCCCGAACCTCACGCCGATGGTCAGTATCGGCTTGACCGACGACTACCACGCCTATCAGCTCAACCTGTCTGCGAGCGATCCGAACTACGGCAAGTACAGCGAAGCCGCAGCGGTGCGCATGATGAACAGCATCGCCAACGGCAAGTACGACGTGAACGATCCGGCGACGGGTCGCAAGCGCGTGTGGCCTGCCATTTTCGATGCATTTCGTAACAAGGGCTTTCGCAAGCTTTACCTGCGCATCGGCTGGGAACAGAACGGCAACTGGTACGGTTGGCAGGTGCGCAGCGAGTCGTCTAGAGCCGCCTATGTCGCGGCGTGGCGCCACGTGGCCACGCTAGCTCACAACTATGCCATCGCTTACGGCATGACCATTGAAACAGTGTGGAGCCCTACGGCGTCGTACACGAACTATGGCATCCCCGAGGAGAGCAGCTATCCCGGCGACAGCTATGTAGACATCATCGCGCCCACCGCTTACAGCCCGATATGGAACGCGACTCGCTCGGCGGACAAAACGGCGTATTACGACTGGGGCAGCGAACAGAAAGTCTCGCTGTCCGAATGGCTGTCGAGACCGGTGAATCGCCGCCATCTCTGGGATTACCCGGCCGCGGACTACTGGAACCCGCAGCGAGGTTGGGGCATTCCCGCCGCGATCTCCTTCGCCATCTCACAGGGCAAACCTTTCGGCTTCTCGGAAACCGGCACCGGCAATGCGGGCGTGACCGCGCGTGGTGGCGGCCCCGTCGACGAAGGTGACTATCCCCTCTATCTCGCCCGACGACTCGCCTCGGGAGTGCATCGAGGCATGCAGCTGCGGATGGTTGAGGTCTGGGCGCAGCCCACAGGCAGCGACGGTTCGACCTTTCTGAGCGGTTCGCGTCCCCAGGAAGCCACCGGCTGGAAGGAATTCGGCACGATCATGGCGGCCGTCCAGCAACAGAAGAATGTCGCCAAGGGCAAGCTTGCTTATGCGCGCTCGACCCAGAGCGGCTTCCCTGCCCGCTATGTGACGGATGGCAATACGGCTACGCGCTGGAGCAGCGTGCCCGGCGATGACAAGCAATGGATCTATGTCGATCTGGGGCAAAGGTATCCGACTGCGCGCGTGCGTCTTGCTTGGGATGCCGCCCACGCATCCGAATACTCCATCCAGACTTCGAGCAACGGCGCGACGTGGACCACCCTCTACAAAACGAGCGCTGGCGACGGGGGCGTGGACGATATCCGCAGCCTCTCGGGCTTCGGTCGCTATGTCCGCGTCTTCGCCCATAAGCGCGGCACGCAGCTGAAGAACTATTCGTTGCGTGAGATCGAAGTTTATCCGTAGGCCGCCGCCAGCGCGGTTTCCATCGCGCTGTCGCCTTGGACGCGGTACGCCGCAATCTCACTTTCATTCCACTCGCGGACGATGCGGCCCTCGATGAGCAGGGCCGCCTTGTCGGCGTAATGCTCCACGATGTCGAGTGAATGCGTTGCGAGCAACACCGCGCAGCGCCCGCCGGACAAGCGCTGTTGCAAGTGATGTTTCACCAGCAGCGCGCTGGCCGGATCGAGCCCGTTGAACGCCTCGTCGAGCACGATTAGCGCCGGCTCGCCCAGCAGCGCCAGCAGGATGCACAGTTTCTGGCGCGTGCCCAGCGAGTACGTGTCGACAAAGCCGTCGAGATGACCGTCGAGCCGCAGCTCGACCGCCAGCGTCAGCACCGCGTCGTCCAATGCCTGCAGCCCCTTCGCCTGCGCATAGACCTCCAGACATTGACGGCCCGTCAGCAGCCCGGGCAATTGCTCGGGCGCGCACGCATAGCCGAGGTGTCGCTTGGCGGCGAGCGGCTCGGCGATGATCGAATGGCCGGCGATCAGCAGATCGCCCGAGGTGGGCGCGAGCGCGCCGCCGATACAACGCAACAGCGTGCTCTTGCCGACGCCGTTCGGTCCGAGCAAACAAAACCACTCCCCTGCCGGCGCCTGCAAACTCACACCGCTCAGCACTTCGCGCTTGCCGTACTTCGCGTGCACCTGGCGAACGTCGAGCACGATCGCAGTCATGTTTCTGCTCCGGCCCGCAACTGCAGCCTTCTCTCATCGCGAGCGTCGAGTTCACATGGGGTCATGTCTTTGCTCCGACGCGCAATTGCATGATCGTCGCCAGCGCTGCGAACGCCGCGACGGACAACGCGATCTTCACCGCTGGCGATCGGCCGCGATAGTTGTCGACCAGAGCGGACCCGGCGATCGAAACGAACAGTCCCAGCCAAAGCGCGGCGACCTGCAGCGCCATGCCGATGGGCGCGCCCAGCATCACCGTGCAGCAGGCCGCCAGTGCCGCGCCGATGAACTGATGCGTGACGGCGCGGCGCGATACTGACCAGATGAATCCCATGAGCGTGATCGGGGTCGCACGCAGCCAAGCGGCGGCCGACCGTGCGACGGTCGTCATTGCCGACAGCAACGCGGCCAGATAACTCGCGACGAAGTACATCGCGACAACGGACAACCCGGCGATGGCGGACGAGCCGCCCTGCACAGCCAGCAAGGCCGCGACCAGCACGTAACGTGAATTTTCAGGGCGGCTCCACGCGAGCACCTGAGCGATCGGCCACGCAGCCAATCCAGCCGCATCTGGGCGCATCGAGCGAACTGCTCGAGGTTGTGGCACGTAACGCGACGGAACGACATCGGACACCTTGGTCCGGCCACCGGTCCACCATCCGAAAACGCCGCCAATAGCCAATCCGCCAGCCGCCGCGGCCGCAACTTTTTCAGCTGCGGCGGCGATGCCCTCGTTCGTCAGCGCGACCAACGCAGGAAACATCACCACGATCACTGTGATGACGACCAGGGGCAACAGCACGCGGATCGCGTGCGAGATAAACAGGCTTCGAAGTGGAATGGGCGTGGCAATGAGCCACGACTGCGACTTGGATTCTTCGAGCTGTCGGCGACGGCCACTCACGGAAGTCGCGGCATAGATCGCCGCCACGACGGCCAACAAGACCCAATACTCCGCCAGCGTCTCGATCGCGCCAACGACATGCCCCGACAAAGCAAACAACAGCGCAGTCACAACCGCGAGACCGCTGAGAACGAGCAGTACCGCCGTACCACCCTCCCCACGCCATCGCGACAACGAATTAACGAGTCGCAGCCACTCGACCAGCAGCGCAGGATGCCGGCGCAGAAAAGCCGGCGTCGAGGCCGGCAGGGACGCTACGCGGTTTGCGCCTTCAGTCGCCATGTTCGCAGCCCGTACAGCACGAACACCACGGCCAGCACGGCGAGCAACGCAGTGAACTGCTCGCGCGTCACCGTCTCATAGAACAGCCACGACAACGACAGGCACGCAGCGACGGGCACCAGCGGCCCGCCCGGAGTCAGGTACGGCTCGCCGTCGCTGCGAATATCCTTCTTGCGCAAAACGTAGGCTGCGATGGCGCAGAGGAAATAAAGCATCAGCGCCGACAGGTTCGCGAAGATGGTCAATGTTTCATACGTGCCCGACAGCGCGATCGAGGCCACGATCACCCCGTAGATCACGATCGCCTTGTGCGGGCTGTGAAAGTTCGGATGCACCGAAGACAGCATCCGAGGCAGGAACCCGTCGCGACTCATCGCGAACAGCCCGCGCGGCTCGGAAAGAACATTCGCACTGAGATAGCCGAACATCGAGATGACGGCGCCCACGACCAGAATCGTGCGGCCGGTCGGCCCGACGATGGCGCCGGCCGCGCTGGCCAGCGGTGTCGTGCGATCGTTCGCCAGATCCGTGCCCATGATGCCGAGCGCGACGAACTGAATCGCCAGATACAACAGCGTCGCCGCCCCCAGCGCCATGAACGCCGCCCGCGGCACGGTCTTCGAGGGATTCTTCACCTCGCCGCTTGGCATCAGCGAGCCTTCGATGCCCGAGAACGCGAAGATCACGATGCCCGCCGTGCTCAACACCGAGCTCGCTTCGGGAACGTGGGTCCAGACCAGATTCGACGGCTCGATGAAGAACACGCCGATGGCGACGAACGCGAGCAGCGGTAACAATTTGGCCACCGTGACGCCCTCGATGACGCGCGCACCGGTCTTCACTCCGCGATAGTTGATCGCGACCAGGGTGCCGACCAGCAACACGACGACGCTCTGGTAGACCCAGGCCGGACTGCCCGGCGCCAGCGTCAGAATGGACCGAGCCAGCACGTTGCAAACACCCGCCGCGGCCGAGGTGCCCGTGGCCAGCACCAAACATCCGGCCACGAAGCCCCACATCGGTCCGATCGCTGTTTCCACATAGGCATAAGGCCCGCCGGTCGCGGAGACCCGGCTGCCTGCCTCGGCGAAGCACATGACCACCAGGCCGATGATGATCGCGCAGGCCACATAAGCCATCGGCGCGGCCGTACCGAGCTGCAGGACGGCGAAAGCCGGCAGCACGAAAATGCCGCTGCCTACCGTGTAATTGAAGATGGTCGCTGCCAGTTGGCGGGTGCCCAGCTCGCGGGCCAGCAGCGCGTCCGGATTGCCGGCCTGAACGGCCGAGGTGTTATTAGTGTCGTGCATCGGCCGGAGAATAGCCGATGCGAAGGCGCAAGAGTCCAGCGCCTACGTGTTCAAAAACATCATTTTATGGATCGCACCCACCGTCCGGCCCGCAGGCGCGGACGGCAGGCCCGAACTCGATCAACGGTTCGGGAAGTCGATCGCGATCTTGTCCGCGTTCAGCGCCGCCTCGTGCACGGCCTCGGACAGGGTCGGGTGCGCGTGGATGGTCCGCTGCAGGTCCTCGGTGCTCGCCGAGTACTCCATCGCCAGCACGGCTTCGGCGATCAGCTCGCCGGCCATCGGGCCGATGATGTGCACGCCCAGGATCTCGTCGTCATCCGTCGCGGCCACGATCTTCGCAAAGCCGGCGGTGGCTTCCATCGCACGGGCGCGACCGCTGGCGAGGAACGGGAACGAGCCGACCTTGTAGCCGCGGCCGCTCTTCTTCACTTCCTCTTCGGTCAGGCCGACCCAGGCGATTTCGGGCGCGGTGTAGATCACGGAAGGAATGGTCTTGTAATTCACTTCGGCGATCTTGCCGGCGATCAGGTCGGCGACCATCACGCCCTCTTCCTTGCCCTTGTGCGCGAGCATCGGGCCACGCACGACGTCACCGACGGCCCACACATTGGCCGCGTCGGTCTTGCAGTCGTGATCGACCTTGATGAAGCCGCGCTCGTCGATCTGCACGCCGGTGCCGTCGCCGAGCAGATCCTTGGTGAATGGACGACGGCCGATCGCGACCACGACCTTGTCGACTTCCAGGGTCTGCTCGCCCTTGGCGTCGGTGTACTTCAGCTTCACGCCGCTGGCCGACTTGTCGGCGCCGCTGACCTTCGCGCCCAGGCGGATGTCGAGGCCGAGCTTCTTGAAGTGCTTGAGCGCTTCCTTGGAAACAGCGCCGTCCGCGGCCGGCAGGAACGTCTCGAGCGCTTCGAGCACCACGACTTCCGAGCCCAGGCGACGCCACACGCTGCCGAGCTCCAGACCGATGACGCCGGCGCCGACGACGCACAGGCGCTTCGGCACGGTGTCGAATTCCAACGCGCCCCACGAGTCGACGATCTGCTTGCCGTCGAACGGCATGCTCTTCAATTCCGTCGGCGAGGAGCCGGAAGCGAGAATGACGTGCTTGGCCGTCAGCTCTTCTTTCTTGCCGTCCTTACCGGTGAACTCGACTTTGTTGCCCTTGAGCAGCTTGCCGTGGCCCTGCAGACCTGTAACGCCAGCCGCCTTGAACAGCGAGCTGATGCCCTGAGTCGAGGCCTTCACGATGCCGGCGCGACGCTTCTGCATCGTCGCCACATCGACCGACACGTCGCCGACCTTGATGCCGTGAACCGCGAACTCGTGCTGAGCCCGGTGCACCAGCTCCGAGGATTCGAGCAGCGCTTTGGAAGGAATACAGCCCGCGTTCAAGCAGGTGCCGCCGAAGGCATACGAACCGTCCTTGTTCACCCACTCATCGATGCAGGCCACTTTGAGCTTGTTCTGGCCGGCGCGGATGGCGGCGGGATAACCGGCGGGACCACCGCCGATGACGATGACGTCGTACTGGGACATGCGAGCTCCGCAACTATTCTTTATCTAGGAAACAAATGGGGACGAGAATGGGCGCTGCAAGCAGCGCCCATTCCCAGCAGGAGGGTTACAGCTGCAGCAGCAGGCGCGCCGGGTCTTCCAGCGCTTCCTTGATCGCCACCAGGAACTGCACCGACTCGCGGCCATCGACGATGCGATGGTCGTAAGTGAGCGCCAGGTACATCATCGGGCGGATCTTGATCTCGCCGTCGACCACCATCGGGCGCTCCTGGATCTTGTGCATGCCGAGGATCGCGACCTGCGGCGGATTCAGGATCGGCGTCGACATCAGCGAGCCGAACACGCCGCCGTTGGTGATCGTGAACGTGCCGCCGGTCAGCTCTTCCAGGGAGATCGAGCCGTCGCGCGCCTTCTTGGCGTAATCGCCGACCGCCTGCTCGAGCTCCGCGAAGCTCAGCGCTTCGGCGTTGCGAATGACCGGCACCATCAAGCCACGCTCGGTCGAAACCGCGACGCCGAAGTCGTAGTACTCGTGATAGACGACATCGTTGCCGTCGATGGACGCGTTCACCGCCGGGAACTTACGCAGCGCTTCGATCGCCGCCTTGATGAAGAACGAGCTGAAGCCCAGCTTCACGCCGTGCGCCTTCTCGAACTTGTCCTTGTAGCGGGCGCGGATCTCGTTCACCGCCGTCAGATCGACTTCGTTGAACGTGGTCAGCATCGCAGCCGTCGACTGCGCCTGAATCAGACGCTCGGCGATACGAGCGCGCAGACGAGTCATCGGCACGCGCTGCTCGTTGCGCGAGCCCACGGCGGCCGGCAGCTTCACAGCAGGCGCCTTGGCAGGAGCCTTCGCTTCGGCCGGAGCCGACTTGCCCGACATGTGTTGAATCACATCGCCCTTGCTCACGCGGCCATCGCGGCCGCTGCCAGCGATCTGCGTGGCATCGAGCTTGTGCTCTTCGACCATGCGCTTGGCGGCCGGAGCGAGCTTGCCACCGGCAGCGGCAGCAGCCTTCGTTTCCGCAGCGGCCGGAGCTTCGGCCTTCTTCGCAGCAGGAGCAGCGGCAACCGCGCCCTCGCCCGCTTCGAGAATCGCCAGCACCTGACCGCTCGTGACGGTCGCGCCGTTCTCGACTTTCAACTCTTTGATCACGCCCGCCGACGGCGCGGGGACTTCGAGCACCACCTTGTCGGTTTCCAGGTCGACCAGATTTTCATCGCGGCTGACGGCCTCGCCCGGCTTCTTGTGCCAGGACACCAGGGTAGCGTCGGTAACGGACTCGGGTAATTGCGGAACCTTGATTTCGATTGTCATCACTTGATCCTGTTATGCGGCGTTACTTGTTCGCGGCCTTGAGGCGCGTGGTATGCCGCAGCGACTCTTCGGTGCTGGTGGAACGGAGCGCGGCGTCGACCAGCGCCTGCTGTTGTTCCTGGTGCATCTGGGCGATGCCGGTGGCGGGAGCGGCCGCCGGAGCACGGCCTGCGTACAGCAGCTGATGATCCTTCGACAGCGACTCCTGCAAACGATGGCGGATCTGGTACCAGGCGCCCTGATTCTGCGGCTCCTCCTGACACCAGACGATTTCCTTGGCGTTCGAGTACTTCTTGACGATCGCCGCGTACTCTTCGGCCGGGAACGGATACAGCTGTTCGACGCGCACGATCGCGACGTTGTGCAGGCCATCGCCGCGACGCGAGTCGAGCAGGTCGAAATAAACCTTGCCCGAGCAGAACACGACGCGCGTGACCTTGCTCGCCTGGATATCGTCGACCTCATCGATGACGGTGCGGAACGAGCCATGCGTCAGATCGTCGAGCTGCGACACCGACAGCTTGTGACGCAGCAGGCTCTTCGGCGACATGATGACCAGCGGCTTGCGGAAGCTCTGCTTCATCTGACGGCGCAGCATGTGGAACATCTGCGCCGGCGTCGACGGCACGCACACCTGCATGTTCTGCTCGGCGCACAACTGCAGGAAGCGCTCCAGACGCGCGGACGAATGTTCCGGACCCTGGCCTTCATAGCCATGCGGCAGCATCAGCGTGAGCCCGCACAGACGGCCCCACTTCGCTTCGCCGGAGCTGATGAACTGGTCGATGATGACCTGCGCGCCGTTCACGAAGTCGCCGAACTGACCTTCCCAAATGGTGAGGCTGTTCGGCTCGGTGGTGGAGAAGCCGTACTCGAAGCCGAGCACCGCCTCTTCCGACAGGAACGAGTCGTACACATCGAAGCGCGGCTGGCTCGGCGAGAGGTGCTGCAGCGGAACGTAGTTGTCTTCGCTGTTCTGGTCGTGCCACACGGCGTGACGATGGAAGAACGTGCCACGCCCGCTGTCCTGACCGATCAGGCGCACTTCGTAACCTTCGGTGAGCAGCGACGCGTACGCGAGGTTCTCGGCAAAGCCCCAGTCGAGCGGCAGCTGGCCGGCGGTCATCTTCTCGCGATCCTGGACGATCTTCGCGACTTGACGATGCAACGACAGGTTCGACGGCAGCGTCGTGAGCTTGGTGGCCAGCTCGCGCAGCTGTTCGATGCGCACGCCCGTGTTCACCGTTTCGGTGAGATCCACGTCGTGATACTTGGTCCAGTCGACGGTGTGCTTGTTGCCGATCAGGCCGAGCGACTGCTTGGCCTGCGACTTGCCCTCGTCCATCTCGCGACGGTACTGATCGACCATCGCGTCGGCGTCCGCCATGGCGATCACCTTCTCGGCGACCAGGCGATCGGCGTAGATCTGACGCGGCGTTTTCTGCGCGCGGATCTTCGAGTACATCACCGGCTGCGTGGCGGCCGGCTCGTCCGACTCGTTGTGGCCCAGACGACGGTAGCAGACCAGATCGATCACGACGTCCTTGTGGAACGTCATGCGGTAATCGAGCGCGAGCCGGGCGACGAACGCCACGGCTTCCGGATCGTCGCCGTTCACGTGGAAGATCGGCGCTTCGATCATCTTCGCCACGTCGCTGCAGTACATGGTCGAGCGGGCATCTTCCGGCTTGGAGATGGTGAAGCCGACCTGGTTGTTGATGATCACGTGCACCGTGCCGCCGGTGTAGAAGCCGCGCACCTGCGACATCTGCAATGTTTCCATCACGACGCCCTGGCCCGCGAAGGCGGCATCGCCGTGAATCAGCAGCGGCATCACCTTGTCGCCCTTCGTGTCGCTGCGGCGCTGCTGACGAGCGCGCACCGAGCCTTCGACCACCGGGTTCACGACCTCGAGATGCGAAGGATTGAACGCCATCGCCACGTGCACGTTGCCGGCCGGCGTCTTGATGTCGGTCGAGAAGCCCTTGTGGTACTTCACGTCGCCCGAGCCCTGCATGTGGTTCACGTCGTAGTGACCTTCGAACTCGGAGAACAGCTTCTGCGGCGACTTGCCGACCACGTTCACCAGCAGGTTCAAGCGGCCGCGGTGGGCCATGCCGATGACCATTTCCTCGATGCCGCGCAGGCCGCCTTGCTGGATCAGATCGTCGACCAGCGGCACCAATGCATCGCCGCCTTCCAGCGAGAAGCGCTTCTGCGCCGGATACTTGGTGGCGAGATATCGTTCGAGGCCTTCAGCCGCGGTCAGGTGACGCAGGAACGTCTTCTTCTCCTCGGCGGAGAAGCGATTGGTCACCCGGCCTTCCTGGAAGCGATTCTGCAGCCACAGGCGCTCGGTCGAATTGGACACGTGTGCGAATTCGGCGCCGATGGTGCCGCAGTAGATCTGCTTGAGCTGAGCGACGATGTCCTTCAGCTTCATGCGCTTCGGGATGGCGTCCACGCGCGAGCCGGTGAGGAATTCGGTCTCCAGGTCCGCATTGCTCAGGCCGAAGTGCGACAGCTCGAGCACCTCCGGCACGGGGCGCTTCATCAGGCCCAGGGGGTCAATGTCTGCAACCAGGTGGCCGCGATTGGAATAAACCTGCACCAGCCGGGAGACCGCGCCCTGCTTGGCGGCGGCGTCGCTCGAGACTGAGGCGGTTGCCGGCGCTGCTGCTGCCGGAGCGCCGATCGAGTAGGCGCGCTTGGCGAGGGCATCGCGAATCGGGCCGTGCGCCACGTCGCTGGCGCCCCCCTTACCGAGTCCAGCGAAGTAGTCGCGCCATTTCGGCTCGACCGACGCTGGATCAGCGAGGAACTGTTCGTAGAGAGATTCGATGTAGGGGGCGTTGCCAGCCCCGAGAGGCGTAGAGTCGAGCAAAGCTCGCAAAGAGTCGCTCATTGCGCTCGCAAGTTCCTGTTGGGACTATGGAAGATGGGGCCCGCGTCGGCCGTATAGGGACATTTAGAGGGCCGGCATTGTAGCCGAACCACCCTGCGGTTGAGAAACGCAGTGTGATAAGTCGCGTGCTTAGCGAGATCGATTTCACACCCTGACCCCGCCGACCGCTCGGGCAACGCCGTGTCCATCATGGTGCAATGATGGGGTCGGGGTTGCGCATTTCAGCGCTCAGGCCGCGGAATTTCGCCGGGGCGGCAGCGGGAATTTGGCGACTTTCGCAGCCTCGACATCGCCCGTCGGCGAATTGCGACCCGTGGCGACGATGCGATCGGCGCCCACCACCGTGGCCCCGGCTGGAATGTCGCGGGTCACGACGGCATTGGCGCCGATCGTGACGCCTTTGCCAATGCGAACGTCGCCCAGAATGCGTGCCCCCGCGCCGATGGTTACGTCATCGCCGATCACGGGCGCAATGTTCGGATCGCCGCCGCGGCCGCCGATCATGACCTGCTGCATGATGGTCACGCGATGACCGATGACAGCCTGTCGGTGGAGCACGATGCCGTACGGATGCGGCATGTGGACGTCATCGGGCAGCCGGCAATGAATGTCGCTGTTGAAGAGCACGCGAACCAGCTTGCTCAACACCGGCACGTGCCGGCGGCAGAAGAACAGCAGCACATCCGTCGAAGTCGGATTGTCTTTGCTGGTATCGGGTAAACCGAGGCGTCGAGCCGTGCGACGCACGAGTTGAGCGACGATGGCCCGCTCGGCTTCGGCGCTCAACTCATCGAGCGTCTGGCTGGCATCGAGCACAACCACGTCTTCACGACGCCGCAGCACCTTGCGGTATTCGCTGCGCAATCGCGCGGCCTCCTCCTCCGCCACTTCACGCGTGCGGGTCTGCAAGACCTCGGAGGGCACATCGAACACGAGCCACAGCTGCGGACGCGGAACCCAGGGCAACAGCCAGCGCGCCAGGCTTCTGAACCGATCGATCCGGTAGTAGCCGGGATCGACCAGGATGTCGTCGAAGTAGCGGTTCGAGACCACCATGGTCGAAGCCACGAGCTTCGGACGAATCCGCCACCAGTAGCCCAGCCAGTAGTCGGCCACGAACATCATGAGCTTGGCGATGGTTCCCAGGCGGCCGCGCGGCACTCGCGAATCTGGATTCACCGGCACAGGCCGCATCATGCGCGGCCGGATGTTGATGACATGAGCGGCTGAGAACGGCGCCAGCGGCAGCGCGCCCAACTGCTCTACGACGTCGCTTCGTCCACTGCCGGGCGGTCCGAGGCACGCGATCAAGAGTCCCGACGGCTCACGCCAGCGTCGCAACTGCTCGCGCTTCCGTTGCCACCAACTGCCCTGCTTCGCCGCGTGCCGCTGCACACGCAACGACATGAAGTCCGGCCGCTGCCGCTCGTTGAGCCAACTGAACATGAAGAGCTCATCGCCGCCGTGGCACCAGTGATGGACCAGCTGCATGTCGTGACGACGACAAAATTCATTCAAGAGCGGCGGCAATAAAGGCAAAGTTTCCGCCGCCACCACCACCGTCGCGGTCAGCCGCACGCCCGAGCAATCGTCGTCGACGGGCTCATCCAGGACGACGTGCTCGACCTGCTCCGTTTGCAGATAACGAAGTAATGCGCCGAGGCGAGGCGCATCGGCCTCAATGCCTTTGGGCTCTGGCATGGTCGATCAGAACGGCAGATGAATCGAGCCGGTTTGCACTGCCTGCGCAGCCATCGCGACCACGCAGAACATCATGGCGATCCAGACGTGGAGTTGTGTTTTACGCATGGCTCTACCCTTCAATATGCATTACGGTCGCGCCACACCAGCGAGGCGGTCCGCAACAGAATGGTGAGGTCCAGTCCCAATGACCAATTCCGCAGATAGTCGAGGTCGTACTCGACCCGACGCTGCATCTTGTCGACCGTGTCGGTCTCCCCGCGCAGTCCGTTCACTTGCGCCCAACCCGTGATGCCGGGCCGGACTTTATGACGCAGCATGTAACCCTCGATGACCCGGCGATACTCCTCGTTGTGAGCGACCGCATGCGGCCGCGGCCCCACCAGGCTCATCGAACCGAGGAATACATTGAAGAGCTGCGGCAGCTCATCCAATGAGGTGCGCCGGAGGAACGCGCCGAAGCGCGTCACACGCGGATCGTTGCGTTGAGCTTGCGTGACCGTGTCGCCGTCTTCGCACACCGTCATGCTTCGGAACTTATAAACATTGATGGCCTCGCCATACATGCCGTAGCGGCGCTGGCGGAACAGAATAGGGCCTGGCGAGCTCATGCGCACACCGACTGCAATTGCCAACAGCAGCGGCCACAACATCATCAACAGCAGCGACGAGAACACGATGTCGCTGGCGCGCTTGATCACGCCGTCGAGCCCTGCGAACGGGGTCTCGCAGACCGCGAGCATCGGAATGCCGTCGATGTCGCAAACGCGCGCCTGGATCAGATCGAACATGAAGATGTCGGGCACGAAGTACACGGACGCGGTCGTGTCCTTCAACTCCTCGAGCAGCTTGTTGACGCGCTCATCGGCGCGCATCGGCAGACAGATATAAATGTTGCTGACGGCGTTGATGCGCACGTAATTGACGATGTCGGACATGCCGCCCAGCAATTGTTCCTGCGGCATGTCGGGCAGGCGGGCGGTATCGCGATCGTCGAAGAAGCCTTTGAACAGACCCAGATGCGGATGCGCCATCAAACGCCGGGCCAGACGCGAGCCAGCCTCATTCGCGCCGATGATGACGTGACTCTGCTGAATCTTGCCGCGCAGGGCGGAAAATGCGGCGTAGCGACGCAAGCATGCTTCGGCCACGACGACTGCAAACGGAGTAATCGCGAACCAGGTAAGAATTACCCGTCGCGAAAATGTCTCAGTGACCTTGAACGCAAACGCCATCAATAACAGCGCGGCGGAGACCAGCAGCCACTCGGCGAAAATACGGTGCTGGAGCAGATTGGTGAGGCCATTGCGAACCGAACAATCCATCACCGGCTCGCTCACCACTTGCGAGGCGATCAGGAACGCGAGCGCCGCCAGCGCGAAATAGGAAGGCGTCAGTTCCTGTGCGAACAGAAATGCACAGAACATCAGGGTCAGCACGATGACCGATGGGTTCAGTACGTGTCTGAGCAGAGCGACAGTGGGCGGCTCCGACGTGCCGCGATGAACGCGCTGACTGCGACGACGGCTCGCTGCGACATTATCGAAAGCATGCGCAGCGGAGCCGCGCGAATCAGCGCGGGTGTTCTCTGCTTGCGGTGCTTCGCGCATGATTCGCTGATTGATACAAAATTACCACGGCTGCCAGTTAACTGGCCTTGCACCATAAAAGTTCCAGCTTGCATTGGGCGTCGGCTTGCAACTACGTCTGAAGTCAATGACACCTTGGTGACATAGCCAACAGCAAAAAAAAAGGCGCGCACCTTGCGATGCACGCCGTTCTTTTCGAGCGGATTGCGGAGTTATTTCAGGCGCGCGTCAGGAACGGGCCTGTCCCAACCCCTCTTCGATCCGGCGCACCAGCTCCACCAGCCGCGGCCGCACGTCGTTGAGCAAATATTCCTGCGACACCTTGAAGGCCGGGGCGCCGCAGTTGATGCTCATCGGCGGCAAGCCATTGCCCGGCCGGAAGCCCACCGCGATGCCGTTCACATCCGGCTGCCAGTCGCCGAACGAGGCGCACACCCCCAGATCCGAATACATGGCGAGCGCCTTGTCGATGCCCAGCTTCAAGCCCGGCCACGCCAGGTGATCCAACTCTTTCAATTGATCGAGCAGATCGGCGCGCTCGGTGTCGCTGCAAACGGCGAGATAGGCGCGACCGATGGCGGCCGTCGCCAGCGGCAGACGCATGCCCACTTCCATATTCAATGAGAGCACCGCGTTGCCCTTGCAGACTTCGACGCACACCATGCTGAGCCGCTGCCGCGCGCCCAGCGCCACCGAGGTGCCGGTCGCATCCGCCAGTTCCTGCATCAGCGGACGGGCCAGATCGCGCACTTCGAAGCGGCCGAGCACCGCGCTGCCGAGCGCCAGCGTCGCCGTGCCCAGGCGATATTTGCCCGACTCCTTCACGTAGTGCAGATAGCCGAGCTTGGTGAGCGTGTAGGTCAGACGGGACACGGTCGACTTGGGCAGCCGGCAGCGCTCGGAAATATCCTGATTGCCCAGCAACCGGCTGCCGCTGCGGAAGCACGACAGCACGTCCAGGCCGCGCGACAACGCGGTGACGAAATGCCGGTCCTGCTTGCCCACGTGGGGTTTCGGTGCAGCCGCCGCGTGCGCCGCTCCGCTGGTCTCGATCATGCGAGTCGTTTCTGATGCTCTGGTCGCCATAATGTTTCCCGCCTTGTATTGGTCAAGCCTGCGCCGCGCGCGCCATCTCAGCTTCCTGCAATTGACGCCACTGTACTTTGCCGGTCGCCGACTTCGGCAACGCCTCGACAAATTCGACGATCCTCGGATGTTTGTAAGTCGCCATGTTCTGGCGCGTCCACTCGATGATCTCCGCTTCGCTCACTTTGCCTTTGTGAGTCGCCCGCAGCACCACGACGGCTTTCACCGTCTCGCCCCGATGCGCATCTTTGGCGCCGATCACGCAGGCCTCCTGGATGGCCGGATGTTTGTACATCTGCGCCTCGATCTCCGCCGGCCACACTTTGAAGCCGGAACAGTTGATCATCCGCTTGAGCCGGTCGACCAGGAAGAAATAACCGTCCTCATCGACGTAGCCCAGATCGCCGGTCCGGAAGAACTTCTTGCCGTCGAGGGCGACGAACGCCGCCTCGGTGGCTGCGGGATTGCGCCAGTAACCCTGGAAGATCTGCGGCCCGTTCGTGACGATCTCGCCCACCGTTCCCTGCGGCACTTCCTGCAGCGTGTCCGGATCGATGACGCGCGAGTCGGTATTGAAGATGGGAACGCCCAAGCACTGACGCTTCGGCCGGTCCGGCGGATTCACGTGGGTCGGCGCGATGGTCTCGGTCAGCCCGTAGCCTTCGATGTACGGCGAGCCGACCAGCTGTTGCAAACGTTCGCCCACGGCCGCCGGCATGGCCGCGCCGCCGCCGGACACGCGGACCAGCGACGACAGGTCATATTGATCGAGCTTCGGGTTGGCGAGGAAATCGATCACCATGGTGGCGATCGCGGTCCACGACATCAGCTTGTAGCGCTGGATCAACTCGGCCGCGACCTCGCGATCCCAACGACACATCAGCACGATGGTGCCGCCATAGAACATCGGCGCGTTCATGCCACCCTGCATGCTGGTGACATGGAAGAACGGCAGCACGACCAGCTGGCTGGTGTCGGAGTTGCCGCCGAACCAGAACGCATTCGTGAGCAGCGTGTGCATCACATTGCGATGAGTGAGCATGCAGCCCTTCGGCCGGCCGGTCGTGCCCGAGCTGTACGGAATCACGCAAAGATCGTCGGGCCCGACGGTGAGCGGCCCCGGCGTGCGCTTCGCCGCCAGCGCATCGACCCACAACGTCACGCCTTCATCCTCGATCGGCTGTCTCGGCGCGCTCACAACCTCTGGCATGCGCAGGTCCGTCGTCGGTTTGATGTAATCGCTGTACGCCGCGACGATCGCGCGATCGAGCTTGCCGAGCAGCGGCTGCAGCTGCGGATAAACCTCTTGCGCCACGAGGGCGACTTTCGCGCCGCTGTCGTGGAGATAGTGCTCGAGCTCGGCGGTGACGCTCATCGGGTTCACCGGCACGACGATGGCGTTAGCTCGCAGGACGCCGTAGTAAGCAAGGATGAACTGCGGACTGTTCTGCATCACCAGCAGCACGCGATCGCCCGCTTTGACGCCGCAATCCTGCTGGAGAAATCCCGCCAGACGCTCCGCCTGATCCTTGAACTGCCCGTAGGAGAGCGGCGCTTCGAAAAAGATCAGGTACGGCTTGTCGGGATACCGGGCCGCGGAAACCTCCACGTTGTAAAACAGGTTGGTCGCCGGCGATGTGATATTGCGTGGCAGGCCGACAGGCCAAAAATCGAAATGCTTTTGGGACATGCTCCCCGTTCCCCCACTGGTCCTTGCAACGCCAGCCGCGGCCCCTGCGTCGCGAAGCTTTGGCCAAGCTTCGTGCCGCAAGGCGATCCGGCACCCCTCGTCAATTGGTCTCGGCGCCCGTCGTTATTCCACAATGCGGGCGACCGTTCTGCCCAAAAATTATCACATCTCGCAGTGCGCAACCAAGCCACCCGTCCGTGAAGGTATGTGAGCATATATGGCTCCGCAAGGGTTCCCCGGCGGAATGTCTGGACTGACAGCGTGAGACCGGGAAAGCTGCGACCGAGTCGGGCGCGGTTGCGAATAGAAAGGTCGAGCCCCTATCATCTCGGTCTGCATCGAGAATTATTGTTCTGCACAGCAGCCACAGCAGGTCTCCAATGGATTTGAATTTCACGCCCGCCGAGCTGGCATTTCGCGACGAAGTCCGCCAGTTCCTGCGCGATCGGCTCCCACAGGACATAGCGCAGCGGGTCAAGAACGGCCTGGCGCTGCGTGCCGAGGACTACACCCGCTGGCAGAAAATCCTGTTCCAACGCGGCTGGGGCGCGCCGGGCTGGCCGAAACAATTCGGCGGTCCGGGCTGGGGCCCGGTCGAAATGCACATCTACGACGAGGAAGCTGCCGCGGCCGGCGCGCCTCGAACCATTCCTTTTGGGTTGAAGATGGTGGCGCCCGTGATCATGGCGTTCGGCTCTCCTGCTCAGCAGCAGCGCTTTCTGCCCGGGATCCTCAATGGCGAGGTGTGGTGGTGCCAGGGCTACTCCGAGCCGGGCGCAGGATCCGATCTCGCCTCGCTGAAGACGCGCGCCGAACGGCAAGGCGATCACTACATCGTGAACGGCCAGAAGACCTGGAACACGCTCGGCCAATACGCCGACTGGATCTTCTGCCTGGTGCGCACCGATCCGAACGCGCCCAAGCAACAGCAAGGCATTTCTTTCCTGCTGATCGACATGAAGACGCCGGGCATCACCGTGCGCCCCATCATCACGATGGACGGTGCGCACGAGGTGAACGAGGTTTGGTTCGAGAACGTCAAAGTGCCGGTGGAAAATCGCATCGGCGAAGAAAACAAAGGCTGGACCTACGCCAAGTTCCTGCTCGGCCACGAGCGCACCAACATCGCCGGCGTCGGCGCCTCGAAGCGTGAGCTCGGCCGCTTGAAGGCGATCGCGCGAAAAGAAACGAAGAACGGGCGTCCGCTGCTCGAGGATCTGCTGTTCGCCGCGCGCGTCGCGCAGGTCGAGATGGAGCTGATGGCGCTCGAGATCACCAATCTGCGTGCGCTGTCGGCCGAATCGGAGAAGCGCGCGCCCGGGCCGGAAGCCTCCATCCTCAAGATCAAGGGCACCGAAATTCAGCAGGCTCTGACCGAGCTGATGATGTACGCGGTCGGCCCGTATGCCCTGCCGTTCGAGCGCGGCTCCATCGAGGAAGGCGACCTCACCAGCGTCGCCGGCCCCGACTATGCCGCGCCGCTGGCCGCGACCTACTGCAACGTCCGCAAGGTCACGATCTACGGCGGCTCCAACGAAATTCAGCGCAACATCATTTCCCAAATGATTCTTGGCCTCTAAGAACGAGCTATCTCATGGATTTCAATTTCAGCGATGAACAGCAGCTGCTGGCCGACACCGTCCAGCGTTTCGTGCGCGACAACTATTCGTTCGAGGCCCGGCGCGCCATCCTGCAAGGCAAGGGGGGCTGGAGCCGCGACATGTGGCAGGAGATCGCCGGCCTCGGTCTGACCGCGATCAACGTTCCCGAAGAGCATGGCGGCCTGGGCAACGGCCCCGTGGAAACGATGCTGGTGATGAATGCGCTCGGCGAGGGCCTGGTGGTCGAGCCATTCCTCGCCGCCGCCGTGATCGCGCCCGTGTTTCTGACTCGGATTGGCGATAAAGCCGCGGCCGAACAATTGCTCCCGAACATCGCCTCGGGTGAGCGCATAGTGATCCTCGCGCATCAAGAGCCGCAGACTCGCGGTGAGATCGATCACGTAGCGACGCGTGCGGAGAAGTCTTCCGGCGGCTACGTCCTCGATGGCCTCAAGAACGTGATCATCGGCGGCGGCGCTGCCGACGAATTACTCATCAGCGCACGCACCAGCGGCCGCACGGGCGACACCGATGGCATCAGCGTTTTTCGCGTCGATCCGAAGGCTGCCGGCGTCACCCTCAAGGACTACGGCACCATCGACGGCCTGCGCGCCGCCGACATCGAGCTGAAGAAAGTGACCGTGCCCGCCTCCGCGCTCGTGGGTGCTGAAGGCAAGGCATTCGCCGCGATCGAAGCGGCTTACGATCACGCCTTGAGCGCGCTGTGCGCCGAAGCCGTCGGCATCATGAAGGCGGTGAATGCCACGACGCTCGACTACACCAAGAATCGCAAGCAGTTCGGCCAGCCGATCGCGAAATTCCAGGTGCTGCAGCATCGAATGGCCGACATGTTCCTGCACAGCGAGCAGGCCAAATCGATGAGCTATCTCGCGGCGATCAAATGCGTCGATCCGGAGGCCGGCGAGCGTCGCCGCGCCTTGTCGGCGGCCAAAGTGATCGTCGGCCAGGCCGGCCGCTTCGTCGGCCAGCAGGCCGTGCAACTCCATGGCGGCATGGGCATGACCGAGGAACTGATGGTCAGTCATTACTTCAAGCGTTTGACGGCCATCGAGCTGACGCTGGGCGATGCTGACTTCCACACTCAGCAATTCATCGCGACCGGCGCCAATTGAGCAGCGCTTCGGAGCGGGTGGCGCTGCTGTCGCCCGCTCCTACTTCAACTTATAAATGAGCTTCTGGCCGCGTTCGGTCTTCGATTCGAGCGCCAGCCACTCCTGCTGCTCCGAATACCACAGATCGATCGAGAGCTTCTCGCTGCGTAGCTCGTAGCGGCGCGCCGGCGTCTTCACGCCGCGCACGACGATGGAGTCCGCACCCGCGTCGGTGATCTTCACCTTCACGTGCTCGCCGTCCTGTGAGTTGAGCAACTGCGTCTGCTGCAGCATCGCCGGATTCCAGTACGCAAACGTGAGCACGCACTCGCCCAAACGCTGCGTGCCTTCGAGGGTCTGCACGATCGTCGCACCCTCACGCCGCTGCACGTCGACGCGATGTTTCTCGCCGTTGTCATCCGTGGTGGAAGACAGCTTGCTCAAGCAGTCGCCCTGCCAGTGCTCGACGTCGCGATGATCGTAGGTGTACGCGGTCACGAACAGCAGTTTGACCTTCATGCGCGCGTCGCTGATCAGCTCGCGCTCGCCGTTGCGATCAATCAGATCGAAGCGATGCGTGCCGATCTCTTTTTCATCGAGGAACACGCGAAAGTCCCAGGTGTGATTGGCCAGCGCCGGCCAGGGCGCTATTAAAAGTGCCGCGAGCAGGCCGCGGCCGAGAATCTTGCCCATCCAGTGCATGTCACTCGCAGTCAGGTCCAGCCTGAACTGATCTTCGGCGCGCGCGCCGCTTTGGATGCCGCTCGGCTGCCCCAATCCGGCGCAAGCACGCCTCGCGGCTGTGTGCAAATCCGCATGCATCCACAAATATCGCCGGCCTGGCCCGTGCTACGATGGCCGCCGTTCCAAGCGGGGGGAGGCTGGTCCAAATCAGCACCGTTGGGACGTCATCGGGATGGGAGGCAAATCGTGCGTGAATGGTTGGCCGCATGGCTGGTGGCGCTGGGCGCCTGCCTGCTGGCCGTGCCGTCCTTGGGCAGCGCTGCGGACGCGGTCGTCGCCAACGGCACGAGCCTGGAAATCCAGATGCTCGATCCGGCCGCCGGCGATGCCGGCATCGAAAACCTGACCAGCGGCGCACTCGACCCCCGCTTTCAACCGTTCGATTTCACTGCCGCTCGCAAACGAGACAGCGCCTTCTGGCTGCGACTGCGCGCCGAAGAAAATTCCACGCCCGGCTCGGTCCCGACGCTGAACATCAGCAAGGGCCGGCATCTGCAAATTCAGGCTTACACAGTACAAGGTGGCCACACCGTGCCGCTGCGAGCGGCCACTTACCTGCCCGGCTTCCGCGGCATGCATCAGATCGTGCTCGCGCTGCCTGATCGGCTCGTCGAAGGTCAGCTGCTGTACGTCCGTGTCGATCCGCAGGGCCAGGGTTGGGAAGGATTACAGTTCGGCGTCTCGACGCTCGAGCAAACGCTCGCGACCGGCGCCGAGCGCGCACGCATGATCGCCATTGCGTTCGGCGCGCTGATGGCGATGGCGTTCTCTTCGCTGCTGATCTGGCTGGTGCTCTCCGACCGCCTGCTGCTGTTTTACGCGACCCTGTTCTCGCTGCAGGCGTTATATGTCGCATACCTCTCCGGCCAGGGATTCGAATGGCCACTGCTCGAACTGGCGGCGCCGGTCATGAGCTACACCTGGAACGTCACGGCAGCGCTGAGCGGCGCGGCCGCCTGTCTGTTCGTCCGGGAGATCGCGGAGCTGCGGCTCTACTCGCCCAAGGTCTACGCGATCTTCGGCTGGATGGCGATTACATTCGTCGTGCTCGCGTTCGCCAACGTCGCTCAGCACGTCGGATTGGGTGGCGTGGTCGCCGCGATCGGCAACCTGGTGTTCCTCGGATCGGCGGTGTTCACGCTAGTCGTGGCCTTCCTGGCCTGGCAGCGAAACAACCGGGCCGCCGGCTGGTTCTTGATCGCGTGGGGATTGCTGGAAGGCTTCACGATCGCGACGGCCATCCGGCTGCTGGTCACCGATCCCGAGGGCGCCGAGGGGCTGCTGTATTACGGCCTGCCGCTGTCGATGGTCGCCGCGGCGGTGCTGATCGCATTGGGTGTCGCCGATCGGCTGCGCGATCAGCGGCTCGCGCTGTCGGATGCGGAGAAGCGCGCGCAGACGGATCCTCTCACCGGCGTGCTGAATCGACGCTCACTGGTCGAACGACTCGAAGCCGCGTGTCTGCGCGCTCGTGCGCGAGGGCTGCCCATCGCCCTGTTGTTCATCGACCTCGACCATTTCAAGGAGATCAACGACACGCGCGGTCATCAGGCCGGCGACGCCTGCCTGCGCGCCGTCATCGGTCCCATCCACGCCGAGCTGCGTCAGTCAGATGTCATCGGTCGCTATGGCGGCGAAGAGTTCGTGGTCATTTTGAGCAGCGCCGACATCGCGGCCGCCGGCCCGATCGCCGAGCGCATCCGCAATCGGGTCGCCGATGTGCGCGTGGAGGGCTTCGGCGAGCCGATCCGGGTGACCTGTAGCATCGGAGTGGCAACGAGCGACACCCTCGGCGTTTGGGGCGAACACCTGATCGCCCGCGCGGATGCGGCCGTCTATGATGCAAAAAGGTCAGGTCGGAACCGGGTTCAGATCGCCGGGGCACTGCCCGCCTGACAGGGGTCCAAGGTATTATTCGGACGCACGCGTGGCTCCAGCGGCCCCACCCCGGCGCCGGCACGCAACCCACGGCGAGGAACAATTTTTCACCCTAAGCCTTGGATTTTTCAGGGCCAGCCCCACCTCTGGCGGGCGTCCCGCGGCGACCCGGTTAAATCCATGCCGGCCCCTAAAGGCGAAGTGGCAGCGAATTGAGTGCGAATCTGACCCCCGATTGAGTCGAATTTCCCGGTGAAACCCGTGTTAGAGGCGGCCCCAGCGGCCGCGTTTTGGCATACAATCCGCGCCCCGAAAAACTCCCGCTAGCTGATCTGTCCAATTATTGGCCTTAATGGCGAGCTACGTTTTGTCTACTCCCCGTAACCAACCCCAGGAAGTGAATGTGGAACAAGCGCAACTTGAGCTGCAGTTGAAAGTTTGGAAAGAGCTTGCGATCAGCAAGCAGATTTTGATGCGGTCGGCGACCGACGCCTTGAAGCTGGATCCCAACTGCTCTCAGGAAGAACTCAAAGTAGCGCTTGACGCCGTCATCAAGAAGATTGCCGAGGCCGACTCGAGCGTCGCCACCGCGCGCCAGGAAGCCAAGCAGGCGATCACCGAGATGGAGAAGAAGCTGCAGATCGCCGAGAAGGCTCGCGCGATCGCTGTCGCCTCCGCCGAGGAGACCCGCGTCGCGCAGGACAGCGCCACGCGCCAGATCGAAATCGAGCGCGCGAATTTCACCAAAGAAATGGCGCAGATGAAGAGCGTCGTGGCCGAGAAGGACAAGACGGTCAAGGCGATCAATGCCGCGCTCGCCGACACACCCGAGAACGTGGTGAAGAAGCTCAAGGCGCTGCGCAAGGAGAAGCAGGACGAGGCCGATGGCCGCCGTACCGCCGAGGCCAACATGGCCACCCTGCGCAAGGAAAAGCAGCAGACCGACGAGCAGCTCACCAAGGCGAACGAAAAGAACGCCAAGCTGATCACCGCGTACACCGACACGCATGCGCTCGCGGGCAAGCTGCATGAGCAGCTCAAGCCGCTGGTCAAGGACGAGAAGGATCTGCCGACGCTGCCCGAGCTCGACAAGAGCCTGACCGAAGAAGCCAAGGACGAGCCCAAGGGCAAGAACGGCAAGAAGTAAAGCTTGCGAAGACGCGTCATTCGAGTGAATGGCGCGTGCAAGCAACAGCTGCGACGCGCGCGGCCGAAGTTGAGACGAAGCCGCGCATCGTTCGCTAAGCCCGCGAAATCCCACGCCTCGTACGGCATAACATACGTTATGCCACGCTGCATCCAGGCGCGCTCCGACAGGTCCCGTCGTCGCGCCGACAACAATTGTCGCCGTTCTCCTACGGAATACGGATTGTAAAACAGACCGCAGCGAGCATATGGTTTGACCTCCGACAACAGCGAACAAGCGGACGGAGGTTTCTCATGTACGCCACTGTCATTCCCGCGGGAACGCTGACCATCCGAGCCGCCAGCGACGACAGCATGCACTGCGAGCTGTGGCTCAACGACGACTTCGTCGGTTCGTTCCCTTCCGCCGACGCCGCGGCGCAAAGCGTGAGTCATCACATCAGCGGCTGCGATCTGATCGATGAGAGCGGCGCGGAGCTGCCTCAGAGCATCGATGCGTGGCAGTGGATCAGCGTGAGCTCGAAAGCCGCCAATCAGCCCGTATTCCTGATGAAAGGAGCGGCGCCGACACTTTGACGAGCCTGGTCGCACTCCTCACAGCCCGCGTCGACGGGATGAAGAAATAACAGCGGGTCCATGGATAGATATTCGAGCGCAACGCGGACAATGTCGCGCGCTCGGGACAGGCGGGAATGCGCCTGCCCTACCCGGCCTTCGGTTTGCAGCCCTCGAACTCGCAACCAATCGTCGGCCAGGGCGAAGCGCGCACAGCAGTGATTGTTCTCGCCGTAGTCGACCCGAGTCGCCCGGCCATTCTCCAGCACCGTGCAATAGCTCGGCGTCCGATAGGGAACGCCGGCCATCAGCTCCGCCAGATGCAGCGTCGTGTTTGCATCGTGACCCACGCCGAGTAGCAGCACCTGTCCATCCAGATCGTGCACTCGCCCCACCGGACTCGCCGGGATATGCGGCGGCAGGGGTAACGGATCGGCAGTGACGACTGCCGCCTGCGGCCCCTCGGCGGCGAACGCATGGAAGTGATCGCTACGACGCACGCCTGGCCCTCGCCAGAACGTTTGCGCGACGACGCCGAGATCGCGGGCGGTCGGCGTCGTGAGCGCATCGAAGGGCTCATCATCCAGCTCGGTCCACGACGGCATCACCAAAGTACCCTCGGGGCCCACCGCCTCGCGCAGGGCGTCGATCAAGCCCGACGGTCCGCGTTCGATGGGGCGAACCGCGCGGAAGGACGTGTGTACGAGTAACACGCCTCCGCGCTTCACACCGAGGCGACGCAGTTGTGCCGTCACCTCTGCTCGACTCAAAGCGTCGGTCATGGCCTTGTTATAACCTCGCGGCCAACGCCGCCAGCTGATCGGCACACTGGCCCCAACCTTCGTGGAAGCCCATTTTTTCGTGGGTCTCGCGATCGGCTGCCGACCAGTGCTGCGCGCGAGCGGTGTATTTGGTGCCGCCGTCGTGATCCTCGAAAGTGACGGTTGCGACCATGAAAGCCTTCTCGGACGGCTGCCAGGCCTTGGCGAAGGCATCGGTGAACACCAGCTTCTGGTTCTTCACCACCTCGAGGAACAGGCCGGGATTCGCGAATTCGTGGCCCTCCGGGCTGCGCATCACCACCAGGCTGGCACCGCCGGGGCGCAGATCGTATTCGACTTTGGAAATGGTCCACGGCGCCGGCGCAAACCACTGCTTCACCAGCTCCGGCTCGGTCCAGGCGCGATAGACCTTGGCTGGCGGCGCCTTGAAGATGCGGGTCAGGATCAGCTCACGCTGTTCGATCGGGGTCGGGGGTGGGGCGGCAAACTCGGACATGTCGTGCTCCGTTGAGGCAAAAACAAGATCGTTCGGCCCAAGAACGAGGCCGGCGCGCAGTATCCGACACTCGCTCACGAAATTTGTGTGCGCTGCGAGCCGCGATTGCCGATCGACCGGAGGCTCGGACAGATCCGTATTTGCACCGGGTGGCGTTTTCAGAAGTATGAACTTTCTGCAGGAAAGGCAGCGCAAACGCCTATGGTGCGTATTGTGTCTTACTGCCGAAATCATCTAGCCTTTGTCTTGGCGATTTGTACCTCAAGCAAAGGCCAAGCCAATGATGCAGGCATTCGAAGAAAAGATGAGGTCGTTGGGTCGCAGAGTACGCCACTGGTTGGAGCCAGTCCGAGAGCCGCCGCCGAAGATCGACTCCAGCCCCACGGTCAATCCCAATCGCACCCTCCCTGCTGACTCCAGCACGAGCGCCCGACTCGCCCACGATCTGGGCCTGCCCCACGACGAGGTCAGCCGTATTCTGGATCGAACTGCGGCCGATCTGCGCCAGCTCTCGGAAGCCGATTCGGACGATGCCGACGCCCGCCCCATCATCGACCGCGCCGTGAGCGAGCTTGCCCAGCTCGGCTTCGAGTCGCGCCCGATCGAGGAAGCGGCGATGGAGCAGTATCTGCAGGAGCTGCCGGAGCGCGATTATCAGATCCTCAGGCTGTTCAAGCTCGGCACCAAACACAGCGATATCGCAGCACAGCTGGACACCAGCGTCGAAGCGGTGCGCAGCTCGCTGGTAAAAACCTACGCCGAACTTCGGATGAGAATGATTGGCTCGAACGACGACGGTGGCGGCGGCGAGCCCCGTGAAATGCCGCCCTCGCAAACCTATACCAAGGCGTTCAAGCAAACGTCCCTGCATCATAATTAAAACGCGCACCGCGCATCGGCCGGCACATTGGCCCGTGCCCGGCGTCTCATATTTCGCCCTTCCCTCGCTTACGCAACGCGGCTGTCATCTTCGACGACTAAGTTACGCGCCCATCCAAGGCGTGGGCTTGAGTGATCGATGCCGATCTCTGCGTCACCGTTCGAACTCACTGGACCGCTAAAGCGCGTTCCCGCGGTCGGTCCTCTCATTCTGAATGTCGCCGAGCGCGCGCACGCGTTTCAGCGACTGGCCAACATCCACCGACAGCTGGCCGGACGCGACTTGTCGCCGGCGCAATTTGCGCGGGAAGCGCTCGAAATATTGCAGGTCCGTTTCGAGCTGGACCTGGCTCGCCTGGAGCAGATTCCAAAGAGCGGCCCTGTCGCAGTGGTCGCAAATCATCCATATGGCGGCTTGGAAGGCTTGTATCTGATTCAGCTGCTGCTCGAGCTGCGCCCGGACAGCAAACTCATCGGCAATCAGCTGCTGCAACGAATTCCCGAGCTGCGTGACGCGATCATTCCCGTCGATGCCTTCGGCGGCTCGCGCGCCGCAAAGGCCAATGCTCGCGGCATGCGTGCCGCACTTCGACACGTTCAGGATGGCGGACTGATCATCCTGTTTCCCGCGGGCGCCGTCTCTCATTTGCATCTGTCCAATGGCCGGGTCTGCGATCCACTCTGGAATCCGACGGCCGCACGCCTTCTGCGGATGTGCGCATGCCCGGTCGTGCCGCTTCACTTCGGCGGCGGCAACAGCTCGATTTTTCAGACGCTCGGCCTGCTCCATCCGCGCATGCGTACCGTGATGCTGTCGCACGAACTGCTGAACAAACGCAATCACGTCATCCCGGTCACGGTGGGTCGCCCGATCAAGGCCAGCACGCTAGCCGATGAAGCCGACGATGTGGCCCTCGCCCGCTCGTTACGCTTGAGCACCTACGCACTGGAAGCTCATCGAACCGTACAGCGTCGGATCGCTCGCACGCCGGAGCCGACCGCCGAGCCCGTCGTCGCCGCCTTGCTGGAAGCGGAAATCGCCAATCTGCCGGCGCAAAACATCCTCGCCGCCACGCAAGGCACGCAAGTGATGTTTGCCCGTGCCGAGCAGATTCCCTGGACGCTTCGCGAGATCGGCCGGCTCCGCGAGATCGCTTTTCGCGCCGTCGACGAAGGCACCGGCCGTAGCCGCGATCTCGACAAATACGACGAGCACTACGTCCACCTGTTCTCGTGGGACACGCAGAAGCGCACGATCGTCGGTGCGTACCGGATCGGCCACGTCGACGAGATTCTCGCGAAGCACGGGCGCCTCGGTCTCTACACGCATTCGTTATTTTCTTACGGCGCGCCGTTCCTTCGCGCCGTGGGCAACGCACTGGAGCTCGGACGTTCCTTCATCGTGCCGGAGCATCAGCGCAATTTCGGCGCCCTGCTGCTGCTGTGGAAAGGCATTGCTCAGTACGTCGTGCGCCATCCGCGCTATCGGGTGCTGATCGGTCCGGTGAGCATGAGCGCCGAATACCGTCCGCACTCGCAGGCGCTGCTGGTGGACTTCATCAAGCGTCGCTGCTTCGATCATCAGCTCGCGCAATTGATCAAGCCGCGCCGGCCGTTCCGACGCACGCATTCTCTGGCCGCGCTGAGCGGCGACCTCGCCGGACTCGGCGACCTCGACGGGCTGTCGCAATTGATGGAAAAGATCGAGCCCGATGGCAAGGGCGTGCCGGTGCTACTGCGCCAGTATCTGAAGCTCGGCGCGCGTGTCGTCGGCTTCAATGTCGATGCGAACTTCAGCGATGTGGTCGACGGCATGATCGTCGTCGATCTCACGCGCGTGGAGCAGCGCGAGCTTTACAAATACATGGGCCGCGAAGCCGCCGAGACGTTCCTGACCGCCACGCGGGTCGCCGGCGGACATTAAGTCATCGGCCGCATTCAGGGATACTCGCAATTTTCATAATCCCCGCGCGCGAAGTCGCGGGGATGTGAGCGGTTCCTCGCCGGCTCGTTGCGCACCGCGCTAAAAAGGCGCTCCTTTTGGCCCAGGACACCTGTCGCGACGACAGGTAGCGGTGTCGATGACGAACCTCAAGAACAAGCGGCGCGCGGCTGCACCGAAGCGCCCGCTCAATTGCGTACTCACCTCTTTCGTGGTCGCGGGCTTTTCCAGCGCCGCGCTGGCCAATCCTCAGGGCGGCACGATCGTCGCGGGGGGCGCGACAATAACCGAGACCAGCCCCACCCAGCTCGACGTCGTCTCGACCACGGATCGAGCCATCATCCAGTGGAATAGCTTTTCGATTGGCAGCAGCGAGCTGGTGCGCTTTCAGATGAACAGCGCCGATAGCGCGGTGCTGAACCGGGTTACGAGCGCCACGGCGTCACAGATCGATGGAATGCTCACCTCGAACGGCCGCGTCTATCTGATCAATCCGAACGGCGTGGTCATCGGCGCCGGCGGCGTGGTGCAGACGCAGAGCTTCATCGCCAGCACGCGCGATATCACTGACGAGGACTTCCTCGACGGCGAGGGGCTGACCTTTCTCGGCACCGGCTCGAGCGGGGTTCGCAACCTCGGTGTGATCGAGGCGTCGGGTGGCGACGTCGCGCTCATCGGCAATCAAGTGGAGAACACTGGCTTCATCAGCGCTCCGCAAGGCGTCATCGCGCTCGCCGCTGGCGATGACATCATGTTGGCTGCGCCCGGCTCGTCGCGCCTTCTGGTACGCGTCGCGGGCGTCACCGACTCCGGCGCTGCGCAGATTCAACACACGGGCACTCTGAATGCCGCTCAAGCAGAGCTGCAGGCCGTCGGCGGCAACATGTACGCGCTCGCCGTGAACGCAGCCGGTGTGATCAACGCGACCGGCGTCCAGAACCGTGGGGGTCGCATCTTTCTGACGGGCGATGGCGCGCGGATCGACATTACAGGAAGGCTGACCGCCCGCAAGAGCGACGGCGCCGGCGGCAGCATTCACATCGATTCCGGCGTCGATTATGGAAGTGAAGTTCGCGTCAGCGGCACGCTCGACGCCTCGTCCACAGCGACGGGCGGCGGCATCAACATCGCCTCGTCTTTCGTCGAGCTCGACGATGGCGCTCGCCTGCTCGTCTCGGGCGGCACTGGCAACGCCGGCGGCGTATTCGTCGGCTCCGAGGAGAACACAAATCAAGTCATCGTTGCCGAGGGCGCCCGCATCGAAGCGAACTCGCTTTCCGGCGACGCAGGCAATATCGATTTGAGCGGTGCGGGCGTCTATTTCCACGGCGACGTGCAAGCGCGCGGCGGAGCGTTGCAGGCTCAGTTCAACATTCACTCGGGCGAAGGCGTGGAGTACACCGGCCTCGCCGACCTGCGCGCCTATGGCGATGAGACGCGCTTCGGTTCGGTGACCATCGACAGTGCTTACTCGAATCTCCGCATCGCGCCCACAGACGGCAATCTTACTGTTCTCGACTCCGACGCTCTGGCTGCGCAGCTGAATCACGGCAATGTGACGATCGCTGCCAATGGCGAGGGCCGTTACATCGATGTGTTCGCACCCCTGAGCTGGCAGGCCGCGACGCGACTCACCCTGCAAGCCAACGATACTGTCGACATCAACCAGTCGATCGACGCCAGCAACGGCGCCTTGCATTTGATTTCGCGCAATGCCGGCGTGACCGATCTCGAGCCCGCGACCATCACGGTCCGCGACCTGTGGCTCTCAGCAGCCCAAGAGGTGAATCTCGCGAATCGAGTCGTCGCGCAGAACGTTACGCTGTACGACATCGGCGGCCGCACCTGGCTGACCAACGAGCAGAACGAGCTCGGCTCCATCACATTCATGCGTGACCTGCGCGCACAGAGCGGCGAAGTGGACATCGTCGATAGTGCCGGTGGCCTCAGCTTGACCACGAGCAATGTCGGCGGCATCGCCTACTCCACCGACGGCAACTTCCGTGTGCGCACTTCGGGCGATCTGACCTTGGCGCCGGCGTTCCAGACGCAGGTGGGCGGCGATGTGACCTTGGTCGCCGCCAGTGGCGCGTTACGCAATCGATCCACCGCGGGCGCCAACGTATTCGGAACATCGTCCACGGGACTCGGCCGCACGCGCGTATACGCGTCTGCCGCCGGCGAGAATGGCGGCCTCGAAGGCGCGGCTCAGTACGATGTTTCTTATTCATCGGAGCACGAAGCCGAGGCCAGCACCGGCTTCTATTACAGCGGCAGCGCGCCGCAGGGTCCGGGCCCGTCAGATCCGGGGCCATCGGATCCTGGTCCGGTCGATCCCGTAGACCCGGTCGATCCCGTCGATCCGGAGGTTCCCGAAGTCCCGCATCTGCCGCCGTCGCAGATCGTCGAGAGCGCGCTCGATGGCAATTCATTCGAGCAACTCAATCGGCCGGCGGCCGACAACAGCGCCCGCTACCCGACGCCTCAACCGAGGGAGACGCCTGCGTCCGATCCGAATAGCGCGAGCTTGACGAGCGCCCTGCTCGAACGAATGGAAGAACTGGCACGGCTCAACGGCATCGATGGCACCACGACCAAGCAGCCGAAAGAGCCCACCGCGAAAAATCCGAACGCAGGTCAGCCGCAGGAACAAACGCCGCCGCAGCAGATTCTCGACCAGCTCGATCGCTTCGTCTCGCAGTTGATGGCCTTTCTGCAGGAGATGGCATCTTCGCAGGCCGGCGGCACGGGCATCACGCCCGAACAGCTCGCGCAGAAGATGGGCTCCATGTCGCTGGACCAGCAGAAATTCCTGCTCGAGTCGCCGCAATTGTTCCAGCAACAACTGTCCATCATCCTGGCCCAGATCGCGATGGACCGGCGCAATGAGGCCCTGGACGCCCGCAACCGGGAGATGGGCAAGCAGGTGGATGCTCTCAAGCAGACTGCGGAGCAGATGCGAGACGCAGCGACTCAACAACTCATGGGCGCCATCATCGCGGGCATCTCACAAATCGCAGGCGGCGCTATTTCCACCCTGGGCAATGCGGGGCCCAACGGCGGTTTGAAGCAGCCGGCGCTGCCGGCGGCACCGACGCCGTTGCCCATTGCGCCGCCAGTGCCAGCGCTGCCGGGGGCGAAGAACCCGAGTCCCGCCCCAGGTATGTTCTCGGGCCCGGCCGCGCAAATGCCCCCGCCACCGCCGCAAATCATTCTCCCGACTCCGCCCCCGCTGCCATCGGCAGTGCAAGCCCAGTTGGACGCCGCACGCAACAAGCTCCAAGGTCGCTGACCGCGCGCCGGATCATAAGATATGAAACATCTCGCTCTTCTTACGGCGCTCGGCTGCTGGTCTGCAACTTCCGTCGCGCAGGATCTGAATCGTATTCAGCCTGCGCCGGTCCCGGCCGTGCAACCACCAGCCACTCCAAACGTCAGCGATGCCTCCGATCCGGCGGCGTCCTCGACGGTGTTGCTGCCCAAGCTGAATCGGGTGATCTTCATCGCCACGCCGGAGCAGCTCACCGAAGCGGACGGCCGCAGCGAAGCGCTCGACATCTCTCGCGTCCCGCTGCTGGACAATGAAACATTCCGTAAGCGCATTGAGCTGTATCTAGGCCAGCCATTGAGTCAGCGCGGACTGAATCGTCTGCTGACCACGATCAACCTCTTCTACGCCGCCAACGACAAGCCTTTCGTGAGCGCGAGCGCGCCTGCGCAGGAAGTCACCGACGGCGTGTTGCGCATCCTCGTCGTCGAGGGCCGGGTCGAGCAGGTCAAAGTCGAAGGCAATCGCTACTTCTCCGATGAGCAATACCTCGCAGCCCTAGGCCTGCACCCCGGCGATGCTTTGCAGAAGTCACAGCTCGACGCCAACATCGCATGGATCAACCGCAATCCGTTCCGCGCGGCCAGCATCGTCGCAGCGCCGGGCGAATCCTTCGGCGGCACGAATCTGATCGTCCGCGCCAACGAGCGTTATCCCGTGCGCATCTATGCCAATGCGGATAACACCGGCTCGCCCAACACCGGCGAAGAACGCCTCGGCCTCGGCGTCAATTGGGGCAATGCCTTTGGCCTCGGGCATCAACTGAATTATCAGCTGACCAGCAGCGCCGACTTCGATCGTTCCATCGGACACTCGGCCAGCTATGTCGTGCCGTTGCCGTGGCAGCACCTGCTGACCTTCAGCGGCGCCTGGTCGCGTATCAATGCCGACATGCCGGTGGATTTCGATTCGCAGGGCACGTCGTGGCAGACGGCGTTTCGCTACGAAGCGCCGCTGCAACCCAACGAGCGCGGCTGGAATCAATCCCTGCTCGCGGGCGCCGACTTCAAGCGCTCCGACAACAACCTGGAATTCGGCGGCGTGCCGGTCACCGATAACACCACCGACATCGTGGAGGCAGTGCTCGGTTATCGGATGAGTGCCGAGGATAAGTACGGGCGCACCGGCATCTCGGCCACCGTTGTTTATTCGCCTGGCTCGATCGGCAGCCATAACGAGACCCAGTATTTCGACATCAGCCGCTGGGGCGCGGAATCCGATTACTCGTACGCCCGCATCGATCTGGATCGCCTGACGCAACTGCCCGCTAACTTCGCCTGGCGCTTGACCGCATCCATGCAAGTCGCGAGCGGCAACCTGCTCGGCTCCGAACAGCTCGCGCTCACGGGCACGTACGGCGTCCGAGGGTACGGCGAGAACGACAGCTTCGCCGATGGCGGCTACATGATCCGTAATGAGTTGTTGCTGCCTGTCGTGAATGCCAGCTCGTTATACGTCCGCCTGCAGCCGATGGTGTTCTATGACTATGCCCAGGGCTCGAACAAGCGACTGTTGCCTGGCGAACGCGACCGGACCACGCTGAGCAGCGCCGGCCTCGGCAGCCGCATGTCCTTCGGCCAGTCCTGCGAGTTGCGCTTCGCTTACGGCTGGCAGCTGCATTCGTTCTCCGGCCAGGACCGCGGCGACCAGGCACACGCCGGCATCGTCTTCAGCTATTGACCCTCGCTGTCAGGCCAGTCTTGACGCCCCGCCGAGCCGCAGCGCATCCTCGCGCTGCGGTCAATTCAGGCGGAGACAGCGCTGGCTACGCAGGACAAACGGCGACCTCGCCGTCAGATACAAGAAGTCACCATCGATGATGTGGCGGAGGAAGCCGGCGTCTCACGCATGACCGTTTCTCGGGTCCTGCGCGGTGGGCATCTGGTGCGCGCACCCCTTCAAGAACGCGTGCTCGCGGCGGTCAAGAAACTCAACTACCGGTTGAATGTTTCCGCTCGCGCGTTGGCCGGGTCCGGGCCGTCGCGAGTCGGCCTGGTGTACTCGAACCCCAGTCAGGCATTTCTCAGCGAGCTGCTCACCGGCGCGCTAAGGGAGTCCAGCAAGCTCGGCATGCAGCTCACATTGACCGCCGACGCCGACAGCCATGACCGCACCGCCGAGATCGAAGCGCTCCTGCGCAGTGGCGTGACCTCGTTTCTACTGCCCTCGCCTGCCTGCGATGCACCCGACGTGCTCAAGCTGCTGCGGGCGGCGAAAGCGCGCTGGGTGGCGATCTCCCCGGTGAATCTGGAAATTCATCCCTTCAGCGTCTCGGCCGATCATTTCGACATCGCCGGGCGGATGACAGCGCGATTGATCGAGCTGGGCCATCGTCACATCGGCTTCATTGCCGGCGATCCCGCTTCCAAGGGCGGCGCCGAGCGCCTGCGCGGACACTTGCGAGCCATGGCGGCCGCGGACATCAAAGAGTGTCCCGTCGAGCAAGGTTATTTCACTTTTCAGTCGGGACTGGACGCCACCGAGCGCCTGCTGAAATCATTCAAAGAATGCACCGCCATCATCGCGTGCAACGACGATATGGCCGCAGCCGCAATCTCCGTCGCGCATCGACATCATCTCAACGTGCCCGACGATCTCACCATCGTGGGCTTCGATGACACGCCCATCGCTTCGATCGTTTCACCGGCCATCACGACGGCACGCCAGCCGATCGCCGAGATGGCACAAAGCGCGATTCGCATGTTGCATGCCGCGGCCATGGCCGGCGACGCAGACGACAACAACAAACGAACGCAGAAGGTGCTGCCCGGCACGCTCATCGAGCGCGAGTCGAGCGCCCCGCCGCGACAGGGCGCGTTACCGAAGCCCGCGGCCCACTTCGGCCGTTCCTAAGCAACGACGCAAGCGGCAGCGATTATTCGATTCCGCTTGCCGCGCGCCACTCTTGAACGAGCTGGCTCACCAGCACAGCGGCGGGCAACTCCAGAGCCAGCGGCGCAGCTTGCCCGGCCCAATACGCTGCGTATTCATGATTACCCTGGGCGCTGGCGGCCGCGTGCAATGCCTTCGCAGCGTCATACGCAATCGGATAGTCCGGCAAAGCTGGCGCGCCCGCTTCGATGAGCTCATACATTTGATTTGGAAGACCGCGCGCACCGCGACCGGAAATAGCGGCGGTGATGCGAGTGTGGTGTGCACGTTCGCTTTTCATTTGTTCCCTGTACGCGGCGTTTGCGGATGATTCGGGACAGAGCACGAATGCCGTGCCCATTTGCACGCCGGCTGCTCCCAATGTCATTGCAGCGGCCATCCCTCGGCCATCCATGATGCCGCCGGCGGCAATGATGGGGACACTGCACTGCTTCACCAGCATGCGAACCAGAGCGAATGTACCGATGCCGTCGTCCCCCTGCTCGGGATCGAACACACCGCGATGACCGCCCGCCTCCACGCCCTGCGCAACAATGGCGTCCACACCGGCGCGCTCACAAAGCGTTGCTTCTTCTGAATTCGTCGCGCACGCCAGCATCACGATGCCGGCTGCGCGAAACTGCCTGATCCACTCGGGCGATGGCAATCCGAAATGAAAGCTGACGATCGCCGGACGCTCTTCCAACAACATGGCCAGCATCGGTTGGTTGCCCACGAACGTGTGATAGATCTCCCGCAATTCCTGCGGTGGCTTCGCACCGAACCTCGCGAAATGCGGCTCGAGATACGCCAACCACGCCGCCTCACGCGCGGCGTCAGCCGTCGCCCGACGATGACAGAACAAATTGACGTTGAAGGGACGCGACGTGAGCGCCCGCGTCCCGCGGATCATCGCGCGAGATTGCTCGACGTTACTCGCGCCGAGCCCAAGCGAGCCCAGTCCGCCGCTGTTCGAAACCGCCGCCGCCAGCGCGGGCGTCGACACACCCGCCATGGGCGCCTGGATGATGGGATGCTCGATGCCGAGCACGGCCAGCAGGGATTGAACGCTACTCATGCGGCGATGGTAGCGCAGGTGTCGCCACTATCGGCGACTGCGCGACGCCGGCGCCGATGAGACGCCAGCGTCGCCCCGCCTGCGTTTAAGGAGCCGCCCCCGATGGCATCTCCGTCGCCGGCGTGCCCGGATAAGCGATCCCGAGCTGCTCGAGATAGCTGCTGTACTTCTTCGGGTTGTAGTAGTACTTGGTCATCTGTGGGCGGATCCGCTCCATCAGCTCCTTATTAAGATGAATGGCCGGCTGATCCGCGGGCGCCAGCACCGGATCGTACTTCATGTCCTTGAGCTGCTCGTTGTTGAAGTAGTCCTTCGCGCTCGCGAGCAGCGTCGGCGTTGTCATCATGTCCATCACGGTGAGCGCCACTGCCTTCGCGCCCGTTACCGCGCCCTTGTGAGCGATCGGCGTCGCCATCGCCATGGCCGCGGTGACGTTGTGACCGATGGTGTTGGGAATGTTCGATGGGAAGCGGATCGTGATCGTCGGCACCGTCCACATGATGTCGCCGATATCGTCAGAGCCGCCGCGCATCGCATTTTCCTTGGACTCGGGCGTCTGCAGCGGCGCCACTTCGGTCGCGAGCTTCTCCACCTTGAAGCCATTCGCCTCTTGCACCGACTTCGCGAACGTCTGATCGGCCTCGCTCCATTGCGGCATGCCGATGGCCTTCATGTTCTCGTACGCCGCCTCGGCGATCGGTTTATTGCCGAAGTTCGGCGCGGCATAGCCGAGCAGACGCCGGCTCACCTTCGTGCCGGTGGCCTGCGCGGCCGCCTCCGAAATGGTGTTGCCAATCTCGTAAAGATCGCGAATCGCCGCGAACGTCTGATCCCGGAAGTAATACCAGACCGTGCCGACGCCAGGCACGACGTTCGGCTGGCCGCCGCCATTGGTGATCACATAGTGAGAACGTTGCGTGAGCGGCAGATGTTCACGTCGCATGTTCCAGGCGATGTTCATCAGCTCGACGCCGTCGAGCGCGCTGCGGCCGGACCACGGCGAGCCCGCCGAATGCGCCGTCTTGCCGACGAACTGGTACTCCACGGACACCATGCCGTTGTTGCCGGCCGGTCCCCACGACGTGCTGAGGTCCTTGCTCACGTGCGTAAAGATGGACGCATCGACGTCTTTGAACATCCCGGAGCGTACATAGAACGCCTTGGTGCCTAGCAGTTCTTCGGCGACACCCGGCCAGATCATCAGGCGTCCCTCGATCTTGTTCTTCTCCATCACTTCCTTGACCGCCAGCGCTGCGGCCACGACGGCCGGCATGCCGGAGTTGTGACCTTCGCCGTGCCCGGGAGCACCGGCCAGTTGCGGCGTGATGGTTGCCGAGCCCGGCACCTGCGACAGACCGAGCAACGCGTCGATATCACTGCCGAGTGCGATCAACGGCCCGGATTTTCCCCACTTCGCCGTCCAGGCCGTGGGAATGCCAGCGGCGCCACGCTCGATGGTGAAGCCGTTCTTTTCGAGAATGCCGGTGATGTATTCGGAAGTGCGGAACTCCTGGAAGCCAGGCTCCGCAAAACTGTAGATGGAGTCGACCATTTCCTGAACCAGCTTGGCGCGCTTGTCCACGCCCGCCAGCGTCGCCTGTTTCAACTCCGGCGCCGCCTGCGCCAGCACGGCCGGGGCGAACAAAGCCGTCAGAATTCCAATGCTCGTCTTCGTCACGTTGATCTCCGTTGATTATCGGTTGGCCTGTTGATTGGAAGGGTCAGAACGACATCCGTACCCCGAGCCGGAACACCCGGCCCATGGTGTCGTACAGCACGCGATTGGTCTGTGGGTACGCCGGCGTGTTGTTGGCATCCGGCCCGTTGCCGACCAGCTCCGGATCGGTGTTCAACAGGTTGCGGATGGAGACAAAGGCTTCGGCTTCGGCCGGCCCGACCGCGAACGAGTACGTGGCCGACGCGTCCAGATAGAACGCACCGTCGATGTCGTTCTCGTCGATCGTGCGATGCTCGACCGTCGACACCGGGCAGTTGCTGGCGCACTCGATGAACGAGTTGTTATAAACGCCGCTGCTCACGCCGCGCCCGATCAGCGTGAACGACAGCATGTCCACCGCATAAGTCGCGCTGAGGCGATAACTCCAGCTCGGCGTCGCATTCGCCCCCTGGTTCATGCCGGCATAATCGATCGGAAAATCGATGCCGTTATCCGTGATGTTCTCTAGGTAGTGCGTCGCCAGTCCGCGCAACGACAGGTCGCCATGACCCAGCGCGAGCCGGTAGCTCGCCTCGATGTCCAGCCCCTTCGTCCTCTGACTGGCGAAGTTGAACGGCACCAGCAGAATCTCCGAGATCTGCTGCACGTCGCCGACAGTAATGTAGCTGATGTTGTCGCAGAAAGATTGCACATTCTGCTCGAAACATAGATCAACTGTGTTCTGCGCCGTGACCGTGCCGATCGCGTCCTGGATTTCGATATCGAAATAGTCCACCGAGAATGCGAGGCCCGGCACGAACGACGGCGTGACGACCACGCCGATGCCGAGCGACTCGGCCTCTTCCGGCACCAGCGCCAGGCTGCCCGTCTGCTTTTGTACGAACTGCAGCGCCTGATTGCTCGGCGGCACATTGACGGTGTTGGTCCGTGCCGTGCCCGCCGCGAACAGCTCGTTGAGATTGGGCGCGCGAATATCCTTGGAGCCCGTCACCCGGAACTTCACGTCCGCGATGGGCTGATACGTCAGGCCCGCTTTCCAGGTCTCGACATTGCCCGAGATGCTGTAGTCGGTAAAGCGCAAGGCGCCATTGAAATCCAGTCCTTCCCACAGCGGCACGACCGTTTCGACGTAGCCTTCAGCGACGTGATAGTCGCCTTTGGTGACCAGGTAGTTGCCATACAGCCAGCCGCTCTGATACTGCGTCTCGACGAAGCCGTCGATCTTCTCCTCGCGCCATTCGCCGCCGAACGCGAGCGACACCGGGCCGGCCCAGGTGCTGAAGATGTTATTGGTCGCGAAGTTGAATGCCGCGACGTCCTGCGTCAGCTCCTGCTCGCGATACGGATCGCTGGGAATGATGTAGTCGAGCGCGGCTTGCGTTACGCCGCCGATTCCAATGCGGTTGATGGGCACGCAGCCGTTGCCCGGATCGGTGATCGACGAACGGCACACGATCTCTCCAGTCGTCGGGTGAACAACAGCGTCCTGCGCGAGCGCCATGCGCGCGTTGTTCCAAGTGTTGATGAGCTGCTCCTCGAGTTTGGCGACACCACGCTGTAGATAGGTGTCCCAATGCCACTCTCGGCCGATCAATGTGAAATCGCCGTCGGCGCCGATGAGATATCGATTCACCTCGCGCTCGTTGTCGCTGCCCGCCGCCGGAATGCCAGCGTTGGTCGTGCCCATGACGAAGGATGCGATGTCGGGATCGTTCGCCGCGTTGTACTGGGCAATCTGCTGCACGACCGATGCTGGCAGATAGGCGTTGTCGGCGCGGATCGTGACGTTGCCGACGTTGGGCGTCTGCTGATAGTAGCTGAGCCCCTGGTACTCGTTGTGCGACACCTGCGCGAACACTGTCACCGCCGATGTCAACTCGAAACTCGCGCGACCGAAGATCGTGCGCCGTTCCTCGTCGGGCGCGAGCGAATTGCTGCCTTCGTGGCCCTGACTCGTGTACTGCCAGTCGCCACCCATCATCCATGGATTGCTCGCGTTCGTCGTGCCATATGCCAGCCGTCCCACGGTTGCGCGCCCCGTCGTCCGATCGATCGTGCCGAAGTACGTGCCTCGCAACGGTCCACTCACGATCAAGCCGCCGGGCGTGTGCTGACTGGGGCCGATGCCCGCCTGCACCAGGCGAAACGGCTGACCGTTGGTCGCGGTGTAGTTCGGATTATTGATCTGGAAGAAGCCGGTGTCGTTCCAGTCACGGTCGATGGTGTGAACGCCGTCCTGCGTAAAGTATTCACTGCTGAACAGCAGGTGGCCGCGGCCGCCGGCGAACGGCATGCCCCCGGCGAGCGTGAACGTGTGATTGGGATTGTCGTCGTAGGTCGTGACGCCATACTCGTAGTCGGTCTTCACGCCCGTGAAGTCCCGATCGAGGATGAAGTTCACGACGCCGCCGACGGCATCCGACCCGTAGGCTGCCGAAGCACCGCCCGTGACGATTTCGACACGTTCGATCAGCGCTTGCGGAAACGTATTGATGTCGACGCTTCCGGTTGACGCGGAAGCCACCGAACGCTGGCCATCGAGCAGCACCAGCGTGCGATTCGTGCCAAGCGAGCGAAGGTTGATTGCGGCGATCCCCGCTTGTCCGTTGCTCAGCGCACCGGACGAGTTGGACGCCGTTGCGCTGCCGACGACCGAGGGCAGCGTATTCACAAAGTCGGCGACGTTGGCGGTACCCGCGGTCTGGATCTCCTCCGCACCCAGCACACTTACCGGCGTTGGCGCATCGTAGCCGTCACGCGCAATGCGAGTGCCGGTGACGGTGACTGAATCGATCGGACCTTCCGCCGTCGACGTTTCCTGCGCTTCGGCATTGAGCGCGGCGAGCGATGCAGATGTCAGCACCACCCCGAGACATCTGCAAACAGCAGCACGCAGCGAGAGACAAGACGTGAGCTTGGACATGACTCAACTCCCTCAGCACGGACAATGCGGCGCGACCCTTTATTCATAGGGTTGTTTGCGCCGCTCCCGCTGTCCTGGTACCTGAGAGTTTCCGCACGGCTTGTTAAGGCCGCGCTTGCCCCGTCGGTGGAGACGCGTGCCTGCTCGCGCCTCGCTCTTCAGACGGCATCGAGGATTCGCAGTACTTGAGCCTGAGAGTTCATGGGAGATTGCTCCTTCGGCGGAGCGCCGACGTCGCCGTCGGCGCTCGCTCTCCTGCGAATCCAAGCTCATACAAGCATCTTGTATGCCAGGATATTTCCTGGCGCGCGCACCACTGTGAAGCGCACGACGCTCACGGCGGCGTCCGCGCATTTTGTTTCGAGAAATTCAACTTGTTATAACGCGAGCGAGACTGGCTCGCTCAGGAACGCTGCTCGAAAAGGGGGCGTTCGCGATGCTGCACGCAAGGGCGCCGCGTGCAGGCAGCTGCTTCGCGACTGTGCAGCGTCAGGGAATGGCCTTGAAAACTTCGATGGGCTCGATGGGCATCATCATCACTAGCGGAATCTCACGGGTCGTCGACGCCTGGTAATTCCTGTACGGCGGAAACACACTCACCATGAAATCCCACACTCGCGAGCGCTCCTCGCCGCGCGGCTCACGCCAAACCGCCCGAAAGGCCTGGGTTGCGATCTGAAACGCCAGCTCCCTGCTTTCTTTGATATTGAGATACCAGGCCGGATGATGATCCGCCCCGCCCTTGGATGCGACCACCACCACTTCGCCGCCGATATCGCCATAGTTGAGCGGCGTGATGATGGTCCGACCGCTCTTGCGGCCGACATAGCGCAATAACAGCGTGGTGTTGAACTTGTGGCCGCCGATATCGCTCACGTCGACGATGTGACCCTCGGCGCCACCGGAGCGCAGATATCTGTCCAGATGCTCGGTCTTCCAATTGCGCCGCGCCTTGGCGATTTCCAGATAACTTTCGTCGCTCACGATGGCTTGACCTCGCCGCCGCCCACCGGCGAATCGAACTCCTCGACGGTGCACACCGGATTGCTGTTGGTCGCGAACAGCCTTCTTTCATCCTCGAGCCGGGCTTGCAGAAACTGCGGATTGCTCAGGCCCTGCATGGCCGCTTCGAAATCCGCCCGCGTGTGCCACCAGATCTCCATGATGCAGTCGTAGCCCGGATGGATGACTTCGCCCGTGAGCGGATTCTTCTCGGGCTTCACGTACCGGCGCACGTAACGTTGCGCGTTCGGTAGAGAGGGTTTCGCGCCCATGCGCCTGGCGAACTGAGAATGCTGGTTCTCGTAATAGCTCATGAACTCTTCCATGCTCATGTCGGCGCGCTTTTTCAGGAACACGACCTGCTTGATCATAGTCTCGACTTTGCTCGCCGGCCCGCGCCGCCGCCTTGACAGTTGGCGACACGGGCCGTTCAGCGCTCACTTGCACTTGTACTTGGGGAACCCCGAGCACGTTCCCGATAGGCACTTGTGATCGTTGCCCACGGATCCCGCCTTCCCACAGGACTCGCCCGCCGCCAGTTTCGGCCGGCATTCGTTGACCTTGGCGTCCAGGCCCTTGTCGCAGTACTTGGATGACGAGCAGTCGTTGTCGCTCTTGCAAACGCAGGCTCCCTTGGCTCCGTCGACATCGCTGCACTTGCCTTCGGCACACGCATCGTCGTTGTAGCAGGTGCCACCCATGGCGACGGACTGCGGTGTGTAACATCTGCCGAAGCGGCACTTGCCGCTCATGCATTGATCCGCGCCTCCCGCCACCTCGCACGTTTCATTGTCCGCGCGCTTCGCGACACAGCGATTCTTCTTGGTATCGATGCCTTTGTTGCAATACTGCGAGCTGGAACAGTCCGAATTGTTCTTGCACTCCGGCTCGGGATTCACGGTATAGGCCTTGCCGTCCTCGAGCTTGAGCTCCGCACCGTCGTTGAAGAACCGGGGAACGAGTCGCACACCCGCGAGATCGCCGCTCGTCGGAGACACATCGGTGTTTGCGTCCGGCCGGACCACTTCGAAGTGCAAGTGCTCCGGCCAGGCGCAGCCCACTTTGCCCTCGTCGCCGAGATATTGGCCCTCGCTGACCTCATCGCCCACCCGCAGCCCGGCCTGGCCGCTCGAGCTCCATTGCCGCATGTGGGAATACTTGGTCCATTCGCCATCGGCATGCTCGATCCACAGATAATTGTTGTTGCAGGCATTGGTGTTGCGCCAGAAACGCTGCGGATTCTGTTGCTTGTCGCGACTGTCTTGCAGGTATCGAACGTGACCCGCTGCGGCGGCAACGATCTTGTAAGGTCCGTTGCCCCGCCCGACGATGTCGAACTTGCCTGGCGGATCGTGGTCCTCGAAATCGCGATTGACGTGGATCTTGGTGCCGTCCGCGTACGGCAGCCGATACAGATTGGCGCTGTCTTCAGCGCCGGCGAGCTGGGATGTGACGGAAAGAACTGAAACAAACAACCAGGCTGCTAGCCTCGCAGCGATCGAACGGTCCATGTGGTACTGCTCCCCGAGTGGGTGTGAGTGACCTCCCGCTGTCCGTTCTGGAAATTAGAGACAAGCGCCGCGATGGTGAATGGATCTGAAGTGCATCGCCCGGACGGGCAGCGCTCCCCGGAAGCCGCGCGCTTCCGGGGAGCCTTTGCTTTACTGCGCGTTCTGGTCGATGAACGTCTTGATGTGTTCGCTGAACTTGCCCATCGAGCCGGGGTGCACGTACATCATGTGGCCCGCCTCGTAGAACTCGAGTTGCACATTACGCCGCAGCTCCGGCGTGACGTTGAGATGGTCGATGGCGTGTTTCACGGTGCCGTACGGGCACGCGAGATCGAAATAACCCGTCTGCACCAGCACCTTCATCTTCGGGTTCATGGTCATCGCATAGGAGATATCGGGCAGCACGTTCGCATACGGAACCTTCTGGCCGTTGGTATCGGGCTGCACGTGGCTCTGATCCCAATCCTTGTACAGACCGGCCGAGAGCTCGTACTTCAGTTCCGAACGCACGTTCAATTCGTCGCGAACGTAGGCGTTGTAAGTGGCGACGATGGCCGGCGCCACGGCGCTTGCATACGGGTCGAACGCGGTCGTTTCGGCAATCCGGCTCGGCATGCCGCCGGCAAAGCGTGAATCGATGCGACCGATCGTCTTGCCCTGCGCACGCATCAGCTCCTGCAGGAAATGGTTCTCGTCCATACGCAGGTTGGCCGCGTCCCAGTACGCAGCACTCACACCTGTATAACGTGCAAGACCCTCGAGCGCGGCTTGACGCTCTTCAGGCGTCGCTCGCGCGCCCTTGTAGAGGATCGGGTGATAGACGGTCTCGATCCACTGCTCCACTTCGCGCAGGAACGGCAACAGCTCGGGCGGCTGTGGGTTGAGCGCCTTGTGATACCAGGCAGTCGCGGCATACGTGGACATGAAATTGGAGTCGCCCGCATCGGTGTTCAGGCCGGCCGTGCCACTGACGAAGTCCAGGTAAGGCGACACCAGGATGATGCCGTTCAACGCCACGTTGTGCCGGGTCAGCAGGTCGTAGGTCACGCCGCCGGTGCGGATGCCGCCGTAGCTTTCGCCGAGCACGAATTTCGGACTGGCCCAGCGCCGGTACTCGCCGAGATAGCGCACGATGAAGTTGGACACCGACTTGATGTCGTTGTCCACGCCCCAGAACTGCTTGCCCTCGGCCTTGCCGACCGGGCGCGAGAAGCCGGTGCCGACCGGATCGATCAACACCAGATCGGCGCGATCCAGAAAGCTGTACTCGTTGTCCACGAGCTTGAAGGGACCGCGCGTGTTGCTGGCGAGATCCTCGAGCACCGCGCGACGCGGGCCGAGAATGCCCATGTGCAGCCATGCCGAGGCCGATCCCGGACCGCCATTGTATGCAAACACGATCGGGCGCGTGCGCGCATCCTGGCCCTGACGGACATAAGCGGTGAAGCCGAACAGCGCGATCGGCTCGTCCTTCTCGTCCTTCATCAGCAGCGTGCCGGTGGTCGCCTCGTAGTCGACCGCCTTGCCGCCGATGCGAATCTGATGGCGCGAGGTCCACACCTTCGCCTCGGGCTTCGGCTTCTCCTGCGTCTCCGCGCCCTCTTTCTTTTCCTGCTCGGCGGGCGGTGTCGGCTCGGCCGCGGCATTGGATACAATAGGCGCTGCGAGCCAGATAAAGGCAGCCAGCGCGGCGGCGACGCCATGCTTTTTCATCTTGCGATCTACCTGCAGTGATTCAGGGGGCGGCAAGTATATTTGTGTCGCCACTGTATGACGAGCGCAAGGGCTTGGGCATGCAGGTCGATGACAAAGGTTTCATTTGGAGTTCGGGGAACGTCGATGGCCAAGGGACTTTTCAGTCAATCGGTGTGTCTGCTGACGAACGGTCAGGCCACGCTGCTCGGCATGAAATCGGCGTTGCAGAGACACGGCTTCGAAATCGTCAAGGAAATACGCCCCCTCAAGGATTGGCAGTTTGGCGGTCCTGCGGTGGTCGTCGCCTACCGCCCCGAAGTGAACGGCTATGCAATCCTGGATCTCGTCGACAGGCCTTGGCCCGACACGATGGGCCACCCCGAGTCCGAGGTCACGACGTTCGGCGCGTGGTCCATGGGTCACTTCGGTCCCTGGGCTTTCCCTAACGGCTTGCAGCGTTCCATTCAGCATGCATGGTCCTGGGCCGCCGGCCGGAGCATCGCGAACGCTCATGCCGGATTCATCCGCATCCGGCTGAGATATTCAGTCGGCGCCGGCGACGATGCGCCGCTATTGCCCGCGAACTACGATCCCGTCGATGAGCTGAACTTTCTCAGTCGCCTGGTGCTGGCGGCCGGTGAAGCGGCCGGCGTGCTGTGCTATTTCAATCCCAATGGCGAAGTGCTGCGAGATCGCGAGGGCTTCTCCAGAGTATGGCGCGATTGCGTGTCGCACGAGCTGATTCCTTTACCGCTCTGGACCAACGTTCGCCTGTTCAAGCTCACCGATCGGCTCGCCCTGATGGATACCGTCGGCAACAGCCAACTGGACCGCATGGACATCGAAGCGATCTTCGCCAACGACGAGTACGAACCTTCGAATGTAGATAACTACTTGCGCAACGTGTCGCTGTATCTGCTCCACTCCAATCCCGAGTTCGAGACCGGGCAAACCATGGACGGTCCCGGTGGCACCGGCTCGTCGTGGACGATCGAAGTGCTGGACGCCGGCTTGGTCAACCCGCCACGCAAGGTCCTGCGCCTGTATCCGAAGCGACATGCGGCCGCGGTGGCCGAGGCAGTGGCAGGCGAGCGTGTATGACGAGTGAATCTATGACGGCGCTGACTGACGCGGACATTACTTCTTTCATTCGCGACGGCTTCGTTCGCCTCGATCGAGCTTTCTCGAAGGACACCGCCGCGGAGGCGCGCGCCATTCTATGGCGAGCGACGGGATGCGATCCCGACGATCCGTCGACGTGGACGCGACCTGTCGTCCGTCTCGGTCAATTCGCCCAAGCTCCGTTTCGCGAAGCTGCAAATTCGCCCGTCCTGCATCGAGCGCTCGATCAGCTCGTCGGGCGTGGACGATGGCTGCCTCCCGGCGCACTGGGCACCTTTCCGGTCCGCTTTCCCTCCGCCGAATCTCCAGGAGACGACGGGTGGCACATCGACGTGAGCTTCGGCGTCGAGACACCGGACTTCATGGAGTGGCGCGCGAATGTGAGCAGCCGTGGGCGCGCGTTGTTGATGTTGTTTCTATTCTCGGATATCGAGCAGAACGACGCACCGACGCGCATTCGGGTCGGATCGCATCTCGACATCGCCCGGCAACTCGCGCCCGCAGGAGACGCTGGGCTCACCTTACGAGAATTAGCAGCCGATGGCTTCGCCGCGTCTTCGCATCGGCCGGAGACATCAGCCGTCGGCGAAGCAGGCACTGTCTACCTCTGCCATCCTTTCATCGTGCACGCCGCCCAGCCTCATCGCGGCAAGAATCCACGGTTTTTGGCGCAACCCCCGCTGCTTCCGCGTGAGCCGTTTTGTCTCGATCGCAGCGACGGAGAGTACTCGCCGGTCGAGCAGGCAATCATGCAAGCACTCAAAGGCAGATAGACCCCCATCTACGTATTCCAACGAGAGCCGCGCTGCTGAGAGGCTGACCTATCAAACGGGGGGAAGCACAATGATCCCTCGGATCCGTTCGCTGCTCATCATCTCACTGTGGCTTGCGAGCACTGCGCACGTAGGCGACAGCTTCGCCCAAGGCACCTCCGCTTCGCCCGAGCGTGGGCAGCTTCTCGAGAACCCCCCGACGCAGCTCGGGGTGTACTCGCCTTCCGATCTGATCTCCAAAATCACGGACGGGACGATCTCCCGCTGGCTGCTTCGGCGCACCTTTTCACCGCGGTGTTCAGTAACCGTGTACCAGTTGCATTACACGACGGTCGGCGCACAGAACGAGCCGACGAACGCGTCGGCCGCATTGATGATTCCGACGGGCTCGGATCCCACATGCCAGAGCCCGCGGCCGATCGTGTTGTATGCGCATGGAAAGAGAAATCTCACCTTCTTCAACATCGCGGACCTCTCGGGGCAGACCAACTATGAAGGCCTGATCATCGCGCTGGCGCTGGCAGGCGATGGCTATATCGTGGTTGCCCCGAACTACGCCGGATACGATTCATCCACGCTCGGCTATCACCCGTTCATGAATGCAGACCAGCAGTCCAGCGACATGATGGACGCCCTGAGCGCGGCGCGGGCTGCGTTACCGGCGACGAATATGGCCGACAATCAGAAACTGTTTCTAACCGGCTACTCGGAAGGCGGCTATGTCGCGATGGCCACGCATCGCGCCTTGCAGGCCGCCGGCATTCCCGTCACTGCTTCCGCCCCGATGTCGGGGCCCTACGCGCTCTCCGCGTTCGCGGATGCCATGTTCCTGGGCCAGGTCGGCAGGGGCGCGGTCGAGGAAATCCTCATGCTGACATCGAGCTACCAGCATGCGTACGGAAACATTTATTTGAACCCGACCGATGTGTTCGAGGCGAAGTACGCGACGGCCGACACACTGCTACCTGGCGCGACCGGCACGGGTACGCTCGTCGCACAAGGACTGATTCCTCAAAGTGCCGTCTTCAGTAGTACAGCGCCGCTGCCCGAACTCACCGCGCTGACTCCGGCAACGGCACCCGCCAAACTTGCCCCGGTGTTCGCGCAAGGCTTCGGCACGGACAATCTGATTACGAACGACTATCGTCTCAGCTATCTGCAGGATGCGTCTGCCGCTCCGGACGGCGGCTATCCGAACACGACGACCGGTCTGCCGCCCGACAGCCCGGCGAACACGTTGCGACAGGCTCTGAAGAAGAACGATCTGCGCAATTGGGCGCCGACATCGCCAATGCTCCTGTGCGCAGGCGACGAGGATCCCGTGGTCTTTTTTCTCAATACACAGCTCATGCAAGGATATTGGGCGGTGACGGCGCCGGAGAGCCCGGTCACCGTTCTGAACGTGGATGCCCCGCCTTCGCACGACGGTCCGTACAAGAGTCTGCGGAAGGGCTTCGCCCGGACCAAGTCCCTGCTGAAATTGATCGAAGACCGATCCACGGTGGTCGAGGAGTATCACGACGTGCTGGTGCCGGCATTCTGTCTGCAGGCGTCCAAATCGTTCTTCGATGGGTTCTGAGACAGCAATCAAGCTCGCCTGACTCCTTTCCCCACCCTCGCCCGTCTTGGACATATACAGTCGAGGCGGAGCGATTGCATGGACATCAGAAACAAGAGCGTTGTAGTTACCGGCGGCAGCCGGGGCTTGGGGCTGGGGCTGGTCGAGGCGCTGGTGGAGCATGGCGCGAGCGTCACTGTCGTCGCGCGCGAGTCCGACGCGCTTGCAGTCGTGCGGTCGAAGCTGGGCGTCAACACGGTCGCTGCGGATATCAGAGATGAGGCGGCGGCGCGCACTATCATCGCCACCCTTCGACCGGACATTCTGGTGTTGAACGCGGGCGCGAAGCCCGTCATGGCGCACCTGGATCAGATCAGTTGGGCGGAATTCACGGCGCCGTGGGAACATGACGTCAAGGCGGGATTGCACTGGCTGCAAGCCGCACTGAATCTCCCGCTCGCCCCGGGAAGCCGCGTGTTGGTAGTGTCCAGCGGGGCTGCGGTGGGTGGTTCGCCGATGTCGGGCGGTTATGGCGGCGCCAAGCGCATGCTCTGGATGATGGCGAAGTATGCCAATCGCGTGTCGACGAGAAGGGAGCTCGGCATCTGTTTCCAAACCATCATCCCGCGTCAGATGATTCTCGGCACGGGCATCGGCGACACTGCCGCCGGCGCGTACGCAAAGGCGTTGGGCATCGAGCCAAAGGAGTTCGTAACCCGCTTCGGCGCGCCGATGCCGCCAAGGACGTTCGGTGAGAATGTGATCTCGGTGTTGAGCGACCCGAAACATGCAGAGGGCTTTGCGTTCGGCGTGAAGGGCGATGACGGCGTCACCATGATGGAGGGACTGGCGGATTGAGCACGGGATCGCAACCACTGGATGCCGAACGTCGCGCAGACTTTCTTGCGCGAGCGGAAGATCTACGGCCCGAGCTGCATCGGTATTGCGCGCGTCTCATGGGATCGGTGATCGAAGGCGAAGACGTGGTGCAAGACACGCTCGCCCGAGCGGTAGTGGCGCTGCAGGAGTCCGGCGAGCCTGCAGCACTGCGCGCCTGGCTGTTCCGTATTGCTCACAATCGCGCGATGGATCTGCTCCGCGGCCGGGCGTTCCGAGACTCGGAGCCCATCGAGGCCGCGTCGGCTATCGCCGATCCGAATCCGGAACCGATGGAGACCCTGATGCAGCGAGAAGCGATCAAGACGGCGGTGTCGCGCTTCACCGAGCTGCCGACCGTGCAGCGGAGCATCGTGATTCTCAAAGATGTCCTGGACGAACCGCTGGCCGACATCGCTCGCTTGCTCGATGTATCCGTGGATTCGGTCAAAGCCCATCTCGCTCGGGGTCGCGCGCGACTGCGCGAGATCAATGCACGGATCCCCTCGCCCACCGCTGATCGCACACATTCGAACGACGTGTCTCGATACGTGACGCTATTCAATCAGCACGATTGGGACGGCCTGCGGGCGCTGCTGGCCGACGATGTGAAGCTTCAACAATCGTCGCATGCCGTGCGCAGCGGATCGAAGGATGTCGGCGGGTTCTTCGGCAAGTACGCCAAGATCGACGGCATCCGGCTCGCGCCCGCGTGGCTCGAGGGGCGCGAGGTCATCGCGGTGTTCGAGCACAAAGACACTCCTTCGCCCGCCTACTTCATGTGGTTGAAATGGCGGGACGGCAGGATCGTTTTCATCCGCGACTATCGTTACGACCGCTACGTGATGCGGGACGCGGAGCTGAAGATCTAATCTTCTCCGAACACTGGCGGAGGCGCCGCACAGTCGGATTCATCTCCTCGGAACTTTGGCGTAAGCACGTACGCACGCGGATTCGTTCCAACGGTGTCGGACGTATTGATCGCGATCCATCCGAGATCGTTCAACGCGCGTGCCGTGATCGTGTCCGCTTGCGCTAACGGCAGGCTGGTCGGCGCCAGCAGCATGGTCAAATCCCGCGTGCCCGATCGCTTGGTCCAAATGAAAGGCCGAATCGGGAATCCAAACGCCATGTCGACGTAACCGACGACCGTCCCGCGCGAGTTGACATCGGTGGCCTGCGAGGCGCCGTCCTCGTTGAGCGAGGGCAGAAACCGCATGCCCTGGCCTCGTGTCCAGAGCATGGCGTGCGGGAGTTGATCGTCTTGAACGGCGCTGCCCACGATGTGCAGGCGATTGTTGATGGCGCTGGGCAGGATGAGACGATTCTCCGGGAAGCCCCGCAGTTCGCGCTCACCCTTGCGAGCATCCCAGAGGAACACGTCAGCGGTCGGCGGCGGCTGCTGTGACTGGGTGGAAAAGCCGACCTGGCCGGCATCGGTCAGCCCGAACGGTATCCGAGCGGCCCCCAAGTCCTCCACGTCCCCATTCACGTCCCGGAAGTACAGATGTTCGCCGTCCTCGGCCGCCGTAAAGCTCAAGCCAATGATCTGACCCACATCATTGATATGAGTGGCCGTAGCGGACTCTCCTCCCAGCGTCGCGAACGGACGCATGCCGTCGCGCTCGGTCCAGATGAACGGACGGGCGCCGCTCGTGCCCACCACTTGTCCGAGATCGTTGATGTCATTGCCGAGCGAAATCGCAGCGCCCGGCAATACGCCCAACAGCCGAGCGCCTCGGTTGCTGTCCCAGAGGAAAGCTTGAGCGAGATCGCCTACTGCCGCCGTACCGACGATCTGATTCCGGTTGTTGATGGCTTCCGCGACGAGTCCTCTGCCGAGCTCGTAAGCACAGTAATTAACGGGTTCTCGCGAAGCTGCCTGCCCCGCTGCCATGCCGCAAAAACTAAAGACCAGGGTAATTGCACAGCGGCGGGCCGCCTGGGCGGCCGCTCTGAGTTGATATTGCATGTCCCCACTCCCCGTTGTGTGAGCGGATCCGCTCACCACTCCAACAGTTCAAGAGGACGCAGTGTTCCGCCGCGCGCTTGCGAACAAACGGATGAGCCCATGCAGCGCGTCCATGTTCGGCGTCTCGATGCCCACCCTGCGGCCGATCTCACGAGGCGCGGCCACCAACGCGTCGATTTCGAGCGAACGGCCCGCTTCCGCATCTTGCAGCATGGATGTTTTAAACGCGCCGAGCTTGCGAGTCACGGCCATACGATCCTCGCCGCTCTCCGCAATCGGACAGCCGATGCGCGCACCGATCGCCGCCGCTTCGGCCATGACTCGCAAGATGAAACCGCTGACGAGCGGATCGTCGAGAATGAGATCGCTCGTGGCGGCCGTAAGCGCGGAGATCGGGTTCATGGTCATGTTGCCCCAGAGCTTGTACCAGATGTCTTTTTGAATCTGGGGACTGACAGTGACATCGAAGCCTGCAGCACGAAGCGCATTCACCGCTGCGTCGAGCCTTGCGGAAGTGCCGCCGCGCGGCTCACCGACGATGAGGCCATTGCCCTTCGTGTGGACCGAGTATCCTGGCGCCTGCACAGAACATGATGCATGCACGACACAGCCGAGCACGCGCTCAGGAGGCATCGACTGAGTCACCCGGCCGTCGGGATCGACCGAGCGCAGCGAGGTATCGTCGAGTGACACGGGCAAGCCGTGAAAGAACCACCACGGAATGCCATTCATCGCCGGCAGAATCATCGTCTCTTCGTCAAGCAAAGCTCCGACAGAGTCGGCGACGCTCGACAACGCTTGCCCCTTGACGGCGAGCACCACCAGATCCTGCTTGCCGAGATCCGACGCACGATCGCTGACAGTGACAGCGGCGGCTTGCATGTTGCCGCCGATGGCGAGACGCAATCCATGCTCCCTCACCGCGGCCAACGTCTCTCCTCGAGCGAGCACGCTCACATCCTGACCGGCGTTCGCCAGTCGCGCGCCCAACCAGATGCCAATTGCGCCCGCCCCGACAATCGCTATCCGCATGACTTCCCCATCGAAGTGTAGAGGCGAAGCGTAGCACCGATTCAAGCAATCGCCCGCTTTTACAAGAAACGCTCGCCAACGTTGTCGAAACTACCCGGGCAACAAAGAGAACCGCGACAACGCGGGGCGGACTTCGTGGGAGCGCATCGTGAGCACTAGCGTGATATTGGCGTCCGCGTTCGTACTGTCGTTCGTGGCGCTGCTGGTGTTCATCTGGTCGCAACGTCACGGCCTGTTCAGCCGCGACTCCACCGGCGCGAACGTCATCTTCGGCGCAGAGGAGATCGGCCGGGCCGAAGAGCCGGCCGTTACGTCCACAGCAGCACATGCCTTGCAACAGCAGGTGAATCGGGCCTCGGGCAAGATCGCCGCACCGGCGAGCGCCAGCGATCTGCGAACGCGCGCCGCCGCCGATGAATCGAGCACGCCGGTCGTGTTCTTCATGTTCTGTGCCGCGTTCGCGTGGCTGCTCGTCGCGACCGCCGCCGGCCTGCTGGCCTCTTACAAACTTCACGAGCCTGATTTTCTGACGCAGCACGCCTGGTTGACCTTCGGTCGCGTGCGCACCCTTCATCTGAATGCCGTGGCGTATGGCTGGGCGCCGATGGCGGGACTCGGCATCGCAATGTTCGTGCTGCCTCGCTTGCTCGGCCGGCCACTGCTGGGCGGCGGCTTCGCAATGCTCGGCGCGGCGCTGTGGAACGCAGCGCTGATCTCCGGTCTCGCGAGCATCGCAGTGGGCATCAACGATGGCCTGGAGTGGCTGGAAATCCCCTGGCAGATCGATGTGCTGTTCGTGGCCGGCGGCCTGCTGGTGGCAGTGCCCCTGGTGCTGACTTTGGCGAAGCGCAAGGTCGAGCACCTATATGTCTCGGTCTGGTACATGGCCTGCGCGCTGTTCTGGTTCCCGGTGATGTTCGTCGTCGCAAACATTCCCGGCCTGCATCGTGGCGTCGAGCAGGCCACGATGAACTGGTGGTTCGGCCACAATGTGCTGGGCCTGTTCTATACGCCGCTCGCGCTCGCGGCCGTTTATTACTTTCTGCCCAAGGTCATCGGCCGCCCGGTCCAATCCTACAATCTGTCGCTGCTCGGCTTCTGGGGCCTGGCGTTCTTCTACGGCCAGGTCGGCGGCCATCATCTCATCGGCGGGCCGGTGCCGGCCTGGCTGATCACCCTGTCGATCGTCCAGAGCATGATGATGGTGCTGCCGGTGATTGCGTTCACCGTCAACCAGTATCAGACGCTGGAAGGCTACCTGTCGGCGCTACGTTACTCGCCGACACTGCGTTTCATCGGCCTCGGCGGTCTGATGTACACCGCGAGCTCGCTGCAAGGCTCGTTCGAGGCACTACGCAGCGTCAATGCCGTCACGCACTTCACTCACTACACGGTGGGCCACTCTCATCTCGGCTTGTATGCGTTCGTGACATTGGTCTTCTTCGGCGCGATGTACTTCATCGTGCCGCGAGTCACGCGCCGTGAGTGGCCTTACCCGCGCCTCATCGCCGCTCATTTCTGGTTGTCTTCGATTGGCGTTGCCATTTACGTCATCGCCTTGTGCGTCGGCGGCTGGTTGCAGGGTGAAGCGATGCTGGATGCGGGCAAACCCTTCATGGACTCAGTGTCGGTGACCTTGCCGTATCTCAAGGCCCGCACCGTCGGCGGCGCACTCATGGGGCTCGGTCACCTGGTCTTTGCAACCCACTTCGCTTGCATGATCTTCAACCTTGGGCCACGACGCATAGGCGCAACGCTCCTCGGCGAAGCCCCGGCAGGAGCACCATGAAAAGCGAGTCACGCCTGCTCATCGGCGCAATGGTGATGCTCGGTTTCGCAGCCAGTGCATTGGTGGTGATTCCCTATGTGCAGGTCGCGAACGTCGCGCCCACGTCGGGCATGAAGCCCTATACCTCGACTGAGCTGCGCGGACGGGAGCAGTACATCAGCAACGGTTGCTTGTACTGCCACTCACAGCAGCCACGCGCCGCGAGCCTGGCGCCCGATGCAAAACGCGGCTGGGGCCGTGCGTCCGTGGCCGGCGACTATGCCTTCGATACGCCGCATCTGTTAGGAACGATGCGAACCGGCCCCGATCTTCTCAACATCGGCGCACGCCAGCCGAGCGTGCAATGGCATCTGGGTCATCTATATCAACCGCGCGCGTATGTTCCCGGCAGCATCATGCCGAGCTATCCGTATTTGTTTGTCATCAAGGATCAGGCAGAGCCCGGCGACGTCGTCGTGCACCTTCCTGAGGGCAATGCGCCGGCCGGAAAGGTCGTGATCGCGACACCCGAAGCTCAGGAGCTGGTGAGCTATTTGTTGAGTTTGGATCGAACCCATCCCGTACGCGCGCAAGAGAGCTAGAAGCATTCATGAGAAAGATCTCTCCTCAGCAGCGACGCGAGCATAGCGACCCACACGAAAACACCAGGCCGGTGCCGAGGTTCGTGCTTGGGTTGGCGGGCCTGCTTGGAATCTACGGCGTTGGCTACATTCTGATCGAGAACCCCAACACCTCCCCCGCCTGGGGCGATGGCCGCACGCTGGCCGAGCTGAGCGCCGGCAGCGTCAGCGCTCCTGGCAATGCCGCCAACGCACTCGATGGCTCCGCTCTGTTCACTGCTCGATGCGCAGCGTGCCACCAGGCGAGCGGCACGGGTCTGGCAGGCGTATTTCCGCCGCTCGCCAATTCGGAATGGGTCAAGGGCGCCGAGCGCACGCTCGTAGCCATCGTCCTCCATGGCGTCGAGGGCGAGCTGACGGTGAGCTCCACCAAGTACAACGGCGTCATGCCGCCCTTCAAGGAAATGCTGAGCGACGAGGAGATCGCCGCGATCGCGAGTTACATTCGGAACGCCTGGGGCAACGGCGCCGGCCCGATCGCAGCACAGGTCGTGGCAGACATGCGGAAAGAGACGGGTGAGCGCGGTCCGTTACGAGGCGATGAAGAGCTCGCCAGGTTCGGCCAATAGCCTCGTCAGGCGGTCGCCTCGCTGCTTCGTGTGTACCAATAAGCTCTGTATGCGAGGAGCGCGGCCAGGAACACGGCGACAGTGACTAAAGCTCGGCCCGTCATCTGCTGATCGCCAAACAGATAGTTCACACACAGCCGCGATTCGCTGGCCTGATATAACAGTCCTACCGAGCCGAACATCCAGCACAAGTTGCCGAGCATGAACATGCGCAGCACTTCGCTCATACGTTGCCAGCTCACGGCCAGCATCCAACCGCCGAACCACCAACTCGTGTACTTCACGAAGGCAACGCCCGGCCGGAGCAGTGAGTTGTCCAGCGACGCGGGTATCATCCAATAGGCAGACACGCAGAGAACCAGCGTGATGGCGGTCAGCCCACGATAGTCCATCTTCTCCACGACCCGAGCCGCCCTGTCCCAGTGTGCCAGCATCAACGCGCCCGCGGCCGCTCCCGAAAGAAACAACACCGGAAACTCGAGCAGCATATGAAGCAGCATGCGGCTCTCGATGACGTGACGCACGACATCCAGAAGCAGCACGGATGGCAGGATCGTGAAGCAAACTGCAAGTAATCCTGCGCGCTTCATTCACGCGCGCCTTCAGATTTAGGTTCACCCGCCAGCCGCTCCGCGCCATCGAGCGCCGCCTGCCAGTTACCATAGTCGTAAATCCCACGCACCTGGCCATATTGATTCAAGACGTGCAGCGCGCTGTTGTGAACAAATCCTCCCGTGCCGTCCGCGATGGCGACGATACCTAGCGCTCGCAGGAGTCGGTCGGCCTCCTTCTGATCGGCCGGCCGTATCACACGCCATACACTCGCGTCTGCTCCGTGCCGTTGTGAGTAGGCGGCGAGCTGTTCTGGCGTGTCGCCAGCCAGATCGAAGGAGATCGAGAGCAACGAGACCGGTACGGCTTCGTGCTGGTGCTGTAACTCTCGCTGCATCAGTCGAAACTGCGCCCCGAGTCCCTCGCACAATCCCGGACAGCGCGTATAGATGAAGTCGACGATATAGACGCGGCCAGAATCGGCGTCCGTCGACCAAGGAACCCATCCCACGTCGGGCTTCTCACCCAACGCAATTGGCGGCGCCCACAGCCGACCGTCACCAGCCAGTTGCCGGCGCTGTGTCTCGAACGTCCAGTTCTCCAGGCCGTGCGTCTGCTCGAATACGGCGAATGCAAATCCACCCGCGAGAACGGCGCATACGCACGCCGTGTTTACCAGCCCATCGGTCATCCCCGAGCCTGGCTTTTCCCCGGTCGAACCTGCTAGTACAACCCTGCGCTCTTTTGGCGGAAAAGGCGGATCGGCTGTCGCCTGCTATCAAGACTCCCGCAGCCCGGGCTCTTACGGTAGGACTCTCGATGCCACGCCCGGATAGGACATGAAGACCGAAGACATCAGCCCCGCCATTGGAACCGCCGTTCACGTGGAGAAGGCCGCGCTCCGGGACGACGAGGTCGCGCGCCGCTGTCTGGAGCTGCTCGAAGCGCGTGGCGTGCTGGTGTTTCCTCGCATCGGCCTGAACGACGAGGAACAACTCGCGTTCACCGACAAGCTCGGTGCGCGTGTGAATTTCACATCGCGCGTGCCGGGAGGAAACAAAAGCGCGCAGGATGTCTACACCATCACGCTCGATCCGAAGATCAACACGGAGCCCGAGTATGTGCTCGGCACCTACTTCTGGCACATGGATGGACTGACCTCGCCGATCATTCCTCCGAAAGCCAGCGTGCTCAGCGCACGCACGGTCGCGCCGAAAGGCGGCCAGACCGAATTTGCCAGCAGCTACGCTGCGTACGAAGCCCTGCCGGAAGAAGATAAGAAAGATCTCGAGGGGCTGCGAGTCATTCATAGTGTGACAGCGGCAGTGCGTGCCGTTACGACTCCGGACGCACTCGATGCCACGCGAAGAAACATGTCGCACGAACATCCGCTCGTGTGGCGACGACAGTCCGGCCGCAAAACCATGTTGATCGGCTACACCGCCGACTCGGTCGTCGGCATGTCACAGGCCGAAGGACGGGCGCTGCTGGCGCGGCTGCTCGAATGGACCGCTCAACCTGCTTTCACCTATCGCCATTACTGGCAGGTGGGCGATCTGGTGATCTGGGACAACACCGGCGCGTTGCATCGCGTCGTTCCCTATGCCGCGGATTCGGGACGTCGGATGCATCGGACCTCGGTCGCGGGTGCGGAGGCCGTGGTCTAAGACACTGACTTTTCGGGACTCTCGGCTCAACTGGCCAGGCATGAGCCAGGACACTTTCGTTGCTGTGCAAAACGATTCATCCCGGCAAGCCATCATTTAGCTTCAAAATATTTCACTTTCAATCAGGAACTGTCATGATGGCACCTAACTCGGACAAATGCGGGCGCCGGAGGTAACCGGTTACCCCATGCCGGGCGAACAGCTCATATAACGAATGATTGGGGGACCTATGTCGATGTCGAATCGTCGATCCGTCGTTTCTGCCGCTGTGACCGCGGCCTTGTTGAGTACCGCCTATGTCATCCCCCTTGCAGCCTCGGCTGCGGAGACTGGCCAGCAAGACACCCAGCTCGAAGAGATCGTAGTCACTGGCTTCCGCGGCTCGCTGAACACAGCGCTGGCAGAAAAGCGTGCGGAGACAGCGGCGATCGATGTCATCGCTGCCGAAGACATCGGCAAATTCCCGGACAGCAACCTCGCCGAATCCATGCAGCGCATCCCCGGCGTGACGCTGTCCCGTGGCGATGGCGGCGAAGGCCGCAATATCTCGGTCCGTGGTCTCGGCCCCTTGTTCACTCGAGTGCGGATCAATGGCATGGAGGCCGCTGCGCAGACCGGCTCCAGCGATATTTATGGCGCCGGCAACAATGGCCGCAGCTTCGACTTCAACGTCTTCCCCACCGAAATCTTCTCCCAGCTCGCGGTGCGTAAGACCCCTTCGGCGAATGTCGAAGAAGGCTCGCTCGGCGCGACCGTCGATCTGAAAGCGCCCCACCCGTTCGATTTCGAGCAGGACCGGGTGTTCACGCTGACGGGACGCGGTGTGTTCAACACGATCAGCGAGGATCTCGATCCCCGCGCCTCGATGCTGTTCTCGCAAAAATTCTTCGACAATACGTTCGGTGTGCTGGCCTCGGCGGCCTTCCAGAAACGTAACATTCGCGAAGTCGGTTATTCGGCCGTGGACATTCTTTCGGCCAATACCAATGCCAACAACCTCGGCACGAACGCGAACCCGATCCTGCTGCCCTACTGCACGCCGATCGGCTGGACCGCGACTGCGCCGAGCCCGGTGCTTGGTGAACGGGGATCGACGGCGACGAACTGCAGCGCCCGCACTGCTCGCGCCAGCGAGCTTGATGCCTTCAACACCGTCTACAACCTGCGTCGCGCGAGTGCACCGAACACGCCGGGCAGCGGCGCCTTCCTGCCGCGTCTGCCGCGCTACGTGAACTCGGAACAGGACACCGAGCGCACCGGCGGCACGCTGTCGCTGCAGTGGAAGCCGAATGAAAATACAGACATCGCCCTCGATGGCCTGTTGTCGCGCTATCAGGTCGAGCGTCGCGACAACTACATCCTCGGGCTGTCGTTCGGCCGCAATCTCACCAACAGCGGCCAGCCGATGGTGGCGGTCCGCGATATTTCTTTCGATCAGCACGGCTCGGTGGAATATGCCGTGTTCGACGGCGTCGACGTGCGCTCCGAAGGTCTGGTGGACCAGTTCGTTTCCACCTTCGAGCAGGCCAACCTGACGTTCGAGCACCGCTTCAACGATAAATTCAAGATCACCGGTCTGGCCGGCCGGTCCAACTCGATCTGGGACGGTCCGATGCGTCTGCAAACGTTCCTGGACGCCATCGATGTCCCGAACTTCACGCTCGACTTCCGCGGCGGCCGCGAAACGCCCCTGATCGGCTTCGGCATGGACGTGAACAATCCGGAGCTGTTCCAATACGCCCCGACCCCGGACGGCAACCGGACCGTGCTGGGCGGCTTTTCCACCCAAGGCAAGCCGTCGCGCAACGTGACCCAGATCGCGAACTTCGATCTCGCCGGCGAGTGGCAGGCCACCGACCAGATCGCACTGACCCTGGGCGGCCAGTATCGCGAGAACGATTTCCACGCCCGCAACTCGAACCTCGTGCCTTCGCAGGTTCCGGTGACCGCCCTGCCAAACGGCGTGAGCGTCGCCGACATTTCAACCCAAATCACCGACCTGGACGATCTGTTCGGCTCGGGAGCCCCGGCGAGCTGGGTGGCCGTCGATTCGAAGAAGTGGCGCGACGTATTCAACTTCGCCGACATGGATTTCTGCGGTGTCGAGTGCGGCGCCAATGAGTCGGGAATCCTCGAGAAAGTCACCAGCGGCTTCTTCCAGTTCTCGTTCGACAGCGGCAGCGACTGGCGCTTCCCGGTGCGTGGCGACATCGGTGTGCGCTACGTGAAGACGGATCAAACGGCCGTCGGTCACATTCCCGTCAATGCACCTGCCGGCGCGCCATTCCCCACCGTCGGTCAGCGCAATCAGGTGGATCGCGAGTACAGCGACACGCTGCCCTCTCTGAACGTGGTGGTCGATCTGACGCCCGATCTGCTGGCTCGCTTCTCGGCGGCGAAAGTCATGTCGCGACCCGAGCTCGGCAATCTGACGCCGACCGCGACGATTACCGCCACGACGCGCACCGGCACGGTGAACAATCCGTTCCTCGATCCGATTCGCGCCAAGACCGCGGATCTGGGCCTCGAGTGGTACTTCCGCCCGGGCTCGCTGCTGTCGGTCGCGTACTTCTACAAGGACATCGAGACTTACATCCAGCGCATCACCAGCCCTGTCGTCTACACCGAGCTCGGCCTGCCTGACGCGCTGCTTGCGGGCACTCCGGCATCGCCCACCGACGTGTTCAACGTGAGCCGGCTGGAGAACACCGATGGCGGTCCGCTCAAGGGCTTCGAGCTCAACGCGCAACTGCAGCTCGACATGCTGCCAGGCATCTGGAGCCACTTCGGCGTGCTTGCCAACTACACGCGCGTCGAATCGGAGATCGAGTACATCCTGACCAGCAGCGGCGGTGTCGTGACTTCCTCGACCACGGCCGACCTGGTCGGCTTGTCCAAGAACTCCGCGAGCGGCACGCTGTTCTACGATGACGGCGTCTTCAGCATTCGCACCACCGGCACCTACCGCGACAAGTACATTCGCGGTATTCCGGCTTCCGCCGGCAGCGACCTGCAGGGCAACGGCGAGACGTTCTATCTCGACGCCGCAGCCTCGTGGAACTTCAACGACTATCTGACGCTGATCCTGGAGGCGCAGAACCTCACCGAAGAGCGCAACACGTTGTTCATCGACAGCGTCCGCGAGGATACGTTGTTCCAGACCGACATCGGCCGCACCTATACGCTGGGCGCGACGATCAAGTTCTAAGAGCGACGCTTCGGCTCGATAGTCAGCCACCCGCACACCGCGCTCGCGAAAGCGAGCGCGGCTGCGACCAGCGACACGAGCCGAAAGCTGTAGACGAACGACTCCTTGAAAGCTAGTTGAAGCTCATCTCGTTGCGCTTCCTCCATGGAGCGCGGCGGCTGAGCTTCAGCGAGCTTTGGGATCTCGGCACGTACCAGCGCGCGCGTTTCGTTCGACAGCGACATTCGATCCACACGCTCATCGACCGCCTTGCCGAATGCGGCCACGGCAACCATGCCCAATACAGCAACCGCGAGCATGCCCGCGATGCGCGCAGTTGCATTGTTGATGCCCGACGCCACGCCGGCGTGACGATCGTCGACGGCTCGCATGACACTCGTCGTGAGCGGCGCCACGCTCACCGCCATGCCGAAGCCGACCACGACCATCGGCGGAAAGAACGTCGTCCAATACGACCCGCCGATCCCTGGCACCGCGAGCAGCGCAAATCCGATCCCCACGATCGCGGGTCCCACCGTTAACAGCGTGCGCGCGCCATACCGATCGATCAGCCCGCCCGACCAGCGCGACAGCACGCCCATGATCAGACTGAACGGCAGGAACGCCGCACCCGCCAGTGCCGCCGAATAGCCCTGAATTCGAATCAGGTTGAACGGGATGAAAAACATCGCGCCGCCGAGCGCGAAATACAACAGCAGCGTGATTGCATTCGCACCGCTGAAATTTCTCGACCGGAACAGCTCGAGCGGCATCATTGGATGGCTTGCCCGCGCCTCCCGCCACAGGAACGAGCTCAGCATGACAATGGCCAGCGCGAGCGAGCCCAGCACGATCGCGCCCCTCCAGCCCTGCTCGGATGCCAGCGTCAAGCCATACGCAAGCGCTCCGAGCCCCACGACGGCCAGTGCCCCGCCCGCCCAATCGACAGACACGTCGCTCGCCTCATCCCGACTCTCGGGCATGCGCCAGATCGTGAGCGCAACGGCGACCACCGCAATCGGAACATTGATCAGAAAGATGATTCGCCACGACCAGGTGTCGACGAGCCAGCCGCCGAGCACCGGACCCAAGGCGGTCGTGAGCGCGGAAGCGCCAGCCCACGTGCCGATGGCGCGCCCTCGCTCCTGCTCTGGAAACATCGCACTGATGATCGCAAGACTGCCCGGAACCAGCATTGCGCCGCCGACGCCTTGAACGGCTCTTGCTGCAATGAGCGCGCCGGCATTGGGCGCCCAGGCACATGCAACAGAAGCAGCCGCGAAGACCGTGACACCGATGATGAACACCCGCCTTCGACCGAATCGATCGCCCGCGGCGCCGCCGACCAGAAGCAACGCGCCAAGCATCAGCATGTATGCATTGACGATCCACTGAGCTTCACGCACCGCCGCGGCGAGATCCGCTTGAATGGCAGGCAATGCAACATTGACGACCGAGGTGTCGATGAACGCCATGCTGGAGCCGACGATCGTCGCGGCCAGCACCCACGGCTTCGCCTGCTCCGGACAAGGGGAATCGCCCGCGCGCGTGCCTCGAATTACACTCTCGTCGCAGGCAATGAAGGCCGAGCTGTTCATGATGCGAGCATAGTCGGTGTTTTACCGAAGCGGCCTGTACGAACCGATCGAGATTTGACCCACGCACGCCATTCGGGTGTCATGCGCCTGCCTTACCCTGAGGTTTCTCACTGGAGCAAACGATCATGGTCAAAGCCATCCCGGAAGGTTATCACTCGATCACTCCGTACCTCATCATCAAGGGAGCGAGCGACGCCATCGAGTTCTACAAACGAGCATTCGGCGCGACCGAAGTCATGCGTATGCCGAAGCCCGATGGGAAAATCGGCCACGCCGAGCTTGCCATCGGCGACTCGAAGCTCATGCTGGCCGACGAATACCCGGAAATGGGTTATCGCAGCCCGCTGTCCATCGGCGGTGCGGGCATCAGCATCATGTTATATATCGACAAGGTCGATGAGGTTTTCAAACGCGCCCTCGCCGCAGGCGCGAAAGAATTGCAGCCCGTCAAAGATCAGTTCTACGGCGATCGCTCCGGCACACTGCAGGATCCCTTCGGCCATATATGGACCGTGGGCATGCACGTCGAAGATGTGCCGCCCGAAGAGATGGGCCGACGCGCCGAGGAGTTCATGAAGCAGTCGGGCAAGTAACGACGCTGACAGACGCCTTCGAGTTATCGGCTAACGCGCGCCTGCTTGGCAGCGCGCGCGTTGTAGACGAAGCCAGCAATGGCGGCGAGCGCGACGAGCCCCTGTAACAACAGGGTCTGAACGGAAGGAAACACGCCCACCAGCTCGATCCGTGGCAAGGGCAATGTTTGTACCGACAAGATTCCCGCTTCCTGCAACGCTTCGGCTCCCTTGCCCGCGAGCACCACCGCGAGGACTGCGATGAGAATGGAGCTGACGGAGAAGAACTTGCCGATCGGCAGGCGGGCGCTGAACTTCAGCAATGCGGCTGAGATCAGCGCTAGCACAGCCGCGCCCGCTACGAGGCCGCCCAGGAGCGCCGCTCCATTGCCTTCGCTGCTCAGCGCCGCGTAGAACAGGATGGTCTCGAACACTTCTCGATACACCATCAGGAACGCAAGGCCTGCGAGCAGCCACGCCGACCGGCCTTGCAAGATTCCAGACAGATTGTTCTGCAAGTAGCGCTGCCAGTGCCCCGCGACGCTCTTCTGGTGCATCCACAAGCCCACGGTCAGAAGCACGAACGCAGCGAACAGCGATGCATATCCTTCGGTCAGCTCGCGACTGGCGCCGCTGATGTCGATGAGATATCTCGCGACCAGCCAGGTGACGCCACCCGCCGCGAGCGCCGAGATCCAGCCGCCATGAACATAGGCCATCAACTCCTGGCGTCCGGACTTGCGAAGGAACGCAACGATGGCCACGACCAGCAGTAGTGCTTCCAATCCTTCGCGCACCAGGATCGTGAAGCTCGCGATGAAGGTCGTCGCCGCGCCGGTGTTGCTTCGATCCAGAGTTTGAGTTGCCGAGCTCAGCACCTCCTCGACAACCGCGAGGTGCTCCTTTATCTCGGCCGGCGTCGCGCGCCGATCCAGACGCGCTCGATACTCCGACATCACCTCTTCCACGCGCGTCATGAGCTTGGCATCTCGTGCCGCCAGTCGCGGTTCGATGGGCTCGATGCCATCGAGGTACGCAGACAATGCCAGTCGCGACGCCTCCTGTGTGTTGCCCGATTGGTAAGCCGCGAAGCTCTGATGCAAACGAGACCGCGCGAGCGCCACACCAGTCTCGCCGCCAAGCGCCGCTGGAGTGGCGCGCAGATAAGAAAGCACGGCCTGTGCGCGATTCGGATCCCACTCGCCCGCAAGCCCGTTCTCCGTTTGGCGGACCAATGTTTCCAGATCGGGAATACGTTGACGCAGCGTTGGGTCTTGTCGCCAGAGTTTGGCGCCCTCTTCACGCGCGGTTGCCGGGTAAGCAAGCGTGCCGACATAGAAGCTCAGCGCCCAGCGATCTTCCGCTGACAGCGACGAGAAGCCCGGCATCGCCGTGCCCGCGACGCCTTGGCTGATCGCTTCATACAACGAATAAAGGCTGCGCGAGCGCGCTCGCTCCGCATCGGTAAATGCGATCGGTGGTGGATCGAGCTGAGCGGCAGCGGGCCCATCGCCATGGCCTGCAACGCCATGACATGCCACACACTGCTCTCGATACAACGCCGCTCCCCGAGCGATCTCGGGCACAGCTTTCGGCGCAATCGGCACCGGATAGATCGCCAGCAGTTGATCGCCGAGCCCATGTGCAATCTGCGCAACCTTGGTTGCGTCCGCCTGCTGAGATACGGCGGTCTCCAGCAATTGGCCCTGTTGAACCAACAGCTCCTGGCCAGCGCGCGACGGCAACGAATCCACGCGCTCCCGGATGGTCGCCGTGAACTCCACCATCTCCTTATATTCGCCCTCATTGGCGACCTGCCCGTCGCTCACGGCGCCGGCGTAATCCACCGCGACATAATCGATGAGCTGCCAGAGCTGGCGGACCTGCAGATCGACGTTGTCATCCTCAGCCGACATGGCCGCGTTCGTCCCGAACAGCACGAGCCAGGCCATCGAAGCCACGAACCGCGCCAGCCACTTGCCGCGGATCGATGAGAATGAGAACCGATTCATCAGGGGAAGCGTAACGAGGCCTGCCCAGCGAATCAAATTAAGACGGCGATAATCAGCGGGACAAAATGTCCAGGGGGCGGCGCGAGCGAAACGGCAGCCACGACCATCTCGGCTTCTGGTCGCGATAGGCAACCGCCGCCGGCACACGCAACGCGATCTCGGTGCCCGCGCCACCGCGACTCCAGATCTCCAGATGGCCTCGAATGCGCGTCGCGCGCTCTCGCATTCCCATCAACCCCCAGTGTCGATCGCGGCCGCCGGCACGCAACACTTCAGGATCGATGCCGCGACCGTCATCGCGAATGCCGATTCGCAACCCCGATCGCTCATAAGCCAGATTGACCTCGATGGCGCGAGGTTGGGCGTGCCGCTGCGCGTTGGCCAGCGCCTCCCGCGCGATCAATATTCCTTCTTCACGCACGATAGGATGCAACGCTCGTGGCTCACCATCGACAGTGACCGCAAACCGGATGCCACTGTCTTGCAGGAGCTCATTACCCACCCGCGCAATCTCCTGCGGAAGATCCACAGGAGTGCTGCCCGAATCGCGCAGGTCGTTCACCCGATCCCGCCCTTCAGCGATCACGTCGTCGGCCAGCTCGAGTGCACGCTCCATCATGTCGCGCGCCGGCTCTTGCGCTGGAATACGCGAGGCCACTCCTTGAAAACGCAGTACGAGCGCCTGAATACCCTGCAGCAACGTGTCGTGCAGTTCGCGTGCGATACGCTCGCGCTCTTTCATCCGATCTTCCAAACGAGCACGCAGTCGTTCACCGGCGCGGCGCACCTGCCATCGATAGACAAGCGCGAGCACCACCACCGCGAAGAGTGCACACAGCGCACGGAACCACGCAGCTTGATAAAACGCCGGCGGAATTACAAACGATAAGGTCGCCGGAGCGCTGTACTCACCGGTGCGCTTGTTTCCGGCCATGACCATGAATCGATACTTACGGGGCGGCAGGTTGGTGTACAGCACCTCGTTGCTGTCAGTGTCCTTCCAGCGCTGATCCTGCCCCTCCAGCTGATATCGGAAATTCAATGTGCTGGTCGATGTCAGGCTCACCGCGTTGAAGCGGAATCGAATATCGCCCGGATTGGCAGGCAGCACATTGACATCGCCTGGCATTCTCCTGAACAGTCGATCTCCGACGGTGTCGCCCCCAATCTGTTCGGTAACCAGCAGGATCCCGTCGATCGATGGCGGCAGCAACCGCGAACGATCCTCGCGAATGCGGCGAGGATCCACCCATGCGACTCCCTCACTCGCCGCCATCCACACTCGACCGTCGTCGGCTTCGACGAGTGATGACATCGGGCGCGTCTGTCGAGGAGACGGCGCGGGACCATCTGCCGTACCGTAAGTTATGCAATCGAGCATGTTCTGCGCGTCCTTCGACTCCAGCGCATCGCTCAATTGTGGGACGCGTGACAGCGCCCTATTGCGAAATATCCAGAGCTCGTTGGCTGCGGTTTCGACGATGCCGGCCAGCGCCACGAAAGTCTGGCAATTCATTGCCCACATGGTGCGGAAAGTAGTAGCGGGCGGTTCGTCAGCAGCACTTGCCGTGAGATCGAGCAATGCGAGCCCGAGCTCACCGCCGACCCACAGTCGCCCGCCTCGGCTATGCAGTGCGGTCACAGTGCCGACACTCAGCCCATTGCGCGCCGTAAACATCCGAGCAGTTGCACCGTAGATGCGCACCAGACGATTGTGCGTATAGCCGAACCAGACGCCGCCGCTGTCTTCGAGCGTGGAGACCAACGGAGCTTCATCGGGCAGCAACTGTGCGAAACCTGCATCGGCTGCGGCGGTCCATTGGCCGCCGGACCATCGAAACAGGCCTTTGTCTTCGATCGAGATCCACAGCGTGCCGGCTGTATCTCGCACCATGGTCTGCACCACGCCGCCTCGCAGCCGCTCCGGCAGCGGTATCAGCTCAAGCGTTTGCTCATCCACCGTCGCGGCGGGTCGCAAACGTGCAACGACGTCGGGCCCACCGAACCAGATGTCACCGCCACGATCGGGAGCCGCCGCGGTGAAAAGCGGCGCCGTTTCGCGCCGTTCGAGCTTCGGCCCCTCGAAGGTGTGCAACGAGCCATCCGCATACGCCGCCCAGACCCGGTTGAACCGGCCCGCGACGATGACATTGGGCGAGCGCACCGGCGGCACGACGGCTCTGACGACATTGGCATGCCTGAATCGCTCGATGCCACTGTCGGCCCCGACCCAGATATTGCCCGAGCGGTCCTCGAAAACGGTTCTGGCGCTGCCTGCGCTCAATGTTCCTTCGGGAGACAACTCCTCGATCGGCTGGCCGCGCCCCGAGACAAGGCGACGAAGCCGATCGCCTCCGATCCATAGACTGCCATCGCGATCGAACAACAGAGCGCCTGCCCCCTTTCCGGCAAGTTGCCATTGCGGCGGCTCAGCGGACTTGCCCGGCGCGATTCGTAACAAACCCCGAGCGGGATCGCCGAGCCAGATCGCACCGTCGGGGGCTTGCGCGAAATGCCGCGTCATCTCTTGCGAAAAGCGCTCCGACATCACTCGGGTCAAACGCAGTCTGTCCGGCGATAGAGAAAATATGCCGTCGGGCGCGGCGAGCCACAGAGTTCCGTCGCGAGCAACGAATGCGCCCATCACCGGCCTGTCGCCGAGACCCACCTCCGAGCCCAGCCGTTGCCACCGTGAACCGTCGAAATAAAACAGCCCGGCGCGCGAGGCGAGCCAGATCACCCCGCTCGGATCCTGCACGATGGCGTGAACCGGGCCGGCGGCCAGGCCATCGCGCTCATCGAAAACCCTTAGCTCGGCTGACATGATGCGTGCCGCCGCCCCGCTCTTCAGGCCGACCCAGAGGCTGCCGTCGGACGCATTTAGAAGCGTCGTGAAGTTGTACGAAGGAAAGTCCGAGTGCTCGTTGACGTAGTGGAAGAACCTGAAGCCATCGAACCAATACAGGCCGGCGGTACTCGCAATCCACAACAGCCCATCGGCCGTCTGAGTCATGGCCGTGACCTCGGTCGGTGCGAGATCGACCAAGGTCCAGCTACGATGAACCAGCTGTCCCAGCTCGATATCGGGATCGAGCGCCCAGGCACGCGGAGCGGCGATCCACAGGATCGCTATGAGCAGCAGCAATCTCACATTTCGATCATGCCGCGCTTGAGCGCGATCATTACCGCATGCGTGCGATCGTTCGCGCCGAGCTTGCTCATGATGTTCTTCATGTGCGTCTTGACGGTGTCTTCGGAGATCGACAGTTGCGAGGCGACGCGCCGATTCGAATTGCCTCTCGCGATCCTTTGCAGCACATCGAGCTCACGCGGCGACAACGCGTCGTCGGTGAAGTGTGAAGCCAGCGCTTCGGCAACCTCGGCCGGGATGCGCCGCCGCCCGGCGTGAACGGCGCGTATCGCATCCGGCAGGTCCTTGCGAATCATGCTTTTCAGCAAGTAGCCGCTCGCCCCCGCTTTGAGCGCCCGCACGGCGTGTCCGTCGCCCCCATAGGTCGTCAGCATGAGGACGCGGGCATCGGGCCATTCCGCCCGGATCGCCTCGGTGGCGGACACGCCATCCATGCCCTCCATTTGCAGGTCCATCAGCGTCACATCGGGATGGTGCGTGCGGAAGGCGTCGATCGCTTCCTGGCCGCTGCCCGCTTCGGCGATCAGCTGCAGGTCCGGCGCGCCGTCCAGAACAGCGGCGATGCCGCCACGCAGGAGCGGATGATCGTCGACGACGAGCACCCGAATGAGTTGTTCCGATTTATCGAGGTCCATCGTTCCAGCCCCGCAACACCGGCCGATGTTACATCGACGCGGCGCGGTCTGATCACACGAAAGTGGTAGCGCACGATACCCGAGGATTGGCTACGCGGCGATACCCAACTAGGGCACCCTTCCGAACCGTGCAGCGACTCTTTTCAATGTTCCCCCGTGGATGGCCAGGGCTGGCGCTGATCCTGCTCAGGGCGTCGGTCGCGACTGCCTTGCTGATGGATGCTTGCGGCCAGCGGCAATCGCTCTCTACCTGGATCCAGGGCATGGCGATCGTGGTCGCGCTGACGTTGCTCGCCGGATGGGCGACGCCTTTGAGCGCGCTGCTGGCGCTGGCGATCCACGGGCTGATCTGGTTCGTCGCCGGTCTCGACCGGCCTGCGTTCGTCGCCGTCGTTACCATCGATGCACTGGCGCTGGCGCTGCTGGGCCCGGGCGCGTACTCCATCGACTCGTATCGGTACGGCCATCGCATCGTGGTGCTACCGCCGCCATCGTGACGCGCAAGCGCCGCTCGCCCCATCGGGTGAGCGCAGTTCCCCGGTAAGTGGCGTGCCATCGACGCTCAGCCGTAGCAGGCTCATCTCCGATGAATGTTAACAGTCAATGGGAGTGGGCACATGTACGACAGACACTTGGTTCCTTTGCAGCGGGCCGCGGCAATGCTGCCTGAAATCGCCATATTCGGCCCATTCCGCTTGACCCCTGCGGCGCGCTTCATAGAACGCGACGGCGCGCCGGTTGCACTTGGCGACAGAGCGCTCGACCTGCTGATCGTCCTGGTCGAGCGCGCCGGCGAAGTCGTCAGTCATGCCGAGCTGATGCGGCGAGTCTGGCGCGGCCTGGTGGTCACGCCTGGCAACCTGCGCGTTCACATGACCCTGCTGCGCAAGGCGCTCGGCGATGGCGTGGATGGCGCACGCTACATCGAGAACGTCGTCGCTCAGGGCTATTGTTTCGTGGCGTCGGTGACACACCACCAAACGCTTGCACCGCATGCCGGCCGCGAACGACACTATCGATCCGAGCATCAATAGCAGAAAGCGCAAGTAGTGGGGAGAGAGTGGATGCGCGTCGACGCAGCTTCGTTGTGGCTCGTTACGTTCTGCTGGTGTTCGACACTGTACGCTGCCGACGACACTCTCGATGAGGTGATCGTCGAAGCGCCGCGTTACATTTCGAAAGCCAGCGCCGCCTCGAAGGTTCCCCTCGAACGCCGTCAGATTCCGGGCTCTCTCTCGATCGTCACCGAGCAGCGTATCGCGGATCAGAACCTGACCACCGTGGCCGAGGCTCTGGCTCAGGTGACCGGCGTCACGGTGATTCCGAACGATGGCTCGCAGAGCCAGTACAAGTCGCGCGGCCACCAGCTCGCCTTCATGAGCGACGGCGTGCCGAGCTATCGGGCGCTCGGCGGCAATCAGCAACTCGATCTCTCGGTCTACGAACGAATCGAAGTGCTGCGCGGGCCCACGGGTCTGTTACAAGGCTCCGGCGAGCCCGCCGGCTCGGTCAATCTCGTCAGCAAACGCGGTCTCGATCGCTTCGGGCTCACGACGACAGTCGGCGTCGGCCGCTGGGACAAGGAGCGCGCCACCGTCGATGTGACCGGCCCCCTGAATACGGCAGGCTCCCTTCGCGCGCGAGCCGTTGGCGTGTACGAGGACCGCGGCGATTACATCGCCCCGGCGCATTACAAACGTACGTTGGGTTACGGTCGAATGGACTGGGACGTCACGAGCTCGACGACAGTCTCCACCAACCTCGTCGGCCAATACGATCGCAGCACCGCGGTCAATACCGGCCTGCCTGCGTTTTTAGGCGGCGCCCAGTTGAACGTGCCGCGCTCCACGAGCATCGCGCAACCCTGGAATCGCCTGAACCACGACACCGAAGACCTCAGCGCAGCGGTCGAGCAACGCATCGGCAGGCGCTGGAAGCTGGTGGCGCGCTGGTGGCAGCGGGATCAAACCACCTACTTCAAGGATTCACTTGCGCTCGATGGCGTGAGCGAAACGGACAACACCGTGCCCATGGGCCGCCGCGAGTACGATTACAACGATGAACGCACGGCCGTCGACCTGTTCGTTTCCGGAGAAGTCTCCTTGTTCGGGCGAGCCCATTCGGTGCTCATCGGTTACAACGAGGACCGGTTCGAGGAACGATACGCAGGCGTGGCGCGCACGTGGTCCGATGGCGGCATCATCGTGCCCTTCGATGCGGTAGGCCTGCTGCCGCCATTGAATCTGCCCTATGAGGAGGGCGGAGCCTCGGAACAGCGGCAAAGCGGGTTTTATCTGCAGACGCGCCTGAGCTTGAGCGACACGCTGACGTTGGTGGCCGGCGGCAGAATCAGCGATTTCGATTCCCGTTCTCGAGACCTCGCGCCCGCGACGCCCACTGCCTGGCGCCAGGGTGTCGAAGACGATGACCGCGTCACGCCGACGGCCGGCATCCTCTACGACGCGACTCGCTGGCTTACGCTCTACGCCAGCTATGCAGACACATTTCTGCCCCAGTCGACTTTACTGCGCGCGAACGGCGACCCCCTGGATCCACGCATCGGCAAGCAATACGAAGTCGGCGCCAAGACCGCAGGGTTCGACGGCGCCCTGCAGGCTTCGATCGGCATTTACGATCTGCGCGATACCGGCCGCTCGCTGGCGGATCCCGCCAATCCGGGTTTCTTCCTCAACGCGGGCGAGGTCGAATCCAAAGGCTGGGAGATGGAAATCGTCGGCAGCCCGGCGCCAGGCTACGACATCCAACTGAGCTACTCGCGGCTCGATTCGCAGTTCGTCGTCGCGCGCGCGGATCAGGTGGGAGTCAGATTCTCGGCGCTCGAGCCCAAACACGCCTGGAAACTCTGGGCGGTTCGCCACTTCAATCCCGAAGCCGCCTCCGGCTTCGCATTGGGAGCGGGCCTGAGCTATCAAAGCGGCATCGAATTCGAGCCCCCTCGGACCCAGGGCGGCTATACGCTCGCCAGCGCGATGGCCGAGTACCGCTTCGATCGTCACATCGCCGCGACTTTCAACGCCGACAATCTCCTGGACAAGACGTACTACGCTCGTCTGGGCGGCACGAATTCATACAACACTTTCGGCACGCCCCGAAACTTCTCGCTGCGGTTGAATGTGACGTTCTGACCGATCGGCGTGGTAGCGGGTCCATGCTCATGAAGCACGCATGGACCCCGCCTGGCGTATCGAAGCTGGGTTACTTCGGCGAGACACCCATGTACGCCTCGCCCGCGCGGACGTAATGCCAAATGTCTTCCGAGTTACGCGTGAACGCTTTCGCCAGCAGTTCCTCGCCTTTCTCGCGTTGACCGATGCGGATGTACCACGCCCCCACTTCGGCCTGGCCGCTGTCATCCTTGGGCTCTGCGGCCAACGCCTTCAGGAACAGCGGTTCGGCCTTGGCGTTTTCGCCCGCCTCGACATAAACACGCGCGATTCGGAACCAGTCGCCCGACTCGGCGCCGTTGTTCATCACCTTGTCGAACAGCGCCTGGCCAGTGGCCTTGTCGCCGGACAGATAGTACGCACGCCCGATCTGGATCAACTCCCAGCTGCCGCCTTCGGCCAGACGTTCGGCTTCTTTCAGCGCGGCGACGCCGGCTTCCTTCGCAGCCTTGCCGCTCAGGAGGGTCATGCCAGGACCTTTGGTTTTTGCGGCATAGCCAATGCCGACGCCGGCAGTCAGACACGCCGCGGCCATCACCACCACTGCGACCTTCTTCATTGTTTCTTCCTCGGGCACCTTTCGAATGGAGCGCGAAGAGTACTGCAACGGGCGGGTTCGCGACCAGCCGGACTCGACGAGTCGATGCGACACTTGCGGCGCACATCACATCCGTCAGAACGTACCGCTCAGCGTAAACGGCTGTCCGCCGGCCGTTCCCGTAACGGCATAAGTATCTCCACTGGTCGGATGCACCGTCCCATTGCCGCTCATTTGCACGGCGAACGTGCGATTGGTTCCAGGCGACAGCGTCTGGCCGGAATTCAGCGAGAACACATAGGTAATCGCGCTGGCCGTGCTGCTGTTACTTTGGGAGATGATGCCGCCGATCGTGTTGTACTGACCCGACGCGCTCACGCCCGTCGTTCGCTGCACCGTGATCGTGATCGACAGCGCGGTGATGGTCGCCGTGTTCGACAGCCTCAGCTGCTCTTCGCTGAACCACCCGCTGCTGCTCGTCACTACGCCCGTGGCGGTCACCGATCCTGTGGGCGAACTCTGCCCCGCTTGCGTTACCGCGATGGGCCGCGAGATCCCGCCACCGCTGACCGTGACCGTTCCGGTGCGAGCGGCCGTTCCAGTGTTCGCGGCCGCAATCACGGTAAAGCTTCCGTTGTTGGTGCCTGAAGCGACCGCGACGCTGAGCCAGGGCTGGTTGTCCGTAACAGTCCAGCTGACGTTGGACGTAACAGCCACCGGCGACGAGGACACGCCGGCAGCAAACGAAAGCGACGCGGGTGAGACGTTGAGAGTGTTGCCCGCCCCCTGGAAGACGCTCGCTATCACCGAAGTAGCCCGGATGCCGTTGGCGCCATTCACGATCCGCTCGCCCCACGGCGAGAACGTCGTACTGAAGTTCTGCACCATGTCGAGCACGACGCCACCGCTGCCGTTGCCCGACCAGGACCAGCCGATATAACCGTTGCCCCGTTGCTGAGCCTGCGAGAAGACCGTCTCCACATCAACCGGCTGACCGTTGTTCTGCGGACCGAACTCGCCGATCACCAGCGGCAGCGCCATATCGTCGAACGCCTGCATGTAAGCGATGATCGGCGCCGACGTTTGATACACCTCGTACATGTGCACACTGAACAGCAGGTTGCGCCTTGAGTCGGCATTCCACAACTGCATGGCGTTGGTGCGCATCGTGTTGGACCAGTCCTGGCCCCAGTTCGCAGCGTCGATCATGATGGTGTGCGTGAGACCCGCGGCGCGCAGTGCCTGGATGGCTGCGGTCGTGTCGGGAACGTAGTTCGCATTGGTCGTGTTGCCGAACGGCTCGTTCGCGATGTTGATGATCACGAAGTTTTCCTGGCCGTCGATCGCAGCCCGGATATCCGAGCTGGTCCAATACGCAACCGCGTTGGAGATCGGCACCGCCGTGGTCTGTTCGCTCCAGCCGGTGGAATCGTGGACCTCGAGCACCGCGATCATGCGATTGTCCTTGGCCCATTGGATGACCTGGCTCACTTGAGCGCCGGGCACGCGCGCCCACTGCCCACCGGTCGACAGCACGATACGCACCGTGTTCGCGCCCGTGGCCGCCATCGCCGCGAAGTCCTGTTGAGTCGGCCGCGATTGGTACCACGTGTACGGGTAGTTGATCCCGCGCATGATGAACGGCACGCCGTTGTTGTCCACGAGCTGACCGCTTTGAATGGAAAAGCCGGCGAAACTGAGGCCGGGCGCGAGCAGCAGCGAAAGGAACAGCAGTCGCGCGAAATGCTGAAGTACAGCTTGCATAACCCCTCCTTGGGTCTGTTGATCATGACTCGGAGCGCTATTGGACGGTCACCTGGTCGATGTTGCCGAGGTCCTGCCCGGTCGACTCGAAGCGCAGCACGTTGCTACCGTTGTTGAGCGAGACGGAAACATTCAGTGTCGACCACGCTGTCCATGCGCCAGTCGGATTGAACGTGATGTTCTGAGCCACGCCGTTCACCAACAGCCGGCCAGTGCGGCTCGACGTAACGCCCAGCGCGTAGCGGATGCTCAGCGCCTTGCTCCCGCCGCCCCGTCCATCCACGCCTTGAATCTCGAGATAGCCGCCGTTGGCTGAGGAATTCACATAGGCGCTGCCCATGTAACCTGCGTTGGTCGTTTCAGTGACTGTACCGCCGCCAATCAGGCCGTTCTCGGCCTGATACGTGTCCTGCGTACCCGGATTCTCACCGCCGCCGACGATCGTGATATTCGGCGTGGGCGGCGGCGACATGTTGGCGCCGACGAAGAAGCTCGGATGTGGCGGCTGGTTGTAAGCCACGTTCTGCCATGCCAGAGCCACTCGATACTGCGGATCGTGCAGGAAGGTATAGAAACGATTCGTTGCCACGTTGGTCGTGGTGTAGATGCGCAAGAAAGCGTTGTCGGTCGTGCGCCAAATCACTTCTTCGCGCCAATCCCCGAGCACATCGCCGCTCAGTGCCGGCGTGGACTTGGTCCCGTTGTTCGAGGTGACACCGGAGCCCGTGAGCAAGCGCGTGTCGCTCGACGTGCCGTACTTATCGATGTGATTGCTATCGAGCAGCTCACGGAGCGTGTCCGTGTCCCACCACACGAGGAAATTTGCCGAGCCTGGCGTGCGCCCGATCGATGCGCCGGACGCGTTGAAGAGATTCGTCATCCCCGGGCCAGAACCCCAGTACTCTGCGCCGGCATTTCCCGAGTAGATATCCGCCGCCACGCCTCGACCCGGCCCCTCACTGCCCGATGTGTTGTTGATCGCGAATATTCGAGCGCCGGTGCGCGCATCGCGCAGGTCCGCACCGGGCACCGAGCTGGACTCATGAATGTCCCAGATCTCCAGCCCGGAGCGCGAAGGAACGAAGTCGCCGACATGCAGTGCATCGCCGTGACCCAGGCCGCTGACGTACAGCCCCTGACCGTTGTCATCGATGGTCGCGGCCCCGAAGATGA
>NZ_BLJO01000002.1:687248-777398 GCF_009932555.1 Steroidobacter agaridevorans
TTTCCTGCCGGCCATCCGTGTCGACATCGGCGATGGACAAGTTGTGATTGCCCTGCCCTGCATAGGCGGAGTTGCCCGAAGTATTACTGTCGAAAGTCCATCGCTGCGTGAGCGCACCGTTGCGCCAGTCCCAAGCGGCAATGACGGCACGCGTGTAATACCCTCGCGACATGATCAAGCTGGGTCGCTGCCCATCGAGGTAGGCGACACCGGCGAGGAAACGATCGACGCGATTGCCGTAGCTGTCGCCCCACGAGCTGACAGTGCCACGGGCCGGCACATAGTTGGTCGTTGCCAGGACCGCGCCATTCTGTCCGTTGAAGAGGGTCAGGAACTCCGGCCCGCTCAGCACATAGCCGCTGCTGTTGCGGTAATCGGCGCTCGCACTGCCGATGACCTGGCCGGTCCCGCTGCGTGTGCCGTCGGCAGTCTTCGCCGCTACCTCGGCTCGGCCGTCGCCGTCGAGGTCATAGACGATGAATTGCGTATAGTGCGCTCCGGCACGGATGTTTCGACCGAGGTCGATGCGCCACAAGCGCGTGCCGTTGAGCTCATAAGCATCCAGATACACGTTCCCCGTGTAGCCGGATTGTGAATTGTCCTTGGCGTTGGTCGGGTCCCACTTGAGCACGTACTCATACTCGCCATCGCCGTCGAGATCGCCGATGCTCAAGTCATTCGCCGTGTAGGTGTATGCCTCGCCGCTCGGCGTCGTGCCGCCGGCGGGTATCTGCAAAGGAATCTGCAGATACTGTTGGGTCGCCGCGTTGGCTGGCAACGTGAATGAAGCGCTGTTGGCCTGCTCGACGCCATTCAACACCGGCCTGACGAAGTAAGTGTTGGCCTGCGTCGTCGGCGCCGAGTTGTCGACGAAGTTCGTGCTCGCCGTCATGGGCGTGCCATTCAGCAGCGTGGCGGCGCCACCGGCCGTCGAGCGATACAGGTTGAAGGCAATTCCGGAAGGATCATTGCCAAACAAACGCCAGCCCACATAGACGGAAGAACTGCCGGTGCGAACGGCCACGACGCCGCGCGACAGTCGCTCCATCTGCGCTTGAGCGTGCGCGTCGAGCATCGCTGCAAACAACATCGGGACAAACAAACAAGCACGCATCCATCCTTGATGCCTCATGACTGCTCCTTTGCATCATGTCAGCGCTGTCGGCTGTGAGGTCGCGCACGACCCATCCCGCAAGGCCACGGCCCAGCGTCAATTGATTTCGTTGCTACAGAACCCCCGGCGCTTCACCGTGTGAAGCTCTTCTTGGCGGGCACACAGTAGCGCAATAGCTCAGACAAACCAATCATATTCGATCATATAATTTAGGCCAGCAGTCAGCATCGATCGAGATCGCTGATATATCTTTCAATGCGCGATCTCTCGCCCGGCGTCGACCCTTTTGACACTTCGTCGCTCGAATGCCCTTGTTTTACCGAGGCCAGCGACTCGCAGCGGAATATTCCTTTCGCTGCCCGATGCGCACCGGAACTTGCTCACGCAACGTTCCGTTCATGCGTAACGCCGCTACCCAGTGGCACGGGGATCTGTAAGAAACAAGCAACGCGACGTCAGGGGGAGTCATGCGCAACGACGCGTATTTCCGTCGTGAGTCCGGCCGCCGGGGACGAGTGTTTTCTCTGTTGTTACTATTCAATTCGGCGCTGGCGCTCGCTGAGCCTGCGGTTCTTCTGGAAACGGCACGTTTGATACCTGGCGACGGCGTACCCGATGGCGGATACGGCCGCAGCGTAGCCATCGACGGCAACATCGCCGTCGTCGGCGCCACTATCGAGAAGTTTCCTGGCAACGGTTCGTCGAGGCCGGGCGCGGCCTATGTGTTCGAGCGCAATGCTCAGGGAATCTGGCAGCAAACGGCGAAGCTCGTTGGCACGACGCCGCCCGATGCCTTCGGCTTCGCGGTCGCCGTCGACGGCAATGTGATCGCAGTAGGCGAGCCGAATCACGAACGCGTGCACGTCTTCGAAAAACAGGGATCCAGCTGGGTGCGCACCGCCGAGCTCGGCCTGGCCCCGAGCCCGACCTTCGGCACCGGCAACGGATTCTCGGTCGCAGTGCATGGGGATCTGATCGCGATCAGCCATCGTGACGACAATGGCCTCGCGCTGTATCGACGCAGCACTGCCGGCTGGCAACGAATCGCTTCGTATAGCGACAGCTTTGCCGAGGAAGACCCTACCTACCTGGGGCCGCACGTCGACGTGACGGCGGGCATTGCTGTGTTCGGCACACCCTCTCTATTCGAACACGGCCCGGCCCCAGGGCACCTCAACCTCTACTCGCCGGGCGCCAACGGTGACTGGGCTACGCCGACAGTGATTTCGTGGGACCACCCGGACATCAATGGCGACTTCAACGGGCCCGTGTCGATCAGCGGCAACACGCTGCTCGCGGCGGGTTGGATATACGAACGCAATTCGAGCGGTACCTGGGTGCTCACCAACACCTCGACGCACGCGGACGCGCTCGATGACGACGAAAGTACCGTGATTGCGGGCGAGGCGCCCTATCAGATCGACCGGGTTTATCAGCGCGATGCTGCCGGTTCGTGGCCGCGAGTGGCTGAGTTGACGACCAGCATTGGATCGGAACTGAATCGCCTCGACGTAAATTCGAAGCGCGTGGTGGCCGCAAGCGCGCCCACGGACTCAGTCGTCAACGGGCAGGCTTTCATCTTCGAGCTGCCCACCACGCTGGATCGGCCCGCGTTGCTCCAGGATGATTTTCAGGATGGCAACGCGCAAGGCTGGACGTCTCTCGGCGGCAGCTTCAGCGTGGTTTCGGGCGGCACTTCGCTCGTCTATCGCCAATCGAACACGACCGGCAATGCTGCCGCGCTGCTCGCGAATGCGAACTACCCCGACCAATCCATCCAAGCCGACATCATTCCTCGCGCGTTCGATGGATCGGATCGCTGGTTCGGGTTGGTGGCGCGCTACGTGAACTCCGCCAACTACTACTACGTCACCGCTCGCAGCGGCGGCGGAGTCCAATTGAAGAAAATGATGGCTGGATCCTTCACCACGTTGGGCTCCGCACCGCTCACCGTCACGCTCAATCGAACGCATCGCCTGCGGCTCGAAGCGGTCGCCGATCACGTGCGAGTGCTGGTGAACGATCGACCGGTCATCTCGGTTCGCGACGACGATATTTCAGGCGGTCGGCCAGGCGTCATGATGTTCCGGACGCGCTCCGACTATGACAACGTGCTGGTCAACGCGAATCCCGGCGTGCCTGTGGTCGTCGATGACTTCTCCGAGCAGCGCTGGTCCGTGATGCCGACAACGGGACTCTGGAGCCTGCTGGCGGCGGGACTGTATCGGCAGGAGGACCTGACGGGCGGCGCCAGCCTGCTTACCAACACTTTCGGCGACAACGGCACGTACGGCGATCAGATCGTCGCTGCCGATCTGCGGCCGACGCAGTTCGACGGCGCCGATCGCTGGATCGGACTGGCCGCGCGCTATGTGGACGCCAACAACTATGTTTACGTGACTCTACGCAGCTCGAACACGCTGCAGATCAAGAAGCTGGTCAACGGCGCGATTCAAACGCTCGCCTCCGTTCCGTTCACGATCGCCACGAACACGACGTATCGGGTGCGGCTGGAGACGGTGGGATCGAGAGTTCGTGTTTATGTGAATGGAGAGCTGAGGCTCGAGGCGGCCGATGCGCCGAATACTTCTACTGCGAAACGCGCCGGTGTGGTGATGTACAAGACGGCTGCGGAAGTCGATAACTTCTCTTTATTCCAGCCCTGAGGTACAAACCCGCGGAGGCCGAGCCGGCCTCCGCGAGCTGAGTGAGCTGTGGTAGGTCTGCGGAATTGCAGACGGCGAGCCAGCCGCGCCAGGAGTCACGGGATCTTTTTCAAGTTGTTGGCAGCAATAGGAAAACAGTTGACCGGGCGTAGTCTCCGCGCCACACAATCCACCCCGGTGCAGCGTCTCGATCAGTTGGGTCGTGGCTAACAACATCGCTCGCCGTGTTGGATAGCCACAAACCAAGCGCATACTTGTCTCGGATTCTCTTTCATGAGCGCCTCACATGACTTACGGACTCACGATCGAACCCGTGCTGCTCATCGGCGCCGTCTTGATTTTCGTCGGCTTGGGAGCTGCGAACGTGCCCAATGAAAATGGTGACAAGCAACCTTCCGGAACAGCGGCTGCGAATGCACTTCTGGAGTCGCTACCGGAAGCCAAGCGAACACAAGCCCAGTTGTCGTTCGATTCGTCTGAGCGCACGAACTGGAACTACGTTCCCACGAAACGCGCCGGCGTTGCGCTGGCAGAGCTCGATGCAAACCAGAAAACGCTGATCGATCCATTGCTGCGTTCCGCGTTGAGCCCTTCAGGCTTCAACGCTGCTAAACAGATCGTGCAGCACGAATCGATTCTCGCGGAGATCGAAGGCAACCCACGGCGCGATCCGGAGCTCTACTACACCGCAGTTTTTGGGGAACCGGGTCCCCGCGCACCTTGGGCGTGGCGATTCGAAGGCCATCACCTTTCTGTCAACGTGACCCATGTCGACGATCAAATGCAGGTCGTCGCGCCGCTCTTCATGGGCTCGAACCCCGCCCGCGTACCGCACGGACCGAAAGCCGGTCTACGATTGCTCGCGGCAGAAGAAGACCTGGCTCGCGATCTGATTCGCATGTTGCCGAAGGAGCGACGCACCCGTGCGATGCTTGCCAATGACGCTTTTCCGGACATCGTCACCCGTAACGATCCAAAGGTACGTTCGCTCGGTATCGAAGGGCTTGCGGCAGGCGACATGTCTCAACCTGAGCAAGCGCAATTGCGCAAGCTACTGCACGTGTACTCGGATCGCATGACCGAGAGCGCTGCACGAGAGCAGCTCGAGCGCATTGAGCGCGCGGGCTTTGACAAGCTGCACTTTGGATGGGCTGGCAGTCTCGAGCCAGGCAAGCCGCACTACTACCGAGTGCATGGCCCAACGGTCCTCATCGAGTACGACAACACTCAAAACAACGCCAATCATATCCACAGCGTCTGGCGCGACCTGGAGCGCGACTTCGGCGGCGACTTGCTTCGTGCGCACTACGAAGCGCATCGGGCTGACGGTCACGGTCACGAGCACTAGCACGCGCAACTAGCGAGACGTCCGGGCGTTAAGCCGCGCTCCGCCGCGGCCCGGCGTCTTTCGCCGGTATACCCCCTCAGTTCGCCGGCAATCCCACTTTGCGATGTAACCCCAGAGCACTCCACCGTGTCCTAACACCAAGCCCCGCAATAACGCGGACAGCGCAGAGAGAGACCCAGGAGGCCGTCATGCTTACCGCCATCAGCCGCAAAACCCAGACCGTTGTCTGCATGTTCCTGTCGGCTGTCATCGTCAGCGGCAGCCTGTCACTCGGCGCATACGCCGCCGAAAGCGCGGCTCACAACGGTTACTCGGTGACGGTCACGCAGATCCAGTAAGTCTTTGCCCCCTGCCGGTGTCACCTTTCACGGTGCACCGGCAGGCTTTGGCCCCGGCACTGCGACCATGGCCAGCGCGCTCGTTATCTCAAGCAGCTTTCGATCCATCCAGATGCTTGCCCGAGCAGGAGGAGCGGAGCCTCCGAATATTTCGTCGAAAGGCCCATCTGTTCCCGAACTCTATGACGCAACTCATCTGTGAGATTTCCGTCGCCAATCGTCGCGGACGCATAAGCCTGTCCGCTTCGAGTCGGTGGGGACTTATGCCAGGGTGCAAAGAGCGACCATTGTTTTAGGCACAGTGCACTACGATGGAAGACAGTAGCGCAAGGGCAAAGCCCATTGACAGCCGCTTCTGGTAGAACCACCGTTGGGCCGGAGAACACTACCAACGAGATCACCGCGCCGCCGGCGAAAGTGAAGGAACCATGCCTACGAAACCGCTACGCCGGAAGGCCCTGGCCGTTGGCAAGTCGACGCCGCGAAAGAAGCCGTCGATGGCTGCGAAGAAAACAACACCTGCCACCATACCGGCTGGTGCACAACCCGCAAGCCCTGCCCCCCCAGGGGCCGTGGTGCCACCAGGAGGAGTACCGTTCAAGCCCACCCTTTCCCTGCCTGGGTCTGCTACTCCTGCAGGTCAGCCGGCGCAGACGCCGGCGAGCAATCAACTGCTGCTCTGCGCGCCGCCAAACACACGTACCGGCCCAGTTTTCGAACTTCAGTACCGACGACCGATTTTGTTGGCGCAGGCGGGGGACCAGGCCAACCCGGCAAGTTCTCTTTATCAGAGCATCTCCAAGCTCGTCCGCCTTGCCGGAGCCGATTACGCGCTCCAAGGAATCCACTTCGGTCTCGATGCACGCTTCTCGCAGGTCTGGAACCTGAGCAACGTGACCGTCGGCGACCTGGCCACGACACTCGCACTTGCACCGCAAGAACAGTTGACCATAGAGCTGGTGACATCGCAGCGCAAAGTGCTTGACCAGACCGCTTTGGATTCGACCGAGTCGTTGACGACGGCAGAAAGTACGACCTCAGACAAGGAGGCCGTCAACGTCGCCCGCTCTGCGTCCAAGACCGAAGGCTGGCACGTCGACGGAACCGCATCGGTGAGCGTCGGCTACGCATCGGCTAGCATCAGTGCGGGCTATTCCAAAAGCATTACCGACTCAAATCAGCAAACTATTAACCACGTATCGGAGGCCACCAAGAAATCGGCCAAAAACTTAAAGACACTCCACAGTGTCTCCGTGCGCGGAGTTTCGGAGTCCTTCGTGCAAAGCCGGATGACTCGCGTTCTGAGAAACCCATACGCGGACCGGACCATGGCGGTCAACGTCTTCCAGCTGCTGAAGCACTATTCCGTCGCCACCGATCTGGTTGACCAACGTGGCGCCTTTATCGTTCGCATCGAGTCCATCAACTTCGATGCCGAATTCGTGCTGAACCACATCAGCTTTCTTCAGGAAACCCTGCTCGACTCGGCGATGGTGGACAGCCTTCCCAGTGCAGTCCAGGGCGCCAAGCCCCTGGTGCGATCGGGTGCCTTGGGAACGGCGGTGTCGATGTCGACGGTGGCTCTGGACTATTTGTTCAACCTCACCGGCGGCGTGCCGCTGCCACCGTCAAACATCCTCAATCTTCAGGTCGATCCGAACAGCGTGTCGGACCAAAACGACCCGGCCCAGTCCTTCACCACGCAGACAGCGTCGCCGGCCGGCAATGAGACCTCTGGTCTGTCGGTCGGAGATATTGTTCTGGGAGTTTTAACCGGAGGGATGTCGCTAACTGCGGAAGCAGCGTTGAGTGCTTACGAAGAGTTCAAGAAGAACGAACTGAAGATGCGTTGGTCCTCTGGCTTTGACACTGCGGTACGTACCAAGGCATCCGCCCTGTTCATGACGCTCGCGTACTTCAACGCAATCGTCCGGACTTCGATACCCGATACCTCGCAACCAGGCTCGCCCATGGCGCCGATTCTCACCATCGGCAACAACGCCATCCTGATCGCCAATGCCCTGGCTACTGACTTGGCAGAGCAGTGGAACAAGCTCTACCCGGACCCGATCAAGAGCGACGAATTGCACGCGATGATGAGCAGTCGCAACTACACCGAGGTATTTCGCAGGGTCCCCGGATTTCTGGCGATGATCCGTCAGATCGTCAAGCCGCTCGTCGAACCCGCTGGCGAAGACGCAGCGGCGATAGCTGCGCACAACCAGGATATCTTCAATCTGAACCGGCTCCTCGGACACCTCGCCAGTTACAGCGACTTCTACACCTCCAGGTTTCTCGCTTACGTTTCTCGCATCACCAACGGCGAGTCGGTTGCGCAGTTCGCCCGTGGGATACTGCAGCAGACAGTCTTTGCCTTCAATTTCAATCCCGAAGAATTTGACCCGGACCGGGCGTTTGTCAGTGCGCGCGATGTTGTCATCCCAGGCTTCGGTTTGCTGACCGCGCAAGACTTGCTGGTCATCGGCAGAGCGCTTGGAGTCAACGCACCTCCCGCGGTCGTCAACCCGGTCAAGACTGTCGACAACATAGAAGTGCCTGCCGATGGCACGCACTTGGAGGCCGTTGCCGGCATGTGCGTGTTGGCGGGCGTCCCGCCGCAGCCTACGTTGGCGGGAACGGTCAACGCAGCGTTTGGGCGACAGGTGCTGTGAATGTGCGAGCTGGCAGAACACACCTGCAAGAACAAGCGCGGCGCAATAACGCGCGCGCAAGCAGAGGCAAAGAAGCGTCTATTGAAGGCAAACGGCAAGGTCGAGAACTACCGCGCGGCAGTGTCTCGAAGCGAAAAGCTGCAGGGCCAAAACAAAGCTGTGGGCGACGTGCTCAGGCGGTGTTTCGGTTGGCGAGGTGACGAATATCAGAAGGAACTGGCCGGCACATACACTGACACCCCACGGAATCTTCATAGGGCCATCAGAACCTTGTTGGAACACGTCGATGCACCTATTCACGCCGCGTGTGGCGGCGAGATTGCCCATGCCGCCTTGAACCCGAGATTCAAGGATGAGATCAGCTTCGTGATGGCCATGTCGCATGAGTCCAACCAGAACTGTTTTTCCTTCACTGATCGCTTCTTCGGAGCAACGCTGGAGAAGCAGGCAAAGACCATTCTTCACGAGATGTGCCATGCGTGGCTGTATATGTCGGATGTCGCGTACGAAGGGCTCGGAGGTTGGAATTCCTTGAACAAACACAACTCCGAACACAATCCGGACTCCTATGCCGTCGCAATTCGAGACCTGGGGAAATGAGCCCGGCACGGGCGCGTTGACCAAACAGTGCGAGCATGGGATCGAGCAGATTGGTGACGATGCCCTGCTCCAAACATTTCAGTAGCGAAGCTTGCGCCAAATGCCGGCGGAATGAGCGACGGGCAGCGGCGAGTTGATCTCGTACGATAGACTCTGACTCCACGCACGACTATCAGCCTGCTATCGCCATGATCGATTCGATCGCGCTCGTCGGTCTCGTTCCTGTGTTTCTGGCGGCCATGATCTCGCCCGGCCCGGACTTTTTCATCGTGTCTCAAACCGCCCTATCCCGCGGGTTCGCCGCCGGCGCTTGGACTGCCGCTGGGATTGCCTCCGGAGTGGCTTTCTATGCGGCGCTCGCCGTATTGGGCCTTGCGTACGTACTAAGCCAGGCAGCGTGGCTGACGATGGTCATCAAGATAGCTGGCGGCCTCTATCTTCTATGGCTGGCGTGGAAGATGCTGCAATCGAGCTCGACAACAGCATCGTCGGAGCAACTATCCGTTCGTCATCGCAATCCCTATCTCACAGGCTTGCTCTCCAATCTCACCAACCCCAAGGTCGTGGTCTTCTTCGGCAGTCTATTTGCAGCCGCCCTGACGCCTCAGGCATCGCTGGCAACCAAGCTCGCCATGATCGGCATGTCCGCCGTGTTGCCTCTCTTGTGGTTTTGTTTTGTCGCCGCGTGCCTGGCCCTGCCCGCGGTGCGCGAACGCTATCAGTCGATGCGTGATGCAATCAATCGCATCGGCGGAGTCATCATTGGCCTCTTTGGGATCAAACTGCTCTGGAGCGCCCGCTCGCAATAAACCAGCGTTCAGGCCACAGCCTTGCTCGTCAGGAAGACATCGCTGCCGCAAAGATCGGAAAGCCCATGTCGCAGCACGACGTGCAGGTCGAGATCGCCCAGGCGCAATGTTTCCAATGCGAGGTCGGCGGCGCGCAGCCGATTCTCGATGTCCGCCCCATAGCGGCGCACGTGATCTTCCTGAAAATATTTCAAGACCCTTTCTTCAGGCGTATTCAGCGGCTCGTCGCTCGTCCTCGCGCCCCATACGGGCACCTGAATGACAGCGAGGCCATTCGGTTTCAGAACACGGCGGATCTCGCGCATCGCCTTGTGGTCGTCCGCCACGTGCTCGAGGATGTGTGAGCACCACACGAGGTCAAAGGTATTGTCCGCGAAGCTCATGTTGCAGATGTCTTCCTTGTGCATGACCGTCGGCAGAAGCAGATCGGCCGTGTGGTAGTCGTCTGTCAAGGACGCCAACCATTTGGTCATGCAAGGCTCGGGGGCGAAATGCAACACCTTGCCCAGTCGTGCGGGCAGACGCTTGGCGAGCAACACGTAAGCGAGCCGATGCCGTTCCTGAGACTTGCAGCGGGGGCAGGTCGCATCGAACCTGAAAAAAGGTCCCTGATTCGCGGGATGGAACTGAAATCCGCTCCAGTTGCACATCGGACACTGGCGCGTGTGCTGGAAGTTGAGCCCGGTGATGACGGCTCGATAAGACCTGCGCGCGATCCTATTCACTAGACTCATATTGCACCTCGGGAGGGTCCCTGTTCCAACATGCCAGTGCGTGGAATCGTTCGTCTGTTGAAGCAAGCGTAAACGCGCCACTGACGACTTGACAAGATATTCCGAGATTGTTTCCTCGCAGCGCGCGAGCGCCGGCCTTCCGAAGCTGACCTCATAGCAAACCGTCTCTTAAAGGCGACGCGCGAGACGATCGGATCAAGTCAAGGCAGCTCATTTATAGCCCGCCGATTGCCTGCTACTGCCCTCACCTTCCTCGGCAATCCGCGTGTAAACATGCGTCTTCCTGCTGCACGAGCGTCTACTGTATGGTTCTGCACACCAACGCTGTGCCATGTGGAGGACGATGTGAAAGCTCCCTCTGAGTCCAAGTCTCGTCGTAAGCCAAACGCGAAAAAGCAGGCACGTAAGACCAGCACAGCTTCCGCGAAAGCCAGCACGAAAGGCGTCTCTGCTCAAGTTACAAAGTCTGCTAGGGCCGGAACTGTGACTATCGTGGCTGCAAGCCTGACGCTAGCCGTCGTGAACGCTTTGCCACTTGAGCGCGTGCAGGCTGCGCCTTCGACCCCTGCTGCTCATGTGGCGCTTCAGATGGAGCAGCCACCGCCGGCGACTGCGAACGAGCGAGCGCGAACGGCGTCCAATCATCAAACCCCAGAGCACAAGGCAAGTGAACAAGAAAATCGCGGGAAAGGCTTTTGGCGAGGTTTGGGCCGAGAAATTTTTGTGGCAGTCGTGGCAGGTGCCGTCGTCGAAATCGTAAAGTGGGCATTGACGACGCTGCCTGGCGTCATCCAAGGCATTGCCTTTGTAGCCGCGTGTCTATAGCGGAATGCTGTGTTCTGAACTTATCTAACCGGGGATGACGAGAAGCAAACCCAGTGAAACAGCCCCAACAGCCGCAATCGCACTCCCGCCCCATCGAACCAGTGAGAGCTGCTGCCCTGACTGCACCATCCTCGTCGAGATCAGCACGCCGAAGGCGTGCAACAGCGCAGTCGACATCACGAATCCGATTCCATACGACGCGGCCGACAGGTCCGCCCCCATCTCCGCTCCATGTGCGTGGCCATGAAACAAAGCGAAGCCCGCCGTCAGCCCGACCAGCACCGGCGCACGAAACGTTTGTTTCCAAACAAGCGCGGTCCCGAACGCCACGAGCGACAGCGCAATGCCAATCTCGATAAACGGCACATCCACCCCGCCTGCGCCGATCATCGCTCCAACGACCATCGCCATCACGAAGCTCACCGGCAGCCCCCACCGCAGGCGCCCAGCGCTGCAACCTGCCAGCAAGCCGACCGCCACCATGGCGAGCAGATGATCCAGGCCCCCAAGCGGATGAAGAACACCAGCGAGGAAGCTGTGCGTGACATGGCCAGTGTGTGCCAAGGCCGTGGCAGGCAGCGACAGGGAGAGAAACGATCCCAGCAACGATGTACGACGTAACATGATCACGAGCATGCCCTCGATGCGACGTTCCCGCCCTGAGTCAAATGACGTAGGCGGCCGGTTATGGGAAACGTATGATACGCAAGCATCCCGTGGGCGAGGAAGATCGATGTCGAAAGCTGAAGTGTTGCGACTGGGAGTCGGCGGTCCGGTCGGGTCGGGGAAGACAGCCCTGGTCGACAATCTCTGCAAGCGCATGCGCGAGCGCTTCAACATCGCCGTCGTCACCAACGACATCTACACGCGCGAGGACGCAGAGTTCCTGATCCGCAGCCAGGCCCTACCTCCGGAGCGCATTCGCGGCGTGGAAACCGGCGGCTGCCCGCACACCGCCATTCGCGAAGACGCGTCGATGAATCTCGCGGCCATCGATGGCCTGATGCAGGAATTCGCTGGCCTGGACATGATCATCGTCGAGAGCGGCGGCGACAACCTGGCCGCGACGTTCAGCCCGGAGCTGTCGGATCTGACCTTGTACGTGATCGATGTCGCCGCGGGCGACAAGATTCCCCGCAAGGGCGGCCCCGGCATCATGCGGTCGGACCTGCTGATCATCAACAAGATCGACCTGGCGCCCCATGTGGGCGCCTCGCTCGAAGTCATGGATCGGGACGCACGCAAAATGCGGGGCGAGCGGCCCTTCGTATTCACGAACCTGAAAACGGGCGAAGGACTGGACAAGGTGATCGCGTTCATCGAGCGCGAAGGCATGTTGAAGCAGTAGCCCCCTCCGCTCTTATCGCGCCAAAGTGCGAACCGCACGTGCGGCGGCGGCGGCGCGATTCTCCACACCCAGCTTCACGAACACCTGCTCCAGATGTTTGTTCACCGTGCGCGGGCTGATGCTGAGGATCTCGCCAATCTCCCGATTGGATTTGCCGCGGCTGATCCACAACAGCACTTCTGCTTCACGCGTGGTGAGCAACAGTGCGCTCTGCAACTGCTGCTCGTCGCCCCGCGTGCCTGACTCGGCCAGCCTGAACAGCAGTTCGTCCGGTCCGATGCGGCTCAACATCGAAATCTCCAGCCGCCGCGCGCCCACTTCCATGATGGCCGTACCCGCCCCTTTCACGCTCTGCCGTAATTGCATCAGCTGTTGCACCAACTCTGCCGGCAGGTTCGCGGCCTGTTCGTTTTGACCCGGAAACAACTCGGCGAGCAATGCCCTGGCTTTCGGCGTCGACCAGAGCAGCCGACCGCTCAAATCGGTGGCCAGCAGGAAACGTCCGGTCGCATCCAGCGCCGCATGCGTGCCGGAGGCGATTCTCGCATTCGCCAGGTGAACGCGGATACGCGCCAGCAACTCGTCGATGACGATGGGTTTAGCGACATAGTCGACGCCGCCCGCGGCGAGTCCCTCGACCACGTGTTCGGTATCGCTCAGGCCAGTCATGAAGATGACCGGCAGATGCGACAACAGCTTCTCTCGCTTCAAGCGCCGGCAGGCTTCGAAGCCATCGATGCCCGGCATTACCGCATCCATCAGCACTAGATCTGGCGTGATCTGATCGACCAGCTCCAGCGCACTGTCGCCGTCAGTGGCGATCAGCACGGTGAACCCAGCCTGATCGAGGGTGTCGGTGAGAAAGCTGAGCGTCTCCGGCGTGTCATCCACGACCAGCACGGTATCCCGGCGCGTGCTTGCTTCAGAGGTCATCGTCATTTCGCAGGGTTTCCAGCACGTTCATGTAGCGCTTCAGGTCGAAGTTCGCGACCAGCGACTGCATGTGGGTGGTGAAGGGTTTGCTGGCCGGGTCGTCGGCCTCGATCTGGCGCAGCTTGGCTTGGATGCCACGCACGTGCCCGATCTTGCCGAGTTGATAGAGATCGTTGACGTGATGTCGCGAGTGCAACGGCAAGTCGCGCGACGCGCCGACCTCCTCTATCGCTTCCTCCTCGGTCGCGTAGGTCCACTGCAGACCGAGCAGACCCGCGATCGTATCGAGCAGTAACTGCATGTCGACGGGCTTCATCACAAAGCCGTCGTGCGGACAATCGGCGCCGCCCGGGCCGTATTCATGTGCGTTGGCCGACACCATGACGATCTTCATCGACGTGAGCGCCGCGTGATCGCGCAGTTGGTTCGCGACGTCCCAACCCGACAGATCCGGCATCGAAATATCGATCATGACCAGCGCCGGACGCTCCCGGACAGCGAGCGCGATGCCCGATGTTCCGTTCGACGCCGTGAGAACCTCAAACTGCAATGGCCGCAGCAGACGCTGCACGATGTCGAGATGCGCGGGATCGTCATCGATAAGCAGCAACTTGCAGCGCGCCCCGGTGTAGCCGGTGATGCGCCCGGGTAGCGACGATTGCTGGACCGAATGCATCGCCTCGGACAACAGCAGTCGCACAGTAAACATCGTGCCCTCGCCCAGCGTGCTGCGCGCGAGCAGCTCGCCGCCCATGATTTGCGTCAGCAGCTTCGTGATCGTGAGCCCCAGACCGATGCCCGGCACCGCGCGCACCGTCGGCGTTTCACCGCGCTCGAAAGGCTGAAAGACCCGCTCGAGATCGGCCTCCGCAATGCCGAGGCCGGTATCGGAGATCTCGAACTCCGCCACTTGATTGCGATAGCGCACCACCAGGCTGGCATGGCCGCGCTCGGTGTACTTGATCGCATTCGACAGCAGATTGATCAGGATCTGCCGCAACCGTTTCTGGTCGGTGTACACCTGCGCCGGCAGGTGCGGCGGCCGTTGATAGCGGAACTCGATGCCGCGACTCGCCGCCTGCAGCCGGAACATGTCGACGATCTGGTCGAGAAACTCCACCAGCTGCACTTTGTCCCGATTCAGCCGCAGCATGCCGTTCTCGATGCGCGAGATATCCAGCAAGCCGTCGATGAGGTTGGTGAGATGCTCGGCGCTGCGGCGGATCACGCGCGCCGCATTGTCGGAAGGCCCGGCGATCTCCCGTTCGAGCAGCTGCGCATAACCGAAGATCGCATTCAGCGGCGAGCGGATCTCGTGGCTGATGCCGACGATATAACGCGTCTTGGCCACATTGGCCGCTTCTGCGACTTCCTTCGCCTTTTGCAGGGCCGCGTCCGTGCGTTTGTGAGCCTCGATTTCATCCATCAGCATTGCGGTCTGGCGCGCCGACTCCGCCTCGGCGCTGCGCCGGCTCTCGTGGGCTAGGACGATGAGCCACGCGGCCACGCCGGTCAGCACGAATAGACTGATGAAGACGACCCACAACGTCATGCCGATCGCCTCGCGATCCGCCGCGGTGGCGCCGCCGGCCTGATGATAGATCAGCGACAGCAGCAAACCCGTCGCCAAGTTGAACACCAGCAACAGGCCAAAGAAATGACCGGCGCGCGTGTTCAACGACACTGCCGCGCGCTTGGGCAGGATACTCGCGAAGAACCCCTGCAGCTGCTCGGTAAAGCGGCTGTCGGTCTTGCACAGATCGTGACAACGCGCCTCCAGCGTGCAGCACAACGAGCAGATCGGGCCCGAATAGGCGGGACACATCGCCATGTCGTTCCGGCCGAATACGTTTTCGCAGATCGTGCAACGAATCTCGGGCTGCTGCTCCGGTAGACCCGTCGGCTGGCGGGCCAGGTAGTACCGACCCTTCGTCGCCCACGCGATCAGCGGCGCGGCGACGAAGGCCACGACCAGCGCCACCAGCGGAGAAAGAATCTGCGGGAATGTGCCGAACACACCGAGGAACGCGAGACTCGAGATCACAATCGACAACAGCAATGCGCCCACGCCGACGGGATTGATGTCATAGAGATGCGCGCGTTTGAACTCGATGTACGGTGGGCTGTACCCCAGCGGCTTGTTGATCACCAAGTCCGCTGTCAAGGCACCGATCCACCCCGCCGCGAAATTGGCGTAGATCACCAGGATGCTTTCGATCGCGTTGAAGATGCCGGTCTGCATGAGCAGCAACGCGAGCAGCACGTTGAACACCAGCCACACGACGCGGCCCGGATGGCTGTGCGTCAGACGCGAAAAGAAATTCGACCACGCGATCGATCCGGCGTACGCGTTGGTCACATTGATCTTGAGCTGACAGACGATGACGAAGATGCCGGTCAGCACCAGCGCAAAGGTCGGCGACTGAAACGTCTCGCGGAACGCCAGGAAATACATGCCCGTCGGCTCATCCGCCTGCGCCGGCAAGACCCCATGCCGTAAGGCGAAGTACGCCAGAAAGGAGCCCGCGAGCAACTTGAACCCGCCCATGAACACCCAGCCAGGGCCCGAGGCGATCAACGCCGTCCACCAAGCCACCCGATTGCGGCGATCACGGTTTGGCAGAAATCGCAGATAGTCCACCTGCTCGCCAATCTGCGGCAGCAATGACAGCAGCATCGACAGCGCCAGACCGAACAACAGCGGATCGAGCGAACCGTCGGGCGAGCCTTGCTGGCCTGCGTATCCGGTCCACGCCGACACGTCGGCCGGACTCCGCCACGCTATATATGCAATCGGCAGGATCTGCAGCAGCAGCCAGATCGGCTGCGTCACCAGCTGCATCTTGCTGATCAGACTGATGCCATAGATCGCGATGGGAATGACGATCAGCGAGCTGATCAGATGGCCGATCGCGAGCGGAATGCCGAACAGCATCTGCAGCGCCATCGACATGATGCTCGCCTCGATTGCCAGCAGCAGGAAGGTGAAGGACGCATAGATCAGCGAGGTGATCGTCGAGCCCATGTACCCGAAGCCGGCGCCACGCGTGAGCAGGTCGATGTCCACGCCATAGCGGGCCGCATACGAGCAGATCGGCAGGCCGATCAGAAACATCAGCACGCAGAACGCCGCGATCGCCCACGCGGTATTCGGAAAGCCATAGGCAATCGTCAGCGCGCCGCCGATGGCCTCGCACGCCAGGAACGCGATCGGACCGAACGCAGTATTGCCGACGCGGAAAGAAGACTTGCGCGCGCGATCCGCCGTGTAGCGCAGCGCATAGTCTTCGAGCGTCTGACTCGCCACCCATTGGTTGTACTGACGGCGCTCGCGAACGATCCGTTGTCGTGCAGCCATTCTCGATGTTCTTGTGTCGTTGACGTTCCCATAAGCAAGCGATGTGCCAGGCCACGTTCTGGGGCAGCGTCGCGGCTGCCTTCCCCAATGCTGGTGCACGTTCGTGCCACATCGAGGTGCAGCGTTCAGGCCGGCTGCACAGTGATGGGTCGTACGCGACTCATTCGAGCACGGCTACGTCAAATGACGTGTATGCGCACGTCGCCAGCCCGCATAGCGTTCGACGCCAGGGATGGACTCGAGCTCATCTGGCCACACCAACAATCACGACTGCAGGGAACCTTCATGCGACCACCATCGATCAATTGCCGAACCACCGCGGGCTTGCGCGTCGTCGCGATGGGCGCGCTGGCAGCGCTGCCCGCGAGCAACCTGCTCGCCGCCGAGGTGGATTTGCCGCCCGTGTCGGTCGGCGCCGGCGTGCGCTCGAGCTTCACGTACTCCGATCCGGACTTTGGCGATGAGGTCAGCGACTTCGAGCTGAACAGCGCGCGCATCTACATCAGCGGCAAAGTGACCGAGAACATCAGCTTGATGTTCAACACCGACTACAACGCAGGGGGCGCGACGCCGGAATCGGTGCGCGTCATCGACGCCGTCGCGCAATTCTCGTTCTCGGATGAATTCAACATCTGGGCCGGCCGTTTCCTGCCACCGAGCGACCGCGCCAATCTTTACGGCCCCTATTACGCAAATCACTGGGGCGTGTATCGCGACGGCGTCCAGGACGGCTATCCGTTCGAGACCGAAGGCCGCAACGACGGCGTGATGTATTGGGGTCAGTTCGGTATCGCGAAGGTCTCCGCCGGCGCCTTCGATGTGCAAGGCCTCACCAAGGGCAGCTCGGACGTGCTGTACGCGGGCCGCGTGCAGCTGGATTTCTGGGACCCGGAGAGCGGCTATTACCTGAACAGCACCTACTACGGCGAGAAGGATCTGCTGGCGGTCGGCGTCGCGGCTCAAACAGCGGCCGGCGACAACGCCTACTCCGTCGACTTTCTGCTGGAAAAGAAGCTGGCCAACAGCGGCGTCGTGACGATCGAGGCGGAATACGCCAAGTATGACGGCCTGGGCGGCTACCCCTCGCCAGTGTCCAACATCAATGTCCCCATCCCGTACGACTCGAGCGACGGTTACTACCTGCTCGGCGCCTACGTGTTTCCGCAAACCGTCGGCATCGGCAAGTTCCAGGTGCTCGCGAAGTACGGCGAGGCGACCTACGACTACGGCTTCGCCGAGCTCGATCAAACCACGAGCGAGTTGAACCTGACGTATCTGATCAAGGACTTCAACGCGCGCGTCACGCTGTTCTACATCGACTCCAGCTTCGACCCCAATCTCGGCCTCGACGGCAAGCAGATGGGCGTCGGCCTGCAGGTTCAGATCTAGTCCCCACTCTTCCCTTCGGAGAAACATTCATGCGTAAAACAAACCCGGGCGGACTGAAGCAACTTGCAGCCGCCATCGCTCTCATGTCCGCCATGGCGGCGCAAGCGGCCGACACCATCAAGGTCGGCGTGTTGCATTCGCTGTCGGGCACGATGGCGATCTCGGAAACGACGCTCAAAGACACCGTCCTCATGCTCATCGACGAGCAGAACAAGAAAGGCGGCGTCATGGGCAAGAAGCTCGAAGCCGTGGTGGTCGATCCAGCTTCCAACTGGCCGCTGTTCGCCGAGAAGGCCGAGCAGCTGCTGGTGAAGGACAAAGTGTCGGTCGTGTTCGGCTGCTGGACCTCGGTCTCACGCAAGTCCGTGCTGCCGGTGTTCGAGAAGAACAATGGCTTGCTGTTCTATCCGGTGCAGTACGAGGGCGAGGAATCGTCCAAGAACGTGTTCTACACCGGCGCCGCGCCCAATCAGCAGGCGATTCCCGCCGTCGATTACCTGATGAACGAAGTGGGCGTGAAGCGCTGGGTGCTGGCCGGCACCGACTACGTGTATCCGCGCACCACCAACAAAATCCTCGAAGCGTACTTGAAGGCCAAGGGCGTCAAGGACGAGGACATCATGATCAACTACACGCCCTTCGGGCACTCCAACTGGCAGCGCATCGTCGCTGACATCAAGAAATTCGGCTCAGCGGGGAAAAAGACCGGCGTCGTCTCCACCATCAACGGCGACGCCAACGTGCCGTTCTACAAGGAGCTCGGCAATCAGAAGATCTCGGCCGAGGACATTCCGGTGGTGGCCTTCTCGGTCGGCGAGGAAGAGCTCTCGGGCATCGACACCAAGCCGCTGGTCGGCCATCTCGCCGCCTGGAACTATTTCATGAGCGTCGACACGCCGGCGAACGCCGAGTTCATCAAGAAGTGGCGCGCCTTCATCAAGAACAACAAGCGCGTCACCAACGACCCGATGGAAGCGCACGTGATCGGCTTCAACATGTGGGTCAAGGCGGTGGAAAAGGCCAAGAGCACCGAGGTCGGTAAGGTGATCGACGCCATGGTCGGCATCGAAGTGCCGAACCTGAGCGGCGGCACCGCCAAGATGCTGCCGAATCATCACCTCACCAAGCCGGTGCTGATTGGCGAAGTGCGCGCCGACGGTCAGTTCGACACCGTCTGGCAGACCGAAGGATTGGTGCCGGGCGACGCGTGGTCCGACTACTTGCCGGGCAGCAAGGACATCGAGGCGGACTGGGTGAAGCTCAAGTGCGGCAACTACAACACCAAGACCATGAAGTGCTCCGGACAGAACTACGAGTAATGGGTCCGCGGTGACAAACATCAGTTGCACGTTGTTCGCGGTCCCGGGCGCAAGTCCGGGACCGCTGTTCCTTGCCCGCCGCGCATTGGGGTGGCTCGCGCTCCTCCTGGTCGTCGGGATGCTCGCGCGCCCAGCTGCCGCTGCCGAGTCGACTTCATTCGAGCAGGCGCTCGGCCATCTCGCGACGGCCAACTTCAAACAAAAGGAACGCGCCGTCGGCGAGTTGCTCGACGCTCGCCATGCCAACACGCGCGCCGTGCTGAACGCGTTGCTCGAAGGCACTCTCTATTATCGAAAAGACGACAGGCGCGTGTTCATCGCCGCTGCGCAGGATGCGAGCTTGCGATTACTAGACCCGCTCACGATGTCCGACGCAGGCACCGCCGAGGCGTCCGACTACACCAAGATCACGACCAACAACCAGTTGCGTAAAACATTGAAGAGCGCGTTGGCCAGCTTCGACCTGGCCGATCCCGACGCGAATGTGCGACTGGCCGCCGTGAACGAGCTAATGCGCTCTCTGGATGCGGACAGCGTTTCGATCCTGCGTGCGCGCCAAAGCTCCGAAAAGAACGATGCGGTCCGTACTGCCATCAGCACCGGCCTGGCCATCGCAGATCTGGATAGCGCGGATGCCGCCGTTCGGCTGGCCGCCGTCGAACAACTCGAAGGCAGCCTGAATCCCGAAGCCTTCAACCGGCTCAGCGCCCTCGTGACCAAGGCCGACGACGGCAGCTACGCAGAGCCGGATGAGAACGTGCGAAACGCGGCGCGCGCCGCGCTCAACGAGATCGACAACTGGCGGAGCTTCTATCGCACGCTGGAAACATTGTTCTTCGGCCTGAGCCTGGGCTCGGTGCTGGTGTTGGCTGCGATCGGGCTTGCCATCACCTTCGGCGTCATGGGCGTCATCAACATGGCGCACGGCGAGTTGATGATGCTCGGCGCCTACACCACTTACGTGATTCAGCTGCTGATGCCGCAACACATTGGCGCCTCGGTGCTGGTCGCGATACCGGTCGCTTTCTTGGTTGCGGGCGGCGTCGGTGTCCTGATCGAGCGTGGCATCATGCGCTTCCTGTATGGCCGCCCCCTGGAAACATTGCTGGCCACCTTCGGCGTCAGCCTGGTGCTGCAGCAGATCGTGCGCGACATCTTCACCGCCAACAATCGCCCCGTGGAAACCCCGGCGTGGATGGCCGGTTCGCTGCAGATCAACGAAGCGTTCTCGATCACTTACAACCGGCTCTACGTCGTGCTGTTCATGCTGATCGTGTTCGCGATCCTGCAACTGGTCCTGAAGAAGACTTCGCTCGGCCTGAAAGTGCGGGCAGTGGCGCAAAATCGCGCGATGGCGAAATCCATGGGCGTGCGCACCGAGTGGGTGGACGCGCTCACGTTCGGGCTGGGCTCGGGCATCGCCGGCGTCGCCGGCGTCGCACTGAGCCAGCTCACCAACGTCGGGCCGAATCTCGGCCAGAGCTACATCATCGATTCGTTCATGGTCGTCGTGTTCGGCGGCGTGGGCAATCTCTGGGGCACGCTCATCGGCGGTATGTCGCTCGGCGTCGTGAACCAGGCGCTCGAACCGTACGCGGGCGCCGTCCTCGCGAAGATCCTCGTGCTCATCGCGCTGATCCTGTTCATCCAGCGACGCCCGCGTGGCCTCTTTCCGCAGAAAGGCCGGGCCGCCGAGAATTAAACATGCAGACATCTCATCCAGCGATCCGACTTCTCGCCGGCGAGCGCGGCACGCAAGTGTTTCTTGCGTTGCTGCTGACTGTCGGCGTCGCCGCGCCAATCATGCACCTCGCATTTCCGGAAGGCTCGGCCTTGCACCTGTCCAGCTACACGATGACGCTCATGGGCAAGTACATGACCTATGCCCTGCTCGCCATCGCCGTGGACCTGGTCTGGGGCTATTGCGGCATCTTGAGCCTCGGACACGCAGCGTTCTTCGCACTCGGCGGCTACGCGATGGGCATGTATCTGATGCGGCAGATCGGCACGCGCGGCGTCTATGGCGATCCGGTGCTGCCCGACTTCATGGTGTTCCTGAATTGGCAGGAGCTGCCGTGGTTCTGGCACGGCTTCGATATGTTCTGGTTTGCCGCGCTCATGGTCATCGTCGTGCCCGGGCTGCTGGCACTGGCATTCGGATGGCTGGCGTTTCGTTCGCGCGTCACCGGCGTGTATCTGTCGATCATCACGCAAGCGCTGACCTACGCGCTGATGCTCGCCTTCTTCCGCAACGACATGGGCTTTGGCGGCAACAACGGCCTGACGGACTTCAAAGACATCCTCGGCGCGAATATCAACGCGCCCGGAACTCGGGTCGCATTGTTTGTAGCCTCGGCGGTCGCGCTCGGTCTCGGCTATCTCGCCTGCCGTTACATCACCTTGTCACGTGCCGGTCGGGTGGTACAGGCGATTCGCGACGCCGAAAGCCGAACCCGATTCATCGGCTATCGCGTCGAGTCATACAAGCTGTGGGTGTTCGCATTCTCTGCGGTGCTCGCCGGTATTGCCGGGGCGCTGTACGTGCCGCAGGTCGGCATCATCAATCCCAGCGAATTCCAGCCCATCAACTCCATCGAGATCGTCATCTGGGTGGCGGTGGGTGGCCGCGGAACCTTGTATGGCGCGGTCGCGGGCGCTGTGCTCGTGAACTACGCGAAAACTTATTTCACCGCCACCATCCCCGAGCTGTGGCTGTACGCGCTGGGCACGCTGTTCGTGATCGTCACGTTGTTCCTGCCGAAGGGCGTCGTCGGGCTCGCAGATAAATTCACGTCACGCGAGCCGGCTGCTCGAGCGGTGACCGCATGAACGCCACCACCGCTCTTCGTAACGGTTGGCAAAAGGTATTCGGCGCCGGAGCGAGAAGCGCTCGCCCAGCGCCCGGCGACACTTCGCACGGCACGATTCTGTATCTCGAAGACATCAGCGTCAGCTTCGATGGTTTCAAGGCGCTCAACGCACTGACCTTGTATATCGACGCCGGCGAGCTTCGTTGCATCATCGGGCCGAATGGCGCCGGCAAGACCACGATGATGGACGTCATTACCGGCAAGACGCGCCCGGATGCCGGCTCGGCATGGTTCGGCCAGACCACCGACCTGCTGACATTGAGCGAGCCGCAGATCGCCGAAGCGGGCATTGGCCGGAAGTTTCAGAAACCCACCGTGTTCGAGCAGCACACCGTCATGGAGAACCTGGAGCTGGCGGTCGCCGGCACCAAGACGATCTGGACGACGCTCGGTTCCCCGCTCGATCGCCGGCAACACGAACGTATCGAAGAGGTACTCGAAACCATTCGCTTGCAGGATCGCCGCAGCATGCGTGCCGGCATGCTTTCGCACGGCCAGAAGCAATGGCTGGAGATCGGCATGCTGCTCGCGCAGGAGCCGCGTCTGCTGCTCGTCGACGAACCGGTGGCCGGCATGACGCCGCAGGAAGTGGAGCGCACCGCCGAGCTGTTGCTCTCGCTCGCGGGCAAACATTCCGTGATGGTCGTCGAACATGATATGGATTTCGTCCGCTCCATCGCGCGCAGGGTCACCGTGCTGCACGAGGGCCACGTCCTGGCGGAAGGCACGATCGATGAAGTCCAGAACGATCCACGCGTCGTGGAAGTGTATCTGGGCGAGTGACAGAGACGAACGATGCTGGAAATCCGACAGCTCAACCAGTTCTACGGCGGCAGCCACATTCTTTGGGATGTGGACCTGAGCATCGCCGCCGGCTCGTGCACCTGCCTGATGGGCCGCAACGGCATGGGCAAAACCACCCTGCTCCGCTGCATCATGGGCCTGCTGCCCGCGACCGGCGAGGTTTCCTATGACGGACAGAACCTGAATCGACTCGCGGCCGATCGTCGCGCCGGCCTTGGCATCGGCTACGTCCCACAGGGGCGCGAAATCTTTTCGCAGCTGACGGTGGAAGAGAACCTTCGCATCGGCCTGTCGGCACGCAAGCGCAAAGTCCGCGATATTCCGGAACAGATCTTCGAGCTGTTTCCGGTGTTGAAGAAGATGCTACGTCGTCGCGGCGGCGACCTGTCCGGCGGCCAGCAGCAGCAACTCGCCATCGGCCGTGCGCTGGTTCTGGAGCCGCGTCTGCTGATCCTGGATGAGCCGACCGAAGGCATTCAACCCAACATCGTTCATGAAATCGGCGATATCATCCTGCGGCTCAACCACGAGGCGAACCTCACCGTGCTGCTGGTCGAACAGAAATTGCCTTTTGCCCGCCGCGTGGCGAGCGAGTTCCGCATCCTCGACAAGGGCCGGGTCGTCGCGGGCGGGAAGATTCCCGAGCTGACGGACGATTTGGTACGCCAGCACCTCACGGTATGAGCGCAGTCGGCGAGCAATCGCCAACGTCGGGATGGCGCGCACGGCTGGAACTGACGTTCGCCCGCGCCGCCGGACGAACACGCATTGTCGCGCGACGACATCACGGCCCGCTGCTCGTGCAGAGACCGTTCTATCCCGAGGGCGATGTTTGTCACGCTTACATCGTTCATCCACCCGGTGGCGTCGTGGGTGGCGACGAGTTGCAGTTGCACGTCGAAACAGGAAACGACGCGCACGCCTTGCTAACGACGCCGGCCGCGGCGAAGTTCTATCGCAGCGATGGCCGCACGGCCCGACAGGAGCAGATTCTGCGTGCCGATGGAGCGACGCTGGAATGGTTACCGCAGGAAAGCATTTTCTATCCCGATGCCAGAGTGCGCAGTGTGACTCGCATCGAGCTGTCAGCGCGCGCCAGGTTCATCGGCTGGGAGATCGCCTGCCTCGGCCTGCCGGCTCGCAAGCAACCGTTCGATCGCGGCGAGCTGCGTCTGCACCTGGAATTGTGGGAAGCCGGCGCGCCGCTATTGATCGATCGGTTGCGCATTTCTGGAAGCACGGGCTGGGGCCTGGGCGGCCATGAGTCGATCGGAACATTGCTTGCCTATCCTGCGACACGCGTGACGGTCGACGCTGTCCGGAACGTGCAACCGCCGAATGTCGAACTCGGGGTCACGCTGGTAGATAACGTGCTGGTCTGCCGAGCGCTCGCCGCGCAGGCCGAGCCGATCAAGCGCGCGTTCGTCGAAGCCTGGAAAACATTGCGGCCCTCTTTGCTGGAGCGGCCGGCCGTGCCGCCCCGCATCTGGGCAACTTGAGACACGCCATGGAACTGACACCAAGAGAGAAAGATAAACTGCTCATCTTCACCGCCGCGCTGCTCGCCGAGCGACGCAAGGCTCGCGGCCTGAAATTGAATTATCCCGAGGCGGTCGCCTTGATCTCCGCCGCGATCATGGAAGGCGCGCGCGACGGCAAGACGGTTGCGGAGCTGATGAGCTATGGCGCCACCATCCTGACGCGCGACGACGTGATGGACGGCATTGCCGAAATGATCCCCGACGTCCAGGTCGAGGCCACGTTTCCAGACGGCACCAAGCTCGTGACCGTGCACCAGCCCATCGCCTGACGCAGATCGACGCGAGGACTTCATGATACCCGGCGAAGTGTTTCCCGCGGACGGCGAGCTCGAGCTCAACGTCGGCCGCCCCACCGTCATCATCAAAGTGGCGAACACCGGCGATCGGCCGATACAGGTCGGCTCGCATTATCACTTCTTCGAAACCAACACGGCGCTGCGCTTCGACCGAGCGGCGACGCGAGGCTTTCGCCTGAACATCGCCTCCGGGACCGCGGTCCGCTTCGAGCCCGGCCAGGAGCGCGAAGTGGAGCTGGTTGCGTACGACGGCGATCGCGTGGTGTATGGATTCAATCAAAAGGTGATGGGCAAGTTATGACCTCCATCGGCCGGACCGCCTATGCCGAGATGTACGGGCCCACCACGGGCGACCGCGTGCGCCTGGGCGACACCGAATTGATCGTCGAGGTCGAGCGCGACCATACGATCTACGGCGAGGAAGTGAAATTCGGCGGCGGCAAAGTCATCCGCGACGGCATGGGCCAGAGCCAGCGCACCGCCGCCGACGTCGTCGACACCATCATCACCAACGCGCTGATCATCGACCATTGGGGCATCGTCAAGGCCGACATCGGCATCAAGGATGGGCGCATCGTCCGCGTCGGCAAGGGCGGCAATCCGGATGTGCAACCGGGCGTCGACATCGTGATTGGCGCCGGCACCGAAGTGATCGCCGGCGAAGGGCTCATCGCAACGCCGGGGGCGATCGATTCGCACATTCATTTCATCTGCCCGCAGCAGGTCGACGAAGCATTGATGTCCGGCATCACGACCATGATCGGTGGCGGCACCGGTCCCGCGACCGGCACGAACGCGACCACGTGCACCTCGGGCCGTTGGTATATCGAGCGCATGTATCAGGCCGTCGAGGCGCTGCCGATCAACTTCGGATTGCTCGGCAAGGGCAACGCGAGTCTGCCCCGCCCGCTCGAGGAACAAATCGAAGCGGGCGTCATGGGATTGAAGCTGCACGAGGATTGGGGCACGACACCGGCGGCCATCGATAATTGCCTCGCCGTTGCCGACCGATACGACGTGCAGGTCGCCATCCATACGGACACGCTCAATGAGTCCGGTTTCGTCGAAGACACGATCGCCGCGTTCAAGGGACGTGCGATTCATACCTATCACACCGAGGGCGCCGGTGGCGGTCATGCGCCGGACATCATCAAGGCTTGCGGCGAAGCCAACGTGCTGCCCTCCTCGACCAATCCAACTCGTCCCTATACGGTCAACACCATCGACGAGCATCTCGACATGCTGATGGTGTGCCATCACTTGGATCCCGGCATTGCCGAGGACGTCGCGTTCGCCGAATCGCGCATCCGCCGCGAGACAATTGCCGCAGAGGATATCCTGCACGACCTGGGCGCCTTTTCGATGATCTCGTCCGACTCCCAGGCCATGGGCCGCGTTGGCGAAGTCATCACACGCACCTGGCAGACGGCGCACAAGATGAAAGTGCAGCGGGGCTCGCTGGCGCCGGACACGGCACGCAACGATAACTTTCGCGTGCGTCGCTATCTCGCCAAGTACACGATCAATCCAGCCCTGACGCACGGTGTGGCGCATGAAGTCGGATCGATCCAGGCCGGCAAGCTCGCCGACATCGTGCTGTGGCGCCCGGCGTTCTTCGGCGCGAAGCCCGCGATGATCATCAAAGGCGGCATGATCGTCGCCGCTCCCATGGGCGACCCGAATGCGTCAATTCCTACGCCGCAGCCCGTGCACTATCGTCCGATGTTTGGCGCGCTCGGTCGGGCTCGGTCCGCCACGTCTGTGAGTTTTGTTTCCAAGGCCGCGCTGGAGAACGGCATGGCCGAGCGCTTGAAGCTCGATAAGCGCTTGGTCGCCGTGCAGGGAACGCGTACTGTGCGCAAGCGCGATCTGGTGCTGAACGACTATCAGCCGACGATCGATGTGGATTCGCAAACGTACGAAGTGCGCGCCGACGGCCAGCTGCTCACCTGCGAGCCGGCGAAAGCGTTGCCGCTGGCGCAGCGATATTTCCTGTTCTGAAGTTGACCTCTGTGCTGAATATCACTCGAAAGCTGCCCGCCTCCACGACGCCTGCTGACGTGAAGCTCGTGCTGCCGTTTCAATTGCGGAACAAGAGCCGTCTGCGCACCACCTTGGATACTGGCGAAGAAGTGGGCCTGATCCTCGAGCGTGGATCGATCCTGCGCGGCGGAGATCTGTTGCTTGCGGAGGATGGCCGCGTCGTGGAAGTCGTCGCGGAGCCCGAGACGGTTTCGACAGTGCGCGCCTCCGAGCCGCTGGCGCTGTGTCGGGCGAGCTATCATCTGGGCAATCGACACGTCGCGCTGCAGATCGGCCCTGGCTGGGTTCGTTATCAACACGATCACGTGCTCGACGAAATGGTCCGCGGCCTGGGTCTTGCCGTCACAATCGAAGAAGCGCCTTTCGAGCCCGAGGCTGGCGCCTATGGTGGGCACTCGCATTCCGCACTTGCTCCGCATGCGCTCGGGTAGCACTCACCTGCTTCGCATCCTGCATCTGGCGAGCCCCGCCTTGCCGATCGGCGCTTTTCACTTCTCGCAAGGATTGGAATATGCCGTCGAAGCAGGCTGGGTGAAGGACGAGCCCTTCGCGCTCGAATGGATAGCCGGCGTTGCTCGATGTGCCATCGGCACGCTCGATCTGCCGGTGCTGCTCCGCCTGCATCGTGCCGCTCGCCTTGGCGACGACGATGGGCTGCAACGGTGGGGCCGATTCCTGCTGGCGGCTCGAGAGACGGAAGAACTGCGTGCCGAGGACCGCCATATGGGATCCGCACTGGCTCGCATCTTGCGAGAGCTCGGCGCGAGGCTTCCAAGCCGGAACCATCCCGGCTACGCCGAGATGTTCGCTGTTGCCTGCGTGCACTGGAACATCGGTGAGGACGAAGTCCTGCAGGCGTATGCATGGGCTTGGGCGGAGAATCAGGTTCTCGCAGCCGTGAAGCTCGTACCGCTCGGACAAAGCGCCGGACAGCGCATGCTGCACGCCCTTGTGCCGTTGCTCGAAGAAATCGCGGTGCAGGCGTTCGATATCGACGATGAAGGCATCGGCGCCTGCGCAGTCATGCAAGGGCTCGCCAGCGCGCGACACGAAACCCAGTACACTCGGCTGTTCAGATCCTAAAAGCGCCAGACTGCAACTTTCTCGGCGCCTGGCAAGTCACAACGCTGCGTCGATTCAAGGAAGCTGAAGCATGTCGAACCGTTGCCTGGGCGTCTTGCTGGTGGCTCTCACCGGAATAGTATCATCAGTGGCTCAGGCCCAGCAGGCCTGGACGTTGGACGGCGTGAAGATCTATCCGGCCCCGAATGCGCCACCGGTCAGTGGCCACGTCATCATCGCGGGCAACAAGATCGAATCGGTCACAACCGGCAAGTCGCGCGCGACGGCCGAGAACAAGCACTCTCAGTGCGATGGCGGCGTAATCGTGGCGGGCTTCCAAAACAGTCACGTCCACTTCACCGGCGAGGAGTTCAGCAACGCTCGACAGCGGCCGGCCGCAGAGCTCGACGCTGCATTGACGCGGATGCTGACGCGCTACGGCTACACGACTGTCTTCGATGTCGCTTCCGATGGCGAAAACACATTGGCTCTGCGGAGCAGGATCGAGAAAGGCGAGCTGCGCGGACCGAGAATCCTCACAGTGGGCCTGGCTCTCTTTCCTCCGCACGGCTTACCGATTTATATCTCGCACATGCCCAAGGAGCTGCTCGATCGGCTCCCGCAACCCGACTCCGCCGACGCAGCGGCGCAGATCGTGCGCAAGAACCTGGATGCCGGCACTGACGGAACCAAGCTCTTCATCGCAACTCCGCAAGGTGACGGCACCAACAAGCGCATGCCCGCCGACATCGCCAGCGCCGCCGTACAAGAAACACACCGACGAGGCAAGTTGGTGTTCGCCCATCCGACCGACATCCAGGGCATCCAGGACGCGCTCGCCGCCCACGTCGACATCCTGACTCACCCGCCGCTCGGGGCGCCGGCGCCGTGGCCGGAGCCACTGATGAAACAACTGCGCGACGCCGGAGTCTCGATGACGCCGACGTTGCAACTCTTCCCCTATGAGCTGAACAAACAACGCGTCCCAGCGGATATCGCCGAACGGCTCGTGAACGAGACTCTGACCGAGTTCGGCAAATTCGCGACGCTCGGCGGCCAGGTGCTGTTTGGCACTGACGTGGGTTACATGACCGACTACGATCCGACTCGCGAATACGAGCTGCTGGCGAAAGCGGGCATGACGCCCATGCAAATGCTCGCCTCCCTGACCACAACCCCAGCCGCGCGATGGAATGAGCAGGATTCACGAGGACGCATCGCGGCCGGGATGGCTGCAGACCTCGTCGTACTCGACGCCGACCCCGCCGACTCACCTCGCAACTTCGCCTCCGTCCGCTGCGCCATCCGTGGCGGCGAAGTCATTTACTCGCGGCGCTGATCAAGCTCCCCTAACCCGGAAGCCGACATCACAGGGGCAAAATAAGCCGCAAAACGCGAACATATCTGGCGAATTCGCCCCCTCCACGCTCTGTAAGTTATACGCCGAGTGCGCTCTCTACGTAACTTGCGTATACTTACATGCACGCCGTTTTTATTGAGTTGCCAGCCTTCGAGCGCCATCGCTCCGCCTACCTCGATGACGATGGCTTTCGGCGGTTGCTAGACACGCTCATGGCCAATCCGGAAGCTGGTGATCCCATCGAGGAGACCGGCGGTCTCAGAAAACTGCGCTTCGCCGATGTACGGCGTGGCAAAGGCAAGCGTGGCGGGCTGCGAGTGATCTACTACTACTGGACCGGCGGGCCTGAGTTCTGGTTATTCACGTTGTACGGCAAGGATGAGATGTCTGACCTGACAGCCAAACAACGAGCGGCGCTGAAGGCACTCGTCAAGGCTGAATTGAATGTGAGGAAGGCGCATGAAAAAGAAGCGTGACTTATTTTCCGACTTGTCGGATGGCTTCGATGCACTCGCCGAACACCGCGCTGGCAAACGAACGCTGCGTACTCATACGGTGAAAGCCAAGCCCGCCCCGAAGATCACGCCTCGCGAGCTTACAAAAGTACGCACGGACATGAATCTCTCACGCGGGCTGTTCGCGGGCTACCTCCGCACCAACGTTCGGACGCTCGAGAATTGGGAACAGGGACGCGCCAGGCCCAACGCTCAAGCCGCGCTGCTCATTCGCCTGGTGCAGCGCTATCCGGACACCGTCCATCGGCTTGCGGAGATCTAACGTCTAACGCGTACTCCGCACCGGCTTGAACAGCAGGTCCTGAAAATCGAAGCTGAAGTCGGCGAGTGGCGAGATGGCCTTCATGGTCATCGTGGCGATCGAGCCGTCGGGCTGCAGCGAGAAGGTCACGTATGCGTCTTCCGTCAGCGTCCGATCCGTCCAGCGTGTGCGGAAGGTGTCGTACTGGACGTGCTCGAGCTTGCCCGAGAATGCCGGCGTGTGCTCGAAGCGGATCGACAGGCCGTCACCGCCATTCTCGATGGTGACGCCGCCATACCAGTCATCTCGATAGCTGCCCGCATATTTTTCCAGTAAGAGCGATGGCCCCTTCCCGCCCTGCGCCGGCGCAGTCGGCGCCGCGGCTGCCAAGATTTCCTGGCCCTTTGCGATTCTTGCCTTGCGTACATCATTAAGTGCGCCGATCCAATCGGGGCTCGACAGGCCGAGATAGTGATCCAGCAATCGATACTGGACCGCTGCCAGCGCGGAGGTTTCTTCCGAATTGGTCATCATCGCAAACGCAACGTCCTTGCCAGGAACGATCACGACCAGCGCAACGCTGCCCAACACGCCGCCGCCGTGGGAAACGATCGGCTGGCCACGATAATCGCTGTAACCCCAGCCCAGCGCATAGGCACGGAAGTTAGCCTGAGCGAGCTCGAGCGGCTTCGGGTTCTGGGCCACCGGGATCAGTGTCTGACCGGTCCACATCTCGCGAGACTGAGCTTCGCTGAACAGACGCACGTTCGTGCGAGGATCAAGGCCACGGCCCAGCTGCAATTCGAGCCAACGCGCAACGTCAGCGATGCTGGCGTTGAGCGATCCGGCTGGCGCTGAATTGTCGAAGCTCATCTGCTTCGGCAGCGACGTCATCGGCCCGACGCCGCGGAGCTCGGTCGACACACGTCCATGCGGCCAACCCTTGTTGGCGCCGGGCGGCGTCGTTGACGAGGTCGTCGTATGTTCCATCTGCAGCGGCGCGAGGATGCGCTGGCGAACGACGTTCTCCCACGTGTCCTTGCAAACCGCTTCGATCAGCTGGCCGGCAACCACGTACAGCATGTTGTCGTAGGCATAGCCGCTGCGGAAGCTCGTCGCAGGCTTGATGTAACGAAGCTTCTCGACGATCTGCGCACGAGTCAGCGTCGTCTCCGGCACAAACATCAGGTCGCCGGCGCCGAGACCCAGGCCGCTGCGATGAACGAGTAGATCTCGCACCGTCATCTCGCTGCTCGTATACGGATCGTACATGCGGAATCCCGGCAGCAAATCCACGACTTTGCTGTCCCACGACAGCTTGCCTTCATCGACGAGCATTGCCAGCACGGCGCTTGTGAAAGCCTTCGTGGTCGAGCCCATCGAAAACATCGTCTGCTCGTCGACTTTGGCCGCCTCCCCCATGCGGCGAACGCCATAAGTGCGCACGACCGGCGCCTTGCCGCGCTCGACAATCGTGATCGCCATGCCCGGCGTCTCGAAGGTATCGAACACGCGCTTTACGTAGCGATCGAGATCGCTCGGCGGCGCTGCGTGCGCCGATGCGACAACGAGCACCGTGGCCGCGATCGTTACACGCAGGGCTGCTCGAACGTGATTCAACATCGACATCGTCCTCACCCCAGGCAATTGGTTCAGTAATTCACGTCGAAGGCGATGAGATGGAATGCCAGCGCGACCCAGAGCACGACCAGCAGCGCAAGCGCGAGCAGCACCGCCCAGGCCTTGGCGTACCACTTGCGTTCGCCACGCACGACGACCATGGCGTTCCACACACCGATCGCAGCGGCCCCGAAGAAAACAATCGCGGACAGCAGCTGCACGATCATCAACAAGACGTCGCCCGTCGAGGAAAGCAGTTGATCGCCCATGACCAGCGACACCACCACACCCCAGAGGACGAACAGCGCAATCACCGCGGACGAGGCGACGCGTATCCAGCGATGAGCCTGCGCGTCCCGACCCGATAGACTGTAGCTGGCGCCATAATGCCTGCGCGTCAGCGCGGAGATGGGCCATGCGAGCGCCGTAAAGAGCAGCGCGATCAAGCCAGCGACGAGCGCCGGTGTGACCCATGCCGGGGAAATCGACGCCGGCACCGGCTCGAACACCATGAACGGCGAGACCCATTCGAAGCCGAAGCGCGTGACTCGCCCGTCCTCGACCTTCGCCGACAGGAAGCTTTCGCCATCGACATCGCGCCAGACGAACGGCTCGACTTCACGCCACTTGATGGGCGCGCCGGCGACGTTCGTGGCCAACGAAACGCTGATCGTGCCATCTTCGTTCGGAAATACCTTGACGGGACTCGCCAGTCCCAGCACACGCAGGAAGTTCGTCTCCATACGGCGCGAGACTTGATACAGGCCGGTGATCATTCGCGCGTGCTCGGCCGCTGTTTGCGGATCGACCTTGCCGTCGAACGTCGGCCCCGGCAGATAGCGATCGGCAAACTGCTCGAACACAGCCTTGCGGATCTTGCCGGCCGCGCCCTCCTTGCCTGCACTGTTCAACGACAGGAACAGACCGACATTGTCGTCAAGGAACAAAAACAGATCGGAATGAAACCACGCCGTATCGCCGGCATGCGAAATGATTCGCCGGCCATTGCGGTTCTGCTCATAGAACCCCAGCATCATGCGATCGACACGCGGCAACACGGTGAGCGCCGTGGCGTGCATCTGCTCGGCAGTCTCCTCCTTGAGAATGCGGTTGTCGCCGAACGCGCCCTTCTGCAGATGGGCGATCATGAATCGCGCCATGTCCGCACCCGACGAGGCTTGACTGCCGGCCGGCGCCGAGACGACGACTTCGAAGGGCTTCGCCTTGCCTTCCGAGGCTCGCGCATAGCCCTTCGCCATGAATGGCTGCAAACGCTCGGGCAACGGCTGACGGAACGTCGAATGTTCCATGCCGAGCGGCTGCAGGATGTGCCGATCGACGTAGTCGTCGTAGGACAGACCGGCAGTGCGCGCGACGATATAACCTGCCAGCGAAGTGGCGTAGTTCGAATAAGCCGGTGTGGTGCCGGGAGCGAAGATCCGAGCCGGCACCCACTCCTTGAGGTAGACATCCAACGGATCGAAAGGCGCACCTTCGGGAATGATCAGGTCTTTGACCCGCTCCTCGAACCCGGGCGTATGAGTGAGGATGTTCCGCAACGTGATCGGCTGGCCGTCACGCGCCGGAATCTCGAAATCCAGATATCCGTTCACATCCGCATCGAGATCGAGCTTGCCCTGCTCGACCAGCTGCATCACCGCGGTCCAGGTGGTCAGCTTCGAAATCGATCCTGGACGAAACAATGTCGTTGCCGGATCGACCGGCTGGCGCGCCTCAACGTCGGCGTAACCGTAGCCTTTCTGCAGGAGAGTCGCGCCGTCCTTCACGACAACCACCACCGCACCTGCCACGTCGCCGGTTGCCAGGGCGTACGGCATGAAGCCATCGAGCCACGCTTCCAGATCTTCGCGCGTCAGTGGCCTGACATCACTGGCCGGCATTTCGGCGGATGTGACACTGGGCTCCGGAGCAGGCGGCTGCGAAGGAGCATCCCCAACCGCCGCCGCGAACAGTGCTCGCGAAAACAGCAGCATCGTCATCAACGTGACAGCAGCACGCATTTCCGTCCCCATGGTTTTAGTAATGGGCGAACAAGCCTTATCAGGACATCTTAGTCCTATATAGAGAATCGTCAACCGCGGCCTGGCGCCGCGAGACCGCCCGGCATCACTCCTTGTGACAGCCGAGCGTGCCCACGGGTATCAAGAGCACATAGGCCTGCTCGCACTCGAAGGTCAGCTTCTGTCCGCATCCCGCGGCTTCGAAGACATAATCGCCGAGATACCGACGCTTGATTTGCGTAACCGTGACTTGCGAGGCATCGCAGGTCAGCGCGCTGCTGGCCTGCTCGCGCACAGTTTGTGGAGCGGATACGCAAGCCGTGCAAAGCATGGCGGCGGCCGCAACAGAAAACATCCTCATGGTGTATCTCATCCAATGGCTCAGTAGTAAAGGTTGAGCTTCACGAGATTCAGGGTGAACGCGACCCAGGTGATCGCGACACAGGACGCAGCCAGCACCACGCTCCATGTTCTACCGAACCAGCGGTGATTGCCTTGGAACGAGAGCCACGCATTCCAGATCGCAACGCCTGCACCAAACAACCCGATGAAGCCGAACAGATGGAGCACGACGAACCACACATTCGTTCTGCCATCGAACAGCGCGAGATTCCCCAGGCCGTACTGGATCATCGTCATCCAGCCAACGACGACAGCGAGGTTGACGATGGCCGTGCCGCCGACCAGCCAACGCGCGAGTGTTTGTTGTTTCGTCATTTCGAGCGTCACCCCGTGGCGGCGCCGGATCCAGGCGGCAACCGGCCACCCGATAAGTGTCAGCAGCAGACTCAGCGCCGCGATGACGACCACTGGAACGATCCAGCCGGCGGAGGTCCCTGCCGGGACCGGCATGAAGACTTGAATGCCGCTCGATGTATCGTGCCCCAGGAACCGCACGCGCCCGTCCTCGATTTTCGCGGCAAGACGCTCCTTGCCACCGACCTCGCGCCACACGAACGGCGCGACTTCACGCCAGACTTTCGGCTGGCCATCGAGTTTCGTGAGCGGCGGAATGATCAACGTGCCGTCCGCGTTGGCAGTAACGTTGAATTGGCTGAGCACGCCCACGGCCCTGAAGAATGTGTTCTCCGCGCGGCGTGAGCTTTGGTATCGGCCCGCCACCAACCGGCTGTGCTCGACCGCCGTCGACGCTGTCGGCTCATCCGGCACGGGCGCGGGAAAATATCGATCCGTGAACTGCTCGAACAGCGCGGTGCGGACACCGCCCACCGCTCCCTCCTTGCCAGTGCTGTTGAACGACATGAACAGGCCGACGCCTTGGTCCATGAACAGGACCAGCTGGCTGTGGAAGACCTGCGAATCGCCGCCATGCTCGATGATCCGTTGGCCATTGCGATTCGCTTCGAAGAAACCCAGGGCCATGCCGTTGACCGGCGGGGTCGCCTGAAACACGGAGTTGTGCATGAGGCGCGCGGTTTCTGGCTGTAACAGAGACGGAGCCCCGCCCTGTTCCGCACTCAGATGCGCGATCATGAATCGCGCCATATCGGCGCCGGTGGCGCTGATGCTGCCTGCAGGCGCGGGGCCGACCAGCTCGAAGTACAACGGCGACCCCGATGCGCGCCCATATCCCTTCGACATGTCAGCTTCCAGCTTCGCCGGCAGCGGCTGCCGGAATGTCGAACGCTGCATCCCCAGCGGCTCGAAGATGTGACGATCGAGGTAATCGTCGAATGTTTCTCCGGAGACGCGTTGGACGATGTAGCCCGCGAGCGCTATGCAGTAGTTGCAATAGGACGGCACTTCGCCCGGCGGGAAGATGCGCGCGGGCGGCGATCTCTTCACGAACGCCTCCAAGCTCGGAAACTTTTCCGGATCGGAGTGCATGAGCTCGCGCACCAGCTCCTCGAACCCGCCGGTGTGGGTGATGAGATTGCGCATCGTCACCGGCTTGCCGAAACCTTCCGGAATCTTGAAATCCAGGTACCGATCGATGGGCGCGTCGAGATCGACTTTGCCCTGCTCGACCAGCTGCATCACCGCGGTCTCGGTGAACAGCTTGCCGACCGAGCCGGCCCTGAACAGCGTGCGCTCGGGATCCACGGGCCGCTGCTTCTCGACATCGTCGTAGCCGTACCCTTTTTGCAGCAGGACTTCGCCATCCTTCACGATGACGACGACGCCTCCCGCGATGTCACCTCGCTGCAGCTCATAATCCAGGAAGCCGTCGAGCCAAGGCTCCACATCGGCGCGCGTGAGCGGAAGAGCCGCTGCGCTGGTGGCGGTGCTTGCTTGTGGATCCGAATCGTTGGCGAGCGCCGCGCTCAGCGAGCCGAAGCTGCAAACTAGGACGGCGAGAGTTCTGGCGAGGCGCATACGTTCTCCGGCACGGTGCATCTGGCCGGAAATTTACGATGCGGCCCGGCCGGTGGGCCGATTTCGTGTCGAACGGTCCGATCGCCTGAGTGAATGGTCTACACGCTCATCTGCATGCGGAACAGTCGCGCCTGACGGCGGGAGATCTCGACTTCGGAGCCGCCTCGCAGCCGAACATGCAACTGCCCGCCGATCCCGAGCTCGACGTTCTCGATGCAGTCGACGTTGATGATCTGCTTGCGGTTGGCGCGAAAGAAACGCTTGGGATCGAGCCGCTGCTCCAGGCTCTGCAAGGGCCGCCCGAGCAACGGACGCTCCTGGCCCCAGAACAAACGCACGTAATTCCCTTCCGCCAGCAGCATGCACACTTCGCGCAGCGGCACGAACCAGCAACGATCGCCATCGCGCACGAACAGGCGCTCGAGGATGTCGTGCGGCGGAGCTTCGACACCCCGCTCTTCCGGCATCGAACGCGCCCTGGTGAGCGCCGCCGCCAGCCGCTGCGGCTCGATCGGCTTGAGCAGATAATCGAGCGCGTTCACCTCGAAAGCGCGTACCGCATGATGGTCGTATGCGGTCGTGAAGATGACGCGCGGCACGTGATCGAGTCGCGCGAGCAGATCGAACCCCGATCCACCCGGCATCTGGATGTCCAGAAAGATCAGATCCGGCGCGAGCGCCTCGACCCGCGCGGCTGCTTCATTCACGTCGCCCGCTTCCCCCACGACCTCGACCCACGGAAACTCCGCGAGCAACCGTCGCAATTCACGCCGCGCCAGCGGTTCGTCATCGACGATGAGCGATTTCATGCTTCGACTTCACTTGGGACACGGATTCGTGCGATTGCCAGGTCAGGTTGCGACAGGTCCAGCTCGAGGCTGGCTCGCGACCCGAACAGCAATCGCAACCTTTCGGCGGCATTGTACAACCCCGATCCCTGCTGCTCGCGCGGCGTCGGATTGATCGGACGCGGATTGCTCACCTCGATATGCAAGGCGCTGTCACGCAAAGTCGCGGAGATCCGCAGAACACCGCCGCCGGGCAACTCCGCGATTCCATGCTTGATCGCATTCTCGACCACTGTCTGCAGCAGCATGACGGGAACGCGTACATCTTGCGCGCCGGGTGCGATGTCGAGCTCCACGCGCAAACGATCGCCAAGACGCAATGACTCGAGGGCCAGGTAATCGCCAACAGTTTTGAGCTCGCGCTCCAACGTCACCAGTTCCTCGTGATCCGATCTCAACGTGTAGCGCAGGAGTCCGGCGAGTTGTGTGACAGCATCTCGAGCACGCGCCGGATCTTCGGCGATGAGCGCACGCACGCTGTTGAGCGAATTGAACAGGAAGTGCGGATTGAGCTGCGATTTGAGCAGCTTCAGCTCGGCGGCTTGCAGCGCCCGGCTCAGCTCCGATTGGCGCAGCTCGGCCGCCTGCCGCTCGCGCACCGACGTAATGCCGATGTACAGCGCGATCCAGATGAAAAAGATCAGGCTCCAGTTGACGGTCCGGAGCATCACCGGATCCATGGCCACGAGCAGCGACGGCAGCGCTTCGAGGACCGCGGGGTCGTGGATCGTTTCCAGCCCCCACAGCGGCGCGACCGCCATGAAATGCATCGCCGACGCTACCACGCTCCCTAGCAACACACTCGCCACCAGCGCACGCGGCAAGAGCTGCCGGATGCTCAGCTTCTTCCAGCCTCTGCGCAGCATGAATTCACGAAGCAACTGCGTGAGGCCGATGGCTGCCAGATTCAGCACAGTGACTTCCACAACGATCCGCTCCCACGGGATCGGCAGCGTAGCCATGGCGTTGGAGACCTGACTCGAGCCATAGAGTCCCCAGCCGAGCAGCTGGCAGGCCCAGTACGCGCGCGAGGTGTTCATTGGAGCGATGGATTGTCTCATTCGGCCGCTAAGCTAACCCAACGGCGGCTGGCGAACGAGATGGCGGGGTGAACGGTCGGAGGACCGGTCGAACGGCTTCGGGTCGTGGCGAGTGGAATTCCATCGGACGCAGGGCCGCGGCGAGCGGCCAATTGGATTTGAGCACATGTTGCCGGTCGTGCCGATTCGATAATCTACTTGCGCCGGAGCTTCTGGAACTCCGAGAACTCCCAGGAGCGTAACGACAGTATCGCGCTACAACTGTCCCGCTCCTCGAGCGGACGCCTCGCATCTTTGTGTGCGAGGTCCTCGAACTCCGTCGCCAGACGATCGATGCCCGCTTTGAATTTCATCAACGATTCGGCGGTGAGCAGGCCGCCGAAGAAGCGCAGCTCATCGCCCTGGCCGTCGAAGCGTCCGCCGAAGAATTCCGGCACCACTCGTTTCAGAAAGAATTCATGGACCGGCCCGTCCTTGCGCCATGAGAAATTGCGCGCTGTGAGCTTGCGGATCCGATTGGGCGGCTTGAACTCGGCAATGCCCAGGCGCTCGAGCTTGATCAGGATGTCGATCAGCTCGCTTTCGCTCAGCTGGAAGGTCGAGAGGATTTCCTGGAAGCGCCAGTCATTGGCGGTGAGATAGGCCACCAGCAGCAGCTTCGGCCGACTGACGATGGCCCGCTCCTGCTCATCGCTGAGCTGAGTCAGCATCGCGCCCGGCACGGGCGGGTGCACCAGCTCTTCAAGGTCGATGCCCACCGCGTCGCAGATCCGGTCGAGTCGCTCCAACGAAAACGTGCCACGGCTCAGGTCCCGCTTGATCGTGGGCTCGCTGACTCTCAGGCGCCGCGCCAGCTCGCCATAAGTCACACCGCGCAGCTTCAACACCGCTTTCAAGTTTTTGATGAGCGTCTTCGAATCGGCCATGGATTGCGCACTCCCCGTCCGGCGCCCGCAGGACGGTATAATAATACGATACCTTCCGTATCGACCGGTGTCACGCCGCCGCGAGTATTTGGCGTGCGAACGGCGCCCCGTCAACCTGCCCACGGGTTCCACGGGAGATCCACATGCCGATTCGATTCGACAATGTTTATGTGACATCGACGGGGTCGTTTCTACCGGGCGCGCCCGTCGGCAACGACGATATCGATCGCTACATCGCTCCTATCAACGCCACGTCCGCGCGCATCAAGCGGCGCATTCTCGCGGAGAACGGCATCACCCGCCGGCACTACGCGATCGATGCGAACGGCGAGACGGTGCTTTCGAACACGCAGATGGCGGCGATGGCGATCAACCGTTGTTTGTCGGATGGCGAGGTCGAGCTGCAGGACGTAACCATCCTGTGCACTGGTTCATCGGGAGGCGATCTCGCGATGCCCGGCTTTGCCAACATGGTTCAAGGCGAGCTGCATGCGCCTCCCATGACCACGAGCGCGCACCAGGGTGTGTGTGCCGCAGGCATGGCAGCCCTACAGCATGCGGCCACTGCCTTGGAGCTGAGCGACAAGGGCAATGCGCTCGTCACCGCGAGCGAGATGCCGTCACGCATGTTCAAGCATTCCAGGTTCGCTCCGCGAGGCTACGCGACCGATTTCGACTCGCACTTCCTGCGGTGGATGTTGTCGGACGGCGCAGGCGCCTGCTTGCTCAGCAAACAGCCGCGACGCTCGGGCGTGTCGCTCAAGCTGAAGTGGATCCACAACCGATCCTTTAGCGGCGATCTGCCAGTGTGCATGCAGATCGGTCAGCCGGGCGGCGCACAGGGCCGGTCCTATCTCGATTACCCTTCGCTAGCGGACGCAGAAGCCGACGGCGCGTTTCTCTTGCGGCAGGATGTGCGCTTGCTGCCGCACTTGTTCGAGCTGGGCATTCATGAATATGCGACGCTGGTCCAGCAGGCCGCGTTTCGGCCCGAGCAAATCGATCACTTCCTCTGCCACTACTCGTCGCAGAAATTCGCAGGCGTCGTCGAAGATCTCATGCAACGCGCCGGGCTCGCGATCCCCCGCGAGCGTTGGTACAGCAATCTCACCTGGCGTGGCAACACCGGCGCCGCCTCGATCTTCATCATGCTGGCGGACTTCGTGCGTGAGCGCGAGCTCAAACCGGGCCAGCAGATTCTGTGCTTTGTCCCGGAGTCGGGCCGCTTCAGCATTTCTTTCATGCACCTGGAGGTTGTAGAAGGCGACGCTGCCGTGCAGATGTGTAACATCGCCCCTCCCCACGAAGCTTGGCCGACGCAGTCTGCTCCGGCGTCGCGCTTGATCCAGGAACTGGCGTCGGTGTGGCACGAGTATCGTTCGCGCGCCTGGCGCAGCGGATTGATCCGGAAGATCGTCGCTGGCGAGTTCACCAATGCCGACTACGTGCGCTGGATGTCGTGCTGGATTCCGCAAGTCCGTGAAGGCAGCCGGTGGATGCTCGCCGGCGCCAGCAACCTCGATCCGCGCTACGCCGCTTTGACGGCGCTCGTGAGCAAGCATGCCGGCGAGGAGCGCAACGACTTCAAGATCCTGTTCGAGGACTATCGATTGGCGGGCGGCGTGGCCGGCATGATCGAGGAGCTGCGCCGCAATCCAGGCGGTGAGGCCCTCAATGCCTACATGAATGCGCTCGCGAGCGAGCCGACTCCGCTGGGCTTGCTCGGTGCGATTTACATCATCGAAGGCACCGGCCAGCGAATCATTCCGGCCCTGTTGCCGCTCTTGCGCGATCAGCTCGACCTGCCCTCGCAGGCGTTCCGCTTCCTCAGCTATCACGGCGAGAACGACGCCTCGCATCTCGAGCGCTGGCTCACTGCCGTCGAGATGGCCGTGCAGCTCAGCCCGGGTTGCGAACGGCAGATCCTCAACGTGGCCCGCCACACCGCGGAACTCTACGTCCTGCAGATGGAGCACGTCCTGTGAACAGCCAACCGAATTTCCTCCGCGAACCGCACGATCCGAAGGACCCGAGCCCGTGGCGCGCCCTGTATCTGGATCAAAGCCTGCCGCTCGCCGAAGAGTGCAAGCGCGCCTGGCTGGAGGACGTGAGCTCCCGCTCGCGGCAGTTCCTGCTGCCGCTGGTGAGGCCGATCGCGCGTCTGACCATCGTCGCCCTGCAGATCCTCAAGATCGTGATTCCGAAGCGCTTCACTTCCTCGGCGCTATTGCATCGGCTGCTGGAATGGAACATGCGCACCTGGCTGTCACCCAACGCCAATCTGCTGATCTTCCGGCACTTCCATCTGGGCTCGGAGATCCTCGACTTCATCGCGCGCAACACGCGAGGAGTGACTGTGACGACCAACCCGCTGAAGCCGAGAAGGCTCACGGAAGTTCGCGATCACCTCTATCTGAAGCACGATATCAATCTGTTCAATTTCGTGATCGCCCTCAACGAGCAGCTGCGCGAGCGCGGCCTCGAGCTGGCGCCCATCGACGAACTCGACTTCAGCGGCATTACCGACGGACCGCTGCCGATCGAGCCCATGCCCGCGCGCTGGAGCAACTTCATCGACCTGCAGACCGCCATCGAGCTGTACACACCGTTCTACCAGCTGCTGCTCACCGACAACGACTTCTGGCGCGCTTCGAACTCATTGCAACTGGATGAGACGATTGGACTTTATGTCGCGCGTCTGCTCGGTACGGCCTGGACGCCGGCGCTCATCAACAACCGCCATCCGCTGGTGCCGCTGTCGACCATGCAGGCCGGCTTTCGCCTGGTGCTCCATGGACTTGCCACCGAGATGCAGCACGCATTGCTGGTGCAGTACAAGCGCGCACAATTGCAAGTCTTGACAGCTCGCTCGTCTTGACTCCGCGACTCGGGTCGATCGTGCCTGCCAAGTGATCCACAAAAGTTGTGGGCAACCCTGTGGATATCTTTGGACGCACGACCTTTTGCCGGGAAATTCACGCGCCAGAATCGCGTGCTCAAGTTTTGATCAATCCGTGACGCTTGCGCACGGTGTTCTGCGCGAGGCGCGGCTATGCTGAGCGCCGAGACCTGGCCCGGATTTTCCGCCGAAGGTCAAGGCGCTCGCGTCAGAACTTGACGCGGGCGCCGACGCTGTAAATCGTCTCGTCGCCCATCAGCCCGAGGACGACTCGTTCGTTCCCCCAGTAGCTCGAGGTCTTGTTGCGCAGGATGTTCGTGCCGCCGATGTCCACACGCAACGCATCGGTCACGTCGTAGCCGATGCTGAAGTCGAGACGGCCGGCGGGCCGGACATAGGATAGGAAGACCGGCACATAGGCTTCGTTCACCCGCTCCGGATCGAACGGCCGCAGCGCCACGCCGCCGGTGTTGTCGGCGTTGATGTATTTGGAGCGATGGGTCCAGATCAAGCGGCCGCTGATGGCGGACTTGTCGTAGAGCAAGCCGACCGTGTAATTGTATTTGGACACGCCCACCAGGGGATTGCCCGCGAGCGGATCGTCGCCCTTGATCTCCGAATCCGCCAGCGTGAATGCGCCCTGCACGCCGACGCCCGACCACGCTCCCGGCAGGAAATCGAAGAAATACTGGGCACTGACTTCGAGACCTTGCAAGTCCACCGAGCCGACATTGCGCGGGCTGGAGATCAGGTAATTGAGTCCGTCGATCGTCTCCTGAGTGCTCGAGGTGACGACACGGTCCTTGATCGAGCGATAGTAACCAGTCACCGCGGCATAGCCGCTGTCGAAGTAATATTCCGCCGTCAGGTCGATGCTGTCCGATGTCTGCGGCTTCAGATTGGGGTTGCCGCGCGTGCCGTTGTTGAGCAGAAACACATTGCCCACCAGCGTCAGCGATTCAGCGGGATTGAGCGACGCAAAATCCGGGCGCCTCATCGAGCGCGAATAGGTCAGGCGCGTCTGGAACGAATTCGGGAACACTAGCCGCGCCGTCGCCGCCGGCAGGACGTCGACGTCCGATGTATCGGCCCGCACCGGACTGAAGGTGCTGCCCGTCCGCTCGAAGCCTTCGATGGTCCGCTCGGTCTTGACCACTCGCGTGCCGATTACGCCGTCCAGCGTCAGCGATCCCAGCGGAATCTCATAGGCGCCCTCGACGTAGGCGGCATATGTCGGCTCTTCGGCATTGAATTCCTTGGTCGGCTCGTAGTCGGGCTGCCGCAGCGGCAGGTTGAACAGGCTGCGCAACTCGTTGCGACCGCGCTCCGAGCGGAGATAGGCCGGGTTCACGCCGAGAAACTCGGCCCCGCCGTTGAGCCTCGGCGCCTCCCCAATCACGCCCAGGAAATCGGGTGACAGCGGCAGGCTGGAGATCAGCCGCGCGTTCGCCTCGGTCGGGGTGCCGATGTTTCCAAAGCCGATCGACTGGACCGTGTTGGTCTGTCGCACCTCCTGAAATCGCGTCTCGCGTCTGGCGTAGCGCAGGCCCGTCTTGACCTTGGGAACGATGCCACCCAGCTCGAACTCTCCATCGAGCCGCGCCTGGAGCAGTTCGCCCTCGCCGAGCGTGTAATTCTGGTTGATCGAGTTGCGCAGCGAGAGGTTCGCCGAGCTCAACGGAATCGAGGGATCGATCGTGAACGACGGACCGTCGTCGTCATCCAACTCGACGAAGATCGTCGGCACGCGCTGACCGACCTCGGCGTTGAAGTTCTCCAGGAACGATCGCGACGTTTGATAGGCCACGTCGAACATGACTTTCGCGCGATCCCGCTCCCAGTTCAAACCGCCCGCGATCATCTTGTTTCGCTGAGTCACGTCCTCCGACGAGGAGTTCTGGTTGATCACGACATTGTCGAAGCGCGCGCTCTCGAGCTCGCACACTCGCCGCACCGTGAATGGCTGGATCGACACCGTTCCATCGGCATTGTTGACCAGCGTCGGGTTGGTGCCCTGGGCATTCACGCGAGCGTCGAAGCAATAGTCGCTGACCGTGACGTCGGACATCCGCGAGTTGTTGGTGAAGGGCTGCGGATTGAAACCGGCAAAGCCGGTCGTGCTGCGGAAATGCGTGTAGAGGCCGTCTGCGTAGACCTGCAGCGCCGGCGTCGCCTGCCACTGGACCGCCGCATTCGCTTGCTTCCGGTCGATGTCGCCCACATCGGGCATATTTCTCAGCACCTGAGGAACGAGCAGGTCGGGCACGTTGAGCGGGGCCACGCCCGAATAGCGGCGTTCGCTCAGGTTGGAAACGCTGCGGATGTTCTCGGCGCGAGAATAGGTCGCGTTGATCAGGGCGCCGATTTCGCCGATCGACGTATCGGTCGTGCCTGCCGCAAGCACGCCGAACTGCGGGTTGTGCGCATCGGCAATGTCGGCGTAGTTGTCTCGTGCTGTTACGACCAGCGTCGGTTCGCTGAAACTGAACGGGCGGTTGAGCCGCAGGTCGAGCGCACCGGCCACGCCGCCCTCGATCTGATCCACCGTCTGCGACTTGAACGCATCGATGCGAGCGAGCGCCTCGGCCGGCACATCTTGCAGATCGAAGCCGCGCCCGGTTGTTGTGATCACCTCGCGCCCATTCACCGTCGTCAGGATGTCGGTCAAGCCGCGAATGCGCACACCCGACAGCTCGTTGTTGCGGTCGTTCTGCACCTGAATGCCGGGCACGCGCTGGAGCGCGGCGGCGACGGTGGGATCGGGCAGCTTGCCGATGTCGGTCGCGACGATCGAGTCGACCACCTGCACCGAATCGCGTTTCACTTCCGCCGCGCGTTCGAGCGACTGGCGAACGCCAGTCACAACGACTTCTTCATAGTCCGCCGGCGCCGTTGCGTCTGGCGCCGCCCCACTCTCCTGGGCCATGACGGGAATGGAAACAAACACAGCCGTGGCCGACACGGCGCTAAGGAGCTTGAGCCGCATATCCCCCAACCTTTTGTACGTTTTGCGTTGTTCGCCGCCTCACATCCGGCGATCCGATGTGGCGACTATTGGCGGATTAATATTATAAAGCTGAGAAATCGTCAACTGCCGCCCGATCCGGGGGCCGCTACCGATCTGGCAAGCCACCAGCGGCGCAGCAGGATGCAGCTCGCCAGAAGCATCAGCCCCGCGACGATGTGTTTCTCATGCCGATGCAGCTCTTCGATCCACTGGGCTGCGACATGCGTCCCGGCGTAACCGATCGACGCAAACACTACCGACCAGATCGCCGCGGCCAACAGATCGAGCTTGAAGTAGTGCCTAGCATTCATTCCGCTCATGCCGATGGCCATGGGCAGCGCTATGCGCAAGCCCCACATGAAGCGCATGCCAAGAACAACCAGAGTGCCGCGTTGTTCGATGAGGCGTAACGCCGTATCGATCTTGGAACGCAGCTTCGGCCGGCGCATCAGAAATCGAGCTCCATGTCGGCGGCCGAACTGAAAATACAACTGGTCGCTGATCACGCCAGCGACGAACGCCGTGGCGATCACCCAGGGCAGCTCCAGATAACCTCGATGGGCTGCGAATCCGCCGAGCAGCAGCATGCTTTCGCCTTCGGCCAGGCAACCAACGAACACAGCCAGATAGCCGTATTGTTGAAGCAGGCTCGATAACATCGGTAGGTTTGCCGACAGCTGTTAGCGGTGCGGGTCATCATGCGCAACGCCAAGGAAAAACGCTTCGCGTGACCATGCCTCACGGACTTCCCGAACTACGGATTGGGGGCCGTTTTGCCGAGATTTTCGTGGGCAGCTATGATGCCTCGAAACCAGACCGAGGGACTCCCATGCACTGGACGGCTTTTCGGGGCGTGATCGCGGCGGCGGCCTTGGTCTTATCGGCGGTCTGTCATGCGCAGGACATCGAGCGCATGGATCAGATCGTGCAGCATCTGGTCGATGGCAAGCAGTTCATGGGCTCGGTGCTGGTGGCGCGTGCCGACCAGATCGTGCTCCATAAGGCGTACGGAAGCGCCAACCTGGAATGGGACATCGCGAACACCCCGACGACGAAGTACCGCATCGGCTCGATCACGAAGCAGTTCACGAGCGCGAGCATCCTCCTGCTGGAGGAACGCGGGAAACTCAAACTGGACGATCCCGTCAAGAAACATTTCGCCGAGGCGCCGGCCACGTGGGACAGCGTCACGCTCGAGCATCTGCTGACTCATACGTCCGGCATTCCGAATTTCACCAGTTTCCCCGAGTACCAGAAACTCAAGCAGTTCCAAACGCCGCTGACGGACCTCATCGGCCTGTTCAAGGACAAGCCGCTCGAGTTCGCCCCGGGCGAGAAGATGGCTTACTCGAACTCGGGCTACCTGCTGCTCGGTTACGTCATCGAGAAGGCTTCCGGGATGTCGTATGCCGACTTCGTTCAAGCAAACATCTTTACGCCGCTCGGCATGAAGGATTCGGGTTACGACTCGAATGCGTCGATCATCCCTCGCCGGGCGGCTGGCTACACGCGCAGCGGTGAGTCGCTGGTCAATGCCGATTTCGTGCATATGAGCATCCCGCATGCCGCAGGCGGCTTGTACTCGACCACCGAGGATCTGCTGCGTTGGCAGCGCCAGCTATACGGCGGCAAGCTGCTGTCAGGCGCATCGCTGACGAAAATGACCACCCCTTTCAAGAACGACTATGCGCTCGGCCTCGCCGTGCAGACCGGCAAGCGCAAGATGTACAGCCATGGCGGCGGCATCGAAGGCTTCAACACACTTCTGGCCTACTACCCTGACACGCAAGTCTCTGTAGTGGCGCTCGCCAACTTGAACGGCGGCGCTCCGGCGGAGATTGCCGCGAAGCTCGGCTCTCTGGCGCATGGCGAGACGATCACGCTGACTCACGAGCGCAAGGAAATCGCCGTCCCTCGGGCAGTGCTCGAAAGATACGTCGGTACTTATGCGTTGTCGCCGCAGGTGAACGTCATGGTGACGCTCGACGGCGATCAACTGGTGACCCAGGTCTCGGGCCAGATACGGGCGGCGGCGTTTGCGGAATCGCCAACGCGTTTCTTTCTCAAAATCGTCGACGCGCAGTGGGAGTTCGTGGAAACCGATGGCAAGGTGACGCACGTCGTCCTCCATCAGGGAGGGCGCGAGACCAAAGCACAGCGCACCAGCGATACGGTTGCGGTGAAACGTGAGATCACTCTGCCGGCCAATGCGTTGAAAAAATTTGTGGGAACCTATCAGCTACGGCCCGGTTTCGACCTGGTCATCAAGCTCGAGGGCGAGCAGCTCGTCCTGAACCCGACGGGACAAAAGTCCGATCGTCTCTACGCCGAATCTGCGGACACCTTCTTCAGCAAGGTCGTCGACGCCTCGATTCAGTTCCATGGCAACGATCAAGGCGAGATCACGCACCTGACGTTGAACCAGGGGCAGTTCAAGGGGGATGCGCGGAGGAAGTGATTTCTTGCGATGAAGTAAGCCGTCTATGACTGCCCCGCGCGCTCACGGAGGCCCGGTCTCGCCAGCGCACGCCTTCGCGCGCGCCAGGAGCAACTCCCGCTCGCGCACATTTTGCGCCATGACTGCCGCTCGCCCAAACTCCTTGTAAGCCTCCTCCACGCGCCCGAGCTTGCTCAGCAGATCGCCGCGCACGCTCGGCAACAGGTGATACCCCCGCAGAGCCGGCTCGTCTGTCAAAGCATCTATCAGCTCGAGACCCGCCTCCGCGCCGAAAGCCATACCTACCGCGATCGCGCGGTTTAACTCTACGAGCGGCGATTGCGTGATCTCGACCAACGCGTCGTAGAGGGCGACGATTTTTTTCCAGTCCGTCTCGTCGGCCGAACGAGCTTGCGCGTGGCACGCAGCAATCGCCGCCTGTAGCGCATAGGGTCCAAGCGGACTGGCGAGCGCTTCGGCACGAGCGAGTGCGGCGAGGCCCCGATGCACCAGAAGCTGGTCCCAGCGGGAGCGGTCCTGATCGAGAAGCAGGATCGGCTCCCCCGACGGACCGAGGCGCGCGCTAGCGCGTGAAGAATGTAGCTCCATCAGTGCTACGAGGCCGTGAACCTCGGCGTTGTCGGGTACCCGTTCGGCCAGAATCCGAGCCAACCGCAGGGCTTCTTCGCAAAGCTCCAGGCGCATCCAGTCTTTACCCCGGGTAGCCGCGTAGCCCTCGTTGAAGATGAGATAGATCACTTCGAACACCGAGGGCAACCGGTCAGCAAGATCCTCGCCACGCGGTATCTCAAAAGGCACGCGGGCCTCCGCCAGAGTTCGTTTCGCGCGAACGATACGTTGCGCGATGGTCGTTTCCGGGACGAGAAATGCCCGGGCGATCTGATCCGTCGTGAGCCCGCCGAGAAGACGCAGTGTGAGTGCTACTCGCGCTTCTTTCGAAAGCACCGGGTGACACGCAATCAGAATGAGGCGCAGGAGTTCGTCATCGACGCCCTCGTCGCTATCCGCTTCGATTTCGTGACGGTCGGCCGATGTGCCATTGGTGGCGTCGCTTTGGATGCGCGCATGGGTCCGATCCAACATCCCACGCCGGCGCAGCTGATCGATGGCGCGGTTCTTTGCAGCCGCCATCAGCCACGCACCGGGATTGTTCGGAACACCGGTGCCCGGCCAACGCTCGAGCGCCGCGAGGAGCGCTTCCTGAGCGAGATCCTCAGCAAGGCTGAGATCGCGCACGACGCGAACGAGACCACCGAGCAGCCGAGCTGACTCGATCCGCCAGACCGCTTCGATGGTCTCTCTCGTGACTGACTCTCGCATCGATGGGCACCAATTCAACGTTTCCCTCTGAAAGTTTCGCTCCAGGTGGGAGCGGCTTTACGAATCACCTCGAGGTACTGGGGCGGGATATCGGATGGCTCCGTCATGGGGTGAATCGTGAGCACATCGGCGGCGCCCAGTCCAACCGGGCAACGAAGCGCCCACTGGGTCGCATCCTCCAGCGAGGGTACGTCTATCAGATAGAAGCCGCCGACCAGTTCCTTGGACTCTACAAAGGGCCCGTCGAGAACGGTGCGCTTGCCCTTCGATACACCAACCCGTACCCCTTTGCGGGCAGGATTCAGCCCTTCCGAGGCGACGAGCACCCCGGCCCGGTGCATTTCTTCGTTGAACCGCATGTAAGCGGCGAAGGTCTCGTCGTCGACGGGCCGGTCGGACGCCGGCGCCTGCGGATCAGAGGCGGCTGTGATGAGAAATCGCATCTTTGGTCTCCTGTAGTCACGCCGGCTCGCCGGAAGCCCCAAGAGCATCGGTGCCGGTCTTGCCCGGATACGACGAATGACGGCCGGTCCGATCGACGTCCCGCCGATCTTTTTTTTGGGCCCGCGATTGCAGCTGATCCACGAGCTACAAGAAGTCAAGTCAGAGACCGGCCTGGAGCCGATGGCCACGATACCCGGATAAATAACAACAACAACCCCGTGGAGCAGTCATCCAGCCTACGGACTATTCAATTGCATCCGTTACTCTGAGCAGCAGGTTTCCATCCGGCGTACAGAACTCCCTCGATCTGTATGCGCCTCGTTTGATTCGCGTCAGTTGCGTTGCGGGCACGAACCGCTCCCCATAATTGGGCAACTCCCAGGCATCGATAACAGTCGCCTGCCCGCTCTCCAAGATATCGGCGAGCAGCAATTCCATATCGACAAGATACAACGCGTCCTTGAGGAGCAATACAAACAGGTCTTTCGAATTGCCGGCTGGAAGACCGTCGCGAATATCTTTCAGCAGGCGCTGGGCAGGAGATGAAGCACCCTTCGCCCGCGGACGAATCCGCTCCTCCAGCTTTCGCACCAACGTCGCCGGTTCCACGACGATCGCGTAGTGGTCGGCACGATAATAGTAGAACTCCTGCAGCGTTCTCTTTTGCAGAGTGATCCTGCTGGTCGGATAGTCGGTGTTTCCTTTCGTGTCGGCCGAGCACCCCGCCTCGGCCTTGAAAGCCAGCCAACATAGGAGCAGAACGAAACAGCTTCTCATGACGATACCCAAGCGCTACGCAGCCATGAGTTCTTTCTGTCGGCCTCGGATGGCTTCGCAGGCAGGATTGGTGCCCCTGAGCGGAGCTGGGTTGAACCGAGTCCTTGAAACGCTGAGGGAATGGAACGCCTTACCGGCACTCAGGAATCGGGTAAATTGTCGACCCATGGATTGAACACCGGCACGCGCGCCTTTGCATATTCGGCAGTATCACGCGAGACGACTGTGAGACCGTGATGCTGACCGGTCGCAGCGATGATGAGATCGGGTTGCGGGAAGGTATGTCCGCTCTTGCGCCCTTCCTCAACCATGAGTCGCCACTTGAACATGACGTCCTCGCTGACCGCGAGCGCTCGCCCCTCAAACATCGGGCGAACTTTGTTAGTAAGCCAGTCCGTGAGTTCGGAGCGGCGCCCGGGATCGGGAACGAGCTCTATACCAAAGCGGATCTCGGCCAGCGTCACGATGCTGATATGAAGTAGCTCGAGGGGTTGGCTCGCGACGAACGCAAGTACCTTACGTTCCGGCCTTGGCCGACGGAGCTCCGAGAGAATGTTAGTGTCCAGCAGCCAACCTGTCACAGAGAGATATCTCGTACGGGCATGGGTTCCCGCTTGGGCGCGATATCGACATCACGATAAGGCGATGCTTGCATCGCCGCTATGAGCGCCTCACCGGTCACGTCGCCCTTCATGCGTCGAAAGTCCTCAGCGGCGATTACTACCACTTCATCGCGCCCATGCACGGTCACGTGCTGCGGCCCTTCGCTTCTGACCTTGCGCACGAGTTCGCTGAACCGCGCCTTGGCGTCCTGCAGGACCCAATATCCCCGTCGATTCTTCGCAGCCGCGCGCTGAGGCTTCTTGGGTGCTCCGGATTTGGATTTTGGTGACCTAGTCATGCTGACTAGATTAGCATGTCTCGTAAGCTGCTGCGGCGGCCTCTTCTCGCTTGTTTTATCTTGCGAAAATGGCGGCTGAATGTTCGCAATTATTTGATTCAAAAAGATTTTTTGTGACTTTACGCAGACTGAACCGGAAGAATTCTTCCACCTCGCGCACTCGACGCGTCGCGTCCTCAGCGAGCCAATCGAGACGACCTTTTCCCATTCTGCGCGCCGCCATTCGGGCCTCCATCAGATTTGCATTCATTCGACAGACCGTCAAAAGATGCTGAATTTTACGGATCATCTGGCGCGCGCTGTAGCACGCCCCTCAATCTGGTGCGCGCCGGTGTGGCAGCAGCTTCGAGAGCCTCCAAATCTTCAGAATTCGCTTCGGTCTTGCCCTGAATGTATTGGTGCGTTGGTAGCATCACGTAGTCCAACGCGCGCTTGTTAATGACAATGGTCCGGTGCCAACCCTCGGCGGCCAGAACGATCATGCCATCTGCCGACTGCCCGCCATCAAGATCGATCAGCTCTGAGAAGGCTCGGTAAAGCCTCTCAGGACCGTCGACGTAAACACTTCGTCGGTTACCCGAAGACAGCTGGTAAGTTGTTCTGTTAGCGAGAGCGAAAATCAGATCTGTTTCCTTCTGATTCTTCTCGCGTTCACTTTCAAGATCCTCTGGCTTGATCCGCCCATCAGCCACCAGCTTTTCGTACTGCTCATCCGTGATCATTACTCGCTCAGTGACCCGCTGCACATCGACCGGATCGAAGTCCTCCAGACCAATACCATCTGCTGCCAACGCCTCGACAATCTCCCAGTCGCGCGTATCCGGCATTTGAATGCTTACGTGATCTGGATAGTCACGGAACACTTCGCCCTCGGGCCCACAATCGTCGTACGCCTCGCTGGAGAAGTACAAGTCAGCGATAGCGCCGCTTCTAATGACTACTGTCTGATTCGCTAGACTTTGGACCATCACGAACGCTAAGTCTTCCTGCAGTTCCTCGTGCAGACGACGAAACGCTCCGTCTGAAATGGAAAGCAGCAGAGGAGCCCCGCCGCCGCAGAACTGAATCGACACTTCCCCATAGTAGTTAAGGTCCTCACCCACCGGTGATTCACGCGCCGAGAGAGCCACTAAGCGTTCGATGAGGAGTTGGTATCCTCGAGCGGACTAGGTTGAACCGTTCTAACGAAACGGCTCGAGTTCTGGCGAAACTGCAGGAAAGGCACACCGAATTGAGCCGGAACGCGAGCTATTCAACGCGCGCTCCTATCCGGCGATGAAACTGAAATCCACGTTTGCGCAACCTCGATTCCAACAACGTCCACACAACGACGAGCGCAGTAGCGAAGACCGCCTGCCACAGAGCGCCCCGCGCCCTACGTGGGCGCCACCAAACTCAGCTGCTTCGAGCGCAACTAACAGCATCTAGAGACGCTCGCATACTAAGGCACTTGAGCAAGTTGACGCGTCACGCGGTCCTTCAAGGCCGCTGATCGAATACTTGGCTGGCATCCCTGCCGTGCATACTGAGCTACGGATTGGTCTCTTTTTGAGTTGGTGCGCCCGGCAGGAGTTGAACCTGCGACCTACCGCTTAGGAGGCGGTCGCTCTATCCACTGAGCTACGGGCGCAACCAGGCGACATTCTAGCAGCTCACACAACTTCATGTCCTCGCGGGGTCATTCTTCTTCGCCCCGCGCAGGTTCAGGACGAACAGGCCGACTTGCAGGACGATCAGGGCCAGGGCGTCTTCGTGCCAGCCCCAGACGATCCACAGCACATTGCTCACGATGAACGTCCAGAAGCCCCAGTTGCGGCGGGCTTTGGACTGGGACGCGACCAGCCAGGCGGCCGCCAGGGTGACGACCATCGCGGGCCATTGCAGCAGCGACAACGCATCCATGAATACCTCGGATCGGGCGATTCGGCGTGGGAATGCCGGCGATCGAAGCAATCGCCCGGGTGCGGTACGAGTTCCGGCGCGGTGACGATGCGGCTGTCGGGAATGCACGTGCTTTGCTAGATTGCCCGCTTTGTCGGCGGCCGACAGCTTCCCATCGAATTACATGCTCGTCAGACGCATCCGCAAATGGTACGAGGCTACGCAATTCCTGCGCGAGCACATCTGGCTCGGCTATGCCTTTGCCTTGTTGACCAGCATCGGCGCCATGTATGTGCGGGTGCTGCTCAGTGGCGTGCTCGAAGGCTTTCCGTTCATCACGTTCTTCGTCGCCATCGTGCTCACGGCGTTTATTTTCGGCTGGCGGGCCGGCGCCCTGGCAGGCGCGCTGGGCGGCGTGATTTCCGGGTACTTCCTGCTGCCGTCCGACTGGTCCCTGTTCGGCAGCGGCATGTCGAACTGGATCGGCATGGGCTTCTACATCGTACTGGTCGGCGTGATCCTGCTGTTGACCGCGGCCATGCATCGCGGCTTTGCCGAATATGCCCAAGACGACCGCTTACGCCGGCAGCTGAACGACCTGCTGGAAATTCGGGTCGCGGAGCGCACCGCCGAGCTGGAGTCGGCGAATCAGAAGCTGCGCGACGAAGCCCAATCGCGAGCGGCCGCCGAAGCGCTGGTCAGACAGATGCAAAAGATGGAAGTCGTCGGCCAGCTCACCGGCGGCATCGCGCACGACTTCAACAACATGCTCGCCATCATCGTCGGCTCGCTCGACATGGCGAAGAAATACTTTCAACGCGATCCGGCCAAAGCGTCGCGATCCATCGACCATGCGCTGGAAGGCGCCACGCGCGCCGCCGAGTTGACAGCGCGGCTCCTGGCGTTCTCGCGGCAGCAACCGCTCGATCCCCGCGTCGTGGACGCGAATAAACTGGTGAGCGGCATGTCGGAGCTGCTGACGCGAACGCTCGGCGGCAACGTGCGCATGGAAACGGTGCTCGCCGGGGGGCTGTGGCGCATGTTCGCCGACCCGCCGCAACTCGAGAGCGCGATCCTCAATCTGTGCGTGAACGGTCGCGATGCCATGCCCGACGGCGGCAAGATCACGCTGGAGACGATGAATGCGCATCTCGACGACGTCTACGCCGCGGCGCATGCCGAGGTTCGGCCCGGTCAGTACGTGGCGATCGCGGTCACCGACACCGGCACAGGAATGACTGCCGAGGTGCTGTCACGCGCGTTCGACCCCTTCTTCACGACCAAGAAGCCCGGCCAGGGCACGGGGCTGGGGTTGTCGCAGGTGTATGGCTTCGCGAAACAATCCGGCGGCCACGTGAAGATGTATTCGGAAGTGGGCCAGGGCACGACGGTGAAGCTCTACCTGCCCCGCTACGTCGGCGAGGATGAGCCGCTTCAACACGAGCTGCCCATGGATCGTCAGCTCCAAGGGTCGTCGTCGGAAGTCATTCTCGTGGTGGAAGACGAAGACCGCGTGCGTCGGATGTCAGTGCAGCTGCTCAGCGACTTGGGTTACACAGTCATTCACGCCAGCGATGCGAAGCAGGCGCTCGCGATGCTGGAGACCGGGGGCGTCGCGTTCGACCTGCTGTTTACGGATGTCGTGATGCCTGACATGAACGGCAAGCAACTCGCCGATCGCGTCCGCGAGCTGCGACCGGGAGCCAAAGTGCTGTACACCACCGGCTACACGCGCAATGCGGTCATTCACAACGGCATGCTCGACCGCGATGTCTCATTCCTGCCCAAGCCCTTCACGATCCAACAGCTCGCGACCAAAGTCCGCCAGGTATTGGATCAGAAGCAGTAGCTCACGCCGGCCCCGGAGCGATGCGGTCGATGGCCGCCAGCTCTTCCTTGGTGAAGCTCAGTTGCTTCAACGCGCCGAGATTCTCTCGCACCTGAGCCGCGCTGCTCGCGCCGATGATCGCGGACGTCATGCGCGGATCGCGTAGAACCCAGGCAATCGCCAGCTGGGCAAGCGACTGGCCGCGTGCCTGAGCAATTTCATTCAGCGCTGCCGCCTTCTTCACGACCACGTCGGACACCTGCTCCGGCCGCAGGAATCGAGTGCCTCGCCCCACGCGCGAGTCCGCGGGAATGCCCTGCAAATAGCGGTTCGTCAGCAAGCCTTGCTGGAGCGGCGAGAAACAGATCATGCCGGCGCCGATCTTCTCGACCGCCTCGAACAGGCCCGTCTCGATCTCTCGTTTCAGAATGCTGTACGAGGGCTGATGGATCAGCAGCGGAATGTTCCAGCGGCGCAATACCGCTTCCATCTCCAGCGTCTGCTCGGGCGAGTACGCGGAGATGCCGACATAGAGCGCCTTGCCCTGCTGCACGGCCGTCGCAAGCGCCGAAGCGGTTTCCTCGAGCGGGGTCTCGGGATCGAAACGATGCGAATAAAAGATATCGACGTAATCGAGACCCATGCGTCGCAGACTCTGATCGAGGCTGGCGAGCACATACTTGCGTGAGCCGCCGCCCTGCCCGTACGGCCCGGGCCACATGTCCCAGCCCGCCTTGGTGGAGATGATCAGCTCGTCGCGATGCGCCTGAAAATCTTCCTTGAGGATGCGGCCGAAGTTGCTCTCGGCGCTGCCATACGGCGTGCCGTAGTTGTTGGCGAGATCGAAGTGAGTGATGCCGAGATCGAACGAGGCTCGCAGGATCTCGCGCTGACGCTCGAGCGGCGTGTTGTCACCGAAGTTGTGCCATAGCCCGAGCGATAGCGGCGGCAGTTTCAAGCCGCTGCGGCCGACCGGGCGATACGCGAATTGATCATATCTGTCGCTGGAAGCGACGTAACCGGTGGCGGGCTGTGTCATGCCCGCCATCGTAGCAGTTATCAGAACGAGACCATAAACGCGACACGGATCCGATCCAGCCAGTCGCCGATGGCATTGCTACCCGCGTCGACAGCGTTCTCCGGCTTGTAGTGATACCAGATGGCGGTGAGCAGCGTTTTCGGCATCGGCACGTAATCCACCGTGAGCGCATGCAGCTCATAGTTGGTGCCGATGCCGATGTTGTCGTGTGAGAACGCGCCCAGCACCGCATCCGTCTCGGCCACCGAGTAGCCATAGGTCACGCGCAAATCGTGGGGCTGAGTCACGCGACCGATGCCCAGGTCCGCGCCGTAGCCGGTGTCCTGTGAAGTCTCGGCGCCGAAGTTCTTCACGTAGTTGCCGACGAAACGCACCGGCCAACGCGCGCCAAGTCCCGAATAGCTCGCACCGAGGATGAAATCGCCAAGATTGAAGTCGGAGAGATAGCTGCCGTCGGGCCGACGCAGATTGCTCCGGAAATCGCCGGCGTCGGCGCCAACGATGCTGCCCAAGGTGTAGTCGTAGTAAGCCACGGACGCATCGAACTTGAAGTGGCCGAGCTCGGCGGAGTCGTAACCGAGCTGGACGCCGCTCATGGTGCTGTCGGGGCCGACGGCATCTTCATCGACGATGAAGAACAAACCGCTCGCGCGCAGGGCCGAACCGTCGCCGAGCTTGTGCCTGTACACGCCGCTCAGGCCTTGCGGATTCACGTCGCCATCCCACACCAGGTCGGTTCGCGTAAAGGGCTGCGGAATCTTGCCGCCGTAAACATTCAGGTCGCCGAAATTGATCTGCGCGTAGGCCTGATCGAGGCTGACCTGAAAGTCATCGTCCCAATTCGACATCTGCACGTCGACGCTGTTCGGATCGTCCGCATCGCCGGTCACCAGGCGGGCGCCGACGGTGACGCGATCGGTGACGGCATACGTCGCACCGAGACGGCCACGAACCTGTCCGCTGTCACGTGCGCGGGCATCGTCATCGGAGTAGTCGCCTTGATAGCGCAGGCGCAGATCGCCCGACACCGTCAACTTCGGCTTGCCATCGGGATTCGCAAACTGCGGAGCCGGCGAGGAAGGAGCAACCGCGGGCGCGCTCTGAGCCGCAGCGCTGGTCGCGCCGACACTCGCTTCCAACTCACGAATTTTCGCTTCGGTCTGACGCTGCCACTCGGCGATACGCGCCTGCTCTGCTCGCAATGCTTCGATCTGCGCGCGAAGCGCGGCGGTGTCGGTGGTGCTCGCAGCTTGAGCGAATGCGTTCGGGCTCGCGGCCGCCAATAGGACGGCAACAGCTGCGCCGAGGTTGTTGGAATTCATGAATGCTCCACGGTTGAAAACTCGGGCGCGCCTGTTCGGCGCGACCGCGGAGCATGATGCCGAACGAGTACTGACGTTAACCTGACGCTCTTGTCAGCTGCCGAGGGTCAGCTGCCGAGATCGAACATCCCTTCGACCGCAGCCTTCGTGAACACACGGAACGCGATCATCGTCTCGGTCAACTGCACGCCGGGCAGCTTGCGCATCTTGTCGCTGACCACCTCGGCCAGCTGCTCGTTTTCCTTGACGCGCACGATGGCGACGAGATCGTACTGCCCCGCCACCGAGAACACTTCGGCGACGCCTTTGAGCTCGACGAGCTTTTGCGCGAGCTCGTTGACACTGGAAGTTTCGGCCTTGATGAGGACCACTGCACTGACGCCGCCGACCATGACTGACTCCTTGAACCTTTGTAACTTTACTTTCGTCGCTCACCGCAGGCAGGCCATCACCGAGCCGCGATGCTTGATGGTCTTCATGCAGACCGTCGTTTCCAATCGTTGCACACCGGGCAGCCGCGAGATCTGCGCCCGGAGCAATTCATCCAGTTCGCCGATGCCACGCACCAGGACATGCAGCAGGTAGTCCGCCTGCCCCGCCGTCGTGAAGCACTCCAACACCGACGGGTGCCGATTCACTGCCGCCTCGAAATCGGTATGCCGCGTCGGGTTGATGGTCACTTGCACGAAGGCATGTAAATCCAACCCGACCGCCGCGGCGTCGATCTCCGCCCGATAACGCCGGATGACGCCCTGACGCTCCAACTCCCGCACTCGGGACCAGCACGGACTCTTCGACAACCCGACCTTCTCGCCCAGCTCGGCGTACGAGAGCCGTCCGTCGTCTTCGAGCAATTTCAGGATAGTGGTCTCTGTCTTGTCCAGCATCGGGACATTTTCCTCCGAATCGGGGTATCGACACTACTATCGTTCTTTACGGCGCATGGCAAGACCCGCCTTTCGGAACAATGTCCGGCGGCCTTGGGCCGACACTTTCCGACAGGCACAGGGGTCCGCCAGATGCATCGAAAATTCGACAAGATCACGACCTTCGAGCGACGAGATGCGATTACCTACCCGGCGATCCGCCGGTGGGACCAGGAAGACCCGTTACGCCACCGTCGCGAGGAGTTCGAGCTACCGGGCGGCATCATTTATATGGACGGCAACTCGCTCGGTCCGCTGCCCAAGGCCACCCGCGGCCGGATCGAGGAAGTGGTCGCCAAGGAATGGGGCCAGGGCCTGATCCGCAGCTGGAACGAGCATCACTGGATCGACGCGCCTTTGCGCGTGGGCGACAAGATCGCCCGATTGATCGGCGCACGCAGCGGTGAGGTCGTCGTGGCCGACTCCACCTCCGTCAACTTGTTCAAGCTGCTGGGCGCGGCGCTCGCCGCCCGCCCGGACCGCTGCGTGGTGCTCTCCGAGCCCGGCAACTTCCCCACCGATCTGTACATGGCCGAAGGCGCCATCGGCACTCGCAGTTGTCCGTTACAACTGCGGCTGGAACCGGCCGAGCGCATCATCGACGCCATCGATGCGAACACCGCGGTGGTCATGCTCACGCATGTCCACTACAAAACCGCCGCCATTCACGACATGCGAGCCATCACTGCCAAGGCTCACGAGCATGGCGCGCTGGTGATCTGGGATTTGAGTCATAGCGTCGGCGCGATCGAGGTCGATCTGAACGGCTGTGAAGCCGACATGGCCGTGGGGTGCGGCTACAAATATCTGAATGGCGGGCCGGGCGCGCCGGCGTTTTTGTTCGTCTCGCAACGGCTGCAGGACCAGCTCACCTCGCCGCTCAAGGGTTGGATGGGTCACAACCGCCCGTTCGAATTCATCGACAACTACGAGCCGGCCAACGGCATCCGTCGTTTCCTGTGCGGCACGCCGTCGATTCTTGGCGTACTGAGCCTGGAGGTCGGCGTCGATCTGATGTTGCGCAGCCGGATGCAGGACATCGTGCAGAAGTCGCGCTGGCTGAGCGAGTTGTTCGTCGATCTCCTCGCCGACATCTGCCCGTCGCTGCAACTGGTCAGTCCGGCGAACGTGAACGATCGCGGCAGTCATGTTTCCTTCTCGCATCCCGAAGGCTACGCAATCATGCAGGCGCTGATCGAACGCGGCGTGATTGGCGACTTCCGTGCACCGGATCTGCTGCGCTTCGGCTTCACGCCTTTGTATCTTCGCTACCAGGATGTCTGGGACGCCGCCTACACAGTTGCCGATGTAGTCCATAGCGGCTGCTGGGCAGATCCGCGTTATGCCGTTCGCGCCGCGGTGACATGATGTTCGCCGAGTCCTTTCGCATGCCGTACACCTCCCATGTGGATGGCTTTGCGAATGAGCGATTGCCGCCGCCGCACTTGTGGCCGGAGTTTCGTTTCGACCTGCCCGAGCTGCAGTATCCCGAACATCTCAATTGCGGCGTCGTGCTGATCGACGATGCCGTCCGCGAAGGGCATGGCAACCGCGTCGCGCTCTACGCCGACAGCGGCGTTTGGACCTACGCAGAGCTGCTCGAGCGCAGCAATCGCATTGCCAATGTGCTGGTGAACGAGATGGGCATCGTGCCCGGCAATCGCGTGCTGCTGCGAGGCCCGAACAATCCCACGTTGGTCGCCTGCTGGCTGGCCGTGATGAAAGCCGGCGCGATCGCCGTGACAACCATGCCTTTGCTCCGCGCGCACGAGCTGTCGGTCATCGCCGAGCGCGCGCAAATCGACCATGCCCTGTGCGACTCACGTTTCGCACAGGAGCTGCAGCAGGCCGCGCAACTCGGCGGACGCCTGCGCAAGATCGTGCAATTCGGGGGTGGCCAGCTGGAGAAAATGATGAACGGGCAGGCTTCGACATTCGCCAATGTCGACACTGCCCGTGACGACGTTTGTTTGCTCGCATTCACGTCTGGAACGACAGGCACGCCGAAGGCCACCATGCATTTTCATCGCGATGTGCTCGCGATGCGCGAGATCGTCGCCGGCCATCTGCTCGAGACTTCACCCGAGGACATCTATGTCGGCAGTCCACCGCTCGGCTTCACGTTTGGATTGGGAGCCCTGCTGGTTTTCCCATTGGGCAGGCGCGCGGCGAGTGTCCTCGTCGAACAGCCGAGCGGCGAGAACCTGCTGGCGGCTGTGCAACGTTTCCGGGCGAGCGCATTGTTCACATCGCCGACAGCGTATCGATCGTTGCTACCGCTGTTGAGCAAGTTCGATATTTCCAGCCTGAAGCGCTGCGTGTCCGCGGGCGAGGCGTTACCCAAGGCAACGTCGGATGCGTGGTTCGCAGCGACTGGCATTCGCCTGATCGATGGCATCGGCGCCACCGAGCTGATCCATATCTTTATTTCCGCCAAAGGCGATCAGATTCATCCGGGCACCACGGGCAAGCCGCTGCCCGGCTATCAGGCGTGCATCCTCGACACCGATGGTCTGCCTTTGCCACCGGGCAAAGTCGGTCGCCTCGCCGTGAAGGGTCCGACCGGATGCCGCTATCTCGACGACCCGCGCCAGCATGATTACGTGTTTGAAGGATGGAATGTCACCGGCGATCTGTATTCACAGGACGAGGACGGCTATTTCCATTTCGAAGCGCGCGCCGACGACATGATCATTTCCGCCGGCTACAACATCGCCGGGCCGGAAGTGGAAGCGGCGCTCCTGGAACATCCCGCAGTCAAAGAATGCGCCGTGGTCGGCGTGCCGGACGAAGCGCGCGGTCAGCTCGTCAAGGCATTCATCGTGCTTCACGACGGCAACGACGGCTCGTCGGAGCTCGTGCAAACATTGCAAGCGTTCGTGAAGCAAACCATCGCGCCATACAAATACCCGCGCGCCATCGAATTTCGCAGCTCGCTGCCGAAGACCGCGACCGGAAAATTGCAGCGTCACGCGTTGCGCTCGACGAGCTGAGCGCCAGCTTGCAATAGCCCTGCAATGTCGATGTCACGTTGAGGCGGTTGAATGGCCCCTCTTCGCTGATCCGTCTCGCAGGCGCAGACATGAAAGACCTGATCCGCTCGCCTCTGCAATTCGTCCGGCCCATGACGAAGGACGAGTGGCAGGACCTGGTGTTACGAGCCGGTCACAATGAGAGGCTACGGATCAGACGGCGTCAGCGGCGCGCGAAGCCGACGTCTCTGGACCTGAGCGATCGCCGTGGCGGCGAGCTCACGCGGCCCGCTTCTTCCGCGAGCCTTTGAGGGACGCATCGGGCCCGAGCAATTTCTTCAATTTTTTGCTCAAGCCCTCGAGCTCGGCACGCGCCTTCTTGGCAACCTTCTTCGCTTCCTTGAACAGGCGGCGGGCTTCGCGAGCCCGGGCCTTCGCATCGCGCGCTTCCTGTTTCGCCAGCTCGGCCCGCTTGCGTGCATTCAGCGTACGACGCTGCAGCTCACCGACGCTCTTTTTCTTCGCCATTGCGGTCCCCGGTTCGCTGAACGGTCAGCGCAGGATAGAGCGTCTGCGTGCCGTCGCCAAGCTCAGCAATGCCAGCAGAGAAACGAGCAGCAGCGGATCCATGGCGCCGCCACCGCCTCGACGGAGCGCCGCCGCGTTCACCGTGACAGTGACGGACGCATCATCCCGGCCGCCCGGGCCCACGCACTCGATCTCGAAAGTCGTATTCGCCGTGAGAGCGACGCTCGTCTCGGGCCCGGTAAGCGCCTTGCTACCGCTCCAGCCACCGGCCGCCGAGCAGGAGGTCGCACCGGTTGCCGACCACGTCAGCGTGGTGGTTTGACCCGACGTCACCGAAGTCGGCGAGGCTGCCAGAGTCACGACCGGCGGAGCCACGGAGTCGGCGACCTTCATGCCGAAGGTTCCGTAATTCGCATCCGCCGCCGGCTGACCGAGGAAATTCAACACGTGCAGGCCGGCTTCGAGCTGCAGGTTCTGAATGGCGCTGCTGCCGATCACTTGCCCCACCAGCGTGGTGCCTCGAGTGACGGCCAGCCAGCTGGTCCGCAGCCGCTCGGGAAACGCGAAGTCTTTCAAAGTCACATCGTAGCGACCGGCGGCGGGCAACGTGACGACTCGGGCGGTGAACAAGCCGCCGACGCCCTGCGTGCTCTCGATCACCGTCGCATTGCCCGGCTGAGTGGTCAGGGTCAGTGCAAACAAACCATTGCCCGGCGTCGTGCCAGACACTGGCGGTGGAGTCGCGGCAACCAGCACACGCATCCGGCCGGTCTGCAAGGTCACAGGCTCGCTGCCTGCTTCATCGAGCTGATGAACGACTGTCGCACCCTGCACCACCGCGGCCCGCAGGTCGGTAAGCTGCGTAGGAAAGCGCAAGTCCGCGAGCGTGAGCATGTAGTTGCCGGCGGCAACGGCCTCCGACGGCGAGAAGGAATAAATCGCCGGCGTCGACGCTTCGGGCGAGGCATCGGCGATGTGAACATCTGCGTACTCGACCTGCGCGCCTTGCCCCAACGTGACTGACGCAGCGCCAACGGTCGGCGTCACCGCATATACAAACAACTGCGCCGGACCTGCGCTCAGCGTCAAGTTTGCTGCCGTCGTGCCGGTCGTGCTGCCGACGAAGGTTTCGTTCTGGATCACTGCAGCCGAGAACGAAGTGAGGGCCTCTGGAAATTCCAGATCCGCCAACGTAAGGGTGTGCGCCCCGGCACTGGCAATGCTCAACGTGCGTGCGCGCGGCAAGCTGCCGACCGCATTTTCACTTCGATAAATCACCGCATCCGAAGGTCCACCCTGCACGCTCACGCCATACAACCCCGCCGCATCCGCGCCGGAACTGGATGCAATGACGATCAAGTCGTAAGTGGCGCCGGCCGTCGCATTGAACGTGCCCACGTCAGCCGTGCTGAATGCCCCCTGATTGCTTACAACGACGCCGACGGTCGGCGAGGTCTGCAGCACCAGCACATTCCTCTCGACCAGCGGCGCAGGAAACGAGCGATCCAACGCACGCACCCGATAGGCGCCGGCCTGAGTCACGGTGAATGAAGTCTGCAACACCGTTTGCTCCGGCGCCGGACCGCTCTGAATCGCGATCTCATCGGCCACTTGAAAGAGGGGCGCGCCGCCACCGGATGGAGCCACGTCGACGCTGAACAGGCCGACGCCCGCATCCGAAGCAGCGCCCAACACGTGCACGCGATAGGTGCCCGGTGTCCCGGCGAACACCTGCGTTTCCGGCAGCTGCGCGATGTTCGGTTCGGTCGGATAATCGATCTCGAGCTCAGCCACAGCCTGCAAGTCTCGCGTCACCAGCACTTGCAACGACTGCAGGACCGGCACATTGAGATTGGTTGGATCGACCGGCAGTCCCGGCATCACGCCGAGATCCTTCAAGGTCACGACGTAGTTGCCCGCGGCGGTCAACGTGAACTCATAGGTCGGCGGCAACTGTGCGGCGGCTGCGGCATTCGCGGCCAGCACTTCCGATGTTTCCAACACTGTCGCCGACCACGCCGGCAAGCCGACACCCGACGCCAGCCACGCGGCCAGCGCCACAATCGTTTTTCTAAACACAACCGCTCCCCACGCGGCGCGAGCCGCGTCCCGAAATTGAAGTTCTATCTTCCTTAGCCGGCCGCTTTCATTTGATCGAGCGCCGCCTGCGCATCCTTCGAGCCGTGGAACTGACGGCCCGAGCTGACCGCGGCTTCGAGATTCTTCTGCGCCGACGCGCGATCGCCGGTCTTGAGCTGCGCCATGCCGAGGTGATAGCGCATCAGCGGCGATTCCGGCGACTTGTCCACCGCCTGCTGCAACAGGGCCAACGATTCCTGGAACTCGCCGCGCTTGAATTTCACCCAGCCGCGCGTATTCAGAATGGACGGCTCGCTGACATTGTCGAGCTTGCCCGTCAGCTCCGCGGCACGCTCCAGGCTGGAAGGATCGGTGCGATAGCTCACCAGCAGCATCGCCAGATTGTTGGCGGCCGCGACGGAATTCGGCTCGCGCGTCACCATGCCTTCGTAGATTCGAATGGCGTCATCGGGTCGATCGAGGCGCTCATAGAGCGCGGCCAGGTCGGTGCCCAGCGCGGCGGCGCCGGTTTTCGCGAAGCCATCTTCGAGCGCCTTGATGGCTTGATCGTTGCGCTTGCCCGCCAAATGCGACAGAGCGAGGCCTCGATACGGCATCCACCATTGCGGCGCCTTCGCGATGGCTTCGTCGAATGCAGCAGCGGCGGCATCCAGCTCGCCACGCGTCGCCAGCAGCTCGCCCTTCAAATTGCGAGCGATGACATTGTCCGGCTGCTGCGCGATGACTTTGTCCAATCGAGCGAACGCCTGTGGCAGCTGCTTGCGAGCTGCATCGACGCGCACCAGTGCGGTCAACGGCTCACCGGCGCTGGGTTGAATCTCCAACGCACGCTCATAGGCAGTGGCGGCGGCGTCGTATTTCTTCTCCGCCTCGCTGACCGCGCCTTCCAGATACCAGCCCAGCGGCAGATCCGCACGCGCCTGTTTGATATTTTCCGCCGTAGCGCGAGCCGCCGTCAGATCCTTGAGCTGTGCCTGCACGCGGAACAACGACTCCATCACCGATACATCGCTCGGCGACTCTTTCACCAGTTGCTCGAGCACCGGGCGCGCCTGCTCGCCCCGCCCCGACTGGGTCAACAGCTGCGCCAGCTCCAGCCGCACGGTTTTGTCGCCAGGATTGGACTGCACCGCCGATCGCAATGTTTCTTCCGCAAGCGCCGGCTCGCTGTTCTGCAAGTGAGCCCGAGCCAGGGCTCGCAGGATGGGCGCCGAGTTCGGCTGATCGCGCAGCACCGAGCGCAGGTCCGCAATCGCCGCCGGCGCATCGCCGCGCGCCAACGCCATATTGCCGCGCAGGGCCAGCGCGTCATTGTCGCGAGGGTTTTCCTTGAGCACTTCTTCGATGAGCGTCGATGCGCCCTTCACATCCTGCTTCGCGAGCAGCAGAGTCGCGAGCCGGTTGCGGGCCACCAGGCCGTCGGGCTTGGTCTCCTGTTCCTTGACGATTTCGCCGTAGACGCGCTGAGCATCGTCGATCTTGCGCTGTGACTCGTAGAACCGGGCGAGCGCGAGTTGCATCTGCGCGCCGTCCTTTTCCTCGTCGGCGAACTTCTTCAGCTCCACCTCGGCCTTGTCGGCGCTGCCATTCGATGCGAGCAGGTCTGCGAGTGCCGCCTTCGCTTCGACGCTGTCGGGCTTGGCACTGATGGCGTCGCGCATCGTCTGTTCGGCGGCCACCAGGTTCTTGGTGAGCATGTGGAAGCGGGCCAGCCGGTAGCGATGCGAGAGGTCCTCGGGCTGCATCTCGATGACCTTGCGCAACTGCGCCTCGGCCTCGGGCATCTGTTTGTGAGCAAGCAGCAAATCGGCGAGCACGACGCGCAGGTCGACGCTCTCCGGCACGCGCTCGATGCCCGCGGTGACGATTTCGATGGCCTTGTCGCTGCGGGCATTCTGTCGATACAACGACGCAAGCAGCGCAATCGCATATTCGTCGTTGGGCGCCAGCTTCGCCGCCGCTTCAGCGTCTTCGAACGCGCCCGGCACATCGCCAAGCTGCGCCTTCGCCGCGCCTCGCACGGTCAGCAAAGGCGCGCTCTGAGGATTCTGGGTCAAACCGGGTGTCACCAATTCCATCGCGCGGTCGGGCACGCCACCGAGCAGGAACAAGCGCCCCAGCGCCGCCCGCGAATCCGTATGATTGGGATCCTGGTCGATGGCCGCTTGATAATGCCCGACGGCTTCACGCGGATTGCCGAGCTTCTCCGCGATGCGGCCCAGCTGATAGCGGGCGTTGACGTCGTTGGGCTCGATCTGCAAAGCGTTACGGAATTCGACACGCGCCTTTTCGTAGTTGCGCTCGGCGAGATAGCTTTCGCCCTTTTCCACATAACGAGCCTTGCGCTGCTCGGCCCCGCCGCAGCCGGCCATCAGGCTCACGATCACCGCGGCACTCACCAGTTTGCTGAGAGTCTTCTTCACGTCGCACCGATATTTGAATTTTGACTGCGCAGGATGTGACCTGGCGCAGCGTCTGAGCTTGGGTGACGAGCGTATGCGCGGGAGTTGACGGTCCGATGACAGCGCCGTTGCAAGCGGCGCGAGCAATGTTTCAAAGCCAGCCGTGCAGCGAGCACGCCGCGAGATAGCCCAGCGCCACCAGGCTGGGCAGCCGCCACCAGTGCGCGGACGCGCTGAATAATGTTTCCACGCCATACATCAGCACCACCAGCTTCGCGATGCTCTCGCCGACGGTCGCCGAGCTCACCACCGAGCCCGGCAGATTGGGCACGGCCACTGCAATAAAAACGACCAATATGTCCAATGGCGTGACCCGGAAGCGCCGGTCGCTCGCGAGCCGGAAACGTATGACGATTGCAGTCACCAGTGCTGCAAACAACACCACCTGCAGCGTCGCGCGCCGATCCAGGAATGTCGTTGTCTGACGATCGAAATACACGGCCATCACCAGCGCGAGGAACGCGGCGCCCTTCAACATCCAGCCCGAGTCCGCCTCCCGCCAGCGCATGGCCATCGAGCCCGCGGTGACGACCGCAACGATCGCCGCCATGATTTGCACGTCACTGCTGGGCGGCGGACTCTCGAGGCCCACCGAAAAAAGATATACAGCGACGGCGGCTGCGATGAAGAGCAGCGCCCAGCGTGGCAAACGCGCTGGCGCACGCAGCCAGACGACGAATCGGCCCAGCTGCGACGAACTGCCGTTGCCATTGCGGCTCACCGGGCGCCACCGCCAGCCCAACGCCGTCGCCAGCTGCAACGAGCCGATGACGAGCAACGACACACCGGCGAACGAGGCGACGATGGTGAAGTCGGATTCGTAGCGCAGATACCAGGCGGTGACGAACAGGCAGGCCTGCAGCAGATAAATGCCCATCACCGCCTCGTGATGATCGAAGCCGAGCGCGAGCAAACGGTGATGGATGTGATTGCGATCCGCCTGCAGCGGCGACCGGCCTTCGAGCATCCGTTGCGTCATCACCATCAGCGTGTCGATGATGGGAATGCCGAGCAACAGCAACGGCAGCGCGGAGCTGAGCGGCGTCGTTTCGTCCTGCGTGAGCACCACTGCGAGCACGGCGACCGAGAAGCCGAGGATCTGGCTACCGCCATCGCCCATGAACACGCGCGCCGGATGCGTGTTGTAGCGAAGGAAGCCGAGGATCGCGCCGACGATGACGATGGCTACCACGCCTACGAACGGCGTGCCCGAAGTAAATGCCAGCAATGCCAGCGCGGACAGTGACAGCAACGTGGTGCCGCCCGCCAGTCCGTCGAGGCCGTCAGCGAGATTGATGGCATTGGTCACGCCGATCAGGAACACGAACGTCAGCGGCCACGCGATGGCGCCCGGCAGCTCGTACCGCTCCGCCAGGGTCACGGTGGAGATGGTCACATCGCCCCACTGCATGATCAGCAACACCGCGATGATCTGACCGAGCAGCTTCGGGCCGGCGCTCAAGGTCACCCGGTCGTCCCAAACGCCGAACAACAGCAGCACCAGCACGCCGGCGAGATAAGCCGGCATGGGCTGTGCGAACTCGCCGGAAAGTAACAAAGCCAGCAGCGTGCCGGCCGCCATCGCGATGCCGCCCACCCTCGGCACGGGCGTCGTGTGCACCTTGCGGGCTTCCGGTGCGTCGAGAAAGCGCCAGCGTGCGGCCGCCTGCATCAGCGGCGGGATGAGCGCCATCGTGACGCTCATCGCCAGCAGGAAGCCCAGCATCAGGTCCATTGGGGCCTCAGTCGGGAATATAGCGCTCGAGGCGCGGTGCGACCTGGCCCGCGAACTCGACCAGTCGGCGATCGCCGTTCTGCACGGGCTCGCCGATCGCCAACGGCGTCACCAGGCGCACCAGCGCTCCATCGGTGCGCTGACGGGTGAGCGAGTCGAGGAACAAGTACCACTTCACCAGATATTCATTGGTGATGACGCGGCCACGCTGCTGGAACCAGTAATACACCAGCTGTTTGCGGCTGCCGAGCTCGATCTGCACCCGGTTCGCGCGCAGCGGCTTGCCGGCCACTTGCACACCAGCCACCTCGACCTCATCGAACTCGGTCATACGCCAACCGCCGCCGGGCAGGCATGAGCGCGGCGAATGTGCCGAGCTGCCGGCACGTTGCGAGTCGTACCACGCCACATAGAAGTTCACGGCCTCACGGCCGCCGCGCATGTAATCCGAGATGATGTAGTCATCCAGCTTGAGCTGGTCCAGGAAGATCTGTTCCATCGCGCTGCGCTTGCCGGTCCAGGACTCGACTTGATTCGGGAACGCGAAGAACGATTCGCGCTTCGGAATAGCCTCGGCGCGTTCCGGCGCCAGCATCACGCCAGCCGCGAAGGCACTGACGATCACCGTACTTACGATGAAGGATGCCGGCGCGGCGCGATGAACCGGCGGCGCGCTGCTATCGATGGGCTCGGCTTCGTCCAACCCGAACACCTCGCGCCACGGACGACGATTCTTGCCGATCCTGGCGAGCAGCATCATCTCCAGCAGCAACACGCCGGCGCTGGTCATGAACACCGCCCAGCCCTGGAAGTCGTGCAGGAAGCCTTCCGCCATCTTGTGGCCCCAATGCTCCACCATCACCCCGATGGTGCCGATGCGGAAGCTGTTCATGAGAATGGTCACGGGAATGCTGGAAACGAACAACAGCCAGCGCTTCCACATCTCGACCTTGAACATATAGGCCATGATGAAGCCCATGGTCATCAGCGGGAACAGATAGCGCAGACCATCGCAGGCCTCGGCCACCTGCAGCTTGTAGCCGCCGAGGTCGATGACGTTGCCTTCGACGAACACGCTGATGTCGAACAGGCGAATGAACCAAACGCCGATCTGCGAAGAGATCAGCTGCAGCTGCGCGGAGAAGTTCTGCAGCAGAAACTCGGGCAAAGGAACCATCAATGCCAGCAACAGCAGCGGCGCCCACAAGTTCATCGCCGAGCGCACGCCGATCAACGCCACCACCAGGCCGTAGATCGCCAGCAGCAGACCGTACTGCTGTACCACGTCGACCGTTGCCAGCACGCCGGCGATCTGCAACAGCGCGCCGAACACGACGAGTGCGACGCCGCCCCACGAGCCGTTGAACTCCAGACGCGCCAGCTCGCCCCGACGTTGCCACAGCAAATACGCCGAGATCACCGGAATCAGCAACGCGTGGCTGTACTCTTCGCGCTCCAGCCACGTGGCGATCATGTGATCGATGCCGGTCTGCATCATGGCCGCCGTGATCACGGCGACCATGGCCAGGGCGACCCAGGCATACAGCCAGGGGGTGGCGGCCGGCCGGTCCGGCGCCGCTGACGCTCGAAGTACTGTACTCATCTGCCGTTCGGCCAGAATTGTTCGTTTGTGAGATCGCGAAGGGTATGGTGGGTGTGTGACAGTCCAAAGACTAAGCGGCGGTGAAGCTGGCGCTGCGGGCCGGCACGCAGGATCGATACAAGTCGACAAAGCGCCTGCCGATGTGAGACCACTGGTATTTCTCCGCCACCAGCGCTCGTCCCCGCTCGGCGCTGGCCGCCCGCATCTGCGCATCGGACAGCATTGCCCTCATCGCCTCGCCGAGCCTGTCGGGCACGCCGGGCGCCACGATGGCCGCACCCGCGGCCTGCGCTTCCGGAAAGTTACATTCAGGGGTCACGATCAGCGGCGCGCCCGCAGCCAATGCCTCGAGCAATGTGATGCTCTGAGCCTCGTGACGGCTCGGCTGAATGACACAAATCGCATTCTGCAGCAGAGCTACCTTGGCGGCGCCATAGATCGCGCCGACAACCTTCACGCGAGCGCCGAGTCCAAGTCGCGCCACTCTCTCGAAAACATTGTCACGTTCGCCGCCGTCCGGGCCGGCGACGATCAGGTCCACGTCAGGAAAAGCCTGCGCCACGGTGGCAAACGCATCCACCGCGAGATCCGGCGCCTTGATGTGATGCAAGCGCGCCAGAAACAGCACATAACGACGCCCGGCGGTCAGCTCACGGATTGGCTCCTCCCCCAGTTGCGTCTGAAACTCCGCCGTGTCGATCCCGTTCGGCAGCACTGCCAATCGCACTGGTGCTGTGACTTTCCCGAGATCCGCCGCTTCGATGTCATTCAACACGTGCAGATAACTGGCCCGTCCCAGCAGCTTGCGCCACCCCAGGGCCAGCGCCAGCCGTTTGCGTACCGGCTTCTGGCTCAGGCTGAAGGCCGAGAGCATCCCGTGCGGGGTGATGACGAAAGGCAAGCCATTGCGGTCCGCCCAGCGCAGCGCGAACAACAATTGCGGTTGCCAGAGCCCGTGAACGTGGAGCACATCGATATTCGATTCGCGCAGCACACTGATCGCATCCCGACCGGGCGAGGTGAAAGCCACAGCAACCCGATCCATGCCGCGCACTTGCGCCAGGCTCTTACGGACATCGTCGAATCGCGCTTGGGGATGAGAGGCAAGCAACGTGACGGCCGCTGCGTGGCTTGCCTGTGCGCTCGCCAGGCGAGTCGCGACGGCGGGCGGACCGCCTTGAGCCGGATCGAGCGAGGTAATCAGATGAGCGATGCGCATCTCGGTTAGATCCGTTCGCCGCGCAGGCTGCGTCGCTTGACGAGCGCTGCTGGATTGCCACGATAGATTCCATACTCCTCGGTCGTGGCTGTCAGGATGCTGCCCGCGGTCAGCACACTCATTCTTTTGAGAGTCACACCCGGGCACACGATCGCGCGGGCCCCGACCCAAGCCCCGTCTTCGAGTTGGATGGGCGCCGTGATCAAGCCGAAACGCAGGTCGCGATAGTCATGGTTCCCGGTCAGCAGATAGGCATCCTGCGAAACGCAGGCGTGCGCGCCGATGGTGACTTTCGCAAGATTGTCGATCCACGAGCCTTCTCCGATCCATGCGAAGTCGCCCACCGACAGCAGCCAGGGATATTTGATGCGCACGCGCGGCTTGATGACGATTCTCCGGCCCATGCGCGCGCCGAATGCACGCAGCAACCATACCTTCGGCGCCGACACCGGCAATAGGCACGAATCGAAAAACAACGCATGCACGACGTACCAGGCCACGCGTCGTGCGATGGAAGCCTGGGGCGAATAGCCGCGCCGATCGTAATCATCCAGGCGCGTAAGCGGCCCCTCCTCGCTCGGATGAGACGTCGTCGCGCCGGACGCGTTCAGAAACATGGAATCCACGGGATCGATTTGTTTCTTGGCAAACCAGCCGCCTTGGTATCCCAACACTGTTACCATTTAATGTCGTTGACGACTTTCCGCCGGTAGCGCAGCATCCGCGCGCTCTTCCCTCTCCGCTTCCGCCCATGCGATCCAGCACACGACCGATCCGGGTTGCGCTGTTCCAGAACATCGTTGCGCACTATCGGCAGGCCTTACTGCGCGAACTGGAAAATATTCCGGCGCTGGAGCTGCATCTGTTCGCCGATACGGATGCCGGCGGCCAGGCGATTCCAGTCCTCGATCTCGCCACGCATCCGAGATTTCACAGGACCGCCTGCCGACCGATGTTTCGTGCGACCTGGCAAACCGGCGCGGTCACCGAGGCCGCCACGGGAAGATTCGACGTTTACGTATTCATGGGCGACGCGTCGTGGCTGTCGACCTGGGTGGCTGCATGCATCGCTCGCGCCAGAGGCCGCCGTGTTCTGTTCTGGACTCATGGCTGGACGCGCCCCGACCGCGGCCTGAAGCGGCTCGTGCGCGTGTTGTTTTATCGCCTGGCCAACGGACTGCTCCTGTATGGCGAGCATGGCAAGCGGCTCGGCATCGCTGCGGGATTCGATCCGAACCGTCTGCACGTCATCTTCAACAGCCTGGATTTCGACCAGCAGCAGGCACTCCGCGCGAGCATTTCAGAGGCCGATATCTACAGCATTCGTCGACAGTTGTTCGGCGTCGAGGACGCGCCGGTGGTCATGGCCACGGCGCGTCTGACATCTGTCAAACGTTTCGACTTGCTGATCCATGCCTGCGCGCTCGCGCGCCGGAGCCGGCCCGACCTGCGACTGCTGATCGTTGGAGATGGCCCGGAAAAGGGCTCCCTCGAGCAGCTCGCCGCCGAATGTGGCGTAGCTGCGGCTTTCGTTGGACCTTGTTACGACGAGGCGACGCTGACGCGATATTTCGCATGCGCCAATGTCACCGTTTCACCTGGCAACGTCGGGCTGACGTGCATGCATAGCTTGGGGTATGGCGTGCCGGTCATCACGCACGACGAAGCCAAACAACAGATGCCCGAATTCGAAGCGATCGTTCCCGGAGTGACGGGTGCGCTGGTATCGAAGGATTCCGTCGAGGCGCTGGCGGCAGCCATCGTTGCATGGACCGCAACGGCCGCGGTCAGCCCAGAGACGCGCGAAGCCTGCCTCGCTGCGATACGCGAACGCTATCATCCTCGCGTTCAGGCACGTTTGCTGAGCGAGGCAATGCTGAGCGCCGGCAGCTCAGCGACGATAGGTCGAAACCGTCAAGAAGATGTCCTGCCACGTGTGCCGTAACAGCAGATTGCCGACCACCGCCAGTCCCACAAAGAGCAGCATCACGGCCACTGCCGATGTGCCGGCGATTCCCAGCGCCAACAGCAACGCGGCGATGCTGATCGCGGCCGCAACCGATAGCACCAGCAGGATGCTGCGCCAGGGAACGCCGAGTCGCGTCTGAATCATCACAAACACCGCGACAAAAAGTGCATAGAAGACAGCGAGCGCAATAGCGATCGACTCGACAGTGCCGTGGTAACGCGAGGCCACCGCCGCCACGGCGATGCCGCCGACTGCATAGGCGCTCAGCACCCAGAAACGCACACGCCACAGTCCCCGGGCATCGATCAGTGCGCGGCCGGCGTTCACGATCAGCCAGACGGGAATGCACGTGACGAGAATCTGCGCGGCCGGCGCGGCGATGTCCCACTTGCCGCGCCAGACCAGGTTCATGAGCCACGGCAGCAACAGCGCACAGACAATCGAGAACGGAATGCCCGCGACAGCGATGCCGCGAACGACGCGTGCATACAGCACCACCTGTTGCGACCGGTCGCGGTTCAAGCTGCTGAGCACCGTCGGCAGCACTGTCTCGATGGCGCTGTAAACCGGCATGCTGAGGGCCAGCACCAACTGGAAGGCAAAGAAGAAGATGCCGACCGTTCTGGTATCGGTCAGCGCGCTGACTGCGAAGTACACGCCGTTGGTCGCCAGCGCCAGCGCGGCGGAGCTCAGCATGATCCAGCGCGTGTCCGCAAACAGCAGGAAATAATCACGCCACTGCGTCTTGTGTGCAGGTGGATCGACCGGCAGTGCGCCCGCATAACGTCGGCCGGCGATGCTCTCATAGCTGGCTTGCAGCAGCGGCGCGATGGCGAAACTCACCGGGCCGAGCCCGGCAAATGCCAGCAGCGCAATGCTCGCGTGCCACAGCAGGGTCGACCACAGCGTCATGCTCGCCACGGCCCGGAAGTTGCGATCGACGATCAGCCGGGAACGATAGATGAGCGACGGCGCACTCAACGGCAGCGACAGCGCGATGCCGGTCAGCACCAGAGCGAGCGAAGTGCGTTCGCCGAACGCCGGCGCCGCCATCGCCAGCAGAATCAGCGTGCCGAGTGCGTTTATCGCCAGCGAATAGTTGCGATACAGGCGCACCTTCGCGTGCAGCTCCTCGGCTCGTTGGATCATGATCTGGCCAATGCCGCCATTGCGCAGAGCCGTGATCATCGCGGACATGGACAGCGCGAGCGCATAGATGCCGAAGTCCTCAGGCACCAGCAGCCAGCCGACCACGACCTGGCCTGCCACGGTCACCAGGCGCGCCAGCGTGTTGCTGGCGAAAACCCAAGTCATGCCGTCGATGGCACTGCGAGATGTCATGGCTTTGGACGGCGCCCGCGACGGCCGTCAGGTCGGTACAGCCGCGCTGGATGAGCGACGTGAGGACCGCCTCGACTTCAACCCCTCCAGATGCTCTCGATACAACGCTGTGAGCGAGCGAGCCGATGCGTCCCACGTCAAATGCTCGAGGATGTGCTCGCGCAGTTGTGCGCTCCTGGGCCGATTCCACGCCTGCAGCAGCGCGCGTTTGATGTCGTCCGGCCGGTACGGATCGACGTAGTCAGCGTGCCTCAGAAAATAATCGGGCGGCCCGCCGTTCTTTGTGATCACCAGATTCGCGCCCCGCGCAGCGGCCTCCAGCGCAACCAGCCCGGTTCCTTCATGAATGCTGGGCAGGCAAAACACGCGGCACAGGCTGTACAGCGCGTCCCGCGTTTGAGCGTCGACGAAGCCAAGCAGGTGCAGTCGCCCGCTGCGACGTGCTGTGCGCTCCAGCGTGTCGAGAATGGCGCCGGGTGACGAGCGTCCCGCGATTACCAGTGGCAGACCGAGCTCGTCAGCCGCGGCTGCCAGTCTCAGCACATTCTTTCGAGGCTGAGTGAACGCACTTATATGCAGCACGAATTCCGCCGGCAGACCGAGTCGCCGCCGATGTTCCTCGAGATCGCAAGGCGCGGCCAACGGCGGTGGATTGCACCCATTCAGCACGATGCCTGTTCGTTCACGCGCCACGCCCAGGCCGAAGACCATGCGATCGCTCTCATGGCTCGATCGGCAGATCACCAGATCGCTGTCCCGCGCCTGCTCGCGCATCACGCCCTGAGCCGACGGAAAGCGCGGCGACAGCCCGCCCAGCCAGGCAGCTGCGCGGTACAAAGCAAACGGCTGATTCGAATCGATGATGGGCGAAAACACCAGCAACCCGGGCTTGTGCAGGCGACGTTCGCGTGTCACGCCCTGTAGAGGCAGGCCCCCGACGTAGAAATGCAGCACGTCGAGCTCGCGCTCGTCACGCCACTCCCAGGGATTCAGGCGCAAGACCGTGTGCCCTAGCCGCTCGAGCGCCGCAGCTTGCTGGCGCGCCTGCTCGGCAACGCCGTTCGCTGGATTGGCGACCGCGAAGATCGATGGCAGCAGCATGCCGATGCGCATACTCGATCTACTTCACCAGGGTCAGCGCAATGTTCTGAGCGGGAAACAGCCGGCTCAGGAACGTCAGCTCGTAATACTTCTGCAGCTTGAAATGCAGGTTGACGACCGGCTCGAGCAGATAGTCCCACAGCAGCGGCCCGCGAAAGAACGTCAAGCGGCGCTCGCCGATCGCGGCAAAGGAAAAATCGAAGTAGTACGAGCGCGCGCCCGCGCCGACGAAAAAGTCGAAGGTGCGGATGGAGAAGCGCTGACGGTGCGTCGGGTCGATGTAGTTGTCCACCGATGTGAAATGCGGAACCTGCACGTAAAGAGTGCCGCCAACGCGCAGGATGCGGTGAATCTCGCGCAACAGCCGCGGGTAATCGACGTGCTCCAAAACGTCCTTGGCGCACACATGATCGAACTGCTGGTCATGGAATGGCAGCGGCAACTGGTCCAGGTCGTGCACCACGTCCACGCCGGGCAACGCAGCACGATCCAGATTGACCCAGCCCGGACGGATGTCGGTGCCGCAGCCGAGATTGAGCTTTCTCGACGCCGACGCCTCGGCGCCGGTGCGCGCAGCCGCGTCAGGCCAGCTCGTAGACGATGGTGGTGATACGGCCGCCATATTTAGGAATATCCAGAATGATCTGCTGGGCTCGCGTGCGCAGCTCGAAAGGCGGTGCAGTCAACACGACGCCGGAGTTGGCGTCGAGCCGGATGCCCGAGCCGTGGCGATGATCCGCGTTCGGCACAAAGTCATGGCCCGCCGGCAGATGCTCGGTGAGCACGAGATAACGAAACTGCGGCAGCTTGGCGACGACGCTCGCGATCTGCTCATTGCTGAGATGCTGCAGAACCTGGCGGATGAACACCACATCGCCGGCTGGCAGCGGATCCTTGACGATGTCGACGCAGCGGAAATCGACATCCAGGGAAGCGAACTGACGGCGGTTGTACGCGATGAGATCGGCAACCACGTCGCACGCAATGTAGCTGCCGCAGGCGCTGCGTATGCGACGTCCGACATTGAAATCGCCGCAGCCCAGATCGACGACGGCCGGCCGAGCCGGCAAGCTGCTGAGAAATCCGCTCACCGCGCCCACATACGGTTGGATCAAACCGGCGTCGTGACTGCCAGGCCCCGAATAGAACCTGCGACGCAGGGTTCGGCCCCACAGTCCTTCGCGATACACCTGCGTAAACACGTCTTCCGGCGTGCCGCCGCCGGCGGACGGAAGGCCTGGCTCAAGCGTCGCCCGTGAACGTGACAGCAGAGATCGTATCGCCAGTCGTGCCAGTCTCATGGACCTATCCGTGAAGGACGCGCAAGGGGCGCAATTTGCATGCTATTTATGACGAGATGATGATGGCGATGGAGCGCCGGCTCAGCGCAACAGGTTGGCAAACGCCGGCGGGCGTGCCGAGCTCGATGCGTGCTCGATCTGCGCTTCGGATTGGGGCTGCCGGCCAATGGAATGAGCCACGCGGCCGGCCAGCAGCGTCGTCGTGAAAACCAGGAAGTTGCCCAGCAGACTCCCCTCTTTCAGCGACAGGATGAAACAAAACAAAGCAGCCGCACCGCTCGCGGCCAGCACTTCGGCATACTGGGGCCGCTGTTGCGCCTGCCGGCGCAGCCGTAAGAAGGCCGAGGCCGTGGGGATCAGTAACGCCAGCAACAAAGAGAACCCGATCAGACCTTCCTCGCCGAGCACTTCCGCAGGCATGTTGTGCGGGTAGGCGCCAATGAGCGTGGGATCGAAGGACGCTGAATTGCCGAGACCGAACACTATCGTGAGCGGAGACCGGCTCCACTCCTCGAGCAGCGCCAGCACCATGTCGAACCGCCCGGTTACATCCGCCGTCGCTTGTTCGCCCGTCCAGCGCGCTTCATTGTTGACGATGTAAAGCGATGAGCCGATATCGAGCGCCACCGCGAGCGCTACGCACGCGAGCACCGCCGGCACCAGGCCACGCACTCTGGCCAGAGAGAATCGCACCGGGAGCATCAGCGCCAGCGATGCCATCACGGCGATCAATTGGCCGCGCGAGCCGGACCGAATGATGATCAAGACACAAATCACGACGCCCGCCAGCCGCAGCAGCCATTCCAACCAATTCCTGCGGCCGAAGCCGACGAACAACGTCGCCGCGGCGGCTACGCCCGCGAGGCTGGCGAGCGCCAGCGGATTGGTCTCATCCGCGTGCGAGCCGACCATCAGGCCGCGGACGCCCCACTGCCCGAACATCAGCACGACGAACGCCAGTGTCAGTCCGATCGCACTGGTCCAGCGCAATGCCAGCCGCATGTCGTTCTCGCTCGTGACCAGCAGCGGACAGGCGAGCGCGACGGCCACATACGGGCCAGCCGCGTGCCATTGCTTCCAAGCCAGCTCCGGCACGCTGGTCCACAGTAACGACGTGAGCGCATAGAGGTACAGCAGCACGGCGAGCCAGATTTTCGAGCGGGGCAACGACTGCAAGGCGCCGCCGCGCTTGCGCACCAGTCCCACTAACAACAGCACGCCGACGACGTAGTTCGTGAATGTTTGATGTTGGAGCAGCCAGGGATGCGATATCTGACCGAGCTGGTCGAGGCCGAACATGCACAGCACGGCAGCGACCGCCACCGGCGCACGCCACAACGTGCCGATGAACAACAACGCGATGCACGCCGCGTAGGTGGCCAGGCCGACGGCATTCATTGTTTGTTACGGCAAACGCGGCTCGAGCTTTCGATGAAAGCGCGTGTGGCGAGCCACCACTCCGCCATGCCGTTCCAGTTGTTGCCGGGCGGATACCAGAGGATCACGCCTTCGACATTTGCCTCCAGGATCTGCAGCTGTTTCAGCCAGTAGCTCGCAGGCAGATACTGTCCACGCAGCTTGCTGTTCGACTCGTGATATTGCGGCCAGATGAATGGATACACCGGCTTGCCTGGGGCGAGTCGCCGCGCTTCACGGATATTCTCCACCGTCGAGCGCTCCCAGCCGGCTTCGTCTTCATAAAAGGTGTAGAGCGATGGCGTCAACACGTCGACAGCGTCCGCCAACGCCTGAAAACGATCGTTCTCAGCCTGCCACGCCCGATATTCCTTGGAGGTCGGATCGGACAGCGATCGCCAGTAATCGCGCAACGGCGGCACACCGTAGTATCCAACGGCGCTGCCGCCGGCACTGGCCTGGGTCCACCCCGCCAGCGTGATGTACTTTCTGACGCTCTCCGCGACGACCGCATCGCTGCCCTTGTTGGGCCAATGTTCCAGGTCCGTGATCAGCAACGGCGACCCTTGATCCCTCGCGAGCAGTTGCTTCACCGTCAAATCGACCAGCGAGCGCTCCGGCAACTCCTGCCGTCGCGCCGGATCCGGCCAGTAGTGGAGATGCACGTAGATGACCGTGGCGGTTTCGATGCCGTATTGCTTCAGGTCCGGCTTCAGCTTGAACCCCGTGGCATCGAAGATGCGAAAGCAGCCGGTCTCACCCGCTGAACCGATGGCCGACCAGAGACACAGGATTGCGAGCGCGGCACGTTTCATACGCTTTGCAGAGCCTCCAGCCACTGACGCGTAGCGCGACCGACCGTATAGCGCTCCACGAATAGCGCCCGCGCGCGGTGTCCCATCTGTTCCCGGGACATCCGGTCTGCCTGCAAACGCGAGATCGAAGCGACGAGCGCACTGGCATCGCCAACGCTGACCGCCGCGCCACATCCCGCAGCGTTGATGATGCGAGCCAGCTCGCCATCGACATCGCCGATGAAAATCGTCGGCCGGCCGGCGGCGAGAATGCCGTAGAACTTGCTCGGCACGATCAGGCCTTCCAGTTGCGGCAGCAGACAGGCCAGATGCACATCGGCCGCCGCCAGCGAATCCGACAGCAGCTCGCGCGGCTGATAGGGAAGGAAACGAAAGTTCGGCAGACGCTTCGCCGTCACCGCAGCCTGCAACTGCTCCATCTTCGCGCCGCCGCCGATCATCAGGAATACGATGTTCGGATCCACGCTCAGGCGCTCGGCAGCGTCGAGCAGAGTTTCAAATTCATGCACGCGCCCGAGATTGCCAGAATAGGCTACGACGAACTTATCCGCGATGCCCAGACGCGCCCGCAGCTCGCAGGACTCAACCGACTTGGGGGTCACGGCATCGCCATCGGCCCAGTTTTCGATGATCCGGATGCGCTCGCCGGGAATGTTTCTCGCTTCCAGGTGCTCCCGCATTCGCATGCCCAGCACCACGTTGGTCCGGGCCATCGACAGGGAATAATCGCGAAGCTTCGTCAGGCGGCTATCGAGCCACGCGGGCAGCGGGTTCGCGCCCAGGTGCGACGCCACCTCCGGAAACACATCCTGCAGCCAGTTCACCAGTCGCGCACCGCGCACCTTGGCAATCGCGGCGACGACGATGGAGATCAGCGGCGGGTCGGTCTTCGCGACGACCGTATCGGTCGAACGCAATAGCCGGAGCAGTCTGGCGCTCGCTGTGACATAGAAGCTGCCGTAGTCGATGGCCCGGCCGTACAGGCGGCCGCGGCCGAAATGCGAAGTCCAGGTCCGGTGAACATGAATGCCGCGAACATTTTCTTGCGATGGCAGCTGCTGGCTCGGGTCGTCATACAGACGATCGGAGCACACCACGTGCACTTCCACGTTCTGCTCCACCAGCCGACAGGCGAGATCGAACAGCATCTGGCTGGTGGCAGACAGATCCGGATAGAAAAACCGGTTGACGAATACGATGCGCAGCATCGTCAGTAGGCCGTACCGGCCGGCTCGCGCGAACCGTTCAGCACCGTGCCGACGAACGGAAGATCGTGCAGCAACTGAAACGTCCGAGCCACATCGTCACGGCGTGCTTTGCCTTCGCCGATGACCAGCAGCCCGGCTTGCAGATAGCGCGCGAACGCGAGCGCATCGTCGGCCTGCAGCACCGGCGGCACGTCGAAGATGATGACCCGATTGGCGTAACGCGTGCGCATCTCGTTGACGATCTCGGCGGTCGCGGGCGACATCAGCAGTTCCGAGGAATGCTCGACCCGCTCGCGCGCCGGCAGAATCGTCAAGCGCTCGTAGCCTGCGACTTTGAACATCGCTTCCTGCACCGGCCTGCGCAGGCGCAGGCAATCCTCCACGCCCACCGTGGGCTCGTGGCCGAAACGTCGATGAATGTTTGGATTGCGCAGATCGAAATCGACCAGCAGCACGGTGCGCGCCGGATCGGCGGCGATGGCAATCGCCAGATTGACGGCCGTGAGCGTTTTGCCCTCGCCCGATTGGGCACTCATCACGCCCAGCGAGTTCGCGCCGAGCTGATCCAATCGACGCAGCACTTGGGTGCGCAACATCTTGTAAGCGGCGCCATGGGGGCCGCTTGCGCCTGGCGGAAGAATGCGTGCCTCATCGCGCTGCTGTTCCGAGAACTGAACCACCGGCGAGCTGAACTTCAGCGTATCGGTGAAATCGACGCTATTTTCGGTCGCGACAGCCCTCGGCGGCACGACCGAGATAGGCGCATCCGCGCGCACCTCGCGATGTGCGAATGTCGCCAGATCCACAGCTCTTGGAGTAGTACGTTCCACGAATCACCCTCAACCGAAGAAGCGGCGCCACGCCACTGCCCAGAGCACGTCGAGCGGACGATATAAGAAGTGGATCATCACAACGGCCACCACGAAGCTGGTCGCGGCGCCAGCGAGCGACAAGCGTCTCACCCTGGTTTTGCCGGTGCGTTCCGCTGGAGTTTCGATCCACGGCAACACAGCTAGCGGAGGCACGGCAACCAGCGCCTCGATGTCACGGCGACTGCGAATGCTCGTATCCAGAGCCTCGAGCAGCAGCACGATGCCCACCGCCGCGCCGAGCGACAGCACCATCCCCATGAGCAGAATGGCCGTGCGATACGGGCTGACAGGCTCTTCGGCCGCCATCGGCGGCTCGATCAATGTGAAGCGCTCGCCCTTGCGCTCGGTTTCGAGATTCCTCGACAGCGTCGCTTCCATTTGTTTCTGTCGCACTTCGCGATATTTCAACTGCGCGTTCTCCAGCTCCCTGGCAATGGCGCTGTACTCGCGGGCAATCTCGGGCGATTCGGAGAGGCGCTGTTCGTACTCGGCGATCTTGGCGCGCAGCGCTGCCGTCTTCTTCTCCAGCGCCCGGCGCTCATTCGACGAAGCTTCCCGCTGCGCGCTCACTTGTATGTAGGCAGGATTGTCAGGGTCGGCACGCACGGCCTCGGAAGTGAGCGGCGCAGTCCGCATGACGCTTTCGAGCGATGCGACCATGCGCTCCAATTGCTTCACTTCCGGGTGATCGGGCGCATATTTCTCGCGCGCGGATGCCAACTGGCTCTGCGCGTCGCTCAACTGGCGCGCCAGATCGTTTGCGGTATCGACACGGCCGACTTCCCTTTCCAAACCATCGATCTCGCGCTGCATACGCAGGATGTCCGGATGGGTCGGTGCATAAATGGCGCTCGCTCGAGCGTACTCCGACTTCAATGTCTTCAGTCGATCGCTCGGCGAGAGGATGCGCTGGCCGGTTTCCGTGTAGATCTGAGCCGCTGGCGTCAGTTGCGCCAGCTGGGCGTCGAGATAAACGATCTGTTGATCCAGGGAGCGAATGCGAGTCTCGGTCTCGCGCAACTCCTCCTCGGCGCGATTCATCATCTGCATGTTGAGCTGCGACAGCTCGGGCAAATTGTTGACGTTCTGTTCCTTGAAGGCCGCGAGCCTGCCGTCGAGCTCATCGATTTGTTTGCTCAGCCGGTCGCCCTCGGCGGTGAGGAACGTCGCGGTGTCGTCGGCTGTCTGCCGCCGGCTCTCCAGGTTCTCGTTCAGATAGAGTGTCGTGATCTCGTTCGCGACTTTGGCGGCCAGCGTCGGATTGCCGCTGTCGTAGCTGACCGAGAACGCGATCGTCGCCTTGACCGGCCGGCCGGAGCGGGGATCGACCACGTCGGCGCTGATCATCGAGAACCGGATGTCGTCGCGCATGCGGTTCAACAGCGCCTCGCGCGGCTCGGTGCGACGCTTGTCCGGATAGAGCTGGTAGCGATCGATGATGCGCATCAGGTTGTCCGAAGTCATGACGCGCTGACTGATCATCTGGATGCGTTGATCGGCATAGCTCGACACCATCGAGCGCACCAGATCCACCGGCACTTCCTGCTGCTCGATCAGGATGATGCCGGTGGAGCGGTAAGTCGGTGGCCAGAAAATCGCGGCGGCGACCGCGATGACCAGCACCGAGACCGCCGCAACGATGGCCGGCACGCGACGACGGCGCGCAGCGGTGACATAGTCCACCAACGAGCGCGACTGGGAATTCACAGGGATTGAGGTTGACCGTTCCATACGACGTTCAATGACGCTCGATAGCCGTTGGCCCGCTCGGCGGCGAGCTCATAGTCTTGTGTGTTGCCGCTGAGCTGCAGCGACAGGCTCCAGTTACGCGACAGACGCCAGCTCGCGCCAATGTCGAGACGAGCGTATTGGACTTCATACGCCGCCCCTCCGCTTTGCTGCGGCAACAAGTCTTCCGTGCTCACCCAGTGCGCCGCCACGTTGGTGCTGAGTCTTTCGGTGAGCGCGCGATTGAAGCTCAACTTGAGCGCGTGACGGCGGGTCAGCATGCCGCGACCGGTCGGCGACTGGCTGCGCTCGGCATTTGCCGTCAACGACCAGCGCTCGCTCTGACGTTTTATTTCGCCGTCGAACACATAGCCCGAGTCGCTGGCGTTGTCGGTTTCGACGATCGACGGCCCGGCCGACAGCTCGACCGTCCACAACAGCCAGGGTTGAAAACTCCATCCCAGCCGCACCGAGCCGTCGCGAGTCGCGGAGCCACCGAATCCTTCGGTCGACAGCTCTCCCCCCTGCGCACTGACGGTGAGAGCGCTGCCTGTATCGGTCAAAGCAATCGTCGAGAACAACGACAGCGCCATGTACCGATAGTCGACCAGCCCGCTGAACTCGGCGTCGACGTACCTGTGGTCCGTCAGATACATCTGCAAGCCGCCGCTGAGCCGCTCCGTGAATGTGACATTGGGCGCGATCGTGACGCTGCTCGCTTCGTGCCGGCGATTGGATTGCACCAGGCCTGTCGACCCAAGCTCGCTGGTCAGCGTCGTGTCGCGAGTGAAGCCGATTTCCGTGTTCCACACCGAGCGCTCGCCCTGCCTGCGATAGCCTGCAGTCAGGTACTGATTGTCGTTGTCCAACGAATCTTCATCGCTGTAACGAGAGGAAGCCATGCGAGGCAGCAGCGTCAGCTCCGATCTCTCGGTCAGACGCGTCAAGCTGGCGCTCAGCTCGCCGATCGCTCCTTCCGTCGAATCCCCACCGTCGGGCAACAATCGTGGATTGTCGGCGTACGACGTCCCGACATACGCGGACGGCACGACCTGCCACTCAGCAGCAGCTGCTTGCTGAGCGCAGAGCGCCGTGCCTGCCGAGCACAGCGCCACACACGTCAATTGCGTCCCCGTTCGCGCCATGTGAATTACGGCACCACCACGGTGTCGCCGCTTTTCAGCAGGATGTTCTGATCGAGGCTGCGGCCGCGTTCCACGTCGCTATAGCGAAAGCGCCGCGACGTCTGTTTGCCGCTCGACTCGCGACGCAGGATCTGAATGTCATCGAGCGCAGCGAACGACGTTGCGCCACCGGCCAGACTCAACGCCTGCATGACGTCGATGGGCTGGCTGAATGTGAATTCACCCGGTCGATTGACCTTGCCGAGCACATACACCCGATTGCCACCGATCTGTTTCACGGCGATGGTGACCGCCGGATCTGGAATGAACTTGTTGAGCCGTTCGTTCACCAGCGTGCGCAACTCGTCGACGGTGCGGCCAGACGCGCGTACGTCGCCGACCAGCGGAAAGGACATGCCGCCATCGGGACGCACCAGCACCTCGGACATCAGCGCCTCTTCTTTCCACACCGAAACCATCAGTACGTCTCCGGGCTGGATGCGATACGGCTCTGGTTCATCGGCGCGCACAGCACCGACGTGCGCGCAGAGCATCCACAACAGCGCGAGAGCGTATCGATGGAACATGACAATCTTGGGGCGACGCATTCGTATGACCGCTGAAATTCAAAGTCACGACAGGTCTGGCATAAGAAAGCGCGGCACGGCATGAAAATCAGCCGCCCGCGCTTGTTATATATATGTGTGTGCTATCGATCCGACTGCTTGCGACGGAACACGGCCAGACCGCCCAGACCCGACAGCAGCAGCCACGCGGCAGCCGGCAGCGGCACCGGCGAGAAGTTCGCCTGCAGGTTGTAGAGGCCCGGCATGTGCCAGCTATCGCTTTGCGCGAACACGGCGACGAACAGGTTCGCCGGATCGGACAGATTGAAGATCAGACCGTCGGGGCCAGTGCTGCCATCGATCTTTTCCCACAGGCCGTTGAGGTCGGTCACCAGCAGCGACAGCGACGACAACGCGTGCGGCCACTCGATATCGGTCAGACGCACGGTGAGCGTGCCGGCGCTGGCCGCGCTTAGCGCATTCACGGAAAGGCTCGTGCCCCACACCAGCTGCGTGCTGTTGATCGTGCTGCCCGCCGGTCCCTTGACCAGCGATTGCAGCGGCACGCCCGAGAACCAGGGCGTTTCGGCCTGCACGTGCTCGGCACGCGCCGCCATCGAAGTTGCAAACAGGCCGAGCACCAGTGAGGCGATCGCCGCGAATTTAATCCTGCCCTTCATATTTCACTCCAGTTCGACTGGCGAGCGTGACCCGCCGTTGTTGTTCCGATACACGTACTTCTCATAGAGATACTTCCGCAGGCTGTTGCCCAGCTCGTCTTCTTCACCGGGCTTCCCTGCCCGACCCGCTTTATCTGGCGCCGCGCCGTTGCCATTCCTGGCATGGCTCTGGCCATAGTTGTGACTGATGCTCGACAGCCGCAGCTTGGCGTACGACTGCTGGATGCCGCTCATCGCGATGAGTTGAATGTCGTCGGAGTCGACGCGCGCGTCCGGATCCGCGCCCTGGTTGATGATCGAGTCGAGGCGCAAGGCGTCGAGCTCGAAATGACGGAAGATGTCGGTGCCCGATTCGACGAACACTGGCACCAGACTCTTGCCGCGCACGCCCAGGTCATGCAGCGGCGCGAGGCGGCCGAGCATTACCTTGACGGCGAAACGTATGACATCTGAATCACGAACGCCGAGGCGTTCCGCCAGGCGCTTGACGCTGCGAATATCAGCCGCGCTCATGCGAATCGAGACGGCCTGCTTGCGGCTGTCCATGTTTCTTGTCCCCTGCGCTACACGTTATGTGCGACCGGCCCGGCCGCGGTCGGGAATACTCCGGTAGGCAAATGACAGGACTTTGAACAAATGATGAAAGCGTGACACAAGCACTGGCGGCGGAGTGCCAGCTCTGGCCTCCGCTCTCCCGTCGATCGGGTTGTTTGTTATTTTGTGAGTTACGCGGTCCTTCGCGACACCCCCGCCAGGCCGACCAGCCCGGAGATCAGCAACAGAACCGGCGTCGGCAGCGGCACCGGCGTGATGTCCTGCACGACCGCGACGAAATCCTGATAGTCACGGTCGCCGCCGCTCAGCAGGTCTTCCCACGCGAGGATGTAGTCCTCGCGACTGAAGAACTCGCCCTCGAGCGTGCCGCTCAGGAACGGGGTGCCGGTGCCTTGATAAGCGTAAAGATGATCGACACCATCGGCATTGCGGGCGCTCTGGCTATAGAACGTCCCTTGGTCCTGCACGCTCAGATAGAAACCGAAAGCCGAAGTCGAGATGAGCTGATGCGTCCAGCCTCCCGAGCCGACTTCCTGGACGCTGACGCGCCAGCCGTTGACTGTCTGCCGTAGACGCAGCACCGCTTGATCGCCCGCCGCATCGGCGCCGTCGAAGATCGACAGGCGTGCGTTCGGGTTGTTCAGATCGTAGACGCCGAACACGTTGGTGCTCGCGTTGCCGGCGAGCTCCAGCACGATGTCGATCTGGCCGATCGAGCCCACCGTGGTCCACGCCGCATCGTCGCCATCGTCCAGGCACGAGGTCGTCGCGCTCAGCGTGTTGGCGCCAAGCATGGAGTCGAAGCTTCCCTGCAGGGACGGCTCGCCCGAGCCGCCGAAGGAACACAGCGCATTCGCCTGAGCGGCCGCCAATCCCAAAGCGGCCAGCGCACTGAGCTGCAGTATGGAAACCCGGTTTGTCACATCCGCTCCCGCCACTGATTGTTCTTTGGACGGTGCGCATGCTGCGATTTATGAATGAAACCGACGTTATGCCAAGTTGAAACCTTTACGGCAATCTTGCAGTACCGTTGCGCCACGAAAGTCGTTTGAAAGTACAAACATCGTCAGACAAGGACTTGCGAGCGCGTCTTTGGATCTCACCGCAGCTTCCTACACGCAATTGACATACGTCAGTGGCGCGCTTGTCGTTCGCATCGTTCATTGTCACGCAACAGCAGTTTCGTACGGTCGCCTGCTGCAGCGCTCATTGGCGCTGCATGACCTGCACCTATACAAACATATGACGAGGCTCGCCCATGAATGTTTCTTTCCTGCGTAACTTTCTTTGCTCCGGCGCCCTGCTGAGCAGCGCCGCCTTCGCCCCGGTCGCATCCGCCAATATCTACATCACGGAATGGATGTACAACGGCACCGGCGAGACCGGCGAGTACATCGAATTCACCAACACCGGCACGAGCGCGATCGACTTCACGGGCTGGAGCTTCGACGACGACTCCCGCAATGCCGGCACCGTCAGCCTGAGCGCTTTCGGCCTGGTGAATCCAGGCGAGTCGGTGATCCTCACGGAGGCCGACGCCGCATCCTTCCGTTCCGTGTGGAATCTTTCCGCCTCCGTCGACGTGATCGGCAACAACACTACCAACCTCGGCCGTGCCGATGAAATCAATTTGTATGACGCCGGCGGCAACCTGGTCGATCGCCTGACCTATGGCGACAGCACGATCCCCGGCTCGATCCGCGCGCAGAACATCAGCGGCAATCCGCTGAACCTGAGCGTGCTTGGCGCCAACAATGCGCTGGGCTGGATCTTTGCCTCGGTCGGCGACGCGTATGGCTCCTATGTCGACCTGAACAACGTGGACGTGGGCAATCCTGGCTCGTTCGCTCCAGTGCCGCTGCCGGCGGCCGCCTGGTTGCTGCTGTCCGGCGTTGCCGGCCTGGCCGGCATCCGTCGTCGCCGCGCCTGAATGATCGCGACACAGAGGAGATAACTCATGAAGATTCGTTCTCTGATCGCCACCGCCGTGCTGCTCGCACCGGCAATCGCCGGCGCGCAGGTTGCATCGATCGACCTCGGCAACTATCGACTCGAACGGACGGTCGGCTTGCCGGCCGGTCCGGCGTCGGAAGCGTCCGCGGTCACCTGGAACTGGGACAGCGATTCGCTGTTCGTAGTCGGCGACGAAGGCGACGCCATCGTCGAAGTCGACCGCAACGGCACGCTGCTCAGCTCCATGTCGCTCAGCGGCTTCGACGACACCGAAGGCGTCACCTACATCGGTGGCGGCCGTTTCGTGGTCGTCGAAGAGCGTCTGCAGGACGCCTATGTGCTGACGTACACCGCGGGCGGCGCCGTCGCCCGCTCGAGCCTCGCGTCCGCCTCGCTGGGCGTCACGGTGGGCAACGTCGGCCTCGAAGGCATCTCTTACGACCCGAGCACCGGTCAGTACATCGTCGTCAAGGAAACGACGCCGCAGCAGGTCAACGCCGCGACGTTGAGCTTCGGCGCCGGCACGAGTGGCACTGCGAATGTCACATCGCTGTTCAATCCTGCGGGCCTCGGTCTGATCGACCTTTCGGATGTGCAGGTCTTGTCGACCGTGCTGGATCCATCGTCACCCGATTACGGCAATCTGCTGATCTATAGCCAGGAGTCGGCGCGGCTGCTGGAAGTGAGCCGCACTGGTAGCGTGCTGAGCATGTACAGCCTCGCTGGCATCACCACCTCCGCCGAAGGCGTCACCATCGACAGCAATGGCGTGATCTATATCGTGGATGAAGGCCCGAACATGTACGTGCTCGCGCCCGCACCGGTGCCGCTGCCGGCCGCCGCCTGGCTGCTGTTGTCCGGTGTTGCCGGCCTAGCCGGCGTCAGCCGTCGCCGCAAGTAATCGAGCCCCCAAAAAGCTCCGGCCTCCGCCAATCCTGGCAGAGGCCGGAGTAAGCGATGTCCGTCCGATCGAAACCGGGGGACACCGTGGGGATCGGTCAAGTGGGATCGGCCGTCGTGCTCTCGGCGATCCGGCAATGATTCAGAAACGTCCCCAACTTCAACAATGCCTCGACCGCGGCCGCTGAAATCGCGCGATGCTCATCCAGCATCATCCGCTGCGTGGCATTGTCACAGCTCAGCAGCGCGCCGATCAGCAGGCTGTGATGCTGATTCAACTCCTGCATGGCGACGTTGGCGGCCCGGTGCAGCTCGATGAGACGCTGCTGGCTGCGGCCACTGAGCAATGAACGATTCACGGCTGTAGTTCCAGGCGCTGCTCGTCGGCACGATAACGATAGTCGTCGATCAGATTCTCCAGGCGCGTGCGCTGGATCCGGGTGAACGGCTCGCGCTCGGTCACCTGGGACCAGAAGCCGCGATCTTCCATGCGATCCAGGATTTCATCGTTGACTTTATACAAGCCGACGTTGCGGTCGACGCACAGTTTGTAGTCGCGCTCCTTCGCCGCCATTTGTGACTTGAGCGTCACCCGCTCCGCTTCGACGTCACGCAGCGCCTGCGCGGTCTCGCGAAATTTTCCAACCAGCTCCTGGTTCTGCGCCTTGCCGCGCTCGAGCTGCTCTTCGAGCTGCTGAATGGCAGTGCTGCCCTTGCCGGCCGCGGCGATCAATGCCTTGTTGCGAGTATCCAGATCCTTGGTCACGACCGTGTACTTCTGCAACTGAGCCTTCGCCTGCTCGAGCTCCTGCTTGAGCTTGTCGTTCTCGGCCTGCAATGCCGACTTCTCGCTCGTCAACTGTTGCAGCTGCTGAGCGACACGCGCGTCCGCATTGCCGCTGCGTTGAACCTGCGCCTGCGCGACGCAAGCGACTGAGCATGCCAACAAGACAATCGCTGCTCTGATCATGTCCGTGCTCTCCGCGCTGGTCAGAACACACCGTTCAGATCGATTTGCCAGACATCGATGCCCAGCGGCGGCCCGTCGATCTCGTTCGCGGTCAGATAGCGCAGCCGCAGCCAGGCGCCGCGCGACAGGCCCAGATCGAAGCCGAGCTGATAGCCCTTCGCATCGGTGCCGCCGAGATGGAAATCGGAATCCGTGAATGCATCGAGCACGGCGTCGCGCTCCACATAGCGATACGACATGAAGGCGCGCCAGCTCCACAGCGCCGACAAGCTCGGCTGACCGACCGACACCGCGAACTCGTAGCCTTCGGTGCGTTCATCGATCAGGGCGCCGGTGCGGTTGAAGACATCCTCGGTCTCCCAACCCAGATTCTTCACATACTCGCCGCCAATCGTGACATGCGTGGAGCCGAAGCCCACATCCAGCAGCAGGCTGGCGTTGGCGATCTCGTATTTGCCGGCCAGCGCGAACAACTCGGTGCTGTTATCGGTGTCGTTGCGGATATCGAAGACCGTGTTGCCCTTCTGCAGGAACTCCGGCGCGGTAAAATCGAACAACGTGCCTTCCGGAACGTTGCGCACGCCGGTGATGTTCTCGTACGCGAAATAACCCGACGCGAAGCGCAGCCGCGTCTGTTGGCCAAATGCGAACTCCGCGCCCAGCTGGCCGCCGAACAGCCATTTGTCGTCCGAGGACAGCGCGACTTCCTGCAGCGGGAACGCGCCGGCCGTCAGGAACAAGCCCCGCTCCATGCGATCCGGATCGTTACCGAACAGATCCATGGCGTAAGTCGCCGAGATGCCTTCGAACGTGAGATCGCCGTCCCACAGCAGCTCGTTCACGCCGACAAAAGGATTGTTGAAACGGCCGAGACGCAGATCGAACTCATGACGGTGGCCGCTGCTGATGGGATTCCAGAGAACCGCGGCGCGGTCGACGGCGACTTCCCACCGGTTGCCATAGTTGCCGAGCGTTTGATTCGTCGACACGGGCGAGCGCATGTTGCCGCTGGCGATACGCATATCCAGACCGAAAGCGTTGCCGAGATCGGCGCGCAGGCCGAGGCGCAGTCGGCCGACCAGGCGATTGCGGTCCTCGGTGGTGTTCAACAGTGCATCGAGGCCGGCCGGACCGATGCCGCCCGCGTCGTTGATGGCCTGGAAGTCGCGATAGACGTTGGTCGCGTTGTCCTCGGCATACTCATCGCCTTGCGAGCGCGCGCGAACATCGCCGTACAGTTGCACGCCTTTGAT
>NZ_BLJO01000002.1:777425-866288 GCF_009932555.1 Steroidobacter agaridevorans
CCAGCCAGGCAACGCGCCGGGCACGCCCCAGCCATCGCTCTTCGCCTGCGCCATCACTTCCTGAGTCACTTCGGCCTTCATATCCGCACGAACTTCCGCTGCGATCTGCTTGCGCACGGACTCGGGCACGTAAGTGACACGGACAGCATCGGACTCCGCAGCTTCTTTGGCAGCACGCGCGTTTGCGTCGGCGGTCGCTTTGGCCTGCGCATCGGCAACCATTGCTTCGGCCTGTTCGCGCGTCATCACGCCCTTCTGCACCAGCGCTTGCAGCAGATTGATGACCGTGTTGCGCACCTCTTCCAGCGAGCGCTTCTCGGCATCTGCGGTCTGCGACCATGCCGGCGCGTGCATCAGCACGGTCAGCGCGACAGCGGCGCGGCACAGGCTCTTGGCGGCCAGAACTTTCATTTCGAAACGATCCTCAAAGTAACGGGTTGCGGCATTTCGATCGGCGGCGCTTCCTGAGCGCGTTGCATGTGTCGCAGCGTTTCCTCGATCGCGCGATCGAGGCCCTGGTCACCGGACGTACTGCGCAGTTTGATCTGTTCGATGGAGCCGTCCCTGCGCACCCACACACTGACGGTCACCTGGTACTTGCCCTTGCGAATGCGCTCGTCGTCGGACAGGAATTCGAGGATGCGATCCTTGAGCGAGCTGGTGTACCACGCGAACGCGGCTCCGCCCGTACCCACCAGATCGCGCCCGCCCTTCCTCGCAGCGAGACCGAAGCTGTCGCCGCCGGCAACCCCTTCGGCGTCCAGCCCCAGTTGCTCCGGCGCCTGCGATTCTTCCGGCGGCGCTTCCTCCGGCGTTTCCTGCGGCAACGGCTCTTCGATCTTCTCTTCCGGCGGCGGCGGCGGCGGCGGCTCGGGGGGCGGCGGCGGCGGACGAATCAGCTTCACCACTTGCGCCACTTCGCGCTTCGGCTCGTTCGGCGTCTTCTGCATGTCGCGGATCAGCCAGATCAAACCGGCGACCACGACGGCGACGATGACGCCGCCCACCAGCACCGGCACCAGACGTCGGAGGCGTTGACTCGGGGGCTGCGCCACGGGTCGTCACTTCACAACGCGCTGCGTGACCAGGCCCAGCTGCGTGATCTCCAGGCGCCCGACCACGTCGAGCACATCGATCACCTTCTGGTACTGAATGGTCGAGTCGGCCTTGATGATCACGGGCAACTCCGGATCGGCGGCCTTGTATTGCGTCAGCAGCCGCTCCAGCTCTTCGATGCTGACCGGATAAGTGTCCAGATAGATCGTGCCGTCGGCGGTGATCGACACGGCCTTGGTCTTCGGCTTCGCGATCGCCGGCGTTTCGCTGGCTTTGGGCAGATTGACGGTGATGCCCTGGACCGAGGCCGTGGTCATGATGATGAAAATGACCAGCAGCACATAGGCGAGATCGAGCATCGGAGTGATGTTGATCTCGTCGTAGACGTCTTTTTCTTCGGCGGAGGCGCTCACGAGTAATGCTCCGCGACTCGAGTGACGAACTCGTCGACGAACACACGCTGGTCGGCGTTGATCTCTTTGATCCTGGTGTTCAGCCAGTTGTATCCGAACAGCGCCGGGATCGCGACCGCCAGGCCGGCGACGGTTGCCGCCAGCGCCGCGGCGATGCCGGGCGCGATGGAGTTGACGTTCACGTCGCCGCTGGCAGCGATCGCGGCGAACGTGATCATCACACCCACCACCGTGCCGAGCAGCCCGAGGAACGGGCCGCCCGAGATTGCGATGGTCAGCACCACCATCTGCGCCTGCAGCTTCTGCGTCAGTCGCACCAGCGTCGCATCCATCGTGGCGCGAATGGCCTCGATCGCTTGCGGCGTCAAGTTCGTGACCGCGCGAGCTCCCGCGGATTTCAGGCCGATGCGACCGGTCATTTCCTGCACGCCATGGTGATACAGGCGATACAGCGTCGAGACGCGATACTTATCCTGCTTCTCGCTCTTCAGATGCGGCATGAAGCCCGATTCGTCCAGCGCGGCATCGCCAGGCGAGTCCGGACCTTCCGGCTTGTCCAGCGCGGTCGGATCGCCCTTCAAGTTCTCGAACTCTTTGAGAAACGCGGCATTCGCCTTTTGCACGCGCCCCAGGTACAGCGCCTTGCTGATCATGATGAGCATGGCGATCACGAACATCACCGCCAGAATGACGATCACGACCCAGCCGTCCACGGTGACGTTCTTCATCGTGATGGCGAAGTAGGAAACCTCGCCGCCTTCCTTCTGCGCGTCGCCGCCATACACGACCAGCGGCGCTTCCTGGCCCTGGCTGCGAGCTGCGGCCTGCAGCCACTCGACGCTGCGCGCCACGTTGGAAACCTGCACCTCGTCCACTTCACCGGTCAGGAAGTTCGTGCCGCCGGCGCTCGCGCCCAGCGTGAACGTGCCGGCGATTTCGGCCAGCTCCACCGGCGTCGCGGCGACTTCAGCGCCGTCGACGAACAACGTGACGCGTCCCGCGGCTGCGGTCATCGCCAGGTGATGCCATTGTCCGGGCACCAGCACCCCCGCCGATTGCGCACTCGCCTGCTCCTGGCCGTTCGCCGTCGCTCGAGCGAACACCTGCGTGCCGTTGATGCCAAGCGAGAGAGAGCGATTGTTTCCTGCGAGCTCGGCGACATACGCATCCGTCTGCGGCGCTTCGATACGCACCCAAGCCGACACCGTCACACCACGGTCGGGAAGCAGCCGTAGCGAAGCCGTGGACGGCGTGCCGATCGAGGTCGTTCCGGAGAACTTGGCGCCGGCCCCGATCAGCGATGCGGGGTTCGCTTCGGCGGTGAACGTGCTCGCGCTGTTGGCAAACGCGGTCGAATCCGTCGCGGTCGGCTCCGTGCCGAAGTGATAAACCAGCACTTGCGACGCATCGTACGTGCTGCCGGCATCGGCGCCGCCCGGCGCCTTGGTGTTGCCGTAATAGAGATAAATCTTTTCGGTCGCCGTGCCGCCGGCCAGCCGCGGCGCCTTCACCCACACGAATGCGAGATTGCTGGTCGCATCGTAGCGCTCGACATGAAACTTCAGCGGCGTCTTGTCGTCGCCCGAGACGAAGCGCAGGTCGGAGCCGTCCGGCTTGGTATCGGCGAAATAACCGAAGTTGCCCAGGTGCAGACGGATCAGCACCGGCACATCGGCGGGGCTGCCCGTGATGTTCGCGCCGGCCGCCGACAGGTCGAGAGTGATCTCCTTCCGGAAATTCCACTCATCGTTCCACCAGGCGTGACAGATGACCGGAACGATGAGCAATAGGAACGCCGCGAGTTTGCGCACGCTGTTCGACCCTTCGAGCTGAGATTTGTTTACTGTGAGTTGCGACGTGCGTCTATGCGCCGCCGCGCCCTGCGTGGTTGTCCGCAAGGCGCGGCGATTATGGAAGTCGCAGGTGATGCTTTTGTGACATGTGTGCAGCCCGCGTCATACATTCGTGCTCAGTTGAGCGGCTGGCGCTTCAAACATTCCATGTCGTCGGTCTTGCAGTTCTCCTCGCCGAGGCCGATGACGAACACTTCGAGCCACGACAAAGCCGTCTGCGCCAGCGACGCCTGCGCCTCGTCGCTCTCGTCGTTCTCCTCGGCCGAGGAATTCGACGCGGACGACGCGCTGCTCGCAACCGCCGACACGGCCGCGAGGCTCGCGCCCAAGCCGCTCGTCTCCGCCGGCACGCCGGTCGAGACACCGCCGACCTGGATGTTGTCGAGACCGACCACCTGTTCGGCGGCGATATTCAAGTTGCCGGCCGAGCCGATGCCTGCGTCGCCCGCGTTGACGATGCCGCGCGGCGCGATCAAATCCACATCGCCCGCTTTGACTGCCTTGTCCGTTGCGATGGTACGAATGCCGCTGCCGGCCACCGCGCCGGAGAGATCCAGCGTGACGCGGCCGTCGCTGTTCACGATGACACGCGGCGGCGGCACCGACAGCGACGACTTCGAGCCGCGACCGGCGTCGATATCGCCGAGCGTCGACCAGATGGCGATGTCACCGCCGAGCATCGTGAAGACGCGCGATTGATTCACCAGCACATCGTCGCGAGTGAAGACGCTTACATTGCCCGTCCGTTGCGCGACGATGCCAAGCAGCGAGGGATCGCGCGGATTCTCCACGAAAGACGCCGGCGGATTCGCCAGGCCGACGTTGAGCAATCCTCCCGGCACGGTGAGCGAGATATCGCCGCCATCCAGCGTGTAGATGCGGCTGAAGGCGAGCGTCAGATCGCCCTTGAATATGTTGTCCGCCGGATCTTCTTCACGGCTGCCGGGAAACAGCGCGTCGATGGCAGCGTAGCCGCGGGTGAAGCCCTTGGCGGGATCGGAGTTGGCTTCACGGCCCGAGGCCACCAACTCGCCGTAGAAGAGATCCAGCAACAACGGTCGCTGATCGAGCGGATCGAGCGCCTTGAACGCCTTGACTGCATCGGCATAGCTCTGCGCTTCACCAGTGCGTGCCTGCATGAATTTCACCAGCGCATCGAGCAGTTCCGCCGAGTTCGCGATCACCTTGTCGACGAAGGCCGAGCCGTCCATGTCGCGTGCCATGCCCACCATCACGTTCAGATCGGCGCCGCCCTCGCTTTCGATGGCGCCGTTCAGCAGGCGGCCCGTCGTGGTCAGACCGGTGGAGTATCCGAGGTCAAGGTTGCGGCCGGTGTAAGCATCGAATCGACCCGGGCCACCAATGGTCATCTCGCCCGTGGTCAAGGTCGGCGAGTAACGCAGATCGCGGCCCGCGTGCACCGAAGAAATATCGCCGGCGCGCAGGTTCTGCGCTCGCAGCGTCGTATCGACGATGTCACGACCGGCCGTCATGCGCACCGCCTTCGGCAGCGACAGATTCTGGCCGACGATGTCACGTCCGGCGGTGATCATCACCGGCTGCGCGTCGTCGCCATGGCGCGCGGTCTTCGCGGATGCCGTCGACAGGAACATCGCGTCCAACAGCGGCGCGATGGAGTTTCGCGATGCCAATACCGCCGACGGCAATTCGGCATCGGCGATATCCGTCATCGTCACCGTCGCAGCGCTGCCCGCCGTGAAATCGCGAGCGGCGAACACGTCCAGTTGTCCGTCGTTCGAGGAAAACAGCGCGAACGAGTCGCCTTCCAGGCGCACATCCTGCGCCAAACTCATCAAGCTGAGCGATGCGGGCAGCACTGCCAGCGCCTTGCCGCTCTCGGTCGTGTTGTTCTTCCCAGGAGAATCGAGGAATGCAGCGAGACGATTGTTGCTGACGTTCAGCACCACATCGCCGCCGCTGCTGCGTGCGTCGACCGCCGAGCGCCCGGTATATGTGAAGAACGTGGTGGTTGCGCCGGGCTGCCTGGCCGCGGTCGGGTTGAAGATGCTTTCGAGGTTGATATCGTCCCGGGCAGTGATCGTCGCCTGCGCGTCGCCCAACATCAACACCGTCCCCAATGCCGAGTCATTGACGCCGGTGCGAGTGCTGAGCAACCCGCCGTCAGCTCGCAGCGTCATGTCGCCTCGAGCCACGTACAACATGTTGCTGTTGATATCGCCGCCCGCCCGCATCGACAGCGATCCGCCGCCGAATTGAGTGACTGTATCGCGCACCAGCTCCGTACCGCTGTCCGCCGCCGCTGCGGAAAAGTCATTTACATTGGCGCCCGCGAGAATGCTGATGTCGCCGCCGCCAAACGTGCCGACGTTCCAAGCGAACGCGCTCCAGTTCGGCGCCCACCGGGTGTCCTGATTGAACGTATCGGACGCACCCTGGCGACGCTGCCAGTCGCCGACCGATTGTGAGATCTTCGAGCCGATCACACTCTGGCCGGCGGAGATCGAAACACTACCGCCGCGATCCGCGAAGGAATAGAGCACGCCGACCGGAGTCGTGCCGTTCACACCCGCCGCATACACGCTCGTCTTGTCGCCAAACTTCACGTTGCCTGCGGCACTGATGCGAATGTCGCCAGTGCCCGTCCGGACCACGCTTGGCACCCTCGCAAGGCTGGCCGTCAATGCAAAGTCACCCGCTGCGCCACGAACCACCGCGTTCGGGTTCGCGCTCGTCAGATCCGCGCCTGCGGCGAAGCGCAGCGTCGCCGAATTGTCGTCCTGCAAGCGCGTGCCGATGAAGCCATCGCTGATGTTGCCTGCGACGGTGATCGAGCCAGTGGCGCGCGCGGTGAATGCGATCGGAGAGCCGTCGAAACGCCACGACGACAGATCCAGTGTCTGCAACTCCAGGTCGCCTGTGTGCCGCAGCTCAGCGCCGGCCTCCACCCGCAGACCATCGACAGCCAGGCGATCGCGAATGGTGCTGCCGGCAGTCGCCATGTAGGTCGTGAGGTCATTGCGAACGGTGGCGTACTGGCCGGCGTTCACCGTGGCCGGCACGTCGAACGTCCGCACCGATTCGATCACCACACCGTCCACATCGCGGATCGTTCCGGCCAGCTCGGTGACAGCCACATCGTTGATGATGTTTCCTTGCGCATCGGTCGCGGTGGTCGCGGTGGCGCGCAATCGCAGGCTGCCGTCGAGCTCATCGCCGCGCGCCGACAATTGACTGCCCGACGCCACTGAAATGGAGCCAGTTGAGCTGCCGAGCTCGATGTCGCCGCCGAATCGCACGCCCTCATTCGCGTCTGCGTTCAGCACTGCAGTCGCACCGAGATTCACATCGGTGCCGTACAGACGAATCGAGCTGCGCTGGCTTTGCGAGGGTGCGCGCATGGTGCCGTCGATGCGCACGTCGCCGAGATCGCTGGTCCATTCAATGTTTCGTGCCGTGACGGTCTCGCCCGCCGCGAGCTGCAGATCCCCGTTGCGAACATGCAGCGACTGCGTTTCGGTAAATCCTCCGTACTGCAAGCGGCTCACCAGCCCGGCGCTGTCGGTCAACGTGCCCGCATATAGATCGAACGCACCGCCCACTGCAGCGCCGCTGCTGTTGGCCGTCACTGCTCCCGCGAGAGTCGCGATGCCCGTGCTATGGATGGATACGCGCCCAGCATCGGCGCCGCCTGCGCCGTCAGCATCGAGTCGCGACGCCGTTGCGGTGGTCATATCGTTGCCGCTGATGAGGCGCACCGTACCGCCGTTGCTGCCGACGACGCGATCGGCCGCTCGCACCAACTGGCCCGAAACATCGATGACGCCCGTGTCCGCGACCGACAGATTCGAACGCGCCTCGAGTGTCACCAGCCCCGAAGGCAGGAACAACGTGCCCGCGTGCTCGATGTTCTGGCCGGTGATCTTCAATCCGCCGCCCAGGATGCCGTCGATGGAGCTCGATGCGGCGCCCCTGCTTGCGATCCTGACATCGCCGCTCGCGTCGATGGTCGTTTCGCCACCGCTCGCGGCGGTTACGCGTGCCGCGTTCAGATCCAGATCGCCGCCGATCAGCAACTCCGACTCGCCGACGCCACGAATGTCGCCACGGGCGGTCAACGTCGTGCGTGCGAAACCGCTCAACGCAAGCTTGCCCGCTTCCTCCTCGACCTGCACCAGCAGCGAGTTGCCCTCCTGGTCCACGACCGTAGCCAGCGCCGGTACGATCGCGCCGAGCTCGATGTGGTCGGCATTGATCGAGAGCGTTCCTGTTCCTGTGCTCGCGGTGGCGTTGCTATCGGCGATGCCGGCAAGCACGACGTTGTCCGCCGAGAAATTCACGTCGCCACCGGACAGATTGTTCAGCGACGCCGCCCGCAACGAGATCGAATCGAGACGATCGGCCCCGCCCAGATCGAGCGCGTAGGCGAAATCGATGGCGCCGCCGCTGACCAGGCTCAACGAGCCGGCCTGCTGCATCCGGGCCAGCAGCGACGAGTCGATGCTCAAGCCATCGGCATGCTCCGCGTTGTCGAAACGTATCGTGCTGGAGCCGACTCGCCATTGCGCGCCGCTCGCCTGAATGTCGCCGGCGAGGCGCACGCGATCCGGTGCATTGACGAACAACGCACCGCCGGTCGCTAGCACACTGCCGTCAGCAACATCGATCACGCCCTCTTCGAGGTCGCCGTCCTCTCGCAGCACGCTATACAAATTACGATCGGACACCGACAGCATGGCCGCGCCGGCATCGCCATCGTTGAGCTGCAGAATGCCTGCGTCGAGCGTATCGGCGTCGATGGTCGCGCCGCGCGTCGCCGAGGTCGAAGCAACTCGTGCGCCTGCAGCCACTTCGACGCTGCGATTGCCCATCAACATCACTTCGTCCGCAACCACGTTCGTGCCATCGGCGATCTGCACTCGATCGGCGACGACGTCGATCGTATCGCCCCGCTGGATGGCGCCGAGCCACAGCTCACCGGGCTTCCAGCCATTGAGCACCGACGCGGCAATCTGCACGGAGCCCGAGCCTTCTGTCACCGTGTTCACGACTTCGAGATCGGTCGCAGCGACCTCGATGCGTCCAGAGCGTCCGCCTTGAGCGCCCGAGACGTTGACGATGCCGCGCATGTCCAGTGACGTCGTCGCCAGCAACGACAAGCTGCCTCCGTCCGCCGGCAGCACCGGGTCCGGCAATTCCAGCCGAGTGGCGCGATCGGTGTAGAACGTAGACGCGTACGAATCCTGATAGGCAGCAAGCTGGCGCGCCTGCGAGCCCGGACGAATCGCGAAACCGGTGTATCTCGTGCCGCCCAGTCCTGTGTTGCCGAAGGTTCGATAGCCGGCAACCACTGGCGTGCCGTCGGCCAGCGTGCTGACCGTGCCGGGTTGAATATCGGTGGTGTTGGCCACGGGCTCGATCAACATGGCACCGGGCAACAGCGCATAGCGCGCCGGCAACAGCGCGTAGAAGCCCGGCTCGAGTCCGGGGACGCCGCTCAGGTACACGCTGTCGCCGACCTGCAGGTCGTAGCGTTTCATTTCCTGCAAATCGTAAGGGGCGTACTGGCCGCGTTGCGAAGGCACGATGGCGAAGCGGCCGAAGGGAATGAACTCGGGATCCTCCTGTCCTTCCACTTCGATGAAGTATCCGGCCGCGAGCGCATCGCGCGAGCCGCCCGTACCCGGCTGCCACTCGTAAGCATACAAATCGCCGCCGCCCTGCAGATCCAGCGTGGCGTTCTGATCCTGTTCGATCGATGCCGCATTGAGCCCGATGCGACGCTCAGGAATGCTGTCCAGCACCGGCTCGCTGGTTGCGCGCTCGTAAACCCAATCGCCGTTCTCGATCCGTCCGAAGGGAATGAGAGCGCCATTGCCGCTCACCGAGGTCACGCTGCCTGCGCGCAGCGTCAGGGTTTCCGTCGCGTTCATATCGATCGAGCCGAACGGCGCGCGCAACAAACCGAACTGCTCGATGTTCGCTGCGTTCAAGGTCAGCTTGCCGCCCGCGCTCAGCGGCGTCGACGCCGGCATTCCGGACGATTCGAGGCGCAACGTGCTGTGCTCGCCAACCGCTGAGAGCGAGTACGAAGTGAGTGTGGCCGGATAGATCTGAGTGGCCCGCAATGTGAGATCGCCGGCTGCCTGAAGGTGACCGGCACGCGCCGTGCCCTGTTCGACCTCGCGCAGTCGCAGATCGGTCGCGCTCGCGAGTGTGCTGGTCGCCGCACCGGACAAGGAAACAGCGCCTATCGCTTCGATAAACTCGCCCCGCAAGTCAAGGCTGCCGGTGCCCTCCGTGGGAGTAACGGCCGCGCGGTTGGCCAGACCATTACCTACTGCCAGATATGGCGCCGACAAAGAAACATCGGCGCCGTTGCGCGCCATGACTTCCGGGCTGTCGAGCACGATGCGGCGATTCATCGACAAGGAGATGTCGTCGAACTCGATGCGGCCGTCAGCGTCGAGCGTGAGGGCATCGATGCCTGACTCGGTGATGACATCCTGACGCAACACCGCCAGGCCGCTCGGCGGCGCCGAGCCGCCCAACGCGATGTCCTCCGAAGTCACACGCAGCACGCGTGGATTGGACGGGTAAGTCGGCTGCACAGCGTCGCGGCCGGGTTCGAAGCCGTAGTTGCGTGACAGGCGCATCACCAGCTCGCCTCCCGTCGCTGCGCCCGTGCTGCCGACACCGGCATGCGCGCGGAACGAGCCGTTGAAGCCGACGGCCTCGGGCGCAATCAACGACAACGATCCCGCGTTGCTGCCGATTACATCGCGAGTCAGCCCTTTGCCGCCGGCCAGATTGCGATCGATCGCGGCGCTCGCGCCGGAAACATCGATGAGCGAGCCCTGCTCCGCGATCACGAAGCCGCGATTCGCCTGCAGATTCACCTTGCCGCCATCGTAGATCGTGCCGGTGAGCAGCCCGTCTGCAGCGGGGTCGTACACAACCGTGCCCGATACATCGAGCACGGCGTTCGAGCCCAGGTGCAAACCGATATTCTGCAGATAACCTTCATCGCTGCCGGTCGCGGTGGGCACCGTGACGCGCATGTCGACCGAGCCGCCACGTGCGCGGATCGTGCCATCCATCTTGATGCCGCCGAGGCTGGCGAAGGCGATCGAGGAACCGGCATCGGCGTCAATCGAAGCACCGGCCTGCATGTTGAGCAGGCCGATCCGGATCGGGGCCGGCTCGCCACCCGGTGCAACCGCAAAGGTCAGCTCCATCGCTTCGCGGAGCGATTCATGCGGCGAGAAAACCGTCGCCAGTCCGGTCAGGTCTCTCGTGCTCGCCACGTCGGCGCTGGCATCGTTCAGTTGCCGCACACCGGTGCGCGCCTGAATGTTTGTATCGGCGGCGATGCGCAACGCGTCGCCGTCCTGGTCCGCATCGACTGTCCCGGTCGCGGTCAGCGATACGCTGCGGAAGCCGAAATCGGTGAACAGCGAAGTGCCGACGCCCAGATATTCGAGCTCCGGCAGCGGCGCGGTCGGATCTTCCGGATCGAGCTGATCGAGTGGATCGAGCCGCTGTGCCTGGATCCATGCGGCTTGCGACGTTACTTCGATACGTGGCGCCATCAAGGAAAACTCGCCGCCGCTACCACCGAGCATGCCGAAGGCCTGCACCCCCAGGCCTTCGCCGATTTCGAGCGCATTGTCGAGGCCGCTGGCGGCGATCTGAATCGAGCCGCCGTTGCCCGCTTGCACCGAGCCATCCCGCTGCATCCATGCGCCGGCGTTTGCCAGCATCTGCACCTGATCGCCGAGCACCAGCTCGGCGTAGTCCGCGCTAGTCGTCAATGAAATGGTGCCGCCATCGCTGAGTATCGAGGACGTGGGACGACCGAAAGGATCGGTGCGCGCCGTCAGCGCATCATTGATCCAGTTGCCCTGCACGTCCAAAGTGACATTATCGCCCACCGCTATTCCGGCGCGCTCGAGCTGCGCCCCGGTGCCCACCGTCAAGCCCGAGGTGGCCGAGATCGAGCCGCCGGCGCTGTTGATGCTGGCGCGAATTTCGACTTGATGACCCGTGAGCGACAGCGACGATCCGGCCGTCAGATTCAGCGGTACATCTTCGGGAACCAGAATACGGCCGTTGCTGTAGATGGCGGAGCGCGTGAAGCCTCGCGACAGATATTCGATCGGCAGCAGCAGCTCTTGTTGCGGCGGCAAGGCTGCATCGTCGCCGACGGCAATCGACGTCGGTGCTTGCCGTGCAAATGTCACGGACGGCGCGCGATAGTCCGGCGTCTGCTCCCGGGAGACGGTGTCGGGCAAGCCGATGATGAGCTGGCCGCCGAGCGGCGCCTGGTCCGGGCGGCGCTGATAGGGACCGATGACGGTTTCGGCCAGCCACGTGCCGTTCAATACCATGTTCGGCGCTGCGAACTGCACGGTGCCGGCATCGCTGCCGGCCACGTAGCTGGCTCGCATGTTGCCGATGCCCGGCGCGGCGATCAGATCGACGAAGCCCCAGCGATCGTCGGCGCGACGGAACATCGGATTGATGACGCCCACGTACGTGCGATTGGGATCGGCGTCGCCAATGTCATAAACGCGGCCGTCGGCGCCGATGAGCTGCGACGTGGCGATCGGCCCTTCCGTGTACGTCGTCACGCCGCCCGAAACATCGATGCGGGCGCCATCGGACACAGCGATATCGCCTTCGGAATTGAAGGACACGGTGCCGCCGGCCGAGGTTCGCTCGGCAATGCTCTTCGGAATGGCGGCCAGTGCGCCGGAGACATCGGCCAGCGGCGTGCCCACCCGGGCATCGACCACCACCGTCTGGCCGCGCAATGCGCCGTTTCTTTGCGAGGGCGAGTCACGCAGCTCGTTGGCGCGCAACTCCACCGTCACTTGATTGCGGGACATCGGCAATGTCACATCGCTGCCTGACAGATCGATCTGCACATCCGATTCGACGCGAATTCTCGCACTCGGGTCGTACGATGCCGGCGAGGCCGGATTGCCAGCGGCCGTCACGGTCAGATTGCCTCCCGGCGCGACGATCTGGCTGCCCGAGCGAAGGAATATCTCGCGGCCCGACATGCTGATGTCGGAGAGGAGCTGCTTCTGATCGTCGACGGCAGTTTCCGTGCTGGCAAGGTCCGGCAAAACGTCGATAAGGCTGGTGCCGCCGATTTCCAAACGTCCACCATTCTGTCCCGCACCGAGCGACGTGCTGCCGTCGCTGTTCGCGACAAAGCTCGGAGTATCGCGCGCTATGAGCTTCACCGAGCCGTTCGCAGAAACTGTCGTGCTCGCAGAAATTCTGCCGCTCTGATTGACCGCCAGACCGGCGACGGTGACATTGCCGCGTGCCGAGCTGATATCGCCAGTCAATCGGTTCCACGCTTCCCCGCCCGCAGCGACTTCTACCAGCAGGCCGCGCAGGGCGGGATTGGAGCTCGCTTGCAGATAGACACGCTCGCCGGCAGCGATGATCACTTGTCCGTCGGGCGATGAGATCGTGCCGGAGTTGTCCACCGTGCGCGACGCCAGCAGCACGCGCCCGTTGGTGCCGATGCTCGCGATCTGCGCACCCTCTTCCACCACCAGCTTGATTTCCATCGGCTCGCCGGTGGCCGGATCGATGACCGGACGCAGCTCGCCGGTAACCGGATCTCGTTGGTTGACCTGCACATACGGCCGGCCGTCCGATTGCAGCGCCGCACGCTGCGCTTTGACATGCTCCGGCGCCAGGAGACCGCTCGCGAACGTCTCATCGGAAATGCTCAGCGTCGACGCCAGGATGCCGGCAGCATTGATGCGCGCGGTGCGGCCGAACACGAAGCCGTTCGGGTTCACCAGATAAATCTGGCCGTTCGCTTCCACCGTGCCGAAGATCTGGCTGGGGCTGTCCTGATAAATGCGGTTGAGAGCGATCGAGTTGGCGTTGGGCTGATTGAAGATCACGCGGCCATCCGCGCTGACGTTGAAACTCGCCCAGTTGAGCACCGCGCGATCGGTGGTCTGATTGACGGTCAGCGTGTTGCCCGTGCGCACCTCAGTAGCAGCGCCGGACGTCACCCATTGCGAGGGGCCTGCCTGGCCGCCTTGGAAACATGTCCCGGGCGTACACACCAACGGCAGTTCGGCTGCATCGACGCTGCAGCTCACTGAGGCGGCCAGCGCCAGCGTGCCGCCGAGGAACGCGAGATGTTGAGTCGCGAGAATGGAACGGATAGCCGCGCGCAGTTCGTGCTTCATGGTGTCGCGAGAAACGGGGCAGCTACCAGCTGCCGCGAATGCTGAAATGGATGCGGGAGTCGCCTTCCTTGGTGCCGTCGAGATCCGCGTCGGGCGTACTCATCAATGGATACGCCCAGGTCAGCGCGCCGCTCAGGAAACCGAAGGCGTTGAAGTCGAAACCGATGCCGGCGCTGCGGAACGACTGATCGGGCGTTTCGATCAGCACATTGTCCCGGTTGCGCAGCGGATCGATGCGCGACATGCGGCCGAAGTCATAAAACATGAACACGCCGACCTGCGCACGTTGGGCAAACATGTCGATGGGCGCGTAGCCCAGCTCGGCGGAGGTCTTGAACCCGATGTCGCCCAGTTGCTCCGCTTCTCGATAACCGCGCACGCCGTCGGCGCCGCCAATCGAGAACTGCTCGTTGCTGATGACCGGCTCGATTGCATACTGGCCTGCGCCACGCACGCGGAAATTCAAGCTCCACGGCAGTTGTCGGCTGTATGACGTATCTGCGCGCAGCATCCAATAGTTCGGACGACCGCGGGCGCGCTTGTCACGAAACTCCTCGGCGTTGTTCGACATGCCGCGAAAGCCGAAATTGGCGCTCGACGCGAGCGTCACCTGCTGCTGCTCGAAGCGCCAGGCGCTGGTGTGGCCCACCGAAAGATTCATGTAGGAGATCGGCGTGCGAAACAGATCCTCGGACAGCACGCTCTCGGCGAAGTCCTTGTACTCGACGCTGCCGATGAACACATGGGTCGCGGCGGCGCTGGCATGGAAGGGATTGATGTAGCGCGTGCCGAAGATCTGACCTTTACCGAGCACTGAGATCGTGGCGCCGCCATCGCCGACCGTCGCGATGTCACTGTCGGAATCGATATAGAAAAACGCCAGCTTGGATTGCGAATCCCACAGCCGGGTCGTGTAGCTACCCGCAAAGACAGACACTTCCGACATATCTTCGGGCGACGTCTGATACTGGAACGCGAGGCTGTCGAGGCGGTCGAACAAATTGTCGTAGCTGATCGCGGCAATGGCTCGCAGCTCGGTCGTATTGCTGGTGAACTGGTTGTTCATTTCCACGCTGGCGTGGACCGGCAGCTCGTCCTTCACCGTCAGGCCAAGATCGACCGTGCCCGGACGTGGCCCGGCCTTCATCACCGGCACCACGCTGCGATCCGGCGTCTGCGCATTCAGATCCGTCAGCTGTTGCTGGACCGTCGGCAGATGCGGCACGGCGCCCGGTTGCGCCGCCGGCACCGCCGCGCGGATGGCGCGATTCGAGAAGTACTTCGCGCCCGTGACACGCACGCGCGCAATCGTTCCTTCCGTTACTTGCAAGCGCACGATTCCTTCGTCGACCTCCTGCTCCGGAATATCGACGAACACCGTGCCATAGCCACGATCTCGATACGCCTTCTCGAGCGCGGCGCGCGCCACTTCGACGTCGTCCAGCGTCTTTGCCGGGCCGAGGTTCGAGTACAGCAATGTTTCTATATCGGCGCGCGGCAGCACCGAGTTACCCAGGATCCGGTATTCCCAAACATCGAACTTCGCTTGCGACTGCACTGACTGCTGGTCGGCAGGCGTTGTTTCCTGCGCCAGCGCGGAACCGGCGAGCGCGAGCAACACCGCCGCCTGCACGCCGCGGCTGACAAATGAAATACGAATGTTCTTCGCCCCGCTGATATATTTATGCATGCGATGCCCTTCAAACATCGCCCTTCCACGCCCGCGACGTTATAGCGCGCATGTGACCGAGCCGTGACATCGCGCCCATTTGTTTCATTCCCTAGAAACGACAGAGCCGGCCTTCTCATGAAGGCCGGCTCGTTTCCTGAGCAAACAATCGATCTGGATTAGAACGTGCCCTGCGGCGGCAAGCAGCTGTTGCCGCCGCGGGTGCCCAGGCCGATCGGACGATCGTTCGCCACCGGGATCACCGGCAGGTTGGCGCCGCCGTTGGACAGCGCGAACACCGAGTCGTTGACCGGGATCGTGCTGGCGTTACGGGCACGGCTGATCAGGAAATCGGCCAGCGCGTTCTCCAGCGGCTTCGCGGCAATGACTTCGTCCTTGTTGAAGGTCGACTCGAACCAGAAGTCGTAGTCACCCAGAGCGGCGGCCACCTTGCCAGGCTGCTTGCCGTTGATGGTCACCCACTTGGTGCCGGCCGGAGCGGCCGCCGTGTAGGTCTGGATGCCGATCGCGCTCGGGTTGTTGGCGACGCAGGTGTTCATCGACGAGCTGGTGCCGTTCTCGATCACCGGATTGCCGAACAGCGGCCCCGAGGGGAACGCCACGAACGGATAACCGCCGGGGCAGCCCTGGCCATTGAAATAGATCGACGCGGAGGTCTGCGTGCCCGAGCCCGGCTCGCGACGGCACACAGTGATCTCGCCGGTCGGGCCAGTGGTGTTGTCGGCGTCGGCGACCTGATCCCAGGTGCCATACTGACCCGTGAAGATCGAGTTGATGTCCTGACGGGACAGGTCGGTCACGGCGACGCTGGAGTTCACCAGAATGCCGAACACGGTGCCGGTCGCGGTCTGCGACGAGATCGTGTTGAACTGCGTGTTGGTCGGCTCCGCACCGAGCGCGGAGGTGCCGACCGCCGGCCAGTTCTCACCGACGAAACGAGCCGGCTCAACGTCGGAGACGCCGAGATCGACCACCGAGTTCGTCAGGTTGCCAGAGCCCGCATCGGTCGTGAGGTTGTAGCCGCTCACCGAGCAGCCACCGAACGATGGCGGCGTAGCGCGCGTGCACGAGCTGTTCACGAGCAGGCGCTTGACCTGCAGGTTCTTCGCCAGAGGACCGACGCCGTACACCGAGCCACCCTCGGAGCGGTAGTACACGATGGCGCTGCGGCCAGCGATGCTCGCCGGCAGACCGGAGGCGTTCAGCGTACAGCTGTAAGCGCGGAAGTCCTGGTTCGTGGTCGGGCTGGCCTGATACAGATCGAGCGTGCCGGCCTGGCAGATCGCGGTGAATTCCTGCTGGAAGGTGTTGCGCTGGGCCGAAGCACCGGCGACCACCAGGTTGATCTGGTGAGCCGTGTCGGGCGGCAACGCATAGGCTGAGCCACCGGCGCAGACCGCGGCGAGCGCGGCGGCAATCTTCACATTACGCATCATTAAACTCCTGAAACTTTGCAACTTTGCAGATGACGTCGGGGAGCGCCGTTCAGGCGCTCTTACGACGACGGCTCACGCCGGCGAGGCCAGCGAGGCCCGTGCCCAGCAGCCAGAACGCGGCCGGCAGCGGCACAGAGGAAACAGCGGAGGCGAGCGTGCCATCGGCGAGCAGCGTCACATCGGCGAACTGATAAACGCGAGCAGCGCCGCTGCCGCCGGGAGCGGCGAGCATGTAGAAGTTCGCGGCCGAGCCCAGCGCATTGACGTTGTTGGGGCCGATGCCGTACCAGTCGCCGGCGACCTGACCCGGGACCGAGCCGGTCTGACGCCACTGACCGTTGGAAGTGATCGAGCTGCCCGACGTATCCGGCAGGAACGCGTTGAGCTGATTGATCATCGTGAACAGGTTGTTGTACGAGCTGCCCAGGTTGTTGATCGTGACGCTGGTGCCGTTGGTGAGATCGGCCGGCGTGGTGGTCAGGTAGCGCTTGCCGCCCGTGACGTTCACCAGGCCGGTGTTGTCGCCCGCCATGATCGTCCAGGTGAACGAGCCCGACTGGCTCAGGAACGAAGAGAGATTGGCGTCCGGGCCGATTTGCGGCAGCACGTAGCCGCGCTGGTTGGCCGACGCGGGAGTGTAGCCGCCGGTCTGGATGGCGCTTTCCGTCAGGATGTCATCGAGACGGATCTGCAGGCCGCGCGCATACACGTCGCCGGTCGTGTCGTTGCGCACGAACAGCGTGAGCTCGCCGTTGCCCGTATCGGTGTTGATGACGTCCGCAGACGCAGTCATCGCGCCGAGCGCGCTCGCGCCGGCAATGGCGATTGCCACCACATTCTTCAACGAGATTTCCATTTAAGAGTCCCCTTCACTGATTGAGAGACGAACCAAAAGTTTCGGCTTCGGCGCGCAGCACCTAGGCGCGCTGCAAGTTACGAAGGCGTCATGTCACGTGGTGACAAAGTTCTTGAACCTTTTACGACGGGGTGCGCACGTGCCAGCGGTTTTGTGAGACACGCGCGCTTGACACGCGCAAGCGGTTTCAGCGCGGCAAACTTAGAGAGACGATGTGACGCGTCGATGAAGAGTTATGTGAGTTGGACAGCGGCGCAGGACGAGCCGCTTGCGTGTGTCATACACACGCAAGACACGCGGTTACAACGATGCGGAAGTTATAACAACCGGCGCCAGAAGAACGCGGCGAGCGTGACTGCGCCGCTGGCGAGAATCAGCAGCATCACCCACCAGAACGCGTGGCCGCCATGCAAGCCCGGCAACCCGCCGACGTTCATGCCGAAGATGCCCGTGACCAGCGTCATCGGCAGCATCACCGCGGTGACGATCGACAATACATACAAGTTGCGGCCGGTGTTCTCGGCCAGACGCGAGGCCAATTCTTCCTGCAGCAGCTTGGCGCGCTCGTACAGCTCGGATATTTCTTCGAGCGCGAATGCGAGCGTATCGGTGGAAGACTGCAACGCTTCGCGATCGGCCTGGGACAACGGCCCTTGCGGCCGGTGCAGGAAACGATTCAAGTCCGACCGCTCCGGCGCGAATTGCCGCCGCAGCCGGGCGCACAAGCGTCGATTGCGACCCAGCAGCTCGCGCTGCTGCTCGATCTTGCCGGCGAGAATGCGATCCTCGATGGTGTCCAGCTGATCGGTCATCTCGTTGGCCAGCCGCTTCACCCGGCTGGTGCGAATGTCGAGCAGTTGCGCGGCCACTTCGATGCCCGAGGATGCAGTGAGGTGCGAGCGCATTTGCAAACGCAGCTCGTCGGCGCTTCTCAATGGATGCAGCCGGGCCGTGATCAACAAATGCTGGCTGGCGAAACACCACAGCGGCGCGACTTCGGACGGATCGGACGCATCGTCATAAGAGAAGTCGTTGACCACCAGCAGCAGGCCGCCGTCCTCGACCAGCTCGACCCGGCGATTGCCATCGTGCTCGCGCCACAGCTCCCGCAACGCTTCGGGCAGAAACGCCGCATCGAGCAGCCAGCGGCGGGCGCGTGCGTCGCTCAAATTGAAATGCAGCCAGACGACTGCGTCGGAGCCGGCCTGGGCTTGCACCAAGGCAGTCGCGACTTCTTCGGTAGGAATTTCCTGGGGCGCGGCGTTCGGCCGCAGCCTGTACCCGCAGATCAGCCCACGGTCCGCACCCAGGCTCTCGCTGAGCACAGCGGGCATGGGCTTGGGGCGGGCATCTGGCGTGTCTGGCGTTGGGAACATCCTTGTTCCCTATTACATCACCCTCCCTGCGCTCCGGTCATTACATTCTTTAATTACTACGGACGATCCGGCCTTCGATGGCGGCGCTGAAGGGCTGCGGCAGCGATTCCACATACTCGACCAGCGCCTCCAGATCGACGGGGCCGACCACCCGGTTGGCGCCCAGCGGCAGCACCAGGAAGCCATCGCCGCCTGCGGCCATGAAGCTATTGACCGTCACGCGATAGGTCGCGGCCGGATCGAGCGGCGTGCTGTCGGCTTTCAGGATCTGTGTCACGCGATCGCCGACCGGACGGGCGTTATCCCACGTGTAGGTCAGCCCCGAGGACTTGAGAATCTTCGGAAACGCCTGGCCTTGCCACTGCTGTTCCAGCAGCGTCCTGATCTGCGCGCCGGTCAGGTCCATGGACACCAGGTCGTTGCCAAAGGGCTGAATGGTGAACAGCTCGCCCCAGGTCACCTCGCCCGCCGCCAGGTCGGCACGAATGCCGCCTGGGTTCATGAACGCAAACTCGGCGTCGGTTGTCACACGCTGTGCATCTGCAATCAGATTGCCGAGCGACGATTCGCCCGCGCTGCTTTCAGTGCGGGTCAACGCGGTCGTCACGGTGCCGACGACGCGATTCACCAGCGGCGCGACCCGCTCATCGGCCTGCGCCACGAGCTCGGCCACTTTCACATCGGGCACCAGGCCCGGACCTTCGTCGCCCCAGGTCGTGACGATCGCGGCGGACTTCTCCACCACGTCGCCGCTCTTGCGGCTGATGGCGAGATCGATGTCGCCGTACGCCGTGCTCGCCGAAAATGCCTGCGTCATCAGAATGTGCTTGCCCGCGTTGTTCGGGACCAGCGCATTCGTGAAGCCGTGCGCGTGACCGGACACGACCACGTCCACTTCGCTATCCAGGCGCTTGACGATGTTCGCAATCGGGCCGCTCGGCGGCAGCACATCCGGATCGGTCGGACCGGTGTAGCTGGTCTGGCCCGTGCCCTGGTGAATGGTGACGATGATGGTCTTCACGCCCTGCCGCTTCAGCTGTTTCACCGACGCGTTGATGGCGTCGGCTTCGTCGATGAACTTCAGGCCGGCGACGCCGGTGGGCGTCACGATCGTCGGCGTTTCTTTCAACACCGCGCCGATGAAGCCGATGGCGACGCCGTTCATCACTTTGATGGTGTAAGGCGGCAGCACCGGCCGGCCAGTCGACTCGTCGATGACGTTCGCGCCGATGTACGGGAACTCGGCGCCCTGCCAGCGCTTCTCGAGGAACGGACCGTCTTCATGATTGCCGCCGTACACCAGACGCAGCGCCTCGCCGATGCCTTCGTCGAACTCATGATTGCCGAAGGTGCCGACGATGTTGCAACGGGGCTGGGTGTAAGCCTGGATTTCATACGGCAGCTTGCGGAACAGCTTCACCGGCAAGCACTGCTTGTTGGCGAGCTGATTCAACACACTGATCGCGGGCTCGTCCTGCAGCAGCGCCGAGTTCGGGGGCGACGCACCGACATGGTCGCCCGCATGGATGATGATCGCGCCGTCTTTCGCCGCTTCCGAGGCCGCACGCAGATATGACGCCAGCACCGCCGCGCCACCCGCCGGACGAGCGCCGACGGCCCGAGGGGAGAGCTGGCCGTGGAAATCGTTGATACCGAGCAGCTTGATGTTGACGACTGGGTCGTGCTTCCAGCGCGAGTCACGCCACGTCAGTCGCTGCGCCGCCTTGTTGCGAGCCCCGATGCCTTCCAGGCGCTCCTCGTACTTGTCCTGTTCGTTGGAATGCGAATATTGATCGTGCGAATGAGCGGCGACGGAAAACGTAGCCGCCACCGTCGCGGCCAGCAAGACGGACTTCGAACGCATAGCAACCCCTCTGCAACAGCGCGTGATGGCCGTGCACTATGCCGAGGGCGTTTTACAGAATCGTCGCGGGAAGATTGCAGGATTGTGGCGCTGACGCGGCAGGCCCGGCCGCCGAAGGCGGCCAGGGCCGACCTAGTCGAAGATTTTTCCGGGGTTCAGGATGTTGTTCGGATCCATCGTTCGCTTCAGCGCTCGCATGACATCCACTGCCTGCTTGCCGTGCTCCGCTTCCAGGAAGCGCTTCTTGTGCAGCCCCACTCCGTGCTCGCCCGTGCACGTGCCTCCCATCGCGATCGCCCGATGCACCAGCCGGTCGTTGAAACGTTCGCAGGTTTCCCATTCTTTCTGGTCCGCGGGATCGAGCACCATCGACACATGGAAATTCCCATCGCCGACGTGCCCCAGCACCGTCGCGAGTATTCCGTTCGCCGACAAGTCCGCCCTCGTCTCCGCAATACACTGCGCCAACTTTGAAATCGGCACGCACGCATCCGTCGAGAACACCCGACAGCCCGGCCGCAACTGCAGCGTCGCGAAATAGGCATTGTGTCTCGCGCTCCACAGCTTCGTACGTTCCTCGGGCAGCTTCGTCCAGCGAAACTCTTCACCGCCGTTCTGTTTCGCAATCTCTTCGGCAACCGCCGTCTGCTCGGCCACCGACGTCTCGCTGCCATGGAATTCCATCAACAGCATGGGCCGCTCGAGCAACGTGAGCTTGCTGTATCGATTGACCGCCTTCACCGTCATCTCATCCAGCAGCTCACATCTCGCAATCGGCAAGCCATACTGAATGATCTCGCTCGCCGTGCGCACTGCCGCGTCGACATCGGGAAAGTGCCCGACCGCCACACTCGACGCCTCCGGCACCGGCCGCAACTTCACCACCGCCTGCGTCACGATCGCCAGCGTTCCTTCGCTGCCTACCAATAAGTGCGTGAGGTCATAACCGGCAGAGGACTTACGAGCGCGTGTGCCCGTGTGAATGATCTCGCCGCTTGCAGTGACGGCCGTCAGCGATAAAACATTCTCACGCATTGTTCCGTAGCGAACCGCGTTTGTGCCGCTCGCACGCGTGGCAATCATGCCGCCGATCGTCGCATCGGCTCCCGGATCGACGGAGAAGAACACGCCTTCCTGCCGAATGTGTTCGTTGAGCTGCTTGCGCGTCACGCCCGCTTCGACGACGGCAATCCCCTCTGCCGCGTCGACTTCGAGAATGTTGTTCATCCGAGAAAGATCAAGACAGATGCCGCCCTGCACGGCAAGCAAATGCCCTTCCAGCGACGAGCCTGCGCCGTAGGCAATGACGGGCACGCCGTGCTGATTGGCCAGCGCCAGCGTGAAAGCGACATCTTCAGTCGTTAGCGCGAAAACGACGGCGTCCGGCGGAGTGATGTCGTACGCTGACTCATCGCGACCATGATGCTGCCTCACAGCCTCCGACGTGACATACCGATCCCCAAACCGCTCCCTCAACGCAGCCACCACAGCCGGCCCCAACGGCCGCTTCTGCCCGGCGACCACCGCCCCGGCTACGCTACTCGTCGACATCGAAACTCTCCGCGGAAGACCTGGGGAAGATCATACCGCAGCGGCAGAGATGAGGCGTTGGAGCAGAACGACTTGAATTTACAGATGCCCGTCAGCGTCCATGCGGACATGCAGAACGCGGATGATGTGAATGGTCGTTGCGGTAACTTTGTAATAGACCGCGTGGCTCTTGATGAAGAGTACGCGGTATCCGCGTCGCACACGGTCGCGACTGGCCCCGGACTCCGGATGGCGGACAAGGCGCTGCATGCCTTCATCCAGATCATCGAGATACTGATCGGCGCACCTCGCTGCACTGACCAAGGCTGTATTGCCAGATGCCGATCAGGTCGCGTTCCGCAAGCGGGCTTAAAAGTATTTTCCGCATCAGCCTCCTGACCGCAGACGCGCCTTCGCTTTAATCTTCTTCATATCCAGCTCGCCAGCCTCGCCGCTGTTTTCGCCCTCGATCAACGCTTGGCGCAGCGCTTCGACTTTCCGCTCATGTTCTTCAAGCAAGCGCAGACTCGCCCGCACGACTTCGCTGGCCGAGCCGTAGCGCCCGCTCTCTATCTGCTGATTGATAAAGCCCTCGAAGTGATCCCCGAGGGAAATGCTGGTGTTCTTGGCCATGATGCTACCTCCTGCGGATACCAATATATACCAATTATTGGTATCCGTAGAATCCGGCTCATGCGCGCATGACCACCCATCGAGGGAGCCGCAGGGCTCCGAGCTGCTTACTACTTCTTGTTTTTGGCCGCCGCCTTGGGCCGACCCTTCTGCCCCAAACCTCGCACCTCCGGAGCCAACGTCTGCTCGAAGAAGCGAATGAATGCTTCCTGATCCGGGCCGACCCCCATCAATACGAGATGGTCGAAGCCCGCGTCGATCGCTTTCTTGATCTGTTCGAAGTAAGGCTCGGGATCCGGTCCATGCGGAATGCTGTCCTTCAGATCTTCGGGTTTGATGTGCTGAGTCGCGCCCTCGAAACCTTTCACGCCGGGCAACTCCGCGAGTACTTCCCAGCCAAGCGCACCGAAACGGGAATATTTGTGGGCGAGTTCGAGCCCCTCTTTCTCCGAGCGTGCATAAGCGAACGAGAGTTCGAGGTAGCGCGCACCCTCGCCGCCACCCGCCGCCTTCCAATCCTTGATCAGGCTCGGCTCGGCCTCGACCGCCATGATTCCCGTGCCCAACTCACCGGCGAGCGTCGCCGACTTCTTGCCACTGATGCCAATCACGATCGGCACCGGCTCTTCGGGCAAATCATAAATACGAGCGCTCTCGACTTCGTAGAATTCGCCGCTATGGGAGAACAGCCCGCCTTCCCACAACCCTCGCATGATCTCGACCGCTTCGCGCAGCATCGCGTGACGGTGATGCACCGGCGGCCATCCATAACCCACCACGTGCTCATTCAAACGTTCGCCCGCACCGAGCGCCAGCGTGAAGCGCCCTTCGCTCATCACGCCAATGGTCGCAGCAGCCTGCGCGATGATGGCTGGGTGATAACGAATGATGGGACAAGTGAGGCCGGTCGCGATGCCGACGCGCTCGGTAGTCTCCGCAATCGCGCCAAGCACGCTCCACGCGAATGGCGAGTGGCCGTGGGACTCGAGCCACGGCAAGTAGTGATCGGATAAGCCGGCGAAATCGAAGCCGGCCTCCTCGGCCAGCTGCGCATTGCGGACCAGCTCGCGCGGTCCGGTGGTTTCCGACATCAGTTTGTAGCCGAGCTGGATATTCGCTCGATCGGACTGGCCACCGGCTCGCGCCATCGCACCGCTCCCATTTCAGGATTCGGCGGCGTAACGCACCTGACGCAGCAAATGATCCTCGTCAGTGCGCCTTCCGCTTGCGGCCCGCGTCCTTGATCCGCTGATGCGGAGAACGCTGTGCCTCGGGCGGACTCGCGGTCGCCTTGGCTCGCCGCTGCTGATGACGGACATTGGCCGACAGCACTTCCTTCATCGTGCCCGGCGTCTTGGTCTTGCGAGTCGAATGACTCTGCTTCGTGTGAGTCGCCATGAACGTCTCCTCACTGCTCCAACAACGTGGAGTTAAGCAGCCGGAGACGCCGTGGGTTCCGATGAAATCACCTGCAGCACTTCGCGGGAAACGCGCTCGTCGATCTCGGCGGCATGCAGCAGCTCGACCGGATAGCGCACGATCGCATCGACACCTTCCGCCGAGAATCGCAGCTGAACCTGCGGCTGCGCATCCGCACTGCCATGCACCTGCGCCGTGCGCTGAATCTCCTGCGTTTGCCGCAGGATGTCGTCGCGATAATCCTTGAGCACGCCGCCGACGGCTTCGATGAGTTTCGTCTTCAACGCCGCCGCATCGGCGCCGGCGGGCAGCCGGACGGTGATCTCGTGCCAAGCCAGGTTGATGCCGGGGATTTGTTTGAACAAGCCCCCGGTCGCGCCGAAGATGATGGAGTTCGCAAAGGCTACAACGCGTCCGGTCGGGCTCATCGCCCCGTCCTGCCCGCTCAATTCCATCAAGTGCAGGCGGACCAGGCCGAGGTCGATCACTTCGCCCGTCACGTTGCCGACCTGCACACGATCGCCGACGCGGATGCCGTACTTGCCGATGAGGAAGAAATACCCGACGACGGACACCAGCACACTTTGCATGGCGACCGCGAGACCGGCGGTGATGAGGCCGGCGAACGTGGCCAACGATCCCAGCTCGGTTGCAAAGGTCGCGGCAGCGATAGCAACGACGAGCGCCCACAGCAGAATCTTTCTCAGCAGCAACAAACGCGAGCGACGGCGCGCATCGGTCACGTAACGGAACACCGCGCGTCGATACAGTTCAGCCGCGGTGAACACCAGCGCCAGCAGGCCCGCAAAGATCGCGAGCCGAATGCCCAGAGCGCGCCATGCATCGCGAGTCTGACGCTGCGTCGCCTCCCGCCAGTTGTCCAGATTGTTTCGATACTGGGTGAGCAAAACCTCGGCCTTGCTCAGCGGCGTGACGATGCCGGAGGTTTGTTGGAACAGCCACGCGATGGTGTCGTACTGATCGCGCACGTACTTCAACTTGGTCGGGTCTTTTGCCGCCTCCTCCGCCAGCGCATCGCTACGTGCGGACAGCGCCTTCAATTGATCCAGCGGCTTTTCGCGAATCTGCGTAAAGACCTCCTGCAGATCCTCCGTGCGCCGATCGACCGTTTCGATCGTGCGTGCCTTCGCCGACAAGCGCAGCACCGTCGCGGTCAGATCCCAAATGCCGAACTGACTGAGCGAGGTGCTCACGGCAGACGTGACCGACGTCGAGCCCGCCGCCGGCGTGGTCGAGGTGGTGGTGGTCGTGACGGGCCCGGCACTCGCGGGAATGGACGCGGCAATCGCGTCGATGTGGGCTTTGAGCGCATTGGCGCCGGCGTTTTCGTTCGCGTACTGAGTCATGTTCGCGAACAGATTGCGGCGTGCGTTGATCAGATCCAGCTCGCTCTGCAGGACCGAAAGCCGGGATTGCAGCTCCTCTCTGGCCTTGCCCGACGCTGCGGCAATCTGACGGCGCACGCCTTCGATCTCGCCCTGCAGCTCGGTGCGCTGCTCATCGAGCTTCTTTCTGATCCGGGTGAGCGACTCCGTTTCCGGCGAGCTGGCTTCCTGCTGCTCCTGTTTGGCCCCGGCCTCGCTGCTGATCAGCTCCGCATTGGCCCGCGCGATCTCGAACGCGAGCGCCATGACTTTGTCCGCCGTCTGGCGGTTGGCATAAAGAATCAGCAGGTCGCTGGGCTGGGTTGCGGCCTGTTGCTGCGTGCCCAGCGTGCGATACCAGTCGACGGTCTCGTCGAGGATCTGCACCACTTGCTCGCCGGTCATCACGGCGCGTTGAGTGACAGGGTCGGCGGCGGTCTGGGCGGGGGTCTGCTCGGCAGCGCCGGCAGTCATGCAGATCGCGCTCATCATTAGCGCGGTGAAGGACGCGATTCTGGTGAGCATGCGGCGGTCTCTGCCACTCCTACCGGTTGAAAGGCGCTCGACTCGTCGGATCGTGCCCGAACTAAGTCATTGTTCTGGTTAGGATTGGGGGAAGTTGGTGGACCCGAGGAGGATCGAACTCCTGACCTCCTCATTGCGAACGAGGCGCTCTCCCAGCTGAGCTACGGGCCCACCGAAGGGCGCGAATTGTAGCACCGGACCTGCGGCTGGCAAGCATGCCCGGAGCGCTTTCATCGAAAGTCTAATATTTGAGGCTCACGACCTTGGTCTTCGAGACCTGGGGCACGAACACCACGAACATCGTGCTGTAGTCGTCTTCGGCGACGGTCACAGTCTCGCCGCTCAACGCGTGCACCAGCTGCGGGACGTTGTTGGGGTTGCCGGCCACCAGCACATATTCGCCGCGATGCTCGCGAGTGATGCGCTTGGCCAGATCCGCCCAGGTCGCCGACGGCACGACGTTCACCGGCAGCGCCAGGGTTTCCGACAAGGGCGTGACGGTCTGGTGAGCGCGCCGAAACTCAGAGGCAAAAATAGCATCCAGGCCACGCACCGGACGGGCCTTGGAAAGCATGGTCGCGAGATGCGCCGCACGCTCGCGGCCTTCGACGCTCAGCGGAGGATCGGGGTCGTTGCCCGCTTCCACCTCGGCATGACGGACGACGAACACCACCGTGGTCGCGCGGGCATCGAACAACCACGCCGCAGCCGCCACCAAAGCGATGAACAACAGTACCGGCAGCACCAGCGGAAAAAAGAATGGCCGCCGGCGCATTTTGTCGAGATCTCGTTGCATGGGGGCGGATGATAACACTCACACCGGAGCTGCCCGGGGATACGGTCACAAGCGGTGCAAACGGCCGGGCCAAAGACCCGATGTAGTGCAAGAACGCGGCAATCGCCCCCGCCCGGGGTCATCTTTGCCGGGCATCAGGATTGCATTCAGGAAGCAGCTTGCGCTCGAGCACAGGGAAAAAAGTCATGCCTCTCTCATCGCCCTCCCGGGTCGGCTGGACCTTGGCCGACTGGCGCGCCGCGTATCGCAGCGGCCAGCTGAAGCTGAATGATGTTTACGATGCGTCGCCCAGCGCAGACAGCGACACGGCGTGGATCGCCCGAATCGACGCTACGAGGCTGCAAACCCAGCTCGAGCAATTGGAACATCGGCTGGCCGCGGTCGGCGGTGACATTTCGCGGCTGCCTTTATATGGCATTCCCTTCGCCGCCAAGGACAACATCGACGCGGCCGGTTGGCCGACCACCGCCGCGTGCCCGGCCTTTGGTTACACCGCCGATGAAGATGCGACGACGGTGCGACGTTTGCGCGAAGCCGGCGCGATCCTGATCGGCAAAACGAACCTGGATCAATTTGCGACCGGGCTGGTCGGCACGCGCTCGCCGTACGGTGTTGTGAGCAACGCGTTTCGCAGCGAGTACATCAGTGGCGGATCGAGCGCCGGCTCGGCCAGTGTCGTCGCTCGCGGCCTCGTGCCGTTCTCGCTCGGCTCGGATACCGCCGGCTCGGGGCGGGTTCCCGCCGCCTTCAATAACATCGTCGGCCTGAAACCCACTCGCGGCTGGTTGAGCACGAGCGGCGTCGTGCCCGCGTGCCGCACACTCGATTGCGTGTCGGTTTTCGCGCTGACGGTCGAGGACGCGGACGAAATCGCCACCATCGCGGGCGGCTATGACGCGAGCGATCCCTACTCTCGGAGCTTTCCGAAGACGACGCCCAAGATGATGCCGCTGCGACTGGCAGTGCCCGATTCACTGGAGTTCTTTGGCGACACGCAGGCACAGCAAACATTCAATCAAGCCGTCGAGGCCTGGCGAGCGCTGGGCGCCGAGATCGCGCCGATCGATTTCGCGCCGTTCGCCCAGTTGGCGGCCTTGTTATATGAAGGGCCGTGGGTCGCCGAGCGCTACACTGTCGCCGAATCCTTGATGGAACGCGATCCCGCGACCCTGCATCCGGTGATTCGATCCATTCTTTCGACGGCGACCCGGTTCAACGCAGTCGATGCATTCCATGATGAGTACCGTCGCGCCGCGCTCGCCCGCCGCATCAATGAGACGTTGGAAGGATTCACCGCACTGCTGGTGCCGACGACGCCAACGATCTACACGATCTCGGAAGTGCTGGATGATCCCGTGCGACTCAATTCGCGCCTCGGGACCTACACCAATTTCACCAATCTCGCGGACCTCGCCGCGCTCGCGCTGCCGGCCCGGTTCCGCAATGACGGCTTACCTTCCGGGATCACCCTGATCGCGCCGGCCTGGCAGGATCGAACGTTGGCCGAGCTCGGCAAACGCTGGCAGCAACACATGTCTCTGCCGCTCGGAGCGACCGGTCGCGCGCTCTCGGCTGTCGCGAAAGAAACAAAACCTTCGATTCCCGCCACGACTGTGCGACTCGCTGTGGTCGGGGCACATCTGACTGGCATGCCGCTCAATCATCAGCTCACGTCCCGAGATGCTGTATTCGTCGAGCGTTGCCGGACTGCAGCGAGTTATCAGCTATATGCGCTCGCCAACACGACGCCGCCCAAGCCCGGCCTGGTAAGAGCGATGACGGGAGCGCCGATCGAAGTCGAGCTTTGGGATGTGCCGCTCGATCGCTTCGGTTCGTTCGTCGCCGAAATTCCAGCACCGCTGGGCATCGGCTCGCTGGAGCTCGACGACGGCCGGATCGTGAAGGGATTCATCTGCGAGCCCATCGGACTGCAATGTGCGCGCGACATCACTTCGTTCGGGGGCTGGCGAGCCTATCAAGCCAGCTTGAAATGAGGGCGGGTGCATCGCCAGCGCTGGAGGAATAGACTCGGGCTCATCGCGGTTTGCAGGAAGCAGCCATGAACAGGATGATGTCACTATTCGTCCTAGCCTGCCTGGCGGGCTGTGCCTCCAGCGGCAGTCCAGCCCCGTCCAGCACTCCATCGACCCTACACAGCAAGCCAAGCCACTGTGCACTGTGGCCCGGCGGCTATGGCTTGTGCATGCATACCTGCGCTCACGAAAACGCGGTGGCTCAGGCCAGAACCGCCCACTGTCAGGCGGGTCCTCCTGATAACAAACCCGCGGGCTGCGAACTTGCCGGCGCGGATACCGGGCAATACGGGGCGTGCATCGGCCGGTGCGCAGCCATACCAGCAGACTGTCGGTAACCTGCTAGGCGCCGTTCGAATCGAACGCGCGCACGGCATCGATGATTGCGCGAGCCACTTCGGCTTCTTGCTTCGCGCTCGTCGCCGGATCGAGAAACACTTCATAAGCTTTGATCGCGAACACCGCGATGCCCATCGAGCCCGCGGGCACGCGGACGGTGAAGCTGTCACGCCGATCGCGAATGAATGTCGCGGCCGCACGCACAGCGGCGTGTTCCAATTCATCGGTGCGTTCCGGATACGAAAACCGCCACTCTCGCACGCGCTTGTTGATGACGGCCTTGTCCTCGCCGCCGGCATCGATGCCGGCCGCCGCGAAGATGCGGCAGTCGTAATCGAGACAAGTCTGGGGCCGCACGGAATAGATGGAGCACTTGCCGTCGTCGAGCATGGGACACAGCCCATTCTCCAACGCACGCACGGTGAGATTGCCCTTCGCGAATCCCTCCGCCCTCACAATGAACGTTGCGGGGATGCGTGCCGCCGCTTTGTGATCCTCGGGCCGCAGCTGCAGTGAATAACCGGACACGCAGCAGCCGACGCAGTCTCCGCAAGGCACGTCCATGCCTTCGTCGCCCTTTAAGGAGCGGCGCATTTTCCGCAGCCAGTCACTGAACGGACCGGCGGCGACGATGGATTCGGCAGAGAGCTGGGACATGGGCGGCCGCTAGATAGCATCACGCGGCCGCCCTCGCAAGCCGTCTTAGCGGGGCGCCATGGACGACAGCGGCACCCAGGCCACGCCCAGCTGGAAACCGATATCCGGCGTGTTGTTGATGTTCTGCAGGTTCTCCGTGATGCCGAACGTGATCAGAAAGTTGTTACGCCGATGACGCACGCCCAAGCTCACCTGGTACTTCTCGCCGAGCAGCTCTTCGAGGTCGGTCTCCTCGTGCGAGTACACGCTCTTGCTGATGTAGCCCTGCAGGTTGACGTTGGTGCGCGAGGTCAGCATGCGCTCGTAGCCGACGATCAACGTCGGGATGACCTGCGCGTCCTGGGGCGACACCTGACTCGCACCGTCGTAATAAACAGCCGCGGCATCCAGATAGAACGCATGATGCTGGCCCCTGCGCTGTAAAGACACCTGCACGCCATAGTCAGTGCGTCCGGTCGACAGCAGCTCGCGACGCCCCGCGACCGGCACCTTCACCGCCACTTCCGTCGCGAGATGCCATTTACCCGGCATCGTCCAACCGGTGTAACGCAAACCAATGGTCGGATCGAGCAAGCCGCCGTCGGTCGCCGTGCCGAGACTCGAGTACTGGCTCGACTTCAAGTCATAAATCAGATTGACCTGATTCTTCGACACCGCAGGCCGGCCGAACGAGCTGAAGCCGAACGTGTCATGAAAGCTCTCGATGGTGCCGTCGAGGAAGCCGCCCTGGAACGACACGCCGCTGGCGATCAGGTAGGCCGTCCAGACATTCGAGATCTTGTAGTGGAAGGTGACGTCGAGCAACGCCAGCTCCAGGTCGATCAAATAGTTCTCACCGGGCAGATCGCGGATCGCCTGCAGCTCCTCCGGACCGAGGTCCCGACGGCCGCTCAACTCCTGGCCGGTCAGATACTCCTCCACGTTGGGGCTCAGCGCCCAGGTGTTCTGATACGCCACTTCGGTCTCGATCGCGAAGCTGCCGGGCTCGATCGACACGGCATGCGCCGGCCGCATATCCAGGCGCAAGAAGCCGAACGGCGAGAGGTCGCGAGAGCGCAGCAGGCCGTACAGTTGACCGTCTTCGGCATGCGCCAGGGGCATGCCGAAAGCGAGGCCGGCGAGCGTCAGCGTCGCGGCTGGCAATATTTTCACGTTGATTCCCTTATCGATAGGCGGAAGCGAGCTTGCCGGAACGCGCGACGGCGCGTCTTGGACCGCAGTGCTCGACATTTTATAGGGCTGCTTCCCTGCTTAGGCAAAGTCGTAGGACAACGACGCCTATCAGGCCATCTGCGTTCCCTCCGGAACGCTTCCGTTCATCGCCCTCGGCGGCGCGCTTGCATGCGCTCGTACAAGCGACAGATGCAATCGCTGCCGGTGCGCACGAACAGGAACGGCAGCAACGCATGCACCAGGCAGGCAACGCCCGCGAACACCATCTGGAAACCGAAGCCGGCCGCCGTCCGCAAATGCGCCAGGTACGTTTCCCCCACCGCCGCGGGATGCTCGGTAAACGGATTGGCACGCACAGTATTCATGTCTGACAGGCTACCGAAGCGATCCGGCGACCCGATTGCGAAATCGTGGACAGCGACCGCGCTGGACGCAACAATGTTGCGCAACTTCGCCTGCCCGCGCGTTCACCTACATGGATCGCCTCGACCGCCGCATCCTCGACCTGCTGCAACACGACGGCTCGCTGACCGCCGCCGACATCGCCGAGCGCGTCGGATTGTCCAAGGCGCCGTGCTGGCGGCGGATCCAGCGCTTGCAGGAAAACGGCGTGATTGCCCGCACCGTGGCGCTGCTCGACGCCAAGTCCGTAAACGTCGGCACCACGGTGTTCGTGACCGTGAAGACCTCGAACCATAGCGCCGCCTGGTTCGAGCAATTCGTGCGCACGGTGCGCGATATTCCCGAAGTCACCGAGATCCATCGGGTCAGCGGCGAAGTGGATTATCTGTTGCGCATCGTCGTGCCGAACATCGATGCATACGACGTGGTTTATAAGAAGTTGATCGCCGGCTGCGCGTTTCTCGATGTGAGCGCGAGCTTCTCGCTGGAAACCATCAAGCACACGACCGCCCTGCCCTTGAACTATCTCACGACCGACGATTGACTCGCACAGGGGAGCCTGCATGACGACCAGGATGTCACCCGTATCGGCCGCGGAACATTTCGACGTGTTGGTCGTGGGTGCGGGTTTGTCCGGCATCGGCGCGGGCTATCACCTGCAGCGGCACTGCCCGAAGAAGAGTTACGCCATTCTCGAAGGACGCGACTGCATCGGCGGCACCTGGGATCTGTTCCGCTATCCGGGTATCCGCTCCGATTCGGACATGTATACGCTGGGCTATTCGTTCCGGCCCTGGCGCGACGCCAAGGCCATCGCGGACGGGCCATCGATTCTAAAATATGTGCGCGACACGGCGCGCGATTACGGCATCGATCAAAAAATCCGGTTCAATCACCGGGTGCAACAGGCGGCCTGGTCGTCCAGCGAAGCGTTGTGGAATGTCGAAGCCGAGACGGCATCGGGAGAGATCGCCCGGTTCACCTGCAACTTCCTGTTCCTGTGCAGCGGCTATTACAGCTACGAAGCCGGCTACACACCGGAATTCAAAGGTACCGAGCGATTCCAGGGCCGCGTCGTGCATCCCCAGAAATGGACCGAGGACATCGACTATGCCGGCAAACGCGTCGTCGTCATCGGCAGCGGCGCCACTGCGGTCACGTTGGTGCCGGAGCTGGCCAAGAAGGCGGCACACGTCACGATGTTGCAGCGGTCGCCGACGTATATCGTCGCGCGTCCGGAGGAAGATCCGATTGCCAACTGGCTGCGCCGTCATTTCCCGGCGAAGTTCGCTTATGGAGTGACGCGATGGAAGAACGTGCTGCTGGGCATGTTGTTCTTCAACTTGTGCCGGCGCGCGCCGGAGCGAATGAAACAACGGCTCCTGCAACTGGTGAAGGATGAGCTCGGCGATGCCTGCGACGTGGATCGTCACTTCACGCCACGCTACAACCCGTGGGATCAGCGTCTGTGCCTGGTGCCGAATGGCGATCTGTTCCAAGCGTTGAAACAAGGCAAGGCGTCAGTGGTCACGGACCACATTGAAACGTTCACCGAGCAGGGCCTGAAGTTGCGCTCGGGCGCGGAGCTGGCGGCTGACCTGGTCGTCACCGCGACCGGTTTGAATCTGCAGGTGCTCGGCAATCTGGCGCTGACTGTCGATGGCAAGTCGATCGAGCCGGCGCGCCTCATGAGCTACAAAGGCATGATGTACGGCGACGTGCCGAACCTGGCGACGGCCTTCGGCTACACCAACGCGTCATGGACGCTGAAGTGCGATCTCACCTGCGAGTACGTCTGTCGCCTGCTGAATCACATGGACTCGCACGGCCATCGTCAGTGCACGCCGCGCAATGAGGATCCGTCGATCACGGCGACCCCGTGGATCGACTTCACCTCAGGTTACGTGCAGCGCTCGATCGAGCAGTTTCCCAAGCAAGGCTCGAAGGCGCCGTGGCGCCTGTATCAGAACTATGCGCTCGATCTGATGAACCTGCGCTTCGCCGCCGTCGATGACGGCGTGATGCGCTTCAGCTCACCGGCTGCTCGCTGACCATCGTCAGCACGTCGTAGCTCGCGCAGATCTCGCCGTTCTGGTTGGTGATTTCGGTGTCCCACGCCACCTCGCCATAGCCTTTATCCGCGCGCAGCGATTTCGATTTGCAGGTCAACCGCACCTTGATGCGATCGCCGGGCTTCACCGGCTTCACGAAGCGCAGCCGATCGATGCCGTAGTTCGCCAGCACCGGACCATACGGCGGATCGACAAACAATCCCGCCGCGGCGGAGACCAGGAAATAGCCGTGAGCGACGCGACCGCCAAACAGCGGATTGCGAGCCGCAGCCTCTTCGTCCATGTGCGCGTAGAACGTATCGCCCGAAAGCGCGGCGAACTTCTCGATGTCCTCGAGTGTCACTTCGCGCTCGGCCGAATTGAGGCTGTCGCCGACCTGCAGTTCATGGAAGGACTTGCGGAACGGATGACGTCCCGGATCCTTCTGCACGGCGCCTCGCGTCCAGCGGCCCGTGACAGCGGCGATTGTCTGCGGGCTGCCCTGAATGGCCGTGCGCTGCATGTAGTGCATGACGCCACGAATACCGCCCATTTCTTCGCCGCCACCGGCGCGGCCTGGGCCACCGTGCACGAGCGCGGGGAGTGGCGAACCATGCCCCGTCGATTCCTTCGCGCAATCGCGATTGACGACGAGCAAACGACCATGCAATGGCGCAAGACCGAGCACCAACTCGGTGGCGAGCGCGTCGTCGGCAGTAAACACCGATGCGACCAGGCTGCCTTCGCCCAAGCGGGCGAAGCCGATCGCTTCGCTGGTAGATTGATACGGCACGACGCTGCATACCGGACCGAACGCTTCGATGTGATGAAGCGCCTTGGCCTTGCGCGGCTCGCGGCAATAGAGCAGCGACGGCGCCACGAACGCACCGTGATCGTGATCCGCACCCGCGAGATCGATTCGCTCGGCTGTGATCAGCTCGGCTTCGCGCCGCAGCTCACTGATACGACCCAGCACTTCGCGACGCTGTGACAACGCGGCCAGCGGCCCCATGCGGACATTCTCGAGTCGAGGATCGCCCACGACCACTTTAGCGAGCGAGGCTTTCAACGCTTCAACGACCGCGTCCGAATAAGCGGCCGGAACGATCGCCTTACGAATGGCCGTGCACTTCTGACCGGCCTTCGTCGTCATCTCACGCGCGACTTCGCGAACGAACAGATCGAACTCCGGCTGACCCGGCTTGGCATCCTCCGCCAGCACGCAGCTGTTGATCGAATCCGTCTCGCTGATGAAGCGCACCGAATGCGCAACGATGCTGTGATGAGTGCGCAGCTTCTGCGCCGTGCTCGCCGAGCCCGTGAACGAGACTACGTCCTGACAGGTCAGATGATCGAACAGATCGCCCACACTGCCGCACACCAACTGCAGCGAGCCTTCGGGCAGAATGCCGGACTCGACGATGCGCCGGACGACCAACTCGGTGAGGTAAGCGGTGGTCGTTGCGGGCTTCACGATTGCAGGCACGCCGGCCAGCAGCGTCGGCGACAGCTTCTCCAGCATGCCCCACACCGGGAAGTTGAACGCATTGATGTGCACAGCCGCGCCTTCCAGCGGCACGCAAATGTGCTGACCGACGAACGTGCCGGTCTTCGAGAGCATCTCGACATCGCCGTCGATGTAGACCTTGCTATTCGGCAGCTCGCGCGCGCCCTTGCTTGCATAGGCGAACAGCGTGCCGAAGCCGCCGTCGATATCGATCCACGAATCGGTCTTGGTCGCGCCGGTGGCGTAGGAAAGCGTGTAGAACTCTTCCTTGAATTCGCCCAGCTTCTTCGCCAGTTGCTTCAGCAGCGCCGCCCGTTCATGAAACGTCAGCTTGCGCAGTGCAGGTCCGCCGACTTCACGCGCGTAACGCAGCGTGGCTTTGAAGTCGATGCCCGTGGATGAGGCCGAGGCAATGACCTGTCCGGTCGTGGCATCGCGCAGCTGTTGCGCTTCGCCCTCGCCGGCGAACCAGCGGCCTTGAATGTAACTCTTGAGTTGCATGGTATCCCTTCGCCAGCCGCTGCTACTCAGCGGCCAGTGAACTTCGGTGTACGTTTTTCGGTGAACGCCGCGACGCCCTCGGCGTAGTCCTGCGAGCGTCCCAGTTCGCGCTGGAAGTCGCGTTCCTGATCGAGCTGCTGCTCGAGCGAATGACTCCAGGATTCGTAGATCGCTTGTTTGGTACGAGCCAGTCCGCGCGTGGGCGCGGCGGCCAATTGCGTGGCGAGTTGATCGACAGTGCTCTTGAACTCTACATCTTCGACACAGCGCCAGATCAGGCCCCATTGCGCTGCCTGCTCGGCGGGCAACTTGTCGCCCAACAACGCAAGGCCCATGGCTCGCGCATTGCCGAGCAGTCGCGGCAAGAACCAGGTGCCGCCAGAATCTGGAACCAGGCCGAGCTTGCTGAATGCCTGCACGAAGCTCGCGGACTTTGTCGCAATGACCAGATCACAGGCCAGCGCGATGTTTGCTCCGGCGCCCGCGGCAACTCCGTTGATCGCGCCAATCACAGGCATCGGCAGATTGCGGAGGGCCAGCACCAACGGCTTGTAATAGTTTTCGATGGAATCGCCGAGATCGACGCCCTGCCCGCCCGGTGCAACGGCCCGGTCGCCCAAGTCCTGTCCGGCGCAAAAGCCGCGTCCGGCGCCACTGAACACGAGCACGCGCGCCTCGCTGTTGTTCGTGAGCTGCGAAAGCGCCTCGCGCACTTCCTTATGCATCTGCACGTTGAAACTGTTGAGACGATCCGGCCGGTTCAAGGTGAGCCGCGCCACGCCGCCCGAGACCTCGAAAAAAATTGTCTGGTAAGTCATGTCAGCGCTCGTCGTAGGTTAATTCGAGCTCGCGGCTGGTCGGCTTCGCCTGGCAGCACAGCACAAAGCCTTCCTTCACTTCCCAAGGCTCCAACGCGTAGTTCACCGCCATTTCGGCGCTGCCGCGCGTGACCTTGACCCGGCAAGTGGAGCATACGCCGGCCCGACACGAGTACGGCAGCTCCATGCCCATGCGCTCGGCCGCATCGAGCACGGTCGCATCGTCGTCGAGCATCGCGAAGGTGCGCTGACGACCATCCATCGTGATGGTGATTTCCGCCACCTCTTCGGCCGTCGCTCGCTTCGGCTTTGCTTGAGCCGCCAGCGCGGGTTGAATCGAGCCCGCCGGCATGTCGCTGGCGAAACGTTCAGTGTGAATACGCTTGGCGTCGACGCCGAGACCGACCAGCGTGTCGCGCACGCTCTCGATCATGTCGCCGGGACCGCAGAGGAAAAATGCGTCGGTGTCGAGCGGATCGAACACTTCCTTGCTGAGCAAGGTCACCTTCTCGCGATCCAGTCGGCCGTTGAACAACTCCACGTCCTGCGGCTCGCGGCTCAGGAGGAAGTACAGCGACAGGCGCGTCGGATAGCGATCCTTCAGCGCCAGCAACTCCTCGGCGAACATGATGGTCGAGGTCGTTCGATTGCTATAGAACAGCATGATGCGGCTGTTCGGCTCGCGAGCCAGCAGGTTCTTCACGATGCCCAGAATCGGCGTGATGCCGCTGCCACCGGCGAATGCGCAGTAAGTGCGCTCCGCGGCCGGCTGCGGCTCGGCGAAGAAGCGACCCGTCGGCGTCAGCACTTCGATGCTGTCCCCGGCTCGCAATTGATTCGCGAGGTACTGCGACATGCTGCCGTTATCGTGAACGCGCACGCCGATGCGCAAGTGACTATCGTCAGCCGCGCTGCAGATCGAATAGGTGCGCCGGACTTCCTGTCCGCCGATCTGCGCACGCACACCGACGTGCTGCCCGGGAAGAAAGCGATACGCCTCGCGCAACGACTCGGGCACTTCAAACGAAATGCACAGCGCGTCGCTGCCCTCAGGATGCACGTCGGCCACTTTGAGCGGATGAAAGGTCAGCATGAACTCAGATGCACTTGAAATATTCGAATGGTTCTAGACAGCTCGCGCACCGATACAACGCCTTGCAGGGCGTCGATGCGAACTCGCTCACTTTGCTGGTCTGCATGGAGGAGCAGCGCGGGCAAGCCACCTTCGGCTCCCGGAATAGATGCTTCGGATGACTCACCGAGTGAGCGGGCGGCGCGATGCCATATTCTTTGAGCTTGGCGCGACCGCTCTCCGTCAGCCAGTCGCTGGTCCACGGCGGCGACAGCACCGACTCGACCTTGGGGTGCTCGTAGCCTTCCGCTTCGAGCCGGGTCTCGATGGAGCGCGCGATGACCTCAGTCGCTGGACAACCGGTGTAAGTCGGCGACACGCCCACGGTCACTCGACCGTCGTCCGCCAGGCGAACGTGACGAATGATCCCCAGCTCCACTACGCTGAGCACTGGAATCTCCGGGTCCGGCACGTCCGCCAGAATGCGCCAGATCTCGCGCTCCGCCGGAGCGACGAATCGATCGACGCGATTGGCGGGCGCCTGGTTCATGACTACCACTGCACCCCAGGGTAGGTCCGCTGCATGAACTGCATCTCGGCCAGCAGGTGACTCAGATGCTCGCTGTGCTGATTGCGCTTGCCGAACCAGCGATAGGAAACATCGGCCGGCTTCTTCAACGTGGCTTCCGTCAGCACCTGCTCGACGTTCGCAGCCCACGCGGCGCGCAGCGACGCAGGATCGGGCCCTAGTCCGGCAGCTGCGGCTTCTTCATCGACCGCGCCCGGCGCGAAGAACTCGCTCGTGAATTTCCACAGCGAATCCAGGCCATCCTGCACGCGTTTGTGACTTTCTTCGGTACCATCGCCCAGCCGCACCATCCAACCCGAGCTGAACCGATAGTGATAGCGCGTCTCTTTGAGCGCCTTGGCGGCGAGCTCAGCGAGGCGCGGCTCCGATGAACCCTGCAGGCACTCGAACAACTCCAGCTGCCAGGCATCGATCAGGAACTGCCGCACGATGGTGTGGCCGAAATCCACATTGGGCTGTTCGACCAGCGCGAGATTCGTGAAGTCGGACGGATCGCGCAGGAACGCGAGATCGTCCTCGGTGCGGCCCTTGCCTTCGATCTCACCGGCATACGACAGCAGATAACGCGCCTGCCCCAGCAAATCGAGCGCGATGTTGGCCAGCGCCAGATCTTCCTCGAGCGCGGGCGCATGACCGACCCACTCGCCCAGTCGCTGCGCGAGAATCAGGCTCGTATCGCCAAGGTGAACCGCGTAACGGAAACGCAAGTCCGTCGAAGCGGAGAGCACGGTTGCGGCCGAGGCGCTCATAGATTCTTCACCTCGTCCGGAATCGAATAGAACGTCGGATGGCGATAGATCTTGTCCTTCGCCGGCTCGAACAACGCCTCGGCATCGCCCGGATCCGACGCGGTGATATCCGAGGAGCGCACGACCCAGATGCTCACGCCTTCCTGACGGCGGGTATACAGATCACGCGCGTGCTCGACGGCCTGGCGCGCATCGACAGCATGAATACTGCCGACGTGCTTGTGCTCCAACCCCGAGCGCGCACGAATGAATACTTCGTACAGCGGCCACTGCTTGCGTTGCTGACTCATATATTTATCCCTCAAGCGGCCTGCGTTTCGCGAGCACGCTGTTTCTCTGCATGGGCGAGCGCGGCTTCGCGCACCCAACGCCCGTCATCGTGAGCGCGACGACGCGTCTCGAGCCGCTCGCGATTGCACGGACCGTTGCCTTTCAGCACTTCCTCGAATTCTTTCCAGTCGATGGGGCCGTGAATGTAGTGCTGGGTCGCTTCGTCCCAGCGCAGGTCCGGATCCGGCACTTTCAGGCCGAGGAACTCGGCTTGCGGGACGGTAATGTCGATGAACTTCTGCCGCAGCTCGTCGTTGCTGAAACGTTTGATCTTCCAGCGCATGGACTGCGCGGTGTGCTTGGACGTCGCGTCGTTCGGGCCGAACATCATGATCGACGGCCACCACCAGCGATTGAGTGCGTCCTGAGCCATGCGATGCTGCTCGGGCGTACCGCGAGCCAGCGTCATCATGATTTCGAAGCCCTGGCGCTGATGGAAGCTTTCTTCCTTACAGATGCGCACCATGGCTCGCGCGTACGGGCCATAAGAGCAACGACAGATCGGAATCTGATTCATGATGGCCGCGCCATCGACCAGCCAGCCGATCGCGCCCACATCCGCCCACGTCGGGGTCGGATAGTTGAAGATGCTGGAGTACTTCGCCGTGCCGGCGAGCAACTGCTCCAACAGCTCATCGCGTGAAATGCCGAGCGTTTCGGCGGCGCTGTAGAGATACATGCCGTGACCGCCCTCGTCCTGCACCTTGGCGATCAGTACCGCCTTACGGCGCAGCGACGGAGCGCGCGTGATCCAGTTGCCTTCGGGCAGCATGCCGACGATCTCGGAGTGCGCATGCTGTGAGATCTGGCGAATGAGCGTCTGCCGGTACGCGTCGGGCATCCAGTCCTTCGGCTCGATGCGCTCGTCCTCGTCGACCTTGCTCTGAAAACGCTGCTCGAGCGTCACGGCATCGGTCGCCTGATGCAGGCAATCCGCGCCCAGGGAATCCAAACCTTGCGTGTACATAAAGCCCCCACACCTCCAGCTCAGGCAATGTGACACAAAACGATGCGTGTATCAATTTTTTCTGTGTCATATGAGACCGCAATGCACCGGCCGCGCTGGGCAATCCCGACGCCGCCTGCGCTAACATGCGGCTCCATGTCAGCCAAATCGCACTCGGCCTTCGTCACTCGCACCAACGCGCTCGTCGCCCGCTTCCGGCGGCAGCGCCCGCTCCGGGGCGGATCGTTGTTGGTCACGATCCTGGGCGATGCCATCGCCCCTCGCGGCGGCACCATTGCGCTGGCCAGCCTGATCAAGCTGGCCATGCCGTTCGGGTTGACCGAGCGCCTGGTTCGCACATCCATCGGGCGCCTCGCCAACGAGGAATGGGTCAGCTTCGAACGTAGCGGCCGCGCGAGCTTCTACAGCCTCACGACCAATGGCCGCGCCCGCTTCGCCGAGGCCACCCAACGAATCTATGGCGCGCCTCCGCAGGATTGGGATGGCTTGTGGACCATGGCCATCGTCCCGCCCACGTTGAAAAGTCGACGCGACGATCTGCGGGAAGAGCTGCTGTGGCTGGGCTTCGGTCAAATCACGCCCGGCGTGTTCGCTCATCCCACCTATAAAGAGTCGGCGATCAACGCCCGCATCGACGAGTTGCAGTCGGCCGGTCAGCTGGTCGTCATGAAGGGCTCGATCCTGTCGCAGGCGGCGAGCGCCAACCTGGTCGCCATGGGTTGGAACCTGGACGATCTGGCGCGCCGCTACCGACGCTTCATCGACATGTTCTCGCCAGTCGCGGCTGCCTTGAACGGCGCGAACGACGTTGCTATCGACGGCGATGTCGCCTTCCTCCTGCGCACGTTGCTGCTGCACGAGTACCGCAAGGTTCATTTGCGCGATCCTTTGCTGCCAGCAGCGCTATTGCCCGAAGACTGGGTTGGCGCCGATGCGCAGAAACTGTGCCGTGACTTGTATGCAACGGTCTTTCCGGCATCGGAGCAATATTTGTCGGCGACAGTGCAGACGCAGGCCGGCGCCCTACCGGCGCCGGCCGCGGAGATCTTCCAACGCTTTGGCGGACTGCCACCCGCCGATGCGAACATTAGCAGCACGCGGCTGTCCTAGTCGAAAGGGCCTCGGCCGCTTTCGACAAATAGACTAAGCGTCTTTCCAGTTCTCCAGTCGCTCCACCAGCACCTGCAGGAACCGGTTCGCGCGGTGGCCGTCCATCACGCGATGATCCAGCGTCAGCGTGATGAAGCAACGCGGCTGGATCACGATGCGGTCTTCGCCATTCTCGGTGACGACTACGGCCCGCTTCTCCAGCTTGCCCACCCCCAGAATCGCTGACTGTGGCTGGTTGATGATGATGGGCGTCGCCACGAGGCTGCCGCTCACGCCGTGATTGGAGATCGTGAACGTGCCATCGCGAACGTCGCTCGGTGTGAGCTTGTCGTTGCGCGCACGCTCGACCACGTCACCCAGCTCACGAGCGATGCCGAACAGATCCAATCCCTGCACGCTGCGGACCACCGGGACAACGAGCCCCTTGCCCTCGAGCGCCGTGCCGACGCCGATGTTGATGGTGTCGGGAACGATCAACGCATCGTCGGTCCAGCGGCTGTTCGCTTCGGGCACTTCCCGAATTGCATCGACGCACGCCGCCAGGAAATAGGCCGTGAACGTGAGCGACACGCCCTTCTGCTGGAACTCGTCCTTGTGAGCCGCGCGATGCGCGATCACCGCCGACATGTCGGCTTCAAACACGGTTGTGACATGCGGTGCCGTGTGCAGCAGACTTTCGACCATGCGCTCGGCAATGCGCTTGCGCATGGATGAATGCGGCACTCGGCGACCCGCGACGGCGGCTTCCGCTTCCGTCGGCATCGAAGGTTTCCGCTGCTGAGTCTCGTTGTTCGTCCGGCGGGCAGCGACGTATGCGAGCACATCGTCGACCGTCACTCGACCACCGGCGCCCGTACCGCGAATCGGCGCGGACTCGAGTCCGTGCTCAGCGATCAAACGGCGCACGGCCGGGCTGCTGCGGCCAGTCGACAAGGCTTCGGCATGAGCGGCGAGCGCCGCCATCCGAATCTCTGCGCCTGGCGCTGCAGGTCGATTTGCGGCAGCGGGAGCCGGCTCCGATGCTGGCGCTGCCGCAGCTTCAGCGGCAGCTTGCGCCGACTGAATCGTGCCGAGCAATTCGCCGGGCTCGATCTCTTCCTGCTCGTGCTTGAGAATCTCGCGCAACACGCCGCCGGCGGGCGCGGGAATTTCGATGGTGACTTTGTCGGTCTCCACCTCGATGAGCGGCTCGTTCTCCGCAACCGTCTCGCCGATGTTCTTCAACCAGCGCTGGACTTGCGAACGCGTGCCTTCGGACTGCTCGCTCGGTGCGCGAACTTCAATCGTTGTTGTCATTTTCGGTCTCTCGATCAGATGCTGGCGAGCTGACGGATGGCGTCAGTGATACGGGCGACACTCGGCACGACCGAGTCGAGCAGCAGCGGACTGTGCGGGCTCGGCACGTCCGGCATGGTGACGCGCTCGATGGGTGCGTCCAGGTCGAAGAAGGCTTCTTTGGCCAAGGTCGCAGCGATCTCGGCGCCGAAGCCGGCAGTGAGGTTGTCTTCGTGCACGATCAAGCAACGACGCGTCTTGCGCACGGACGCCAGCACCGCCTCGCGATCCCACGGCATCAGCGTGCGCAGATCGAGCAACTCGACATCGACACTCGATTCCTCCGCCGCCTGCTCACAACGCTCGACCATCGCGCCCCAGCTGATGACGGTCAGCTCCGAACCTGCGCGTAGTTGCTTGGCCTTGCCGAACGGAACGATGAAGTCATCGCCCGGATACGGACGACGCGCCCAGGCGCCGTCGAGCATCGCGCGATGCTCGAAGAAGATCGTCGGATCATTGGCACGCAACGCGCTTCGCAACAGGCCGACAGCGTCTTCGGCATTCGAAGGCATCGCGACTCGCCAGCCAATCGCGTGCACGAACTGCACTTCGTTACTCTGGCTGTGCCACGGATCGCCGCACTTGAAGAAACCACCGGGCATGCGCACCACCATCGGCGCCGCGAAACGATTGGCCGTGCGCCAGCGCATCGTGCCGCAATCGTTCAACTGCTCGACGGCCGGGTCGGCGTACTTGCGGAACTGAATCTCCGGCACCGGCATCAAGCCCGAGAGCGCCATGCCGACGGCGCGACCGATGATGCCTTCTTCCGACAGGCTGGTATCGAACACACGCGAGGCGCCGAACTTCTCCTGCAATCCCAGCGTCGCGGCGTGCACGCCGCCCTTGCGGCCAACGTCCTCGCCAAACACGACGACGCGCGGATTGATATTCAGCTCATGTTCCAGCGTGCGACGAATCGCCGTGACCATGTTGATGCGCGGCCCTTCGGCACGCGGCGTTTCACTGCCCTTCGGATGCTCCACGCCTGCATTCAACAGGCCGCCCTGCTGCTGCAGATCGACGCTGCCGTCTGCTTTATTTTCGGAGAAGACATGAGTCGTTGAGCGAGTGACATCGGGCACTGGGCTTGCTTCGACCGCCGCCAGCGCAGCCTGCACATCGTCGTGCGCCTGCTGCTCGAGCGCCTTCCACGCGTCCTCGGAGATCACCGTCGGCACGAGCTGCGCACGCAATTGAACCAGCGGGTCGCGAGCACGCTCGGCGCTGATTTCTTCGGGCGTCTTATATGTCTGCGTGTCCTGGCCCGAATGGCCTGACAAACGCGGCACCAGCATTCGCATCAACACCGGCCCTTCGCCGGCACGCACCGCTGCGACAGCCTCGGCGAGCAGGTTCGCGGCCTCGACCGGCTTGGCGCTATCGCCTTCGATGATGCGGAGATTCTTGAAGCCCGAGAGATTGGCGGCGATGTTGCCGCCGGGCGTCTGGAAGTCGGACTTCACCGAGATGCCGTAGCCATTGTCTTCGATGAAGAACAGGATGGGCAGGCGTTGCGTGGTCGCGATCGTCAACGCGGACCAAAAGCCATTGGTCGCCGCGGAGGCATCGCCGCCATGAGCAACCGCGATGCAGCCGTTGGCCTCGGCTTCATGCAGAACCTGCGAGCGATACTGAAGCGACTGCGCCCAACCGATCGTCGGTGTGTACTGCGCACCGACGCCACCGCAGGCGGGCAACACGCAAACGCCTTCGCTTCTCGGAAGATTGAATACAACGCCGATATCGCGACCGTCGCTCACGCTGCCAGAGCGCATCATTGTCGACGCCAGCGCGTCCTTCAGCGACAGGCCCACTGAGAGCATCAGCGGCCGGGAGCGGTAATACACGCCAATGCCATCGCGGGCGCCGGTCATCAATTGCCCAAGCAACACCTGCGTGACGTCATGGCCGCGCGCCGTGAACTGATAAAGCACTTTACGCGCCGGCAGCAGTTGGGTCTCTTCCAGCTCATCCAGCGCTCGCGACACCAGGATTGTATGCACGACCCGCTGCCAATCCGGCTGCGGATGCTGCCGAGTCCCACTACCCACACCCCTGCCAAAAACCGAATGTCGTTCTGCGCTCATCGCTCGCGTCTTATTCAATGCGGCCGTGCGTGCCGCATGCGCCAGCCTACGCCTGAGCCCGGAGCGGAAATCAACAAAGTGCGGCGCGTTTTACCTCCCAATTGGTGATAGTCTCCACTTCGACCCGCCGAATTAGGCGATTCCACTCCGGATGAGTTTATGGACCTGGACCGCTACGACGCCGCCATTCTCGATGAGCTGCAACGCGATGGCCGCCTGCCCATCGTCGAGCTCGCCGAAGAGGTGGGACTTTCGAGCACCCCTTGCGCCCGCCGACTGAAGCTCATGGAACAGGACGGCATCATCCAGGGATACACCGCCGTCATCGATCCGAGCCGGCTCGGCTTGAAAGTGCAGGCGTTCGTGCAAGTACGCCTCACTCGCCACACCGACGAGAACATCGAGCAGTTCCGCCGTGCCGTCGACAGCATGGAGGAAGTGGTGAGCTGCCACGCCATGACCGGCGCCTACGACCTGCTCTTGCAAGTGGTCGTCACGGACCTGGAGCAGCTCAGCAACGTCGTGCTGAAGAAGCTCATGCATATTCGCGCTGTGCGCGACGTGCATTCGAGCATCGTGCTCAATACCATCAAGCGCTCATCGCGCGTCCCCGTGCGCCATCTGGTGCGTTGAGGCTCCATGACTAAGACCGCAGGCAGAATTCGCGCCGGCATCGGCGGCTGGACCTACGAGCCCTGGGAAGAGACGTTCTATCCGTCCGACCTCCCCAAGAAGTCGCAGCTGAATTACGCCAGCCGGCAGGTCACGGCCATCGAGATCAACGGCACGTTCTACCGCCTGCAGAAGCCCGACGTGTTCGCGAAGTGGCGCGACGATGCGCCGGATGACTTCGTGTTCTCGATTAAAGCGCCGCGGTATCTCACGTATCGCAAGGTGCTGTCCGAGGCAGTTCCGTCCCTGCCGCGCTTCCTCGCCAGTGGCTTGTCGTCGCTCGGCCCCAAACTCGGACCGATTCTGTGGCAGCTGCCACCGAGTTTGCATTTCAATGCGGATGACATCGGTGCGTTCCTGGAAGCGCTGCCTCACACACTCGATGACCTGCCACTGCGGCATGTGCTCGAAGTGCGGCACAAGACGTTCATGGATCCAGCGTATGTGGAGTTGGCGCGGAAGTATTCCGTCGCGACGGTGTTTGCGCACACGGATGAGTTTCCGAACTTCGCGGATGTGAGCGCTGACTTTGTCTACGCTCGCCTGCGCAAGACCGAGGCCACGGAGCCCACCGGCTACTCGAAGGCTGACTTGGACGCTTGGAGCAAGCGCGCGAAGTTGTGGGCGGAAGGCGGTGCGCCGGAGGATCTGCCGTACGTGACGAAGACGGCCGCACCGAAGAAGCCGCGAGATGTGTTTATCTTCTTCATCAGCGGCGCCAAGGAACGCAATCCGGCTGCCGCGAAGCACTTGCTGACGCTGATTTGAATCGCGGCGACAGCTCGGCGACAGGCGCCGAGCTGCCCCGAGGCGCGTTAGTTCGGCGGATAGCGATGCGTCACATTACCCGCCGCATCCAGAAACTCCAATGATGGAGTTCCGTCGGCCGCCACGGTCAACCGAGCACGCTCCCGTCCCTGATCGTCGCGCAGGTTGAGTGTGTTTCGACTCTCCGCCGGCAGCGTCGGATACGTCTGAGTGCCGAGCAGGGTGCGCAAGCCCGCGCCCGGTGGATGCGTTTGGAAGAATTCCGCGATGGCTTGTTCCTGCTCCGCTGGCGGCAGGTGCTGAATGCTGTCGAGCAGATCCAGGTACTCCTCGATGGGCCAGCTGGGCTGATCGATCATTTTGATCTCGGCGCGGTGATTGGTGCCGTCGTCGGCCGCGCTGATCGTCAACATCTGATCCTGGTTGTAACGATCGAAGCTGAAGTGACCGAAGCGCGAGATCTGTCCCTGCGCATTCTTCAAGCCGCCGAACGTCAGCCCGCCGCTTTCGGTGGCCTGCGCATCGTAGAACAGCATGCCCGCCGCCGTGCTGGCCTTGCGATTGCCGTAGTCCGCATACTCGTGGCCGTTAATGATGAGCCCGGGAATGCGATTGTTGTTGGTCAACACCATCCGGATCTTGCCGTCCGGCTCGACGACGTTGATCCGCTGCACGCTGATGGTATCGAAGCGCGGATTCATGTTGTCGCTAGTGAAGCCGCTCAGCAGCGCGGCTGTCACGCCGACTGTGAGCACACCCGCGTAGGCGGCGAGTAATTTGTGGCCGTGAAAAATTTCCATGCAATATCTCCGTGTTCAAGCTGCCGCGCCCCTTCCCTTTCGTAAGGATGAATGACGCGCAGCTTTCCGCCACGGAGATTTTTACCTAGACAAGAAACTACTTCGAAAGAAGAAATTTATATGCTACGAACAACACCGCGATCGTCGCAAGGAACGCGATTGTAGCAACGACGAGGCTCTTTCCTTTGGCCTCCTCGCCCGTCCCCGCATCGACGATGCGCTGAGTGGCCGTGATCGGCCCGCTGCTGGCATCCGTGCGAAACACGCATTCGACCGGGCCGAAGCGCACACGGTCGCCCGAGGCGAGATAACTCACATTGGCCCGCTTGCCATTCACGAACGTGCCGTTCGCCGACATCTGATCGAGCACCTTCCAGCGCTCGCCCTCGTTGACGATCTTCGCGTGCAGCGCCGACACGCCGCTATCCATGAACTGCACTTCGCGATCCGTCTGGCTGCCGATGGTCCACTCGGCATTGCCCGAGTCGCCGACGGCCAGTTGGATATTCAATCCGGTCCGGCTGCCCGACACCACTTGCAGATGCGGACCATCGACCGCGCTCGGCACTGCTGCGACCGGGGCGGCGCTGCTCGCCATTTGTTTCATCTGCGCCGGATCGATGAACTTCGTCTTGTGGACGCCAGCGTCTCCCATTGCATCCGGATCCGCCCACGCGCCGGGGCGCTTGAACACTCCGCTGCTCTCCGCAACGACCGCCGCCGACTCCGGCGCGCGATACACCGTCTTGCTCTCATCCAGCGCCACCGGAGCCGCCTGCGACGGCACGCGAAAATCGTATTCTTCGACGTCGAAACGCAGCCGGTCGCCCGAGGCGATTTTCACTCGGCCCGAAATGCGGTTGCCGTTGATGAAGGTGCCGTTGGACGAACCCAGATCTTCCAGCCAATAGCCGTCGTCGGCCTGCACGAGCCTGGCGTGCCGGCGGGAGGCATGACCTTCGGTGAGCAGCACATCGCATTCGGCCTGCCGGCCGAGCACGGTTTCGGACTTCAGCTGGATTTCCCGGCTGCTGCCGACCTTGATCAGGAACGCGTTGGACTCAGCGACCATAGAACCACCACCACAGGACCGCCACCAGCGTGGCCGCCACCATTCCACCGATAATAGGTAACATGGGCTTCAGTTTCTGCGACATCGCGCTCGAAACCTCGACCGAATCCGGGCCGTCGTATTCGACGAGCACCGCACTCACATTGTCCCGGCCGCCCTTGGCCAGCGCCGCCTCGATCAAGGCCTCGGTGGCCTTCTCCAGCTGCGGATGGGTCCGCAGCACGTCGGCGATCTCGCGATCTTCCAATTCGTCGTTGAGCCCATCGCTGCACAGGATCAGCCAATCCCGTCGTCGCAGCGGCACCTTGGCGACCGAGGCCTCCGGCGTTCCGATGCCCAGCGTTCGAGTCACCAGGTTCCGATTGGGATGGCCTCGCAGCTGCTCCTCGGAAAGGTTCTCCTGGACTCGCAGCACTTCCAGATAGGAATGATCCCGCGTCAGCGCGCTCAGCGCCCCATGGCGCCACAGATAGGCCCGGCTATCGCCAACCCAGGCAATCTCCGCCTGGCGTTCGGCAATGCGGGTCGCGACGACCGTCGATCCCATGTTGTCGTATGCCGTGTTGGTCTTGGCCGTCGCCGCGACCGTTTCATGCGCCTTCCTGATCGCATCGACCAACGGCAGCGTCAGCGCTTCGCCGAGCAATGTTTCTTTCACCACGCGGCTGGCCACGTCGCCGCTCGCATGGCCACCCATGCCGTCGGCGACGAACCAGAAGCTGCTGGCCTCGTCCCAACCGATGACATCCTCGTTCGGACCGCCGCGACGGCCCGGATGAGTTCGACCGGAGAATCGTTTGCTGGCGGTTCCGAAGCGCACGGTGGGGCTCGTTCAGAATGATTTCTGCGCGTTGGCCGCGGCAGTGGCAAATTGTTGTGGGCTGAATGTGGTGTCGTTCTTGACCGCGTTGTACAGCGCATCCAGCGCTGCTTTCTTGCTGTTCCGGTCGCCGATCGTATAGCTCAGGCTTTCCAGCCCCAGCACGATCTGCTCCGCGGCAGCGTAATCGCCTGCTTTGTCGGTCGCCGCATATCGAGCGAGGTTCTTGCGCATCTTAATTACATCCGCGCTCGAATATTGTCTACGAGCGAGCGCATCGCGCGGGCCCAGCCAGTTCAGCAACGCCTTCGCAGCTTCGTTCACCGCGGCACGATCGCGTTGCCCGGCGCGGATCAGCGCGTTGGTCAGCTCGGCCAGCTGCGCGGTCGCCGCCGGCTCGAAAGTATCGGTGAGGGCCTGCAACACGATGAGATTCTGGGTCTGCAAACGCACTGTCCCCGGCTTGATGCCGGCGCCCGCGCGCGCCGAATTCCAGCGGATCTTGTCCATCGGGTGATGGCAGCTGTGACAATCGTAGAACGCCAGCTCCGGAAACATGTTGCCCGCATGAAACATATTGGTTTGCAGCAGCGACAGGTAACGGCGCGTGGTCTCGAGCTGGCCGGTGACCCACAGGTTCATGCCCGCAATCTTGCCCTTGCGCTGGTCATAATCGGCGTCGACGATGAAATGCGCCGGCTGATTGGTGGTGTACGCCTCGAGCTCGAAGCTCAAGCGCGGATGGCCGGCGCCCATGATGGCGTGCGTCGCAAACTGATCCTTGGTGCCGAGATGGCAACCCAGGCACACCTGAGCTCGCTTCAGCGGTTGTTCCGATGGATACATGCCGCGCGCGAGGTTGTCCTTGTGCGTGGCTTTTTCCTCCGCGTGACTTTCCAGCCACTTCTCCGAGCCGCCGTGGCACGCCTCGCAGCCCACGCCATCGCTGATCTGAAACTTCGGGCCGCGCTTCTCGGACGGCACGTTGTCGGCGTGACAGTCGAGACAGATCTTCGCCGCCGTTGCGTTGGGCAAGCCGAGATTGGCGGCAATGCGCTTCGATTCGGCTAGCTCCAGGGTTCGGAACGCCTGCGCGTGCCGATCTTCCTGTTGCCAGATCCGATACTCGTTGAGCGCCACATCCTTATCCGATTGCGGCGCGAGCTTGCCGTGACAGACGCTGGTGGCGCAGCTCGCCACGCCCATATGTTTGTAATCGGCAATACCCGGCTCGATGGCGAGCGCACGCACGCTCACACCTAGCAGCGCTGCGACCAGCCACAGCGCATGTGTTCTCAGGAAGGCTCCCGGCCTCCATCCCATACAGATACTCCGCTACTGTCTTGACACCCTTTGTTCTACTTGGTCGGTCACGTACCAGGGCTGTCCATTGTCATCCAGGAATAGCTTGCGCATTTCCTCCAGGTTGAGCGGTCGCGAGCCACGGCGGCCGAACACGGCGATCTGACCGCCGGTCTCGTCCACGCCGCGATCGCGCTCGAGGCCCTTCGACAGGCTCAGCGCCGGCTTGCCGGTCGAATACATCGCAATCAGCTCCGGCTTGGGCTCGGGGCTGAAGCCATAGAACTTGGGCTGCGACGCCGGCGAGGTCAGCTGCACCACTTTGAGACCGCCGTTGCCGTCCGCCACATACATGTACAGCGAGGCATTGGTGGTCGCGACGATCACATCGTGAGCGTCGGTGATCTTGCCGCCCGCCGTGAAGCGTTGATACTCGAACATGCGCTCCGGCCGCTCGACATCGACGATCACGACACCATCGCTGCCAGCCGCAACGTAGGCATAGGTTCTGGCCACGAACACGCGTTGCGCATTCTTCATGCGAATGGTGTTGTCCTGGACCAGGCGCGGCGCTTTCGGATCGGTCACGTCGATGGTCTTCAAACCATCGGCATCGGTGACGAACAGATAGCGGAACTGCAGCGCCGTCGAGCGCGCATCCTTCAAGGGGACTTCTGCGATCAGCACCGGGTTCTTCGGCGTATCGACACTGACGATGGCCAGGCCCCTCGCCGTCGTGATGTACAGGTAGTAGCCGCCGACCGTGATGTGTCGGGCGCCATTGAGCACACCGCCCGGATTCCAGGTCACCGCGCGCTTGAGGAAGTTATTGCGCGGCTCTCCGTCTGCCATCGTGTTGACGTCGACCAGGATCAATCCTTCCTTCGAGTCAGTCACGTACGCGTAGTTGTAGAGCGGATGAATCGGCTGCTCCATGTTAGCCACGCGCATCTTCTCGCCTTCGTTACGCGGCGGATGAATCGGCTGGTTGGTCGGCAGCGCCACGCAAGTCGCATTCTTGGTGTTGACCTGAGTGTCATGACCCAGCGGGCTGAACGGTGCGGTGATCAAGCGCTGCGACACGCCCTTGTTGCCCTGGCTCGCCACGTCGTAGACCTGCAGACCGCCGCGACCTTCGGCCACATACAAATACTCACCGCGCAGCTGCAGACACCGTACGTCGCCTGCGTCGTGGCTGTAGCCGTTCTTCAGCTCGCGATCGTTCTCGTTGTGCTCATTGAACCAATCCGGATACGCATAACGATGCAGATAGCTGCCGATGACCGCCTGCGGCTCATCCCATTCGGTGACGTTGACGGCGCTGATCTGGCCGTCGCCGCCGACATAAGCGTTGTAGCCGACGAAGTTGATGAAGTTGGTGCCCTGCGCCAGCAGCTGCGCCATGATGGCGTTGTTGTCATTCTCCTTGGACAAATGACAGTCGGTGCAGGTCTTGGTCTCGGTCTTGCGCTCGGTGTGCGGGTAATGCGGGTTGAACGCCTGCGAGCTGTAACCGCTGGCCGCGATCGGCGGCTGCTGGATGTAAATCTTCTCGCGGTTGGCGTTCGTCGAGGAAAGGACCAGCGCCGAGCTCGATCTCACCGGCGCGATCTTTCCGCCCGCCGCGGGCTCACGACGGCCCAGCAGGAACATGTCGTCACGCGCGACCTGCGGGTTGTAGGTCGCGAAGTTACGTGTCTCGCCGCCCTCGTAGTGATTGCGAGTCGTCTTGGCGTTCGCCTCGATCGGCAAGTGACAGCCGCCGCAGCTCGTGGTCCAGGACGTGTGGCACGTGTAGCACTCGACGTTTTCGTCGGTGTGCGCGAGATTGTTCGGCGCGATGCCCTTGCCCCACTCCAGCGACGCCGTGTTCTTGCTCATCAACTTGGCGCGAGCGGCCTTCGGGTTGTACTCCGCGCTGTTCGGATCTACCGAGCGCTTCACCAGGCTCATGCGCCATTCGACGCCCGACTCCATCATCGAGCGTTGATACAACGTCTCGCCAATCCACTCGAAGCGCCGCCGACCATCCGGTGTACGCAGCGTCGTCATGTCGACGCCGCCACCCAATGCAGCCGGGCCCGACGTGTACAAGTTCGGCAGCTGCAAGGCCGTGCCGTGGCAGTCCTTACAGTCGATCTCGACCGCGGCAGCCACTTCGCCATAGATATAACCGTTGCCGTGATTGTCTTGCGAGAAATGGCAGTCCACGCACTGCATGCCCACGTCGACGTGGATGGACGACATGTGCACCGCCTTCTTGAACTTCTGCGGGTCCTCGTCGCTGACGATCTTGTTGTTGGCATCGAGCAGGTTGCCTTTGCGGTCGCGCTTGAACACGCCGCGGAAGTTCCAGCCGTGACCGTGATAGTCCGCGAACTGCGTGTCTTTGAGCTGCGGATTGAGCTCGGATACCTGCTTGAGGAAATTCACGTCCGACCACTTGCCACGCGTTGCCGCGCCTTCCGGATTGCGATCGAGCACTTTGCGCATCTGATCGCTGCTCGGGTACTGCTGTTTTTCCGGCCACATGAAAGGTGCGTCGGACTCGTAGTCCCACATCGTGTAGCCGAGGAAGCTGTTCATGAACATGTTCGGCTGGTGCATGTGACAGACCATGCACTGGCTGGTCGGCACCGAGCGCGTCAACGTGTGCGTCAGCGGGTGGCCCGGCTCGGTCTTGCTGATCGTGGGATCGACGGTGCGCGTGAGACCTTCGTGACCGAACTTCGCATAGATGCTCGAGTGGCGCTTGTCGCGGTCGTTCGCATACACGACGTGGCATGAAGCGCAGCCCGAATGGCGGAAGTCGCCGGGCTGATCGTTGGTGCCAAGGAACCACGGCAGTGGATCGTTCAAGCGCGTCTTGGTGATGTTGATCACCGGCACGGCGATGCGCGCCCCGGTGCCCGGGCCGCGATTCGATTGACGGAAATCGGGCCGACCCGGCTCTTCGATTCGTTGCAACTGACCGAGCGCGTTGGGCAGACCTGTCTCGGGAAACAAGTTTGCGATGTTGCGTCCGCCGCGCTCGAACACGCGGAAAATGTCACCTGGATAAATGGTTTCCCACGACGGCAGCGGATACAGCTGCGGCAGAATGCCGGCGACCGCCGCTTGATTGACCAGATGATCCGGAATCTTCGGTCCCTTCAACAGCACGCCCTGGCCGTTGCGGTCGTACGACTCGCCGATGATGTACTGCTTGAAGTCGAGGATGCCGTTGTTGTATGCCGCGCCACCCCACAACATCGCGCCCGTCGTATGCATGCTGCGCGCCGACGCTTCGATGATCTCCATGTGGCAGGAGCCGCACGACTCGCGAACGATGCGATAGTCGGACGGATTGATGAAGCGAATGAACTCGGGGCTCTCGCGGTTCAACAGCGTATACGTACGCTCCGGATTGGCGCTGGACGGATACTTCCATTCCTCCGGAAACTTCGGCAGCACGTGAGCCAGCTCCTGCTGCTTCATGTAATCCTTCGTGCCGCGCTGGACGCCGAGCGTCAGGCGCACGTTGGCGTCGCCGCCATGACAGTCCGTGCAACCCAGCTTCACCGCCGGGTTCAAGTGCATGGTGTTCGAATCGGTCTGCGTGTGGCAGGTCTGACAGCCTTCGGTCTTCGCCCGCATCTCCTCATCGGTCTGGCTCTTCGGCGCGGGCGGCGCGGTTACATACTTGGGTTCGTCGCCGAATAAGCCGGCGGAAGCGACACCGCTGCAAGCGCACAGCAGGATCAATGCCTGTGCGAATCCGGTCGCAAGCTTCCCTAGCGTTGTCATTGGCATCTTTGGCATGTCCGACGCAACCCTCAGTAAGCGAAGATCGCGTTGAGCTGGAAGTAACCCGGATCCTCGTCCGGGAACAGCGCGTCGAAGCCGTCGCCGGCGATCAGTGTCGCGTACGAGGCGCGCACCACGATGTTCTGCGACATCATCGGCCGATAGATCAGCGAGGCCGACACGTCGTAACCAATGTGCTTGTCGATCGGCCCTTGATTGCGCGCGACCTCGATGACGGTTGGATCGTCGAAGTACAGCGTGTTGGCGTTGAAGGACAGCCGCAGCTCGGGCATCAAGTCCATATCGACGCCGAGGCCCGCCATCAGGATGCCCGGATTGGTGAAGTTCGACTGCCCCTCTTCCTTCGACGAGCGCAAGTTGTTCAACACACCGTTGCGCGTCGAGAGTGCCACGCGCCCGCCGCCGATCAGCGGCACGGCCTGACGAATGAAGTAGCTGGTATCGGCGCCGGCGAACTGCGGATTCTCGAACACTGCATCGAAGCCGTTGGCCTCGTCATCGAACGGATCGTCGTCGCCGCTGCCGTACAACAGCGAGATTCGCGGACGGATCCAGTCGAAGTCCATCGACAGCTCCGCCGCCGCGAAGAGCGCGCTGATGTCGACTTCCTGATTGACGAACACGCTCGGCGTCTCGTCGCCGATCGCGTAGTACACCGAGGTCGTGAGATTGACGCGACCGAAGTGACCGTCGCCGTTGTAGCCGATATAGGTCACATCGTATTCGCGCAGGTTCTCCAAGCCGAGCGACGCCGGCCGCTCGATGAAGCCGTTGTTGTTATAACGCAGCTCGTCCTCGCGATTGCGGTTGTGGAGCACCGTCGCCTGCGACGTGAAGCCGAGCACGGGGAAATCCTGCCGATAGAGGTTGGCGACGAACACGTCGTCTTCGCGAAGATCCTCGCCGAGATCGTTCAAGCCGCTGTTCGTGTCTTTCTCCAGGCGGCGGAAGTACGCAATGTTGTATTGCCACTTGTTGTTGCCGCGAGTACCAAAGAGGCGCGCGCCCAGTTGGTTGTCCTGGAACAGGAAGCCACGGAAGTCCGACGAGAACGGCTGGATGCCGATACGGAAACTGTCGAAGTCGTAGTTGTCGGAAACGTTCCGCAGATGTCTGTCGACGAACGCCGCCTGCAAGCCGACGAAGGTGTCGTCGCGCGTGAGACCGCGGCGCGCATCGGCGTTCACGCCCTGCACTTCCTCAAGCTCGGTGTAGTTGTACGAAATGACCGGAGTGACGCGGAATTCCCAATCGGGTGGCTTGAAGACCGTGTTGCCTTTGTAATAGACGAACTCGAAGCTCATGTTCTGCGCCACCGACCATTGATCGGAGCTGCCGAACACATCGATGCCGCCGGGCCTGTCGGTCGAGATCGCACCGATGGGCGTGGGCACTTCGCGCAACTCATAAATCGTGTCGGAGATGACGCCTAGGTTGAAGAACCAATCCTCACCGACGACCGGCTTGTCCGCCTTGAGCACGTTGCGGTTGTACGGATCCCACCAACGTTCCTTGTAGCCCAGCGTGTCGACGATGCGCCAGCGATCGGGCATGGGCACCGAGTCCACGAAGTCTGTGAGACCCGGACGCGGAATCGGCGAGACCGACGCGGGCGGCGTGCGTTCCATCACGCGTCGTCGCGGCGCTCGGCCAGTATCTTCGAGCGGCGGCAGCGGCAGAGCCTGCTGCGCTTCCGGCGATGGCGGCGGCACCCCTTCACCCGATGGCGTGGTCGGCTGCTGTGTGCCGCCCTCTTCTGGACATGGCACTTCGGTGTAGCCCGGGCGGCGTCGCTTCACGATCCGGCCGACGTCGTCCTGATAACAAACGTCAGCGGCGTTCGCACTGTTGGACCAAGCGGTCGCTGTAACAACAAACGTACTGATCGTGAGTAACGAAGCAGTCAGTGGTTGACGTTTCCTGGTCACGTCACTTCCCTCCACAAACGTTGTCGTCCGTGCCGTCGATGAACGGCGCCTGCGGACACTGCACGTACCGCAAGCGCACGCCTTGCGGCAGCAAGGTGTCGGCACGCATCTCAGCTGGAGCGTTGTTGATCGCGCCGCCAAGCGTCTGACCTGCGTTGTGCAAGCCCATGAACGCGACCATGTCGTCCTGATCGATGCCGTCGCCGGAGACGCCGATGGCGCCGATCAACGTGCTGCCTCGGTAAACGGGCACACTGCCCGGGAAAATTTGCAGGCCGTTCGCCAGGCGCACGCCCGTGATCGTCTGTCCCACGCCGCTCAGATCGGCGGCGAGCTGCACACCCGCGCAGCCTGGTGCGACATCCGGAATCCCAGGCACGCCGGCCACGAACAACACATGCTGAAGGATCGCGTTCATCGACAGATCGAGCTGCATGCCCGTCGAGAACGGGCTCCACTCTCCCGGCGGCTTGCTCAGCGGGCCCGGATTTGCGCCGGTGATGCCGTCCGGAAAGAACGGCCGTGACAGATTGCCGTTGGCGCGATCGGTAAAGGCGACCTGCCCATCGGCCAGCGCTGTCGGATTCCCGATGAACGAGCGCAGCGCATCCACATATCCACTCAGTGGGATCGAGCGCACGACGCTTACCGCCGCATCGGTCGTGCTGAGATATCTGGCATCCGGGAGGGTCGCAATGAAGCTCGCCGCTGAACTGGACGACATGAACGCCGCCGTGCGCGCCTTTTGCAACGACACGTCTGTCCCGAACAGCGGCGCGTCTCGGGTACGAGCGATGCCGAGAATCTCACCTTGTGAGTCGATGACAGAGACCGTCACGCGAGCTTGCGATCCCACTGGACGCCGGATCTGTGCACGAGCGCGATTCGCCACGTCCAGTGCCGATTGCAACAACGTGCGCACTTCACTTTCAGTAAGCGCCGCTCCGCCTACGATGGCCGCATCTGTGCCGGCGCGCGGCGGGTAGCGCAAGTTGTTTGTTTCATCGACCAGCACGAAGGCATCGCGCCCGGGGAAATTCTGATCGCCATCGGGACGCACACCGGAACCCGGCTGACCGAACACCGTGCCATCGCGAATGACGCCATCCGAGTAGCCAGGCACCGTGATCAGTCCACCCACCGCAGCGGTGAGCGTGTCGAAACCTGGAGCGGACTGCGGATCTGCACTCAGCTCGGCGAACTCCACGTCGGTGAAGCGCAGCACTTTGCCATCGACGGTGATGCGATCGGCGCGCCGATCGACCGGCGCGCTGTAGCTGAACGTGGCGGCAAGTGCGATCGCCTCGTCCACGTCGATGTCACGATCGAGAATGCTTTTGTCGATGGTGTAGAAGCCGTCGGCCAGCACCCCGACCCCGCCCACCACCGTGCCGTTTTTGTACAACGGGAAGCCGCCCGGATCGGCCGACAATCCCAGCGGCGTCCGCTGCGGCCCGGGGCCCGGCGCGCCCGTGAACGAACGAACCAGATCCGAGCATGCGAGCGAGCTGAACTGCACGCCGAACAATGGGCCGGCAGGCTGGAGGTCTTCGCCCGGATTGAAATGGTCTTGCACGATCTGGCTGGCGACGCGCGTCGAGAATGCGTTGCCTTCGGATGACAGATACGCTCCGGTCACCGCCTTGGCGATGGCAGCTGCTTGATCGATGTTCACCATCGCGGCCTGCACCGGCAGACGAATGCCTTCGAGACCACCGGCTATCGGCGCAGCGCCGTTCGGGGACGTCGTCACGGTCACCGAGCGCGTCAACGGGTCGCCCATGCGATACACAGCAAGCACGTTGCCCACGCGATCGACGACCGCGATTGTTGCATTCGTGCCGCGTGCTTGCGCTTCAGCAACACCTTGCGCGATCACTCGTTGCACATCGGCGACCGTGAGATTCGACGTCGACGTGCTCAAGCACGTGCCCGTGCAAGTGGGATCGCTGCTGTCCGTGCCGGTGGCCGGTGTGGTCGGCGAGCCGCCTGAACACGCCGTCAGCAATGCCGCCGAAATCGGCAGCAGGATCCGCCACGCGCGAATATGTGAAGTCTGTCTCATGATCCAGCGAGTTCGCCCGCAGGCGCCGGTTTGGTTTCGCGGGGCCGACTCAATCGAGTCGTGATGCGCGAGCTCGCGCCGTTGCTGAAGACGTCCAGCAACGACGGATCGCGCGGGTGATATTCGTGACAGCTCACGCATTGCACGGTGACTCGCTCGGCCGCAGCCTTGTCGGCATGACACTCGGTGCATTTCGTAATGCCGGGCACCATCAGATCACTCGCGTCCTCGGATTTTTTGGCTGCATGGCAGGACAGGCACGCGTCGTCGCCAGTCAGCTTCCCTTGAATCTGATGGCTGCGATGATCGAAGCGATTCGCCGGAAAGTAATCGCGCGCGAACTTGATCGGGATGACTTGAAAGCGATCGAACACGTTCGATGCTTGCGTGTCGATCACGGCGTGACAGCCGATGCAGCCGCGACGCGTGAACTGACTTTCGATCTCCTTGCGAGCGCTGCGCATGGCGCAATCGAACGGCACGCCGGTGCAGGTCTCTTCTTCATCTTCGCGTCCCGGCAAACGGCGACGCTCTCGCGTCGTCTTGCCCATGTTCGGATCGGAGAACTTGCGCGTGAAGTAGTCTTGCAGTGTGAGCACGACTTCGCGCGGCTTGCCATGCGGCAGCTGACGATCCGGCGCGCCGGGATCGAACGTCAGCTCGTGACACGACGAGCATTGCCCCTCCATCGAGATCGGCGCGAAGTGTTCGCCATCCGGCTCGAGGCGATGACAGTCGGCGCAGTTCATCGGCTTGCTATCGCCGCGACGGAGCACCTGGTTGGGATCCAGATGCTGCTGATGGGAGAACTTCAGGTTCGACTGTTCCTTGACCTGGTCGAGTTCGGCGATCAGGGTCTTCCATTCATACGTGAAGCCTGACCCCGCCGGCGCTGTCGTCGATGCGAGCAGGTGCGCTTTGAATTCCGGGTGACGCTCGAGGCCAAAGCCCAGCACCCGATCGATCTCGATCTGGCCGAAGCCATGCTCGGGATCGCCGTGGCAATCGACGCACATGCTGTCGCCGCTGTTGACCAGGAAGGTCTGTGGCTCGTTGTGCTCGCGATGACAAGTCGCGCAGCGTGGCGTCGGCCCCAGCTCGGTGAGCGCCAGCCGTGCGGGCATGATGTGATCGTGCGTCGTGCGGTGACACTCGTTGCAGGCTGCATCCTGCACGCGCTGGAACAACTTCTGATGACAGGTCTCGCAGCGATCGCCGATGGCCTGCTGGTGGACTTGATGCAGCGGCCCGCTGTTCCAGAACTTGTCGCCCGGGATCCACGACGGCGTGGTGGCGCCCGAGTGATGCAGCTTCATGACGAAGAACGGCAACATCAGCCCGAACAACATCACCAGCACCACGCCGGCCCACGCCATGGTGCGTTTGCCGAGCCAGGTCTGTGACAAATCGGTGCGGAACGCGCTCTCGAACGCGCTGGCGTCGATGAGATCGTTGGTCTGCAGCTCGATGGCCGCGTTGAAGCCCGGCGGCGGTTGAGCAATGCGCAACCGATGGCCGGCTAGCTCGATCACGTCGCCGACGCTGAGCTTGGCGGTCGCGCGCTTCTTGCCATTCAAGCGGACGGTTTCGCCGCGCCGGCACTCCAGCATCAGCTGCGAGCCGGCCAGCACGATCATCGCGTGCTCGGGCGCAATGCCACGGCCCAGCAACTGGATGTTCCGATCGGCGGCGCTGCCGATGGTCAGCTGTTTGCTGGAGATCTCGGTATCGTAGTACTCGGCGATACCGTCTGGGCCTTCCCGTAGCTCGCGTAACAAGGCATCCATGCGCGGCTACCAGTAGAAGAAGGTGACGATGATGTGCAACACCAGCGCGATCAGCAGCGCGATGGTGACGGGCACGTGAAAGTACAGCCAGATTTTCAACCAGCCGTACAAGCGGATGTCACGACGGATGCGGCGTAACACGGCCTGCCGGCGGCACAACAGAACGATCAGCTGCTGCAGGTTGGCAGCCTCGGCGCCCTTCGCCGCTCGCGGCAGGCGCGTACCGACGAAATCGATGACTTGCTGCTGGTCGGTGTTGCGGACCGGCTTGCCCTCGCCGCGAACGAAATACGAGCCGTCGCGACTGAAGAGCTGCGAATAGATGCCGCCGCCCAGCGTCGTGCGCTCGATGCTGCTGTCGACGGCAATGGCCACATCCGGCGCGCAACGGCTCGCGACCGAGCGAGCATTGCGATCCAACTCGAACAATTCGGCAAACAGCTCCGCGCGGGCCCCACCTTCGCGGTTTTTGGAAATGAGCTGGGGGTAGCTCATGTACGTGTACAAGCCGAAGAAGCCACTCAGAATGACCACACACATGAGCACATACGCAAGCGTGTGCAAATTCCAGCCAACCTGGATGCCGGAATGCAGGGTCGCGATGACGATGAGCGTCGAACCGAGGTACACGTGCGCCGAGGTCCAGCCTTGCACGGTGCCGGTGGTGGAGCTGTAACGGCGCTTGCGGACCCCGAGCATCGTCAGCCAGACGATCAGCAGCGCACCGACCGTACCGAGCACATAGCCCTGCCAGGTGCCGCCGTTCGGCGGCTGCGAGTCGCCCTGGGTGACATACAGAACACAGGCGGCCACGACCAGCCCGAGCGACCACCAGAGATAGCGGGCGCCGCGATAGGAGAGCAGATTGCGGTGGATCACCGCTTCCGCTCCTCGACCAGATCGATGAACTGCTCGGGCCCGATGCGGATGGCGGCGCCCGTGGGGCAAGCTCGCACGCAGGCCGGCCCGCCCTTGAGGCCGACGCAGGCGTCGCACTTGGTTGCCTTCTTGCCCTTGTCCTTGGCCTTCGCGGAGGGCTTGTAGTCGGGCTCTTCGCCCGGGCCGCTACCGGCCGCGAAAATCATCCACGACACCAGGCCCGGTTTCTTCGGCGCGTCGTAGACCATGCGGATCACGCCGTACGGACAATTCGCCTCGCAGTTGCCACAGCCGATGCAGGTGTCGTTGATGTAGACCTCGCCGCTCTCCGAGCGGCGCAATGCGTTCGGCGGGCAGTCCTTCATGCAATGAGGCTGCTCGCAGTGGCGGCATGAGATCGGAATGTGGATGTTGGCGAAAGTCGCGCCGGCTTCGCGATCGAGCCGGGAGACGCCTTCATGCGTTTCGGCACACGCCTTTTCGCAATTGTCACAACCGACGCACAGCGCTTCGTCGATGACCAGGACGTTGGTGGCTTCGCCGAGCCCCTCGTCCATCAGGAAGTTCATCAACGTGCCGGCTTCCGGCCGCACCTGCATGCGAGCGTTGTCGACCACTCTCCGGCTCACATCCTTTTGTAAAGGGTCGAGGCGCGCGTCGTCGCGGCGCGTGAGCTCCAAAAACTCCCTGCGCTTGATCTCGATCAGCTCGGCCGCCACGTTCGCAGTCGCCGTCTCACGGCGCATGGGATCGCCCATCAACGCCATCTCGCCGATCAGCTGACCGGAGCGGACCTGCGACACCAGCTTGTCTGCATCGCCTTGACGACGTAACAAGGTGATCGCACCCGAGCGCAGCACGAACAACGAATCGCCCACTTCGCCTTCGCTGAACAGCACTTCGCCTGCTTTGAGCCTGCGCAGCGTGACGCGTGTGGCGATGCTGCGAAGTTCTCTGAGCGTCGCGTACGGAGCGAAGTGCCGCTGCAGCTCGCGCACGATGAAGATCCAGTCGATGCCGCTGCGAACCTCCTCGTTGGAGTTCATCAGCTTCAGCATGGTGCGTCGAGGCGTCTCCACCAGGATGCAGCCCGGCCCCGCGACCGCTTTTTCCAAGCGCGGCCGGCCCGACAGCAAGCTCATCTCGCCGAAGAACTCGCCGCGCCCCAGACGCGTGCGGATCTTCTGTCCGCCGGTGGCTTCGAGCAGCACCTCGCCATCGACGATGGTGAAGAACGACGTGCCGAACTCACCGGGCTGGTAGATCACCTCGCCTTCGCGGATGACGCGGGTCATGCGCGGCTGCGGATCTTTCAGCGCCAGCTTCTTCTGCAGCATCGTCATGCGTTTGCGGGCGTCGTCGAACTCGGCGCCCGCCGGGAACGCGACCAGCAGATCGCTCTCGATCACCAGCTCGCGAAACGCCAGCGCATTCATCTGGCGAAACATGGGAATCAGCGTCTGGAAGCGCTCGACGATCTCATCGACCGAGCGCTCGAACGGCAAGCCGAAGAACTGATATTCCAGCAGCGGATGATCCGCCGGCTTGACATCGTTGCCGTTGATGAACTCGATGACGTCATAGCCCTGGTTCATCGCCTGCTTGATGAGCGGGTAGCCCGCCAGCGAGCCGATGATGTACACGCCCGGCACGTTGCTTTCGTAATGACGGCTCAGCTCGGGAATGGCGTCGGCGCGCTCGTTTGGAAATTTGATGCCGACAGATTCGACGAACTTGCGCGGCGGGATGGCGCCCAGGCGCGCGATGATGCGATGACACTGCACCGTCTTCTCGCCCGCTGGCGTCTGCATCACGACGGTGAGCGGCATTGCGCCCCCAGCTTGGGTGACGCTCTTGATGCTGGTCTCGTAGTGACAATTCAAACGCCGGCGCGGATCGGTGATGGCCGCGACCACCGCGTTGAGGTTGGCGTCCTTGGCGCGGCTGAATTCCTTGCCGCGATTCAAGATCCAGACATCGTTCTGCTCGGCCAGCGCCAGTGCGTTCTCGATGGCCGAATCGCCCGCGCCGACCACCAGGATGGTCTCGTTGGCGAATTCCTTGGGATCGTCGAGCTGATATTGAACGCGCTCCAGATCCTCGCCCGGCGCGCCGAGCTTGCGGGGGTTGCCTTCGAGGCCGATCGCGAGCACGACGCGGGACGCTTGAATGGTCTCGCCGCTGCTGAGCTGGATCGCGAAGGCGCCCTTGGCGCCACCGATCTTCTTTACTTCGGCGTGGTGACGGATGTTTACATTGAGCTCGCGCAGACCGTCGCCCCACGCCGACAAGATTTTCTCGCGGCTGCCGGCGCCGAAGCCCAGATCGCTGCGCAGATCCAGGAAGCCGGGCTCGGCCATCACATGCTTGCCCTTCTGGTAACGCTGGATGGTCTTGGCGTGCGCGCCGAAGCCTTCTAGCAGAACGTAGCTGGGACTCGAGCGTCTGGCCTGTCGATCACGCGCCGCTGCGCGTGCAGCTGCGCTCAGGCCCGCCGGGCCAGCGCCGATAATTGCGATTTGGTACATGCAGAAACAAATGCGCCCGCACTTGCTCCTCCCTGCGATTGCTTGCGACCCGCTGCCATCCCGTTCACTTATATTTGTTAAATCGCGACGGATGCTACCGGCCCGGCCGCGACGCTAGCAAGGTGTCTACCGTGCGCTACGTCACGGAATCCAGGACGTTTGTAGCAGCGAATAGATGAGTCGGCGCTGGTTGGAGACTGGTGCGGATCGATCTCAATGGTTGACTCCAGCTCGATTCGCCCGGACCGGCGAACTGGATGCGCGAGCAAGGCCTGCGACGCGCCGGTGAAAACATTCATCCGCCATACACGAAGCCCATGCTGTCATCGCCGTTCGAGCGCAAAAGTCAGGGTTTGCGGGCGCTGCGCGCCGACGTAAACTCAGCCAGGAATCAGAAGGAAGCTCCGATGAAGATGCTCGCCGCCGTCGTGCTGTCCGCGTTCGTCGCCCTGCCGGCGCTCGGGCAAGCACGGGAGTATCAGGGCGCCCGGCTGCAGGCGCCGGACGCCACCGACCAGATCATCGTACGTTGGCGCAACGGCGCGAAAGCAACGCTCTCGGCCGCGCCCGCCCAGCGTGCCAGCAAGCTCACCGGCCGCTCGGGCCTCGCGATCCAGCACAAGCGCAGCAGCAGCTCGAATACCGACGTGTACAAGCTCGACCACGCCTTGAACGGCGGTGAGCTGCAGGCCGTGCTCGCCAAGCTCCAGGCCGATCCCGACGTGGAGTTCGCGGTCGCCGACAAGCGCCGCCAGATCCAGCAGATCCCTTCGGACCCGCTCATTGCCAACCAGTGGTATTTCCTCAGCGCGGAACCAGCCGCTACTCACACCGATGAGGCTTGGGACATCACCACCGGCGTGGCGAACACGGTGGTCGCGGTGCTCGACACCGGCATCCGCCCCGACCATCCCGATCTCGCCAACGATACGGACAACGATCCGAGCAACGACAAACTGCTGCCCGGCTACGACTTCGTCACCGATCCGCGCATGGCCAACGATAGCGACGGCCCGGACCCCGATGCGACCGACCCGGGCGACTGGGTCGATGCCGCCGATCGCGGGACGTCGTTCTTCGCCAATTGCACGGCCACTTCCAGCTCCTGGCACGGCACGCGCGTTTCGAGCTTGATCGGCGCCAAGAGCAACGAAGGCTTCGGCATGGCCGGCGCCGACTGGGCCACCAAGATCCTGCCAGTGCGAGTTCTCGGCAAATGCGGTGGCTTCGACTCCGACATCATCGACGGCATGCGCTGGGCGGCGGGCCTGCAGGTCGAGGGCGCCCCGACCAATCAGAATCCCGCCGATATCATCAACCTGAGTCTCGGCGGCGACGACGATTGCAGCGCCGCCTATCAATCCGCCGTCGATGAAATCATCGGGCGAGGCACGTTGATCGTGGCCTCGGTCGGCAACGACGGCATTCCTCCCGGCACGCCCGCGAACTGCGAGAACGTGCTAGGCGTCGGCGGCATTCGCCACGTCGGCACCAAGATCGGCTTCAGCAACCTGGGCCCGGGCACCGACATTTCCGCGCCCGGCGGCAATTGCGTGAACGACGGCCCGCCGTTCACCGACGCCTCGCCCTGCGTTTACGCCGTGCAAGTGGCCATCGACACGGGCACCACCGTGCCGGTCGCCCCCGGCCATACCGATCGAGTGACTCGGCCCAACTTCGGCACCAGCTTCTCGGCGCCAATGGTGGCCGGCGCCGCGGCGTTGATGCACTCGGTCAACCCGCAACTCACGCCGGCTCAGTTCACCACGTTGTTACAGGAATCGGCCTCGCCATTCCCGACATCGAGCGCTACAACCAATGCGATCTGCCGTGTGCCGACGACTTTCGTGCAAGGCGCCGAATGTATCTGCACGACGGTGACTTGCGGCGCCGGCATGCTCAACACGGCGGCTGCCGTGAGCGCCGCACTCAAGCCTTTCGGCGTCGTGCAGTCGACGGCGACCATCGAACCGAATGTCGCTGTAAATATCAGCGGCGGCACCAGCTTCGCCGCGCCTGCCCGCGCGGTGACGAGCTATCAGTGGAGTGTTCTCAACGTGACGGGCGCGACGCCGACGATCGCCGACGTGGCGGCCACGTCGACGACGGTGCAGGTGAATGGCAACAGCCGCTTCACGTTGCGACTGCGGGTGACGGACGATGCGGGCGTGACCGATGACACCGATTTCGCGATGGTCACGTCCACGCCGCCCGAACCGCAAACGCCGCCGGCGTCATCGCCGATCGGCCAGAGCAGCGGTGGCGGCGGCAGCTTCGACTGGTGGCTGCTGTTCCTCGGCTTGTTGCCGCTGGCGCTGCCCGGCCCCCGCCGCCGCAAGGTGGTGAACGGCTCAGCCGGTCGCAGCCACCGGCGTCGCCGCCGCGAGCACTTCGCGGAGTGATTTCTCGATGATGTCGAGGCCTTCGTTGATGATCGCGTCGGACGCCGTCAACGGCACCAGCAAGCGAATCACGTTGCTGTAAAGACCGCACGACAACAGCACCAGGCCGTTGGCAGCCGCGCGCTGGACCAGCGCCTTGGCGAGATCCGCATCGGGCGCATGCGGATCGCGATTGCGCACCAACTCCATCGCAACCATCGCGCCCAGGCCACGCACTTCACCGACGCACGTGAACTCGCCCTGGAACTTGCGCAGGCGCTGCATGAGGATGTCGCCAACGTGATTGGCGCGCGCCGGCAACTTCTCCTTCTCCATCACATCGATCACGGCGAGCGCAGCGGCACAGCTCACCGCCGAGCCCGCGTACGTTCCGCCGAGACCGCCGGTAATCGGCGCATCCATGATCTGCTGTTTGCCGACGACGGCCGCGAGCGGGAAACCGCCGGCCAGGCTCTTCGCCATGGTCATCAGATCCGGCTCGATGCCGTAGTGCTCGATAGCAAACATCTTGCCGGTGCGAGCAAAGCCGGTCTGGATCTCATCGACGATCAGCACGATGCCGTGCTTGTCACAAAGCGCGCGCAGTGCTTTGAGGAATTCCACGGGCGCCGCATAGAACCCGCCTTCGCCGAGCACCGGCTCGATGATGATGGCGGCCACCCGTGACGGTTCGACGTCATATTTGAAGAGCTGATCGAGCGCGGCCAGGCTGTCTTCGGACGTCACACCGTGATACGTCACGGGATACGGCACGTGATAAACATCGCCGGGGAACGGACCGAAGCCTACCTTGTACGGCGACACTTTGCCGGTCAGCGCCATCGCCATGTAGGTGCGCCCATGGAAGCTGCCGCCGAATGCGATCACCGCGGAGCGCCCCGTGTGAGCGCGCGCGATCTTCACCGCGTTTTCGACCGCTTCGGCGCCCGTCGTCACCAGCATCGTCTTCTTCGGCGTCGGGCCCGGCGCCAGCGCATTGAGCTTCTCGGCCAGTTCAACAGCAACGCGATAGGGGGTGATCATGACGCAGGTATGCGTGAAGCCCGCGTCGAGCTGCTGCTGCACGGCCGCCTTCACTTGCGGATGCAGGTGACCGGTGTTCAGCACCGCAATGCCGCCGGCGAAGTCGACGAAGCGGCGCCCGTCCGCATCCCACACTTCGGCGTTCTGCCCCTTCTCGATATAGATGGGCAGCATGGTGGACATGCCCTTGGTGAGCGCAGCGTTGCGCCGGTTGTGCAGGTCTGAATTAGCTGACATGAGAGATCTCAGTTGGAAACAAGTGTGGGCGGGCCCGCCTGGCCCGCCCGACAGGAGACGGATCAGCCCTTCGGCGCGAGCGTGGTCGACGCGAGGTTGCGCAGGTAGTCGTGGAACTTGGTGCCGAGGCTTTCGTGCTTCAAGCCGTACTCGACCGTGGCTTGCAGATAGCCGAGCTTGCTGCCGCAGTCGTAGCGCTTGCCTTCGAACTCGTAAGCAAACACGCTCTCGTCGCCGAGCAGATCGGCGATCGCATCGGTGAGCTGAATCTCGCCGCCCGCGCCGCGCCCGGTGTTCTCGAGCTTGGCGAAAATGGTCGGCGACAACAGATAACGGCCGACCACGGCCAGCGTCGAGGGCGCATTCGACGGCCGCGGCTTCTCGACGATTTGTTTCACTTTGCTGATGCGGCCCTCGCGCTCTTCGGTCGCGACGATGCCGTACTTGTCCGTTTCGGCGCGCGGCACGGTTTCCACACCGAGCACACTGCCGCCGCGCTCCGCATGCACTTCGGCCATCTGACGCAGGCACGGCGTCGGCGCGTCGATCAAGTCGTCGGCGAGATGCACGAAGAAAGGTTCGTCGCCGACCACCGGCTTGGCGCACCACACGGCATGGCCCAGACCCAGCGGCGACGGCTGGCGGATGTAGATGCAGCTGGCCCACGACGGCACGATGTCCTTGAGCGCCTTGAGCAACTCTCGCTTGCCCTGCGCTTCCAGCGCCTCTTCCAGTTCGTGGTCGCTATCGAAATGGTCTTCGATGGCACGCTTGGAGCTGCCGGTAATGAATACCAGCTTGCGCGCACCGGCCGCGAGCGCCTCCTCGGCGGCGTACTGGATCAGCGGCTTGTCGACGATCGGCAACATCTCTTTGGGACTGGCCTTGGTGGCCGGCAAAAAGCGCGTGCCGCGCCCCGCCACTGGAAAGACTGCCGTCCGGATCTCTGTCGTCGATACTTTCGCCACTGCACATCTCCGCGTTGGAACTTAAGGGGTGCGACGCCGATGATATCGCAAGCGGCTGCGGCCGGAGGGGTGACAAAAGGCCCGGTCACTGGTGACCGGGCGCAGTTCACACGATTGGCCTCCTCAGCCGCCCTTGCGAGCGCCGGCTGTCGCGGAATCCATACGGATGTTGACGCGGTTTCGTTCCAACGTTTTGGCGCCGATGCCCTTGATCTTGCGCAGCTCGTCGGCGCTCTTGAAGGCGCCGTTCTTTTCGCGGTACTCGACGATGTCCTGCGCCTTGCTGAGCCCGATGCCTTGCAGCTCTTTGGCGATGGTGGCGGCATCGGCGCTGTTGATGTCCACCGGGCCGGCCCAGACTGACGCAGGCAACAGACTGCAGATCAGCACCTGCACCGCGCGCCTGACCGAAAGATGTGTCGACATGATTCTCTCCTTGAATGTATTCAATTTGCCGTAGCGATCCGGATGCGATGGCATCCGGCGGCGGAGATTGTCGACACGATGGGCTGTCGCAAAGGGGCGAATATTTGGGCAAAAGCCCACGCAATCGGACGATCTGCGGCGTCCCGATATGCTCAGCGGCGATGCATGCCGGGCGTCAGGTCGAGCAATGCTACCGGCGCGAACGCATCCCAGCTGCGGCAGCCGGGGCATTGCCAGAAATGGGCGGCGCTTGCGAAGCCGCAGTCCACGCAGCGATAGCGTTGGGTGCGTCGGAGAATTCGCCCCAACGCTGTGGCCAGCGCGCTGCATTGTTCGGCCGTCAAATGAGAGGGATCGCCGCTCGTGGCGCTGACGATCTCGCCGAGGGTTGGATCTTCCCGCAGCAGGTCGGGCAAACACTCGCGGACGAACGACTCCTGTTCCAACCCGGCGACAATCGCAGCGTATGCAAGCTCCGCCCGCGCCACGGGATCGGGCCGTATCCATACACGGAAACGCCGCTCGATTTCGCCCGCATCGGTGCCGCGCATTGCACGCATCACGCGGGGGAGCGCCAGTGTAAGTAGTTTGGGATGCAGCTCGACCGCGCGCTGACACAGCAATGCTGCGAGCTCGGGCTGATTCATATCGAGCGCGATATCGGCACGAATCAGCGCGCCTCGCGGAAAGTTACGCTGCGCCTCGCGCGCGAGATGCAGTTGTTCGCGAGCGCCGGTGAAGTCGCCCTTTGCACGCATTTGCTCGGCGAGCTCGCAGTGATAGTGGGCAATCGCAGTCGGATGTTCGGGGGACGCGACCGCGACGAGCTTGCGATGCGCGATGATCGCCTGCTCCCAATCGCGCTGCTGCTCGTAGATGCGCAACAGATAGCGCAGCGCCTGCATGTGTCGCCCGCTGCCGTCGGCGAGCTGTAGAAACAAACGTTCGGCGCGGTCGAACAGGCCGGCGCGAAAGTAGTCCTCGCCCAGAGCAAACATCGCATGCAGACGATGCTCGTCGCTGAGCGATGGGCGCGCCATGATGTTCTCGTGCACGCGAATGGCGCGCTCCACTTCGCCCCGGCGGCGATAGAGATTGCCCAGCGCGAAGTGAGTCTCGACCGTGTCGTTGTCGACGTCGACCATGCGCAGGAACACCTCCAGCGCCTTGTCGGGCTCCTCGTCGAGCAGAAAGCCCAGGCCGCGGAAATATTCTTCGGAGAGTTTGTTCGGCTCGGGGGCAAGCGCGCCGCTGGCGCCGGAACGGTAGCGGCCGAACAGCCAGCCGGCAGCCGCGGCGACGAACAGCGCGGCGATCAGCAATAAGGACGGCGGATCAGCCGGCATTTTCCCCGGTCGCAGCGGCGGCGCGAGCTCGCTGCTCGGCCAGACGCAAGGCGCGTCGCAGCCGGCCACGTTCGTTGAGCAGTTCGGCAACCCAATAGACGCGCCAGATCAACCCCGCCACCAGACCGGCGACGAAGGCAACGACCAGCGCGAGGCCGAGCGGCGTCGCAATCCGCAGGAACGCCAGCTCCACGTCGACCCGACCGACATTCATGGCGCTGACGAACAGCGCCACCAGGGCGGCCAAAGCGACGGTGAAATAGAAGACGACGCGGGACATGGGTCCCCAGTCTACGGCAATGAGAAAAGATTAGTCCCGGATGGGACTGTCGGCGCCGTCATTGACCCGCTCGCGCAGGTCCTTGCCGGGCTTGAAGTGCGGCACGTACTTGCCCGACAGCGCCACGGTCTCGCCGGTCTTGGGATTGCGACCCTGACGGGGCGGACGGAAATGCAATGAAAAGCTGCCGAAGCCGCGGATCTCGATGCGACCGCCCTGGGCCAGGGCATCGCTCATGATTTCCAGCACCTGCTTCACCGCCAGCTCCACGTCCTTGGCCGGCAGATGTTTTTGCTTGGCTGCAATGAGCTCGATGAGTTCCGATTTGGTCATGCTCGGGCCCGTTGTTGTTCTTCCACGGAACCTGCCTGGGAGCGACAAGCACGGCGGTGGAGAACCACCGCCGTGCCGCTGAGTGTCGCTCGGGACAGGTTAATTGTCCTGGCTTCCGCCAATGTGCTCCTTCAACAGGTCGCCCAGGCTGGTACCCGCCGAGGTCTCGTTGGTGCGGTAATTCGACACCACCTCGGCTTCCTCGTGAATCTCCTTCGCCTTGATCGACAGAGCAATCGTGCGGCTCTTGCGATCGACGTTGGTGAAGCGGGCTTCCACTTCCTGGTCGACCTTCAGCACCGTACGGGCGTCTTCCACGCGGTCACGCGACAGCTCGGAAGCGCGCAGATGGCCATCCACGCCGCCGCCCAGGTCGATGATCGCGCCCTTGGCGTCGACTTCGCGAACCTTGCCCTTCACGATGCTGCCCTTCGGATGATCGGCGATCCAGGCCGAGAACGGATCCTTCGCCAGCTGCTTGATGCCCAGCGAAATGCGCTCGCGCTCCGGATCGATCGACAGCACCATGGCTTCGACCTGCTGACCCTTCTGATAGTTGCGCACCGCCTCTTCGCCCGGGATGTCCCAGGAGATATCGGAGAGGTGCACCAGGCCGTCGATGCCGCCGGACAGACCGATGAAGATACCGAAATCGGTGATCGACTTGATCTGGCCGCTGACCTTGTCGCCGCGGTTGTAGTTGTCGCCGAAGTCCTTCCACGGATTCGACTGACACTGCTTGATGCCGAGGCTGATACGACGACGCTCCTCGTCGATGTCCAACACCATGACTTCCACTTCCTGGCCGATGTGCACGACCTTCGAGGGATTCACGTTCTTGTTGGTCCAATCCATTTCGGAGACGTGCACCAGGCCTTCCACGCCCTCTTCGATTTCCACGAAGCAGCCGTAGTCGGCGATGTTGGTGACCTTGCCGAACAGGCGCGAGCCGGTCGGGTAACGACGGGCGATGTTCTGCCACGGATCGTTGCCGAGCTGCTTGATGCCCAGGCTGACGCGCTGACGCTCGCGATCGAACTTCAGGATGCGCACATCGATCTCGTCGCCGACCGTGACGACTTCGGACGGATGCTTGACGCGCTTCCACGCCATGTCGGTGATGTGCAAGAGGCCGTCGATGCCGCCCAGGTCCACGAACGCACCGTAATCGGTGAGGTTCTTGACCGTGCCCTTGACGACCGCGCCTTCCTGCAGCTTCTCCAGCAGCTCCGAACGCTCGGCGCTGTATTCCTGCTCGACCACCGCGCGACGCGACACGACCACGTTGTTGCGCTTCTGGTCCAGCTTGATGACCTTGAACTCGAGCGTCTTGCCTTCGAGATACGAGGGATCGCGCACCGGACGCACATCGACCAGCGAGCCCGGCAGGAACGCGCGGACGAAGTCGATCTCGACGGTGAAGCCGCCTTTGACACGGCCGTTGATGATGCCCTTGACGATTTCCTGCTTCTCGAAAGCCTGCTCGAGACGCGACCAGGTGCGGGCGCGCTTGGCTTTTTCGCGCGACAGGCGCGTTTCGCCATTGCCGTCTTCGACGCTGTCGAGGGCGACCTCGACGTCATCGCCGACGCTGACTTCGATCTCGCCACGGTCGTTCTTGAATTGCTCGACCGGGATCACTGCCTCGCTCTTCAGGCCGGCGTTGACGAGCACCACGTCGGGCCCGACTTCCACCACTCGGCCGGTGAGGATGGCGCCTGGCTTGATCCGTTGGGAGGCCAGACTTTCTTCGAACAGTTGCGCAAAACTTTCGGTCATGAGTATTTCCAGGGCCACAAGAGCCCGCGTGTTGTCCTGCCGGCATCCGGTCCGACGAGGGGTTATTGAATCAAGCCACGCATCCGGCGCGGCGCCAAGAAACAAATCGACTCTTTCAGCTTGGAATCAACCGCGCCCGAAGCGCGCGGCGGCCAGTTCCAGAACTCTGGCCAGGACGGCGTCAATCGTCATCGAGGTGGAGTCCACGATCAGCGCGTCATCCGCGGGCTTTAGCGGGGCGATCGGGCGGCTTGCGTCGCGTCGGTCACGCTCGGCGATGTCCAGCGAAAGGGCGGCGAGGTTAGCATCGAGCCCCTTGTCTTTCAACTGGTTATAGCGCCGACGGGCGCGCTCCTCGGCGCTTGCTGTGAGGTATATCTTGAGCCGCGCGGACGGAAAAACCACAGTTCCCATGTCCCGGCCGTCGGCCACCAGACCGGGAGCCTGTGCAAATGCACGCTGACGCTCTAATAGGGCCGCACGGACGCCCGGCATGGCCCCCACGCGAGAGGCGCCCTCGCCGGTCTGCTCCGTCCGGATCGCCTTGCTGACTTCCTCGCCTTCCAGCCAGATCTGCTCGCCGCCGTCCGGCGCTAGGCCGAATCTGACATCCAGCTGCTGCGCGACCCGTTCGTGGGCGCCTTGATCCGCCGGATCCAGGCTTTTGCGCTGACCCGCCAGCGCGACCAGGCGATACAGTGCACCACTATCGAGCAGATGCCAGCCGAGCTGGTCGGCGACCCGCCGCGCGATCGTGCCCTTGCCCGAGCCGCTCGGCCCGTCGATGGTGAGAATCGGAATGCGATCAGTCATGCACGGTAACGTTCAGTCCCGCCGATCCGGCCGTGCCCGGGAAGTCCGGGAACGAGGTGGCCACGTTCGCCACATCCAGGATCTTGATCGCGGCCGCGGCGCGCAGGCTCGCGACGGAGAATGACATCGCGATGCGGTGATCGCCATGACTGTCCACCGTGCCGCCGGAAAACACCTTGGCTTCCGGGCGACCCTGAATGCGGATGCCGTCCGGCAGGACTTCGCAGGTCACGCCCATGGCTTTCAAACCTTCGGCCATGACAGCGATGCGATCGCTTTCCTTCACTCGCAATTCTTCCGCGCCGGTGACGATGGTCTCGCCCTGCGCGCAGGACGCTGCCACGAACAACACCGGGAATTCATCGATCGCCAGCGGCACCAGATGTTCGGGCACGTGAATGCCCTTCAACTGCGCCGGGCGCACTTCGATGTCGGCGACCGGCTCGGCGCCGGCGGAGCGATGATTCACTACGCGCAGGTCCGCGCCCATCAGAGCGAGGATATCCAGCAAGCCGGTGCGCGTCGGATTGATGCCGACACCGGTGATGGTCAGCACCGCATCCTTCTTGGGATTGATCGAGCCTGCGACCATGAAGAAGGCCGCGGAGGAAAAGTCTCCCGGCACCTCCAAGGTGCACGCTTTCAGTTGCGTCGGCGGCGTCAGCGACACTTCCCCGTGCGCGGCGTCGACCTGGCAGCCGAAGCTCAGCAACATGCGCTCGGTATGATCGCGCGTGATCGCAGGCTCGATGACCGTCGTCGGCGTATTTGCATATAAACCGGCGAGCAGCACGGCGGACTTCACCTGCGCGCTGGCCACCGGCAGCTCGTAACGAATGCCCTTCAGCTTGGCGCCGCCGGTGATTTTCACCGGCGGTTTGCCGTCGAGTGTCGCGATCTGCGCACCCATCTCGCGCAGCGGCTTCGCGGCGCGCTCCATCGGGCGCTTCATCAGCGACGAATCGCCGATCAGCTCGCTGTCGAACGACTGGCCGGACAGCAGGCCCGTCATCAATCGCATCGCTGTGCCGGAGTTGCCCATATCGAGTGCGTGATTCGCCGGCTTCAGGCCGCGCATGCCGACGCCATGGACGCGCACCGCTTGCGGACCGATTTGCTCGATACGCACGCCGAGCGCGCGCATAGCCTTCATGGTCGACAGGCAATCTTCGCTTTCCAGAAAGCCACTCACCTCGGTCACGCCGTCGGCGATGCTGCCGAGCATGAGCGAACGGTGCGAAACGGATTTATCGCCGGGCACGCGGATCGCGCCGGAAACGCCAGGAACGGGCTCGACTATGTAATGCGACATCGGTTTGTTTAGGGGGTTTCTGGGCTCGGCGGCGCCGGGCCTCTGCGGCGCCCAGCATACCCCATTCGGGGGTTACAGCACCGCCGCCGGGTACGAGCCCAGCACGCGAAACAGCGTGGAGGCCGCTTTCAGCTCCGCCAGCGCGGTCGACAGCGGCGGCTGCTCGGCATGGCCGACCACGTCGATGAAGAACACATAGTCCCATTTGCGCTTGCGCGACGGCCGGGATTCGATGCGCGTCATGGTGATGTCGTTGGCGGCCAGCGGGCCCAGCAGCCGATGCAGAGCGCCGGGCGATTGCGTGTCGCCGGCCGACACCAGCAACGTGGTTTTATCCTGGCCGCTGGCGTTGAACAGCTTGCGCCCGATGACCAGGAAGCGCGTCGTGTTATCGGCCGTGTCCTCGATCTCCGGCACGATCACGCCGAGGTTATAAACCTCCGCCGCGGCCTCGCCCGCAATCGCCGCCGTGCCTTCCTCGTCTCGCGCGCGACGCGCCGCTTCGGCATTGCTGCTGACCGGTATGCGCTCGATGTTTGGAAGATGCTCGTCCAGCCATTGGCGACACTGCGCCAGCGACTGCGGATGCGAGCAGATACGCAGGATCTTCTGCAGCCCTTTCATGCGCCCCATCAGGTGCTGACGGATGCGCAGCTCGATCTCGCCGCAAATCTTCAGCGGCGAATTCAGAAACATATCCAGCGTGTGATTGACCGTGCCCTCGGTGGAGTTCTCGATGGGCACGACGCCGAAGTCGGCATGGCCGGCCTGCACTTCCTCGAACACTTCGCTGATCGCCGGCAGCGGCAAGGCGCGCACCGAATGACCGAAATGTTTCAGCACCGCCTGCTGGGAGAAGGTGCCTTCCGGGCCGAGGAACGCGATCTTCAACGGCTCCTGCTGGGCCAGGCACGCCGACATGATCTCGCGGAACAGTCGCACGATTTCTTCGTTCCGCAGCGGGCCATCGTTGCGCTCGATGGCATTGCGCAGCACCTGCGCCTCGCGCTCGGGCTTGTAGAAATCGGCCGTGCTCAGCCCCTCGCCCCGCTTGGACTCGCCCACCTGCTGGGCAAAGCGTGCGCGCTCGTTCAACAGCTGGTGAATGCGCAAATCGATGTCGTCGATGCGCTCGCGGATCGAGCTGAGCTCGGGCGACGCCGGGACCGGCGTCTTTTTAGCCGTCGCTTGCTTGGAGCCGGCCTTGCTGGCGCCCTTGGACGTACGTTTCATTGGCAGACGGTCGCTCGCTGGCTGAATGGGTTTTCAGCCCGTCATTCTGCCAGTCTCGCCGGTCACAACGCACGCACGTTCAATACGCCGTCGATCTTGCGCAGCTGATCCAGCACCCCGGCGGGCACCTGGCCGTCCACGTCGATCAATGTATAGGCCAGCTCGCCACGGGACTTGTTGAGCAGGTCGGCGATGTTGAGTTTGGCGTTGGCCAGCGCGGTCGAGATCTGGCCAACCATGTTCGGAACATTCTCGTTGGCGATCGACAGCCGGGTCGAATTCACGGTTCGGGGCAGCACCGCCTCGGGGAAATTGACCGAATGACGGATGTTGCCGTTCTCGAGGAAGTCCTTGAGCGTGTCCGCGACCATGATGGCGCAGTTCTCCTCGGCCTCGCCGGTCGACGCGCCCAGATGCGGCAGCGCCACGACTTTCGGATGATGCTTGACCGCGTTGGTCGGAAAGTCACAGATGTATGCGCCGAGCTTGCCGCTGTCGAGGGCGTCCACGACCGCCTTCTCATCGACGATGGCGGCGCGAGAGAAATTGAGCACGACGCCGTTGTCCTTCAGCAGCCGGAGACGCGCGGCGTTTACGAAGCCCCGGGTCGCTTCCATCAACGGAACATGCACGGTCACCATGTCGCAACGTGAGAACAGATCGTCCAGCGACAACGCCTGCTGCACGCCCGAGGACAACTGCCAGGCGCGCTGCACGGTAATCTGAGGATCGAAGCCCAACACTCGCATGCCGAGCAAATGCGCCGCGTTTGCTACTTCGACGCCGACCGCGCCCAGGCCGATCACGCCGAGCGTGCGGCTCGGCAGCTCGTAGCCGACAAACCTTTTCTTGCCTTGCTCGACTGCGACATCCAGCTCTTCGTCGCTGCCTTTGAGATTGCGCGCGTAGTCCCACGCCTGGCAGACATTGCGAGCCGCAAGGAACATTCCGGTGATGACCAGTTCCTTCACCGCGTTGGCGTTCGCGCCCGGCGCATTGAAGACGGGAACGCCACGAGCGGACAAACGCGACACGGGAATGTTGTTGGTGCCGGCGCCCGCCCGGCCGACGCCGATGACACTGGCGGGAATGTCGATCGAGTGCATGTCCGCCGAGCGCACCAGCACGGCGTGCGGATCGCTCAGCGCGGAGGCGACTTCATAGCGATCGCGCGGCAGCCGTTCCAAGCCGCGGACGGAAATGTTGTTGAGCGTTAGAACTCTGAACATAGGCGCAACGAGCTCCACTGAACGCCGGATACCCTCAGAGCCAGATCAAAGCTGCCGCTGGGTAACGGCAGCTTGAAATCACGCGTGCTTGCGCTCGAATTCCTTCATGAAGCTCACGAGCGCTTCCACGCCCGCCAGCGGCATGGCGTTGTAGATGCTGGCGCGCATGCCACCGACCGAGCGATGGCCTTCGAGCGTCACCAGTCCGGCGTCTTTCGCTTCGGCGATGAACGTCTTGTCCAGCTCCGGCCGCGCCAGCACGAACGGAATATTCATCCACGAGCGCGCGTCGTGCTGCACTGGATTCTTATAGAACGACGAGCTGTCGATGGCCGTGTACAGCAGCTCCGCCTTGCGACGATTGGTCTCGCCCATGGCCTTCAGACCGCCCTGGCGCTTCAACCACTGGAATACCAGGCCCGCCATGTACCAGGCATAGGTCGGCGGCGTGTTCAGCATCGAGCCTTCCTTCGCCATCGCGCTGTAGTCCATGAACGCCGGCGTACCGGGGCGCGCACGGCCGAGCAGGTCCTCGCGCACGATGACCAGCGTGAGGCCCGCCGGACCGACATTCTTCTGCGCGCCGCCGTAGATCACACCGAACTTGGCGACATCGATGGGCCGCGACAGCAAGGTCGAGGACATGTCGGCGACCAGGGGCGTGCCGTTCTTCAGCTCCGGCACGAAATGAAACTCGACGCCGCCGATGGTTTCGTTCGGCGTGTAGTGCAGGTAGGCGGCGTTCTCGCTCACCTTCCAATTCGACAGCAGTGGAATGTTGGTGTACGGCTCGCCCGCGTCGGCCGCCACATTCACCCTGGCGTACTGCTTGGCCTCGCCGATCGCCTTCTTCGACCAGGCGCCCGTGTTCACATAGTCGACGGTATCGCCGGGCTTGCTGAGATTCAGCGGCACGCCGGCGAACTGGCCCATGGCGCCGCCCTGCAGGAACAGCACCTTGTAGCTCTTCGGCACGCCCAGCAATTCGCGCAGGTCGGCTTCCGCAGCTTCGGCGATGGAAATGAACGCCTTGCCGCGATGGCTCATCTCCATGACCGACATGCCGGTGCCACGCCAGTCGAGCATTTCCTCGCGCGCCTGCTCGAGTACTTCCTGTGGCAATACCGCCGGACCGGGACTGAAGTTATAGACGCGCATGTGACCTGTATGACTGTTGGTTACTCTGGAGCGGGACCGCCACCCTGATCGCCTTCGGCGCCGTCACCGCCCTCTCCGCCTTCCGCACCTTCGCCACCTTCAGCGCCGGCGGCGCCGTCACTGACGATGCGTTCCAGGCCGACCAGGCGATCGCCTTCATCGACGCGGATCAGGCGCACACCTTGCGTGTTACGACCCTGCACGGAAATCTCGTTGACCTGCGTGCGCACCAGCGTGCCGCCGGAGCTGATCAGCATGATCTCGTCTTCCGGCTTGACCAGCAGCGCGCCGACCATCCGACCATTTCGCTCGCTGATTTGCAACGCGATCACGCCCTGGCCGCCGCGGCCATGGATCGGGAAGTCCTCGATCGCGGTCCGCTTGCCGTAGCCATTCTCGGACGCGGTGAGCACCATGCCCTGCTCGTCGACGATGATGAGCGAGATGACCTCTTCCTTGGCCTGCGGTTGCTCCGCGCCTTCCGCAGCAGGCGCCGCTTCCGGCAAGCGAATGCCACGTACGCCGGCGGCCGTGCGGCCCATCGGGCGCACGTCGTTTTCGTCGAAACGGATGGCCTTGCCGCCGCTCGAGCACAGAATGATCTGCTTGGTGCCGTCGGTGATATCGACGCCGACCAGCCGATCGCCCTGCTCCAGCTCGATGGCGATGATGCCGGCCTGGCGCGGCCGCGAGAACGCCTCGAGCGACGTCTTCTTCACCGTGCCCGCCGCGGTCACCATGAACACGAACTTGTTGGTCTCGAATTCATGGATGGGCAGCACAGCGTTGATGCGCTCGCCTTCCTGCAGCGGCAACAGATTCACAATTGGCTTTCCGCGCGAGCCACGGCTCGCCTGCGGCAGCTGATACACCTTCAGCCAATACATCTTGCCGGTGCTGGAGAAGCACAGCAGCGTGTCGTGCGTATTGGCGACGAACAGCTTGTCGACGAAATCCTCGTCTTTCATCGCCGTGGCGGACTTGCCACGGCCGCCACGACGCTGCGCCTGATAATCGGTGACGGGCTGCGACTTCGCATAACCGCCATGCGACAACGTGACCACCACATCCTGCTGTTCGATCAGATCTTCGATGGTGAGATCGGAATGGTCGAAGTTGATCTGCGTGCGACGCGCATCGGCGTACTTGGCCTTGACCTCTTCCAGCTCGGTGCGGATCACCTGCAACAGGCGCTCGGGACGGGCCAGGATGTCGCTCAAGTCGGCGATCTGCGCCAGCAGCTCCTGGAACTCCGCGATGATCTTGTCCTGCTCCAGACCGGTGAGCCGGTTCAAGCGCATGTCGAGAATGGCCTGGGCCTGCACGTCCGACAGACGGTAGCCGCCTTCGACCAGACCGAACTCGGTGGACAGCCCATCCGGTCGGGAGACGATATCGCCCGCGCGCGCCAACATGGCCGGCACGGCGCCGGACGTCCACACGCGTCCCATCAAGGCCGTCTTGGCCTCGGGCGGTGTCGGCGACGCCTTGATGACGGCGATGACTTCATCGATGTTCGCCAGCGCGACGGCCTGGCCTTCCAGAATATGGGCGCGCTCGCGGGCCTTGCGCAGGTCGTACACCGTGCGGCGTGTAACCACTTCGCGGCGATGACGCACGAACGCTTCGAGCATCTCCTTGAGGTTGAACAGCTTCGGCTGGCCATCCTGCAAGGCGACCATGTTCATGCCGAACACGGTTTCCATCGGCGTGTGCTTGAACAGCTTGTTCAGCACCACGTCCGCGACTTCACCGCGCTTGAGCTCGATGACCACGCGCATGCCGTCCTTGTCGGACTCGTCGCGCAAGCCATCGGAGGCGATGCCCTCGATGACCTTTTCGCGCACCAGCTCGGCGATACGCTCGAGCAGCCGCGCCTTGTTCACCTGGTATGGCAGCTCGGTGATGATGATGGCCTGACGGCCCTTCTCGTCTTCCTCGATATCGGTCTTGGCGCGCACGTACACGCGGCCGCGGCCGGTCAGATAGGCCGAGGCGATCTCGGCCGCGCCGTTGATGATGCCGGCGGTCGGAAAATCCGGTCCCGGAATGATCTGCATCAGGGTCGCGATCGTGATGTTCGGATCGTCGATGAGCGCGATACAGGCGGTGACCACTTCGCCCAGGTTGTGCGGCGGAATGTTGGTGGCCATGCCGACCGCGATGCCGGCCGAGCCGTTGATCAGCAGGTTCGGCACGCGCGTCGGCAGCACGACCGGCTCTTTTTCCTTGCCGTCGTAGTTGTCGACGAAATCCACGGTCTCGCGGTCGATGTCGGCGAGCAGCTCGCTCGCCAGCGCGGTCATGCGGCATTCGGTGTAGCGGTAGGCCGCCGGCGGATCGCCGTCCACCGAGCCGAAGTTGCCCTGGCCGTCGACCAGCTGATAGCGCATCGAGAAGTTCTGCGCCATGCGCACCAGCGCGTCGTAAGCCGACGTGTCGCCGTGCGGGTGATATTTACCGAGCACGTCGCCGACCACGCGCGCGCACTTCACATACGGGCGGGTGGAGACGTTATTGCTCTCATGCATCGCGAACAGGATGCGGCGATGGACCGGCTTCAAGCCGTCGCGCACATCGGGCAGAGCGCGCCCGACGATGACGCTCATCGCATAGTCGAGATACGACTGACGCATCTCGTCTTCTAGGTTGACGTGCAGAATTTCGCGAGCGATTTCGGCCATGCGGAGTTCTTCGAAGGAAGTGCCGAATCTTATCACATTGCGCGTCCAAAACAGGGGCTTGCCAACTGATTAACTTGGATGGTCTGCAGCTATACTGCGGCCCGCATGGAACCTATCGACACGCTGCTCTCGGCCCGCTGGATCATTCCGATCGAACCGGCGGGCGTGGTGCTGGAAGCGCACTCGCTGGCGATTCACCAGGGACGCATCCTGGCGGTATTGCCCACGGTCGAGGCGAAACAGCGTTTTTCGGCGCGGGAAGAGCTCGAACGGCCGGCGCACGTGCTGCTGCCGGGGCTGGTGAACGCGCACACTCACGCCGCCAGCAGCCTGTTGCATGGAGCAGTCGCCAGCGGTTCGTTCGAGCACTGGGCGCACAGCATCCGGCTGCTTCAACAGCGCTGGGTCGATGCTGAATATGTCCGCGACGGCGCCGAGCTCGCGATCGCCGCCGCACTGTCGAGCGGCACGACATGTTTTGCCGACCAGCACCTCTTTCCAGAAGTGGTCGCGCAGACCGCCGCCGAAGCGCGCATGCGAGTCTGCGTCGGCCTTCCCGTACAAGACACGCCCACGGTCTGGGCTGGCTCGGCCGGCGAATGCCTGGACAAGGGCTTCAAGCTGCGCGACGAATATCGCGACGATCCATTGATCACGACGGCGCTTGCGCCGGTCGAGCCCGCCTCGCTCAGCGACGAGACGCTGGAGCGCGTGCGCCGACTCGCCGACGAGCTGGAATTACCGATCCACATGCACGTGAACGAAAGCCGCGGCAGCGCGCCTTCGCTCGAGCGATTGGAAAAGCTGGGGCTGCTCTCGCCGCTGCTGGCCGCGGTGCATATGGTCAAACTGGACTCCGCCGACGTCGAACGCGTCGCCGCCGCGGGCGCCAGCGTCGTGCATTGCCCGCAATCCAACCTCAAGCACGGCAGCGGCCTGTGTCCGGTGCCGATGTTCAAGGATCGCTCGGTGAACGTCGCGCTCGGCAGTGGCGGCGTCGGCAACAACGATCTGCTGGCCGAGCTGCGCAGCGCCGCTCTCATTGCCAACGGCATGTTCCCCGCCGCGACTCCGGTCGACGCTCACGAGTGGCTCCAAACGGCGACTCTGAACGGCGCGCGCGCGCTTGGCCTTGCCGAATCCATCGGCTCGCTGCTGCCAGGTAAATGGGCGGATGTGTGTTGTATCGACCTGGGTCATCCCAATACCCAGCCCACCTACGACCCGGCCGCCCAAATCGTGTTTGCCGCGTCGCGCGAGCAAGTCAGCGATGTTTGGGTCGGGGGCCGCATGTTGGTACGGGATCGCGCGCTGACGCATCTCGACACCGCCGCCGTGCTGAATCGCGCCGAGTTGTGGCGGGTTCGTATCGCCGCTCAAATCAGTGAGAACTCATGAACGCGACCGCCTCCAATCACGACCCCGCCGAGATCGCCCGCTTCGACGACATCGCGCAGCGCTGGTGGGATCCGAAGGGCGAGTTTCGTCCGCTGCACGTGTTGAATCCGGTGCGGCTCGAATACATCGACGAAGGCGCGTCATTGCGAGGCAAGCGTGTCCTCGATGTGGGCTGCGGCGGCGGCATTCTCAGCGAAGCGATGGCCAGGCGCGGCGCTCAAGTCACCGGCATCGACCTTGCGCCTCAAACCATCGAAGTCGCCGAGCTGCATGCACTCGAAAGCCAGGTGACGATCCGCTACTTGCGCGAGTCCGCCGAAACTCACGCCGCGCACTCGCCGGGCGCCTATGACATCGTCACCTGCATGGAAATGCTCGAGCACGTCCCCGAGCCGCAGAGCGTGCTCCGCGCGCTGCACGACCTGGTGAAGCCCGGCGGTCACATTTTCGTCTCGACGCTCAACCGCAATCTGAAGGCCTATCTATTGGCGGTCGTCGGCGCCGAATACGTGCTGAACATGTTGCCGCGTGGCACGCATAGTTATGAGCGCTTCATCAAGCCCTCCGAAATGAGCCGGTGGGCGCGCGCCACGGAACTGAGCGTCGTGGACATCGCCGGCCTGGCGTATGACGCGCTCCAACACAGCGCCCGTCGCACCGGCGACGTGAGCGTGAACTACATGATGCACTTGAGAAGAGATTCCTGAGTTGGCCGGTACTTCGGTTTGGCTGATCGTTGTAGCTGCACTCGCGATCGGCGCGCTCATCGGCGTGCTGTTCGCAAGCTTGCGTGCACGCCATCGCTCGCAAGCGCTGCACGTCGAGCTCGCCGTGTTGAAAGCTCAGGTCAAAGGCGAGGCACAGCTCGAACAGGAACGGCAGGCCGCGCTCGAACGCTCGATGGAGCGACTCAAGACGTCCTTCGACAGCCTCGCCGGCTCATCGCTGCGCTCGAACAGCGAATTGTTCCTGCAGCTCGCACGCGAACATCTGACTCAACATCAGCAATACGCGGTCTCGGCGCTCAGCGAACGTGAGAAAGCGATCGAGACCATGCTCGCGCCGATCCGCGAAGCGCTGGGCAAGACCGAGCAGCAGATCCTGCGCATCGAAAAAGAGCGGGCCGAAACATTCGGCAGCCTGAAGACATCGCTCGAATCGGTCGCCCTCGGCCAGCAGGCTCTGCAAAAAGAAACGCGCACGCTGGTTAACGCGCTGCGTCGACCCGAAGTCCGCGGCCAATGGGGCGAAATGACTTTGCGCCGACTCGCCGAGCTGGCAGGCATGGTCGAGCACTGCGACTTCAAGGAACAAGTGCACGTACGTGTCGAGGATGGCAACCTGCGCCCCGACATGATCGTGCACATGCCCGACGGCCGCGATCTGATCGTGGACGTAAAGACGCCGCTCGACGCCTATCTCGAAGCGGTCGACGCGAGCACCGACGAGCAGCGCGCGCTTGCGATGCGTCGTCATGCCAATGCCATCGGCGAGCGGGTCAAACAGCTCGGCGCCAAAAGCTACTGGGCGCAGTTCGAGCGCAGCCCGGACTTCGTCATCCTGTTCATTCCGGGCGATCAGTTCCTGTCGGCGGCGCTCGCCGAACAGCCCAACTTGCTGGAAGACGCGATTCGCCAGGACGTGATCATCGCGACGCCGTCGAGCTTCGTCGCGCTGCTCAAGGCCGTCGCGTATGGCTGGCGACAGATGTCGCTCGCGCAGAATGCCGAGACGATTCGCACGCTCGCCGAAGATCTCTACAAGCGACTGGCCGTGTTCACGACTCACCTCGGCAAGCTCGGGCGCAACCTGAGCAACAGCGTCGAAAACTTCAACGCGGCCATCGGTTCGCTCGAGCGCCAGGTGCTGCCCGGCGCGCGCAAGTTCACCGAGCTGGGCGTGCGTCCGGATCGCGAGATGGAAGCGTTGGAGCCCATCGATAAACTGGCGCGCGAGCCTGCGGAAAAGGACCAGCTACCCTTGCCCGGCACCGCCGACAAGATCGCACAGACCAAATAAGCCGTCCGCCATGTCGACCCTGGACAACGAACTCGTCAATCGCACGGCCCCGCCCGGCTCGATGCGTTACTTCGCCCTGCTCTACTCGCCCGAGACGAGCCGCGAGATCGTGCAGGCGTTGTATGCGATCGACACGGAGATTCGTGAGTCCGCCAAGAGCGCGAGTCACGACGTCGCGCACACGCGTTTGACCTGGTGGCGTGCGGAGACCGACAGGCTCATCAACGCGAATCCGCAACATCCCGCGACGCGCGTTTTGCTCGAACGCACGTCTGGCGATCGATCCGTGTTCAACAAACTTCATGAAGTACTCGCGGCCGCCGACATGGATCTCGCGCGCATGACTTTCTCGAATCAGCAGGAGCTGCGCGCGTACTGCTCACGCAGCGGCGGCGCGATCCAGGAGCTGATCGCGACCCTGCTCGTCAGACCCGAAGCGCTCGATGAAACGACCCGCGCCGCGGCCAACAAACTCGGCGTCGGCATTCGAATGACAGAGATCGTTCGTGACCTGCGCCAGGATGCGTACGACGGCAATGTTTATTTGCCGCTCGAGCTGCTCGACAAACATGAGCTGAAGAACGACCACCTGCGCGCACGCGAGGTCGATCCGAAGTTGAAGGATGCGCTGCGCTCCTTTCGCGAGACTGCGATTGTGGAACTCGACCTGCCGCCGCGCGGCCCGCAAAGCGAGCACCTTCGCCCGATCTACGTACTGGCCGCTTTACACCGCAAGCTGCTCGACCACATCGCTGCTCGCAACTACGATGTCGCCACTCAACGCATCGAGCTCGGGCCGCTGCAAAAACCGTGGACCGCGTGGCGCGCCGCGCGTCGTGCCTGATCCACACACCTGGCAATGAATATGACCGACCCTCGCACTTACCAACCTTCCAAGGACGCGCTCAAAGATCGCGTCATTCTCATTACCGGCGCCAGCGATGGCATCGGCAAAGCCGTGGCGATTGCAGCTGCCTCTCACGGCGCGCAGGTCGTGTTACATGGCCGCAGCGTGCGCAAGCTCGAAGCGGTGTACGACGAGATCGTGAATGCCGGCGCTCCGCGCCCTTCCATCCTGCCGCTGGATTTCGAGAAGGCCGGCCCCGAGGAATACGAAAAGCTGGTCGCCGCGCTCGAGCAGGAGTTCGGCCGGCTCGACGGGCTGCTGCACAATGCATCGATGCTGGGCGAACGCGCGCCCATCGAACATCACGACGTGGCGAAGTGGATGCGCACCATGCACGTCAACGTCAACGCCCCGTTCATCCTCACGCGCACCTGTCTGCCGCTGCTGAAGAAGTCGGCCGATCCGGTGATCTTGTTTACCTCGAGCGGCGTTGTTTCCAGTCCGCGCCCGTTCTGGGGCTCGTATCTGGTGTCCAAGTGGGCCAGCGACGGACTGATGAGCATGCTCGCCCAGGAGCTGGAGAAACAGCCGGCGATGCGCGTGAACAGCATCAATCCCGGCGCGGTGAAGACGAACATGCGCCTGCAAGCCTACCCCGCCGAGGATCGCAGCAAGTTGCGCGAAGCTCACACCATCGTTGCGGCGTATCTTTACCTGCTCGGCCCGGACAGCCGCGGCGTGCACGGCCAGACCATCAACGCCCAGTGAGGCTATTCGCCGGCCCAACGATTCCCTACCCAGTTTTTTTGCACGCTCGTGTCGGAAGGCGGGCGGCTGAGGCGTCCTTGCCTCGACGATACGCTTTCCCCCTCACCGGAGCAGAAGATGAGCGCTGTGCAAAACGAAACTCAATACCCGAACCCCGAAGTCAAGGGCGGTCTGGTCGCTTACCTGTGCGTGGACGGGGCCGCCAAGGCGGCCGACTTCTACATCAAGGCCTTCGACGCCAAGGAGGTCTTCCGTTACCCGGTGGATGACCAAGGCCGCACCATGCACATTCATCTGTACGTGAATGGCTCGTCGCTGATGCTGGCCGACGGCTATCCCGAGCACGGTCACCCGTGCGAGAAACCGCAAGGCTTCAACCTGACGCTCCAGGTCAAGGACATCGACAACTGGTGGCAGCGCGCGATCGATGCCGGCTGCGAAATCGTGTTGCCGCTGCAGGATATGTTCTGGGGCGCGCGCTACGGCCAGGTGAAGGATCCGTTCGGCGTCATGTGGTCGATGAACCAGCCGAAGTAACGACTGTTACTTTCGCCGTCAGCGCCGCTTCGGCTTCTTGCGCCGATCCGGCGCGGGCCGGCGACGCGGACGTGCCGGCGCTGCCGGTTTTGGCGGCGGCGTCGGCAGTGTGAGCTCGACGCTCGCATACAGATCGGCCACGTCACTTTCCGACAACTCACGATGCTTGCCGCGAGGCAGATCCCGCGGCAGCTCGAAATCGCCGAACTTGACCTGAATCACGCGGCTGACTTTCAAGCCACGGCTCTCGAACAATGCTCGCACGGCGGCCCGCCGATGAGCGCGATGCGATTCCACGCGGAACCAACGATTCGTGCCCTCGCCGCCCGCCGGCTCGATGTTCTCGAACTCGATGGTTTCGTCGTCGTATTGAACGACGCGAGGAATCGAATCGACATCGTATTCGGGAAACGGCACCAGCACGCGTGCAACGTAGGCAGCGGGCGTCGTCTCTGCGCGGCGGCGAAGCGCATCGGCCAGTCGACCATCGCTCGTCAGTAACAGCAGTCCACTGTCGCCCGCCTGCATGGTATTCACGACCAGCCAGCGCGAGCCGCGCAACGACGGCAGCGATTCCATGACGGATTTGGCCGCCACCTCACCGCTTTCATCTTCCGCGCTCGGAGTGATCGGCTGGCCTTGCGGCTTGTGATACAGGACGACCTTCGGCGCTGCGAACACCTGCAGGCGCGATGTCACATCCTTGCCATCGATGCTGACGCGATCGCCCGGGTTGTAGCGGTCGCCGGGTTGCGCCGGCTGATTGTTCAGCCGTACGCGGCCTTCCAGCATCCACTTCTCGATCTCGCGACGCGAGCCGAGGCCATGCTGGGCCAGAAGTTTATGAAGGCGTTCGGACATTTAAAATGAATGGTTGGTTTGCGTGTGGCCGTCGCGCCCCGAGGTGCAGGTCGGGACGCTGTCAGGTTGCGGCCAGTCGAAACCGCCCTCGGAATTTTTTCGACTCAGCCTTCGCTCGGCGGCTCGCTGACGCGGGCTTGATCGTGCTCTTCGTCCTCGGATGACGCCACCATCGGCGATGACGCGCCGGAGTCGTCGTCGTCATCATCGGCGTCGGCCAACAGCTCAGTGTCGTCGTCCTCGGCGTCGGCCGAGAGCTCGGTGTCGTCGTCCTCAGCATCGGCCGAGAGTTCGGTGTCATCGTCGGCGGCGTCAGCCGAGAGCACGGTGTCGTCGTCACCGGCATCGGCCGAGAGTTCGTCGTCCTCGTCGTCGTCCTCGTCCTCGTCCTCGTCGTTCGAGTCGTCGTCGTCATCTTCGTCCGACTCGTCGTCGTCGGAATCGATGTCGTCCGCTTCATCTTCGTCGGAGTCGGCTTCGGCGACGGTTTCGCCATCGGCGGCATCGTCAGCATCTGCATCTGCGCCAGCTTCGGCAGCAGCATCCGCGTCAGCGTCAGCGTCAGCGTCAGCGTCAGCGTCCGCGGTCGCTTCCGCTTCACCGGCAGACTCTGCAGCTTCGCCGCTCGCGACTGTTTCTTCCGTCGGCGCGCCCTCTTCGGTGCTCGCGGCAGCTTCGCCTTCCGCCAAGGCTTCGGTCTGCTGCGGCTGATCGGCAGGCAGCTCGAGTTGCACACCGATGGTCTCGATGTCCTTCAGCTCGGCCAGCGTCGGCAGCTGATCCAGGCTCTTCAAACCGAAATAATCCAGGAACTCTCGCGTCGTGCCGAGCAGTTCCGGACGGCCCGGGACTTCGCGATGGCCGACGGTGCGAATCCAGCCGCGCTCCTGCAAGGTGCGCATGATGGTCGAACTGATCGACACGCCGCGGATCTCTTCGATCTCGCTGCGGGTGATGGGCTGGCGGTAGGCGATGAGCGCCAGGGTTTCCAGGAACGCACGCGAGTATTTCGCGGGCCGCTCCGACCACAGGCGCGAGACCACTTCGGCGGCCTTCGGACGCACTTGAATGCGCCAGCCACTCGCGACTTCAACCAGCTCGATGCCCCGGTTCTCATAGTCCGCGATCAGCATGCCGATGGCGGTGGTAAAGAACTCGGGCGTGGGCCGCTCGCGTTCCTCGAAGAGGTCCATCAACTGCTGCGTCGTGATCGGCTTGCCAGCCGCCAGCAGCGTCGCTTCGATGATGTGCTTGAGATCGTGTTCGTTCATCTCGATGGTTCCGCGTCCGAATTGTCGTCCGAGCTTCCGGCCCCGGTCACGCTGTCGCCTGCCTGGGACACCTCAGGCTCGGACTGATCGGCAATCTGTTCACTCGTTGTCTCGTCCTGCCCGGCGGTCACCGGCGGCACCGATGAATCGTCGACGACGACGTTGGTCGTTTCTTCAACTTCGACGGGTTCGAGCGCAGCAGATGTATCTTCTGCCGCCACTTCGATCGTTTCGATCGCCGGCTCGTCCGCGGTTACGACGACATCCGTCGTCTCGACCGGCTGCGAATGCTCGTCGACCTCGTGTGCCGCCGGTAAGTCGGAAGATGCGACGGGCTCGTCGGCGATCTCCGCCGTCTCGGCCCCGGCCACAAACTCTTCAACAACTTCAGTCGGCTCGGTCGCAGCCACAAACTCTTCGACGACCTCGACCGGTGCAGCCGCAGCCACAAACTCTTCGACAACCTCGGCCGGCTCAGCCGCAGCAACAAACTCTTCGACAACCTCGGCCGGTTCAGCCGCAGCAACAAACCCTTCAACGACTTCAGTCGATTCAGCCGCAGCAACAAACTCTTCGACGCCTTCAGCTGGCTCGGCCGCAGTAACAAACTCTTCGACGCTCTCTGCCGGCGCGACCTGGGCAACGGATTCCTCGCCGTCGATCGCAGGCTCGGCATCGGTAACGAATTCGTTGGCGACTTCAGTCGACTCGACCTGAGCGACAGCGTCTTCACCGCCGGCCACAG
>NZ_BLJO01000002.1:866310-919001 GCF_009932555.1 Steroidobacter agaridevorans
ACTCTGCGTCGGCAATAAACTCGTTGGCGACTTCGTTCGACTCGAACTGAGCGACGGATTCCTCACCGCCGGCCACAGGCTCTGCGTCGGCAACAAACTCGTTCGCGACTTCAGTCGACCCGACCTGAGCGACGGTTTCTTCACCGCCGCCAATAAGTTCAGCGTCGGCAGCAAATTCGTCGGCGACTTCAGCCGACCCGACCTGAGCGACGGTTTCTTCACCGCCGACCACAGGCTCTGCGTCGGCGACAAATTCGTTGGCGACTTCAGTCGACTCGACCTGAGCGACCGTTTCTTCACTGCCGGCAACAAGCTCTGCGTCGGCAACAAATTCGGCGGCGACTTCAGGCTCGGCAGTCTGGACCTGAGCGATCGATTCAGCAGCGATGCTCTCGCTCTCGACCTGAGTCAGCTCGTCGGCAACCGGCGTTTCGGCCAGCGAGTTGTTCTCTTCGGCCGGCTGCTCGGGCACGACGTGCTCTTCGACCACGTGCTCGGGAACGATGTGTTCCTCGACTTCGTGCTCTTCGACGATATGCTCTTCGACCTTGTGCGACTCGCCCGGCTCGGCGGCGGCGATCGCATCGACCGCGGCGCTCGGCTCGATCGATTCGAAAGCTTCGGCGGACCCTAGCGTGCCGGCCGACTCAGGCGACTCAGCCGCCGTCTCTTCGGTGACTACGACCGCCTGCGTAACCGCCCCCTCAGGCAGAACCTCCGCAACCGGCGAAACGCTGGCTTCCACCGTCTCTGCGGCGTGCTCGACGACCTGCGCTTCGAGCGGGTCGACGAATGCGCCGGCATCATCGACCGGGCCGAACTCAAGCGGCACATCTTCGAGCGTGACTTCCTCGGCAGCGTGCGAGCTCACCGCGGATCCATCGACGACCACCGGCTCGCCAGCTGCAACTTCTTCAGCAACGGCAGCAGCGATCACCGCATCGTCGGTCGCGGCAACCTCAGCGACCGTTTCGACCGCATTCTCAGTCGACGCAACCGCTTCCGACACAGCCGCTTCAACGAAGCCCGCATCAGTAATCGCGTTATCCGACTCGATGCTGTCTACCGCGATCGAAGACGCAGCGGCCACGTCAGCAACGGCCGCCTGTACAGCAATGGCAGCGTCATCGGCCGGCGGGGTCTCATCCTCATCCGGGATGTCGTTCTCACCCGCCAACTCAGGCTGCGCCAGCGCGGCCGCGTTCTCGGCGTCCGCGGTCTCGGAAGCCGCGACCCCACCTTGAACAACTTTCAAGTGCCGCTGCGCCGTGCGCACGTGAATCGGTGCGTAGGCCTCAGCTTGCACGATTTCGATCAAGCCTTCTTTCATCAACTCCAGAATGGCGATGAACGTCACAGTGACGCCCATGCGCCCTTCCTCGGGCTTGAACAGTTCCCTGAACTCGAAGAACGCGACCGTCTGCAAGCGCGCCAGGATTTCCGTCATGCGCTCTCGCTGCGACAGGCGTTCGCGCGAGATGTGGTGGTGAGCGAACTTCTCGGCGCGCGACAGCACGTCGCGGAATGCGTCGAGCATTTCCTTCAACGTCACATCCGGCTGGAGCTTGACGACCTTGCGCTCCTCCAGCTCGGCGGACGCGGTGATGTTGTCACGCTCCAACCGATTCAAGCGATCGAGGTCTTCCGCCGCTTTCTTGAAGCGCTCGTACTCTTGCAGACGACGCACCAGCTCAGCCCGCGGATCCTCTTCTTCCTGACCTTCCGCGACCGCTGGCCGCGGCAACAGCATGCGCGACTTGATCTCGGCGAGCATCGCGGCCATTAGCAGATATTCGCCGGCCAGCTCCAATTGCATCTCCGCCATCACTTCGATGTACTGCATGTACTGACGAGTGATCTCGGCGATCGGAATATTCAGAATATCGAGGTTCTGCTTGCGGATCAGGTACAGCAGCAGATCGAGCGGACCTTCGAACGCGGTCAGGAACACCTGCAGCGCGTCCGGCGGAATATACAAATCGCGCGGCAGCTGGGTCATCGGCTCGCCTTCGACCACAGCGAACGGCATCTCGCTCTGCTGGGGCGGCAGCTCGATGCTCAGGTCCTCCTCCTGCAGCTGCGAGCCGGTGTCCTCCACCAGCTTCAGTTCGGGCTTGGACTTGCTCACCGGTAATTCATCCCCATCGCCTGGTGCACCTCATCGAGCGTCTGGCGCGCAACGTCGCGCGCCTTCTCGTTGCCCTCGGCGATGATGCCTCGGACGAGGTCGCGATTCTCTTCGAATTCCTTCGCGCGTGCCTGCATGTCACGCAGCTGCGCCACGACCGCATCGATCACGGGCTTCTTGCAATCCAGACAGCCGATGCCGGCCGTGCGACAGCCCTGCGCGGCCCACGCCTGAGTGTCGGAGCTCGAGTAAATCTTGTGCAGATCGAACACCGGGCACTTGTCCGGATCGCCCGGATCGGTGCGCCGCTGGCGCGCCGGATCGGTCACCATGCCCTTGAGCTTCTTCGCGACCTGATCGGGATCTTCGCGCAAGCCGATGGTGTTGCCGTACGACTTGGACATCTTGCGGCCATCGAGGCCCGGCACTTTGGGCGTCGCGGTCAGCAGCACTTCGGGCTCGACCAGATAGCTGCGGCCGGTGCCCTCCAGATAACCGATCAGCCGCTCACGGTCCGCGAGCGTCAGGCGAGCCGTGCCTTCCAGCAGCGAGTGAGCTTTGGCAATGGCTTCCGCGTCGCCCTTCTCTTGATAAAGACGCCGCAACTCGCTGTATCGAGTGCTGTTGCGAGTGCCGAGCGCCTTGAGTGCTTTCTCAACTTTGGCTTCGAAGTCGGGCTCGCGGCCATAGATGTGATTGAAGCGCCGCGCGACTTCGCGGGTGATCTCCACATGCGCAACCTGGTCTTCGCCGACCGGCACGAACGCGGTCTTGTACAGCAGGATGTCCGCGGCCTGCAGCAGCGGATACCCCAGGAAGCCGTACATCGCCAGATCCTTGTCCTTCAACTGCTCCTGCTGATCCTTGTAGGTCGGCACGCGCTCGAGCCAGCTCAGCGGCGTCACCATCGACAGCAGCAGATGCAGCTCGGAATGCTCGGGCACGCGCGATTGAATGAAGATGGTCGACGAGGCGGGATTCAGGCCGGCCGCGAGCCAATCGATCACCACGTTCCAGACATTGCTCTCGAGCTGCGAGGTGTCCTCGTAACCGGTCGTCAGCGCGTGGATATCGGCGACGAAGAAGTAGCACTCGTACTGGTACTGCAGCTCCACCCAGTTCTTGAGCGCGCCGTGATAGTTACCGAGATGGAGTGCACCTGTCGGTCGCATGCCGGACAGGACGCGTCGGTTGTTAGCGGGGGTCGCGCTCAATGCTTGGCCTCAGGCCCTGTAAATCAAGGCGTTATCGAATCTTGTTAATTCGGGAAATCAGCAGCTTGCAAAGCTGGCCGCATTATACGCAGCTTGACAGCCAGTCTTGATAGCCGCGCAGGGAGGTAGTTATTCGAAGGCGCTCACGTCGCCTTTGCCGCGGCGGACGATGACCGGCGCCGGCCCGACCAGGTCGATCACGCTGCTCGGCTCGAGGCCGCAGTTGCCGCTGTCGATCACGGCATCGACAAAGTGAAACAGCCGCTCCTGGATCTCGCGCGGGTCGGTCAGCGGGTGCTCGTCGCCCGGCAGGATCAGGGTCGAGCTCATGATGGGCTCGCCCAGCTCGTCGAGGATGGCGATGGGCACCGGGTGATCGGGCACCCGAACGCCGATCGTCTTGCGCTTCTCGTTCTGCAGGCGCCGCGGTGTCTCCTTGGTGGCCTGCAGGATGAATGTGTACGGGCCGGGCGTGAAGGCCTTGAGGGTGCGGTACTGGGTGTTGCTGACGCGGGCGTAGTTGGCGATCTCGGACAGGTCGCTGCACACCAGCGTGAAGTGGTGATGGCGGTCGGTCTGGCGAATGCGCGCGATGCGCTCCATCGCCGTCTTGTCGCCCAGGTGGCAACCCAGCGCATAGCTCGAGTCGGTCGGGTAAACGACCACCCCACCCTCGCGAATGATCTCGACCGCCTGACGGATCAGGCGGAGCTGCGGGTCCTGGGGGTGAATCTCCAGATAGCGGCTGGTCATCCCGGTATGATAGCGGCCCTGTCAAATCGGACCGGCTGCGCCGGTCCGCAAGGCTCGCAAAAAGTTAATTGAGTATTGGCGCATGCAGTTGTTGTTCGACTTCTTCCCGGTCATCGCTTTCTTCGTCACCTACAAGGTCACCGGCAACATGTTCGTCGCCACCGCCGTGATCATCGTCGCGGTGATAGCGCAGACGGCCTGGCAATGGTTCCGCCATCGCAAGATCAGTCAGATGGCGCTGATCTCGGGCGTGCTGGTATTGATTTTCGGCGGCCTGACGCTGGCGATCCATGACAAGGCCTTCATCCAGTGGAAGGTCACGGTGGTGAACTGGCTGCTGGCGGCCGGCTTCCTGGCCAGCCGGTTCTTCGGCGACAAGCTGCTGATCGAGCGCATGATGGGTGAGAACGTGCAGCTGGAGCGCCCGGTGTGGGCGACGCTCAACTGGGCCTGGATCCTGTTCTTCGCGGCGCTCGGCGCCATCAACCTGTACGTCGTCTACAACTTCTCGGAAGAGACCTGGGTCAACTTCAAGCTGTTCGGCATGCTCGGGCTCACCTTCGCGTTCGCGATCGCGCAGGCGATCTGGCTGTCGTCCAAGATGCCGGCCGAGGATGCGCCGCCGCAGTCGGAGAAGCCGCAATGACGCGCGCCGAACGCATCGTCGCCGAGCTGCGCAAAGCGCTGCACACCGATCAGGTCGAGTTGATCGACGACAGTCACTTGCATGCCGGCCATGCCGGCGCCAAGGAAGGCAAGGGCCATTTCCGCGTGCACGTCGTCTCTGCCGATTTCGACGGGTTGCGCACCTTGCAGCGCCACCAGCTGGTCTACCGCTCGCTGGGCGAGCTGATGCAAACCGACATCCACGCCTTGAGCATCACCGCGCTGACACCGGACGAGGCGCGCTGACGAATATCCGTTCAGCATCACTTTCCCTTTATCTCTCCCAAGGATTGCGTATGAACCGTCATTTTCTCGTCAGCCTGCTGCTGCCCCTGACGCTGCTGGCTGGCTGCGGCAAGGCTGCCGAAACCTCCAAAGCGCCCGCCGGCCCCGCCGTCGCGGTGGTCAACGGCAAAGAGATCAGCAAGTCCGAGTTCGACCTGTACGTCGAGAACGTCGCGCGCCAGTCGAAGCGCGAGATCACCGAGGCCGAGAAGTCGCAGCTGCTGGATCAGTTCATCAGCATGCAGCTGGCGGCCGAGCAGGCGGAGAAAGGCGGCATCGAGAAGGAAGCGAAGGTGCAGGACCAGCTCGCGCTGGCTCGTTTGAACGTGCTGGTCGATTCGGGCCTGCAGCAGTGGCTGGAAAAGAATCCGGTGACGGATGCGGAGCTGCGCCCGGAATACGACGCGCAGGTCGCCCAGATGCCGAAGGAATATCACGCCCGTCACATCCTCGTGGACGATCAGGCCAAGGCTGAGGCCATCACGAAGGAGCTGAAGGCTGGCGGGGACTTCGCCAAGTCGGCGCAGAAGAACTCGAAGGATCCGTCGGGCAAGAATGGCGGCGATCTTGGCTGGTTCACGCTGGAAACCATGGTGAAGCCGTTCTCCGATGCGGTCGCGGCGCTGCAGCCGGGGCAGATGACGGACAAGCCGGTGCAGAGCCAGTTCGGCTGGCACATCATCAAGCTCGAAGAGTCTCGCGTCACGTCACCTCCTCCGTTCGAGGAAGTGAAGGATCGGGTGAAGGTGCTCGTGCAGCGGAAGAAGCTGCAGACGTATTTGGATGACCTGCGGAAGAACGCGAAGGTCGAGAAGAAGATCTAAGAAAGCTCCTCGAGAGCCGAGCTTGCCTCGGCTCTCGCAGCGAAGCGCATTTAGCTCTCCAGGAGCTTTAAGAAGGCGGCCTCGTCGAGAATTTCGACGCCGAGCTCCTGCGCCTTTGTGAGTTTCGATCCAGCCTCCGAGCCAGCGACGACGTAGTTCGTCTTCTTCGACACGCTGCCTGTCACCTTGCCGCCAAGTGCGGTGATGCGATCGCCCGCATCGTCTCGGCTCATGCTCTCCAGCGTTCCCGTGAGCACAAATGTTTTCCCGGTCAGCGGCCCTTCCGTCGGCGCGGCGCGGGCTTTTTGGGCCGGCCAGTGGACGCCGAGATCACGCAGCGCCTGGATCACTTCTCGATTGTGGGGCTGCTGGAAGAACGTGTAGACGTGCGCCGCCACGACGGGCCCTACGTCCGGTACTTCCTGGATCGCGGCTTCGTTCGCGTCCTGAAGCGCCTCAATCGAAGCAAAGTGGTTCGCGAGCGCAGTGGCCGTCGACTCGCCGACGTCTCTGATACCGACGGCGTAAAGGAAGCGAGCCAGCGTGGTCTTCTTGCTCTTCTCCAACGCGGAGACCAGATTCTTCGCCGACTTCTCTCCCAGCCGCTCCAGATTCGCGAATTGATCGACCGTCAGCTTGTACAAATCCGCCGGGCTGTGCACCAGCCCTTCCGTGAGCAGCTGATCGACGATCTTCTCGCCCAACCCATCGATATCCATCGCGCGCCGCCCAGCGAAATGCAGCAGCGCGCCTTTCAACTGCGCCGCGCAGGACAGGCTGCCCGTGCAGCGGGCGACGGCTTCGCCCTCCTCGCGCTCCACGGCTGAGCCGCAGATCGGACATTTTTCAGGCAGCACGACCGGCCGGGCATTCTTCGGTCGACGTTCCAGAACGACTTTGACGACCTCGGGAATCACATCGCCCGCACGCCGAATGACGACCGTATCGCCGATGTGCACATCCTTGCGCTGCACCTCATCCATGTTGTGAAGCGTCGCGTTACTCACAGTCACGCCACCGACGAAGACAGGCTCGAGTCGAGCGACGGGCGTCAAGGCGCCAGTGCGACCGACCTGGAACTCCACATCACGGAGAATCGTGTTTTCCTCGTGCGCGGGAAACTTGTGCGCGATTGCCCAGCGCGGCGCGCGGGAGACGAAACCGAGCTCACGCTGTTGAGCAAAGCGATTGACCTTGTAGACGACGCCGTCGATCTCGTACTTGAGTGACTCACGCTTCTCGCCGATATCTCGGTAGTACTGCAGGCAACCTTCGACGCCTTGCACGACCTTGGTGAGAGGAGACACCTTCAACCCCCACTCACGCAGTTGCTCGAGCATCTCGCTATGCGTCGCGGGCAATTTCCAATTGCCGGATTCACCGACACCATAGAAGAAAACATCGAGTGGAGCGTTTGCCGCCATTCGCGGATCGTGCTGGCGGACGATGCCGGCGGCGGCGTTGCGCGGATTCACCTTTACCTTCTCGCCTTTCTCCAACGCGCGTTGGTTCATCGCTTTGAACCCGGCGATCGACATGAAGACTTCGCCGCGCACATCGATCACATCCGGCGCTTTGCCGCGCAGTTGCATGGGCACGGCCTTGATGGTGCGAATGTTGTGGGTAACGTCTTCGCCCTTCATGCCGTCGCCGCGAGTCGCGGCGCGCACGAGCTTGCCGTTTTCGTAACGGAAACTCATGGCGAGACCGTCGAGCTTGGTCTCCGCGACGTACTCGATGACTTTCTCCGTCTCCAGACGCTCGCGGACGCGGCGGTCGAAATTGATCAGGTCCTCATCCGTGAAAGCGTTGTCCAACGACAGCATGGGCGTCGTGTGAACCGCTTCCTGCAGCTCGCTGACCGGCGTCGCGCCGACGCGCTGGGTCGGCGAATCGGGCGTGATGAGATCGGGGCTCTCCGCCTCGATCTGCTTCAACTCATTCAGCAGACGGTCGTACTCGGCGTCGGAGACTTCCGGATCGTCGAGCACGTAATAGCGATAGTTATGATGCTCCAGCTGGCGGCGCAGATCCTCTGCACGCGCCGCAGGCGACGGCTTGGTCACTCGTGATTTCCCCTGCCCGGCGGGCGCTCGAACTCGCGGACTTCCTGTCGCATGCGCTCGATTCGATGCACGGTCAGCGGCACGCCACGATCGTCCTGAAGCACGCCGCCCAGCGACTGGTGCAGGCGACGCGCGCAGGCGACCAGCTCATTGAGCGCATGCATGCCCGGCACGGGGCCGGGCAACTGAGCAAACAAAGTCACGCCCGGATACAGCGTCTCGTTCATCTTCTCCAGATCGAACGTGCCGGGCTCGACCATGCTGGCGATGCTGAAGATGGCCTGCCCGTCGCTGTGCTCGCGATGGAAGATGTCGTACTTGCCATGGTTCAACAGCTCCGCGGCGAGCACTTCCTGCAGCTTCGCGCCTTCGATCCTTTGCGGAGCCGTGCTCAGTCGCAATGAAAGAATCTTGCGACGCTCCGGCGACCGCCGCGGCGCTGGTGTATCGCTGGAAGACAGCGTCGGCGCCGGGGTAACCACCGCCGTCGAACTGGGCGACTGGACCGGCAGCTCTTCGGTGACGGAATCGCTGCCGAGTGTGGGCTCGACGCGTCCGCGGCGAAAATCAGGCAGCGGCCGTGACTCTGGATTGGTCGCAGGCGGCGGCGTTTCTCTCGGCACCGGTCGCGGCTCGCCTCGAGGCAGGCGAGCTTCCATCCGTGGTGGACGCACTGGGCGAACCGCCGTTTCTTCGTAGCTTTCGGCGGCAGGCTTTTCGTCGGCCGCGTCCTCCGGCTCGTCGTTCTCCTCGTACGAAGGCTCTTCGTAGTCAGGAACGTCCGCTCGCTGGAACGCCGGCTCGCGACGCACCTCGGTGAAGCCATGCGGCTGCAACGCAGGCTCGGGCCGCGAGCGAAGCGCGACATCTTCCGCAACGGCGGCGCCACCGCGCCGCCCCCACAGATAAATGCCTGCGAGCAGGACGATACCGAACCCGATCAGAATCCAACGCAACTCACTCATTGCGAGCCCGCTTACATCGCCGCCAGACGCACCGCTTCATCGACATCCACGGCCACCAGGCGCGACACGCCCGGCTCGTTCATGGTCACACCGACCAGGTGCGACGCCAGCTCCATGGTCGTCTTGTTGTGGGTAATGAAGATGAACTGCACGCGCTCGGACATCTCCTTGACGGTGTTGCAGAAGCGGCCGACGTTGGCTTCGTCGAGCGGCGCGTCCACCTCGTCCAGCAGACAGAACGGTGCGGGGTTCAATTCGAAGATCGAGAACACCAGCGCCACGGCCGTGAGCGCCTTCTCACCGCCGGACAGCTGATTGATGGTGCTGTTTCGCTTGCCCGGCGGGCGCGCCATGATGGACACGCCGGCGTTGAGGATGTCCTCGCCTGCCAGCTCCAGGTACGCATGTCCGCCGCCGAACAGGCGCGGGAAGCGCTCCTTCAGGCCGGCGTTGACGCGATCGAACGTATCCTGGAAGCGCTGACGCGTTTCCTTGTCGATCTTCTGGATCGCCGTTTCCAGCGTTTCCAGCGCCTCGGTCAGATCCTTGAACTGACTGTCCAGGTATTCCTTGCGCTGGGACTGCTCCTGATATTCCTCGATGGCCGCGAGGTTCACGGCGCCGAGGCGGCCGACCTTGTCGGCGATATCGCTCAATGTTTCTTCCCAGGCGTGCACTTCGGCTTCCGGCGGCATCTCCTGATACACCGTCGCCAGATCGAGCCCGGTCGCGGCGAACTGTTCCTGCAGCGTCTCACGCCGCACCTTCAGTTCCTGCGCGAGCATGCGCATGTCTTCCAAGCCAGCACGCGCTGCTTCGATCGCGTGCTCGCGATCCAATCGCTGCTGATCCATCGTGCGCATCAGATGCTCGGCGGTTTCCAGCGCCTGGCGCGCGACCGACAACTCCTCCTCGACTTCGACGCGCTGCTCGAGCTTCGCTTCCAGCTCGGCTTCCAGCGCATTCAGCGGCTCATCGCCTTCGGAGAGCTGCTGCGTCAAGCGTTCGCGACGCTGTTCCAACTGTTCCAGCTGATTACGCAGACGATCGAGACCGGCCGAGATGGACGACAGCGCCGAGCGCCGCGACTCCACCTTGATGGCCACGTCCTGCGCACCGGCGCGATCCAGCTGCGCCTGTGAGCGCTTGTGCCCCAGATCCTCGCGACGCTCGTCGCGCTCCTGCTCGAGCCCCATGCGCTGATCTTCGAACTGCGCCATCGCTTCGACGCCTTCCTGCAAGCGGGCACGCGCTTCGGCAATGGCTTCGGAGCGACCTTCGTAATCGCGATCCAGCTCTTCGATTTCACCGGTGACGCGACGCAGACGCTCGGAGGTCTGCTCGGCCTTCGCACGCAGCGCGCTGACCTGCGAGGTGAACTCGCTATGCGAGCGATGCAGACGGTTGACCTCGACCTGCAATTCATCGCGACGCTGTTCGAGCGCGTGGAAGCCATCACGGCATTCCGCGAGCTGAGATTGAACGGTCTCCCGCTGCTCTTCGGCCGCGCTGACGCGATCGCGCAGCTCGCCCATTTCCTTTTCGCGCTCGATGACCCCGGCATGCACGTCCTTGTCGCGGCTGACACGCAGCCAGTCGCGACCGATCCACACGCCATCGCGCGTAATGATCGACTGACCCTCGGACAGCGAATGACGACGCTCCAGCGCTTCGGGCAACGTGTCGACCGCGATGATGCCGGTCAACAATGCCGAGATCGCGGACGGGCCCTGCACGTGCGACAACAAGCTGTTGCTGTCACCGCTCCGCGCACTGCTTGCGCCAGAAGAGAAGAACGAAACAGTGCCGGCTTGCAGTGAGTCGATGCGCTGGGCGATGTCATCGAGCGCATCGACGGATACGGCTTCGAGATACGAGCCGAGCACGGTTTCGACAGCGCGCTCCCAGCCCTGATCCACGACCAGCTGCTGACCGAGGCGCGGACGCTCAGTCAGCGAGTTGGACGACAGCCATTCGGTGACCTTGCCTTGTGCGAGACCGAGCGCAGCCTGCTGCAGAGCCTGCAGCGACATCAACTTGCCCTGCGCTTCCTGCAACTGCTTGCGGCTGTTGTCCTCGGCGCTTACCAGTTCGCGCTCGCGCTCACGCAAGCGCTGCAATTCTTCCGTCGCATCGCGCAGCTGAGTCGCCGCGGTTTCACCTTGAACCGCCGCGTCTTCCTGCTGAGCTTCGAGCATCGCGATGCGCTCGGTCGAATCGCCCATGTCGAGCTGGCCGAGCTCGGTGCTCAGACGCTCACGGCGCGACTGCAAGCCCGAGAGCTGATGTTCCAACTGCTCGATACGCACGCGCTCGACCTGCGTCTTTTCGCTGGCCGATCGAGATTCGCGATTGAAGTCTTCCCAGCGCTCCTGCCACAGCTGCATGGCCTCTTCGGCTTGCGACAACGCGTCGGCGGATGCCTGTTCGCGCTCGCGGGCCGCTTCGAGACCGGGCTCGAGCTGTTCCAGCTCGGTCTGCAGCTGGGTGATCTGTTCCTGATCGCGCGACAGATGCTTGCTGGCTTCGGCCGCACTCTCTTCGGTCTGTTCCAGGTCCTGACGCTGCCGCTGACGCAGCTCGCGGGTGTGCTGAATCGACTGCTCGTTGCGCGAGATCTCGGAGCCGATCTGGTAGTAGCGACCCTGGACTGCGTTGAGGGCTTCTGACTTTTCCGTGAAATCTTCGCGCGAGGTTTCGATCGACGATTCGATGGCGCGCAGCTCGGCGATCAGGGCCTGCATCGCGGTGTCGCGCTCGCGCAGGACGGTTTCTTTCGACTCCGCATCGCCCTCGATGGTCTTCAGGCGCAGCGCGATCAACTCAGCGTTGAGCTTGCGCTCGTCCTGCTTCAAGGCCTGGTAGCGACGGGCGGTCGCCGCCTGGCGCTGCAAGTGGCGCAGCTGCTTGTCGACTTCCTCGCGGACGTCGTTCAGGCGCTCCAGGTTCTCCTTGGTGGCGGAGATGCGGTTCGCGGTCTCGCGGCGGCGCTCCTTGTACTTGGAGATGCCGGCGGCCTCTTCGATGAAGCCGCGCAGTTCCTCGGGACGCGCCTCGATGACACGGCCGATCATGCCTTGCTCGATGATGGCGTAGCTGCGCGAGCCCAGGCCGGTGCCCAGGAACAGCTGCGTGATGTCCTTGCGACGGCAGCGGGCGCCGTTGAGGAAGTACGCCGACGTGCCGTCGCGGGAGACGACGCGTTTCAGGGACACTTCATTGAAGTTGGCGAACTGGCCGGCCAGCTTGCCGTCGGAATTGTCGAACACCAGCTCCACCGAAGCGGTGCCCACGGGCTTGCGCGAGCTGGAGCCGTTGAACACCACGTCGGCCATCGAATCGCCGCGCAGGTGCTTGGCGGAGATCTCACCCATGACCCAGCGCACGGCGTCGATGATGTTCGACTTGCCGCAACCGTTCGGACCGACGACGCCCGTCAGGTTGCCTGGGAAATTCACCGCGGTCGGGTCCACGAAAGACTTGAACCCGGCCAACTTGATCTTATTGAGTCGCATCGCGCCTCGGTAGGAAGAGGGGTATGAAAACGGGCCGTAGTGTATGTGAAACATTCCCGCCTGTGGACGCGTTGACGCAGGCTGAGCGGGCCAAAATTCAGCCCACCGATAGACCTGTACGCGCGGGGTGCGGTCTGTATAATCGCGCCCCTCTTTGGCGAACGATTGTCCGGAACTGTTGAAGCTGTTGGTCCAAGCTGTTGTTTAGGGCCGTGGTTTGGGTTCGAGCCTCGCGCGGGCGAGCCGAGCTCCTCTAGTAGGCCCTGGCGGAGGCACTTTAGATGGCCGCAAAAAAACCGTCGGCGAAGCCGGCGAAGGCCAAGCAAACCGTGGTCAAGAAAGCCCCGGCCGTGAAAGAGCCGGCCAAGGACACCGCGAAAAAGGCGGCGTCCGCCAAGAAAGCGCCCCCAGTCGCAGCCCGGCCCAAGCCCGCGGCGGCGGCCCCTGCGCCTCGCCCGACACCAGCCTCCGCCCACACTGCAACCAAGGCCGACAAGCCCATCGAACCGATCAAGCCAGTTGCCGCCCCCGTACCGAAGGCTGCAACTGTCGCCGCTTCTGCGAAACCGGCCCACAAGCCGGCGCCGAAGGTGAGCAACACAGCCGCCCCGGTCGAGCCGACCGACGATGAGTCGATCGCCGCGCCGGCCCCTGCAACCCCTGTGAAGCCAACGATTTCAGCGAGACCCGTGATTTCCAATCTGAATACCCATTCCCAGGACACTGACGCTGCTAGCGACAGTGAGGACAGCGAAGGCCAGGATCTGTCGAGCGTCAACCTGTTAGCCGGCCCGCGCAATGTAAAGCCTTACATTCCGCGGCGTGGCGAGCAGTACATGAACAAGGAGCAGCTGGAGCACTTCCGGCAGATCCTGAACAACTGGAAACGCGACCTGATGCAGGAAGTGGATCGCACCGTGCTTCACATGAAGGACGAGGCGGCCAACTTCCCGGATCCGAACGACCGCGCGACCCAGGAGTCCGAGTTCAGCCTCGAGCTGCGCACGCGTGACCGCGAGCGCAAGCTGATCCGCAAGATCGAAGAAGCGATCAAGCGGATCGAGGATGGCAGCTACGGCTACTGCGTCGAGACCGGCGAGGAGATCGGCATCAAGCGGCTCGAAGCCCGCCCGGTCGCGACCCTGTGCATCGAAGCGCAGGAACGCCGCGAGCGTCGCGAGCTCCAGTACGGCGACCGCGACGACCGCTATCGCTGATTCTCCTGGTCAGCTGACCTACCGGGGCCGGTTCGCACCCTCGCCGACCGGCCCCCTCCACTTCGGCTCGCTGGTCGCGGCCGTCGGTAGTTATCTGTACGCCCGTCAGGCGGGCGGCGAGTGGCTACTCCGCATCGAAGACCTGGACGCACCCCGCGAGGTCCCAGGCAGCGCCGATTCCATCATCCGCACCCTCGACACGCTCGGTTTCGAGTGGACTGGTTCTATCTTGCGCCAGAGTTCACGCCGCGATGCCTATGAAGCGGCCACTCAACATTTGCTAAATAACAACGCGGCATTTCATTGCTCATGTACTCGCAGTGAACTGCAAGCCGCGCAATCTTCCGAAGTGCGTTTGTTTGATACCGATGAGTTGCGTTATCCGGGATGGTGTCGCCTAGGCCCTCGCGCGCCAGAACGCAAGACCGCCGTTCGTTTATTTGTGCCCCGAGGGGAAACCGCAGTTACGGATTTGCTGCAAGGACGCTTCACTGTTGATGTGTCAGCAGAAGTTGGGGATTTCGTCGTTCGCCGCCGTGATGGGCTGCATGCTTATCAGCTCGCGGTGGTGATCGACGACGCCTTCCAAGGGATTACCGCGGTCGTGCGCGGAGCCGATCTGCTGCACAGCTCACCTCGACAGGTGATATTGCATCGCATGTTAAATCTGGCGGTACCGGACTACGCACATTTGCCGGTAGTAACAGATGTTAATGGGATCAAACTGTCGAAGTCGGCAGGCGCTGCAGCAATCGATATTGCCCGCCCTACTTACGAAGTGTGGCGGGCTTTAGAGTTTCTGCAGCAAACGCCGCCTCCCGAACTGCGTCGTGCCGGATTGGCGACGTTGTGGGAGTGGGCAATAAAACACTGGCAACCGAAACGTTTGAACGGACTGCGTCAGGCAACGATCCGGGTCGGACGCGAGGATGGACTAACATGAATGCGCTAGAAACAAGATTGGCTTCTAGCTCTGAGCTGCATCGGGGAGCAGTGATGAGCGAGCCGCACTTCGACGGTAAACAGGTCGACGGCAAGCAGGAGAATGCGATCAGTCAAACCAGAGACAATCAACCCAGAGAAGGACAACCCAGAGTCGTCAAGAAATATCCCAATCGCCGCCTCTACGACACGGTCGAAAGCCGCTACATCACTCTCGCCGACATCCGGCGCCTGGTGATGGACAAGATCGACTTCATCGTGATCGACAAGAAATCGCAAGACGACATCACCCGCTCCATCCTGCTGCAGGTGATCGCCGAACAGGAGCATGCCGGCGAGCCGCTCATGAGTCAGGATTTCCTGTCACAGGTGATCCGCTCGTATGGCGGGGCCATGCAATGCCTGGTGGGAAGCTATCTGGAACAGAGCCTGAAGCTGCTGTCGAACCAACAGCAGCAGATGAGGGAGCACATGCGAGGCGTGTTCGGCAACGATGCCTATGACAGCATTGCCGCGCTGACGCAGCAAAACATCGAGCGATGGCGCTCGGTGCAGGACGATATTTTCAAGGTGATGAGCGGGGCCGCAGCTACGGCCCGCAAGGACCAGCGCGCAGAGGATACGGAGACCGACCCGCGCAGCTAAGCAGATTTCAGGCCGGAGGCAGTGGCCACTGCCTCCGGCCCGATTAGCCCTTAGGCAGCGTCGACGTTGCGCATGCTCAGACGCACGCGGCCCTGACGATCGACTTCCAGCACCTTCACGCGCACCACGTCGCCTTCCTTCAGCTTGTCGCTGACGCGCTCGACGCGTTCTTCAGAGATCTGCGAGATGTGCACCAGGCCGTCCTTGCCCGGCAGGATGGTGACAAACGCGCCGAAGTCCATCAGACGCGCTACGCGGCCTTCATAGATGCGACCCACTTCGACTTCCGCTGTGATCAGCTCGATGCGACGCTGCGCCTCACGGCCCGACACGCCGTCCACCGACGCGATCTTGACCGTGCCGTCGTTCTCGATGTCGATCGTGGTGCCGGTCTCTTCGGTGATGGCGCGGATGACCGCACCGCCCTTGCCGATGACTTCGCGGATCTTCTCCGGATCGATCTTGATGGTGATGATCGACGGCGCCCACTCCGACATCTGCGGACGGGCTGCGGGCAGGATCTTGTCCATCTGCTCGAGGATGTGCAGACGGCCGGCCTTCGCCTGATCCAGCGCCACCTGCATGATCTCCTTGGTGATGCCGTTGATCTTGATGTCCATCTGCAGCGCGGTCACGCCGTCGCGGGTGCCGGCCACCTTGAAATCCATGTCGCCGAGGTGATCTTCGTCACCGAGGATGTCGGTGAGCACCTGGAACTTGTCGCCCTCCTTCACCAGGCCCATCGCCACGCCGGCGACCGAAGCCTTGATCGGCACGCCCGCATCCATCAGCGCGAGGCTGGAGCCGCAGACGCTGGCCATGGAGCTGGAGCCGTTCGACTCGAGAATTTCCGAGACGACGCGGATGACGTACGGGAAGTTGGTCATGTCCGGCATCACGGCGCTGATGCCGCGGCGAGCCAGGTTGCCGTGACCGATTTCGCGGCGCTTCGGCGAGCCCATCATGCCCGTCTCGCCCACGCTGAACGGAGGGAAGTTGTAGTGGAACATGAACGGCTCTTTGCGCTCGCCGGTCAGCGCATCGATGATCTGCGCGTCGCGGCCGGTGCCGAGCGTGGTGGTGACGAGCGCCTGCGTCTCGCCACGAGTGAACAAAGCAGAGCCGTGCGTACGCGGCAGCGCGCCGGTCTTGATCGTGATCGGACGCACCGTCTTCATGTCACGGCCATCGATACGCGGCTGACCGGCGATGATGCGGTCACGCACGATGCGATATTCGAGATTGGCAAATTCCTTGGAAACATCGCCGGCGGTGAACTGCGGAGCTTCGCCGGTGGCCAGCGCGGTGAGCGCGGCGGCCTTGATTTCCTGCACGCGGTCGCGACGCTTCATCTTGTCGGTGACCTGATAAGCCTCGCTCAGCGCGCTCTTCGCACTGGCGGCGACAGCGGCTTCCAGCGCGGTGTTGGCAACGGGCGGCGCCCAGGCCCAGGCCGGCTTGCCCGCTTCGGCCTTGAGCTCGTTGATCGCCTTGATCGCGACCTGCATCTGTTCGTGACCGAACACCACGGCGCCGAGCATCACTTCCTCGGGCAGGCGATCGGCTTCGGACTCGACCATCAGCACTGCTTCGGCCGTGCCGGCGACCACGAGGTCGAGCTTGGAAGTCTTCAGCTGCTTACCGGTCGGGTTGAGCACGTACTGGCCGTCGATATAACCGACCTTGGCCGCAGCGATGGGGCCCATGAACGGCACGCCGGACAGCGCCAGCGCCGCGGAGGCGCCGAGCATGGCCGGAATGTCGGCATCGATATCGGGGTTGAGCGAGACCACGGTCGCGACGACCTGGATCTCGTTGAAGAAATGTTCGGGGAACAGCGGGCGGATCGGACGGTCGATCAGGCGCGAGGTCAATGTTTCCTTTTCGCTCGGCCGGCCTTCGCGCTTGAAGAAGCCGCCGGGGATGCGGCCCGCGGCGTAGGTCTTCTCGACGTAGTTGACCGTCAGCGGGAAGAAGTCCTTGTTCGGATCGGCCTGCTTGCGGCCTACCGCGGTGACCAGCACCACGGTGTCGCCCATCGACACCACCACCGCGCCGTCGGCCTGACGGGCCATTTCGCCGGTTTCCAACGTGACTTGATGCTGACCGAAGGCGAAGGATTTTTTAATAGCGCTCACGATGGTTCCTACTGATATTTGGATGGCTCAGCAGCTCATCGCGCGACACGAGGGCGCAAATTGGCCGAGACACGAAGTTGAATTGAAAGCTCGATGCAGCGAACGGCACAGCATGACGATGGCCAGGGTTCGTGCGGGATCAGGCGGGAGAGCCGGCATGAACTGATATCCGGCTCGATCCCATCTGCGGCTTAGCGCCGCAGACCGAGACTGCTGACGACGGCGGTGTAGCGCTCCGGCGCGGTCTCTTTGAGATAGTCCAGCAGCTTGCGGCGCTGATTCACCATCTTCAGCAAGCCACGGCGGGAAGCGTGATCGCTCTTGTGAGCGCTGAAGTGCTCACCCAGGCCGTTGATGCGTGCGGACAGCAGCGCAATCTGGACTTCCGGCGAACCGGTGTCTTTGGCGTTGCGGCGGTATTGGGCGACGATTCCGCCCTTCTGGTCGGTCGACAATGACATCTGCTTAACCTCGGTGCGGCGTGCGAATCGCCGCGTGAAGAAACTCTAGCCGCCACGGCGGCGACTTTTGAGAGGCGCGCATTGTACCCGCGCGGCTTGGAATCTCAAGTAAAACCAAGAATTAGGGCACCGATACGAACAGACGTGCAGGTTTCACCCGCCCGCCCGGCTGGCCCTCGCCCAGGCCCAGGAAACGCCCGGCCGGGCCATAAAGTCGCACTTCGCCCAGCGGCGCCGCTGCTTCTCCGGAAACCGTACGGCCCAGCAGCAGGCTTTGCGCCGCTGAAGTGTCCAGGTCCACGCGCGGCAGGTCGGCAAACGCCGTATCCACCGCCAACAAGCGGCCGCCGAGCTGTTCCTGGCTTTCGGCCGACAACGCCTCCAGGGTGAACATCGGCTGGTCGCCGAAGGGATCCACCGACAGGCGGCGCAGGCCTTTGACATAGCCTAGCGTGCCCAGCTTGACCGCCACATCGGCAGCGAGGGTGCGGATATAGGTCCCCTTGGAGCAGTACACGTCGAATTCGAGCTGGTTGGTCGTCAGCCCCTCCTCGCTGCACACGCGCGCGATCCTGTGGATCACGATGTCCCGGGGCGGACGCTCGACCGACTCGCCTTTGCGAGCCAGCTCGTACAGGCGCTTGCCCTCGAACTTCAAAGCGGAATGCATCGGCGGGATCTGCTGCTGATTGCCGAGGAACCCGGCCAGCACCGCATCCACGCCCGCTGCCGTGAGCTGGGGCACGGGTGCGCGCTCAATCACTTCCGTCTCGCCATCGCCCGACGGCGTCAGCTCGCCGAGCTGCACCAGTACGCGATAGGTCTTGCCAGAGTTCAGCAGACGGCCGCAGACCTTCGTGGCCTGCCCGAAGCACACCGGCAGCAGGCCGGACGCCAACGGATCGAGGCTGCCCGCGTGGCCCGCCTTGAGCGCGCCATAGAGCACACGAACTTGCTGGAGAGCGGCGTTGGAAGACACGCCGAGGGCCTTGTCGAGCAGCAGGATGCCGTCGACTTCACGATGGAAGCGCTTCACGTGGGGTCTGGCTAGCGTTTGGGAGACGACTGCCCGTCGTCCTCGTCCGAGTCGTAGTGGCCGTCGTCGTCATCGTCGGAGCTGTAGTGAGCATCCTCGTCCGATTCGGCAGACGCCTCGCCCTCCGCGGCTGGCTCATCCTCGACATGCCGGGCTTCGTCATCCTTCACGGCCTTGTTGATGAGCGCCGACAGGCGCGCGCCGCTTTCGATCAGCTCGTCCTGCACGAAGCGCAGTTCGGGGCTGTGGCGAATTCCCAAGGCGCGCCCCAGCGGGCCGCGGAGCATGTCCGCAGCCTGCGTGAGGATTTGCTGAGCCAGGTGCGGATCCGCCCCGAGCACCGAGTAGTAGATCTTCGCGTAGCTCAAATCACTCGACATGCGCACGTCGGTCAACGTGATCATGCCGAGCCGCGGGTCGCGCAGCTCGCGTCGGATCAACTCGCTCAGTGCGCGTTGAATCTGCTGGCCGACCCGCTTGGCACGGGGATAAGACTTCGTCGACATCTCACCTCAAGCATCAAACTTCGAGCGTGCGCGCCACTTCGACGCGCGAGAAGCACTCGATCTGGTCGCCCACCTGCACGTCGTTGTAGTTCTTCACGCCGATGCCGCACTCGGTGCCGGCGCGGACTTCATTGACGTCATCCTTGAAGCGACGCAGCGATTCCAGGCCGCCTTCGAAGATCACCACGTTATTACGCAGCACACGGATGGGATTGTTCCGGCGCACGTAGCCGTCCGCCACGATACAACCCGCGACCGTGCCGAACTTGCTGGAGCGGAACACTTCGCGCACCTCGGCGAGGCCCACGATCTGCTCCTTCACTTCCGGCGCCAGCATGCCCGTCAACAACGCGCGCATCTCATCGATGGCTTCGTAAATGATGCTGTAGTAGCGAACGTCGACGCCCGCTTCCTTGATCATCGCGCGAGCCGAGCTGTCGGCGCGCACATTGAAGCCGATGACACGGGCATTCGACGCCTGCGCCATCGTGATGTCGGACTCGGTGATGCCGCCGACGCCGCTGCCGATGACCTTGACCGCCACCTCGTCGGTGGACAGCTTGGTGAGCGAATCGCGCAACGCTTCCGCCGAGCCCTGCACGTCCGCCTTGATGACGACATGCACGGTCGCGACCTTGCCATCGCCCATCTGCGACAACATGTCCTCGAGCTTCGCCGGGCCCTGCTTCGCCAGCTTGGTATCGCGGAACTTGCCCTGGCGATACAACGCGACTTCGCGAGCCTTGCGTTCGCTCTCGACCACGAGCAGCTCATCGCCGGCATTCGGCGCACCCGACAAGCCGAGCACGACGACCGGCAACGACGGACCCGCTTCGGTCACCTGCGCGCCAGTCTCGTCGAACATCGCACGGACGCGACCGAACTCGGTGCCCGCGATGATCGGATCGCCCGGCTTCAGCACGCCGCGCTTCACGAGCACGGTCGCCACGGCGCCGCGGCCCTTCTCCATGCTGGACTCGACCACGACACCGGCCGCGAGGCCCGACTTCGTCGCCTTCAGATCCAACACTTCCGCCTGCAGCAGAATGGTGTCGAGCAGCTCGTCGATGCCCTGGCCGGTGTGGGCCGACACGTTTACAAACATCGTGTCGCCGCCCCAGGCTTCAGGCAGCACTTCGCACCGGGAGAGATCGGTTCTCACCTTCTCCGGATCCGCGGCGGGTTTGTCGACCTTGGTGATCGCCACGACCATGGGCACTTCAGCCGCCTTCGCATGCTGAATCGCTTCGATGGTCTGCGGCATGACGCTGTCATCCGCCGCCACGACCAGCACGACCACGTCCGTCACCTGAGCGCCACGGGCGCGCATCGCGGTGAACGCGGCGTGACCCGGCGTATCGAGGAACGTGATGACGCCCTTCGGCGTCTCGACGTGATACGCACCGATGTGCTGCGTGATGCCGCCCGCTTCGCCCGCCGCCACTTTGGTGCGACGGATGTAGTCGAGCAGCGAGGTCTTGCCGTGGTCGACGTGACCCATGATGGTGACGACCGGCGGCCGCGCTTCGAGCTCGTGCGAGGCATCGGTGGCCTGCAACTCGTCCTCGATCGCGCTCTCCTTGTGGATGACGGCCGTGTGGCCGAGCTCTTCCACCACGAGCACCGCGGTGTCCTGATCGATGGGCTGATTGATGGTGGCCATCACGCCCATGTTCATCATGACCTTGATGACTTCGTTGGCCTTCACGGCCATGCGCTGAGCGAGCTCGCCGACGGTGACCGTCTCGCCGATCTGCACTTCGCGCTTGACCGGAGCGGCCGGGCGCTCGAAGCCATGCTGACTGGCAACGTTGATCTGCGACGGACGGCCGCGAGAGCGTGCACTGGTCGCCGCCTGCTGTTTCTTTTTCTTGAAACGAGCACTGGCGTCGCTCGATACGTGCAGCTCCGCGCGTTGCGGACGATCGGCGGCGCCACCCCGCTTGCCGCCACGTTCCGGCGCACGCGCTGGGGCCGCGGCCGCAGCTTCCTGCTGCTTGCGTTCGGCTTCGGCACGGGCTGCAGCTTCCGCCATGCGACGAGTTTCATCTTCAGCCGACTGACGAGTTTCCGCGTCAGCCATGCGACGGATCTCGTCTTCCATCCGCTTCTGCTCGCGGGCAGCGAATTCACGCGCTTCGGCTTCGGCCTGCTCTTTCTGCAGTCGATCCGCTTCCTGGCGTGCCGCTTCGGCAGCGGCTTCAGCAGCCGCTTGAGCGGCGCGCTGTGCTTCCGTCTGGGCTTCATTCTGGGCAGCTGCCGCAGCCGCTTGAGCGGCGGCGGCGGCATCGGCCGCGGCCTTTTGAGCCGCAGCGGCTGCGCTTTGAGCTGCAGCACGCGCCGCTGCTTCTTCGGCAGCTGCCGCGGCCGCCCGGTCGGCGGCCTGATCGTTCGCAGAAGGCGTAGCCGGACCGCGCGCCTGCTCTTCGAGCACGGTGCGGTTCATATACGTCTTCTTGCTGCGAACCTCGACGTTGACCATGCGCGCACGGCCCTGCGCCGAGGCGACTTTGATTTCGCCCTGGGACTTGCGCTTCAAGGTGATCTTGCGAGGCGCAGTCGCTTCCTGCGTGCGCCCGTGCGCACGGCGCAGGAACGTCAAGAGCTCCATCTTGGCGTCGTCGCTGATCGTGTCATTCGCGCCGGAGACTTGAATCCCGGCTTCATCGAGCTGCGTCAGCAGCCGCTCGACAGGTACCTTCAGTACCTCGGCAAACTGGCTTACGGTCACATCCGCCATATACGCCCTCCCGACCCGCTACTAATTACGACCCCGCTCAAGCCTGTTGCCCCGCGGAGTCGAACCAGTGCTTACGCGCCGCCATGATGAGCGCGCCCGCGCGCTCGTTATCCACGCCTTCGATCTCCGTCAGGTCATCGATCGCCTGCTCGGCGAGATCCTCACGCGTCACGATGCCTCTGCTGGCGAGCTTCCGCGCCAGGTCGTCGTCCATGCCATCCACCTCCAGCAGATCTGCTGCAGGCTCGGCACTGTCGATTTCTTCCTCGCTCGCGATCGCCTGCGTCAGCAGCACGTCGCGCGCACGATTACGCAATTCCTTGATGATGTCCTCGTCGAACTCTTCGATGTTCGCGAGCTCCGATGCCGGCACATAGGCGATCTCTTCGATGGTCGAGAAGCCTTCCTGCACCAGGATCTGCGCCACGTCTTCATCCACGTCCAGCTGCTGCTTGAACAGGTCGATGAGCTTCTGCGACTCGCCTTCGCTCTTCGCTTCGGCGGCCTGCTGCGTCATCACGTTCAATTCCCAGCCGGTCAGCTCGCTGGCCAGACGGATGTTCTGACCGCCGCGGCCGATGGCCTGCGACAGCTTCTCTTCCGTCACCGCGATATCCATGGAGTGCGAGTCCTCGTCCACGACGATGGACACCACTTCCGCCGGCGCCATCGCATTGATCACGAACTGCGCCGGATTCTCGTCATAAGGAATGATGTCGACGCGCTCGCCGGCGATCTCGTTCGACACCGCCTGCACGCGCGAACCGCGCATACCCACGCAAGCGCCGACCGGATCGATGCGGCTGTCATTGCTCTTCACCGCGATCTTGGCGCGTACGCCTGCATCGCGGGCGGCGCCGAGGATCTGGATCAGACCCTGGCCGACTTCCGGCACTTCGAGCTTGAACAGCTCGATCAGGAATTCTGGGGCCGTCCGCGTCAGAAACAACTGCGGACCGCGCTGCTCGGAGCGCACATCCGCGAGATAGGCCTTCACGCGATCCTGCGAACGGATCGGCTCGCGAGGAATCATCTGATCGCGCGCGATGAAGCCTTCGGCGTTGCCGCCGAGGTCCACGAACACGCCGTTGCGGTCGACACGTTTGACGATGCCGGACACCAGCGTGCCCTGGCGCGCCTTGAACTCATCGACGACCTGCGCCCGCTCGGCTTCGCGCACCTTCTGCACGATGACCTGCTTGGCGGTCTGGGCCGCGATGCGGCCGAACGCGACCGACTCCATCGGCACTTCCACATAGCCGCCGACTTCGGCGTCTTCGGAAATGTCCTTGGCGTCTTCCAGGCGCAGCTCGCTGTCCGGGAATTCCAGCTCGGTGGAATCGTCCGCGAACACCTTCCAACGACGCCACGTGTCGTAGTCGCCGCTCTTGCGGTTGATGGAGACGCGCACGTCGATGCCCTCGCCGTGACGTTTACGGGTCGCGGACGCGAGCGCGGCTTCGAGCGCCTCGAAGATGATTTCCTTGTCGACGCCCTTCTCGTTGGAGACTGCGTCCACGACCATCAGAATCTCTTTGTTCATCGTGCGAACTCCGCTTTACGCCTTGGCCAGCGACTCCCGTCGCTCATACGTCATACGTCCGGGATCAACCGCGCCCGGTGAATGTCTTCGATCGGCAAGCTCACCTCGCCGCCATCCGTCTCGAGCGTAATCTCGCTCTCGCCTACCTTTTGCAAGCGCCCCTGAAACCGCTTGCGGCCATTGATCTGCTGGATCATCTCCACCTTGACCCGCTCGCCGGCAAAGCGCGCGAAATGGGCCGGGGTCCTGAGCACCCGGTCCAGCCCGGGCGAGGACACTTCCAGGGTGTACTCGTTCGGAATGGGATCGGCCTCGTCCAGCACGGCGCTGACGGCCCGACTCACCTTCTCGCAATCGTCCAGAGAAATGCCGTCCGGGCTGTCGATATACAGCCGCAACAGCCCGCCGCCGGCGCGCGGCGCGTACTCGATTTCCCACAGCTCGTAACCGAGATTGGCCACGACCGGGCCGAGCAGCTCGCCCAGCTGTTCTCGCAGCATCGGTCACCTCCGGTTGACTGTGGGGCCCTTGGTCTGCCCCTATCCGGCGCTTGCTACCCGCGCCGGAAGAGCTCCGCCGGGCCGGTTTTTACCGTCGCCGAAACGAAAAATGGGCCCCAAGGCCCATTCTCACTCTCCGTCCCTTCCTGCCAGGCGGCCTTGGCGGCGCCCAACTCCCCTAATTCGTCTTGTAAGTCCTGCGCCGGAAGCCTGTCCTGGCTGGCTCCAGAAGCGAAAAAGGCCCTTCGAATCGGGCCCTTTCATACCCGGACACCTTATATATGCCCGGAAGCGCTACCTACAACCCCTGTCGGGACGGCTGACACCTGTTACCAAGTGGAGACGACCGGCAAGGGCCGCGGAGTTTAAGGGGGTGAGTGGGGGGATGGCAAGCGGGAGGTGGAAACGTTATGCACTACATGACCGCTAGTTAGCCTTACCAATCCGCTCAGACAGCCGCTGTAAAAGACCCCGCGGAGCCCCGTCGTCGCCGCCCGTTAATCTGCTCCGCACCTCTTCTTCATCGACTTTCAAAATCGCGGATCTGTATTTTGAAAGTAGCGAATGCAATTCCCCCCCTGTGTTTCGATCCTGAAGTGTTGAAGGTCGATCAAGAGCTCAGCGTAATCTTCCGCGCCCAGATCTTTGCTCCTTGCGGGAAGTGACTGATCAAGTACGGCCTCCCAGACGTTTACGTCCAGCCTATCTTGCAGAGTTGCCTGCGCTGCCTACAAAGCAGCGGACGCCGCACCCGATAGTCACGCGGCTTTTTTGTGCCCATACGTTTTGCATGCTCCGCATGCGGACATGCTCACCTATGGTCGGGTGTGAGGCTAATACAAGACTTCCGAAAGGAAGGAATACGCCCGCCGTCTTCGATCGGTTTTGAGCACCCGGCCACCATCTCAAAAGTGGTGCACTCAAAGCGACTCGAATGCGAACTGCTAAATTCAGCCGCTACTACTTCACCACAACGTCGAGACGCCGAGCTGGAGTGTCAGTGCTGGGCACTCCTGACGGCGAGTCCGGTGGGCCGTTTGATAGAACCTCAGTAGCTTTCAACTGGCGCAGAACTTCGGTTGCCGACGCAACATCGCTAGCAATTCTTCGCGCGCTCAAAAAGGGACGCGACTCGACATACGCGTAGGCAAAGCCGCAAATGAACAAGAGCCCCACGCGCCATTCGGCGCGCGTATTACTGCGGCGATCTCGAAGCGCTCACCCTCGGCGGCGCGCGCAAGCATCCGCCGCGAATGCAGTACACTCCGACCCATGACCTCCCTCACCACCCCGCTCTCCGACGACGAACTCGACCAACTCACCGAGTTCCTCGACTCCCTGCCCAGCCCAACGGCAATGAACATCGAGCGCATGGATGGATTCTTCTGCGCCCTGGCGGTCGGGCCGGAACTCGTGATGCCCAGCGAATCCTGGCCGCATGTCATCGGCGGCGAGTCGGCAGAGCATGGCCCAGCATTCGACTCGATGGAGCAAGCACAGACCATCATGGGCATGTTCACGCGCCACTGGAACTCGATTGCGAGAACGCTCGAGCGCGGCGACATCTACGTCCCAATCGTACTAGTGGATGACAACGGCCAGGCGCTCGGTAACGAATGGGCGAAAGGCTTCATGCATGGCGTGGGCCTGCGAGCTGCCAGCTGGCAGACGTTCCTGCACGACGAAGAGCGCGCCGGCGCAATCACCCCTATGATGGCCCTGGCGCATGAGAACGATCCAAATCCGGAGTTTCGATTCGAGTCGCCGTCACCCGAAAAGCGAACAGAGCTGCTGCAAATGATGACAGCGGGCATCGTGCAGATGTATCGCTACTTCACGCCGATGCGCACGCAACCGGTCGCATCGACGTTCGTGCGTGGCCAGCCGAAGACCGGCCGCAATGAACCGTGCCCGTGCGGTAGTGGCAAGAAATATAAGCAATGCTGTCTGACGCGAACGCATTGATCGCATCGCTGCCCGCACTCCAGCTGGAGTGCGCACTGTTAAATTCCGTTCTCCACGCGCACCCGACGACACACTCACGCGGCGCCCCGCACACGGGGGCGCGCTTGGCTCGTGGACCGGACCAAGCCGGAGCCGCTCGTCCGATACAAGGAGAAAATGACACGCAAACCAAGAATGCTGACGTCGAACATCACGCTACTCTTCTGACGCCAACCGGCCGGCTTGAGTCAAGGAGTGACGCGTGCCTCGGATTCTCAATTTCTACATGGACGATTCGGGAACACGTGCGCCGAATCGAGAGCCCCTGCCCTACAACAAGAACGCTCGTGAATTCTTCGCTCTTGGAGGCGTACTCATCGACGAGGACGCCGAAGCAGCTGCTCGCCAGTTGTACGATGAATTCTGCGCACGATGGTCCATCAGCTATCCGCTGCACTCTGTTGAAATACGTCATCGTCAGGAGCGATTTTCTTGGCTCGCTCTAGATCGATTCGAACGCGACAAATTCATGAGCGATCTAAGTCGAACCTTGCTGTCGCTCGACATTCTTGGCCTTGCATGTGTCATCGATCGCCCAGGTTACGATGCACGGTATCGGGAGCAGTATGGCTACCGACAATGGCATCTATGCCAGACCGCGTTTGCCATTGCCGTGGAGCGCGCGGCGAAGTACGCGCGGAAAATAGATCGAAAACTGCGTGTACTGCCGGAACGCACCAGCAAAGTCGATGATGACAGACTCGTCCGATACTACGACGATTTGCGGACAAGCGGCCCGCCCTTCGCCAAGGATTCATCAGCGCAGTACTCGCCACTCACAGCTAATGAGCTCAGCGAGACGCTCCATGAGATTCGGTTCAAGACCAAATCGTCACCGATTGCTCAGATCGCCGATCTGTACCTGTGGCCAATCGCTATCGCGGGCTATGCGCCCAGGAACCGACCCTATGTCGCGCTGCAGTCCTCTGGTCGATTGATCGAGAGCCGCCTTACCCCATCACAGATCGACGTAGCAGGATCGAAATACAGCTGCTTTGAACTTGTCCGCCGACATCGGCGCGGATGCTAGAAACAACAAAGGCCCAGACAGTGTCTGAGCCTTTGAGGCGGCCCTCATAACGAAGACCTCGTGGGCTAAGCCCGGTCGTTATATTACTCCGCGATGATTTTCTGTCCAGAGGAAAAGAATCAATTACAGGACATTCCCTATTCAGAGGCGCTCATGTGCTTGCACATATCAGGAACCGCAGCAACACGCGCGCAGGTTACCGCGGCACGCAAGCATCGGATCAGCGCGCGGTAATTCCGCGCGCGGGTGCGGGGTCATTTTCGACGCAGGCAAGCGCGAGCCCGCTTTGTTGACCGCACGCGACGCCGCGTTCTCAGGTTCACACGCCAACTCACGACCGCAAGCCCGCGCAAGCGATTCCATAGCGGCGCTATTCGTTCTTCGGCAGACCACGCGCGCCTGTGGTCGTCGCTGTGTCGAGCCCGCGAACGTTGCGAGCAGTTGCGCCCGTGAGATCCGCGTTGGTCAGGTTCGCCCCGGAGAGATCCGTGTCGGTGAACACTGCATCGCGCAGGTCTGCCCCAGAAAGGTCGGCGCCCGTCAGATTCGCACCGCTGAAGTCGGCACGGAAAAGCCTGGTCCGAAGCATCTTCGCGCGGCTCAGATCGGAAAAGCTGAAATCGGTGCGCGAGAAATCCGAGTCGGAGAAGTCCGCCTCGATGGCCGTGGCGCTCACGATGTTGGCGCGCATCAGCCCCATCGACTGATTCTTCATGTCCGGCGCGGCGTTCATGCGAACCAGTTGCGCCCCGGACAGATCGGCCTTGCGCAGGTCGCCGATCAACCGGGCGCCGGTGAGATCGGCACCGATCAGCTTCGCGCCAGCGAGCTGGGACGAAAACAGCATCGCCTCACGCAGCGAGGCGCCCGACAGATTGGCGCCCTCCAGGAAGCTGACCGTGAGATTGCATTTATCGAGCGTGGCGCGACTGAGGTTCGCGCCATTCAGCACCGAGGCCGAGAGATTGGCGCCGCGAAAGTCGATTCCCGACAGATCAACGTCGATCAGATTCTTGGAAGTGACTTCGGGCTTCACCCCCTTATGCGAACCGTCGAGAATTTCGAGCAACCGCTCACGATCGAGCCGCTCGTAGCCCTCCCACTCCGCTCCGAAGGTGGCGCCGGCGAGGATCACGCACAGCAACGCCACATATCGCCGACCGGCTCGCGAAGAGATGAACATCCGGTGTGCCTCGTGACGGTGTTGCAGCGGGTATACCGCTGACCGCCGCAACATTCAATTGTGACGCTCGCACCAGGCCAACCGACATACGCCACTTCACGTTTCCGCGGAAAGCGAATGTTTCTTATCTGCAAGCTCATAGTTCACAGCACGGCCGATCTCCAGCCAATTCGAAGCGAACGATGAAGTTGTTGTGCACTGCTGCGCCGACACGCGCAGGACGTCGCGAATTCTTTCGGCTAAGCCTTCATCGAACGCCACAAATCCTCCAGCTGGAGTGCCGAATGTCAAATTCCATCGCCTGAGTTCTGCGCCGGGCGCGCAATCTCCTCGAGCATCCATTCGCGAAAGGCGACGATGCGTGAGTCCTCGCCGCTGCTGTCTGGATACACCAAGTGATACGCGTATCCTGGTGCCGGACTGAGCCCGATATCGAACAGTTTCACCAGCCGCCCCCGAGCAAGGTCGCCAGCGATCATGGCCAGCTCAACCAGCCCTACGGCATTGCCGTCCAAAACGGCTTGCACCACGTGGCTTGAGTCCGCAAACGCGACGCATTGACTGTCGTCAAAGTCGCGTTCGCCGGCGGCGTCCATCCACATGCGCCAGTTAGGCCAGTCCACGTCATTCACTTTGCAATTCACATAGCAAAGGGTGTGCGTAAAAAGATCGCGCGGCGCCTTCAGCTGCGGAGCGTTGGCGAACAGCGAAGGACTGCAAACAGCCGCGACGACGGCATCGAACAGGCGGTGCGAGCGTGCTCCCGCATAGGTGCCCGCGCCGAAGCGGATCGCAACGTCGACATCGTCTCGGTCGAAGTCGCGAACCTGATCGGTAATGTCGAACGTGAATTCCAGCCCCGGATGTGCAGCCTTGAACTGGGGTAAGCGCGGCAGGAGCCAGTGAGTTGCAAACCTTGGCCCCACGGTCAGACGCAGTTGATTCGAATCTCGCGCAATGCGTCGAGCGCGGCCGGCAGCACGGTGCAATGTGTCCAACGCATCTGTGGTCGCTTCAAACAGCACGGCGCCGGCGGGAGTCAGCTGAATGCTCCGACTGGTACGCGCGAACAACACGATGCCGAGTTGATCCTCGATTTCCTTGATCTGGTAGCTGACGGCGGCCGGCGTCAATCCCACCTCATCGGCGGCGCGCGTGAAGTTCAAGTGTCGCGCGGCGGCCTCGAAGGTTCGCAGCGCTCGCGTGCCCGGCAGATTTCGGTTCATCGATCTTCAAGCCAAATTTGTCGATGCGTCGAAAACTACTCGTTTCCCCGCCTTCGTTCAAATCCCTAGGATGCGACCCATGTCTACCGCATCCAACGCTTTCGTTACGCAAGTCAACGGCCGCACGGCGATCACCGATGACTTGGCTCCGCTTGCCTTCGCAGGCTTCGCTCACTTCACTGCCATGCAGGTGCGTGGCGGCCGCGTGCGAGGGCTCGATCTCCACCTGCAACGGCTACGCACCGCCTCACTGGCGCTGTTTGGTCGCGCCACATCGGATGACCAACTGCGCACTTATCTTCGGAAGGCGCTGAAGGCCGGGCCAGCGGATGTATCGTTGACCGCGACGATTTACTCGCGAGCCGGTGAGTTCACCTCGACTGACACGAAGGGCGAGCTCGACGTACTGGTCCGCACGGGACCGGCGGCGTCCGGCCCCAACGGTCCGCTGGCATTAGCCGCGTTCGAACACGAGCGAATGCTCCCCGCCATCAAGCACGTCGGCGAGATCGCGAAGACCTATTACATGCGTGAGGCGGCAAAAGAAGGCTTCGACGACGCCGCATTCGTCGACCGCAGCGGTCGCCTGAGCGAGGCATCGATCTGGAATCTGGCGCTCTGGGATGGCGAAGCCGTGGTGTGGCCCGAGGCGGCCATGTTGACCGGCACCACGATGAGCATCGTTCAGCGGCAGCTGCATGCCATGGGAGTTCCACAGCGCGTTGAGGAGGTCTCGTTGACCAACCTGCCGCAGCTTCGTGGCGCCGTCGTGATGAACTCGTGGACGCCGGCGGTGCCTGTAAGCAGGATTGGCTCGGTGAAGTTACCCGAGGCGCCCGAATTCCCCGATCTACTCCGTCGCGCATACGAGGCCGAGTCCCTCGTCGAGATCTAGAAGCGCCGGCGAGATCGCTCATCGTTTCTGATGCCCACCGTCGGCTCAGGAACCGATTCGCCCGGGGCGCGTTCGCGTCGGTATGGAGCAGACCTTCACCAAGCCGCCCGACGGACCCAGCGTCGTCGCGAGGAACATTGAAGCTCTGCTGCAAAGACAGAGTCGGGACCAGCAATCGCGGACGTTACAGCAGCGGATCGCCGACGCCGTGACCGCGGCGGCAGGCAGTCTGCCGTTCGTCTACGTACATCTGGCGGTCGTGATCCTGTGGGTGCTGGTGAACGTCGGCTGGACGCCGCTGAAGGCGTTCGATCCCACGTTTGTGCTGCTCGCGACGGCGGCTTCGGTCGAGGCCATCTTTCTGAGTACGTTCGTGCTGGTAACGCAGAACCGCATGCAGCGGGAAGCGGATCGACGCGCGGATCTCGATCTGCAGATCAGTCTGCTCACCGAGCATGAGTTGACGCGCACCATTCAACTCGTCAATGCGATCGCGGCAAAGGTGGGCGCGCAAGTGCCCATAGACGAGATCGAGGAATTACAGCGCGACATCTCGCCCGAACAGGTGCTGGACGCGATCGATAAAGCAGCTACCAACGGTCCTTCGATCAACTGAGCGCCGCTCGGCCGGGAACGCTACCCGGCCGGCGAAGCCAATCGCGAGCTACTGCAGCTTGACGGCCACCAAACCGCCGTCACTCGCAGTGGCGCCCGTCGCGATATATAAAGTGCGATCCGCGGATATCGCCAACATGCCAGGCTGCGGATAGCGCCACCGGACCTCGCGAGTCTCCAAATCGAGCGCGTACACCGCGACATCGGTACTCACAAAAAGCAGGTTGCGCGTGACGACGATATTGCGATGGAACGAGCTGTCGCCTTGACCTTCCGGCTTCCAGCTCCACACGATCTGACCGGTGGTTTCATCGATCGCATCGAGCGACATCGGTGAATTACGCGCGACGTAAATTGTTTCATCGGCAATCGCCGGCGCCGTCAGATATGCATACGACGTGGACCATTCATAGCGCATGTTGGCGCTGACGTCGAAGCTCGACAGCACGCGCTGATCGTAATGTTCCGCGCTGCTACTGGCCCGACCGCTGAACGCACCGCCTGCATACGCAAGCACATTGTTTCGGCTGCCGAGCATCGGCGAGCCGTGGTACGCGTAGCCGGAGGAGCCGCCGAACGGATCCGCGATCGTATGGGCCGCGACGCCCGTCACTTTGTCCACGACATGAAGGGACGCGCCATTGTAGTGATAAACGTACTGTTCGTTGACTGCGGGCGTGAACAAGTCCCAAGCGCCACCTGACGCGTATTCCCACACGGCAGCACCATCCAACGTGGAGAACGAGTATGTGATGCCGCCAAAGTAGCCGGCGCCAACGTAGACGCGATCCTCGAATACAGTCGGATTCAACGTGTGCGGCCACTGCCCGGCAAACGCCGATTTGCCGAGGAACGCACCGGTGTCGGCATTGAACCGCCACAGGAAAGTATCCTGGTGGCCCGTGGTCGCGACATAGACGTTGCCACCCTTGACCGCCGGCGGGCCGAGCGCCGGGACCGATCCGAACGACACGCGCCAGGCCTCCAGCCCATCCTCCTCATTCAGTGCGATCAACGCGCCTTCGCCAAAATAGACGTCCTTGCTGAGATAAACGGTTTTATCGCTGGTAACCACGGCATTGATGCCGCCGATCGGCTCGCCGTCCGCCGGACGCTGCCAGCGCCAGGCTTCAGCAAACTTGGACGCATTCAGCCAGATGGGCACATAACCGGTGTGTCCGGCGTCCCGTTGATGCGTTTCCCAATCGGCCACGGCGGAAACCCGAAGCGCATAGGTGATAGATCCACTGGTGCCTGCATAGGTCTGCGCACACGCGGAGTCCTTGCATGCACGCACCGTCAGCGTGCCTTCGTAAGTCCCCGGGCCGACATCGGGCGCTGTCTCGATTGTGAAGTCACTGCCGGCTGTCGCCAGCTGCGGAGCATGTATCTGAAACCTGGAGGACGCATCGGCGATCTGAAAGTAAACGGAACTTGCCGATGGCAGATTGGTGGCGCTCCACGTGGCCGCAACTTTCACCGGAAACGCATCGCCCTCGGCCAGGTCCAGATCGACGTTGCTGGAAGTGACCGAGACCTGAACAGTGGGCTCGGGTGCGGGCTGCTGAGGTGTGGGCGGGGGCGACGATGACGGCGGCGGCGACGAACCGCCGCTGCCCGAACCGCCGCCGCAGGCAGCCAATAGAAGACCCGAGAGGACCCCGGCCGTCGCTCGTGAAAAATCCATACCCTCTTCCCTAGCGCAGAACGCGCGCTACTCGACAAACCCGGTTATGTAACCCTCCGCGTGCAATATTTCATCGGAAGTCCGTGCTTCCTGACCGCTGCTGGCGACGCGAAGGTGCAGCGGCATCTTAACTCAGATTTTTTGCGCCGGAATCCCTTCCGCAAGATTGGCCGGGCGCATGCGCTGCCGGCTCGACAATCTATGCCGGCGCCACGAGAATCCGATGACGATAATGACGACGGCAACCCGGCGATACCATGAACGACTGCAGCGTGTGCTGGAACACATCGACCGGCACGCCGGCCAGGCGCTCAGCCTGGAGACGCTGAGCAGCGTTGCAGCCTTTTCGAAGTTTCACTTCCATCGGCAATTTACCGCGGTGATGGGGTTGCCACTGCATCGTTACATCCAACTCGTCCGCATGAAGCGGGCGTCCTGGAGGTTGGCGTTCCGTGAGGGGCAGGCAGTCATCGACATTGCGATGGATGCCGGTTACGAGACACCCGACGCCTTTGCCCGCGCCTTTCGTCAACAGTTCGGACAGACACCCACGGGCTTCCGCAAGGATCCTGACTGGGATTCGTGGCTCGAAGCGTTTACGACTTATAACCACGCAAGGGCCGAACTCATGAAGACTTCATATACAGCCGATGACGTAACCATCGTCCAGGCACCAGAGACGCCGGTCGCCGTCATGACCCATCGGGGCGATCCAGCGCGGCTCGGTCAAACCATCCAGCGTTTCATCGCCTGGCGAAAATCCACCGGCCTTCATCCCCGCAGCAGCGCGACGTTCAACGTCTTTCATACCGATCCACGATCGACAGCACCGGAAGAGTTCCGCTTGGACCTGTGCGCAGCAACCGATCGTGCCGTCGCCCCGAACGATGCCGGCGTGGAGAACGGGCTCATTCCCGGCGGCCGCTGTGCCCGGTTACGTGTGACAGGCTCCAGCGACGACCTGGAGGCGCCCGCACTCTATCTCTATCGCCACTGGCTGCCGGCCAGCGGCGAAGAGACTCGCGACTTTCCCATCTATTGTGAGCGCGTCCGATTCTTCCCCGACGTGCCGGAGCACGAGGCGATCACCGATCTGTATCTGCCGTTACGATGAGGCTCACCCCGCCAGCGCCGGCGCGTAACGAAACATCGCCATCGACAGCACGGCGAGGCCAAGAAAGATACCCGAGACGCGCGAGCTCACAGCGGCGCGGCGACCGAGCGATGCAAGTTCCGCCAGATCGCCGGCCGACTTCGACGCCGCGCCTTGCAGCTTCGCCATCTTCATTCCCGCGGGCCGCCCAATCAAAACGCCCACCAGAAACGACAGCACCGCAGCGGCCGCTCCAGTGGCTAGCACGATGCCGCCGGTCGATGTATCGCCATCATGAAGCGTCGCGAACAAGTACATTCCCGACAGCACGGTGATAAGAGCGGCAATGCCCGACGCAGGTCCCAGCTTCCGCGTGGCCAGTGCCGTCCAGCGGCCGGCGCCCTCATCGGCGTGGCGTGTGCCGATCGGTATGATTGCGAAAGAGAGTGCGAACATGCTGCCCGCCCAGATCACTCCACCAAGGATGTGAAGCACGCGGGCAAGCAGCAACAGCGTGACGGTCGTCATGGGCGTCCCTCGAATGGCTAATTGAATATACACACTGTATAACTAATTTTATGGCAGTCAAGTCGAAACGCAGGACTTATCGCAGCGATGTGCGCGCAGCATCGGTTGATGAAGGCCGGGCACGAATGGTCGAGGCGGGACGGAAATTATTGATGGGCGGCAAAGGAATGCCGGCCTTCTCGATCGATGCGGTTGCTCGCGAAGCCGGCGTCACGCGCGCCACGGTGTACAACCAGTTCGAATCGAAGCACGTCTTGCTGGCGGCGATCTTCGATGACATCGCACAGAAAGGCGGGCTGTTCGAGCTGTCACAAGTCTTTTCGGAGCCGGACCCCGAGAAGGCGTTACGACGCGCAGTCGCAATCTTTGCGAAGTTCTGGGGCGGGCACGCGCAGACCATGCCGAAGTTCACTGCCTTCGGTCAGTTGGACGAGGAAGTCGCGACGCTGATGAGCGAACGCGCCGAGCGTCGCCGCAAACTACTCGCCGCGATCGTTGCACGCATGACGCCGGTCCACTCGCCTGCCGATCTCGTCGATGTTTTGTACGCACTGACGAGTGCGGAGTTTTATCGCCTGCTAGCGGTGCACGGTCGCAGCACGAAAGCCATCGAGGAGCTCATTTGGCAGGCTGTGGCAGACGCTGTGAATCGATTCACGAAGTAGCCGCTGGCAACTCGCCTCACGTTTGGCACCTGGTAACGAAAGCCTGCGGAGAAACGAAATTGTTCCTGCCCGCGACGCCGGGCATCATGGAGAAAAAAACGGAGCGGGCATGCCACGGATCGAAGCCAATGTGAGCGTCGAGGAGCTGCAGGCTCGCTTTCAGGGCGGCGTCAACGATCCCGATCTTCTGGGCAAAATGCTCGAGCGCCTCAGCGGGCGGCAAGGCCAGCGCGCGAGCGACCTGCGTGGCAAGCTGATAGCCCGGCTCAGCCAATTGCACTCACCCGTTCCGGAGACAACGGCGCAGACCTCGCCAGCCGTGCACGCAGGCATGCGCGCGCCGGGCACACCGGGTTTGCCGCCGGCCATTCCACAACGGACCGGCCGACGCACCGAATTAAACATCAAGCCCGATGCGACGCAGGCACAGAAGTACACCGCCGCGCTGCAGGCGCTGATCGTCGAGCAGAAGGCTTCCAAGAAGCGCCGCTCACGTTCGCTGTCGAACGGCAAGCAAGTGCCCGGGGGCGGGCAGACCCTCCTGTATTCCTTTGAGATCGAGGATGGCTCGAAGCTCATCGACGACTCCAATGTACAACTCGAAGTGCAGGGACAGCGTCACGACGCTGTCATTGCCTCCGCCCGGCCCGACGGCGTGTTGATCAGTATTGGAGTCGATCTCGGCCCGGAGCTGCCAAAAGCACGTTTGTTGTTGGACGACACCGCCCTGCTCGCTCAGCTGTGCGAGCGAATTGGCGATATCGGCAAAAACTTTCCGTTCAACACCACGCTGGCGGACGCCATGGTCGACCCGGCCCCGCGCCTGGCTGCAATCCCTGCACTCCAGGATTCTCCTGCCACCGCTCGGTTGGAAAGCTCGCAAACGCGTGCGCGCGAAAGCGTTCGGACACAGGCTCTGACATACATATGGGGCCCGCCCGGCTGCGGAAAAACCTACACCTTGGCCGAGATCGTGCGCATGGCGTTCGTCGCCGGCCAGCGCATTCTCATCTGCTCCAACACAAACAAAGCCGTGGATGGAGTGCTGCATGGGGTATGCAAGCAGTTGCAGATCGATCATGCCCCGGTATTGCAGGCCGGCCTGGTCGTCCGTCTGGGCCAGATCGTGGACGATCGGCTGCAGGCCGAGTTTGCCGAGCTCATCAGCGCGGACCGGGTAACCGAGCGCCTGGCCATGCAGCTTCGGGAGCTCATATCGGAGAAGAATGAAGCGATCAGGCAAACGATTGCTCAGCGCCATGCGGTTCGCGAGTGGCTCGCGCGCTTCGACGAGCTTGGCCAGAAGAAACACAGGGCCGCCGAGTTGCTCCGCTCTGCTCAGACGCTAGCCGCGGAGTCGACGCGAATCGACGGCGCCATTCAGGCGCAGCGGCGCACACTGGCACAGCTATATGAGGAGTCGCAGCGGGCCGAAGGATTCCTACGCCGCTTCTTCGAACGCCCCAAACGGCAGATCGACGCCGACATCACACAGATCGAGGCAGCACTCCCCGAGCTCCATCACGAGCTTGCCGATGCCAACCGGCAGGTCGGACTGGCCAACCAAAAGCACCGGGAAATGGAACAAGAGTGCCGGCATTTGGCGGGGGAACTGGCGCACGTCAACGAAGCAGCTCAGCGCCGCGAATTTGCCAGGCTGGAACAAGCCGAGCAGACGCTTGCCGATGAGATTCAGCAACTGGAAAAACAGATCTCTCAACTGCATGGTGAGCTCATTCGCAATGCTCGCATCGTCGGTGTCACGGGCACACGCGCGTACCTGAGTGTCAGGGACATTTCGCCAATGGACCTGGTCATCATCGACGAAGCGTCGATGATGCCTCTGCCGGTCGTGTGGTTCATTGCAGGGATGGCCAGTACGCGAGCCGTCGTCTGCGGCGACTTCCGACAACTACCGCCTATTGTCGACACCGACAATCCCGCGATCGCGGAACACATCGGCGCCGACGTGTTCAACGCAGCCGGCGTCAGTCGACTCGACCCGAACGACCGCCGCATCGTCATGTTGGACACGCAACGGCGCATGCAGCCGGCGATCTGCGATCTCATCTCCGGACCGATGTATGGCGGCCGGCTGCGAAGCTTCGACGGGGCCGACTTCTGGGCTCGGCGCAATGCCCAGCCCAAGCCGCCGGAACCGTTGTCGGCCACGCTGACCATCGTCGATACATCGCAGCTCTACCCCATCGAGTCCGTCGATGCGAACCGCTCGCGCTTCAACCTGCTGCATGCCTTACTCACGCGCAACATCGCGTGGCACATGAAGCAACGCGACTACCTGAACGACTCCAAGCGCCTGGCGATCATCACGCCGTACCGGGCACAGGTAAACCTAGCGCGCACGCTGCTTGCCGATGCGGGAATCGAGTATGCGCAGGTCGGTACGGTGCACGCGTTCCAGGGCGATGAGCGCCACACGATCGTAGTGGACATCCCCGAAAGCGAAGGCGCTACGGGCCAAGCCGGCAGGCTCATCCGTGGGTCCGCGCCGAACGACCTCGGAGCGCGCCTGATCAATGTGGCCGTCAGCCGCGCGCAGAATCATCTGATTGTCGTTGCGAATCTCGCTTATCTCGATCGTATATTGCCGACCTCGTCGATGCTGCGTGCGGTGTTGTGCGCGATGCAAACGGCAGGCACCGTTGTCCAAGCGGCAGAACTGTTATCTCGTGGGCCTGCTGGGCTGGAAGGACTCGATGGTGTCGATATCAAGACGCTGGCGCGAGAGTACGGACTGTTCGATCAAACGGATTTTGACGCCGCGCTCGCTGCCGATCTCGGGCGGGCCCGACGCAGCATAGCGATTTTCTCGGGATTCATTGCCAAGCGACGAACGCTCGAGCTCACGGATGCGCTGCAGGCCCGCATCCAAGCGGGTGTACGGGCCCGATGCGTTACGCGCCCGCCACATCGCAATCTGCCGAATACTGCAATCGGAAGAGAGGCCCTGGACAAGCTCGAAAGCATCGGTTGCGCGGTGGATTGCCGGGTGCACATTCACCAGAAGGTGGTGATCATCGACGGGCACATTGTCTGGCACGGCTCGCTCAACGCCTTGAGCTATTCTCAGTACGCGGATGAGCTGATGACGCGCACGCTGGGCCGGGGCTTCGCTCAAATGGTGGCTGCGCTTCTGGCCAAGAAGCGCGTACCGCTCGAGAAGGTGCTCGATGTAATTACCGATGCGGAGAATCCACGCTGCGGCAACTGCGGCAAGAAAATACGCACGTTCATCGATAGCCGCAGGTCCGTGGAAGAATTCTTCTGCGAGAGCTTCTGTGGCTGGAGCGAATCGATTTCCGGAGAGCGCAAACACAGCGCACGACGCTCCAGGACCCCTGCTGCCCCTGTTCCCACCGAGACAGGGCCGGCGCCCTGCCCGGAATGCGGCGCCCCGCTGGTGGAGCGACAGGGGCCCTATGGCCGCTTTCTCGGATGCTCGACGTTTCCTCGCTGCACGGGAAAGGCTCGCATCAGTTCAGGTTAGCCCAGCCGACACCTGCCGAAACGTGAGATTCACCCGCGGCCCGCACGGCCGGCTCAGCTTATTGATCCCATGCTTCCAGTGGTGCTGAGTCGCGCCTTTCATGAGCAGCAAGCTGCCCGACTCGAGCTCGATATTGACGGGCTTCAGATCCTTTCTGAATCTGTGTTTCAGCACGAACATACGCTGCTCGCCGAGACTCAGCGATGCGATTACCGGATTCCTGCCCAACTCGGGCTCGTCGTCGCTGTGCATGCCCATGCTGTCGCGATGATCTCGGTAGTAGTTCATGAGCACGCTATTGAACGAAGCGTCGGCCAGCGTCCCGACGCGACGCCGAACGTCCGAGAGCAAGTCCGTCCACGGCAAGGGTTCGAGCGCGAGCCCGGAGTATGTGTATCGCGCTCCGGGATCGCCGAACCACGCCGTCAATCTCGGTTGTGGATGCTGCTGACCCCACAGCGTGATGACCTCGGAGCGCCATGGCGTTTGTTCAATGAGCTCCTTCAGGACGCGATCCAACGGTGCGCCGAGATCGACCCGAGGCCAATAACGAATGTCTGCATCGGGTAGGTCCAGAAGGCGCGGTTCGCCATTATCGAAGAGATCGCCCGTCACTACCCCACCGCTCCATCTATTGCTCCAGAAAGTCCGTGACAGAGTCACGACTCGGCGTCAGCCCCCGCAACTGCAGGAGCGCGCCGGCATTGCCTCGATGATAGGTCCCGTGCATGCAAACATGAAGGAGGATCTCGCCTCGCTTCATGCGCGCCGGCTTGCCGCTGGTGAAGACGAAATCGATGGGCTCCTCGAAATCGCTCTCCGCCAGGCCGGTAACGTAAGCCGCATACCAGTCGTCGACCTCTCTGGCGCTCGCTGCCAGCGTCTCGAGCGTCGGCATGGTTTCGGACCGGGCCGCCTTGAAGGTGTGCGGCAGTCCGCACAGGTGGTGCTGGAAGATCCGGTCGACCGCGTGGATGTGGTCGAGAATGCGCAGCATGATGGAGGTGTCCTCGCTCGTCAGCCGGTCGAGGTTCTTGCCGACCACGTCGTACAAGCCGAGATCGGCCCAACGTTTGACCTGGATGAGCTGGGTATAAGCCGCGTGAGTCATGGTTTCGTCCGCCTCCGTCGATCGTCATTCGACGCCAACAGAATACGAGCCATGGCTCGCGTTCACTACTCGCATCGGGCGACACGCAGCGTCAGCTGAAAACAGGCGGCTCGAGCGGCTTCGATGAAATGACAGCTCGCATTCTGACGGGCCGCCCCTCCGACCGGAATCGCGCAATGATGTAACATGCGGCACGCAGAGCATCGCCACGCTCGTAGCGAAGCTCAGCTCGAAAACGACCGAGGACTGAGTATGTCACCCCCGATCAAACCGATTGCAGCGCGCGATGTCGAGTGGCAGGGCTGGACGGAAGGCTCGCGTTTCGGCGAGCGCTATCGGCATCTGACGAGCGCTCTGCTGGGATACCATTATCACGTCGGTGTTGCCGTCGAAGAGCTCGAGCCGGGCCGGCAAAGCTCGCCGGCTCACTATCACATCTTCGAGGAGGAGCACGTCTACATCCTCGAAGGCTCGCTCACCGTGCGCATGGGGACGTATTCGTATGAGATGAAAGCTGGCGACTACGTCTGCTTCCCGGCGGGCAAGCAGGCCGGCCACTGCCTGATCAATAACAACAGTGCGACCTGCCGCTATGTGATCGTGGGCGAGAACAATCCGAACGAAGTCGCCGTCTACACCGACTCGAGCAAAGTCCTGGTGCGCTCGCTCGGCCGGCGATCCATCCTCGACCTCGCGGCCGTGCGCGACTATTGGTACGGCGAGCATACGGGGTCGAAGGAAACATCCCCGCCGCCTGAGAATGCGGTGACGGCCATCGATTCGTCATTGAAATTGAATCCGCCGATCTCTTCGGACCATGTGCCATGGGATGAGAAAGGGCTCGCCGGCAGCAAAGAATTCGGCGGTCGCGCGAAACATCTCACTTTCGCGGCCGTGGGCCTCGACTATCGTGTCGGCATGCGGCTCGAGTCGCCGGCACCCGGCAAACGCCTCGCGCCGAAGCACTACCACATGGCCGAAGAGGAGCATGTATTGATCCTCGAAGGTCAGGTCACGCTACTGCTGGGCGATGAGCGCTATGAGATGCAGGCCGGCGACTACGTGTGCTTTCCGGCGGGACAGAAGGTTGGCCACTCGTTTCTCAACAGCGGCACGGCGCCGTGCTGCTACTTATCGATCGGCGAGCGCAACCCGAATGACGTGTGCGTGTACCCGGAGTCGAACAAGGTATTGATCCGGGCGCTGCGGGGTGGCGAGTCCATCCTGGATCTGGCCGCCACCAGAAAGTATTGGGACGGGGAAGCGACCTGACGGTTATTTGTCTTTCTGCATGGCGCGCTTGGTTTCCTTCGCGCCTTCTTTGGCAGCCTCGCCTACTTCCTTGGCTGCCTCGGCCACCCCCTTACCGACTTTCTTGGCGACATCGCCCACTTCGCGGGCAGCCGTTCCAACGGCGCGGCCGACATCCTTGGCCCCTTCCTTGAGTGTGCTTTCTTCGGCAAAGGCCGGGGCGGCCAGGCCGATCGTCAGCAGCAATGCGGTGATGCGAAGCGCGGCGGGCAATTTCATGGTTGCGGGCCTATATGAATGGAATGGCGCACATGTACATCCGCCCGGCGCGATTGTCCATAGTGCGGCCCCGGAAATGGGGGCTGGCACCCTTTATTGCCCGGAACAGCTGAGCGGAGCCTGAACGGATCGGGGGGGCTTACGGCCGACGGAACTTATAGATGAATTGGTCCGTGTAGTGCCGGACCGAAGCATCGAACACCGACTTGGTGTGATCGTCGTCGGGATGTCGGAGCACGTTGCTCTCGTCAGCGAAGGCAAAGCCGGCCCGCTCGAAATCCGCCCGGACCACTTGCGGGTCGATCCGGTGCAATCGGTTCGCGACCGGGGTGATGTTCTCGCGCGCGGTCGGATTGGCAACGTGATCGACGACAACGACCAGTCCGCCCGGCTTCAACGCCTCGCGCAGGATGCGCAGAACCTTGTCGGGATCGCCCATCGGCTCGGGCGAGTCGCCCGGCTGCCAGTAGATGTCGTGGTACGTGAGCACGATCAGCACTCGATCCAGCGAAGCGGGCGCGAGCTTCAGATAGTTGCTCGGCGCGTTGACCCGAATCGCATTCGGCAGCCGCTTGCGAGCCAATCGCGATGTGAGACCGTTATGGGCGGCCTGGTTGTACAGCTCGTTGTTATAAATGAGCACCTGACCGGTTGGCCCGACGATATGGGCCAGCAACTCGCTGTAGTAGCCGGGGCCCGCGTAGAAATCGAGCACATGATGACCCGGCGCGATCTCCAGAAACTGCAGCACCTCGTGCGGCTTGCGCCACGAATCCTCGACGCGATCTGCCGGCATGCGCGCGCTCGCGATCGCCGCAGCGATCGAGTCGTCAGCAACGGCCGCGTGTCCCCACACGAAGAGACTCAACGCCAACGGCAGCAAACAACGTGAGATGAGTTGCATTGGCACGCAGCATACACGCGGAGTCGGGCTCGAAAGGAATCCAATGACAAAACTTCAACCTGACGGAACATGCGCCGCATGACGTTCGTCATTCCGCTACACGAGCCGCAAAGGAGTCAGCCATGCCCAGCAAGACCACGGTAAAGCGCGCCAAGGCGGACTTGCGCGCCGGCAAGAAGCCATCGACGGCCGCAGGTGAATTCGTGCGTGAGGAGATGGAGCACATTCGCGAAGGCAAACACGGTGCTCGCTCCGCGAAACAAGCCATCGCGATCGGCTTGTCGAAGGCTCGTCGCTCCGGCGTGCCGCTGCAAGCACCCGAGGAAGGAAGCACCTCTCGGCGCACTCGCCAAAGTGCGAAACGCGATCTGGCCACCGGCCAGGGTCGCCGCAAACCCCGCTCAACGTCAGCTCGACGCCGACGTTCCACAGCGAAGGCACTCCGTAACGAGCCAAGATCCGCAGCGTCGCATCGCGCCCTGTCGCGGCAGGCGAAACAGGCTGCCCGGCGGCGACGCCGCGCGACCACAGCTAAGAAGAGGAGCACGCGGAAGCGCGCTTCTCGCTAAGGGTTACTCAGTAGCGGCCGAGGGCGTGTGTGCGACGGATGGAAACGTCCTCGCCACGCGCCCCATCCACTCTTTCAGCGCACCGGTGCGCAGATCCTTCTCCGGCGTCATGCCCAAACGCACCACGATGAGATCTTTCGAAGGCACGACCAGCGTGTACTGACCTTCGAATCCCTGCGCACTGAAGCCGTCGCGCTCGGGACCGGTATCGACATAGATGGGATAAGGACGCCCGCTTCCTTCCTTCGGCGCAAGCCACCACCCGGCGCCGTAGATGTCGGCGTTCGTGCCGGTGCCGTGAGTGCGCGCGAAATCCACCCAACCTTCCGGCAACACTCGCCGGCCATCCCACATGCCGTCGCGCAGATAGAGCAAGCCGAACCTGGCGAAGTCGCGCGCTGATGCGTAAATGAGCGCGCTGCCGTACAGCAAGCCCGTCGCGTCGAATTCGGGCTGCGGCTTCATGCCAATGACGTCGAACAGGCTCACATTCATCCATCTCAGCATCGCGCCACGACGTTGTTCCGGCGACGCTGGATTGGGAACAATGGTTCTGGTCAGCGCATCGGCTGTCAGCACGATGCCGCACGAATTGTAGTTCCAGTGCGTGCCGGGCTCATGGATCAGCGGCAGGTCCGCACAGTAACTCGCGACATCCAGACGGCCCGGGCCGAACAGTTTTCGCGAGGCATCGCTCTCGGCAATCGTTTCTGCTTCGATTTCGAGGTAACGCTGACCGTCCGTCATCTGCAGCCATTGGCGCCAGGGAATCTGCGCCCGACGATCGTCCGGCGACCAGTGGGGGCTGCCCATGGGCTGGTCGATGTTTATTTTTCCCTGGGCGACCGCGACGCCGACCAACGCCTGCGTGATCGACTTCGCCATCGACCACGAGACCAAACGAGTGTTCGTGCTGTAGCCCTGCGCGGCACGCTCATAGATGAGTCGCCCGCCGCGAATGATGACGAGCTCGCGGGTCTCTCCCAATCCGGGAGCCGGCTTGTCGAAGGCATCGGCGATCGCAGCGCTGAACGCGGCCGAATCCATCTGCGGCGGCAACGAGCCGACCGGCCATTCTGTCGTCGGCCAAGGCACATCGGGCGGCTGCGCCGGCAGCGGCGCCAAGTCAGCTTGTGCGTGAGATATCGACGCGGCCAGCAATATCGTCGCTAGCAGAGATCGCAACATCGCGAGGTCCCTCCCGATGCAGTACTTGTCGTTCTAGTTCACGGTGTGGCAGCCGAAGCCGTTCTCGAATTCCGCCCGCGACGAGATCAAGCCGCCGAGGGCCGAAGCAGTCACCGCGTTATTGCCAGTGACAACATCGAGAGATTGCAGCGACTCGGGATCGAAGTCCGTGCTGCACGAATCGAGCGGCCGACCCGCGACGAACAGGCAGGAACAGGTTTGTTTGGCAACGTAAGTTGTACCGATGCGTGCGGTCGCGAATGTATCCCTGGCGCTCCACACGCCAATACCGACCAGCAGTACCAGCACGCCGGCGATCAACGGCCATTTGCGCTTCATTGCGGCCTCCATGCGCTCGATGAGCGCGCCGATCCTAGCGCAATTATTTTCTGAGTAACAGGCGGGCCTGGGTGCCCCAGCCGCCGATGAAAACATCCTCCTTGCCATCGCCATTCAGATCGCCGACCGCCATGCTCCAGCTGCGCCCCACGACCGTGGCCGGCATGACCTCGGCGGTCACATCCTTGAACGTTCCTTTGCCGTCGTTGGCGTAGGCTCGAGCCTGGAGCGGCTTGAAACCGGGGACGGCAATCGCCCCGACGATCAGGTCGGGGTGCCGGTCGTCGTTGAAATCGACGACCGCCCCGCCCCAGGAAGAAAACGCATTGGCCGGCAGCCGCCGGGCGGATTCGTCGACAAAGCGGCCGCGTCCATCGTTCACCAGCAATCGCGCCTGCGGATCGCGCTCGTACTGACGCGCATTGCTGGTGAGATTCAGGAACAGAATGTCCGGCTTGCCATCGCCCGTGGCGTCGAACACGTGCACCTCGCGAGTATGCAATGCCACGGACGACACCATCCGGTCCGACGCATCCGTGAAGCGCCCTCGCCCATCGTTCAACAACAGTCGGTTCGGCGGAATCTCGTTCGCGACCACCATGTCGAGATCCCGATCGCCGTCGAGATCCGCCAGCGCGATGCCTTGGGTGGCATTCTCGACGTCGGGCAGATTCGTTTTGCTCGCGTCGATGAAATATCCCGGCTTGTTCGGGTCGCCCAACCACAGCAAGTTGCCGGCGCCCTTGCCCGTGTTGCCTAGAGCGATGTCGGCAAAGCCATCGCCATTCACGTCGCCAATGTCGAACCCATTGCCTTCGCTGCGAGCGGGCAAGCGATCGCTGGCATCCGCGAAACCGCCCCTGCCATCGCCGAAAAACAGCTGATGAACCTGGTCGTCCTCGGCAATGAACATCACATCGGCGTTACCGTCGCGATTGAAGTCGGCGCTCAGCACGTGCTCGGTGTCGTGCGCGACCTTTCCAAACGCTCCCTGTCGCCAGCTCAACTTAGCCTTGCCGTCGTTGATATAGAGACGATTCACGTCGCCCTCGACCGCGAGCACTACATCGAGATCGCCGTCCTTATCGACGTCGACGAAAGCCGCGTCCAGGGCGTGCAGCTGATCGGCCGGCGGGACGTGTGTAGCTGTTACATCGAGGAATACGTCGGAAGCGGACGCGGTCGCGCCCAAAGCGAGGACGCCGAGGGCAAGCGTCCAACGAGCAGGATGACATTTCATGAGACAGGCTTCCTGAGACGCTTTGTCATCGGTACAAACGTGATGCTCAACCCGCCCGGCAGAGGATGCTCGATCGGCGCGTTGCCCGCGTAGCCACAGACTTCATACAACCGTTTGCCGGGTAGCGTGGCCATCAAGGCAAAGTCGGTGAATCCGACACCAGCCGCTTCGGCTTCACAGCGCTCGAGCAGCATACGACCGAGGCCGCGGCGAGCATGGCGTGAATCGATGAAGAACGCACGGATGCGAGCGGCATCGACGGCGGGATCGAGCCAGGAATCGTCGCGGGATTCGCGAGTGTCGCTGCCGAACAGCGTCTTGCGCCGGCTCCAACCGCCGCATCCGACGATGTCGCCTGAGCCGGTTTCAATGACGAAGTAGGTTTGATCTCGAATCAGCGCGGTGTCGACGCCGAATGCACCGAGCAGTGCGGCTTCGATTTGTTCCGAGGTGTAATCGACTGCGCCCAGCTCGCGGATGGAGCGTGCGATCAGGTCACGAAGTACGGGCTCGTCGGCGGCGACCGCCAGCCGCAATTGATAGTCCACGCTCACCCTTGCCTCATCGAGCGAGCGTCAAGGATGACGCCCGTGAGCGATGCTAGCAAAAGTTAAGTCGTTCCTGGGGCGGCGGCGAGCAACGAGGAAACTGTACGCTTGGAAATGCCGGCAACTGTCTGCACGGTCGCGGCGATAGCGGTGCTGTCGCCCCGAGCGAGCGTGTCGGCATATTCCTCCGCGAAGCCTTGCCAGTAGGCGCCTTGGGCGGCGGTGGCCGCACCGTGGTCGACGCTCTGTGCGGCCTCCTCCAACACGCCACGCACATCGCCATACGACCTGCGAATCAGCTGGTGCGCCTGAGCGATGTCCTGCAGCGCCTTGCGAGGATCGGCGGCGTTCCATTGCGATGGCTGGATGGCCTGCTCCGCCACGACGGTGCGAACGTGATTGAACTGGCCGGTCGGAAAGCGACGTCCACCGCCGCGAATCGCGAGCGAGTCGCGTACCTGTGGCCAGTCCTTTTCGGAAACATTGAACGCCAGCTCCCCCTTCGCATCGCGCGTCGCTCGAACCCCCATGGGAGTGAGCGCTCGATCCAAAGCAGCCACGATTGCCGACTCGGATTGGGTCGGATCGACGGTGATGGAGCTCGCCTGCCGCGACCACTTGCCGACGGCGAAGCTCAGCGTTTCCGTGTCGCCGCTACGCAATGTTTCGAAGCTCAAGCCGCGGACCGCGAACTCCTGCGTCGCCTTGGCATCGGCGCTGAACTTCAGATTGCCATCCAGCGTCCCGGCGCTGGCCGCCGAGCGCTGTTGCCAGAACTTGTCGAACTTCTCGAGGGCGGCGGCCGCATCGCCGCCGGTCAATTCCTTGCGGAGCGCACGCAACCGCGCATCGGCTTCGGACAGGAATTGAATTGCCTGCTGCGCGCCCGAGACCTGGCGATTCAGCCGGCTGTCGTATGACTTCAGGCCACCGCGCAGCGTGGCCGGTGCAACGGGCTCGACCTTGCCGACCGGGGCTGGCAGCTCAGTACGGGTCAGCGAGACGCCTTCGACGGCGCCTCGCGGTGTAACCTGACGGCCTGAATCGACGACTGAAAGTTGCATGGCGTGAACGAGATCAGATCGCCTGGAATAGCGAGAGCTTGCTCACCTGCGCATACGCCTTCTGCGTCGCCTGCACCGCTGTCGTGTAGCCATTCAGCTTCACGGCCGCATCGCTGTAGTCGAGCTGCCCGAGCGTCAGTGCCGCCTGCTTGTTGGACAAGCTGACGTTGGCGTGACTGGTCTCCAGCGTTTCGAGAATGTTCTGCGCGCCACCCAGCCCGGCGATGCGACCGCTGATACTTTCGATCACATCGTCCAACGAGCCCATCGCGGCAGTGATATCGGCACGCACGGCCGGATCGTTCACGTTGGCGCCAGGAGTCTGCAGGGTCGTGAGCACGCGCTCCAACTGGTTCAGCATGTCCGCCATTTCCGGCAACGTGACATTGGAAGGCTGCGTCACTCCGGGACCGACCGCGACCTGTTGCGACTCGGTGTTGCCCGTGAACGTGTATCGAGCGCCCACCGGCGCGGCGGGATCGTAGCTCACGGTCGGAGAATCGACCGCCGTACCCGAGAACACATAGCGACCTTCCGCGTCGGCGCTGTTCGAAACATAGAACATGCTATCGAGCAGCGGCTTCAAAGACCCCGCCATGGCGGCGACGTCCTCCGGTGTGTTCGAGCCGTCGCCCGCCCAGACCAGCAAGTCGCGCGCGCTCAACATGTCGTTCGACATGCTGCTGAGATAGACCTCGTTCTGCGTCAGACGGCTTTGCAGGGTGGAAATGTTTTCCCGGTACTGATCGAGCGCCGCTTCTTCGCGATACAGACGCGACAGACGCACCGTGGTCACCGGATGCTCGGAAGGCAGCGAATATTTCTCGCCGCTGGCCATCTTCTGCAGAATGTCCTCCAGACGGAAGGACGCCTTCTGCAAGGCCGTGTTCATGGTGGTGTGATATTGCGTGCTGGCAATGCGCATCATGCTCTCGATCTCAACATCAACCCAGCAGCGCGAGCGTGTTGTCGAACAGCTCGTTGGCCACCGCGATCACTTTCATATTGGCCTGATACATTTGCTGGTACTGCATCAGGTTGATGGCTTCTTCATCGGTATTGACGCCGCTGGTCGACTTCCAGCTTTCCTCGGCCTGGTTGCGCACAGTCTGCGCGGTGTCCATGGCGGCCTGGTTCTGCTGACTGTCCATGCCCAGCTTGGCGACCAGCTGCGTCGACGCGTCGGCCAGCGTCACCGAGCCGAGTCCCGGCAGCGTGATCGCCGAGGAGCGCAGGCCAATCAACGCCAACAAGTTCTGGCTGTCGCCGCCCGCGGTCGCCGACGTGGAGAATGCAAGCTCGCTGCCTTGAATGCCCGGCCGAACCCGCAGCATGCCGGTAGCGGTCGATGAATCGTATTCAAACAAAGGCGTGCCCGGCGTGCCGTCGGGCGCGAAGCCGGCGGCGAGCTGCGTGTTCACAGCATCCGCCAACTGCTCGGCCATGTCGCCGATCGATTCGATCATCGGCGACAGCGTCCTGGCTTCGTAATCTTCCAGTCCGCCGAGCTCGCCGCCCAGGCCCGTTCTCGGCAGGATGAACGCTTCCGAGGCGAAGGCGACCTGCAACGTCTGTGTGCCGTCGGGGTTGGTGGTCGCGCTCATGGTCGCGGCACGTCCGCCGACGACCAGCGGCTGACCGCCACGCAAGGAAATGCTTCGTGTGCCGTCGGCCTGGTCGACAACCTGTAAAGAGACGAGCCCCGCGAGCTCATCGATCTTGTTGTCGCGCGCATCCATGAGCGCCGAGGGATTCACGCCCGAGCCCTGCGTGGCCGCGATCTGCTTGTTCAACTCGGCAATGTCCTTCGACAGGCCATTGATCTGGGTGATCGTGGTGGCGCGCTGCTGAGCGATCGCCTGGCGCTGATTCGAGAGCACCTGGGTGAGGCTGTTGAAGCGCTGCGCGAGCGCGTCGGCGGCAGTGATGATCTGCTGGCGCAACGGGCTCGACGTGGGATCGACGCTCGCCGCGTTCAATGCGCCGAAGAACGCATCGAGTCCGCTGTTGATGCCCGATTCCTCATCGCCCATCACCTGCTCGAGCTGCGTGAGATACGGCTGCGCCGTCGTGCGCTGACCCAGTTCGGAAGCGGCGCTCCACATCTGCAGGCTCTTGTAGCCGTCGCTGAAGCGGATCAATGACGGCACCGCGACGCCACTGCCAGCGCTCAGCTGGCCCGTCTGATAAGGCGCGATCGACGCCAGCAGCACGCCCTGGCGCGTATAGCCCGGCGTCATGACGTTGGCGACGTTCTGGCTGGTGGCGTTCAGGCCCGCCTGCGCCGCCAGCGCTCCCGACAATGCGTTGAAGATGATGCTCATTGCTGGAATGCAGAGCGACCCGCGCCGCTCAAAACTTAAGCCTTGGGCAGCAGCTGACGCACGATCACATCGGCGATGCCGAAGGCGCGCTGCCTGGACATCACGTCGGCGACCGACGTGTCTGCGTAATCGAGCATGTCGGCATTCGTGTTCTTGCCGTAGATGCTGTCTTCGCCGGCAATTTCCTTGGTGGCGCTGCGCATCTGGCGCAGCATCTGCGAGATGAAGAAACTTTCGAACTGCTCGGCCGCCTGCTGGACCTTGGCGCGATAGACAGCGTCTTCGGCCGACGGCGCAATCGCTGAGTCGTCCGCTACCCGGGTCTGCGATGATACGAGATCGACCTTCATGGCTCAGATCACCGTCAACTCGCCTTCGATCGCGCCGACTTGATCCAGCGCCTGCAGAATGGCCATCAAATCGTCGGGCGTCGCGCCCGTGCTGTTGACCGTATCGATGATGGCTTGCAGGCTCACACCCTCGGGCCACTGGAACATGCGACCTTCATCCTGGCTGACCGACACGTCGGATTGCGGCGTGACCACGGTCTGGCCCTGGCTGAGCGGATTCGGCTGGCTCACCTGCGGATTCTCGCTGATGATGACTTTCAGGCCACCGTGCGAGATCGCAGCAGAGCGCACGCGCACGCCTTCGGAAATCACAACCGTGCCGGTGCGTGAATTGAAGACGACCTTGGGCAATTGCGAGCCCACGTCGACCGGCAGCGACTCCAAGCCTGCGACGAACGCGACTCGCTGCGTTGGATCCATGGGGGCCGCAACTTCGACGCTGGTGGAATTGCGGGTCGTGGCGATCGCGCCGTAACGCTTGTTGATGGCCTGCACGATGTTGGTCGCGGTCTGGAAGCTCGGCAGCTTCAAGCTCAACAGCACGGTCGGACGCGTGTCGAAGTCTGTCTCGATCTCACGTTCGATGGTCGCACCGTTCGGCACGCGGCCCGAAGTTGGTGAATTCACAGTCACGCTCGAGCCGCTCGCGCCTTGAGCGGAAAGACCGCCGACAACGAGATTGCCCTGCGCGAGCGCATAGACTTCGGAATCGGCAGCACGCAGCGGCGTCAGCAACAACAAGCCGCCACGCAGGCTCTTCGCATCGCCCATCGACGAAACCGTCACGTCGATCTTCTGGCCGCGACGATAGCCCGGAGGAAACACGGCGCTGACCATGACGGTCGCGACGTTGCGCAGTCGCGGATCCGTGCCTTCCGGCAACTTCACACCGAACTGCTTGAGCATGTTGGCCACGGACTGGCCGGCGAACTTCACCTGCGTGCCGTCGCCGGTGCCCTGCAGGCCGACCACGAGGCCGTAGCCCAGCAACTGGTTCTCACGTACGCCCTCGACGCTCACGAGCGAGCGCAACGGCTTGGACGGCGACATCGGGATGTTCGCCGTCGCGTTCACGCTCGGCGCGGCGATCAGGAGCGCGAGCACCAGGGTGCGAAGAATTCGAGACAAGTACATGGACCAGATCCTTAGAACGGCATCCACGGACTGTTGAAGAAGCGCGTCAACCAGCCCGCCTGATTGGAATCGGCCAGGCTGCCCCGACCTGAATAGGCAATGCGTGCGTTTGCCACGCGCTGTGACGAAATTCTGTTCTCGGCGTCGATGTCCTCGGCGCGCACGAAGCCCGACACCCGCAGGAACTCTTCGCCCTGGTTCAAATACAGGCTCTTCTCGCCATGCACGCGCAGCAGCCCGTTCGGCAACACTTCCTGCACGATGACGGTCAGCGCGCCCTGCAAGGCGTTCTGCTGAGTGCTGGTCGCGCCGCCCTGGAACTCGCGGTCGGCCTGGATGCTGGTGTTCGCGTCGATGGTGCTGTGACCGATCGTGAAGCTCGGAATGTCGACGCTGCTGCTCTTGCTGATGTTGGTGTCGGCGCTCTTGCGCGCCTGGGTCGTTTCCAGCAACACCACCGTCAACACATCGCCCGGACGGAACGCACGCACGTCCGCGACCAACGCCCACGGACGCTCTGCTGTGAACACGCCACCCGATGTGCCCTTCGGCAAAGCGGTGAACTGAGGAACAGCAGGCTCTTCTTCGGCCGGCTGCTGACGCGGCAGCATCGAGCAGCCCGACAGCAGCAGCGTGGCTCCGACGACAGCGAATAGCGTGCGAACGTTCATGATCGTTACCGGACGGCCGCCGCCAGGTACTGCAGCATGTTGTCGGCCGAGGTCAGCACCTTCGTGTTCATTTCGTAGGTGCGCTGAGCCGCGATCATGTCGACCATTTCTTCGACGACCTGCACGTTCGAGCCTTCGAGCGCGCCCTGCTTGAGCTTGCCCAGCGCATCCTGGCCCGGGGTGCCTTCGGTCGGCACGCCGCTCGCCACCGTTTCCTGGTACAGGTTGTCGCCCAGCGCGAGCAGACCGGCGGGATTCATGAAATTCACCAGCGTGATCTGACCCACCTGCACCGGCTCGGCCTGGCCCGGCACGGTCGCGGACACTTGACCGTCCTCGCCGATGACGACGTTGGTGGCGTTCGCGGGAACCGTCACTTCGGGCGTAATCGGCATACCGGTCGAAGTGACCAGGCGGCCCTGATCGTTGATGCTGAACGCGCCGGAACGCGTGTAGCCCATCTCGCCGTTCGCCTGCTCGACCTGGAAAAAGCCCTGGCCGCCGATGGCCACGTCATAGGTCTGACCGGTGGTCTGAATGTTGCCGGTCGTGAACACCTTCTGCGTACCGACCAGGCGCGTGCCGTTGCCGAGCTGCACGCCCGACGGCGACACGGTGTTGTCGTCATTGCGCGCGCCCGGCGGACGGTCGATCTGATAAAACAAATCGGCGAACACCGCGCGATCGCGCTTGAAGCCAACGGTATTCACGTTGGCCAGGTTGTTCGCAATGGCCTGCAGCTTGGCGTCCTGCGCCTGTACGCCGGTCTTGCTGACCCACATTGCTGGATTCATGGAAACTCCCGAACTAACTTAACGATTGCCACCCCAGGCACATGGATGTGCCCGCCGCCACAGGCGGCGAGCGCAGGCGAAAAAGTCGCGCCTTTTTCGCTCTGCGCCACAGCGCGAGTGGCAGGATGCCCGAGTCGCTGTTTCATCATGCGCCGACCAGGCGGTTGCCGCTTTCGGCCATGCCGTCGGCGGCGCGATACAACTTCATCTGAATCTCGAACTCGCGCGTGAGATTCATGACGGCGACCATTTCCTCGATGGCGGACACGTTGCTGCCCTCGAGATGGCCGCTGCGGACAGTGACTGTTTCATCGACCGCGAACGGCTCGCCATTGCGCGCGACGATC
>NZ_BLJO01000002.1:919031-944243 GCF_009932555.1 Steroidobacter agaridevorans
AAGCCCGCGGGATTCTTCGTCACTTCGGCCGCATCCGGCTTCACCAGACGCAGGCGATCGACCTCCTGCATCTCGGTCGACCCGGGGGCCTCGATCGAAATCACACCGTCGCTCGCAATCTGCACCCGCGAGAACTGCGGCAGAACGATCGGGCCGCCATCGCCGAGGACGGCACGACCATCGAGCATCAGCTGCCCGTCCTGATCGACGACGAAGTGACCCGCGCGCGTGTACGCCTCGCCCTCGCCGAACTGAACGGCGAAATAGCCTTGACCGGAGACGGCGACATCGAGGTCCTGCCCCGTCTGGCGCAACACCCCTTCCCGCGAGGCCACCGAGTTCGCCTGCAGCTGACTCATGTGACGGGCGTCGTAACCGTAGCCCGTGTTCACCGCCTTGCTGGTCGCCAGCTCCAGGTCGGCGCGAAAGCCGCCGGTCTCGAGATTGGCGAGATTGTTGGCGTGGATCTGCTGAGCGCGCATGCTGCGCTCGGCGCCGCTCATCAATGTAAAGATCAACGCGTCCATCAGATCGCCTGCATCAGCGACTGCATCATCTCGTTCTGGGCCGCGATGACTTTGGAGTTGGCCTGATAATTACGCTGCGAGTTCATCAGCTGCACCAGCTGCGACGTCATATCGACGTTCGACTGCTCGAGCGTGCCCGGCGTCAATCCGCCGGCCATGCCGACGCCCGGCGTGGAGTACAACGGCATGCCCGACGCGCTCGAAGTCGTCCAGGCCGTGTCGCTGACCTGAATCAGCGCGCCTTCGGCCGGGAACGTCGCGACGGCAAGCGTGCCGATGCGCTGTTTCTCGCCGTTGCTGTACTGAGCCATCACGCCGCCATCTTCAGCGAGCTGCAGGCCGAGATACGTGCCGGCGGCGTAACCGTTGCTGGCGTTGGTCGTCGTGGTCGCTTCGCCCGCCGACTGCGTGGTGCCGGCGTAGCTCACATCCAGATTGAGCGCAGCCGCACCGGTGGGCGTACCGAGTGCGAGCGCCACGGTGCCGGCCGGCGCCGTGAGCTGACCGTTGGTGTTGAAATCGAGCACCGTGGTCGTCGGCACGGCCGTGCCATCGGTGGTGTAGTGGACAGTCACCTGGTTGGTGCCGGTCTTCACGAAATACTGAGTCACGCTGTGCTGAACACCCAGCGAGTCATACACGACCGACACCATCGAGCCGTTGAACGACTGCGGATCGGTCGGATCGAACGGCGCCACGGTCGGCGTGGTCCAGTCGGCTGAGAGGTTGCCGACGTAGTTCAGCGTCGTGCTGGCCTGCGCGGGAATCTGGCCGGTCGGCACTCGCAGATCGCCGAATGCACCGAGCGCCGTGCTGTTATCGAGAGCGGCATAGCCCTGCACGCGACGACCGAAGCTGTCAGAGAGATAACCTTCTTTGTCGACGGAGAAGATGCCGACGCGCGTGTAGACCTCGGCGCCTGAAGTATCGCGCGTGACGAAGAAACCGCGGCCCTGCAAGGAAGCATCGAGACTGCGGCCGGTGGTGAGCACGCCGCCGCCGATGTCGATGCTCTGGGTCAGCGACGAGGCCTCGGTGCCCATCGCCTGCGAGCCCGCATACATCGCCGCGAAGTTCGCGCGGCTGGATTTGAAACCGTACGTGCCGGCGTTGGCAATGTTGTTACTGATGGCATCCAACTCGGTGTTGATGGCGTTGATGCCGGACAGTGCAATGTTGAAGCTCATGGGCGCTCCTGAAAGTGAAACTTATTGAGGCCGGCCGTTGAAGGCCGTGATGGCGCTGGCGCCGATGCTGCCCAGGTTGCTGACCTGGAGCACCGCGCCCTCGGTCGCGGAGATGCGCACGCTCTGCAAGGTGCCCTGCACTTCGATGGCGGGCGTTTCCTTGGTCGGCGTCTCCACGCGGATGGAATACGAGCCGGGCGCAAGACCCAGCGCTTCCGGATCGATCTGGAAATCCACTGCGCCGGGCTTGTGCGTGCCAAGCTGGATACGGTGCTGCTGGCCCTCGGCATTCTCCAGCACGACGGTGACCGAAGTGCTGCTGGACTCGAGCGAGAAGCGGCCGGAAACCACGTCCTCGCCGAGCACGACTCGATCGGTCACTGCGGTCACGTTCGAGCCGACCTGAGCGCCGAGCGCCATCACCTGCATGCTCTGGAGCATCGAGGCGCTGGCATTGGTCTGCGCGACCATCTGCTGCATGGACTCGACCTGCGACAGCTGCGTCAGCTGGCTCACGAACTGGCTCGGATCGGTGGGCTCGAGCGGGTTCTGGTTCTTGATCTGCGCGATCAGCAGCTTGGTGAACAGCTGCGTCATATCGCCATTGGCCGCGATCGAGTTGGACGCGCCGGTTGCATTCGCGTTCGAATCGACGCCGTTGGTGCCGATGGTCATGATTACTCCTCACCCAGCCGCAACAGCGCCGTCTGCATGGACTTGATCCGGCTCATCACTTCGACGTTGGTCTCGAAGGCGCGCGAGGCCGCCATCATGTCGGTCATCTCGGCGACGGAATTCACATTGGGATAGAACACCACGCCCTCGGCGTTCGCGAGCGGATTGTCCGGCTCGTACGACTCGCGCACTGGCTCGGTGCTCTGAACTACATCGAGCACCTGAACCTTCGCGCCTGCCAGCGCTTCGTCGGTGGCGTTACGCTCGAACACGGCGGCGAACACCGGCTTGCGAGCGCGATACGCCTCGGCCTCCGAGCTGGCCGCGGTATCCGCATTTGCCAGATTGCTGGCGATGGTATTGAGACGCACACTCTGTGCGTTCATCGCGGAGCCCGCGATGTTGGCGATATCCCGGAATGACATGCTTTATCCCTCGCCTCAACCTTCGATTGCCTTGGCCAGACCGCGCAGCTTCATGCCGATGAAGGTCAGGGAGGTTTGGAAGTCGGAGGCATTCTGCGAGAATGCGGCCTGCTCCACGCCCAGCTCGACGGTGTTGCCGTCGACCGAGGGGTGATTGGGCACGCGATACATCGTCTCGGGCGCACCGGTATCGAGCGCGAGGCCGCCCTCTTCGCTCGCCGCCGTAGCGCGAGCCAGGCTGGCGGCGAAGTCGATGTCGCGCGCCTGATAGCCGGGCGTGCTCTCGTTCGCGAGATTCGACGCCAGGACTTTAGTGCGCTCGGCGCGCAGGCGCAGGGCGTCGGCGTGAATGCCCAGAGCTTTGTCGAAGTTGATGGCCATGATGTCTGCTATGAAACCGTTCGAAACGTCGTGCTACTCGTTACTGCTGTTGCCGCTGCTCGCATCCAGTGCTTGGTCGGCAAGCGCGCTGGAGAGCGCAGTCGAACGAGTCGCACGAGAACACCTAAATCGATACGCCGAATCCATCGGCTTGGCCGAGCCACAACTTAAGCTCAAATTGAGTACAGGGAATCTCGGTGGGTGTCCGGACGATGCGCGCATAGAAACAATCGACGTCAGACAACCGTCACGCATGCGCTTCGCGGCGATATGCAGTGGCGAGAAGCGCACGGTCGTGGTGCGAGCAACCATTGCTGCCGACGTGGTCGTTTTCGCGCACGACCAAAAAGCGGGCGTGCCCATCGATGCATCGGCGTTGAAACGCGAGCATCGCGATGTGACGGCCACGCCCGGCGCTGTCGCCGACATCGACGATGTCGCCGGCAAAACCAGTCGACGCGCCATGCGCGCCGGGCAACTCGCCGATCGCCGCTGGTTGAATGAGAGCGTGCTGGTGAAGCGCAACTCGAAAGTCACCATCGTCGCGCGCAATGCCGGCGTCGAAGTGCACGTAGCCGCGGAAGCCATGCAATCGGGCAAGCGCGGCGAAGTCATTTCCGTCAAGAATTCGACGAACGGCGCCGTGATACGAGCGCGTGTGATCGGGCCCGACGTGGTCGAGCCGCTCGATATTTCTTCGGAAGGGACTCGATAGTCTTCAGGCCGGCGCATACGTTCCGCCGGCGTCCGTCTGCAGCACTCGCTGCAGGATCTCGTGCTGATTCATCAGCAGGTCGCAGTTGCGCTGATTCAGGCGCTTGCACTCTTGAACCAGCTTCTCGAGCGCCTGCCACCATTCGTCGAACGCCGGACGCGCGTTGGCGGGCAATCGCGCGGATACTGCGGCAATTGTCACGTTGCCCTGCTTGCCAGCGAGCACCTTGGCGAGCGCGACACGCTCGAGCCGACGCTTCTCCAACTGCGCAGTCAGCGCCGAGATGCGATCGGCGACGTCGGTGATCACAGCCGAGCGATGTTTGAGCGCAGCTTCGAACTGCGCATCCAGCAGCTCGCGCAGCGTGCCATAGTCGCCGAGATCGGCGTGCACGCCTTTGATCAGACGGCCGAGCGCCTCGCGCGCGGTCATCTGCCGCTCCGGTGATAACGCTCGATCAGGGCCGCGAGCTTGGTTGGATTGAACGGCAGCTCACCGCGCTCCAATGCCGCCTTCAGTGCCGAGACCTTCTCCTGATCGATGTCGGGCATCTCGTTCATCGCAGCCATCGCGGGCTGCAACACGCTCGATTGCAGCTTCGATGTCGCGCTTGGCGCAGTCGTCGCGGGTGTGCGGATTTCAGCGGCTGGGGCAATGCCCGCGACCGGCGTGGCGGCGGAGCCCGGAACAACCTTCATGTTGGATCCTCGAGACTTGGTACGCATGACTACATGTCCCTGTTGTGCAGCTGGCCACGCAGCTCTTCCAGAGCGGCGCTGTCGGGCAGGCTGGTGCTCACGTCATCGCCGAGCAGCGGCATGGTGTCCGTGGGCGAACCGAACATCTGCGCGATGCTGTGCGCCTGGCCGCGAGTGAGAATGAGCAGTTCGATACGACGGTTTTCCGATGCCGCCGTGTTGTCAGGATTGATCGGCGCGGTGTCGGCCTGGCCAACCACCTGCAGAACGCTCTTGGTCGGCATGCCGCCCGCGAGCAAATAGCTGCGCGCAGCCATCGCGCGCTCGCTCGACAACGTCCAGTTCGAGAACGCGGTGTAGCTCCGGTCGGCGTACTGCAACGAGTCGGTGTGACCGACGATCAGCAGCTGATTGTCGATCAGCTTGAACACCGGGCCGAGCTTCTTCAGCAAGCGACGGAAGCGCTCGTTCGGCGACGAGCTGCCGACCTGGAACATGCCCTGCTTGTCCGTATCGTGCATCAGCACGCGCAGGCCATACGGAGTGATGATCGTGCGAATGTTGCTCGACAGACCGACTTCCGCACCGAGCGCCTTGAGCACCTCGGAGAGTTCGAGCATGTCGGCATGCGATTCATAGTGAGCCTTCGACAGGCGCAAGCCCTCACCCGGGCCGGCCGGTTCGCTCTCGCCAGTGTTGGCGGCGCGCTTGGACAGCGTATCGCCATCGCTCGGCAACGGATTGCGATCGATCAGACTGCCGCGCGGCCCACCCATCGACATGGACATGCGGCCGCGACCTTCGTCGACCAGCGTGCCACCGGCCGCTTTCAACAGATCTTCCATGTGTTCGGCCTGGCGCGAGGCCATCAGCCACATCACCAGGAACAGCGACAGCAACGCCAGGCAGAAGTCCGCGAACGCGACTTTCCAAGCCGCGCCGCCGTGCCCCTCGTCGCCATGACCGCGCGAGACACGCTTGACGATGGTCTGCTGACCTTTATCAAGCTTGTTGAGCACGTAAGTCTCCCTTGCGACGCCGCGGCGTGGCCGGCTCTTCGGCGTCTTCGTCGCCATTGTTCAGCTTGTCGATCCAGCCTTCCAGACGCGCGAAGCTCGGCTTGGTATTCAACTGCACCAGGCGACGGCCCGCGTCGATTGCAAGCAACGGCGGCTTGCCGGCCACGTGAGTGATGAGCACGACCTTGACCGAGTCGAGCGCCTGGCGCTCGTCGTCGACCAGCTGACGCATACGGTTGGAAATCGGATCGAGCACGCCGTAGCACATGAAGATGCCGATGAACGTGCCGACCATCGCGGCCGCTACGGCCACCGCAACTTCACCCGTGTCGGCGCCACTGGCGACCGACTTCATCGCCATCACGATGCCGAGCACCGCGGCCAGAATGCCGAAGCCGGGCATGGCGTCGCCGACCTTGCTCAGCGACTTCGCCGGCTGCGCCATTTCTTCGTGAATCGCTTCGATCTCCTGCTCCAGCACGCCTTCCAGCTCATGCGCGCTGATCTTGCCCATGGCCATCAGACGGAAGTTGTCGACGATGAAGTGCAGCAGCTTCGGCTCGTGCAGGATCATCGGATAGCGCTTGAACAGCTCGCTCTCGTGCGGCGCTTCGACGTGCGCATCGAGCGCCTTCAGACCGCCCGCGGCCGTCTGCAGCAGTTCGTACATGAGCAGCAGCAACTGGCGCTGGAACTCCTGACCGTCCTTGCGACGGCCCAGCACTTCCTTCACCTGCAGCCACATCTCGCTCAACACATGCCGCGGGTTGCCGAGGATGATCGTGCCGGCGCCGGCGCCAATGATGATGACCAGCTCCACCGGCTGCCAGATGACGCCCAGGTCGCCACCGTGCAGCATGAAGCCGCCGAACACACACAGCAGAATGGTGGCAATGCCAACTAGCGATTGCATCGATATATCCTCGCTGCTACTGCAGCAGCTCCCGTAACTTCTTCAACGCCAGCTTGTTGATCTGGCACACCCTCGCCTCGGTCAGGTCCAACACGCGGGCAATCTCTTTCAAACTCAAGTCGAACTCGTAATACAGCTGCACGACGCGCTGCTCGCGATCGTTCAAACGACGCAGCGCCTGCTCGATGCTGCGTTGGAGCAGCAGATGCGACTCCGGCGAATGCCGGCGGTCGCCCGACTGCTCGGTGAGCTGCTGTAACAACTCGTCGAAATTCGCCAACTGCTCGGCGCTCTGCGCCAGCTGATATTCCTGGTATTGCTCGACCGTCAGCCCCAGCGCCTGCTGCGTTTCGGCGGCCGTCGGCTCACGGCCCAGCTTTCTCGCCAGCTCACGGACGCCATCGCGCATCTTGTGCGTTTCCTGACGCACGGTGCGCGGCCGCCAGTCCTGCCGGCGCAGCTCATCGAGAATCGCCCCCCGCACACGCACCGACGCATAAGCGGCGAACTTCTCATCGGGCGTGCCGTAGCGACGCAACGCGTCCAGCAGCCCCATCAAACCGATCTGCTGCAAGTCCTCGCGATCGACGCCGCCGCCGGTCTGCAGCTCCAGCTGCTTGACCACTCGCTTCACCAGCGGCGCGAAGCTCACCAGCAAACGCTGCTCGTCGGCGGCGCTCAACGGCGCGGCGACGAACTCATCTGCTATTGCGTATCCAGCTTGCATCGTTGACTTCAAACAACTATTCGACAATGAGCTTGCCGATCATCACATCCACGAACGGACGCTCGGCGCGGTCCTTCGCGTAGCGGTCCGCGAAAGCCTTGTTCATCTGCGCCGTCAGCTCTTCCACGGTCATCTTGCCGGCGCGATCCATGGTTAGCGTCGACAGCTCTTTGACGGCGACACTACGCAGCAGCGGCAGCTGTTCCCGCGCGATCTTTTCCTCTTCCTCGGGCGTCTTGAACACCAGATCGAGCGCGAGGTAATGCGGCGCCGGCTCGCCTTCCATCCCCCGCAACATGACGATCACTTTCTCCAGACTCACGTATTTGAAGACGCGATCGTCGATCTCGGGCTCTTCCTCTTGCGGCACGGAGGCAGCGTCGGCCGTCGCGATGGCGGCCCCACCTTTCATGAACCACCAGGTCGCACCGGCGCCGAGGCCCAGCGCCAGCACCGTCACTCCCAGCAGCGCGGCTACGATCTTCCCGAAACTCATGCGCCACGCTCCTCATCCACCGCGAGCGTGAATGTCTTGGCTGACTCTTCGTTCGATTCCGACAGCGCGCGGCCCGGGGCTTCGCGCTGTGCTTGAGACTGGCGCTGTCCCTGCTGCTGGCTGGCGTGCTGCTCGCGCGAGCTATCCGAAACATGTACGGACACATCGCCGTTCTGACGATGAATCAGATCCTGTCGCAGCGAGTCGCCGATGCCGTGCAGCTGTCGGGCCACTTCGGCGTTACTGGCGCGCAGATGCACCTGGATGTTGCCGGCTTCGCGCTGAATCACGATTTCGATCGTGCCCATGGAGGGCGGATCCAGGCGAATGACGGCGTGCTCGCTGCGCTGAGTGATCTGCAACTGCAACCGGTCGCCCAACGCGACCTCCAAGGCCGAGCGCTGCGTGGTCAGCGACTGTGCGGGCTGCTGTGCAGAGACCGGCGCCAACACGCCAGGCTGCTGGTTGAACCCTTCAACGAGCGCCTGAGCCAATCCGGCGTTGGTCAACGACGCGAGCTGCGTTACAGGAAGCGTCGACTGACTTTCGGTGAGCGTTGTGCCTTTGGTCGCCAGCGAGAACGCCGGCGTATTGATCGTAAGCGCGCCCAGCGCCGATGTTTCCGGAACAGCGGCCAGGACATTCAACAATGTTTGCTCGCGCGGACCGGCCGCCTGCGTCGGCTGCGACACCGGCGCGACCGGCAGCTGACTCTGCAACTGCGGCTGACGCGCAAAGTTCGTCGAACGCTGCGCGTACTCGAGCGGCACGGTCACCGGCTGAGTGAAAGTAATCAGGCTGGGGAATGTCGCGAGCGTGTCGGTCGTCGCCGCGTCTTCCGTTGTCTCTTCCGATTGCTCGACAAGTGCCTCATCGAAGTTCGGCTGATCTGCTACGCGCGGAGCGAGATTCAACGTCGCGAGTGCATCGGCAGCCAACGACTGACGCAGCTGTTCGCCGAAGCGAATCGGCGTCACCGGCAGCAGCGCAGGCATCTGCACGCCAGGCGCCTGACCGACCGGCAACAGCGGCAACCCAGGTTGTGCACCCGTAACAGGAGCATCAGTGCTGACCAGGGCGGCGCCGAATGCAATACCGGTCATGGCCGTTCCTCGGCAACTTCGCCATTCATCGCATAAGCCAGCCAGCCGGTCTTGTGCTCGCGCATCTGACCGAGTCGCGTCTGCATGGCCTGCGTTTCGGAGACGCAGCGTTCGCGCGCCTGCTCATGGGCTCGCTGTACGGCGGCGAGCGCCATCATTTCCTGCTGCGACCACTGGCCCCACTCGGTGCGGCGGGTCAACAGCTCGGCGAGCTGCCGATCGACGCTCTCTAGCAGCGTCCAGTCGCCGCGCTGGGAAGCGCTCAGCAGGTTGCGAGCAATGCTCATGAGTTGTGCGTATCGATCCATGGCATCAACCCAGGCGCTGCTGCATGCCCTGCCAGCCACGACGCAGCGTCGTCAGCAGACCGGACACTTCGTCGATGATGGCCGGATCGAGACTGACGCCGGCGCGATACAAGCGCTCGGCGCAATAGTCATAGAGCCGGCTCAGATTCTCGGACACTTCACCGCCCTTCTCGATGTCCAGCGCGCTCGACAGGCCGTTCAGCATGTCGACGCAACGGTCGAGGCTGCGAGCCTTCAACTCGTAACGGCGCGCTTCGATGTGCGCGCGGGCACGGACCAGCTCCTCGAGCAGGCCGTCGGTCAACAGCAGCACCAGCTTCACTGGCGAGGCATGCGCCACCTGCGCACCCAGGTTGACGTTGTGATAGCTGCGGTAGGCTTCGTGATTCACGATCTGATTTGCTCCTTGGAGGTCGCGCCAGTCTTATGAGCCCATGCTCACTTGCGCGAACAAGCCCGACGTATGCTCCATCTGCGCCTGCAAGGTCGCCAGTTGCGTGAACTGCTGCAGGTAGCGCTGGTAGTAGCTGTCGTATTGGGCATCGAGGCGCGTCTGACGCGCCGAAAGATTCTTTTGCTGGATCTGGATGCTGTTCTGGCGACTGGCGATCTGGCCGCTGCCGCTGGTGAGCCACTGATCCAGATACTTGCTCATGCCGCCCAACAAACCGGTGGGCGCGGAAACGCTGGCGCTGCCGAACACCTTGTCGAGCGCGGCCGGATCGGCCAGCAGCGCTTTTTCCAGGCGATCCTTGTCCAGCGACAACTGGCCGTTGCGATCGCCCTTCACGCCCAGCTGCGTCAGGCTCACGCCGTCGTATTCAGCGCGCAGCAGGCTGTTGAGCTTGCTGCTCAAGGCGCGAATACCCGCATCGGAGGCGAACACGCCGCCGGTGGAGTTCTCGCCGCCGGCTTTGGTGAGCGAGTCGAGGGCGGTACGCAGCGTGTTGTAGGCTTTGACGAATTCTTCGACCTTGCCCGCCGTACCGGCGGCATCGTCACTGACGGTCAAGGTCAGCGGCGCTTCGGTCGCTGTCATGGCGCGCGTGAACGTGAGGCTCACGCCTTCGATGCTGGTGAACGTGTTCGACGCCTGCTGCATACGGACGCCGCCCTGCCCGCCGAGCCACACCACCGCATCCTGAGCGGCCGTGAGCTCGCGCGAATTGTTGAACGCATCCTGCAGCGCGCCTGCCGGCAGACCGCTGGCATCGATGGTGATTTCGCCGCCTTCGCCCGTCTTGCTCGAGCTCAGCAGCAGCTGCGTCTGGCCGCCGCTGGTGACCACCGACGCAACCACCTTGCCCTGATTGTCGTTGGCCTGGTTGATGGCGCGTGCGATCTCGGATTGCGAGATCGTGCCGTCGGAATCGGAGTCCGCGGCCACCAGGTTCACATTGAACGAGCTGCCGTCTTGCAGCTGCACGGTGATCGGTCCGCCCAGCGCCACAGGCACGGCGGGCAGATCCTCGAACACGAGCTGGTGCGCCGTCGCGAGCTGCTCGACGTGGAACTGATAGCTGCCGGCCTGCGCCTTCGACGTCGTGGTCGCGGTGGCGATGCCAGCGGTGTTGAAGGCAGCAGTAAACTGCTTCAAGCCTTTGCTGGAAGAGAGCGACGACAAGGCGCTATCGAACGCACTCAACGCCGAGCGCAGCGTGTTGAGCGCGGTCGACTCCTTCTGCGCATTCTGCGTCTGGGTCGTGATCTGCGTCTGCAGCGGCTGCGTGTACGCGGTTGCCAGCTGCGTCGCTGTGGTAACTGGATCGAGTGTAGCCATCGTCGTCTTCCTCGGAGCGGAGTCCTGCAGTCGTCAATAGGCGACAGGAACCGCGAGGAAATTAAATTCGTCGTTGAAAATAATTACTTGTTGCGCCACCAGACCTGCGACGCCAGCTCGTCCTGATGTTTCTGCTCCTTCACCTTTGTGACGTGACGCACAGTCGAGTGCTCACGCTGCAGGACCTGGTCCAGGGCTTCGTGACGGCGAGCCGCGTCGACCAACTCGCGTTGTGACAAGGCGAGCTGCGACTCGTGCAATGTCAAATCCAAGCGGTGAGTAGCAGCCATTCTCAGCATCGCCTGTTTGTAACCGGCACGATTCATGGCGAGCACCGGCGATCCCCCGATGGGGCCGCTGCTGTGAGCCAGCTTTTCCAGCGTCGAAAGATTGCGCAGAAAGCGCTCGCGCGTCGCACGCTTCTCCGCGACATCGGCGCTGAGGCGATCGACCTTGCGACTTTGCAGGTCGACCAGGCGACCCAGGGAGCGCAACCGCTGACGTTCGCTCATGCCATCAAACCTTCGAGTGCTGCGATGGTCTGCGTCAGCGGCGCCGCTTCACGCGTGCCCTGATGCAGGAATGCTTCGATCTTCGGATACAGCTCGACCGCTTTGTCGGTCGCTGGATCGGCGCCAGGCACATACGCGCCGAGCGGCAACAAATCGCGGACCTGCGCGTGCTTTGCAACCATCGCGAGCAGCGAACGCGCGGCGCGTTGATGCTGATGAGTCGCCACCAGCGCCATGCAACGGCTGATCGATTGTGAAATATCGATGGCCGGGTAATGACCGCGCTCGGCGAGCTGACGAGTCAGCACGATGTGGCCATCGAGAATGGCGCGCGCGGTATCGACGACCGGATCTTGCTGGTCGTCGCCTTCCGCGAGCACGGTGTAGATCGCGCTCATGCTGCCCTCCTCGCGCTCGCCGTTGCCGGCGGTTTCGACCAGTTGCGGGAGCAGACTGAAAACCGATGGAGGGTAGCCACGAGTAGCCGGAGGTTCACCCAAGGCAAGGGCGACTTCACGACGCGCCATCGCATAGCGGGTCAACGAATCGACCAGTAACAGAACGTCTTTGCCCTGATCGCGAAAGTGCGCCGCGATCGAATGACACAACTCGGTCGCGCGCAGTCGCATGAGCGGCGATTCATCGGCTGGAGCGACCACGACAATCGCGCGCTTCATGCCGGCTTCGCCGAGCGAAAGATCGATGAACTCGCGCACCTCGCGGCCGCGCTCGCCGATCAAGCCGACGACGACGATATCCGCCACAGTCTGTCGGGTGATCAAGCCGAGCAGCACGCTTTTGCCAACGCCGCTGCCGGCCATCAAGCCGACCCGCTGTCCCTTGCCAAGGGTCAGAATGCCGTTGATGGCGCGCACACCCACATCGAGCGCGTCCTTCACCGGTTTCTTCTTGAGCGGATTCACTCGCGGCGGCTGCATGTCGAGCACATGCTCGCCGCCCAAGCGGCCGCGACTGTCGACGGGCTCTCCCAAGCCGTTGACGATGCGACCCAACCACGACGGCCCGATGCGCAGAACATCGCGGTCGGTCTGCGGCAGCACGCGTGCGCCGGTAGCGAGGCCTTCCGGTCGTTTGAAGGGCATCAAATAAGAAACATCTTCGCGGAAGCCCACGACCTGCGCGTCGATCCAGTCGCCGTTGCCCGTTTCGACGCTGCAGCGCTGGCCCGTGCTCAGCGGGCAGCCGCGGCTTTCCAGCAGCAGCCCGGATGCGCCGACGAGCCGGCCGGTCGGTGTCGCGATCGGCACCGACTCCAACTCGAGGTTGCGTAAGGCGGCGCCGATCATGCGGCCACCTGCTCATCCTGGTGCGGCAACAGCTGCTCTTCGATCTGCTCCATGCACGCGGCCAGGCGCTGGCTGCAGCCCGCGTCCGCTTCGCGATTGCCCGCTTTCACGCGGCATTCGCCCGGCTCGAGTTTGTCGTCCGCCCACAGGTTCCAACGTTCGGCCTGCGTGGGCTCGAGCTCGATGATACGTTCGAGGTCTTCGGGATTCAGATAGACCACGACTTCGTTGTCGGCGACGCGCGGCATGGTCGAGAGCGCCTCATCGACCAGCGCGAGCAGCTGTGTGGGCGCCATCTGGATTTCTTTGCGGATCACCTGCCGGGCCACTTTCGCCACCAGCTCGATGACTTCCTTGCGCATGGCCGTCTGATAGTCGGCCTGCATCTGTTTCAACGCTTCGACGATCTCGTTGACGGGACCGGCCAGCCGCTCGAAACGTGCCAGCGCTTCTTGCTTGCCTGCTTCCAGGCCCTGCTGCCTGCCCTCTTCGCGACCTTCGCCACGACCGGTGTCCATGCCACTGCGCATGCCGGCTTCATGACCTTCGCGGTAACCGCGCTCCATGCCACGCTGATAACCATCGTGCATGGCCGATGTGACTTGCGACGGGACGGCGCCGGGCCCGGCCCAGGCGTTCGGGTCCGCCAGCTGCGCGAGCGCAGTGAACCGATGCGAGCGCCAGACGCGGCTCATTCCAACACCGCCTCTGCGAACAGCTGCACTTCGATCTCACCGGCATCGGCGAGCGCTTTGACCTGCGCCATGATTTCGTTGCGCGCCTGCTCGACCCGGCTGCGCGACAACGGACCGCTGCGACGCATGGTTTCTTCGAAGCTTTGCGCCTGACGACGCGGCATCGCCCTGATGATGGAGTCGCGCACGGCGGGCTCGGCGCCCTTGAGCGCGATGGCCCACTGTTCGACCGGCACATCTTCCATGATTCGCAGCAGCGTCGGTTCGGTCTGGCGCGACAGAATGAAGAAGTCGTACATGCTGCGCTCGATCTCGGCGACCACTTCGGCATCGTGACTGCGCAGCACTTCGACCATCTTGGCGCGGTTGTCCGGCAAGCGATTGAGGATCTCGGCGACCTGGCGGACACCGGCGACGCTCGTGCTCTGCAAGCCGAGGCTCGCCAGACAACGCTCGACCAATTCATCCAACTCGACCAGCAACTCGTGATCGACTTCGTTCAAGCGCGCGAGATTCACCAGCACCAGATCGCGCGTGCCGGCCGGCAGCGCGCCGATGACCTGTCCCGCAAGTGCGGGCGGCAGGAAGGCGAGGAACACCGTCTGCATGCGCACGTGTTCCAGACTGATGCGCTCGGCAAGCCACTTCGGCGAGGCCCACTGCAGCCGCGCAAGCTTCGGGCGGATGGCGTCGCCGTAAATGCTGTTCAAGACGCTGTCGGCGATATCGGAGCCGAGCGCCAGATCCAGCGAGCGCTTCAGGTAGGAACGAGACGCACCGTGCACGCCGCTTTGCTGGCGGTACTCATCGAAGAAACGTTGCAGCGAGGTCTTCACCGCTTCGACTTTGATGCCGCTGATGCGCGACATCACTTGCGTCACTTCGAGCAGCTCTTCGCGCGACAGGCAGCGAAGCACGGCCGCGGCCGGCTCTTCGCCCATGCTCAACAACACGATGGCGGCCTGCTCCAACGGCGAAGCGGCCACTTGAGCGACTGCATTACTCGCGTCGGACATTCTTCTGCACCCACTGCTTCACGACTTCAGCGACACGCTCCGGCTCCTTGGCCGCCAGCGCGCGCAAATGATCGACCATCACATCGACCGGCGAGCCCGGCGGCGGCAGGTCGTAATCTTCCAGGAGCGGACCGACCGGGATCGGTCCCTTGTTGACGTTCGCGGCCGGCAGAGCCGGCGCCGCAGTGGCGCTCGCAGCCGCAGCTGCTGGCACCGGCGTCGCTTCGATCTGCTGCACCGTCGGCGCCGGCAACTCCAAGCGCTGCTTGGCCATGCGCAGTAGCGGTCGAGCGATGAGCAGATAAGCGAACAAAGCCGCCAAGGCGTACGCAACGTACGCACCGATATCCATCACGCGATCGGGCTGCTGCCACCACACCGGCGCAGCGGCTGGCTTCGGGAAGCCCAGCGAAGAAACAACCAAGCTGTCGCCGCGGGCAGTGTCGATACCAAGACCGCTGCGGAGGATCTTGTCGATGTTCGCCAGCTGCGGCTCCGTCCATGCGGTGCCGCTCGGCGCGGCCGCATCGTTGAGCACGACAGCAACGCTCAGTTTCTTCAGGCGGCCACGGCTGCGCTGAATCTGAGTGACGCTCCGGTCGTACGCGAACTGCCGGGTCGCGGCGTTGCGCTGTGTGCTGCTCTCCTGACCGTCCTGCGCATTCGCGCCGACATCGACAGGCCGGTTGCTGAGCGAGCCCGGCACGCCGAGCGCCAGCGGATCCGTATCCTGCTCGGCACGCGTCGATTCACTGGTGACTTTGGGCGTGTCGCCATACTGCTCGAGCGTTTCCTGCACCTTGTCGTTATCGACATCGGCGGTGACGCTGAGCTTGAAGTTGTCGCCGCCAACGATCGGCGCGAGCAGATTCTCGGCGCTGCGCAGCGTCTCATCGCGATAATGACCGGCCGCGTCGTTGACCTGCGTCGCCTCGAAGCCTTCGCTGAGATCGACCCGAGCCGACAACAGATTGCCCGACTGATCCACGAGCGTGACGTTGGCGGGATCGAGCCCGGTGGTGCTGCTCGCGACCATCTTCACGATGGCGGCGATCTGCTCGTTGGACAGCTTGCGGCCCGGCTTCAGGCCGAGCACGACCGATGCCGAGCTCGGCTCGGCGGTATTGACGACGAACGACGACGACTTCGCGATCGCGATATGCACGCGCGCCGAATCGACGGCGTCGATGGTCATGATGCTCTGGGAGAGCTCGCCTTCCAGACCGCGGCGGAAGCGCACGTCCTGCACGAACTGGCTGACGCCGAGCGGATCGCTGCGATCCATGAGCTCGAGGCCAGCCGGCAATTGCGCAACCACACCCTTCGACGCGAGCAGCATGCGCACTTCACCGAGCCGCTCGGACGGCACGAGCACCTGGCCGGTGTCGGGATGAATGCGATACGGAATGCCGGCGCCATCGAGCACCGTCATCATGTCGGCGGCTGCGACCTTCTCGCGCGCACCGAACAGGGGCTTATAAGATGACTGGTCGCGCCAGGCGAACATCAACACCACGGCGGTGATGACGGTCGCCAGCAATACCAGCGGCATCAGGCCGCGCAACATCGCGGACCATTCGATTGGAGTGCTCGCGTTGCCGTCAGGCGCGCTCGCAGCCCCACTACGCGGCCAGAATCTGGCCACGGTTGCTTTCAACGTATTGGTCACGGGAGCCTTACAACGGCAGCTTGATCAGATCTTCCATGGCGCCGACGATCTTGTTTCGGGCCTGCATCAGCATGGAAAACGACAGACTCGCTTGTTGGCTGGCCAGCATCGCGCCGACCAGGTCGTCGCTGCGACCGGCATCGACTGCCGCCATTTTTTCGCCGGCGGCGCGATCCAGTGCATCGACATTGTGCACGGCTCGCTCGAAGAACGAACCGAAGCCAGCGACGGGTTGAAATTGATCGTCGGCTGCAGCGGGCAGTGGCGCCGCTTGCCGCAGAGATGCCGCGTCATCGGCGATGCGCGATTGCACTGCTTCTATCGCTGCAGCCATGGGGCTTTGTGAAAACTGCGTTACGGGCATCGCTTGATCCTTTCGTCGTCGTGGTCGCTCAAGATCGCCGCAGTGCGTTGAGCCATCCGTAGCATCGACGCCGTCTTCATCCGAGTTAAGCGCGCGTCCGCCCTTCTGCTACACGACGCACACTTTCCCGAGCAAATTCAGCGCATCCGAGCGCGCATGTTTACGACCAACCCTGAGCCATGGGATCAGACCAAACATGAGCGCGTCACACAGCGCGCAAATCGCAGACACTATTGCGCCTGCAACGGGCGATTAGCGGCCAGACTGTCTCCGGCATTAAATCGGCGCGGCCGTCTCGTGACGTGAATCACAAGAGCCCACCGCTTAGTGGTTTGCCTACTAAAGAATTTCGCACGCGCACGCGATAACCGCCTCGATTCATTTTTTTCCTGACGACGACGAAGAGGTGGACGTGGCCGCGATGACGAGTAAACAGCCAAACGTCCGCGCGCATACAGTCATCGACCCGCGCACCATGGGTCGTCCGGTTCACTTGCTCGGCGGCTTCGCGAATCAATTGCGCGACGATTTCGCCGATTTCCTGCGAGCACGAATCAATCGTCGCTACAAAGCGAGCTTCCAGATCGATGCAATCTCCTTCGTCGCGGCTCCGGCGGACTCGCAACGCTGGTTGAGCTACGGCGTGGATGACGGACGTATTCACTTTGCAATCGAGCGGCCGTTGCTGTTGTGCCTGCTGCGTTATCGCTATGGATCGGTGATGCCCGAAACCAGTGCAGCGACTGACAGCGTCGCGCCGCCGTCCGCTGCAACGATCGATGAGCCCGAGACTGCGACCGAAGAGCGGCTCGGCACCATGTTGGGTCAACAACTGATCGAGCTCGCCGTGCGCCGGATCGAATCCGTGCAACGCGCACCGGTCGAGACGCCTGCTCCAGTCACGTTCGCCGAAGCCAGCTTGCAAGGCGCGAGCGACGGCGAGTGGCTGCTGCGACTCACGCTCAGCGAAACCCGCTGCAACGTCGGCGGGGATTTGCTGCTGAAGATTTCCGCGGTCTGGATGAATCGCCTGTTACAGGCGCTGGCGCCAAACCGAGAGCGCTCGAGACAAAAACAGATGACGGCCACGAAGCCGTTTCCAGCCCGCCTGCAGCTGACTTTGCAGGCTCGGTTGCTGGAGAAGGAAGTGTCGCTGGGGACACTGCTCGATCTACGACTGGGGGACGTTTTGCCGATCAGCGTGGGAGATGCCGATGTGTTGATCGGCGACTCGCGCCTCTTTACCGCCAGCGTCGCCGAACACCACGGCAAGCTGTGTCTCACTACGTTAGCCGATGTAGATTGAATCCTAGGATTGAAAATACCGTGAATACCGCATCGAATCCTGCCGACGACAATTTGCTGGCTGACCTCGAAGATGTGCTCGAAGACGAAGGCGTCGCAGCCGCTCCGGCCGCGCCTGCGCCGGCCAAGCGCAACTTCGCCGCCATGATGCGCCGGATCCCGGTGACGCTGACGCTCGAGGTCGGCTCCGCGAAGCTGTCCCTGCAGGATCTGGCCGAAATCGAGCGCAGCAGCGTCATCGAACTGGACACGCTCGCCGGCGAGCCGCTGATCATCAAGGTCAACGGCACCGCGATCGGCCGCGCCGAAGTGGTCGTCAGCGGCGAGAATTACGGCCTCAAAGTGGTCGAGCTCAGCGATCTGAATCTGGATTCGCTCGCGTCATGATCTACCCGCAAGCGCAGGCCCTCCTGCGCTGGAAGTGGCCGCGCCTGATCGCAGCGGCCGCGCTGCTGCTCGGCCTGTGTTCGGCGGTGGGCGCGGCGCCGATCGAGATCATCGGCACCAGCGACACCGGCAACACCACCGAGTTCACGGTCAAGACGCAAGTCCTGATCATCATGACGCTGCTTGGGCTGCTGCCCATTCTGGCGCTGATGATGACGTGCTTCACGCGCTTCGTGATCATCCTGGCGTTGCTGCGTCAGGCGCTCGGTCTGCAGCAAGGTCTGCCGAACCGGATCGTCACCGGCGTCGCGCTGATCCTGACGCTGCTGGTGATGCGCCCGGTCGGCGAGCAGATCTACACCGAAGCGCTGGTGCCGTTCGACAACGAGCAGATCACCTTTCAACAGGCGCTCAAGAACGCCGAGGCGCCGTTGTCGCGCTTCATGCTGGCGCAGACTCATAAAGGTGCGCTGACGCAGATGGCGCAGCTCGCCGGCGAAGCTCATATCACCGATCCGACGCAGCATGGCTTCCTGGTGAAACTGTCGGCGTTCGTGCTCAGCGAGCTCAAGACCGCGTTCCAGATCGGCTGCATGCTGTTCGTGCCGTTCCTGATCATCGACCTGGTCGTGTCCTCGGTGCTCATGGCCATGGGCATGATGATGCTCTCGCCGCTGGTCATCTCGCTGCCGTTGAAGCTGCTGCTGTTCGTGCTGGTGGATGGCTGGACGCTGACGGTGCAGACGCTGGTCGGCAGTATTCAGGCCTATTAGCGAGACGGACCCGCAGATGAATGCCGATATCGCCGCCGATCTGGTCAGCTCCGCGCTGCGCTTGACGATGCTGCTGGTTTGCGTGCTGGTCGTGCCCGGCATGCTGGTCGGCCTGGTCATCGGCTTGTTCCAGGCCGCGACCCAGATCAACGAACAGACGCTGAGCTTCCTGCCTCGCTTGCTGGTGACGCTGCTGGCCGTCGCCTTGACCGGTCACTGGATGGCGGCGCAACTGATGGACTTCTGCGTCGCCGTGTTCAGAGGCGCGGCGCAGCTGGCTGGCGGCTGAGACAAGCTGCCATGGAAGCGGTGCTCCTTCAGCAACTTCCCAATCTGCTGAGCGCAGTGTGGTGGCCGTTCTGCCGCGTGCTCGGCATGCTCAACGCGGCGCCCATCATCGGCGAGAACATGGTGCCGATTACCGTGCGCGTGCTGCTTTCAGTCGTGCTCGCGGTGATCTTCATTCCCGTCGCTCAGCCGGTGACACCGATCGATCCGCTGTCGTTGCAGGCGCTGGTCATGACGGCGAATCAGGCGCTGATCGGCTTCGGGCTCGGCCTCGCCTTTCATCTGACGATGGCGGTGATGCAGATGCTGGGCTTCGTGGTGTCGTCGCAGATGGGCTTGTCGATGGCCGTCATGAACGATCCCATGACCGGCACCTCCTCCGACGTGATCGCAACGCTCATTTATCTGCTGTGCGTGATGGTGTTCTTCGCCATCGACGGCCATCTGGTGCTCGCGCAGGTCATCGGCGCCAGCTTCCACACCTGGCCGGTGGGTGGGCCGCTGGACATCGACACCTTGCGTGATGTCGCCTACAACGTCGCCTGGGTTTTCTCGGCCGCGTTGCTGCTCGCCATCCCGATCGTGTTCTCCACTCTGGTCGTGCAAATGGGCTTCGGCCTGTTGAACCGGATCGCGCCGGCACTGAACCTGTACTCACTGGGCTTCTCGGCCATCATCATCTTCGGGCTGTTCATGCTGGGTTACCTGGCGCGAGTGGTGCCCGGCCACTATTTGCGACTGACGCAGCAGGTGCTCGAGCTGTTGCGCCTGAAGACCGGGTGACGCCATGGCCGAACCCTCGCAAGACGATAAAAGTGAAAAGGCATCAGCCCAAAAGCTCCGCAAATCCCGCGAGCAGGGCCAGGTTGCGCGCTCGCGCGACTGGACCACGGCGATCGGCATCTTCCTGTGCCTGCAGCTGACGGTTTTCCTGATGCCGGGTTACTTGGAGGACTTCCGCGATCTGTTCGCGCGCAGTTTCGTGCCGATGCCCCAGCCCGGCGATCTGGAGAATGCGAACTCGACGCTGTTCTCCGCCAGCATCGTGCTGCTATTCAAGATGCTGGCGCCGCTGTTGATCCTGCCGTTGCTGATCGCCATCGGCTCGCTGTTTCCGGGCGGCTTCGTGATGAGCTTGACGCCGCTGAAGCCACGCTTCGACAAGCTCAATCCCCTCTCCTACTTCAAGCGCATGTTCGCGCAGCGCCATTTGCTGGAGACGCTGGCCTCGATGCTCAAGGCCACGGTGCTGATCGCAACCTTGTATTGGATCACCCGCGGCAGCGTCACCGATTATTTGCAGTTGCAGACGCTCTCTCTGCCCGATGCGATCAAGGGCGGTGCGGATCTGATGCTCGGCGGTGTCATGGCGCTGTGCGCCGTGTTCATCATCTTCGCCATCATCGACCTGCCCGTTCAGACCTTCGTTTTCATGCGCGAGCAACGCATGACCAAGCGCGAGGTCAAGGAAGAGCACAAGACTCAGGAGGGCCGGCCGGAAATCAAGCAGCGCATTCGCCAGATCCAGCAAAAGATGTCGCGCGGCGCGGTTCGCAAGGCCGTGCCGACCGCGGATGTGGTGATCGTGAACCCAGAGCACTACGCCGTCGCCGTGAAGTACGACGAGAAGCGTGCGCAAGCGCCATTCGTCATCGCCAAGGGCGTCGATGAGATGGCGCTGTTCATCAAGGCTGTGGCCATCGAGCACGACGTCGAAGTCGTGACGCTGCCGCCGCTGGCGCGCGCCATTTACAACACCAGCCAGGTGAATCAGCAGATTCCGGCGGCGTTGTACGAAGCCGTCGCCAGCGTGCTGGCGTATGTGCTGCAGATCCAGGCATTCCGCAAGGGCCGCCGCAATGTGTTGCCGGCGTTGCCCAGCGATCTTTCATTTCCACGTTTCGAGGGGTAGCCGGACATGAGCGCCGCTCCTGATAGTTTCCTGAGTCGCACCGTTCGCTCGCTCCGCCAGCATCGCGCGGCGGTGCCGGTGTTCCTGATGGCGCTGCTGGCAATGATCATCTTGCCGCTGCCGCCGGTGCTGCTGGACGTGTTGTTCACGTTCAACATCGTGCTGGCGCTGATCGTGGTGCTGGTGAGCGTCACGAGCCGGCGGCCGCTGGACTTCAGCATCTTCCCGACCATCATCCTGGCCACTACGTTGATGCGACTGGCGCTCAACGTCGCCTCGACGCGCGTCGTGCTGCTGCATGGTCATGAAGGCACGCATGCGGCCGGTAGCGTCATCGAGGCGTTCGGTCATGTAGTGATCGGCGGCAACTTCGTCGTCGGCCTGGTGGTGTTCATCATTCTGATGATCATCAACTTCGCTGTCGTCACCAAGGGCGCCGAGCGCATCTCCGAAGTGTCGGCGCGCTTCACCCTCGACGCGTTGCCCGGCAAGCAGATGGCCATCGACGCGGATTTGAACGCCGGGCTGATCAATCAGGAGAAGGCTCAGCAGCGTCGCCGCGAAGTCGCGATGGAAGCGGACTTCTATGGCGCAATGGACGGTGCGTCGAAGTTCGTGCGCGGCGACGCCATCGCCGGCATCCTGATCCTGTTGATCAACATGGTCGGCGGCGTACTGATCGGCTCCATCATGCACGGCCTGTCGTTCGGCGAGGCGTTCAAGCTGTACGCCCTGCTCACCATCGGCGACGGCCTGGTCGCGCAGATTCCGGCGCTGCTGCTGTCGGCCGCCGCGGCCATCATCGTCACGCGCATCAGCGACTCGGGTGATTTCGAGCAGCAGGTCGGTTCGCAGATGCTCGCGTCGCCGAGCGTGCTGTGGGGCGCGTCCGCAATGATGCTGGTGCTGGGTTTGATCCCCGGCATGCCGTGGCTGACGTTCCTTGCATTCGCAGCCGTGCTGGCGTTTGCCGCCTGGCGCATGACCAAGCATGCCGCCGAAGCCCCCGATGCAAATGCGGCGACCGAAGCGGCGATCATTGCGCAGCCGGCGCCGGAACTGGATTGGCGCAGCCTGCCGTTCGTCGAGCCGCTCTCGGTCAGCGTGGGCTACAAGCTCGTGAGTCTGATCGATCGCGGCCAAGGCGCACCGCTCGATGGCCGGCTCAAAGGCATCCGTCAACAGATGAGCGAGTCGATGGGTCTGTTATTGCCGCCGATTGGCGTGCGCGACGATCTCACTCTGCCGCCGACTCAATATTCCGTCCTGTTGAATGGCAGCGTGATCGCCGAAGCCGAGATACAGTCGGACAAGCTGATGGCGATCGCGTCGGCGCAGGTCTACGGCGCTATCGACGGCATTCCCGGCGTCGAGCCCGCCTATGGCATGCCCGTCATCTGGATCTCTCCCTCCGAGCGCGCCAATGCACTGGGCCTGGGCTATCAAGTCGTCGATGGCGCCAGTGTGATTGCGACTCACGTTTCCAAGCTGGTGCGCGAGCATCTGTCGGAGCTGATTCGTCACGAAGACGTGCCCGCCCTGCTCGAACGTCTGGGGGCGATGTCGCCGAAGCTGTCGGCGGCGGTCGAGAAGGCGCTCACTCACAGCCAGCTGTTGAAAGTGTTCCGGCTGCTGCTGGCGGAGAACGTGTCGTTGAAGGACATCGTGCCCATCGCGACCACGTTGCTGGAAAGCTCGGAGACGACCAAGGATCCCATCCTGCTCGCCGCCGAGGTCCGCTGTGCCCTGCGCCGGCAGATCGTGAGCTCGATCCTCGGCAAGTCGCCGCAAATGCGGGCGTTCAACCTCACCGGCGAGCTCGAAAACATGCTGCTCGGCTCGCTCAATCAAGCGACGCAATCGGGCAAGGTCGCGCTGGACAACTACCCGGTCGATCCGAATCTGCTGTCGCAACTGCAGACCAACATGCCGGTGATGCGCGAGCAGATGAAGCAGCAAGGGGTGCCGCCGCTGTTGCTCGTGATGCCGCAGATTCGCCCGCTGCTCGCACGCTACGCCCGGTTGTTTGCTCCTGGGCTAGCGGTGCTTTCGTATAACGAGATTCCGGAGCATCGGGACATCAGCATCATCGGGTCGCTGGGCTAACGTCTGCTCGCGGCCGCAGCTGCAGGATCACGATCGCCGCTTCGGCCGCCGCTCGAAACAATGCCGCCGACGGCAGCTCGACGTCGAGATGCGGCGGCAGCATGCTCGATGAGTTTTCGTTCACGACGCTGAGCACAGCGTTGCCCTGCGTAACCTGGGCTCGTCGTAATCGCAGACCGGCACGACTCAGTGCCGAAGCGACGCTCGGCAGCGCCTGCTGAATCGCGAGCAGGCTTGGACGCTGCTCGCAGGCCACGACCAATTCCACATCGTCGTCCGAGGATTGAACGTGCAGCACGATGCCGCCCAACGTCGGTGGCGACAGCCCGAGCTGCAACGCCAACGGCAAACCGCGACGTGCCGGCTTGCGACGCGCTCGATCGATCGCAACGACCAGACGTAACATCAACTGCATTCCGGCCCAGGCGTAGACCGGCAATATCCATCGCTCATTGCCGGCGGGATTGGCCATGAACGCCGGCTCACGGAACAACGCACCTGTACCCGCACGCGCCCCCGGCGAATCGACGCCTGCGAGATCCTGTGCGCGTGGCCAAGGCTCCGTCGCCGGACGAGTCCACTGCTCGCCGGTTGAAGATTTCCAGGGTTCTCCTGCCGGACGGGCTCCGGGCTCTCCTCTCGACCGCGTCCACTGCTCTCCGGGCGGAGGTGTCCACTGTTCTCCTGCCGCGCGGCCTCGCTGCTCGCCTGTCGGCGGCGCCCATTGTTCCCCAGGTGGACGGGTCCACTGTTCTCCTGCGAGACGTGACCAGGGTTCTCCGGGCTGGCGAGTCCAATGCTCTTGCGCAAGCGCGCGCCACGCAGTGGCCAGCGCTGCTGGATCGGGCAGCTGCCACGCGATCTGTTTCAGCACGGCCTGATCCAATTGCATCGCTCTGAATTGAGTCAGCGGCGGTGAGGAGTTGCCGTTGGAGGCATTCGAACTGGGCGCCTCGCGGAAGCCCAGCTCCAGGTGCGGCTCGGTCGCCAGGACCTGCATCAATAACGTATCGCCGGGCCGCATGGCCCCGCTCAGTCGGTTCAATCCCACCAGGCGCAGCTCCGTGCCATTGGCCATGGTCACGAGCAGATCGTCGCCGGCGGCATCGGCCAGCGTCAGCAGCAGAGTTTCACCGGGTGTCGGCAGCGGCTTGCGCTCGCTGCTGCGTTGTTGTTGTATCACTCGCGGTTGAACAATCGCGGCGACTCTTTCCACCACTGCCATATCGTCCCCAGATAGGCGCGCCTACAAAGGAGCCAACCGTTCGCACGGTTGGCTCCTCCCATTCAGGAATCAACCAGTTTCAATGAGTGCCGCGGGTCCTTTGGACCCGCGGCGTGCTCACTGTTACTGCATCAGAGACATCACCAGCTGCGACAGGCTGCTGCTCTGCTTGAGGGCCGACGTACCCGCCTGCAACAGCAACTGCTTGCTGGTCGAGTTCGACGTTTCCAGGGCGTAGTCCACGTCCATGATGCGACCCTTGGAAGCGGTCGTGTTCTGGATCATGTTGCCGAGGTTGTTGTACACGTGGTCGAGGCGGTTCGAAGCAGCACCCAGCTTCGCGCGCACTGTGCCGACCGCCGCGATGGCGTCGTTGATGTCCGTGATGATGGTGTTGCCGTCCGTCAGCTCGGTGCCGGTGGCTGGAGCGGCCAGAGCGTAGTTCGCGCTCACCGCATCCAGGGCAGTCGACAGAGCCTCCAGGTCGGTTTCACCGTCGACCACCATCGTCTCGTTCTCACTGGCGCCGATCTGGAACGTGATGCCGCCCGCCGTGCCCAGCAAACCGGCAGCCGCGCCCGCGGCCGGCACAGCCGTGCCGTCGGCGCTGAACAGCGTCGAACCGCCGAACGAGGTGCTCTTGATGATATTTGCGATTTCAGAACCCAGCGCGTCGTATTCGGCCTGCAGCGCTTCCAC
>NZ_BLJO01000003.1:0-815718 GCF_009932555.1 Steroidobacter agaridevorans
GTTCACGGAGCGGCAACCCTGCCTGACTGTGCAATTTTCGTCCGCCAGAAGTGTGCAAATTACGTCCGCCACCGACACCAATCGGAACCGTGCAGCGAGAGTCACTGGATCACGTTCCCTTCTGGGGTGGCCGAGATCTGGAACGGAAGCTGCGAGAGTTCCGTGACTATTACAATCACCGCCGGGTTCATGCCTCATTGAAGGGCGTCACTCCGATCTGCTCAAAGGAATCGCAGCCTGATCGCTCTCGATGACTATCGATGGCGATCTCACCGCCGCGGGTTGTATCAGCTGCTTGTGGCCGCGTCACGCTCAATTCGCCACGGACATGCTTTGAGCGGGGCGTCCTCGAGGTTGCATCTCGACACGTCTGAGCAACTCTCGATCGAAACAGCGACTGCCTCACACCAACTGATTCAACGTCAGTTGGTGTGATCGGGAAAATCATCTAGTTGCAATGCACGAGGTCGTCAGCAAGTGCACTTATTTTTATAGAGACAGCGTTTGTTCCGCTGCGGCGAAAACGTAAGTCGCGGAATCTAAAGCAGGAAAGTGGTGGGCCGTATAGGACTCGAACCTATAACCAACTGATTAAGAGTCAGCTGCTCTACCAATTGAGCTAACAGCCCACGTGATCGTGGTGTGCGGCGTAGTGACTGAATGTCCGCGCCGTCTACGAAGACGTAAAAGTGTAACAGAATTTTCCAAACTACCCAACGCAGCCACAGCAAGGCCAGTGCTTCATCGAGTGGGGTGGACGATGGGGCTCGAACCCACGACGACCGGAATCACAATCCGGGGCTCTACCAACTGAGCTACGTCCACCATTGCAATCGATAGTGGCTCCCGCTCGCCGACCCTGCAAGAGGGCCCTGGCCGCTGCGGGGCGCAGAGTATATACGAACTCGGCGCGAACACTAGTCGTTGGAGGAAGTTCGAGCACAGAAAGAGCGGCCGGATGGCGCGCCCGGAGGGACTCGAACCCCCGACCACCGGCTTAGAAGGCCGATGCTCTATCCAGCTGAGCTACGGGCGCGTCGCGGGCAAAGGGTGAAATGGTCGGGGCAGCCCGATTAGCTCTGTCCCTGGACCAGCGGGCGCAGATGGTACGGATCCAGTTACGGTAAGTCGAGAAGGGTGGCAGTGAAAATAGGACAGCTTGCGAGGCGAGCGCGAAATACTACCCCTTCACGAACCAGAAGGTGTTTGGCGACAATGGCTTACGCGCTTGGGGGGTACGCCCAAATTGCATACCCGGCGTGAGCCCGCAACCGGTGTCGCCCCTCGAGCTCGCGTCGATGAGGCTCTGATCATCACTCGCCGGGAGCCGCCATCGATGCGCCCGCTGTGCTGTCCCTGGAGTCCTTCGGCGCTCCGCGGCCTGCCGCCCGCAGGTCGGCTTTCACTCAGTGCGTCGACAACGTCCTTTACCTAGGTCTACACGCACACGGTCCCCGGTTCTTGGCGTGCTGTTGTGCTTGCGCATCGGGTGGTGGCTCGGTCGGGCGCGACTCCGCAGGGATGGCGAGCAGTCCATCGCCGGCGTAGGTGCAATCGACGGTGCGGTCTACGGGCGATGGGGCTGCTCATTGCATTCATATTCACAGGCGCCGCGCAGCGCTTCGAGCAATTCGGCAAGACCCAACGCGCACACCTTCAATTGCCGGACGGCGAGATTCGGTGTCGGCATGCCGCGATTCTCGCCTCCGCCATAAACGCCCGCGTCTCCATAGCCGAAATCGTCGGAAAAAAATTAGAACGATGTTCAGCTTGCGGTTCTGCTTGCTGGCCTGTGGCATGACATCTCCTTGCAGCGCATGCGCTTCGCAATGTTCGCTGGCGCACCGAGAGGCGGGCGCCGCTAAGTCATAGTACCGGCAGGTGTCATATGGAGAAGCGTATGAAACACGAGCCAGCGGTGCCGAGCGACGAACGAGAGTGGGGGGTTGCGATACCGTCGAAATCGGATCAACTCACGGCGGCTGACGGCTGCTCCGACAAGATTCGATCCTGGCGGCGACGGGCGCTGTTGAAGCGCGGTGCGCGGCTGCACATGACGATGGTCGCGAATGCGCAATCAAATTCGTTAGCGTCGTTAGCCATGCTGGATGAAGCGGGCACAGTGGTCAGCTGGTACGGCAGTCCAGATGGGCGCGATTACGTCTCCCAGGAAGTCGTCGACCGCCATCTGTCGTTGTTCTATTCCTCGGAGGAGGTTTGCAGACGACAGCCGGATCGTGATTTGCGTGCCGCTGTCATCGAAGGCCGAATCACTCGACAAGCGTGGCGCCGCAGGCCCGACGGCAGCGCATTCTGGGGCACTATCGACATCGAACCGGTCGTGCTTCGGGACGGGCGCGTGCAGGGGTTCAGCTATGTAGCGAGCGCTCCAGACCAGGTTGAACACAGCCTTCGATGATGAAAGTACTGGGCCACTATCACACGTTAGGCGGACGCTCGGAGATCTGCTGCAATAGTTCACCGAATTCAGTATCCGTTAGCGGTGGTGGCCGGGAGTTGATGCTCTCCAGAACTCTCCGCGCAAGGATCGAGGAACTGGTTTGGGGGTCCAGCCCCGCCAATTCCAGTAGCTGGTCGATGCGGTGATCGGAATCGTCTGACGGCATGTCTGCAGCTCATTTGCTTCGCGTCCCCACGATGTGTGGTGCCCTGCGAAGTCTCAATCTGTCAATGCGCAGCGATGTGTATTAGTTCGAAACAGCCCCCACGAACGCGCCAGACAGAACGCGGCGAGGCGGAACGAGAGATCCGCGCACAAAATATATTTATCTATCTAAAGGTGACCGAAGCGCGCACACTGGGGGCCGGTTCGTATCTTGGAGAAACTCTTGCGCTTTTGGGTGATTACTCGGATCGTTGCTGAATGTACGGCGCTGTTGCTCGTTGCGGCTGCCGCCAGCGCTCAGGCGCAAAGCTCTCTTTCCTCGATTCCGGAGAATGCCCGTCCGAGAGCCTATGGCAGCGGTTGGGAGTGTGCGCGCGGCTATCGAGAGACGGAGGGACGTTGTATCGCAGTGGTCGTCCCGGCGAACGCATATTTAGATGCACGGGGGACTTCTTGGCGCTGCAATCGCGGATACCTCAATGACAATCAGCGATGCACGCCCGTACGGGTGCCGCAGAACGGTTATGCCGTGGACTCCAGCTACGATCAGGGCTGGCGCTGCAATCGCGGATACCGCGCGGTCGGCGAATCCTGTGTGAAAGGCGAGGTGCCGGCACATGCCTACTTGCTCGACTCGATTCACGGCTTCGGATGGCAATGCGATCGAGGCTTCAGACAAACGCAGGATCGATGTGTCGCGATCGAAGTTCCTGCCAACGCATATCTGGTTCGCGCCGGCGATGATTGGAAGTGTGAGCGCGGCTTTCAGCGGATCGACAACCAGTGCTCGCCGATAGTCGTCCCGACGAACGCATATCTCGATGATCGCGGCAGTGAGTGGCGCTGCGAGCGTGGCTTCCGCAAGCAAGGTGCCGGTTGTGTCGCCGTGCGTGTCCCAGCCAATGCCTTCATCGGTTACGCGGGAGACGACTGGTCGTGTGAAGCGGGATTTCGCAAGCAAGAGGCGGCGTGCGTGGCCGTGCCCGGGAGTTGACCGTGCCCGAGGATATGAAACCAGATCGGTTGGCGGCGTTGCATGCCGCCCTTCGGATCGTGATCACGAGCGAGCTGCCGTCGGAACACAAGGCCACTTTGATCGAAGTGTTGACACAGGCTATCCGCGACGACGAGGCGGCTGAGCTGCACCGCCGATCGGTTGCGCGGTCGCAAGGGGAATGGCAGGAGCACGAGATCGTGGAGCTGAGATCGTTCCTGCACGGCCAGACGGTTAGAAGCTGGCAACATGCGGACGAGTGCGTGATGCAGCTGGCAACGCGGTTGCATCGTGATCCTGCATCGGTTCGGCACAAAGCAACGGAGCTCGGACTCGGCACGGCGGTCGATTATCGATTCGTCAGGCAGTTCAAGCTCAGTCGCGACGAGTGATCGTCAGTACGCGTGGAGCCGCGGGCGGCGATGGTAACGGTGACCCGCGTGCCCATCCCAATGTCTCTATCTCCCACATCGAGCGTTTCGAGCAATTGAGCTGGGCGAGATAAAGCCACAGCCAGGAGCGCCACCGTGGTCAGGCCACGGATTCATTCGCAAATGCATGCTCGTATGCGTTGGTTACAGCCTCATTCGCGAGCAGCGCCAATGCTGCCGCGTCCTGGGCGGGCAGTGTTATCTGATCGCATCCGATCCAACGCCACATGTGCATGGGGGTACGGCGAAACGATGCTCTGGCGCGCTGCCCGGCCGGGATCTCGGTGCGTTTGCGCACACAGGTCGAGTGCGCGATGGGTAATCGCCGGCCAGCTGGGAATATTCATTCGGGTGTGCGCCAACGTACATCGCGCTGACGCCGGCGGAGATACCCTCAACGCGAGGCTGAAACATCTTCCGGCCGTAGCCGAGAACTCATTGCATTCTTTCAAACAAAGTGCGGGCGAGAACCGTCTGCTGGCGACATTGACCGGGCCGGATCGGCAGCGCTTGTTTGCGGACTTTGAGCGGGTCGAGCTGTGTTCCGCGGAGATTATCTGCGGGTCGGATGAGCGGATAGAACACGTGTATTTCCCGACCGATGGCATCATCTCCTTGGTAACCGCGCTGCGCGACGGATCGCGTCTGGAGGTCGGCAGCATCGGTCACGAGGGCATGCTGGGTTCGTCGCTCATCCTGGGCGTCGATACATCCGCACAGTATGCGATAGTCCAGCGGTCTGGCACGGCGTGGCGGCTCGGTGCCGCCGTATTCCAGCGACATTTGCGCGAGAACATTGCTCTGCGCCGGCGGCTGAACTGTTACATGTACGTGCTGATGGGACAACTGGCCCAGACGACGGCTTGTTCGCACTACCACCAAGTGCGAGCGCGTCTGGCACGGCGGCTGCTGATGAATCGCGATCAGGTGCGCGGTAATCAGTTTCATGTCACCCAGGAATTTCTGGCGCACATGCTCGGCGTGCGGCGGGTGGGAGTCACGAACGCCGCGAACTCGTTGCGAGAGGAAGGTTTGATCGATTACCGACGTGGCGCCGTCACTATTCTGGACGGGCCTGCGCTCGAGCTGGCGTCATGCGCATGCTATCGAGGAGCAAACGACATGTACCAGCGGGCTTTGGGTCCATTGTCCGAGCCGAGGCATCGTCGCGCCGAACAGGCATCGACGCGGCGGACGGCGCACAAGCTCAGTAACTGAGGGTGCGCTCCGGACGAGTGCCAAGACTGCCGCCTTCATTTTCCCAAATCCTCACAGCAGCTCTTTGCTGCCGATCGTCTGGCCCAGGCGAGTCGGCGGGCTTGCCGTCCACGGCGGACCATGCATCGTCTGGTGCGGTGGAGCTGGTTCCGGTTCCGCTCCGGGTGTGCAAGGCGTTGCACATGGCATTGATCCATGGATTCTGGCGCCAGTCGCCTGCGTAGCGTCGGCCCGGCGTATGCCAGCGGCTTCCGATTGTAGTGCGACGCATGAGTGCTCCGGTGGTGGATGACCTCGCAACTGTGCGCCGGAACCCCGCTGCCGTCGGCGCGGTACCCAACGGAGCGCTGGCGGCTCAGTATTCGCCACTGCAGAGACAGGATTGCATCCGATCCCATCTGCATCCAAGATGGCCCGGATTCGCAGCAACCTCCCCAGCTACAGTTACATCCCGCATCGCGCTTCGGCGCCTGCCCAGTGAGCATGAACGAAAGCCGGCTCACTTCGGACCTGGCCAGGTTGCCGTCAGAGCCTGTAGACCGGCTGACCCATCCGTTCGGCAGGTTCCTGCGCATCGAGACGCTCGGCGGCGTTGTTTTGTTGGTTGCCGCGCTCATTTCGTTCGTGCTTTCCAATTCTCCCTGGGCGCACACCTTCGCTGGATTTTGGGAGTCGCCGGTCGGGCTGCGCCTTGGCCCGATCGAGTTCGTACGCTCGCTACGAGAGTGGATCAACGATGCCCTGATGACGGGATTCTTCTTCCTGGTTGCGGTCGAGCTCAAGCGCGAGTTGGTGCTCGGTGAGTTGAGCAATGCACGCATAGCGGCGTTGTCGATCGCCGGTGCCTTGGGCGGCATGATCATGCCTGCCACGCTGTATCTGCTGCTGCAAGCCGGCCAAGCCGGCGGCGCGGGGTGGGGCACTGTGATGGCGACCGATACCGCGTTCGTCATCGGCTGTCTTGCGCTGCTGGGCCGACGGGTCCCGCCGGCCCTGGGCGTGTTCATGCTCTCGCTGGCGATCGTCGACGATATTGGAGCAATCCTGGTCGTCGCCGTTGGTTACAGCGAGCAGATCGCCTGGTTGCCAGTCGCATTCGCCGTCGTATGTATCGCAGGCATAGCTGCCCTGGCGTGGGTAGGAGTGCGCAGCATGCCGGCGTATTTTGTGATGGGCGTGCTCGTCTGGCTTGCCATCGATGCCTCGGGCATTCATGCAACGATTGCGGGAGTCATTCTCGGGCTGCTGACACCTGCTCGCAGATGGGTGAGTGATGAACGGCTGTACGCGATACTCGATAAGGTGGTCGCGCATCCGGATGCCGCGGCGGAGAGCGGCGATACCAAGGATCGGGAAACCCTGCAGGTAGCGGCCATCGCCGCCCGCGAAACGCTGCCTCCAGTCGAACGCATCGAGATTGCTTTGCATCCCTGGGTGAGCTTCGTCGTCATGCCGGTGTTTGCACTCGCGAACGCTGGCTTGCCGATCGCTTTCACCGATCTGGAGATGTCGCTCACGACGACCATCTTTTTCGCGTTCGTCGTTGGCAAGCCAGCAGGAATACTGACGTTTTGCTGGCTGGCCGTTCGCACGGGAATCGCAGTACGTCCGCCCGGACTGAGCTGGGGAGTACTGGCCGGCGGCAGCGTGCTTGGCGGTATCGGATTCACGATGGCGCTCTTCATCGCCGGTCGCGCGTTCGACCAACATCTGATCGATAGCGCCAAGGCGGGGATTTTCGCGGCATCGGTCGTCTCGGGCGCACTCGGCCTTGCGCTGTTGGCGTGGGTGTCGCGCAGTGATTCGCGATGCTAAGCGCGCGTGTACCGCAATCGGCTCGTCGAAGCGCAATGTTCGCTAGCGCACTGATTGACAGATGCCCGTCAGCGCACAGTACGGAAAGGTTCTCATATGGAGGGGCACATGAAATTCAGGCAGGCAATGCCAAGCGACGACCGGCAGAACGTTGTCGCGATCTCTACCGACAGCAATCCCGATCTGATCCCGGCGGGCGCGACGCAGGGCTCCGATCAGAAGCTCGAAGGCGCCAGCGACTCGCCGCCAGGTTGGTCATCGTTATCGATATCGAAGTGGGATCAAGACAAGCCCGCTGACAGCCGCTCCGAGAAGATTCGGTTGTGGCGGCGACGAGCGTTGTCAAAGCGCGGGGCACGGCTACACACGAAGATGAGCGCGGATGGGCAGTCGAGTTCTTTGGCCATGCTGGACGAGACGGGAGTCGTGGTCTGCTGGTACGGCAGCCTGGACGGGCGCGATTACACGTCCGAGGAAGTCGTGGACCGTCATTTGTCACAGTTCTATGTCTCCGAGGACGTTGGAAAGCGACAGCCGTATCGTGATTTGCGTGCGGCGGTTGTCAATGGCCGTATCACGCGGCGAGGGTGGCGGCGCCGGTCCGACGGAAGCGCGTTCTTGGGCTTTTTCGACATTCAACCGGTAGTGCTTCGAGACGGGCGAGTGCAGGGGTTCAGCTACTTGGCGAGTGCTCCAGCGTGAATACCGAGAGCGCCGGTCTGTCAGCAAAGCTCGTGACCCTCGATCAGGTCGCTGACGCGGCGCTCCCGCGTCCTGCGCAAGCTCGCTACACGGCGTACCGGAATGCACTCATCGCGGACGGACAGGATGACGAGCAGGTCGTGCAGACGCTTTGGCTGTTTCTGTGGGATTTGTCGGAGGGTCGCTCTGTAAACGGCGTCCACTAGGCGCTGCGGCCCATCTTCAACGCCGCGTTTGCCAGCCGTCGCTGCTGTAAAGCTTCATCGTACACGGTACTTCACGATTCGCCGCTGCGTCGACGTGAATGTGTGTACGATACCGCACAGATCCGTAGTGCGGAGCATATACATCAAGGCCTCACGATGACGCCAGCTCACTATCCTCATCAGAACTATCTGCTGGCCGCGTTGCCGGCGGAGGATCTGGAGCGCGTGAGCAAAAATCTGAAACTCGTCGAGCTGCCGCTGGGCGAAGCTCTATATGAATCCGGTAGTCGTCAGCGGGCAGTGTACTTTCCGACGACCGCGATCGTTTCGCTCCTTTATACGTTGGCGGACGGTTCTTCAGTGGAAATCGCCGTGGTCGGCAACGAAGGGGTCATCGGCGTGTCGCTCTTCATGGGCGGCGAAACTACGCCGAGCCGGGCGGTGGTGCAGAGCGCTGGCTACGGCTACCGATGGTCCGGAAAATTTCTCAAAGAAGAATTCACGCTCGGTGGACCCATGCAGCATCTGCTGCTGAGGTACACGCAGGCGCTGCTGACGCAGATGGCGCAGACCGCGGTGTGTAACCGGCATCACTCGCTCGATCAGCAACTGTGCCGTTGGCTGTTGCTGAGTCTGGATCGTCTGGTCGGCACGGAGCTGGTGATGACGCAGGAATTGATCGCCAACATGTTGGGCGTGCGTCGTGAAGGCGTGACGGAGGCGGCAGGCAATCTGCAAAGCGCCGGACTGATCAAGTACAGCCGTGGCCGCATCAAGGTGCTCGATCGCGTGGGTCTGGAAGCTAGGACCTGCGAATGTTACGCCGTGGTCAAGAAAGAGTTCGATCGCCTGTTGCCGGCCGTTGCGCGGACTGGATTCCAGAGGGTGGATGTGCGGAGCTCGACGTGTTGTTCGCGCGCCGGCTCGCTTCGAGCTTGCGAATGTGCGCATAGCCGACGAGCTGCCTGGCCTGCTCGTCCCAAAAGCGGAACTTGAGGGATTGCAGACTCGACAGCAGCGACAGCGAGGTGACCGCTGCGAATCTCGGGTCGCTTTCGTGGCACTTCTGCAGGTTGTAATTGGGAATGCGCGGGCTGAGATGGTGAATGTGATGAAAGCCGATGTTCCCTGAGATCCATTGCAGCACCTTCGGCAGCTTGTAGTAGGAACTGCCGCGCAGCGCGGCTGCCGTGAAGTCCCACTTGTCGTTGCGTTCCCAGTAGACACCTTGGAACTGATGCTGGACATAGAAGAGCCACAGGCCGGCGGCGCCAGCCACGGTCATGGCGATCGATTGAATGAGCAGGTAAGAGGCCAGGCCGAATATCGAGCTCAGCAGCGTCGTGCTGATCAGCAGTGTCACATTCAACCACCACACCGAGTGGCGCTGTCGCCGTTGCGCGTTTGCGGACGCAAAACGCTGCTTGATCACGAAGACGAACAGCGGCGCGAGCACGAACAATATCAGTGGATTACGCGTTAGCCGGTACTGAAGACGTCGCTGGCGCGATGCGCTGAGATATTCCTGGACCGTCATGGTCCATACATCGCCGGTTCCGCGTCGATCGAGATTGCCGGCGCTGCCGTGATGAATGGCGTGCTCCCAGCGCCAGTGCTGGTACGGGCTGAACGTCAAGGCGCCAGCTATGAAACCGACAATGTCGTTCGCGCGCCGGGAACGAAAGTAGGACCCGTGCGTGCAGTCATGGAAGATGATGAAAATGCGCACCAGCAACACGCCCGATAGAGCTGCAAGCGGCACAGTGAGCCACAGGGAGATCTCCAGTACGCAGTACATCGCGAACCACAAAAGAAAGTACGGCAGGAATGTGTTCACGAGCTGCCATAGCGCGCGCTTCGTGGAAGCGTTCTGATGTGCCACGAGCACGTCTTTCAAGTCGGCCGTATGCGAGCCGTCGCTTTCGCTGATGTGACTCGCGACTGCTCCAGGCGCATGCGTGCTTGCAGGGTGTTCCGATGCGACAGTAGTGGGCATTATCGGCGATCGGAGAGATCCTGCACGAAGAGGGTCAGTGTAGAGAGGATGGCTGCTTCGTCCTGTTCGCGGGCGAGCAGCACCGCTTTGTACGCCTGGTAGCGTGTCAGTGCCTCGCTCGAGAGCGTGGAGACGGCAAGCGCGTCGATGTGAGCAAGCGGTAACGGGGTGTCTGCCGCACGTTCCGCCTGGGGCTCAGCGCCATGAGTTGGCGATGCGTCTTTCGGGGCGGGCCGGTCATTGGGTCCATTCCTTTCTTCGCAGTTCATGTCCTTGTGCTCGCAATGTTTCACTGAACGTGGCTACCCAGAATGCGCCAGCGCCGCGTCGCCCTCGGTGCGGTGACGCACATATGCCGCATCGTTCAAGCGGCTATCGCGTCAATGACCATGTCATCATGATGAGTGGCACGCCCAGCACGATCACAAGTAAAGACAGCGGCGCGCCGAGGCGAGCGTAGTCACCGAACTTGTATCCACCCGGTCCCATCACGAGCGTGTTGCATTGGTGCCCTATCGGTGTGAGGAAGTCACAAGCCGCTCCCACAGCAACGGCCATGAGGAATGCATCGGGCTGAAAGCCAAGACGGCCGGCGAAGCTCACAGCGATCGGCGCCATTACCAACACGGTCGCGGCATTGTTCAAGAACGGTGTCAGCGCCATGGCTGCTGCAATGATCAAGGCGAGCGCTGCGTATGGAGGCAGTGAATGAGCGATGTTCGAGAGCCCGATCGCAATGAGATCCGCGCCCCCCGTCGTACGAATCGCTTCACTGACGGGGATCAGAGCGCCGAGCATGACGAGCAATGGCCACTGGACGGTCGCATAGGCCTCTCGCAACGAGAGCGAGCCAAACAACACCACGAGCAATGCGGCGCCGAAGAACGCCAGCGCGACTGGCAATAGACCGGTGCCTGCCAGCAACATCGCGCCCGCCAGAACTGCAATCGGGATCACACCGCGACGGACACTGCCGAGCCTGATCTCGCGGGTTGCTAGCGGCAGACAGCCCAGATCGCGCAATAGCGCGGGCATGCCGCCGAGCGAACCTTGCAGGACGATGATGTCTCCCGCACGAAGCTTGATATCACGCAGCCGCTCGGTGAAGCGCTGGCCGCTGCGACTCACCGCGAGCAGATTCACTTTGAATCTGGCATGCAAAGCCAGACTTCCGACAGCCTGATCGATGAGCAGCGAGTCAGGACCGATCACCGCTTCGACACCGCCGATCTCCTCATTGGCCTTGTCGCTCCTCGTGCTGCGTTCCTCGCCTTCCAGTTCGAGGTCCAACCGCGCGACCGCTTGCTGTAGAGCTGCCGGCTCCCCTTGCAGAAGCACGATATCGTTCTCTCGCATCACCATATCGGGCAGCGGCGATGTTTTCTGGCCGTCGCGAACGACAGCGGTCACGACGACCTCCGGGCCTGCGGATCCACGCAGGTCGGCCATTGTCTTGCCGGCAATCGTTGATTCGGCCCGTACACGGCCCTCGGTGAGATAGTCATGAATATCCATGGCTTCGGCCAACGTCGATGCTCCTGCGCGATCGAGCGGCAGCAAACGGTATGCGATTGCGAGAAACGCGATCCCTGCTGTGGCGAGCCCGACACCGACGGGTGCGAAGTCAAACATCGCGAACGGCGCGCCCGTGATTTCGGAACGCAAGCGCGAAACGATGATGTTCGGCGAGGTGCCGATCAGGGTTGCGAGTCCGCCGAGCAATGAGCCGAATGCCATGGGCATCAGAAACACCGATGGCGAGGTTTTGGAGCGCTTGGCCATCTGGAAAGCCACTGGAAGCATCATCGCAAGTGCGCCGATGTTTTTTACGAATGCAGACAGCACGGTCACGGTGGTGACCAGCAGGACGAGTTGCGCACGCGTCGAGGTGATCTTCGGAGCGAGTGGATGCAGGACGGCCTCGATGACGCCGGAGCGCGCCACTGCCGCACTGACCAGCAACGCGCTGCCCACGATGATCACGATATCGTCGCCAAAGCCGCTGAAAGCAGCCTCGACGGGCACCACGCCGACGACTACCGAAGCGAATAGGGCGAGACCGGCGACCAGGTCATATCTCAGGCGTCCCCAGACGAATAGCGCCATCATGCCCGTGAGGATCGCGAAGGCGAGCATCTGGTCCAACGTCATGGTTTTCTCCGCGACGGTGCAAGGTCCAGCGTGTTTTCGTCTCGGCAATCAGCACAGCGAATGCTGAATCAATCACTTGTCTGGGGGAAAGTTCCTGCGAGGAGCGCTCTACGTGCACCAGGTCTCACGTGGACTATGTTCGTTGGCGAACGGACGCCGTATGACATTGATTACACACTGCAGGCTGTTGTCAGCATCACTGAAGCGCCGCATGCATCAATGATTGAAGGGGTGAACACGTGAGCAAGGGGCAGGACCGAAAGAAAGATCAGAAGAAAAAGCCGACAAGGACTTTCGACGAGAAGCGTGCGGCGAAGAAAGTCAAAAGGGCGGAGCGAGCGGCGGCACGCCGCTTCATATAACAAATGCGTGCTGGGTCAGGGGAGCCCCGCAGTCGGAGCGCCTCCAGCGCTCCGACTTGGTTGTCGCTGCTGTGTTTACAGCGGGCGCCGGGTCGAATTTGTCGGAATAGCCGGCCGATCACTGTTGGTCGCTGCGCGCCCGTCATCGACTTCATCGGCACTGGTCGCGCTCGCGTCGCTGGAGCCCCGAGTCACCTCGCCACTGAATTCCGGCCGGACGACTCTTGCAGAGGCGCGCGAGTTCTTGGGAACACTGGCTTCACTTGTGGAGCTCACGTCGGTCGCGCCGGCTTCTTCAAGCGCTCGCTTAGCACGCGACCGTTCGTCGCCACTCTCCGTGTGCGCAGAAATCAGAATATTGCCTGCCCGAACCTTCCCTTCGTACTGCTTGGCCTCCAGCTCAGGAATGCCCAGTCCGACGAGGGCGCCGATGAGGCCACCCGTTGCTCCGCCAACGGCGGCGCCGCTGAGGGCGCCCATGATGGGGCCGGCAGCTATCAGAGGCCCGACGCCGGGGATTGCCAGCGCGCCGATGCCCGCAAGCAGGCCCAAGGTGCCGCCGACGCCCATACCCGCGAGTCCGCCGGTGGTCGCGCCCTCGGGGGCTTTCGTGTTCTTTTCATGGGCAAAGTCGCGCGTGCCGGCCTTGTCCGGAAAAAGAACCGAGATGTCGGAAGTCTGGATACCCAACGATTGAAGCCGGGTGACAATGGATTCGGCCTGCTCAGGGGTGCTGGCGATGCCATAGACTGCGTTCTTCATACAAGATTCCTCGATGTTAAAAAAATTCAGGGGCGCTTCGAGCTCAGCGCGCAATGGAAATTTCGTTGCGTACCTGCTTGCCTGTCGCTGCTTTCATCGCCAACGCTTCGACGCGCTTCTTCTCGTCGGCGCTCTCAACCGGACCGCGCAGGGTTACGACATCTCCATCGGTAACGATCTTGACGTTGTGCGCTGACGTGGACAGCGACTTGTCGTCCAGCACGGCTCTGCGAATGCCGGCGGTCACTTCAATCGCGTCCTTGTCGTTCGATTGATCGACCGGCGTCTTCGCATCCGTGTTCCGGTCTGTCGCGTTCGCTCTGGCGTTGTCGGCCGCTTCGCGCTTGCTTGCCGGCTCGGTCGTCTGCGCATTCACCGCGGTGACTGTGAGTAGTCCGGCAAGTAGCGCGGTCGAGAATGAAAATGGTTTGAACATGGAGAGGTCCTCGCGGATGGCTGAGATCGAGATGACCGCATGGAGAACCTCCCGTGTGGCGAACTAACGGCCGGCAGGAGGCGAAGTTCCTGTTGCGCACTCGGTCCGGCGGGCGAGGCGCCGATGTTTGTTCCTTGAGCAGTGGCCTCGGCGGGGCGGTGGCGGCCGATGCAGTCGAACTGCTGAAGGCCGAACATGGTAGAGGAGCTGTCGAACGCGTTCGATGATTTGCTCGCCGGATGGGGCCCTCTCCGGCGCAACCTGCCCGAGCTGTGCGCTCAGGGTTTCGGTGGCGGAGAGTCCGAGACCTTGCGCGCCGCCTGCTGTCGCTGCCTTTCTTCGTTTTTCTTCTTCTGCATGTCTTCGCGACGCTTTTTCTGCTGCTTGTAGTTTGGGGTTTTGTTCAAGGTACTCTTCAGGTTGGAGGTGAGGGGCCGGCGCGACGAGTGTTATCTGCAACGTCGAGTCCGGGCGGCGCTCGTAACAAGCGAAATACGGCGGTAGTGGGATCTCGCTTCCGCAGCAATGACCTACAGCAACGGCTTCACAACGTGCCCACTTCTTCATCTCACGCAGCCGCAGCTACACCAGCGCACATGAAAAATTGTCGAGAGATGCGCCGCGCGGCCATGTGGCTGCGTCCCCGAGGATCTCGCGAGTGGCGTGTCACATGGGAATAGCCATGTAGTTCTCCGTTCTTCAGCTGCAGCGCCTCGATCACAGTAACCCCCCAGAAGGCCGAGCCGTTAGCACGGCGATACCATCCCTCGCGGGTATCCGCGCCGAGGATGGATGCGAGCTTCAGCTGCCGATCGGCTAGCTGGAGCGCCACATCCGCTGCAGGATAGAACTGTGACACGTGAGTGCCGATGACTCTGTGATCGAACATTGCCGCGCCAGGCAAGCTGTCATGCCAGGCGACGACCATTCCGCGGCTGTCCAGGATGGCGATCGAGCAATGATCACCACGCTCCAGGCTGGTCGCGTGCATGCGGGCGCCTTGCCTGATCAACAGGCGTTGCGGCCAGGCTTGCGGTCCAGGATGCGGGCGAGTCATGGCTGCGATCGGCAGTCGGATGTGAGGGTGTTGGCCTGCGCGCTGTGATTCCGGGGATACTGAGATCGAGCGCCTGGCTGCTTTCAGTAGACGACGCAATCGGCGCGATAGGTGGTTCAGCATGGATAGCTCCGCTTGAGTGAGACGGTAGGGGTGCGGCCGCCGTGTCAATGCGGATGCGATAGTCGGGCCAGAGTAAGCATGGCCGAGCTGCGGCTACTATGCGCTTGGCTGGCACATATAGATACATAAAAACGTCGCGCCGCCGATTCTTTTGGCGCTGGGCCGCTGGCACGTTCCTTTCTGAACAACATGTGAAAAGAAGAAACGCCGCAAGAACGCGGCACACAGAATTTTTACCTATCTAAACGCGGCGGATACGCGCACACTGCAGCGAGTTGAGAAACGTTGCAGTCACCACTGTCTGCCTGCTCTATGTGGTCGAGGCGCGCAGCTGGAGCGAGCGAACCAAGTAGCGCAAAGGAGTACGACGATGACATTCGATAGACAGCCTTACCAGCCGTCGACCATTCTCCATGACAGTCCTGTGGAGCGACGCCTGCAAGTTCAAAGAGCCGAGCAGGAACGCGCGGCGCTACGGGAAAGCGAGCTGGAGGATCAGTCATCGCCCGTGAAGGAGCCGCGCGAACGCATCGAAATCTGGGAGCGGCTGCACGCGTTGCGCCTGCCGCGCTCACCGGACCACCTGCTCCTCACGGTAATTGCCACCCAGACTCGACTGACTGTTGCTCAGCTGCACGAGGAGCAGCGGCGCAGAGTTGCACGGTCTGTACCGCCCGCAGCCGGCGCTTTAACGTAGCGGGCTCCTCTCCGAGATCCAGGAGTCGTTATCTCGGTCTCTTGCCCATGCGGCGTAGATTCAAACGCTCCACCATCGCTTCGACTTGCGAAAGTACATCTACATGCTTGCCTGCTCGTAGTCCGGCGATGGTATTCGCACCTTGGGAAATCACATATCGGTGCCACATCGAATCGCCGCCGTCCGGCGCGGGTGCGCGAACGACCTGATCGACGCGGAAAGGCTGTTCGATCGATAACGTATCAAGCTTGATCATGGTGAGCGGGCTCCGCACTTCGCCTATGAGTGATGGCCCGGGACCGAAGTCCCGGGCCATCCCGAATCACCAGCGTCGTTGACTGCCGCCGCCACGAGGTTTGTCCTGCGCCTCATTCACCTTGAGTGCGCGGCCGCCCATATCCTGGCCGTTCAGGCCCTGAATGGCGCGTGCTGCGTCGGTGCGAGGCATTTCGACAAATCCGAATCCGCGAGGTTGGCCGGTGTCGCGATCATTGATCAATGCAACCGACTCGACCACGCCGTGTTGTGAAAACAGCGTGCGTAAGCTGTCTTCCGTGACTGAAAAGGGCAGATTGCCAACGTAGATCTTGCTCATTCGTAACTCTCCAAAAAAGAATGCGTTCGATCGAATCGAAAGAACGTTAGTGGATATGACAGCGCCAATGAAGCTGCCACCGAGGTTCGAGAACGATTCGATTTAGATCGAGTGGTCGGGAAGCGCCGGACGGCGGTGACCCAGACTAAGATAAAGAGAAAGGTTACGAGCCGAAGTCACTATACATGCTGATTGACGCGCGCGCTCGATTTTCTTTCGAGGCCCGTGCTTACTGCGAATCTCTCAACGCGATGGTGAATGCTCCGCGACGAGCAAATTCGCTGAAGGTCTGCAACTGTGCATGCAACGATTGCTCGGCGATCGTCCCGCTCGCGCCCTGCAGTTGGACGTGCGTTCGAAGCATACCTGCGATGAACGGCGACCGTCTCGCTCGGTGCAGCGCAGCCGCCCATCGCGCGCCGTCATCGGCTTCGACACGCTTGCTGTCCTGACTGTCGCCGGGCTGATAATCATGCTTGATCGGGTTGAGTCGCGCGCGCTCGCCATGCTGGGGCAGGTAGGTGGTTCCTGTGGCGTTCCACCCGAACGTCCGACCAAGATCGCGGATGAAATTCCAGTCCGCCAGGGAGCAGATGAATTGTTCATCGCCGCTCGTTCTGGACAGTTCCACGACGATGCCCGGTTGCAATGTCTCCTGCTGATTCGTGCGCTGCTGCGACCTCATGTCGTCACTACGCCGGTATGGCGAGACCTGTGGTGTGCTGTGGTCCTGCTTGAAGTGGGCGGGCGAGATGTCGTGCCGGCGCGCGCAGGACTCGCGTCACGTGCGAATACCCCAGCAGTTCGCCATCGCTCAGCAGGATGCTCTGCATGATCGTCACTCCCCAGAATGTTTCTCCGGCGGGGCGGCGTCGCCAACCGCGCTGCGTATCCACGCCATACTTAGTCGCGATCGTTAGGTGGCGCGCGGGAACGTGCAATGCGACATCATCAGGTAAATAGAATTGCGACACATGCCGACTCAGGACGCCTGGATCGTAGGGACGAGCACGTGGCAAGTTGTCGTGCCACGAAATCACGATGCCCCTCGCATCTAGAATTGCTATAGCGCTGCGATCGTTCCGATGCAGGTTTGCACTGTGAATCTGCTCGCCTCGTGCCGCCAGCACACGGTGGCGCCAGTCCTCGTCGACCTGGGGAGCGATGTTTGCATTCGAGATAGAAGGAATGCTCCAGTGACCTGCGGAAGTTCCGATGCGTTCGAGATCGATTCGTCGGATTGTTGCGGGCGGTCGTCGCTGCGCGATGCCGCTCGCTCGGGCTGGCGCGCGAACGACGCTCCAATGCAGTCTGAAAATGTTCATGAAATCTCTGGCAGTCTGATGAAGGAAATTGGATGCGCGCGAGGAGAGGGCAGGTTGAGCCACGTCTCGAGCGATACGTAGCGCTGCGCGGGTGGTGGCCGGAGATTGTTCGCCACCAGATGCGGACGATTCCGCAATCTCGAAGCAGTGTGCGCCCTGGCGGGCAAAATAGATACGAATAAATGAATAAATCGCGCCGTAGGTGGCTGGCTACGCCAAGTCTGTTGGAGACACCCAAGCAAGTTGTTGTGAACAGTAGTAGGCTGCGCGCCCTTTTCTTCGAGCTGTGATGACTATATGGATTGGATCTTGGTAGAGAGCAACTGGGCGCAGTTCCAGGGTACGGTGAAGGCGCGCTGGCTGAAGCTCGATGGGCAGCAATTGCAAGCGATCGCCGGCAAGCGAGCCTCGCTGCTCGGCGCGATTCAGGAGGTTTACGGCATTAGCCGTAGCGATGCGGAACGAGAGATCCGCGCATTCGAGGCACGCAACAAAAGCTATCGGCCAAAGTAGCGGCTGACATCTGCAGCCGATCCCCAGCGATCAGTGCGCAGATCGATGTGCCCACGTTCCAAATATATTTATCTATCTAAAGCTGGCGGAAGCGCGCACACTGGTTGTCGATCCGTATTGTGGAGAATCGTTTGCGTACTTGGCTGATTGCCGCCAACGCCGCTGGAGAAGCCGAGTGCAATACACTCCAGAGCTACTCGTGATACAGCGAGGCACCAACGAATCCATCGCGGAGAATCTTCGAAGCGCCCTCGAGTTCATGGACCTGTCCAGCCAGGCCCACGACTCAGCGACCAAGCGAAAGTACTACAAGAAAGCGCGCATGGCTCATGACGCCGCGGATCAGCTTCTCAGGCGGAAGTTGCCAGCTTCGCCGAGCGCCCGTGCGGAGTTGGGAGCCGCGATCGCGAAACTCAGGTCTCGTTTGGTGGCGTACGAGTGCGTGCATTCCTAGATTTGCCGTGCGCTCTTGCGACGGTGCCGCAGCGTTCACCGTTCGCCAGATGCAGTAGACTATTGAGGAGTGAGGCGCAGAATGGCCTTAGATAATGAACGCGCATTGACCTAGGTGTATACACTTCGACGATCACTGGATAGCGACGACCGGATTCGTAGTCGTGCGGCAATAGCATGCAGCCTTCGAGCGTGCGCTTGCCGATCTCGGCATTCACTTCGTACTCGATGGGCTTGAATGTGGTCCGCGCAACTTCGCCGAGGGATCGACCATCCGCGTAGAGCGGCGCCACTGCAACCGTTTGGAACTGCTTGATGATTCAGTTCGGCGCGATGGTAACAAGGACCGTCGCGTCAAGGACGGAGTTTGATGTTCCCTCGAGCGCGGCCCATCACCTGAGGGGTTAACGTCCGTTTGCACCGTGCTCATGGTAGGGGATTCACGGGGGAGGGCGTGCCTCGCCGTGGGCGTTCACATCGCACTGAGGTCAGATCGATGCAACGTAAATCTTCAGACCGTCGCAAGCGTCGCCGGTCGTCCAGTGAGCAACTGTTCCGCACTTGGGTTGAACTCCGAGATCTGCGCGATGGCTCGACGCGCCAACTGCAACTGCGGGTTGAGACGAGTGTGCACCTTCGCAGTTTGGCCGGTGGGCCGCAACAACCTGATCAGCAGTTGTTGATCCTGGAGGATGGGGCACACACGATCAAGGCGAGTCAGAGTGACGATTTGTTCGCGCAGTTGCGCGAGCGCTATCCGGATGGGCTGTACGAGCGTTACTTGCACCAGGAACGAGATGTTGCGGCGGAGCAGTCGCGCAGCGCGGCGCTAGATAGCCTTGTCGAAATTTATGCAATCGCCGGCTTCGACGAGTACCTGAAGAATCAGGTTCCACGAGCGCCGTGAACTCCTAACTGGCACAAGGTCAAATCCCGGAAGTGCTTCGCCAAGTGATCACCCTGTCACGTCTCAGGGCTCCTAAAACTACGCTTCGCGGTGATCGATCCAACGGACCGCACCGGTTTTGCTCCAGGTCGAGTTAGCCGATGCCGCGGCGTTTGAAGACCGCCCCATGCATGTCTTCAATGAGCTCGCTTAGTGCGGCATCGGTCAGCTTTTTGAGTAACCAGTGGTCGGGGTGACAGGATTTCTCGTGTACCGGCGGTGATTCCCCTTGGTACCAGTGTCCGTCCAGCATTTCGACTAGGTCAAGTTTGTAGCGCCTAGCAGGAGTTTCACCGATTTATCGGCGAAACTCGTCCACGATCATTGTAGCTGGAGTTTCGCCGTACAAGCGGCCAACAGCGCCGGCCCCCTGATTATCAATTCGCCACAGACAGGTCGAACAGAGCTGTCGGGAGAGGCTTGGTGGAAATGCTCAACTTCTATCATCGAGAAGCGGACGCCAACGACGGACTGTTCAGACACTACGCTATCGAGGTGTCCTTCGTGCGCTCATGATCGGAGCTTGTGCAGGTAGGGCCAGCCTGCGAATTGGCGACCCGAGTGGGGGTCCTGGTCCCAGGGCCAGCATTCGATTCGTGCCGTGCGCGAGCGATGATCGACGCGAATGAGACCGTATCCCTCGCTCTTCATCCGGCTGTCCGAGAGGAACTTGCCCCAGGTGCGATTACGGCGTTGAAACTCGGCGTGGGGGATCTTTGGATTGGCGGCCGCGAGGATGCGCATGCGGTTGCCGAACGCATCCGTGAAGTCTCCGGTGTCCGGATCATCGTCTCGCCGGTTTCGCAGCTTGCCACGGCCTTCGAACCAGCGTTGCCAGAATGCGGCTGCGGCCGGACCGGCGAAGAACAGCGGTCCGTCGTCATGACCCTCGATGCCCTGTCGCGCAAGCAGCGCGAGATGCTGATCGCCGGTGAGCACCAGTGCCTTTGCTCTTGCAAGCAGCTTCACCGCGCGTGTGCGCCCATCCGGCGGATAGCCGTTCGAGTCGTAATCCAGGAGCGGTTGGCCTTCGTGATCGGTCTGAGCCGACGCCCATACCGATGCCGTGAGACAGATCTTTGGCAGATCCGTGCTCGTGCGGCTCCAGTACTCCAGGAACTCCTCCTGGCGGGGGCCGAGCAGTTCGCCGCGTGCCGAGGCAGGTGCAACGCTCATATCCGGTGGCGACTTGAACTTGCGATCCTCGAGCAGACAGAAACTCACGCCGCCATAGACGAATTCTCCGTAACCGACCGGAATGTCGTACTCGATGGGTGTCGGATCGTACGAGTCGGGATTGTGGCCCTGCTCGATGCGATAGATCATGCGAATCAGATCCTTGCTCCACTTGAACCCGCCATCCTCCTCGCGCGGAAGCCGGGAGCCCGCGCCCGCGTTGCCCCACAGATTTCCCTGCAGTACATCGTGGTCGTCGGCGAGCACGATCGTCGGCTTGTCGCGCACGCAGTCCCTGAATGCCCAGTACCAAAGGTACCAGCGGTAAAGCGTGTCGAGCTTCGCCTCGGACGTGTCGCGTGCCGATCGCGTCGGATAGCCTTCGTAGAACTGGTCGCCGCAGAACACGTACAGATCGGGGTCGTGACGGTCGCAGTTCGCAATGAGGCGCCGATGTGGAAACAAAATGTTCTCGGGCGTGTAGCGCCCCGGCACCCGTTCCTCGGCGATCCATGGGTCGTATGAATCCTCGTCGAGTCTTCTCGCGGTGGGCAGGATGCAGGAGTACAACGCGATTCTAAGTTCCCGCTTGCTCGCAGGATCGGCAGCGATCCTTCCCTCATAGAGCACGCGGTCCGCGCACGCCGGGTCGATGATGCGGTACTGATGCGGTGTGTCGGCATCCCACCGATCGAGTCTGAATGCCGCTACATATCCATCGCCGAGCGCGGCACGCGGCCCTTGAATCCAATGCCCGCGAGGCAGCGCTCGATAGTCGAGCCTGAGTTCGCAGTGCTCCTTCGCCGACACAGGCAGAAGCTGTGCGGTGAGCTTGAGTACATTTCGATTGAGGCTGTGCAGACAACCCATTACAGGGCCCAGGGCGCGCTCAGGATGCTCGTCGATCTTCGCACCGCCGGTCGCGACCTCGGAGAACCACCAGCGGGCGCCGGCTTGCTGCGAGGGTGGGGAAGAGATGAGCGAGATTCCTCCGCACAACTCGCGCTCCGCCACGTCCCGGCGCAATGCGAAGCCGATCTTCTCGCCTGTCGCTCCGTCACGGGCAACCAACTCGACGTTGAACCGGCCACGGCCAGCCGGTTCGATACAGCAAGCGAGCACGATCTCCCGCGATCCCAGCGCTCCAGTCGATTGGTGCGCATCCCGTTTCTGCGGCACGAAGGCGTTCGCGCGCTGATCTGCAGAGAAGTCACGAAAGCATAGTTCACCGCGATCATCCATGACCGCCATGAAGCCGCCGCCTTCTCCGCCGCGCGCGTGCGCTAGCGCGCAGCTACGATAATCCAGCTTTCCAGCGCCGATGCCGAGGAGGAAGCCTGCGAAGCCCGGCCGTCCGGGCTCAACGAGTCCGAGTCGCACGCTGATCCTTGCGGGCGCCCGCTTGCGATTCATGCTGCGAGTCAAAAGTGCGACCGTGCGCGCTTCAAAGCTCTCTCTGCCGTTCAGACACTCGATGCGGCCATTGGCGAGGCGCCAATCCTGCAGCCGATTCGCCCAGAAGGCCTCGCCGAGCCACACGCGCTCGACATCGCCCGGCAATGTCTGCACGGGCCTGAGTACGACCTCTCGCCTGGCTGCGGCGTGAGCATCTTTCAGCGCGGCGAGCGCGGATCCGGCGGCTGCCGCGGCCGCGCCAATGAAATTGCGTCGGTTCATCATTCGACCGTAGGGTAGCGAACATTAGTTGACAATCGACAATCACATTGAGTTGCCTTGACATGAATGTCAAATGTTGACAATCTGGCGCGACTGTCATCGCGGTGTGTCGACCTTGTCGAGTAAGTTCGAGGAGATTCTCAGGAATTGCGGCCTGTCCGACTGGCGCACAGTGCGTTCGGTGGAGCCGCTGACGGGCGGAGTCTCGTCGGACATTTACAAAGTGACGCTCGCCGGTCGTGTCGTCTGTGTGAAGAGCGCGCTGGCGCAACTGAAAACCGAAGAGCGCTGGTGCGCTCCGGTGCACCGGACTTTCGCGGAGTACCGATGGCTCTCGTTCGCCGCCGCTCAGTCGCGCGGCTGCGTGCCCCAAGTGTTGGGCTATGACTCCGTCAATCACGCAATCGTCATGGAATACCTGGCGGCCGGCGACAACACGACGTGGAAGGAGCGGCTGCTCGCAGGTGACGTGTCCAAGCCATTCGCCGCGGAGGTGGGCGTGCGTCTATCTCTCATTCACGCGGCGTCCTTCCGAGAGCCTGCGTTCTTGAAGGAAATGGACCATGCCGAAGATTTTCGAGCATTGCGTGTGGAACCCTACTTGCGTTTTACGGCCGAGCGGGAACCTGCCGCAGCAGTGCAAATCCTGCACGTCGCGAAGCACCTCGAAGACGCGCGTTGCACCCTCATTCACGGTGATGTCAGTCCCAAGAACATTCTCTGCAGCGGGTATGGGCCGATGTTCATCGATGCGGAATGCGCCACGCATGGCGATCCTGCGTTCGACGTCGCCTTCTGCCTGAATCATCTGCTCATCAAGGCTCAGCATCTGCCTGCCTGCGCGGGTGCGTTGAAGGCTGCGGCCGGCGTGCTGTGGCAGTCGTATGCAGCTGGTATCGATTGGGAAGCTCCCGAGAACCTGGAGCGACGCGTGGCGGCGCTCGTTCCGGCGCTGATGCTGGCGCGCATCTCCGGGAAGTCGCGCCTCGAATATTTGTTGCCTGCGACAGCACGGCTGGTGCGAGAGCAGGCATTGGAATCGCTTACGAGCCCTCCGGGCGCACTGAGCGATCTCATCCGACCCGATAAGTGATGCTTGTTGGATGACATCATGAGCAACTCTGAGATTTCCGATGTACAGGCGCGCCGCGTGTGGGATTCACGTGGCTTGCCGACGGTGGAGGTGGAGGTCCGAACAAGGAGCGGCGGTCTCGGGCGCGCGATCGCGCCGGCGGGGGCTTCCTGCGGGACGCACGAAGCCGTCGAACTTCGCGATGGCGGAGATCGACTCGGAGGCAAGGACGTCTCTCGCGCCGTCGCCAACGTCGAGGAATTGATTGCGCCAGCGCTTCGCGGCGTCGATGCGCGAGATCAATGTGGAGTCGACGCGAAACTGGATGGGCTGGACAGTTCCGGAGCGTTTCGCACGTTGGGAGCCAACGCCAGTGTCGCGACTTCCCTGGCGGTGTTGCACGCCGGCGCACAATCGACGGGTGTTCCATTGTGGCGTCACGTTGCCGATACGTTCGACAGGGCGCCATCGATTCCCCTGGCGGAGACGCAGATATTCGGTGGCGGTGCTCACGCGTCGGGCCGAGTGGACGTGCAGGACTTCATGATCATGGTGCCCGGCGCAGGCTCGTTCGACGAGTCGATGGTCGTGACCGCGGAAATCTATCGCGCCGCCGGTCGCTGCATGGCGGAGCAGGGGCGGCTGGCCGGTGTCGCTGACGAGGGCGGATGGTGGCCGAATTTCGACTCCAATGAGCAGGCACTGGATATGTTGATGCGGGCGATAGAGGCAGCGGGCGAAACCCCGGGAGAGCGCGTCGTGATCTCGCTCGACATCGCGGCCACGCAACTGCGTCACGGCAGCGGCTACAGGATGGCGCTCGAAGGCGCACTGCTCGACGCCGACGGCTTTTCGGAGCGAATTGCGCGCTGGATCGAGCGCTATCCCATCGTCGCGATCGAAGATCCGTTCGCCGAGGATGCTTACGAGAATTTCGCGCGCTTCCGGCAACGCACGGCAGCTATTCAGGTCGTCGGTGATGATTTGCTGGTGACGAATGCTTTGCGAGTGCGCGAGGCGGCGGCGGCGGGTGCCTGCAATACGGCACTGATCAAGGTCAACCAGGCCGGCACCGTGAGCAGAGCGGTTGCCGCGCTCGATGAGGCGCACCGAGCAGGGTGGCGCACGATCGTCTCGGCACGATCGGGTGAAAGCGAGGATGTCTCGATCGTCCATCTGGCTGTCGGGCTCGGCGCCGGGCAGCTCAAGGTCGGCTCCTTCGCTCGCAGCGAGCGGATGGCGAAGTGGAACGAGTGCGTGCGTATCGAGCAGGCCTTGGGAAGCAAGGCTTTCGTGGCCGGTGAGCCGTTGACGAACACCTGGTGGGCACGATCCGGGCAGCGCGCCGCCAAATCGAGTAGTGGAGCGAATTGACGATGAAACTGATGCGCTATGGCGAGGCGGGTCGCGAGAAACCCGCGGTCCTGGATGCTTCCGGCAAGATCCGCGACGTGTCGTCCCTGGTGAGCGACTATGACCCGAGCACGCTCGGTGACGATCTCGTTTCGCGATTGAGGCAGGTGGAGGAACAGCCGGAAGTCACGGGCACTCCTCGAATAGGTCCGGTGCTGGCGAGAGTCGGCACGATCTGGTGCATCGGGCTCAACTACGTCGACCACGCGAAGGAGGCCGGCATGGCGGTGCCGACGGAGCCAGTTGTTTTCAGCAAGGCAGCCAGTACCGTCTGTGGACCGAACGATTCGATTCCGATCACAGCCGCGATGGCCAAGCTGGATTGGGAGGTCGAGCTGGGGGTCGTCATCGGCCGGCGCGCCTTTCGAGTGACCGAGGCGCAAGCGCTGGAGCACGTCTTCGGATATACCGTGGTCAACGACGTGTCCGAGCGCGCCTGGCAGCTCGAGCGGGGCGGGCAGTGGATGAAAGGCAAGAGTCATCCCAACTTCTGTCCCCTCGGCCCGTGGCTTGTGACGGGGGATGAAATTCCCGACTTGCAGTCGCTGCAGCTGTGGCTCGATGTCAACGCGGTGCCAAAGCAGCGTGGCAGCACCTCATCGATGATTTTCCCGGTCGCCAAGCTGGTCAGTTATCTGAGTCAGTTCGCGCGCCTGGAGCCCGGCGATCTCATCTGTACCGGCACGCCACCGGGCGTCGGAGCAGGCATGAAGCCGCCTCAATTCCTCCGCAGCGGCGATGTGGTGACGCTGGGCATCGAGCTGCTGGGCAAGCAGAAGCAGCGAGTGGAGAGCGCATGAACAGGATCGATCTGGAAGGGCGGATCGCGGTCGTGACCGGCGGGGCATCCGGCATCGGCGCGGCGATTGCGCAGAATTTCATCGCGTCCGGTGCGACGGTCGTCATCTGGGATCTCGAGCGTGCCGAGCATCAGCTCGGCGAGTTCCTGACCACCGATGTAGCCGACGAGTCGAGCGTCGGCAGCGCCATGCGCTTGACGATGGAGCGGCATGGCCGAGTCGACATTCTGGTGAACAGCGCGGGAATCGCCGGACCGACGGCCAATACCTGGGAATATTCTCTCTTTGACTGGCAGCGGGTGCAGCGCGTGAACCTCGATGGCACGTTCCTTTGCTGTCGAGCGGTGGTGCCGGCGATGTTGCGGCACCGGTACGGCCGCATCGTCAACATAGCATCCATCGCCGGCAAGGAAGGCAACCCGAAGGCCGCCGCTTACAGCGCCTCCAAGGCTGCGGTCATTGCACTCACCAAATCGCTGGGGAAGGAACTTGCCGCCGAGCCCATCGCGGTGAATTGCATCACTCCGGCGGCGGCCAAGACGAAAATATTCGACGCGGTGAGCGAAGACTTCATCACCTTCATGTTGTCCAAGATACCGCGCGGCCGCTTCCTCGAGGTGAGCGAAGTGGCCTCGATGGTCGCCTGGCTGGCGTCCACCGAGAACTCGTTTACGACGGGAGCGGTCTTCGATCTATCCGGAGGCCGCGCGACCTATTGACCACACAACGTCCGCATTCATGCGGGCAGCAACCGAAAAGAATATCGCACGTGCTCGCAGTAGCGCTCGCCCGGTCGCAGGAGCGTGCTCGGGAACTGCGCAAAGTTGCAGGCATCGGTGTGGTGCTGCGTCTCCAGACACAGGCCGGCATGCCGCGAATAGATCGTTCCGCCCTTGCCGACAAGCTCTCCCGTGAAACCGTTCGCGGCGTAAAACACGATGCCCGGCTGCGTCGTGGCCACGTCGAGGATTCGCCCGGAGTCCGGCTCGATCACCTCGGCGACGTGCCGGAGTGCACGCGCCGTTCGACTGAAGATGTAGTTGTGATGATAGCCACGCAGGGGAATTCGATGGATGCAGTCGCCCAGTCTCGTCGAGCGAGACAGATCCCACGGCGCGCCTCGTAAGCGGCCGATTTCACCCGTTGCAGCGCCTGCGCCATCCAGTTTCAGGTAGCGGCGCGCGTCGATGCGGACGCGGTGATCGTAGATCGGCGAGCGTCCACCATTGAGATTGAAATAACCGTGATGCGTCATATTCACATGGGTGGCGCGATCCGTCTCGGCCTCGAAGCGTATGCCAATCGCGTTGTCGTCTCCCAATGTGTATGTGACGTGACAGCGCAGATTGCCGGGAAAGCCGTGGCTGCCGTCGGCCGAGCAATATGCGAAGCGCAGCTCGGTTGCGCGCGCCTGTTTGACGACGTCCACATCCCAGACGGCGGTGGCGAATTCGCCGCCGCCGTGCAGCGCGTGCTCGCCGTCGTTGGCCGTGAGCAGAAAGATGTTGCGATCGATCATGAATCGGGCGGAGCGAATTCTGTTGGCGACGCGGCCGATGGTCGCGCCGAAATATGGATCCGACTCCAGATACTGAGCGAGGTGGTCGAAGCCGAGCACCACATCGTCGAGACCACCGCCACGGTCAGGAACCAGAAGCGCGGTGATTCTCGCACCGCAGTTGGTCATTTTCAGCACGAGGCCGTTGGCATTGGTGACGGCGATTTGATACACGCTGCGAGCGCCCAGCTGGCCCCAGCGCATCTGTTCGACATGATGCATTTGCCACAATCGTAGAAGAAGGGCGCCGCACGGCGACGGCGGTCGATACTGTAGATAGTTGATTGTCGAATGTTGACAATCGTGCATCTCAGAGTACCATGGAACCGCTGGTACTCAAGATCGATAGCAGTTTTTAGGGGGAAAAACGAAATGGTTCACAGGCACCGTGCCCGTACGACAAAGGTAGCCATTGCCGTTTCGGTGGCCATGGCGCAGGCAGCGACTGCGCAGGAGTCCACCACGGCGCTCGAAGAGGTCGTGGTCACCGGAATCAGGACGTCGCTGGAGTCCGCCACCGCGCTCAAGCGGGAATCTTCGGGTGTGGTCGACGCGATCACCGCGGAGGATATCGGCAAGTTTCCGGACACCAACCTCGCCGAGTCGTTGCAGCGAGTCACCGGCCTGTCGATCGATCGCTCCAACAACGAAGGCAATCAGGTCACCGTGCGCGGCTTCGGCCCGAGCTTCAACCTGGTGACCTTGAATGGCCGTCAGATGCCCAATACTTCCGCGCTGCAATCGGACGGCATTTCGCGCAGCTTCAACTTCCGTGAGCTCGCCTCGGAGTCCGTCTCGGCGGTGGAGGTGTATAAGACCGGCAGGGCGGACGTTCCCTCCGGCGGTATCGGCGCCACGATCAACATCAGAACACCGCGGCCGTTCGACTACGACGGATTCACGACAGCGTTCAGCATCCAGGGTAATTCCGATAGCAGCGTGCGGACCGGGGATGACGTGACGCCCGAACTGTCGGGCCTGATCAGTCATACGTTCGCCGATGGCCGGTTCGGTGTTTTGTTGTCAGGCTCCGATTCCGAGCGTGACAGCCACAAGGACCGCCTGGGCACGCAGCAGGGCTGGCAGCGCAACTACGGAGTCGCCGATACGAGCGCCATCGACACTTCGCGCAATCCCACTCGAACCTACTGGACGCCGTTCACGATCGATCTCGACGATTGGAATTATCACCGCACCCGGCAGAACGGCCAGGCCGTGCTGCAGTTCGCGCCTTTCGACGGGTTGACCGCGACGGTCGACTACAACGTGTCGAGGATCAAGGAAGACATCGACATGAACCGGCAGAGCTACTGGTTCGATCGTCCCAGCGGACGGACCGATGCCAACGGCACGATGGTGGAAATCGCCAATCCAAACGACGAGTTGAATTTCTGGGCTTGGAATTATTTGTTCGAGACGCACAACGATTCGATCGGGTTGAACCTGGAATGGCGGGCCACCGATACGCTGATCCTCAGTCTCGACGCGCACCAGTCGACTTCTCACTCGCAGCCGGACGGCCAGACATCGGAGACCATCGCCAATCTGAAGAATCCCGCGGGTAGCGTGCGGCTGATCGGCGCCAACTTCGACGGTCGCCTGCCAGAGGTGATCGTGGACGACTCGACGCTGCCTGGCGGCGCCTACAATTCCGATAACATCGTGGCGGATTTGTTCCAGAAGCGCGGCTACGAGATGGAAAATGAGATTCGCCAGGTGCAGCTGCAGGCGCAATGGAACAACACCGACGGCGGCGCGCTCGAGCGCGTGGTGTTCGGCGTCGAAACAACCAAGTATCAGATCGATACTCATCTGACTCAGACATTCGCCTTCGTCGATCCCGACTTCGCCGGCGTCGATCTGGATCTGTCGGGACTCGGGTTGAGCTTCATTCCCGGCGGTTACGGCGGCGGCAGTTTCCCGTTCATCCCGCAATACGATGCCGAGAGATTCCTGGATATCGTGCGCGATGCCGGGCTGTTCTACCTCAATCCTCCCACCGTCAACGGCGTCGAGGAGGACACGATGGCGGGTTATATCGCCACCGACTTCGCCACCACCTTCAATCAGCGGCCGGTGAAGGTGAATGTCGGGGTGCGCCTGGAGGATACCGATGTCACCTCCTATTCGGTCCAGAACAGCATCGCGAACCTCAACTACCGGCAGGCGGCGGAACTGCAAGTCGTGTACGACGATGTTCCCAAGCGCCAGGAGCTGGAAGGCGGCTACACGTCCGTACTGCCGAATGCGGATTTCAGCATCGAGGCTACCGACGACCTGGTCGCGCGCTTCTCGTACAGCCGGACTTTGTCCCGGCCCTCCATCGGTGGGCTCATTCCATCGCTGTCCATCAATGCACGCCCCAACGGCCCATTCATCGGATCGCAGGGCAATCCCGCGCTGCTGCCGCTCGAGTCGGACAACTTCGATCTGTCGCTGGAGTGGTACTACGCGAAGGGCAGCTATGCTTCGGTCGGCTACTTCCGGAAATACGTGGAGAACTTCATCGGGTCGACCGTGGTACGTCAGACCATCGACGACGTGAACGGTAATCCGTTGACCAATCCCAGCATCAATCCTCGGCCCGGCTGTCCGGACGGATCGGCCACGCCGAATCCCGCGTGCTTGAATCAGCCCGGCGATCCCGCCATCACCTTCGATATTTCGACGTACGCCAATCTGAAGACGGCGGAGGTCGACGGGTGGGAGCTCAACCTGCAGCACATGTTCGGCAACTCCGGCTTCGGCGGCATCATCAATGCTACCCTCGTCAACAGCAATGTCGGCTTCAACCGCTACAGCTTCGAACAGTCGCTGGCGCTGACAGGTCTGGCGGACTCGGCCAATGCCGTCCTGTTCTATGAGAACTCGCGCTTTCAGATTCGCGCAGCATACAACTGGCGCGACGATTTCCTGCTGTCGCTAGGTACCGAGCCGGTATTCACGGCGGAGTATGGACAGGTGGATCTCAGTGCCAGTTACCAGGTGACTCCGTGGATGTCGGTATTCGCCAATGCGCTGAATCTCACCGAGGAGGCAACGCACCGCTACGGCCGCTTCGAGAATCAGCTCGTCGACTACGAGGAGTACGGTCGGCGCTACGCTTTCGGTGTGCGCATGAAGTTCTGATGCGCGACATCTGGTGATCCGGCGAGGATGATGCGAGCCCGGCGTTGGGCGGGCTCGCACCGGATCACTCAAAGCACAACCAACCAGTCGGGATTCGACCATGGCACAGCAGACTCGTAGTGTGGCGATCATCGGCGGCGGGACAGCGGGTTGGCTGACGGCGGGCATCCTGGCTTCGGCCGTTCGCGAGTCCGGCGTGACGGTGACGCTGGTCGAGTCTCCCACCGTCGCCTCGATCGGTGTCGGAGAGGGCACCTGGCCCACGATGCGCCGAAGCCTGAAGCGGATGGGCATACGCGAGACGGACTTCATTCGCAGATGCAATGCCTCGCTCAAGCAAGGGGCCAGGTTTTCACGCTGGGCGAAGGACGTGCCGGAGGATTTCTATTATCACCCGCTGGTCCTGCCGGAGGGTCGAAGCGAGGTGAATCTCGGGCCGCATTGGGCAAGCGGCGCGCGCGGACAGTCATTCGCGGCGAGCGTCTGCGCTCAGGAGCGCGTCTGCGAAGCCGGTCTCTCACCCAAGCAAATAACGACTGCCGAGTACGACGGCGTTCTCAACTACGCTTATCACCTGGATGCCGGGCTGTTCGCGGACTTTCTCAGGGAGCACTGCGTTGAGCGCCTCGGAGTCAAGCACGTTCTGGCTGATGTCGTCGGTGTGAACTCGACTCCCAGCGGGGACATCTGCTCGGTCGCGACGCTCTCCAGCGACGAGATCGGCGCGGACTTCTTCGTGGACTGCACCGGCTTCAGGTCGCTGTTGCTGGGCCGGCATTTCGGCGTGCCGTTCAAATCGTGCAAGGACATCCTGTTCATCGACACCGCCCTGGCGGTGCAGGTGCCCTACGAGGACGAACAGGCTCCGATCGCTTCACACACGATTTCAACGGCGCAGGAAGCCGGCTGGATCTGGGACATCGGTTTGTGGTCGCGGCGGGGAGTCGGTCATGTCTACTCGAGCGCGCACACGAGTGAGGAGCGGGCCCGCCGCCGGTTGTACGACTACTTGCGGCCCGCAGTACCTCGATGCGAAGAGCTGTCGGTGCGCAAGATCGGCATCGAACCGGGTCATCGGACCAGATTCTGGGAGCGAAACTGTGTCGCGGTGGGTCTATCTGCCGGGTTTCTCGAGCCCCTGGAAGCTTCCGCAATTTTGTTGATCGAAATCGCAGCCGCCGCGATCGCGGACAAGTTTCCAAACACGCGCGAGTCCATGGACGTGCTGTCCCGGCGGTTCAATGCGGCCTTCCTGTATCGCTGGGATCGCATCATCGACTTCCTGAAGCTGCACTACGTGTTGAGCCAGCGCTCGGACAACAGCTTCTGGCTGGACAACCGTGCGGCCGAGTCCGTGCCCGGCAGCCTGAAGGAACTGCTGACCTTGTGGCGCTATCACGATCCCTGGGTGGATGATCTCGAGCACGCAATCGAGGTATTTCCTGCTGCCAGCTACCAGTATGTGCTCTACGGCATGGGCTTCGATGCGCAGTGCGAGCGCCGTGCGCGGCCGCCTCGGCACAGTCCGACTACCGACGAGCTCTTCCAGCGGAACGAGGCATTGACCCGACAACTTCTGGCCCGTATGCCGGCCAATCGCGCGCTGCTCGACAAGATCCGGCGTTACGGACTGCAGTCCGTCTAGGCGTAACTCGTGAATCCTCAATCTGCGCAACACGCCCCGCTCGACAACACTCTGCATCGTGACTTGCGGGTTGCAGCGTGCGGCGCGGTGGCCGGCGCTACCACGCACTATGCGCCAGTGATCGCCGATGAGTTGGTTCACCTGGTCCTCGAGTATCCGGTCTGCCTGATGAAGGATGCGGATACCGGCCGCTTCGGCTTGTATGCGTTGCTCGGTTTCGAGGAGGGCGAGAATCTGTATCTGCACCGAGGCGCCTGGCAGGCGCGTTACTTGCCGCTGCATTTTCGTCGGCAGCCTTTTGTGACTATCAGAACGCCCGGAGCCGAAGGCGACCTCGGCTGCCCGCCGCGGATTGCGATTGATCTGAACAACAGTCGCGTGCAGATGAGCGAGGGGGAGCGGCTATATACCGAAGACGGAAGGGAAACAGAGTATCTGCTGAGCGCGCGGTCGCTGTTGGAACGGCTGACTGCCGGCGCCCGGTCCACCCAATCCTTCATCGGCGTCCTGGCCGGTTACGATTTGATCGAACCCTTGCGCCTGGATGTCGCGCTGACCACCGGCACACGGCGCAGCTATGCGGGGGCTTATGGCATCAATAGCGACCGTCTCCAAACCCTCCCGCCGGACACGTTGCAACGCCTGCATACGCTGGGCTATCTGCAGGCGAGCTATCTGTTGCTGGCGTCGCTGGGCCACATCAGAAAGCTGATCGAAATGAAAACGCAGCGGACTTGACCCTGAGCGCATTCGTCTCAGGGGTGGGCTTTCAGGTGGGAGACGAAAGCGTCCGCTCGAGTCGCTACTTCGGCTGCTGTCAGGCCGGGGCGGAAGAGTGCAGATCCAATGCCGAAGCCATCCGCGCCTGCCGCGAGCCAAGTTGCCATGGTCTCGGGCGTGATTCCTCCGACAGGCAGTACGCGGGTGTCGCGAGGAAGGACCGCGCGCAGGGATTTCAATGCGGCTGGACTGCTTGCTTCGGCAGGGAACAGCTTCAGCGCGTGCACACCGGCTTCGATGGCGAGGAAACATTCCGAAGGCGTGCTCACACCCGGTACGCAAAGGATGCGCTGCGCAGCGCACGCCTGCACGATTCTAAGGTCCAGGTGCGGCGAGACAATCAACGATCCGCCGGCGGCGGCGACTGCCTCGATCTGCGCGACGCTCGTCACCGTCCCCGCGCCAACAACGGCTCTGCCTTCGAGTCGGCGTGCGATTCGTTCGATGCTTTCCAGCGGGCGCGGGGAGTTGAGAGGGACTTCGATGATCCTCAGGCCACATTGCCATAGCGTATCGCCTATGACTTCGGCTTCCTCGGGCGTGATGCCGCGGAGAATGGCGATCAGGGGACATTGAGCGAGTGCCGCGTTGAATTCGATCGAAGCTTTCATTGCCATTGTTCGTAAATTGCCAGACTTCCCGCCACGAAGGCGTGTTGGCTGTCGATGTGCACGACTTCCCGGCCGTGATGTTCCAGGGCCGCCGCATACAGGGGCGCGAGCGTCTGGTCGCTGAGGAGGTAGACGCGGCGGTCGGCCGCGCCTCGCAGGCAAACGGAGACTTCGCTGCCGATCAACAGTCCGCTTGCATAAGAGCTTGCGTCGCCATCTCGATCATCCTTGCGGACCGCGGCCGCGGCGCGAATCTCGAATAGCGCGCAGGTCAGGTCCATGCGCTCCGCGCGCTTGAGTCCGCAATGAAAGCCATCATCCGCGTGCGTCGGGCTCTTCAAATGCGCAGCGAGCAGGCTATGCGTTCGAAGCAGCGCGAACAACTCCCCTGTCATCGACGTGCTGAAGTCCACGATGCGACCGGCTTGGATTTTGGCCCACTTGCTGTGGGTGCCGGGCTGACAGAACAGCCCGCTATCCGGTGTCAGGCCAGCGGCCGGCGCGCCAAGCAGCTGGACTTCCTCGCCGCGCATGACGTCGACGTGGCCGTGAAGGTTCGTTGCCACGCCCGGGACGATTGCAGTCTGCGAATCGACGTGCAGGAGCTGTGACGAAATGCTCGCGATATCCGCGGGGCACTGTGCATACCCTGCTTGGTGCCAACCGATGTTCGAACCGATCATGCCGGCCAGAAGCATCGGATGATTTCCGAGTTCGTCGCGAATGGCCGCCACCTGGCCGGCATACGTGGTACGCGACGATATGGACACGCCTTCCTGCCGACGATGAGTCCTGGTGACTGCACCGTTCTCGATGAGATAGGCGCGTCGATTGGTGGTACCCCAATCGACGGCGATGAATGATTCGGATGCACGCCTCATGTCTAAGATCGGTTCGACGAGCGCATCAATACTTCATATAGACCGTGCGCTTTTGCATGTAGTTCTCGAGCCCGTACGGACCATCCTCGCCGCCGAGCCCGCTCAGCTTGTGTCCGGTGTGATAGCCGTGCACCGAGCCTGAGATGCCCTTGTTGACGAATACGGTGCCTGTCTGCAGCTCGCCGATCATTTGCATGATGGTCGAGTTGTCTCTGCTCCAGAGGTAGGCGGAAAGGCCGTCCTCGCGAGAATTGACCAGTGCGACGGCTTGAGAGGCGCTGTCGATCGTGAGCACCGGCAGTACCGGACCGAATATTTCTTCCTTGATCACTGGCATCGTCGCCGTGGTGTCGACGATTACCGTCGGGGCGTACCAGTTGCCGCCTCGACGGCCCGGCACCTCCGGTCGCGTGCCGCCGAGCACGACCTGCCCGCCGGCTTGCCGCGACGCTTCGACCAGCGACGCCACTCGCTCGAGTGCTTGTGGCGTCGCCAGCGGGCCCATGTCGGGATCATCCATTGGATTGCCGACTTTGATGCGGCCGACCCGCGTCACCAGCTTGTCGATGAACTCCTGCGCGATGGCTCGGTGGACCAGCAGCATCTCGTTGCAGATGCAGACTTGTCCGGAGTTGCTGAAGCGGGCAACTGCGGCTGCTTCGACGGCGGCATCCACATCGGCGTCCGGCAGAACGATGAAAGGCGCTTTGCCCCCGAGCTCCAGGCTCAGCGCGGCCAGATTGCCTGCAGCCAGCTCCGCGACTTTCCTGCCGGCAGCGGCGCTGCCTGTGAGAGTAATCATCCGCGTCATGGAACTCTTGACGAGGGCCGCGCCTGTCGTGGCCCCGCCGCCCGTGACCATGTTGACGACGCCCGCCGGCACACCGACGCTTGCGACCAGCCTGCAGAACTCCGCTGCGGTCACCGGAGTGGCTTCATGCGGCTTGATGACGATCGTGTTTCCCGTCACGAGGGCAGGGCCGACCTTGCGGCCGATCAGTGCGAGCGGATAGTTGTAAGCGCATAGGGCGACGACGACGCCATAGGGCACACGGAAGGTGAACAGATGCTCGTTCGGGCTATCGGCCGGCCAGATGTCGCCACGCAACCAGCGTGCGGATTGAGCTGCGTAGCGCATGTAACCGATGGTGTCGGAAACCTCGGCATGCGCCTCGCGCAGCGTTTTGCCCTGTTCGCGGACCAGCAGTCGGGCGAAATGATCGCGGTCGGATTCGAGTGCCACACTGATTGCTTCGATGTATAGAGCGCGTTCGATGGCAGGCAGCGATTGCCATGCCTTCTGCGCTTGCGCGGCGGCGGCCAGGGCGGTCTGCGCGTCCTCGGGCGAGCAGTCCGGCACTTCCGCCCAGGGCTCGTTGTTGGAGGGGTCGACGACGGTAAGGCGACGCGCGTGCTGCGCATCGATCCAGCGCCCGTTGACGAAACAGCGATAGTAGTCCATGCCTCTAACTCTTCGTTGCGGTTTCAGTGGCTTTGCGCCGAGGATCGACGGTGGCTCCAGCCATGATGATCTGATTTTGCAGCTTCGCGACGTGCTCGTGAAACTGCTGCTCCTCTGCGCCAAAATCTCGGCGCGGCACCTGCTCCATGTCGAAGTTCCCGTGGCGATCCCTGCCACGCACAAGTGTGGCCGTGTCGCGATTCCCGCTCAGCTGGCGGACGTGCGGCGGGAGATAGCGGATGGCGAATCCGATGCGACGCCGATCCGAGACATTGGAACCCGAGCCATGAATCATGCGCACGTGATGCAGCGACATCTGGCCGGGGTCGAGAGTCAAGGTCATCGCGGTGGCGGGATCCACCTTCACGGCGATTTCCTGGCCGCGTGAAAGCATATTCGCCGAATCGAAAGTATCGATGTGCGGGCGCTGATCGAGTGCGTGACTGCCGGGAACCACGCACAACGCCCCGTTCTGTGAGTTGCTCTCCGACAGGGCGACCCAGGCAGTGACGACATCGGCCGGGTCGAGTCCCCAGTAGGTCGAATCCTGGTGCCAGGAGACGAACCCCGGATGACGCGGCTCCTTGATGAAGAGCGTCGTGCCCCAGACCAGGATGTCATCGCCAATGAGGGCGCCGACGGCGTCGAGAATCGTGTCCTTGCGGATGAGATCGTTCAGCCAAGTGAACAGCAGGTGAGGGTTGTTGCGATGAGCGGGGGATAGTGGACCGTGCGCTGCTTCGTGCGCGTCGAGGTGCGCGCGCATGGATGCGGCTTCCGCCTCGTTCAGCACAGTGATCGGTGCGTAGTAACCGTCGATCTCATACCGGGTGCGTATATCTGATTTCATGATGCGTGGTCGACTGTCAACTGGAGCGCCGGCGACTTCATCGACCCATCCATCCGCCATCCACCACCAGAGTGGTGCCGTGAACGTAGCGTGCAGCGTCGGAGGCGAGGAAGACTACCGGGCCGGCGAAGTCCTCTGGCTCGCCCCAGCGACCGGCCGGAATGCGGGCCAGGATCGCTTCGGAACGGACGGCGTCGCTGCGCAGGGCTGCGGTATTATCCGTCGCGATGTAGCCGGGAGCGATCGCGTTTACGTTCACGCCCCGCGAGGCCCACTCATTGGAGAAGGCCATCGTGAGCTGCCGGATGCCGCCTTTGCTGGCGGCGTAGCCTGGCACCAGGATGCCTCCTTGAAAAGACAACAGGGAGGCGGTGAAGATGATCTTGCCGCCGCCGTGCTGAACCATGCGTCGGCCAATTTCTCGCGTCATCACGAACTGTGCTCTCAGGTTCACCTCGAGAACCTGGTCCCAGTACTCGTCGCTGTGCTCGGCTGCCGGCGCGCGTAGGATCGTGCCTGCATTGTTGACCAGGATGTCGATGCGCGGGTGCGCCTGCATGACGCTCGAGATCGCCGCATGCAGTGCACCACGGTCAGCGAAATCGCATTTGTATCCTGTGAACGAGCGCGAAGTTGCGCGTACGCCTCGGGCGACTGAGTCGGAATCGGGGTCGAGCGACGCGGACATGCCGATGATGTCCGCGCCCGCTTCGGCGAGGCCGATGGCCATCGCCTGGCCGATGCCTCTTCGGCAACCGGTAACGAGCGCGACCTTGCCGCTCAGATCGAAGGATTGGATGCTCATGCGCGGCACTCCAAAAGCGTTTTCATGCCGGCCTGGCCGGTATCGAGCATCTCGAAGGCGCGCTGGACGTCCGCAAGCGGCCGGACTGATGTAATCAAGGGGTCGACCGGAATCTGTCCGCTGGCGATCAGCTCGATGGCGCGGTCGAAATCCTCGGCCTGGTAGACGCGCGCACCGAGCAGCTCCAGTTCGCGCCAGAAGAAACGAAACAGATCGACGGGCGGCTGGGACGAATGGATCGCGACCATGCAGATGCGGCCGCGTACCGCGGCGATCTTGGTCATCATCTGTACAGTTTGAGGCACGCCCGCGACTTCAAAGACAACATCGGCGCCCTTGCTTCCGGTCCACGCCTCCACGTGCTCGGCAAGATTCGCGCCGGTGGGATCGAAGACCTCGATGCCGGCGTCGGCGGCATAAGTCCGACGCAACGCATGCGGCTCGGAGACCAGAACGTGCGCCCCGAGCGCTTTGCCCACGAGAGCAATGAGCTGGCCGATGGGCCCGCCGCCGAGTACGACGGCTCTCTCGCCCGCTCGAAGGCGTGAGCGTGCTACGTCATGGCAGGCTACAGCCAGCGGCTCCACGAGCGCCCCGCGTTTCAAATCGACGTTGTCGGGCAGTCGGTGCAGGCTGCGCGCCTTGACGGTCCAGTACGACTGGAGTGCGCCGGTGCTATCGACACCCATGAACTTGAGTCGATGGCAGACATGAGAATGGCCTGCAGTACACGCCGGGCAGGAGCCGCAGTAGTCGAGCGGGCGGACGACGACGTTGTCGCCGACGGCGAAGCCCTTGACCGACTCGCCGAGCACGGCGACCGTGCCGGACATTTCATGTCCGATGATGCCGGGGGGATGGACGCGATGATCCATCTTGCCGTGGTAGATGTGCAGATCGGTGCCGCACAGCCCGACATATGCAACGCGCAATGTGACTTCATCCGGCGCCGGTTGCGCCATGTGGCCGACGCCGATCTCGAATCGACGGTTGCCCAGGTACTCTGCTTTCTGCATGACAGCTGACTATCCTTCGTGAACCAGATACGGCTTCAGGCGCGCAAAGTCGAACTCGACGCCGGTGCCGGGAACCTCGGGCGCGGTGGCGATGCCATTCGCGACCTCGAACGGGCGGTGCGTGTACTCATCGATGGGGAAGGAGTGCACCTCGAGCAATGAGGCGTTCGGCTGAGCGGCCATGAGCGACACGTGAAGCTCGTGCATGCCGTGACTGGCGACTTTCAGACCATGTAATGCGGCATGTCGCGCCACCTCCAGCCAGCCGGTGATGCCGCCGAGATTGGACGCGTCCGGCTGCAAATAACCGAGGCGCGCATGACGAATGGCCTCACGGAATTCGGCGAACGTTCGCAGGTTCTCGCCGGAGGCGAGTGGAATATCCACGGCCTGTGCAATCGCTGCGTAGCTGTCGAAGTCGTGGGGGTCGACCGGCTCCTCGAACCAATGCAGCCGGGCGCCCGCCACCTCTTTCGCGAATGCGATGGCGGTGCTGGCGTCCCAACTGTAGTTGGCGTCGGCCATCATGACCGCTGCCGGGCCGATCACGTCGCGCACGCGACGCACTCTGCGAACGTCGGTCTGGTAATCGGGACGGCCCACTTTCAACTTGATGCCCGTATGGCCGCGAGCGATCTCTGCGGCGACAACTTCCACCAATTGTTCCTCGGAGAAGCCGAGGTCGATGAGTCCACGGTAGCAAGGCACGGTGTTCGCGTGGCCGCCTGCGACGCGCCACAAAGGCTGGCCCAGGCGTCGGCAGTGCAGGTCCCACAGAGCCACGTCGACGGCCGAGATCGCGAAGCCCACGACGCCGCCGCAGCCGAGGTAATGCAGACTTTGCCGCATTTTTTTCCACAGACCGGCAATGTCGGCGGAGTTCGCTCCATGCAGCAAGCCAGCGATCTCATCGCGCAATAGCGCTCGAATCGCGGTGCCGCCCTTGCCGCCCGTGTAGGTGTAACCGACGCCGCATGCGCCGTCGGCGCAGTGCACTTTGCTGATCACCAGCTCGAAATGCGTGTGGTCGCCGTGGCCCGCGTCGACCAGGACCTGACGCAGCGGCACGCGGTACAGCAGATTTTCGATGCGGACTATCTGGGTTGCCCGGCTGTTGCGGGATATTTCGTCCGCGGCCGCGTCGGTTGGTGTTTGCATGGACGGCAGATTGTCAACTATCTACAATCTAGTCAAGTGTAGACATTCAACATGCGGTCGGGAACGATCGGGTTTTGTGGACGAGCGGAGGGCAGCGGCATGCGGGCGGGCACGACCGATCGAAGGCAGTTCTTGATCGCGGTGACAGGTATCTTGGGAGGCAGCGCGATGAGTGCAGGACGAAGCGGTGAAACTGCGGAACGACACATTGGCGCCATCGAGCGCTGGCATCCTCGGCTCGATCGGTACCTCGACGCCAGTCGCCGGCCGATCGTTCTGGCCGATGGACTCATCTGGCCCGAAGGACCGACCTGGGATTCCAAGCGCAATTGCCTGTATTTCTCGGACATACCCGCGAATCGGATCTACCAGTGGAGCTCGGCCGGCGGCCTGACCGTCCGGCGCGCGCCTGCCGGCTCGCTGGGCGAGGCTGCGGTCGATCCGGAAGTCATGCCGGGGACCAATGGGCTGTTGTATCTGCCGGAGGAGGACGCGCTGTTGATCTGCGATCAGGACAGCCGCTCGCTGCGGAAGTTGTCGCTCGCGAGCGGTGCGCTCAGCGAGGTGCTGGACTCGGGCGGCACGCCATTCAACAGTCCGAACGATCTCGTCGTTTCGCGCGGCGGCGTTATCTATTTCACCGACCCGCCGTACGGCCTCAGGAAGGGCAATCGCTCGGCCGCGCGGCGGCGCGCCTTCAACGGGGTGTACCAGAGCGACGGCTCGGGAGGCGCGCGACTGGTGTCACGAGCGATGAGCTACCCAAATGGGATCGCGCTGTCGGTGGATGAGCGCTATTTGTATGTCTCCCAGTCCGACGAACAGGCGCCGCTCATCCGGCGCTTCAGGTTGGAGGATGGCCGGGCCGTGGACGATGGGGAAGTGTGGTACGACATGGCAGCGCACCGTTCGGCCGACAGCCCCGGGCTGCCCGATGGCATGACCGTCGCGCATGACGGCACCGTATTCGCGACGGCACCGGGAGGAGTGATCGTGATTTCACCGGATGGAAGTGCGCTCGGTCGTATCTTTACCGGCCGTGCGACCGCGAATTGCTGTTTTGGCGAGGACGGCCGGACTTTGTTCGTAACGGCCGACAAGTGCCTGCTGCAGCTTCGCACCCTCACTCGCGCGCCCGGATGACTTGTGTAGATTGTCGACAATTGACATACTGGGTCCGGTCCCGGTCTTTATCGAGAAACGACAAATGAAGAGATTGAACGATGTTCGCTTCGGGGGTGGCATGGGTTCGATTGGCACCTGCGCACTGCTCTGTGTCACGTCGCTCGCCGCCGCGTCGGCAGTACCGACTTCGTCGATGACAGTCGAGACATTCGAAACTGCGGCGCCCGAGCGCCTCTCCGTGCAGCACGCTGGCATCCAGCGCATCGGTGGCAACGGCGTGACTGAAGGCACGCGAGCGCTGCAGATCGACTTCGAGCCACGCGAGGAGAGCACCGTAACGCTGCAAGCGCCGCAGACGTGGGATTGGAGCGGACACGGCGATGTCAATCTGGCGCTCGATGTCACCAACCTCAGCAAGCTTTCGACCCAGCTCTATGTAGTTCTCATCGACGAGCGTGGCGCCAGCCAATCGCGCGCCACCGTCATTCCGGCGGGCACGTCGCAGACGGTTTATGCAGTGCTGAATGGATTCGTGGGCACGGTGGATGCGGGCATGAGAGAGACTCCGCCAGCGTGGCAATCCGTCGAGAGCAAGATGTCGTGGCGCTGGGGCGATAAAAAATTCGATCTCACCCGCGTGAAAAAGATCGTACTTGCCACGCAGTCGCTCATGGCACCGCGGCGCCTGGTGGTCGACAACGTGCGCCTGCGAGTCAACCCGCCCGTGGACCCGTTTTACCTGAGCGGCTTGGTGGACGAGTTTGGACAGAACGCACGCTTGCAGTATCCGACCAAGATCCACTCCTTGCAGGAACTCCAGCAAGCCGCCCGCACGGAGTTGGCTCAATTGGCCAACTCGAAGGGCCCCGCCGGCCGCTCCCGATTCGGCGGTTGGAGCGAGGGACCCAAGCGCAAGGCCACCGGATACTTCCGCGCCGAGAAAGTGGATGGCAAATGGTGGCTGATCGATCCGGAGGGCTACCTGCACTTCTCGAGCGCCCTCGCCAATGTGCGCATGGCGAATCTCGACACAGTCACTGGCTATGACTTCGGCAGCGCGCGCGTGCGCCACATCGATGGCGAGGAACTCACTCCCGAAGACTCGGCCGATATCGTGCCGGTGAAGGGGGACGCTCTGAACACGCGCTTTCTCGCATCGCCGCTGCGCCGTCAGATGTTTGAATGGCTGCCGGCCTACGACGACCCGCTGGGAGAGCACTATGGTTACCGCCGCACCTTCCACATGGGGCCGCTCGAGCACGGCGAGATCTACAGCTTCTACCGGGCCAATCTCGAGCGCCGCTACGGCGAGAGCTCGCCAGGCTCCTACATGCGCACGTGGCGCCAGGTCACCATCGATCGGATGCGCGACTGGGGATTCACGTCGTTAGGGAACTGGATCGATCCGATGTTCTACGACAATGAGAAGGTTCCTTACTTTGCCAACGGCTGGATCATCGGCAACTACAAGACCGTGTCCTCCGGCAGCGACGTGTGGGCGCCGATGCCCGATCCGTACGATCCGGAGTTCGTGCGGCGCGCTCGCCTCACGATCGAGCAGGTGGCGCGCGAGGTCAAGGGCTCGCCATGGTGCGTGGGAGTCTTCATCGACAATGAGAAGAGCTGGGGACGTCTCGACAGCGATCGCGCGCACTTCGCCATCGCGCTCGACGCACTGTCGAGATCCGCTGCGGACAGTCCGGCGAAGGCGCGGTTCGTGAGCATTTTGCAAGCGCGCTACCCGCAGGTCGGTGCACTGAACGACGCATGGAAGACCGATTTCAAGAGCTGGGAGCAGTTTGCCGCGACGGCGAAAGTGCAGACGATCACGCCGGCGATGAAATCGGATCTGTCGCAGCTGCTCTTCGATTTCTCCGATCGCTACTTCCGTGTCGTGCACGATGAGCTTGCCAAAGCCATGCCGAATCATATGTACATGGGAGTGCGCATGGCCGAATGGGGCATGCCGGAGGAAACGATCCGCGCGGCCAAGAAGTATGTCGACGTGATGAGCTTCAACAATTATCGTGAGGCCATGCACCCGGATACCTGGGGTTTCCTGAAGAATCTGGATGTGCCGACGATCATCGGCGAGTTCCACATCGGCTCCACGGCGGATACCGGCCTGTATCATCCGGGATTGGTCCACGGCACGAATCAAGCCGATCGTGCGCGGATCTACCAGCAGTACATGGAAACGGTGATCGACAACCCGGCGATGGTGGGTGCGCACTGGTTCCAGTACATCGATGACCCGGTAACGGGCCGCGCCTACGACGGCGAGAACTACAACGTCGGGTTCGTGACCAATACCGATATTCCTTATCCAGAGATGGTCGAGGCGGCCAAGCGGATCAACTACGGTATCTACGAGCGCCGTCATGGCAAATGACATGGGGGCGATCCTGGCGGCGCCGGTGGAGCGCGGCTCGGCGATACCCACCGATCGCCGCGCCCTGGTGCTGGCGATCATGGTGTCGTTCGGCGGTTTCGTGTTCGGCCTCGACGCCGCGCTGATCTCCGGGACCGTCCGTTACATCATGCAGCAGTTCGATCTCGACGCCATCCAGCTCGGCGCCATCGTCAGCGCACCTGGCTTCGGTGTGATCTTCGCGTTGCTGGCAACCGGGTATGTTTGCGACCGGCTGGGTCGGCGCAAGACGTTGCTGATCATCGGATCCTTGTACCTGCTCTCTGCAGTGGCATCGGTCCTCTCGCAGAGCTTCGTGCAGCTCACGGCGGCGCGCTTCCTCGGTGGCTTGGCATTTGCCTCGCTGTCGGTTTCGTCGATGTATGTGGGGGAGATTGCTCCGCCCGCCAGACGCGGCCGGCTCGTAGCCATCAATCAGCTCAACATCGTGCTGGGTCTGTTCGCGGCGTACCTGCTCAACTATCTCATTCAAGGTTGGGCCAGCAGCGAATGGGCGCCCCAGCTCGGGCTGGACCGATATACCTGGCAGTGGATGCTCGGCATGCAAATTCCACCTGCGATCCTGTGGATCGCGCTGTTGTGGCGCATTCCTGAAAGCCCCCGCTGGCTGATGTTGAAAGGAGAGCGAGAGCGGGCGCGCAGCGTGCTCTGCCGATTGATGCCCGAGTCTGCGGTTCCGGAGGCCTTGCGTGAGATCGAGGGGACACTCGACAAGGGACGGACCGAGACGCGGAGCGCAAGCACGGCTCAGCAGCTGCGGCACATGTTCCAACCAGCCCTACGCCGCGCCACTGTAGTAGGTGTCGTAATTGCCGCCGTGCAGCCCACGACCGGGATCAACGCCATCATGTTCTACGCCCCGCACGTGTTCGAGCAATTGGGCGTGGGGGTCGACGCCTCGTTCCTGCAATCGGTGTTGATCGGCGTGGTCAGCGTGCTGGCGACTGCGCTCGCGCTGGGGCTCATCGACAGGCTCGGCCGCAAGACGCTGCTGGTGATCGGACTGGGAACAGCGGCCGTCAGCCTTGCGGCGTGCGCGATCGGATTCGCGATGGCTACGTACAGGATCGAGGCGCCAGCGGTCGAGGTATTGCCTGCAACCATCGATCGTACGGCGCTCGCGTCACTGGTCGGACGCACATTCGCCAACGACGTGGAGCTCAAGAGTGAGCTGTCGGCCGCGCTGGGTCGATCGGTCGCGCATGTACACCAGGCGGAGCTGATGCAGGCCGCCACTCACATCAACGTGTGGCTGGTCCTGGGCGGCATCATGGCCTTCATCGCCGCCTTTCAGTTTTCCATCGGACCCATCATGTGGGTGATACTTTCCGAGATCTTTCCGACAGACGTGCGGGGTGTCGCGATTCCGGCCTGTGCACTGATCACCAGCGTGCTGAGTTATCTGGTCCAGCAGTTCTTTCCGTGGCAACTCGCCACCTGGGGCGCAGTAGCGATTTTCGTGTCTTATGCCGCCTCGGTTCTGATCGGGCTCGCCGTGCTGGTGCGGCTGCTGCCGGAAACCAAGGGCCGTTCGATCGAGCAGATCGCCACCGAGATGAGAGGAGCGCATTGATGAATGGGCAGCTACCGGGCAGCTCTCTTGCCGGCAAGGTTGTGGTACTCACCGGGGGCGGCGCCGGCATCGGCTGGGGCATCGCTCAGTGCTGCGCGCAGGCGGGGGCGACGGTCTTCTTCGGTCAGCGCAATCCGGAAGGGGAGGCCAAGGCGCGGCAGCTCCGCGAGCAGGGCGCTGAAGCGAAGTTCCACCGTCTCGACGTAGCCGATCCTGGCAGCATCCGGGAGTTTGCCGCCTGCGCCGTTGCGACGTATGGCAGAGTCGATGCGTTAATCAACAATGCGGGAGTGACCATCGAGGGCGACTTCCTGGAGTTCTCGGAAAGCGACCTGGACGTGCTGTGGCAAACGAATGTTCGCTCGATCTTTTTGCTGTCCCGCGCACTCGTTCCTGCCATGCCGCGGGGCTCCGCAATCCTGAACATTTCCTCCAACCACTCGGTATCGAGCGTTGCGGGCTACGAAATGTATGCGGCCACCAAGGGCGCTATCTCCGCGATGACGCGTGCGATGTGCTGGAGTCTCGGGCCACGCGGTATTCGCGTGAACACCCTGAGCCCGGGCCTGACCCGCACCGAAGCGGTCGAAAAGATCATTGCCGATACGCCGTCGCTGGAAAGTACGTTCAACGCGATGCACGCCGACGCGCGCTTTGCCACTGTTCACGAGATCGGCGCGCTTGCAGCGTTCCTGGTTTCAGACGGCGCGGCGGCGATGACGGGCGCAGAGTTGATCGCCGACCACGGGCTGGCGGCGCAGCTGTGCCGGGATTCCCAGCTGAAATGACGATTGACCACATGGCGGCGTTCTACGTGCAGCAGTACGGCAAATGAAAATCAGCGATGTCACGGCCTTTGCGATCAACGCGGGCCATCGAAATATCTGTCTGGTGAAGGTCGACACCGACGCCGGAATCGCCGGGTGGGGCGAGGCGGGGCTGTCGAGCCGGGAGCAGGCCGTCGCGGGCATGGTCCGTCACTTCAAGGAATTCCTGGTGGGAAAAGACGCCACGCGTATCGGCGCCATCTGGCAGGAACTGTATCGCGGCCAGTATTTTGAGGGCGGCCGCACGATCACCGCGGCGATCTCCGCGATCGACATCGCGTTATGGGACATCGCAGGCAAGGCGCTGGGCGTTCCGGTGCACCGATTGCTGGGCGGCATGCAGCGCGATCGCATCCCTTGTTTCATCACCAGCACGGCGCCGATGGATGACCGTCTGATCGCCGACGGAATCGCGCTGCGCGATCTGGGTTGGGACTGCATTCGCGCAACCATCGCGGGCCGCGGTGACGAGTCGATCTTCGATCCTCGCAAGGCGTTGGCCCAGGCGGCGACGGCCCTGACGGAGCTTCGCACGGCGCTGGGCAGCAGTATCGTCCTGGGCATCGACTTTCATCACCGGCTGCAGGTCGCCGAGGCTGCGTCGTTCTGTCAGCGCATGCCGCCGGGGACGTTGGATTTCCTGGAGGAGCCGATTCGCCAGCAAACGCCCGGGGCATACCAGGCGCTGAAGCACATGACTCAGATCCCTTTGGCCATTGGTGAAGAGTTCGCATCCCGCTGGGATTTTGCGCCGTACATCGAACAGGATATAACGAGCTTCGCACGCATCGACGTCTGCAACGTCGGCGGCCTCAGCGAAGCCATGCGCATTGCCTCGCTGGCCGAAACTCACTACATCGACGTGATGCCGCACGATCCGCTGAGCCCGCTCTGTACGGCGGCCACCATACAACTATGTGCCGCGATACCCAACCTCGCCTGGTGCGAAGTCGATCCCTACGGTCTCGACACGTCGGCGTACGATCGTCTGTTTCCAGTGCGCCCGCGCCTGGAGGGAACTCACTTCCTGGTGAATCAGTCCCCCGGTCTGGGCATCGAGGTCGATGAGTCCGCGGTGCGCTCGGCGAGCTTCTCGTACTGGGAGCCGCCGCGCCGCTACAAGCCGGACGGTTCTTATACAAACTGGTGAGGAGTAGGCGCCGCAAGTGTCGCCGTGGTCGATCACCATCGTGCATTCACCTTCAGTTACGCGGCGCTCGCGCCTGATGCTCGTGGCGGTGCTCGTCACCGTCGTCATCAACTATCTCGACCGTACCAACATCTCGATCGCCGCGATCGGCCTGGCGGCGGAGCTGGCCCTGTCCCCGGCGCAGATGGGACTGCTCTTCTCTGCTTTCGCCTGGAGCTATTCCCTCTGCCAGTTGCCCGGCGGAATTCTGGCGGATCGGGTGCGGCCGCGCGTGCTCTATCCTGCGCTGCTAGTGTGCTGGTCCCTGGCTACGCTCGCGCAGGGAATGGCAGCGTCGTTCGCGTGGCTGGTGGTGTGTCGGGTTCTCGTCGGTATCTTCGAGGCACCCTCCTATCCCATCAACAACCGGGTGGTCAGCAGCTGGTTCGTCGCGGACCGTAGAGCTGGAGCGATCGGCATCTATACCTCCGGCCAGTTTCTGGGCCTGGCCGGATTGGCGCCGGTGCTGGTGGCCTTCCAGGCGACCTTTGGCTGGCGCGCGCTGTTTTTCGCCTGCGGCGCGATCGGTATCCTCTGGGCCTGGGTGTGGCACTCGTTCTATCGGGATCCGGACCAGGATTCGAAACTCACTGACGCCGATCTCTCGGCGTTGCGCTCCGGTGGAGCTCTGCTGGATTGGAAGCGGCCGACGCAAGCACCCCGATTCGTGTTCGTCGCGAGCGATCTGAAGCATGCGTTCTCGCACCGAGCGCTTTGGGGCCTGTACTGCGGGCAGTTCTGTATCGGCACGCTCACCGCGTTCTTTCTCACCTGGTTCCCGTCGTACCTGGTGCAAGCAAGAGGGATGCAGTTCGAGAGTATCGGCGCAATGACTGCCGTGCCCTTCCTCGCCGCAATGGGCGGCGTGGTGCTTGCCGGGCTGGTGTCCGACTGGCTGGTGCGCAACGGCGTATCCAATGGACTGGCTCGCAAGGCTCCCGTGTTGACCGGCATGGCGCTGTCAGGCGCCGTGCTCGCGATCCCTTACGTTGGCGATGACGCGACGGTGCTGGCGATCATGGCAATCGCCTTTTTCGGCAACGGGCTGGCCTCCATCAACTGGGTGTTCGTTTCGATGCTCGCGCCGCCCGGTCACCTCGGTCTGGTCGGAGGAGTCTTCAATCTGGTCGGAGGACTGTCGGCGGCGGTGACTCCGATCGCGATCGGAATGCTCGTGCGCGGCGGAGACTTCAGCGCCGCCATGGCGTATATTGGCGCGGTCGGCATGGTTGGCTTCGCTTGCTATACCGTGCTGATGAGCGGGATCGACGGCAGATTGCCGAATGCGATCGGCCAATCCCATCCATAGGGAAAATCTCGCGCAGGCGGCGGGGCGCATGCTCGTTCTCCCGACACTCGCCGCTACGCGAACGACGGCCCAGAGGGGGCCACTGCGAAGATGAAAACAAACGGTGCCGTGATCGTCCAGGTACGTGAGCAGATTGCCGAACGGCTGCGTCTCGACATCATTTCCGGAGCCTTGGCGCCCAATCAGAAGATCACCGAGGAGGCGCTGGCGCAGCGGTTCGGTGTGTCCCGCGGCCGCATTCGCGATGTCTTGCTGGAGTTGTCCAAGGAGGGCTTGATCGTCAACCGAGCCAATCGCGGCAGCACGGTCAACAACGTGCCCTCGACCGATCTGCAAGCGTTGATGATCAAGCTGCGTCTGGCAATCGAGACGTTCGCGATCCGACAGGCGATCCGTGCGCGTCCCACGCAATTGCTCGATGATCTTACGGCGGCCTTCAAGGATCTTTCGGAGCGGCTGGAGGCAGGGGATTTCGCGGAAGTCACGCACGCCGACATCGCTTTTCACAGAGTCATCGTCATGGCGGCGGGCGGTGAGGACCTGGTGAACCTCTGGCAACCGATCGTGTTGCGAATGCGCATGAACTACAAGCGGATCAGCACGCCGAAACAGGCGATTGCCGAGCACAAGAAAATTCTCGATGCCATCCGCAAGGCGGATGCGAGCGCGGCCGTCGCCGCGCTCGAAGCCAATATTCGCTAGCAGAGCCAGGCATTCCCGGCGCGACATGCTCAGCGCCGGCGCCGAGCCACGAGCACCGCTGCCGCCCGTTCAGCGCGCATAGCCGGCGGGCAATCGCCCGGTACTCGATTTCCATCTCTCGACACCCCGCCGAACGCACCTGCCTTTTCGATCCCCCCGTCCTCGGCGCACGAGACGCCGCGTGCCTGCTCGTTCAGCCGCGTGTTTTCGGTCTGTAGCCAGTTGTTGACTGTCGACTGTTGACAATTGACAAGTAGCATTACAACATATGACCAGGCTGCACGGAGAACGCGCCTCTGGCTGCGTCCCGCAAGCGGCTCAAGAATAAAATCGCTGGAGGGGGAGACCATGAAGATTGCTAGCGCTGCGGCGTGTCGTTGCGTAGTTCCCGCGGCGGTCACTGCCGCTTGGTGTTGTGCGTCGGCGAGCGCAACGGCAGCCGATCCGCCGCGAAGCACGACCAGCACGACTCCCGTGCTCGAAGAGGTGGTGGTTCAGGGCATCCGGCGCAGCATCGAGGAATCGATCGAGGACAAGCGCGCCAACGCCAATATCGGCGATACGATCAATGCCGAGGATATCGGCAAGTCCACCGACCAGAGCATCGCCGACGCCCTGTCCAGGGTGACCGGCGTGACCACGCAGAGCGTCGACGGTGAGGGAACGCAGATCTCGATCCGCGGCGCCAATCCTCAGCAGAATGTCATCTTGCTGAACGGCGTGCAGATGAGCACCACGGACTTCAGCCAAGGCATCGATCTGTCCGCGTACTCATCGGACATCATCCAGAAGATCGTGGTGATCAAGGCGCCGAGCGCTGACCATATCGAAGGTGCGCTCGGCGGCCTGGTGTACCTGGAGACCCCCAAGCCGCTCGAACTCGACCGCAATGTCCGCGTCGTGACCCTGCAAGGTCGTTACGGAGAGCTGTCCGGCAGCGAGGATTACAAGCTTTCGGGCAGCATCTCGCAGAAGTTCGCGGGCGACACGCTCGGATTGCTGTTGACCGCGTTCGACGAGACATATTCGATCCGGCGCGATCAGTTTCGCGTCTCCAGTTATATCGCCCGCAACTCACGCCTGGCGAGCGACCCCGCGGGCAATCTCCTCAACGATGTGACCGGGCTGGTCGCGCAGGACTCCAACTACGAGCTCTTCAGAAACGAGCGCAACCGTCACGGCATCGATTTCGCCGCGCAGTGGCAGGCGACCGACCGCACACTGCTATCGCTGAATGCCACGTGGAGCGAACAAGCGGTCAAGGAGTCGATGCACGGAGTAAAAACGCGCGCTCCCGATCACGACAATCTGGTGGCAGGCGAGCCGCTGGCGAGCCTGTTCACGGGCATTCCGGCGCCGTACACCGATCCCCAGCAGGACTGGCATACCTACGATCCAGACACACGCACATTCACCAAATATCTCAATCGCAACGCGTTGGGCGATCTGTCGCAATCGCAGAGCGAGTACACCAATCGCAACGCGCTGCTGTCCGTGGATCTGGCGCAGGACTTGACCGACCGGCTGAGCCTCCGGACGGGCGTGAGCCGCACCAAGGCCGAGCGGATCCCGGACCAGTCCGTCTACGTCAATCTGCAGAACTACGCGAGCATCAATCCCTGGCTGCTGTTCTGGACCGACCCGTCCCAGCTCGAGCCGGTGGGCTACGACTGCACCCAGGGACGCTGCCGCCTGGTGGCGGGGCAGGGCCAGGTGGATTACGGCCCCACCACCGAACCGCTGCCGGGCAACGGACATGTCTGGGACAACAGCTCCACTACGGGCTTCAACCCGAGCGACCTGCAGGCGCAACACCTGGCGTTCATGCAACGTAACGTCGTCACCGTGGAAGACAAGCAGGAGAGCGCCTATCTGGACTTCGACTGGCTCGTCGACGCCGGCAGCATTCGCGGCATCGAGTTCGGCGCACGTTACTCGACCATCGATAAGTACGTGGACAATCAGGCAGGCACGTTCAACGCCGTAGGCGAGGGCGTCATCGTGACCAATCCACAGACCGGCTTGCCCCTGGTCGCCCCGAACGGCCTCTCGGACATACCGGCAACCTTGATCGCCACCGGCGGGAATCTCGGCGCGAGTGACTTCATGTCGTCGCTGGGCTATCCCCGCGATTCCGTCACGCGGGGCTGGCCGACAGTGTCCGCGTTTCGAGCCTTCGACGTCGCGCTTGGGAATCGCAATGTCGCATTCATACCGGATGACAGCGAGACGCGCGCCGCCCGACTCGAAAACTTCGCCACCTATCTCAAGCTGAACTTCGCCCATTTCGACGATCGCTTGAACGGCGACGTCGGCGTTCGCTACGTGCGGACAGACCTCGAAGCGAGCGGCTCGTCCGGCGTCAACTTCCATTTCGATCCGGGCAACCTGGGCAGAGTCTTCGATCCGTTCGTGCTTCAACAGTTGCGCGATCCATCGAACCCGGCGTGCAGCGACATCCGCTTCTATGGCACCGACTATAACGAAGAGACTCGGTGGTCACGCGTCGACGGACAGGGCTGGGATACATCCGGCACTGCCTCGTACGCGGACGATGTGCGGCTCCCGGACGAACGTCCTTGCTACGATGCACGCGCCGAGCGCAATCATCCGGAATATTCCGAGTGGTGGCTGTGGCGTCACAGCGATGTTTCCACCGAGGCGGCCCACGTCTATGGGGACCGCCCGCTCGATGCGAACGGTCGGCCGGTGGCCAGCAATCAGAGTCGGCGCTCGTTCAAGGTGGAGGGCGAGCACGAGTACCACCGTTTCCTGCCGGCACTGAACGTCAACTACCGCCTCGCCGACAATCTCGTGGCGCGCTTTGCCGCCTCCAAGACGATGTCACGACCGCAGATAGATTCGCTGCGCCCCGGTTTCAAGGTCACGGAATCCGTCTGGGGGGATGACCGAGTGCGTGCCGGAAACACCATCACGCTCTACAACCCGCAACTGGATCCGCTCGAATCGGTCAACCTCGATGTTTCCCTCGAATGGTACTTCGACGCCGGCGCGTTGCTGTCGATGGGGCTGTTCCACAAGGACATGACCAACTTCGAGGAGTCCGAGCAGATCGTGACCTATATGGACGACTTGCGCGGATTGGGGCTCGATCCGAATGCCCCTGCCTACGATTTGAGCCGGTTGATACGCACCGAGGATGATCTCGCCGGCTGCATGCCCAGGCGCATTCAGGGTGGCAACCAATTGGCGCAGGACTGGGTGTTCTCGGACGATCTGGCGCAGCTGTGCAACCAGTTCGTGACCACGCGTATCAAGAACGGCAAGGGCGCGGATATCCGTGGCGTGGAGCTGCAGTACATCCAGCAGTATCGCGGGCTGCCCGGCTTCCTGTCCGGGCTCGGCGTGCAGATGAACTACACCTATCAGAAGAGCGAGTTCGATCAGGAAGTCTCATCCCTCGATACTTCCGTGCTGCTGCCGGCCCTGCCGGTGACCTACACGCCCGAGCACAGTTACAACGCGACCATTTTCTGGGGCCTGCGCGGCCATCAATTGCGCCTGGCCTATCAGGGGGCGTCCGATGTCCTCGCGCAGCGTGCATGGAACAACGGTGCGCTGTGGCAGGAGGGCAGAAGCACGCTGGATTTCTCGGCCATCTATGCCGTCAACGATTCGCTGTCGATCTCCTTCGATGCCGTCAATCTGACCGATCAGGACCACCGCACCTATTTCACCAGCCGCTTCATCGATCTCGGCGACGTGGACGGCGACGGCAACCCGGTGCTGTTCGACGAGGGCAGTCCGCTGGGCGACGGTGCCTCGAAGCGCCGCACCGTGGAGCAATACAAGACCGGGCCGATCTACCGGCTCGGCTTCCGTTTCAATTTCTGACCGAACGCACGCCGTCGAATCGCGAGCGCAGACCAATAAGGAGGTGGTGTTCGACGCCTGCGAGCAGCAGTGACATGGCACGGGAGCCGGCATCCAACGGCTCGATGCACGGCCAGGTGTAATGCCGCCTGGCACTACCAACGTCGGAGTAGCCAGTATGAAAGTTATAGGAAGAGCGAGTCTCGCCACCACCCTGCTCGTCGCAAGCGCGCATGCGAGCACGGTGGCGGTGGATGTGAATCTCAACATGAAGCACAGTGTCAACGGCGTATCGGACTTCGGACGCGATCGCCATATCATCGTGCACACCAACTTGACGGAGCCGGACTGGCAGGGCGAGGAGGACAAGATGACCTACCTCTTTCGCACGCTCGATGCCTACATGGGAAGAGACAACGGCACCGCTTCGTGGATCTTCGCCGCGACCGAGCAGGATCCGGCGAGGCCCGGTCGTCCCGACCACGAGCAGATGGCCGATTTCGGCGGCTGGGTCCGATCGCAGTACTCCGCGCAGAACCCGTTCCTGCTGTCCTTTCGCGATCGCGCCCAGAATATGATCATGGGAACCAATCCCCATCCAACTTATCCGACGTTGTGCTACTACGCGCACTGCTGGGCCGGCTCCGAGCCGGCCTCCGGCGGCAACGGCAAGTGGCTGACCAGAGACATCGAGACGTCGGCAGAATGGGTGGGTCAGTATCTCGATCAGTTCTTCGCCAAATACGCGACCGACTCCGGCGCATCGCTGCCGAAGTACTGGGAGGTTGTCAACGAGCCGGACATGCTCCTCAACACCGGCCAGTTCATGATGTCGAGTTGGGAAGACATCTTCCAATATCACAACCTGGTCGCACAGGAGGTGCGTTCCAGACTGGGCAGCAAGGCGCCGCTGATCGGCGGCATGACTTGGGGATTGCACGACCTGCCCGACCGAGACCTCGGCACGCGCTTCAAGCAGCACGGTTACACCGATGCCTTTTATCGGCCGGAGGATGTCGAGGCCAGAGCGTACGCGCGCGAACAGACGAGTTCGAGCTACTGGGGGCTCGGCGATAACAACTGGTTCCAGTGGGATGTGATCTGGAAGGGCTTCATCGACACCGCCGGCCAGAACATGGATTTCTATTCGGTCCACTTGTATGACTGGCCGAACTGGGCGGTCGGCGGGGGCAGTGTCACTCGCACGGGCGGCGCGGTGGAAGCCACGCTCGATCTGCTGCAGTGGTACAACGTCAAGAAGTTCGGCACGACCAAGCCGGTCGTTCTTTCCGAATACGGTTCGGTCAACGGCGCATATATCGAGCGCGGTTACACCATCGATGCGGCGCGCCGCGAATGGGAGGATCTCAAGCCCTTCTCGTCCATGCTGATGCAATTCCTGGAGCGACCCGACCAGGTGGTGCGCTCGATGCCGTTCACTCCCATCAAGGCGACCTGGGGCGATTGGGATGCGAATCGCCCGTACCCGTACAAAATGATGAATCGCAAGCTCGACACCTGCAACGCCGACCGCACGCAGTGTCAATGGGAGTGGTCGTCATATATCAAGTGGTACGAGTTGTGGAAAGGCGTCACGGGTACGCGCATAGACACTGCCGCGTCGGATAGAGATATCCAGGTCGATGCGTACGTCAACGGCAGGACGGTGTATCTGATCTTGAACAGCCTGCAGCACCAGGACACGCAGCTGCAGCTGTCGTTGTTCGGGGCGCAAGGCAATCCAGTCACCTCGGTGCAGCAGCGACATCTGTTCCTGGATCGATCGCTGGGTACCGATGGACGGCCCCGTCTGGATCAACGGTCGCTGACAACAGTTCCCGGCACGGTCACGGTCGCCGCCGATGCAACTATGATCCTGGCGATCACCTACCGGGATCCGGTCGCCATCAATGCGACGTCCAAGGAGCGACGATACTACAGCGAGCCGCTGACTCCGTCGTCACCCCATCGAGTCACCACTTCGTACACTCCCCTGACCGCGCGAGTGAACAACGTGGCGGTGCCCGCAGTGGGCGAGGCTCAGATCCGCCTGACAGGCAACTTCATCTACCAGGACATCATCCGGCAAGACGGCCGGGTCGCGGTGAAGCTCAATGGGCATTCGATCGCTGTGAATCCCGACTGGCGCGGCGAGGATCCGGGGCGCAATACGTTCTTTGCTACGCTGGAGATCCCCGTTCCGCTGCAGTACCTGCGCACCAACAATACCATCGAAGCCACTTTCCTCAACCGCGCCGAATACGCCGCGGCTGGCTTGCAGGTATGGGACATGAGTCAGGCGCCGGGTCGATCGACTAATCCGCCTTGCACGCCAAACTGCAATGGTGGCGGTACTCCGAGCGCTCAGACGGTGCAAATGGAGGCGTTCACGCAAACCGGCGGCGCCTACGGTGGCTTCCAGGTGTACAACGTCAATGGAGTGACCGCGATCAACTGGAATCAGGTGGGAGACTGGGCGGACTATCGCGTCAATGTGCCTGTGGCCGGCAGCTACGCCGTCGACATCACGATCTCGACTCCGATGAATGGCGCGCAGGCCACGCTGCTGGTCGATGGGCAGCACATCTCCACCACCGCAGTACCCAACAACGGCAGCTGGGATCACTTCGTGCCGTTGAGGCTGACGCCGGCGCTGCAGCTCACCAGCGGCGATCACACGATTCGCATGTTGAGCAGCGGTCCCAGCAACTGGCAGTGGAACGCCGACTACTTCCAACTGAGGCCCGTGAACTAGCGCGAGGTGACGGCGACGTCACACTCAGCTCGCCGCCGTGCAACCGGCGGCGAGCTTCCTGCCGCCGCAGTCTTTCAGCGCTAAGCTCCGACAACCGCCGCCTTGATCTGCTTCTGGGTCTTGTCGAGATTGAAGGGGGCAGGCTGTAAATAGTCCGTTCTGGTCGGCAGGAAACTTTTCGGTGAACTGTTAAAGCGGTACCAGTACAGCATCGGCCTTGCGCATATAGCGTCGCATCGCCCAAGCGTGACCGTTGCGAACGGCTGCCGAATTCACGTTCAGCTCGCCGATGAAGACGATTCCGACGAGGCGGTCATATCGGTCCTGCTCGAAAGGTTCAATCTGCACATCCTTGTCCATCACCAAAAGCGAGAGCGCCGCTGTCGCCTCCTTCCCGTGATTCTGGGCATTCTCTGGCGCATCCACACCGTGGAAGCGCACTCGAATCAGGCCAGACTGGAGCCGAACGTCGATCGTGTCGCCATCGATGACCTTGACCACGCGTCCAGCGAGGACGGAGCGCCCTTCGGAGAGCGCTGCTGTTGAGTGTGCGAAGAGTGTAGCTGCAGTCAGCGCGAGGACCCAGAGAATAGATTTCATCGCGGCATTTTCGCACTTCCTGACCACGCTTTGCGCGGTTACGGAGGGGGCACTCCTGGCGCTCAACCCGCTATTTCAGTTTTCGCTTGGCGAGTGCTTCTTGAAACATGGCGGAGGTCTCCGACATCGTCGGGAAGCGGCCATGGCGAGCAAAGAACTCCGCAATCAGGTTTGCACTCTCGCGGGTGCCGTCGAAGCTCGACGCCCGGCGCATGCGCTCACCGCGATCCTTCTCTGCCTTAGCGCGCTCGGCTTGCTCTTGTTCAAGGCGATCTCGTGCTTGACGATAGCGCTCGTCAAATCGTCGTTCGCAATCCAACTCACGCGGATGAAAGAGCCATCGTTTGCCGGCCGATCCTTGCAAGATGCGCTTTTCGAGCTCCGCGCGCGTCAATCGTGCGTGCGCTGGTTTCAACGTCAGTTCGAGCGCAGGAAGATTCAGCGCCCGTAGGCGCTTGAGCTTTTCGGCGTCGACGGGGTGACTCACTGTAACTTCAAGCAAGATCGTGCGGGCGGATCCGTCGCGCGCCTGCGTCGCAAATACAACGTCGGGGATGATGCCCTCGAACGTACGAGGCTCGATCAAGACTTGCGACAGCCGGGCACGCCCGCCGGCAACAATCGCCTGTTCAAGATGTATCAGTCGATCTCCAAGGGACTGCTCGCGGCGCCAGGTGTAATCAGGCAGGGCAAGGACGGAAGCGGTGCGCAGAATCTCCTTGGCGAGCAGATGCAGGAGCGTCTCGAGCGCGCCGGTGCATTGATTCTGCTGTGCATGGGCAAAATGATGAACGCGGATGTCACCCTTTCTAGCAATGAGCGGTTCGGCGCAACTGACGCACCGACAACCGCACGCTTTGCCGCGGGGCACGCTATCAATATGCACGAGTTCGTCCGACTCATTGAGGCAGTAGCCAATATATCGGTCATCGTGGGGAAGATCGCGTGGGGTCAGCGTACGGGTCATCCTTCAGTATCCTCTCTGTCTATGATTATCCCTCCTGTTCGCTATCCGCCCTCGCAGCTTGCCAGCCTGATGGCGGATCGCAATGTACAGCGGCGTTGGATGCTGCGGGCAAGCAAGGAACCTTATCCTCTGAAGCGTCTGACTGTTCTCACCCGATGGGCCGAGGGGGCTGCGCTCCTTGCGTTCGGCAGGCCGCGCCTCTTGGTCCGTTCCTCCTCGGTCGATGATAGATGCGCGGTGCGCCTTGCCTCGGATCGCGGGCATTCTAGGCCGTCTTCCTCTCGCCGCGTTCTTGCGTGTCGGGCCACGAACCAGCCCACTTGCGTCCTCAGTGGAGATCAAGCGCCTACCACAAATGAAGCGGATTCAGTCGATGAATTTCCAGCGATGTGGCCAGCGATTTATCTCAGCATGGCAAGCCATCGGTCTACAGTCCTCGCCCGCACGGTCCGGCGTAACGGATCGATTCAGGGACGTTAAACGATGCTCATTTTGACGCGACGGGTTGGCGAGGCCATTCACATCGGCGCCGACATCACCGTGGTCGTGCTCGGCGTGAAAGGCAACCAGGTGCGAATCGGCACCGAGGCACCGGAGGACGTCGCGGTTCACCGCGAAGAAATCTTTGAGCAGGTCCGGCGGGAGACGAACTCGAAGCCAGTCTAGGGGGGCCTGCGGCCGGCACCACGAAGACAGTCGTCGCTTGCAAGCTCCAACACCGCGTTGCTGATCGGCACGGGCCTGCGACCAGCATAGCTTGCCGCCCGCAGGTCCGTGCCGCCCGCAGGGCCATGCCGGCCTGCAAGCATAGAAGGGCGGCTCGACGGCGACGGCGGCACGCGGATAGGTCTGCTGGGGGCGGCCCCAAAAATCGCCGCGCAAGATATAAACATTGGTGGGCTTGCGATGCTCGTTGACCTCGGCCGCGATCGACGCGACCCCGTGTGTGCCGATCGAAATCCAATCGTGGTTGAGCAGCACATCGATCGCGTGCCGGATGCGTGGTCGGGGGATCCCGGTGTAGTGCTCGATGCGATCGTAGGAGAGCAGCACATGCCGCGACTGGTTCGGTCGGAAGGTCACCAGCGCCAGATACAGCTTCAGCGCATTGAGGGCGGCCGCGCCGCGCAGCCCGAGGCCCCGGAAGTGATTCTCGTGGAGCAGATGCGCGCGCGGTAGCTTCGCCCAGCCGGGCAGCTCGAACTGGGACATTCGATCATTACCGCGCAACGCTGCCCATCGCCCTGCACTTGAACACCACCGTCGGCACACCACAATCCGCAGACCGCAGCGTTGAGCTGCCCATCCTGAAGCCGTCGCGAGCGCCGATGAGGTTCGATGCCGTCATCCTTGCGACAGGATTCGGCGAAGAAGCACTGGATGACAATGCTGTGACGAACGACATCTCGTATTGGCTCTCCGGCAATCCGCTGACCTACCGGCGCTCCCCGTTGCGCAAAGGCGGCGTGGAGCGGGTACTGGTTTCTGGCAACGGCGATAGCGCGATCATTGAACTGGCACAATTGCTGATTCGCGACTTCACCCATGAGAACATCTTTAGTTTCCTGCCGAGCAACACGCTCGCGAAAGGCTTGAGTACTCAATACACGAGGGCGATCCAACATCTAACGCATCGCCAAATTGCTCGCCACGAGGGCATCATTCAGTGGTATTGGCGTACGCGTGGCCTCGCAGATCTCACTGCGCGGGCCAACCCGTTCGGATCTGGGCGGCAATCTCAGCCCAGCGGCAAGCTCTACCGTGCCGTCCATCGGCTGCTGAAGAATTTCAATGAGAACGCTGCGGTCGATGAGGCGCTGAGTGCCTCTCTCTCGGCGCTGCAAGCCCAATTCGATGACATGGCCAGCCACGAAATCAAGGCGTGCCTAGACAGTTTCATTCTGTCGAAGATCTTTTCTGAGAAGATTCGGGACGCGTTTAGAACCGACCTCCACGTTACGGTCACGGGACGCTCACCCACCATTTACTCCACCCGGCAAGCGCCATTGAATTGGTTCTTGCTGCGTGTGCTGATGGAGTACGGGTCGATTCAGTATCATCAAACCCATCTCACCCGCAGTCGCCTGGTCAACAACCTCACGCGGTGTCAGTTCGCCGACCCCTTCATTGAAGGGTGATTTCCATCGTGTGATTACACGACATGGACCCGACTACTCGGGGTATGCGAGCGATCCGCAGATGCGGCATCCCGCGCCGCCGCCATCGATTAAGAAATTCCTGCCGCCGCCCAAATTCTTCGAGGGGAAAATCGACCCGAAGCGGTTCAAGACTCGCCGACTTCTTCAGGCGCAACGTCGCCCGCTGCCGTTGGAGGATGTTTCTTATCCGGGATCGTGGGATTCGGCGAGCACCCAATGGGCGCATGCTGACCAGGCGCTCTGGTTTTGCCACGGCGAACGCGAGGCGGGCAAGGCACAGCAACTGTATCGGCGGCTCAAAGAAAGTCGCAGGCCAAACGCTCGAAGGTCAAATCTCAAAGGCTTGCTGGAGCTGGCACATGCCGCTGTTCGTCGGCAAAACCGCCGCCGATCTGTTAAGCAATCCAATCAGGGGTTGCAAGCACATCGCCAAGGGGGGACATGACAGAACGCCAGCCGCGGCCACTAAGGTGAGGTCCACGGCCGGCAAGGGGCAGTTGCCAGCAATCCCGCTCGCGACTCAGGGTAAATGCCGAGCCGTGAGGGAGTCTTAGATCTTGTCTTTCAACTTCGTTGCTCGCCCGTGAAACTGTTTCTGCAAGGTCAACCCTGCGGTTCCATGGGTGCAGGCGCATAATCGGATTCTTAGCGGCTTATACCTCCTTCAGGCACTGCCTTGGGTGCCAATGCTTTGAGGTCCAAAATGGCGGTACGGCGAGCAAGCAAAAGTCGCGTGGATTGGGCTGAGGAAGCGCGACGACGGGAATTAGAAGAATTTCGGAAAGATTGGGACTGGTCCGGCGTGTTCTTGCATTGGAAATCACGCCTGGAGGACTTTGCGATAGATCCGGCGGACCTTTTCGTGCAGGTTTCAGTGCATGATCCGGCGTATCCGACCGGCAGAGAACCGGAGCTTTCGTGGTGGCCGCGGCGCCGAATCCGTGAGCGCCAAGAGTACGTCCAACACCATTTTCTGCGGTGGCCGGGAACGCACGGCCCGATTCATGTCGAGAATCAGCGGAAAGGGGAGCTCGATACCCTTCAGCACATATACGAGTCTAAAGACGATGCCGAGAATGTAGCGGCCATACTCATCGCTGCCTCGCTCTTCGCTCGGCTTAGGAGTAACCGGCGGGACTTCCCTCGTGATCGATGGCCGCCTTTCCGATGTGTCGAGGTGTTGGAACAGATGGCCTATCGGCGGTGGCAAGGTGAGCAGTTTTATGTTCCGTGGGCAGATACCTGCACCGTAGTACTTCCATTTATCAGCCACGATTGGGATTACTCGATAACGACTCTTGACACTCTCATCCGCTACTTAGCGGAAGAGCACGCTGCGGTGTTCAGCCAGTCCTGTCCAGTCATAGTTAGTTTCTCGTCCGAGTGCGATGCATCAGTGGAGAAGAGTTTCAGAGATAAGCAGGAAGCGGAGGCGGAACGATCACGGCAGTGGAAGCTGCAATGGCAAGAGAAGCAAGCGATACAAGAGCAAAAGAGGCTTGATCGGTTAAAAGCGCACCCGCGATGTGAAGAGTGGGACCGATTGTCGCATCAGGAACTCGAGCGGCTAGTTTGGTCGATGCCAACAACAAAGATCGCCGAGCAATTTGGTGTCTCGGATTCTGCGATCGGGAAGCGCTGTAGACAGGTCGGGATCAAGAAACCACCGGCGGGATTTTGGGCTCGTGTCGACGCCGGGAAGGTTCCTCACCCGAACGGAAGTCCTCAGGATTCCTGACCGGGTAATGAAAATGAGCGTGGCATCTTCTGTGCCTGAGAATCGCCAGCCGCGGGAGAAATTCACTGCACTGCTGATTCGCATGTGTGAGCGACTCGATGCCTGCGCAAGCTTCGAGATCCGCGATCGCGACAGGTATCTCCGTTGGGCGATTGAAGCAAACGAACTGGACCCAGCCGCGGCCAGCGAGACGGTTTTCATTACGCGCATGTGGGTGGTAGGCTCGTACGCGCGAGGCATGCTTACGTGCGGAGATCTCGATGTGCTGTTGGAGACCCGAACAGCCACAGGCAAGGAGCCGCGCACTCACCGCGGGCTTGCGCGTCTTGCATTCGGCCACATCCAAAATCTGCACTGGCATCACGGAACACCGGAGACCAACAGCTCAAGGGTAGCGTTCCCGGAGGCTTGCGAGGTTTGGGCGCCAGGGAAGGATTGGCGAGCGGCCATCAGTGCCATTCCGGTCAACCCTCAGGCAGTGCGATTCGAGCGGCCTCGGGACTTGGTTCCGCTTCGTCCCCATCAGCTGTATGCGGGGATTGAGACACAAGAAGATTTGCTGGAGGCATACGACAAAGGTCATATCGCGTGGCGCTTTCTGCCTTACGAAGGTGAAGGCGTCCTTACGGATCTGACATCCCTAGAGGCTCATGTGCTTAACAACTTCGGTTGGGGAGAAAAGACTCGCAAGCTCGTTCCCCATGCATGGGCCTATCTCCGCACGCAGCGCCGCGAGACCGACAAGTTCACCGCTCATGCCGGAGCCGGCCTCACGCTCGCGGGCGTCCACTTTCAGTTTGGCCGCCCATTTGCTCCTTTGCACATGCTTGATGGGATGGACATCTCGCGAGTGGTGCTCGCCCCGCACGTATCCCGGCGCGGCCCTAATGGCATGCTGGAGATCTCACGCGGCCCGAAGCATCCGCTGACCGAAGCCGCCAAAGATCTAAGCGCGTGGGTGCATTTGAACGAGCGGGGCGCGCTCGCCATGATTCAGAGGAGCGTATTCCACTCATGGGGGCCTTATGCCTTTGCTTACGTGCTAGAGCTTTTTTCCAAACAGGAGTTGGCAGATAGATGGATGGAGCAACTCGCCCGAGACGATGAGTTCACGATGCCTTTGGCCACCCATCGGCTTACGGGTGCTGAACTCCTCGATGCAATCTCCCTGGCCGATACGCTGGCGTTTCCTTCGGGCCAAAGCGTCGGAACTTTGCATCTGACGCGCGAGGGCGCGCGCTATCACGATGACGTCAAGGGCGACTTCGGCGCCGCCACCGTCGAGCACCTTATTGAGCGTCTACAAGAGCAGGCGCGCAGATCGCAACGGAAACGTCGTGGCTCGGTCCGTAAACAGATCTGATACACGTCCAGCCGGCGGCCGTGCGTTTGAAAAACTGCATGGACGAAGGCAGGAACCGAGTAGCACTCAGCGGCTGCTGGTGGACTGCTCGCGAAGAAAGGGGGTACACGCAGTTCCTGCGGCCAGGATGCGGGTGCTTTTCCGTTCAAGCGTCAACGCGCTGTCGTAGTCACGGCGCGCCCGCAGGTGCGGCCGAGCGCGCTCCTGTCCCCTCGTTGTGGCGCCAGCATTCAGCGCAGGCCGTCGGGTTCACCCTATGGACTTTCAGTCGTTGTTACGCATGATGTTGCCGTGTGTGCCCCTACGCTCCAGAAGGCGCTATGCACAGGGAGGCGTGATGAGAACTGAGAATCACCAGGATTCGACATCGGAACACGATGGTGTCATCGTGAACTTGCTCCTTGCGGCATTCTGGCTGACATTGAGCGCGATCCGTTGGTGCACTCTAATTATTCTGGCCTTCCTCGAGCCGTTCGTCCGACTGCTGTTATCTGCTATCGCCGTGCTGAGTGTGCTGGCGGGCTTGGTGTATTTGGGTTCGAGTGTGCCGCCTCCGGTTCCCTTCTGGGTCACCCTATGTGTGGCGTTGGGATGTCTGCTACTGATCTCGATCTATCAGGGCGTGCTTCATCTCCTTTCAAGATAGCGTTCGACGAGCCTGGCCCGGTTTCCCTTCACAACCCCCATCGTCCGCCCCGTAAAACCTGCCTGACCGGGGTGCTGTCGACAGCTATCGGCAGCCGTTATTGCCGTTGTTTCGCCCTCGTATGCGTATCTACCACAGGAACGCCCGCGCTTCGACTGTGTCTTAATCGATACGAACCCGGAGTAACAGGTAGGGGCCGGTGGTGGATTGTTGAGCATGAACGAGCGCAACTGGTTCCGCGCCGGGGGAACAAGCCGCGGCTGAATGACATGGACCCGTTCGATTGGACACAGCTTTTCGTCGAGCGCTGCGAACGCTCCGCGCCCACGCAAGCATTAACGGATATCTTCCAGCGCGCATTGGAGCAGATGGGCTTTCGTCACTTTGCCTGCTGTTCCCACGTCGACTTCAATGATCCTCCACCGGGCGCCGTCATACTTCATAACTATCCGCCCGCCTGGGCGGACGTCTATTTGGAACGGAATCTGTTTCGGTACGATCCGGTGCTTCAGCATGCCGAACGTCGCCTTTTGCCGTTTCGGTGGAACACTCCAGAGTTTGTCGCCGCACTCACGGTGCCGCAGAGGCACATTCTTCTGGAGGCGGCGAGCGTCGGCATAGCCGACGGCTACACCGTCCCGATCCACCTACCCTGGACCGCCGGTGCGATCAGAGCCTCCTGCTCGGCGATTCCGGATTCTCATTCCATCGACGAACATTCCTACCGTGCCGTGCAGGTCATGGCGGTCTACCTGTACGCCTCGATGGCGCATCGTCAACCGCCAAGACCCATGGGAGAACGCGGGCTGCAGTCGCGCCCTTTGCTCAGCATGCGCGAGCGCCAATGTCTGGAACTGGTTGCAGAGGGAAAAAGCGATTGGGACATCAGTCAGCTACTCGGCATCAGCGAGAGTACGGTGCACAAGCACGTCGAATCGGCGAAGCGTCGGTTGGGCGTCTCGACGAGAATCCAAGCCGTGGTCTGGGCCGTCCAGCATCGAGAGATCTGCTTTGGCGATGTGGTGCAATCGGCGCGCGACGTGCGAGCAGCGGGCGTGCATTAAGGCGCGTCCATCGGAGCAGCACTCTGTTCAGGTTGATTGTTTTGTCGATGGTTGGCATGTCATCTGGGCAAAAGTTCGATTTGTTCGATTCGAATCATTGATGCAGGGTCAACTAGCCTGATCAGGCCATTGTGTCGGCCGCACACTCTCGGTACTTCTGAGGCAAGCCCTGCGTGCATCGTGAGCGCAGAGGACCGGAGATGGTCATGGAAGCGAACCTCGCAAGGGAATCGATCGACCAGGAGCTACGACGGCGGCAACTCGCCCAGCGCCTGGTTGCCCATCAAGCGCGAACCCGTACCATATTTCGTCTCACCGGATTGTCCCGCCATCAGCTGGCCACGATGAGGCGTCGCTGGCAGGTGACCGCCGAAATGCGTCGGCGCGGCCCGGTCCCGAAGTCCTTCGCTGCGTTTCTCTCCACACAGCGCACGCGTGATGAAGCGGCGGTGATGGCCCTGTGGTGGCGGTTGTTCGCGAGTGTCGGAGCGACGAGCCAACCGAATGGTCGCACCGGTCGCTTAGAAATCGGCGAATGCCTCTGCGATGTATTCGAGGCGCACACCGCTTGCTTTCCTGCGTCTACGCTCGAACTCGATCATCTGGTGCTGCTCTCGAAAAGCGTAGATGAGGCCGCCGCCCTGGCTCTAGGGCGATGCGCGACTTGTGAGGCGGTAATGCTCGCGGATCTGCTTGGGCCCCGACGTCGGCGGTGTTATCGATGCCAACGCGCCGAAGCGGTGTCACCACTGCCGACCACCAGCGATGAGCAAAAGCGCGTGGTTTCGATCGGTGAGGGCGTTCAACAGGAGCTGTTTTAAATCCACCCACGGTGGGTAAAGAACCATGTCAGGAACCGAAGAGAGCTGGCGCATATCTCCATCGCCCAGCGAGTTCACGTGGAAGGGGCAGCAAGCACTCGCGCGCGTTCATGCGTTGAATGAACGGTGCCTGGAGTTGCTGACGCAGAGCGCTCGCGGGGACCAACAGTCTCCCGCGTTCGTGCACCAGTCCCGAGGCCTCTGGCGCGGGTTGAATGCCGCCGCTCGAAAGCGCGCGGCCCAGATGCCATTTATTCTCATGGACGTACACTTCAGGGAGGCGCAATGGTGGCGGGGTGCACAGAGCTCTCGGTCATCTCAGCGCTCACTGTTGACGCCCGAGATGGTATTTAAGGGGAAGCTCGCCGCCGAGCTGATGCGCGAGACGCTCATGCTCGCTTGGAACACCGTGAGCATGGATCGGCGGGTTGCCTGCCTGCTGTTTGGCATGGCTCCCGCCGTCAGCCGCATCATCGCCGATTACGGACCGCAAGACGTCGAGCGCATCGCTGCCCGATATCGCGCGCATCTTCTGCCGCGCTGGCATGACTTTCCCGCGTACTGGAACAATCTCCTCATGGCCGCGCGCGACAACGATGAAGCGGCCCTCGAGGAATCTCGTCTCCACGGGGTGCTCATGATCGGCGGTGCGCTGCTGCCTTTATTGGAGGGCAAGGCGGTATGAGCATCGTCCGAGTCCTCACGTTGAGTCGCGCATGGAAAAATGGTGCGGTGAGTTTCGCCGATAAATCGGCTGAATACCTCGATGTTTGCCTGGAGTATCGGCCGGATTTTCCGCGGAACTCCACTAACACGTTCCTCCGCCGTGATGTTTCCATGGAGTCCCCTCAGAAATCCATGGGACGCGAACGTGAAGCACGTCGATACCGTCCGAGTCAGTGGCGCAGTTGCGCTCACCATGCTGCTACTTCCCCAGTTCGCCGCCGCTCAGCAATCACCTTTCGACACCGGCGCGAATTCGCTGGTGACATTCGCGCTCGCCATCGCGACACCGATTGCAATCCTGGTCGTGATCGGCGCTGCCATTGCCGCGGCGGTGGGACGGATCAGCTGGGGATGGGTGATCGGTTGCATTGTCGGCATCGCGGCGATCTTTGGTTCTCCGCAGATCGTCGCGTGGATTCGCGGGATGTTCGCTGTGTAGGGGCACCCAGATGAGCGAACGAAACTCAGGGCTGACCGCCGATCCGCTATTCGTCGGTGTCACGCGCCCACCGATGCGATGGGGCGTGGCGTACGAAGCGCTGTTGCTGAATCTCGTCGTCACGATGGAGACCTTTGTACTGAGCAAGAACCTGCTCACGCTGCTGATCGCGATTCCGATCCATGGAGTCTGCGCATTGCTATGTGCGCGAGAGGCTCGCCACTTCCATTTAATGCTCCTGTGGGGGCGCACTCGATTGCCGGCGTATCTTGGCACGTTGCGTCTTTGGCAGGCCGCAAGCTACAGCCCCCTCGCACTGGACTTACCCACTCGAAACGGTCGGCGCCGAAATCCGGTCACGGTGCGCGTTGAAATCAGCTCGTCGAGGAAAAACGCATGAGGGCGGTGAATCGACTGGCAGCGAGCCGCCGCGAGCTGAGCGTCGCGCGCCAGATTCCCTATGTGGTACACGTCGCCGAGGGAATCATCAAAACGCAGGCAGGGGATTTCGTCCAGGTGTTTCGTCTGGGCGGCGCCAGTTTTGAGAGCGCGGACGATGAAACGCTGAACAACTGGCATGAACGACTCAACGTCACGTGGCGAAACATCGCCAGTCCCAACGTGGCGTTGTGGACGCACGTGCTCCGACGCCGAGAAAGGGCTGCCGCGAAGTCGGTGAACGCCACGGGGTTCGCCGCCGAGCTGGCACAGAAATACTGCGAGCGGCTCGCCACTGAGACACTCATGGTCAACGACTTGTATCTCGCGCTGATCTATCGACCGGTGTCCGGTCCCACCACTACGGCCGCCTCAAGACTGCTGTCACGAGCGGCAAAAGACAGTGAGCACGCGGTGCTGCGGGATGCGATCGAGGTCTGCGAGAAGCTTGGTCAGGCGGTCGTGGCCTCTCTCGCCCGCTATGAACCAGAGCGATTGGGGATCTATGAGAGGGGCCTGCGCTGCTACTCATCGCTGCTCGAGTTCTTCGGGATCCTCATCAATGGTGAATGGCAGGCGATGCCTGTCCCGCGGGCACCCCTGAACGAGGTGCTCGCGACGACCAGGCCGCTGTTCGGCTCCGAAGTGATTGAGTATCGGCTGCCGACCGAAACCCGATTGGGCGCGGTCCTCGGTATCAAGGAATACCCCACGCCAACTAGCGTCGGCATGTACAACGCCTTGTTGTCGGCGCCGTTCGAGTTCGTGCTGACCCAGTCGTTCTCCTTCCTGACGAAGGGAACGGCCCAAGGACTGCTGCAACGTCAGTACAACCGGATGGCGAATGCAGGAGACTTCGCCGTTAGCCAGGCAGAGGAACTGAAGGACGCTCTCGATGCTCTCACCGCGAACGAGTTCGTCATGGGTGATCATCACCTGACGCTGCAGGTGTTAACGCCACCGAGCGACGCGCGATCAGCGGCGCAAGGCACGCTGCTCAAACGCCTTAACGATGACGTCGCACTCGCCCGCACCATGCTTGCAGACTGCGGCATGACCGTGGCCCGCGAAGATTTGGCACTGGAGGCCGCGTTCTGGGCCCAGTTGCCAGGCTGCTTTTCCCTTCGGCCACGAAAGGCAACCATCACCTCTCGCAACTTTGCCGCGATGGTGCCGTGGCATAACTTTCCGACCGGTCGTGCCATAGGGAATCACTGGGGAGACGCGCTGGCGTTGCTTATCACCAGCGCGCGCTCTCCATACTATTTCAGTCTGCATGCCTCCGATCCTCACGATCCGGACGGCGGTAGTCGTAAAGACACCGGACACACGTTTATCTGCGGCCCGACCGGCTCGGGCAAGACGGTGTTGATCGGATTCCTGATCTCGATGCTGTCAGGACAAGGCGCGACGCAAGTCATCTTCGATAAGGATCAGGGATTGGAGATTCTGGTGCGTGCCCTGGGCGGCGTCTATCTCCCGTTACAGCCTCGCGCACCGACCGGATTCAATCCGCTGCAGCTCGAGCCCACGCCGACCAATGTCGAGTTCCTAGCCGCTTGGCTGCGCATGCTCGCGCGCGGGTCGGCGGCGCTGACGCCGCGCGAACAGACCGACCTGGACCAGGCGCTAAGGGGAACGCTCGCGCTGGACCGATCCGCGAGGCGGCTGTCTCGGCTACTGGAGTTCACGGATCCGACGCGCCCTGAAGGCATTCACGCGCGCCTCGCACGCTGGTGCCACAGCGCCGGCGGCGACCATGCTTGGGTGTTCGACAACGCGGCGGACTCGGTCGTCCCCATGATGACTGGTCACGCGACGGTGGGCTTTGATGTCACGCACTTTCTCACCAATGAACTGATCCGCGGCCCCGTCAATCGGTACCTATTTCATCTGGTCGAGCAGTTGCTTGATGGTCGTCGGCTGGTGTGCTGGGTCGATGAGTTCTCGAATGCGCTCGCGGACCCGGATTTCGAACACTTCGCGGACAACGCACCGAAGACTTGGCGGAAGTTGAACGGCGTACTCTGCGCCGCCACGCAGACCGCAAGCGGTGTGCTGTCGAGCTCGATCGCTCGGACCATCGTAGAGCAGACGGCAACGAAGGTGTTCTTCCCCAATCCCGAGGCTGACGCGCAGGACTACATCGACGGCTTTGGCCTGACCGAACGCGAGTTCAGGTTGCTCAAAGAGCAATTGGAACCCGGGTCACGAATGTTTCTGGTGAAACAGGGACACGACAGTGTCGTGTGCGCACTGGACTTAAAAGGGTTCGACGCGGAGCTGGCGGTGATCTCGGGTCGTCGCAGTTCGGTGGAGGAGCTGCATCGGCTCATGCGCACCGTGGGCCCCGCGCCAAACCAATGGCTTCCACATTTCATGAAAGGATTCGAACGACGCTGACGACGGCTTGCTGATCATACGCCAAAGAGGAATGCGCCATGTCACTAAGGAAATTTTGGTACGTGCTCGCTTCTATCGTGGGTGGATTGGGACTCACGCCAGCGGCGCATGCGCAGTGGGCCGTGGTGGATGTGGGCGCAATTGCTCAACTGATTCAGCAGGTAAATACCATGCGCCAGCAGCTCGAGACCACGCGCGACCAGCTTCAGCAGGCGCGTGAGACGCTGGATTCCATGCGAGGCGGGCGTGGAATGGAACAACTGCTTGCAGGCACAGCACGTAACTACCTGCCCGAGGATTGGCAGCAGCTATCGGCAGTGCTGGATCAATCGAGCGCCGGTTACGGGACGCTGGCCGCGGAGTTGCAGCGTCTCATCAACACGAACGCCATCCTGAATCCCGAACAGGTCCAAAGTCTATCCGCCGGTGAGCGTTCCCAACTGGAAGCGGCGCGGCGATCGGCAGCTTTGTTGCAGGCATTGACCCGAGAGGCACTGTCGACAACGAGTCGCCGCTTTCAGTCGATTCAGCAGCTCATCAATGCGATCTCGCGGGCTGAGGACCAGAAGGCAATTCTGGATCTGCAGGCACGCATTCAAGCCGAGCAGAGCATGCTGCAAAACGAAGGGACAAAGCTGGGCCTCTTGTATCAAACGGCGCAGGCCGAGGAGTGGGCGCGCAAACAGCGCGTTCGCGAGCAGGCCATTAACTCGATTGGATCTCTGCGTGATCTTCCACCATTGGGGCTTTGATATGACCATCAAACAACTGTCGATCTCGCGTTTGACTCGTTGCGCCTCCGTTACGCGTTGGTATTTGGGGGTTGGCGCATCGCTTGTGGCTGCCGCGTGTAGTTCACCCCCGGAGCCGCCGACGCATCAGACGGTGGAGTTCTATCGCGCGAACAAAGAGGCGCGGCAGGCGAAGGTCGCCGAATGCGCTAACGATCCAGGTGCGCTAGGCAAGACACCTGATTGCATCAACGCGAAGCAAGCGGCAGCGATCGAAGGGCTGGGATCCCTTCGAGATATGAAGCCGCTTGGCCCGCCAAAGGAGCGAGGGCGCTCAGAAGACGATGCTGGCTTCCAGGCAGGAGATGCGCCGCGCGAGCCAAGATAGGCGGAGGGTGTATCCATGGGCTTTTTCACTGAGTTCTATGCATGGCTGACCCGGGTTCTCACCACGTACATTGGTGACAACACGCTCAGAATCGCGGCAGTGCTTGAGCCCGCCATCGTAACGTTAGCAATCCTCTACGTTGCGATATGGGGATACCTGCATCTCGCCGGGAAAATCGACGAGCCATTCATCGCTGGCGTGAAACGCCTCCTTGTTCTTGGTGTGATTCTCGGTGTGAGCTTGTCTTTGTGGCTCTATAACGAAGTGATTGTGGACACCTTCTTCAATGCCCCGACGCAACTCGCGGCGGTGGTCGTCGGCGGCCACGATGCTGTTTCGACCATAGATCAAATCATGCTTCTCGGTGGTGACGCAGCCTATTCGCTGATCCGGCAGGGCGGCATTCTTGAGGGCAACTTCTCTTTTTACCTCGCCGGGTTCGCGGTGCTGTTGATCGTTGGGATCACGGCGATCTACACGATCTTCTTGCTCACACTTTCTAAGATTGCATTGTCCGTTCTTCTCGTGCTCGGTCCGCTGTTCATTGCCTTCCTGTTCTTCGAGAGCACCAAGCGCTTCTTCGAGTCCTGGATTGCGCAGATGGCGAACTATGGATTTATTTGCATTCTCACGGTGCTGGTTGCAGGGCTGATGCTGAGTGTTCTGGCGGATGCCGCGGAGGAGGCGGCCAGCGCGGGAGGCGGAATTCTAATAGTGGACGCTGTCCGGTTGTGTCTGGCAGCGGGGCTGACCTTCCTAGTCATGCGGCAAGTGATGCCCATGGCTGCCGGACTCGCCAGCGGCCTTGCTCTCTCATCCTTCGGTGTTGTGAGTGCAGCGCTCGCCTGGGGGCTGGGCAGAGCAACGCGCGGCGGCGGCCAGTTTCTGCGTGGCATGACGGACCGAGAAACGACGCGCTGGGACTCGATGAGTCGCAAGTCAGGATACTACGCTCGCCGCGCACTGGGTGCCGGCGTTGGTCGCGTTGCGCGGGGTTGGCGCGAAAACACTATTCGGACTCGGTGACGCATATGGATATGACGCTCAGAGTGTTCATCGTTGCGTGGATAGCTTTCATGCTGCCGGCGTGCGCGACCCGCAACGGCGTGGTGCGTTGTGACGGTCACTTAGAACCCATCAACGCTCCTGCGTCTCACACCCAGAGGAGCGGCGAGTCTGTCGACGCTGGTACCGAAGACTTGGCGAGTCGAAGCCGTGAGTAAGGATGCTGCATTGGAGGCCTACTTTGCCGAGGCCGCCTCATGGGATGCGGATCGCGCCGCTCAAGCACAGCGTACATTGCGGATTGCTTGGTCGGTGGCGGGAGCCGGTTGGGTTTGCGCCATCGTGGTCGCTGTCGCACTGATGTTACTGACGCCGCTGAAACGGGTCGAACCGTTCGTGATCCGAGTCGACAACACTTCGGGCTTGGTCGATGTGGTGCCCGTGTTCGTGGGCCAGGCGGACATGCCCGAGACTGTGACGCGCTATTTTCTGGATCACTATGTCAGCGTTTGCGAGCGTTTCACGCATGCCACCGCCGAGAGTGATTACGAGGAATGCGGGGCATTTCATACGCCTCAGCGTAACCAAGCATGGTACGCGCAGTGGAACCGAAGCAACCCAACCTCACCGCTCAACATCTACAAAGACGGGACAACCGTGCGAGCGCAGGTCACCTCGATCAGTTTCTTCACCCGTGCGAGTGCTACGGCCGACCTTGCCCAGGTGCGCTACATCCGAGCGACTCGCTCTGCCGATGGTGCCGAAGAACAGCGCAGCCATTGGATCGCGACGATTCAGTATGCGTATGGCGAGCCGTCCAAGGACGCCAAGGTCCGCCGATGGAATCCGCTCGGATTTCGCATCATCGATTTCCGTCCCGAACCGGAGGTGATCACGGAGTCTGCGTCTGCCCCGACGACGCTGTCGACAACGACACGCGCGTCGCGAGGAGCCACGCCGTGAGCTATTCGAGTCGCACACTGACTCGTGCAATGCTCATACTGCAGATCCTGACTGCGGTCGGAACGAGCGATGCGGAAACGGTTCCTACGCGAGGGCTGACGGATCCACGGATCCGCACGGCGGCGTATCGGGACGACGAGGTCTATCGCCTTCAAGGCATCGTCGGTTATGGCATCGAGCTGATCTTCGAACCCGGCGAGGAATTTGTCGGTCAGGCGGGCGGCGATCTGGATGCCATCACGTTCGGTGCGCACGCGCACCACGTCATTTTGAAGCCGCGCGCCGCCCATGTCGGGACCAACTTTGTGGTGTACACGAGCCGGCGTGCCTATCGCTTCGATTACACCGTGGTAGATCGCCCATCCGCAAAGCTCGCCGATGAAGCGATCTACGCGGTGCGATTTACGTATCCGCCGCCCACTGAAGCGAATGGTCCCACCCAGGCCGAGCAGGTAGAGGCCAACCTCACCGCTGCGCGCGAGGCTCGACCACGCAACGTCGACTATTGGTTTTGCGGTGACCCGGCGATCAAGCCCATCGCAGCCTCCGACGATGGCGTTCACACCCGCCTCACATTCAGCAGTCATACGGAACTGCCGGCCATCTTCGTGCGCGGCGCGGACGACACTGAGTCGCTGCTCAACTTTAGTATTGATGCGGGCGATATCGTGATTCACCGCGTCGCGCGCGCGTTCACGGTCCGGCGAGGCGCGTTGACCGGATGCATTGTGAATAACGGTTTCAGCGGTGCGGGCGAGCGCCTCGAGTCGGGTACGGTCGCGCCGACGGTTCAGCGTGCGCGCAGAGGAAGCCGCCCATGAACCCCTTCGCTCGCTTTCGCTCGAAACCTTCTGACGGTTCGGCGCCCACGCCGGATCGAGTTGAGGCACCCGCGTCGAATGTCATCGATACCAATCGCACGTCCGGGGGTACCGATGTGGACAAGGAGACAGCTCCACATACTGTGGCCGGCGAGCGCGGGGTTGCTTCGATCCACGGCGCACATTCTCTGCAAAGCCGTTTAAGCAACTTCCTTGCAGGCTTACTCATGGGCCTCATCGCGTTGGGCATCCTAGCTTGGTACTACACGCAGACCTTCGCTAACCGCTCGGCCGCTACCACGACGCAGGCATCGAAAACGAAGGCGGAGCTTCAAGGCGAGATGACCCTGCCGCCACTGGGGCGCGTCGATCCGCCGATGGTCGAAAGGCTACTCGGGCCGCCACCAGAACTACCGGCCACGTCGCCCCTTGCGCTCGATGACTTCCAATACAAGGCGCTCGGCAATCCTGCGCTGTCGAGTTACATCGCGAACGATGCTCCACTCTCAACGATGCCGTCTGCGCCTACGACCATCGATCGTCGGCTTGCAGGGCCTGTATTTGTGAGCACATCGGGAAATACGCCTGCAGCAGGCGAGCAGAGGATTCGTGACACAGCAGAACTCGCCGACACCGAGGACTTCGATCAGTCGCACGCCAGCTCTCCGATGGCGACATCGAGTAGCCACGACCTCGACAGACTGTTGATACCGACACGCACGCCGGCCGTACAAGCGACGGTGCTGCCCACACAGCGTTTGCTGCTGCCGAAGGGCACATTTCTCGATTGCACGCTTGAGACCGCCATCGATTCATCACTGCCTGGCATGACGACCTGTATCACGGCCACCGACACGTTTGGCGCCGACGGCAACGTCGTGCTACTCGAGCGTGGCACGAAGCTCGTGGGTGAGACTCGCGGCGACGTTCGCCACGGCTCAGCGCGCGTCTACGTCCTGTGGACGGAAGCGAGGACACCGGACGGTGTTGTCGTGCCGCTGGCCTCGCCAGGGACGGATGGACTCGGGCGTGCGGGATTGCCGGGCGACGTCAATCGTCACTTCTGGGAACGCTTCGGTGCGGCCATTTTGGTCTCTGTCATCGACGGCGCCGTGCAAGCTGCGGTCCAGCGATCCAGCAGTGGCCCTGGCGCGGTGATCGTGAATCCCTCCACGTCACGAGATGTTATGACTGAGGTGCTTCGTAGCACGATCAATATTCCGCCGACGGTGACCAAGTCGCACGGCGATCGGGTCGCGGTGGTCGTGGCGCGTGATCTGGACTTTAGGAGCGTCTATGAGTTACGTCCCGCCGCAGTGCGTCGCTGAGCCAATGCTTCAACGCCTAGCCTCCGCGCCGGTCCCGTGCACAAGCGGACGCACGACTGCTCATCCAGAGTCCTCCGCACTCGAGCTTACTCTGCGAGCCTTGCGACCCTTGCTGGCGCGGCCAGAGGTGACGGAGCTGTGTATCAATCGTCCCGGCGAGGTGTTCATCGAAACGAACGCAGGCTGGCAGCGGGACGCGCTGCCGTTCGCCGATCTCGACTGGTGTCGGCGCCTCGCCAAGTTGGTTGCGAACTCCACCGCGCAGCGGATCGATGAAGAGTCACCGCTGCTCTCCGCATCGCTGCCGACCGGCGAGCGCATCCAGATCGTGCTGCCGCCCGCGACCACGCCGGGCACCGTGGCGATCACGATCCGTCGCCCCTCCGACGCCGTCTGGAGCGTTCAAGAACTGGCGCAGCGTGGTCTATTCAACCGGTGTGTCCCAGCCTCAATCGCACTGGATGAGACCGAGCAGACACTGCTGCAGCTCCATAAGGCAGGCGAGTTCGAGGAGTTTCTGCGCATCGCCGTTCGCGCACGAAAGAACATCATCGTGAGTGGTCCCACCGGCAGCGGCAAGACGACGTTTACCAAAGGTCTCATCCTCGAAATCCCGCCCGAGGAGCGCCTCGTCACCATTGAAGACGCACAGGAGCTGGTGCTCGATCGGCACCCGAACAGCGTGCGCCTGTATTACTCGAAGGACGGGCAGGGGCTTGCGCGGGTCTTACCGAAGCAACTGCTCGAAAGCTGCCTGCGCATGCGACCCGATCGCATCCTGCTCGCGGAGCTTCGTAGCGATGAAGCGTACTACTACTTGCGCAACGTGAACTCCGGGCACCCCGGTAGCATCACGAGCGTGCACGCGTCGAGCGCCCAACTCGCGTTCGAGCAGTTGATGCTGCTGGTCAAGGAGAGTCCCGGCGGGCGAGACCTCGCCCGCGAGGACATCAAGAATCTGCTGTATATGCTGGTCGATGTGGTCGTGCAGTTCGGGGTGGATCGGCACGAGCGCTATGTGAGGGAGATCTTTTATGATCCCGCTCGTAAACGCAGCCACCTGGCCGCCGCGCACTAACGTCCGCGCGACCAGGCGCCTCGCGAGAGCCACCGTCCTCGGTGGCGGCGCGCTCGTGCTGTCGCAGTATCTGGCAGGCTATGCCTTCCTTTGGTCGGTTGGGGCGGACCCGCGGGCGGCGACGCCGCTCACGATCGCTCGCTACGCGTACTACTTTAGCGATCGAGCGGACATCGCGCTTCGCCTCAAGGTTGCATCGGCGATTGGCGTTCTTGTCATCGTCGTCGCCGCGTTACCGGCGCTGCTGCCAAGGAAGCGCGCCCTGCATGGGAACGCAACCTTTGCTACGCGCCGCGAGATGGCGCGTGCGGGACTATTTTCGACGAGCGGCTTCTATCTCGGCCGCGTCGGCCGACGCGACCTCGTGCTCGGTGGCCAGCAAGGTGTGCTGCTATCGGCGCCGCCGCGTTCGGACAAAGGCACGGCGATCGTCATTCCAAATTTACTGACCTGGCCAGGCTCAGTCGTGTGTCTAGACCTGAAGATCGAGAACTGGACGATCTCAGCGGGCTACCGGCAGCGGTGCGGACAGGATGTGTTTCTGTTCGATCCGCTGAATGAAGCCGGTGACACCGCGTGCTGGAACTGCCTGAGCTATGTCTCAGCCGATCCGAACTTGCGGATCAATGACGTTCAACACATCGCCGCGATTCTGTACCCCGAGATTCCCGGCACCGATCCGTTCTGGTCCGCAGGTGCTCGATCGCTGTTCTTGGGCATCACCCTGTTTGTGCTGGAGACGCCTTCGCTGCCGCCCACGTTGGGAGAAGTCCTGCGACAAGGCATGGCCTCCGACAGCGAAGGCTTCAGTCATCACTGGAAACGCATCATCGAGGGGCGCCAGTCGGGACGCTTCGCGCTCTCCCAACCCTGCGTGCGGGCACTTTCTGACGTGATTGATCTTGCGCCCGTCACCGCGTCCTCGATTCGCAAGACCTTCACGTCCCGGCTGGACTTGCTCGCCAATCCGCTGTTGGATCGCGCCACCTCGCGCAACGACTTCGATCTGCGTGAGTTGCGCCGCCGGCCAATGTCGATTTACATCGGCATTCGGCCCGCAGACTTGCACCGATTGAAGCCGCTGCTCAACCTGTTCATTGAGCAGGCCATCGGACTGCAAACCAAGACGTTGCCGGAACACGATTCATCGCTGCGTTATCAAGTTGCGATGATTCTGGATGAGGCACCGGCCATCGGCCGCATTCCCATTCTGGCGGAGTCCATTGCCTATCTTCCAGGCTTCAACGTCCGCATTCTGCTCGTCGTGCAAGCGCTCTCGCAGCTTCGCGACGTGTACGGCGCGCAGACCGCCGAGACAATGATGAAAAGTCTCGCGGTGCGCATTGCGTACGCCCCGAAAGATTTCGCTGAAGCGAATGAGCTGAGCCAGGAGCTGGGCAATACCACGGTGCGCGTCAAGAGCTACTCAAGGCCGCTCGGCGATCTCTTCGAGAGACAGGGCCGGCGCGGGCGCACCGTCAACATCAGCGAACAGCGCCGTCCGCTCATGCTGCCGCAGGAGATCAAGGAACTCGGCCGCGATCACGAGATTGTGATCTACGAGGGCCTGCGCCCCATCCTCGCAAGAAAGAATCGGTACTTCGAGGATCCGCGGCTGCGTGTGCGGCTGCATCCGCCGCCCGCGAGGGCGAGCCCGCATCCCGCGCCCGTGGTCGCGGCGTCAGAGAACGATGCTCCCCTGACGCAGGAAGAAGGGGTGATTGAAACGTCGGCGCCTGCGGCAAAGCCGGTTCGCAGACGAGCCTCACGTCGGCGCGAGGCCCGTGTGGAGGATCTAGAGCGGATTGATGAGTTGACCTTGGACGACTTCGATGTGGATTGGAGCCGCGTCGAGCTGCCGCAGAAGCCCGAAGGCGAGCGTTTGACAAGTGAGGAACTGCATCGTGCCGTGAATAGCTTTCTCACCACGATTCGTGAGCGTTAGGAGTGCGTAATGGCCAGAGCACCGAATGAGGGGCGCGGCGAGGTGATGAATGGCGCGCGCCGATTTGAGCGCAAGCGATCGAAGCACCGCCAAGACATCGAGGATGAACGAGCGCCATCCCGGCGCGGCGCTCGCGTCGACGCACCTGCGCAGCTGCAACGATCGCCGGTTAACGAGATTCGGCTGAGCACGAGAGCTCGGAGCGCCTCGTCCCGTGACGACGATCGACCCCCTGACCGGCCCGTTAAGGGCGAACTTGCAAAGGCTCGCCCGGTCGTGCCGGAAACGATCCGGGAACGCTTCGTCCAGGTGGGTAACAAATATCACTTCCCGGACGGCACGCGGGCATTCACCGATCACGGCAAGCGATTGACCTCGCCGAGTGAGAACACGGAAGTGATTAAGAGCCTGGTGATGATTGCTCAGGCGCGAGGCTGGTCGGAGATCACCGTGTCGGGCACGGATCGCTTCAAGAAGGAAGCCTGGTTCGCTGCCCGGTCGGCCGGATTAGATGTCCGTGGCTACTCGCCAACCGAGTTCGAACAGGGGCGCCTGGTGCGCATGCTGGCGCGCGCACAGAGCCCGAGCGCAGCAGCTGCTCCCGGCGAACGCCATCCACAGCCCGCCCCCGGCGACAACAACAAAGTTGCCGCCAAGCACCGCCAGGGAGAGATCCCATCACCGGCTCACGAGGATCCAAGGGAACGAGGGCGAACCTTGCAGGTCGGTCGTTTAATTGATCACGGCCAGGCGCCCTATCGTCATGACCCCAGGAATGACCCGTCTTACTTTGTTCGAATCGAGACGCCGACGGGCGAACGTGAGATCTGGGGCGTGGACCTGCAACGCGCGCTCAACGAATCGCTCAGTCGACCGCGCATTGGCGATGAGATCGGGGTGCGAGCGTTGCGCCGGGAGGCCGTGAAGATCCGTCGTCCCGAACACGACGCAGAGGGTAGGATGATAGGCTCCTCGACAGTCAACACGCACCGCAATGGTTGGATCGTCGAGAAGCGAGAGTTCTTTCGTGAGCGGTCACAGGCCGCCCGCGTCCTGCGTGATGCGAGCGTCGATCGGCAGCACGCCGTCAAACAACATCCGGAGCTGTTGGGAACCTACCTGCAGCTGCATGCAGCGGAGCTCGCGGCGAAAACGCTTCGCAATCCCGAGGATCGCGAGCGCTTCGTCGCCTCGGTTCGCGCGGCCCTCGCGGACTCGGTCGCACGGGGCGAACCTCTGTCGGCGGTGCCGATCAAGGAGCCGGCCATGGAGCGATCGTCGTCGCCGGTGCGACGACGATCACCACCGGCACGCGAGCCCGAGAACACACCCGTTCGTTAGTGGTGCGCCGGGCCATAGACCAGCACCATGAACGATCGAAGCTCCTTAGGGCGACGCATGGGGCAACTCGTGGTGGGTCGATTGCAGGCCCACGGGCGCGCGCCCTATCAATTTCGCGCGGGAGAGGATGTTTCCTACTTCGTTACCCTCGTCACGACGGGTGGCGTAAAAACGCTCTGGGGCAAGGATCTCGCGCGCGCCATTCAAGCCGGCGCCACGCAGCCGCAGCTCGGCGACCTCGTCGGTGCCCGACGCACTGGCCGCCAGGCGGTCACATTGATCGATCGACAACGAGATGCTCGCGGCAACGTTCAGATCCAGCGCGAACATCACGCCCATCGCATGCAATGGGAAGTGGAAAAGCTACCGTTCTTTGCCGAGCGGGCACGGCGCGCTCGCCTGGCGCGTGACGCGCATGCCGAGACTCGCGAGGCTGTCAGACAGCGCCCGGAACTGCGATCGACATTCTTGAGCCTGCGCGCAGCCGAGCAACTGGCCGCACAACGCATCGCGGACCCGCAAGATCGGGAGAAGTTCCTATCGATGGTGCGTGAAGCGATGAGGGCATCGACCGAACGAGGGACGCCGATTCCTGATATCCCGCTGCGTCCGAAAGTGCGGAACCCGATTCCGCCGAAGAAGAAGACACGGGATGATCCCACGCGATGATGGCAGATCGATGCAGTCGGATCAGAAACCAAAATTGCGATAAGAAGCAGAGCTAAGAACAAAGATCGAGAAGGTGGGATTGCCTACGCGACCAGCGTACCACGCCGTGCTCACGGTCAAGGCGACGGCCGCGGACTTTCGCGGCATAAACGGCCGCCACCCCGCGAAGACGCGGGTCCCCGCCATTAATTCCACGGTTCCGCGACCGTCACCTTGACCGCTGCGCGCGTCGTGGTGGCACGCCCGCGGGCAATCCCGCCCGAGGGAGATCCACCATGACGACTTCCAACGTTCCACGCTTTGCACAGGTGAAGGTTCAATTGTCCGGCGAAGACGGCAATGTGTTCGCCATCATGGGGCGCGTCATTCGTGCGCTTCGGAAGGATGGCGCAACACAATCTGATATCGATGAGTTTGTGGCGGAGGTGACCCATGCTGGCTCATATGACGAGGCGCTGTGCATCGTCATGCAATGGGTGAATGTTTCATAGGAGAATAGGAAACATTGAGATTAAGAGTCGGGGAGGCGAGGCGATCCTTCCCGGCTCAGCGTAGCCGGCTCGCCGTGGCACGGTGGAGAACAAGACGGGACTGCCTGTGCGATGAGCGTACCACGCCGTGCTCTCGGTCAAGGCAACGGCCGCGGACTTTCGCGGCATAAACGGCGCCACCCCGCGAGGACGCGGGTCGTCGAGCCATTTATTCCACGGTTCCGCGACCGTCACCTTGACCGCTGTGCGCGCCGTGGTGCGGGGACGCGTCGGCACTCCCGCCGACGAACATTCCCAAGGAGACTCTCATGAGCGCCATGCCGGCCGAGGTCAAGGTTCAAGCAGTGACCGCCAACCTCAAAGCGATGCAAGCGTTGCTTGCAGTTGCAACGAAGCAGAGTGCTGAGGCCTGCCTGCTCAGTCAATGCGGTCAACACAACGAGGCGATTGGTACGGTGTTTGGGTTGGATGCAATCCTGGAAGACGTCACGGCGCTATATGGCGCAGTGGTCGTGCTTCATCGCTTGAAAGCTCGGTGACGTAGACATCGGGGCTGCGGCACGCATTTGGTGCTGCAGCCTCGATTTTCTCGACTGAGGATACAACCGCTCATTGCCACGTCGGCCACACCTTGCGCTCCTGAGCAGCAGGACGCCGAGAATGCGGGAGCGAAAACATCAAGAGGAGGAGAAGAGTGTGGGGCTTGCCTATGCTGGTCCAGCGTATCACGTCGTGCTCCCCGTCAACCGAGACACGGCGAGCTTTCGCGGCATAAACGGCCGCCACCCCGCGAAGACGCGGGTCCCCGCCATTTATTCCACGGACTCGCCATCTCTCAGTTGACGGCTGCGCGCGACGTGATGGGGGACACGCATCGGCAAGCCGCCGAGCTCACTGGAGTCACTGCCATGTTCCCGAGCAACGAGATCCTGCACGGTGATTGCACCCGCGTGCTAAAACAACTGCCGGATGCCTTCGTCGACTTGATCGTGACCGATCCGCCGTACGGTGTTCGCTATCAAGACCGCCTCGGCCGCACCGTCGCCAATGACGATGATCCCAACCGCATCCTCGGCGCCTTCACCGATCTGTACCGAGTTCTGAAGCCCAACAGCGTGTGCATTTCGTTCTACGGGTGGGGCTTGGTCGATGATTTCTTTCGCGCCTGGCGCCGTGCAGGTTTCAAACCCGTGGGCCATATCGTCTGGGTCAAGGACTACGCCTCGCGCGAACGTTTCCTGCGCTACAGACACGAGTCAGCGTACCTGCTCGCGAAGGGGCAGCCGTCACTGCCAAGCAGGCCGCTCGATGACATCCAGACCTGGCTGTATTCCGGTAACACGGATCATCCGACACAGAAGGCGGTGCGCATCCTCACGCCGCTCATCGAGACCTTCTCGCAGTCCGGACAGTTGGTGCTGGATCCCTTTGCCGGCTCCGGCAGTACGCTGGTCGCGGCACAGATCACTGGTCGGAGATATCTCGGCATCGAGCTCGACCAGAAATACTGCGCCTTGATGCGGGAACGGCTCGCGTTTGTTGAGCGGAATCCCGCCCAGCCGAGGAGTACGGTCGCAAGTGTTGCCAACGCTTATCCTGGGATTGCTGGATCGGCCGATCTCGGTCATCTGTTCCGTTGGCTTCAGGACCGGGACTATCACGATCTCGCCCGCACGGTGCAATCGGCGATGCATCGTCGTCAGCCCTGATCGTGCAGGGAATGCTCCCGCGGTGCTCGCGGCCGCGGGACACTCAGCTGGATTAGGGCATCGATATCGAAAAGTCGCCGTACCGCCTACCCAGGAGGTCGTGCAGACAACAATGTGGTTGGTCCGGAATGACGGGTCTGGCGATTCCCGGCGGGCTCCACATCGTCAGACCCAGTGCTGACGTGTTATGACCCAGCAGCGAGTTCATGGGGACCGGCTTCACGAATGGGGGAGGTGTCGGTGCGCTCCTCACATTGCTTATGGGAGCTAGTTCGATCATAGACGACAAATCAGGCAGCCACACCTGATGGAGAACCGAGCGGCATTTGCAATTAATTCCGAACGTCTTCGCCGGCGGAGCGAGGCGATCACAGTACTCCCCGCATCTGCCGCCGCCGTTCAGGATGCATCGCTCTTTCTTCGGGCCAAGAAAAAATCACGTCGAAACAAACAAAGTCAAGATGCTATTTCGCCGAAGAAAGCGCGAAACGCAGGATATGCCTGCGGCCGCTTTTGTTTAACACTGTGGTCCATGGGCACCTCGCAACTCATCGCTGCTCGCGTCTCGCCTGAGACGAAAGCGAAGTTCCGCGCCCTCGCGGAACAACAGCAGATGACTGAGTCGGCGCTGCTGAAGCAGCTGATCGACCTGACGGTGCAGCGAGTGAGACACGCCGACGACGATGTTCTGAGATCGCCAGGCCGGCGATTGCGAGCGGCGCGGCTGTATGTCCGGCTGCATCCAGAGGACCAGTGGTTACTCAGGGAACGAGCAGCAGCTCGACAGATGCCGGCCGCCACGTATGTTTCCGTTCTGGTCCGCGCCCATCTGCGGGACTTGGCTCCGCTGCCCAAAGCGGAACTGGTGGCGCTTAAGCGGTCAGTTTCCGAGCTGGGTGCGATCGGCCGCAATCTCAACCAGCTGACCCGCCTGGCTCATCATCAAACGGGCTCGGCCGGACCTGGCCGAGAGGATCTCCGGATGATGCTCAAGGTATGTGAGGCGATGCGCGACCACACCAAGGGTCTGATCAGGGCCAATGCACACGCATGGAAGGTCGGCCATGACACCGTTTCATCTTAATCGCGGCGGGGCCATATGGGATTTGACGAGCTACGCTCGGCGAGGGCCGGGACAGCGAGACCGGTTGTCTGCAACGGAGGTCGCGCTCATCGCGCGCACCGTACGCCACACTCCCGAGGTGATAGTGAAGGTGACCGGCGGCGGGGGCAACAGCAGCCATGGCGTCAACGCCCATTTCAATTACATCGGCCGACGGGGTGACCTCGAGATCGAGACGGACGACGGCGAGCGTTTGAGTGGCCGGGGCGTTGGTCGGCACCTGATCAACGATTGGGACCTGGACCTGGACGAAGATCGCGAGCGGCCGGATCTGTTCGCTACGAATCGGCGGGCCGCCCCGAAGCTGGTCCACAAGATGATCTTCTCCATGCCGGCCGGCACACCACCGAAGAAGGTGCTCGCGGCCGTCCGCGACTTCGCCCGAGAGGAGTTCGGACTCCAGCACCGATACGCAATGGTGCTGCATACGGATGAGCCCCACCCGCATGTGCATATGGTCGTGAAGGCGGTCAGTGAGGCCGGCGTGCGACTCAATATTCATAAGGGCACGCTGCGACACTGGCGCCAGGAGTTTGCGCGCCACCTTCGAGCGCATGGGGTGGAGGCGAATGCGACCGAGCGAAGCGTCCGCGGGCAGAGCCGGGCGCCGAAGCTGGATTCTATTTTCAGAGCGGCTCAGCGGGGTGCGTCGGCACACATGACTGCGCGAGTGCGCGAAGTCGCTCGTGAGCTGAAAGCCGGCTCGTTGGATGGATCGGGAGCTGCTAAGCTGCAGCAGACGAGGCGGGAGGTAGTGAGCGGATGGAATGCCCTCCGGGGTCAGCTGCTCGCTGAGGGGCAACCTCAACTCGCGGATGCTGTAGGAATATTCGTTAACCAGATACCGCCGCCGCTCACAGAAAAAGCGTGGTTGGCGCAAGAGCTGATCGAGCATCTGCGCCAGGTTCGGTCGAGAGACAAGCCGCTGGTCCCTTAGTATGGACGTTCCGCGAATATACACACGACAGGCTGAGTGGATGTCTTGTGCCGGCCATTGGGTATTGGAGCCGCTTGCACAAGTTATCTTCGGGTCGCTGTCCTAGCCGCACTACCGCTCGCCCATCAAGCTGCTTAGTCACCGTGAATTACTCGAGTTGCGCGAAGCCTCCTTCGAGATATGCCCTCTGGCGCCGAATGAAGCCTCCAAGTAGAGGTACGGCAAAAGAGTATTTTCCGTGTCGATTTTTGTAGATAAGTCCGGCTTCTGTAAGTGTAGCCAACATCTGATTTGCGTGACTGCTGCTAAACGGCTTTGCTAAGGCCCGGTTTGCATCACTCTCAATCAGTTCTTGCACCGTAAATTCAGACTCACAGTTTGGAAGCGATGCAACCGCAGACATGAGTTCACGTTGTCGATCAGTCGCACGTGCCCATCTGCCGGCAAAAAAGTCAGAATCCAACTTTGCAACTATCTCGCGGACCGGTATAGGGCTCATGCTCTGGCCGGCTTCGGCATTCTGGACCCAAACATCGTATGCCTCGCGACAAACGTATTGCACGAAGTACGGATATCCCCTGGTGACGCCCCAGATGGTCTGTACGGATTCGGGCGAGAAGTGCACGGGGCAGTTATTGTTCTTAATGGGCCTTAGCACAGCTTCGCTGGTCTCTTGTTCATTGAGTGGGTCGAGGAAAATTACGCGAAACATCCGCTCAGCGAAGGTCCTTGCCTCAACAAGTTTCGGGAATAAAGTTGGCAAGCCCGTGAGAACAAGCATGAACGGAATGTTCTTCCTCTGAATCGACTGGAAGATGTCCAGCAGTAGTGAAAGAGGGAATTGGTCTTTAGCAGCATGATCGGACAGATTTTGCGCTTCATCATAGGCGAAGATCACACCGCGCTTCCCGTGCATCTGCAAGATGGACCAAACGAACTCGAGAGCGCTCTTCAATTTGTCGGCAACCAATCCCGGCGTTCCGTTGTATCTACCAACGAGAGTGGCGAAGTCTAAGGTTGCAGTAATCTGCTGGGTTTCGTCCGTTAGTCCGAATTTGGGCTCGTTGCGGATCGAGTGTGTGATCGATGAGGTGACAACTGAGAGGTCAGTTAGCAGACGCGTCGCCAGACTCTCTTCGCTGATGCTCATCGATTCCGACAGATCGGTCCCTGCCCAGAGCCAACCTTCTTGGATCGCCGTAGGTTTGAACCTCTCCAGCAGAACTGTCTTTCCGAGGCCGCGGAGGCCCGTTAGCACGAGGTTCTCAAGAATGGTTGTTTGCGCGAGCAGGCGTCGAAACTCCTTCTCTTCACTTTCCCGCCCGGCAAGGTAAGGCGGCATGTGGCCCGCCCCGGGCTTGAACGGGTTGGCGAACTTCTGCCGTTTCGATGCTGGCTCGGACACTTTCATCTCACTCTATAAATTTCGCCAAGGTGCTGAATTTAGACCAATTTATTGATTCTCGCAAACTAAATTTACCTACATGACTAAATTTATGTTAGGGTATGAAGCGTTGTTGATACTGATGTAGGGGCTTAGAAATTGGTTGCGTTATCAGGGTCTTGACCAGATGGGCGCGCACTGCGCCGACCGCGGAGGATGGCTGAATGGCACACAGTTGGAATCGGGCACGCGCCGATGAGCGCATTACCCATAGGCTCGAAGAGGTTCGTAACGTCACCGTTCTCGACTTCACACGCGACATGTCGCTCGAGAACATTCCGGTGAACCGCGCTTACCGTATAGCCGCAGCGCACCTATACGCGGACATTCTGAATCTGGACGAAATGCTGGACGCAACGCAGACAGAAGGCACCGACTGCCACCGCCGCACACTTCGCTTCCTCAATCTTCATTACCGCGCCGTGCACAGAATTCTTAATGAATGCGACGCCCGGCGTGTCGATTTTCATAATCAGCGCTTGCACGCGATCGTCTACAAGCCGTATGGCGCGGACAGTGAGAAGGAGCGCGTTGATCGGGCGGTGGCCATTGCCAGTCTGATCATGGACGTGCTGAAAGAGACCGGCGACAGCGACGACAAGATCCCGGCCGCGCGCGTGCGGGTCGGCATTGATACCGGGCGCGCCCTGGTCGTAAACAACGGCCGCAGCGGTAATCGTGAGCCGCTGTTCCTCGGCCGACCGGCCAACCATGCCGCGCACCTCGCGGGCCACGCGGACGAAACGGGCATCTTCCTAAGCAACGCGGGTCGCAAGGCCATCGGGCTCGCCGAGCTCAACGACGGCAAGGAGTACACGGCCGCACTGACGTCCGTCGAGATCGACGGCTGCGTCGAGCGCGCCAAGCTAGGCGTGTCGAAGGACAAGATCGTCGAGGACTGGCGCCAGGACCTGAAGGACAACCCGATCGGCACGTTTGAGTTTTGCCGACACACTCCTCCCTTACGCACGCTGGACATCGAAGCGTTGACGCCGAAGAACTCGCGGCGCTTTGAGGCGACCTCGGTGTATGCCGACGTGGATGGCTTCACGGCATACGTTAGCAAGCACCTGGAAGGTGCACCGGAGAACGTCGTGCGCTGCTTTCATGTGATTCGCGCCGAACTCGATGCCGCGCTGAGCAGCGACTTCGACGGACGTCGTGTGCGCTTCATCGGCGATTCTCTGCATGGCGCGCTGCTCGAAGGCACGGCGTACGAGACCGATGCCGAGGACACGATCAGCACGATGACCTTGTGCGCTGGTGGACTGCGCAGCAGCTTCGATCTGTCGCTCGAACGGTTGCAGAAGCGCGGAATTGACGTCGCGAACCTCGGCCTGCAGATCGGCTTCGAGTATGGTCCGCTCGCTATTAGCCGGCTCGGTATGCAGGGTGATCGCGTGCGCTGTTGCGTTGCCCGGGCGGTGCTCGCCTCCGAAGATGAGCAGATGCGCTGCCAGGGCAAGGAAACTGCGCTGGGCCCTACTGCCTACGGCAACGGCAGCGCCGCCGTGCGCAAGCTCTTCGGTGCGACACGCAAGGTCGCCAATCTGACCTACGACGTGGCGGTAGATGCGCTCAGCGCCGAGGGGGACAAAGTCGCTAAGGCGGCTTTCGATCAGCAGCTGGCGGTCAGCGCGCCCATCATCTTGACGCGGCCGGAGCAGATACTGCGACCGCACTGCAAGTCACGTTAACCCATGGGCGCAGTCGACCTGCTGCTCGCGGCAGCACCGGCATTTGGAATAGAGGTCACGCTATCGGCAGGTGGCGTGGCACACGTGACGCTGCCCCTGGCGCGACCATCAGGCAAGAGCGGGACCTATGAGCTTGAGCTGCACGAGCGTCACCATGGGCACGTGCTAGTGCGTGAGCAGCCGCAGTCACGCCGATTGCCGGCGCACTGCCCGGAGCGGCACATCAATGGCGACGGTTCGTTTTGCCTCTACTGGCAGGAAGGCGAGGACGAGGCGCGGCCGGTGACGGATGCGGATTCAGCCACGGATTGGTGGGTTCTGCTGAATCGGTATCTCAACCGACAAGAAACCGCTGCCCAGCTTGGTCACTGGGTCGGAGAGGCCCGCGCGCACGGGGATGCCGCTCAACATCAACGTGCCGCGGAACGAATCGCCGCGCGGTTCGGCGGAAAGTTTGCAGAAGACCTGCGCGGAGGAAAGCTGCGGGTCCAGCGACGCGAACGCCACAGCCGGGCGCTCCTCGAGTTGTCGCGGGGTGACGTGCTCATCGCCCGCATCTCAACCATGCCGACTGCACAGATCGCGCACGATCTCGCCTGTCCGTGCGACGCGGGCGCGAGCCCCATCGGCAGCTGCAGCTCACATCGCAATGATCTAAAGGAGCTCATCCTGGCCGTACGAAATTGGAACGAGGGTGAGCGGCGGTTCTACGAACGTTTGCGCGCGGCGCGCGTACGCTGCTGCGGGACGATGCGCGGTTGTCCGTTGCAGTCGGGCGTTGCTTGGGGAAGCCCGTGAACGCACAGGAGCAATACGAGTTGGCCTGGGCCCGATTGACACACGTGCTGTCGTTCTTCGATCGTGTGGACACGAAATTGTCTGTCGTGCTCGGCGTCAACGTAGCACTGCTCGGCGTACTGACGACGCAGATGGAAGCGCTCAAAGAGATTTCCGCCCTGGGTTGGGTTGCAACTGGCATGTATTCGGTTCTGACCGCGTTCAGCTTCTTCTTCTTGTATCGCGGCTCCTTTCCGCAGTTGGACGGCGGTGAGGGATCGCTGATCTATTTCGCGCAGATCGCGAAGCGCTCGCCTGCCGGGTTCATCGCGGAGTTCCGAGCGCAAACTCCCGAATTTCTCCTCGGGGATGTGCTTGAGCAGCTGCGCAACAATGCCGCTATCGCGGCGGATAAGTTCCGTTATCTGTGTCTGGCCTACCGTCTGATGGCGCTCTCGTTGATCCCCTGGGGTGCCGCCTTGGCCAGCTTCGAGCTGCAAGGCTAAAGGAGAAATTAGCTGTGCTGGAACGCTTCGCGGGTGAACAGGGTCGGCGGCTGCGTATAGAGGCGCTGACAATGCAGCGCATCGTGGCCGGCGATCGTGCATTGGCCGAAGAACTCGCAGATGCCTGCGAGTTGCGCGCGCTGGCTGCGGGTGAGGTGCTCATCCGGCAGAACGAAAGCGATAACGATGTTTACTTCATCCTGGCTGGTGCGGCCGACATCCTCATCAACGGTCGGCCTTACAACCGACGTCACGCAGGGGAGTGCGTCGGTGAGATGGCGGCCGTGGAACCTATTCAGCGCCGCTCGGCCTCCGTCATCGCTCACGAAGACAGCGTGGTTGGGAAAGTAACCGAGTCGCAACTTACAGCGCTTGGCCAGCGCCATCCCGATCTGTGGCGGCAACTCGCTCGACTGCTGGCGCGGCGATTGGCTGAGCGCAATGCCCTGATCGCGCGTCCACGCGAGCGCGTGCGGCTCTTTGTCATCTCGTCGGTCGAATGCCTGGAGGTCGCGCGCGCAATCGAAAATGCCTTCGCACATGATCCGTTCCTGACGATCCTTTGGACTGACGGCGTCTTTCGTGTCACGAACTACACGCTCCAGGATCTAGAAGACCAGGTGGACCAGTCGGATTTTGCGGTGGCGATCGCCCATTCGGACGATCTGACTCACAGTCGCGAGCAGACCTGGCCCGCACCACGCGACAACGTCATCTTCGAGTTGGGGCTATTCATGGGCCGATTGGGGCGCAACCGGGCCATCCTGATGGAACCGCGCGAGGAGAAGCTTAAGTTGCCGAGTGATCTCGCCGGTGTTCACACGATCGCGTACCGCTACGAGCGAGGACAGAATGCGGCAGCGCTAATGGCACCGGCTTGTAACGCGCTGCGCGATCATATTATGCGGTTGGGATGCATCGTTTGAGCTGCGGCATGACGCTGAATGAGGATTTGCAGCGCGAGGTCCGAGACATCTTCCGATCAAGGTGGGCTGAGCGCGACGGTCGCATTGTGCCGAGCCCGGAGGATCTAAGCTTAGGAAATGACGCCGTTAAGCTGGACGCCTGCGTGTTATACGCCGACATGTCGGATTCGACCGATCTTGTGGACGATTACGAGCCGCAGTTTGCGGCGGAGGTCTACAAGTCATACCTGACATGCGCTGCGCGAATTCTCAAAAGTGAGGGCGCGACTATCACGGCTTACGATGGCGATCGCATCATGGCAGTCTTTGTCGGCGACAGTCAGGCGAGCGCGGCGGCGCGCGCCGGATTGAAATTGAACTCAGCCGTGCTCGATATCATCAATCCTGCGCTTCTGGCCCAATACAATGCCGAGTATCGACTCTCCCATGTGGTGGGCATCGATTGCAGTCCACTATTTGCATCGCGCATAGGCGTGCGAAACGACAATGATATTGTTTGGGTTGGCCGATCTGCCAACTATGCGGCGAAGCTATGCGCTCTAAATGAGCCGAACACCGTATATATCACTGGCGACGTTTTTGATCGCCTTGATCGCGCATCGAAGTGTGGTGGCGAACGTAACGAATTGATGTGGTCAGAACGACGCTGGACTCAGCGAGGGAATATGCGCATCCACAGCTCGCAGTGGAAGTGGCGAGTGTGAGCATTCCGAAGTGCCGGTCGGCATCCAGACAGTGGACGAATCTTCAATCCGAATGTAACAAAGAGGGGCGTTGATCCATGTCACGTAAAACCTATCATGTTACGCCGAGTGGCGAAGACTGGAAAGTCAAGCGCGCCGGCGCGCAACGTGCGGATAGCATTCACGAGAATAAAAGCGATGCCATTGCGCGTGCCAAGGAATTGGCAAAATCGGCTGATCTCGGTCAGGTCAAGATACATGGCACTGATCGCAAGATTCAGACCGAATACACGTACCATAAGGATCCGCGGAAAATTCCCGGTTAGAGTCCGTTGTGACAGTACTCCTGACCAACGCACCTGCCCGCCCGCCGAGAGGCCGCGTCATGCAGACGCGTCATCGGAGACGCTGGACTTATCCCGAGCCATAGGGATAGTGTCGTCCTGCGGACCGCAATCCGCGTAGGGCGGCCCCCGCCGGTGCGCTAACACCGACGAGGGCCTAACCACAACGCCTTCAGAGAGGCAGTTATGGCTTCCTATAGTATGGCGCACCCGGCGCTTGCGCGGGAGCGTGCGTGTATCTCACGCGATCAAACGGCGCATCGAGCCGATTCCGCCTGTCGACCCCAGCCACATCCGCCCGCGGTCTGGCAGCCTGAGAGGCCTCCCGCGGCAGCAGCGGCACACTCGGCGTCGCCGACCGCTCCACCCGCCATCGATTCTCGGAAGTTCCGCCGCCGATACATCCTGGCCTGGCCCCAGCTGGGAGGCGAGCCATGACCCGCGCCAAACGCGACGACATGGTCGTCATCGGCATGGGGCTCATTACGCTGCTCGAAGCCGTGCGGCAGACGGAGACGTGGTGGCGCATTCAGGGCAACGATGAGGCGCTTCGACACGCCCGTGTGCTCGGCCATGCGGTCCGCGAAACCCACCGCAAGTTCTTCTCGCAAGCCTACTCAACCGATGATGACGTTGGCCAGGCACTGTTCACGGCGGAGGGTCTACGCGATGCCGCCCGACAATGTCACGAAGGGCAGGCGGCGCTGCATGAACGATTGATCGGCGGCGCGGAGATCATCGAACGGTTGTGTCGCTCGCGGGGTGACCAGCCATGAAGCGTGCTGGGTCAGGAGGAGTGAAGAAAGACCGCAAGGCGACCCGGACCGACCGGTCGCAGAGAAAGCGGGTGCGCGCCGCCGCGCCGGCTACGTTCGATGCCAAGAGCATCACGGATCTGGTTGAAACATGCCGCACCAAGGTCGCCAGGCTCATTAAACCCACCGAGATCACCTATCGAACGCTATTCGAATACTACGACTATGAAGGCGACGATCCGGAGCTATGGCAGTGCTGCCGGCTGGTGTGTCAGCTGCTGAAACAGACGGACGCCGCGCTCATCCAGTTCGGCATTACGCCCCATAAGATCTTCCCGAGCGAATGCGCTGATATTGCGACGGGGTGTGAGGCGCAACAACGATGGTTGCACCCGGCCATACACGTAATTCGCTCGGTCATCTATGTGCTTCTCGACCAGAAAGCCGATCGCATAGACGAGGTACTTCCCGCCCTGCGCGATATGGAGCGCGACGTCAATGAGATCGTCGGTGCGCTGGGGCAGGTGATTAAGGGGTGTCATCAGCTCGTTGATCAGAGGGCCGCGCGGTGATTGCGAACTTCAGGTTAGCGAGCGGTGACCCCGAGGCGTGGATCGTGTCACCGCTGGTGTCGGCGCCAAGATCGTGAAGCGCCGAGCCAACATCAGACCTCGCCAACTCCATCCAAAAATCCAGTGCTCCGTTCTTCGATCTGACAGCCGACCGCTGTGCGTCGACGGAGGCGTCTATGGTCGATAAGCGACCAAAGCGGCCGGAGCGTCAAGACCTCGGCGGAAAAGATGCCGTCGAAAAGGGTGGGTCAGCTAACACTGAAAGTACATCGAACGAAACGCCCGACCCGTCCCAGGTGCTGGCGACGTTGATCGAGGCAGAGCGTACGGAGCTGATGTACGTCCACAGCATCCTCAGGATGCTCTACGAGGTTCTGCTCTACTCCGATGACGATGACGGAACGATGCACGCGGATGTGGCGCGTACGTGTTCCATGCTGATTCGCGAGAGCATGGAGCGCCTGGAGGTTCTCGTCAGGCGATATAAGGCTGGGGAGTTTCAGACGTCGGCGGGGGCGCAGCGCCCGGCGGAGGGTGCATGAACGACGTGCCCGCCACACGCAAGTCGACGATCAAAGCCGAGAGTCGCGTCTACTTTGCCGCACTGGGGCGCCGAATCACACAGTTGCGCAAGTCACGCGGCTACACCCAAGCCGAGTTTGCCCGTGCCCTTGGCGTGTCACAACAGGCGGTCTTCGCCTATGAACTCGGCGATCGACGTGCGTCGGTCATGATTGTGGAGCGAATCGCGACGCTGTACAGGATTTCGATGGATGAAGTGATCGGACGTGTGCCAGAGCGGAAACCGCCGCCGAACCGCCGACTCTCGCCACGAGCGATGCGGCATGCCGAGCGGCTCCAGGGACTATCCAAGACGGCGCAGCGTTTCATTATTCGACAGATCGACGTTCTGGAAGAGATAGGGCGCGCAGCGAAGCGAGAGGCGTCCCGTCAGGTCAAATGATGCCGTCAGTGACCGATGAAATTGAGTTTCACCGCTTTATCGGCGAAATAGGCGTGACGCAAGGCGTGCCGTTATACGCCGAATTTTCCGCGAAACAGGGTAGTGATCTTCCCGCCTGGCTGAGTAACGCTGTAAGTCGTGACAACACGTCTTCAAGCGTTAAGAACGGCGGCGGAGATTCTCATGGACGGTGTACCAACCAACCCCGACAGGCAACAAACGCAACCGCTCGCGCCCGACTTGCTGGACGAACTTGCCGCTGTTTACGCGCGAGCGGCCGCGAGGGCGTACTTCGCAAAGTATCGACAAGCACGGCATTCGGCCTCTGGTCGCACCGACCTGCGTACGCCGGCCGAGTCGCAGACGTCTGCACACCAAACTTCGGTCACGGGTACGCAGCTGCGTTAGTGAGGAGAGAATCGTGAGCGCGGTATTGCAGCCAGGATGGACACCGCGAGTTGCCCTGTACGCTCGCTATAGTTCCGATCAGCAACGCTCGGCGAGCATCGACGATCAGTTCAGAAACTGTCGGCGCCGTGTCGATGCCGAGGGATGGCGCATCGCTGAAACGTATGCAGATGAGGCGATGAGCGGCGCGGACAGCAATCGCCCCAGATATCAGGCGATGCTCGCAGCCGCCTCCAATCGCGAGATCGATGTTCTGGTGATTGATGACTTGAGTCGGCTGTCGCGCGATCAAGTCGAGAGTGAACGTGTCATTCGCCGCCTTGAGTTCTCGGGTATCCGTCTCATCGCCGTCACCGACGGATATGACTCCGAGACCAAGGCGGCGACTCGCAAGATCCAGCGCGGTGTGAAGAATCTCATCAACGAGATGCGTCTCGATGAGTTACGTGAACAAGTGCACCGGGGGCTGACCGGCCAGGCGATGAAGAACTACTGGTGCGGCGGTCGGCCCTATGGTTATAGCCTCAAACCCATCCTCGATCCGTCGAACAAGGATGCGTATGGCAATCCCGCGCGCGTCGGCACCGTTCTGGAGATCGATGAGGCGCAGGCCAAGATTGTGGCGGAGATTTTCGACGGCTACGCCCGCGGTATCTCCTATTTCACGATTGCTCGCGGGCTGAATGAACGCGGCGTGCCGAGTCCCGGATCGACGTGGAAGCGAGAAGTGAGGCGCTGCCGCGGCTGGGTCGCCTCGGCGATCCGAACAATGCTTCGAAATCCACTCTACACCGGACACGTCAGGTGGAATGTTTCGCAGTTCATCCGAGATCCGGACTCCGGGAAGTACAAGCGGCGTCGTCGGTCGGAAGCGGAGTGGGTGAGTCACCACGACGAGTGCCTACGAATCGTCTCAGACGCCACATTCGAGCAGGTGCAGGCCCGCATGCGTGCACATACCAATCAGGACCAGCGCCTGAAGACCGGCGGCAAGATCAAGTACCTGCTGAGCGGGTTGATGTATTGCGAGATGTGTGGCGCCAACTACGTGCTCGGTGATCGCGTCAAATATGTTTGCTCCAGTTACCTTCATGGACGCGCCTGCGCAAACGATGTTCGTCTTCGGCGCGATACCGCAGAAGCGATCGTCTTGGCACCGATTCGGGAGCAACTGCGAGAACCTCGGCGCGTCCAAGCCATGATTGCCGAGTTACAGCGTCACTTGATGCAACTGTTCAAGGAGAACGCGGCTCGGTCAGCTGAAGCGCCTCGGGAGTTGCAGGAGTTGGATGCGCGTCTGGTGCGGCTGCGTGCGCGTCTTCGGGACGGCGATCCAGACATGGCGCCGGATGAATTGCAGGCGGCGATCGATCGCGCCGAGATCAAACGCCGGCAACTGCTGGCGGGATTTAACGACGGCGAGGACGTGGCCCAGATGCTCTCAACAGTTCCGCGCGCGGCGGAACTCTTGGAGGAGCGGATCGCGCTGGGCCTGCAAGGGGATCAGCAAGCATGTGAGGAGGCGCGGGCGATTCTGCGCACTCTGATTCCGGACCGGATTCGGCTGTCGAAGAAGGCCGATGGGAGCTTGTGGGCGCATTGCGCCTTTCAACCAGCGGCCTTATTGGCCACCGGTTCGCGTGGTCGGGGTGAAGCGATATGTACCTTCTCTATGGCCTCCGAACTCCGAAGAAGCTGGAGGCATTCCACTCGGCGAGGTCGAGCAGGCCGTCGTCGAGCAGTTCGCCGTTTCGTGCGGTCGCAACATAGGGCTCACTCGCCTTCAAGATGTGCTTGACGAAGCGGTGTTGCCTGTCGCGCGCGCAAACGTCAGGCATGCTTCGGACTTAAACGGTCAGGGCGGTGCGCTCCATTCCGTCAGTCGATAAGTTCTTAGCCGCCCATTGGTGACCCTACTTGCGCTAGGCCGGAGCTTAGTACGCAAAGCTGACTCGATGTCCGCCATGGCGGTTTATGTTGCCGCCATGGCGATGCCTTAACTTCCGGCGACGTATTTCATAGACCGCACCCGAGGACATAGAAGGGGTGTGGGGTGAGCGACGGGACTGATGCAAGCGCACTCGATGAGCTCCTGCTCGATCAGCTCGCGTTGGTCTTCGCGCAAGCTGCGCTCGAGAACTTTCTTCGGGAGCAGCAGGCGAGTGCCTCACCCGACGGATTGGAAGGAATGGTGGGGTGTGAACTGGTCGCGGAGGCACGCATAGGTGGCAAAATTGATGCACGGCCGCGCCGACGGTAAGATTACGTCGGAGCTATTCATGGCGGTTGCGTAGTGTCCGGCGCAGCTTGTTCTAGCTGGTCAAACTAAGGTCGGCTCCTCCAGTTCTTTCCAAAGTCACCTGCTCGCCAGGCAATGCACGCCTGGGAGCGCTCGATCTCATTTGTAAAGGAGAGCTCATGCGCGCCGTCATTTACGCTCGTTACAGCTCAGAGAATCAGCGAGCCGCGTCTATTGAGGATCAAACTCGCAATTGCCGCCGGCGTGCGGAAGCGAGGCTGGGCTGTTGTTCATGAGTATGCCGACGCCGCGATGACGGGCAGCGATTCAAAACGCCCGCAATACCAAGCAATGATCGCCGCGGCATTGAGGGGAGAGTTCGACGTGCTGCTCCTCGATGACCTGTCACGGCTCACTCGTGACTCCGTCGAGCAGGAACAAACAATTCGACGCCTTGAGTTCCACGGCTCGCGTATTGTCGCGACCAGCGATGGTTACGATAGTCAGAGCAAGGCTCGCAAGGTTCATCGAAGCGTAAAAGGGTTGATGAATGAGATCTTCCTGGATGATCTCCGCGATAAGACCCACCGCGGTTTGGCGGGGCAGGCGCTGAAGGGCTACTGGTGCGGCGGTAAGCCGTATGGGTTCAAGTTGAAGCCAATCCTAGATTCGACTCAGCGTGACGCTTACGGCCAACCTGCGCGAATTGGCACGGTATTGGAGGTCGATCCCGATCAGGCCGCAGTCGTCCGTTATATATACGAGCGCTTCGTGGATGGCGCGAGCTACACGGTGATCGCTGCGGAGTTGAGCGGGCGTAATGTCCCCTCGCCCGGATCCACTTGGCGTAGAAAAACGCGACGCTGCGGTGGGTGGATGAACAGCGCTGTGCGAGTCATCGTGAGGAATCCGCTGTACACGGGCCGCGTGCGGTGGAATGTGTCCCAGTTCGTTCGTGATCCGGATACGGGCAAGCATAAGCGTCGTCGCCGCCCGCAGGCTGATTGGCACCAATTCCAGGAAGAAACGCTGCGCATCGTTTCGGACGAGATGTTCGAGCGGGCGAAGATGCGCACTCAGGACCGATCGAACCCCAGCAAGCGATTGAAGTCTGGGTTTAGGGCCAAGTACCTGCTGAGCGGCCTGCTGGTTTGTGGGGCGTGTGACGCCCATTACGTTCTCGCGGACGAGCGGAGTTACGCCTGCTCATCGCGCTTGAATGGTGGCGTGCATGCGTGTGCTAACCGAATTCGCGTCCGGCGTGACGTGGTGGAACGGGCGATCCTGGACCCCGTACGGCAGGATCTGCTGTCACCCGATCGGGTTCAAGCAATGGCCGCGGAGATGCAACGGCAGTACGTCCGCACCATGGAGGCCAGCCACGCCCGATCTGCCACGCTCCCAAGAGAACTCCAGGAGCTTGATGCTCGACTCGATCGGCTGCGCGAACGTCTGCGAGCCGGTGATCCCGACATGGAGCCAGACGAGATTCGTGCGGCAATTGAGCGTGCCGAGCAGAAGCGGCAGGAGCTTGCGGATGGCCAGGGGTCTATGGGGGCGTCAGCGCAGATTCTGACGACGCTACCAAGAGCGGCCGAACTCTACCGGCGCCAAATCGAGGATGGGCTGTCCGGTAACGAACGAGCTGCCTCCAAGGCGCGGGTGATCTTACGGGACCTGCTAGGCACGATCCGGCTAAGGCCCGGCGAGAACGAATCCCTGTTCGCCGAATACCGGCTAAACCCTGCAATCCTGCTCCAGGTGCAGGGTCAGGTGGTCGGGGCAGCAGGATTCGAACCTGCGACCCTCTGCTCCCAAAGCAGATGCGCTACCAGACTGCGCCATGCCCCGACGGGACGCGCATGTTAACAGCTTCGCGTCAGCTCGCTACTACAACCCGTCAATGTGGGCGTAACACATTGACCAGGCATGAAAATATCTGTCAAAGAGAGGGCCTTGGACAGGTCGGATCGGGCGCTCTGGGGCGCAATCGTCGTGATTCCAATCACGGCAGCGCCCGGTGACGGCCGTTTAGGCTTCGCTCGCCAATCCTGGCATGGAGTCGCCGGAGCCCGATCTTGTCATTCGATAACCCCAACACCGCCGTACTACGTCAGCTCGGGCCGTTGTTCCTGTTGGTCGCCTTGCTGATCCTCTTTGTCGGCGGCTGCTTCGGCACGATCGCCACCGGCAACGTCGGAGTGCGGACCACGCTCGGCGTGATGACTCAGGAAGAGGTGACGCCGGGCGTGTTCATGAAGTGGCCGCTGATTTCGCGGGTCGATGAATTCACGGCGAAGGAAGTGGCGCTCGATCTGACGGACCTCACGCCGAAGGCCCGCGACAACCTCTCCCTGCGAGATATGGATATCACTGTCTACTATCGCGCCGAGCCGGGCGCGATTGCCGAGTTGTACGCGAAGTATGCCGGGCAGTCGCAGCGGTCTGACGAAGGCTACATGGTGCCGGCCTATGGCTTGGTCGCGCGTGTCGCGCGCAACACTGCGTACGAAGAAGTCGCCAAGCTCGACTCGCTGATCATGCACACCCGTCGCGAAGAGCTCAGCAACGCCATGCATCAGAACATGCAGGCGGAACTCGAGGAATCCGATCCCGGTGTCTTCAAGGTCACGCGCGTCGTCGTGCGTGCGGTGAGCACCGATCCGTCGATCGAGGAGTCGATCCGCAATGCCGTCGCGAATCAGAAGCGATTGGAAGCGATGGAAGTGCAGACGCAGATCGCGCAGAAGGAAGCGGAGATCAAGGTGACTGAAGCTCGCGGCATTGCCGAGTCGAACAGGATCATCGCGGGTAGCCTCACGCGCGAGTATCTGCAGCACGAAGCCAATCAAGCGCTGTTGAAGTTCGCCGAGAGCGACAACGCCAGCACGGTGATCCTGCCAGCCGGAATGTCCGTGGCGCCGTTGATCAATACGTCTCAGCCCACGGCCTCAGCGGCGAAGTAGTTCAGCTCAGCGCCTTGTACAGCAACTGCACGCCGACCACGATCATCAACACATAGATAATAGTGATGAAGCGCTCGGCGTTGACGCGGCGGACCAGCCACACGCCGAGCAGCGTCGATGCGATTGCGAGGGGCGCCAGCACCGCCGCGGCCATGAGGTTCTCGTGCGTGAACTGGCCGAGAGCCAGGTACGCCGGAATCTTGAATAGATTGATCACCGCGAAAAAGATCGCCGTGGTTCCCACCAGAACCTGAGGCGACAGCCCCTTCGGCAGCACCCACATTTGAAAAGGTGGCTGGCCCGCGTGCGCCACCTGCGATGTGAAGCCCGATGCAAAGCCAAGCGCCGCGCCGAGTGCGCGAGGTGCATTGCTCGAAACCGGCACGCGGCCGCCGCGCGAAATCCACAAGCGGTAGCAAGCGAACACGACCGAGATCGCGCCCAGCACCGCGAGCACGACGGTTGCAGAGACTTTCGCTGCCAGGAAATACGCCGCCACGATGCCGACCATCGCGGACGGGATCATCAGCGCCAGCACCTCACGGTCCCAGTTCTTTCTAAAAGCCCACACGCCGACCGCGTCCTGAACCACGAGTACCGGCAACAGGATGGCTGCCGCCTGCACCGGCGAAATCCGTAGCGCGAGCAAGGGCAGGGCAATGGCGCCGACGCCGGCGAAGCCGCCCTTCGCCAGTCCGAGCAGGATCACCGCCGGGATGGCGAGCAAATAAAACGTCGGGTCCGTGAGCATTCAAACGATCGGGCGATGCCAGGTCGGCAGGACGCGCATCTTGCCACCGAGCCCCGCCTGCGGCACATGCGCACGAAAGATGTTCTTGAAAGATACAGATAAACGATATATCGTTTGCCCTCTACTCAAGCATCACAAAAGGCAGTAAGTCCATGTTTCACAGAATGTTTTGGGGTCGCTGGGGCGAGAGCTACGGTCACCATCCTCACGGCCACCGTTGCGGGCATTGGGGCGGCGGACGAGGCGGTGGTGGACACCGCGGCATGTTCTTCGGCGGTCCGATGGGCGGTCGGGGCGGACGAGGCGGCGGCGGTGGGCGCAGGTTCGGGCCTGGCGATCTGCGCTTGATGTTGCTCTCCCTAATAGAAGAGAAGCAGCGCCACGGTTACGAGCTCATCAAAGAGTTGGAGCTGAAGTTCGGGGGCGCCTATGCGCCGAGTCCGGGCTCCGTTTATCCCACGCTGACACTGCTCGAAGAGCTGGGACATGTTCGCTCCACCACGACGGAAGGCAGCAAGCGCCTGTACGAGATCACCGACGAGGGGCGCAAGTATCTGCGCGAGAACGAAGCCATGCTGAACAGCGTTAGGAAGCGCATGGCAATGGCTGCACGCGCCGCTTCATGCGAGATGCCGCCGGAAGATCTTCATCACGCCATGCATACGTTGCGTGCGGCGCTGATGTTTCATCGAGGCGGCTGGACCGAGGAAGAAACTGAGCGCGTGCGCAGGATCATCGAGGCCGCTGCCGAGGAAATCTCACAAGGTCGAGACAATGAGTAATCTGCCAAACATCACTCGAGTCCGACACGAGGTGCGCATGCGGCGCACGACCGTGTCGCGCGTCGAGATGATTGCGCCGAAGATGAAGCGCATCACGTTGATGAGCGACGAGCTGCGCGGCTTCACGTCGCTCGGTTTCGACGATCACGTCAAGTTGATCTTCCCCGGCGCGGACGGCCAGTTGAACCTCTCGCCTCCTGGCGCCGAAGGCGCATCCGAACGAGTCATGCGTGATTTCACACCGCGCCGCTTCGATGCCACCGCGGGCGAGCTCGTGATCGATTTCGTGATTCACGACGATGGCCCGGCGACGAGTTGGGCGAGCGATGCGAAGGTCGGCAGCGTGCTCGGTGTAGGCGGTCCGAGAGGCTCGTCGATCATCTCGACCGACGGCATTGGCCTGCATTTACTGATTGGCGACGAAACTGCCTTGCCGGCCATTGCTCGCCGCTTGGAAGAGCTGCCGGCGAGCACGAGCGCGATGGTGGTTGCCGAGGTCGAGCCGGGCTTTGAATTGCCGTTGTCGAGCCGGGCCAACCTGCAAGTTGTATGGGTGCCGAGAACCGATCCGAACGCCGTGACAGGTGAGTTCCTCCTCGGCGCGTTGGATAATCTGCCGATCATGAAACAAGGTTGCTTCGCCTGGGCGGCGACCGAGACACAGGCGGTGCGCGCGATTCGTAGATATCTCGTCGAAGGGCGCGGCTTCGACAAGCGTTGGGTGAAGGCGGCGGGTTATTGGCAGCGCGGTGCTGTCGGCTCGCACGTGGTCGTCGACGATTGATTGATTGCCGAGGGCGGGGCGATGACCCAAATGAAACCCGCCCGCGACTGAGCCGGTTACCCGGTCGGGAATAGACTGCGTCGTCCGTTCCTGACCGCGAGTCCGATCATGCAGTCGCTCACACAAGCAACAACGCCGCGCGAGTATCGCGGCAGCGTGCCGATCGACGGCTACGTGCACAAGTTTCGCTTGGAAGCGCGCGAAGAGGCCGCGGCTGAGAGCAGGCCGCAGCCAGATGCGACGCCCACGGTCAGCCTCGGTGCGTTGCTCGGAAAGTTTGCACTATCCGCCGTCGCCCTGGCGGGCATCGCCGCCGCTGGAGCGAACGCTCTAATCTAACAATCGCTCGATTCGCCGCTTGCTTCTTGGCCGCGCGTTCGCCGCCCGGCCTGAATACCTACAGGTTGCTCGTTTCAACGCTCCGGAGAACATCCATGTCACGCCGTCTCGTCCACAGCAGTCTGCTCGCCGCGGCGGCTGCGACACTCGCATTGCTCGGCGGGCCTGTCCAGGCAAAGGACGTCGAGCTGCTGAATGTTTCCTACGATCCGACGCGCGAGCTCTACGAGGAATACAACAAGGTCTTCGGCGCCTACTGGCAACAGAAGACCGGCGACAAAGTGATCGTCAAGCAATCGCACGGTGGCTCAGGCAAGCAGGCGCGCTCGGTGATCGACGGCTTGCAGGCCGACGTGGTCACGCTCGCGCTGGCCGCCGACATCGATGGCATTGCCTCGCATGGCAATTTGTTGTCGAAAGATTGGGCCGCACGGCTTCCGCATAACAGCTCGCCGTATACCTCGACTATCGTATTCCTGGTGCGCAAGGGCAACCCGAAGGGCATCAAGGATTGGGGCGATCTGGTCAAGCCGGGCATCTCCGTGATCACGCCGAATCCGAAGACGTCGGGTGGCGCGCGCTGGAACTATCTCGCCGCGTGGGCCTGGGCATTGAAGCAGCCCGGCGGCAGCGATGCGACTGCGCAGTCGTTCGTGCAGAAGCTCTATAAAAATGTGCCCGTGCTGGATAGCGGCGCTCGCGGTTCGACCACGACGTTTGCTCAGCGCGGCCTCGGCGATGTGTTGCTTGCGTGGGAGAACGAAGCGTTCCTCGCGTTCAAGGAGTTTGGCGCAGACAAGTTTGACATCGTCGCGCCGTCCGTCAGCGTGCTGGCCGAGCCGCCGGTCGCAGTGGTCGATAAGAACGCTGAGCGTCACGGCACGAGCGCGGTAGCGAAAGCCTACTTGGAATATCTGTACACCGACGCCGGTCAGGAAGTGGCGGCGAAGAACTACTATCGCCCGACCAAGCCAGAGATCCTGGCGAAGTACGGCAAGACCTTCCCGAAGATCGGCACACTGGTAACCATCGCCGACTTCGGCGGCTGGACCAAGGCGCAAGCCACGCACTTCGCGGATGGTGGTGTGTTCGACAAGATCTACACGCCAACGACTTGATGCGCGGAGAAGCGCGCCTGACGGAAAATGTCGCCAGCCTTTTCGGGCGGCCCATGCTTGCTTAACAGCGCAGCCTTCTTGTCGACGTGACTCCTTTGTCACTCCGAATGTCGTCGTCTCCCCGCCGGAAACGTTATCAGTAGATGCATTGTTACCTCTCACGCCTGCGCGTGGGAGGTCCTTAGACTGCGCGAATGTTTCTTACATCCGCCGGAGTCTGTATGCATTTGTCACGTTCGCTTTCGTTCCGTTCCTGGTCCGTGCTGCTGGTCAGCCTGGTGGCATCGGTCGCCTTTGCTCAAGGCAAAGATGAATCGAAGACCCCGGTCCTGTCGCGCGCACAGTTCGATCAATTGTTAACCAAGCCCGAGCAACTGCTCATCATCGATCTGCGCCGACCCGACGAGCTCACAACGATTGGCGGCCTGCCGGTTTATCTCAGTATTCAGGCGGCGGATCTGGAAAAGAGCCTGGCGTGGATTCCCAAGGACCGGAAGATCGTGACGGTATCCAATCACGCCGGCCGCGCGGGCAAGGCGGGCGACCTGCTTGCCGCCAAGGGTTTCAATGTGGTCGGCCGCGTCGGCGTGCAAAATTATGAGCAAGAGGGCGGCAAGCTCACCAAGATTGCGCCCAAGGCGCCGGCTGGACAGCAGAAAAATGCGCAGGCCGCGGCTCAGCACTGAAGTGTGTTATAGAACGTCGCGAAGGACTCGAGCCCACGAGGTGAAGGCAGCATCATGAGCAACAACGAAGCACAAAAATTTCCGCCTGAAGTCTGGAAGCTGTTCGATAAATACGTGCACGGTGCGATCTCGCGACGCGAGTTCATCGACCGCGCCGGTGCGTGTGCCGTCGCTGGCATGAGCGGCGCGGCGATTCTGGATGCGCTCAATCCAAAGTTCGCAGAGGCGCAGCAGATTGCGCCGACCGATTCGCGCATCAAGGCCGAGTACGTGGAGATTCCTGCGCCGGGGTATGGAAAGCTGCGTGGGTACCTGGTGAAGCCGGCATCGGCGAAAGGCAAGCTGCCCACCGTGCTCGTCGTGCATGAGAACCGGGGTCTCAATCCTCATATCGAGGATGTGGCCCGTCGTGTCGCGCTCGAGAACTTCATCGCCTTCGCGCCGGACGCGTTGTTTCCTCTCGGCGGTTATCCCGGCGATGAAGACAAGGCGCGCGAGCAGTTCCAGAAATTGGATCAGGCGAAGACGCGCGAGGACTTCATTGCGGCGGCCGACTATTTGAAGAAGTTGCCGCAAGGAACCGGCAAGGTCGCCGTCACGGGCTTTTGCTACGGCGGCGGCGTTGCCAATTTCCTCGCGACTCGCGTGCCGGATCTCGCGGCTGCTGTCCCGTTCTACGGCACACCGCCAGCGCCGGAAGAGGCCGGCAAGATCAAAGCGCCGTTGTTACTTCAGTTCGCGGAGACGGATGAGCGCATCAACGCGGCGTGGCCCGCTTCAGAAGCCGCATTGAAGTCGGCGGGTGTGAAGTATCAAGCGTTCGTGTATCCGGGAACGCAGCACGGTTTCAACAACGACACAACGCCGCGATACAACAAGGAAGCCGCGGATCTGGCGTGGAAGCGCACGATCGAGTTCTTCAAAGAGAACCTGCGCGCTTCGTGATCGCTCGGGCGGCGCGGGTGGCTCAGCCCCCCGCGCCGCCGAACCTGCCTCAGTGGCCCCCAAACCCCCAATCGCCCAAATTCGCCCCCGTTCTCCGGCGTTCTCGAATGGCGGGGGCTGCTCGGGTATACTCCGCGGCCCCGCGAGGGGAGGGTCGGCCAAAGGCCGACCGGCCCAGACCTCATCACCCATAACTCATACCTTATATATGTGGGGTGGGTGGGAGCCAGGGGCGGGGATCGCGAAAGTGGCGGAACTGGTAGACGCGCTGGATTTAGGTTCCAGTGGGTAACCCCGTGAGGGTTCGAGTCCCTCCTTTCGCACCAACCGGGCGTACCGGGATCGAGGCGGGCGCCGCAGACATTACTCATTCGTGACTTGAGGCAGGTTTCGACCATGCAGGTTTCAGTTGAATCGACCGGGGCCCTGGAGCGCCGGATGGAAGTGCAGGTTCCGGCCGAGCGCGTCGAGAAGGCCGTCGACGAGCGGCTGCAGCGCATGAGCCGCACGGTGCGTCTGAAGGGTTTCCGCCCGGGCAAAGTGCCCGTCAAGGTGGTGCGCCAGCAGTTCGGCCAGCAGGTCCGCCAGGAAGTGCTGGGCGATGTCATGCAGAGCACGTTCAACGAAGCCGTTGTGCAGGAAAAGCTGACCCCGGCCGGCGGCCCGCGCATCGAGCCGATCAACCTCGAGCAGGGCGCGGATCTGAAATACCGCGCGATTTTCGAGGTTCTGCCGCAGATCGAGATCAAAGGCGTCGAGAGCCTGAGCGTCGAGCGCCCGGCCGCGACGGTCAGCACCGCCGACGTGGATGCCATGATCCAGAACCTGCGCGAACAGCGTCCGAGCTACTCGGAAGTGCAGCGCGAAGCCAAGGACACCGACCGCGTCACCATCGATTTCGACGGCACCATCGACGGCACGCCGTTCGAAGGCGGCAAGGCCGAGAACTTTCCGGTCGACCTGGGCGCCGGCCGCATGCTGGCCGATTTCGAAGCCGGTCTGCGCGGCGCCAAGCCGGGCGACAAGAAGGACATCGAGATGACGTTCCCGGCCAACTACGCCGCCAATCTGGCCGGCAAACAGGCCAAATTTGCGGTCACCGTGCACAAGGTCGAAGAGCGCCAGCTGCCCGAGCTGAACGACGAGTTCGCCAAGGTCTACGGCGTGGAAGAGGGCGGCATCGAGCGCCTGCGCTCCGAAGTTCAGGAAAACATGGAGCGCGAGCTGGGCGAGGCGATCAAGGCCCGCGTCAAGAAGCAGGTGCTGGACGGGCTGCTCGCGGCCAATCCGATCGAGTTGCCGAAGTCCATGGTCGATGCCCAGGTGCGTGAGCTGCAGCTCGACGCGGCCCGTCGCATGGGCGCCCGCGACGCTTCGCAGATTCCGCCGCCGGAAGGCTTCCAGGAACCGGCTCGCCGCCGCGTGGCGCTGTCGCTGCTGATCGGCGAAGTGATCCGCAACGCCAACATCCAGGTCGACCAGGCGCAGGTGCAGTCGCGTTTCGAAGAGCTGGCTGCGCAGTATCCGGACCAGGGCCAGGCCCTGCAGCAGTACCGCTCCAACCCGCAGTTCCGCCGGCAGATGGAAGCGGCGGTGCTGGAGGATCAGGTGATCGACTGGCTCGCGCAGCGCGCCCAGGTCGCCGACAAGCCGTCGACTTTCAAGGAAATCATGAATTTCGGCGCGTAATAGTCGCTCCTTGGCAGGAAGCAGGGCGGCGTGAGACGGTTGCTATTGCAGGGGCTCTTGCCTCTTCTAAACTAGCCCCAACACATCGCTGTCCCGCTTTCCTCACCATTACTGAAAGTCAGCACTCATAGATGGCCACCATGAACCTTGTCCCGATGGTCGTCGAGCAGACCGCTCGCGGCGAACGCGCTTATGACATCTACTCGCGGCTGTTGAAGGAGCGCGTGATTTTCATCGTGGGCCCGATCGAGGACCACATGGCGAACCTGGTGGTGGCGCAGCTGCTGTTCCTGGAATCGGAAAATCCGGACAAGGACATTTCGCTGTACATCAACTCGCCGGGCGGCTCGGTCAGCGCCGGTCTGTCCATTTACGACACCATGCAGTTCATCAAGCCGGACGTGAGCACCATGTGCGTCGGCCAGGCGGCCAGCATGGGCGCGGTGCTGCTGGCGGGCGGCGCCAAGGGCAAGCGTTATGCGCTGCCCCACTCACGGATGATGATCCACCAGCCGCTGGCGGGCTTTCAGGGCCAGGCTTCGGACATCGACATCCATGCGCGCGAAGTGCTGGAAACCCGCGAGCGCCTCAACCGTATTCTGTCCAAGCACACCGGCCAGACGGTCGAACGCATCAGCAAGGACACCGACCGTGACAACTTCATGGGCGGTGAGGCAGCCGTGGGCTACGGCCTCATCGACCGCGTAATGGAAAAGCGGGGCGAGCCGGCACTGGCGGCAGCCGCGGCGCTCGGTCGCTGAAGACCCATTGAAGGCCGCCTCTGACGGCCTCATGCAGGGTCCTGTATAGGGCAAGTCAGGTCAGGGTTTGGCTGGGCTCTCCAACGGGGGAGAAGCCTGCAAAAAGCCCGGAAAGGGCGTCTTTGCAGCCTGATGGCGGTGCGTGCTATATAGCCCGGACGCAATAGTGTCGCGACCGTGACGCGATTTCGTAACACGCTGGGGCACCACGATCGATGGAGAAGTGGTTGATTTGTCCCGGTTTTCGAGGGTAATGCATGTCCGACGATTCACGCGGCAAACACGACGACGGCAAGCTTCTGTACTGCTCGTTCTGCGGCAAAAGCCAACACGAAGTACGCAAGCTGATCGCCGGCCCGTCGGTGTTCGTCTGCGACGAGTGCGTGGAGCTCTGCAACGACATCATTCGTGAAGAGCTCGAAGAGCGCGCCGAGCGCACGCGCGACAAACTGCCGCGCCCCCACGAGATCAAGAAGGTCCTCGATGAGTATGTAATCGGCCAGCCGCGCGCCAAAAAGGTGTTGTCGGTCGCCGTTTACAACCATTACAAGCGCCTGCAGACGAAGACCTCCGAAGCGCGCGCCAAGGACGAAGTCGAGCTCGCCAAGAGCAACATCCTGCTGATCGGCCCGACCGGCTGCGGCAAGACGCTGCTCGCCGAGACGCTCGCCCGCCTGTTGAATGTGCCGTTCACGATTGCCGACGCAACGACGCTGACCGAAGCCGGTTACGTCGGCGAGGACGTCGAGAACATCATTCAGAAGCTGCTGCAGAAGTGCGATTACGACGTCGAGAAAGCGCAGACCGGTATCGTCTACATCGACGAAATCGACAAGATCTCGCGCAAGTCCGACAACCCGTCGATCACCCGTGACGTGTCGGGCGAGGGCGTGCAGCAGGCGCTGCTGAAGCTCATCGAAGGCACGATCGCCTCGGTGCCGCCGCAGGGCGGTCGCAAACATCCCCAGCAGGAATTCCTGCAGGTGGACACGAGCAACATCCTGTTCATCTGCGGTGGCGCGTTCGCGGGTCTGGAAAAGATCATCATGAACCGCACCCAGAAGACGGGCATCGGCTTCACCGCCGACGTGCGTCAGACGGCCGAGCGTCCGCACGGCTCCGATGTGTTCCACGATGTGGAGCCCGAGGATCTGATCAAGTTCGGCCTGATTCCGGAATTCGTCGGCCGTCTGCCGGTGGTGGCGACGCTCGATGAGCTGGACGAAGCGGCGCTGGTGTCGATCCTGCTCGAGCCCAAGAACGCGCTCAGCAAGCAGTATCGCAAGCTGTTCGACATGGAAGGCGTGGAGCTGGAGTTCCGCACCGACGCGCTGAAGGCCGTGGCGAAGAAGGCCATGCAGCGTAAGACAGGCGCGCGCGGTCTGCGCACGATCCTGGAGAACGTGCTGCTCGAGACCATGTATGAATTGCCGTCGTTGCGCAACGTGCAGAAGGTTGTGGTCGACGAGCAGGTCATCCTCGGAGAGAGCAAGCCGTATGTGCTGTACGGTAACGCCGACGATGGCCGTCTCGCGGCGGTGGAAGAGCGCCGTCCGACCGGCAGCGATCACTAAAAGCAAAAAACGCCCACCGCTTCATTGTTGAGGCGGTGGGTTTTTCTTTATCCGGGCCAGCAATCAGCCCAACCCTGTAATTCGCATTCGTCGCGACACGCACCGTCTCACAGTTTTTCCATACATCGGAAAACCCGAGCGCATTTGCGTGGCACAGAACTAGCAGGGCTGCGCTGCTTCCGGTATTTTCGGTTCGACTTGGTTTTCCTTTTTCGCGGCGCCGGTAGTTTGTGCCGGCGCTCACCACACGAGTAAAAGCGCGTGAGCACCGATACCCCTGACGCTCCCGAATCCGACAAGACTCCCGCGGCAGCGCTGCCTGTACTGCCGTTGCGCGATGTCGTCGTCTATCCGCACATGGTGATTCCGCTGTTCGTCGGCCGCGAGAAATCCATTCTCGCGCTCGATCAGGCGATGCGCTCCGGCAAGCAGATTCTGCTGGTCGCGCAGAAGCAGGCGGACGTCGACGATCCCAGCGCGCAGGACCTGTACCGCCTCGGCACGGTCGCGACCATTCTGCAGTTGCTGAAACTGCCCGACGGCACGGTGAAGGTGCTGGTCGAAGGCGCCGAGCGCGCCAAGATCGAGAAGCTGGTGACCGGCCAGTATTTCTCCGCCGACATCAGCCCGTTCAAGGACATCGAGAATTACGACGAGCGCGAGATGGACGTGCTCGCGCGCTCGGTCACCTCGCAGTTCGAGCAATATGTGAAGCTAAACCGGAAAGTTCCTCCTGAGGTGCTGACGGCGCTTGCAGGTATCGAACAGCCGGGCCGCCTCGCGGACAACGTCGCCGCGCACATGTCGCTGAAGCTCGACGCCAAGCAGAAGGTTCTGGAGATCCAGGACGTGCGCAAGCGTCTCGAGCACATCCTCGCGCTGATCGAAGGCGAGATGGATGTCCTGCAGATCGAGAAGCGCATCCGTGGCCGCGTCAAGCAGCAGATGGAGAAGAGCCAGCGCGAGTACTACCTGAATGAGCAGATGAAGGCCATTCAGAAGGAGCTCGGCGAAATCGAGGACGCGCCGAACGAGCTCGCCGAGCTCGAGCAGCGCATCCAGAAGGCCGGCATGCCCAAGGAAGCGCGCGACAAGGCGATGAGCGAGCTGAACAAGCTGAAGCTCATGTCGCCCATGTCCGCCGAAGCCACCGTCGTGCGCAACTACGTCGACTGGCTGGTGAAGGCGCCTTGGAAGAAGAAGACCAAGGTCCACAACGACATCAACCTCGCCGAGAAGGTGCTCGACGAGGATCACTACGGCCTGGAGAAGGTGAAGGAGCGCATCGTCGAGTACCTCGCCGTCCAGCAGCGCGTGAAGACGCTGAAGGGCCCGATTCTGTGTCTGGTCGGTCCTCCGGGCGTCGGCAAGACGTCGCTCGGTCAGTCGATCGCGCGTTCGACGAATCGCAAGTTCGTGCGCATGTCGCTCGGCGGTGTGCGCGATGAAGCCGAGATCCGCGGTCATCGCCGCACGTACATCGGCTCCATGCCGGGCAAGATCATCCAGAACATGGTCAAGACCGGCGTGCACAATCCGCTGTTCCTGCTGGATGAGATCGACAAGATGGCCATGGACTTCCGTGGCGATCCGTCGTCGGCGTTGCTCGAGGTGCTCGATCCGGAGCAGAACTCGACGTTCAACGATCACTATCTCGAAGTCGATTTCGATCTGTCGGAAGTGATGTTCGTGTGTACCGCGAACAGCCTGAACATTCCGGCGCCGCTGCTGGATCGCATGGAAGTCATCCGTCTGCCCGGCTACACCGAGGACGAGAAGAGCGCGATCGCGCAGCGCTATCTGATTCCGAAACAGATGAAGCAGAACGGCCTGAAGGACAACGAGCTGAAGGTGTCCGAAAGCACCGTGCTCGACGTCATTCGTTACTACACGCGCGAAGCCGGTGTTCGTAATCTCGAGCGCGAGGTGTCGAAGCTGTGCCGCAAGGCCGTGAAGCAGTTGCTCACCAAGGGCGAGCCGGATCACATCTCGATCACGCCGAAGAATCTATCGAAGTATCTCGGCGTGCGCCGCTTCCGTTACGGGCGTGCCGAGGAGCAGGATCACATCGGCCAGGTCACGGGCCTGGCGTGGACCGAAGTGGGCGGCGAACTGCTCACCATCGAGTCTGCGATCGTTGCCGGCAAGGGCAAGCTCACGCACACCGGCCAGCTCGGCGAGGTGATGCAGGAGTCGATTCAGGCCGCGATGACGGTCGTGCGCAGCCGCGCCGCCGTGCTCGGCCTCGATCCGGACTTCTACCAGAAGGTCGACGTGCACATTCACGTGCCCGAAGGCGCGACGCCGAAGGACGGCCCGAGCGCCGGTATCGGCATGTGCACGGCGCTGGTCTCGGCGCTCACCAAGGTCCCGGTGCGCTCGGATGTCGCCATGACGGGCGAAATCACCTTGCGCGGGCAGGTGCTGCCGATCGGCGGTCTCAAGGAAAAATTACTCGCTGCGCACCGTGGCGGCATTCGCACGGTCTTGATCCCGGACGACAACACCAAGGACCTCGCGGAGATCCCGCAGAACATCAAGGACAACCTCGAGATCAAGCCGGTGAAGTGGATCGACGAGGTGTTGCAGGTAGCACTCAAACACATGCCCGCACCGATCACGGCTGCTTCAGAGCCGTCGCGTGGCAATGACAAGCCGCGCCCGCGGCGTGTCGCCAAGCGCTCCAACAAGCAGGTGAGGGCGCATTAACCAGTCCGACACCGGGTCCGGAATCGGGGCAAATTGCACGATTCCGACCCGGTTTGGCCTGCGTTGCGTCTAGAATTACCCGACAGCATTCGCGGCACTGCGCTTTCTTTCTCTGCCGCTCGCTGCTATAACGCGCCCCCGTTCCTGACGTAGTCGTCTGGAGCGAGGCTTTCTACAAGAAGGAAACCGGATATGAACAAAGCGGAACTGATCGACGCCGTGAGCACCAAGACGGGCCTGCAGAAGGCCGAGGCCACGCGTGCCGTCGATGCGGTTTTCGACGCCGTCACAGGCGCGCTGAAGGCTGGCGACTCCGTGTCGCTGCTGGGCTTCGGCACGTTCGTCGTGAAGGCTCGTGCGGCTCGCACCGGCCGCAATCCGCGCACCAATGAGCCGATTGAGATTCCTGCCACGAAAGTTCCTGGCTTCAAAGCTGGCAAGGCTCTAAAGGATGCTGTAAATTAGCGCGCCTTCGAAACGGGGGGCTTGAACAGCCTCTCGCTCGCCAGGGTTCTGATTGAGCGGGTTACGCGAGTACTGTCCAGTACGAACGGGTGCTTAGCTCAGCGGTAGAGCGTCGCTCTTACACAGCGAATGTCGGGGGTTCGATCCCCTCAGCACCCACCAACTCAGTGACAGAGTTGTGCCCGCAAGGGTAGAAGGCATCACAAAGGTTCCAGCGCGGAGCGGTAGTTCAGCTGGTTAGAATACCGGCCTGTCACGCCGGGGGTCGCGGGTTCGAGTCCCGTCCGCTCCGCCATTCCTTTGTGATGTTTGTTTGCCAGCCACCAGCGAGTGACACGCGGTGGCTCATCTCCAGTCGATCTGTTTCTTTTGCTACCGGGCTGCGTCCAGCGCCTGGTCGAGATCCTCGAGGATGTCTTCGATATCTTCGATTCCTATCGAGAGCCGGATCGCCTCCGGCGTAACGCCGACCCGGCGCTGTTCGGCTTCGCTGAGCTGCCGATGCGTGGTCGAGGCGGGGTGACAGGCCAGGGATTTTGCGTCCCCGATATTCACCAGCCGCCGGAACAGTTTAAGTTCGTCGTAGAACTTCACGCCCGCATCGAATCCGCCTTTGACTCCGAACGTGAGGATGCCCGCGGCCCGGCCTTTCATGTACTTCTGCGCCAGTGCGTGATGGGGGTGATCCTTCAGGCCGGCGTACCGCACCCACTGAATGGCTTTGTGACTTTGCAAGTGCTCGGCGACGCGTTGTGCGTTCTCGCAGTGACGTTGCATGCGTAGCGGCAGCGTCTCCATTCCTTGCAGCAGTTGGAAGGCGTTGAACGGCGACAGCGCCGAACCGGTATTCCGCAGTGGCACCGTGCGAGCACGCCCGATGTAGGCCGCGGGGCCGAGCGCATCGACATACACGACGCCGTGATACGACGCTTCCGGCTCGTTGAACATCGGATAGCGTTCCTTGTACGTGGCCCAAGGAAACTTGCCGGAGTCGACGATCAGGCCGCCGAGGGTGGTGCCGTGGCCGCCGATGTACTTGGTGGCCGAATGCACGACGATATCGGCGCCGTGTTCGAAGGGTTTGAGCAGTACCGGCGTCGCGACCGTGTTATCGACGATCGTGGCGACTCCATGACTGCGCGCCATCGCCGCCACGGCGGCTACGTCGACGATGTTGCCTGCGGGATTGCCGATGGTCTCGAAGAACACCGCCTTGGTTTTCTTGTCGAGCAACTTTTCCAGATCGCTGGCGGAATCGCTCGCGGAGAAACGGACCTCGATGCCGAGCTTCGGCAGCATGTGAGCGAATAGCGTGTACGTGCCGCCATAGAGCTGCGGCGTCGTGACGATGTTATCGCCGGCTTCCGCCAGATTGACGATGGCATAGTGAATCGCCGCGCTGCCGGCGGAGACTGCCAGCGAGCCCACGCCGCCTTCCAGCATCGAGATCCGCTTTTCCAGTACGTCGCACGTCGGATTCATGATGCGCGTGTAGATGTTGCCCGGAACCGCGAGGTTGAACAGGTCCGCGCCATGCTGGGCATTGTCGAACTCGAAAGCGACATTCTGATAGATCGGCACGGCGACGGCATGCGTCGTCGGTTCGGTTTCGTAGCCACCGTGGATCGCGATCGTCTGATCTTTCATGTCTTTGCTCGAGGGGAAAGCGTTGTATCGTCCATGATGCGGCCGCAAGTCGCAACGGGGTACGCCGTCGATGCAGCGGCGCCTCGGTGCGGTGTTATTAAAACATTCGTGGTCCTGCTGCTCGCGAGCATGCTGGCGGCGCTGCGCCGGAACAGGCCGCTGAATGCAGGCCATCGGTCCGCTTGCACGATGACGCAATCGGTCTCGGGCTTGCTGTCGTTGACGACCAGGACGGCGCATCGTGCTTCGGTGGCAACGCGTTCGGCCGTCGTTGCAAGAAATCTGTCCATGGGGCGCGGCCGTGCCGAGCCCATGATGACCAGGTCCGCGCGCCACTGCCGCGCTATGCGGCTGATCGTACGGTGAGGGTCGCCGATACGAACGCTGATCGCAGGGCGAGGCTTGAGCTCCGGCCATCTCCTGACGCGCCACTGCAGCGCTCTACGCGCGTGCTCTGCCATTCTGCCGGTGAGACGCGGCGGCGTCTCACCATCGACGACGTGAAGCAGCAGCAACTCGACATCCGTTTCTTTGGCGAGCCACAGCGCCCTTTGCAAGGCGTGCTCCGATTCTCCCCAGAGATCCGTTGCACACATCACTCTGACAGGCGTGCCGCCGGGCGCGGCGCTGACGTGTGCCTTGATGGCGACCGGTTTCGCTTTGGAGATCAAGCTCAGCTTCGTCATGCCGCGTACAACCACTTCCTTTCCGCTGGGGGCGGAGCAATTGCGAGAACGTCGCAGTTCACGTCACGGAAGACCCGATGAGTCACGCTGCCGACCAGGATCCGCTTGAGTGCGAGCCACCGGCTCACTCCGATGACGAGCAGCTCGGGCTGTGCCTGGTCCACCACTCGTCGAATCGCAGTCAACGGACGAGAAAGCTCCGTGGCAATGTGAACGCGAGTGACATCGATCCCCGCATCGTCCAGGCTTTGCAGCACGTTGCGGCGAACTGTCGAATGCCACATCACTTCGGCCGAGATGCCGTCGATGTCCAGGCCGTCGCCGGTTGCGATATCGTGATACGGAAGGCCGAAAGCATGCACTACCCACGTGCGGGCATTCTTCAGCATGCCCATGCCCACAACCGTACGTGTGACGTGCGCTGACTTCGAGGAGAGATCGGTAGCGAGAACCATGCGTTGGTACGGCCGCTCGGCGGCGTTACCGACGAGCAGCACGGAACAGCCGGTGCCTCGAATGATTCGTTCTGCGGCCGTACCGAGCATCGTGTCCAGGCTGCGACGCTTCGGCCGCGCGATGACGATGAGATCGGGTTTGTACTCGCGCGCAGTCGCGATCACGATGTCGATGGGGTTACCGAGTTGTACTTCCGCCGTGACGCTCTCGGGAGCGTGTTGCATCAGGCGCTGGCTATGCGCTGCGAGGCGCAGATTCGCTCGGATCACTTTCGATCGGAGCACGCGGCCGGCCAGCCTGTCGTTCAGTGCGTGCACGAAATGGGCTTCTGCATTCATTTGCTGCGCCAGAAGCGCTGCGCGCTGCATGGCTCGATCCGAGCGAGGCGTCAAATCGGTTGCGCACAATATCCGCCGTCTCGGCATGCCAGCCGCGACTGCCATTCTCCGCCACGTTTCGTGCACCGGCACACCGATCTGCATGTCATCGACTCCTTAGCGACGAGTCATCATCCGACCGCCGGTGTTTGTAGCCCTGTCTGGAAATTAGATCCATTAGAATTAAGCGCCCGCACAGTTAGAGAACCTCGAAGCGGGGCGACGCATCGGCCGCACTTAGAGAAAGCGAAACGAAGCGCGAGAATATTTCCAATTGTTCGCAGTCCGCCGCCGCTGTACAAAAGGTGATGCAGCAACTCGTCAGTAAGGAGTGTTCAGTGCAATCACCGAATGCCGTACGGCACGAGCTCGATTCGTCACGATCGGTTGTGGCGCTCGATGGCCGGGCGGATTCCGAGCGACGGACGGAGGTCGAGCTGACCGCCGATCACAACTTCACGCTCGCGGCCGGGCGCCTTGGGCTGTCTGCCGATCAACAACTGCTGTTACGCACGCCCTTCCGCGAAGTCAAAGTGGCCGTTCCGGTACAGATGGACGACGGAACGCTGCGCGTGTTCGCCGGATATCGCGTCCAGCACAGCGGCGCACGGGGTCCGGCGAAGGGCGGCATTCGTTTCCACACCGATGTAAGCATCGGCGAGATGCACGCTCTCGCCGAGATCATGACGTGGAAGACGGCCCTCGTGGATGTGCCGTTTGGCGGCGCCAAAGGCGGCATTGCATGCGATCCGTCCAAGCTGTCGCTGGCGGAACAGGAGCGGTTGACCCGGCGCTATGTGTCGCGCATCCATCGCTTCATCGGCCCGTTCCGAGACATACCCGCGCCCGACGTGAACACGAACGAGCAGGTCATGGCGTGGATACTGGACGAGTACAGCTCCCGCCACGGTTACAGTCCGGCTTGCGTCACGTCGAAGCCGGTCGAACTCGGGGGGATTCGCGGCCGCTCGACGGCGACCGGCACAGGTATCGGCATGGTGCTCGCTGAGCATCTCAAGGCGCGCGGCCGCTCGATTCGCGGGGCGCGTGTTGCGATCCAAGGCTTCGGCAACGTTGGCGCGAATGCCGCTGCATTCATCGAGCAGCACGGCGGCGAGATCATAGCCGTCGCGGACGTAAACGGCGGCATTCTCAGCAGCGGGTCGCGGCCACTGCGCGTGCCCGACCTCATCGAGCACGTCCGGTTGACCGGATCGGTCGTGGGATTTCCGGGCGCGATGTCGATCGACAACGACGAACTGCTGGCACTGCCTTGCGATGTGCTCATTCCAGCGGCTCTCGAGAACGCCCTCACTGAAAGCAATGCTGGCGAGGTGCGAGCCTCGGTGATCGTCGAGGGTGCGAATCTGCCGACCACGGCGGGTGCGGACAGAATTCTGCGCAGTAGAGGCATCGATGTGATTCCCGACCTGCTGGCAAACGCCGGTGGGGTGGTGGCGAGCTACTTCGAATGGACGCAAAACCTGCAACAGACGCAGTGGCCGCGGCAAAAAGTAAATCGAAAGCTGCAGTCCTATCTGGTGCGCGCGTATCGCTCCGTTCGCAAGATCGCAGAGGCGCGAGATATGTCGTTTCGTGAAGCGGCGTGGCTCATTGCGATCGAACGGGTCGCTCGCGCGGAGTCTCTGCGTGGCGCCCTGTCGACGGTCAAGGAACGCAATCGCTAGGTCATCCGATCGAAAACGTCGTGCTGCTCATTTCTGGGCAAACAGTTGGCGCGCGCTATCGGTCATCGCAATGACTGCGGGATGTCTTATCTTCCGCTCGGCGGAGATCGCATAGAACTCGGCTTTTACGCCTCGCGCCATGCCGATGCGCACGAATCCGTTGTCACGACGGAATTGTGCTTCGAGCACGGATGGCACGGGAGCAAAGCCGTGGCCTGCGCGAGCAAACTCCCGGAGCATGGCATAATCCTCGAACTCCCCGAGCGGCAGCGGGCGCACGTTCTGCCGATCGAGCCATTGATCCAATGCGCGTCGTATCGCGGTGTCGTCCGTGGGTAGCAGCGCAGGTACGCCGTCCAGAGATTGCGGAAAGCCTCGACGTAGTGTCCTCGCGAGCGCCGGCGTGGCCATCCAATAGACATTACAGCTGCCGAGCGGATGGCTATATACGCGCACATTGAGTGTCGGAGTCACGGGCGCATCCGACAATACAACATCGATATCGTGCACAGCGAGGTCCGCGATCAGCCGCTCGAGCGTGCTTTCACGACATACGACGCGCACAGACTGTTCCAGATGCATGCCAGGCTCGACGATTTGATACGCGATCTCTTTGGGCACGACGTCGTCGATCCCTACGACCAGCCGCAGCGGCCGGCTGGAAGGGCGTTGCTCCAGTGCATCCAGCAGTTCTTGCCCCAGCGAGAAGATCTCGTTCGCGTAGCTGTAAACCATCTTGCCGACATCCGTCGGCACCAGGTTGCGGCCGGACTTCAACAGCAGCTTTTCACCCAGGCGCTCTTCCAATATGCGTAATTGTGAGCTCACCGTCGGCGCCGACAAGGCCAGTTCCTCGCACGCGCGCGTCAGGCTGCCGGTACGCACGACGGACCAGAAGTACATCAGATGTTGATAGTTGATGCGCGGGATCGAGGCCATCTTGCGTCCTCCGCTGTAAGGTTCGACGCGGACGAATCAAAGAGCTGAATAATTCTAATTGATGAAACCGGCCCTCGACCACACGATAGTCGAACGACCACAGACGCGGAGCTCCGATGTGACGAGATTGTTGTGCGCGACGGATCTGCTGCCGAAGAGCGAACGAGCAATAGATCGCGCAGGCATGCTCGCCGAAGAGCTCGGCGCGGAGCTGTCACTGCTGCATGTGGTTTCTCCGACCGCATCGGAACGAGTGCTGGAACAGTCGCTGCAGATCGCGATGAATCGCATGAGATCGCGCGCTCGGCCTCCTCTTTGGCGGCATGGATCGGAGCCGAAAATCATTGTCCGCACCGGCAATCCCGCACGATTGATTTGCGACACGGTGGCACAGGAGCAAAGCGGTCTGTTGGTGGTTGGGCCGCACGAGAGGCGCGATGTGCTCGAGGGATTGTCGGGCACGATCGCCGAGAAGGTGCTGGCTGCGCGCAAATCTCCCTTGCTGTTCGTGCAGACCAGTGCGGATGTGAGCTATCGGAATGTGCTGTTTGCAGTCGATCTCTCGGCGGAGGCTGAGCTGGCCGTACGCGCCGCAGAGACATTGGTGCTCAGCAGGGACGCGCGAGCAACGGCCATCCACGTCTGTGTGCCCCCTCTGAGAGGCATGGTTCCTTCCACGACAGCCGCACTCAGAGCGACAGTCGCACAGCGACAGCTCACCGGGGCGATCCATGATCTGCTGACTCGAGCCAGCGCGGACTGCAGCCGCTACGATGTGGTCGTCGAAGAGGGCCATCCCATCCCCGCACTACTGCGCGCCGTCGAGACTCACCGGCCGCAACTGCTGGTGATGGGCACGAGAGCGATGGGCAGGATGCGGCGCGCGCTGCTCGGCAGCGTCGCAAATCAGCTGTTGAAAGAGGTCGTGGACTGCGACGTGCTGGTCGTTCCCCGCATCGCCGAGCTTGCGAGCGGGCGGGCATGCCGCCCGCCCGCTCCAGGCGCGTTGCTACGGCACTGACGCCGCTCGCGATGTATCGGTCGCATCGCATTGGCCCTGCAGTGACGAATCGATTCCGTGGTGAAGGATGCGCGTGGGCAGCCCCAGCCGGTCGAGTAGCCCGAGGAAGGGTTGCGGCGCGAGCTCCTCTACGTTGACCATCTTGCGCACGTCCCATTCGCCGGAGGCGATCAGCATTGCGGCGGCTGCCGCCGGAACGCCGGCGGTATAGGAAATGCCCTGACTGCCCACTTCTTCGAATGCCTGCTTGTGATCGGCGACGTTATAAACGAACACTTCCTGCTCGCTGCCGCGCTGTCGCCCTTGCACGAGCACGCCGATACAGGTCTTGCCTGCGTAAGTGGGAGCCAGCGACGCAGGATCGGGCAGGGCGGCTTTGACGACTTTGAGCGGCACTACTTCCTGCCCCTCGGCCGTGCGCAGCGGCTGTTCCGATAGCAGGCCCAGATTCTTGAGCACGGTGAAGACGTTGATGTAGTGGTCGCTGAAGCCCATCCAGAATCGCACGGTGGGCACTCCGAGGATCTGCGAGAGCGAATGCACTTCGTCGTGGCCGGTCAAATACGCCTTCTGCAGACCGACGACAGGCAGCTGCCACTCGCGGCTCACTTCGAACATCCGGTTCGCGGTCCAGCGACCGTTCTGCCACGACCATACCTGCCCGGTGAACTCGCGGAAGTTGATCTCGGGATCGAAATTCGTGGCGAAGAATCGACCGTGATTGCCGGCGTTGATGTCGACGATGTCGATGGAATCGATGCGGTCGAAATATCTGTCGGAAGCGAGCTTCGCGTAGGCATTGACGACGCCCGGGTCGAAGCCGGCGCCGAGGATGGCCGTTACACCGGCGCGCTCGCATTCGGCGCGGCGCTTCCATTCGTAGTTCGCATACCAGGGCGGAGTTTCGCAGATCTTCGCCGGATCCTCATGAATGGCGGTGTCGATGTAAGCGGCGCCAGTCTCGATACAGGCCGACAGCACCGACATGTTGAGAAACGAGGAGCCGACGTTGATGACGATTTGCGCTCCGGTGGTTCGGATCAGCTGCGACGTTGCAGCCACATCCATTGCATCGAGCGCGTGAGCGACCAGCGCGCCGTCGGCTTGCAGCGCATTCTTCTCACGTACGGATGCGACGATGCGCTTGCATTTGTCGATCGTGCGCGAAGCGATGTGGATGTCGCCGAGAAGCTTGTTGTTCTGTGCGCACTTGTGAACGACCACCTGGCCGACGCCGCCGGCTCCGATGACGAGCACGTTCTTTCTCATTTCCGGGATGTCTCCTCCAGTTCGCGAGCCTTCAGGACAGGCTCGATTGATAATCTGCAAACGTGAATTCCCGAACCCGCCGTAGCGATCCGTCGAGCTCGCGAATGACGATGGCGGGCATCTGCACGCCGTTGAACCAGTTCTTCTTGACCATGGTGTAGCCGCCGGCGTCCTGGATCGACAGGCGATCGCCCACCGTCAGCCGGTTGGGAAATTCGAACGTGCCGAAGACATCCCCGGCCAGGCAGGACTTGCCGCACAGCATGTACTCGTGCGGCCCGCGGTTGGGAGCGATCCTGGCGCTCTGCCGATAGATCAGCAGATCGAGCATGTGAGCCTCGGTCGAGGCGTCCACGATCGCCAGATTCTTGCCGTTGAAGAGCGTGTCGAGCACAGTGACCTCCAATGTCGTGCTGCGCGTGATCGCCGCTTCGCCGGGCTCCAGATACACCTGCACGTCATAGCGCTCCGAGAAGCGCTTCAGCCGCTGGCAGAACGCCTCGATCGGATAGCCGTCCGCGGTGAAATGAATGCCGCCGCCGAGGCTGACCCAGCGGACCCGATGGAACAGCGTTCCGAAGCGCTCCTCGACGATTCCCAGCACCCGGTCGAAGCGCTCGAAATCGCTGTTCTCGCAATGATTGTGGATCATGAAGCCGTCGATGCGGTCGAGCACTGCCGAGACCGCCTGCACGTCGTGCTCGCCGAGTCTGCTGTACGGTCGCGCCGGATCGGCGATGTCGAAACCGGAAGAGCTGATTTTCGGATTGAGCCGCAGGCCGCGAGCAATGCCGGAAGCCCGGTCGGCGAAGCGACCGAGTTGTCCGATGCTGTTGAAAATGATCTTGTCGGCGAGCGCCACCGCCTGCTCGATCTCGGCATCCGCCCATGCGACGCTGTACGCCTGCGTCTCGCCGCCGAAGCGCTCGCGACCGAGCTTCACTTCGAATAGAGACGACGAGGTTGTGCCGTCCATGTAGTCGCGCATCAGGTCGAATACCGACCAGGTCGCGAAACATTTCAGCGCGAGCAGCACCTTGGCGCCGGAGAGCGCACGCACCTCGGCGATCTTCTCCAAGTTGCGGCGAAGCGCGGATTTGTCGATCAGATAGTAAGGCGTTGGGATCGTCATGATTTGCACGTGGAACGAGACGCCGCTCAGGCCGCCGGATCGGGCGCGTCGCTGCCGTAGACTGCCAGCACCGTCAACACTCGAGGCTCGCCCACCGGCCGTGGCCAGGCGATCGACTGTCCGGGGCTCATGCCCAGTAGCGCCGCGCCGACCGGAGAGAGCACAGAGATGCGATCGCGGGTCACGTCCGCTTCCAGCGGCCAGACCACTCGCACGGTTCGATAGCGCCCGTTCACGCCATCGCGATAAGAAACGAGCGACCCGATTCGCACGATGTGCGGGGCGCATTCTTCGTCGGCGACCACTTCGGCGCGGCTCAGCTCCTGAGCGAGGTAATCGAGTATCGGCGTCGGCGCGCGTTCGCCAGCCTCGACCAGCGCGGTCAAGCGGCGGAAGTCACCTGCAGGGATGGAAATAGGTGGCAAGTCGACCGTTTGCATGGGTCACCGTGATGAGTTGTCGGCTCCGGAGACGACGAGTCTCGAGCGCGAACGGAAAACGACGATGAAGGTAACTACGCTGTTCGAAACGAATCAGTGTAGAAGGTGCCTTAGGCAGGACGCCCCGGGCACAGCGCGCAGGAAATGCGCTACACCCGGGGCGATGTGCCTGGGATGAGTTGCTCGCCGCGGATCCCGTGGCTGAGTATGAAGTGCAAAGACGGAAGCATTAGCGGAGCATAGGTTTTTATTGCCAGGAGTCAAGTGGCGAAAGCCTGGTCCGATTCACCGTCCCACGATCAAGCTCACCGTCGTGGTCGCGCTGCCGCCGATATTCAGCGTAGCGAAGTTGTTTGCGCCTTCCACCTGATATTCGCCTGCGGCGCCCGTCACCTGCTTGAAGCAGTCCAGCGCCATGCGCACGCCGGTCGCGCCAACCGGATGACCGCCGCCGATCAATCCTCCGCTGGGATTGACGGGAGTGCGCCCGCCGATCTCGATGTCTCCAGCCTCGATCGCCCGCCAGCTTTGGCCGGGAGGCGTGAGGCCGAAATGATCGATTGCCATGTACTCGGTGGTCGTAAAGCAATCGTGCGTTTCGATGCCGTCGATCTGCTCGACGCCGGCGATGCCAGCGCGGCGGAAAGCATCGGTGATTGCGCCCCGCACATGCGGAAAGAGATATTGGTGGCCTTCGCTCGCCTTGATCTTGGCAGCGTATGTGATGGGCGCCGTTCGATGTCCCCAGCCCTTGATGTAAGGCAGCGCGTCGCGGTCGAGGCCGAGCCGCCTGGCATACTCGTGCGCGCGTTCTTCGGAAGCGAGAAATACGATCGCAGCGCCATCGGTGATCTGACCGCAGTCCTGCTTGCGGGTGCGGCCTTCGATGATGGGGTTGTCGACGTCGTCGGCGCTGAAGCTGTTTGCCTTGAATGTCCAGCGGCGCGTTTGCGCATTGGGATTGCGTCTGGCGTTCTCGAAATTGATCTGAGCGATGCGCGACAAATGCTCTTGCTGCAAGCCGTAACGACGCTCGTATTCGTCCGCTACGTCGCTGAAAACCCGCACCCATGGATAGCACGCATCCTGGTACTCGTGGCCGTTCCACATCGCCGGACCGCCAATGAGCTTCGCGGCCTGTTCGCCCGGCACATTTCGCATTTGCTCCACGCCGAGAACGGCTGCCAGCCCATACCGTCCTGCTTCGATGTCTGCACCGGCAGCGAGCAGCGCCAGGCTCCCGGAGGCGCACGCGCCTTCGTGTCGCGACGCCGGAAGGCCAGCGAATGCCGGATCGGTGGCCGCGAACAAACCGCCCAGGTGCCCCTGATTGCAGAACAACTCGGCTCCGAAATTGCCGATGTGAGCGACCTCGATGTCGCAGGCAGCGAGCTTGGTTTCAGCCAGGCCGCGCATGATGGTCGAACCCATGGCATCGGCGATCTCCATGCCGCGGCGCGCCCAGTTGTCGGCGAAGTCCGTCTGGTAGCCGCCAATGATATAGACCCGTGAAGTCATTACCGTGCTCCTTCGGTGATCAGCGGATCCGCGCGGTGGGCCGCGTGTGTTCAGTTTCGAAATGAGTCTCGCCGGACGACTAAGGATTCGTGCGGTACGGCTTTACCGGATGTCCACCTTCTTCACTATCATGACGGCGCAACCCCCAGCCTCGAGAAACCGGAAGATGAGCATGATGAAAACGGCTGCGCTGACCCTGATGCTGGTCTCACTGATCTGTTCTGGATGCGCGACGACAGGTGGGGCCACCGGGGAAGAAGAGCCGACGCTGATCGACGCTGAAGGCAGCTCTCCGGCCGAGGTGGCAGCGTCGCTCGAGGCAGCGGCTCCCAACACCGAAGGTGGCTCGAAGCAGGAAGAAGGCGAGCTGCCACTTGCCGTCGCCGAGTCGGAGCCCCCCAGGGAAGGGCCCGAGGAGGTCATTGTCCAAAGCCGCATCCTCACCCGTCACCAGGTGATCCAGGATCTGGTCGCCGAAGCGCAGGCGGTGCTTCGCGATATCGAGCTTGAATACGTCTTCACCGGCAAGGGAAAGAGGCAGGTCCTGCGCGGCCGCCCGGTGGCTTTTGCGCTCTGGAATGAAACGAAACAGGAGTGGTCCGTCGCGCAAATCGAGCTGCCGCGGCCGCCGATCACCTGGCAGCCCGGCCGGAAGCCTCTGAAGTTTCGCACGCTCACGCCCGGCATCCAGGCGAAGCACGTGAAGGGCACCGGCGCCGAGCGGCTGATGTTCTCCTTCTCCCAGGACGGCAATCCCTTGAAGGTCTACGGGCGCAAGTTCCCCGTGTTCGATAACAACCTCATCAAACGCAGGCAGTGGCGCGCCGTCGCCCAGAGCGCGAAACCCATCATCTATCTGCCGTTCACCGAAGATACATTCGATCCGGGTTTCGTCAGTGGCGGAAAAGAGTTTCTCGTGGCCACCGCGCGCAAGGCGATCGAGGAGCTGCGTCTCGCGCAGGTGCCCAGTGCAGCCTTCCCTGGAGAACTGCTCGCCGACTCGATTCCTCTGTCGGTCGTCACGACGCTTGCAGTCATCGAACAGACCGATGACAACGATTACGTGCAGAAGCAGGCGATCGCGTTCGACGAGGTCCTGAGCCAGTACGGGCTGAAGCAGGAGGAGGCGTATCGCTACAGCGTGTCCAGCGCGAATGCGCTGGGGCCGATGCAATTTACCAACCGCAGAGGAAATGGGACCTACTCACTCGTCGTCAGGCGCTGCCGGGGCGCGAATATCGATCCGGTCTTCGAGCGAGGCGCGACGAATCTGCTCAACGCCATGAAAGCGGCAGTGTGCCTGCTGGATCTGGAACTGGCGGGAATGCGTGCGGATATTCGCCGTGCCTATCGTGACAATCCGGCCGTGCTCGGCATCTTTCCGGTCGCCGCGTACAACGGCGGGCCGCGAAATGTCACGAAGCTCTACCGTGTCCTGACCCAGATGAAGGTGAAGCTCGATGAACTGAGCCGCCCCGGAGAGCAACTCGCCGGCGCTGCCGTGAAGTGTCCGTGTGTTTGGAAAACGGTAGGCGCCGAGGTCCGGCCGGTGGCGATTCCGAGATACAACAACGAGAACCGGTGGTACATCGAAAAGTACCAGAGCATCGTCAGTCTGTTCGAGTGACTGCGCGGCAGCCGCTCAATCGCGCCTGCTGCCAGTCTCCGATCCGCTCACCGGCCACTCGATGATGAATCTGGCGCCGCCGAGAGGCGAGCGGTCGACGCTGGCGGCGCCGCCGTGCCATTCGATGGCGCGTTTGACGATCGCCAGCCCGAGCCCGAAGCTGCCGTGCGAGTTGCTGCGCCCGCCGAGTTGTATGAAGGAGCCGAATACGCGCTCGCGGTCGGCCGCGGGAATGCCGGGGCCGTCGTCTTCGACGTAGAGCCGATAGCTATCGGCCGCGACTTTGAAGGTGATGTGGACCCGTTGTTTCGCGTAGCGCGTGGCGTTGTATAGCAGATTGCGCAGCACCGTCTCGATGAGATGCGCGTCGCAGACTACGTCGTCGGTGTCGTCGGCGACCTCGCAGCTCAGGATGAGATCATTGCGAGCACCGCGCCTGACGGATTCGGTCACAGCCGGGACCACCAGCGTGAAATCGTGGCGTCCGAGATTCAATGCAACCTCCGCACGTTCGAGCACGGCGTATTCCAGGGTCGCGGTGACGAATGCATTCAGCTCGGCGATGTCCGTGTTCAAGTGATCGAGATGTTGCAACAGTGTTTCGCGGTTCTCGGCGCTGCGCGCCAGCTCGATTTCGAAGCGCATGCGCGCGAGCGGTGTTTTGATCTCGTGCGACATCGCATTCGCCATGTCTTTGTGCGAGCGGATCAGGGCGTCGATCCGGCGCGCCATGCGACCGAATGCGTCGGCGAGTGAAGCGACTGGAGAGCGCGGCGAGATGTCGGCGTCGAAGCTCCAATTGCGGTTGCCGAAGCGGAGCGTCGAGCGTTCGAGTGCGCGCAGGTCGCGCCTGAGCGGCCAGAGCCATAGCATGACGATGAGCGCTATGGCGGCGTAGAAAACGAGCACTAGAAGCCATTCCAGCGGCGTGCGCCGCAATGTTTCATCCACGAATCGGAACGCGAGCATGCGATCGCTGGAGGCGATCCGTTGTAACGCCCAGACGCGATCGTCCGCGTCGCTCCACAGCGCTGGCTTGCCTTGCTCGGCTCCGGTTGGATCGATGCCGGTAAGCTCCTCGGGCTCCATCAGTTCCAGATCCAACCCTGTGTTGCGGGCCAGATCCGCGACGGCCTCGGGCCAGCGGTCCTGCGGCATCGATTGCAGCTGTTGTTCGACGATCGTCAGCACGGCGGTCTGCGAGGGATAGCTGGCCGTCGGCCGGGCAGACTCCGCATACAAATGCCACAACCGATCCTGCCCCCAACTGACGATGGCGAGCGTCGCGACGATGGCCAGGTAGAGCTGCAGAAAGTGGCGCGCCATGCTCAGCCCTCGGGCGCGAACAAATACCCGTGCCCCCACACCGTCCTGATTCTTTCCGGCGCGCCAGCGTCCCCCAGCTTCTTGCGCAGATGCGAGACACGCACGTCGAGCGTGCGATCGACCCCGTCGTAGTCGCGTTTGTAGAGCTGCTGATACAACGCTTCGCGCGATTGAATCTCTCCTGCGCGGCAGGCCAGCGCGAACAACAGGTCGAATTCGTTGCTGGAGAGTGTTACTTCTTCGGTTCCCACGAACACCGAGCGCGACATGGGATTGATACAGACGTTGCCGAACTTCAGCAACCGAGGCTCGGGTGGCGCGTTGCCCCTGCTACGGCGTAACAACGCGTGAATTCGCGCCACCAGCACACGAGGCTCGACGGGTTTTGCGACGTAATCGTCGGCGCCGAGCTCCAGGCCCACGACGTGATCGATATCGTTGTTGCGCGCTGTGAGAATCAGAATGGGCAGCGTCGACAGGCTGCGCAATTCCTTGCAGACGGCAAAGCCATCGCGACCCGGCAAGCCGAGGTCGAGGATGACCAGGTCGGGCTTTTCCTGCTGCAGGTGGCCGACCACCGCGTCGCCGCGATGTTCGACGATGACGCGAAAGCCATTGCCCTGCAGGTACGTGCGCACGAGCTCCGACAACCGCGGGTCGTCTTCGACGAGCAGGATGACAGGCAGGGCGGGGGCGGCGCTCAATAGAAAATGCTCCACGGTTGGCGGCGCTTGCGTCGAAACTGCAGCGCCTTGCGAATGACGGCGATCGCTTGCGAGGCGAGCACGCGATCGAGCTCGGTATCGCGCAGCTGCACCACCAGATCCTGGCTGAATGCCACTTCCACGCTGTACAGCCCTTCGGAGTGTTGCTCCCAGCAGTGGCGAATGTGCGGCTGATCCACGATCACCAGGCACAGCGACTCGTCCTTGGTCGAGCGCCATTGCGCACGCACGGTGGTGTTACAAGTCGCATCGTTATCGGCGAGCGTGCAGACACGCGGGCGCAGCTGAAGCTCGATCGGTTGCTGGCCGGCGTCGGCCGCGGCTCCTGTCGACGCTGCGAGGAGCAGGCAGCCCAGCAGCGCGGCGTTAGAATACTTTGAAGTTGAAGCCCACAAAGGCAGTCACCACGGCGGGATCCGATACGATCGGGCTGTCGGCGATCTCGCCGCTGAAATATTCATAATGAACGAAAGCACTGAGCGTCCAGCGCTCGGACAGCACGCGTGAGTAGCCCAGTTTGACGAACGGGTTGAGCGCCGCAGCGGGGCGATACAGTCCTTTGACGCCATAGTAATAGCGCACCGTCTCGGCGCTCTTCCAGGTAAAGCCGGCGTTTGCGATCAGGGAATGTTCGGTCTGGATCAGTGGGGCGGAGAGCGCGCCACGGATCTCGTAGCCCTTGTGCCGACCGGTGAATTCATAGAGCGCGCTCAGCTGTCCCGCGAAGCCGCCGTATGAAAACAGCCATTCCGGTCCGGCAAGATAGGTCGTGCGGCGACGATGGTGCGGAAATTCTTCGCGCGACCCGTCATCTCCAGGCGACCCTTCCTCTCCAGGGGCGACTGCGCCGCCGCCCGTCGAGCCCAGGGGACCGCTGACCAGGACGTTCTGTGGATCGCCACGACTGAAGAACACGCGATCGTAGCCGGGCGCGGCAACGACGTTGAAGGTGTTCGCCACACCTTCGTGCAGCGTAAAGCCGGGCTCCAGGTTGTCCAGGAAGAACCGCTTGCCGTAATAGCTCAACTGCGGAACGACGATCAGCGGAATGTCGGAACGGCCGGCGATGGGATTGGTACGGACACCCGCTCCGAGCGCCACACTCAGATCCCACTCGCCAACGACTACACAATCGGGTGAGACAGCGGTGCACTTGCCTTGCGCCCCGGCAGGCAGGGGGCTGCAGGATGCGATGAGCAGAAGCAGGGCGAGTTGGCGCAGTGTCGTAGGCATTGGCGTGATCTGCGTGCGTTTGCGATCGAGTCGCGCTGAGGCTGGGATTCTCCCAGAGCGCACGCGGGCAGCTGTGAAGCTTTGGTAGCGAATTGTTACGCGAATGTACGCCCAGGTTCGGGATCTGTTAACAGAGCGTGCCAGCTGTACGCGCCGCTGACAACCTTTACAAATGCGCGACGGATTCCCTGGCGGCCGCTTCCTAATATTCCGGCCGCTCAAAGAAAAATCGCACCGGAGGACAGTGGATGAGCGCATCGGCGAAAGCGACGGCACTGCTGGCGACATCGATCGGACTGGTCGCCTGCAGCGGCGGCTCGGGCTCGAGCGGGCGGAAGCTGGACACCGACTATTCCGGCTTGCGACTTGCTACATCGACCGACGGAGCTCTGCATTATGCGACGAAGGACGGGAGAGTCTTGGACGCCCTGCGCAATGGTATTCGGATGTCCCTGGCCGGCGCGCCTGAGATCGCTGTCGTCGGCGGACCCGCGGCATTCAGCGATCGGGCCGGTGGCTATTCCAGAACCACGGTCCAGGTGGCAGGGGTGGATGAGGCAGATCTCGTCAAATACGACGGCCACCATGTTTACGCCGTCGTCCCCAAGCCTGTGCCATCCAGCGGCACAGCGCCCACGGGGCTGATTCGCAATGTCTTGAAAGTAGTCAGCACGGACGCGGTGAGCGCCGCCACGCAAGTCGTTTCCGAGTTCACCCTGGCGGGAGAGCACAGCTCCGTGCCGCTCCTGTATCAAGTGCAATCCTCCAGCGGCGACACGGAATACCTCGCGGCCGTGAGCCAGGATTCTCGGGCCTGGTTGCAAGCGCAGCCGGTGATCGGGACGCTGGTGAGCCAGCCGGATCGCACGATCGTGCAATTTCTCGACGTGCGCGATCCGTCGAATGTGTCGCAGGCATGGCAGATCGAGCTGGACGGTTGGTTGCGCGGCAGCCGGAAGATCGGCGATACGCTATACCTTGTCAGCAGCTATCGGCCGCGACTGGCCGGTTTGGTGCTGCCGGCGGACACGCTCGAGACCAGGCAGGCGAACGAGCGGCGCATCCTCGAGGCGAGCGCGGCAGACCTGTTGCCTGGTTACCGCATCAACGGCGGGATCGAGTTGCCGCTCGTCACGCCACGCGACTGCGTGTTGCCGGCCGATCTGTCGTCGCTAGACGCGTACGCCGACCTGGTGGTCATCACCGCCCTCGACTTGAACCAGCGGCGCGTGACCGATGTCAACTGCATCAGCACCAACGTCAACGGCGTCTACGTCTCGATCGACAGTCTGTACGTGGGCGGCGAGGGCGTCGCTGCCGACGGCGCGCCCATGACGGTGTTACACAAGTTCTTGCTGAACCGCGGCGATATCACCTATCGCGCGAGCGGCGCAGTCAGCGGCAGGATCGGTTGGACGAACGCTTCCTACTTCATGGATGAATACCGGGGCGATTTGCGTATCGTCACGAGCCGCGCCGACGTGCATGGCCTGTCGGTGCTGCGCGAAACGACGGATCGCCGGCTCATCGCGATGGCCAGGCTGCCGAACACGCAACATCCGGCGCCGATCGGCAAACCAGGTGAGCAGGTGCACGCCGTGCGTTTCTTTGGCGAGCGCGCGTACGTCGTGACGGCCCGAGTGACCGACCCGCTCTATGCCATCGACCTGAGCAACCCGGTAGACCCGTTCATCGCCGGCGAGCTCGAAATTCCCGGCGTATCGACCTATCTGCAGCCCATCGTCGGGCCGACGGGCGCTGCATTGCTGCTGTCCGTCGGGCGAGAGCTCAACGCGCAGGGCGTTCGCACTGGTATCAAGGTCGAGCTCTTCGACGTAAGTGATGTCGCTCGACCGCGCTCGCTCGGTGTGCAGGTGTTCGGGAAGATTGGGTCCTCGAGCGATGCAACCGAGGATCCGCATGCGCTGACGCTGTTGCCGGTCGGGCACACGGATAGCTACCGGTTCGCGCTACCGATCGACGTGTTCGACACGCCGTCGTATGACGGCCGGTTCAATTGGACCTACAGTGGAGTGCATCTGCTGCAGATCGATGGGCTGGCAGGCGCGACACCTCACCTGAGTCTGGCAGGCGTGATCGAAACGGCGGAGCCGGACCGCTCCAATGCCTATCCGCGATACCCGGTGCCGAATCGGAGCGTGCTACACGACGAGTGCGTGTTCGTCGTGAACGGCGATACCGTCATGGGCAGCATGTGGAGCCGAGCCGCGGCGGAGCCTGCCCAGCTCCCATCTGTCGAGTTCGGAATGCCAAGGGTTCGATTGTGACAACCCGATGAGCCCCCCGGTCCGCATTTATGGCTTTACCCAGGCGAGAGACAATCACCGCGCCGCCTGGGAGAGTCAGAATGAGCCCGACGATACTGAACGACGAAATGCTGGCCCGCTTTGCCCGGCGTGCGAGCGACTACGATCGCGAAAACCGCTTCTTTTCCGAGGACTTCGAGGAGTTGCGGGAATGCGGATATTTGCGGGCCGCAGTGCCGCGCGACTTCGGAGGCGGCGGGCTCACGCTGGCTGAAGTCGTGCGTCAGCAACGTCGATTGGCTTACCACGCGGCGCCGACCGCCCTCGCGGTCAATATGCATCTGTATTGGACCGGAATCGCAGCGGACCTGTTCAGGGCCGGCGACACGTCGCTCGCGTGGCTGTTGGACGCTGCGATGAAAGGCGAGATCTTCGCGGCCGGCCACGCCGAGAGCGGCAACGATATTCCGGTGCTGCTGTCCACGACGCGAGCCGAGCGAGTGTCAGGCGGCTATCGGTTCACCGGAAAGAAATCGTTCGGCAGTTTGACGCCGGTGTGGACCTACCTTGGCATTCACGGGATGGATACGAGCGATCCGAGCGCGCCAAAGGTCGTGCATGCATTCATGCCACGCGACACGGAAGGCTATCGGATCGACGAGACCTGGGACGTGCTCGGGATGCGCGCCACACGCAGTGACGACACGGTGCTCGACGGCGCATTCGTGCCGGACCGTTACGTTGCCCGCATCGTTGCGGCCGGGGCCGCCGGGGTCGATCAGTTCGTGTTGGCGATATTCGCATGGGCGCTGCTGGGATTCGGGAATATCTACTATGGATTGGCGCGTCGCGCCTTGGACCTGACGGTTCAATCGCTGCACGGTAAGCGCTCGATCGCGCTGTCGCGGCCGATGATTTATCACCCCGAGGTTCAGCATCGGATCGCGCAGATGCAGCTCGCGCTCGATCCGATCGAGCCGCACCTCGAACGCATCGCTCAGGACTGGTCCAGCGGCGTCGATCATGGCCCGCTCTGGCCGGCGAAAATCCTTTCCGCCAAGTACAACGCAGTCGAGAACGCGTGGCGAGTCGTGGACCTCGCGATGGAGGTGGCGGGCGGCTTCGGCATCTTCAAGCGCAGCGGGCTCGAGCAGATCTTTCGTGACGCCCGGCTCGGGCGCATCCATCCAGGCAACTCGATGTTCACCCATGAGTTGGTCGGCAAGACGGCGCTCGGCATCAACCCGGACGAGATGCCACGCTGGGGCTGACGTCTGAAAGTTCAGCTGAACATCGCGGGATTGATCTCGAGAGCAATCTCGCTGATGCGATCCACGGGCAGCCCGGCGCGACGGGCGTGCTCGCGGATGGCCTCGGCGCTCGGTGCGTCGTACTCGCAATAGATCTTGCCTTCGGCATCCGAGACGTAGCTGCGAATCCATCGCACGTCCGGCATGTCCTTGAGCACGTCGACTGAGAGGCGTCCCGCTTGCTCGAGCTGCGCCCGCGTGAGCGGGGCGACCGAGCGTTCGATGATGAATCGCGGCATATCCGTTACTCCGGTTCGGTGACGAGCTGGGCCAGGCGTTGTATCAACAGAGCTTCACCGGTGGCGTCGTTGAGCGCACGCCGCAGGGCGAGCGATTGTTCGTAGCATGCGCGTGCAAGGTTTGAGCGCCGACGCATCCGGTGAATGTCGCCGAGCGCCGTCAAGGCATGACTTTCGAGCAAACGTTGCTTGGTTGCACGATTCAGCTCGACGCTTTCCTCGAGCGCCGTGCGAGCTTCCTCGTGACGGTTCAGGCGGCCGAGTGTGATGCCCAAGCTGTTGAGCATCAGGCCTTCATGGATGCGATCGGACAACAAGCGCGTGAGGCGTAGCGCGATTTCGTAGTGACGCTGCGCTCGTGAATACTCCGACCGTGCCCAGTGCATGATGCCGAGAGTATTCCTTAACGTCAGCTCGCGGCTTTGCGCGCCGAGCGTGACGGTGAGCGCCAGCGCCGCCTCGGCCGCTTCGATGGCCTGATCGGTGTTGCCACTGAAGGATCGAACCGCGCGTGCAATGCCTTCGAGCGCCTGCAGCTCGCCGTCGACATCGCCTAGCTTGATACAAAGCTCTCGCATGCTTTGCCAGGCTTGCAAGGCAGGCGTGACGTCGCCGCAACGTTCGGCGATCGTCGCTATCCGGCTCCACATCTCCGCCTCGCCGGCGCGGTCTTCGAGCTGTGCAAACAGGGATGCGGCCTCCTTCAGCCGGGGCAGCGCCTCTTCATCTCGGCCGAGACCTTCCAACACTTCGCCAAACGCACGTAGCGACTGCACGAGCCCGTCCGCATAACGGGCGCGTCGGCTGAGCTCGATCGATTCCTGGTAGGTCTGCAGTGAGCGCTCGATCTGCCCTTGTTGCAAATACAGGTGGGCGATGGCCATGAGATGGAACGAGCGCTGGATCGGCAACAAGTGCAGCCGAGTCAGCTCGTTCGCCCGTTGCAACACTTCCAGCGCCCGCTGCGGATCGCCGGCGTCACGGTAGATGTTGGCGAGATTCTGCAAGCTGTAACTCAGATTGGCGGGCGCTTGGGCGAGGGCGGGGATGGCCAGCGCCTCTTCGATTCTTTCGATGGCCCGCCGATGCTCGCCCATGCCTTTCAGAATGGTGCTGAGATTGGCCAGATCGCCGGCGACGGCGAGCTCGTCGCAACGCTCGCGGTCGATCTCGAGCGCGCGCTCCGTCATGCTCAGCGCTTCTTCATGGCGGCCCTCGTGCCAACGTAACAGTCCCAGACTTCGCAGCGCCTGTCGTTCAAGAGCGCTGTTGCCGTGTTCTCGACTGACACGAAGCGCCGTGCCGAGTGCGCGATCCGCGGCGTCGAAACGCCGGAGCAGCGTCAATAGATCGCCCTGTCGTTGATAGGCCTGTGCAAGGCGCGACGAGGTGCCTCGGGGCGCAAGCAGCGCGATCAACTCATCGACGATCTGCTGTTGCCGGCCGCGCTTGCCGAGCGTTTCGCACAAGCGCTCCTGTTGAAGCAAGACATCGGCGATGCGATCCGCGCGCTGCTCGTCATCGGGCAGTCGATCGATGTATGAACGGACTCGGTCGAGCATGGCCAATGCATCGGCAAATTGGCTCAGGGCGCGGGCGCGTTCCGCCGCGCGGCCGCCATGGTCGATCGCTTGCTGCCAGCTTTCGGCGAGTGCGAAATGATGTGCGAGCAGCTCGGCGTGATCATCCACTTGGCGCGGAGTCAGTCGCGCCAGCGCCGCGCCGACGATCCTGTGCCACGAGCGCCGTTGGTGACTCAGCAGGCTCTCGTAAGTCACTTCATGGGTCAGCACATGATTGAATCGGTAAGCGATGTCCGGAACGAGGCTGCTCTGTTGAACGAGGCCCGCGCGAGTGAGGCGCTCGAGCGCTTGGGCTACATCATGTTTGCTTCCTAAAACGTCCGCGAGCAGCGCGTGAGAGAACTCGCGACCGATCACGGACGCGACTCTCAAGACCTCCAGCGCATCCTTGTCGAGCGCATCGAGTCGTGTGCGGATAACGGCCTGCACCGTCTCGGGCAGCTGCAATGACGCGACGCCGCCGGCGACGATGCCTTCGCCGCCTTCCGTCGCCACTGCTCCCGTTTCCGTGAGTGCGTGGCAGATCTCTTCGAGAAAGAATGGATTGCCGGCGGTGCGCTCGAAGAGACGCTGAGCGAGCTCGGCGGAGATGCGTTGGACGCGCAGCACGTCGCGCACGATGTCGGTCGAGGCGCTGAAATCGAGTGCGGTCAGATGGATCTGTGTGGCCCGCGATGCCCATTCGATCTGTTCCACGCCCGCAGGCCTGCTGGTGACGAGTACGAACAAGGAATGATTCGGGACAATCTCGATCAACCGGTGAAGCGCGGCGCGTGAACCCTCGTCACTCCAGTGACAGTCTTCTAGCCACAGGACTGTCGGAGCGGCACTCGCGACTCGCGCCAGCAAAGCAGCCAGAGCCTCCGGCACCGCTTGTTGTAGATGCTCGCCGCGCAGATCGCGGGGCAGGGGGAATTCGTCGCTCGCCATCGAAAGCAAATGCAAGTACAGCGGCACGAATTGCAGCAGCGACGCATCGATCGAGCGAATGCGGTCGACGACGGCGCCGATGTCAGGGCGGTCTTCGCGCAGCGGGCCCAGTTGCAACGCCTGTCGCAGCACGTCGATGAAGGGCTGATAAGGCGCGGTGCCGCCATAGGAATGGCAACGAGCGCCGAACTCGCGGACATCCGCTGCGACGATGCGCGAACGCAGTTCATGGAGGAGCCGACTCTTGCCGACACCTGCTTCGCCGACGATGAGAGCGATCTGCCCATGACCAATGCGAGCGCGGGAAAACCGCTCGATCAGCGTGGCCAGCTCCGTCTGCCGACCGGTGTAAGCCGTCAATCCCCTGTGCACGGCCGCGTCGATGCGCGCCCGCAGGCCCGATTCGCCGAGGACACGGTGAGGTATCACCTGGCCTTCGTCAGCCAGCAATGTCACCGTCTCCTGTGGCTCGGTATGGATGAAGGGCGTGATCAGGCGCTGACATTCAGGAGTGACCAGGATGGTGTCGCGCGCAGCAAGGATCGCGAGGCGGTAAGCCGACTGCACGACGGCGCCGCTCACAGCGTATCGCCGCGGCCCACTGTTCATTCGCTGCGAGACGATCAATCCGGAACGCACGCCGGTGCGTAGTCGCACCTGTCCGCCATGCTGGCCCAACAGTTGAGTGGCCAGTTCCGCCACGCGCCGGTGCAGTTCCATCGCCGCACGAACGGCTCGCAGCTCATCATCCTCATGACCGGCGGGAACACCGAAGAGCGCGACCATCTCCTCATCGAATGCATGATTGACGAGACCGCCGTGTTGTCGAACTACGTCGACCGCGCTGTTGCGGATTCTGGTCATCAGCGCTTCGATTTCTTCGCCGGCGTGCTGTTCGATCAGTGTCGCGTAATCCGAGAGGATCGTTACCATGACGGCTGCATGACGGCGTTCGCTCGCAACAGCCGAGGCAGGCGACTGATTGCGTTTGAGGGCGGCGCCGAGGTACTGCTCACGCTCGATCAGCCCGGCGAGCTCGGCCTCCACCTCGGCCATGGACGCATACCGCTGCGACGCTGTCTTGCCGAGCATCCTGCGAACAATTGCATCCAGTTCGATGGCTGCGTCCGGCCGGTGGGCCGCGATGGATTCCGCTTCGCGATCCTCGATGGCGGCCCGCAACGTTCGCGCGTCGTCGCCGACAAAAGGACGCGAGCCCGTGGCCATTTCATACATCACGACCCCGAGGGCCCAGACATCCATTCGCGGATCGACACTTTCTCCCCGTGCCTGCTCCGGACTCATGTACGCCAGCGTGCCCATCGTCATCCCTGCGGTTGCTGTCAGCGACACGTCCTCGATATGGGCGATGCCGAAGTCCAGAATCTTGACGCTGCCGTCATTCAACAGCATGACATTCGAGGGCTTCACATCCCGGTGCACGATGCCTTGCTGATGCGCCTTGGCCAGGCCGCTCGCGACTTGCAGGGCGATATGAGTGAGCTCCGCGGCGGGGAGGGGGCCGCGGGAGAGGCGCGCCTGTAATGTTTCGCCTTCGTACAGCGGCATCGAAATATACATTTGGCCGTCCGGCGCTGCGCCGATCTCGTGGACGGTGCAGATGTTCGGATGATCGAGTGCGGCGGCCGCGCGCGCCTCGAGCAGGAAACGATTCTTTGCGCTCTCGTGGCTGACCAGGTGCGGCGGCAGAAACTTCAGGGCGACCATTCGACCCAGTCGCTCATCGCGCGCTTTGTAGACCCAGCCCATCGAGCCCGCTCCCAGCGGCGCCAGCACGACGTACTGAGCTACTCGACGGTCGGTCCATTCAACGGCGTCGATACGCGAGCGCCAGCGCGCCGGGGCTTCGAGCTTGGTCGCCAACGTATCGACGAGCCCGCTGCGCTCGTGGCCCTCGATGAGTTGCTCGACCTCACGAAGCAAGGCAGTGTCGTCGCCACACTCTCGGGCCAGCAAGGTCGCGCGGTTCGATGCCGTGCACTCGATCGCCGCACCGAATATTTCCTCGATGCGGCGCCAGCGCTCGTTGCTCACGCGCCCAGCTCCTTGTTCAGCCAGGCGCGGGCCAGGGTCCAATCGCGCTTCACCGTGGCCGGAGAGATCTCGAGTGCTTCGGCGGTTTCGTCCACACTCATCCCGCCGTAGAAACGACATTCCACGATGCGCGCGTGACGTTCATTGATCGCCGCAAGCCGCTGCAACGCTTCGTCGAGAAGAACGAATTCCTCGGCGTGTTCCTGCACGACCGCCAGCGCGTCGTCATCGATCGATTGCATAGGCTTGCCGCCGCCGCGCTTCTGGGTCTTGCGGGCGACTGCATAGTCGATCAGCACCCGGCGCATCGCTTGTGAGGCCAACGCAAGAAAGTGCGCACGGCTCTGCCATTGAATGCGATTGAGTTTGGAAAGCTCGAACCACGCCTCGTGCACCAGAGCCGTCGTGCACAACGTATGTCCAAAGCGCTCGCCACGAAGCTGGCGCTCCGCGATCCGGCGCAATTCGGCGTACACCAGCGTGAACAGGTCTTCCATGGTTCGCCCGTTTCTAATCGTCGTCGGATGGGCTGATCGCCGCAGATCTTAGCGCCGCGGCCGCTCGCGGCTCAACGTCCCTTTGTCCGTAACATTCGATGAGCCGGTTTCACTTCGGTTGCGGCTTTACGCAAGCAAAGAGGTCAGCTCCGGGGAGGGCGCGGGCCCTTTGGCACCCCATCCGATACATCAACCGAGGAAAGAACGATGCAAGCCAAGTTGTTTCTAACGCCGCTGCTGGCGGCCGCGGCCCTGTGCACCAGCTTGACGGCGCTCGCGGGCGGAGCCGCCGATTCGCCGGCCGGCAATCCTGTAACACGCTGGAACGCCGTCGCGATTCAAGTGTTGCCGGTGGATCCCGGACTGGTCATGGATTCTCGCGCGTTCGCGATCGTGCATGCGGCGATTCATGACGCCGTCAACGGCGTGGAGCGCCGGTATCGACCGTACACGATCGAGCTGTCTTACCCGAATGCATCGGTCGATGCGGCCATCGCCACGGCGGCGCGCGATACGCTGGTTGCGCTGTCACCCAGCCAAAGCTCCACCGTCGAGATTGCATATGCAGCGACGTTGCTCGGCATTCCAGATGGCGCGGCCAAGCAGGCCGGCGTCGAGCTCGGTCGCCGAAGTGCGGAAGCCAATCTCGCGCGACGCGTCGGCGATGGCGCCGAGTCGGCGGGCGGTCCGCCGTATGTGCCGAAAGGTGAGCCTGGCGACTATGACTTCACACCGCCGTTCGATAAACCGCCGTTCGGACCGGTCGCGCTCTTTCCAGGGTGGGGGGCTGTCACTCCCTTTGGTGTGGAAACATTGGACCATCGCTTGCCAGGACCGCTGGCGTTGACCAGTCGCGAATATGCGCGCGATTTCAAACTCCTGAAGGCCATGGGGCGCAACGACAGCTCGATGCGAAGCGAGCAGCAGACGGACATGGCAATGTTCTGGTTCGAATTCTCGCCCATGGGGTGGAATCGCATCGCGAACACCGTCCTGCGTCAGGAACGGACTGACGTGTGGCGTTCAGCTCGCATCATGGCGCTGGTGAACTTCGCGCTCGCCGACGGATACATCACGGGCTTCGCGGAAAAATACCGCCATCGTTTCTGGCGTCCGACCACCGCGATTCGCGCTGCCGATCGCGATGGCAATCCCGCCACGGACGCGGACAAGAATTGGACGCCGTTGCAAGCCCCTGCGTTCTTCACGCCGCCGGTGCCAGATTATCCCTCCACGCACACTGTGCTGGGCGCTGCCGCGGCTGAAGTGCTCATTCAAAACTTCGGCGATCGCCTGCGCTTCGAGGTGGTGAGCACGACGCTGCCGGGCGCAACCCGCACGTTTCAGAGCTTGAGCGACGCGGCCCATGAAAATGGAATGTCACGAGTGTATGGCGGCATTCACTTCCTGCACGCCGTGAAAGAAGGCTGTCGACAAGGGAAGAGCGTCGGGCGTGTCGTCAGCCAACTGCTGGCGCCGGCGCAGGAAGGCAAGGCCGCTCAATACAACGTCGAAGGGCCGGTGAAGAGCAAGCTCTGCCTGCACGGCCTGACGCCTTGAATGCGACGCCGGCCTGCCGATGCAGCAGGCCGGCGCTTTCAACCTCAGGAATCAACTAACGAGCTTCTCATGAGAACACAGGGTCTATGGTTTGTGCTGCTGTCCGTACTCGTATTGTCTTCGCCGCGCGCCGCCAATTCGGCGGAGCCGCAGGTGCAGCTGCCACAGCCGTCTCTTCCCAATAATGTGCCTATTCCAAATGAATACGGCGCGGCGGCGACTTTCAGCGAAGAGGGCTTCGTGAATCGCGCCGACGACTTTCACTCACCGCTTGGCACGAACGGCCGCAGTTGCGCCAGCTGTCACGCCGCCGAGGCGGGCTGGAGCGTCACTCCGGCGTATGTCACGGCACGTTTCATCGCGACTGCGGGCCGCGATCCGCTGTTCAACAAGCTCGACGCGAATAATCCGACGCTGGATCTGTCCACAGTGTGGAAGCGCAGGGAAGCCTACAGCATGTTGTTGCGAGGACTGTTCCGGCGCGGAGGCACTGTCCCTGCAGACCGGGATTTCGACATCGTCGCGGTGGACGATCCCAACGGCGTCGGCTCGACCACGGTGTTCTCGTTCTATCGCCGCCCGCTGGCCACGGCGAATCTGAAACTCGCGACTGGAGTGCACTGGGACGGCCGTTTCAGTGTGGCGGGCGACGGTCGCCCACCCAGACTTGGTTTGTTTCAGCAGGCGCGTGCTGCGCTGATGGGAGCGCTCGAAGCGCCCCGCGACCCACCGCCGGCGGATGCGCTGGTCAATGCAATCGTCGACGATGAAGTACAGCTGTGGCACGCGCAAGTTTTTGTGCCCGGCATCGGGCGGCTCGATTCGTGTGGTGGTCGAGGTGGACCCGAGGCGCTGAGTCTGGAGACGACGCGTGTCGGCCGCTTCGACTTGTATGATGCATGGCTCGATTTTGTTCCAAATCGCTGCGATTCCCGACCCCAAGCGGCGGCGTTGCGCGCGCAGATCGCTCGCGGGCAGCAAATCTTCAATACCCGCGTTAGCGCGAACGGCGGCACTTGTTTGGGCTGTCACAATGTCGCGAACAACGGCACCCACTCGAACGATCTGTTCTTCGATATCGGCGTATCGGATGCCGCCAACCGTCCGGCTGGCATGCCGCTTTACACTGTGCGAAAACGCTGCGCGCCGGCCGATAGTGCCTGCGTCGTTGAGGAGAAGCAGACGACGGATCCCGGACGGGCGATCATCACGGGCCGGTTCGCGGACATCAACAGATTCAAAGTACCCAGCGTGCGCGGCGTGGCTGCAAGGGCGCCGTACTTCCACAATGGCAGTGCAAAGACCTTACGCGACGTGGTGCGCCACTATGGCGAACAGCGCGGCTTCAACTTCACCGAGCAGGAAGAGCAGGACCTGGTCGCATTCCTGCGGGCCTTGTGAGATAGACCGCGCCTGCTTAAGGGCACGCCGCGTATGCAATGCGCTGCAGTTCGGATACGCAGCCGAACGTCATCGTCGGTGAGTGTCGATCGAGCATTGCCGCCGTCGCGTATCCCCAGCGCACGGCGCCGAATGCGATGCCGGCTGCCTGCGCTGCTCGAGCATCGGTCGCCTGGTCGCCGACGTAGATGGCATGTTGTCGCGCGGTGTTGGATGTTTTCAACACGCGCTCCAGCCGCCGACGTTTGCCGAAGATCGAGGCCCCCGACTCGATGTGACGGACCCGCTGGAGCGCTTCACTATCAATGACGCGTCTGACGTTCTCGAGGGAATTCGAAGTGACGATGGCGAGTTCTACGCCGCTCACGGACAAGGCATGCAGCGCCTCCGCAATCCCTTCGAACAAGCGGATGCCGTCGGTGTGACGCGCCATCATCGCCATGAAGTCTCTGGCGATGATGGGCAGTTTCCACATCGGGATGCCGTGGCGACGCATCAGCTCACGCGGCTCCTGGCCGCGATACTCGTCGATCCGTGCCGGATCCAGCTCGGCAAAGCCATGGCGGCGGGCGAGCGTGTTGTGAGATGCGACGAAGAATTCGAATGAGTCGGCCAGCGTCCCGTCGAAATCGAAGATGGCAAGCTTGTAAGTCATTGCACCGGTGGCTGTCCCTGCACTGGCAGGCCCGTCCTGGCCCGCACCTTACCACGGCGGTCACGAGCGCGAGCTCGCCCTGGAGATCTCGAGTTTCAGCGCCGGGTCGAAATCCCTGCCCGCGATGTCCTTGAACACGAGCATCTGCGAGAGCTTCGCCGAAGCGCCGTCGTAGAAGCCGGCCTCACTGGCGAAGTCCTTGGGATTGCGGAAGGTGCCGAACAGGATATCCCACAGCGGCAGGTCGGAATAGTTGTACTGGTGAACGCCGCGAGCGTGATGGACGCTGTGGCTCTCGGGCCGCTGCACGATATAGCCCAGCCATTGCGGCGTGCGGACGTTGATGTGCTGGACGACGGCCAGGAACATCGTGGCATATAGGAAGTACGTCACCGCCTGCGTGCCGAGCCCGATGAGGGTCAGGCTGACACTGCTGAGCAGCGTGAAGCCGACGATATCGAGCGGGCTGAAGTAGAACGCACCAAAACTGTCCATACGCTCGGCGCTGTGATGCATCTGATGAAAGGCGCGCCAGATCCAGTGCACCCGGTGCATGGTCCGGTGCCAGACATAAACCAGCAATTCATAGGCGAGCACCCCGATGCCGGCCCCGACGAACGGGTTGAGCGCTTCCAGGTTGAACAGCTGGAAGCGCGCCAGCGTCTCGCCCCAGAGCAGGGGCAGATAGGACGACACAAAGAAATAGAAGATGAACACCGCCAGGGCCCGGGTTCTCCAGAGCCTGACCGGGGGCAGGGAGCGGGCGGGGAACAGCGCTTCCAGCAGTATCAACGCTCCGTACAGTCCGAGCACGGCAAGCGAGACAGGATCCAACAGGATTTGTAGCGGCGTAGGCATTGGGGTTCTCCCGAGGCGAGCGTTATTCGATCGGGGGCTACATTGGCTGCGGCGGCCGCGGCGCTGCTTGGTGTTTGGATAATTTTTGGGTAATGATTCGATAACGTTTCCCCAGGGGCGCCCGCTGAAATACCAGATTGCCGAATACACCGTCGACACGACCCGGTACCGGATCAGTCACGGCGACGCCGTCCTCCCGGCGGAGCCGAAGGTCTTCGATCTGCTGGTGTATCTGATCCGGCATCGGGACCGGGTGCTGTCCCGGGAGGAGCTGTTTCGGGAAGTCTGGGACGGGCGCGAGGTTTCCGATGCGACGCTGAGCAATCACGTCAAGAGCGCTCGCAAGATCCTGGGCGACAGCGGCGATCTGCAGAAGACGATCCTGACTGTCCGCGGCCGCGGTTATCAGTTCATTGCCCCGGTCATGGTAGTTCCGGAAGGTGAAGCAGTAGCGACGGACATCGCGCCGCCCGCACCCGATCGCGTTGTACCGGCCTGGCGAGCGCCCGTGGCAATCGCCGCTGTGGTGCTGGTGGCGGCAGTGCTCGGTTGGCTTGCGTTCGCATCCTGGCAGGCGCGACCGGCACCCGAATCGCCTTACCTCGTCGTCGTCCCCTTCGATGTTTCCGGCGATGCGCCCGCGGCCTGGCGGCCTTTCGCAGATCAGGTCACTCGCGAAGTGATCCGTAACCTGCGGAAGATCTCGGGCTTGAGAGTGGTGCCGACGCCTTCCGCATTTACCTTCAGGGACAACAAAGCGCGCGATCACATCCGACGCCAGCTGCCCGACGTGCAGTACGTGCTCGATGGCGTTGTCAGCATCTCTTCGGGCAACGAGCTGCGCATCACCGTGGAGCTGGAGGACTTGGGTAAGGGACTCGTCGTCTGGGACAAAGACTACGAAGGCCGCACCGACGACACCAATCTGTTCGCGATGCAGTCCGCCATTGCCGGCGCGGTATCGGATTCCTTGAAGGTGGCGATCCTTGCGGACGAGCAACGCGCTCTGGACGAGTTTCCGACTGCCAACCTGAAAGCCTATGAGGCGTATGTGGCAGGACGCAGTCAGTTGGATCTGCTCAGTCATGACTCTCTCCCGCGGGCGATCGAGTTGTTCGACCAGGCCATTGCGCTCGATCCAAAATTCTTCGATGCCTATATCGCCCGCAGCGACGCCTACCGCCAGTTGTTTGCTTATTTCGAGCCGCCGATCAATATGCTGCAGAAGGTGGTCGACTCGCTCGCCGAAGCGCAGCAGCTGCGGCCCGATTCCGCCGAGGCGTGGTCGTCCCTGGGACTGACCTATGTGATGGCGTGGCGCTGGAAGGATGCCTGGATCGCCTTGAACAAGGCGAAGCGTCGCGACCCGACACTGGCGCAGACCGAATTGGGTTTTGCGCTGTACTACTCGGGTCTGGGCGAAGCGGAGAAGGTCAAGCTCGCGCTCGCCGATGCCGATCGTCTCGATCCGCTCAACACCGAAATGGCCGATTGGGGCAACTGGGCGCTCTTCATGGTGGATGAAAGCCAGGCAGCGCGGGACTGGGCCGACAAGAAGATGCAGCAGCACCCGGACATCGGGCCGGTGTTTTCCGGCGCGGGCGTGGGTGCTTACATCGCCGGTGACTATCGACGCGCCGTGCAGCTCGCGGAAAGAGGCGCCGAACTGGACGGATCGCCCGTCGCGTTGATCATGCTGGCACAGGCCTATGGCTATGCAGGTCAGAAGGAGAAGGTGCGGCCGCTGCTCGAGAAGGCGGCGAGTGCGGGCACGTATGTTTGTCCCTATGAATCGGCCGCCGCTTATCTCAGCTTGGGCGAGCAGGACCACGCCATGACGCTGCTCGACGATGCCGTTGCCAAACGCTCGAACTGTCTTATCTTTCTGCGCAACGATCCCCGCCTGGCGCCGATCCGTCAGCAGGCCCACTATCGGGTGTTGCTGAACCGCGTCGGCCTGGATGATGCCGCGGTGGCCTCGTATAAGCGATAATCAGCCGCTCAAATGAACATTGCTCTATTTATCGCGGCCGCAGCCGCAGCTGCGTCGCCATCCGAAGTGACTGTCATTGGATCTCGCGTTCCCGCGCCCGAGCAGGAACTCTCGGCGAGTGTGACAGTTTTGCGGCGTGAGGACTTCGACGTCGAGAAGCCACTGAGCCTTGCCGATGTGTTGCGGCGGGTTTCCGGTTTACATGTCGACACCGTCGGCGGCCGAGGCGGCACCGGTTCGATCTATTTACGCGGCGCCGATCCCAATTACACGCTGGTGCTGCTCAACGGCGTACGGATCAACGATCCGACGAATTCGCGCGGCGGATCGTTCGACTTATCTGCGTTGGACATCACCGATGTGGAGCGCATCGAGATCGCGCGCGGTCCCTATTCCGCGATCTATGGCGGTGACGCATTGGCAGGGGTGATCAACATCATCACGCGTCCCGAGTCGACGACTTCGAAGGTCGAGATCGGCGCGGCCGCCGGCGCTTACGATATCGGTCAGGTCTCGCTGCATGCGACGTTGCCTACGGAGCACGCGCGCTGGCATTTCGGCGTCGGCGAGGTCGACGAAGGGGAGCGCGTGCGGGGAAACAAATTCCAAGTGCAGCGAGTCTCTGGCGGCGTCGACGCAGCGCTTGGCGCAGCGACGGAGCTCTCGTTGTCGGGACGTTACTCGGAAGCCGTCCGGCACGGATTTCCAGATGACAGCGGCGGCTTCGAGTACGCGACGTTGCGCGATGTCGAGTCCCGCGATTCGCAGGAAGCGCTGCTTGGCGCGGGTCTCACCCATCGTTTGGACGGCGGCGCACTCTCGCTGACGCTTGGATATTTTGAAAGAGACGAAAGCATCGACTCGCCGGGCGTCGCGCCAGGTTCACGCGATCCGTTCGGCGTGCCTCCGAGTCTGGTCGATACCGATTTCACGCGCTATTCGGCGACGCTCTCCGCCACTCAATCGCTATCGAGTGCTGTGTCCGTGGCGTATGGCATCGATTGGCAGCGCGAGGAGGGCACGAGCGATGGACAACTCGACGTTGGTGGATTTTTCGCGCCGACCTCCTTCGAGCTGACCCGTTCCTCGTGGGCTCCATTCGCCGAAGTCCGTGTCGAGTCCGCGATCGGCTTGTCTGCACAAGCGGGTGCTCGCGTGGACATGCCAGACGGGGAGAGCTCGGTCACCAGTCCACGGCTGCGCGTTGCCTACGCCATGCCGCAGAACCTCACGATCGCAGCGAGTTGGGGCAAGGCGTTCAAACTGCCGAGTTTGTATGCTCTCGGGCATCCGCTTGTCGGCAATCCACAGCTGTCGCCGGAACGCAGCCGGTCCTATGAGATCGAGTTGTCGCAGGAGCTGTGGTCGGGCGTGGCCCGCTGGCGTGCGACCTGGTTCGACAGCGAGTTTCGCAACGCCATCGACTTCGATTCCGGCCCGCCGCCGCAGTTGGTCAATCGCAACCGAGTCCGGTCGCGCGGCGTCGAGCTTGCGGGTCGGGTGAGGGCGGGGGCGCAATGGTTATTCGACGCGAGCGTCACTCTCGCTCGCAGCCGGGTCACCGCCACAGACAGCGAGCTGCGCAACCGACCGGATTGGAGCGCAGCGGCTGCTGTGCACTGGACGCCTGTCGACTCGCTCACCCTGTCTGCTGTCGCCACGCATGTCGGATCGTCCTTCGATTCGTCTATCGCAACGGGAGACGTCCGCTTGCGAGGCTACGACCGCGTCGATGTGGACGCCGCCTGGAAGTTCTCGCCGCGTCTCGAGATGTACGTTTCGATAGACAATCTCACCGACGAGCAATACGAACAGTTCGTCGGTTTCGAGGAGCGCGGCATCGTGCCGATGGCGGGCGTGCGATTGAGCATGTAAGCCTGGCTACGCCGCGCCAGGCTTGCCCAAAACTCCCACTCGCTTGTCGCTTCCTGCGGGATATGCGCAGTCATTGCGTGTTGCCACGGCGCGGTTTTCCTTCGGCCGCGGTCGGCTTATATTCCGGCATCCGCTTGCTGCGGCCCCAGCACGATCGCCAGGAGAGTTCATATGGCCAGGTTGACCATCAACGGAACCGTTCGCGACATCGATGTAGATCCGAATACACCGTTGCTCTGGGTGCTGCGGGAGCAGGCGGGCCTGACCGGCTCGAAATACGGCTGCGGTGTGGCTCAATGCGGCGCCTGTACCGTGCACATCGACGGCAATCCGGTGCGCTCATGTGTCCTTCCTGTCAGCGCGCTGTCAGCTGAGCAACAGGTTACGACCATCGAAGGGCTGTCCAAGGACGGTTCGCATCCGCTGCAACAGGCCTGGCTGAAACTCGACGTGCCCCAGTGCGGTTATTGCCAGTCGGGCATGATCATGGCGGCGGCCGGGTTGCTGAAGAAGAATCCCAAGCCGAGCGATGCCGACATCGACGCCGAGATCACCAACATTTGCCGGTGCGGAACCTACAACCGCGTGCGCGAAGCGATCAAGCTCGCCGCGTCGGGTCTGCCGGCCAAGCAGAGCACGTGAGGGAAGCACCATGAGCATGGCAACGCAGGTTTCTCGCCGTAGTTTTCTGATCGGGTCCGCCTCGGCCATCGGCGGTTTGTCGCTGGGCTTCCATGTGCCGTTTGCCGAAGCGGCGGCCGCCAAGAGTGCGCCGGAAGTCAACGCATGGGTCGTCATCCAGCCCGATGACCAGGTCGTCATCCGCATCGCCCGTTCCGAAATGGGCCAGGGCACGCTCACCGGCCTGGCGCAGCTGGTCGCCGAAGAGCTCGAGTGCGATTGGTCGAAGGTGACCACGGAATATCCAACACCGGGCCAAAATCTTGCCCGCGATCGTGTCTGGGGCAATTTCTCCACCGGTGGCAGCCGAGGCATTCGCGAGTCGCACGAGTACGTGCGCAAGGGTGGCGCTACGGCACGCGAGATGTTGATTACTGCCGCGGCGGCCGAATGGAAGGTTCCCGCAAGCGAATGTGTCGCAGCCAACAGCGTGATCACGCATCAACCGAGCGGTCGCAAAGTCAGTTTCGGCAAGGTCGCAACGGCCGCTGCGAAAGTCACGCCGCCCAAAGACGTGACGCTCAAGGACCCGAAGAATTGGAAGATCGCGGGCAAGCCGCTCGCGCGCCTGGACACGGCGGACAAGCTCACCGGCAAACAGATCTACGGCACCGATCTGAAGCTGCCGGGCATGTTGAACGCGACGGTGCGTGCATGCCCGTACTTTGGCGGCAAGGTGAAGAGCTTCGATGCGTCGTCCGTCAGCAAAATGCCGGGCGTGCGCAAGGTGATGCAGATCGACGATACAACGCTCGCCGTCGTCGCCGACACCTGGTGGCAAGCGAAGACCGCGATGGATGCGCTGACCATCGTGTGGGATGAAGGGCCGAACAAGGGCGTGTCGAGCGAGTCCATCGCCGAGATGCTCAAAGGCGGCCTCGATGCTAAAGACGCCTTCGTGCAAACAACCGTGGGCGATGCGCCGGCTGCGTTGACTGGAGCGAAGAAGACGATCTCGGCCGTCTACGCTTATCCGTATCAGAACCACGCCACGATGGAGCCGATGAACGCGACCGCGCGCTACACGCCGCAGAAATGCGAAGTGTGGGTGCCGACGCAAAACGGCGAGGCGAGTCTGGCCGCAGCGGCGGAGGCTGCGGGTTTGCCGGTGCAACAGTGCGAAGTCTACAAATTGCATCTGGGTGGCGGCTTCGGCCGGCGCGGCAATTTCCAGGATTACGTGCGCCAGTCGGTGCTGATTGCCAAGCAGATGCCGGGCACGCCAATCAAGATGATCTGGACGCGCGAAGAGGACATGCTGCACGGTGCGTATCACCCGACCACACAGTGCAAGCTCACTGCCGCGTTGGATGACGAAGGTAATGTGACAGCCATGCACATGCGCATTTCCGGCCAGTCGATTCTGGCGGCGGTGCGGCCCGAGGGCATGCAAGGCGGTAAAGATCCTGCAGTGTTTCAGGGCTTGAACCTGGACGGTGCCGAAGGACACATCGGCTACACCATCCCGAACCTGCTCGTCGATCACGCCATGCGCAATCCGCCGGTGCCGCCGGGGTTCTGGCGCGGTGTGAATCTGAATCAGAACGCGTTCTACCTGGAGTCGTTCATCGAAGAGCTCGCGCATGCGGCCGGCGTCGATCCGCTCGAGTTCCGTCGCAAGCTGCTGAAGAACCATCCGAAGCATCTCGCGGCGCTGGAAGCCGCGGCCAAAGGCATCGGTTGGGATACGCCGGCGCCGAAGGGAGTGGGTCGGGGTCTTGCTCAGATCATGGGCTTCGGCAGCTATGTGGCCGCGGCCGCGGAGGTGTCGGTCACCGACGGTCAGATGAAAATTCATCGCATCGTTGCCGCCACCGATGCCGGGCACGTCGTCAATCCCGCGCAGGTGGAGCGCCAGGTCGAAGGTTCCTTCGTCTATGGACTCTCGGCTGCGCTGTTCGGCGAATGCACGATGCAGGGCGGTCGCATGGTGGAGGACAATTTCCACACGTATCAGGTGATGCGCATGGCGGAGATGCCGAAGGTGGATACTCACATCGTTCCTTCGGGCGGGTTCTGGGGCGGTGTCGGCGAGCCGACGATCGCAGTCGCCGCGCCGGCAGTCATGAATGCCTTGTTTGCAGCCACGGGCAAACGCATTCGCACGCTGCCGCTGAAGAAACAAAGCCTCGCATGAATCGCTTGATGCACACGCTCGTCGCGGCGACGCTAGTCGTCGCGCCGGGTTTGACATCGGCTGCATCGCCGCCGGGGGCTGCGTCGTGCCTCGGGTGTCACACGGTCGCGGTCGATGGCGGTCCGGTGCCGGCCCTCGGCAGCTTTACGGCGGAGCAGATGGTCACGGCGATGCAGGCGTTTCGTTCCGGTTCGCGTTCAGCCACCGTGATGAATCGCATTGCCAAGGGTTTTTCCGATGAAGAGATCAAGGCCATTGCCGACTGGTATGCGCGCCGGAAATCGAAGTAGCCGGCGCGCGGTTCTCGGCGGCATAGCCGCCGGTGGTGTGCTTGCTGCTTTCGGAATTCCCGCGGCTCGAGCGGCGACGAAAGCAGCGCCGCGGGTCGTAGTGATCGGCGGCGGGTTCGGCGGTGCGAGTTGCGCTCGCTTGATCAAGAGCGAAGATCGGGACATCGCGGTCACGCTCATCGAAGCAAACTCGACGTACATCGCCTGTCCCTTCAGCAACGCGGTGATCGCCGGACTACGGCAACTGGAGCAGCAGAAGTTCGGCTATGACCGTGTGCGCGCCGCTGGCATCGATGTGGTTCATCGCAAGGTGACCGCCGTCGATACCAAGCAACGAACCGTTCGTCTGGAGGATGGCAAGCAGCTTGCCTACGACCGCCTGGTCGTGGCGCCGGGCGTGGAGCTGCGCTTCGATGCCATTCCCGGCTACAACGAGGCGGCAGCGGAACTCCTGCCGCACGCATGGAAGGCAGGCGAGCAGACGTTGTTGTTACGTCGTCAACTCGAAGCCATGAAAGATGGCGGTGTGGTCGTGATGTCCGCCCCGGCGAATCCGTTCCGGTGTCCGCCCGGGCCGTACGAGCGCGCCAGCCTCATTGCTCATTATCTCAAGACGCACAAGCCACGTTCCAAGCTGATCCTGCTCGATGCCAAGGACGCGTTTTCCAAGCAGAAGCTGTTCGAGGCGGCGTGGAAGGAACTTTATCCCGGCCTGATCGAATGGGTGTCGTTGTCCTCCGGGGGTAATGTCACTCGCGTCGAGACCGACACGCGCACGTTCGTGACGGAGTTCGGCAGTCACGTTGCCGACGTGGGCAATGTCATTCCTCCGCAGCGTGCCGCGGCGGTCGCGGCGCTCGCGGGCGTTGCCGATCAAACGGGCTGGTGCCCGGTCGATCCGGTCTCGTTCGAATCGACGTTGCAGCCGGGCGTGCATGTCATCGGCGATGCCATCATCGCGGGCGGCATGCCCAAGTCGGCGTTCTCCGCAAATTCGCAGGCGCGCGTCTGTGCGACTGCCGTCGTCGATCTGCTTCGCGAACGGACGCCGGCGACGCCCAAGCTCATCAATACTTGTTACAGCCTGGTGGCGCCGGACTACGGCATTTCCATCGCGGGCGTCTATCAGCCGGCCAATGGATTGCTCACCGATGTGCCGGGCGCCGGCGGCGTCAGTCCGCTCGACGCACCGAAGTCTGTGCGCGTACAGGAATCGACGTACGCGGAGGCATGGTTCAAGACCATCACTCACAGCGTTTTCGGATGAGAGTTCGATGAGATGGCTAGTATGGGCACTGTGCGCATCGGCGTCGGTGGCGTCGGCCACTCCGCCAGTGCAGCGCGTGAAGCCGTATGCCGTGGTCGGCGATGCCATCGAGCAATCGCTGACAGGGCAGGCGGGCAACGCGACCCGAGGCGCCGAGCTCATTCAGCAGCGGCACAAGAGCCTGTGTGTGTTGTGTCATTCCGGTCCGTTTCCCGACCGGCATCTGCAAGGGACGCTGGCGCCGGATCTGACCGGCATCGGTGAGCGACTGTCGGCCGGTCAGCTGCGGTTGCGCATCGTCGATATGAAGCGCTTGAATCCCGACAGCATCATGCCGACCTACTATGGCATCGCCACGAACAGCAAAGACTCTCGCATCGCCGAGGGGTGGCGTGGCAAACCCGTCCTCACGGCCGAGGAGATCGAGGATTTGGTGGCTTATCTGCAGACATTGCGACCATGAAGATCTCCCGGCCCACGCTCGATGAAGCAATCAACTCGTTCACGAGTGGCGCCAGCGTGCGCGAAGGCCGCGTGAAGTTCGAGATCTCGCCGTTGGTGGAGAATGGCAACGCGGTGCCGGTGAGTGTCGAGGTCGAAAGTCCCATGACCGCGACCGATCATGTGAAGCGCATTGCGCTGTTCAACGAAAGGAATCCGCAGGCAGACGTGGTCGTCTTTCACCTCGGCCCACGCAGCGGTCGGGCGAGAGTGTCAACACGCATCCGCCTGGCAGCGTCGCAAACCGTGGTCGCGCTGGCCGAGACCAGCGATGGCGCATTCTGGTCCGCCAGAGCCAAAGTGATCGTGACGCTCGCGGCCTGCATCGAGGATATCTCCCAGCAATGACACGCGCGCTCGTCAACGTGCCGAAGACCGCCAAGCGCGGCGAGATCATCGAGATCCGCGCGATGATTCAGCACGTCATGGAAACGGGGTATCGAGAGGGGCCGAACGGTGTCACTCTGCCGCGCAACATCATCAAACGATTTGTTTGCAAATACGGCGCCGAAGAAATTTTCTCCGCCGAGTTGTTTCCTGCGATCGCTGCCAATCCCTACATGGCGTTCAGCACCGTTGCGACCGAGAGCGGCACGCTGACGTTCGAGTGGACCGACGACAAGGGTGCGACGCAGAGCGCTTCCGCCGAGATCACGGTGACGTGATGACTCGGCTCGTACTGCTGGGCCTGCTTGCTTGTGCGTCGATCGGCGTCGCGGCGGAGATTCCGCCGCAGGACCGGCGCTCCGGCTTCGAATTCATGTCGCCGCAGACGCAAGCGATGCAGTCGGAGGAGACCAGCAATCCCGGCATGCTGTGGGTCGCCGATGGCGAGCGTCTGTGGAGCGAGCCGCAGGCGCCTGCGGGCAAATCGTGCGCGAGCTGTCATGCCGAAGCGACGAAGAGCATGGGTGGCGTGGCGGCTCGATATCCCGCGTTCGACGAGGAGACGAAGCGGCCGATCGATCTGATGGGTCGCATCAATCAATGCCGCGCGAAGCGTCAAGGCGCCGCCTCGCTCACCTATCAAAGCGATGAGCTGCTGGCCCTCACGGCCTACGTTGCCAACCAGTCCCATGGCATGCCCATAACACCACCCGCGGATTCTCGGCTGGAGCCGTTTCGCGAGAACGGTCGAGCCTGGTTCGAGCGGCGCTTGGGTCAACTGCAACTCTCGTGCGCTGCCTGCCACGACGATCGCTGGGGCGCGCGCCTCGGTGGCAGCGTCATTCCGCAAGGCCATCCAACCGGCTATCCGTTGTATCGGTTGGAATGGCAGAACATGGGCTCTCTGCAACGGCGCTTGCGCGGTTGCCTGGTCGGCGTGCGCGCCCAGCCTTTCGACTTCGGTGCGCCCGAGTACGTGGACATCGAGTTGTTTCTAATGGAGCGGGCCAGGGGGTTGACGATGGAAACCCCCGCAGTACGGCCGTAGGCGCCGGCCGATTCGAGCGCCGATCCTATCTTTCTTCCAGACATGCCCGCGCGGATTCTGCGCATTTGTGCCGCATCGCTCGCGGAATCTTGCGCTCTCATGGAAAAAAGTCTTTTAGTTTCAAGGTACAGCCGTTATCGGCAGGATCTTGCGCGTGGATGGACGGCGGCGCTCGGCGATCCCATATTCCGTGTCACGGGGATTGCAACGATCAAGAAAACTGGCTGGGAGACCTTGTACCAATGAAGCTTCGATCTGAGTGTGTTCTGTCCACGGCGATTCTGGCGGCGAGCACCTTCGCCGGCGCTGCCTACGGCCAGGCGACGAACGCCGACACCGCAGCGAACACTCGAGCAGTGACGCTTGAAGAGGTGATGGTCGTTGCTCAGCGCGCGCGTCGCGTCAGCAGCGGCGCGACCAACCTGGATATGGCGATCCAGGAAACGCCGCAGTCGATCAGCGTGATCAACGAGGAACAGCTCGAACAGTTCGGCGCCGACGATATCAACGATGCACTGCGCATGGCCACCGGCATCCAGGTCGAGCAGACTTCGACCAACCTTACGCAGTTCCTCGCGCGCGGCTTCGAGATCAAGAACACCCAGATCGACGGCGTCGGCCTGCCGAACGGCTGGGGCCTCGTCACCAACAAGATCGACTCCTTTGGCTTCGAGAAGATCGAAGTGATTCGCGGCGCGAACGGTCTGCTGACCGGCGTGGGCAACGCCGCCGGCACGATCAACTACGTGCGCAAGCGGCCGACCAACGAAGCGCAGGGGCACCTTGGCGTGACCGTCGGCTCCTGGGATCGGCGCCGTGTCGAGGCGGACTATTCGACGCCGTTCACCGATAGCGGCAGCTGGGCCGGCCGCGTCGTCGTCGCAACCGAGGAGAGCGAGTCTTACCTGCGCGATTTCGATACCGAGCGGAAGTACGTTTACGGTGTGATCGACGGCCAGATCGGCGAGAACGGCGCGCTGACGTTCGGCTACAGCTGGCAGGAAGCCAACTCCAATCAAGGCATGTGGGGCGCGCTGACCTTCACGACCGTCGACGGTGAGCGGCTCGACTGGGATCGCAGCGCCTCGGCGACGCAGGATTGGGTGTACTGGAACTCGACCACGCATACCGCTTTCGTCGAATACACCCATCGGCTGGGCGAGAACTGGCGAGCGACCACGTCGTACAACTACCGCCTGTACGATCACGACTCCAAGATCTTCATGGCCTATTCGCTGTTCGGTATGGATCCGGTGACGCACGAGGGTCTGTTTGGATGGGCCTACAAGAGCCCGTACGAAACCGAAGCGCACCTGGTCGACGCGAAGCTCAACGGCACGTTCGAGCTGTTCGGCCGCGAGCATGAAGCGATGCTCGGCGTGAGCTGGGCGAAGAGCGACGGCACGGATTTCTACAACCCAACGGACACGACCGGCGTGCAGTTTCAGGCGCTGCCGTCCTTCCCCTACGCCGGCGATGCGATTCCCGAGCCGATCTGGGGCGAGCGTGCGGTGTACACGACCATGGACCAGAACATGAAGCGCGTGTTCGGCGCGAGCCGCCTGGCGTTGACCGATCGATTCAAGGCCATCGTCGGTTTCAACTGGGCCGAATACGAGCTCGACGCCGTCGACAACGAAGGCAAGCGCACCAACAAGACCGACCGCGAGCTCAGCCCGTATGCCGGCCTGACCTTCGACTTCACCGATAGCGTGCTCGGCTACGTCAACTATTCGTACATCTTCCAGCCGCAGGAGCAGGTCGACTTCGACCGCAACTATCTGGGGCCGAGCAAGGGCACGAATTACGAAGCCGGCGTCAAAGTCGAGTGGCTGGACCAGCGTCTGTTGACGACGTTCGCCGTGTTCAAAGCCGAGCAGGATGGGCTGGCGACGTTCGTCGACACCCGGTTCATGGAAGGTTTCGCCTACGGCTATTACAGACCGGTCGACGTCGAATCGGAGGGCATCGAGTTCGAGGCCACCGGCAAGCTGGGCGAACACGTCGACGTGTTGCTCGGCTACACCTATCTGCGCATGGATGGCGAAGAGGGCGATGACACCTATTCGTGGGTGCCCCGGCGTACCGCCAATGCGACGATCAGCGCGCGAGTGCCGAGTTTCACGGCGCTGTCCTTCGGCGTCAGCGGCAAGTGGCAGAGCGGCATTTCCGGCGAGGAGGACTACACCTTCCACCGGGTTTACCAGGATAGCTACGCGCTCGTGAATGCCTTCGCGGCCTGGGCGATCCAGCCGAACATCACGGTGCGTGCGAACGTCGGCAACATCGGCGATGAAAAGTACATCACCAGCCTGTACAACGTTGGTTACTACGGCGCCCCGCGCAACTACTCGGTGAGCCTCGACTGGCGCTTCTGAAGACCCACCCCCTGACCCCCTCCCGTGCACGGGAGGGGGAACATAAAATTGATTTTTTTTTGACGGAGGGAAGAGGGCGTGCGGATTGCATCGCAAGGATGGTTGCTGGTAGCCATTCTGCTTATCGGCGGGGCCGCGAGCGCCGATCAACCCAATCTCACCACTGCCAACTACGAACGCCGTGTGTTCGACATCCCGATGCGCGATGGGGTGAAGCTGCACACGGTGATCGTTATTCCAAAAGGGGCGAAGGACGCGCCCATCCTGCTCACGCGCACGCCTTACAACGCCGAGTGGATGACTCGGCAGAAGGAGAGCAACGACATGCGCGTGTTGCTCGAAGGCTTCGACAACGCCGCCGACGTGATCGTCGAGGGCGGATACATTCGCGTCGTCCAGGACATTCGCGGCAAGCACGGCTCGGGCGGCGACTTCGTCGTGACCCGGCCGCTCGCGGGCTCTCCGTTCAATCGCACTTCGGTGGACGAGGCAACGGATGGTTACGACACCATCGACTGGCTGGTGAAGCATGTTGCCGAGGCCAACGACAAGGTCGGCATCATCGGCACTTCCTATAACGGGTTTACCGCGTTGATGGCGCTGGTGAATCCGCATCCGGCGCTCGAGGTCGCGGTGCCGATGGATCCGATGGTCGATGGCTGGCGCGGCGACGACTGGTTTCATAATGGCGCGTTCCGCCAGTACGCCATCGCGGCCATTCACGGCAGCGAGTCGCGCGACAACAGCGCCGAGTTTCCCTGGAATAGCGCCGACCGATACGAAACATTCATGCGCGCTGGATCGGTGGGCGAGCTGGCGCGCCGCCATGGCACGGATAAGGTTCAGTTCTGGCGACACATCGTCGAGCATCCTGCGTACGACGAGTTCTGGCAGTCGCAGGCGCTCGACAGGATTCTCGCGGACCGGCCACTGCAAGTGCCCGTGATGATCGTGGGCTCACTGTGGGACCAGGAAGATATCTACGGCGCCACCGCTGTCTACAAGGCGCTCGAGCCGCGAGACCGCACGGGCAAGCAGGTCTATCTCACCTTGGGCCCGTGGCATCACGCTCAGTCCATCTTCGACGGCAGCAGCGTGGGGAAGATTCGCTGGGGTCACGACACCGCGAAATGGTGGCGACAACAGGTGCTGGCGCCGTTTCTTGCGCATCATTTGAAAGGTGCGCCGATGGATGTGGCGCCGGTCACGGCGTTTGAATCAGGAAGCAACGAATGGCGGCGGCTGGCGCAATGGCCTGTGGCGCCGGCAAACGCAAAGTTGTATCTCAAACCGAATGGCGAGCTGGGCTTCGATGCGCCTGCAGGGCCGCTGCAAACGGCGGACTACATCTCCGATCCGGCCAACCCAGTAACGTTCGTGCCTCGTCCGATGCGAGTGGATGACAATGGCGACCAGTGGGAGTCGTGGCTCACAGCCGATCAGCGCACCATTGCTGCGCGCCCCGACGTTCTCACATTCACGTCGAAGGTGCTCGATAAGGCGGTGAGCATCGCGGGTGAACCGATGGTGAAGCTCATGGCATCGACCAGCGGCACGGACAGTGACTGGGTGGTAAAGCTGATCGACGTGTATCCGGACCGAGTCGCCGACGACACGACCATGAGCGGTTATCAGCTGCCGGTGGCGATGGAGATCTTTCGCGGCCGCTATCGTAAGTCGTTATCGCGAGCCGAGCCGCTCGAGTCCGATGTGCCGCTGCGATTCGAGTTCGCGTTGCCCAATGCGCATCACGTCTTTCGGCCCGGCCATCGCATCATGGTTCAGGTGCAGTCCAGCTGGTTCCCGCTCTACGACCGCAACCCGCAAACGTTCGTGCCGAACATTTTCTTCGCCAGGCCGGGAGAGTACGTGAAGGCGACCCAGCAGGTCGTGGTCGCCGGCCCGGACGCAAGTCACATCGAGCTGCCCATCCGGCACTAGACGCTGTCGCCGGGTTTCTGCAGCAGCTTGTAGCCCTTGAACGTCTTGATCTGATCCATCAGGAAGTGCGAGACGATCTTCTCCACGCCGAAGCCGCCGTTCACCAGCACGGTCATGATGCGCTTCCAGGCGTGCATGTCGGGCACGACCACGCGCAGGATGTAGTCGACGTTGCCGCTGACCCGATACGACTCGACGATTTCCGGAATGGTTTCGATGCACTCGTCGAAGTCGTGCAGATTCTTGATCGTGTGCTGCGAGAAGGTGATGTGCGCCATCACGACGGTGACGCTGCGGATCCGGTCGACCTGGATCTGCGCGCGGTACGCGCTGATCAGCCCGCGAGTCTCCAGGTCCCGCACCCGTCGCAGGCAGGCGCTGGGTGACAAAGCAACCCGGTCGGCGAGCGCCTGGTTGGTGATCCGGGCATCCTTCTGCAGCACTTCCATGATCTTGAGGTCGATCTGATCCACCTCTTCGAAGCTCATCGCGGTGTCTTTCTTTTCGGGCGGGGCGGTCATGGCACGTACCTGCTGGAGCGGTGCGCGGCGCGAAGCGCTCGATCCTGTCAATCTCCCGCGCCTGGCGGGACAGGATCTGCGTCTTTTGCCGGCCGGCCGCGCCGATTGTTGCGTGGTCTCGACGAAAAAGCCTTGCACATCAAGGGCTGTGCATCTGCCTGACGCCGTGGCGGATGGCTGGACGTTGGCGTCGACTATATCCATATTTACTCGCACGCGTCACGCCACAGATGAGACGTCTGAAGCCAGCAATGACTCAACAAGAGAACCAAACCTCGCCGTCGCTGCGGCCGTCGCTCGGCTGGGCGGGGCTGCTGGTGCTGGGGGTCGCCAACATTCTCGGGGCCGGCGTGTTCGTGATGACCGGCACTGCCGCCGCGTCTTTCGCGGGGCCGGCGGTCACCATCTCGTTCGTGCTCGCAGGCTTCGCCTGTCTGCTGGTGGGACTGTGCTACGCGGAGCTGGCGTCGCGGTTGCCGGAGTCGGGATCTTCTTACACCTACTGCAGACGCACGTTCGGCGCGCTGCCAGGCTGGGCGCTCGGCTGGCTGTTATTCCTCGAGTACAACATCGCGGCCTCGATGCTGGGCCTGGGCTTTGGCGGATACCTGGTGAGCCTGCTCGCCGACTTCGGTATTCACGTGCCGGCGAGCGTGTCGACCTCGCTGGTGACGACGACGCTCGTGGACGGCACCGGCTTTCAATTCGGTGTAGGCCACAGCGTGAATCTGGTCGCAGCCGCTGCGTGTCTGAGCGCCGGCATCATTCTCGCGCTCGGCATCTCGAAGTCCGCGCTCGTCAACACCGTGCTGGTGGTGGTCAAGGTCCTCGTGCTGGTCGGGTTCGTGCTGGCCGGCATGCACGCGGTCGATCCGGCCAACTGGCAGCCCTACGTGCCGGCCAATGAAGGTGGATTCACGTACGGATGGGAAGGCATCGCGCGCGCGGCCTCGTTGTTGTTCTTCGCATTCCTGGGCTTCGAGACGGTGTCGACGGCCGCTGCCGAGACGCGCAATCCGCACCGGGACGTGCCGATAGGAATTCTCGGTTCGTTGGCGATCTGCGCGTTGTTATATGTGTCGGTCGCGACGGTGCTGACCGGGTTGGTGCCGTTCCGCGAGCTCGGCGTTGCCGACCCGATCGCGCTCGCCGTCGATCGCATCGGCTGGCCGCTGATCGCCACGCTGATCAAGATTGGTGCGCTGGCCGGCCTGGGCTCGGTGCTGCTGGCCAATGCCTTCGGCCATTCGCGGGTCTGCTACGCGATGTCGAGCGATGGCTTTCTGCCAGGACTGTTCTCGGTGGTCCATCCGAAGCGCAACAGCCTTTGGAAAGCCAATCTCACACTGGCCAGCCTCGCGGCGCTCGGTGCGGCGCTGCTGCCCATCTCGGTGCTGGCCGACATGATTTCCTTGGGCGTGGCGCTCACATTCGCGATGGTGGCGGCCGCGCTGATCGATCTGCGGAGTCGCGAGCCCGAGAAAGCAGGGCGCTTTCGCGTGCCGCTCGGCGGCGTGTGGATCAACGGAATCTGGTTCGGCACGGTGCCGGTGCTCGCCATCGTGGTCAGCTTCCTGATGACGTTGCCCGTGCTGCTCGATCTGGTGAATCAGATCCGTCACGGCGAATGGTTGCCCGCTTGCTTGCTGCTCACCTATCTCGCGATCGGACTTGCGATTTACATGTGGTACGGCAAGCCCCGCGCGCAAGGCCAGCCGCCCGCGGCGACCGCCGAGCTTTCAGGAAGTTTGAACTGATGACGATTCGCGAAGTTTCATTGTCCGAGGCGCTGGCGCTCGGCAAGCTGGATGCGCACGACCAGGCACGGCTCGTCCGGAATCGCGAGCTGCCGGTGGAGGCACTGACAGAAGCTGCCATTCTGCGCATCGAAGCGCTGGATCCCACGGTGCGCGCCTTGAGTCACTACGATCCCGCTTTGGCACGCGCCGAAGCTCGAGCGCTGCGTGAAGGCGACGGCATCATGCGAGGGGTGCCGTGGCTGCCCAAAGACTCGCTCGATTATCCCGGCATGCCGACGACCTCGTGCTCGCGCAGCCGCAGTCGAAAAGCCATCCAACAGGGCTATCCCTACGTGCAACGCATGCAGCACGCCGGATTGGTCGCGCTCGGAAAGTCCGCGATGCCCGAGTTCGGATTGCTGGCTTCCACTGAACCGCTCGCGGGACCGGTCACGCGCAATCCGTGGTCGCTCGAACATTCACCGGGCGGCTCGAGCGGTGGCGCTGTCGCGGCCATCGCTGCTGGGCTCGTGCCACTCGCGCACGGTAGCGACGGCGGCGGCTCCATTCGCTTGCCTTCATCTTGTTGTGGCGTAGTCGGGCTGAAACCCGGACGTGATAGCACGGTGCGTGTGCGCGCACGTCATCTCGTCGAAGACTTGCTGGTAGCGGACAGTCTGCACTCGCGCAGCGTGCGTGATGTCGCGTGGGGGTTCGCCGCCGCTCACAGTGATTCGAAACGTTCCGTTGTGACCGGCCCATCCTCGCGACGCCTGCGCATCGGTGTGATCGAACATGGATTGCGAGGCAACGTGCCGCACGGGGACGTCGCGCGTGCAGTCGCATCCACGGCAGATCTTTGCGCAAAGCTGGGACACAACGTCGAGCGGACGACCTGGCCGTTCGACGGTCACGCCTTTCTCTCTTCGTTTGAGGATCTGTGGTCGCATTTGAGTGCCGACTGCGTCGATACGACTCGCGCGCTGTTGGGTGGTGGCCGTCTGGAGGATGCGATCGAGCCGTGGACGGTAGCGTTGGGGCAGCGTGCCGAGCGGTTGCCGACGTCGGCACTGGAGCGCGCGTACCAACAGATCGCGCGGCTGCCGGTTCAGCTCAACGATTTCTTTTCCCGCTTCGATGTTGTTTTGTCCGCGGTCGTGAGTGCGCCGCCGCCGTTGCTCGGCACTTATGCGCCGACAGTGCCCGCGGAGCAGTTGATGTCGTCGATGTTCGACTGGGTCGCCTACACGCCGCTGCAGAACATGGCGGGCACGCCGGCCATTTCGTTGCCGCTGTTTCAGAGCGGCGAAGGGCTGCCCATCGGCAGCATGTTTGCCGCCGATCGCGCGCAGGAAGATGTGCTACTGGCGCTTGCCTTCGAGCTCGAAGCCTCGCTGCCCTGGGCCGCGCGCTGGCCGAAACACAGCATCGCCACTTTCAATTCATAAGTTGCCACCGACGATCATTCATGAGCGACCGATTCCCACCTCGTAACGCCGATGACCTGCGTGCCCTGGTTCAGGAGCAACCTTTGGCATGGATTGTCTCCGGCGTCCCAGGCGCGCAGCAGGCGACGCCGCTGCCGGTGCAGCTGGTGTGCGATGCCGAGGGCACTCCTCGAACTTTGCTGGGGCATTTTGCGAGAAACAATCCGCAGGTGAAGGCGCTCGCCGCCAGTTCACGCGCCACGGTATTACTCGTCGGGCCGCATGGATACATTTCACCTTCGTGGGTGCAGGATCGCACTTGGGGCCCAACGTGGAATTACGCAAGCGTGATGTTCGATGTCGAGATCCAGCTTTGCGATACGCGCGCGGATGCAGATCGCCTGCTGGTAGGACTGGTCACGCAAATGGAAGCGAACCGTCCGGCGGCATGGTCGGCCGAGGAGATGGGCGCGCGTTATGAGAAGCTCGTGACGGGCATCGTCGGTTTCGAGGCCCGCATTCTGGCGACTCGAAGCTGTTTCAAGCTGGGACAGGATGAGCGCGACGAGGTGTTTGCCGAGATTTTGCGCGCGTTGGACATCAAGGATCAGGCGCCGCTCGCCAAGTGGATGCGTCGCTTCGCCGAATCCCGATCGCCCCAGGCGCTGCCCGCCAGTCAGCCGCCGCCGCGCGCGCTCGATCCGGAGATCAAACGTTTTATCGATGACGTGATCGCGAAGGGGCGAGAACTCACCGCCGGGCGTGATCTCAGTTGGCCGGAGCGTCGTGAAATTTGCGAGCTGACGCGTGCGCCATGGACCCGAGGCGGTCCGGTGATCGCGGCAACTCGCAATGTAGTTGCGCAGACTTCGGCGGGCCCGGTCCGCTTGCGCATCTACGATCCAGCGCCGGGACACAGCAAGCCGACGTTTGTTTTCATGCACGGCGGCGGCTGGTCCCTCTTCAGTGTGGACACGCACGATCGAGTAATGCGCGAATTCGCCCATCGCGGCGGCATGGCGGTGGTCGGTGTCGACTACGATCTTTCGCCCGAGGTTCGATATCCGACGGCATTGAATCAGGTCGTTGCCGTCGTGCACTGGTTGCACGAGCAGGGTCGCACGCTCGGACTCGATGGCGATCGGATTGCCATCGGCGGCGACTCCGCGGGCGGCAATCTTTCGATGGGCGCCGCACTTCGCTTGCGAGACGCCGGTCATCCGAACCTGGTGAAAGCGATCTTGAGCATCTATGGCGGTTCCACGCCAGATTGCTCGCCTGCCTCGCGACAACGCTATGGCACCGAGCAGGACATGCTGACCGCGAACGAGGTCGATACGTTCTGGGATAACTACATCGGCCATCTCAACGATCGCCGCGATCCGTATGCGGCCACGGCCTATGCGCCGTTGCACGGCTTGCCGCCGGTGTTTCTGGTGATCGCCGAATGCGACATTCTGGCGGAGCAGAATCTTCATATGGCCGGCCGCTTGCTCGAAGCCGGCGTGCAGGTCCAGGCCAAGGTCTACCCCGGCGCTCCGCACAGCTTTATCGAGGCCGTTGCGGTCTCGCGCGTCGCCAACGAAGCGGTTGACGATGGCGTTGCTTTTTTGCGCTCGGTACTGCTGCGTGAGCGAGGTGCCCGCGTTCATGTGGCGTGATGCGGCCGTTTCCTGGTTCGAGTGCCCGACGAAGATCCTCTTCGGCATCGGCGCTCACGAGCGGGTCGCCGATCTGGTTCGTGAGCACTCGACCAAACGCTTGCTGGTGCTGCTCGACCCCGCGCTGGTAAACAGCGCCATCCACCGCATCGTCGCCGACATCCTGACGCAGATCGACGTGGCGACCGTTGTCTTCAGTGACATCGGATCTCGTCCGAGCGACAGCACGGTGCAGGCTGCATTCGAGCTGAGCCGAAAATACGACGCCGAAGGAATATTGGCCATCGGTGGAGACAGCACCATCGAGGTCGGGAAGGCGGTCGATCTGCTGATGTCGTCGTTGCCTCTGATCTCCATTCCGACCACTGCCGGCACCCGAGCGGCGGTGACGGGTGAGCCCGCCATCGCGATTCTGGATCCACTTGCCGTCAGTTCCATGCCGGCGCATGACGCGGCGTATGCGGGCATGGACGCCTTCGTTCATGCGTTCGAGTCATTTCTATCCAATCGAGCCACGGTGTTTTCCGACGCAATGAACTTGCATGCGATGACGCTGATCGCCGGCAGCATCCGAGCCTTCGTCGCGGATCGAAGCAATGTGTCGGCCGCGCTCGATATGTTGTGTGGATCGGCGCTGGCCGCGATGTCATTCGGTGTGACGGGACTGGGCAACGTGAATCGCATGGCGTCGTCGGTCGGTGCACTTTTTCCAGTACCGCACGGGCTCGCCAGTGCCGTTTGTTTGCCGCACGCCGCCGCATTCAATGTGCCTGCGAATCCCGAGCGATATGCGCGGGTCGCTGCGATTCTAGGCATCGACGGCAGTGGCCGCCGTGAATCGCAGGGTGGGGCACAGGCCATTCATGGGTTGCGCGCACTGTGCAGCGATCTGGGCATGCCGCCGCGCTTGCGCGATGTCGGGGTCGCCCAGGATCGGCTCGATGAGCTCGCTCGACTGAGCTTTGCCTCCGACGACAGCGGAGGAAACCCACGCGAGACCAGCGAGCAGGACTTCAGAACTTTATTTCGCGCCGCATTTTGATCAGGTGAACCATGGCCCTCGATTCACGACTTCCCAATTTCCGTTCGCTGACTCCGCCGCAGCGTCTGCGTGCGCTCGCCGAAGCGGGCATTGTGCCTGCGGCGGACGTGGATCTGCTCGCCAAGCCTGGGGCACTGCCGAGCGCCGCGGCTGACGGGATGATCGAGAACGTCATCGGCACTTTCGAATTGCCGCTCGCGGTGGCGAGCAATTTCCGGGTCAACGGCAAGGATGTTGTCGTGCCAATGGTCGTGGAAGAACCCTCGATCGTTGCCGCAGCGTCGTACATGGCAAAGCTCGTGCGTGAGTCCGGCGGCTTCTTCACGTCGAGCACGCCGCCGCTGATGCGGTCGCAGATTCAGGTCATCGGTGTGGCCGATCCTTACGGCGCGCGCCAGACCATCCTCCGTGCTCGTGCGGAGTTGATCGAGCTGGCGAACGGCCGCGACAAGGTGCTGGTCGGATTGGGCGGCGGCTGTAGAGACATCGAGGTGCATGTGTTCCCCGACACGCCTCGCGGTCCGATGGTCGTCGCTCACCTGATTGTCGATGTTCGCGACGCCATGGGCGCGAACACCGTGAACACGATGGCCGAAGCCGTGGCTACGAAGATCGAAGGCATCACGGGCGGATCGGTCCGCCTTCGCATTCTTTCCAACCTGGCGGACCTGCGCCTGGCCAGGGCGAGTCTGCGGGTATCGCCTGCGGTTCTTGCAACGAGCGAATACTCGGGCGAACGCGTGATCGAAGGCATGCTAGACGCCTATACCTTCGCTGCCGTCGATCCCTATCGAGCCGCGACTCATAACAAAGGCATCATGAATGGCATCGATCCCATCGTCGTTGCGACAGGTAACGACTGGCGTGCGGTCGAGGCGGGTGCGCACGCGTATGCGGCCCGCAGCGGTCATTACACATCATTGACGACTTGGGAGCGCGCGAATAACGGCGATTTGATCGGGACGATCGAAATGCCGATGCCGGTGGGTCTGGTCGGCGGCGCGACGAAGACGCATCCGCTGGCGCGAGTCGCGTTGAAGATCCTGCAAGTGAGCTCGGCGCAGGAGCTTGCCGAGATCATCGTGGCGGTCGGTCTGGCTCAGAACATGGGCGCCATGCGAGCGCTCGCCACCGAAGGAATTCAACGCGGGCACATGGCGCTGCATGCACGCAATATCGCTGTGGCGGCTGGCGCTGTCGGAGCCGAAGTGGATGCGATCGTCAAACGCATGGTCGAGAAGCGCGACGTTCGCATGGATCTGGCGGTCGAGCTGCTCGCTCAAGCGCGCAAGTGAGGTTCCGTCATGGCCGCTTCAGACAATGAAGTACCGACCGCACCTGCGGTCGGACCGTTACATGGTGTGTTGGTATTGGATCTGACGCGGGTCGTCGCGGGGCCGTACTGCACGATGATGCTGGCCGATCTCGGGGCCACGGTCATCAAGATCGAAAATCCGCAAGACCCCGACTACGTGCGAACGTTTCCACCGATGGTGGAGCAGGGCGCGGAGCGACTGAGCGGATTCTTCGCCCAGTACAATCGACACAAACTGGGCGTGACGTTGGATCTGAAGTCCGCGCAGGGACGCGAGTTGTTTCTCGACATGGTCAGCAAGGCGCACGTCGTCGTCGAGAATTTTCGACCCGGCACGATGCGCAAGCTGGGCTTGGGGTTCGATGAGCTGCGGAAGGTCAATCCCAGGCTGATCTACACGGGTATCAGCGGCTTCGGGCAAAGCGGGCCCAACTCGGCGCGTCCCGCCTACGACAACTCCGCGCAGGCGAGCGGCGGACTGTGGTCGATGAACGGCATGCCGGGTGAGCCGCAGCGGGTCGGCACGATCATCGGAGATCTGGCTGCATCGTTGTATGCGGCGCTCGGCACGGTCGCAGCGTTGCGCGAAGCTGAGAGCAAGGGCGTGGGTCGGCTCGTGGATATCTCGCAGCAAGACGCCGTATTCACGCTGACGGAAAACGCCGTTGTGAACTTCACGGCGGAGCGCAAGATCGCACAGCCGTTGGGCAACGATCATCCGTTCGTGCGACCTTATGGACGCTACGAGTGCAAAGACGGTCATGTGTTCTTCGGTGCATACACGGACAAGTTCTGGCAAGAAGCCTGTAGCGCGTTCGGCACGCCGGCGCTGGCGACGGATCCGGAAATCGACTCCATGGAGAAGCGCTTCGATCCAGCAGTCTATGCCCGCCGTGTCGAGCCGATCATCCGCGGCTGGTTTGCCGACAAGACCAAGCAGGAGCTCGAGGCGATCGCTTCCGACCGTTTTCCCTTGAGTCCGATCAAAAACATCGCGGAGGTGGTCGAGGATCCGCATATGCTGGCGCGAGACATGCTCGTGCAGGTGGCGTATGGAGAGGCCAAAGTCAAAGTGTTCGGCTCCGCCGTGCACTTATCTGGCGCAGCCGCCGGCGCTGAGCCGCGAGTGCCGACGGTGGGCGAGCATAACGAAGCCATTTATCTGGATTGGCTCGGTCTGGACCGTCAGTCCTTCGAGTCTCTGTGCGAGAGCAAGGTGATCTGACCATGTCCATCGCTTACGACGTCCACGACGGCATTGCCCGAATCAGCTTCAACCGGCCGGCCAAGCTCAACGCGATGACGCTGGCCATGTACGACGAGCTCGGTCGCGCCTTCAAGGCGGCTGCTGAAGACGATCGGGTTCGTGTCGTGATCCTTACTGGGGCAGGCGAGCGTGCGTTTTGCGCCGGCGCCGACCTGAAGGAGTCCATTCCCGCCCTGGCACGCAATGATATCGACATCTCGGCATGGGACGCGGCGCATCTGAAGAGCATCAACATCGACAAGCCCGTCATTTGCGCGGTCAACGGGCTGTGCATGGGCGCCGGTTTCGAGATCATGCTCGCGACCGACTTGCGTATCGCAGCCAGCACGGCAGTATTCAGCCTTCCGGAAGTCACGCTTGGCATTGTGCCCGCGGGTGGCACGTTGGTGCGCCTGGTGCGGCAGATCGGCTTCGCGGCAGCGATGGAGATTTTGATGACGGGTGACCGTTTCACCAGTGAGCATCTGTTGCGGGTTGGCGTGCTCAATCGAGTCGTCGAGCCCGAGCACTTGTCGCAGGCCGCCACTCAGTGGGCCGAGCGTCTCGTGCGGGTGAGCCCCACGGCGCTCAAGATCATCAAACAATCGGTGCGCGAACTGAGCGACCTGCCCCTGCAGGAGGCGTTTCGCCGAGAGGCCGTGCTCGGGCAGCTGGCGTTTACTAGCGGTGATGCCAAGCGGGGCCTGGCGGCGTTCGCCGAGGGCAAGAAAGTCGAGTACTACTGATGCCGAGCGCGGTCGTCCGATCTGCACTACTCATTACTATCGCGGCCTGGACTGCGGTCGCGTCGGATCCGGTTTCGGCTTCGGCCATGCCGATGCCGGATGGCAAGCATGATGTCGGCGTGATTCGCGGCGAGTTCGTCGACTCGTCGCGACGACTCGATGCCGGCGATCCGGCGAGCGGACCGAGACGATTGCCAGCGATTGTTTGGTATCCGGCTGCGGGTCGTGCTGTCGGTGGCGCGCCCTACATGGAAGGCGATGAGGCCGCCGTCAGAGTGCCAGCTATCGCACGGAATTTTCGTTATACAACTGAAGAACTGCACGCTCTGACCAGCCAGCGCATGAACGTGCGACCGGGAGCGACGCCGGCGCGGCAATCGCGGGGATTTCCGGTGGTGGTGTTCAGCCACGGATTCTTTTTATATCCGGAACAGAACAGCGCGCTCGCCATGCGCCTCGCCAGTCATGGCTACATCGTCGTATCGATTGCGCATCCAGGTGACGCCGCGGACGTGCGTTTGGAGGATGGGCGCATCGTCGCGACCCGACCTGCCGTTCCAGGTGATGACCCGAGGTTTGCCACGACATTGAAGACGCTGGCGGGAGGGCAGGACCTTGCAACAAGCCGCGAGGCGCTGACGGTTTATGGCGAAGCCTTGGCCGCGACCCGGCTCGGCCGTTCGTTCGTTGAATGGCGCGACGATACGCTTGCAGTCGCCAAGGCCATCGTCGGCGGAAACGAGCCCCGAGCGTTGCGTGAGGTTTTGAGAGCGGCGCATCGCAACCGCCTTGCGTTCGCCGGGATGTCGTTCGGCGGCGCCACGTCAGCAACGACTTGCAAGCTCGTCGATGCGTGCCGTGCGGCGGTTAATCTCGACGGCCAGAACTTCGATCCGGATCTGTTTGACCGTCCCGTCGGACGCCCCTTCCTGCTTCTGCTGAGTGACTGGACACGCTACAGCCTGTTCGAAGGTCAGCCCAAGGAAGCGGACTTCAGCCCGAATGATCTCGCCTACGAATCCTGGAGTGCGGCGGGGCGGAGCGGCGATGTGCTGCGTGTTCGTCTCGAGGGCATTCGCCACATGGGATTCACGGATCTGGTGGCATTGCTGGAGGGTTCGAAGCGAGTAGAGCGCGTCGGCGAGATCGGTGGTGATGAGGCGCTCTCAGCGATCGGCGATGTGGTACTCGCTTTCCTGGATGTGCATGTACGCGAACACGATAGCGTCAGCATCGACCGAGCCATCGCGCGCCACCCCGCACTGAAGCGCCACGAGCCGGCGCGCCTGAAAAAGTGGGTGGTCGGAGCGGGTTCCTGAGCGACGAATCCTCGCTGTTGCCGCTTGCATGGCGATATAACTTTTCTTTGGGGATAGGCGGCGCGGATACTGCCCGCCACACACGGGGTAAGTCGGGAATGGGGCCGATCGTCAGTATCGTCATTGCCGCGGCTCTGCTATTGGCCGGCGCCGAGAGCATCGGCCAGAACGTTTCCTATCCGTCGTCCACGCAGGGCGGCTTCTACACGCACAACTATTACTTTGGCCCGGCGCCGAGCTCGACGCCATGGGCGCCGGCCTGGTCGCCCGACGGTTCGAAGATCGCCGTTGCGATGAGCGGTTCCCTCTGGATCGTCAATCCAAGCTCGGGCGCCGCGCGGGAGCTCACTTACTCTCGCAAGTATCACTCGATGCCGGCCTGGTCGCCCGACGGGCGTTGGATCGTGTATGTCGCCGACGATGGCGGCCGCACGATTCAGCTGGAGATCGTCGAGGTTGAGACCGGCATCAGCCGGCCGCTGACGTCCGACGATCAGGTCTACATGGATCCCGCGTTCTCGCCCGATGGAACGCGGCTTGTCTACGTCTCGACTCGACCCACCGGAAACTTCAACGTGTACATCCGCGCGTTGAAAGACGGGCAGTTCGCGGGCGAGGAGATCGCCGTCACGCGTGACAACGACTTCGGTCGTGACCGGCTCTACTTCGGGCGGATGGACATGCATATCACGCCGGCGTGGATGCCCGATGGCAAAGAGTTGCTGCTCGTGTCGAACCGCAACATGCCGCTCGGCTCGGGCAACGTGCTGCGAGTTCCGGCGGTGGCGAATGGCATCGACCGAGCGACCACGGTTTTGGCCGAACAAACGCTCTATCGCACGAGGCCGGATGTTTCGCTCGATGGCAAGCGCTTCATCTACTCGTCGACGCGCGGCGCCGCAGATCAGTTCAACAATCTGTACGTGCAGCCGACCATCGGCGGTGAGCCGTACAAGATGACCTTTTTCAAGCACGACGCATTCCAGCCTCGCTGGTCGCCGGACGGCGAGTGGATTGCATTCGTCTCGAATGAGGATGGGCTTCCGCAGCTGCAACTGCTCGAGACTTACGGCGGAGCGTTAAAGAAGGTCCCCATCTCCGAGCGACAGTGGAAGCGGCCGATGGCCGTCGTCTCGGTCAGGACGATCGATGCAACGACCGGCCGTCCAACGGCGGCCCGCATTCATCTCACTGCGTCGGATGGGAAGATGTACGCACCCGAGGATGCGTACGCACGCGTCACGGGCGCCGGCGATCGCGTCTTCCATCAGGCTGGAACGTTCCGAGTCGAGGTTCCTGTCGGTCCGGTGACCGTCGAGGCCGTGAAAGGTTTCGAGTACACGCCTGTGAAGACGACGGTGCAGGCCCGCGACGGTAAGGCCATGCAGATTGATTTGAAACTGCAGCCTCTCACCAATGTGTCGGCACGCGGCTGGTACAACGGATCGACCCATGTCCACATGAACTACGCGGGCAACCTGCACAATACACCGGCGAACCTGATGATGATGTCGGCCGCCGAAGATCAGGACATGGTCAACGAGCAGGTCGCGAACAAGGACAATCGCATCCTCGACTACGATCTCTTCATTCCCGGCGGCAAGCCGCATCCGATCTCGACGCCGGAGCGACTGCTCGTCGTGGGGCAGGAGTATCGGCCGGCCTTCTACGGGCACGTCTTCATGTTCCAGCTGCGCGATCATTTGATCAGTCCGTTCACGACGGGCTATGAAGGAACTGCGATCGAGAGTCTCTTTCCCAGCAACACCGATATGTTGCGCAAAGCGAAGGCGCAGGGCGCGACCGTCGGCTACGTGCACGCGTTCGGGAGCAAAGATCCGCTCAGCGGCAATCTCGGCGGCGGCAAGGGTTATATCGTCGATGCCGCGCTCGGCGCGACCGATGCGCTCGAATGGTCCTATCCGGGCATGGGCAGTTTCCATCCGTGGTATGCGACGCTCAACAACGGGCTGCGCATCACAGCCGTCGGTGGCGAAGACTCGATCAGCAGCATGCAGATCTCCAAGCTGGTGGGCTCGATGCGGACGTACGTGCACACGGGCAATCGCGGCCTCGACGCCGACGCCTGGTTTGAAGGTTTGCGAAATGGGCACGCTTTCGTAACGTCGGGCCCCCTGGTCGAGCTCACCGTGGATGGTCGAATGCCCGGCGAAGAGATTCGACTGCCGGCCGAGGGTGGCGAGGTCAGCGTGATGGCGCGCGTGCAATCGATCACGCCGCTCGAGAGCGTCTCGCTCGTTTGGAACGGCGAGGTCGTCGAGAAGATCCCGTTGTCGTCGGATCGCAAGAGCGCGCAGCTGAACAAGAAACTGAAGGTCGCGCGCAGCGGGTGGTATCACCTGCGCGCCGAAGGAAATCCGAACGAGCGCTACCCGCTCGACGCTGAATTCGCGCAGGCCTTCACCAATCCCGTGTGGGTGACAGTCGGCGACCGGCCGGTGCGTAGCGCGGCGGCGGCGAACTATTGTCTGAAGTGGATCGACAAGCTCCAGCAGCTGGCGGACGCGTGGCCGGGCTGGCGCTCGCAGAAAGAAAAGGATCATGTCTTCGCGCAGTTCGATGAGGCGCGTGCCGTGTATCGAAAGTTTCGTGATGAAGCGACGGTGGGAGGAGTTGAGTGATGAGAAGCTTCTGGTTTGGCTGCATGATGCTCGCTTCCGGCTTCGTCTATGCCGAGACGCCGATCTTCGCAGGGCCCGCCAACCGAGACTGCGCCGACTGTCCCGAAATGATCGTCGTGCCCGCCGGCGAGTTTCAGATGGGCTCACGTGATAGTGAGGAGGGCCGCAACGCCAACGAGGGTCCGTTCCACAAAGTCACCTTCGCCAGGCCGTTCGCGATTGGGAAATACGAAGTAACATTCGACGAATGGGATGCTTGCGTGGCCGCGAAGGCTTGTGTGGCGGTGGGCGACGACGGTTGGGGTCGTGGCCGTCGTCCCGTGCTCTACGTCAACTTCGAGATGGCGAGGGGCTATGCCAAATGGCTCTCGCAGAAGACGGGTAAACAATATCGCGTGCCGAGCGAGGCCGAGTGGGAGTATGCGGCGCGCGGCGGCTCGACGACGCGATGGTTCTGGGGCGAAGACTCGAAGCGCGCCTGCGAATTCGCCAATGTGGGCGACGAATCGGTGAAGCAGGAACATCCGGAGTGGCCCCGGCACGACTGCAACGATGGCTACGCGAAAACGGCGCCGGTGGGCAGCTTCAAACCGAACGGCTTCGGCTTGCACGACACAGTTGGCAACGTCTGGGAATGGGTCGAGGATTGTTACAACTCATCATACGAAGGCGCACCCGCGGACGGTCGCGCCTGGGTCACCGGTGATTGTGTCAAGCGTGTCGATCGCGGCGGCGGTTGGTACAACAAGCCCGAAGCGGTGCGCTCGGCGCTGCGCTATGCAGGAGATGACCCGACGAGACGAAACAACACATTGGGATTCCGCGTCGTCAGAGCGTTGCCGTAAGATTTCGAGACGTCATCGTCGAATGTGACGAGAGCATGCCGAGAATGTATGTAATTGCGATGACGCATTGACGCCTGTCGATTGTGAATCGCCGTCACAGGCAATCCACTAATTTGCCGCAGCGGGTTGCGCGCTGCGCAAGTTCTACTATACTGTCGGCCGACTGCTACAGAATGCAGTCATAAATAACACGGGCCCCGCGCGTGGACGGCATGAACGTCCTTCATCGCGCGGATGTCCGAGCTTCGCGACTCATCGGTGCGCAGAACTGTCGCGAGCGCCATTCCGGGAGCTGAACAGCAGCTGCCCGTGCCCAGCGGTCCATCGATCCTGTTCCGGGATGGTACGCCCTGCGGCTGCCCAAATCGAAGTTGTTGCCAGTGCTGACGGGCATCTTTTGACCGTCGGCCTCAGAGGAGTTTTGTCGCACACGATTGACTGATTTTTCCGGCGAACACCCAAGCCGCCGCACGGGCAAGACACGGTGGCTGTTCGTTGACAACTCAAGGTTCGTCCGCACGCGCGCGACGAGCTTTCCGAGCGGGCCTCGCAGGGGAGGTCCGAATCCTGAAAAAGGAGGCTTGTTGATGACAATGAAACAATGCCTGCTCGCGCTCTGCGCGGGCATTGCCACGGTCTGCGCGGCGCAGGCGGGCGCAGTGACGCTGACGATCGCCACCGTCAACAACGGTGACATGATCCGCATGCAGAAGCTCGCCGGCGAATTTACGCGGCAGCACTCGGACATCGAGTTGCGCTGGGTGACTCTCGAAGAGAACCTGCTGCGTCAGCGTGTCACCATCGACGTCGCTACGCAGGGCGGCCAGTACGACGTGGTCACTGTCGGCAACTACGAGGTGCCGATCTGGGCGGCGCAGGACTGGCTCGTGCCGCTCGAAGACCTGGGCGAAGACTTCGCCCGAGACGATCTGCTGCCCGCCATCGACGATTCGTTGTCCCACGACGGCAAGCTCTACGCCGCGCCTTTCTACGCCGAAAGCGCGCTCACCATGTATCGCACCGATCTGTTCGAGCGCGCTGGACTCGCCATGCCGGAGAGTCCCACCTGGAAATTCATTCGCAAGGCAGCCGAGCGGATCACCGATCGCGAAAACGGCGTCTATGGGATCTGCCTGCGTGGCAAAGCCGGTTGGGGCGAGAACATGGCGTTTGTCTCGACGCTCGCACACTCGTGGGGCGCTCGCTGGTTCGACATGCAGTGGCGGCCGCAACTGCAATCGCGCGGCTGGCAGGCGGCTGTTTCGTTCTACGTGGATCTGCTCAAGAAATATGGCCCGCCAGGCGCCTCGACCAATGGTTTCAACGAGAACCTGGCATTGTTTCAGGCGGGCAAATGCGGCATGTGGATCGACGCCTCCGTCGCCGCGGCCTTCGTGTCAGACCCGCGGCAATCGACGGTATCGGACGACGTCGGTTTCGCTTTGTTTCCATCGCGCGGCACATTGGAGAACCACGGCAATTGGCTGTGGGCCTGGAGCTTTGTGATTCCCTCGGCTTCGGAGAATATCGAAGCCGCCAAGTCCTTCGTTGCATGGGCCACGGGCAAGTCCTATATGCAGCTGGTTGCTGCCGAATCTGGCTGGGCGGATGTGCCGCCCGGCACTCGTCAGTCCCTCTACTCGAGCGCCGAGTATCGGCAGGCCGCGCCTTTTGCCGGCATCGTTCTGCAGGCGATCGAGGCGGCCAATACGCGCCATCCTTCCGAGCAGGCGGTGCCGTACGTCGGCGGGAATTTTGTTTCGATCGCGCCTTATCAGGGCATCGGGACTGTCGTCGGTCAGCAAATATCGGCCGCAGTCGCGGGCCAGATCTCCACGCGCCAGGCATTGGCCAACGCGCAGTACATCGCCGAGCGTGAGATGACTCGCGCCCGCTATCTCGACTAGCCGTTTCCTCGACGGAAACGCTGCGCATCTTTCTTCCGGGAGATTCATGGCAAGCACCCACACCGGGGCCACGGCCCGTCTCATGCTTTCGCCAGCGGTAGCGCTGCTGCTGCTGTGGATGGCCGTGCCGCTGGCCATGACGCTCTGGTATTCGTTGCACGATTATCAGCTGCTGATGCCGCGCGGCAATGACTTTGTCGGTCTCGAGAACTATGTCTATTTCCTGACTGACCCAGCCTTCTTTCAGTCGCTCGCGAATACCTTTGCGCTGCTCGCCGGGGTGCTTGCGATCACCGTGATCGGCGGCGTCGGGCTCGCATTGCTGCTGGACCGGCCGATGCACGGGCAGGGCATCGTGCGGCTGCTGGTGGTGTCGCCGTTCTTCGTCATGCCGACCGTCTCGGCGCTGGTGTGGAAGAACATGTTCATGAATCCGGTGAACGGCTTGTTCGCCTGGATCGCGCAGGTATTCGGCATGCGGGCCATCGATTGGCTGGCGGAAGCGCCGCTGTTGTCGCTGACGCTCATGGTTGCCTGGGGCTGGTTGCCTTTCGCCACTTTGATTCTGCTCACGGCGCTGCAATCGCTGGACGCTGAGCAGAAAGAAGCGGCGGAGATGGATGGTGCGAACGCTTTCGCGCGCTTCATTCACATCACGTTGCCGCACCTGGCGCGGGCGATCGCGGTCGTCATCCTGATTCAAACGATCTTTCTGCTGTCGTTGTTCGCCGAGATCCTGGTGACCACCAATGGCGGACCGGGTACCCAGAGCACGAATCTCGCGTACCTGGTCTATTCCCAGACCCTGTTGCGTTTCGATGTGGGCAGCGCTTCCGCCGGCGGAATGGTTGCGGTGGTGCTCGCGAACATCCTGGCGATCTTTCTCATGCGCCTGGTCGGCAAGAACCTGGAGCGCTGAGCCATGGCGCGCGCATCGGACAATCGGCACAAGCTGCTCGTTACGTCGGTCGCCTGGGTAGTGGCGCTCGCGATCTTTTTCCCGATTCTGTGGACCGTCCTCACGTCATTCAAGACCGAAGGGGCGGCCGTGGCGATACCGCCGCAGTTCCTCTTCTTCGACTGGACGACGCAGAACTACGCGGAGGTGTGGGCACGGACGGACTATCTGCGTCACTTCACGAACTCCGTCGTCATTTCCGTGGGCTCGTCATTGCTCGGTCTGTTCATCGCGATTCCAGCGGCCTGGTCCCTGGCGTTTTCGCCGACCCGGCGCACTCGCGGCGTGCTGATGTGGATGCTCTCGACCAAGATGCTGCCGGCAGTCGGCGTACTCGTGCCGATCTATCTGCTATTCAAGAGCGCGGGCCTGCTCGACACGCGCACCGGGCTGGTCATCGTGCTGATGCTCAGCAACCTGCCCATCATGGTCTGGATGCTGTTCACCTACTTCAAGGAAATCCCTCGGGACATTCTCGAGGCGGCGCGCATGGACGGCGCGACTCCCGGCCGCGAGCTGCTGTACATCCTGGCGCCGATGGCGCTGCCCGGCATCGCCTCGACGCTGTTGCTCAACGTCATCCTGGCCTGGAACGAATCGTTCTGGACGCTGAATCTCACCGCGGCGAGCACGGGCTCGCTGACGGCATTCATCGCGTCCTTCTCGGCGCCCGAGGGGCTGTTCTACGCCAAGCTGTCGGCGGCCTCGACCCTGGCGATCGCGCCGATCGTCGTGCTGGGCTGGCTGTCGCAAAAACAACTGGTCCGCGGCCTGACGTTCGGCGCGGTGAAGTAGCGGAGGATTCATGGCCAGCATCGCATTGAAGAATGTTTCCAAGAGCTTCGGCGGACGCGAAGTCATTGCCAGCCTCGATCTGCAGATCGAGCGCGGCGAGCTGGTGGTTTTCGTGGGCCCTTCGGGTTGCGGCAAGTCGACCTTGTTGCGATTGATTGCCGGACTGGAAGATGTGAGCAGCGGCCAACTGCTGATCGATGGGCGCGACGCCACGCAGCTCCCGCCGGCATGGCGCGGCCTGTCGATGGTGTTCCAGTCATATGCGCTTTACCCGCACATGAGCGTGCGCGACAACATCGCCTTTCCGCTCAAGATGGCGAGGCGGGACAAGGAAACTATCGAGCGCAAGGTGACCGAAGCGGCGCGCGTGCTGAATCTGCAGGACTATCTGGATCGCAAGCCCCGTGAGCTGTCGGGCGGTCAGCGCCAGCGCGTGGCGATAGGCCGGGCCATCGTTCGTGAGCCCGTGGCGTTCCTGTTCGATGAGCCGTTGTCGAATCTCGATGCGGCCTTGCGCGTCAACATGCGCATGGAGATTGCGGAGCTGCATCGTCAGCTCGGCGCGACCACGATCTACGTCACTCACGATCAGACCGAAGCGATGACGCTCGCCGACCGGATCGTGGTGCTGAACGCCGGCCGGGTGGAACAGATCGGTCCGCCATTGGAGCTGTATCGTCGGCCCGCCACGCTATTCGTCGCTGGCTTCATCGGTTCGCCGCGAATGAACCTGCTCGGCGGCGCCGCGGCGTCGCGCTATGGAGCAGCCACGATCGGCATCCGGCCGGAACATCTATCGCTGTCCACCAGCGAGGGCAGATGGCACGGCAAGGTGAGCCTGGCCGAGCATCTGGGCTCGGACACCTTCGTACATGTCGACGTCGCCGGCCTGGGCACGATCGCCGCTCGCGCTGCGGGCGACTTGGATGTTCGCCACGGCGAGACGCTGTGGCTGACGCCTGACGAGTCCTGCCTGCATCGCTTCGATGCGCAGGGCAGGGCCTTGGCCGCGTGACGCTTCTCGGAAGGTCTTTGTCAAAATTGTTAATCGGTTGGCCGCGATCCCGCATCGCTGGCAACGGAGGTGATGGAGTCTGATGATCAATTTCCTGGGCAAGCACATCGAGAGCGCCATCTTCGATATGGATGGCACCATGTTCGACACGGAGCGGCTGCGCTTCCAGACGATCAGGCAGGCATCGCTGGAACTGGCGGGCCGGCCCATCGAGGATCGCACGCTGATCGGCTCGCTGGGTCTGAGCGCCACGCGCGCCGAAGCTCTGGCGAAGGAGCATTACGGCGAGGACTATCCGTATCGCGAAATCAGGCGGCGCGCCGACGAGCTGGAGCTGCAGCACGTCCGCACGCACGGGGTGCCTATCAAGATCGGTCTGCTACAGGTGTTGGAGCGTCTCCGGCGCAGCGGCCTGACGATGGCGGTCGCGACGTCCAGCCGTCGCAGCATCGCCGAGGAATATCTGATCAATGCAAATGTTCTGAAGTACTTCGATATCACTGTCTGCGGCGACGAGGTGCAGCGGGGCAAGCCGCATCCGGAAATTTTTCTGCGCGCCGCCACCGAGCTGAACCGCCTGCCGGAGCGCTGTCTCATGGTCGAGGACTCCGAGAACGGCCTGCTGTCGGCCAGCGATGCCGGCGGACAGCCCATCCTGATTCATGACATCAAGGCGCCGCGCGCGGAGATCGAAGCTCGCGCGTTCAAGGCCTATGGCGGCATGCTGGAGTTCCTCTCGGATCTGGCGGACTGCGTGCCGAAGCTCGACGTGCCCGCTGTGACCGATCCATTTCCGCAGGCTATAAATCAAATGCGCGCCGGCATTCACGGCTTCGGCGCGATCGGTGGCGGCTATCTCACGCAGGTGTTCTCGCATTGGGACGGTTACACGCGGCCCTGCGAGATCATCGGTGTCACTGGCGATCAGTTGCTGCGCGACGCCGTCAACGCCTTCGGCAAGTTCAGCGTCCGCTATGGCAAGCACGCGTTCGACCAGACCATCGACCATGTACGACTGATCCACATGGGCGACGAGGACGGCATCATGGCGATGTACTGCGATTCGCTGATCGTCGGTCTGGCTCTGCCGGAGCAGGCGATCCGTCAGCAGGCGCCGATCGTCGCGCGGGGACTGCTGCGCAGGTACGAGCAGGGCCGAGGCGAGCTCACAATCCTGGTGGTGCTGAACAAGGTCGGCGGCGCGAGCTATGTCCGCCGGCACGTCGAGGCCGCGCTGCTCGAACTGACGACCGAACTCGAGTGCGCGAAGATCCTGGCCGCGACACACTTTTCAGAAACGGTCGTCAGTCGCATCGTCACTCGGCTCGGGCGGGAGTCGCTGCAGCGTCAACTGCGCATCAAATGCGAGCTGTTCGAGAAGAACCTCGCGGCAGTCCACAGCGCGCGGCAGGATTCAGCCGACGAGCCTGCCTTGGACCTGGACCCGCACGTGAGCGTGCTACGCAATGCCTCGGCTCCGGCAAGGGCGCTGAGCCAGCTGCATCTGATTCTGTTCAACAGCGAGCCGGACATGCTGTTGTATGCGCAGGGCGGCGGCTCGGTCCTGCGCCACTTGCGACAAGTGAAGACGGTCGCCGACATCGCCCAGATACAAACGATCAAGAACCGGCTGTGGAACGGCACGCATGCCATCGTCGCCTGGTACGCGAGCTTGCTGGGCTACTCGACGATCGGCCGCGGCATGGGAGACGAGCGCGTGATGGCGCTGGTCAGGCAACTGATCGAGAATGAGATCGAGCCGGCGCTGCTGCTCGAAAGCCCGCAGCTGGAAGCGATCATCAAAATGCTGATGCGGCCGTTCATCGAGCGCTGCCGCTCCTCCTTCAAGGATCCGTGCAAACGAGTGGGGCGCGATCCGCTGCGCAAGCTGCGGCGGCGAGAGCGAATCCTCGGTAGCCTCGCACTGGCAAGAAAACACGGCATTCCCACACCGGGCCTGGAGTTCGCCATCGCGCTGGCGATTCGCTATGCGCTCAGCGACGCGGCCGAAGGGGATCTGGAGTGCGAGCTGATCCGCAGCATCTACGCGCGCGAGTCATGCCCGAAAGCCGTCCTGACCTATCGAGGCAACTACCACGGTCATCCTTATCAGGGGCTCGATCCGATTGCGGACGCAACTTCGATCGCGGCAATCGCCGATCACTTCGAGAAGCTGGCCGATCCAGAGGGGCGTCATTGGCAATGGCCGCTCGATCTGGCCGCGGGCAGCGCGAGAGGCGGCAGAACGATCTCCCGCACTGTCGCCACCGCCGCGCTGGAATCATGCAGCTGATCGTGAGGGGATCGGCTCGTCGGGCCGATCCGTCTCGGCGTTCTGAGACATCACGAAGAGCCGTTGCGTCGGATAGGCGAACTTGATGCCGCGTTGTTGCAGCTCGCGATGCAAGGTCACGTTGATGGTCTGCTGAATGTCCATATATTTGTTGTAGTCCGCCGAGAGAACGTAGTACACGGTCTCGTACTCGATCGCGTCCGGCGAGTGCTTTGCGAAGTGACTGCGATCGAAGCGCGTGTCGGCCTGACTCTCGATGATCTGCCGGATCAGGCTCGGCACGCGTTCCAACTGCTCGAGCGGGGTTTCGTAGGTCAAGCGCGTGCCGAACACGACGCGGCGCTCATTCATCCGGCCGTAGTTGCGGACGCGACTGCTCAGCAGGTCGCTGTTGGAAATGATGATCTGCTCGCCGCTCAGGCTGCGCAGCCGCGTGCTCTTGATGCCGATGTATTCGACGCTGCCCAGGAAATCGCCGAGGATCAGGAAGTCGCCGACCACGAACGGACGATCGAGCGTGATCGACAGCGAGGCGAACAGATCGCCGAGCACGTTCTGGACCGCGAGCGCCACGGCGATGCCGCCGATGCCGAGGCCCGCGATGAGCGCGGTGATGTCGATGCCGAGATTGTCGAGCGTCAGCAGCAACACCATCGCCCAGATCACGACATTGATCACGAAGCCGATGATGCCGAGCGAGCCGACGGCGGCGCGGTCCACCGCGAGGCTGTGCTTGCGCTTGCGATCGATCCAGACCGACGCGGCCGCCACGGCCCAGATGCCGGTCTGCCAGAACAGCGCGATGGTGATCGCCGAGCGCAGCACCTGCTGCGTCTTCGGGCCTGTGGTCAGCCACTGAGCGCCGATATATGCAGCTACAGCCAGCAGCAACAGCAGCGTCGTGCGGCTCAGCACCTGCAGGGGAATCTCGAGCAGCTCCGTCTGCGCCGTGGCAACCATTCTCTTGTGATAGCCGCGTACCGCGCGCCGAACCGTCAACAGCGCGAGCAGTGCGAACACGGCGATGCCAAGTGCGAGGAGCCAGTCCAGCGCGGAGTTATCGAACAAAGGAAGCTGAGCGAGATTGGAGAACTCGAGCATCATGACCCTCAGGTGAGCAACGACCGGATATCACAGCGCGACGAAGGATCGTCGGTGCGAGTACATTGCAATCGATGGAATTTGCGAAGGCCGCGTTTCTACTACATTCGACCGTGGCAGCCAACCTGTGGATCCTGACAGCGCCGCGGCAGCATCGAGCTCATCTGATGAACAACCAGAGCGCCACGCCCGCGCCCAGGACGATGAAGAGTACGGTCACTACAGCCACCTCGGGCCAATCCCGGTGCCGCAGGTTGCGATCGATGTCGCGTGAGGCGCGTGCGTAGCGAAACAGCGCCCATATGGCCACGAGGATGCCGAGCACCACCATTGCAAGGCCGATGTGTTTGACGTCTCGAAGCGCGGTCAGGCTGGCATCCGCGCCGGTGACTTTCGAGTTGTTGATGAGATAGATCGCAAATCGGTTGAGCGTGATGCCGAACCCGGCCAGCGAGACCGAGGTGCGCAGATAGGCCAGATGCGTGCGCTCGTTTGCCAGGTGAGTGCGGTGATGGGCAAGAGAAGTGCGCTCTTGCGCTAGCGTGTTGCGCGTTCCAGCGAGTTGCGTCCGCTGTTTTGCGAGCTCGGTGGACGACGGGCTCGTGGTTGGCGCGACCGCAGATGCTTCGGTGTCAGTCGGGTTCACTGTGGAATACTGGCCCTGCGAACGCCGCTGCCGCGGCTGGCCCTAGGTCCAATTGTCTGGACAGGAGAGCGTGGCGAACTCTGCAGCTCACAAGCTGCGGATGGTTGTCACATGAATACCGGAACCGGGGGACTCGACCAGCTCAGCCCATTTCAGCTGAAGGATCGGCTGATCCGCTATGCCCGGGCCGAGTGCGTGAGTGGCGCCGCGACTCACAAGTTTTTGAACGCGGGCCGCGGCAATCCAAACTGGGTCGCGACCACGCCTCGCGAAGCGTTCTTTCTGCTGGGCCAGTTCGCCCTCGCCGAATCGAAGCGGGTCTGGGATGAGTGGGACATCGGCGGCATGCCGGACGCCGAAGGAATCGCCGGCCGCCTCGATTCATTTCTCTCCTCGTTGGCAACGAGTCCGGGCTCGATGCTGCTGCGGGGAGCGATCGATTACGGTAAATCCGAGCTCGGCTTCAATGCCGATGCTTTCGTGCACGAGCTGACGGACGCGGTTATCGGTGACAACTATCCCGAGCCCGACCGGATGCTCACGCACGCCGAGCGCGTCGTGCAGCGCTATCTTGCGAAGACGATGTGCGAGGAGCGTCCGCCGCCAGGTGCCTTCGACTTGTTTGCGGTCGAGGGCGGAACTGCGGCGATGTGCTACGTATTCTCGAGCTTGCGCGAGAATCGTCTGCTTCACACCGGCGATACCATAGCCCTCGGTACGCCGATCTTTACGCCTTATATCGAGCTGCCACGTCTCGAGGACTTCGCATTTCCCGTCGTGGAGATCGCACAGAGCCGGATGGCGAGCGACCATCACGCGTGGCAATACAGCGACGTAGAGATCGACAAGCTGGCCGATCCGAAAATCAAAGCGTTCTTTCTGGTCAACCCGTCGAACCCGGCGTCGTTCGCCATGCATCCCGCCACGCAGCAGCGGCTGGTGGATCTGGTGAGAAACAAACGTCCCGACCTGATCATCCTGACCGACGACGTGTACGGCACGTTCGCAGAGGGGTTCCGCTCGCTCGCCGCCGATCTGCCGCGTAACACCGTACTCGTCTATTCCTATTCGAAACACTTCGGTTGCACCGGCTGGCGCCTGGGGGTGATCGGGGTTCATCAGGAGAACATCTTCGATGAGCGAATCGCAGCGCTGCCGGAGCGCGATCGGCTGGCGCTGCGCAAGCGCTATGGCTCGCTCACGATGAACCCCGATGGGCTGAAGTTCATAGATCGGCTGGTCGCCGACAGTCGTGACGTGGCGCTGAATCACACTGCCGGGCTGTCGCTGCCCCAGCAGGCGCAGATGACATTGTTCTCTCTGTTTGCGTTGCTCGATCGTGACGACGCGTATCAGCGCCGATGCCGGCAGATCGTCAAGGAGAGATTGGGCGCGCTCTCGAAAGGGCTCGGCTTGGACATTCCCGAGGACCCGCTGCGGGTTGCTTATTACGTCGATCTCGATCTCGCCGTGTGGGGGCGACAGGTCATCGGTGAGGATTTCGCCCACTATGTCGCGGCTCATCACGCGCCTCTGGATCTCGTGATCGACCTGGCGCAGCGGCACGGCTCGGTGCTTCTGAACGGCTCGGGCTTCGAGGGGCCGCCATGGTCGGTGCGCGTCTCGCTCGCGAATCTGGATGCCGACGCCTACGAGGCGATTGGGCGCGATCTGAAAGCGATGGCGCAGCAGGCGCTCGAGGAATGGCGGAGATCGAAAGGGCCGCAGCGATGATCGAGGACTGACCGTGGCGGAGCTCTATCAGTTTCTGCACAGCCAGCCGTTCTTCACGATATTCAGCGTCGTCGCGCTCGGCATGTGGCTGGGGGCGAAGAAGATCGGGGGCATCTCGCTCGGTTCCGTCGTGTGCATCATTCTGGTGGGCTTGCTGACGAGCGTCACTGCTTACAACGTGGCTGACGTCTCGCTGGCGCTCCCGGATGTTCTGCAAACCGTATTCTTCAATCTTTTCATCTTCGCGATCGGGGTGAAGATCGGCCCGCAGTTCTTCTCGGGCCTGGAGCGCGACGGTTGGCATCTCGTCGCGATCGGTCTGCTCGTCGCGGTGCTCGCTCCGGTGCTGGCGTATGCGTGCGACTGGTTGTTCGACTGGCCGGAGGGCGCAGTCGCCGGCGTGCTGGCGGGCTCCAACAATTCATCAGCGTCCTTTGGCGCCGCGACCTCCGCAGTTCAGTCCGGTGGACGCAAGATCGCATCGGGCGGCTCAGTCGACACCGTGACTGGCGCGTTGTCCGCGGCTTTCGCACTTTGTTACACAGTGAGTCAAGTGGAGTTCGTGCTGCTGATGAAGCTGCTCCCGAAGCTCGCCCGCTTCGATGCACCGGCCGAAGCGCATGCCTTCGAGATGTCGATGCGTGGAGATCGGACCGCGCCGCTGCCGGGAACGGTCGAGGCGGGCGAAGTTGCCGATGTATCCATTGCCGTGCGCGCCTATCGCGTCGAAGCGACGACGATTGGCGGACGAACCGTTGCGGAGATCCGATCCAAGGCGCCACGCGTATCTATCGAGAGCGTTCGCCGCGAGAATCGTTGGTTGACGCCGGATGAAACGTTGAAGCTCGAGCCCGGTGATGAGGTTGTGGTGGAGGCGCCAGTTGCGGCACAGGTGCGCGTGCGCGAAGCGCTCGGGCCGGAAATTCCCGATGTGGAGGCGCGCTCGCGCAGCCCTGTGCACACTGTCGATGTCGTGGTCGGCCGCCGCGATGTCGTCGGCAGTACGCTTCCGGAGCTCATGACACGACTTGGACCGGGACTCTATGCAAATGCATTGTTTCGAGCCGGTGCAGAGTTGCCGCTCGGCGCCGGGACGAAGCTGAAGATGGGCGATGTGATTCGGGTCACCGGTGCTGAGGCGAAACTTGCGTGCCTTGGAAAGGAAGTCGGGCAGGTCGTACGAGCGACTCACATCTCGGACGTGCTGACACTCGCTTTGGGGCTGCTGGTCGGCGCCGCGCTCGGCGCGATTCCCGTGCCGATGTTCGGTATCAGCATCAGCTTCGGTGCGGCGGCGGTGCTCGTCACGGGCATCGCCTTCGGTTGGTTGAAGACGAGACATCCTGCGTTTGGCGGGCCGATTTCCGAGGGCGGCCGCAGTCTGCTCGAAGTTCTCGGGTTGAACACCTTCACCGCGGTGCTCGCCATCAACTCGGGTCAGGCAGTGAACGAAGTGATGCATGGCGGGCCGGTCTGGTCGCTCATCCTGAGCTGTTTGATCATCAGCGCCGTGCCAGCGCTCATCGCCTGGTGGATTGGCCGCCACGTGCTGCGCATGAATCCGGCACTGCTGATGGGTGCAATCGCAGGCGCGAGGCAGAACACATCGTCGATGCAGGCAGCGCAGGAAGAGTCGCAATCCGCGGTGCCGGGAATCGGCTACCCAGTGCCGCTCGCGATCACGACAGTGGCGCTTTCGGTGGTAGCCTATTTGTTTGCCTTGTTCGCTTGAACTGCTGCAAGCCGGCCTTGCAGAAACTCGCGTTCGGCATTGTTCTCGCATCGCTCGATGGCTCTTGTGTATGACGCTGCAGCTTGCTCGTTGCGGCCGAGACGCCGCAGAAGGTCTGCGCGGATCGCGTGAAACAGATAGAACCTGTCGAGGTCGGCGGCTAGGGCATCTACCAGTCGCAGCGCCGTTTCTGGTCCATCGACCTCCGCCACCGCGACGGCACGATTCAGCGCCACTACCGGAGTCGGTTGTATCGCCAGCAGTTGATCGTAGAGTCGAACGATCTGGGGCCAGTTTGTTTCGGCGGTGCTCGCGGCAATCGAGTGTGCCGCGTTGATCGCCGCCTGGATCTGGTAGGGGCCGGGCCGATTGTGACGCAAGCAGCGCTGCACGAGCTTCAGCCCTTCGGCCGTCAATCCGGCATCCCATTTACTACGATCCTGATCCCGCAGTAACACCATCTGACCGTCGCTGCTCACGCGCGCGGCACGGCGAGCATCCGTCAATAGCATCAGCGCAAGCAGCCCTTGAACTTCCAACTCATCGGGCAGCTCGCTCAACAGGACGCGAGTGAGTCGTATGGCTTCCGTGCACAGCTCGCCGCGTGTGAGCTCAGCGCCAGCGGTCGCGGCGTAGCCTTCATTGAAAATCAGATAGAGAACTGCGAGCACCGGCACTAGGCGGGCGGGGAGCTCGCTCGCTTCAGGGATTCGATACGGAATTCCCGCGTCGCGAATCTTGCCCTTCGCGCGCACCAGACGCTGTGCCAGGGTTACTTCGGGAATAAGAAACGCCTTGGCAATTTCCGTGGTGGTCAAACCGCCCAGCAGCCGCAGCGTGAGCGCCACCTGTGCGCTCGTTGCGAGCGACGGATGACAGCAAGTGAAGATCAGGCGCAAGCGGTCGTCGTGCACGGTTTCGTCCTCGTCGAGCGGCTCGTTCGTTTGCAGCAGCGCCGCCTGCTCGTAACGATCGAGTCGCGAGCTGTCCTTGCGCAGGCGGTCGATGGCGCGGTTGCGTGCGGTCGTGATGATCCATCCCGCCGGGCTGGGGGGCGGCCCCTCCTTGGGCCAGCGCTCGACCGCGGTAGTGAATGCGTCCTGCACGGCTTCTTCGGCAGCATCGATATCGCCGAATGAGCGCGTGAGCACCGCCACCGCGCGTCCATATTCCGCACGGAAAATGCCAGCGATGTCCGCTCGTGAAAGCGCCATCACGCGCCGTTGTGCTGGAACGGCCTCACTTCGATCGGCAATGTAATGGCGCGCGCGAGTTTGCGGCCCCACTCGAGCGCCGCGTCCAGATCGGGTGCTTGAATGATGTCGAAGCCGCCGAGATGCTCCTTGCCCTCGATGTACGGCCCGTCGGTCGTCAGCATTTTGCCGTCCTTGAACGTCAGCACCGTGGCGGTGGACGCCGGATAGAGGCCGCCACCGAACACCAGTGCGCCGGCCGCCTTCATCTCGCGAATCACCTCGCTTACGTCGCGCATGATCGGGTCGAGAACCTCGGGCGGGGGCGGCGGGCCATCGGGCTGATAGATGCTCAACAAGTAGTGCTTCACTGTCTGGTCCTCTGAGGTGAGCCGGGCGATCCGATACCGCCTGGTCTGCCTATACGAACGACATCGGTCCGAATCGACACCCGTCCCGTGCATCGGGGAAAAAACGTCAGCTTTGCAACGCATCCGCAAGTTTGCGCATGAGCCGCAGCAGCGCTTCGAAGTCTTGCGGCTCCCACGAATCCAGGATCGCGCGGGCGAAGCGCTCGCGCGCGGCGTCGATCCGGTTCGTCATCGTTTTGCCCTGAGGGGTGATCGCAACTTTGCGGACACGACGGTCCACGGTGTTTGCCTCACGCCTGACCAGCCCCAACGCTTCCAGCCTCGAGATCTGTCGACTCACGGTCGTGTAGTCGCGTCCGGCCCGATCCGCCAGCTCGACCAGGCCGATGGGGCCGAGTCGCTCGACGCTCACCAGCAGCGGAAACAATACGCCTTCGAGCGAGATTCCGGCCGCGCGCACCATGTACTCGTCCCGTTGCGGACGGTTCAGCTCGCCCATGATGTCGATGAGCGATCGATGTAAGTCCTTGAGCTGCTGAGACGAAATATGTGCAGCTTGCACTCGTTTCGGGGGCGGCATAGGGTTTCTCCAGATATGTGCACATTACACATATGGAGCAAACATCATGCAAGATGACTCGACGGATGTGTTGATCTGTGGCGCGGGGGCAGCTGGGCTGACGCTCGCGATCGATCTCGCGCGGCGCGGCGTGCGCTTTCGATTGATAGAAAAAATGCGTGAGCCGTTTCATGGCTCACGCGGCAAGGGCATTCAACCGCGCACGCAGGAGATCTTCGAGGACCTGGGCATTCTCGATCGCATCGTCGCGCGGGGAGGCGTATATCCGCCGCAGCGGGAATATCGCAGCGATGGCAGTCACGTTGAATCGAATCCGATGGAGCCACGCGAGCCTACGCCTGCGGAACCGTATCACATCCCGCTCATGATCCCGCAGTTTCTGACCGAACGCGTGATGCGCGAGCGGTTGGCTGAGCTCGGGCACCTGGTGGAGTTCGGATGTGAGTTGATGGGATTCGAGCAGGACGACACCGGTGTGTCGGCGAGACTGCGCTGTGAGCGTGGCGAGGAACGCCTCAGAGTGCGTTATCTCATTGGAGCCGACGGCGGGCGTGGCTTCGTGCGAAGCGCGCTCGATATCGAATTTCCAGGCAAGACGCTCGGCGTCCGCGCGCTGGTTGCGGACGTGGTGCTCTCAGGTCTCGATAGAACTGCGTGGCATCGATTCAATTCCGAGTCGATGGAGACGCAGATTTCGCTGTGTCCTTTGGCGGGCACGGAGCTGTTTCAGATTCAGGCGCCCATCCCGCTCGAGGGTGAGGTCGATCTATCGGTGAGCGCACTGAATGTCATGATTGCCGAGCGCACGGGTCGAAACGATATTCGCATCCAATCGGTGTCATGGGCTTCGGCGTACACCATGAATGCGAGGCTCGCGGATCGCTATCGCGTGGCTCGCGTGTTTCTGGTCGGCGATGCCGCACACATTCATCCGCCGACGGGCGGGCAGGGGCTCAACACCAGCGTCCAGGATTCATATAACTTGGGCTGGAAGCTGGCGGCGGTCATCGAGGGGCGTTCGGATTCGCTGCTCGACACCTATGAAGAAGAGCGACGACCGATTGCCGCAAGCGTGTTGGGGCTTTCAACCCATCTGCTTGACGCAGCCAAGCGCGGCGATATGCGTCGCGGCCGCGAAGTCCATCAGCTGGATCTCGGGTATCAGAAATCGTCGCTCGCGATGGAAAAGCCGCCACGAGCTCGGGGTGTGCGCGCTGGCGATCGAGCTCCCGATGCACTACTGCGTGGCGCAGGCGGGCAGCCGAAACGTTTGTTCGAATTGTTGGCGGGCCCGCACTGGACACTGCTGGGCTTCGAGGTCGATCGGAATGGCGTACGACCGCGAGCGGGATTGCGGATTCACACGGTCGGCAGTCGCGGCGATCTGATCGACGACGACGGTCATTTCGAGAACGCGTATGCGGCGTCACCGGGCGATTGGGTGCTGGTCCGGCCAGACGGTTACATCGGCGCGATGGTTACGTCTCAGGAGATTTCTGTCCTGGAGCACTATTGGCGCCCATCGCCGGATCGTACAGCGTGACGCGGTTGCGACCGGCGTGCTTGCCGGCGTACATGGCCTTGTCGGCGCGATCGAGCAAGGTTTCGAGCGAATCGCTCGCGGTGCTGGCGGCGACGCCGATCGACAGGGTCACGCGATCGATGGATTGATCCGTACCGCTGCGGCGTATCGAGCGGGAGGCCGTCGCGGCGCAGATCCGCTTCGCCAGCACCGTCGCACCTTCGAGCGTCGTGTCCGGCAGGAAGATTGCGAACTCTTCGCCGCCGATTCGCGCTGCGATGTCGCGTCCTTTGATGCTGTCGCAGATCAGCTGCGCGACCGAGCGGATCACTTTGTCGCCGAGCAGGTGACCGTACGTGTCGTTCAGCACTTTGAAGTGATCGATGTCCGCGAGCAGCATGACGCCACCTTGGATCGACCCCGCATCCTCCACGAAGGACTCCGCGCGCTGCTCCAGCCCGCGTCGATTGAGCATGCCCGTCAGCGGATCGAGCTTCGCCTGATGTTCGGCCTGCTTCAGCTGCTCGGTGAGCTGGCGGGCCTCCTGGGTCGAGCGCTCGAGCTGTTCGGACAGTTCGTGCGTCACGATACGCATGCGCTCGGTGTCGGTGATCAGCTCGGTGACAATGTTGGTGATCAGGTCGATCGCCAGCGGCTGCGTCAACTGGCTCTTGTGAATCTGCAGCGTCTGGTTGAACTGGGAAGCCTCGATGCCGGCGCTGGAGGCGGCCGTGGCCGTATCCGACAACAGATTCTGCAAGCGCTGATGCATACGCTCGAGCACTTCGGCATCGCGGGCAATGACGAAGTTCGCGTGCAGCCGCCAGACATCGTCGTCGCTGAGCGATTCCTTCCGCGCCAGGCGCTGCTCGAGCTCGTTGCTCAAGCGCGGGTTGATGCCCGAAACGTGCTCATACCAGATGGTATACGTCTGAGGGTGGTAAGCGGCACGGTGTTGAGCCATCAATGGCAGCGTCAAGCGCAGGATTTCCGCGCTCCTTTCCTTCGTTTCTGTGTATCGCATGTTGCTGCTGACGCCGGTCGACCGGACTTGTCTTTGGTGCCTGGCCTCGACCCCCTGCAGGCCGGGCGTAGCGCGCTCGATGTGTAAAACGTTTCGACGAAAAGGCGAGTTGTAACTTATGAATGTTGCGGAACCTTGCGAAACATTGCAAAAGGGTAGACGCCGCGCAGACGGTTTCCTACATTTGCGGCCGAGCCGATGACCGGCTGGTGTGCGCCCCTGTATTTCAAAGCTCTCCTCATCGGCCTGCTGCTCGGACTCCTGCTCAGCGCCTCGGCATCCGCCCACGATCTGGTGACCTCGCGTGCCGTCCTGGTGGACCCCGACGGCGACCTGGACATCGAGGGCGCAGCCGCGAGCGAATTCAAGGACGCTGGATCGATTCTCGTTGGCGGCTTTACCGATGCGGCGTACTGGCTGCGCATCACTGTGCGAGCGCCGCGGGACGGCGGAACGTTCGAGCTGCGCATCCGGCCGACCTTCCTCGATGAAGTCGCGCTCTACGAGCCAGATCCGGCACGGCCGGGTGCCTGGCTGCGACGCGTGACGGGCGACCGCCACGCTAATCCGGGCCGCCCGGCGACCACGCTCGGATTCCTCATGGCGCCGCTGCGGGAAGAGACCACCTACTACCTGCGACTCAAGACCACCAGCAGTTCGCTTCTCGTCGTGGACGCGCTCGAGCCGGCGGCTGCGCGCGCCGATGATGTCGGCCGGGAGTTGATGCATGCCATCTATCTCGGCGTCATGCTCTCGATGGCGGTTCTGGCGCTGCTTGGCTTCATCAATCTGCGCTCACGCCTCGCTGCGGTTTATCTGTTGTATCTGGCGACCCAAACTGCGTCGTTCGTCGGGCTCAACGGCTATCTGGCCCACTTCATTCCCGCCGCTTACGCTCACTGGGGCGACACGATTACCAGCCTCCTGGTGATGGGCAGCGTCGCCACCGGCGTACTCTTCTACCGTCACTTGTTCCGCGACTACGCTGCTTCTGCTCTAGGCTTGCGTGTTCTCGATGTCTTCCTGCTCGTCTTCATCGCCGAGCTCTGCCTCATGGGTGTGGGCCAGACCCGGCTCGCACTACAGATCAACGGCAACGTCGTGCTGCTGCTCAGTGCGCTAGCGCCGGTGATCGCGCTGTCGATGCGCTCAGGCCCTGAACGTGAGCGCCGTATCATCTGCGGGCTGGTCTGGCTGCAGGCCGGCGCTCTCGCCATCATGATGATGCCGCTGCTCGGACTGCTTGCGTCGCGCGTCGAATGGATCGTGGATGCGCCCTTGAGCCAGGGCGTGGTCGCCGCCGCTGTGATGTGTGCCATTTTGCATCAGCGCACTCGCGGCCTGGTCGAGGCGCGGCGGCACGCCGAGATGGAAATGAAGATGACCCACAGCCTGCTCGACGCCGAGCGCAAGCGCGCCGCAGAGCAGGCACGCTTCATGGACATGCTCACGCACGAACTGAAGACGCCGATCGCCGCGGTGAAGATGGTCTTTCAGTTGCCCGAAGCCTCCGACAGCGCACGGCGCTACGCACTGACGACGCTCGATGACATGGACGCCGTCGTCGAGCGCTGCCGGCAACTCGATCTGCTCCAACAGGGCCGATTCACGCCGCGCCGCGAATCTTGCCGAGTGGATGCTTTGCTGGCCGAGATCCTCGCGTCCTGCCCGGCTTCGCACCGGTTGCGCCTGGCAACCGGGCCCCTGTGCGACATCGAGAGCGATCGGCATCTGCTGAAGATCGCCATCGGCAATCTGGTCGACAACGCCCTCAAGTACTCCGCGCCCGGTTCGGACATCGATTGCCATATCGAACGGTGCGAGGGCGGCGGGCAGGCGCACATCCGCTTTTCCATCGAAAACCAGCCCGGCGCGGCCGGGCTGCCCGATCCGGACAAGCTGTTCGAGAAGTATTACCGCAGTCCGCATGCTCACAAGCACACCGGCTCGGGTCTCGGTCTCTATCTCGTCCGGCACCTGGCCGAACTGCTGGACGTCCGTCTGAGCTACGACCAGGTTGACCAGCGCGCGCGTTTCACCCTATGGATCCCTGCTTAAACATCGTCGTCGTCGAAGATCACGAAGCGCTGCGCATCATCACCGTCGAAGCGCTGCAGAGCCGGGGACATCGGGTCATCGGCGTGGAAAGCGCCGAATGTCTGCAGGAAACATTGGGCAATCAGCCGCTCGATCTGGTCGTGGTCGATGTCAATCTGCCGGGCGAGGACGGTGTCAGCCTGGCGCGCCGCCTCAAGCAGAGCCATCCGGATCTGGGTGTGATCGTGGTCAGTGTGCGCGACCGGCTGGACGACAAGCTCGGCGCTTATGAGTGTGGGGCGGACCTTTATTTGACCAAGCCCGTCTCCGTTGAAGAACTTTGCGCAGCGGCGGCTGCTCTGGGGAAACGACTCCAGCGCGTGAGTCACCCGCCACGGCGGGGCTTCAGCTTGGATCTTCAGCAGATGCGGCTGCGTGGTCCAGCCGGCGAGACGCCACTTACGGCGCAGGAAGCGACCGTGCTCGCCGCGCTAGTGCGCGCGCCCGGTCATCGCCTCGAGACCTGGCAGTTCCTCGAACAACTCGGCTGGGTCGATACGACGGGCAAGATGGCGCTGGAAGTTCCGATGAGCCGTCTGCGGCGCAAATTCACTTTGGTGGGCGCCGCCGCCAATCCTCTCATCGCCATCCGCAAACACGGTTATCAGCTCGGCTGCGACGTCGTTATCGATTGAACGCGTGCCTCCGCTCGAAGCCACTCCGCGGTGGCGCTCACGTGCGGGGCTGCGGGTCGATCGGATCTCAGGACCAGATGATACGTGTGCCCCGCCATCACGGGTCCGAACGGCTGCACCAGGTGACCGGCGGCGAGTTCTTCTTCCACCAATGGCAGACTCAGCAGTGCGATTCCTTGGCCCGCGACTGCTGCTTGAATTGCATGCCCTTCGTCCGAGAAGCGCAACTGTCCTGGCGCCGCGCTCCATGGCAGCTGCGCTCGGGCAAACCAGCTTTCCCAGGTCGGGTTGAGCGGATGCGCTCGCTTCCACTGAAAGTGTATGAACGTCACGCCATCCAGATCTGCGGGCGAAGTCACGCCGAGCTTGGAATGAACCACCGGCGCGTAGCGATCGGCGAACAGGACTTCGCTCGCAACACCGGGATAGGGTCCTTCGCCATAACGGATCGCGATATCGACGGCGCTGTCCACGAGATCGACGACTTCGTCGGATGCATTGAGTAGCAGATCGATCTCGGGATGCTGCTCGTGAAACCGTCGCATGCGTGGCACGAGCCACTTCGCGGTGAAGGCATTGGTCGCCGAGATCGTCACCTGCGCTCGTTTCTTCGTTTGCACCAGGCGTGCGAGCGTCGCCTCGAATGCATCGAAGCCCTCTTGCAAGACCGGGAACAGCTGCACGCCAGCGTCGGTCAGCTCCACCTTCCTCGTGTCGCGCTTGAACAGCGACAGTCCGGTGTGCTCTTCCAGCGAGCGAATCTGATGACTGATCGCAGTGGGCGTAACGGCAAGCTCGCTGGCAGCCCGCTTGAAGCTGCCCAGCCGCGCAGCGGCTTCGAACGCACGAAGAGCCGAAAGAGGAGGGAGTCGACGCATGATGCAGAGCTGAGTTGAGCTCACCTTATGCCTGAGAATTTCGAGTTTGTCGATTTGCGGCGCCGGCCGCATCGTTGCCGTGGACGGGCGCTTCGCCCGCCGATGTCACATGAGGACTGCAATGATGTTGGAACGAATCGTCACTCGACCGGACAACTACGCTCCCTTCCTGCTCTCGCAGGGAATCAAGTTCGGCAACCTGATCTTCATCTCCGGCCAGGCCGGCGCTGACGACAGCGGCAGGATCGTCGAGGGCGGCTTTCGCGCACAGGGCGAACAAGCGTTCGCGAACTTGCGCCGCGCACTCGAGGCCGGCGGCTCCAGCCTGCAGGACGTGATCAAGGTCACGATCTTCGTCACGGACATGGCGAACTTCGCGCAGGTCGTCGAGCTGCGCAGGAAGTATTTCTCGGCGCCGTATCCTGCGGACACCATCGCCGAGATCAAGGCGCTCTACGACCCGAAAGCGATGATCGAGATTGAAGCGATCGCAGCCGTGCGCACGGGTGGGAGCAAGTAGCATGAGCTCACAGCAACATCGAACGAGCGCCGATGTTCCCGCAGCGTCGCCGCTCTTCACGGCACTCGAATTGGGTGGGTTGACTCTGCGTAACCGCGTTTCAGTCGCGCCGATGACACGAGTCAGCGCGGCAGAGGATGGTCGCGCCACTCGGCGGATGGCGGAGTATTACTCCGCCTTCGCCGCAGGCGGCTTCGGTCTCGTGATCACCGAAGGCACGTATACGGACAAGGCGTTCTCGCAAGGTTACAGATATCAGCCGGGCCTGACGGATGACACTCAACGAGATGCATGGAGCCGCGTGGTCGAAGGGGTGCATCGGCACGGCGGCCGAATTTTCGCGCAGCTGATGCACGCGGGCGCGTTGTCGCAGTGGAATCCATATAACGGCGGGACGCGCGGTCCGTCGGGAGTGAAGCCTCGAGGACAGCAGATGACTGTCTATCACGGCAGTGGCGACTATGCGTTGCCCGAGCCCTTGTCGCAGGAGGAGATATCGGCGGCGATTCGCGGTTTCGCCGATGCCGCCGTGCTCGCTCGCGAAGCCGGCTTCGATGGCGTCGAAATTCATGGCGCGAACGGCTATCTGGTCGACCAGTTTCTGAGCGCGGGCGTAAACCTTCGCGACGACCGCTACGGCGGCGGCATCGAGCGACGGGTGCGGCTGATGGTCGAGGTGGTCGAAGCGGTGCGGGCGGCAGTCGGCCCGACATTCGTGGTGGGAGTGCGCATCTCCCAAGGCAAGGTGAATGATTTCACCTACAAGTGGAGCGAAGGCGAGGCGGCGGCCGCCGTCGTGTTTGGAACGTTGGACTCATTGCCGGTCGACTACATCCACACCACGGAGTTCGAGGCGTGGCAGCCGGCGTTCGGGGCTGGACTGAGTCTCGCGGCATTGGCGAAGAAGTATTCCCGGAAGCCGGTGCTGGCCAATGGCGGGCTGCATGCGCCGGCGCAGGCGACCGGCATGATCGAGCGAGGGGAGGCGGACTTCGTCTCGCTGGGGCGCGGCGCATTGATGCATCCGGATTGGGTGCGACGGGTAAGCGAAGCGCGAGCGATTGAGGAGTTCGATCGAGGGTTGATATCGCCGATCGCGGACCTGGAGAACGCCAGGCGACACCGCGAGCGCATGCGCGCTCAGTCCCGTAGCGCCGTGACGACTCCGTGAGAAGTCCGTGAGGATTCGCGCCGCTGCTGGCCTTACGGTCGATGGGGAGGCGGAACAGGGTTTCCGCCTCGTCGACCCGACGGCTTTCCGAGGCTACCGATTTATGTTCAGTGACGTGCGTCTCGATGGCGCTGATGATGCGACCGACAAGCCCGCTCGGACCGTCCCAACGGTAATTCGCATCGCGCCACAGGTGCCGGCCACTGTGCGCACTCTGGCCCTCGAGAGTGCGGCCGTGCTCGCGGCGATGGAAGCGCTCTCGATTCCGGCCTTCGTCTGCGATGGCGCGGGTGCCGTGCAGGCGCTCACCCCTATGGCGGAAGTGCTCGTTCGAACCGATCGCGGCCTGTGCCTGAAGTCACACCGTCTTTGCGCGGACAACGTCGTCGAAGCGCAGGCGATCGATGATGCGATTGCTGCCGCGGCACTCGCTCACGCCCAGGTAGCCCCTCCGACACATCGGACGATCGTCGTGCGCGGCGGCCGCAGCGAAGGCCCGCCGCTCGTGCTCGAAATCATTCCTCTACCGCGGCGGGAGTACGAAGCTGACCTCGCTCCTCGCGTGCTGGTCGTCGCGAGAGGCGCGAGGGTGCCAAACGAACGCAGAGCCGCGGTGGTACAGGCAGCGTATGCGCTCACGGGGGCGGAGACGCAGATCGCGATTCAACTCGGCGCTGGCGAGACGCCCCAGGCTATCGCCGCCGCCCGAGGCGTCGCCGTGGGCACGGTGCGCGCTCAAATAAAGACTATCTGCGCCAAGCTCCGCGTCAGCCGTCAGGCCGAGTTGGTCGCGCGCCTCAACGATCTCTGAGCACCCGGTCACAGAATTGGATCTTCTATCCAATTTGGGAGATGCAGTGAGTGTGTGCGGCCGCTAGGGCGTCAAGGAGTCGGCGATCGCGCAGCTACCACCGAGTGCCGCAGCTCTTCGGCGGCGACTACCTCGGTTTGCGCCGATCCCATCTTCCGCAGACGATCCAAGGCTGGTTCGAGCAGCTTCATCGCTTCGGCGCCACGGCCTTGAGCAGCCAGCAGTCGTCCGCGCAGTAGCTCGAGGCGCGGCGCCCAATCGCGCTCGGGCGATGCGGTTTCGAGCGCTTTGGGATCGAGCGCAGCGAGCAGGGGTTCAATGTCCTCAACGGGGCGCTTGGTCTCGAGCAGCGATCGGGCCAGGAAAAACTCCAGTCGCTGCGTTTGTGGATGTCGTTCGCCCAGCTGTTGGCCCAGGCGCGCCCGCGCCGATTCGAGATGCGCGATCCCGCTATCGCACTGGCCAGCCTCGCATTCGTGTACGCCGAGCAGCCCTTCGGCGAGCGCCGTGAAATGACTCTCGGTGCCGGCGTCGCGCAGATAGTGCTCGTAGCTCGTGCGGCTGGCCGCGAGCGCTTCCTGCGGACGGCCGGTACGGGCGTAGATAACGGACAGAAGTCCAAGCGTTTCGTGCGCGTAGAGGTTCGCGGGGTTGTGTGCCACCAATGTCTCGTACGCCTCACGCAGCAACGGCTCGGCTTGCTGGTAGCGGCGCTCGAGCACCAGATTGATGCCATAGAGATTCTTGAAGCGCGCGCCCGTCGGGCTGGCTGCGCCACCATCCCGACGCAAGGTTTCGAGCCCTTCGGCAAACAACGGGTCGGCCTGCTCGAAGCGGCCCATGCGTGAATAGAGCGTGGCCAGATTGGCCAGCCATTTGAATCGCGCGGTGCCATCGTTCGGATCGATCTGGCGCTGGCTCTCCAGCGTGGCTTCGCAATCACCGACGGCGCGTTCGTAGTCCGATGTCATGATCCCGTGATAACAACGCGCGCGATACGCGGCGAACAGTGCGCGCGGATCGTCGACAGCTTGGCGCTGGAGCACGGCGTCGGCTTCCGCAATCAGCTGTGCCGCCTCATCGAAGCGCGATGCCTCGGTCAGGTCCTGCGAGAGCCAGTACTGTGCCTGCAGGCTGCGCGGATGTTCGGCGCCGAGGCTGGCGCGGAACAGCGCTAGCGCCTTGCGATCCTGGTCGATCGCGGCCGACAGATCCGTCAACTCACCGTACACCTCACCGGCCGAGGCGCGGATTGCGGCTTCGATCGCGGGCTGTTCGCGAAACCGTTCGCCGATGCGATTCAGCGCGCGGTCTACGGCTTCGCGCACGGTCGGTGTCTTTGATTCTCCGATGTCTTCGTACGGCGCGGCCGCGGATAACACTTCGCGGCTGAAGAAGTCGCTGACGGCCTGCGCGACCGCCGCCTGCTCGCGGGCCGCGCGCTCGGATCGCAGGGCGTTCAGATAGAACCAGATGCCTACAGCGAGACCGACGCACAGTGCCGAGACTGCGGTAATGAGCCATGGTCGTCGCGCGCGCAGACGTTCCAGCTGGCTTGCCGTCTCAGCGGCGCGCTCGCGTAGTTGCTGTTGAGCGCGCAAGTCTTCGCGACGTGCGTCGAGCTGGCGCAGGCGCTGCGCGAGCTCACGCGCAGAAGTCAGTCGCCGTTGCGGATTGCCATCGACGGCCGACGCGATGTCGCTGCGGAGTACCTCGTCGGCTATGTCGCGCTCCCAGCCCGGAGCCAGCGGCTTGCGCAGGTCGCCGACGACGAGCTGATACAGCATGACGCCGAGCGCGTAGACGTCCGATGGCGCGGTGGCGCTGCCATCGGCGATGACTTCTGGCGCGAGGTACAGCGGCGTGCCGCCGCTCGCCTGAGTTTGCGTGAAGCCGAGCCGCGTGATGCCGAATTGCGCCAGGCGGTCGAGCTGCAGCAGATGTGCGCTACCGAAATCGGCGAGGCGTGTGCGCCAGCGGCCGTCGCCCGTCGCTTCGACGAGGATATTTCCGGGCTTCATATCTTTGTGGAGCACGCCGACTGCATGCGCATCGGCGAGGGAATCGGCGACCGACGCGAGCAACTCGAGGCGCTGCTCGAGCGGTACGCCGGCAGCGCCGCTCTGCGCCTGCCACCATTGCAGCAGATCGACACCGCCGTACTCGCATTCGATATAGAAGGGCGCCAGCTCGAAGTTCCAGTCCAACACCTTCACGAAGTCGTCGCGCTCGCCCAACTGCTGGCTCAGCATGCGGTAGAGCGTGACCTCGCGCTTGAGGCAGGACAGCCGCGCGCCGTCGACGCTGATCTTGAAGACGCGCTGCTCGCCGAGCTTTCGATGACGCGCGAGCCATACCTCGATCCCGCGGTTGGCTCCGAGCGGCGCGACGAGCTCCCATTGGTCGCGCCCCGGCAGCGTGCCGCCGGTTTGCAGTGTCACTGGCTGTGCTTGAGTGCTGGACGCGGCTCGCACCTGCACCGGGACCGCCAGGCGATAGCCGAGACGGTGCACCGTCGTGATGATCGTTTGATCGCGATCGCCAAGCGCGCTGCGCAGTTTGCTGATGGCCTGATTCAGCGCGCCGTCGGTCACATGTTGGTGGCCGTAAACCGCCTCGACCAGCTCATCTTTGCGCACCACTTCGCCGGCGCAGCGGAGCAACTCCCGCAGAACTTGCAGTGGCCGCGGCTCCAGCTCCACGGGTTGGCCGCGCACACTCAGTCGCCAGCACGCCTCGTCGAGTTCCGCGTCAGCGAAACGCCAGATGAAACTCGGTACATCGCCCTCCGGCGGTGCGCCGCCGTTGCTGTTCCGTTGATCTCCGTAGCCCACGTCCATCCCATCCCGGTAATCGCGCCACCGATACCTAAACGCTATAAAAATGTCTACGCGGCGGAAGCTGAAGTTTGCAGGGATGCCAAGCAGAGCGGTTCTGCTGACGATTTGCGGGGCTGTGTCCGGAGATGCGGGACCTCTCTTATGCGGAAGCTCAGGTTGCCGTCCTTCTGCTCGTAGTCATCCGCGAACTCGCCCGTAGCCGAGCGCCACCGACGCATTCTCGCCGAGCGATGTAGGCCGTGCGGTCCAGCGCGGGTCCAACAGTGCGGAATGCGGGCATATCGCTATGCGGGCAAGCGCTAGGCTGCTTTTTCGACGAGCGTCGTAATCTCTGCAAGCCATGCGGCGCGTTGCGGGGCGGTGCTCCCCGACACTGGTCCGTACACGCGCCTCACAACATTGGTGACGCCGCACAGTCCGAAGATGCATTTCTTCCAGAGGGTTTCAAGCGGATCGCCGAACGCGGCGGCCTCACGCTCGGCCGGTGTATTGCTGGTGTTAACGACAATTGCAATTCGGGCGCGTAGCAGGCCAACGGGCACGCCTTCGAACCCCACGCCATCAGGATAGGCGTACGCAGTGTTCAGCCGGAACACGCGATCTATCCATCCCTTGAGAATGGCTGGCGGCTGACCCCACCAGTTGGGATGGAAAACGAGTATCAGATCGGCGCGCGCCAGTTCTGAACAATGCTGCTCGACCAGCATGTTCGATGAGCCCACGTTGCCGTCTTCCCCAGTCGGTTGAATCGGGTCGAAGCGCTCGGCGTACAGATCGTGAAAGGCCGTCTCGTAGCCTCGAGCGACAAGCACCTGCTCCGCTGCGGACGCCATGGCGTGACTGAGGCTCTTCGAGCTCGGATTGGCGACGACGATCAAGGCGAGCATGGCTGCGATCTCGTTCGAAGGAGCGGGTGGGATCATATCTTATGGCGCAGATCGTTCGTGAGCTCCACTGAGAGAAGCATTGAGGAACGGACGTCTTCTGCGCTCGTCGAGGAAGTGCTCGAGTGCTCCGCGTACTTCTCCGCGCAAGACGGTGCTACATGACGGCCACGGCAGACGCCGCGCGCATTCGCGCGGAAGTCCGAGAACTTCAGAAAGCTTCCGCGGTACTCGCGCGCATTCAATTCGCGGCGGAGTACGCCAACGAGTGTGGTGCTGACCTAGCTGATGCCGTCGCGGTTGTTCGCGCGCTTGTTTCCGCGGCGAGCGCGCGGATCGGCGCCACTTTATTCAAGGATGGAAAAGCTGATATCGAGGGCGAAGAGCTGCATTGAAGGCGGTCAAATGACCAAGCGGCTCCGACGTTTTGCCGGGGCCGCTCGCATCGGACTAGCAGAACCCCAGAAAAGAGAAAGGGGCCAACCCGAAGGTTTAGCCCCTTTTTCCGCCGTCCGCAGCCCGGCGGGGAGATGCGAGGATTATACGGGACCAAAGAGAAATTACTAGACCATGGCCAAAGTTTCGTTCTATGTCGATGGCTTCAACTTGTACCATGCCATCAGCAAGTTACAGCGCCCGCAGCTCAAGTGGCTCACCCTCCGGGTACTCGCCGCATCGTTTCTTGAGAAACAGGACACATTGGTCGGCGTGACGTATTTCACGGCGCCAATGGTATGGAACGCCGACAAGTACCAGCGCCATCGTGAGTACATCACCGCCCTTGTCGCGCAGCGAGTCGCGGTAGTCGAATCTCGGTTTCTCAAGAGCAAGAAATACTGCAACGGGTTCTCGCGAATCTGCGACTTCTATGAAGAGAAGCAGACGGACGTGGCATTTGCTGTGCGCGTCCTGACCGACGCGCATCTCGGAGTGATGGATCGAGCCATCTTAGTCACCGCCGATAGCGATCAAATTCCTCTCGTTCGGCAACTCGTTGAGTCCTTCCCAGCGCTCGCCGTGCATATCGCTGCTCCTCCAGGCCGGATGCGAGAGGCGCGGGATCTATGTAACGCGGCCTCGCATCGCTCGGAAATTTCCGAAGGCAGGTTGGCGACATGCTTGATGCCGCGGAACGTAACAGATGAGACGGGGCGGATCGTAGCTCGATGTCCGACAAGCTATCTACCTGCCAAGTAGGTGTCAGCTCTCACACGGCAGCGTCGATCTCACGCACACGCGTGAGCAGCTGCCCAATCAGAACTCACGACTCGTACACCACTTCCGGGGACGCGATCCCTTTCCGTACGATTGAATGCACGGATTGTCCATAGAGGTGCGTTCATATGATGAAAATCAGAGGTAAGTTCGAGTGCTCTATCGATATCTCACTCGTACTATAGATATTGGCTTGCTTCTGGCGTTTGTCTCTTGGCTTGATGGCTTGTCTGGCTGATCCGCTTCCAGGGCGACTGACGCAGAGCCTAGTTCTTCGACGCGATGTATCGATGCAACTCTGCGGCCGTCAAGGATGCTTTAGAGAATCGGATGGCTGATAATCCGACCGAGTACACTGGAGCATGATTCAAGTTGCTCATAGTCAGTCGCTTGTATCGCTCGTGCGCGCTGGGGGATTGTGATGTTTGTTGGGTAGGGGTGTTTTGAATGATCTATTGCTTTGATACGAGCGCTATCAATAGATTGTTTGATGATCCCGAATGGGAACCGATAGTCACGGCGCTTCTCTCGACTGGTTCTATTCGAATTACTGCCTACAACGTGCTGGAAGTCGCCAAGACGCGCGGCGATACCCGTCGTACGGCTCTGATGCAGATGATGGTGCGACTGTCTGATGGCAAGCGTCCGCTGGATAGGCCGAACACTATCCTTTTGACCTATGCAGCTGCCCATGCAAAGCGGGGGGCATCGGCAGTCGTTAACGTAGATCCGACACAAAGAATTAGCCACTTATGGACCTGAACCTCGATGCTGAAGCCCTAGTGAGCGTCGCTCAAGCGGGCCAAGGCAGCGATACGTTTCCGTCGCTGCACGCCCATGCTAAGTGCCATGCCGTAATCTGCCGCGACAAGCGTCGACGGCTCAAGGGCATTGATTTGGTCGACTTTCATCACGCGCTCGGTGCAGTGGTGTACTGCGACGCATTTTTTACGGACAAATCCACGCGGGTTGTGCAAACAACCAGTCCGGTGGCGTTGGACGTTGAGGTCGGCTGCAAGGTGTTCTCCGACGAAAGCGATAGCGCTTGCGGCGCTAGCGGCACGATGTGCGGCTCGCTCATCTTCATCCGCTCGCCTGGAATACGCCATTCGGCTGCATCGAAGTTTATTTCAGCCTATTTCGCCTGCCGGTGGCGACTGCGTACCGAAAGATGTGCCCAACGTATTGTTTCGTTCGATGTGCTGCCTCGTGTTTCCCCGCAAGCCTCAATCGGGCGTAGGGCAGCCAGGACATCCGTCGGCGTGATCCGTACTGGGAGCGGAGAGAGAACCTGACTGGCCACTCTCGATCGAAGGAGATGGTGCCGGCGGAGGGAATCGAACCCACACGCTTTTAAGGGCGGCGGATTTTGAGTCCGCTGCGTCTACCAGTTCCGCCACGCCGGCTACGGGAAGGAAGGGCGGCGATTATAGCGGAATGCCGTTGCCCGGCTACAACCACTTTTTTTGCGACCTTTTTCCGGCCAGCCGCATCAAACGAGGCGATGTCGCACTTTCAGGGTATCGAGGTCGCCGCTGAAGTGGTCCGGGCTGCCCAGGCGGGGGAGTCGCGGGCCCATGAGGCCATTTATCGGGCCTGTCGCCGGCCCATCTATACCCTGATCAGGCGCCTGGTGGTGCGCGCCGCCATTGCGGATGAGCTGTTCCAGGAGACGTTCATCGAGGTTCTGCGGAACATCGGCGCGTACACCGGGGAGGGGGCATTCGGCGGGTGGGTGCGCAGTATCGCGGTGAGCAAGTGCTTGATGTACCTGCGTTCGCCGTGGCATCGCAGCCTGCTGTACCTGGATAACGACGACGAATCCACGGCCCCGGTGGTGCTGCTGGATGGTGCTTCGCTGCCCGAGGCGCAGGCCTCGGCGAGTGCCGATGTGGAGCGTGCTTTGGCGACGCTGCCTGCGCTCACGCGCAGCGTGGTGTGGCTGCACGATGTAGAAGGTTATACACACGCGGAGATTGGACGCCTGCTAGGACGCACGGCGAGTTTTTCGAAGTCGCAGCTGGCGCGGGCGCATGCCCGAATGCGCGAGCTGCTGGAGCAACCGGCGGGATCAACGTCATGCACGCACGCATCGAGCACTTGTTAGGTCTTCGGGACGGCGAGCCGGTCGCCGCGGACGTGGCCGAGCACGTCCGGTTGTGTCCGATCTGCGCAGGCGAGCTGCAGCGTCTGTCGGCACTTCGCGAGGAAATGCGCGCGTTGCCGCAGTTCGAGCCGCCGGATCTGGCGTGGGAGCGGATCAAAGCCGCGATTCCTGAACCCGCGGATCGCCGATTCCGCCTGCGCAAGATCGGGTACGCGGCGGCTGCCGCGGCAGTGGTGACGCTGACGGTGATTACGTTGGTCGCAGGGCATGTCGACCGGCGCAGCGGTGCGACGACCGAACTCGCGACGGTTGAAGCTCCATTGCCGCAGATCGTCCCGCATGTCGATGAGCTGGTTGCGCAGTCTCAGCAGCTCGAGCAGCTGTTGCAGAAGCTGCCGGAGCGGCCGCGCATCGAGCGCGTGTCGACGGCCGCGACCATCGACACGATCGAGCAGCGCATTCAATGGCTGGATTTCCAGCTGTCCAACGCGCCGGAAGCTGATTTGAGCGAGGAGCAGTCACGTCAGCTATGGCGCGAGCGGGTGGAGTTGATGGATTCGCTGGTGAAGGTGCGCTACGCCGAGGCCGGCGCACTCTGGTTCTAAATAGTGGGAGCACAAGATCATGACGACCAGGTCATTGCGTTCGACGACGATGGTTCGCGTCGCGTTATTGGCCGTTGCCGCGGCGGTGGCGACCGCGTCGGTTTCGGCGGCGGAAGTCGAGAAGAAGCCCGAGCAGTCGCAGGCTGAGATCGAAAAGAAGCTCGAAGATGCGCGGCGCAGGCTCGACGCCGCCGCGCGCGAGGTCGCGCAGCTGAGCATGTCGATGTCGGACTTCTCGGTGCCTCAGATGCGGCATTTCACCGGCTTTGGACCGCCGCGCGCCATGTTGGGCATCAACCTCGGGCCGCGTGGCGAGGAGCAATCCGAGGGCGTCGCGATCGTCAGCGTGAGTCCCGGCGGCGCGGCTGAGAGCGCGGGATTGAAGGCGGGCGACGTGTTGCTCTCGGTCGGTGACAAGCAGCTGAAGCGCACTGACGATCTGACCGCGCGCGAAGTGCTGCTCAAGGAACTGGGCGAAGTGAAACCTGGTGAAAAGGTGCAGTTGCGTTATCGGCGCGACAATAAGGTGGCGACCGCCACCGTGACCGCACAAGGATGGGACCGGATGTTCACGACGCTGCCAATGGCGGTGCGCGGAAACATCGCGAAGACGATGGGGCCAGGCTTCCCGATGGGGCCGCCGCTAGGCGCGATGCGCGCGGTCGGCGTGTTCGGCTCGGCGGAGTTGGTGCCGCTGACGCCCAAGCTCGGTCAGTACTTCGGCACTGACAAGGGTTTGCTCGTGGTACGCGCGCCTGCCGACAGTCGCCTGAAGTTGGAAGACGGCGATGTCATCGTCGATATCGACGGACGCACGCCGGCGAATCCGGGGCATGCGTTTCGAATCCTCGGCTCTTATCAGGCGGGCGAGAAGCTGACGCTCAATGTGCTGCGTCAGAAAAAGAAGATGTCGTTCGACATCACGATTCCTGACTCGCCGGCTGCCGCGCGCGCACTGCCGTTCATGTTCCACGAACGGGTGGAAGGGCCGGACGGGCCGCACGAGGACATCATGATCGGCCCCGGTGGGCCGCCGCTGCCGCCGCCTCCGCCGGGTGAGCGCGGCGTCATCAGCATCGTGGACGAGCCGGCGTAAGCTCATCTCGAGCAGCCGTCCGTGGACCCTCAGCCAGCCGGCACATCCGTGTACCGGCGTTCGCGCGGTTCGAGGCGACGTTAAGTCGCCTCGAAAAGGCACCCGCGCTCACCCGCCTGTACTTTTCGGCGCAGGCGGCACCTTTCTGCTACCGTGCGCGCCCCATGCGGCGCACCGACTTCGCCTATGACCTTCCGGTCGACCTGATAGCTCAGCACCCTCCCGTGGAACGGGCGGGAGGCCGGCTGCTGCACATTCCGCGGGCTGAACCGCTGCAGGACCTACGATTTACCGACTTTCCCGGTCTGCTGAAGGCCGGCGACCTGCTGGTTTTCAACGACACCCGGGTGATTCCGGCGCGTGTGCATGGGGTGAAGCCGACGGGTGGGCAGGTGGAAATCCTGCTCGAGCGGGTGCTCGATGGAAATCGCATCCTCGCCCATGTGCATGCGAGCAAACCGCTGCGGGCCGAGGCGCCGGTTGCATTGCCGGGCGGCGTCGAAGCTCGCTTCGTCACGCGACACGACGATCTGTTCGAGCTGCAGCTGAGCGCCGAGCCGCTCGCGTTCTTTCAGCAGTATGGCTCGATGCCATTGCCACCTTATATAGAGCGCAACGCCGAGCTCGACGACGCGACTCGCTATCAAACGGTGTACGCGCGTGAACCCGGCGCCGTCGCGGCGCCAACCGCGGGCCTGCATTTCGACGATGAGATCCTGGCTCGATGCAAAGCCAAGGGCGTCGAGTCGACGTTTGTGACATTGCACGTCGGTGCGGGTACGTTTCAGAACGTGCGCGTCGATGATCTACAACAGCATCGCATGCACGCCGAGCGCATCAGCGTAAGTGCCGAAGCGTGTGCCGCCATCGCTGCGACGAAAGCGCGAGGCGGCCGCGTGGTCGCCGTGGGAACAACCGTCGTGCGCTCGCTCGAATCGGCGGCGCAAGCGGGCTCGCTGCAGCCCTATGAAGGCGAGACGCGCTTGTTCATCACGCCGGGCTATCGGTTCCGGGTCGTCGATGCGTTGCTCACGAACTTTCATTTGCCCGAGTCGACCTTATTGATGCTGGTCTGCGCCTTCGGCGGCTTCGACGAAGTGATGGGCGCGTACCGGCACGCGGTCGCGCAGCGCTATCGTTTCTTCAGTTATGGTGACGCGATGTTTCTGGAGCGTCGTTAGCTCATGGGAATGCAGTTCGAATTGATTACGACGGACGGCGGCGCGCGTCGCGGCCGTCTGACGTTTCCTCGCGGCGTGGTCGAGACGCCCATCTTCATGCCCGTGGGCACCTACGGCACCGTGAAGGCGATGACGCCGGAAGAGCTCGTCGGCATGGGCGCGCAGATCGTGCTCGGCAATACGTTTCATCTGATGCTTCGTCCCGGCATGCCGGTGATTCGCGCTCACGACGGTCTGCATCGGTTCATGCATTGGGAAAAGCCCATCCTCACCGACTCGGGCGGCTTCCAGGTGTTCAGCCTCGCGACGATGCGCAAGATCACGGAGGAGGGGGTGAACTTCCGTTCGCCCGTGAATGGCGACGCGGTGATGCTGACGCCCGAGCGCTCCATGCAAGTGCAGAAGGATCTCGACTCGGATGTGGCGATGATCTTCGATGAGTGCACGCCGTATCCGGCGACCGAACAAGAGGCGCGACGCTCGATGGAATTGTCCTTGCGCTGGGCGCTGCGCAGCCGGGCCGAGTTCGATCGGCTCAACAATCCCAACGCGCTGTTCGGCATCGTCCAGGGCGGCATGTACACAGCGCTGCGCCAGGAGTCGGCGGCTGGTTTGCAGCAGATCGGCTTCGACGGCTATGCCGTCGGGGGGCTCGCGGTGGGCGAGCCCAAAGAAGAGCGGGAGCGCATGCTCGATGGCATCGTCTCGCATCTGCCGAAAGATCGGCCTCGCTATTTGATGGGCGTCGGCACGCCCGAGGACCTGGTCGAAGCGGTGCGCCGGGGCGTTGACATGTTCGATTGCGTCATGCCGACGCGCAACGCGCGCAATGGACACTTCTTTACCAGTACCGGCGTGGTTCGGATCCGCAATGCCCGGTACGAGACCGACACCGGTCCGCTGGATGAAGCATGCTCGTGTTACACCTGCACGAATTACAGCCGTGCTTATTTGCGACACCTCGACCGCTGCGGCGAAATTCTGGCCGCGCGCCTCGGCAGCATTCATAATCTGCACTTCTATCTGTCCTTGATGCAGTCCATGCGCACTGCCATCGAGGAGCATCGTTTCGAGGCCTTCGCCGCGGATTTCTATGCGCGCCGGTCGCGGACCGACGCCAGCGAGTAATGCGACAAACGCGCTTGAGTTAGCGGCTCTCCATTCATGCTTGCCGATCTGCCTACCGCGCCTTGGTTCCGCCGCCTGCTGGTCGCAGGTCTGATCCTCGGCATTCTGCTGCTGACCTTCTCGGTGCTGCAGCCGTTCATCGTGCCGCTGATCTGGGGCGCCATCCTGGCGTACGTCGCCTGGCCCATGCATTTGCGGATTCTAAAAGCGTGCGGCGGTCGCAATCCGGCGGCGTCGTTGATCTCGACCCTGCTGGTGACGGTCATCATCGTCGTGCCGCTGGTGTGGCTGATCCTGATGCTGCGGGTGGAAGCGGTGGCGGCGTACGGCGCGATCCAGGATTTCCTCGCCACCAAGCCAGTGCTGCCCCAGGCCATTCGCGATTTGCCGTATGTCGGCGCGCAGGCGCAGGACGTCCTGAATCAAATCGCCGCCGATCCCAAGGCGTTGCGCGGCCAGGTGATGCTGATGATGGAGGAGTCATCGGTTGAAGTGACGCGGCTCATCGGCGGCGCGGGACGCAACGTCGCGAAGCTGTTCTTCGCCGTGTTCTCCATGTATTTCCTGTTGCGCGATGGACCGCGGCTGATGCGGGAAGCGCGCGCTGTGCTGGAAGGAATATTGGGCCCGCGAGTGCACGACTACATCGACGCGGCCGGTGCCACGACGCAGGCAGTGGTGTACGCGCTGATGCTCGGTGCGCTGGCGCAGGGCGTGGCGGCGGGCTTCGGCTACTGGATTTTCGGGGTCGAGGCGCCGGTGCTGATGGGCGCGGTCACCGTCATCATCGCGCTGATTCCTTTCGGCGCGCCGATGGTGTGGGGCAGCCTCGCGACCTGGGCATTGGTGCGCGGGCAAATGGTCGACGGTATCGGCCTGATCCTGTGGGGCCTGATCCTGGTCAGCTGGGTGGACAACATCGTGCGTCCGCTGGTCATTTCCAACGCGACGCGCATGCCGTTCCTGCTGGTGGTGTTCGGCGTGCTCGGCGGCGTGCTGGCGTTCGGCCTGGTCGGCCTGTTCATCGGTCCGGTGCTGCTGGCGGTGTCGCTGGCGATCTGGCGCGAGTGGCTGGAAGAACATTCGACCAAGGAAGACGTTGCCATCGTCACGAGCGATGGCGCGAAGCCGCTGCCGGTCAAGAAGACCGGCTCGCCTTGAGGGCTTAAGTCCCCGCCTGCTTGCGCAGCAGGATCTTGTCGATGCGCACGCCGTCCATGTCCATGATCTCGATCTTCAGATCGCGCCAGGTGAGCGTGTCGCCGGCCTTGGGAATGCGGCCGAGGCGGGCGAGCACGAAGCCCGCGACGGTGTGATAGTCGCGGCCGCCCATGTCGCGCCGGCCGAGGCGCTGCTGTAACTCTTCGATGGGCATGTGCCCGTCGACCAGCCACGAACCGTCGTCGCGCTGAACATATTCGGCGCGCTCGCGACTGCCCAGATCCGGCAGCTCGCCGGCAATCGCCTTGAGAATGTCGATGGGCGTGGTGATGCCTTCGATTTCGCCGTATTCGTCGGTGACCAGGGCCAGGTGCGTGCTGGAGCGCTGGAACTGATCGAGCAGTTGCAGGACCGAGATCGAGTCGGGAATGTGCAGCGGTGGATCGAGGTCTTTCTCCGGATCCAGCTCGCCCCGGTGCAAGGCTTCGCTCAGGTCGGCGAGGGTGATCATGCCGAGCAGGTTGTCGAACTTCTCGCGCGCCACCAGGAAGCGCGCGTGGCCGCTTTCCTTGGCTCGTTGCCACAGCACTTCGACCGGCTCTTCGATATCCAGCCAGATCACATCCTGACGCGGAATCATGATGGAGCCGACCTTGCGATCGGCGAGCGCCAGCACGCCTTCGAGCAAGCGGCGCTCCGAAGCGAGAAACACGCCAGCGGTTGTGCCTTCGGCGACCAGCGCACGCACGTCGTCTTCAGTGACCGCCGCCTGCGGCGCCGACGAGATGGGCAGCAACTTGAGCAGCCGATTCACCGTCACGCGCAACAACCACACGAACGGCACCATGATCGTGGCGAACAGACGCATCGCCGGTGCGACGAAGATCGCCAGGGATTCGGCATGCAGCAGGGCCACGCGCTTGGGGATCAGCTCGCCGATGACCAGCGTCACGAAGGTCACCAGCAGCACGACCACGACATACGCAGCTTCTTCGGCGAACGAAGCATGCAGGCCCAGCGCCACCAGCTGCTGGGCGAGAGGGTCGGCAAATACGTTGGTGCTGTAGACGCCGTTGACGATCGAGATGATGGTGATGCCGATCTGAATCGCCGACAGCAGCGAGGTCGGATCTTCCATCAACGCGAGCGCCGACCGGGCGCCGGAGCGGCCCTGTTCCGCCAATCCCTGCAGGCGCACCTTCTTGGCGGCGACCAGCGCCATTTCCGACAGCGCGAAGAATCCGTTCAATAAAGTGAGCAGCAGCAGGATCAGGACATCGCGGGAAAGCATGCAGCCGAATCAGCCTCGTAGCTCACGGAGGGCGACAGTGTACGGCATGTCGGCCGGCCCGCAGGGGGCCTGAACCGCGGCTGGATAGTGGCCGGAAGGGCGGTGTGTATAATGCGCCGCTCTTTGCCGACCCGGCGGTGCCGGGGTGCGCGCCTGTTCGCGCCGGCAGAGCCGTTTTCTCGTCCTTTCCCGGGGTTCTTCCCCAGTTTTTCGTTTTCGGGGGCATTGCAAGATGGACTGGTTGATTTCCACCGCTGCCGCACAGGCCGCCGGCGCCCCGGCACAGCCCAACGCGCTCATGCAATTTTTGCCGCTGGTGCTGATTTTCGTGGTCTTCTATTTCCTGCTGATCCGTCCGCAAACCAAGCGCGCCAAGGAACATCGCGCCATGGTGGCGGCCCTGGGCGTCGGCGCCGAGGTCGTTACCAGCGGCGGCATCCTGGGCAGGATCACCGAGGTGAGCGAGCAGTTCGTGACCCTCGAGATCGCCCCCGGCGTCAACATCAAAGTGCAGCGTCACGCCGTGTCCCAAGAGCTCCCGAAGGGCACGTTGAAGAGCGCATAACCCAAGGATTGGGCAGTGCCGGGCGCTCGGCCCGGCCCCCGGCCGCGACAAAAACTTACCCATGTATCAATTCGCCAAGTGGAAATACTGGCTGATCATCATCGTGATGGTGGTCGGCACGCTGTTCGCGTTACCCAACGTGTTCGGCGAAGGACCGGCGCTGCAGCTGTCGCGCAACGACCGGGCGGCCATGGATCAGGCCAGCAAGGACAAAGTGCTGGGCCTGCTGAACGCCGACAGCGTGCCGGTCGAAGCGTCGTATACCGAAAAGGACCGCCTGGTCCTGCGCTTTGCGGACACGGAGACCCAAAGCAAGGCGCGTGAAACCATCGCCAAGCGGGGCAACGGCGAATTTCTGGTCGCGCTCTCGAGTGCTTCGCGCGCGCCGGACTGGATGCGCGCCGTCGGCCTGAAGCCGATGAGCCTCGGCCTCGACCTGCGGGGCGGCGTGCACTTCGTCTATGAAGTGGACACGGTCGGCGCGGTCGATCAGGCAGTCGACCGTATGGAGCGCGACGCCCGCGCGACGCTGCGCGACAAGCGGGTTCCATATGCCTCGGTGACGCGAGTGAACGATTCGATTCGCGTTACTCTGCGTAGTCAGGACGATTTGACCGCCGCGCAGGACGCCCTGCGCTCGCCCGACGGCAGCATTCTGCTGAACACTTCGGACAGCGCCGCGGGCCCGACGATCGAAATGACGATGACGCCGGCCGAAGTCAAACGTCGTCAGGACGTGGCCGTTCAGCAGAACATCACCACGCTGCGCAACCGCGTCGACGAGTTGGGCATCTCCGAGCCCATCGTCACGCGCCAGGCCGTCAACCGCATCGTTGTGCAATTGCCGGGCGTGCAGGATCCGAACGAAGCGATCCGAGTGCTGGGCGCCACCGCGACGCTCGAGTTCCGGCTGGTCGATGAGACCAACAATCCTTACGAAGCCGCCCAGACCAAGCGCGTTCCGATCGGCTCGAAGCTGCTGAATACGCGCGACGGCCGGCCGATCCTGGTCAAGCGCGACATCATCGCCACCGGCGAGCAGTTGTCGGATGCGAGCTCGGGCTTCGCCGAAGGCTCGCCCCAGGTGAACGTCGTGCTCGATTCGCGCGGCGGTCAGTCGATGATGGAAGCGACGCGCGACAACGTCGGCAAGCGCATGGCCGTCGTCTATATCGAGAAGAAACAACTGGCCGAAGGCGAGCGGTGCGAAGGCACGCGCAACGGCGCGTTGTGTACCGAAGAAGAAGTCATCAGCGACGCGACCATTCAAAGCGTGCTGTCGGATCGTTTCCGCATCACCGGCCTGCAGGCGACCGAAGCCCGCGAGCTGGCGCTGTTGCTGCGTTCCGGCGCGCTGGCGGCGCCGCAGACCATCGTCGAGCAGCGTTCGGTCGGTCCGAGCCTGGGTCAGGACAACATCGATCGCGGCATCCGCGCCATGGCCATCGGCCTGCTGCTAACGTTCGCGTTCATGGCGGTGTACTACCGCGCGTTCGGCTGGATCGCCAATCTGGTGCTGTTGTCGAACCTGATCCTCACCGTCGGCCTGCTCTCGATGTTGCAGGCGTCGCTGTCACTGCCCGGCATCGCCGCGGTCGTGTTCCACATGGGTATCGCGGTCGACGCGAACATCCTGATCTACGAGCGTATCCGTGAAGAGCTGCGCAACGGCAACTCGCCGCTGCAATCGATCAACGTCGGCTTCGAAAAGGCGTTCGCGACGATCGCCGACTCGAACGTGACGACCTTGATCGCCGGCGTCGTGCTGTTCGCCTTCGGCACGGGCACGATCCGCAGCTTCGCCATCGTGATGACGCTCGGCATCATCACTTCGCTGTTCACATCGGTTGTCGGCAGCCGCGCCCTGGTCCACGCGATCTGGGGTACCCGCCGCAAGCTCGATCACTTGTCTATTTAAGAGAGCCCCGCAATGGAGTTCTTTCACAAGGTAACGAAGTACCCGTTCATGCACACCCGCAAGGTGTGGTACGGGGTGTCGGGCGTGGCGATCATCGCGTCCATCGTGCTGCTGTTCGTGCACGGATTGAATCTGGGCATCGACTTCACCGGCGGCGTGGTGCTGGAGTTCGCCTATCCGAAGGCGGCGAACATCGAGCGCACGCGCACGGCGCTGCAAGAAGCCGGCTTCCACGAAGCCCAGGTGCAAAACTTCGGCGACGAGCGCAGCGTCGCGGTGCGCCTGCTGCCGACCGACGGCCAGGACGTGAATCAGGTCAGCAAGGCGGTGACCGACGCGCTGAAGAAAACCGATCCCGAGGTCGAGCTGCGCCGCGCCGAGGTGGTCGGTCCGCAGGTCGGCGAGGAGCTGACCAATCAGGGCGGCCTGGCGATTCTGTTCACGTTCGTGTTGATCGGCATCTATACCTGGTGGCGCTTCCAATGGAAGATGGGCGTCAGCGCCATCATCGCGACCTTGCACGATCCATTGATCATCCTGGGCTTCTTCGCCGTCAGCGACATTCCGTTCGATCTCGCCGTGCTGGCCGCGATCCTGGCCGTCATCGGCTACTCGCTGAACGACACGGTCGTGGTGTTCGACCGGGTGCGTGAGAATTTCCATTCGATGCGCAAGGCCAGCCCCGAAGAAGTCATGGACGCGTCCATCAACCAGACGCTGTCGCGAACCATCATCACGTCGGGCGCCACCTTGCTGGTGGTGGTCGTGTTGCTGATCGAAGGCGGCGAGACGCTGCGCGGCTTCTCGTGGGCGCTGACCATCGGCATCCTGGTCGGCACGTATTCCTCGATTTACGTGGCCGGCGCGCTGGCGCTGGACATGAAGCTGTCGGCGCTCGACCTGATCGAGCAGAAGAAAGACACCTCCGAACTCGACGCTTTGCCGTAACTCCTTGGAACCCCAGGCCCCCGTGGCGGATACCGCAATAACGACAGCAGCAGCGGCTAAGCCATGAGCTTGATGGTCTGGGTGGTCTTCTTCGCACTGTATCTGAGCGTCCTGGCGCTGGATCTGGTGGTGCTGCACCGGGAGTCGAAGGAGATGAGCGTCCGCCAGGCGCTCGGCTGGACCGTGGTCTGGGTCCTGGTGGCGCTGTCGTTCTCCGCGCTGGTGTACGGCGTCTACGAGCATCACTGGTTCGGCTGGCGCGTCACGCCCGACGCGCCGAGCGGCACTGAAGCGGCGCTTCAGTACATCACCGGCTATCTGCTCGAATGGTCGCTGTCGGTCGACAACATCTTCGTGATCGCGATCATCTTCACGTACATGAAGATTCCGCCGCAGTTCCAGTATCGGGTGCTGTTCTGGGGCATCGTCGGCGCCATCCTGCTGCGCGGCGCGATGATCGCGGCCGGCGCGGCGCTGATCCATTCGTTCGACTGGATGTTCTATGTCTTCGGCGCGATTCTGCTGCTCTCGGCGGCGCGCATGCTGAAGAGCGAAGAAGAGCAGTTCGACCCGGGCAAGAGCGTGCTGGTGCGGCTGGCTCGCCGCGTCTATCCGGTCACCGACAAGCTCGACGGCGAGCGCTTCTTCACGATGGTCGATGGCGCGCGCCATGCGACGCCGCTGTTCGTCACCTTGCTGCTGGTCGATTTCGCCGACGTGGTGTTCGCGGTCGACTCCATTCCCGCGATCTTCGCGGTGACCCAGGAGCCGTTCATCGTCTTCACTTCGAACGCGTTCGCCATTCTCGGACTGCGCTCGCTGTACTTCGCGATCGCCGGCCTGATGATGATGTTCAAGTACATCAAGTTCAGTCTGATCTTCATCCTGGCGTTCGTCGGCGTGAAGATGATGCTGCATCATCATCTGGAGATCCCGCACGCCATTTCGCTGGGCGTGATCGTCGGGTTCCTGGCGATCGGCATCGTTGCGTCGTTGTGGGTGTCGCGGCGCGAGGCCGCGTCGGGTACGCCCGACCTGCGCAACGATTGAGTCGTGACTGTCATCTCATGAGGTTCGGATTGTGGAATTCTTGACTGATCCCCAGGTGTGGCTGGCGTTCCTGACGCTGACGGCTCTGGAGATCGTCCTCGGCATCGACAACATCATTTTCATTTCCATCCTGGTGGGCCGCCTGCCGCCGGAGCAGCGCGCGCGAGGCCGCACCATCGGCCTGTCGCTCGCGATGATCACGCGCATCCTGCTGCTGCTGTCGATCACCTGGGTGATGGGGCTGTCGGAGGAGTTGTTCTCGATCCTGGGCCGCGGTGTTTCGGGGCGCGACCTGATCCTGTTCGGCGGCGGTCTGTTCCTGATCGCGAAAAGCACGCTCGAGATCCACGGCAGCCTGGAAGGCGAACAGGAACAGCGCGAGGCGAAGGGCAGGGCGTCCTTCATGTCGGTGATCATCCAGATCGCCATCATCGACATCGTGTTCTCGCTCGACTCCGTGATCACCGCGGTCGGCATGGCCGATCACGTCGAAGTCATGATCGCGGCGGTGATCGTCGCGGTGCTGATGATGATGTTCCTGGCCGGCCCGATCAGCGATTTCGTCGATCGTCATCCGACCATCAAGATGCTGGCGCTGTCGTTCCTGATCCTGATCGGCGTGGCGCTGGTCGGCGAAGGCCTCGGCTTCCACATCCCGAAGGGCTACATCTACTTCGCCATGGCGTTCTCGGTGCTGGTGGAGATGCTCAACATCCAGGTGCGCAAGCGCATGAACCGGCCCCAGGAAGAGCCGGTCCAGCTGCGCAAGAAGCTCGAGGAAGAGTAGGAAAAGCGCCGAAGTGTTGCGATCAGGCCGCGGTGCCTGGGCGCTGTTTGTTCTTGCTATCCAGATATAAGTTGTAGAGCGCGACGAACAGCGGGAAAAGGTTGGACATGACTCCGACGGAGTCGTTCTTGCCGAAGATGAAATAGGCGAGCAGCAGCACGCTGCCGGCGGCGCTCATGTACCAGAACAGGGTGGGCATGACCGGCTTGCCGTGGGCCTTCGAGGCGGCCAGCTGGACGAACCAGCGGCCGGCGAACAGGAACACACCGGTGTAGCCAATGAGCTTCCACGGCGTCACCGTGACGCCGAACATTACGGTTAAGACATTATTCATGGCGGCCTGAGCAGTCTCGAAACTCTGTATGCAACAGCGTTGGGGCGCGACTTTACAGATATTGTCCCCGTTGTGGTGCCAGGGAATGCCTCAGCGGGCCACGGCGGTGCGCGAACGTTTCTGGCGTCTTCCTATCGTAGGTCGGGTGACGTTCACTGCCGGATGCGCCTATGATCCGCTCCGCACGGGGAGTGCGCTGTTCCACCTTGATTCCGGTCTAACCACTGGCACGACAGACCCGAGGAAACCGACATAATGAATTGGCGTATCAAACCTCTCGCACTGATCCTCGAGAGCGCCGAGAAGAAATCGCTGACGCGCACCCTGGGCGCGTTCCAGCTGACCATGCTCGGCATCGGCGCCGTGATCGGCACGGGTATCTTCGTGCTCACCGCCGAAGCCGCACAAAAGGCCGGTCCGGGCATGATGATGTCGTTCGTGATCGCCGGCTTCGTCTGCGCCGTCACCGCGCTGTGCTACGCGGAGCTGGCGGCGATGGTGCCGGTCTCGGGCTCCGCCTACACGTACTCCTACGCCGTGCTCGGCGAGGTGATCGCCTGGATGGTGGGCTGGGCGCTGATTCTCGAGTACGCCGTCGCCGCGAGCGCGGTGTCGGTGGGATGGTCCAACTACTTCGTCGGCTTGGTGGAACGATCCTTCGACATAGACATCCCGGCGGCCTTCACCAGCGGTATGCACGTCGGCGGCGTCATGAACGTGCCGGCTGCGGTGATCGCATTGCTCGTGACTAGCCTGCTGGTGCTCGGCACGCGTGAGAGCGCCACCGTGAACGCGATCCTGGTCGCCATCAAGATCGCGGCGCTGACGCTGTTCATCTTCCTGGCGGTGCCGGTGATGAACATGGAGAACTTCGAGCCGTTCTCGCCCAACGGCTTCATGGGCGAGATTTCCGGCATGGGCATCGCGGGCGCCGCCGCGTCCATCTTCTTCGCCTACGTCGGCTTCGATGCGGTCTCAACGGCGGCGGAAGAAACCAAGAATCCTCAACGCAACATGCCGATCGGCCTGATCGGCTCTCTGGTCATCTGCACGATCTTCTACATCCTGGTCGCCGGCGGCGCGGTGGGCACGATCGGCGCGCAGCCGGTCATCGATCCGGCCACGAATCTCGCTTACGAGCCGGGCAGTGCGGATATCGCCATCGCCTGCCGTCAGCCGGATAACGCCGACAAGCTGGTGTGCAGCGGCGAGCCGCTCGCGCACGTGCTCGATCAGATCGGCTGGAAGACGGTGTCGAAGCTGATCGGCCTGGCGGCGTTCCTGGCGTTGCCGTCGGTGATCCTGATGATGTTGTTCGGCCAGACGCGCATCTTCTTCGCGATGGCGCGAGACAAGCTGTTGCCGTTCAACGAGCAGCTCACGAAGATTCATCCGCGGTTCCATACGCCGCACGTGGTGACGATTGTTACGGGCCTGGCGGTGACGGTGTTCGCCGCGTTCTTCCCGGTCGGTGTGCTGGCGGATCTTTCCAATAGCGGCACGCTGTTCGCGTTCCTCACGGTGGCGGCCGGTGTGATGATCCTTCGCAAGCGCGAGCCGGAGCGTCATCGCCCGTTCCGCGCGCCCGGCGTGTGGATCGTTGCGCCGCTCGCGATGGCAGGCTGCGCGTTCCTGATGTTCTCCCTGCCGCTGCGTACGCAGCTGACGTTCTTCGTGTGGGCCGGCATCGGCCTGCTGGTGTACGCCGTCTACGGCTACGGCCGCAGCCCCCTTGGCCAGAACGGCCACAGCAACGGCGCCACCAAGACGCCCGCGCCCGCTCAGGACTGAAGCCCCGGAGTCCGGCGACTCTGCCTTCGGCAGAGCGCCGGGCCTGAAGAATTAGAAAATTAGTTCCTCCCCTCCGGGGAGGAACGGGCTAGGGGAGATGCCGCTCCGCCAGTCCGGGATTGAACTGTCACCGAAGCGCCAAAGATCGCGGGTCCGCGCAGTTCGCTTCGCTCCTGCCGGATTCGCTGAACTCAATTGCTTCGCAGCCGAGAGGACCGGCGGGCTCCGATTGCTCGCAGCCGGGCAAGAGAACCGCCGATCTCCGATTTGCCTCGGCCGGCAACAGAACCGCCGATCTCCGATTTGCCTCGGCCGGCAACAGAACCGCGAACTCCGATTTGCCTCGGCCGGCAACAGAACCGCCGAACTCCGATCTGCCTCGCGGCCGGCGAGAAGTCGCCGGCCTCCGGGCCGCCCCGCAGGGGCAAAAAATAAAACTATTTATCTGTTTCTTCGCGGCCGCGCCCGAAGGGCAGCGGCAAGCGCGCAGCTCAGGTGAGTTCCGCAGGAACGTGAGGGGCCAACAACTCCAACAAAGGCGCATGCACCTTCGGCGTCCCCGCCAGAATATTCCCGCCCTGCTTGTATTCCGTCCCTTGCAGCGAGCTCACCAACCCACCCGCTTCAGTAATCAACAAAGTCCCGGCCGCAGTATCCCAAGGCGACAACCCAAACTCCCAAAACGCATCGAGCCGACCCGCCGCCACATAAGCCAGATCCAGCGCCGCCGCGCCCGGCCGGCGAATGCCCGCCGTCGCCTGGGTCACCGCCTTGAACATGGCCATGTACTGGTCGATCCAATGCAGATTGGTCCGATAAGGAAAGCCAGTCCCAATCAACGCCCGCTCCAACCCCACATGCGGACTCACTCGAATCCGCCGCCCATCGAGCTGCGCGCCTTCACCGCGCGACGCCGTGAACAGCTCCTGCCGCAAGGGGTCGTAAACGACCGCATGTTCCATGCGCCCACGACGTTGCACGCCGATGGAAACGGCGAACTGCGGAAAACCATGGAGATAGTTGGTGGTGCCATCGAGCGGATCGATGATCCACACGAATTCGCTGTGGATCGAGCCGCCGTGCGAGCCGCTTTCCTCGGCGAGGAAGGCGTGATCCGGGTAGCTCTTGCGCACCGTATCGATGATTTCCATCTCGGCCTGGGTGTCGATCTCCGAGACGAAATCGTTCTGCCCCTTCTGGCGGATATCGAGACGGTGCACGCGGTTCATGCCGCGGACGATGACTTCTCCGGCACGACGGGCGGCGCGGACGGCAATATTGAGCAAAGGCTGCATGGAAAAACGACCTCGACAAACGAGCCCCGGATCCAAAGCGGATCAGGGCAGGGGGCAGGAATTGGTAAAGAGCATGACGGCGGCGTGCCGTCCGAAGGGGCGCTAGAATAGCGCATTACGATGAGTATTCGTGTCGTCCTGGTCGATCCCAACCACCCCGGCAATATTGGCGCGGTGGCCCGCGCCATGAAAAACATGGGGCTGAGCGAGCTGCACTTGGTGCGGCCTAAGGCATTCCCTCATGCGGAGGCGACCGCGCGCGCGTCGGGCGCCGACGACGTGCTGGATGCGGCCCGGGTGCATGAGGAATTCGATGACGCGATCGCCGACTGTGGCTTCGTGGTCGGCACCAGCGCCCGCAAGCGCTACATGAGCTTCGATCTGGTCGAGCCGCGCGAATGCGCGCAGCTGGTGGCCGAGGCGGGGCAGGTCGGCAATGTCGCGATCGTGTTCGGCTCGGAAAAGTATGGGCTGCTCAACGTGGAGCTGTCGCGCTGCCATCGGCTCGTGACCATTCCCACCGCCGGGGACTACGCATCGTTGAATCTCGGCATGGCGGTCCAGGTCATCGCATACGAGATCATGTTGGCGACGCGCGCCGGCGCACCCGCAATGCCGCCGCCCGAAGTTCCTTTCGCGACGGCACGCGAGATGGAGCTGTTGTACGAGCACTTCGAGCGCGTGCTGGAAGAGATCGATTTTCGCGACCGCACCGGCGGCGGGCACCTGATGGCGCGCATCCGTCGCTTGTTCAACCGTTCGCGGCTCGATCAGAATGAAATGAATATCCTTCGTGGCATTCTCACCGCCGTGCAATCGCGCCGGCGCACCGCTGGGAAAACCGCTTCCTCATGACCCCTTCAAAGACGATCTACCTCGATTACGCCGCCACCACGCCCGTCGACCCCCGCGTCGCCGAGCTGATGATCGAATGCCTGCGCCCCGACGGCGCGCACGGCAATCCTTCGTCGGGGCATACGTTCGGCACTCGTGCTCGCGCCATGATCGAGAAGGCGCGACAGCAAGTGGCGGCAGCGATCGGTGCGCGCCCGGAGTGCATCATCTGGACGTCGGGCGCGACGGAGTCGGACAACCTGGCAATCCTCGGCGTCGCGCGGTTCCATGCGGATCGCGGTCGTCACGTTGTGACCGCACGCACCGAGCACAAAGCCGTGCTCGATGCGTTCAAGCAGCTCGAGAAGGAAGGGTTCGAGGTTACCTGGCTCAAGCCCGGTCCCGACGGCATCGTGCGGTCCGAGCAGGTTCGTGAAGCGTTACGGCCGGACACGCAGCTGGTCTCGCTCATGCACGTCAACAACGAGACGGGCGTGATTCAGGATGTGGCCGCGATTGGCGCGATCTGTCGCGAGCGAGGCGTCGCGTTCCATGTGGACGCCGCGCAGAGCGCGGGAAAACTGCCAATCAACGTCGAGGCGATGAATATCGATCTGTTGTCGCTCACCGCGCACAAGGCGTACGGCCCGAAGGGCATCGGCGTGCTCTACGTCCGTCGCCGGCCGCCGCTGGGATTGCGGCCGTTGTCGTATGGCGGTGGCCAGGAAACAGGATTGCGCTCGGGCACGTTGCCGACGCATCAAATCGTCGGCATGGGCCTGGCGTTCGAGATCGGCGAGCGCGAGCGCGAGGCCGATGTCGCGCGCATCTCGGTGCTTCGGGAGCGTCTGCTGAAGGGGCTGCTCGCCATCGGCGGCGTGGAGCTGAACGGCCACCCCACCGAGCGGGTCGCGGGCGTCCTCAACGTTTGTTTCCACAACATCGAAGGCGAGAGCCTGCGCTTCGGGCTGCGTGAGCTGGCGGTCTCGTCGGGCTCCGCCTGCGCATCGGGCTCGGATGAAGCGTCGTACGTGCTGCGAGCGTTGGGCAGGAGCGATCAATTGGCGCAAAGCTCGATCCGGTTCAGCTTGGGGCGCTTCACGACCGAGGACGACGTCGATCGCGCCATCGCCATCGTGAGCCGCGAGGTCGGGCGGTTGCGCGCCCTGGTTCCAAATGGAACCTGAATATTCTGCAACCGTCGTCGACCACTTCGAGCAGCCGCGCAACGGCGGGCACTTCGAAGCGGGCGAGGGCGTCATTCGAGGCACGGCCGGCAGCGTCGCGCAGGGCACGATGTTCGTTCTCAGTGCGCGCGTCGCCGACGAACGAATCGAAGCGGTGCGTTTCGAAGCGTACGGGTGTCCTCATTGCATCGCCGCCGGCTCCTGGCTGAGCGAGCGGCTGGTGGGGCTGAATCGCGAGCAGCTGCGCACCTGGCGCTGGCGCGATGCCGACCAGGCGCTGCGTTTTCCGCTGGAAAAACGTGGCCGACTTCTCATTCTCGAAGACGCCGTGCGTGCCCTGAGTGAAGCCTGGGCCCGGCTTATTCCATAATCGGCATCGCTTGGAATGTGGGTCGGCCGAATTGGCATGACCCTCGCACTTGATTCAGCAGGCCGCCGCCATCACGCTTGTACACGCTATGAGCATCTCACTGACTCCCGCCGCCGCCGATCGTGTCCAGTCTTTCCTCACACGCAGGGGCCATGGCCTTGGGCTGCGCCTGGCGGTCAAGAAGACCGGCTGTTCAGGCTTCGCCTACGTGGTGAACTATGCCGATGACGTCGGCTCCAACGACGTGGTGTTCGAGGACCGCGGGGTCAAAGTCATTGTCGACCGCGACAGCCTCGACTACATCAACGGCACCGAGGTGGACTTCGTGAAGCAGGGCCTGAACGAGGCCTTCCGCTTCCGCAATCCGAAAGCGAAAGGTGAATGCGGCTGCGGCGAGAGCTTCAGCGTGTAAGTCGTTAGGCGGACTGCCTAACTCCGCGTCCCTATTCATTTTCTTGCTGCTCCCGGCCATGCCGGGTAGACTGCGCGCGCGCAATTGCCGCCGCCCGGCGACACCAGCCTTGGTCAGGTTCGGCAAACTCTTTCCAATTCATTGAATTAACGGGACGATTCCATGGCGGTCGAACGCACTTTTTCCATTGTCAAACCCGACGGCGTGCAAAAGAACGTGATCGGTGAGGTGTACCGCCGCTTCGAGCAGGCCGGCCTCAAGATCATTGCCGCCAAGATGGTTCAGCTCACCCAGGCGCAGGCCGAGGGTTTCTACGCGGTCCACAAAGAACGTCCGTTCTTCAAGGACCTGGTCAAGTTCATGATTTCCGGCCCGGTGATGCTCCAGGTGCTGGAAGGCGAAAACGCGGTGGCCAAGAACCGCGAGCTGATGGGCGCCACCGATCCGAAGAAGGCCGATAAGGGCACGATCCGCGCCGACCTGGCCAACAGCATCGACGAGAACACGGTGCACGGCTCGGACAGCCTCGACAACGCGAAAATCGAGATCGCATACTTCTTCTCGAACACCGAAATCTGCCCGCGTACGCGTTGATCGCGACTGCAGGCACTCTCATGAACGCGACGACCGCCAAAACCAACCTGCTGGGTCTGACACGGGCCGAGTTGGAGGCGTTCGTCGCGAACATGGGCGAGAAGCCGTTTCGCGCCCGGCAATTGATGAAGTGGCTGTACAAGCGCCACGTTGCCGATTTCGACCAGATGACGGATCTGGCCAAGAGCTTCCGCGCGAAGCTCGTCGAAGTCGCCGAAGTCGCGGTGCCCGAAATCACGATGACTCAAGTGTCTGCCGACGGCACACGCAAGTGGCTGCTGGCGATGAACACGAGTGAAGGCGTGAAGCAGGGCATCGAGATGGTGTTCATCCCCGAGCCCGGCCGCGGCACGCTGTGCATCTCGAGCCAGGTCGGCTGTGCGATGGACTGCACCTTCTGCTCGACCGCGCAGCAGGGCTTCAATCGCAATCTCAATGCCGCCGAGATCGTCGGCCAGGTGTGGCTTGCGAACAAGGAGCTCGGCTATCAGCACGGCGGCGATCGCGTCGTCACCAACATCGTGTTCATGGGCATGGGCGAGCCGCTGGCGAACTATCGCAACGTCGTGCCAGCCACTGAAATTCTCATGGACGATCTGGGCTTCGACATTTCGCGCCGTCGCGTCACGGTGAGCACCTCAGGTCTCGTGCCGCAGATGTTGAAGCTCGCTGAAGAAACCAACTGCGCGCTCGCGGTGTCGTTGCATGCGCCGAACGACACGTTGCGCGACGAGCTCGTGCCGATCAATCGCAAGCACAAGATCGCCGAGCTGCTGGATGCGTGCTGGGTGTACGTCAACAAACAGAACGCCCGCAGCATTACTTTCGAATACGTCATGCTCGACGGCGTGAACGATCACCCTGAGCACGCGTACGAGCTGGTGGCCCTGCTCAAGGGTCGGCCGGCCAAGCTCAATCTGATCCCGTTCAATCCGTTTCCGGGCACGCGTTACAAACGTTCCAGTGCCGCCGCCATCGAGCGCTTCCGTGACATTCTGAATGCGAACGGAGTGATCGCAACGACGCGTCGGACGCGCGGCGATGACATCGATGCCGCCTGCGGCCAGCTGGTGGGACGCGTGCACGACCGTACGACAGTTCGTCTGGGTTCGAAGCTGATCTCAGTGGCGGTGCAGTAATGAGAAGTACGGCGGTGGCTTTCCTGGTGCTATCGGCCGCGCTCGCCGGTTGCGTGAGCACTGGTAGCACGCAGTTGGGCTCCCCGGACAACGAGCGTGCCGCCGAAATCAATCTGCAGATCGGCACCGATTATCTGCGCAAGAACAACCTGAACCAGGCCAAGGAAAAGATCGACAAGGCGGTCGAGCAGAATCCGCGCAACTCCCAGGCGCAGATCACCGCCGGCATGCTGTACGAACGCCTTGGCGAAAGCGACAAAGCCGAATCGCACTTCGCGAAGGGCCTGGCGCTCGATCCGAAGAATCCGGAAGTGCAGAACAACTACGGGGCGTTTCTGTGCCAGAGGGGCAAACACTCGCGCGGCGAAAAGCTGATGATCGAGGCCGCGACCAATCCGTTGTATCGCACGCCCGAAGTTGCGTATCTGAACGCGGCCAACTGCGCCCGCAATGGCGGCGACCTGAAGGGCGCCGAGACCAATCTGCGCAAGGCGCTGGCCGTGCGGCCGAAGTTCGGCGAAGCGCTGTTCCAGATGGCCGACCTGCAATACAAGCAAACCGATTATTTGTCCGCGCGTGGCTTTCTCGAGCGCTACATTGAAGTTGGCCGCACCAGCCCGGCGTCGCTGTGGTTGGGCGTGCGCATCGAGCGCGGCCTCGGCAACGTGGCCGCAGCCAAGAATTATGCGGAGCGTTTGAAGCTGGAATACCCGAGGGCCGCTCAGACCAAGGAGTTGATCGAGTCCGAGCGGAATCCTGGATGAATGCAGCTGGCAACAGCAACGAGAGCTCGGCGGTAGAGACCGCACAGGCCAGCTCCGCGGAGCCGGCCCTCCCGTCGCTGACGCCCGGCGAATTGTTGCGCAAGGAGCGCGAGCGGCGCTCGCTTACTCAGCTGCACATTGCCGAAGAGCTGCACCTGGATGCGCGCGTCGTGGCGGCCATCGAGGACAATCGTTTCGAACAAATGGGTCCAGCGGTGTATGCGCGCGGACATTTGCGACAGTACGCCGCGCTGTTGGGATTGTCGCCGCAGCTCATCATCGAGCGTTACGAGGCGCTGACCGGCGTACAGGAAATCCCCGCGCCGATTCCGGCGTCGGTGGCCAGTGCGCCGATCGATATGGAACGTCGCTCGCTCGCCGGGCCGTTGTGGTCGGGCGTGGGGTTGATCGCGCTGAGCTTGGGCTGGTGGCTGTGGTCGACGGTGTCCACGCCGGGCGATCCGATGCAGACGTCGATTCCGGATGAAGCGGTGACCGAGGCGGGTTCGTTGCCATCGACGTTGCCGCCGGAGCCTGCGGACTCAACGGAGCCTGCGGTTCAGCCACCGCCGCCCGTATCGAACGTGGTGCCCGCGACCGCGACGACAGCGTCGCCAACAGCGGCGCTACAAGTCCGGTTGCGGCTGCAGTTCAACGACGCGTCATGGACCGAGATCTACGACGCGACCGGCAAACGTTTGATGTTCGGGCTGGGTGAGAGCGGCAAGGTGAGCGCGCTGACAGGCGTGCCGCCGATACGAGTCACGCTCGGCAAAGCGTCCGCAGTCACCGTCCAGGTGAACGATAGTCCGGTGGTGGTGCCACGCAGGGCAGGGCGGGATGCGGCCAAATTCGTGGTCACCGCGAATGGCACCGTGGAAATGATGAGCGCGCAGGCGAGTGGTGAGGTTCCGGTCGAGTGAGTCAGCAGCAGATCCAGCCGCCCAAAGGCATGAACGACATCCTGCCCGCCGAAACGGCGGCCTGGCAGCGCCTGGAGACTTTGGCGCGCGATATTTTCGCGTCCTACGCGTATCAGGAAATCCGTTTGCCGCTGGTCGAGCACACCGGGTTGTTCAAGCGCTCCATCGGCGAGTTCACCGACGTCGTGTCGAAGGAAATGTATACCTTCGACGATCCCAGTGGCGACTCGCTGACGCTGCGCCCCGAGGCGACCGCCGGCATCGTGCGCGCCATGATCAGCAACGGTCTGCTGCACAATCAAACGCAACGCGTGTGGACCGCCGGCCCGATGTTTCGTCACGAGAACACGCAGCGTGGCCGCTTCCGGCAGTTCAATCAGCTCGATGTCGAGGCCTTCGGTTATCCGGGCCCGGACATCGATGCGGAAGTGATATTGCTCAGCTCGCGCCTGCTGACCCAGGCGGGCGTGAAGCGTCTGGAGCTGAACCTGAACTCGCTCGGCACGCCGGCTTCGCGCCGCGTATATCGCGAGAAGCTGGTGGAATATTTCACGGCTCACAAGTCGAAGCTGGATGCCGACAGCCTGAAGCGTCTGGATGGCAACCCGTTGCGCATTCTCGATAGCAAGAATCCGGAGCTGCAGGACATCATCAGGAACGCGCCGATCCTCACCGAGCATCTGGATGAGGAATCGCGCACGCACTTCGGCGGGCTGTGCCGTCACCTCGATGCGCTGGGAGTGAAGTACGTTTTGAATCCACGGCTGGTCCGCGGTCTCGACTACTACACCCACACGGTATTCGAGTGGGTGACGACCGAGCTCGGCTCGCAAGGGGCGGTGTGTTCAGGCGGCCGCTACGATGGCCTGGTGGAGCAATTGGGCGGCAAGCCCACGCCCGCGATCGGCTGGGCGGCGGGCCAGGAACGCATCGTGGACCTGGTCCGCGTGCAGAACGGCGAAGTGCCGGCCCCGGCCCCGGACGTGTATTTCGTGATCGCCGGCCAGCGCGCCGAGGCCGAGGGGCTGCGAATTGCCGAAACTCTGCGCGACCAAATTCCCGGTTTGCGCATCGAGATGAACTGTGGCGGTGGCAGTTTCAAGTCGCAGCTCAAGCGCTCCGACAAGAGCGGCGCGGCCTGGGCACTGATTCTCGGCGACTCGGAAACTGAAAAGCGCGTCGCTGGTCTGAAGTCCCTGCGGGTAGAGGCGCCGCAGGTGGAAGTCGCCTGGGAGCGACTGGTCGACGAGCTGGGCGCGCGCCTGGCACAACGTTGACCTGAAGGCTGAAGTCTCCAACCCTTACTACAATTCAAGACGGCAAGTCATGGTCGAAGAATATCTGACCGATCGCGATCAGGAAGAAGCGCTCCGCAACTGGTGGCGGGAGAACTGGACCTGGATTCTCGGCGGCATCGTGCTGGGCCTGGTGCTGCTGGGCGGCTGGCAGTACTGGAAGGTTCACACCGCGAATCAGGCCGCCGCGGCTGCCAAGGTGTACGAAGACTTTCGTGGCGCGCTGGACAAGAAGGACGTGGAGGCGGCGAATCGCGCGTTGAGCTCGCTCGCGGCCGATCACGCGAAGTCCCCGTATACGCAGCAGGCCCGCTTGTTGCTGGCGCGGAAGCACGTCGAGGACGGCAGGTTCGATGAAGCTCTGCCGCTGCTGCGGTCGGTGGCCGATGAATCCGCCGACGCGGAGCTCGCGTGGGTGGCGCGCTTGCGGGTGGCTCGTGTGCTCATTCAGCAAGGCAAACATGACGAGGCGCTGAGTCTGTTGGATCCGGAGAAAGCCGGTGCGTTCGCTGCGCAGGTTCGTGAGATCCGTGGCGATGCTCAGGTTGCGAAAGGCAATGTCGAAGGGGCGCGCGCCGAGTATGCAGCTGCGCTCGCGGCTAACATCGATCCGCGCGCCGATCGTGCGATCGACCGTACTTTGCTCGAAATGAAACTGCAGGACGTGGGCGGCGATAAGAAAGCCGCCGCGCCCGAGACCAAGCCGGCGGCGCCGGCCGAGGGTCAGCCATGATCGACAAGAAGACTTCCTTGAATCGTCTATATCGTGGCGCGCGCATCGCCGCCGCCGCGACGGCCTTGCTCGTGATGCTCGGCTGCGACAATGACAAGGAGGTCGATCCGCCCGCGGAGCTGACCGAGATCAAGGCGACGCGCGACGTGCATCGCGTCTGGACGGCGGGGCTCGGGGGCGATTCGGAGCGGATGCGCCTGGCGCTGCGGCCCATCGTCGTCGACGGTGTCGTGTATGCCGCTTCTCACGATGGCGAAGTGATCGCCATGGCGGCCGCGAATGGCAAGCGCAACTGGATCGCGAAGACCAAGCTGGCGCTGTCGGCGGGGCCTGAAGTCGCCAATGGTCTGGTCGTGCTGGGCTCGAGCGACGGCGACATCATCGCGCTCGACGCCAGCAATGGCGCGCAACGCTGGCGCAAAGCCATCGCGAGCGAAATCCTCGCTCAGCCGCTGATCGTGAATGACGTGGTCGTGATCCGCACCGTCGACGGTCACGTCGAAGGTCTGTCGGCGACCGACGGCGCGACCAAGTGGGCCGTCGATGAGCAGGTGCCGAGGCTGACGTTGCGTGGTACGGCGCCGCCGGTGCTGGCAGGCGATCGCATCATCGCCGGTTTCGACAATGGCAAGGTGCTGGCCATCGATCCGCGCAACGGCGAAGTGATGTGGGACACGATCGTGAACTCGCCTCGCGGCCGTACCGAATTGGAACGCCTCTCCGACATCGATTCGCCGGCGCGCATCGCGGGCGACGATATTTTCGTCGTCGGCTTCCAGGGCCGCGTCGCCATGCTGGCGCGTGACTCCGGCCAGATCTGGTGGGCGCGCGATGCTTCGAGCTATCGCGGCTTCACGATGGACGAGCAGAACTTGTATCTCACCAACGCGGACAGCGTGGTGATCGCCATGCGTCGCAGTGACGGCGCCGTGCAGTGGGAGCAGGACACGATGAAGCGTCGTGGCTTGACCTCGCCGGCCATCGATGGCGATGCGCTGGTCGTCGGCGACTTCGAGGGATATCTGCACTGGCTCGACAAGGCGACGGGCGCCATCGTCGCGCGTCAGAAGACGGACGGCGAGCGCATCACCAACGCCGCGATCAGCGACAACGAGCGCGTGTTCGTGCAGACCGACTCGGGCAAGCTGCTCGCGTTCCAAAGCAAAGCCCGCGAAGTCAAAACAGCTGACAGCGGCCAGTAATCTCTTCATCGAGACCGGGCCGCTGCTCAGGCAGCACGCACTCATCCGTTATTTCCAGTTATCCATCATGCTGCCTGTCGTCGCTCTGGTCGGTCGCCCCAACGTCGGTAAATCGACGTTGTTCAACTTTCTCACGCGTACCCGCGACGCCCTCGTCGCGGACATGCCCGGCCTCACGCGCGACCGCAATTACGGCTACGGCAAAGTCGGCTCGATTCCGTATGTCGTCGTCGACACCGGCGGTCTCGTTGTCGACGCCCGAGGCGTCGAGCAGCAGATGGTCAAGCAAGCGCTGCGTGCGGTCGAAGAGGCCGATCGCGTTTTGTTTCTGGTCGATTCGCGCGCCGGCGTGACGCCGGACGATCACTACATCGCGCAGACGCTGCGCAAGCTGAACAAGAAGGTATTCCTGCTCGCCAACAAGGCGGAGGGTGTCGACTCGGCAACGGCCGGCGCCGACTTCTATGGGCTCGGCTTGGGCGAGCCTCAAGCGATCTCCGCTCAGCATGGCGATGGCGTGCGGAGCCTGATGGATGAGGTGTTCGAAGGCATCGAGCTGCCCGAAGGCGCCGCTGCGGCGGGCGGACAGGATGACATTCGCGTCGCGGTCATTGGCCGACCCAATGTCGGCAAGTCGACGCTGATCAATCGCCTGCTCGGCGAAGAGCGGCTGATCTCCTTCGACCAGCCCGGCACCACGCGCGATGCGGTGTTCGTGCCATTCGAGCGCGACGGCCAAACGTATACATTGATCGACACCGCCGGCGTGCGCCGCCGCGCCCGCGTCGAGGAAGCGATCGAGAAGTTCAGCGTCATCAAGGCGCTGCAGGCGGTCGATTCAGCCAACGTCGTGATCGGCGTGATCGATGCTCACGATGCCGTGACTGAGCAGGACGCGAGCTTGTTCGGCATGGTCGCCGAGCGCGGCCGCGCGTTGTTGATCGCGGTCAACAAGTGGGACGGCATTCCGTCCGACAAGCGAGATGAGATCCGCGCGGGCCTGGATTTGCGTCTGCCGTTCCTGGATTTCGCACCGGTGCACTTTATTTCGGCCTTGCATGGCACGGGCGTGGGCGAGTTGATGCGCGCCGTGAAGCATGCGTACGACGCGTCGATGCGAGAGATGGCAACGCCCGAGCTGACGCGGGTGTTGGAAACGGCGATGGTGCAACACCAGCCGCCGCTGGTTCGCGGCCGTCGCATCAAGCTGCGCTACGCGCACCAGGGCGGGCGCAACCCGCCCATCATCGTGGTTCACGGCAACCAGATCCAGCACGTCCCGGATGCATACAAGCGCTATCTGGCGAACGTCTTCCGTAAGAACTTTCGGCTGGAAGGTACGCCGGTGCGCGTGCAGTTCCGTGCCGATGACAATCCGTTCAAAGGTAAACGGAATCCGCTGACACCTCGCCAGCGCCGCACCGAGCAGCGCAGGGCGAAGCGCTCTCACAAGAAGAGCTGACGTCAGGCGCGCTGACGCGCGTCGCCCTTCCGTTCACGGAAGGGGGCAGGGGGTGGGGTTTTCCGGCCAGCAACGCCCACCTTAGGCATTTGCATATAGCACCCGGCAATGTTCGATCGTCACGCGCCGGGTTTACACTGCCCGTAACAATCCGGTTCTGGACTCCCTCATGGCTTCAGCCCGCAAAATTCTCAACCTCGACCGCCCATTTCCCATGCGGCGGGGCGGCGCTCTGCAGGACGTGCAGATCGCGTATGAGACCTGGGGCGACCTGAGTTTCTGCAACGACAACGCCATTCTGATCTTCACCGGCCTGTCGCCCTCGGCGCACGCGGCGTCCTCCACCGAGGATCCGGCGCCGGGCTGGTGGGAAGACATGATCGGCCCGGGCCGCCCGATCGATACGCGCCGCTTCTTCGTGATCTGCGTGAACTCGCTCGGCAGCCCTTTCGGTTCTACCTCGCCGACGTCCATCAATCCCGCCACCGGTCAGTGCTATCGACTGACGTTTCCCGTGCTGACGGTGGAAGACATCGCCCGCGCGGGCCACGAAGTCGTCACATCTCTTGGAATCAAGAAACTCGCCGCCGTCGTCGGCCCGTCGCTCGGCGGCATGACGGTGCTGGCTTACTGCGCTTTGTTTCCTGAAGGGGCGAGGGCGCTCGTTTCCATTTCCTCCGCCGCGCGCTCGACGCCATTCGCAATCGCCCTGCGCTCACTGCAGCGGGAAATGATTCGCAAAGATCCCGCCTGGCTGGAAGGCAACTATGCGTCGGATGCGATTCCCGTGCAGGGCATGCGCCTCGCTCGCAAGCTCGGCATGATCACGTATCGTTCCGCGAAGGAATGGCTGCAACGCTTCGGCCGCGAGCGCGCCAACGCCGAGCGCAAGCCGGGCGATCCGTTCGGCATCGACTTCGAAGTCGAGTCGTATCTGGAAAATCACGCGGTCAAATTCATCGGCCAGTTCGACCCGAACTGCTACCTCTACATCTCGCGCGCCATGGACCTGTTCGACCTCGCCGACCACGGCGGCTCGGTCGCCGAAGCGCTGCGCCGGTTCACTGTCGAGCGCGCCTTGATCATCGGCGTCGAGACCGACCTGCTGTTCCCCATCGAACAACAACAAGAGCTCGCCGACGGCCTGAGCAACGGCACCCGCACCGTGCAGTTCGCCCGCCTCGCGTCCATCCAGGGCCACGACTCCTTCCTGGTCGACATGGACCGCTTCCGGCCGGTGATCACCGACTTCCTGGCGGAGCTGAAGCTGGCGAATCCCTGATTGGTCCACTGGGCCTGAAGACCCACCCCCTAACCCCCTCCCGTGAACGGGAGGGGGAACTAGGTTTTTTATTTCTTCCTCGGAAGGGGAATGGGCAATAAAAGCCGGCCGCCTCTGGAAAGAAAAAAGAAAAATCAAATTCCCCCTCCCGTACACGGGAGGGGGTCAGGGGGTGGGTCCTCCGGCCGGCGAGGCGAGCTACTTGCTGCCGATAAACAGCGCCGGATCCACCATCGCGCGGTTCAGCGCGACGCCCCAGTGGAGGTGCGGGCCGGTGACGCGGCCGGTGGCGCCGACGGTGCCGATCAGCTCGCCTTGGTCGACACGGTCGCCGGGTTTTACTTTGATGGTGTCGAGGTGGCAGTACATGGTCACGAGGCCGTCGCCGTGATCGATGTAGAGCGTGTTGCCGTTGAAGAAGAAGTCGCCGGCTTCCACGACCGTGCCCGCGGCGGGCGATTTGATCGGTGTGCCTTTGGGAGCGGCGATGTCCATGCCGGAGTGGGGATTGCGGGGCTGGCCGTTGAACACGCGGCGCGAGCCGTACGAGTCGGACCGCACGCCTTCGACGGGCGACACCAATTGCAGTGACGGCGTCTCCAGCGCGGTGTACTTGGACAGCGCCGCGTCCGAGCGCTTCGTTTCCTGGCCAATGCGCTTCAAATCATCGGGATTCGGCTCGACCTTGCGCTGATCCTTGATGGTCAGATACTGAGTTCGATATTTCTTGTCCGTGATGCGAAAGGGCACTTCGGTCGTGCCTTGCGGAGTGCTGACCTTCACCTTCAGCTCACCCGGCTTTTCCGCGAGCGGAATGCCGACCACGGCGACCCATTGGTCGTTCCGGCGAACGACCGCGACTCGGTGCGTATTGAAGATCACCGTGGGCGCCATCTCGCCGCCCGGCACTGGCACGAGCGCGATGCCGCCGGGAACACGGCTTTCCGTCGGCAGCACAGCGGCGCCGGCAGCGAAGCCGGCAAACAGCAACAAAGAAGCGGAGAAGCGAAGCAAGCGAGACTGGATCGTCGAGGTCATTGGTTCTCGTCATCTCGATGCGGCGTGATTTGCTCGACGCGAGCCTGCAAGGTGCCGCGGGACAAACGGGTTTGAATGATGTCGCCTTTGTTCACTGACGTGGCATCCGTAACGACCGTGCCGTCAGCATCAGAGACGATGGCATAGCCACGCTGCAAGGTCGCGAGCGGGCTTACCGTATTCAACTTGCCGGCCGCGAGCGTGAATCGTGCTTCCAACTTGCGCAGCTGTCGTTGCAACGACGTCTCCATGCGCCGGTCGGCAATCTCGACTCGACGGTGCAAGGAGGCGATGCGAGCAGCCGGAGACTGCTGTCGCAGATTGCTGGCCGCGTGACGCAGCCGACTCTCGGCCATGCTCACGCGCCGTTGCAACGACGTACCCAGTGTCTTGCGTGCAATCTCCAATCTGCCGCGCGCATCGGCGACGCGCAGAGCTGGCGAGCGCTGCCGAAGATGTGCGGCGAGCTCTACCAGCGTGCTTCGGCGCTGAAACAACCCATGCCGGATGCAACGACTCAATCGTTGCTCCAAATCATCCAGACGCTGCGCCTTCTGACGTAGCTCCACGCCCGGATGCACTTGCGCCAGGCGCCGCTCCAGCCACACGAGCCGTTGCTGTCGAGACGCCATGTTTCGAACCATCGCGGTTCGCACGCGACGGCCGAGCAGATCGACACTGCGCGTCCATTCATTGCAATCGGGCGCGACGATTTCCGCCGCACCCGAGGGCGTCGGTGCACGCACGTCGGCGACGAAATCGGCGATGGTGAAATCCACTTCGTGACCGACACCGGAGACGACCGGAATCTGACAATCGAAGATGGCGCGCGCGACCGCTTCTTCGTTGAACGCCCACAAGTCCTCGAGCGAGCCACCGCCGCGAGCGACGATCAGCACATCGCACTCGGCACGAGCCGACGCCATCCGAATGGTCCTCGCGATCTGGCCGGCCGCGCTCTCACCTTGCACCTGAACCGGATAGATCAACACCGGGATCGTGCAGAACCGGCGTCGCAGAATATTGAGCACGTCGCGAACGGCCGCGCCCGTCGGGGAGGTGACAACGCCGATCCGGCGGGGCAGGCGAGGCAGCGGCTTCTTCCGATTCGCGTCGAACAGGCCTTCGGCGGCCAACTTGTTTTTCAGCTGCTCGAAACGTCGGCGGAGCACGCCTTCGCCCGCTTCCTCCATGTAGTCGGCGATGAATTGATACTCGCCGCGCGGCTCGTAGAGGCTCACGCGTCCGCGCGTCAGTACATGCATGCCGTCCTTGGGGGTGAAGCGAGCGCCGAGGTTCTTTTGACGGAACATGGCGCATCGCAGTTGGGCGGACTCGTCTTTGAGCGAGAAGTACCAGTGCCCGGAGGAGGGGCGCGACAGGTTGGAGATCTCGCCCTCCATCCAGAGCGACGGCAGGCCCCGCTCGAGCAGCATGCGGGCCTCCTTGTTCAGCCGGCCGGGCGTATAGACATCGCGTTCAGGCTCGGTCGAGGTGGGCGTCGCTGCATCGATATCGTCTATCGGCGCGCGCACCGGCGCCCGGGCGGCCTTACGGACGGGCGGAGTCGCGGCCTTCCTGGCCACAGGAGCGGGCTCGGCCGGGGGCGGGGCGGGCGTAGTCTCCTCAGGCGGCTTCGGGGCCGGCGGCGGCATGGAGAAGTCGAATTCCAGTTCGCGATTCATTTCGGGAAGGCTACAGCCTACGTCCCGGGCGCGCACGTCCGGCATTGCCTGTCGGGCCCGATGCCCGGCTTCAGGCAGAACATTTACCGGAGGGGCTCCGCCGCGTACAATGGCGTGCTTTCATCGATAACCCGCGGGCGCTCCACCATGCGTATTCTCGAGGAAGCACTCACCTTCGACGACGTGCTTCTGGTCCCGGCTTACTCCAATTTCCTGCCGCGCGACGCTGACCTAAGCACGCAACTCACTCGCGCGATCCGACTCAATCTGCCCATCCTGTCCGCCGCCATGGACACCGTCACCGAGGCGCGCCTGGCGATCACCATCGCGCAGGAAGGCGGCATCGGCATCATCCACAAGAACATGAGCGTCGAAGCCCAGGCGCGCGAAGTGGGCAAGGTCAAGAAGTTCGAAAGCGGCGTGATCCACGACCCGATCACCATCTCGCCCGACAAGACCATTCGCGAAGTGCTGGAGCTGACCCGCTCCAAGAACATCTCCGGCGTGCCGGTCGTGGTCGGCTCCAAGGCGGTCGGCATCGTCACCCACCGCGACCTGCGGTTCGAAACCAAGCTCGACGCGCCGGTCTCCACCGTCATGACCCCGCAAGAGCGCCTGGTCACCGTGCGTGAGAACGCGCCCAAGGACGAAGTGCTGGCGCTGCTCCACAAGCATCGCATCGAGAAGGTGCTGGTCGTGGACGCCAACTTCAACTTGAAGGGCATGATCACGGTCAAGGACTTCCAGAAGGCCACCGAATTCCCGCGTGCCGCCAAGGACGATCGAGGCGCGCTGCGCGTCGGCGCCGCTGTCGGCACCGGTGCGGACACGATGAAGCGCGTCGCCGCACTCCGCGAAGTCGGCGTCGACGTGATCATCGTCGACACCGCGCACGGCCATTCGAGCGGCGTGATCCAGATGGTGCGTGAGATCAAGAAGACCTGGCGCGATCAGCAGGTCATTGGCGGCAACATCGTGACCGCCGACGCTGCGTTGGCGCTGGTCGAAGCGGGCGCCGACGGCGTGAAGGTCGGCATCGGCCCGGGCTCGATCTGCACGACGCGTGTCGTGGCCGGTGTGGGCGTGCCGCAGATCACGGCGGTGGCCAACGTCGCCGCCGCGTTGAAGGATTCCGGCGTGCCGCTGATCGCGGACGGCGGCATCCGCTTCTCGGGCGATATCGCCAAGGCGCTGGTCGCCGGCGCCAATTCGGTGATGTGCGGCGGCATGTTCGCCGGCACCGAAGAATCGCCGGGCGAAGTCGAGTTGTATCAAGGCGCGTCGTACAAGTCTTATCGCGGCATGGGCTCGCTGGGCGCCATGTCTCAGGCGCACGGCTCCAAGGACCGTTATTTCCAGGACGCCACCGCCGAGCTGGAAAAGCTGGTGCCGGAAGGCGTCGAAGGCCGCGTGCCCTACAAGGGTTCCGTGGTCACCATCCTGCACCAGCTGGCCGGCGGCCTGCGCGCAGCGATGGGCTACACCGGCTGCAAAACCATCGAAGAGATGCGGACGCGGCCCCAGTTCGTACGCATCACGAACGCCGGTGTGCGCGAGAGCCACGTTCACGATGTGACTATCACAAAAGAAGCACCCAACTACCGTGTCAGCCGATAATTTGCCTCGCTCGGATATCCACGCGCACCGCATTCTGATTCTCGATTTCGGCGCGCAATACACTCAGCTGATCGCTCGCCGCGTCCGCGAAAGCGGCGTGTATTGCGAGATCCTTCCTTGGGACGTGACGGATGCCGAGGTACGCGAGTTTGGTGCGAAGGGCATCATCCTCTCGGGCGGTCCGGAATCGGTCACGGACACGAAAGGTCCGACGGCGCCGCAAGCGGTGTTTCAAAGCGGCGTGCCGGTGCTCGGCATCTGCTACGGCATGCAGACGATGGCGGCGCAGCTCGGTGGCCGCGTCACCGCCGGCACGCATCGCGAGTTTGGCTATGCGCAGGTGACTTCGTCGGCGCCGTGCAAATTGTTCGATGGTCTGTTCGATCACAAGGACGGGCAGGGCAGGCCGCTGCTCGATGTGTGGATGAGTCACGGCGATAAGGTCGATGAGTTGCCGCCGGGCTTCGTGGCTGTGGGCTTCACCAACAGCGTGCCGCTCGCGGCGATGGCCGATGAGTCGCGACACTACTACGCGGTTCAATTCCACCCGGAAGTCACTCATACGCTTCAGGGCGAAAAGATCCTCGAACGCTTCGTGCGCGAGATCTGCGGCTGCGAGGCGCGCTGGAGCCCGGGCAATATCATTACTGATTCCATCGCCCGGGTGCGCGAGCAAGTCGGTCGCGACAACGTGCTGCTCGGTTTGTCGGGCGGCGTCGATTCTTCCGTCGTCGGCGCGCTGTTACATCGTGCGATCGGCGATCAGCTCACCTGCGTGTTCGTCGATCACGGCCTGCTGCGGCAGGGCGAAGGCGACCAGGTGATGGAAACGTTTGCTCAGCACATGGGCGTGCGCGTCATTCGCGTCAATGCCGAGGAACGTTTCCTCACGGCGTTGAAGGGCGAAGTGGATCCGGAGCGCAAGCGCAAGATCATCGGCCGTCTGTTCGTCGAAGTGTTCGAAGAAGAGGCCGCCAAGCTGCAGGGCATTCGCTGGCTCGCGCAGGGCACGATCTATCCCGACGTCATCGAGTCCGCCGGTTCGCGCACCGGCAAGGCGCACGTGATCAAGAGCCATCACAACGTCGGCGGCCTGCCCGAGAAGATGAATCTCAAGCTGTGCGAGCCGCTGCGCGAGCTGTTCAAGGACGAAGTGCGCAAGCTCGGCGTCGAGCTCGGCCTGCCGCGCGAGATGGTGTATCGCCATCCGTTCCCTGGTCCGGGCTTGGGCGTGCGCATCCTTGGCGAAGTGACGAAGCAATATGCCGATCTGCTCCGCAAGGCCGACACGATCTTCCTCGACGAACTGCGCAAGCACGATCTCTACGATCGCACCAGCCAGGCGTTCGCGGTGTTCCTGCCCGTACGCTCGGTCGCTGTGATGGGCGACGGCCGTCGCTATGACTACGTCATCGCCCTGCGCGCCGTCGAGACCATCGACTTCATGACCGCTCGCTGGTCGCGCCTGCCTTACGAGTTCCTGGATCTCGTGGCGCGGCGGATCTGTAACGAGGTCGATGGGATTTCGCGAGTGACGTACGACATTTCGGGGAAGCCGCCGGCCACGATCGAGTGGGAGTGAGCAGTACCTTCGGGGCTGATCGTCGATCAGCCCCTGTCGTCCCTGTCCGTAGCCGGTGCTGGCAGGTCGAATTCACCTTGCGTGCGGAACCGGATGCTGTTGAAGGTCGACCCGTTGAGCTTGCCTTTCAATTCATAGGCAATCGGCCCGCTGCCACCGCGCCGGATCATTTCGACTGCCTGACCTGCCATTCGGAACGCGGAGACGGTCACCGGCACGCTGACGATGGCGTCGCCGAAGCGCGGCACATTCCCATCGGCGTCGCTGACGCCGGTGGCGAAAGTTTTTCCCTGTACGTTCATTTCGACCGCCACCCCGTTGTAGTTGACCGGCGTGTCGTTTGGATTCTGTACGCGCAGCTTCACGAGCATGCGCAGCTCCAGCCCCTGGCCCTGGAGCGGCTCGATTCCGGCAACCGTTACCTGCAATGGATCGCGACCTTGAAGCGTCGCGCAACCGCCCGACGCCAGCAGTACAACCGCGAGCAAAATGACCGATATGAGATTTCGGGCGATCATGATTCCGGGATGAAGTCTGCCCAGCAATTGCCGCTGCTCCAATAGGTACCGCGAGCGCACCGGAAATTTCTGCAGAGAGTGGGCGCCGCAGAGTGCGTTCAGCGGCCGCCCTATTCAGGCGGGGCGGGGGCTGCCCTAAGTTGGCGCCCATGCAAAACCAAGCTCGCGGCCGCTCTCGCTCACGAATCGATCGTCTCTCCCTGATCGATGAGGACGATACGCCGTCGAGCCCTTCGTATTTCGAGTGGCGCGAGCGGACGATCCGCACCCAGGCGTATCGGCCCGAGCCGAAGCCGCAGCCCAAGGTCAACTCCCTCATCCGCCTGTTTCGCCGCTTCGGCTGATCCCGCTTTTTTGATCCGTGCAGTTGTCGGAAGTCGCCTACTAAGAGCGTCCTAGGGTCGAATCCTCTTTTTCGACCAACACCGCCACCGGCGGGAGGGACCATGAAAGCGACGCCGACGATCTGGACGGGCCGGGTGCTCACGGCGCTGTTCGCGCTGTTTATCCTGGGGGCATCGGTTACGCCCAAGCTGCTCGGCATGCCGGTGGCCGAGGAGACCATGAATCAGCTCGGCTGGCCGCCGGGCTACGCCTTCGGCATCGGTATTCTCGAGCTCGTATGCCTGGTGCTTTATCTCTATCCCCGCACCAACATCCTGGGCGCCATCCTGTTCATGGGCGTGTTCGGCGGCGCCATGGCCACTCAGATCCGGACCGGCAACCCGCTGTCCAGTCACCAGCTCTTCAGCATCTACCTCGGCCTATTCATGTGGGGCGGCCTGTGGCTGCGCGATCCGCAGGTGCGGGCGATGTTTCCGTTGCGGCGCTAGGGCCGCTCCCATAGTCGCGCTCCGCCCGTTTGTGAGATCCTGGGCGGATGGACATTCTTTCCGCCGTCATCACGCTTTGGCTGATCATGGACCCGCTGGGCAACGTGCCGGTGTTCCTGGCCGTGCTCAAGCGAGTGCCGCCGGAGCGGCGGCGGAAAGTGTTGGTGCGCGAGGTGTTGATCGCGTACGTGGTCCTGATCTTCTTCATGCTGGTGGGTGACAAGGCGCTGACACTGCTGCAGATCAAGCAGGAGACGATCAGCATCGCTGGCGGCATCGTGTTGTTCCTGATTGCGCTGCGCATGATCTTCCCCGCGCCCGGTGGGCATGACGAGGCGGGCGACGACGAGCCGCTGGTGGTGCCGCTGGCGATTCCGCTGATCGCCGGGCCCTCGACGCTGGCGACCTTGCTGCTGCTCCGGGCGACCGCCGAGAGCACGTTCCAACTGTGGCTTGCGACGACGATCGCGTGGTCGGCGACCGCGGCCATCCTGATCGCGGCGCCGTTCTTTTATCGAGCGCTCGGCGAGCGTGGCCTGATTGCCATGGAGCGCTTGATGGGCATGGTGCTGGTGATGATCAGCGTGCAGATGTTCCTGAATGGAGTAGCGACGTTTCTCCATTCGGCTTGAGTATCCAGAGCCGCGCCTGGCCTCGATCGTCGTCGGCGACGAACGCGATGTGCTTGCCGAGGGCGACAAATTCGTGCGGGTAGGCGCTATCTTTTCCGGCCCGGACGTCCGTCATCATCGAGAGTGCTTGGGTGCGTTTGTTCGCGCTCCAGAGTTCCCAGCCGTGCGCCGGCGTGCCCGCTGCGAAGTAGAGGGCATCGCCGATGGCGGTGAGTTGGCCCGGCGATGAGCTGTCCGTTCCTGCGTTGATGTCGCCCGTGAGGCGCGTACCGCTCGTTGTGCCGTCGCTTTGCCACAGTTCGACGCCGTGCTTTCCATCCATCGCTGCGAAGAAGAGAACGTTGTCCACGACGGCGAGATGACTGGGCAGTGAGCTTTCGACGCCGGGTCGAATGTCCTTGACCAGCTGCGTGCCTCGTTCCGTGCCATCGGTGCGCCACAGCTCGAAGCCGTGCTTGCCGTCGTCGGCTTGAAAGTAGATGCGATCGTTGAGTCGCTGCAGATAGCGCGGTCGCGAGGCGGCCGGGCCGGGGCGGATATCTTTAATCAATCGTGTGTTTGCCTGCGCGTCTGTGCGCCAGAGCTCGATGCCGTGAGCCTCATCGGCGGCGACAACCACGAGAAAATCATTGAGCGCGGTCAAGGAATGCACGGTGGTGTCCGATGAGCCGGGATTGATGTCGCTAACGCGGCGCGTACCGGACGGTGTGCCGTCGGTGACCCAGACTTCCGTCCCCGCGGCAGGGTCGCTTGCGACAAAGAAGAGATGATTGCCAGCTGCGGTGAGGTGGCGGGGCACGGAACCCGCCGATCCTGGCGAGATATCGGCGACGAGGCTGGTGGCGTCGGCCGTGCCGTCGGTTCGCCATAGCTCATGCCCATGCTGGCCGTCGTCGGCGACGAAATAGAGGTGGTCGCCGGCGACGGTGAGACTGTTAGGTGTCGATGCGTTTGGTCCTGGCTGGACGTCTTTGACGAGCGCCGTGCCTTGCGCACTTCCATTCGTTGTCCACAGCTCGATGCCGTTCGCGCCGTCGTCCGCCGCGAAGAAGACGCGATCGCGGAACGATGTGATGAAGGCGGGATACGAGCCGCGGAAGCCGGGGCGAATGTCCTTGACCTGACGCGTGCCGGCCTCGGTACCGTCGGACATCCACAGTTCGAAGCCGGTGTCGGGATCGGACGCGCCAAAGTAGAGATGGTCGTTGACGACGGTCAGCCCAGCCGGCGCGGCGAATGAAAGTTTGCGCTCATCCGCCGCGCCGTGAGAGCTGATGCCGACGCCGATCAGGACAGCCAGCAGGGCACGCTCAAAGCGCATCGAATCAACGTCCACTCGTGCAGAACGGCGCCAACCCCATCGCCGACTTGATGCCATTCACGATCATCTGTTTGAACTGCGGCTGGCCAGGGAAGCCGGAGCCGTCGGTAAATGCCGCGCCATCGTGGCCCAGGGTCGTGACCCAGGAGCGGCCGCCGTCGTAGTACTGGCACCATGTCACGGGATGAAAGTCACCATGGCCCGGATGCAACTCACGACGCGTGGCCAGCGTGTTTTCGTCAACCGTCGCGAGGAACTTCACGCGCGTGGGGAAGGGCTCGAGGTTGTACCACTCATCGCGGAAGGGCCAGGTCTTCGGCAGGCCATTGGTGGATGAATCGTTGCGCGAGACGATCTTCACCATGCCGTCCTGATTCGCGCCGTGATCGTAGTAGTTGGCGTTGCCGAGCAGTCCTTCGTACCAAGGCCAGTTGTACTCCGTGCCAAACGCATTGTGGATGCCGACGAATCCGCCGCCAGCGCGGATGTATTGTCGAAGCGCAGTCTTTGCCGCATCCAGGTGCGCGCTGGTAGAGGTATTGACCGCGAGCGCTGGATCGATCGCGCGGCCGTGCGCCTGCAGTGTGTCGCGAGTCGTGCTGGCAAAGATCACGGCCTTGTAGCGATGCAAATTGGACAGGCGCGTGACATCTTCGGTCCAGTCGACTTCGATGCCTTCCTGTTCGAGCCAGCTCTTGAGTGCGTTCTGCACCACGTTGCCGGCCCCGAGCGCCGGGTTCAATCCAGCCGCAAGACGAGGGCCGAGATTCGCGTGCCGCGGCCCGGCGGTGCGCGAGTAAATCAGCACGCGATTGCCTTCGCGCTCGGCCGCCGCCCAGTCGTGATAGCAACGTGGATCGACGCCTCGACAAACGTTGTACGCGGGATCGTAGCTGCTGTTCTTGTCGTGGCGATCGTAATGATCGTCGTCGTCATAGCCGCGATCGCCGGCGACCGCTGGCAATGAAAGTCCCAATGTCGCGGCGGCAAGCCACGCTGCTCGCGACAGAGCCGGTTTATTCGTCATGTTTGTATCCCCTATTGGTTGTTGGTTGGCTGCACGACTTCCACCTTGCCGGTCGGGCGCGGGCTGAAGCAGTCGTTGAAGAAATATTCGCCGGGCTGATCGAACCGATACGTCGCCGAGTCGCCGGGCGCGAGACGGAAGTTGAACAAGCCTTCGAAGAACTGCGTGGCGCAGTGGGTGTTGAGGTTCGTGGCCGGATTGGTGAAGGTCACAATCGTGCCAGGCGCGACGCGCAGGTGAGTCGGCGCCATGCCATTGACCGCCGTCGACTCAGTTGTGCCAACCGTATTGGTCGCAGCGTTATAGGTTCGAGCGAGGACGATGGTGTTGGCAACGACACTGCCTTCGACAGGGCCGCCGGACACCGGCCGGCGCACGACGGGCGCAGGTGGAGTCGGTGCTTCCGCGAGTTTGCCGCCAAGCTTGAATGCCCACAGATTGTCGCCGCGCGGCGCTGAGTTGCCGTAAGGAATGCCGGTGCCGCCGGCATAGATCGCAATGTACTGTTCGCCGTCGATCTCATAGCTGATCGGGCTCGCGCTGATGGCTGCGCCGGTTTGGAAACGCCACAGCTCTTCGCCGTTACGTGCATCGAGCGCGAGCAGATTGCCATCGGGCTGGCCGATGAACAGCAGATCCGACGCCGTCGTGAGAATGCCGTTGCCGTGCGCCAGCGAGTACGGCATGCGCTTCTTCCAACGGATGCGATTGGTGCTGGGATCGACCGCGACGATGCCACCCGTCTGGTACTCGCCCGGCGGACGCAAGCCATTGCTCGATTCGGTGAGTGAATGAGCGGAGGCCACGTAGCCGAAGCCCGTATACATCAACCCGGTGCTGTGGCTGAACGAATGATGATTCCAGTCCGCGCCGCCGCCGTGACCGGGAATCGACAGGATCGGAACATCCCAATGCGCCGGATAGATACAACCGCGCTCATAGTTGGGGACGGCACGGTTGGGATTGCCTGGAATTGCAGTGCCCAGCGGCTGATCGACGACGCAGGTTTCCGTCCATGCGCCTTGTCGTGGGAACGGCTGGGTCGGCGAAGTTTTCTGTCGCGGCTCTTGCGCCACGGGTACTTCGTCGATGCCGAGCGGGGCGCTGCCGTCGCGGCGATCGAGGACGTAGTACATGCCCGACTTGCTGCCGTAGACGATGAGTTTGCGATCGCGTCCGCGGATCTTCGCGTCGACGATGACCGGCGCCATCACATTGTCCATGTCCCAGATGTCGTGATGGACGGACTGGAAGTGCCACTTGTAGGCGCCGGTATCCATGTCGAGCGCGACGATGGAGTTGCCGAACAAGTTGTCGCCGCCGCGCGTCGAGCCATTTTGCGACGAGCCCGCGCGAATATTCCCGAACGTGAAGTAGACGGTTTTCAGCTCGGGGTCGATGGCAGGATGAATCCAGGGAGCCGCGCCGGCTTCCTGCCACGTGTCGCCTTCCCAGGTGTCATTGCCGAACTCGCCCGGGCCGGGCGCGCCCCAGAAATGCCAGAGCTTGTCACCGGTCGTAGCGTCGAGCGCCAGCGCCGCGTTTCGATCGGCGTCATTGGTCCCGATGAACAATCGACCGCCGTAATAAACGACGGCGACTTTCTCCACATTGCCCCAGCCTTCGTGCTGCCGCTCCCACACGACCTCGCCGGTGTCTTTGTCGAGCGCGACGACGTAGTTGTCGCCGGATAGCGTGAACACCAACCCTTGACCCACAGCGACGCCGCGACGCGTGAGAGTGCCGCGCGTCTGCAGATATTTCCATTTGGTCTGTCCGGTGCGTCCGTCGACCGCGATCACATTGCCAAGCGCCGATTCGATATAGATGACGCCATCGACGACCACAGGCGTGCTCTGATTCGTGCCAGTAGTCATGCCGCCTTCGATCTTGTTCAGCCACACGGCGCCGAGCTTGCGCAGCTTCGCTCGATTGATCTGTTTCAACCGACTGTAGTTCTGATTGCCAAGATTGCCGCCGACTTTCGGAAAGTCCGCGTCGCCAGCCGTGCAGCAATCATCGAGATCGGCAGCGCGAGGGCGGGGATGGTGATGACCGCCGCGGCGCTCGTCCGAGTCGTCGCTGGCATTCGCAACGATAGGGGCGAGACCGAGCGCAGCAGTCGCAAGAGACAAGGCGAGTTTGAGCTTCATCGAAATCTCCATGACACGTTGTGCGCGTCCGTCGGTCGGGCGCGACTAGAGAGCGCCGCACTTGGCGCAACGAGGTTGATGGCCGCTGGATCGAAAGGGTCAGGGCGGAGGCGGCCCGCGCGAGCAGGTAATCGGTGTCACGACTTCATGGCCGGCGGCCGCGCGCATGCGCTCGTCATGCAAATGTTCCATTCGCACGCCCCCCTTACATCGTCGTTTGTTTGCTGTTCGCCGGCGCATCGGAGCACGCGCCGGTCGATCGACCATAAACGAACCATTTCGTACATGTCAACGCGCATGCTGCCCGATGTACTGCTCTTGACACAAACGTACTAGTTCGTACACTCAATGGAAATCCGCTCGCCCCCGAAGCTGGCATGCGCTCGTGAGCCCATGTTTCATTTCAGGGCAATGGAAACGCGCGAGCGCTCGAGAACATCGTCAAGACAGGGGGCAATCGATGCGTATTAGAACAATGGCTGCCGCGCAGGCTGCGTCTTTCCTTGCCGTCTTTACCGCCGGTGCTGCCTCCGGCCAGGCTGCCGAGCCGGCCAGCACTGCCGCCACCGAGGAAGTCGAAGAGCTGGTCGTCACAGGCTCGCGCATCTCGCGGCCGGATTATTCATCGAGCAGCCCGATCGTCACGTTCGGCGAGGCGGCCATCACTCAGACCGGCACGGTCAACATCGAGAACGCGTTGAATCAGCTGCCGCAGTTCGTGCAGGGCCAGACGCAGAGCACGATCGGCGCAGTCGCGCTGGCGGGACGTGCATCGCTGAATCTGCGCGGCCTCGGCGAGCAGCGCAACCTGGTGTTGCTCGACGGTCGGCGCCTGCCGCTGTCGAATGCGAATGCTGTCGTCGACGTTAACTTGATTCCGCAGTTCATCCTCGAAGGGGTGGAAACGATCACGGGCGGTGCGTCGGCCGTGTACGGTTCGGACGCGATGTCGGGTGTCGTCAACTTCAAGACCAAGCGCCGCGTCGACGGCGTGCAGATCGACCTGCGCTCGGGCATCAGCGATCGTGGCGACGCGAATACCACCGATGTGGGCATCACCGCTGGCTTCCAGATCGAGGAGGGCCGCGGCAACGTGATGCTGTCGGCCGGCTACACCGATCGCGATGTGCTGTTCGGTAAAGATCGGGATTTCTATCAGCTCGGCGTGTTGTCCTCGTTCATCGCGAATGGCACCTACGTGCCGTCACCCACCAACTTGCCGACGCAGGCCGCGCTCAACACGGTGTTTGCCCAGTACGGTGTGGCGCCGGGGGCTGTGCTCAACTCTCGTTCACTGGGCGTGAACGACGACGGTTCGCTGTTCGGCCAGATCGGCGTGATCAACTACAAGGGCCCGACCACCGAGTACTTCAGCACCACCGGCAACAATGTTCGCCAGCCGGTCACGTATCAGGAGTACATCGTCAATCCGATGGAGCGCAAGTCGTTCTTCGGCAAGTTCGACTATGACGTGACCGAGCACATCGAAGCGTACGGCCAGTTCCTTTACAACCGCACGACCGCGACCGGGCAGGTGGGCTGGACACCGACGCTGTACGTGGTGCCGACCGTGCCGGTAACGAATCCCTTTATTCCGAATGACCTGCGCACGATTCTGGCATCGCGGCCGAATCCGACGGCCGACTTCACCATCAACCAGCGCTTCATGGGATTGGAAGCGCGCGCCTTCCCATCCGACTTCACGGTCGGCCAATATATCTTTGGCGTGCGGGGCGATCTGCCGTTCAAGGACTGGCAGTGGGACATCTACGGGTCGTATGACTCGACCGATCTGGTCGAAACGCAAGACAAGGCGATCCTCAACTCTCGCATGCGCACGCTGCTGTACGCTGCAGACGGTGGCGCATCGATTTGCGCGGGCGGCTTCAATCCCTTCGGCTTCGGGAACTCGACGAACGTTTCACAGGAGTGCCGTGAATACCTCGAAGCCGAGACTCACGACTACACGCAGCTGACACAGACCATCTTCGAAGCGAGCGTCAAAGGTTCGCTGTTCGCCATGCCTGCCGGCGACTTGAAGTTCGCGTTCACTCTGGATACTCGCGAGAACAAGTTCGAGTTCGATCCCGATCCGTCGCGCGAGAATCTCGACATCATCGGCACATTGCAGACCTATCCTGCGGACGGCTCGAGCGATGTGAAAGAGGCGGCGCTCGAGTTGCTCGTGCCGCTGCTGAAAGACAAGGCGTTCGCGCATCGCCTGGATTTGAACCTGGGTTTCCGCGTCTCCGACTACGATGTCTCGGGCAGAGTTGAAACCTACAAGGCTGACGGTCTGTGGGAGCCGTTCCGCGGCTTCTCGTTCCGAGGCGGCTTCGAGCATGCGATTCGCGCGCCAAATATTGGCGAGTTGTACAACCGACTCGGGGCGCAGGCGCAGATCGGCTCGCCGCCAGGGCAAGGCGATCCGTGCGACGTGCGTTCGTCCGCGCGCACTGGCGCCAATGGGGCAGCAGTTCGAGCGCTCTGCGTGGCGACTGGTGTTCCGGGGCAGATCGCGGACACGTATCAGTACACGACGGTGGCTATCGGCGTGATCAACAGCGGCAACACCGAGTTGACGCCCGAAGAAGCGGACACGATCACCTTCGGCGCCGTGTGGCGTCCGGCGTTCGATGCTCCGCTGTTCTCGGATGTGTCGATCTCGGTGGACTACTACGACATCGATATCACCGATGTGATCGGGCCGGTCAGTGGCGGCACGGCGCTCAGCAAGTGCTACAACCTCGACGGCAGCAATCCTACGTACGATGCCGCCAACGTCTACTGCGGCATCATTCAACGCAACGCCACGACGGGCGGCGTCGACATCATCGCGACCCCGTACTTCAATCTCGGCGGCTTGCGCACCAGCGGCGTCGATGCGCAGATCGACTGGCAGTTCCCGGCTGGTCCGGGCAACCTCGATGTGAATCTGGTCGCGAACTTCACGAACTCCTATGAAGTGCAACTGCTCGAAGGCTCGGCCTGGCAGGAGTTCGCGGGCACCATCGACGGCACGCAGAACGGCGGCATTCCGCTGCCGGACTGGAAGACATTGATGTCCGTGACGTATCGGCTCACGAATTTCGAGGCGGGCGTGCGGTGGCGGCATCTGCCCTCGATGGATGATGTGACGGCGGTGACTCGGCCGGCGAGCCCGGCGCCCGGTGTGCCGGCCTATGACTTGTTCGATCTGACGCTGGCCTATCGCCTGAACGACGGCATCCTGTTCCGTGGCGGCGTCAATAATATCGCCGACGAGGAACCGCCGATCGTTGGCGGCACCATCGGTCAGACGCAGCCGGGCACGTACGACATCCTGGGTCGTTACTATTACGCCGGTCTGCAGCTGAACTTCTGATGTTTGGTCGGGCGCCGAGGGGCAGAACGCTCCTCGGCGCCTGCGTTTTCTCAGTGATGCAAGCGGCGCGGCGACGGCGTCGATGGCGGCTGGCGCAACGTCTTGGCTGCGAAGAAGTCCTTCGCGCTCTCGATGGCGAGCCGCGCGCATTCTTCCAATCCCACCTTTTTCGCCAGCGCCGTCGTGGGGATTTCGAGCGAATAGGGAATCCCCGGGGGCAGGGCGCCGAGGATGCCCTGCAGATCCAGGCCGCCCGCGCCAGGAAACATCCGGTCGTTGCGAGCGGCGAAGATCAATCCGTCCAGTGTTTTGGGCGGCTCGCTCGGCGCATCGCAGACTTGCGCGTAGTGGAACCATGACCCTGGCAGTTTGGCGAGTTCGGCGACGTCCTCGTTGGAGCGTGAGAAGTGCAGCGTATCGATCAGTAACCCGCCGTTGCTTCGGGCGGCGCCTCGAACGATCGCAGCGGCGCGCGCGAGATCAGCTGTCTCCGTCCACGTCACAAACTCGATATCGGCGGTCAGATTACGCTTGGCCGCGGCGTCACACAGTTGGGCGAAATGCTCGGTAACGCGCTCCAGGTTTGAATCGGAGCCCTGAGCGATGAGATGTCGGGCGCCGAGTTCGGCGCTCGCGTCGAGCAGCGCATCTTGCTCGTGGACATCGAAGTCCGGCGTCAGGCGAATGAGCTCTACATCCAGCACCCGCACGCCGGTGGCCGCGAGCTGCCGCTTTGTTTCCAACAACATCGCGCGATCCCGATGCAGCGGATAGCGCGGCTCGTCGTCTGTGACGGCGCTGGGCCGTAGGCCAACGTAGGTGTAGCCCGCCTTGGCTGCGACGGCGACCATGCGGGGTGGGGCCATGCCCAGCACAGTGAGATAGGCGAGGGAATATTCAGGATGCATGCGCGGCCCGGCGGCGGTCACTATGAACCAAATGGTACACGCGTATGGACTAGTTAGTCCATAAAGGGCTACTCTACCGTCCGGCCGCCGCGGGGATTCTCATCGTCTCGATGAGTGCGGACGGCTGCGGGCCGAATAAATGAGACGCTATGGGCACTACATAGGCGGCAAGGAGACAGCGCCGCGCGGCGGGAGCTACCTCGCGAGTGAAAATCCGTACACGGGCGAGGCTTGGGCGGAGGTGGCACGCGGTAATGCCGACGATGTGGCGGCGGCAGTAAGCGCGGCGAAATCGGCGTTCGCGAATCCAGCGTGGTCTGAAATCACGGCGTCGAAGCGAGCGGCGTTACTGCGCAAGGTTGCCGATCTCATCATCGAAGAGGCGCCGCGCCTGGCGCAGATCGAACAGCGCGATAACGGCAAATTGGCCTCGGAGGTCAACTCGCAAGTCCGCTACGTCGGCGAATATTTTCATTACTACGCCGGCCTTGCCGACAAGGTGCAAGGTCATGTCGTGCCGAACGATAAAGGCGGCGCGCTCACCTACATTCGCTACGAGGCCAAGGGCGTCGTTGGCATCATCACACCCTGGAACTCGCCTCTGACGCTGACGAGTTGGAAGTTGGCGCCGGCGCTCGCCGCGGGATGCACAGCGGTCATCAAGCCTTCCGAGTTCACTTCCTGTGCGATCGTCGAGTTCGCCGATTTGTTTCGACGCGCCGGTTTCCCGGACGGCGTCGTGAATGTGGTGACGGGCTTTGGCGATGAAGTCGGCGCGCCGCTGGTTTCGCATCCCGATGTTGCTCACATTGGCTTTACCGGCGGCGAGGCGGCCGGCGTTCGCGTCTACGAGCTCGCCGCGCGTGGCTTGAAGACGGTCACGCTGGAGCTGGGTGGCAAGTCGCCGAATATCATCTTCGAAGATGCCGATTTCGATCAGGCATTGAACGGCGTGTTCGCCGGCATCTTCGCCGCGTCGGGACAGAGCTGTCAGGCGGGCTCTCGGCTGTTGCTACAACGGTCCATCCACGACCAGTTCGTCGAGCGTCTGGTCGCATTCACCAAAGGGCTGCGATTGGGCGATCCCACCTTGGCCGAGACGCAGGTCGGCCCGATCGCCACGCGTCCTCAGTTCGAAAAGATCCTCAAGTACATCGATATCGCAAAAGCCGAGGGCGCGCGCTGTGTCGCGGGCGGCCAGGCGCGTACCGATCTCGGTGCGGGCCAGTTCATCGAGCCCACCATCTTCACCAACGTCGACATGCGCATGCGGATCGCGCAGGAAGAAGTCTTCGGTCCTGTGCTTTGCGTGATTCCGTTTGAAGACGAGGCGGACGCTTTGCGGATCGCTAACGACGTGGCATTCGGCCTGGCCGCCGCGGTCTGGACGAAGGATGTGGATCGCGCGATGTCGATGACCGCGAAGCTCAAGGCCGGCACCGTCTGGGTGAACAACTATCGTGCGACCAGCTTCACCGCACCGTTCGGCGGGATGAAACGCTCCGGTGTCGGGCGTGAGTCTGGCGTCGATGCGATCCGCGAGTACCTGGACACCAAATGTGTCTGGATTGCCAGTGGCCCAGCGAGGAAGTCTTCATGACGGCAGTGCTGTCCGGGATCCGCGTCATCGATATCACCAATGTATTGGCCGGGCCGTTCTGCTCGTATCAGCTTGCGCTGTCGGGCGCCGAGGTCATCAAGGTCGAGGTGCCGGGTGCCGGCGACCTCGCGCGTCAGCTCGGGGCCGACCTGGAGTTGAGCCAGCAGCTCATGGGCGCATCGTTCATTGCACAGAACGGCGGCAAGAAATCCATGACGCTGAATCTGAAGCTCGAAGGCGGCAAAGAAATCTTCCGCCGGCTGGTGCGCAGCGCCGATGTGCTGGTCGAGAACTTTCGGCCCGGCGTGATGGATCGACTCGGCCTGGGCTACAACGCGCTCGCCGGCATCAATCCCAAATTGGTCTACTGCGCGATCAGCGGCTTCGGTCAGGAAGGGCCGATGCGCGAGGCGCCGGCCTATGACCAGATCGTGCAGGGCATGTCGGGTGTGATGAGCATTACCGGCGATCGTCACAACGCTCCCTATCGCGTGGGCTATCCCGTAAGCGACAGCATTGGCGGACTGACTGCAGCCTTCGCCATCTCCAGTGCACTCGTGGGGCGGGAACGCACGGGGGAGGGCCGCTTCATCGACGTCTCCATGCTCGATTCCACCATCGCAACCATGGGCTGGATCGTCTCGAATTATCTGATCGCGGGTCTCGAGCCCGAGCCCATTGGCAACGACAACTTCACGGCTGCGCCGTCGGGTACGTTCAGAACGGGCGCGGGCCTGTTGAACATCGCTGCGAATACCGACGATCAGTTTGCGTCACTGGCGAAGCTCATCGAGCGGCCGGATCTCGTCGGCGATCCTCGCTTCCTGACGCGCGAATCTCGCAAGCGCAATCGGGAAGTGCTGACGCTGCTGATCGAAACTGAGCTCCGCCAGCAACCGGCTGTGTACTGGGAAGATCAGCTCAACAAAGCCGGCGTACCCGCGGGGCGCGTGTTGAGCGTGCCGCAGGCACTCGATCTGCCTCAGATCGCGCATCGCCAGTTGATCCGCAAGGTCTCGAATGTCGCGGGCGTCGGCAAGGAAGTGAGCGTGGTGCAGGGTGGATATCGCTACTCCGATGCCGATGCTCCTTCCGATCTTCGGCCGCCGACCTTGGGCCAGCACACCGAAGCAATGCTTCGCGATCTCGGCTACGGATCGGAAGAGATCGAGAGTTTCCGCGCTGTCGGTGCGATATGAGTGACGATTCGCAGGGGCTGGTCGACAAGGCGCAAGCCTGGTGGAACACGCGCATCATCGATATTCATCCAGGTGAGATCGGCATCCGCGGCTATCCCATTCAGGAGCTGATCGGGCGCATTTCGTTCCCCGACATGATCTGGCTCATGACTCGAGGCGAGCTGCCCTCCAAGGGACAAAGCAAGCTGCTCGAGGCCGCGCTGGTGGCGTCGGTGGATCATGGACCGCACGCACCTTCGATCGCCATCGCTCGCATGGCAGTCACTTGCGGCGTCGATCTCAACAATGCCGTCGCCTCCGGCGTCAACGTGCTCGGCGACATTCACGGCGGCCCGGGCCAACAATGCATGGAGTTGTATGAGGAGGTTCGTGCGGCCAGCGGCAACGATCTGGCGGCGTCGACCGATCGTGTGCTCGACAGCTACATCGCGCGCAATGGCAAGATCATTCCCGGCTTCGGGCATCGCTTTCATCCCGTCGACCCGCGCGTTGCTCCTTTGTTTGCGCTGGTCGAGAGCGCGTCTCGCGATGGCACAGTTTCGGGCAACTACGCGCGTATCGGCAGGGAAGTGGAAGCGGCGCTGCGGCGTCGCACTGGCAAAGCCATTCCGATGAATATCGATGGCATCACCGCAGTGATCTTTTCCGAATTGGGATTTCCCCCGCCCATGGGGCGCGGCTTGTTCATCTTGTCGCGCTCCGTGGGAATTCTGTCGCACGCATGGGAACAGACGCAGCTGAACCAGCGCATCAAAGGCCCCATGCCCAAAGAGATTCCCTACACCTACAGCGGCCCGGAGCGACGCTCGCTCGATCCGGATCGATAACGCATTGGCATTCGAAGCTCGAGGTCCGTATGACACAAACCGTAGCCCAGTTGCTGGTCGAATATCTCGAAGCGCGCGGGGTCGATCACATTTTTGGCCTGTGCGGTCACACCAACATTGCGGTGCTGGCGGCACTCGAGAAGAGCTCGATTCGCTTCGTGAACACGCGGCATGAGCAGATCGCAGCTCATGCGGCCGATGGCTACGCGCGGGCAAGTCGAAAGACCGGGGTGGTGCTGAGCCATCTCGGGCCAGGTCTTACGAATGCGGCGACGGGGGTGGCGAACGCGGCGCTCGATTCGATCCCGATGGTCGTGATCGCCGGCGATGTGCCGAGTCACTACTACGGCAAGCATCCTCATCAAGAAGTGAACATGCACGCCGACGCCTCGCAGTTCGAGATTTATCGGCCGTTCGTTAAACGCGCGTGGCGAGTCGAGCGCCCGGATCACCTGCCGGAGATCGTCGACAAGGCGTTCCATCTCGCCGAGAGTGGACGGCCCGGGCCGGTGCTGATCTCCGTGCCGATGGATATCTTCTCCGCCGAAGCGCGCTCGACGCTGTTCGATCGCGTGAAGGCGAACGCATCGGCCTATCAGAAGCCGTCCATCGACGACACCACCGCTCGAACCATCGTGAAGACGCTGCTGAGCGCACGTAAACCCGTGATGTATGTCGGCGGCGGCATTCTGCTCGCGGATGCGGCTCAGGAGTTGCGTGATTTCGCCGACCATCTGGGCATTCCAGTCGCGCACTCGTTGATGGGTAAGGGCGCGCTGCCCGACGATCATCCGCTGACCCTTGGCATGACCGGCTTCTGGGGCACGAAGTACATCAACGACAGCTGTCGCAATGCCGACTATGTGCTCGCGTTGGGCACTCGCTTCTGCGAGGCCGACTGCAGCTCGTGGGAAGGTGAGTACACCTTCAACATGCCGCCGACCAAGCTGATCCACATCGACATCGATCCGTCGGAACTCGGCCGAAACTATCCGGTGGAGATCGGTGTAATCGCGGATCTGAAGCAGGCGCTGACCGTGTTGAACCGTGTCGCGCGCGAGTTGCTGCCGCAGCCGAGAGGCAACGAGTCGCTGCGACAGGAGATTGCCGCCTATCGCAAGCAGTTCAAGAGTAACAACGCCGCGGCAGAGGCGAGCGCGCAGTTCCCCATGCGGCCGGAGCGCATCCTCGCCGATGTGCGGGCCGTGTTGCCTCGGGATGCCTTCATCACGACCGATGTCGGTTGGAACAAGAATGGGGTCGGGCAACAGTTTCCCATCTACGAGCCTGGCACGATCCTCACGCCCGGCGGTTACGCCACGATGGGCTTCGGCGCGCCGGCTGCACTAGGCGCGAAGATCGCGCGACCTGATCGAGTGGTAGTGTCGCTCGTCGGCGATGGCGGATTCGGACAGAACCCCGCTGTGCTGGCGAGCGCCGTCGAGCAGAACGCGGCCGTCGTGTGGGTGGTGATGAACAATCTAGCGTTCGGCACGATCGCGGGCTTGGAGAAAGCCCACTTCGGCACGACGTTCGGCACAGTGTTTCGTCACAACGACCAGCCGTACTCGCCGAACTTCGCGGCCGTGGCTAAAGCATACGGAGTGGATTCGGTGCGCATCGAGTCGGCGGATCAATTCAAGTCGGCGCTGGAACACGCGGTGAGCTGTGGCAAACCGTATTTGCTGGATGTGATCATGGAGAATGCGCCGGTGCCCACCGCGGGCCACTGGAACATCATGGACATCTATTCGCCGGGCCGGAAGGTGAGCCACGTTTCGACCTGAGGCGGCGACGAACGACGAATGACGCCACGTTGATTGCGGGGAATCGAATGCAGAAGTCTTTGAGCCTGCGTGCGGCCGTGTTTCGCGCGCTGTTGGCAACGACCGCTTTGTGGATGAGCAGCGGCCAGGCGCAGATCGTCGAGAATCCAATTCCCGGCGACCCAGTCGCCATCGATAGCGGCAACGTCAGCGGCAAACTGCTTCCGTCCGGTGTGCGAGCCTATTTCGGTGTGCCATTCGCCGCGCCACCGACGGGCGAGCGGCGATGGGCCGAGCCTCAGCCGCGCGAGACGTGGAAAGGCGTTTACAACGCCGATCGCTTCGCGCCCGAGTGCATCCAGATCCTCCGGCCGCACAACATCAATCATTACTTTGGCGAGGAGGCGACCAGCGAAGATTGTTTGTATCTGAACATCTGGGCGCCGGCTTCATTGCCGCAAGGGGAGAAGGCGCCCGTCATCCTGTGGTTGTATGGCGGTGGATTGTCCATCGGCTCGGCGAGCATGCCCAACTATGGCGGCGAAGGGCTGGCGCAGAAGGGCGTTGTGTATGTCACTGCCGGCTATCGCGTCGGAGCGTTCGGCTTCATGGCGCACCCTGAGTTGACAGCGACTTCTCCGCATCGAGCCTCAGGCAACTATGGCCACCTCGATCAGATCGCGGCCCTGCAGTGGATCCAGCGAAACATCGAACATTTCGGCGGCGATCCGAATCGGGTGACCGTGATGGGCCAATCGGCCGGCGCCAGCTCTGCTTTCAGCCTGCAGGCCAGTGGGCTTGCGAAGGGGTTGTTTCATCGTATCGTCGGCATGAGTGGCGGTGGCTTGCGAGCCGGATCGGACCCGATCTCGCAAAGCGAGGCTGAGCAGTCCGGTCTGGAATTGCAGCGGGCACTCAAAGTCAGCTCGCTGGCCGACCTTCGCAACGTGCCTGCCGATCGCATCCTCGCAGCGCAAGCCGAGTTCCAGTTGGGCGGTACGGCAGGCACCGTGCGGTTCCGACCGAACATCGACGCTCACTTCATGCCGCGCACGCCGCGAGAGATCTTTGCAAGCGGCGAGCAGAACGACGTGCCCTTGCTGATCGGCTTCACCCGCGACGAGAGCGGCAACGAGCTGCGCACGGCTCGCACCCTCGATGAATTCAACACGGCAGCAAAGAAGTACTTCGGCGACAAGGCCGATCAGTTCCTGAAGCTCTATCCGGTGCGATCCGATGCGGATGTATCGACTGTCGGCGCTACTGCCGTTCGTGACGGCGGCATGGCAACGTCGATTCGTAGCTGGGCGCTTGGACAAGTGGCCCAAGGCAAGGCGGCGACTTACGTGTACATGTACAGCCATCCGCATTCGTATGAGCCGGGCGTGGCGATTGCCGACCTCAATCCCGCGACGGCCGGCGCTTATCACACGAGCGAGGTGCCGTTCTTCTTGTTGACCCAGGATGTTTATAACCGCATCCGTCGTACTCGCGCCTGGACGGACTACGATCGCGCCCTGGCCAATAAGATGTCGGATGTACTGGTGGCGTTCGCAAAGACCGGCACTCCGTCGACGAGCGAAGTGAAGGTGCCGAGGTTTACGGTGCGGACGCAGGAGTTCATCGAGTTCGGCGACGAGATCGATACTCGGCGCTTCGATGTGAGCCGGATGGAGTTCTTCTCGACTGTGAACATGCCGGGCGCCGTGGGCGCCGGCGCGCCGCGGACGCCTCGCGACTAGACGTCCATCGCCACCGGCTTCACCTCGCCTACGATGAAGATGTAGGACAGTGCGCCAATGAGGGCGACGAACGCGATGTAGGCGAGGGCGTAGAAGAACGAGCCGGTGGCGCCGACGATCACACCAATGACCAGCGGCGTGACGATGCCGGCGAGGTTCGCGCACAGATTGAATACGCCGCCGGTCAAACCGATCAGCCGCTTCGGCGCCACGTCGGTGATCAGCGTCCAGCCCAGGTTGACCATGCCCTGGCCGAAGAACGCCACCGACAGCACGGCGATCACGACCTGATCGCTATCGACGAAGTTCGCGATCACGATGGTGGAGGCGAGCAGCAGGCCGGTCAGGATGGGCAGCTTGCGGCCCAGCGTCGCCGAGCCGGTGCGTCGGATGATCGTGTCCGAAACCCAGCCGCCGACCAGCACGCCGACCGAGGCGGCGATGAAGGGCATCACGGCATAGAAGCCGACCTTGAGCCAGCCCATGTTCCGCTCGGTGGCAAGATAGGTCGGGAACCAGGTCAGAAAGAACACCAGCGTGGAATTGCCGGCGAACTGGCCGATCGACGCGCCGAGCACCTGCCGATGCTTCAGCAGTGCGCCGATATTGCGCCAAGCGAACGGCGTGGCCGTGCCGCGATAACCCAGCCCGCCGCCGGCCTCGATGTAGTCCAGCTCCGCCCGGTTGACGGTGGGATGATCCTGCGGGTCTCGATAGATTTTCAGCCAGACCGCCGCGAATAACAGGCCGGCGACCCCGGCGATCACGAACAGCGCCCGCCAGCCGAGCTCGGCGACGATCCAGAACAGCAGGGGACTGAGGAACGCCAGGCCGAAGTACTGGCCCACCGAGTAAACTCCGGTCGCGCGGGCGCGCTCGTGTTGTGGAAACCATGTGCTTAGCACGCGGCTGTTGGTGGGATAACATGGCGCCTCGGCGACGCCCAATCCGAGGCGGAATGTGAGCAAGGAAACGAGGCCCGACGCCAGGCCCTGCAGCAGCGTGAACACCGACCAGATGCTGACCGACCAGAAATACGACAGCCGCGCGCCGACGCGATCGACGAACGCGCCGCCGGGAATCTGAGCCGCGGCATAGGTCCAAGAAAAAGCCGAGAACACGATGCCCATCACGACCGCATCCAGCCCCAGCTCCCTGGTCATCGACGGGGCGGCGACGCCCAGCACGGCACGATCCAGATAATTGATCATGGTGCCGACAGTGATCAGTCCCAACACGGTCAGCCGCGCGCGGCTGCGCACGGCGCCCGTGTCCGCCTTCACCGCCACCGTCGCCGTGTTCTCCATCCCGTTCCCCCAGAATGCATATTCATCGAGGCCGGTCGTGTACCAACCGGTCCATTTTTTCACTATGTACCAGGCAGTACAGAGTGTCAATGAACGAGGTCAGTCATGAGCAAGATGCCTAAGAAAAAAGCCACCGCGGAACAACCGCCGGTGGTGACGCGCGATCCCGAGGCCTCGGTGCAGGACATCCTCGCGGTCGCCACCGAGGAATTCGCCATCAATGGCTTGAGTGGCGCGCGCGTCGATCAGATCGCGGAGCGCACGCGCACCTCCAAGCGCATGATTTATTACTACTTCAAGGGCAAGGAGGGCCTGTATCAGGCAGTGCTCGAAAAGGCGTACATGGATATCCGCGCGCTCGAGGAAAAAGCCAAGCTGCTCGACATGGAGCCGCGCGCCGCCATGCGCAAGCTGATCGAGCTGACGTTCGATTACGACGAGACCCATCCGCTGTTCATCAGCCTGGTGAGCGTGGAAAACATTCATCAGGCCAAGCACCTCACCAACCTCACCTCGATCAAGGACGTGAACCAGAGCGTGATTCGCACGCTCACCAGCATCCTGGAGCGGGGGCGCAAGGAAGGCGTGTTCCGCGCCGATCTCGATCCGGTGGACGTGCATCTGCTGATCAGCGCGTTCTGTTTCTTCCGCGTGTCGAACCGGCACACCTTCGGCGCCATCTTCGATCGCGACCTGTCCGATCCGAAGCTGCGCAAGCGGCACAAGAAGATCATCATCGAAGCGGTGGAGCGGCTGCTGGAAGTGCGCAAGGGCTGACACGCTCACATCGGTACGCCTCGCCGGCCAGGGGCTCGGCGGTGTCTTTCAGCGAAGCACGGCTTCGCTCCGCGTACATGGATGTACACCCTGGGCTTGCGCGGAGCAGGGACTGCGCAGCGCAATGGTGCGCGGGGCATTCGGCGCGTACACTGTACGAACCGGTACGGACGTACGTGCCGAGGAGCGCCCTCTATGTTCACGTCCATCGCCTCCGTTTCGATCAGCGGCCGGCTCGACGCCAAGCTGCGCGCCATTGCCGACGCCGGCTTCGAGGGTGTCGAGCTGGTCGAGAACGACCTGCTCGCCTTCGACGGCACGCCGCGAGATGTCGGGCGGACGATCCGCGAGCTCGGGTTGAAGTGCACCGCCTTCCAACGAGTCGATGATTTCGAAGGCATGTCCGGCGCCGTTCGAACCCACAACTTCAATCTGATCGAGCGCAAGCTCGACACCATGGAGCAGGTCGGCGCGGATCTGCTGATCGTCGGCAGCAATGCATCCACAGCCACCTCAGGCGATCGTCAACGCATCGTTGCGGACTTCCATGAGCTGGCCGAACGGGCGCACGCGCGTGGCATGCGCATCGGCTACGAGGCGCTGGCGTGGGGTCGATATATTTTCGATCACCGCGAAGCCTGGTCGGTCGTGAAGGAAACCAATCATCCCGCCTTGGGCCTGGTGCTCGGCAGTTTTCATTCGCTGGTCCGAAACATTCCCATCGACAGCCTGCCCGACATCGATCCGGCCAGGATCTTTCTGGTGCACCTCGCGGACGCGCCGGTGATTCAGATGGACTTCCGCTCCTGGAGTCGTCACTTCCGGTACTTGCCAGGGCAGGGCGAGCTGGATCTGGAAGTGTACGTCGCGGCGCTGCGGGCCCGTGGCTACAACGGCATCTGGTCCCTCGAAGTGTTCAACGATCGTTACCGGGCGAGCGCAGCGTCGACGAGCGCAGTCGATGGCATGCGAGCCCTGCGATACATCGAAGATCAGGTCGCTCGACGTTTGTTGCTGGCGAAAGGATCGGGTCGGCCACCGCGGGTCCAGTGTCACGGCATCGAGTTCATCGAGTTTGCTGCCAACGACAACGAGGTCGAGCCGCTAGGGCAGATGTTCGAGACCTTGGGCTTCACGCTCACCGGACGGCATCGCTCCAAGCGAGTCACGCGCTGGAGCCAGAACGGCATCAATTTGCTGATCAACAACGAGCCTGCCAGCTTCGCTCGAGCCTACGCGGACATGCATGGCGCGTCAGTGTGTGCGATGGGCGTACGTGTCGAGGATGTGCAGGCGGCGATGGAACGCTCGCAGGCGCTGCAGATCAGCAGTTTCTCCCAGCCCGTCGGACCCGGAGAGCTGCAAATTCCCGCGGCGCGCGGCGTGGGCGAGAGCTTGCTTTATTTCATCCGGGATGGTGAACAGCAGCACGTCTGGAAGAACGATTTCCTCTCGGTCAGCGATTCGATAGCAGGCGCGCGTGGCGTCGGGTTGCTTCGCATCGACTATGTGACGCAGACGATGCAGTACGATGCCATGCTGTCCTGGCTCTTGTACTACCTCTCCTTGTTTGCAGTCTCCAAGACTGCGCAGGTCGAGATCGACGATCCGTTCGGATTGGTCTACAGCCAGGCCGTGGAGTCGTCGGATCGAACCTTTCGTATCGTGCTGAACAGCTCGCCGACACCGCAGACCCTGTCGTCGCGTTTCCTGCATGGATTCATGGGCGCGGGCGTGCAGCACCTGGCATTGCAGACCGACGATATCTTCAGCACCGCACAGTTGTTGCAGGAGCGCGGCGTACAGACGCTGCCCATTCCGGCGAACTATTACGAAGATCTGCAGGCCAGATTCGATCTCGACAGCGCGCTGATCGAACGCCTTGCCGCCCACAATATCCTGTACGAGCGCGAGGGGCAGGGCGAATACTTCCAGTTGTTCACCCGTGCGTTCGCCAAGCGTTTCTTTTTCGAGATCGTGCAGCGACGTAATTACCAGGCTTACGGCGCGAGCAATGCTGCCGTTCGTATCGCCGCGCAGTCGCGCTATCGCCCCGACGCTCGAGCTTCCGAGCAGGGCTGAAGACACTCCCTATGTTTCGACGCTTGCCATCGGGTCCTCTCCGAGGCAGTATGTACGAACTAGTACAGAACATAGCCGATGGCGGCGAGAGCACAATGCGTTGCAGGGGCATGAGCAGATTCGGGGCTGGAGTGGGGGCTGTCGTCGTGGCGTTACAGCTGGCGGCGCCGGCTCGCGCCGACGTGGCTGCCGAGACGGCGGCCGCGCCGGTGCTCGACGATCGGTACCCGCGGGCCAAAGTCTCGTTCGGGTCGGATGTCGAGAGTTATCCCGACGTGATTTACAGCACACCGGCGGGCTTCCGGCCGTTGCGTCTCGATATCTACCGTCAGGTCGCAGCCAAGGGGCCGCGTCCGTTGGTTGTTTATATCCACGGCGGCGGCTGGCAGAGCGGTCATACGCGCCATTCCGGCGCGTTCGCGAACTGGCCCGGCGTGCTCGCGTCGCTGGCTCGCAAAGGCTATGTGGTGGCGTCCGTGGAATATCGCCTCAGCAGCGAAGCGAAATTTCCTGCCGCGATTCACGACGTGAAGAACGCGATCAAATGGCTGCGGGCCAACGCGGCGAAATACTCCGTCGATCCGCAGAAGACCATCGTGTGGGGCGGTTCCGCGGGCGGGCAGTTGGCGGCGCTGGCTGCAACGACATGCGGTATCGAAGGAGTAGAGCCGAACGCCTCCGATAAGAACATCGCGAGCCAGTCTGATTGCGTGCAGGGCTTGGTGGCTTGGTACGGAGTGTTCGATTTCAAAGCCATTCCGCCGCCGCCGCCCGGCGTCGACGATGCCGTGTCAGCCGCCGGCAAGTACTTCGGCTGCGCTCCGGCGCAGTGTCCAGATAAGGTCGCGCTCGCCAGTCCGATCTCACATATCGACGCGAAGGATCCGCCGGCGCTGCTGATCCACGGCGAGATCGACAAGGTCGTTGCAGTCGGCCAGTCACGTGCCTTCGACGCAGCTCTGCGAGCGAAAGGTGTCGCATCAGAATTGGTAGTGATTCCCGCGGTCGATCACAGCTTCATTGGCAGCTCGCCCGAGGCAACGCGTCAGGCAAGTTTGCAGGCATTGGCTCAGACCTTCGAGTTCATCGATGCGGTGACCGGAGGCGAACGGAAGTGAGCTCCGCCGTTTCCACCGCAAGCAATCCTCGCGTGCTGGCCGGGCTGATCGGTTCCGGCATTCAACAGTCGCTGACACCGGCGCTGCACATGGAAGAGGGCGCGGCGCAGGGCCTGGATTATCGCTATGAGCTGCTCGATCTGGATCGGATCAACGGCGGCGCGACTGCTTTGCCGGCGTTGCTGGCGTCGGCGCAGGAGCGAGGGCTGGCGGGACTGAATATCACGCATCCTTGCAAGCAGATCATCCTGCCGATGCTGGATTCGTTGAGCGACGACGCGCAAGCGCTCGGCGCCGTGAATACCGTGGTGTTCTCCGAAGGGCGTCGCGTCGGGCACAACACCGATTGGTGGGGGTTCGCCGAAAGTTTCAAACTCGGTCTGCAAGGTGCAGTGGTCGAGTGTGTTGTACAGCTTGGCGCAGGTGGCGCCGGCGCCGCTGTGGCCTACGCCATGCTCAAGCTCGGCGCGCGGCGCTTGGATATTTACGACATCGACACCGCGAAGATGCGAGCGCTCGTTGTGTCGCTATCCGAGTTGTTTCCTTCTCGACAGATTCGCGCGGTCACCGACCTGCGATCGGCGATGGCCGCGGCCGATGGGCTCGTGCATGCGACGACGACAGGCATGGCGAAGAATCCAGGGCTGCCCCTGCCGGCCGACATGCTTCGAGCATCGCAGTGGGTCGTCGAGATCATCTATTTCCCGTTGCAGACGCAGCTGCTGAAGACCGCTCGCAGCATCGGTTGTCGCACGCTCGATGGCGGTGGCATGGCCATCTACCAGGCCGTCGGCGCGTTCCGTTTGTTCACAGGCATTGCGCCGGATGCGCAGCGCATGGCCCGGCATTTCGATTCTCTGGCGCGCCGGCCCGCTGCGCTCGCTGCCGCCGAATGACAGGGGTCCCGATCGGCTGATTACTGGTTCGACATCGACAAGATCCGAGCACCACGGTGTGAGGAACATGAATGTTTGGGGGGATGAACGATGAAACAACGACGATGGCGCCTCGTCGCCGGCCTTGCCGCGACCACGGTTGTAAGCACCGCCCTGGCACAGGAGCAGGCGGCGAGCGGGCTCGAAGAGGTCGTGGTGACCGGCTCGCTGATTTCCGATCCGAATCACGTCGCACCCAGTCCCATCGTCATCGCCGATGCCGAGGCGTTGAAAGAAACGGGCGCGGTCACTCTCGAGGCGGCACTCAATCAATTGCCGCAGTTCTCGCCGTCAGGCACGGCGGGCAATGGTGGCCAGGGCACAGGCGGTCACGCCACCGTGAACCTGCGCGGGTTGGGTTCGAACCGCAACCTCGTGCTGCTCGATGGCCGTCGCTTGCCGCTCGCCGACATCTCCGGCAACGTCGACATCAACCTGATTCCCGACGCCATTCTGTCGAGCGTGCAGACCATCACGGGCGGCGCATCCGCGGTGTATGGATCGGACGCGATGTCGGGCGTCGTCAACTTCATCACGCTGCCGCACTTCGAGGGCATTCGCACCGACGTGCAGTATGGCAACTCGGAGCGCGGTGACTATGAGCAGATAACGTCGTCCGCGGCGTTTGGAACTTCCTTTGCGGACAGTCGCGGCCAGGCGCTGTTGTCCATCGGTTACTCGACCCGCGAAGGCTTGAACGGCGACAAGCGCGATTTCTTCGACCTGGTGACGCCGTCGTCCTTCATCGGCCAGGGCACGTTCGTGCCTTCGGCGACCAACTTACCGAGCCAGGCGGCCGTCAACAGCTTGTTCGCGAGCTATGGTGTGAGCGGCACGGTCGGCAACACACTCAATCTCGGCTTCAACGACGACGGCACGTTGTTCTCGCAGACAGGCGCAAGAAACTATCGCGGCCCAACGGACGGCGGCTACGCGATCATCGCCGGCAACGTGCGCATGCCAGTGGGCCCGCAGACCGTGATCCAGAATCCTCTGGATCGCACGTCCATCTACACCAAATTCGATTATGACTTCACCGACAATCTGACGCTGTATGGTCAGTTCATGCATGTCGATTCCGAGGTCACCACCAGCAGCGGCGGCAGTCTCACGCAGTTCGGCACGCTGACGAGCATTCCCATCACCAACCCGTTCATTCCCGCCGACCTGCGGACGCTGCTCGCTTCGCGTAGCGAGCCGAACGCGCGCTTCACCTGGAATGGCCGTTACGTCGGATTGCCGGCCAAGTCATGGGACGAGCATTACGACACGTCCCAATATCTGATTGGGATGAAAGGCACACTGCCGTTCGAGAGCTGGACTTGGGATCTCTACGGCTCCTATGACGACACCAACCATCTGCAGTCCAACTACAACGCCGTGTTGAAGAACCAGGTGCAGAATCTGCTGAATGCGCCGGATGGCGGCAACTCGCTGTGCGCGGGCGGCTTCAACCCGTTTGGCCTGACGAACAGCAGCAACATCTCTCCCCAGTGCCGCGCATACATGACGACCACGGCAAAGAGCACCGAAGTGCTGACGCAAACGAACTTCCAAGGCGTCGCGCAGGGTGATCTCTTCAGCATGCCCGCCGGCGAGGTGAAGCTGGCGTTGCTGGCTTCGCATAGAAAGAACACCTATCGATACAGCCCGGACTCGCAGCTGGCCTCGCAGAACATCGAAGCCGTGATTGCTTCGCTGCCCTCGCAAGGCAAGTACGACGTGACCGAGTATGCGGCGCAGATCGACGTGCCCATTCTCGCCGATCTCCCGCTCATCGATCGTTTGAACGTGGGCGCGGCGTTTCGCCGGTCGGACTACTCGACCAGCGGCAGCGTCGACAGCTACGAAGGCGACCTGAAATGGACGCCGACGCCGGGCTTGTTGATTCGCGGCGGCTATCAGCGTGCCGTCCGTGCGCCGAACATCGGCGAGCTGTTCGCAGCCGACAGCGGATCGCAGATCGCGTTCGGCACGCCGCCGGCTTCCATCGGCGATCCTTGCGATGTTCGCTCGACGGCTCGTACGGGCGCGGGCGGTGCGAATGTGAGATCGCTCTGCCTGGCGCAGGGCATTCCAACGAGCGTGATCGACAACTACACGTTCCCGACGACGGCGACCGCTGGCTTGACTCGAGGCAATCGCGATCTCGATCCGGAGACCGCCGATACGTACAACGTCGGCTTCTCCTGGCAGCCGAATTCGCAGTCGCCGTGGGTGAGCGGAATCACGCTGTCGGTCGACTATTACGACATCAGCATCAAGGACGTGATTTCCATCGTTCCGGGCCTCACGGCGCTCAGCAAGTGCTACAACCTGGACGGCTCGAATCCCGGCTACGATCCGAACAACTCGTTCTGCGCCTTGTTGACTCGCGATGCCAACGGTCTGTTGCAGGTCATCCGGACGCCGTATCTGAACCTCGGCGGGCTCGAGACCAGCGGCATCGACGTGCAGTTCGCCTGGAGCGCCGACTTGAGCGAGATCGGCTTCGGCACCGGTCGCGTGTTCTTCTCCACTGGCGTGGGCTATTCCAAGAACTTCTCGATTCAGACGCTGCCCGAGACGCCGTTCCAGGAGTACGGCGGCACGAACACGATCGGGGCGTCGTATCCGGAGTACAAGGCGTTGACGAGCGTGGGCTATGGCATCGGCGGCGCATCGGTGTCGGTGCGCTGGCGATATCAGCACGCGATGGACGATGTGACTTCGGTGACGACGCCGGCGAATCCCGGCATCGGCGTGCCGGCCTACAACCTGTATGACCTGGTCGGCTCGTACGAATTCAACGATCAATGGCAGATCCGCCTGGGCATCACCAATCTGACGGACAAGGATTCGGTGTTTGTCTCCAGCTCGCAGACGAGCACGGATACCAGCGTGTTCGACGCCGTCGGTCGCTCGTACTACCTGGGGCTGCGGTTCTCGATGTAGTCGTGGTGCGAGCCGTTGCCTGGTTGATCCTCTGGCTCGCTGCGGGCTCAATGCAGTCCGCAACGAGCGATTCGTCTTCGATGGAGTGCGCGCCGACGCATTCTCTGAAGTTCATCTGCGGCGCCGAGCGACCGGAGGATGTCGCTCGCATTCCGGGCACGCGCTGGCTGGTTTTCAGCGGCTTCAGTAACGGGGCAGGGCTGAAGCTGGTCGATAGCTCGGCGCACTCGATGCGGCTTTGGTACTCCGGAACGCCGGATCAGCTTCAACACGATCGGCAGGCCTTCCCGCACTGTTCTTCGCCGCCGTCTGCCCAATCATTCAACGCGCAAGGCATCAGCCTCCGCACCGCTGCGCCATCATCGCATCGACTCTACGTGGCGAATCACGGCGGTCGGGAAAGCATCGAAGTATTCCTGATCGATGCGCGAGCCGGCGAGCCAAAACTGTCGTGGATCGGCTGCGTATTGTTGCCCGAAGGCATCGCAGCCAACAGCGTTGCGACCTTCTCCGATGGAACGATCCTGGCAAGCGTACTGACGCATCCGGGCACGACGATCACCGACTTCGTGCTCGGCAAGACCACGGGCGGCGTTTACGAGTGGCGCCCTGGCGCGGATGGGTTCAAGCTGCTCAAAGGCACGGAGCTGCCAGGAAACAACGGCATCGAGACATCGATCGATGACAACGAGTTTTACGTCGTCGCATTCGGCTGGCGCTCGGTCGTGGTGTTCTCGCGTGCCGATCCATCCAAGCCTTTGAGACGTGCGGCTGCGCCGGGTTTCATGCCTGACAACATTCACTGGCATGAAGGACGGCTGCTGCTCGCGGGAATGCAGGTCGACGAGCCAGCGTGCGGCGGACTCCGCAAGATCGTCGACGGCAAAGCCGACGGGATGCTTTGCCACCGCGGCTACGGCGTGGCGCAGCTCGATCCGGCGACCATGCAATTCAAGCTGATCGCCTATGACGGTCCCGATCCGGCGTTCAACGGTGTGTCGGCAGCTGTGCTCGTCGATAACGATCTCTGGCTGGCGTCTTATCAATCGGATCGCGTCGCCGTCCGTCGCCTGAGCTACCCGCTAAGTCGCTAGCGAGCCGGTCTCGTCGCGAATGATGGCGATCATGCAATCGACCAGCGCTTCGAGCTGCTTCGTGGTCAGCGCGCGATTGCGCAGACTCACGTGATACATGATGCTGCCGACCAGCGTGTCGAACGCGAACGCCAGTTTCTCCTGGCCGAACCCGATCATCGATGCATCCGCCGCCGATCCGCAGGACAACAGTCCGCAGATGGTGTGGGACAAGCTGATCGGCCAGCACGACCAGATCTTCCTGGTGTTGTGCGGTCACGAGCACGGCCAGGTGCTGCGCACCGACGACAACAAGTTCGGTCACGATGTTTATCAGGTGCTCGCCGACTATCAGGACCGTGGCCAGACCGCGAAGGACGCGGGCGTGAAATCCGCTTACCCGGTCGGCATCGGCGATGGCTGGCTGCGGCTGATGACGTTCGATCTGGGCGGCGCGACGCCCGTTATTCAGGTGCGTACGTATTCGACGCATTACAAGAAGCACAGCACCGAGTCGCCGAGCTATGCGCAGTGGTACAAGGCGCAGGAGAAGCCCAAGCTCAGCGACGAAGAGTTCCTGCGTCAGGACGAGTTTCGTATCGAGTTGAGCGACTTCCGGGCGCGCTTCGGCAAGCCCGCGGCCGTGACAGCTCGCTGAGTTTCGCGCAGACTGGCGCCACCCAAAGTGGCGCCAGTGCTAGCAAAGTCGAGCCCTCGGTGCCCATCCATACCGAGGCAGATCATGGAATGCACGCATTGGCGGCAAGCCGCTCGCGGTCTCCTGCTGTTGCTGGCGACGTGTGTGAGCAATCTTGCGCACGCGGAAGGCGAGCGCATCGGGCTCGTGCTTGGCGGCGGCGGAGCACGAGGCGCCGCTCACATCGGCGTACTGAAGGTGCTGGAGCGCGAACGCATTCCGATTCACGCGATCACCGGCACCAGCGTCGGCTCCATTGTCGGCGGCTTGTATGCGGCCGGCTATTCGCCGGACGAGATCGAGCAGGCCATCGGCTCCATCGACTGGATCGATATTTTCCACGACGACACGGCGCGTCGCGAGCGGCCGATGCGGCAGAAGGAAACCGACATCGGCATCGTCGCCAATCTCGAAGTCGGGTTGGAGGACGGCAACTTACGGTTCCCGACCACACTGGTGCGCGGACAGAAGCTGGGTCTGTGGCTGCGTCGGATGTTTCTTGGCCGCGGCAAGGTCGAAAGCTTCAATGACCTGCCCATTGCGTTCCGCTGTGTCGCGACCGACATCGGTGAGGTCAAGCCGGTCGTGTTTCAGTCCGGCGACCTGGCGCTGGCGGTGCGTGCAAGCATGGCGGTGCCCGGCGCGTTCGCACCCGTGAAGCACCAGGGGCGCGTGCTGGTGGATGGCGGTGTCGTCAACAACATTCCCATCGATGTGGCTCGCGAGATGGGCGTCGATCGTCTGATCGTCGTCGATGTGGGTCAGCCATTGGCGCCGGCGGAGTCGGTGCAAAGTGGCGTGCAGGTGCTGGTGCAAATGGTCAGCGGCATGATGCGCGATCGTACCCAGCAGAGTCTGAGCAAGATGGGCAGCCGCGACGTGCTGTTGCGACCGGAGATGGGCCTGCTGACGAGCGCCAGCTTTCAGGAGGCGATCGAAGGCGTCGATGCCGGTGAGAAGGCAGCGCTCGCGGCCGTGGAGCAGCTGCGCGAGATGTCGGTGTCCGAAGCCGCCTATCAAACGTGGCAACGAACACAGCGCGAGTCGTACTCGCCGCCGAAGACGGTGGCCTTCGTCGATGTGGAGGCGTCACAAAGCGCGACTTCGGAGTTCGTCCACGATCGATTGTCGGCCAAGGCGGGCGAGCCGCTGGACCTGAAGGCGCTGGAGAACGACATTACCGGCTCGTTCGGCCGCGGCACATACGAGTCCATCTCCTATCACATGGACACCGATGAGCAGGGCAGGCCGGGTGTCCGTGTCGTGCCGGTGGATGCCAGCATCGGCCGCACGCTGTTCCGCGCCGGTCTGCAGATCGACGACGACTTCGCGGGCAACAGCGACTATCAGTTGAACCTGGAAGGTCGCGTCACCAGCCTGACCGAGAAGGGCGGCGAATGGCGCACGCTGGTTGGCTTGGGGCGCGTGCTCTCGATAGGAACGGATGTTTATCTACCGTTCGCACAGCGCGGCAATTGGTTCGTCGCGCCGTCGATCGAATACAGCGCGCTCAATCAGCCCTTGGTTGCGGAGGGCGATACCGTTGCTCAGTATCGACTCACGACGTACGGCGGCGCGTTCAAAATCGGTCGCGACATCGGCGACAGGCTGCAACTCTCGACTTCGCTCGTACGCAGTCGTGCCCGCGCCGACCTCAAGGTGGGTTTGCCGGAATTCGCCGAGCTGGATTCGGAGGATGTGGGCGGCGTCGAAGCCGGCATTCTTTGGGACAGTCTCGACAACGTGCGCTTCCCTCGCCACGGCATGCGCACCGAGATCGCTTACACGATGTTCGATACATCGCTCGGCTCCGATCAGGACGGCGACCTGTTGCGTGTCTCGTTCGACAAGGCTTATAGCTTCGGGCGCAACACTGTGGTGCTCGGCGGCCGCGCTTCGATGTCGAGCGACGAGACGGGCGCCCTGCAAACGCTGTCCACCCTGGGCGGACTGACGTTTCTTTCCGGGCTGAGCGAGCGCGAACTGATCGGCACCCAGATGCTGTTCTTCCGAGGCATCTACTATCGACGCCTCACCCGGCAAAGCCTGTTGTTCGATCTGCCGGTCTACCTGGCCGGCAGTCTCGAAGCCGGCAATGCCTGGCTCGACCGCTCGGAAGTCTCAACGGGCGATCTGATCAAAGCCGGCAGCGTGTTCCTCGGGCTGGACTTGCCGATCGGTCCGTTGCAATTGGGCTATGGGCGTACGTTCGATGGACGCGATGCGGTCTATCTCAGCTTCGGATCGCTGGTGCTGCCCAACTATCGTTAGTTCGCGCAAGACTGGCTGCTGCGCGACACGGTAGTATCCGCTGCATGCAAGCTCATGAGATTTTCTGGCGCGGTCTGACGGCGAGTTTTCTTGCCGGCATGGGCACGGTGCTCGGCGCTGTCTGGGTGTTCTTCTTTCGACGCCCTTCGCCAAAGGCGCAGGATGCGTTGCTGAGCGGCGCGGCCGGCGTCATGTTGGCGGCGACGTTCTTTTCGCTGTTGCAGCCGGCGCTCGATCATGCCGAAGCGTACATTTCTTCCAAGCCGCTGGCGGTGCTGATCGTCATCTTCGGTTTGCTCGGCGGCGCCATCGGGCTGTACTGGATACACACGCGTGTGCCGCACGAGCACTTCGTGCTTGGCAAGCAAGGGCCGGACAGCCTGCGCATACAGCGGCTGTGGTTGTTCATCATCGCCATCACGCTGCACAACTTTCCCGAAGGCATGGCGGTCGGCGTTGGATTTGCCGGCGGCGACATGGGCAAGGCCACGCCGCTGGCGGTGGGCATCGGACTGCAAAACATTCCGGAGGGACTGGCGGTTGCGGCGGCCATGCTGGCCATCGATTATCCGAAGTCACAGGCGTTTCTGGTCGCCTCCTTGACCGGATTGGTCGAACCGCTGGGCGGCGCGGTGGGCGCCTCGGCCGTGTGGATTGCCGGGCCGATGATGCCCATCGTACTCGGCATGGCGGCCGGCGCCATGTTGTTCATCATCAGCGATGAAATCATTCCCGAGACCCATCGCGGCGGCTACGAAGATATCGCAACCTTCTCGCTGCTCGGCGGCTTCGCGGTGATGATGTTTCTGGACGCGGTGTTTGCTTGAGTCAGTGATGACCGAAGGGCGACGAGGTGCCCGGCAGCCACGGATCGTGCGTCTCCGCCTGGAACTTCTTCATATCCGCTCGCATGGTCTGCATGACTTGCCGATAGGCCGGATCGTTCGCGACATTCCGTAGCTCGTGCGGGTCTTTGCTCAAGTCGTAGAGCTCTTCGTCGGGCCGGTGCAAAAATGCGTCGAGCGAGCGGGCGCCCAGTCCCAGAGAAGGCTTCGCTTCGATCGCATGCCAGGAGGCCGAGGAGGCGATGTCTCCCGCGATGGGGAAGGCCAGCGGTGCTGCGAGATTCGTGATGTATTTGTACTGTCGCGTGCGCAGCGCGCGCATCGGGTAGTACTGCTGAACCTCATGGAAGCCATGCGAGGCGTACACACGATCCCAGCCTTTCGGCTGGCTCTGATCGAGAATGGGCAGTAAGGATCGGCCCTGCAGTTTGTATTCCTTCGGTGCGGGCACCCCGGCCCACTCGAGGATGGTCGGCGCGATATCGACCCAACTCACCATGGCATCGTTCTTCACTCCACGCTTGGATTGCGTCGGCGACGCAACGATCAGCGGCAAGTGGATGCCTTCATCGTACAGCGTGGTCTTCGCGCCGGGGAAGGGCCGGCCGTTGTCGCTCAGGAAGATCACGAGCGTGTCGTCGGCGCGGCCGGACTCCTTCAATCCCTCGAGCAGCAGGCCGATGCCGCTGTCGAGGCGGCTGATCGATTCGTAATAGTCGGCGAGGTCCTTGCGGACTTCAGGAACGTCGGGCAGATGCGCGGGCACCGGGATTTTCTTCGGATCGTAAGTGACCTGCTTGATCGACGGCCATGCCTGCGTGTTGCCAAAGTTCTCGGCCGCGCGATGCGGGTCGCTGAAGCCGACGATCATCAGGAAGGGTTTACCAGCATTCGCTGCCATGAACTTGCGAGCTTCGTCGGCCATGAATGCGACGTCACGGACGCCGGGCTTCTCGGGCGCTAGCTCCGCATCGAAGGGCAGAGCCGATTCGGGGAGGATGTGTTTCTTGCCGACCAGTGCTGTTGCGTAGCCGGCGGCCTTGAGTATCTGGGGCAGGGTGCGAACCCAAGGCAAGTAGTGCTGGTTGTGAACGTCGTGGGCCAGGCCGTACATGCCATTGCTGTGCGAGTACAAGCCGCTGTAGATCACGGAGCGGCTCGGGCTACAGGACGAAACGGTGGCGAATGCATTCGTGAACAACGTGCCGCGCGATGCGAGGCCATCGAGGATCGGTGTCTGCAAAACGGGGTTGCCGTAAGCCCCGAGGTCGCGGCCCTGATCGTCGGAGATGATCAGCAAGACGCTGCGAGGCGCGGCCACTGCGGCCGTCGCGAACAGCGAGCACAGCAGGAGTATCCATCGATAGTGACGCATGTCCGCCAGCATAGCCGACGAGCCGGGGCGGCGTGGATACGCAACGATTCCTTGCCGTCGAGCGGCCCGGACTATCTCCTACGCGTCAACGGACGACGGAACGCAGAGCGCTGTTGAGCGTGCAGTTATTTCACGATCCGAGGTAGTTGCGGAGGATCGCCTCGCGGTCCGCATCGATTTCGGACAGCGACGCCTCGCGCGCGACAAGCTCGCCGTCGAATGCAATCGGCAGCGTCGGCAGTCGCGTGGTCTTGCCGTCGCCGAGCTGCACCGATTCCAACGCGCCGGTGGCGAGCAGGTGCGGATCGTCGAGCATGTCTTCCGGTTTACCGATGGGCGCGAACGGCAACCCCGTGCCTTCCAATCGCTGGATGATTTCGGCCCGCGTGAAGCCGGCAATCAACGCTCTGATCTGCGGCAGAACACGGTCACGCTGTTGAACGCGGGCATTGTTCTTGCGCAGGGATTCGTCCGCCCACAGCTCGTTCAATCCAAACAGCTTGCAGAACTTCTCCCAAAGCGCATCGGTGACCACGCCGATGAAAACCGGCTCGTCCTTCGTCTCGAACACATCGTAAATGGCCCACGCCGAAATGCGCGCCGGCATGGGATTGGCAGGCTTGCCGGTGACCGCGAACTGCGCCATGTGCTGGCCGACCAGATATACAGTCGTCTCGAACAACGAGGCCTGGATGAGCTTGCCCTTACCAGTGCGATGACGCTCTTCGAGCGCGGCGAGCACACCGATGACACCAAACATTCCGCCAGTCACGTCGATGACACTCGCGCCGGCACGCAAGGGTCGGCCCGGCGGGCCGGTCATATACGCGAGGCCGCCCATCATTTGCGCGACTTCATCGAGCGCCGTGCGATCTTCGTACGGACCGGGCAGGAATCCCTTGGCGGAGCAGTAGATCAAACGAGGATTGGCGGCGGATAACGCTTCATAGCCGAGGCCGATCTTGTCGAGCGCGCCGGGCCGGAAATTCTCGATGAGGATGTCGCTGTTCGCCGCGAGACGCTTTGCGAGCGCGAGATCTTCTTCCGACTTCAGATCGAGCGCGATGCTCTGCTTGTGCCGGTTGTACATCGGAAAGTAACCGGCGCCCGAGCCGAGCAGCGTCCGCGTCTTGTCACCCTCGAGCGGCTCGACGCGAATCACATGAGCCCCCAGCGCGGCGAACATCGCGCCCGCGGCGGGGCCCATCACCATATGAGTGAATTCGATGACCTTCAAGCCACTCAGCGGCGCGGGCCGGCTCATGTGCGCACTCCATCGTTGAAGCCCAGGGGCAGGCCGGCATCCGGCGTGAATCCATACAACGGCTCGCCGGGTAACGCTTCGGCTAGGATGCGGCGGACTTCCAGCAGTTTTTCCAGATCGATGCCGGTTTCGTAGCCCATCGCCTGCAGCATGAAGACGAGATCTTCGGTGACGATGTTGCCAGAGGCGCCCGGTGCGAAGGGGCAGCCGCCGAGGCCGGCAAGCGACGCATCGAGCGTCGTGATGCCTTCCTCGAGTCCAGCGAGTGCGTTCGCGAGCCCCAGGCCGCGGGTGTTGTGAAGATGCAGCGTGTTGAGCTTGTTCGCGCCGATCTCCGCTTTCACCTTGCGCACCAGGCGTTTGACCTGCGCCGGGTTCGCATAGCCGGTCGTGTCGGAAAGTCCGACTTCAACTGCGCCGGCTGCAATCGATGCAGCAGCAAGTCGCACGACGGTGTCTTCGCTCACCGAACCTTCCATCGTGCAACCGAAGGCAGTGGACAAGCCGACCTCGAAGTGAGGACGGCTCTCGGCGGGTTGTGCAGCGACGAGCTCGGCGATTGCGCGAATCTCTTCGACCATCTCCGCGTGACTCTTGCGCACGTTCTTGAGGCTGTGCGTTTCGGACATGGAGAACGGAATGGACATCTTCTGCGCGCCGGCCGCGATGGCGCGTTCAGCCCCCTTGAGATTGGGAACGAGCACGGCGACAGACAGTCCGCGAATCATCCTCGCGAAGGCGACCAGTTCGGCGGTGTCCGCCATCTGCGGCAGGAGCGAGGCGGGCACGAAGCTGCCGACTTCGATCTCGCGCACACCGGCGGCCGCTTCGGCGGCAATCCACGCCTTCTTGGCATCGAGCGGCATGACGCGTTTGATGCTCTGCAGGCCGTCGCGCGGACCGACTTCGCTCAGGTGAATGCGTGTCATGGTTGTGTGGAGAAATAAATCCAGGGACGCGCGAGCCGGTCCGCTCGTTGAAATGCGGCAATCCGCTCGCGATGTTTCAAGGTGAGCTCGATGCCGTCGAGGCCTTCGAGCAGCATGGCCTTGGCCTCCGCGCCGATCGCGAAATTCCAGCGCTGCGAACCCGCCTCGACCTGCTGTTGAGCGAGATCGATCGTCACAGGCTCGTTCGCGGCTGCAATCGTAGCGACGCTTCCTCGATCGAGCACGACGGGCAGCACGCCGTTGCGAATACAGTTGCCCGCGAAGATCGGCGCGAAGCTCGGAGCAATGATGGCGCGAATCCCGTACTCGGCGAGTGCCCACACGGCGTGCTCGCGACTGGAGCCGCAACCGAAGTTGTCGCCGCCCAGGAGAATATGCGCATTGGCGTAACGCGGCTGATTGAGCACGAAGGCAGGATCAGGATCGCGGCTGCCAGGTGAGAGATAGCGCCAAGGCGCAAACAAACCGGCAGCGAGCCCGGTCTTGCCCGTGCTTTTCATCTCACGCGACGGAATGATCGCATCCGTATCGACGTTGTCGCGAAGCAGGGGAGCGGCGACCGATGTGAGTACGGTGAACGGCGTCATGATCGCAGCTCCCGCGGATCGGCGATGCATCCTGCGATGGCGCTGGCGGCCACCACTTCGGGGCTGGCGATGTGCGTGCGAATGTTCGGGCCTTGTCGCCCTTCGAAATTGCGATTGGTCGAAGAGATGACGCGCGAGCCGGGCGCGAAACTTTCGCCGCCCGCGTAGAAGCACATCGAGCAACCGCTCTCCCGCCATTCGAAGCCTGCTTGTTCGAAGATCGCATCGAGACCTTCCGCTTCGGCGGCTCGCTTCACATGCATGGAGCCAGGCACGCACAGCGCCTTGACGCCGGGCGCGACGCGCCGGCCTTTGAGCAGCGCCGCCGCGCGACGCAGATCCGATAAGCGGCTGTTGGTGCAGCTGCCGATGAAGGCCGCATCGATGGGCGTGCCGGCCAGGCGCTGTCCAGTCTCCAGGCCTATATATAGGAGTGCCCGTTCCGGCGCACCCGAAGGCACTGTGCCGGAAATGCCGATGCTGTGCTCGGGGGAGGTGCCCCAGCTGACCATGGGTTCGATGCTGCTTGCATCGATGACGATCTCGGCATCGAACTGCGCACCCTCATCGGTGTGAAGGGGCTGCCAGTGCTTCACTGCCTGCGCTCGCAACTCGCCAGCCGGGGCATAGCGGCGGCCTTCGAGCCACGCAAATGTTTTCTCATCGGGGGCGACGATTCCGGTCATGGCCGAGAACTCGGTCGCCATATTGCACAAGGTCATGCGCGCTTCCATGTCGAGCGCAGTCACGGTTTCGCCGGCAAACTCGACGACGTGACCTTTGCCGCCGCCCGCGCCGTGACGTGCGATCAACGTGAGGATCATGTCCTTTGCGGTCACGCCTGGTGAAAGCGCACCAGTGAAAGTTACGCGCAGGGTCTTCGGGCGGGACAAACGCAACACTCCCGTTGCCAACGCGTGCTCGGCTTCGGAAGAACCGATGCCCCATGCGAGCGCGCCAAACGCGCCTTGGGTGCACGTGTGGCTGTCAGGTGCAATCAATGTGCAGCCGGGCAGCACGATGCCCAGCTCCGGTGAAATCACGTGCACGATGCCTTGATCGGGATCGGTGACATCGAAGAGCGTGATGCCGGCTTCGCGTGCGGCGCTACGCGTTTCCGTGATGAATGCCTGACCGCCCGGCATCAAGGTTCGATCGTTACGGCCACGCCGGGTATCGACGATGTGGTCCATGACACAGAAGACGCGCGATGGATCGGCGATCGGGCGGCCGGCTTCACGCAGACTGTTCAGTGCGGCGGCGCCGGTGCGTTCGTGCAGGAAAATGCGGTCGATAGCGATCAGGTCGACGCCACCGTCGAGGGTGGCGACGACGTGCTGGTCCCACAGCCTGGCGAACAGTGTGGTTGGCTTGGACAGCGCCGCTCCTCCAGCTACTTATCGTACGACTGCCAGTCGCGACTGACGAGCCGCTCCTGAATGGCCGTGCGCGTTTCCAACTGACCGTTGCGGATCCAGTGCCAGGTGCGGCAGCGGTTCTGGCCGTCATCCGACATCTGAATCATCTCGTAAAGATACAAACTGGGATCGCCCTGGCGCTGCCAGTACAGCATCACCGTGCGGCGATATTCATCGAGCGCGACTTCGGCGGCCCAGCCCTTGATCAACTCATTGTCCCACCACACGCGCTTGTCGGCGTAGCGCGCCGGGAAATCGCGGACCTCGGTGCGGCCATCGGCCCAGGTGTAGAAGTTGGTCTGGTGATAAGGGTGCGGGCCCTGCGCGGGAAAGCGACACAGCAGCCGGGATTGATGCTCGTCGATCTTCACGCCGGCGGCGTTGTAATAAATATAGACGCCATCCCACACCCCTTCGTGGCGCGCGAGTACCGGCATGTCTTCACGAATTCCCATGCGAATCTCCTAAACCTTCGGTGACCAGATGTCGGCGCGTTCCTTGGCCCAGGCTGCTCGTTCCCATGTTGTGATTGCGGGTGCGCCGGCCAGAAGCTGCTCGCGATCGACGTTGAGCAACGTTCGGAGCAACGCGCGGCCCGAGCGTGCTCGAATCAAACTGCGATGCTCCAACGCGAGCGCATCCGGCGCGATGTCGGCGGCTTCGAAAGGCACGGCGTTCGGTGCCTTGCCGTCGAACCACGGCCAGAAGAAGTGACTGGCGCGCACTGCGCTCCAGGCCGCGTTCAAATAACTGCCGAAGCGATCGGGCGTGAGATCGGGAATGGCGGTGTCGGCCCACCGCTTGACGTCCTGCGGCTGCGGGATGTGTGCGTTGATTGCGCCCCAACTGCTTGCGTCGATGGCTCGGGCAACGTCGGCTGCGAGGAATGCAGACAAGCCCTCGCCAACGATCACGCGCTTGCCGTTTGCGCCAAGGACTTTCATCGTGGCCCTGACCACGGCGCTCCAATCTTTCAACTCCGCTGCGTGACCATCCTGCCACTCATCCGACAAGCCATGGCCTGGCAGATCGATTGCGAGCACGCGCGACGTATCGAGCAGCTCCGTCGATCGTCCCGGCGCGTGAAGCACGACCGTGTCGGCATCGCGCCGACCGCTCCAGTGAATCAAGCCATCGAAGCCAGGCACAGTCACAACGACGAAGCCGGCATCTTCGTTCTCAGGCGGAGCAGGGCACGGAATCGGCGGCGTCTGACGCACATGCTGCAAACACGCCGCTTCGAGATCGGCTGGCGTCGCGACGCCTCGCGCGCTCCAGTTCGGTGGCAACGTGCCCAGTCGCGGAATGTGTGAATGGAGCGGATCGCCCTCGTAAGCGGCAATGAGCACGGGCGGCGTTTTCGCCGTCGGGGCCGGAATGTCTCGTGGCGCTTTCAACACCGCACCGTAGCCGGCTCGGTAAGCGTCACCGCTGTCGAGCATGTCGCGTACGACAGCGTCGGTGCGAACAGGATCGTCATGCGCCACACGCAGGCGCGACCCATTGCGCACGTCGAACCAGGGGAAGAACCACGTCTGCTCGAGAATGCGATTCCACAGCCACACCAGGTGCTCGCCGTAGGCGCTGGGCTGGAACGGCGGCAGGTAGCCCTCGCTGAAGTGCGCCATTTCCTGCGGCGTCCAGATCGCATAGCCGCCGATGGCCAGCGCGGTGAAGCGCTCGGGGCTGCGCTTGGCCGCACTGACCAGAATGATGCCGCCGGAATGAAAGCCGTAGGCGGCGGTGCGCTCGAGGCCCAGCGCGTCCAGCAAGTCGAGGTAATGCTGCGCGAAAGCGCCGATGTCGGGCGAGCCCGGCAACGGATCGGACTGGCCGAAGCCGGGCGAATCCGGCGCGATGCAGGTGAAGTGCTGGCCCCACTTGCGCATCAGCGGCTCGTACTCGGCCGAGCTGCGCGGGCTCTGGTGCACCATGATGAGGCTCGGCCCGGAGCCGGCCCGGCGGTAATGGACGCGACGGTTGCCGACGCGCACGAAATGGCGGAAGATCCTCATGCCACAAGTTTGTCCGGACAACTTTAGTTACACAAGCCTTTTTTGCGGACTTGAGCGTTAAGCGCTGATTTCGCGGGGAGTGAGCATGCAGCCGATCGGAACCAAGATGGTGTGCGATGGACGCACCGCGCGACAGATCTTCGAGCAGACCATGGCCAACCCGGCCCGCAACAAGTTCGGCTTCGGGGAAAAGCTGGCCATCGTCAACGTCGATATGCAGCAGGCGTACACGCGCATCGACATGTTCAAAACCGCGTATGAGACCGACCCGCGGCAAATCGAGTACATCAACACCATTTCGCAACTGGCGCGCAGCCGGGGCATGCCGGTGATCTGGAGCCGCGTCGGTTACAAGGACGATGCGGGCGATGCCGGGGTGTGGGGCATCCGCACCAACACGCCGGACTCACTGCAGAACATCAAGTACGGCAGCGAGCGACACGCGTACGATCCGCGTTGCGCCATCGATCCCAACGACTTGCAGTACACCAAGCGGATGCCGTCGGCATTCTTCGAGACGCCGCTGAACAGCTATCTGCGCTGGCACAAGGTGGATACGGTAGTGGTCACTGGCGGCAGCACGTCGGGCTGCGTGCGAGCCACGGCGGTCGACGCGTTGGCCTATGGTTTTCGCACCATCGTGCCGATCGAAACCTGCGCGGACAAACACGAGAGCTATCACTTCGCAAATCTCACGGACCTGCAATTGAAGTACGCCGACGTTGAGCCGGTGCAGGTTGTGATCGATTGGCTGGAGGCGCGCTGATGGACACTGTGCAACGAGCCGATCCGCAGCTCTACGATTTCAAGCCGTATCGCGCGCGGCCGAAGATCGTCTGGCCGGGCGGCAAGCAGATCGCCGTGTGGGTGGCGCCGAATCTCGAGTACTACGAGCTCGATCCGCCCGCCAATCCGAATCGCAAGAGCTGGACCAGGCCGCATCCGGACGTGGTCGGCTTCTCACATCGCGATCACAGCAATCGCGTCTCGCACTGGCGCATGGCCGAGGTGATGACCAAGTACGGCTTTCCAGGCTCGGTCTCGCTGTCGGTGGCGCTTTGCCAGCATCATCCTGAAGTCGTTGCGGACGCCAATCGACGCGGCTGGGAATTTTTCAGCCACGGCATCTACAACACGCGCTACACGTACGGCATGGACGAAGCGCAGGAGCGGGCGATCATCGAGGATTCGATTCGCACGGTGCGCGAAGCCACGGGCCAGACGATTCGCGGCTGGCTCGCGCCCGCGTTGACGCATACGACACGCACTCTCGATCTGCTCGCGGAGTACGGTTTGCACTACACCTGCGATCTGTATCACGACGACCAGCCGCAGCCGGTGAAGGTGAAGTCGGGCCGCTTGATTTCCATTCCGTACAGCCTGGAAGTCAACGATCACTATGGATTCTTCGTCTACAACATGTCACCGCGCGACTACGCGGATGCGTTGATCCGTCAGTACCAGCGGTTGGCGAGCGAAGGCGAGCAGTCGGGCACGGTGATGTGCATCCCGCTGCATGCTTATTTGATCGGGCAGCCTCATCGCATCGGGCCGTTCGCCGAGGTGCTCAAGCATATCGCTGCCGACGGCCGCGCCTGGATTGCGCGCGCGGGCGAAATTGCGGATCACTATTACGATCATCACTATCAGGAGGCCGTCCATGGCGCTTGAGCCTTCGTATCTCGAATACGCGAAGCGTCGCGAGGGCTATGACCACGACTTGTACGAGTGGTCGTCGATCTTTTCGCGCAGCCCGGTCGGTTGGCCGGGCGGCAAGTCGGTTGCGGTGTGGGTGTGCGTGAGCCTCGAATGGTTTCCGATGACGCCTTCGGACAAGCCATTTCGCGCACCGGGGCACATGGTGACGCCGTATCCGGACTATCGGCACTACACGGCGCGAGAGTACGGCACGCGGGTAGGTTTCTATCGACTGCTGGATGCGTTCAAGAAAGCCGGCGTGAAGGCGTCGGTGGCGACCAATGGCGCGATCGCCGAGCGTTATCCGCAGATCATTCGAGATATCGTGGCGGAGGGGCACGAGATCATTGCCCATTCCACTGACATGAACGGCACGATCGCGACGGGTCTGCCCGAAGCAGAAGAGCGTGCGTTGATTGATCGCTCGCTCGCGGCGCTGTCGGTTGCGGGCAAGAAACCCTCCGGATGGTTGTCGATTGCACGCTCGCAGAGCTGGAATACGCCGCGATTGCTCAAGGAGGCAGGGCTGACCTACATGTGCGATTGGGCCAATGACGAGCTGCCATACGCGTTCTCGAACGGCCTCATCAACTTGCCGCTCAATCATGAGCTGTCGGATCGCCAGGTCATCACGGTTCAACAGCAATCGATCGATAGCTATGCCCAGCAAGTCGTCGATGCGTTCGATTGGCTGGCCAACGAAGCGAAGAGTCATGGCGGCCGCGTGCTTCCATTGCACATCACGCCGTACATCGTCGGGCTGCCGTATCGAATCGATGCGTTCGAGAAGTTGCTCGAGCAGTTGAGCAAGCGCCGCGAAGCCTGGTTTGCGACCGGAGAGGATATTGTGACGAGCTGGCGCACGCAGCAGTGAGCCTGGCCAATTTCGATTCGCCACCCCCAACAGACTGCTGTCGTCACGCCGTCATTCCTGTTCATTGCTGCGCTCAGAGTGAGCGCTAGCTTGCGAGTACTGCCATGAGCATTGCCGTTGTTAATCCGCGCACGGGCGCGGCTGATTACTCGATTGAGCCGGTTCGCGCCGACACAGTTTCTCCGCTTGCTGCCGACCTGCGAGCGCGGCAGCGGGCTTGGCTGGAGCTGGGTGCAGAAGGTCGAGCGGGCTCGCTGCGGCGGCTGGCCGAGAGTGTCGCGCGGCATCGCGAGGCGCTGGTCGCAGCGTTGATTGACGACACGGGGCGTGCTGGGTTGTCGTCAATTGAGGTCGATAGTGTCATCGGCATGTTGAATCGCTGGGCGCAGAGCGCGCCGGCTTTGATCGCTCGCTATCAAGCGTCCGGTCAGAGTACAGCGATCCCGTCGATCACGACTTCAACGCGGCTCGTGCCTTACAGCCTGGTCGGTGTCATCAGCCCTTGGAACTTCCCGCTGTTGCTGTCGATGATCGACACAGTTCCGGCGTTGGCGGCGGGCTGTGCGGTAATCGTGAAGCCGTCCGAGATTACGCCGCGCTTCATTCGCCCGTTGATGCAGGCGATCGCCGAAGTCCCAGAGGTCGCCTCCGTGTTGACGGTGATCGAAGGCGACGGCTCCACGGGCGGCGCGCTGATTCCGAACGTCGATTTCGTGGCGTTCACCGGCTCCGTCGCGACCGGTCGCAAAGTGGGCGAGAGCGCCGCACGCGCGTTCATTCCAGCGAGCCTGGAACTAGGCGGCAAAGATCCGCTGATCGTGCTCGCGAGCGCCGATCCTGTGAAAGCGGCGGAAATTGCCTTGCGCGCGTCCGTGGTGAACACCGGGCAGGCGTGCCAGTCCATCGAGCGCGTTTACGTCGCGCGCCCCATCGCCGAGCGCTTCCTGGCCACGTTGGTTGAGAAGGCGCAGGCCGTGCGGCTCAACTATCCCGACATCAAAGTCGGTGATATCGGTCCCTTCATCAGCGCTCGACAGGCGGACATCGTGCAGACACAGATCGACGACGCGGTGTCACGCGGTGCGAAGCTGTTGGCCGGCGGACGAGTCGAGACGCTGGGCGGCGGGAAGTATTTGCGACCGACGGTTCTCACCGAGGTCACGCCTGACATGCTCGTGATGGCCGAGGAAACGTTTGGTCCAGTCATCCCTGTAACGATATTCGATTCAGCGGACGAAGCCGTCGCCCACGCCAACGCCGGCATCTTCGGGCTCTCAGCCGCCGTGCTCGCCGGCACAACCGAGGACGCGGAGCCGGTCGCCGCGCGCATTAACGCTGGTGCGGTGTCGATCAACGACGGCTCGTTGACAACAATGGTTTGGGAGGCCGAGAAGTCGAGCTTCGGTGCGAGCGGACTGGGTCCGTCACGCATGGGAGACAGCGGGTTGCTGCGTTTCTTTCGCAAGCAGTTGCTGATTCGCCAGAGCGGCGCGCCGGCGCCGCTCGCAGCATATTCAGAAGAAGGATTGCGGCCGCGCTAACGACGAGCGCTCCGAAGTCGTCAGTTGATGTCGCAACGCCGCGCGCATCGCTCCAACAGTCCTGTGGCCAGCACTTAGTCGAAGGTCGCAGATTCAACCCGTGCCGGCGTGATTCATTCGTCACAACGGCCCGTATTGGATCAGTTATGTCTGGTCCGCGCCGCTGGCCTTCGCAACTCAATATGTTTGCCTCGACAGATTCGATCTGGCGATAAAGGCACACCCGGCGTGAGCCGGGCTCGCAAAGCTACGGGTCTCCGTTCCAGGAGACGGCCGGGTACCGAACTGGATGCAGCGTCTGGCGACGAGAGCTCCAACGGCTCGCGTTGTTCTTGCAATGCCCTCGATGTTTGCAACTCAACTGCATCAGGAGTTTCGGTATGTCCACGATCCCAATCGTCAGTCGTTCGACGGCGGCCATCGGCGTGCTCGGCCTCGGCCTGATCTTGTCCGCGGCGAGTTTTGCAGCCCCACCCGCCAAGCCGGCATGTACCACCAACGGTCCCGTGTTGATGACGGCCATCTCGCCGGCCCAGTACTCGTACACACAAGGCGAGGCGGGCAGCGAGAGCTTCCAATTTACCGTCAGCTCGCCCGCGGTCCAGGTGAATGGCAACTGCGATAGCAGCTTGCCGCCGAAATTCGGCAACGGCAATGGCACGGATCCGTCGATCCTGCCGCTGACGGTCAGCATCGCCAAGATCGAAACAGGGGGTATCGCGGTCACTGCCTCGACCGCGGCTGCCCTGCAAGCGGCGTTGTCCTCCTTTACGACGGCGCCGTTTCAGCTGACACCGCCGGGAAGCGGCAGCCAGACGATCTCGTTCTCCTTCGGCAATTCCGCCGCCATCCCTGTCGGCATCTACGATGTAACCGTGGAGGTGAAGCCGTCGGAGACGGGCGTCGGTGTCGGCACGGCCAGCCGGTCGTTTGCCATCCAGGTCGAGGAACCGCAGGTGCTGGACACGCTGGCGCCGACGGTGAACATCGTGGCGCCGGTCAGCGACGCCTCGCTGAAGGTGAATGACAGCTTGCTCGTCAACTTCACCGCCGTGGATCCGCCGGAGGGCGGCGCCGGTACGGGCGTGATCGCCACACGGGCAGCGATAACGAGCTGCGCGGGGAGCTTCAATTACAGTCTCAGCTCCTCACTGACCAATAGCCCAGCGCTTCCGGTAGCAGCCGACACCACGGTGACCGCGACGACCGGCGTTACTCCCTGGCTGTATGTTGGTGAGTTTACCCTGACGGCCGAGGCCGACGACAACGCAGGGCACACGGGATCGGCCATCCGCACGTTCAGTGTAGGCGCGATGGTCGGTGCCTTGCCGCCCATCAGTGTTCCCAATCGGCAGTTCAATGCCGGTTCGACACTGCCCATCAAGTTCAGCATTACGGATGGCGTCGGCGCGCTGCTGCCGCCGATGGACGGCATCACGGTGAGAATCACTGCGCCCTCCGGTGCGATCGAACAGCGCGTTGCAGGCTCGGGCGCCAGTAACATCCGCTGGGAGACCGACGACTATGGCAACGTCACGCAATACATCACGAACTACGTGATTCCGGCGACCGGCACGTATCAGGTCGACATCCTGATCGGCGACGTCTGCGGCGCTCCGGCTCTACAGGGCGGCTTCAAGTTCGTCGCAGCCAGCAAGGGTGGCAAGCAGTAACGGCACATCGGCAGGGTCCTTACGGGGCCCTGCCGGTTCGAGCGAATGAGCCTAGCTGCGCTGAAGCTCCACCAGCTCGTACCACGTCTGCATATAACCGCCGACGCCGCCTTGCACGAAGACGGCGTCGTCATCGGCAGTCACCCAAACATCGTAGTGCGGGTGCTGTTTGCCGCCCATGCCCGGGCCGTCATCGTCGACAAATCTGAAGTGGCGGCATTTGAACGTGCCCGCCGCGACGGTGATCGTTTCCTCGCCGACGTATTCCAATCCGATATTGACTTCCGCGATCTGTGGCGGCGTCGCGCCTCGATGATCGGGCGAGGGCACGAACACACGGATGGTGCGTCGATGCGGACCCTTGCTCAGGTCCATGCACCGCGTGGTGTAAGCGTCGCCGGCGACCGGGTGAGTGCCGAAGCCGTCGATTGCGCCCGCATACTCGACCCGCTGCGACAGCCGCCCGATGGAGGGACCATAGCTTTCGCATTCAACCAAACCGCCGTCGTTGCCCGGCTCATGACGCAGCCAGCCGGAGCCCATGAAGCGATCGCCGACGGTCAGATGCACATGCAGGCTCTGCGGCCGGCCCGCGCTGTCCAGCGAATACATGATGTCGCGTAGCACGGTGGGAGCAGGCTCTTCGATCTCGCAGCGAGCGCGGAAGATCGCGCTGCCGTCGCCGTGATGCGTGAAGGTGAACCATTCGCGGCCGCGCTCTTTGTCGAGCATGTCGGGCTTCTTGGAGGTATAGCGGATGAGCCCGCTCACAGCACGATGTTTCATCAATTGTCTCGCAAATCCACGCTGATATCGGCGACGGGTTTTTCGTCCGTCTGCATCGCCTCCATTTCCTGCTGTACGCCGCGCATGACGCGGGCGATGTATTCCTTGGTCATCAAGCCGCGCTGGTAAGCGGCGTCGCGATCGGGCTGATACTTATCGATGTCGGCGCGGCTGATCGTGCCTTTGGCGTCGAGCAGGCGTTCCACCGTGTCGAGCCGTTCTTTCAGCACCGACACCTCGCCGACAACGGCGAGCAAGATGGACAGCATGCGCTCGCTACTCGGGTCGCCGAGAAAATCGGGACGCTTACCCTTGGCTCGCGCGCCGGCGCGCAGGATGTAATCGATGTCGCTCATGATTGCGGCTTCCAGGCTCCGTACGCATTCCAGACGGCGGCACGACCATGGTCTTCCTTCTCACCCGATGCGGCGACCGGGAAGACGGTGGGGTCGACGACCGCGCGCACGCCTGTCACAAACTGACTGGAGCGGGGCAGGCCGGCCGCCTCGATGACCTGCTTCAGATCCATGGCGTGCATGGCCGACCAGAACGGCTCGTTGTTGTTGAAAGCGTCCCAGTCGCGAATGAACTGCTCGTACAGCGGCATCTCATCCGAGTATTGCGGCTGTTCGAGATGCAACATCAAGCCGCCCGGCGCGAGGACGCGCACGCCTTCGCGAATGATTTGAGGCAGCGCCTTGCCGGACAGCTCGTGCAGGAACATTGTCGTCTGCACCCAATCGAAATGCCCGTCGGGGAAGCGGCTCAGGTCTTCGGCGTTCATCTGGATGAACTTCAGATTCTTCGCACCGAGAGCTTGAGCGCGTGCATGTCCGTATCGCAGGACGGGCGCGGCGGTATCGATCGCGATGATTTCAGTGTCCGGAAACGCGAGCGCGAGCGGCACGATGTTGTGGCCGATGGTGCAGCCGACATCGAGAATGCGCTTCGGCGTCCAGCCGGGGCGCTCACGCTTGATCCATTCGACGAGCGCCTGACCGCCGCCATCCGATAACGCGCCTAGGCCACCCGCGGTGGTCGCGAAGATGCCGCAGTCGTAGTTTGCACCGGCGGATACATCGCCAGGACGCTCTTCGCCGTGATAGGAGCCGGGCATGCAGTGAATATCCACCGCATTCTGATAGCGAGGCGTGGCGACCGAAGGATCGAGCTGCAGGGTCGGCCGGTCGGCGTTGAGCTGACGAGCTTTCGCATCGAGCGCATCCAGCTGACGCAGCACCATCGAGCGGCCGTTCTGCTGACGCATTTCCATGGAGTTGCGCTTGCAGGCCGACCAGAAGCGATGCCACGGATCCTTGTTCATCGCGTGCCGGATTTCGAAGCGGTCTTTCGGATCGCGCCGATGCTCGGCGCGGAACGCGGGCAGCACGCGCTTTTCGTAGGCGAGCTTGTTGCCGGGACCGATGACGCCGGACAGATACTTGTTGAAGGCGGTGAGGAAGTTGAAGCGCGCCGCCTCGTCGTGAGTCGGCGTCGGAAACACTTCGTGCCGGGTCACCGCGGTGTACGGCGGCGGCACATCTTCACGTTTCATATGAGCCCATCCTTCGCGAGGCGCTCGATCACTGCTTCATGAGCGCGCAGAAAATGATTGCGGTCCGGGACTTTCACCTGGCCGTTCTCGATCAGGCCGTTGGCCGGCTGCCCGACGGTGGCGCCATACACGGCCGCGAACGGCTCGAGCCGCTGACGCGCCAGGAAGTTGGTCATGCCCGGCTTGCGTCGCTGGTGGCGCAAGGCGTCCAGATTGAGATCGGCGAACGCGGTAAAGGTTTCGCCCGTGTTCGCTTCGGCCAGCACCGCACCCTTGTAGTCGACGACCACGGAATTGCCGTCCGCCGAAGCGAGCGGGAGCGTGGTGTCCTCGATGCCGGCGGTATTTGCCGACACGACGTACGCGATGTTCTCCATCGCTCGCGCGCGCTTGGCGAGCGCTTTCGGCGTCATCAGCGGCGAACCGATTTCGGAGGAGCTGTGCACGAAGATCTCGGCGCCGCGCAGCGCGTGGGCTCGGGCGATCTCGGGATACAGAATTTCTTCGGAGGCGATGGCGGCGAGGTTGCCGATCTCGGTGCGAGCCACCGGGAAGACGCCGTCCATGCCGTAGATGTCCAGGTACTTCGACCAGACGTCGTGAGGCGTCGGCGCGAACATCGAGTTCAGTCGGCGGTAGCGCAGCACGACGTCGCCGCTCGGTCCGACGACGAAGCTCGTCTGGAAGTAGAGGCCGGGAAAGTGAGTGTCGCGCTCGTACGCGTTGCCCGCTAGAAACAACTGCTGTGACTGTGCGACCTTGCCGAGGGCTTGATACTCGGGACCGTCGATATCGAGCGCTGCTTTGGCTGCGAAGTCTGGAATGGAGATGCGGCCCGGATAGCTGGTCAGCACGTACTCCGGCAGCACCGCAAGCTTTACGGGTGTGCCGCCGTACTGCTGAACAAATACGCTCGAGCTCCGCAACTTCACGCCGATCTGTTCGATCATTGCGAGCATCTGCTGACTCGCGGCCGCGCGATCGGCCAGACGCTCCACCGAGCGGGCTGCGATTTGCAAAGCCACGGCTGCGTATTGAGAGACCGCAGTCATATTGTTACCCCGCGATGTATCGTTGGCTCCGGCGGCAGACGAGGGCAGACCTGCTGCCACCATTCCCGCGAGCATTTGCCGGCGATCGATGCCCATCCCTCATAGTCCCAGGCTGCCGGGATTCATCAGGTTGTTCGGATCGACGGCCCGCTTCACCGCTTGCAACAGCTCCCACGCGCGCGGATCGCTTGCTTGCTTCAGCGGATAAGCGCGACCGACCTGCAAATGAGTCGCGCCCAGCTCGCGGAAGATTCCGATGAGTGACGTGCGCAACTGCTTGACCAATGCGCGAGCCGACTCATTCGCGGGAAACTGTTTGAGCTTGGCGAGATGCGCCGACTCGACGGAGCGGCGGTGGATGTCCTGCAACTCATCCGGCCAATAGAACACGGGCTCGATCAGACAAGTGGAGCGATTGACCGCGCACAGCAACGCGCCGGTTGTCACTCCGTTGTCCGTCATGGCAGTCGCATGCTCGGCAAACATGGCTTGAATGCGATTCCAGCCTTCGACCAGTCGGCTGTGCGGCAGGAAGCCGTGCACTGGCACCCAGCGCTCGCCTTCCGGTCCGACCATCGAATTCACCGGCGGGAACGGATTGGCACGCAGGATCTTGGGAATCGTGTTCTCGACACCGTGGCCGCCGAATTGAACGGCGATGGCTTCCACCGCTTTCATATCGGCATCGACCGCGCTTTGATGGCGGCCCTCGGCGATCACATGCAGCGAGAAGTGAGCGTCATCGAGGAACGAGCGGCCGGCGGCGACGACTTTCGCGCCTTCCTTAAGAGCTTTCCATGCCGACCCCTGCGCCTTCATCATGTTGACCAGCGACTGCGCATCCTTGGTCAGGCTCTCGCGCTTCATGCGTTGAGCTTGCAGGTTCGGATCGAAGCCGAAACATTCAGATGCCAGCCCCTCGCGTGAGACCGCGCTCATGGCTTTGAAGTAACCCTCCGCCTCGGGGAAGCTGAAAGAGCCGTACGCAAAGGCGGTGCCTTCGCGAACCACTTGCAAGGTGATCGTCGCTTTCACGCCCAGCGCGCCACAATCGGCGGCGAACAGGCCGGTGATATCGGGGCCAAACGTACGGAAGAAGTCGCTGCCAGTCTTCACCAGGGTTCCGTCAGCGAGCACGACTTCGAAACTGATCGCCGCATTGACGACCGTGCCGCCGGACGCGCCCCAGAAGATGCCGTTCTGACTCATGCCGCCACCGACGGTGGCGTTGATGCCAGACAAGGTGCCCCAGGCCAGCGCCCGCAATCCCTTCGGTTTCAACGTGCGCTGTAACTGATCCCACGTGCAACCAGCTTCGACGGTCACAGTCATGTCCGTCTCATTGATCTCGAGCACGCGGTTCATCGCGGCCGTATCGACGAGCAGCGCTTGTTTGCTTGGCGCGAGATAGCCGCCCGTGTAGCTCATGCCGCCGCCGCGAGGAATGATTGCGACACCGGCTTTAGTAGCCGCCGCGATTCCGCGAGCGAGCTCCTCTTTGTTGTTCGGACGAAGCACGGCGAGCGCAGTTTCGCCGCCGCTGTAAACATCGTGCGAGTAGTAGCGCAGTTCGGCCGGATCGGTCACCAAGGCTTGTGGGCCGACGGCGGCAGCAATCGCCGCCAGGGGATCGTTTGCAATGTGCATCGAAGCGTTCATATCAAGCGCCGGGATCAGGAAGCGCGGACCAGCTCGGGGTCGGCGTCGGAGTTGGGCTCGGCGAATTTGTCGTTGTAGCGGCCCAGCGCCAGCAGCATGGCGCCACCCACGGCGAACAACACCATCGCGACCAGCAGCATCGGATCGTAGCCACCGGTGCGGTCGCGCACGATGCCGTAGATGATGGGGGAGATCGCCGAGCCAATGCCGAAGGGCATGTAGAGCACGCCGTAGATGCGGCCGTAATGCGCCATGCCGAAATACTTCGCGGCGAGGAACGCGATCACGTCGGACTCCGCGCCGGCAGCGAAGCCGAGCAGGAACGCGCCCGTCATCACCAATGGCAGACTGGTGTCTGTTCCCATCAACAGATAACAAGCCAGTGCGGGCAACAGCAGGGCAGGGAAGGCGACGCCCGGCGCCCAGAAGCGATCGAACAGGAAACCAACGAGGAGTCGTCCAGTGAGAATGCCGATGGCGACGACGCCGAGCACGCTCGCGGCGACTTGAGCCGAGAAGCCATGCAGCCCGACGATCTGCGCGATGTGAATGTGAGCACCGCCGTACGCGAACGCGATCATCAGGATCGAGCCGAGCAGCACCCAAAAACGATAGCCGCGCGCGGCTTGTGCGAGCGTGATGCCAGCGACTTTTCCGTCCGCTCCACCGACACCGGCGGGGCGCTCGTCGGCGCGCGGCTCACGAAACCACAAATAACCGATCGGCAGTGCGACCAGTATCGGCAACAGTGCGACGACCGGAAACGCCATGCGCCAGCCCCCGGCGGCGATGGCGCGCTGTGCGATTTGAGGAACGACCAGCGCGGCGAGGCTCGTGCCCAACAACATGATGCCGAGCGCGAGGCCGCGATTGCGGTTGAACCATAAGCTGACGGCGCGACTCCAGGTCACCGGCGTCGAGCCGATGCCGATGGCGCCGAGCGCCGCCCAGAACAAGAAATAACCGCCCAGCGAGCCGGGCAGAAAGTAGAACGAGCCGAACATCAGCCCGAACAGGAACAACGACAACAAAGCGACGGGCCGGACGCCGAAGCGGTCGGCCAGCCCGCCGAACACCGGCGCGAGCAACGAAGCGATCAGACCGAAGATGGTCACGCCCGCGCTCACCGAGGCGAAATCCCACCCGAATTCCTTGTGGATCGGGCCCATCACCAGCGGCAGCACGTTGAACGGCAACGGCGAGGCGCCGCACGCCACGCCGAGCAACGCCGCCACCAGCGGTTTGGAGCCCCGCTTGAATTCCGAAGCTGGCCGCGCCGACGTGGTGTCGGCGCGGCTTTCGCCTGCTGTCATCAGAAGTTGAACCTCGTGCGAAGCATCCACTGCATCGGAGCGTTGATGTAGGCAGTGTTGGCCAGCGATGTGTTGACCGCCGTCTCATTGAAGCAGTTCGTGCACTCGGCCGCCACCAGCCAGCGATCGTCCGCTCCGAACAACGTCAACGTGGCATTCACGAACCAGGCCTCGGGGCTGTACGAGCCGGTGATGTAGTCGCCGCTGTACGGGTTGGAGGGGAACGTGCCGTTGGTGCCAGTGACCGAGCCGCTGTAGATGGTCAGGTTGTTGGTCGACACTTCCTGCTCGGTGCGATAGCTGGCGTTGAGCGAAGGCACCAACGTCATGCGGCTCGAGCCCAGCGGGATGTCATAGCTTGCACCGAACGAGAGCGTCACGTCCGGTGTGCGCACCGGTTCGGCGATCTGACCTTCGGCGGTGATGATGCCGGCGGCGCAGGCGGCGACGGCGGGGCTGGCGTTCGGAATCGCACCGGTCGACAGCTGTTGCTGACACAAGCGTTGTTGCGCGCTCACCGACTGGATGCCGTACTCGTCGAAATCCGGCGCATTGCGGTCGATCTTGTACTTGTCATCCTGGTAGCCGACGTTCAGGTACGTGGTCAAGCCGTCGATCGGCATGTACGTGAGCTCCAGCTCGATGCCCTTGTTCTCGTAATCCGCGAAGTTGCGGGTCAGGAACGTCATCGAGCCGTTGGCGTTGAGCAGCGCCGACGGGGTCTGCAGGTCGGCCACGTCCAGGTAGAAGAGCGTCACGTTGGCGCGCAGGCGATTGTTCAGCCAGTCGGTCTTGGCGCCGGTCTCGTAGCTCCACACCTTCTCAGGGCCGAACGGCAGGACGCTGCGAGCCGGCGTGCTGCGGGCGTTCCAGCCGCCGGACTTCATGCCGCGGGTCGCCGAGGCGAACAGCAGCACGTCGCCAGAAGGCTGATAGTTGACGGCGAAGCGCGGTGTCCACATGTCCGTGCCCATCTCTCGCGGAATCGGCTTGCCGGACGGGGAGATCAGGTTGACGTTGTCCATGCACGTCGCCTCGATCGTGCCGTCGTTACAGCTCGGACGATTGTCGCGGATCGACATCTTCTTGGTTTCGTCGGTGTAGCGGATGCCGGCCGTGAGCTTCCACTCGTCGGTGACGTTGAAGTCGGCCTGCGCGTAACCGGCGAGGGCTTCGGTCGTGTTGTCCAGCACGCGGTCTGCGAGCAGCAGCGTGTCGCCGAAGATGTCGGCGAAGTCCGTCGTGTTCTTCTCATCGAGGTAGTACACGCCCGCGACCAGGTCGGCGAAGCCGTCGCCGAGGCTGCCGTTCAACTTGATTTCCTGGCTGAACTGCTCGTGCGAGCCGTCATTGAGGATCGTGAAGCCGCCACGGGTGAAGCCGCGAACCGGCGGAGTCGGCGAGGCCAGCGACGGGCCGCCACGGCCATCGTAGAAGTCCAGCGCATATTGCTGGGTCGTGTCGACGTAGCCGGTGATGAAGCTCAACTGGAAGTCCGGGCTCAAGTCGATCTGGAAGTTCGAGGTGAGCAGATCGGTCTCCGAGCGGGCGCCCAGCAGATAGTTGGCCTTGCGGCCCGAGATCACCAGCGGGGCGTACGGCGCAGCGCCGGTTGCGCCTTCACGCAGGCCGGTGGTCGCGAAGCGGCCGTTGCAGTCGGCGGGATTCGCCGGGTTGCACTCGAAGTTGAGGATGTTCTCGCCATCGGCCTCGATCTTGGCAAACGAAGCCGACCAGGAAATCGTATCGGTGAAGTCGGCCTTCAGGCCGACGCGGGCGCCCCAGCCGTCGTCGTCGTTCAGACGATCGCCGGTGGTGACATTCTTCACGTAGCCGTCGTCTTCCTGCCAGTAACCGCTGAACTTCACCGCCAGCTTGTCGAGCACCGGCACATCGATGGAGCCGCGTGCGACCTGCTTGTTGTAGCGGCCATAGCCGATCTCGGCGTAGCCACCCAGCTCGTCGCCGGGATCCGCCATGATCATGCGCACCGCGCCGCCGGTGGTGTTGCGGCCGAACAGGGTGCCCTGCGGACCGCGCAGCACTTCGACGCGCTCGACGTCGAACAAGCTCAGGTTGTTGGCGTTCTGGCGGCTCAGATAGATGTCGTCGACGTAAGTGCCGACCGGCGGGTCGAAGGTGGCCACCGTCTCGCTGTTGCCCAGGCCGCGCAGATAGAACGCGTTCGCCGAGCCGAGGCCGGTGTTGTTCTGGGCCACCATGTTCGGGATGTACTGACCGATCTGCAGGGTGTTCGACACGCCCTGGCTGGTCAGCTGTTCGGCGGAAAACGCCGAGATTGCGATCGGCACTTCCTGTGCGCTTTCGGTGCGGCGCTGGGCCGTCACGATGACTTCTGTGATGCCCGACGAGGCGCCCTCGTCGGATCCCGCATCGGTCTGTGCGTACAGCGGCATGGTCACGAGGCTGGTCGTCAGAGCTGTGGCCAGGCCAAACAGATTGCGCATATTCCCCTCCCGTTGTTCTCGAAGCGCGGCAAAAAAGTTGTCCGGACAAATCTCACTAAACGCGCACCTTGTCAAGCGTGCACTGGGCGGGCTGCGAGCGCGCGCCGCGGGAAACCGCCGCCGCACAATGCTTTAGAGTTGTATGGACAATTGTAACGGCGCGCATTCTGCGACTTGGCCCGGCGCCGCGCAGGCGTCGCATGCGCGCTGCAATGCTGTGCAAAAAAAGGCCGCTTGCAAAAAAGTTGTCCGGACAAATACCATGGGCGCTATGATGATTACGAGCCTGTAATCGAGCGCCCACGAAGCGCAGTCGGCGCCAGGCAAAAGACGACGGGAGATGCACGAGCGATGCCACTGATGTATCCGACACTGGTTTATCTGCACCTGCTGTTGTTCGTGCTCTGGCTCGGTGCAGACGTCGGTGTGTTCGTGCTCGGACAGCACTTTCGCAAGCGGGAGACCTACACGCTCGAGCAGCGCCTGGCGTTGCTGAAGTTGCTGGTGCAGGTGGACATGGTGCCGCGTACTGCGTGGGCGCTCATGGTGCCGCTGTCTCTGTCGGTGGTTTCGGCCGGTGGTTGGTGGGCCGTGCCGGGCTGGCTGCTCGCGGCGGCGTGGCTGGCGGGATTGGTCTGGCTGTGGCTGGTGTGGGATGCCCATCTGCACGATCAAACACCGCGCGCCGCGCGCAATCGCAAGATCGAGTTCTGGCTCAAATGTTTCATCATGGTCGGTTATCTGTGGATCGGCGCGCAGTCGCTGGCGACAGGTGCGCCGCTGATTCCGACCTGGCTCGCGGCCAAAGCATTTCTGTTCGGCGTGATCTTCGCGGCCGCCATCATGATCGATGTTGCATTCAAGCCGGTGGGGCCGCAGTTGGGACGCCTGATCAAGGAAGGCTCGAGCGACGCCACCGAGAAGCCGCTGCGCGCCACGATGGATCGCACGCGCTGGTGGGTGTGGGCCGTTTACCTGTTGCTGGTCGTGACTTCGTATCTCGGCGCGGTGAAGCCGCTATGACGAACGCGGCAAACGATATCGCCAGTCTGCTGTTCGTACCGGGCAGCAAGCCCGAACGCACATCGAAAGCGCTGGCCGCGGCGGCCCGCGTTGTTTGTATCGATCTCGAAGATTCGGTCCCCGCATCCGACAAGGTCACGGCGCGGGCCGCCGCGCTCGCTGCGTTGGCTGCGGGCGATCGACGCCTCGCTCTGCGTATCAATGGCATCAAGACGCGCGCCGGCTTGGAAGATTTGCTGGCGCTCGTCAATGCGAACGTCGCGCCGCCGTTGTTGTTGGTGCCGATGGTCGAGAGCGCAGCTGAGATCGCGGTCGTTACAGCGGCGTTCGACGGCAACGCGCCGGCCATCGTGCCGTTGATCGAAACGGTAAAGGGATTGCGGGCGGCGCATGAAATTGCGGCTGCACCGGGCGTCGGCGCAATGATGTTCGGTGGCGGCGATTTCGCCGCCGAGCTCGGCGTGGCACTGGCGTGGGAACCGCTACTCGCCGCGCGCGGCGCTTTCATTCTCGCGTGCGCGGGTGCAGGCGTCGGCGCTATCGATGTTCCATTCATCGGTCTCGACGATCAGCAAGGTTTGATTGCGGAGACCCGGGCCGCGAAGCAATTGGGATTCACGGGCAAGGCGGCGATTCATCCGGCGCAGGTCGATGCAATCAACGCAGTGATGTTGCCGACGGCGGAAGAAATCGCCGAGGCGCAGCAGGCAGCACAAGTATTCGCAGCGGCCAACGGCGCCGCTGTGCGTTTCAAAGGCCGCATGCTCGAAGCACCGATCATGCGCCGTTATCGACGAATTCTGGATCAAAGCAGTTTGACGAACATGCGGAGCGAGCACGATGCGTGATGGGGTCATTGAAGTCAGTCCGGGCCGCTATCGCGAGAGCTTTGGACGTTATTACGAGGATTTCGTGGTGGGGCACGTGTATGAGCACCGTCCCGGACGCACGATTACCGATACCGACAACGTGTGGTTCACGTTGCTCACCATGAACACGCACCCGGCGCACTTCGATTACGAGTTCGCCAAGAAGACCGAATTCAAGAAGCCGCTGGTGTGCTCGCCGTTCACGGTCGCGCTGATGGTCGGCATGAGCGTCTCGGACGTGAGTCAGAAGGCGGTCGCCAACCTGGGCTGGGACAACATCCGGATGTCACATCCGCTGTTCCCCGGCGACACGCTGTATGCCGAGAGCGAAGTCATCGACAAGCGGGAATCCGCCAAGCGTCCCGAGCAGGGCATCGTGACCGTCAAGACGACGGGCAAGAACCAGCACGGCGACATCGTCTGTACATTCAGCCGGACCATGCTGATCTGGAAGCGCGGTTGCGGTCCGGTCGGCGACTGAGGGATCTCATAAGTGTCAGCACATTCGCAACGGCGCATCGACGCGTCCGCGGAACAGGCTCTGCTCGAGGCGATCGACCGCTGGGTCGAGCGCGAGGTGCGCCCGGTCGTGATGCATCACGACCATAACGACATCTGGCCGGCCGAGCTGGTCGAGCAGATGAAAGAGATGGGGCTGTTCGGCGCCACCATCGGCCAGGATTACGAGGGGCTGGGCCTGCCGGCGACCACGTACGCGAAGATCATCGCCAAGATCTCTTCCTACTGGATGGCGATCACCGGCATCGTCAACTCGCATCTGATCATGGCCGCGGCGGTCGAGCGCTTCGGCACGGAAGATCAGAAGCAGCAATGGCTGCCGAAATTTGCTTCCGGCGAGATTCGCGGCGGTCTGGCGTTGACCGAGCCCGATGCGGGCACCGATTTGCAGGCCATTCGCACGACCGCAGTTCGCGACGGCGATGATTACATCATCAATGGCACCAAGACCTGGATCACCAACGGCATCCAGGGCAGCTGCTTCGCCGTGCTGGTCAAGACCGATCCGAAGGCTGAGCCGCGTTACAACGGCATGAGCTTTTTCGTTTGCCCCAAGGGCCCGGGCTTCAGCGTCGGCAAGAAGTTCGACAAGCTCGGTTACAAGGCCATCGATAGCGCCGAGCTGGTGTTCGAGAACTATCGGGTGCCGGCGGCGAATCTGATCGGCGGCAAAGAGGGGCAGGGTTTCTTCCAGGCCACCGGCGGTTTGGAGCTCGGCCGCATCAACGTCGCCGCTCGCGGCGTCGGCTTGGCGGAAGGCTCGCTGCGTCTCGCGACGGCTTATGCGCAGGTGAGAAAGACCATGGGCAAGCCGATTGCCCAGCATCAGGCCATCCAGCTCAAGTTGGGCGAGATGGTGACGCGCGCCGAGGCGGCTCGTTTGCTCGTGACCAACGCGGCTGAAGCCTACGATCGCGGCGAACGCTGCGACATGGAAGCGGGCATGGCGAAGTACTTTGCTTCCGAAGCCGCGGTCCGCAACTCCGAAGAGGCCATGCGCATCTTCGGCGGCTACAGCTACTCCAAGGAATACGAGATCGAGCGCTTCTACCGGGACGCGCTGCTCATGTGCATCGGCGAGGGCACCAACGAAATGCAACGGATGATCATCGCCAAGCAGTGGCTGAAGAGGAACCCGGCATGAAGCCTTTGCCGCTCGCAGGTTTTCGTATTCTCTCCGCCGAGCAGTATGGCGCGGGCCCTTATGGCACGCAGTTCCTGGCGCAGCTCGGCGCCGAGGTCATCAAGATCGAGTCGCCCGGCGAAGGCGACACTGCCCGTGCGGTCGGTCCGCACTATCTGCGGGAGAACGAGAGCCTGTATTTTCAGAGCTTCAATCTCAACAAACGCTCGCTGACGCTCGATCTCGGCAGCCCCGAGGGCAAGGCCATCCTGCATCGGCTGGCGGCGCAGAGCCACGCGTTGGTCAATAATCTGCGCGGCGATCTGCCGAAGAAGATCGGTTTGACCTACGATGACCTGAAAGACGTCAACCCGGCGCTGGTTTGCGCGCACCTGTCCGCCTATGGACGCGACAACGAGCGCACGCGCTGGCCGGGCTATGACTATTTGATGCAGGCGGAAGCGGGGTTCCTGTCGTTGACCGGCGAGCCGGCGGCGCCGCCGACTCGCTTTGGGTTGTCGATGGTGGACTTCATGACGGGCGCTCAGATGGCGATCGGTTTGCTCGCGTCGTTGCTCGATGCTCAGCGCACGGGGCAGGGGCGCGACGTGGACGTCGATCTGCTGTCGGTCGCGGTTCATCAAACCAGCTATCCGGCCATGTGGTACTTGAATGAAGGCGACGTGATTCCTCGTACGCCGCGTTCCGCGCATCCGTCGGTCACGCCGAGCCAGATGTTCCGCACCTCCGATGGCTGGGTGTTCGTGATGGCGCAGCTGCCGAAGTTCTGGCGCGCGCTGGTGGAAAAGATCGGGCAGCCCGAGCTGGCGCGCGATCCGCGCTTCGTCACGCCGGCCGATCGGCTGACGCATCGTGACGAGCTGACAGCGATTCTCGATGACGTGTTCAAGCAGCAGCCGACGTCGCATTGGGTAAAGCTGCTCTGCGGCCACATGCCCGTTGCACCGGTGTTGTCGCTCGACCAGGCGCTGGACAATCCGCATTTGCGTAACATCGGCATGATCGACACGGTCGCGCATCCCGATCGCCCCGAGCTGCGCGTGCTGGCGAGCCCGATCCGGCTCGATGGCAAGCGCTTGCCGAATCGCGCCGGGCCGCTGCTGGGGGCGGACACCGACGCCGTGCTGGCCGAAGCGGGCTACAGCGGGGCGGAAATTGCAGCGTTCAAGAACCGAGGCATCGTCTGAAATCCATGGGCAAGCTCACCGGCCTCAAAGTCGTCGACCTGTCGCAGTTCCTGCCGGGCCCGATGCTGTCGGTGATGATGGCCGACCAGGGAGCGGAGGTCATCAAGGTCGAGCCGCCGGCGGGCGATCCGGCGCGCGCGCAGGCGCCGTTCGAAGCCGGCCAGTCGGTGTGGTTTCGCAATCTGAATCGAGGCAAGCACAGTGTTGCGCTCGATTTGAAATCGCCCCAGGGAGTCGAAGCGCTGTGGTCGCTGATCGATGGCGCCGACGTGTTCGTCGAAGGCTTCCGTCCAGGCGTGATGAAGCGGCTTGGCTTCGGCTATGAAGCGGTGTCGGCGCGCAATCCGCGCATCGTTTACTGCTCCATCTCCGCATTCGGGCAGACGGGCGAGATGGCGCATCACGCGGCTCACGACCTCGCGGTCCAGGCGCTCAGCGGTTTTATTTCAGTGAACGACGGTGTGGACGGAACGCCCGTCGTTCCGGGGGCGCCGTCCGCAGATATGGCTGCGGCCCTTACCGGGTTGTCGGCAGTGCTCATGGCGTTGCTGGGTCGAGAGAAGAGTGGGCGCGGCGACTATCTCGATATCGCGATGTTCGATTCGTTGTTGCCGTGGTGTTCGCACATCGTCGGTACTGCGATGGCCGGCGGTGAGCCGCCGCGTTCCAGCAATCAGCGATCGCTCGGCGGCGCGGCGTTCTACAATGTTTATGAAACATCCGACGGCCGTCACATCGTGCTCGGCGGACGCGAGCCGAAATTCGCCGCGAATCTGCTCAATGCGCTGGGCCGGCCCGATTTGATTCCGCTGGCGACCGAGCCACCGGGGCTGGCGCAAGTGCCGCTGGTCGATTTCTTACGGCAAACGTTTCGAACGCGTTCGCGCGATGCGTGGATCGAGTGGTTCGCCGACAAGGATGTGGCGTTCGCGCCGGTGCTGGATTTTCGCGAGGCGTTCGCGCAACCGCATCTGGCGGAGCGCGGCCTGGTCGCCAACGCCGATGGCGCTCATCACATCGCACCGGCGATTCGTTTCTCGGGCGAGCCGGCCTGGAGCCCGCGGCCGGCGCCGGAGCTCGGCGATGGCTGAGTTATTTTTCCAGGTCGATATGCATCGAGTACACGAAGCGATCGGCGGGGTGGTAGCTCGAGGAGATCTCGAACAGCCGGTCGTTGGCGCCCATGTAACAACGCAAGATGTGCAGGCACGGCGTCTTCCGCGGAATACCCAGCTCGGCCGCCACTTGATTGCTCACCGCCACGGCTTTGATGTTCTGGGTGACGTGCGTCATTTTCACACGCGCCAGCTTTTCGAGCTGAGAGAAGATCGCCAGGCCATTCGGCTTGATCTTCTCGACCACGCTCTGGAAGTCGGGATGGATGTACGCATCTGTCAGCGCGATAGGCTCCGGCTGACCGGGGCGCGTACGCAAGCCGCGAAAATGAAACCAACGCTCCTCGGACGGTGCGCCCACGTTCGCCGCGATGTCTTTCGGCAACTCGGTCATGCCCAGCGGTGTGAACGCCGACTTGGTGTCGCGGGCGTATTGAAGAATTTCCCGAACGCTCGACAGTTGATACAACGAGCCGCCACGAGCGGTCGCGGGCTGAATCGTGGTGCCCGAGCCGCGCGTGCGCTCGATCAAACCCTCGAGCTGCAGGGAGCGCAACGCTTCGCGCACCGTGTAACGGCTGACACCGTAGCGCTCGCAGAGCACGCTTTCGGTCGGGAACTGATCCAGGTCCCGGTAATCGCCGCGCAAAACGCCTTCACGCAGCTCGGCCGCGATCTGCTGATATTTCGGTTTGCGAACCGCGCTGCGCGTCGATCTTTTGATCTTTGCTGCCAAGCCAGGGCCTCCATTTGGCAATTGTCGGTGGAGAGCCACCTGCAATGAATAGTAGCAAGCTTAGCGAAACCGAGCGCCTGGCGGAGCGACTTCTGCAGCCCATTGATGCGTCGGTGCGCCGGCGGGCCCGCCTGCATTTGCTCGATTGGCTGGGGTGTGTGGCCGGGGCGCGAGCGTCGGCGGTCGGAAAAATCCAGAGAAACACGCAGTCGGCCGCGCCTGTTCAAGCCGCCGCATGGCTTGGAAACGTGTTGGAAATGGATGACGTGCATCGCGCCGCGCTGCTGCATCCCGGGCCGGTGATCTGGCCAACCGTGTTGGAAGTGGGCGCCGATGCGCTGGATTCCGTGCTGGACACGGCGATTCGTGGTTACGAGGCCATGATCGCCGTGGGCTCGATGTTCGATGCGCGCCACTATTCTTATTGGCACAACACCGCGACGGCCGGATTTTTCGGCGCCTCGGCGGCCGCGGCCTGTTTGGCCGGGGCCGATCGTGACCAGATCGTCTCGGCGCTGGGCCTGGCCGGCTCAGTGGCGGGCGGGCTCTGGCAAATGCGACACGAGCCGGTCATGGCGAAACAATGGCATCTGGCGCATGCCATGGCGACCGGCGTCGCCGCCGCTCGTCAGGCGCGCAATGGCGTGACCGGGCCGCGTTTCATTCTGGAAGGTCCGCAGGGCTTGCTCGCCGCCACCTGCGTGCAGCCCAAGCCGCTCGATCTGAGTGGCGCATGGAAGATTGAAGCCGTTAGTTTCAAGCCTTGGGGCGCTTGCCGGCATGCGCACCCAGCGATCGACGCTGCCCTGGAGCTCAAGAGCCGAGGACTCCTGACTGGGCGTGTCACCGTCAGTACCTACCGCGACGCCTTGGTGTTCTGCAATCGTTTGAATCCGGCCGGCGTGCTCGAAGCCAAGTTCTCACTACAACACGCCGTCGCCATCGTGATGAAGCGGGGCACGCCGCGCCTCAGCGATTTCGAGCCCGGCGCCATCGAGGAACTGGCCGAGCTTCGCAAGCTGGTGACGGTCGAGGAATCGCCTGAAATGACGGCCGCGTATCCGGACCATTTCGGCGCGCGTGTCACGTCGGAGTCGGGCGAGATCACGTTGCGCGATACGCTCGGCGATCCGGAGCGGCCATTGAGCGAACTTGGCGTTGTGAACAAAGTCCGCGAGTTGATGGAGTGGGGCGGACTGGCGCCGGCTGCCATCGATGACATCGTCCGCACGGTGTTCGAGACCCGCCAGGTTCGTGACATCACAGCAGTCGTGAGGAGTCTGGTGTGAGCGCCACGCGCAAATTGCTGGATTTCGCCCGAGCCCCGCACACGCTGCCTCCGGAAGCTCACGAGGCAACGCTACGGTTGCTTGCCGATACGTTGGCCGTTGGAGCGGCTGGATCGACAGCGCCCGGCGCCTCCGGCGTGCTCACTGCGGCGCGTGGTTGGGGAGCCGGCAACGACGCACGCGTGTTGGCGAGCGGCGTGCGTTTGCCAGCGGCGAGCGCGGCCTTCGTCAATGCATTTCAGATTCATTGTTTGGAATGGGACGCCGTGCATGAGCCTGCGGTCGTGCATGCGTTGTCCACTGTCACTGCCGCCTTGCTGGCAGCGATCGATCGTCGCGGCGGTTGTGATCGGGACGCGGCGCTCACCGCGCTGGCGGTCGGCGTCGATATCGCGAGTGGGCTCGGCATCGCGGCGACCAGTCCGCTGCGTTTCTTCCGGCCAGCAACGGCGGGATGTATCGGCGCGGCTCTCGCGGTAGCGCGCATCGAAGGCATCGAGAATGTCGACGACGTGCTCGGTCTCGCATACTCACAATGCGCCGGTACGATGCAGGCGCATGTGGAAGGGTCGATCGCGTTGCCGCTGCAGATTGCGGGCGCGGCTCGGGCGGCCATTGCGGCCGTCGATTTGGTGAAGGCGGGCCTGACGGGGCCGCACGATGTGCTCGAAGGGCCTTTCGGTTACTTCAAGTTGATCGATGACGGCGACCTCGCCACCTACACGAACACGATAGGCTCGGTGTGGCGCATTGCTGAAGTCAGCGTCAAGCCGTTTCCGAGCGGGCGTGCGAGCCACGGCGTGCTCTCGACGCTCGACGCGCTCCGTCGCGACGGGAGTGTCGATGTGAATTCGGTGGCGCGCATCGAAGCTTTCGTCCCGACACTCGTCCATCGACTCGTCGGTCGGCCGCTGCAGCCAACGATGACATCAGCGTACGCACGCCTGTGTCTGCCTCTGCTCAGCGCGCTCATGCTCAGCGACGGTCGGATCGATCCGCGTCGTTTCACGGCGGAAACGTTCTCGGATCCGAACATCATGGCGCTGGCGTCCAAGCTCGAGATCACGCGCGACGCCAATCCGAATCCCAATGCGTTGGCGCCTCAGCGCATCGTCGTCCATCGAACCGATGGCACGAAGATCGAGCGGGACGTGCCGAATGTTTTAGGGCACCCGGCCGCGCCGATGAGCGCTGCGCAGGTGGATGCGAAACGCGGTCTTTGTCGCGAGCTGGCAGGTGGCGGTCTCGACGATGCGTTGTTTCTGGATCCGCTGTCCTTTTTCTCTCATGCGGAGTGATGCATGACGTTTCCCTCGTACTTCGAAGCATTCGATGCCCGGCAGATGCTCGAGGACTATCCCATCGGCGACGCCTTCGTCGCGCGTTACACGGCGATGAGCCGCGATGAGCTGCGTTCGCTGCAGAATCAGCGCTTCCTGCGGTTGATGAAGCGCGGCTGGCAGATTCCGTTCTATCGGCGCTTGTGGAGCGCCAAGGGCATCGAGCCCGGTGATATCCGCAGCCTCGAAGACATCGTCAAGCTGCCCGTTTACGACAAGAGCGACTTGATGAAGTCGATTGCCGAGCATCCGCCCTACGGCGATTTCGCCGGTGTCGGCGGAGCCGAGCGTTCGCCGGTGATTTTTCACACGACCTCAGGCACGACGGGGCGTCCGCAGGCGCTGCTGTTCGGTCCGAAAGGCCGCGAGGTCACGAATCTGCTCGTGGGACGCATGTATCGTTGGCAAGGACTGAAGCCCGAGGACGTGGTGCAGTCCGTGTATGGGCACGGCATGATCAACGGCGGTCACTACATCCGCGAGGCCGTCACGCATTTCACGAACTCGATCTTCCTGTCCGCCGGCACCGGCATCGAAACCCGTTCGGCGAATCAGGTCGCGCTGATGGCCGACTTCAACGTGTCCGTGCTGGTCGGGTTCATCGATTACATTCGTAAGCTCGCGGAAGTGGCGCGCGCCGAAGGTGTGCTGGACAAGATCAACATTCGCATGATCTGCGGCCATCTCGGTACGGAAGATCGTTCGGGTGTCGAGCAGGCGTGGAACGGCGCGAAGGCGTTCGACTGGTACGGCGTCGGCGACACCGGATCGATTGCAGGTGAAGGTCCCGAGCGCGACGGCCTCTATGTTTGGGAAGACGCGCAATATCTGGAACTGCTCGATGTCGATACCGGCGTGCCCGTCGGACGAGGCGAGGTCGGCGACATGGTCGTCACGACACTGTTCAAAGACGACATCGCGCCTTGCATCCGGTTCAACACGCATGACATCACGCACGAGCTGACCGGTACGAATCAGACCGGCATGGTGTTCAGTCGTATCGCCGGCTTCAAAGGCCGCAGCGACAACATGGTCAAGCTGCGCGGCATCAACGTGTTCCCGCATGCCATCGGCGCGTTGATCGAGAATCGCAGCGATCTCACGGGCGAGTACGTCTGCCGCCTGACGCGAGATCCGGGCACGATGCGCGATGACATGGTCGTCGTGCTCGAAAGCCGCGGCAACACGGATGCGGAACAACTTGCCGGCGTGTTACGGCGGGGGTTGGGCGTCGAAGTGGTGATAAAGCTGGTGGGCGCCGGCGAGACCGCGTCGCTGACCCAGATCGACGTGCGTCAAAAACCGATTCGACTGATCGACGAGCGCAAGTCGTGAGCGATTGGCGGAAAGTCAGCATCGAGAGTCTGCGAGCAGCTTATGCCGCCGGCGAGACGACGCCTGCGCAAGTGATCGCGAGCCATCTCGATCGGATCGATCGCCTTGCTTCGCTGAAAGCTTTTATCGAGGTCGATCGAGAGCGCGCGTTGTCGGATGCCGCTGCGAGCGTCGAACGTATCCAGAAAGGGCAGGCGCGATCGCTCGAAGGCGTGCCGGTCGCGATCAAGGCGAACATCGCGGTCCAAGGGCTCGAATGGAACGCGGGCATGGAACTGCGACGAGGCGTTGTCGCAGATCGCGACGCGCACGTCGTCGCGAAGTTGAAGGACGCCGGCGCCATCGTGCTCGGCACGCTGAACATGCACGAGGCGGCGCTCGGTGCCACCACCGACAATCCGTGGTTCGGCCGGGCCCTGAATCCTCATCGCGACGGCCACACGCCTGGCGGCTCATCCGGTGGCAGTGGTGCAGCTGTCGCTGCTGGCTTATGTGTCGCTTCGCTCGGCACCGATACGCTCGGTTCGGTTCGCATCCCAGCGGCCTACAACGGCGTGTATGGGATCAAACCCACAACGGGGCTGATGTCATCCGCGGGGCTCGTGCCTTTGAGCGAACGTTTCGATTGCATCGGACCGCTCGCGCGCTCGCTGGATGATCTGAACGCGGTGCTCCGCGTGTTGATGGATGTTTCGCCCGCCGTTGAGCCGAAGCGTCTGTTGCTCCTCGATGGCTTGGTGGACGCATCCAAGTGCGAGCCGGCTGTGATTGCTGGATACGAGAAGGCACGTCAACTGCTGGCGAGTCGGCCGGCCGCAAGCATCGAACTTGCAGACGATGCGTTGGCCATACGCTCTGCCGGGTTCATCGTCGCCGTTCGCGAGCTGATCGAACATCTTGGGGAGACGCGCCGAGAGCGCGCAGAAGTTCTGTCGGCGGAATTGAAGTTCATGCTGGGCTACGTAGAAGATCGTTCGGACGCGCAGTGCGCGGACGCTCAGGCCGTGCTCGAACGTACGCGAAACGTTCTTCGCGAAAGCATCGGGACAGATGGTGTGCTGTTACTGCCCACTGCGCCTCAAGCTGCCTTCGAGCACACGTCCAGACCGCCGGTCAGCCAATCCAATTTCACCGCGCTTGCGAGCATCGCGGGCCTGCCGGCGATCAGCGTTCCAGCGGGATTGAATGAGCACGGCCTGCCTGTCGCTGTTCAGCTCGTCGGCGCTCCGGGCAACGAAGCCGGATTGATCGCGGTCGCGCGAGAACTGGATACCGGCCTGCGCGGCTATAGGCCTCCACCTATCAACTAGAAAGCGAGGGACTCCCATGCGAATCGTCGTTCTATTCAATCTCAAGCCGGGTACGGACGTGGCGGCTTATGAGAAGTGGGCGCGGACCACGGATATTCCTGGCGTGCGCGCGTTGCGCTCGGTTGCGGACTTCCAGGTTTATCGCACGACCGGAGTGCTCGGCACCGACGCCAAGCCGCCGTACTCCTATATAGAGGTGATCGACGTGGCGGACATGAACGCGTTCGGCGCGGACGTGGGCAGCGAGGCCGTGCAGAAGGTCGCCGCGCAGTTCCAGCAGTTTGCGGACAATCCTCAATTCATTCTGACGCAGGCACTCTAATGCGGCGCTTTGAAAACAAAACCGTGGTCGTCACCGGCTCCGGTCGCGACAAAGGCCTCGGCCAGGCCATCCTGCAACGCTTCGCCGACGAGGGCGCGAACTGCGTCGTTTCCGACCTGGGCGCGCCCGCTCAGCACATGGGCGCAGGCGACATCGGCACGACGGCGGAGATGGAAAAGATTGCGAGCGAGCTACGTCAGCGTGGCGCCAGGGTCGCCACCATTCCCTGCGACGTGCGTTCCGAGCAGAGCTGCGAAGCACTGGCTCAGAAAGCGGTCGAAGCATTTGGATCGCTCGACATCTGGGTGAACAACGCGGGCATTGGCTACATCATGAAGCCGCTGCTGGAAACCACTGCTAGCGAATGGGACGCAGTGCTCGGCGTGAACCTGTCCGGCGCGTTCTTCGGCACGAAGGCCGCGGCGCGCGTGATGATCAAGCAGGGGCGGGGCGGACGCATCATCAATATCGCGAGCCAGGCTGCGAAGTCCGGCTTTCCTCACATGGCGCCGTACACCAGCTCCAAGCACGGCATGGTCGGTCTGACTCGATCCACGGCTATCGAGCTGGGCACCCACGGCATTACCGTCAACGCGGTGTGTCCGAATCACGTGACGACCGGCCTCGGCGCCAAACAGAACGAGTACTTCTCGAAGCTGCTCGGCTTCCCGAGCGTCGAGGCTTACATCGAGAACATGAAGCGCAAAAATCCGCTCGGCCGGCCGGGGTTCGCGAGCGACACCGCGGCGGCCTGCGCGTGGCTCGCTTCCGACGATGCCGTGTATGTGACGGGCGAATCGCTCAATGTTTCCGGCGGCGAGGAGATGCACTGATGCAGGAAGAACGCATCGAGTGGCCGAATGGCGCGAAGCTCGCGCTGTCGATCGTCGTCAACGTCGAAGAAGGGTCGGAGATGACGGTCGCCCGCGGCGACAAGGGCATGGAGCCGGTCGACGAGTTGGGCATTCATCTCAAACTGCCCATCCGCAACTATGGCAACGAGTCGAATTATCTCTACGGCATCAAGGCCGGCGCGCCGCGCATCGTCAAGTTGCTGCGCAACTATGGTGTGAAGGCGAGCTGGACGGTTGCGGCGCTCAGCCTCGAGAACCATCCCGAGATCGCAAAGGCCATTGCCGAGCTCGGCCATGAGCCGGTCAGTCACGGCTGGCGCTGGATTCATCAGTTCAAGATGAATGAGGCCGACGAGCGTGAGTTCATCCGCAAAGCCGTGGCTTCGATTCAAAAGACCGTGGGCGTGCGACCGATGGGCTGGCTCAGCCGCTATCTGCATACGGACAACACTCGCCGACTGTTGATCGAGGAAGGCTTCAGCTATCACATGGACGATTACTCCGGTGACGTGCCGTTCTGGGATCGCACCACCGTGCCGGGCAAGCCCATCGCGATCGTGCCGTATCAGCTCGACACCAACGACATGAAGATGTGGATCGATCCCGCCATGTCGCCGACCCAGTGGCTCGACTATGCCAGGCAATGCTTCGACCAGCTGTATCGCGAAGGCGAGGCCGGCTTTCCGAAGATGATGTCGCTCGGCCTGCATCTGCGCATCATCGGCCGGCCGGGTCGCATCTGGGCGCTCGAAGAGTTCCTGAAGTACGCGACGGCGAAGCGCGACGTGTGGATCACGACGCGACAGGAGATCGCCCAGCACTTCGCGAAGGTGAGCCCGCCGTGACGGTGCGACTCGAAAAGCAGGGAGCGATTGCCCGGCTCGTCATCGACCGAGCCGCGAAGCGTAATGCGATCACGCAGGCGATGTGGGACCTGTTTCCATCGCTGCTCGACGAGGCGATGAAGGACGCTGCCATCAAGGTCGTGATCCTGCAGTCCGCGGTGGATGGCGTGTTCTCCGCCGGCGCTGACATTTCCGAGTTCGCGACGGGAGCGCTCGATCCGGCGTGGCAGAAGATGAACCAGGCGGCGATCCGCAAGGTTCAGTACGAGCTGGCGCGTGCGCCGAAGCCCGTGATCGCACTCATCGACGGCGATTGCGTCGGCGGTGGCTGCGGCCTGGCCATCGCATGTGACATTCGCGTCGCCAGCTCGCGGGCACGATTCGGCATCACGCCGGCGAAGCTGGGACTGGTGTACTCGCTGCACGATACGAAACTGCTGGTCGATCTGGTGGGACAGGGGCAGGCCAAGCGCATGCTGTTCTCCGGTCAGCTGCTCGACGCGGCCGAGGCGCATCGCATCGGACTGGTGGAGATTCTGAGCGAGAACGCGGCCGGTGAAGCAGATCAGCTTGCCGACGTGATTGCGAGCAACTCGCCACAAGCGATCCGCGCGATCAAGGGCATCGTCCGTCGGATTCTCGATGGGCAACCGGATGACGATGCATCCACCCAGCAAGTGTTCTCGGCCGCGTTCGGCAGCGAGGACTTTGCCGAGGGCGTGGCGGCTTTTCTTGCCAAGCGCAAAGCGCAATTCAAATGAGCAACTATTTGACTCACGGCCGCATCGTGGGCGGCGTCGTCACCACGCCGGATCTCGATGCCGCCCTGGCCGACTATCACGAGCGCTTGGGGCTCGAGCTCGTCGATCATGGTCCGCTTACGGCGGATCTCGCGGCGAGTTGGGGTTGTCCGCGCAGCGCCGGCGCGAAGATGGCGACGCTGCAGCCGAAGAGCGGCGCGCATTGTTTCATTCGTCTGGTCGAAGCGCCGTTGCCGGCGGATTTTCACCCGACGCGCACTTACGGGTGGGCGGCCTATGAGCTGACGGTTCAAGAAGTCTTCGGCTGGCCCGGACGATTGCAAGGCAGCGGCTTCGACGTTGTCGGTCCGCCGAAGGCGCTCGAGGGCTTGCCGTATTTCATTCCGATGCAGGTGCTGGGGCGCGGTCGGGAAATGATTTATTTGAATGAAGTCGCGGAGAACACGCCGACTTCGGATTTGCCCAAGGCCAACTCGCTGACAGATCACATCTTCATCGTGATCCTTGCGACTCCAAACCGCGACGCGACGGTGCAGTGGTATGAGCACCTGCTGCAGCTGGATGTGGGCAGCAGCTACACGCTCGCATACTCGATGATCAACAACGCCTTCGGTCTGCCGAAGGATCATCGCAGCACCATCACGATGGTGCAGAAGGGGCGCTTGCCGATCGTCGAAGTCGATGATTATCCGGAAAGCGCGACGGTTCGATCCGGACCGGAGGGCACGCTGCCGGCAGCGAATGCCCTGGTCACGCTCGCGGTGAACGACCTCGACGCACTGCCGCTGGAATATATCGAAGCGCCCGTGCATCGCTCGGGGCCGGTATATGGCGGGCGTCGCGCGGCGACAGTTCGAGGCCCCGCAGGGGAGCTGCTCGAGCTGCTCGAGATCGGTCGCTAAACGCCACGACACTTATCACGAAGGTCAGCCATGTCCGCCGGAAATCAGGAAGTCGTACTTCGTCACTCACCGCAGGCTCGGCCGGTTGCGGCGGACTTCGCGTTAGTCGAGCGGCCCGTGCCGGCCGCAGCGCCACGCGGTGGGCTGCGTGTGCGTGTTATCGCGTTGTCGCTCGATCCGTATCTCGGCTCCCGAATGCGTGGCAAGCACATGGGTGAACCGGCGCCTGCGCCAGGTGCTTCGCTGCCGGGCTCGGCAGTTGCTGAAGTGCTCGATTCGGATCACCCGGACTTTGCGCGTGGCGACTATGTCGTCGCGGAGACCGGTTGGACGAACATTGCCGCGATTCCTGCGAGTGGCGCTCGGAAAGTCGATCCGACGCTACCGTTAACGGCGCATCTCGGCGTGCTTGGCATGCCGGGTCTGTCGGCTTGGGTGGGTATCACTCAACTGGCGAAAGCCAAAGAAGGCGATGTGCTTACTGTCGATGCCGCTGCTGGAACCGTGGGCGGCGTGGCAGGGCAGATCGTGCGTGCGCTGGGTGGACGAGCCATTGGCATTGCCGGTGGGCCGGAGAAATGCGCGCTCGTCACGCAACGCTACCGCTTCGATGCCTGCATCGACTATCGCACCGAGAACTGGGCGGCCGCACTCAAGCAAGCGGTCGGCGAAGGCTCGACCATTCATTTCGAAAACGTCGGACTCGCGGTTTACGAGAAGGCGTTTCCGCTGCTACGTTTGTATGGACGCGTCGTTCTATGCGGCCTGGCCGACCATTACCACTCGGATGGGCCGCCCGCTGCATATCCGCTCGGCGCGGTGATGGGCAAGCGTGCGACGGTCATGGGCATGGTCGTCTATGACTATTTCAACCGACATCCCGAATGGGTGCAGCTCGGCTCGCGTTGGCTGCGTGAGGACAAGCTCGTTCAAGTCGATGACATTTCCGACGGACTGGCCAGCGCACCCGCGCAGTTCGAGCGCATGGTGCGCGGCCAGCATCTCGGCAAGGCGTTGGTCCGCATCGGCCCGGACAAGGCCTAGTCCGCGGTCTGCTTGTTACAAGTCACGAGCTTGTTCCAATCGGCGAAGTAGCCGTCCGGGTTGTGCTCCCACGCCCATACGTGCAACTCATAAAACGCGGGCAATCCGTAACGATTCGGCTCGCCGACAAAATTCATCAAGTGGCCGTCGACGGACGGCGGTTCGCCGTTCGGATGTTTGTCGGCCCAATCGTCCGCGATCACGATGAACTCCACGCCGACCAGGCGCGTGTCGCCACCCGACAGCGGTTCGTAGATCAACAATTCAGGCTCGTCGCCCTTGACCTCGCCGTCGCCGATGCGCGCCGGCAACCCGAAGTGCACGCCCATGGCGCCGAAGTTCGGGCCACTGACACAGGTTGTCGCTGCGACCCAGCCCTGGTTGAGCGCGACGTTCAAATTCTTGAACTGCTCTGTCGCTCGTTTCACTTTCTCGACGAGCGGCGCGGAGCCGCTGCTGGTCAAGGCGCGATCCGCATTGTCGGTCGCAGGCTGGTCGGCCGCCGAGGCCAGCAGCGGCAAACCCATAAGCGCGCCGACGAGTAATGGACGCTGAAACGTAATCATGGGGGCTCTCCTCGAATGGAGCGCCGACGATAGAACTGCGCGCTTGTGATTTATAGGGTGGACTTACCTATATTGGGAATGCCCTTTGTACGCTGATGTTCATCTCTTGCAGGTCGTCGGTATTTCCTTTTCATTCCAATGCGCGTTGTTGGACTTTCCAATCGGCATTGACGCATAGCGAGCAGCGCTCGCCGACGAACATTCCTTTGCTGGCCGCCGATTCGTCACCGAGCAGTTGCCACTTGATCCACGCGACGGCGACTTCGCCGAAGGGGCCGCCGTTGTCTTCCGAATAGGTGCCGTAGTGGCCGATCGCTGGGCGCACGGCGTGGAAGACAGGGATGGCGGCGGGCATCGTTTCGAAGTCACGGAGTCCGTTCGGATGTGCGACGTCTCGAGGGCCGCCGGTGACGATCAGGACGGAACTGTGCAGCGAGGCGAAGATGGGCGCGTTGGGCTCGAGCAGGCCGCTGTTCCAGATGCCGACGGTGGTGACACGCTTGTCGCTGGAAGCCCCGTACGCCATGAGGCCACCGCAGGACATGCCCATGACGGCGACTTTGCTCATGTCGAGCTTGTCGAAGTAACGACTGGTTTGTTCCTTGTTGCGCGCTTCGATCCAGTCGAGCGCGGCGATGAGAGGAGTGCCGTCGAGCTTTAGCGAGCTGGGACTGGGACGAGCAGTGGGTTCCGTACGCTGCCCGGGTGGAATGCGTTTCTCGGCAATGGGCGGGCCGTCGGCAATGATCACGACGCCGTGCGAGGCGATTTCGGCGAGAAACTCAGCGAAGAGCAGACCGGATTTCTTGCAGGCGCCGTTCGCCCACGCCATGACGGGATGTTTGATCGCACCCAGTTTGGCGGGGCGGTAGATGGTGTGGGTCGAGAGCGATGGATCGTGCTCAACGACCACGCCGTATTCGCCGGAGGGTGGCTTGCCGATCAGGTCGGCATCGATGGTTTTCACGTTCGCCGTATCGCTGGCCGCCGCGGTTGCGGCAAGGAGAGCAATTGAAGTCGATGCAAGCAGAACTCTGATGCTCATGAGATTCACCACGTTTTGCGAACGCTCACCGCGAACAACCGTCCGATCGGGCTCGTCGACTGCGGATCATATCCACCGGAGATATTCACAAACGGCGGATCCTCATCCGCGAGGTTCTGCACATCCAACGAAAGCGACAGTCCCTCCGACACCTGCGACAGCTCATATCCAACGTGCAGATCCACTGTCTTGTACGCGTCGATACTGCGAGGAACCGTAACGCCAACCTGATCGTACGAGCTCACATAGTTGACAAACGCCACCGCGCTGAATTCATTCCGCCGCCAGCCGAGTTCGGCGCGGCCGCGGAAGCGTTGGGGGAAGTTGAGGGTGCTGACGACGTCCACTTGGGGCGCGCCGGGAGCCTGGGAGGTGGTGAGCTCGGTGAAGTAGGAACCGTTGAAGCCCGCGCTCAGTTGACCGCCGGCCAGGTCCCAGTCGTAGTTGATGGCTGCATCGATGCCGTTCGCAATCGTTTGACCCAGGTTCTGCCGACGGCCGTCCTGGATATAAGTCACCGTCGCCGGATTGATGGAGGAGTTGATCGGCAAGCCTGACGCAAGCAGCGCCGCCACTTGATCCGCCGTCGGATTGAGAATGCGATAGGGCGCGTAGATCGGGTTGGTCAGCAGCCCCGAGGTGCCGCGAAGCCCGATGATCTGATTCTCATAGTCGATGCTGAAGTAAGTGAGTGACGCACGCAGGTCAGGCAGCGCTTGCGGCGTATATTCGAAGCCGGCGGACCAGGTCGTCGCCTCTTCAGCTTTCACGTCCGGATTGCCACCCGCGATGCCGATGCCTTGGCAAGTCGTTGCGGGCGGACGGTGATTGCAGGGCAGGGTGTCACCATACAAACCATAGCCGCCCGAGCGCGGATCGTTCTCGGCGAGACCGGGTGCGCGGAAGGAAGTCCCCCAGCTACCTCGGACGGCGATGTCCGAGAACGGACGCCAGGTCACGCCGATTTTTGGATTGAAGGTGTCGCCGAAGTCGCTGTACTCCTCGTAGCGTCCGGCGAGCGAAACACCCAGTTCCTGGCCGCTGCTGGAGTTGGCGCCGATGATCGGCACATAGGCTTCGGCGAACACGGCGCTCACGTCTCGAGAGATTTTGCTCGGCACGTACACAGGCGCCACAGCGGAACCTTGATTGAGCAGGCCGTTCAATCCCTCGTCTCGATACTCGCCGCCCAGAGCCAGACGCACATCGCCGCCAGGCAACGACCACACAGGACCATCGGCTTGCACGGCCACCACCGTCATGTCGGTGTCGCCCTGGATAATGAACATACCATTGCGGATCGCCGCGACCGTGGCGGGATTGGAAATGCCACCACCGCCGAAGGGATTGAACGCGAGCGCGGGGTCAGTGATAGCGAGCGCAGCGTTGATGCCTCCAGGCGTGGTGTTCAGATTCTGGGTCCGGCGCACGAAGTCTTCGCTCTTGCCGTGCGCGACGTAAGTTTCCGCTTGCCAGGTAGTGGAGATATTGAAGCGCGCGCCGAACACGGCTTCCCACGACTCAGCCTCACCGGGATTCTCCGGAATGCCGCCGTCGTTCGCAAAGTCATACTGAACGGTGATGGGGCCAGTGCCGCCGGTGGGATTGACGTAGTACGGGTTCGCACGCGTCACTGTGAGATTGGAGACGACTTGTGAATCCTGCAAAGAGAAGCTGCGCTGAGAGAAGTAACCCTCGGCGAACAAGGTGACCGCATCGCCCAGGTCTTGCGTGACCGCGACGAACGCGCTGGTGCGTCTCAAATCGGCGAGGATGTCGCCGCGCTTCAGGTTGTCGCAGAGATTTCGCGTGTTGGGCGTGAACGAGGCGGGCGTCAGTCCCGTCCCCGTTGAGTTGGCAGGAATGGCGTAGGGAACACCGCCAACCAGAATGGTGCCGGGGGCGCATTGTTGTGAGCGCAGATCGTCGCCACCGAAGCGCCGCAGGTCGGAGGTGTAGAAATCCCTGTCTTTGCCTTCGAGCGCGCTGTGATAAGTGTGCTCGATAGCCGCCATTGCATGGCCCGTGCTCCAGCCGAAGCCGCCAATCTGCGCGACGGACCAATCGTAGTAGTCATCGGCCGCACCGTAGCGTGCCCAACTTTCCGCACCGGTGAAATCGCGTCTCGGCACGAGGTTCACCACGCCGGTGACCGCATCGGAGCCATAGATCGCAGAACCGCCGTCAGCGACGACTTCGAGGCGCTCGACGGCGATCGATGGAATGACCGACGCATCTGTGAACTGACCTTGCGTTCCGGCCGGAGGCATGCGGCGTCCGCCGAGCAGAAGCAGCGTTGCATTCGAACCGATGCCACGCAGATTCACAGCGACGCCGCGAGTTGCGTTCGCAGCGCCGTTCTGCGCGCCCGATGCCGTTTCAGAAGCACCGAGGCCGACGATCTGCGGCAGCTTTCTGATCAAGTCACTCGTCGTCGGTGCGCCGGTTTCGACGATGACCTCGCGATCCAAAGCGATCACGGCGGAGCCAGTCGGCTCCACGCCGCGAATACGACTGCCTGTGACGACAACTTCATTCAAGCCTTCACTGTTTGCCGCCTGCTCCTGCGCGAATGCGCGCGGTGCGCTGAACGACGCTGCAGTGAGCGCCAGAACGATCGCGTGACGAAGTGTCGAAGCGTGACTCGCCATGTATCCCCCGAATCATCGTTGTGTGTTCGTATCGAGCGCGAGAAGTAATAGCACAAAGAAATTTATTTTGTCTCTGTTGTCTTGACGAACCGGACGCTGAAGAAAACAATCGTCGCGCCGCGAGGCTTGTGGCGTCGAGCCATATGAAGTTCTTATGAAGCCATCTCTGTTTACTTATGGAGAGGCGAGAAATGTTTGCAGTGGGGGTGGCATGAAGGAATCGGTTGCGGCGCTGCTGATCTCAGTCGTCACAGTGAGTGGTGTGCATGCGGCCGATCGTTCATGCACGGCGCTGCAGGCGCTGACGTTGAAAGACACGAAGCTCGAGGCGACGTTCATCGAGCCGGCGCCGCAATGGACTGTGGAGAACGACACGCTCACGCGCGGCGCGGTCGCTGTCAGCGAGCCGTTCTGTCGAGTGCAAGGACGCATCGAGAAGGAGATCGAGTTCGAGGTGTGGTTGCCGGCTCCGTCACGTTGGAATGGCAAACATCTCGGTGTCGGTAACGGCGGTTACGCGGGCTTCATCAACTACAGCTCGCTCGCCCATGGGCTCAAGCGCGGCTACGCGACGGCGTCGACGGATACGGGGCACAAAGGCGGCCCGATGGACGCATCGTGGGCTCTCGGCCAACCGCAGCGCATCGAGGACTACGGCGGACGAGCGCAACATCTCACTGCGGCTGCGACCAGGCAGATTCTCAAGGCGTACTACACGCGACCCGCGCGCTATTCGTATTTCATGGGATGTTCGAATGGCGGTCAGCAGGGGCTGACAGCGGCGCAGAGATATCCCGAAGACTACGACGGCGTCGTCTCCGGCGCGCCCGGCACGAGCTTTCCAGATATGTCGACGTACGTGATGCTCAGCGGCCGTGCGAACGGCGCTGCTGCTCCGGGTCGATTGACACAGCAGGACATGGAGTTTGCGGTCGCGCGCATGGTTGCGTCGTGCGACAAGAGTGATGGCGTCGAGGATGCACTCATCGAGCATCCGCCCTCGTGCAAGTTTGATTTTGCGTCCCTGGCGTGCACGGGCGCAGAGCAGGGCCAGTGCTTGAGTAAGGCGCAAGTGGAGAATCTGCGCGGCTTGTTCTCGCCATTGAAGGATGCGACGGGCAACGAGATTTATCCGCCGCCTGCGATCGGCGCAATGTTGCCCGCGTCTGAGCTGGAGCGCCGAGGCAAGCTCGGCGCGGACATGTATCGATACGCGGTGTTTCAGGACAAGAACTGGGATCCGGCGTCGTTCGTCCTGGAACGGGACCTGCCTATCGCGCGCGAGCGACTGAAGGCGTTGATCTCCGACAACGTCGATCTGGCTCCCTTCGCAAACCGCAACGCGCGCTTGATTCTGTATCACGGTTGGGACGATTCGGGACCGTCACCCTACAACAGCATCAATTACTACGAAGCCGTGCGACGCAAAGTCGGCGAACAGAAGACCGAGGGCTTCTTCCGCCTGTTCATGGTGCCCGGCATGTATCACTGTCGCGGCGGGCCGGGGCCGAACAGCTTTGGCAACGCGGGCGATCCGCCAGTGCTGGATGCTCAGCACGATGTGTTGATGGCGCTAGAGCAGTGGGTTGAGCGAGGAGTCGCGCCGGAGCGAATCATCGCGAGCAATGTGAAGGCCGCGCGCGTGGAGCGTTCGCGACCGCTGTGTCCCTATCCGAAAGTGGCGCGCTACAAAGGCGCGGGCAGCATCGATGACGCCGAGAACTTTTCATGTGTAGCGCCGTAGTGGATTCGGACGATGTGCTGATCTATGCCGTCGGCGACATCGGTCCCAGTCGGCCCGACCCGGACACGCTGTTCGATTACGTGCGGCCCACGTTGCAGCGGGCGGACGTTGCGTTCATGCAGCTCGAACTGCCGATCTCAGAACGCGGCGCGCGCCTGCCACAGGTCAGGCATACAGATCGCAGCCCGAAAGCTGCGGCGCCCGCACTCCGGCGAGCGGGCTTTACCGTTGCATCCATGGCGGGCAATCACTGCATGGACTGGGGCGCCGACGCGATGTTCGACACCGTCCATGCTTTGCGTGAGAGCGGGCTGAGCGTTGTCGGTGTCGGGGCGAACATCGCCGAAGCGCGCAAGCCGGTCATCGGCGAAGTGAAGGGGCGTCGCGTCGCCTTTCTTGCGTACAGCTCCATTCTGCCGATGGGATTCTGGGCTGAAGAGAATCGTCCGGGCTGTGCGCCGATGCGCGCATGGACGATTTATGAGCAGGTGGAACATGACCAGCCGGGCACGCCGTCTCGAGTTCACACGTTCCCCAATCGCGACGACCTCAAGGCGCTCACCGACGACATTCGCAAGATCCGCAAAGAGGTCGATTTCGTCGCAGTGTCTCTGCACTGGGGCATTCACTTCATTCCAGGTGCGATCGCCGACTATCAGCGCGATGTCGGTCACGCGGCGATCGATGCGGGCGCCGATGTGATCCTCGGGCATCACGCGCACATCCTGAAAGGCGTCGATGTCTACAAGGGCAAGCCCATCTTCTACAGCCTGTGCAACTTCGCGATGGACTTGCATATGGACGAGAAGCACGCGCGCAGCAAGGGATTCAGGGAGATTCAGAAGCTGCATCCGGAGTGGGAGCCGAACTTCGACATCACCTACAACTTCCCGCCGGATTCGCGGCATAGCGCCATCGTGAAGTGCGTTCTCGCGCGAGGCGAGCCGGCACGCATCAGCCTGCTGCCCGTGTTCATCGGGCCGATGTCGCAGCCGGAGATCCTGAAGGCGAGCGATTCGAGGTTCGAGGAGGTGCGCGCCTATCTCGAGCGTCACACTGCGAGCCAAGGACTGAATGCACGATACGTCGTCGCGGGCGACGAACTGCTACTCGAGGCGATGGACGAATGAAGTTCGCGACGCTTGCACTTGGGATGATGCTGGCGTTCACGGGGCTGGCCCGCGCTGAGTTGGTCGAGCTCGAAGTGAAATCCCTCGAGCCGGCATTTGCCGGTCGAACGTTTGGTTCCACGGGCGCGTATGAACTGATTCGCGCCGTCGCTCACTATCGAGTCGATCCGTCCGCGCCGGTCAACGCCGGCCTCGTGAATATTCAGAAGGCGCCGCGCGATGCCCAAGGACGTGTCGAGTTCGAAGCGGACGTGCTGATCCTCAAGCCTGTCGATCTGGCGAAGGGCAATGGCCGCATGCTGTATGAGATGGTCAACCGCGGCCGCCCGCTGAGCATAGGATTATTGAATCGCGTAGCGCCAGGCGCGGGCCGAGGCAGCTTCAGTGCGGCGCCGGAAGCAGGCGATGGCTTCTTGATGGATGCCGGCTTCACCCTCGTGATGAGCGGCTGGCAGGCGGAGTATCCGCTACAAAATGCTCCGCCGATGTCCGTAGCGTTGGGCAGTCGCCTGCCGCGTCAACCGAACTCGGCAGCACTCAGTGCCCGGTTGCCGACGGCCGCTGGCGTCACTGCGATGACTCGAGAACAGTTTTTCGACGTAGGCGCAGAGGGTGCCTTCATCGGCTATCTCTCTTATCCAGCTGCGGACGTAAACGAGAAGGGCACGCTGACGATGCGCGAGCGCGATGCGGATCCTGCCGTATCGCCGGCAAGCCTTGCGTGGCGATATCTCGATCCGTGGCGCATCGAAGTGACCAAGCCCGCGGGCACGAGCGCCGGCGCGTTGTTCGAGTTCGTCTACCGGGCCAAGAACCCAGTGGTCTATGGGCTGGCACTGGCATCGATGCGCGATCTGGTCTCCTATCTGAGATACAGCGATGCGGAGGGCAATCCGCTTCGGTCGGCGATCAAGAAAGTGATCGGCCTCGGCGCTTCCCAGACGGGCCGAACACTGAAAGAGCTGCTCTCTGAATTCAACGAAGACGAGTCCGGCCGCGTCGTGCTCGATGGCGCCAACATCGTGATCTCCGGCGCGGGCCGCAACTCCGTCAACTCCCTGTTCGCGCGGCCGGGTCTCAAGGACGCACAACATACGAGCTGGGGATTGCGTGGCGATGAGTTTCCTTTCAGCTATCCAGTAACTCGCGACGCGCTGAGCGGTCGCACCGATGGCGTGATGCGTCGTTGCTCGGCCACGCGCACCTGTCCTCGCATCATTCATATCGACTCGGAGAACGAGCTCTGGCACGGCGGCACGCTCACATACGTGGATACGAGCAGCCGTGACCTCACGATGCCTGACAGCGTGCGCGTGTATGTGTTTGCGGGCACCGAGCATACGTCGACGCCCCGTCCCGGCATGAGCCCACCATTCTGTGCAGCTCCAGCGCCAGCGAGGATTGATTGGAGCGTCTTCGCGCGAGCGCTATTCACGGCGTTGGATCGTTGGGTGACGAACGATGAAGCACCGCCGGCCAGTCGCTATCCCACCGTGGCGCGAGGTGAGTTGGTGGCGAAGTCCGCGTACAACTTTCCTAAGTTGCCCGAGGCCACGTACGTCGGCGCGTTCTCCGCGAAGCATTACTACGATTTCGGCCACGAACCGCCGAAGCGGGTCGGTTCCTATCCGTTGCTCGTGCCGCAAGCGGATGCGGACGGATTGATGATCGGAGGTATTCGTCATCCATTCGTCAGCGTGCCGCTCGCGACCAACGCGGGATGGAACGTGCGTAAGCCGGGCTTCGGCGAAGGCGATCTGTGCATGGCGACGGGACTGCACGTGCCTTTCGCCGCGACTCGGCAAGAGCGCATGGAGCGCAAGGATCCACGCTTGTCGATCGAGGAGCGCTACGCCTCGCGAGATGCGTATGTGCAGTCGGTGAAGCAGGCCGCCCTAGCACTGGTGAAGGATCGTCTGCTATTGCCAGCCGATGCAGACGCAATCGTTGCCGAGGCGGGCGACCAGTATCAGAAGGCGCTCGCGCGTCGTTGAAGCAGTCGGAGAGCGGCGTGGACATTCAGAAGCGCGTTGAACGAAAGCTGATGCTGCACGTCGCGAGCATCGTGTTCCTGCTGTATTTCTTTTTCGCCATCGATCGCGTCAATATCGGCTTCGCAGCGCTGCAGATGAACGACGCGCTGGGCTTGAGCGCGGAAGTGTTCGGCTGGGGCTCGGGCCTGTTCACGCTGGCTTATCTGCTGTTTCAGGCGCCGAATGCCGAGTTGCTGCGGCGTCTGGGGGCAAGTCGTGGCTTCGCGATCATCGCTTGCGCGTGGGGCCTGGTCTCCACGTCGACCGCCTTCGTGCCGGATCAGTTCTGGTTCCTGGTGAATCGATTCGCGCTCGGCATGGCGGAGGCCGGCTTCCATGCCTTCATGATTTACTACATCAGCCGTATTTTTCCGAAGCGCGTGCGCGGCTACGCAGTAGGCGTGAGCTTCGTCGCCGTGCCATGTTCGATGATCGTCGCGTCGCCGCTGTCGGGCGCATTGCTGGACGTGGACTGGGCGAGCTTGCACGGCTGGCAGTCGCTCTTCATTCTCGAAGGGGGGCCGTCCGTGCTCATGGGGCTGCTGTGTCTGAAGCTGATTCCCGATACACCCGCCGATGCGAAGTTCCTCAATGACGAAGAACGCGCCTGGCTCATCGGTGAGCTGAGCCAGGTCGCCGACCAGTCGGAGCACACCGGCGCCCTGCGCAACATCCGCGAAGCGGCCTTCAATCCCATGGTATGGGCGCTGGGCTTCGTGCTGTTCACGATGGTGCTGGCGATCAATGTCATGACGATCTGGATGCCGCTGATGATCCGGCAGGTGTCGGGCGCCGGAAATCTCGCCGTCGGCGCACTCAATAGCTTGCCGTGGATTACTTTCAGCATCGGCTGCCTGATCGCCGGCCGAAGCTCGGACAAAGTAAAGGATCGAGCGACACCCTTGCGGATCTCGGTGGCGATTGCCACGTTCGGATTCTTTTGCTCGGCAGCGCTGCAGGAATCGAGTACTGCGTTCGCGTTCGCCGCCTTCTTGCTGGCTTGTCTTGGCGCCGGTGGAGCCCAAGGCGTGTTCTGGGCGCTGGCCATGCAATTGTTGGAAGGGCGTGCCGCCGCGGCGGCGTTCGCGATGATCACCGTCGTCGGCAGTGGCTCCGGCGTTTTCGCGCATCCGTTGATCGGCAGCTTGCACGATTCCACCGGATCGTTCGGCGGCTTGGTGTGGACGCTCGCCGCCTTCTACATCGCCGCGCTCGCGACCCTCCATTGGATCTCACGCGCGCGAACACCCAACAATCCTGACGATGCTTCCAACGGGCTACAGCCCGACGCTGCCAAGTAACCGATGACAGATTCGATCTCCCATGCGCTAGCGGCCTTCGTAGCGGGCACCCGCTACGAGAATATTCCTCAGCACACTCGCGAGATGGCGAAACGTTGTTTGTTGGATGGCTTGGGCGTGTCGCTCGCAGCCACCGGACTGGCGCCTGTGTGCCGTCCGTTCGTCGACTTCGCAGTGGAGCAGGGTGGTCGACCGGAGAGCACCGTGTTCGCAACGGGCGCTCGGGTGCCCGCGGCGATGGCGGCGTTCGCAAACGGCGCTCTTGCACACGCATTGGACTTCGAAGATGCGCATGATCGAGCGCTCTTGCATCCGAATGCGCCGACGATTCCAGCGGCGCTGGCCGTGTGCGAAGCCTTCGCTCCCATCGACGGCAAAGAGCTGATCGCAGCGCTCGCGGCCGGTTGCGACGTCGCGTGTCGCATTGGGCTCGCACTCCGGGTGCCGCTGGATGAGTATGGTTGGTATCCGCCTCCGATCATCGCTGCGTTCGGAACGACTGCTGCCGTGGGCCGGCTCTTGAGGCTCGACGAATCGCAGCTGACGGATGCCTTCTCACTCACGCTCTGCCAGGCGACCTGCAGTGCGGAGCTGAAGTTCAGTCCGCACTCTCACATTCGGGCCGTACGCGATGCATTCCCCGCGCAGATCGGCGTGACTTCCGCATTGCTCGCGCGCAAAGGAGTGAAGGGGTTCGATCGCCCGTTCGAGGGCCGAGCGGGCTTCTTTGCGTTGTATGCGAGAGGAGCGTATGAGCCCGAGGCGTTGACTCACTCGTTGGGTGAGCGTTTCGAAATCGATGACATTGCCTTCAAACCTTGGCCGTCCTGTCGCGGAACGCATGTTTATATCGAAGCAGCGGCGCAACTCGTCCGCGAGCACCGGATCGATCCGAACAATGTCGCCAGCGTGCGGTTGATCGGCAGCCGTCTCAATCTGATGTTGGCGGAGCCTGTCGTTCAGAAGCAGCGGCCGGCGACGGCCATCGATGCGAAGTTCAGTCTGCCGTTCACAGTGGCGACAGCGATGCATCGGGGCACTGTGACGCTGGATGATTTCACTGACGGTGCGCTCGGCAACGGGGCCGTGCTCGACCTCGCGAGTCGCGTGCATTTTGCAGCCGATCCCACGCGCTCGGCGACCGCCGGGGCCGATGTGTTACGCGGATCGGTGGAGTTGGAACTGAAAGACGGCAGGCGAGTGAAACTCGAGATCGACGAACCGTCCGGCAGTCCCCAACGCCCCGCATCGGACGCGGCGCTCATTGCAAAATTTCGCGACTGTTGCCAGCGGGCGCGCTCGCAACCCAGCGCTGTTACGATCGACTCGTGGGTCGAACGAATCATGACGCTGGAAAGTTGCACGGACGCGGGCGAGATCGCGCGTTCGCTTTGACCGTCACTGCGTTGCCCTTAGCCGCAGGCGGGCGATGCGTGGACCCCACAATCGTATTTCTACCCATGCGGCATCGTGCTGCCCGGCGATAGTGTCGGCCGTCAGGGGACGGTGACCAGGAGCCGATGAGCGTACGGGACGGGCAATTCGTGCCTGGTAGGTTGGACCATCCACAAGAACAATCTCGTTCTGGATGGCTGTTTCCAGGGGCGGTCGCGCTAGCCATCCTCGGGCTCGGGGCCGCGGTGACGGCGGCGTTCGCGCTGTCCATGGATGAGGCGGCACGCACTCTCACATTGAGCACGCTGGAAGAACGCGCCTCTCACAGTCAGCACGCCATCGAGGATCGATTGATGGCCTGTGAAGCGATGCTGCGCGCCGGCGCAGGTTTCATCGACGACGCCTGGCCTATTACCGAACAGCAATGGCGACGTTTCGCGCGGCCGCTGAACCTGGGCCAGGTGTTGGGCGGAGTGCAGGGATTCGGGTTCACGGCAGTCGTCAGCAAGTTGAGTCCCGAACAGTTGCACGCTTTTCCCATCGAGCTCTGGAGCAATCCGGCTGGCCGCGACGAGCACCCGCAGACCGCGATTATTTTCCTGGAGCCGCAGGACGAACGGAACAAGCAGGCCTTGGGCTTCGACATGGCCAGCGAGGCCGTGCGCCGGGTCGCCATGGAGCGGGCCCGCGACGAGCAGATCGCGGCGGTGTCGGGCAAAGTGACCCTGGTGCAGGAAATCGACTCCAAGCCGCAGCCGGGCTTTCTGATGTATGTGCCGGTCTACCAGCGCGACTTGCCCACATCCTCGGCAACCGAGCGACGCGCGGCGCTGATCGGCTATGTCTATAGCCCATTCCGGGCCGGCGATTTCATGGAGCACGTATTCGAAGGCGATCCGCGCGACGTGGAGTTCGAGCTGTATGACGATCGGCAGCCGAACGCCGGCGCGCTGCTCTATCGACGCGCTCCCGATGATCCCAACGTCGCCGAGTCGATGTACGTCCTACGCGATGTCGTCGTTGGCGGGCATCGCTGGACGCTGCGTGTGGCAGCCACGCCAACGATGATCAGGAAGAATCAGGTCGTGCCGGTGTGGATCGTCTGGATCGTCGGCGCGTGCGGCTCGTTGTTGTTGAGCAGCCTGGCGTTCGCGATGGCTCGCAGCCGGCACGTGCTGCATGAACGGGTGCTGGCCGACCAGCGTTTGCTGGAACAGGAGCGGGACGCGGCCACGATTCTGGAGAACTCGCTCGAGGTGTTCATCGTCATCGATGCCGAGGACCGGATCCTCGAATGGAACAAGCAGGCGGTGCAGACCTTCGGCTGGACCAAGGTCGACGTGCTCGGCCGACGGCTGGCCGAGCTCATCGTGCCGGAGAGCCTGCGTGACGCGCACGTCGATGCGATAAAGAATTTTCATGTTCGCAGGCACACTGTGCTCGGCAAGCGGGTGGAGATGCCGGCGCTGCGACGGGACGGCAGCGAAATCATCGTCGCCATCTCGATTGCATCCACCCTGCGCCGTGGCCAGACGGTGTTCTTCGCGTCGCTGCGGGATATCACGGCGCGATGCCAGCAAGAAGAACAGGTGAAGCTGCTCAATGCGACGCTCGAACAACGGGTGAGCGAGCGTACGCAGGAATTGGAAACGGCCAATCGCCGCCTGGAAGCGGCATACCGGGATCTCGAAGCATTCACTCGCAGTGTGTCGCACGACTTGCGCGCGCCGCTGCGGGCGATCAAAGGTTACGCATCGTTGCTCGGCGAAGATCTGGGCACGGCCAGCGCGCCACGGATCCAGCGCCACATGGATGCGATCATGGACACGACCAAGCGCATGGACGCCATCATCGACAATCTGCTGAAGCTTGCCTCGGTGAGCCAGCGCGAGTTGCAGACTCAGCAGCTGGAGCTCGCCGATCTGATGCGGCAGGTGGTGGAGGAGGTGAATCCGCAACCGCCCGCCGAAGTGCACATCGCGTTGGCGTCCGAATGTGTGCGCGCCGATGCGGGCTTGCTCACGCTGGCGTTGCGCAACTTGATTTCGAATGCGGTCAAGTTTTCGCAGACCCGGCCCAATCCCGAGATCTGGGTGGGCGCCACCGAAGTCGAGGGCGATCGTGCTTATTTCGTCCGCGACAATGGTGTTGGATTCGATCCGCGCTATGCGCCACGCCTGTTCGGCGCCTTTCAACGCCTGCATTCCGAGCGCGAGTTCGAAGGCACGGGCCTGGGCCTCACCATCGTGAAATCGGTCATCGAAAAGCACGGCGGGCGTGTGTGGGCCGAGTCGCAACCCGGCGCGGGCGCGACGTTCTATTTCGTGCTGCCCGAGTGCCGGCCGGCCGCGGCCTGAACGGAGTCGAATCCGCGAGGGTCGCGGCCGGGCGCATATCCCACTATGATCGACCTTATGGAATTTGGAGGGCGGTCGAGTCGAAATGACGGATGGAGCAGCGGCAGGGCGGGAAACGGAGTTCCTGCGGCAACTCACGGAAGTGGTCCGGACGGAATCCAGCGACGGCGCCAGGCTGGTCGCGAACATCGCGGACAATCCTATTTGCCGGATCTCGGTGGATGCGGCGATTCCGTGCGTCATGCTGGTGTGGGGGCGCTACGCCACCAGCGCGCAATTGCGCTTCGTCCAGGAATGCGCTCTCGACCTGTTGCGACGGAATGCTTTACACAAAATTCTGGGTGACGACAGCGCGCTCGCGGTGATTCCGGCCGACGATCAGACCTGGCTTCGCGAGGACTGGTTGCCCCGCGCCCTGAGCGGCGGCCTGAAGGCGGTGGCGAGCAAATGCCCGAACGGATTTTTCGGCAAGCAGTCCGTCGCGAATGTCATGTCGCGAGCGCCGCGTGGGATAGCGATGCGCTCGTTCGAGAACCTCGATGAGGCCAAAGCGTGGCTGCAGACCGTGCAGATTTGAAGCAACTGTCCCCGGCCTTGCTGACCAAGGCGGTGTTTCGAGCCGTCGATCAGCTCAACATGACAGAGAATTTATCTTCGCTGTTACATATGTCGGCCCACGAAGCGGCCCAATTGCGGGCGGGCGAACGCGTGCTCGATCCGCAGCGGGAAGAGTGGCAGGGCGCGCTGCAAGTCGTCGGCCTGTTTCGCACGATCGTGGAAGTGCTGGGATCGGTGGAACGGGCGAAGGCGTGGCTGGGTACGCCGAATGAAACATTGGGCGGCCGGCCTGCCGACCTGCTCGGCACACCAGACGCCGAGCGCGTGCATCGTTATCTCAATTCCGTGCGCAAACACGAGCTGCGCATGCCGCCGCCGGTGAGACGCGAGCACTAGAGCGTAAAGCGGTAGCCCACGCCGTAGATCGATTCGATCAGCTCGTCGCCGGGATTCGCCTGCTGCAACTTGCGGCGCAGGTTCTTCACGTGACTATCGACGGTGCGATCGGTCACCACTCGATGATCCTCGTACAACGTATTCAGCAGCTGCTGACGCGAGAACACGCGGCCGGGCGACGCTGACAATGTTTTGAGCAGCCGAAACTCCACCGGCGTGAGATCCAGCGTCTGGCCATTGAGTGTGGCCTTGAACTGCGCTTCGTCGATCTTCAGCTTGGATTCGACCTGCGCCTGCACCTGTTGCGGACTCCGGCGCAGAATCGCCTTCACTCGCGCGACGACTTCGCGAGGGCTGAACGGTTTGCAGATGTAATCGTCCGCCCCCAGCTCCAGGCCCAGCAGTCGATCGATCTCTTCGACCCGCGCCGTCACCATGACGATGGGAATGCTGCTGAACGCGCGCACGTCCTTGCACACTTCCAAACCGTCGCGACCTGGCAGCATCAGATCGAGCAGCATCAAATCGAAATGCGCTGACTTCAGTGCGGGCACGACTTCGCGACCGTCGCCGATCATCTGCGTGCAATAGCCCGCCGAGGTGAGATAGTCCGCGAGCAGTTGCGCGAGCTTGGGCTCGTCCTCGACGATGAGAATTCGCGTTTGCGGTGCGCCGTCGCTCATGTCAGACCTTCAACGTACGCAGTAGCGGCAGTCGAATGCTGATCAGCAAACCGCCCAGAGGCGCAGCGCTCGCCGTGATCGTACCGCCGTGAGCCTGGACGATGTTGGCACAGATGGCCAGGCCCAATCCCGCGCCGCCGTGCGAGCGATTGCGTGAAGCCTCCGCACGCACGAATCTTTCGAAGATTCGGGGCAGGATATCGGCCGGCACGCCAGGCCCGGAGTCCTCGATTTCAATGAGCACCTCGCCATTGGTGTTCCGGCAAGCGACTCGCATGGTGCCATCGGCTTGCGAGTAACGCGCGCAGTTCTCCAATAGGTTGTTGAACAGCTGCTGCAGCCGGCCTTCATCGCCATTGATCATGGCCGGCGAATCGATGTGCGTTTCCACTTTGAGTCCGCGCTCGGCCAGCCGTTGCTGGAAGGCTGCGAGCGTGGAGTGCAGCACCTCGCCGATATCCACATCGGTCATGCGATAGCTGAGCGCGCCGATGTCGGATAGCGACAGATCGTAGAGATCGCTGACCAGCTTGTTGAGCGTCGCAACTTCCGATTGCAGGGACGCCAGCGTCTCGGGCGTCATGCTGCGCACCCCGTCTTCGATGGCTTCGAGCTCGCCTTTCAGCACAGACAGCGGCGTGCGCAACTCGTGCGAGACATCCGCCATGAACGAGCGACGCAGCTGCTCGTTGTGGGCCAGCGCCTGGGCGAGCCGGTTGAAGTCTTGCGACAGTCCGCCGATCTCATCTTTCGACGTCACGGGAATCCGGACGGTGTAGTCGCCGCTCGCGAGATTGTGAGTGGCCGACGCGATTCTTGTGAGCGGCGTCACCAGCAAGCGCGACAACCACCATGCGGCCAGCGCCGCGATCAGAACGGTGCCGAGGCCGATCAGCCAGTTCTGCGTGAGCTGACGCTTTTGGAAACGCACGTCGGCGGCGGCCGTCGCCTGCTGATAGGGCACGAGCGCCAGCCAGCCCACGGTCTTGCCTTCGACCTCGATCGCCCGCATCGGCGCGCCGGGCGTCAGAGTGCGGTTGCCGATGACGATTTCCTTGTCCGCATCGAGCAGCGTCATTCGCAGCTGCACGGCGGTGAAGTCGACTTCGGAAAATTGCGGCGGGCCTTCGCGACGCGGACGAGTGTCGAGCAGGCGGTACCAGGCACGGGGATTATGGTTCAGGAACTTCCAGCTGCCCTCGTTTTTGTAGGCTTCGGCCAATCGGGGAACGACCGATTCGACATAGGTCGTGCTCTGCTCATTGAGATAGCCGATAAAGCCGCGCGTGAAGCTGATGCGCGCGGACACGCCCATTGCAGCCACGGCTGCAATGCTGATCGCCACCAGGACCAGGAATAACTTGGTCGAAATGCTCCATTTCATAGGGCGTCATTAAGGCCCGCCGGGCGGCTTCCGGCAAGGCTTGGGGGCCAACTCCACAAAGTCTTCAATTTTCCTCCACGTTTGCCGCCCATGCTGATTCCCATGAAAAACACGGGTGGCGAGGGCTGAGGCATGCAGCAGACAGGAAAATTCAGCGGCTGGCGCAAGCTGCCGGTGCCGGCGGTGCTGGTGGCCGCGGTGGTGGCCGGGGCCTGCCATTACATTGGCAAGGACGACGATGCCGGCATGCGCACGGTGGCCGTGACCCGGGGCGACCTGCAAAAGAGCATCACCGCCGTGGGTTCCATCGAGCCCAAGGATTATGTCGACGTCGGCACTCAGGTGTCCGGCCGCGTCATGAAGATCCACGTGCAGATCGGCGACCGCGTTTCCAAAGGCGATCTGATCGCTGAGATCGATCCCACTGTGTACGAGTCCACGGTTCGAAAGGACCGCGCGACGCTCGAGAATCTCAAAGCGCAGCTGGATCAGCAGCTCGCGGAGTCCGCACTCGCAGCCACCGAGTTGAAGCGCAATCAGGAAATGCGTGCGGCTGACGCGATCAGCCAGACGACCGTGGATCAGTCTGACGCGCAGGCCAAAGTCGCGAACGCCACGGTCGCCGCGACACGCGCTCAGATCAAAGCCGCCGAAGCCACGCTCGCGGGTGACCTCGCCAACTTGGGCTACACCAAGATCTATGCGCCGCTCGATGGCACGGTCGCATCGCAGACGACGCTTGAAGGCCAGACGGTGAATGCCTCGCAATCCGCGCCCGTCATCGTGCAGGTCGCAAACCTGGATGTGATGACGGCATGGGCGCAGGTGGCGGAAGCCGACGTGAGCCGCATCGCAGTGGGCATGCCGGCAACGTTCACGACCCTCGGCATGCCGGAAAAGAAGTGGCAGGGCAAGGTGCGTGCTGTATATCCAACGCCGGTCGTCGAGAACGATGTGGTGCTCTACAACGTGCTCATCGATGTGGACAACCACGAGAAGCTGTTGTTGCCGCAGATGACGGTGCAGGTGTTCTTCACCTTGGGTGAAGCAAAGGATGTGCCGCTCGCGCCGATCAATGCTCTGCAGGCGCAACGTGACGCCGGCGCGAATGTTTATAAGGCGAAGGTGCTGACCAACGACGGGGTCGTCGAGCGCGATGTGAAGGTGGGCCTCACCAATCGTTCGATGGCGCAGATCGTCTCCGGGCTATTGCCGGGTGATCAACTGGTGGTCGCGGCTGCGGTACCGCCGGCGGGCGGAGCTCCGCAAGGTGGTGGCCGACAGATGGGCCCGCGTCTCTAAAGCCGCACATCGGGAGAACACAATGGACGCCAATACCCCGTTGATTCGAGTCGTCGACGCAAGTCGCGTCTATGTCAGCGGCGACTCCGAGATCCGCGCGCTCGACCATGCATCGCTGGAAATCCGGCGCGGCGAGTTCGTGGCCATCATGGGCCAGTCGGGCTCCGGCAAGTCGACGCTGATGAACATCCTCGGCTGCCTGGATCGACCGAGCGCAGGCCGCTACGAGGTCAACGGCGTCGATGTGGGCAGCTTGAATCCCGATGAGCTGGCGGCCCTGCGTCGCGACACGTTCGGGTTCGTGTTCCAGCGCTACAACTTGCTGGCCACGGTCACGGCGGCGGAGAACGTCGAGCTGCCTGCGATCTACGCGGGCATGGCGCAGGACGAGCGCAGGCAGCGCGCGAAGAGCCTGCTCGCCAAGCTGGGCTTGTGCGAGCGCACGGATCATCGGCCGAATCAGCTGTCCGGCGGCCAGCAACAGCGCGTGTCGATTGCTCGCGCTTTGATGAACGATGCGGAAGTCATTCTCGCAGACGAGCCGACGGGTGCGCTCGATAGTCGCAGCGGCGCCGAAGTGATGGCGCTGCTCAAGCAACTGCACTCGGAGGGGCGCACGATCATCTTGATCACGCACGACGCCTCCGTCGCCGAGCATGCCGAGCGCATTCTGCATATCAAAGATGGGCGGATTGTCGATGACTCGGGCGTCAAACGTGCGGTTGCCGGCAAGTCCTCCGAGCGTGCTTCGGCCGCGGCGCATGCGAATTGGTTCGACGACCTGGAGGAGGCGGTCAAGATGGCCATGCGATCGCTTCGTGCCAACAAGTTCCGCAGCGCTCTGACGCTGCTCGGTGTGATGATCGGCGTCGCCGCCGTCGTGACCATGCTCGCCATCGGTAATGGCAGCAAAGAAGCCGTGATGAAGCAAATCTCGGCGATGGGCAGCAATCTGCTGCTCGTATTTCCTGGTGCGCCCGGCACGCGGCCGTCTGGTGACATCGCCACGCTGGTTCCCACCGATGCGGAGGCGATCTCCGAGCTGGACAACGTGGTCGCCGTGTCGCCGGAGCGACGGACGCGCGCCACGCTGCGTATGGGCTCGATCGACTATCAGAGCAACATCACCGGCGTGTGGCCGACGTATCAGGTGACGCAGAACTGGCCGATGGAGAACGGCACGTTCATCACGGACGAGGATGTTCGCAGCTATGCGACCGTGATCGTGATCGGCAAGACCGTCGCGAAGAATCTGTTCCCGGACGATGAGGATCCGGTGGGAGAGTTCGTGCTGGTGGGCAACACGCCGTTCGAAGTCATCGGTGTGCTCTCGACCAAGGGCGCGAATTCCTTCGGCTCCGACATGGACGACGCGGCGTTCGTGCCGCTGTCCACGGGCTTCAACCGGTTGTTCGGTCAGCAGTACCTCGGTTCGGTCAATGTGAAGCTGGCGTCGGATGAAAGGACGGCGGAGACGCAGGAGGAAATCCGTCAGTTGTTGATGTCCCGGCATCACCTCGAGGACTTCCAGATCCGCAGCACCAGCTCGTTCATGGCCGCGGCTGCGTCGACGCAGAACACGCTGACGTTGCTGCTCGGCTGCGTGGCGGCGATCTCGCTGATCGTTGGCGGCATCGGTGTAATGAACATCATGCTGGTCAGTGTGACCGAGCGGACTCGTGAGATTGGGGTGCGTATGGCGACTGGCGCGCGGGCCAGCAACATCCTGCTTCAGTTCAACACCGAAGCGTTGGTGGTTTGCGGCATCGGCGGCTTGATCGGAGTTGCGCTCGGCTTCTCGGCGGGCTTCATCGCGCGAGCTTTGGGAACGAACGTCGCTTTCACGCCGACGCCTGCTTTGCTGGCGCTTGCTTCAGCGCTGCTCACTGGCGTGCTGTTCGGATATCTGCCGGCGCGGAAAGCGGCCTACATGGATCCCGTCGTCGCCCTGGCATCGGAGTAATGAACATGAGTACTTATTTGAAGCGGGCTGTGGCGGTTGCGGTGCTTGGAGTTCTCGCCGGCTGCAGCCTGACGCCGACGTATGAGCGGCCGAGCGCTGATTTGCCGGAGTCATGGGTGGATCAGGCGGTCGCGGCGACGAGTGATTCGCCGAGCGAGTGGAATGATCTGTTCAAAGATGCGGAGCTGCAGCAGCTGATGTCTGAAGCGCTCGCTGCGAATCACGATCTCGCGGCGGCGGCGACCCGCATCGAGCAGGCGAAGGCGACGGCAAAGATGGCGAGCAGCCGGCTGGTGCCGTACGCGACGATGTCGGTCGGCGGCTCGCGGCAGAAAGAGTTGAATGGCGCGCGGTCACTGGCGTCGTCGGATGATTCGCAGCTGTCGGTGAGTTATGAGCTGGATCTGTGGGGCGGAAACCGAGCGAACGTGCAGGCGGCTGCGGCCCGCGTCGCGGCTCGCGAATATGATATGGAGTCGACGCGGCTGGTGTTGCAGGCGGATGTGGCTTCCTATTATTTCCAGACGCTGGCGTTGAAGGATCGGCTGGCCATTGCGCAGAAGAATCTCGAGGCGGCGCGGTCGCTGATGTCGCTGGTCGAAGTTCGCTACGACAAAGGTGCGGCGAGCGGTTTGGATGTCGCTCAGCAGCGCACGGCGTTGTTGAACATCGAGGCTGAGGTGCCTCAATTGCAGCAGAGTCTGACGGAGACGCAGAGCGCGCTGGCCTTGCTGCTCGGTCGCGTGCCGCAGGACTTCACTGTTCGAACTGAAACGCTTGCGGATACGCAGTTGCCTTCGATTGCGGCGGGTCAGCCTGGCGATCTATTGCAGCGTCGGCCTGATGTGCGCGCGGCTGAAGCGGACTTGGTTGCGGCGAACGCGGATATCGGCGTGGCGCGGGCGGCGCTGTACCCGAACATGGAATTGAGTGCGACAGGTGTGGTGACGAACTGGCTGACGGGCGGGTCGGCATCCGTTGCATCGCTTGCCGCGTCACTCACACAGGTCTTGTTTGATGGCGGCGAGTTGCGGGGTCAGGTGCAGTTGGCCGATGCGAGCCGTCGCGAGTTGGTGGAGACATACCTGCAGACGGTGCTGACAAGTGTGAAGGAAGTGAATGACAGCCTGAGCGCGGTGTCGACGGCGGATCAGCGCACGTTGTTGCTGACTCAGACGGTCGAGCAGGCGCAGCTGGCGCTTCGGCTCGCGACGACGAGATATCAGGCAGGGTCGGATGACTTGCTGACCGTGCTTGAAAGCCAGACCTCGCAGCTCAACGCCGAAGACTCACTGGTGCAGGCTAAGCTGACGCGCGTAAATGCATCGATCACGTTGTTCAAGGCGCTCGGCGGTGGGTGGTCGGCTATCTGACCGGACCGGAGGCGTTGTGACTCGCGCCGCCGGGAGGGAGATGTGTCCTCCCGGCACCGGGCGGAGGTAACATGCTGGTCACATGTGGATTACGCTTGACCACCTGTCATCCGTGGCTCTAAATCCCGGCGGTGAGCATCACCACCGATACCGTCTCCGATTCTCCTCCCGCGGCGAACCCTCCGAGAACGGTCTCGTTCTCCGAGGCGCTCAAAGTCTGGTCTCGTATCGGCTGGCTCAGCTTCGGCGGCCCGGCGGGGCAGATCGCGCTCATGCATCGTGAGCTGGTGGAGCAGCGGCGGTGGATCAGTGAGTCTCGATTTCTTCACGCCTTGAACTACTGCATGTTGCTGCCCGGTCCCGAAGCGCAGCAGCTCGCGACCTACATCGGCTGGCTGATGCATCGAACCTGGGGCGGGATCGTCGCCGGTGGGTTGTTCGTCCTGCCGGGCGTCATCGCGATGTTGCTGCTGAGCTGGCTGTACGTTCGCTATGCCGATGTCGCGGCGATGACGGTTGTGTTCTTCGGGCTCAAGGCAGCCGTACTTGCCATTGTCGTCTCCGCCGTCCTGCGCATTGGCAGTCGGGCGCTGAAGAACAGCTTCATGGTCGGCATTGCCGCGGCGGCATTCATCACGATCTGGGCGTTTCATGTGCCGTTTCCGTTAGTCGTACTCGGCGCGGCCCTGATCGGATTCTTCGCAAAGAAGTACGTAGCGGGCAACTCGCATGGTTCGGCGTCTGACATCAGCGATGATGGCGAGTACATCGTCGACCGCATGCAGGCCGACGGCCACCTCTCTCACGCGCAGCCCTCGACGCGTCGCGCCGTTGTCGTAACGATTACCTGCCTCGCCTTGTGGCTGGCCCCGGTCGCGGCAGTGGCGGTGTGGTTGGGGTCGCAGCACGTCCTGGTGAAAGAGGGCGTGATGTTCAGTCAAACCGCGGTCGTCACATTCGGCGGCGCGTACGCCGTGCTTGCGTACGTGGCGCAACGAGCCGTCGAACATCTTCAATGGCTGCAGCCGGGAGAAATGATCGATGGCTTGGCGCTCGCCGAAACGACGCCCGGGCCGTTGATCATGGTGCTGCAGTTCGTCGGCTTCCTCGCTGCGTATCGTTTCGCGGAACCACTGAATCCGTGGGTGGCCGCGACGCTCGGAGCGCTACTGACCACTTGGGTCACGTTCCTGCCTTCGTTTCTATTTATCTTCCTGGGCGCACCCTATATGGAATCGCTGCGTCGCCATCGCGGCTTGAACGCGGCGCTCTCCTGCGTCACCGCGGCCGTCGTCGGTGTGATCCTGAACCTGTCGATCTGGTTTGCGATTCACACGCTGTTCGGCAAAGTGAATCGCATCGACGCCGGCCCGATGCGGCTCGACGTGCCGGAGTGGACAACTATCGAGCCGGGTGCGGTGCTGCTGAGCCTGGCCGCGTTCATCGCATTGGCGCGTTACAAGCTCAGCATGGTGTGGGTGCTGGTGGGTTGTGTGCTCGCCGGGGCGGCGTATTGGTGGATTCGCTACGGTTAAAGCATCATTGGTACACCTGTCCCGTATTGCGATTGGGTAGCACTCATGTCGGACTGGCCCCGGACAAACGGAGGTTCGACATGGCGCAGTCCTCTCATCCCGGTCATCACGAACACGGCGGGAGCTCAGGCCGTCCCTATCTGATGATCTGGATCAACATGGCGCTGGGTTTGATTGTGATGTACGTCGTGATGTTCTCGATGATCGACCGAGGCCATGACTTCCGGAACAATCTCAACATGTTCTACATGGCGGTGACCATGTGGGCGCCGATGGGGATCTTCATGCTGGCGACCATGCCGGGCATGTTTCCTCGAAAGCAGTTGAATATCGCGCTCTACGTCGGATTCATCGTCCTCACGGTCGCTTCATATGTCGCGACACGCGCGCAGGCGCTGATCGATGACCGACAGTTCATCAGTTCAATGATCCCTCACCATTCGGGCGCCATCCTCATGTGTCGAGAAGCCGAGAAGCCGTTGAGCGCTAGCGCCCCGCAACCTTCGCTGCGATCTCCGCGACGTGCTTGCCCTGATAGCGCGCACCCTCTAGCTCGATTTTCGACGGCTGGCGGCTGCCATCCGTGCCTGCGATTGTCGACGCGCCATAGGGGGAGCCGCCCATGACTTCGCTGACGCCCATTTGTCCCTGATAAGAGTAGGGCAGGCCGACGATGATGAAGCCCAGGTGCAACAGCACGGGGTGGAACGTCAGGATGGTCGACTCCTGACCGCCGTGCTGAGTGTTGGATGACGAGAACACCGAGCCGACCTTGCCGACCAGAGCGCCTTTGAGCCACAGCGACCCGGTCTGATCGATGAAGGTCTTCATCTGCGCCGTCATGTTGCCGTAGCGGGTGCCCGTGCCGAAGATGATCGCGTCGTATTGCGGCAGCTCGTCGACGGTGGCGATCGGTGCGGGCTGGTCCAGTTTGAAGCCGGACTTGCGTGCCACATCTTCGGGCACAGTTTCTGGGACGCGTTTGACCGCCACTTCAGCGCCAGCGGAGCGAGCGCCCTCGGCGACTGCATTCGCCATCTGTTCGATGTGGCCATACGAGGAGTAGTAAAGCACCAGGACCTTTGCCATGACGTTCTCCGAGCCGACGCGAGACCCGTGGAACGCAAGGCCCGCTCATTGGTTCCAGTGTCGGCGATGGCACATACGTATGGCATGTACGGCCGTGCGGTTATTCGGACGTGGGGCAGCGATTGCCGCCCCGGCCGCATCGATGCTTCGTCGTCAGGCGCTGGCCTGGAAGTCCACCAGCGGCACGCCTTCCTTCACTTGATCGCCGGCATTGCAAAGGTAGCTCACCAGCTTGCCCTTGCTCGGCGCGAACACGGTCAGCTCCATCTTCATCGCTTCCATCACGAGCAGCGGCGCGCCCTTGTCGATTTCCGCGCCGGGCTCAGCGAGCAGGGCGATGATCTTGCCTGGCATCGGAGCGGTCAGTCCGCCCTGAGCTTCTTCGGTTTCGCCGGCGTGAACGAGCGGGTCGACGTAGGTCAGCGCGTGCTGTTGGCCGCGCAGGAACACGTGCATCTGCTCGCCGGATTTCACGACGGCGGTGTTGATGTGACGCTGACCAATCGTGATGCGCAGATCCGAATCCGACGTGCGTTGGACGCGCGCAGGCTCGTCGTCGATGACGTAGCCGCTCGCTGTGTAGCGAACTGAAACGGAAGCGCTCTGTTCGCCGGCGGAGAACTGCAACGCCCGGTTCTGCGTGCCGTTGATGCGCCAGCCGTCGGTGACGCTCCACGGAGAGTTCGACTGCGCCGTCTGCTCGCGCTCGGCAGCGAGTTGCGCGAGTGCGGCGACCTCGAAGATTTCCTTCGGCAGCTCGGCAGCCGCCGGAATCAACGTGGCCCGTTCGCGCTCGATCAGGCCCGTATCGACGCGACCTTCGCGGAACGCCGCGTGCCCGACCAGCCGCGACAGGAAATTCACATTGTGACCGACGCCAACGATGCGCGTTTCCGCCAACGCGCCGAGCATGCGCTCGATCGCAGCCTCACGAGTGCGATCCCAAACGATCAGTTTCGCGATCATCGGGTCGTAGTGCGGCGTGATCTCATCGCCTTGCTCGACGCCTGTGTCGAGCCGCACATGAGCGGAAGGCGCCGGCGTCTTGAAGTAGGCGAGCCGACCCACCGAAGGCAGGAAGCCTTTCTCGGGCTCCTCGGCGTAGATACGGACTTCAATGGAGTGTCCGTTCAGCGGCACCCGATCTTGCGTCAACGGCAAGTCTTCGCCGGCGGCGACGCGCAGCTGCCATTCGACCAGATCGAGGCCGGTGATCATTTCGGTGACCGGATGCTCGACCTGCAGGCGCGTGTTCATTTCCATGAAATAGAAGTTGCCCTGCGAGTCGGCGATGAACTCGACAGTGCCGGCGCCGACATAACCGACGGCGCGCGCGGCGTCACAAGCGGCTTTGCCCATCGCCGCACGCTGAGTGGCATTCACGCTGGGAGCCGGCGCTTCTTCGACCACCTTTTGATGGCGACGCTGGGCTGAGCAGTCGCGCTCGTTGAGGCTGATCGTGTGGCCGGCTTGGTCGGCGAACACCTGGATCTCGATGTGGCGCGGCTGGAGCAGATACTTTTCGATGAGGACGTTGTCGTCGCCGAACGATGTACGAGCTTCGCGCTGACATGAAGCGAGCGCGGCGGCGAACTCATTCGGTGCGTTGACGACGCGCATGCCTTTGCCGCCGCCGCCCGCGGACGCCTTGATCAGCACGGGATAGCCGATGCGATCAGCCTCACGCTGCAATAACGCCGGATCTTGATCGGCGCCGTGATAGCCGGGCACCAATGGTACCTTGGCCTGTTGCATGAGCGCCTTGGCGGCGGACTTCAAACCCATCGCACGAATGCTCTTCACCGGCGGGCCGATGAACACGATCCCATTCTCTTCGCAGGCGTGCGCGAAGCTCTCGTTCTCGGAGAGGAAGCCGTAGCCGGGATGCACGGCCTGCGCGCCGGATTGTTTGCAGATTTCGATGATGCGGTCGATGCGGAGATAGCTCTCGCGCGAGGCGGCCGGACCGACGCAGTAGGCCTCATCGGCAAGCCGGACGTGGCGCGCGCCGGCGTCGGCTTCGGAATAAACGGCGACCGTGCGGATGCCCAGCTTGCGACAAGTGGCGATGACCCGGCATGCAATCTCGCCGCGATTGGCGATCAGGATTTTTCTGAACATACTTTTCCTTACATGCGGAACACGCCGAAGCGCGTGTCGCTCACCGGCGCATTGGCCGCAGCCGCGAGACCGAGACCCAGCGTGCGCCGCGTTTGTGCCGGATCGACGATGCCGTCGTCCCAGAGCCGCGCGGTGGCGTAGTAGGCACTGCCTTGCGCGTCGAACTGCGCCTTGGTCGGCGCTTTGAACGCTTCTTCCTCGGCCGCGCTCCACTGTTTGCCTTGAGCTTCGAGCGCGTCACGACGCACCGTCGCGAGCACATTGGCCGCTTGCTCGCCGCCCATCACCGAGATCTTCGAGTTCGGCCAGGTCCACAGGAAGCGAGGCGAGTAGGCGCGACCACACATGCCGTAATTGCCGGCGCCGTAGGAGCCGCCGATCAACACCGTGAACTTCGGCACTTGCGCCGTCGCAACCGCCGTCACCATTTTGGCGCCGTGACGAGCGATGCCTTCGTTCTCGTACTTGCGGCCGACCATGAAGCCGGTGATGTTCTGCAGGAACACCAACGGAATGCGACGCTGACAGCACAGCTCGATGAAGTGCGCCGCTTTTTGCGCGGACTCGGAGAACAGCACGCCGTTGTTGGCGATGATGCCCACCGGGTAGCCATACACATGCGCGAATCCCGTGACGAGCGTGGTTCCGAAGCGCGCTTTGAATTCGTCGAACCGTGAACCGTCGACGATGCGAGCAATCACTTCACGCACATCGAAGGGCTTGCGAGTATCGGCCGGGATGACGCCGTACAGTTCTTCGGGATCGTACAGAGGATCCTCGACGGACTGAGGCTGAAACAACGTATCGCGAGGGCCGAGGTTGCCAACGATGCGTCGAACGAGCGCGAGAGCGTGATGATCGTTCTCGGCGAGATGATCGGCGACGCCGGAGATCCGAGTGTGCACGTCGCCGCCGCCCAGGTCTTCAGCGCTCACGACTTCACCCGTGGCGGCTTTCACCAGCGGCGGGCCGCCCAGGAAGATCGTGCCTTGGTTGCGAACGATCACGGCTTCGTCGCTCATCGCCGGCACATACGCACCGCCAGCAGTGCACGAGCCCATCACGCAGGCGATCTGCGGGATGCCGAGGGCGGACAGGTTCGCCTGGTTATAGAAGATGCGACCGAAATGTTCCTTGTCCGGGAACACTTCATCCTGCATGGGCAGGAACGCGCCGCCAGAGTCGACGAGATACACGCAAGGCAGGCGGTTCTCACGCGCGATCTCTTGAGCGCGCAAATGTTTCTTTACGGTGATCGGATAGTAAGTGCCGCCTTTGACTGTTGCGTCGTTGCCAACGATGACGCATTCGCGCCCATTGATACGGCCGACGCCAGCGACCGCGCCCGAGCTCGCGACTTCGCCGCCATACATGCCGTAGGCGGCGAGGGCGGAGAGCTCGAGGAAGGGCGTGCCCGGATCGAGCAGCAGGTCGATACGATCGCGGACCAGGAGCTTGCCGCGGGAGGTGTGCTTCTGCCGGGCACTTTCGGAGCCGCCCAAGGCGACCGTCGCGGTCCGGTCGCGCAATTCATCGACGAGTGCGCGCAGGGCGGCACTGTTGGCGCGGTATTCGTCGCTGCTGGTCCGCAGCTTGGAAGTAATGACGTTCATGAAGGGCATTGTAGGAGGGGTCGGCCAAGAAGTGAATCGGGATTCACAAAAAAAATCGACGTTCACTTCATGCTAGGATCCGGTCCGTGAGCTACAAGCGATCCTTCCTGATGGAGGAGCGCCTGGCCGATAACCGCCAGCGCATCCTCAAGGCGGCGCGCGCCCTGGTTGCCGAGGGCGGGTTCAATCACGCCTCCATTGCCGCGGTGGCCGCGAGTGCCGGGATGTCCGCCGGGGCCATCTATCGTTACTTTCCGTCGAAATCGGCGCTATTCGTCGAAGTGCTGACCAGCGCCATCGATCACGAGATCGCGATCCTGCAGGCCATCGTGCAGGGGGAAGGCGATGTGACGGCGCGGCTGCGCGCCTGCGTGGAATCGTTTGCGAACCGCGCGCTCGAGGGGCCGTATCTGGCTTATGCCTTCATCGCCGAGCCGGCCGAGCAGGAGGTCGACGAGGCTCGCTTGCTCGGTCGCATTCGATTCGGCGAGGTGTTCAAGTCGTTGTTGATCGAGGGCATCGAGAAGCGGGAATTCCCGGCTCAATCCATCGATATCGGCGCGGCCTGCATCGTCGGCGCATTCACCGAAGCGTTGGTCCGACCGATCGCGCCCCGAGCCAAGCGGGACGGGCGCGCGGAACTGGTGGAGGGCATCGTGGCGTTCTGTTTACGGGCCGTCGGTGCAAAGATTTTCTAAAGTCATGCGTCAGTTCACCCAGGTTCTTTCGATTCGCACGACCAGGCGCGGCTTGGTGGAGTTCACGCGCGAAGTTCGAGCGTGGGTGGACGCTCAGCATGTCACCACCGGATTGCTGACGATCTTTTGCAAGCACACCTCGGCGTCATTGCTGATCCAGGAGAATGCGGCCCGCGAGGTGCGCACCGATCTGGAAGCCTTTTTCGAGCAGATCGCGCCGGAAGATCCGGACCGCTATGAGCACGACGACGAAGGTCCCGACGACATGCCGGCTCATCTGCGCACGGCATTGACCCAAGTGCAGTTATCCATCCCCGTGCTTGATGGCGAGCCGGCGCTCGGCACCTGGCAAGGCATCTACCTGTTCGAGCATCGCCAGCGGCCGCATCAGCGGGAAATCGTGCTGCATCTGTTGGGCGAGTAGCCGACCCAAGTCGCCTTGTCGCTTTCTCGACGAAAGGTGTCGATCTTGTTAGGGACGCCGCGTCACGGACTGCTTACACTTGCCTCCGATCCGCCTCCGGGCAGTGCCGTCCGGAGCGATTCTCCCTGGGAGCATCCTTTTGAATTCTTCGGCCGAGGCTCGCGATCCTGCCAGCTGGCGGGACGAGACCGCTTTTCCCGTGATCATTGCGATCAGCTGCTGCCACTTGTTGAACGACACGATGCAGTCGCTGTTGCAAGGCTCGTATCCCGCGCTCAAGGCGAGCCACCACCTGACGTTCGCGGAGCTGGGCTGGATCTCGCTGGCGTATCAGCTGACGGCGTCGATGCTTCAGCCGGTCGTCGGTTATGTCGCCGACCGCCGGCCCGCGCCGTTCTCGCTGCCGGCGGGCACGTTGTTCACGGCGCTGGGATTGCTGGTGATCTCGCTGGCAAGCAACTTCGAATGGCTGCTGGCTGGCGCGGCGATGCTTGGCATGGGCTCTTCGGTATTTCACCCTGAGGCCTCACGCGTTGCTCGCATGGCAGCGGGCGGCCGGCATTCGCTAGCGCAGTCCTTGTTTCAATTGGGCGGCAACGCCGGCCAGGCCATCGGTCCGTTGTTTGCGGCGCTGGTGGTCGTGCAGTGGGGGCAGTCGAGTCTCGGCGCGTTTGCGCTCGTGACGCTGGTATCGACGGTCATCCTTTGGAACGTGGGCGTTTGGTACAAGCACCATGGATTGCCCCGATTGCAGCGGGCGCATGCGCCACGCAAGCAGGATTCGCCCATTCCTCGGGCGACCGTCGTGCGCGGCATGACCATCCTGCTGCTGCTGATCTTTTCCAAGTATGCCTACATGTCGAGCCTGACCAACTACTACACGTTCTATCTCATCGAGCGTTTCCAGATGGGCGTCGTCGAGGCTCAGGTGCATTTGTTCCTGTTCCTGGGCTCGATCGCGGTGGGCACGCTGCTCGGCGGATACTTCGGCGATCGTTTCAGTCGCAAGGCGGTGATCCAATTCTCGGTGCTCGGCGCGTTGCCGTTCACGCTCATGCTGCCGTTCGTGAGCCTGGCGTGGACCGAAGTGCTCACCGTGGTGATCGGGCTCACGATTGCGTCTGCGTTCCCGGCCATCGTCGTGTTCGCACAGGAGCTGTTGCCGACGCGCGTCGGCATGATGTCCGGATTGATGTTCGGTTTCTCGTTCGGCATCGGCGGCCTGGCCGCGGCGTCGTTCGGACATCTGGCGGACGTTTACGGCATCGCGCTGGTGTACAAGATCAGCGCTGTGCTGCCGTTGCTCGGCGTGCTGTCCCTGTGGTTGCCCGATTTACAGCGGGCTAAAGCCGCTTAGCAATGAGTGCGTGCATGCCCGTCAACGGCTCGGCCTGGGCGATCGTGCGGAAACTGGAGGAGAGTCCGCAGCCGATCGTCGCGTTCGCGCGCGATTATCCGGCCGGTTATTTGATCGAGCGCCATCAGCACGACCGGGCGCAGCTCATCCATGCGTCGGCCGGCATCATGCGAGTCGATACGCCGAGCGGGATCTGGGTTGTGCCGCCGATGCGTGCGATCTGGGTGCCGTCGCAAGTGCCTCATGAGATCCGCGCGAACAGCGCAGTGAAGATGCGCACGTTGTTCTTCCGTCCCGATGCACGGAGCGATTTGCCCACGGACTGCTGCGTCATCGAAGTTACGCCGCTGCTTCGTGAAATGATTCTGCGAATGGTGGCGCTTACTGAAGCCGAGCCTCGGGTGCCGCCATCGGTACATCTGATCGAATTGATTCTGAGCGAGATCCGTGAGATCGGCACGTTGCCGCTGCATATTCCGATGCCGGAAGACACTCGCGTGCGTCGTATTTGCCAGGCGATCCTGCAAGATCCTGCGGATTGCAGGACGAGCGCGGAGTGGGGCGCGACGGTGGGCGCGAGCTCACGCACGCTCGAGCGTTTGTTTCACAAAGAGACGGGGATTACGTTCGGCTCGTGGCGCCGGCAAGCGCGATTGCTGGCGGCGATGACGCAGCTTGCGGCGGGCCGGCCAGTGGGGAATGTGGCCGGCGATCTCGGTTACGACAGTCCGAGCGCCTTCACTGCGATGTTCAAGCGGGTGTTGGGCCACCCGCCGAGTCAGTTCTGTCCGTCACTCACGCAACGTGAGTTGCCCACAGATCGTTGAGATAGCCGAAGCTCCAGTTCTCAGGCGGCTCGCGCGCCACGATCTTGTCGGTGACGTGCGATTCGGTCAGGTCCACCAGCTTCGGCTCGAACGGCATGCCCGACTTGGTGGAGAAGAACAGCTTCACTTTCGGCGCGGTGAGCCTGGTGGGATTCTGTTCCACGACCACGCCCAGCTTGCCGGACGCCATGCGCACCAGCGAGCCGACCGGATAGATGCCGATGGTCTTGATGAACGTCTGCAGGACCATCGAATCGAAATGACCTTCCCACGACGCCATGCGCGCGACCGATTCGGCCGGATCCCAGCCGGCTTTGTAAGGCCGGTCTGAAGTGACGGCATCGTAAACGTCGCAGACCGCGCTCATGCGGGCGATCAAAGAAATTTTGTCGGCGCTCAGCGCGTCGGGATAACCCTTGCCGTCGATGCGCTCGTGATGATGACGCGCGACATCGAGCACGCGCTCGTTGTTGACGCCGCTCTCGAGCAGCATCTCGTGGCCGCGCACCGGATGCGACTTGATGATGGTGAACTCTTCGTCGGTGAGCTTGCCAGGCTTGTTGATGATCTCTTGCGGCATCACCGCCTTGCCGAGATCGTGCAGCAGCCCCGCCATGCCGGCATCGCGCAATGTCGGCTCATCGAGGCCGAGCTGCTTGCCGAGCGAGACCATCAGCGCGCACACCGACACCGAATGCATGTAAGTGTATTCGTCGGCGGTTTTCAGTCGGCACAGGCTGATCAGTGCGTGGGAGTTGCTGTCGACGGAATCGACGATGTCATTGACCAGCGGCGCACAGTCGCTGGTGTTGACGGCGTTGCCCATGCGCGCTTCGGCGAACAGCGAGTTGACCGCCTGCTTGGAGCGCTTCAACACATTGGCCGCGTTGTGCAACTCGTCGCCCATGGAGCGCCGGACTCTGGGTTTCGACGCCGGCGGAGCGCTCGGAACGATCTCGATGATCGGAGTCTCGGCCTTGGGGCGCGCAACGTCGAGCCCCTTGGAAGTATCGATCCAGCATTCGGCGAGGCCGGAGCTTTTCAGCCGGGCCAGCGACTCCGCATCCACCAGGAAGCGGGTTTTCCAAAAGGAATGTTTTAGCCACGGTCCCTCGACCGAAGCCACGAACATCCCGGTTCGAACTTCAGATATGGCGATTTTTTTCAGCATTGGCCTCAGGGCGGCAACGAGTCGCCGCCGCGCGTTATCCGTCGTCTGATGACCTGCATCGGCAGGCGACGCGGAAAAATTACGGTGATCCCGTAGCGGATTTTGAGAGGTCCGTCGCAAAGCGGACGCGGCGACGGCAAACGAGCAAGCGGGCCCGCGAACGTTCAGGGCTTCCCCGAGCGGCGGGCCCGCCCAATCGATTAACTAGTCGATCAAGGCAGCGGAACGACGCTCACCGTTTCGCCCTCGGGCACGTTGGCGAGAATAAACTCAATCAACTCGGCCTGGTCGGTGCGGTACGAGAAGTCGACGCCGGCGCAGACGTTGCTGGACAGACCGAACGACGTAATGCCGACGATCAGGTTGGAGCTCGAGCTGCCGTAGAACACCGGCCCACCGGAATCGCCGAAGCAGGTGCCGCCGCCGATGCCGGGGTTGTTCGTGGTCTGCAGATTGAAGCCGCCGTTGAGTGCACTCCGCAGATTCACCAGCCGTGAGGAAGCCATGAGGCGCTCGCGGAACGAGATCGTTTGTGCCGGATTCGTGTAGGTCAGGCCGTAGCCGCTCACCGTGAAATCGATGGCTTGATGGCCACGCCGGGTGGCCAGCGCGTCGAGCGAGCCCGCCGTCGCGAGTACGCCGTATTCGCTCAGGTTGATGGGCTCATCCAGGATGAGCAGCGCCGCGTCGCGTGTATTTGGCAAGGGCTCCGGATAACCATAGCTGATCAGCTCGCTGGAGGTCGTACAGGGCTGGGTCAGACAGGTTTCCGGATAGCCCGTGACGGGATCGACTTCGGTCTCCGGATCGTAGTTCGCCCCCGCATCCTGCTGGAAATAAACCCGCGCGCTCGCCGCGCCTTCGATGCAGTGTCCGGCTGTTAGAAACAATGACGGCGACAACAGCGAGCCGGAACAGCGACCGATGAACTCGCCGGCCTCGTCATAGAACACCGCGAGCCCCACGAATGGATGCTCAAAGTCTTTGACGTATTTCCCCGTGATCGCCTGCGCCGGACTCGAGGCCAGCGCCGCGAGCAGCACAATGGTAAGTAGGTGGATCTTGCGCACGACTCGTTCCCCCTCGGTTGTGATAGCAGCGAATATGAGCTGGGGAAAAATCTACCTGCAAGTAGCGGTTCTCCACATGGCTGAAGCGAGGATGGAAGCTATGATGCATAGCTGCTCGTACCGAGAAATGTCGAAGAGCGCTTGTATACATTGGTACGATGCCCGGCATGGCTGAAGGCTTCCACGTTTTGCTCTCGAGCGTGCCCCAGATCGGCAGGGTCGAATGGATTGGTGTACGACCCGCGCGGCGCGAGCCCATGATTGTTGTCGACAGCGTCGAAGCATGCGAAGGACGTGGCTTGACGGGAGATCGATTCAGCGGCGGCGCGTCGAGCAAGAGACAGGTGACATTGATCCAGAGCGAACATCTGCCCGCGATTGCGCAACTCCTTGGCAAGAATCGTATCGATCCCGCGCTGTTGCGACGGAACATTGTCGTCAGTGGCATCAATCTGCTGTCGCTGAACGGCGCGCAGTTCACGATTGGAGGCGCTCTGATGGAAGGTACGGGGCCGTGCCATCCATGTTCGAGAATGGAGGAAGCATTTGGACCGGGCGGATACAGCGCCGTCCGCGGACACGGCGGAATCACGGCGCGCGTGCTCAGCGGAGGGATCGTTCGCGTCGGCGAACCGGTCAGTTTTGTTCGGCGATCCGGCGGAGCGTCTGAAAAGCAAAATGAGCTCGCATTGTGAGCGCAGCTTGACGCACATCGCGCGCAAAAGGTAACGTCGCGCTCGCTAGGGGAGTCCCTATAGGGGCTGAGAGGTCATTGGCGCTCGTGCGCGATATGGCGACCCTTACACCTGATCCAGGTCATGCTGGCGTAGGAAAGTCTGAGCGCGAAGCGACGGTCCCTGTCTCGATTGCCTTTGGGACGTCGCGTGGGCGCGTGCTTTAGTACACCGGGGCGGCGCTGGATCTCCACATGGAGAATCAGATGAACGCCACCACAGTCCCCGTCAGCACGGCCGCGCTGCCTTCCTCGCGAAAAGTCTATGAATCCGGCGTCTTGCATCCGTACATTCAAGTGCCGATGCGCGCTATCCAGCTGCATCCGTCGGCCAACGAGCCCGATGTCGTCGTCTACGATTCTTCCGGTCCCTACACCGATCCGCGAGCAAACATTCAAATCGAGCGGGGACTGACACGCATCCGCGAGCCGTGGATCCTTGCCCGCAAAGATGTCGAGCATCACGAAAGTCAGCGACGCACCGAATCAGCCATCACCGAGTTTCCTATCAAGCAACCGCCGCTGCGCGCGAAAGCGGGGGCGGGTGTAACGCAACTCGCGTATGCGCGCGCGGGCGTCATTACGCCTGAGATGGAATACGTGGCGATCCGCGAAAACGTCGGTCGCGCCAAGCTCAGAGCAGCGGCCAATCGCGACGGCAATTCATGGGGCGCCAACGTCCCGGAGTACGTGACGCCTGAGTTCGTGCGCGCTGAAATCGCGGCGGGCCGCGCAATCATCCCTGCAAACATCAATCACCCGGAGTCCGAGCCGATGATCATCGGCCGCAACTTCCTGGTGAAGATCAATGCGAACATCGGCAACTCCGCAGTGTCGTCGAGCATGGCGGAGGAGGTCGACAAGATGGTGTGGGCGATCCGCTGGGGCGCAGACACCGTCATGGATCTTTCCACCGGCAAGAACATCCACAACATACGCGAGTGGATTCTGCGCAATTCACCGGTGCCCATCGGCACCGTGCCCATCTATCAAGCGCTGGAAAAAGTCGATGGTGTGGCCGAAGCGCTGACGTGGGAGATCTTCCGCGACACGCTCATCGAGCAGGCGGAGCAGGGCGTCGACTACTTCACGATTCACGCGGGCGTGCGGCTCGAATACATCCCGCTGACGGCAAACAGAGTCACCGGCATCGTTTCGCGCGGCGGCTCCATCATGGCGAAGTGGTGTCTCGCCCATCATCGCGAGAGTTTCCTGTACGAGCACTTCGAGGAGATCTGCGAGATCTGCCGTGCTTACGATGTGAGCTTCTCGCTCGGCGACGGCCTGCGCCCCGGTTCGATCGCCGATGCCAACGACGCCGCGCAGTTCGCGGAGCTCAGAACGCTCGGTGAGTTGACTCGCATTGCCTGGAAGCACGACTGCCAGGTGATGATCGAAGGCCCCGGCCACGTGCCGATGCACAAGATCAAAGAGAACATGGACGAGCAACTCAAGCATTGCGCCGAAGCGCCGTTCTACACGCTCGGGCCGCTGACCACCGACATTGCCCCGGGCTACGATCACATCACCTCGGCGATCGGCGCCGCCATGATCGGCTGGTTCGGCACAGCGATGCTCTGCTACGTGACGCCGAAGGAACATCTGGGCCTGCCCAATCGCGACGACGTCAAGACGGGCGTGATCACCTACAAGATCGCGGCGCATGCGGCAGATCTGGCGAAAGGCCATCCCGGCGCGCGAGATCGCGACGATGCCATCTCACGCGCGCGCTTCGATTTCCGGTGGGAAGATCAATTCAATCTTTCGCTGGATCCAGACACTGCGTGCGCCTTCCACGACGAAACCATGCCGCGCGAGGCGCACAAGCTCGCGCACTTCTGCTCGATGTGTGGGCCGAAGTTCTGCTCCATGCGCATTTCGCACGAAGTGCAGGCGGCGGCGCGTGAGTCGGGCATGACCGAGATGGCGGTGAAATTTCGCGAGCAGGGCGAGATTTACATTCGCTCGGAGCAGGGCTGATCCACGTGCGTGTGTCGATCATTGGTGCCGGCGTCGCGGGGATGACCTGCGCCGTCGAGTTCGCCGAACGCGGCGTTGCCACGGAGGTGTTCGAAAGGGCCGATAGCTTCGGCCCGCAGAGCTGCTCGTGGTTTGCCGGCGGCATGCTCGCGCCCTGGTGCGAGTGCGATCATTCGGCCGATCTGGTGGCGACGTTTGGCGAGCGGAGCCTCGCGTGGTGGAAGAAGCGGATGCCGACCTTGGACCAGCAGGGGAGCTTGTTGGTCGCACATGGCCGACACGCATCGGCGTTGGTCGAGCTCAGTCGGCGGACGACGCGATATGAATGGTTGAACGCGAATGGCATCGGCGAGCTGGAGCCAGCGCTCGGAAACCGCTTTCCGAAGGGTTTGTTCTTCAAGGATGAGGCTCACATAGATCCGCGCGAGGCTCTGCCCTGTCTGGCAAACAGACTGGCTTCGCTGGGCGGTCGAATTCATTTCGGTGCTTCGGGCAGTGCCAGGCCCGAGGGCGATCATGTCGTTGTCGATTGCACCGGTCTGGCCGCGAGGGAGGCTCTGCGGGAGCTTCGCGGGGTCAAAGGAGAAATGCTGGTGCTGCGGTCCAAAGAGATCACGCTCAATCGGCCGGTCCGGTTGGTCGATCCGCGAATTCCAGCGTACATCGTGCCGCGCCCCAATGGCGTGTTCATGGTAGGCGCCACCATGATCGAGAGCGACGATTCGAACCGTGTCACGGCAAGATCGGTGCTGGAGCTCCTCAGCGCTGCGTGTTCGTTACATCCGGCGTTCGCGGAGGCGGAGGTTCTGGAGTTGGGCACGCAAGTACGTCCGGCTTTTCCAGACAACATGCCGCGCATCGTGAGGCGACCCGGTCGCGTTTATATCAATGGCTTCTTCCGGCATGGATTTCTGCTCGCGCCAGCATTTGCGCAGATGGCCGCGGACGCCGTGTTGACTGGCGAACCTTGCTCTGAGGTGGCTCATGAAGATCACGCTTAACGGCGTCGAGCGGGAAGTCTCGGAAAACTTGCTGGATCAGGCGCTGCGCGAGTTGGGCTATTGCGACGGCGCCATTGCGACCGCGGTAAACGGTGAGTTCATTCCAAAGACTCAGCGGCTGGACATCGTCCTCAGCGAGGGCGATCGCATCGAAGTCGTGGCCCCGATGCAAGGAGGATGACGTGCTGGTTTACGACACGCAGCTGAGCTCGCGGCTGTTGCTGGGAACCTCGAGATATCCGTCACCGGCTGTGTTGACCGAGGCGGTCAAGGCGTCGGGGACCGGCGTCGTGACTGTGTCGCTGCGGCGTGAATCGAGCAACGAACGTTCCGGGCAAGGATTCTTTTCGATCATTCGTTCGCTGGGTGTGCGCGTGCTGCCGAATACCGCGGGCTGTCACTCGGTGAAGGAGGCCGTCACGACGGCGCACATGGCCCGCGAAGTGTTCGGCACATCCTGGATCAAACTCGAAGTCATCGGCGATCGCACCACGTTGCAGCCAGATGTATTCGGGCTCGTGGAGGCCGCGAAGATTCTGTGCGACGACGGGTTCCAGGTCTTTCCATATACCACCGAAGACCTGGTGGTTGCGGACAAGCTGCTGGATGCCGGTTGTCGCGTGCTGATGCCGTGGGGTGCGCCGATCGGCTCAGGGCAAGGCTTGAACAACGTACCCGGCTTGCGCGCCATGCGTGCTCGGTTCGCTGAAGTGCCGCTAATCGTGGATGCGGGCATCGGCGTGCCATCACATGCGGCACGAGCCTTGGAGTTGGGTATGGATGGTGTGCTGATCAACACCGCGGTCGCGCGAGCGGGAGATCCGGTTGGAATGGCGCGGGCGTTTGCAGACGCTGTTAAAGCAGGTCGCTCAGCGTTTATCGCGCAACCGATGCTGCCGAGTGACGTAGCGATTCCTTCGACGCCCGAAATCGGCCTGGCGCATCTGGTATGAAGCTCGATCCGTTTTATCTGATCGTCGACGATGTGTCGTGGCTACGGCGGTTGCTGCCGATGGGCGTGAGGCTGGTCCAGCTGCGCATCAAGGACCGATCGGACCCGGAGATTCGTGAGCAAGTGGTCACGGCCAGGTCGCTGTGTGCGCGGGCGGGGGCGTGCTTGATCGTCAACGACTATTGGCGGATCGCGCTGGATGAGGGCTGCGATTTCGTGCACCTCGGTCAGTCGGATCTCGATGAGGCCGATGTGCCCGCGTTGAAGAAGGCGGGCGTTCGGATCGGCATCAGTACGCATAGTCCCGATGAGCTGGAGCGAGCGCTGACATTCAAGCCCGACTACATCGCACTCGGGCCGGTGTATCCAACGACGTTGAAAGTGATGCCCTGGGCGCCGCAGGGACTGGCGCGCGTTGCAGAGTGGAAACGGCTGATCGCGCCGATTCCACTGGTCGCCATCGGCGGGCTCACCGTCGAGCGGCTGCCAGGTATTTTTAGAGCTGGTGCAGATAGCGCCGCTGTCGTTTCAGATGTCATTCGGCACGCAACGCCAGAGACGAGGGCGCGCGAATGGATCGAGGCGACTCGCAGCATGGCTGCGAAGTAGCATGCCAAGCACGGCACAAGTCCTTGTCATCGCCGGCACCGATTCGAGCGGTGGCGCCGGTCTGGTGAGAGACGTTGAAGTCATCACCGAACTCGGCGCTCGCGCGTCTTGCGTGGTCACTGCCGTTACGGCGCAAACAAATAGCTGTGTCGAAGCCTCCTGCGCGCTCTCGCCGGAACTGGTGAGACAACAACTGCGCACAGCACTGCGCTCGAATGCCATCCGCGCCATCAAGATCGGCATGCTCGGTACGGGCGAGATCGTGCGTGCCGTTCTCGATGAGTTGCCCGATAGACGTGAGATCCCGATCGTCGTGGATCCCGTGCTGTGCTCGACCTCGGCCGCGGCGCTGCTGGATCCAGAGGGGCTGCAATTGCTGCGAGATCAGCTGCTACCTCGGTGCTCGCTGATGACGCCCAACTTGATCGAAGCCGGCGCGCTGCTGGGCGAGCACGTTGCCCGAACCAGCTCGGAGCAAGCTGGGCAAGCACGTGCCTTACTCCGCTTTGGCTCGGAGGGCGTCCTGCTTAAAGGTGGGCACGGGACCGACGCGGAGTCCGTGGACGTCCTTGTAAATCATGCCGGACCGCTAGTCTTGCTTCGGGCTCCGCGCCTGGATGTAACCATGCGCGGCACGGGCTGTGCGCTCAGCTCGGCCATCGCCGCTCTGATGGCATCGGGCGAGCCGATGGAGTCCGCCTGTCAGCGAGCCAAGTCATACGTTCATGACAAGCTGTTGACCCTAAGACCCGCCAGCTGAGCGGATCACATCGGCTATAGTTTGCCGATGACTGTTCCTTCCTTCGACGCACCGGCGGGCCGCATCATCGGTTGGCGCGACGGGCGGGTGATTCGGGCGACGGGTATCCGTTACGCCCGTGCCGCTCGTTTTCAGCCGCCGACGCCGGAGCCTGCCTCGCCGACCGGCATCGAGGCCACCGGATGGGCGCCAGCCTGTGCGCAGGCCGATCATCCGTTCGGCATGGGGCTGATGAAGTCGTCGGTTCGCACGCTCGCCACGACTGAAGATTGCCTGCGTTTGTCCATTACGCGGCCCGACGACATTGCGCCCGGCGATCAGCGACCCGTGATGGTCTGGATCCACGGCGGTTCGTATGTTTTCGGCGCAGGCGATGCGGCGATTTATGACGCTCGCTCCTTGGTGGAAGAACAGAATGTCATTGTCGTTTCGGTCACGTATCGATTGGGGTTGTTGGGATTCCTCGGCGGCTCTGGGGGGCGAGCCGCGAACGTCGGGTTGCTCGACATCATCGAAGCGTTGCGCTGGGTGAAAGCAAACATTGCGGCATTCGGCGGCGACGCGGACAACATCACCTTGTTCGGCCAGTCCGCGGGCGGCGACGCAATCGCGCATTTGATGATCGCTGACGGTGCGCAAGATCTGTTTCGACGAGCGATCATTCAGAGCGCCCCGTTGGGCATTAGTCTGGGGCGTCGCAAGATGTACGAAGCGATGATGAAGATCGCCGCCCGCGTTGCTCACGATGCGCCCACCGACGATGTGATCGCAGCACAAGCCTCTGTCGTCTCGGCTTCGGCAGGATTTGGCTGGCCGGCGAGCATGCCGTTTGGCACACAGTACGGACATCATCCGTTGCCGGCCGAGGAAGACCTTGACTCGGCGTGGTCACGATGCGCGCGCCGCTTCGATGTGCTGATCGGCTCGACGGCAGAGGAGGGCTCGTTCTTCATCCCCATCATCGAGCCGCTGCGAAAACTTGCAGCCCTGCCGATGCTGGGCAACGCCATTCGGCGCGCGGCCATCGGCACCATCACGCGCAAGGTGTACGCCACTGCGGCGGATCGCTTCGCGAAGCGTCACGCTCGGGCGGGCGGGCGCGCCTACACGTACAAAATCCATTGGGGTTCGAAGACCAATCAGCTGGGCGCGACGCATGCCATCGACTTGCCGCTGTTGTTCGGTGACGAGCAAACCTGGCACGACGCCGATCTGGTGGCCGGGTTGAGCTGGTCCGAGGTGCACGCCAGTGCCCAAAAAATCCGCGCATTATGGTCACTGTTTGCGCGAACCGGCAGTCTGGAGGCCGGGGCGATCGAACCGGCGTTGATAAGTTACCGCAGGGCGTAGCGCCACACCCCAAATCTATCGCCGCCAGCGCGAATCCAATACTCGCCAGTCGCGCCCCGATGCAAGAATCGACGGTGGTCACCAGGCCGGCGCGACTCCAAGCTTACGCCGGTGTCAGGAAGCAAGCGGTCTGCAGGGGATGCGGGGCCCTCGAAGTCCAAGAATCCAGAGCGAGAGTAATGAACCGAAGACAACTGACGATGAGCATCGCCGCGGCGATCCTGTCCCTGCAATGTGCTGTTCCATTCACCGCCCAGGCCGATGTTGCCAAGCAGGGCGTCATGCTGATGAATCGGATCGGGCCGACGTCCTCAGAGCTGTTTGTCGCGAACGCCGATGGCACTGGCGAGCGCAAGCTGCTGCAGAGCTCGGTGTTCGACTATCACCCGTCGTATTCCGCGGACGGCAAATGGATTGTCTTTACATCCGAGCGCGGCGGGCTCGGGCAGGCGGACATCTATCGTGCGCGCGCCGATGGCACGGGCATCGAGCAGTTGACCAAAGATCCTGCGGTCGATGACCAAGCAACGCTATCGCCGGATGGCTCGCGCATCGCTTTCATGTCGACGCGTGGCAGCTTGAAGGCGAACATCTGGACGCTCGATATCAAGTCGGGTCAGTTGCGCAATCTCACCGCGACCGCGCGGACGGCGCAGGATTCGGGCAAGCCGGATGGTTTCTTCCGGCCGTCGTGGTCTCCCGACGGCAAGTGGATCGCGTTCTCGTCGGATCGCGGCACGGAGTGGCGCGGCCACGATGCACCTCATGGGTGGGAGCACACTCAAGAACTGAGCATCTATGTGGTCGGCGCGGACGGCAAGAATTTGCGCAAGATCGCGACGAAGCCGGGCTACTGCCTCGGCTCACCGAAGTGGTCGCCGGACAGCAAGCGCGTCGTGTTCTATGAGACGACGACCGAGGAAACATGGGGAGCCCGCCGCCCGGAAGGAATTGCGAAGGTGTCGTCGCAGATCGTGTCGGTGGACATCAAGAGCGGCGAGCGCATCGAGCATACGTCGGGCCCGGGCTTCAAAGTGGCGCCGCAGTTCGTCAATAACAAAGACATCGCTTATCACATCAAGGGCGGTCCGCTGGAAGGTCTGTACAACACGACGGGCTCCGCGACGGTGAAGGCCCAGCTGCGCTCGCCGGTGTGGTCGTCGAATGGCGCACAAGTCCTCTACGAGAAGGTGGACTTCAAACCGCGCGCGCAGAACTTGCCGCTCTACAGCTGGGATCCGGAATGGGACTATCAGTACACCGATGTGTTCCCTGCGCTGTCGAACGACGGCAAGCTGGTGTACAGCGAGAAACATCGCAACTCATCGGTTGTGATCAGCGATCCGGACGGCACGAATCGGCAAGTTGTTTTTGAGGTTGCGACGAGCGGCCTGGATAAGACGCAGTCTTCGCGCGGCTTGGCCGGCGCCTTCCAACCCGCGTGGTCGCCGGATGGGCAGTGGATCGCGTTCGGCCTGGGGCAATGGTTTCAAGAGCGTCGTCATGGCACCGCGAAGATCATGCGCGTGCGTCGCGATGGCACGGGATTGGAAGAGCTGACTGACGGCACCGTTCACTCCGGCTTCCCCAGCTACTCCGCCGATGGCAAGCAGGTGGTGTTCCGCGTGTACAGCGAGAAAGAGAAGGGCCTGCGAATTCTCGATCTGGAGACTCGCAAGGTTCGTGCTCTGACAAACGAGCCTGACAATTTGCCGGGTTGGTCGCCCGATGGCAGCGCCATTGTGTTCACACGCCGCGTCGATGAGGTGAACTTCGATGTCTTCACGATTCGCCCGGACGGCACAGAGCTGAAACGTCTGACGACCTCCGGCGCGAACGACGGTCACGCCGTGTGGACGGCGGACGGCAAGCAGATCCTTTGGAACACGGGCGAATACGGCTTCCGGGACGAAGCATCGCTCTACGACCGCACGTTCCAGCCATACGGTCAGAACTGGGCGATGAACGCCGACGGTACCGGCAAACGCATGCTGACGGACAGCCCGTGGGAGGATTCGATGCCGTTGTATATTCCGGCGAAGTTCCTGGCGAAGAAATAACCGACAAAAAAATGCCGGGCCAGCAATGGCCCGGCGTCAGGGGGATGGCGAGATCCTAAGGCTCCGCCGGCTCCTGAACGTGAAAAGAAATGAATCACGCCTGATCAGTTTTCCGCGCATGCCGTTGTTTCGGCAAACGCAGCACTTAGCATGTGTGAAGACTATGAGGCGATAGCGAAAAACTGGGGGGCTAAGATGAAGACGTTGAATGCGGCACGCCACGGGGCGGCGATGCTTGCCAGCACGATTCTGGTCACGACGTTCGCGCAGGCACAGGAAGCATCGGCTCCGCCCGACAGCGGTCTGGAAGAAGTGATCGTCACCGCGCAGAAGCGCGAAGAGAACGCACAGGACGTGCCCATTGCGATTACCGCGCTCAATGCGGATGACCTCGCGGCCGCAGGCACCACGAGCACCGTCGATCTGAAGTCGGTGGTGCCGGCCCTCAATATCACAACCGGCGTGGCCGGCTTCGGTATGCCTCGTCTGCGCGGCATCGGTGCGTCGGGGCAGGGGCCTGGCATCGAGAATCCGGTCGCCGTCTATATCGACGATGTCTATTACGGCGCGACCTTCGGCAACATCCAATCGTTGTTCGACACCGCGCAGGTCGTCGTTTCCAAGGGGCCGCAAGGGACGCTGTACGGCCGAAATACCACCGGCGGTCTGATTCAGATCCGCACGCGCGATCCCGAGTTCGATCTGGCCGGCAAAGCGCAAATCGGCTACGGCAACTACGACACCGCCAACGGCGGTTTCTTCCTCACTGGCGGATTGAGCGATTCGGTCGCCATGAGCGTCTCGGCGCAGTACGACAATCGTGACGAGGGCTACGGCGTCAATCGTTTCACCGGCAACGAGGTGATGACCTCGGAGAGCTGGGCAGGCCGGGTGAAGTTGCTGTGGAAAATCGCGGATGACACCGATCTGCGCATCTCGTTGGACAGCAGCGGCCGCGACGGCGCCGATCCGACCTTCCGGAATTTCGAGCTCAACTCGCTCGGTCAGAACGTCAACACGCTCATCAGGAATGCTGGCGGCGATCCCGACTACGATATCTATAGCGACGTGGATCCAGAGCTGCACGCCCGGCAGAGCGGCGGCAGTGTGATCCTCGAGCATGACTTCGATGCCTTTACGTTCAAGAGCGTCACCGCTTATCGCGATACGAGCTTGAGCACTTACTTCGATCCCGATGGCACGACCCTGCCGCGCCTCAGGATCTTCAACGACAACTTCGACGAACAGTTCACGCAGGAAATCGACCTGATCTCCACCGACGACGGCGCGTTCAAGTGGACCGTGGGCGCGTTCTATATGTGGAACTCCGCGGGCCAGGACCCCGGCCGGACCACCGGCCTCACGACGTTCGGCGGCAATGGCTACAGCGATACGATCACCGATGTCCGGCTCAATTCGATCTCCGGCTTCGCCGAGGGCACTTACGCGTTGACCGACGCGACCAACGTGACGGCCGGCATTCGCTACACCAACGACGAGCGCGAGTTCGAAGCGAAGACGGTCACATACAACGGCAACACCAACGTCACGACGACGAGCCCGGCGATTCGCGATATGCGCACCTTTGGCGATCCGAGCTGGAAGCTGTCGATCGACCACCGCTTCTCCGATCAGCTGATGGTTTACGCCAGCTACAACCGCGGCTTTCGCAGCGGCACGTTCGTGCCTCAGGCGACGCCGGTCATCCAGCTCGAGCCCGAGGAGATCGATGGCTACGAAGTCGGCCTCAAATCCGATCTGTTCGATCAGCACCTGCGCCTGAATGTCGCGGGTTATTACTACGACCAGACCAATGTGCAGGTTCAGCAGGTCATCGCCGGCGTGAACAATGTCTATAACGCGGATGGAGCGGAGATCTACGGTGCCGATGCGGACCTCATCCTGTCGGTCACCGACAACTTCCGTTTGTTTGGCGGCGTCGGCTGGACGGATGCCACTTACACCGATTTCACCAACGCGATCATCTCTGTTCCTTATCCGCTGCCGGCCGGTTTCGCGATTCCAGCGGGGCAGACGTGTCTGGGCACGTTCGGCAATCCCTTCGCGCAGCTCGGCGGGAACTGTCTGATCCGCGGCGATGCCTCGGGCAATCAGCTGCAGAACACACCGGAAATGACCGGTAGCTTCGGCGGCAGTTTGGCGATTCCAACGGGCATCGGCACGTTTACGTTGGCGGCCAACTATTATTACAACGACGGCTTCGTCGCCACGGCTGACGAGCGCGTGGCTCAGGACAGTTACAGTCTGGTCGATGCCTCGGTTACGTGGCGTGACGTGAATGAGCGGATGTATGTGCGGCTGTGGGGTAACAACCTCGCTGAGGAGTACTACCGTTCGCAGCTCAGCGCTACCAACTCCGGCGACAACGGCACTCCCGGCGCGCCGCGCACTTATGGGTTGACGCTTGGGGTGGAGTTCTAAGCAAGGTCAGGTGCGGGCGGCATCGGGCGCCCGCACGTCAGGCCCGAATTCGGGCCAAGCCCTGGCCGTCAGGCAGTGGTGCCCGGTACCATTCTTGGTATGAGCGAGTTGGAAGCGATCCACCAGAGTCCAGATTTCGCAGCCGCGCTTCGACTACTCGACAGCGCCGACCTGCCGACTTCTGACCTGACCGAGGCGCATCTCCGCCATTTCTTCTACCTCGGCTTGTCAACCGCGCCGGCGGGTCTCGTAGGCGTTGAGTTCCACGGCCCTGACGCGTTGCTACGTTCGCTGGTGGTTGCGCCCGAGTACCGCTCCCGAGGCACTGGCGCTCGGTTGGTGGCGCGAGCCGAGGCGTACGCTCGTGATCATGGCGCAGTCGCGGTTTACATCCTGACGACGACAGCGGAACGTTTCTTTCGCGCTCGCGGATATATCACCGCGTCCCGCGAGCAAGCACCGGTTGCGATCCGGGAGACGCCGGAGTTTTCATCGTTGTGTCCGGCGAGTTCGGCGTTCCTTCTCAAGCGGCTGTGAGCGAAGCCGTAGATTCGCTGCCCTGCCAATTACTACATCGCTCCGCCGAGCAATCGCTCGCGTTCCGTCTGCAAGCGGCGGCGGAGATATTCGTCGCGGCTCAGGCCGTCTGGGATGGTCTGTAGCGATAGGGTTTCGGCGACGATCTGACTCTCCCGAACCTTGTACAGTTGAAACATCGGATCGGACTGTGCGGTCGACAGAGCGGTGCGTTGACGGGCAGCTGCCGCGTAGCGTTCCTTGAGTGCGCGGATCTGCGTTATCTGTTGTTGTTCATCGGCAACGGTATATCGAATCAATCCAGCACGAAGCAGAAAGGTTTCGCCTGCGGACAGGCCTCCAGACTGTTCGATGCGCGAGAGCTCCTGTGAGAGATCGGCTGCTCGCTGACGAGCCTCCTCGGGCGACAAGGCCGGCGCTTGGGCGAAAAATTCTCGGGCCTGTTCATTGAATCTTGCTCGCGCTTGGACATCGACAGAGCTCGCACTCTTGCCTGCATGGGTGGGCGCATCGGCAGGAGCAGGTGCAGGCGGATCGGCGGGAGCATCCCGGGTCTCCCGAGCTTCACCGACGACCCCGCGGTCGTCGGTCGGCTTCGTTCGTTCCGCTGTGGGCCTGCTCAAATGCAAAGCCCAGCCAGCGGCCACGCCGGCAAGCGTAAGACCAATGATTGTTGTCCGCCGAGCTCGCATCGACGCGCCTACAACAGCGATTCGATCAGCTGATAAAGCAGATTGGGCGCCTTGGCGCGGTCGGCTTGATCGCTGGCTTCGGACGCGTCCAGCACGGCGCCGCTGCCTTCGAGCACGCTGTCGATGAAGTTACGCAGCTCCAGCGAGCGTTCTTGAATGTCGCCATTCTCAAAATCGACGATGGTCGTGCAGTGGCTTTCGTTCAGCGCGCGGAATTGCGGGAAGTAGCCGCCGAAGTTGGACAGCGTCTGCAACGTCTGTCTCAGGCGCTCTGTATCCGTGCCCCACTTGGCGTGGATCAGCGCCTCTTTCGCAGCCTGACTCGGCGCGTTGACGATTTCTGGAAAGAAGCGCTCGTACGAGTACGACGAATAATTCAGGTCCTGCCAGAAATGCGTGTGGCCGAGGCGATCGTTCGGCACTTTCGCGGCCAGCGCCGCGTAGATGCTGCCGAAATTGTTGCTGTTGAAGCCGGGCAGCACCGTGGCGAGATACGGCATCGGCCCCTGATCCAATCCCCAAGCGGAGCGAATCTGAGTATGTAATGGCACCGACGGGTACTGTGTGGGATTGCCGCCGACGGGCGCGGAGAACGACGGCCCGGAGTCGTTGATCAGATATCCGTAGGTCGGCGCCAGGTCGCGCCGGACAGTAGCGTAGCTGTTGAGGCTGCCGATGCCGCCGGCACTGCAGCCCGTCGACAGCATCTGCGTCGGCCGAGGCAATCGATTCTTCAGCCACGCGAGGACGGCGCGGGTATTGCGGGCGCCATTGTGATGAAACACCAGCGGACTGTTCTGTCCGCTGGGGTCGCTGTACACCGCGACTCTGTCGCCGCTATAGACGTCTCCGGTGCAGTAGGGAACATAGACCATGTTCCAGTTCTGAGTTTTGACCGACGACCACGGATGCGCGCGCACGACGAAGGGACTGACCAGGCTGCTCGCCGGACTGAGCAAGCTCATGTAGTCGTCTGGAATGCCATTCGGATTGCGAGCGCCGCGGATGCCGGTCTGACCGGTGCAACTTGCGTAGTCCCAGCACGCACCGCCGCCTTCCATGTAAATGATGGTGTTCCGAGTGTTGGGCACCCGGTTCACGAAAAATTTGTATTGCGAACCGTTGCCGCACACCGCGCCTGTTGAGGGCGCGAGTTTGACTGTCTGCCATTGATAGTAGGCGCCGGGACTGAAGCCGTCATTGAACCCGGACGGATTCGGCAACATCGGATATGGCCCTTGCATCTGCGCCGGCGTGACCGGGTTGTCGGCAGGCGGCGGGGACACCAGATTCACGATTGTTTGCAAGGCGCTGTAATCGCCTGCTTCGGCACGCGCCTGCGACGTGGCGCAAACAGTGCAGGCGATCAGGGCTAGCGAGGAAAGCATCGTGCGCGCAGGGGAGAAAACGAGTCTGGCCATGACCTTCTCCTTCGGATCCGTCCGCGACTTTACGGCAACGGCGTTCGTGAGCACTGCCTTATAGCTCGAAGGCATGCTGCTCCACTATTTAGATCATTGTCAACAAATGCACCGGCGACGATTTCGTCGGGCTTGCCAATCACGTGGCCCACTTGTACCATGGGATCGAGTGGTACATAGGAGCGAGCGCGCCGATGGAAATCACCATCGACATCGACAACCCCGTGCCCCAGTTCGAGCAGCTGATCGAGCAGATCAAGGCTGCCGTCACGGCCGGTGTCTTGAAGCCGGGCGATGCGCTGCCTTCGATCCGTCAGCTCGCCAACGATCTCGAGCTCAACAGCAAGACCGTGGCGAAGGCTTACAAGCTGCTGGAGCGGGATTCGATCATCGAAGCCAAGGGTTACCGCGGCACCTATGTCCATCCCAAGGCCAAAGCAAACTGCAAATTCAATCTGCAGGAATGGACTCTGCGCAAGCTCGGCGAAACGATCGCCGAGTTGCGCGAGGCAGGCGTGACCGATTCGGAGATACGCAATGCCTTCGCCGGCGCCATCGGCCGGCAAGCGCCGGCAAAGTGAGGTGCCGTCATGATCGAAGCCTATGCCTTCTTTGCGATGTTCGTGATCCAGATAGTGGCGATGTCAGGTCTGTATCCGGCCTGGTTCACCAGATACGCGCGACGGCAGACGGCGAGCCTCCCCGCCGAAAGGCTGGCGCAGCTTTACCCGGGTGTCGACGTCGGCCGCGTTCAAGAGCGGTTTCTGACGCGCTATCGCGCGATGAATATCGGCGTCGCAGTGCTCGGCGTGTTGCTGCTGGGCTGGCTGTTCAATTACATGCAGCGCCCCGACTGGGAGGACGGTCCGGTGGAAGCGCTGGTCTGCGGGTATTTTCTGGTGCAGGTGTTGCCGATCGGTCTCATTGCCTGGCTCGCGGTCCGATTCAACAACGTATACAAGCCCGCGTTGCTGGAGGGCAAGCGCAAGGCCGTCCTGCAACGCCGGGGGCTGTTCGATTTCGTCTCGCCGTCGGTCGTCGGCCTGGCCATCTTGGGATATTTCCTGTTCGTCGCGTTCGTGATTTATATTTTGCGCGACCCGTTCCCGGGATTTGCCGGGCCCGTCAGCATCGGCGGCATGACGCTGGTGTACGTGCTGCAAGGTGCTGTGGTTTACGCGATGCTTTACGGCAAGAAACCCAATCCGTTCGAGACGCACGCGGGTCGGGTGCGGACGATCGGGCTGGTAGTGAAGTCCAGTGTCTACACCTGCATCGCCTGCGTCGCGTTCGTGTCGCTCAACTTCACGCTGGTGCTGCTGGAGTTGCAGAGGTGGGAGCCATTCGCGCTGAGTGTGTTTTTCGTGATCACCGCTCTGCTCAGTGTCATGGGCATGATGTCGCCGCCGCGCTCGTCGGACGACGATGGGCTCGACACCGAAGAGCGCACGACTCCCGAAGCGCGAGATTTACCAGCGTAGACGCGGAAGCCAGTGCGACATGGCGCTACTGCTTCTTCTCCGCCTTCGCTTGTTCCTCCGCGCGGGCGCCTGCCAGGATACCGGGGAGCGCGTAGTTGCCCTCGTGGCAGGCGTATTCGTGAATCAACTCGTCGATGCGGTTGAACGGCAGCTCACCGCTGAACGGCGCGGTAAAGGTCGAGGGATCTTCCACCGTGAATTTGTACAGCAAGACATTCGGCCCCGTTCGCGTGAAACGCTCGGTCACTTTCAGTTTCTCTGAGGCTCCGCGATAGGGCCACAACGGCGAAGTCTGCGCCAGTTGGGTCGGATGGATGTTCGTGGTCTCGACGACGAGCGTGTCGCCTTCCCAATGGCCGATCGAATCTCCGAACCAGGGCTGCACCTGCGAGGGCGCGTGCGCAGTGGCCCGCAAGCGAATCACACGCGCGTCATGATTCATTTCAGTCATGATCATGACGTGGTCCTGGGTCTGCACAATGGTGTAATTGTTGTTATAGAAATAGTTCGGCAGCATCGGCGGTCCGGCGTTGGACCCGAATGAAATGATGCAGCGGTCGGAGAGCGGCCGGACTTCGGGGTGATCGTACTCGCCGAACTTCCTCATCAGCGCCATGCGTTCCGACACGCGCTGTTTGCCTTCAGCGGTCAATGCGGGAATACGGCCGTCGGGTGGGTCGACGATGATGGAACTGCGCGCGACGCCGTCGATACGGATGACCTTGTTGCCCGGATCGAGCCAGAAGCCGTTGTAGCCGCCGACAGCGCCACCGGCTGCCTCGGCAATCTGCTCGACAAACGTTTTGTTACCCGGTGGAGAGAGTGCGCCGTCGCCGCCCTTCGAAGGTGGCGGGGCGTCCGGGTCACTGGGCCGGTCGCGGAACTCCTCCACCAGTTGGGCGCGGTTCTCGAGCGCAGCCGCTTGCTCGTCGGTCAGCGTGGGGCCTTGCTTGCCCATGCGCTCGAGAGGCGTCTGGGTTTCGTTGCTCCAGTTACCCTGCAGGTCGGGTTTTCCGTCGGCGGTGCGTGGTGCGACCCAATCGGACGCCTGCGCTCCGAGAGAGATCATCGCGATCGTCAAAAGACCTGTCGACAGAACTCTGACCATCGTGATGCTCTCCTTGCAGGCGTCGGTCCGCAGCCTTGCCGTAGTTGTGACTCAGCTGCGCGCTCTTAGATGCAGCTCGCGTCGTTTGTAATCGATGATCAGCACGTCGAGCAGGCCGATGATGTCCATGCCGATGAGCAGGGCGGGGGTGTCGGTCATGTTCCAGGCGTCGAAGATGTACATGTCGCCGAACGTCACGTGCATGCCGCGCAGAGTGAGATCGCCGAGCTCGACGGCGGGGGCGAGGACCGTCTCGCCTTTCTGGACATCGAGTGTCACGCCGATGATGGTGTTCTCCACGCCTTTGCGTTTTCTCTTCGCCAGCGCCTCGTGCAGGCTTCGGTTGCCGATCGTGGTTTGTGCGCCGGTGTCGAGCATCGCACGCGTGCGGACGCCGGCGAGCTTCACTTCGAACATCAGCAGGTGGCCGTAGCGCAGCTTCACCGGAATGCGGGTGTAGCCGTTGCCGCGCATCGGGCCGGTCGAGCGCAGGATGGAAATCTGATCGTTCTTGAAATCGATGTGGACGCGCTTGTCGCTGAGGCCGTCCGCGCCGAGCACGCCTTCGGCGCCGCCGAACACGTCGGGCACGATCGCGACCTGGCGATCGCCCAGAAACAGGTCGCCGACTTCGATGCTGTCGACCTTGATGGCGGGCACGATGGAGGAGCCGGTCGCGCCGAGCACCTTCAGCACATTCGTGCCGGCCGGGGTGCCAATCTTTTTGGCGAGCGCGGGAATGACGGCGGTGCGGTTGGCGCCCGTGTCGAGCACCAGTTTGTAGGGCCCTTTGCCATTGATATAGACCGGCGCCCACACGCGGCCGATGCGATCTCTGAGCGTGGGCGCGACGTAACGCGGCTCGGGTGCGGCGACGACGACTTCCTCGACACTATCTTCGGAGCTCGCTGCCTCGGTGCTCGCGGCCACCGGTGGCGGCGGAGCGGGCGGCACATCGACATCGTTCGCCAAGCACGCGAACGGTGCCAGCGATACAAGCGCGAACCAAAGCACACGCGGGGCCATATTTCTCTCGACACCCATCCGGCGCCAGCCTCCCCAATTCCCCCAGATCGTCATGATTCTCCGAGTCGTTGTTGCTCGCCCGGTCGAATCCTAGCCTTGCGCTTTAGAGCGTGTCGTCGGCCATTCGTTCCGACTTCTCGACCCATTCACCGCTCCAGCGCTCGGCTTCGTATCGGGTGGTCATCGGAAAGCCCGGTGGCCGTCGCTGCTCGAAGCGACTGTCGTACTCGATTTCGGTCGCGTAGCGCGGCTCGCTGGCTGACAAGCTGCCCGCCGACAGGCTCCCGAAAACCTTCAATGTTGCCGAGCGCGGATGATCGATGTCGCGCACGACAAAGCGGCGGCCAGCAAAAATGGCCGCATGAATCGTCAGGTCGCCCGGACCGGTCGAGCCGGGCGAAGCGACTTCGATGTAGCGATCGCTCACCAGCCCGAGATAGTCGCGCGAGCTCGGGTCGCGGCGCGGATCGTTGGCATAAGTCAGATCGTCCTCGATCACGATCTTGGTCGGCGAGTAGACCAGCATGTTGCCGGCGACGACGCCTTGCACGTACAGCGTCGAGCCCACGTTGCCGACGAAGTACACCGGATGCTCCGAGGGCTTGTTCATGTAACCCGAGCCCGGCGCATTACTCGTGCGCCACATATAGCTGCCATCGGCGAAGAAGCGGATGCGCGTGTCGTCCGTGAGCTGATGGATGCGGGCTTCGGGGTCGTACGGCGCCCAGGCGAAAGGCTGCAGCGATTGCGGCAGGTTGATGCGGTTCGTGCGTGTTTCGACGCCACCGGCGAATATGTCCGATTGACGCCCGCGGCCTCGGGCAGACATTTCGAAACTTTTCGCGGCGGTCGTGACCTTGCCCAGAAACTTCGGCCCGACGCGCGAGTCGTGCAGCACGTTGAACTGCGAATTGCTGTGAAACCGGCCGACGATGACGTCATCGTGCAGCTGGACCATTGGATCCCAGCGATCCACCACCTGGGTGAACTGCGAGAACGCGAGCCGTTTGAGCATGATCCGCGTCGACATGAGTTTGCCGTGATCCGATGCGCTCACCTCCGCGACGACCCGGTCGAGCGCGGACCCGTCTCGGGCGCGCTCCCAGATCATCTTGGCGGTGTACTGCTTGCCGTCCTGCTCCCATTGCAACGGTGTTTCGGGCTTGTTTTGCAGCTCTTCGGCGAGCTCGGCGAGGCGTTGCGGGAGCGAGGTCTGTTCCTGGATCGAGGCCAGGAACGTCACTTCGGGTTGCGCGACTGGCGGCGTTACCGGCGGCAGCGGCGGCGCTTCGATTTGCGGCGGCGTGATCTGCTGGTCTTCCGGCTCGCTGCGCACCGCCTCGGAGGCGGGCAGCGGCGGGTCGGGCATGTCCATGGAAATCTCGGCAGGCAGAACGGATGCCTGCATCGGCTCGATGGGGCGCAGCTCGACGCCCTCGGCGCGGTCGACCTCGGGCGCTTCGATCAGCACCAGTTGCGCAAACGCCTGGTCGTTGGAGCCGATGCCTTCCTGGGTGCCGCCCAGGACGAAGGCGACGATGAAAATCGTGAGGTGAAGCGCTCCCGACGCAACGGCCGCCACCGTGCGTTGCGCGTTCTTTGTCTCTAGTAGGCCAGCAAGCGCGACCATGTGCCCCCCTGCATGAAGGCAGGGATAGAGTATGCCTGCGGCGGAAAAAAAACAGCCCGGCAGCCGAAGAACCCACCCCCTGGCCCCCTGCCGTGTACGGGAGGGGCAAAATCCGTTGTTTGTTCGAACTAATCTGAACGGGAGGCGCGGGATACCGTGGGCAGGCAGCGCTCGTGGGCCTGGCGGCCGGCGAGGGCGACACAGAGGTTGATGCTGTCGCCGGTCGGGGCGGTCTGTGCCAGGATTTCGCGGACCTCGTTGGCCTTCAACCGATGTGACAGTAATAAGGCGATGCCGCCCGAGACATTGGCTGCCGCCATCGAGCTGCCCGAGACAAAGTCATAACCATTGGGCGGCGCCAGGGTGAGCACATCCGTGCCCGGGGCGAGCAGGACGTCGCGGGCAGTATGCGCATGGCCCACCGCATCGACGACCACCACGCCAGGAATTTCCGACGGGAAGCCGCTCGCCGCGCCGGTGCCGGGCAGGGCGGCGACAAAAATCATATTGCGCGCGAGGCCGTGTTCGACCAGCCGGCGCAACAGGGGATCGCTGGGTCCGCCGAGACTCAGGTTCACGATGTTTGCTTTCAGCTCGATGGCGTTCGCCAAAGCGATGGCCAGCGTGAAGCTGTCGCAGACCGCTTGCGAGGGATTGGCCGCTGCCGACCAGCACGCAGCCAATACATGGACGTCCGCTTCCGGCGCGACCCCGACGATGCCAAGACGATTGCCACCGGTCGCGGCGATGATGCCGGTCACTGCCGTCCCGTGGGCGGCGGGACGCAGCCGTTGTCCTGTGAAATTGCTGACAGAGACATGACTGCCCGCAAAGTCGGCGTGGGAGGCATCCACGCCTGTGTCGATCACCGCGATGTTCACGCCTTTGCCTCGCGACCAGGCATGTGCCTGCGGCACGCCCATCGCCGCGAGACTGCCTTGGAGCCCGGCGTAGGGATCGTTGTATGGCCCGTTTTCGGCCTGGCCCATCGTGGTGAACGAGTTCAACGGCTGCGCCGATTCGACCCGCGCATCGCTGCGCAGCCGCCGGAGCAGATCGGACTGCGATTCGCCGGCATTCATTTCATAGACGATGCAATGAACGCTCAGTTGCGCGATGGGCCACTCGCGCACCGGCTTCATACGATAATGAGTGGCGAGCTCGCGAGCGGTCGCCCGCGTGGTCGGCGCGATTGCATAGGGCATGGTCGAGCCGTAATCCCGCGGTGACGAGCCGGCGCGAGCGGATGGCATCGTGTCGGTGTTGTGTAACGTGATGACCACGAACCGTTCGGGATGAGTGCGAATCAACTCCTCATCCGTCGTCTCGCGCGCGACCTGCATGCAGCCGGCGAAGACCAGCATCGCGAGCAGTGCGGCCAGGCGTTTCATTGGCGGGATCCAGCGGCGAGCTGACTCGGTTCGGCAAACAGAACTTCCGGGTGGGCGCGCAATGTCAGGATGATTCGTTGCACGTCCTTGCCGGCCGGCGCCGACAGCGTATAGACGCCAGCTTCGCTGGGCCCGGCAACGATGTTTCCTTCGACCCGTCGCAACAGCTCGTTGACCTGGCTCAACGAAGCCTCCGGAGCGAACACCACGCGCACCGCTGCTCGGGGATCGGAAATTTCCGGCGTCGGCGTGGAGAGCGTTTTGTATTCCGGCTGTCGCACTGTAGTAAACAACGCACTGGCGAGCGCGGCGATGGCAACCCACTGCAGCCACAGCGCCGCGATCAGCCAAGGCCGCCTGAGCCGGCGAGACTCGACCGGCTCGGCCGTGGGCTGCTCATCGATCTGCGCCAGCAGTTTCTGCAACGATGCGTTCGGCGCCGGGATCACATCGTCGCTGCCGCGCATGTGACTGAGAAGAGTGCGATGCCGCTGTAGTTCGTCCCGGCATTCGGTGCACGTTTCCGCATGGGTCAGCACCGCGCGCTGTTCGGCGTCCGTGGCCCGGCCGTTCACGATCCAGGGAATCAACTCCCAGCAGTGCTCATGGTCGGCGTGCATTCGGGGGTGCATGCGAATTCTCACGGGCTCTGGTTATTGTTCGGAGGAGTGTTCGGTGGATTACCGGCCAGGCGCGGCAGCAGCGTGCTCAGCTTGCGGCGAGCGTGATACAGCCGTGTCTTGACGGTGTTGACCGGACAGCTGGTGATTACGGAAATTTCTTCGCAGGAGTGGCCGAGCACATAAGCCAGCTCCAGGCACATGCGCTGCTCGATGGGCAGTTCCTCCAACGCCTCTTCGATCCACTCCTGGGTCTCGCAGGCCTGCAAGCCATCGACGCCGACCAGCGAATCGGTCGCTTCCAGTTCGAGCAACTCGAACGAACGTCGTCGCCGGATGCTTTTCAGTGCGCGCCGGTACGCGATGCCGACGATCCAGGTGGAAACACGGGAGTCGCCGCGAAATCGATCGGCGCTGTTCCATACCACCAGCAAGGTGTCGTTGATCACTTCCTCGGCGACGTCCTGCCGTTGTGTCAGGCGCATCAGGAAGCGCGACAGGCGCCGGTGATACAGCAGGTAGAGCTCCCGTAGCGCGGCGCGGTCGCGCAGACTCACGCGACGAATCAGCGCGAGCTCCGCTTCGTTATTGCTGAGCGTGGACGGTTTCGCCACCGCCAGTCTCGGGCCCGATTCGTTATGAGTGCGCGTCATCACGCAGGTAAGTTCCCGAGGCAGGCCGGACGGTTCAATGCAGCGGGCCGAATCTCCAGATCACGGTGCCCAACCAGGTAATCGCCGCCCGCTCGTGGCCGAACAGCTCACGCGCCGTGCGGTCCACATACGTATAGGTGAGGTGGATGGTGAACCGGTCCGTCGCATGCATCAGCCCTGCGTGGCCATACCAGTATTGCTCATCGAACAGGTCGCTCAGATCGCGGTAACCGACGCCGACATTGCCGGACCAACCGGCGAACAGCGGCTGATTGGCGCTCAACTCATAGGACAGCGCCGAGCGGTCATCCGCGTAACCCTCGTAACTGACATCGCCGTAGTTCGGCGACCAGGCGACCGTTGCAAACAGCATGGATCGAAACCCCACCGACGCGGCGACTTCATCGTAGTCGTAGCTCACATACGGCGAGTCGTCCGGATAGAAATAGTGCGTGGCCGTCACCGATGTGACCCAGTCCGGACTGAGCCGCCACGCGCGCGCCGCATAGAGGTCGATCTCGGTGCTCGCGCCTTGCCCATGATACCGATCGATCGCGGAGGCCCAGGCGCCGACTGTCCAGCGCTCGTCGATCTGCGCACGCAATCCGCCTTGCAGTGCCGGCTCCCCCTGCGTTTGTGACAACCCTTGTTGAATGTAGTCGCTGGTCACGGCCAGCGAGCCTGCCCATTTGATCTCGGCGTGCGCTGCGTGGAGCGGAGCGATGCAGCCAAACGCACACGCGACCCCTGAAACAATCCCTGAAACAATGGCGGGCCGAGCAATCGGCGAGGCATCGTTGGCGATGAACGTGCTCATGTCGGGCCGTTGGCGCGCTGCGAATCCGAGAGCATTCCCGGTAGCGGCAGCATACGCGCATCGACGGCCCGATGAGTACTGTCAAATGTCCTCGCCCGATGGCGATCGATCGTTGCTCATCAATTGTTTTGGGCGCCTTCGCTGATCCACGTTCTGACGTTGGCGATCAACGCCGGATCGAGCGGTGCACCGCCCAGCGGCATGCGGCCGCCCGTGATGCCGGCGGCGCCTTCGATCTTGTGGACCAGATAACTCGCGTCGGGATTGCCGGCGCTCACTCGCAGCACCGACGGTTGTTCTGTACTTGCGACACCTACAAGCGCCGCGAACGATGCGGCGGCATCGGACAGGTTCATCGAGGAGGGCAGCGAGCTGCCGCCGCCGGTGTGACATCCAGAACAGATCGGCGTGAAGATCGTGCTTTGGAGCTGCGTCAGTGTCACGGTCGCGGCCGGTGGTGGCGGGGGCGCCGCTGCGTTCACTGACAACTGACCGCGCAAAGCCCCTGCGAGCGCCGCGGGTGTATGCACATCGACGTACAGCAGGTCTGCCGCCAGCGCATCTCGATCGGCCTGGGTAACGCTTTGCCCCTCCAGTAACCAATGCGTGGGCGCCGCGGGGTCCTTCATCAACGAGAACAGCGGCGCCGTAGCATTCTCGCCGGCGGGCGCGTTGTGCACGTGAGCTTCCGTTGCATCGTCCACCCCCGTCGTTTGCATATGCACGGTCGCGGTGTTCGCGGCTTCGTCGACGGTCATCGCGGCGAAACCAGTCGCTGTAGTCGTCACTGCTGGCACCACGCTGCTGCCATCCATTCCTGCGACGGCAACGACGATTCCTTGCGGGCGAACCTGTCCGCGAATCTCACCGCCGGGGAAGGCGGCGGTGTGCACGTTTACATACAACTGACCGGCGAGCAGCGCGTTCACCTGGTCTGTGGTCAACGTACCGCCCGCCACTACATCCCAGCGATTCGGATCGGTGCCGCTCTGCACGAAGTCGACGATCACCGGGCCATTGGTGCCGGCGATTCCCTGATGAATATGTGCGAGCGTCGCTGTGATGCCCGTGAGCGTGACGCCACCGGTCACCGCGCCTGTCACCAGATTGAATGTGAGTTGTCCTGCGCCTGTCGCGCCGGAGTTGGTTCTCGGAAAGACTTCGGCCGCGCTCACGGCGACGTCGATCGTGGGGGAGTTCAACACCGTGACGGTGACTGGCGTCGATGTCGCAGAAACATTTGCGCTGTCGATCGTGCGTGCTGTCAGTTGATGCGAGCCATCGGCGATGGTCGAAGTATCCCAGCTGGCCTCATAGGGCGCGGTGGTGTCGGTCGCGATGACGGTGCCGTCGACGAGGAACTCGACGCGATTGACGCCCGCTCCCGCAGTAGCCGTGGCGGTCAGCTGCACCGTTCTGTTGACCGATGCGCCGCTCGGGGCAGTGATCGAGGCTGTAGGTGCAGCGGCCTGTTGGGCCTGACTCGAGCCGCCTCCATAGCCGCCGCCGCCACCGCAGCCGCTCACTGCAATCATCGTCATTGCGAGCGAAGCTCGGATTGCTCTGTGCATGCGCATGTTTATCTTCCCCACGAGCGTCTCTGCCAGGGTTACATGCATGAGTACTGCGCGTTGTTGGGAAAGTTCAACGCGCATCGATGAACCTGCCCGGCGTTCGCAGGCACTCATGCCACGAACAACAAGTCTGGGTGAGAGCATGAGGAAGGCGAAGCTCCTGGCGCTGTGCACGTCGTGTGCGCTCGCTGCCTGCGCTGGCGACGGTAGTGGCCTCGATGAGAACGGTCGGCCGGAAGGCGAGAGCAGCGGCACCCTGCAGCCGAACTTCCAATCCATCCAGGACAATGTGTTCACGCCCGTTTGCACGGGATGTCATGCCGGCGCCGCTGCGCCATTGGGCTTGCGGCTCGATGAGGGCGCGTCATACGCGTTGCTCGTGAATGCGCCGAGCGTCGAGGTGCCATCGCTGCAACGCGTGCAACCGAGCAATCCCGATGCCAGTTATCTCATCCAGAAGCTGGAGGGCACGGCGGCCGTCGGTGCGCGCATGCCGCTCAATCAACCGGCGCTGCCTGCAGAGACGATCGCAGTCATTCGCCAATGGATCACGGACGGTGCGTCGAACAACACTGGCACTGGAGCGGGCGGCAGTGGGAAGTCGCGCTTCGAGCTCGTGGAGTTGACGGCGGTATCGCCGGCGCGCGATGAGATCGTGCCGGGGCCGGTGCGGGACGTGGTCGTCGCATCTAACGTCGAGCTCGATGCAACGCTGCTGCAATCGAGCGTGATCGAGCTGCGCGCCAGCGGCGGTGACGGAACCTTCGACTCGGGCAACGAACGTGCAGTGCCCGTCGATGCGACGGTTCGGTCCGATCGGCCCTCCGTTCTCGCAATCACTCCGCGTCTCGCGCCACTCAGTGCGGACTCATATGAACTGCGTATCAGCGGCACCGATCCGGTCGCAATGGCCGATCTGCAAGCGCGCCCCATCGACGGCGATGGTGACGGCGCGCCGGGCGGGGACTTCGTGTTGCGCTTCACCGTGGAGATGACTCAATGAGGTCGGCCACCGTACTACGGAACATTTGCGCGCTGGTGGCGCTCGTCCTCGTCTCCAGTCTTCATATCGCTCAGGCCGAGCCGTATTTCGCCGTTCGCGAGGGACTGAAATGCGCCAGCTGTCATTTCAATCCGGCCGGCGGCGGTATGCGCAACGCCTTTGGCAACGGTTGGGCACAGAGCGCATTGCCGGCGCGCCGCATTGAAGGCACGGGAACCGATGCGTGGACAGGTGTGCTGAATTCTTTCGTCGCGCTCGGCGGAAATCTGCGCGCGAACGCGACGTACACCGATGTGCCCGATGCCGCTGCCACGTCCGAATTCGAGCTCGAAGAAATGCGAGCGTATCTCGCGATCAGCGCAGTTCCGGACCGACTGGCCGTTTATATCGACCAGCGCATCGCGCCGGGCGGTAGCCAGAATCTGGAGGCGTTCGCGCGTTACACGACGAAAGATCAACGATGGAATGTTCAGGCGGGGCAGTTCTATCTGCCATATGGCTGGCGGCTCGAGGATGACGATGCGTACATCCGCCAGGTGACCGGCATCAACTTCGCGACGCCGGATCGCGGCGTGCAGGTCGGCTATGAGTCAGCCCAATGGTCTGCGCAGCTCGCTGTTTCCAACGGCACGGCGAGCGGGCCTGAGCCCGACCAAGGCAAGCAGGTGAGCTTGCGGGCTGAGCATATCCAGAACGTCTGGCGCTTTGGCGCGGGCTTCAATAACAATCACACGGACGCGGGCGATCGGCAAATGCAAGGCGTGTTCGCCGGCGTCCGCACCGGGCCGATTGCGTGGCTGGCCGAAGCGGACTATCTGACGGACGAAACCCTGGGACCGGTCGAGCGCAAGCAATGGGTAGGATTGATCGAGGCGAACTGGCTGGTCGGCAAAGGTCAGAATCTGAAACTGACCGCGGAGGTGTTCGAGCCCGACACCGACGTCGACGAAGACGAGCAGAATCGCTACAGCCTGGTTTGGGAGTATGTGCCGTTCCAGTTCATGCAACTGAGAGTCGGGGCGCGCATCTATGACGGTATTCCCCAGAACGATCTGCAGAATCGGAAAATCTACTTTGCGCAGGTGAATGGGTTCTTTTAAGGGCGATCAGGGCGACTCTGTTGCCGGGCTTCGATCTGGTCTTGCAGCTTCTGAGCTCGCTCGTGGGTGGAGGCAAGTTCCTTGCGCCTGCTCTGGCACCCGGTTCATGGATTATCCACTCGGCTGGCCTGTGTCTCGGGCGGTGCTGCAGAGTGGTTTGCGAGGCTGGCGCGCTCGAATTCCGCCAGCGCAGACCATTGCTCGGTTGTTAGCAAAGGTCGGACTTCGTCGAGAAAGGCGCGTTCGTGGTGTTCGATACCCGCTGCGGCCACGTCGCGTGCGTACGCGCGTTCCATCGCTGGAATGTTTGCTTCATCCAGTTCGGAATCGAGCACCAGCAGCTGCGCGGCGGTTGAGTGATTCAATTTCGCGAGCAGGAGACCGCGCCGCTGTTCGGGATGCAGCGGCGACGTTGTTTCAACCTGGTTCGCGAAGGCTTGCAGGTGAGCTTGAATGGCATCGGACCCGCGAAGCTGCTCGTACAGCGAATATTCCTCCGCACTCAGCAGCAGGGAGATTTCGCGCTCGCGTGCGGCGAGAAGGGCGAGGTCCGTTACTTGCTCCGAGTCCGCAAGCAATGTCTGCAAGCGCGAGACGGTGACGGGTGGTAGTTGATCTAGCAGCACGGCGTACATCGGAGAGTTTGCAACAGCCGGCCGGTGCTCATCAGCGCTGGGTGCAGGCGGCGCCGCATCGACTGGCGAATCAATCCGTTCTACATGCGGCGGCGGTAGCGGAGTGGATTGAGGGTTCGATGTTTCCTCCGAGCCCATCCACCACGCCACCGCCACCGCACCCACACATGCGACCAGGAGGCGCATCACCAGTTCTTGCTTCTCGTCGACCAGATGCCGCCGCAGAAGTAACAGCCGGCGCCGATGAACATGCCGCGACGATCGGTCTCGCCGCCGATCTGCCAGCGCAGCCACGCGGTGATGGCGGGCAAGCCCGAGCGGGCCGCGTTGATGTGATCGACGTTGTCCATGATGGTGAACACGATCGGCACCGTCGTGGCGCTGTAATCGCGCTCGCAGTTGGGTGTTGCCGTCGTGTCATTCTCGCCGCAGATGTAGATCGCGGGATTGCGCAAGTTGCGCGAGCCGTTGCCATCGAACGAGCCGCCGGCGACATGAATCGTGGTTTTCAGTCGCGAATCGCTGGCGATGGCGAAGGTGCCGATCGAGCCGCGTGAGTGGCCGCCGGCCGCCATGCGATCCAGAGCGAGACGTTGATAGTAGGGACTGCCGGCGCGCCCGTTCTCGCTCACCAGCCAATCCAACGCGGCTCGAATCTCGCTGCCGCTGCTCGTCGAGACTTCCGAGTAGACGACGAATCCATGCGAAGCGAGGCGTCGCAGATGGAATTCATAGCTGCTCGGCGTCGCGCCCGCGCCAGGCCCCCAGACGAACACCGGATGCCGCAAGCCGTTTTGACCGAGCGTCGTCGGACGCACGACCCAGCCGCTGCGACCGGAGCCTGCATTCATGTCGATGGTCGTCGAGAAGGGGCCGTCGGTCTCGATGCTGGACACCGGCGGCAGCACGCCACCGCCCGGATCGGGATCCGAGCCGCCCGTACCATCGAGCACGATGTTTGCGACGGTGTACGTCTCCAGCAGGCTGCTGGCGTTCACTGCGAAGCGCAGGAACACGCGGCTCTGATTGTTTGCTCCGGCGCCGAGGCTCAGCGTCACGCGGCCGCTGGCAGTTCGAACGGATTCGAGCTGAGTGAAGGTGCTGCCGTCCGTCGAGAACGAGGCGACCGCAGCTTCGCCCAGGTCGAGCCCGGACGTGGTGCGATCGAAGCTCAGCTGGACGTTCGTGAAGCCCGCGGTGCTGATGGCGGCAGAGGTAATCTGCGCGCCACCAGAGAGACCGCCGCGCATGCGTGCGCCATAGCTTCCCGTCGCCACACTGCCGCTGGAGGTGAATGTGCCCAAGCCTCCGGCAAAGTTCTCCTGAAAGATGGTGGCCGCCGACGCGCCGGCACTCACCAGCGCGCCGATCGCGATTGTCGCGAATGTAAGCAGTCTCATGGTCATGGCCCTCCGTTGCCTATGCCTCAGGTCTCATCACGATCGAGCACGTTGTCCGAATCGCGGTCGACACCGATGCGCGAACCATTTCCCGGCGGCGCGCACGTGAATGTGACCGTCGTTCCGGCCGAGCTGACTTGATTCAACAGCCCCTGCAGTGTCAGAGTCGCCTCGGACGCAGCGTTCGGCACGAAGCTCTGGCTGCCGTTCATGACCCAGCCTTTGGCGACGTTTTGTATCACTGCCTTCGCGACCAGCTCGCACTCGGGCCGAGGCGTCGTGACCAACGCACGCTGCACGAGCAGATTCACGCGTGCGACGACATCGCTTTGCGCCACGTTGGCTGGAGTCGCTGTGACCTGCTGGCCGACGATGGGATTCATCTCGGACGGCATCGCGAGCACGAACTGCTCGACCTGGGATCGCTGGGTTGCGTTCAAGGTGAACACCGGCGCGCTCAGGAACAGGCTGACCGTGCCGGACGCACCCGAGTTGTCGAAGCCAAAGCCGCGAATCTGATCGCCGAGGAAAGGCGAGGTGGTCTGGGTGTTCTCGGCGAACATGCCGACCTTCTGATACATGTTGCGCAGATGCGGGATCTTGAAGTCTTCATCGACGCCCGCACCTTCGATCGCCATCGTGCCGTCGGTGCCGAAGCGGTTCTGCGCCGGGTTGACGACGTGACAGCCATTGCAGGTGGTCAGCGTGTCGGAAGTGACGGTGTTGTAGATCTGCTGGCCCTGCGCCTGGATTGTCGTCAGCGAGTTGTCCAGATTCGCGATGGGGTTCGGCGGATACGTGAGTCGCAGGGCGAACTTCGCGAACGCATCCATCTCCGTTTCGGTGAGCTGTGTCGCGCGGCCGAGCAAACCGGTGAACGCGACGTTGAAGTCCTCGAACGCCTGCTCCTCGAGCGTTTCGTTGGCGTCACGGCTCACGCCTGTGCGATCGCCGCGCCAGTGCATCGGGCCGTTGCCCTTCAGGCCGCGCAGACTTTGCGTGGTCATCGGCCCTTTCATCGGATGCAGATTGCGGTTGCGGCCGAAGATGGGAATGTTGGTGTTGTAGGCGGTCGGGTTCTGGACCAGCACATCGTCGGGATTGCCCAGATCCCACGCGAGCTGATCCATGTCGCCGAAGATGTGACAGCCGGCGCAGGATGAGTCGCCGCGGCTGGACGTGGCGTTCGCGTCGTAAAGGAAGGGTCGGCCGGTGGTGACCACCGCGGGCTCTGGATTGAACATCCGGATGTGCGCGGCCTCGGTGAGCTGCGTTGTATTGACGACGGAGATGCCGTTGTCGAAGCGAGTCAGCACGTACGCGCGGGCACGTGCTTCATCCAGCACCACGCCGGTTGGGCCGCCGCCCGATAGTGTCAATTGATTCGCCGCCGCCGGAGTGAAGGTGTTCGCCTCCAGCTGCGACGTGCTGAAGCGCGCGAGTTTGCCGGAACCCATCGCGACGATGAACAAGTTGCTGCCATCGGCGCTCACCGCCATCTCGAGCGGCGTGGCCAGGCTCAGCGCGCGCTCCGCAGCCGTGCCGACGCTGCTGTTGTAGCTGGTGATGTGTTTGTTGAGATGGCGGGGCGACACGGACGTGCCGCTGATGACAGTGATGCGGCTCTCCGCAAAGTGGCCGCGAACTGTCGTTGCGCGACTGCCAGGTCCCTCGAAGCGAGTGCGGTTGAGCGCTTCAGTATTGCTCACATACACGACGCCGGTGCGCGGATTCACGGCCAGGTTGAACAACGTCGTGCCGACACCGCTGATCCGGCTCGTGACCTGCGGCAATGTGCCGGTGGTGTCGATCGCGAACACATCGTAGTCAGGCAAAGTGAGCTTGACGCGATTGTTCCAGATCTGTGGCGCAACGCCGGTTCTTGGATCGCCGCCGTCCAGCCAGTTCGTGCCATTGAATTGCACGATCAGTCCGGTGCCCGGCTGTGTCGTGCCGTCGGCTGCGTTGAACGGCGTTGGCTTGGAAATGCCGCCTTCGCCGATGTCATCTGTGAGCACGGTGCTGCGGTTGCCGGAGTTCAATACGGCGGCGTACACGCGACTGCCATCGGCAGTTCGTGCAAGCCCGCGCAGCGTGTCGCCGAACATGTTGAGGACTGTGGCTGGCGCGCCGCCGAGCTTCGTGCCGAGGTTGTTTCGCGCGAAAACCCAGACATCCGCGCGACCGATGCCCGCTGTCGTCAGTTGCGGATTGAACGGAGCATTCTGGCCTCGATGCGCGGCGGTGATGAATGCCCAGGCATTCGAAGGTCCAGCGAACACGATGTCGCGCGGCTCATCGCCGACCAGCAGTGTGTTGACGATTCGTGCCGGCTGCGATGACACGTCGACGATGCTGACGCTATCGGACAAGTGATTGACGACCCACAGCTCGTTATCGTTGGCGAGCGCGACTGCGACTGGCTCCAATCCCACCGAAATGGATTGCAGCAGGGTAGGCGTAGCGCCGGTCGTATCGAACACTTCGACCCGATTGTCCGGCGTGTTGACCGCATACAGACGGGAACCGTTGCTCGACAACGCCAGCGGCCGTACCTGGCCCGTCTCGAATGTCACAAATTCTCCCAGCGCCGGCCGCGGGCCGCCTGGGTTGCCGCCGCCACGCGTGCCTGACAGCGAAACGTTATCGACGTCGTAGGTTTCGAGCGTGCTGCTCGCATTGATGCTGAAGCGAATGACGATGCGGCTGGCGTTTGCAGCGGACGCGCCCAGTGGAAACGTGACGCGGCCGGCGGCCGTGCGGCTCGACTCCAGCGTGACGTACGCGCCGCCGTTGATGGAAACAGCGGCGATGCCGGCTTCGCCGAGATCCAGGCCCGATGAGGAACGATCGAAGCTCAACGAAATGTCCGTGAATCCCTGCGCGTTGATGGCGGTCGACGTGATCGTTCCATCGTCGCTGCCCAGGCTGCCACGCAGGCGTGCGGCGCCGGTAGTTGTCGATACGGTGCCTGTCGATGTGAATTGGCCCAACCCGGTGGAGAAGGCTTCCTGAAAAATCACATCGGCGCGAGTGATGCCTGCAAACATGCAGCAGGCCGCCAATAAAATACTGAGGCAAGAGAGCTTGCGCCGGCGCGGAACGCGCGGCGTGAACGAGTGAAACATTGGATCGTCCCCCTGTAACGTGCGTCCCGCGTGGAGACGCAATCGTGATGCTGTGCCGGGCCGATCCTAAAGACTGGCGCTACGAACGCGCTATGACACGACTTACCGCTTTGCTGGAGAATTGGCGTGTGTTGATGCGACGTGCGGCGCTCGGTGGTGGCGCTTCCCGCATCGTGCCCGCAGCGCTGCCGCTCCAATTCCGTATGGCGCGACGCAGACTGGATGCGCACGAGAAACCCATCAGTTCCGCGATCTGATCGACGCTCAAGCGCGAGCAGCGCAGGTGATGTGCCGTGAGCTCCATGCGAACCTCGTGAGTGATCTCACGGAAGGTGATGCCTTCGCTGGCAAGACGCCGTGTCAGAGCGCGAGGCGTGACGCTCAGCATGGAGGCGATCTCGTTGAGTGGCGGGCGCTTGTTGAAGCCGGCGAACACGTGCCAGCGCACCTTCGCGCGATAGCTCGGCTCGACCTGCGATTCGACCAGCTCCTGCTCGCAGCGCTGGATGATTCGATCGAACGCGCGCCGTCGGAATGGACGAAACGGCTCCAATACGAAATGCCGATGCGCAGCGATGTAGGAGCGCGGGCAATCGAACCGGACCGACGTGCAGGGGAGCGAGCGATACAGATGGGCGTAACTGGGCTCGGAATGATTCAGACACACACGGATCGAGGTGTCGGGTGCTGCTTTGTTGCCACACGAGTCCCAGATGCGGAGCTGCATGGCGAGACGGAACTCACTTTCGAATTGCCGCAAGGGCTCGGGCGCGCCACCCGCAGGAAAGCAGTCCAGTGGATCGACGATCATGCCGTCGAGATCCAAGTACGTCGTCGCCCGGCGACCGCGGAAGGCGTACCACGGTTGCGCGATCATCAGGTAACGCTGGAAGGCTTCGCCGGCGGCACGCAGGCTGGGACTACATTGCACGACCCCGCCGACGCTGCCGTAATAACTCCAATCGAACATCTGACCGACGAGCAGGCCGAGCCCCGGGCGATGACATTGCGACAGGCCGTTGGCGATCAGCCGTGCTTGCTGTGCATATGAAATACGTGCACGCGGATCGTCGAGCATCGACTGCGAGATGCCAGTACCGCGGAGCAGAGTGGCAAGGCTGGCGTCGAGCTGCGTGAAGGCTTCGATGAATCCCAAGGGATGAAGCTGCAGCGGAATGACGGCTGCGTCGGCGTCCATGTCCTTCCCCCCGTGCGTCGCTTACGTCCGCTCGTCCGTGGCGGACGTTCGGCCGTATAGCACGGGCCGGAGAATATTGTCACGCGGGGGCGGCGATGTTCAGTTCTGACAGTTCTGCACAGCGCCACCCGCGTGGGCTCGCCCTCGAGCGATATTCAGAATGACAGGTAGGCGCCGATGTTGAAGTTGTTGCTGTCGTTCTCGATGCCGTTGTGAGCTTCGGCGTGGATATCCGAGAATTCGGCGATCAGTGTCAGATTCTCGGTCAGCGAGTGATAGACGCCGACAGTATATTTCTCGTTGGTTTCCACCAGATCCGAGGGCGCTTCGCCGGAGGCGAGATCGAGATTGCTCTGACCGAAGTTGATGCCGACCTTGGTGTCGCCGAACTTGTAGGTGGCCTGAGCCAGGAAACCGTCGGAGTCGCGCTCCTGGCCGGTGACGGTGGCGCCGAATAGATACAAGGCCGTCGTGCCCATGCCTTTGCCGTTGTAGTACCAGCCGAGCACTTCGAAGTCGCCCAACGTCACTTTGCCGCCGACGTCGAAGCCGCGGCTATCGAAGTCGCCGATGTTGAGCGGGCCTTCGTGCTTTTGTGAGATGAAGCTCGCGGAGGCGTAGAACACGTCGGATTTGAACGCAATCTTGGCATGGTAGCCCGGACTGCCTTCGGGCGTCGCCGTTCCTTGAGTGATGGGCTCGAGCGGGTCGAAGATGCCGAGGGTGATCTTCAAGCCGCCGAAACTCGGCGTGGTGTAATTGATCTGGCCGAGCCAGTCGGCGTAGATGTAACCGAGGCCGATCGATCCCAGCGACGTGTTCGCTGGCGCCGCGTAGTTGCCGTTACCCCCGCCGACGCCGGGCAGCGTCATATCGTTCAAAATCACATCGGCGCCGAACAGGCCGATGTCTCGGCCGAGCTTGAACTCGCCCATCTTGTCATTGCCGAACGTCATGAACACCTGGCGCATGTCGATGGCCGTGGTGCCGAGCGCCGTGTTCAGCAGATCCGCGCCTTGCTGCAGATTCGGGCTGCCGTCGTTGGTGCTGATGCCCGGGTAAAAGCCGAAAGTCACCGACAGATCGATGCCTTTCTGAGTGGTCTTGGCCCCGATCGCGAGTGCTGCCGGAAGCAGGCCGTTGCTGACCGACGAACTGCTGTCTTCGCCAGCTGCGCCACGGCACGCGAGCCCGCCGGTGATGCCGAGCGTCGTTTGTTCCTCGCAACTGGAATGGATGTAGTAAACATTCACATTGCCGCTGGCGGTGAGGGTCCAGTCGCCGGCGGCGACTTCGACCGCGGCTGCAGTGCGAGGCATGAAACTTGTGGCGACCACGGCCGTAGCCGTGTAGCACAAGATATAGGCGAGACCATTTCGGCGTTCTTTGATGCGCATGGCTTTCCCCCAAACGGCGTTGTCCGTTGCCCACCTGTAGCAAGGGCTATGCCACTTCGGGATCGTGCTGATGCGCCTGCACATCGCGCGCCAGCATCGTAGTCAATCGACATGGATCGGCGCATTGTTTGCAATGAGCAGAGGATGGACGGCGTGGCGTGTGGTTACAGCAACAACTCACAATGTGTCATTACGTGACACTGTTACGGCACACACCGGCACAGTGATACAGTCGTTGCGATAGCGAAACATTTCTGGAATGGGAACGAAGCGTGCTTGCCAGGAAACATCGGGCGAGTTTGTGGCAGTGCAGATCGGTGCTCGCCGGCCTCGATCTCTCCCAGCGCGACGTTCGATCCCTGAATCGATCTGTGGGGCGAGCCGCCTAGCCGGTCGGCAGCATGCGACGCTCGAAGTGATCGTCGCTGCCCGGGCTGCGCAGTCGTGCGAGTGCTTCGGCGAGCTCGGTGGCGAGATAAGGCTTGCGGAGGAACGGCCAATCGCCGCCATGCGCGAGCGATTCTTCCAATGTTTCTCCGGCGTAGCCCGAGCTCAGCAATATCTTGATGCCGGGCCGCAGCTGCTCGGCGCGCTTGGCCAGCGCCACGCCATTCATGTCGCCAGGCATGACGACATCGCTCACCAGCACGTCGATCCGCACATCCGATTGCAGCACGCGCAGCGCTTCCTCGGCGTTCTCGGCACGGACCACTCGATGGCCAAGATCGGCCAGCATGACTTCGACGATGCCAGCGACCGATGGGTCGTCTTCGGTCAGCAGGATATTCCACGTGTCGCCGGACGATTCGATCGCCGGCTCGGGAGCTTCCGGCACCGGCAGGCTGGCGCCGATCGGCACATACACGCTGAATGTCGTGCCCGCGCCGGGCGCGCTGCGGACTTGCACCTCACCGCCGGATTGACGCACGAAGCCATACACCTGGCTCAAGCCGAGACCGGTGCCCTTGCCCGGCGATTTGGTCGTGAAGAACGGTTCGAAGATCCGGCTCATCACCGCTTCGTTCATGCCTTCGCCTCGATCGGCGACGGTGAGTTGAAGGTAGCGGCCCGCCGGCAGATTCGAAACTTCCGCGGACGACAGCTCGACGACCTGCGTCTGCACGACGATTTCACCGCCGGCGGCGCTCGCGTCGGTCGCGTTCACCAGCAGATTCAACATCGACGCTTCGAATTGCGCAGGATCGATCAGCGCGACGGCTTCGTCGGAGCACAAACGCAGCACCAGCGAGATCGATTCTCCGGTCGCGCGTTTCAACAACGGCTCGCATTCGCGGATCAGGACATTGAGATCGCACGCCTGCGGCTGCAACGGTTGACGACGCGCGAATGCCAGCAGTTGCGCAGTGAGTCGTTCGCCGCGCCGGGCGGCGGCGAGCGCGGCTTCGCCGAGTCGCTTGCGTCGAGCGGCGTTCTCCGGGTGTTTGAGAATGACATCGAGTGCACCGATCACGACTGTCAGCAGATTGTTGAAGTCGTGAGCGACGCCGCCGGTCAAACGGCCGATCGCATCGAGCCGTTGTGCATGCATCAGTGCCGCTTCCGCATCCGATTTCGCGGCGATGGCTTCAGCGGCGCGATGTTCGGCAACCAGCTTGGCAGTGACGTCCTGGAATGCGGCGACCGTCAGCCGTTCCTGGTCGCCGGCCTGCACCGGGGCGGCGGTCGTTTCGAACTGCACGACTGCGCCGTCGGGCCGGCGATAACTTTGCAGCTGCGGGCCGACGCGACGGTTCTCCGCCATCGCCTTGTAGAGCACGTATTCCCTGGGCAGCAGCTGGTTGCCCGTTTGGTCGACCACGCCGTCCGCGATCTGCTGATCCCAGATCGCCTGCGATGCGATGGGCCGACCGAGCAGCCGTTCCGCTTCGGCGTTCGCGAAGCGCACCTCGCCGGCGGGCGACGCTGCGACCAGGACGCCGATCGGCAGATTGTCGAGGACGGCGCGCAGCTGTTGTTCGCTTTGCAAGGCGGCCCGTAGCGCCAGCGCTTCGACCCGGCGATCGTGCAGGGCTGCGATCAATGTCAGTAACAGGATGAAGAAGGTGCCCGCGGCCACGCCGATGGCCAGCACGATCGAGTCGATGCCGGCCGGCTCGATGTCGTGCAGCGAGCTCGCATCGATCTGAACGCCGAGCATCGCTGAGTAGTGCATGCCGACGATGGCGAAGCCCAGCGCGCATGCTCCCAGCGCACGTTGCGCACCCGTCGTGTTCTTTGCGGCCATCATCAGCGCACCGGTGGATGCGCTGACCGCCACGATGAACGCGAGCACTGCATACACCGGCTCGTAAGTGAGCACGACTCCGGTGATCAACGCCGCCATGCCGACGTAATGCATGGTGCAGATGCCTGCCCCCATGGTCACGCCGGCGAATACTTGCCGATGCAACGACCGATGCCGGGAAGCAAAAAAGAACGCGAAGGCGGTGGTGGCGATCGCCAGCCCCAGCGATAACAGCGTCAGCCCGATCTCGTAGCGCACCTCGCCGCCGGGATCGAAACCGAGCATGGCGATGAAATGCATCGACCAGATGCTCAGGCCCATCGCGATGCCCGCCGCGGCGATCCAGGCCACGCGCCACGCGCCGCCATGAGCTCGCACCCGACGGAACAGATCGAGCGCGGTCCAGGAACCGAACCACGCTGTAAGGATCGATAAAACAACGAAAATAGGGTGATGAGCCGCGTGCATGTCTTCTGAGCACACTTCCGTGCTGTGGCCGCCAGCATAGAGCCAGAAAAATCGGCAAAACAATAGGACGGGCCGTGTTTCGCACCTGGGGACTGGGTTAAGCCGACTAACGGATTACCCGAGGGCCCCTGCGGTAGAACGAAGGCGTTGACGAATCAGAGGGACTGTCGCTCGCCGACGACAGCCCGGCCGTTCAGCGTAGCGGCTGCAGCTCTTCGTCGCTCCACGGCTCGTCGCGATGGGCGACGACGCCCCGAATGGATTCGACGGTGCGTGGATCGATGGGGCTCGCTTCGTTGCCCCACGAGCGACGCACGTAGGTGAGGATCGAGGCGATGGTCTCGTCGTCGAGCGCGCTGCCGAGGCCCGGCATCGCAAGTTGATCCACCTTGCCATTGAGCACGATGCGGACCACCGCCTGCGGCGAGCCGTTGACCCATTGCGAGCCGGCGAGCGCGGGGGCGAGGCCCTTCATGCCCTGGCCTTCATCTTGATGACAGGCGGCGCAAACGGCGAACGCCGTGCGGCCCTTGTCGTAGAGCGCGCGTTGTTCGGGTGTCAGCTTGGCGAGTGAGGCCGCCATGTCCACCGCGGAGCCGCGCCAACGTAGGAATTTCGCTAATTGCGCGGCCCTCGGCGCATCGGTCGCACCACTGGATGCATAGGTGAGCAGCGCTTTGGGCTCGACGGCCAGATAGGCCATACGCTTCGAGCCATCGTCGGCGCGGGGAATAAGACGATCGATGCCATCGAGCAAGGCGGTGCGGACCCACGCGCTGGTCTTCGCTTGAGTCAGGCGGTCGAGCAGTGCCTGGCTTTCCTCGACATCACCTGTCTGCAGCACCGTTGCCACGGCCACGGCGAGCACGGGTGATGCGTTGGCAGTGGTGGCTTCATCGTCCGTCGCCATCAGCGATGTCACAAACGGGGATTCGCGGCTGCTGACGCTGCTGACAATGGCATCGGCGACGTAAGGCTGCGCGCCCGCTTGACGGGCCAGTTCCAGCAGCGCGCCGTCTGCCTGATTTCCGATGGCCTCGCCGAGCGAGAGTGCGACCTGGCGAACGACTGCAGGTTCGTTCCATCGTGCACGTTCCAACCATGCCTTGATCGTACGGTCGGGATCGGTCGTCAGAAATTTTTCTGAGACGCGGACGGCGGTGGATACGACGCGAGGCTCGGCATCGCGCAACGCTGCAGTGACGGTGGGCCAATCGATGGCGTCGATGCCATCCAGCGTCCACAGCGCATGCACGCGGGTCACCGGGCGAGAGGCATTTGTAGCCAACCGTCGAAGCGCGGACGTGGTGCTGGCCTCCTGGCGCTCCACTAATAAGCGCTGCGCTGTTTCTCTTACCCACGCGCCTTCGTGATTGAGAGCGTCAACGAGTTGCGATGGCGTAGCTTTCGCCAGATTCGGCGCAGGGTGACGGGCCACATTCTCGGGCACGATGCGATAGACGCGTCCCATGCCGAGCGGCGCCTCGAGGCCACGCTCCTTGATCTGGTTGCGCAGATAGGTCGTGAGAAAGATGCGGTGCTGGATCACGCCGCGATACATGTCGACGACATACAACGACCCATCGGGTCCGTTGTACAGATTCACGGGCCGGAATCGTTCGTCGGTCGAGGCGAGGAATTCGGTTCGCTCGTAAGCGTTGCGAACTCGGGGAATGCCGTCACGCTCTTCGATCACCAGCCGCTTCACGAGATTGCCGGCCGGCTCGCAGATGAAGGCATCGCCGCGGAAGCTTTCCGGGAACAACGTGTCGCGATAGATCGCAGGACCGCTGGCAGCAGTGAGGACGGGCAGGGTGCCGTCTTCTCGCAGGATTTTGTAACCGCGATTGACGCCGGTCGTCACGCGAGCGGGCCAGACGGATATCTCACTGGCCCGCGCCAGCTGCACGTTCGAGCCGCGCGGGTTCGGGAGATTGCGATTGCGGAGCAGATATTCGGCGGGCAGGACGTCGGTGTACAGCGCGACGCTGTTGTTGTTGAAGTACAGCTGGCCGAAGTCGTCCTGCGCGATGCCCCACTGACCCCGAAACGCGGTCGGCTCGCGTTTCCATTGTCCTCGCTCGTAGCGGAAGCGGGTCGTGTGATTCGCACTGTAGATCCAATTGTCGAAGCCCCGCAGCAAGCCGTTCGCGCTGTGCTCAGGGTTCGACGGATTGCCGTAATCGTTCGCGACCAGCTGCTTGTCGTCTGCCTTGCCGTCGTTGTCGGTGTCGCGCATGAACCAGAGATTCGGCGGCTCGGCGACCAGCACGCCGTCGGCGACGAGCGCCAGCGCGCGCGGCAGCATCAGCCCGCCGGCGAACTCGGTGCGCTTGTCCATGCGGCCATCGTTGTTCGTATCTTCGAGGGTGGCGATCGTGCCGATCGGCGCGTCTTCGCCGGCGCCGTCGACGTTGGGCATGAAAGCGCGCATCTCGACGACCCACATGCGGCCATCGGGTCCGATGGTCATGGCCACTGGATCGAACAGCAGCGGGTCGCTGGCGACGATCTCCGCCCGAAACCCGGGCGCGACCCGCAATGTTTTCAGCGCGGCTTCTGGATTCAGCGCGGGCGCCGGAGGCGCTTTGATGTGGGCTGGCGGCGGTGTTTGTTTCTCACCCGGCCGGTCGCCGCTTTGCGCCTGCGCGTGCCACGCGGGAATCAACGCCAGGCAGGCGCCCGCGATGGCACGGAAGCCCGCTCTGGGAAATCGCATTCGATAGTCGTCAGGTCTTAATCGGCGCGGCTGAGCTGATACGCCTGCATGATGGTCGAGTACTTGGTGAGCATGTTCGGCACTTCCCATGCCGGCAGCTTGCCTGAGCGCAGGTATTTGAGGAAGTTTTCGGTGACCTGGGCGAAGTGCGCTTCGTGGCCGACGTTGTATTTGTCCGGCACCGTGACTGCCCAGCGCGCGCCGTCGCGGCGCACGCCCACGCCTGGATACTTGCTTTGCAAGGACTCGATGGCGCTCCGCACCGCCGCTTCGTCCTTGGTGCCCTCGATGTAGAGCACAGGTTTGAATTGTTGAGCCGCGCCTTGCTGAATCGTGAGCGAGGCTTTGGTCCCGCGCATCACGGAGAAGTGAGTGTCACCACCGCCGGCCGGTGCTTCGAAGTCCCACTTGACCGAGACCAGCGCGTGTACATCGCGCAAGCGGTAGGTGAACTCGCCGTTCGCGTAAACATTCAGCACACCGTTTTGCACGTCCGATTTCAGGAAGTCCGGAAACGCGGCCGCGCCCGTGGTTTTCTTGAACTGCGCCAACGTGATCGGTGTCCGGCTGTGCTTCGCACTCAGCACCTTCGCGTCTTCGGGCTCGAGTGTCTGCTCTGGAAAGGCCTGCCATTGCACCAGGTCGACCAGATGCGTCGTCACATCGACCAGTCCTTCGCCTTGCTGACGCACATCGAAGAACCACTGCGGCCGCTTCAACGGCGAGCCGGCGACGATCTTCGAGAAGTGATGCACGCTTTCCTTGCGAATGGCGGGATCGGCGGGCGTGCCTTTCTGCAACGTGCCGAACAGCTCCGCCCGCTGCGACAGCTCACGCTGCAAGATCGATGTGATCTCGAAGCGCTCCGTCATGATGTCGTAGAGCAGGGTGCCTTTCTGCTCGGCGAGCGCGAACGCCTGCTTGAGCTTCTCCAGATCGGGCGGCGTGATCGCCATCGGCTTGTCGGCAAGCACATTGAAGCCGGCCTGCATCGAGCTCAGGATGTACTCCGCCTTCTGCGCATTGTTTCCTGAGATGACGACGACATTGCCGGCACGATCCTTGAGCATGCGCGGCAGGTAGTCGGGGCCGGTGTAGATTTCGGTGCGCCAGCGGGTGGGTTGATCCGCACGCTTGTTGAAGCCTTCGATGCGCTTCATGTGCTCGAGCACGTCGTCGCCCTGGGGCGCGTAGACGTGCACGGCGGGATCGACGCCTTCATACATGAACTTCTGAACCAGCGAAGCATGGAAATGACCCGGATCGAGCGTGATCAGACGCACCGGGCCAGTGACACCTTCGGCAGGGGAGGAGAAGGCAGCAAACATCAGCGTCGCGCCCACCAGCGACTTCAACAGATTCCGCATGATGCCGCTCAGCTCTTGATCAGTCGCGTCACGCCGTACGGAGCGCGCTCGGGACGGGACAACCACTTGTTCGCTTCGGCATCGTTGAGGAAGCTTTCGGATTTCACATCCCAGGTCAGCGGCCGCTGCAGCTTCATCGCAATCCAGCTGACGATACAGGCGCTGCCGCTGCGATGAGCGACGTGCGCGGGAGCGAGCGGTTGCTTGCGAGAGCGCACGCTTTCCAGCCAGTTCTTGTGATGATTGTCGCTGCGGGGCAGTTCGACCTTCAGGCCCTTCGGATCGAGCAGACGTTTGTCGCTCGCGTCGAGCGGCGGCATGGTCTTGCCGGAGCTGGGATCGCTGGCGGTCGCCGTGCCGTCGCGCGTCACCCAGATCCAGCGGCCGTCTTCGCCAAAGAACTTCAGGCCGTTGTTGTGCTTGTCGGAAACATGCACCTGGATGTCGCCCGGATAAGTGAGCTTCACGTCGTAAGCGCCGTGCACGTTCCAGATCTTGTTGGTCGGGAAATCGGCCGTGCCTTCGACGCGCGACGGACCGCTCGCTTCCAGGTCGAGCGCCCAATGCATGGTGTCGTAGTGATGCGAGCCCCAGCCGGTGATCATCCCTAAGCAGAACGACTCGTTGCGCAGCCAGCCCGGACGGGTTTCGTAGCCGACTTTCGGATGCACGCGCTGCTCGGTGTAATACGCAAACTCGGCGGGGCCGAGCCAGCGATTGTAGTCGAAGCCGTTCGGCACGGGCTGCGCCGGGTCGTCCGGCGCGGTCGGGTCGATGGGCAAGCCGATCTCGACGCTGCGCACCTTGCCGATGCGCCCCGAGCGGACCAGCTCCGCGGCCTGACGAAACTGGATCCAGGAGCGCTGCTGACTCCCGACCTGCAGGATGCGCTTGGTGCGCGCGACGGCGTCGCGCAGGATCTTGCCTTCGGCGATCGTCATCGTGAACGGCTTCTGCAAATAAACATCTTTGCCGGCCAGGATCGCGGCCAGCGCCGGCTCGGCGTGCTGATGATCCGGAGTGCTGATCACGACGGCGTCGATGTCCTTGCGCTGAAGGATCTCGAGATAGTCGGTGTGCACGCTGACGGCAGGCATCGGCGCATTGATTTCGCGATACAACTCCTCGACGCGTGTCTTGCCCTCGGCCGCGCGACGCGCGTCGAGATCGCAAACCGCGACGATGTCGGCGAGCCCGGACTTCAACACGCCCGGCATGTCGTGGCCACGGGCGATTCGGCCGCAACCGATCTGGCCGACACGGATCCGATTGCTGGGCGCATCGGCGCCCAACAACCGGCTCGGCAGTATTAGCGGCAACGATAACCCCATCAGCGTCTTACCGAACGTCCGGCGGGAAACGGAGCTCATGGGGTGTCGTGTTCGCATGTCGTCTTCCTAAAACTGGCCGCGGATACCCAAAATGAACTGGCGGCCGGGTTTGTTCAATGTATTCGCACGGTTCTCGTAACCGTAGAACGAATATTCCTCTTCATCGGTCAGGTTGAGCGCTTCCAGACTGAGCGTCAGCGCCTGGCCGAGCGCCTCGAAGTTTACGCTACCGGAAAAGTCCAGATAACCCGCTTCGCGGCGATAGCCGGTTTCCGGCGAGGTCGAGCCGCAGTTCAGCTCGCACTCGACGTAGTCGTCACGATAGTTATACGACAGTCGTAACGCAAAGCGGTCCTGCTCGTAGTAGGCAATGGCGTTGTAGTTGTTCTCCGCCAGGCCGAGGATGGTCTGACTGCCCGAGTCCAGGCGCGTGAAGTTCAACGTGACGCCCAGGCCTTGCAGCAGCATATCCAGGCGCTGTTGATACAGCAGCTCGGCGCCCTTGAGATACGTCACCGCCTCGATGTTCACCGGCGTGTTGAACAGCAGGACGGTGTCCAGGCCGTTCGGCAGCAGCGCGAGAATCGTCGGGTCGGTGATGGTATCGAGCGCGATGCCGGCATTGCGGAACGGTTGCGGAATGTTCTGCCGGGTGACGAAGCCGGTGATCTCCTTGTAGAACAGGTTGCCGCCCAACACCGCGCCTTCGGTGAAATACCATTCGACGCCGCCATCGAGCTGGTCGGCGATGTACGGATCCAGGTTCGGATTGCCCTGGGACACGACGCCGCTGGTGCTGATCGAGGTGAACGGCTGCAAGTCGGAAGGATTGGGACGGGTCAGCGCCCTGGAGACCGAGAAGCGCGCCAGCACCGAGTCGCTCACGTCGTAAGCGAGATTCAGCGACGGCAGCGTTTCGGAATAGTCGCCATCGATCGTGTTACGGCCGTAGTCTTCCTTGCGCAGTCCGAACAGGTTGCCGGCGGCCGGTGGCGTCGTCGGGACGCGGATGAAGCCCACCATCTCATGCTCGGTCTGCACATAGCGCACACCGGCGTTGACGCGCAGGGTACGGCCCCACAGGTCGAAAGCCGCATTGCCCTCGATGTACGCCGACAGGTTCTCTTCCTCGAAGCTGCCGGAGTTCTGGAAGTCCAGATTGGCGGCCGCGTCGAGCGCGTTCGGATTCATCATGCCGCTGAAGGCGTCGAGGTCGCTGACGATCCAGCGGTTGTAACCCACCACATCCAGGTCCTTGCCGTAGTTCTTCACCGGCACCACTTCGGCGAAGTTGGTGATGTCGAACTCGTTGAGGTTGGCGCCGCCCGTGTAACCGAAAGGAGTCAACGCAGTGCCTTGCGTCACACCGACGGATGACGAGTAGGCGAGGCGCTCGCGGTAGTACTTGTTGGCCAGCGCGCCGACGCGAACGTTTCGTTCGTCGTCGCCGAACTGCAGATCCAGCGAGAGGTTCTCGTTCTCTTCCTCGCGTGTGCGCGGCTGCACGCGTACCGTGTCGAACTGCCAGTTGCCCACGTCGGCCAGGTCGAGCTGCGGCGTGATCCGCGGAATGCCGCCGTTCACGTCGATGTCGACCGTGCCTGGCTGCGACAGGAACAGGTACGTGGTCATGCGCCAGCGGAAATCGGACTCTGCCTTCGAGGCTTTCACGTCCAGGCCGATGTTGTCCGTGATCTGCCACGAGCCGCCCAGGCCGAGATGCTTGAAGTCCGACTCCTGCTCGAACAGCCGATTCTCGGACCAGAACTTCGCGTTGAGCAGCGTGCCGTGCGTCAGCGTGTTGTTGCCGTCGACCTGGAAATTGCTCGGCGTGATGTAGCCGAAGCCGGTGTCGCCGCGGGTTTGAAACGTGGTGTTTCGGACCAGCAGGTTGTTGGTGTAGCGATCGAAATCCGATTCCAGCTTGGCGTAGATGGCATCGAGGTTGAACAACAACCGATCGTTCGGCGCCCACTGCAAGGCCAGCGTGCCGCCGACGCGATCGCGATCGCCGGTTTGCGTTTCAGGTCGGCCCAGTCGCGGCACCTGTGCATTCGCGAGCTGCGCGTTGGTGAGGCCCGATTCGTTGATGAAGTCCGGGCGTCGATTGGCGGGATTCGCATCGACGCTCGGCAGATTCCAATCGAAGCCGCCCGCATAGCCTGCGGCCGGCGGATTGTTTGGAATGCGGCCGGAAGTCCAGCCTTGCGAAGTCCAGCCATCGGTGCGGAACGTTCGCTGCGACATCGATACGCTCAGCAGCGCGCCAAACTTGCCGTCCCAGTTGTTGCTGATCAGGAAGCTGCCGCGAGGATCGACTTCTTCGGACGACGACTGATACGCGCCTTGCAGCTGATAACTGGCTTGGAAACCGTTGTAATCGAAGGGGCGGGGCGTGCGCAGATCCACCGTGCCCGACAGGCCGCCTTCCACGGTGCTGGCCCGCGGCGTCTTCGAAACCTGCAGCATGCTGAAAATTTCCGAAGGCAGCAGATCGAAATCGAACTCGCGATTGCGCGCCTGTTGATCGACGCTGCCTTCGGAGGCGGCCGACACCGGCATGCCATCGAGCAACACACGAGCGAAGCTTGGGCCCATGCCGCGCAGTGAGATCTGCTGGCCTTCGCCGTTGGTGCGTGAGATTTGCACGCCTGGCACGCGTTGTAACGCTTCGGCGAGGTTGTTGTCCGGCAGCTTGCCGACGTCCTCCGCGGTAATGGAATCGGTGAAATTGACCGAATCGCGTTTGGCATCGAGCGCGACCTCGAGGCTCTCGCGATAGCCGGTGACGACGACTTCTTCGAGCTGGCCGGTGCCGGCGGTGGATGTTTCCTGCGCCAGGGCCACGCTGCCCAGGCACAAGCCCAACACTCCCGCGCTGGCCGAAGTCATGATTCTTTCCATCTTCAGCTCCTTCGTTCTCATGGATCGTGGGCCGAATCGCCATGGAGGAGCTTGGTTTTGCCGCGGGCGAGCGCAGCCGTGCCGCCCTTTCGAGCGACAGCGCAGACCGGATATTCCCCCTGGTCGGCCACCTTCATCGTTGGAAAGTGGCCTGACCAGTAGATTGTTAGATCAGCGCGGGAAGCCTGTCAATCCTGTACTGGGATCGCTAACAGGGTGGTCAGGCCAATTAGCTGAAGATTGGCGGGGTTGCCGCCTTCTGGGCGGTCAGGACCAGCTCCGCGGCGAGCAGCGCTTGTTTCTGATCCTGCGCAATTTGCGTGCGCTCGACGATGTCCGTGACGAATTGCGGACCGAACGGCAGCGCCACGCCGTTGCAATCGATGTACCGGGCCTGTTTGCGGTCGACGATGTACAAGTGGTTGCCGCCCGGCAGCCCGGATGCGACGTTGATGTATTTGCGCAGCTCGATGTAGCCCTCGGTGCCGAGCACGAACAGGCGGCCATCGCCCCAGGTGCTCAAGCCATCGGGCGTGTACCAGTCAACGCGCACGTAGCCCGTGCCGCCATTGCCGCTGATCATCATGTCGCCGAAGTCTTCGAACTTCGGACGGTCGGGATGCGCCAGATTGCCGGTCTGCGCAGCCACGACGCGCGCCTGGGTGCTGTTCGTGTAGTAAAGAAACTGGTCGGCCTGATGCGAGCCGATGTCGGTGAGAATGCCGCCGTAGCGCGCCTTGTCCCAGAACCAATCCGGGCGCGATGGGGCGTTTACGCGATGCGGCCCGAGATTGACGGTTTGAATCACCCGGCCGATCGCGCCCTGGCGAATCAACTCGCCGGCATACACGGCCGAGCGCACTTCGAGCCGCTCGGAATACATGATCGCGAATTTACGTCCGGTGGACTCGACCGTCTTCCGCACCTCGGCCAGCTGTTCCAGCGTGGTGATGCCCGGCTTGTCCGCCAGGTAATCCTTACCAGCTTGCATGGCGCGAATGCCGATCGGTGCGCGCTGATCGGGGATGGCCGCGCCGGCGATCAGTTGGATGGACTTGTCCTGCAGGATCTCGTCTTCGCTGCGCGCGACCTTCACGTCGCCAAATTTGGCGCGAAAGTCGGCGATCTGTTTCGGGTCGGAGCCATAAACGGCGACAAGTTTGCCGCCGCCGCGTTGCACGGCTTCGGTCATGCTGTAGATGTGCGCGTGATCGAGGCCGATCACGCTGAAGCGGATGGAATGTTTGCTCGCGGGCGCCTCGGTCTTCGCCTTCTCGTGAGCCGGCGTGCCTTGCGCGACGGCGGCTGATGACATGGCTGAGGCGAGGCCGGCTAGGCCGGCGGATTGCAGGAAAGTACGTCGATCGGTGTTGCTCATCTCTGATTCCTAGAGCGCGCGGATTTTGATGCTGCGGAAACGAACTTCATCGCCGTGATCCTGCAGCAGAATCCGGCCCTCTTCCAGCTTGCCGAAGCCGGCAATGTCTTTGAACTTGCTGTCGGCGACGCGGCGCTGGAAATCTTCGGAGCCGCGCTTGAAGGTCAACACCTGCACACCGTTGAGCCAGTGTTCGATGCTGCCGTCGGCCCTGGCGACGATGCGCGCATGCTGCCATTCGCCGACCTTCGGCGCGAGGCCGACATTGGTCATCAGCCGGCCGCGCGGCTGGATATCGTACAGCGAGGCGATCGTGCGATTGCCGTCCTTGCCTTGTTTCGCGTCGGCGTGACGTTCGTCATCCAGCAGCTGATATTCGAGGCCCAGCGCATCGCCGGTGCCATAGTCGCCCACGTAGTACTTGATGCCGCTGTTCGCGCCGGGCGTGAGCTTGAAATCCAGCTGCAGCTCGAACGCGCGAAAGGTTTTTTCCGTGACGATGTCGCCGCCACCGCCGCCGGTGACGACCAGTTCGCCATCGTCGACTTTCCAGCCGCGCGTGGGAAAGGCATCGCCCTTGGCGCTGCGCCAGCCGGCGGTCGATGTGCCATCCCAGAGCAATTGCCAGCCTTGTTTGCGCTCGACCTCGCTCAGATCGTTGGGCAGGGTGTTGCGCACGAAGATCTTCGCTTCGGCGGGGGAGGCGGTCGGATGTTCCTTGATGCGCAAGTTGCGCCAATGAATCTGGCGGCCCGCTTCTTCGGGCTTGTCGATGGAATGCACCTGAAGCGCGATGAAGCCGTCCTTGTAGGTTGCATCGAGCACATACGCGGAGAGCTGGCCATTGACCCAGGTGCGCATCGACGGACCGATGGCCTCGATGCGGATCTGATTCCATTCGTCGAATTTGTACAGGCCGGGCTGCGGGTTGAGCGTGCCGGGATACCACCAGCCGCTCATGGCTTCATCGTACAGGCCGCCGGTCCACTGGCGCTCCGAAGGATCCAGATCCATCTGCGGCCCATGCACGCGGCCTTGCGTGATTTCCGGCTTGCTCTGGCTGCGAAACTGCACGCCGCTGTTGGTCGGGCCGACGGTTTGTTTGGCTTCGAACTCCAGGATGAAATCGCCAAAAGTTCGATCGGTGGCCAGAAAGCTATTCGGCGAGCCTGCGGTGGTCGTGCCCACGATGGCGCCGTCGACCACTTCGTACTTCGCGGAGCCGTTCACGACGCGCCAGCCGTTCAGTGTTTTGCCGTCGAATAACGATTCCGATTCGGCAGCCCCGGCCGCGTGTGCGAGTCCGGCGACCCACGGCAAGGTTGCGAGGCAAGTCAGGACAAACTTCATGCAGAGTCCCTCGATAGTGAGCGCTGTCACTGAAGCGCGCGGCCGAGCATAACGAATTTTTCTTGTCTGCTGTCGCAATCGCCGGCTAGGATGAAATTTCCTTCGAGCCGTGATGACAAGCAATGAGTCTGGCGCCTTTTCACCTCGCCATCCCCGTTCATGATCTGCCCGCCGCGCGCCGCTTCTACGGCGAAGTGTTCGGCCTGGCGGAAGGGCGCTCGAGCGCGCAGTGGGTGGATTTCGATTTCTTCGGCCATCAACTGGTGATTCACGAACATCCGAAGACGGCCTCGCAGGAGCATGCTCATACCAATCCCGTGGACGGTCACGATGTGCCCGTGCCGCACTTCGGCGTCGTGCTCGAGTGGGACCGATGGGAAGCGCTGGCGGCGCGACTGAAGTCCTTCGGCATTCCATTCGTGATCGAACCTCACATCCGCTTTCGAGGTCAAACCGGCGAACAGGCCACCATGTTCCTGCTCGACCCGTGCGGGAACGCGCTGGAATTCAAGGCATTCAAGGACATCGGGCAACTGTTCGCGAAATGACGAGCTGATGTTGCGAGTTGACGCTCGTCTATTTATTCACTATTGTGGAATAAATGAAGCGGCAACATCTGAGTCAGACCGAATTGATGGTGATGCTGGCGATCCTGCGCCTGGGGCGGGAGGCGTACGGCGTGCCGATTGCCGATGAAATCGACAAACGCACCGGCAGGGAGCTGGCGATCGGCGTTGTTTATTCGACCTTGGGCCGGCTCGAGGAAGACGCCCTGGTGCGCTCCGAAACCGGCGAAGCCACGGCCGCGAGAGGCGGGCGCGCGAAGACCTATTTCGAGTTGACCGCCAAGGGGTTGAAGCAGGTGAGGGAGACGCAGCGCTCGCTGCAAAGTCTTTGGAACGGCATTCCGCAGCTCAGGAGTGACTCGGCATGACTTCTCGACCACCGCCGCGGATTGCGACTTGGTTGTTACAACGATGTCTGCGCGGGCGACATGCGGAGTCGTTGGTTGGCGATCTCCTGGAGTTGCACGAACAAGGCAAGTCGAGGGGGTGGTATTGGCGTCAGGTGCTCGCTGCAGTCGGGACAGACGTGGCAGACGCGGCGCGCGCCAGCGGTCGCTCACTGATCGTCGCGGTGGTCGTGGGCTGGTGCGCCATTCTGCTGTGGCGGGAATTGAACGCGGTCTTCATCGCTTACAGCGGGGATATTTTCTGGTCTTTGCGCAGAGCCGGTATGGATCGATCCGACGGACTGCTGATTGCTTGGGGCCTCGGCGCGCTGATGAGATTTGTTTGTTTCATCGCGAGCGGCTGGCTGGTCGCTCGCCTGAACGTTCGACATCCGGCGCTGGCCGTTGCCGTGTTCGCAGCGAGCGTTCTGCTGATCCCCGTGCCGTGGCAGCAGATTCGATTGCCTTACGCGATGTGGCCAGTTCACTATGGAATGGCCTTGGCCGGCATCGTAGCCGGCGCCTGGCTCGCCGGCCGACGTCGGCGGCGCTATTCGATCACCACCGGCTCATGATCGTCCGGCCCGATGCGGCCGATCAGCGGCAGCTTGAGCGACAAGCTCACCGGATCGACGCCGAATGTCAGTCCCAACAGATTCAGCTCGACGCCTTCTTCCCAACCGGCGGCGATGCCGGCGATGCCGAAGACGTTGACCTGGCCGCCGGTGCCGCTCGGCGTGAGAGCAACCGGGGTCAGGCCGAGATAATCCTTGCCGATCGCGGTGGGCGGCAAGTCGACGCGCAGCTCGGGCACGTCGCGAAGAACAAAGGCGGTGAACGTGTTCGAGTTCGGGCCCGGCCAGACCCGATAAACATCGTTGTATGGATAGTTCTGCACGGCCGTCTCGATGCGATCGATCAGTGCGTCGACGCCTGGGCCGCGAACATCTTTGAGCAAGTCCGGTTCGGCGCCGAACCAACGGCTGTCGGGCGGCCGCACGCGTGACACGACCGTCGTTCCATCTCGTCGCAATCGATAGCCGATGACTTCGTGCACGGTGAATTCCGGCGCGCCGCTGCGCTTCACCGCAATCCAAGTGTGCACGCCGAAATATCCCTTCCAGTTGATGGTGCGGGCCGCATAGACCTGCACGACCGCCTCGGGTGTCTTGACTGGATCGGGTGCGAGGCCGACGGGCTCGCGACTGGCAGTCCGCCAATCGCTATTGCTCAAGCGGCCGGACTGGCCGAGATAGGTCATCGAGCAGGCCGCATACAGCGGCACAAGTAGAATCAGCCAGACGATACGTCGGCGCTTGCTAGTCATCGTTCGTGCTCCCGCTGTCGATAGCGTCCAGCAAATCGAACGACATTGCAAACAACGGCGGGCGCGTCAGCGCCCGCCGAGGCCTCAGCTTACAGCGACGTCAGAATTCGGCGCGGACGCCGATGGTGTAGCGGCGTCCCGTTTCCTCCAGCAGCAGGATCTGGTTGTCGTAGCGGCCGACGCGATGCTGGATCTCGTTGCCCAGATTCACGCCTTCCGCGAACACCGAGAAGTGGTCGGAAATTGCCAAGCTGGCGCGGGCATCGATCTGTTGATACGGCTCGACGAAGGTGGGCTCACCGCCGAACCCGACCGCGGTTCGCAGGAAGCGCTCGCGGCGGTTCCAGGCAACGCGCACTTCCAACGGACCGTTCTCGTAGAAGCCGACGACGTTATAAGAGTCGCCCAAGCCTTCGAGTGCGAACGTTTGCGACACATCGTCCACGTTCAGCTCGGCGCCGCTGTCGACCAGCGTTGCATTCGCACCCAGGCCAAAGCCCTGCCAGAAACCCGGCAAGTAGTCGAAGCTGTGCTGGGCGCCGATCTCGACGCCCTTGACGGTGGCGCTCTCCAGATTGTCGAGCAGGCTCACTTCGAACACCGGATCGCCCGCGAACAGATTGTCCGAATCGGCGATGGGCAGCGCGCGATTCTCGACCGTGTTCACCAGGAAGTTCTGCACTTCCTTGTAGAACACGCCCACGGTGATGAAGCCGTTGTCCTGGTAGTACCACTCGGCGGAAAGATCCGCGTTCTTGGACTTGAACGGCTTCAGGTCCGGATTGCCGCTCGACGCCTGCAAGTTGCCGGGGCGGGTCGTGCCGATGACGAGGCGGGGCGACAATGCGCCCAGCGGCGGACGGGTGAGTGTCTTCGACGCGGCAAATCGCAAGACTACGTCGTCGGTGACATTCAAGCGGAAGCTCAAGCTCGGCAGAAAGTCGTTGTACTTGTTCGTCTGGCTGACGGTGACGGCATCGCCGAGGACTGTCATATACAGCGTGGGATCGCCGCTGTTGCGGAGATCCTGGAGCGCCTGCGAGATGCCGAACGCGGTGGTTTCGGTGCGCACATAGCGAGCGCCGAGCGTGAGATTCCATGGCATCTGCGCGAGCGAACCTTCGAGGCTTGCATCCGCATACAGCGCAGCGACTTCTTCTTCGACCCGCGACGAGTCCGGCCGCTGATGGATCTCGAAGCCATTGCTTTTGGCCAGGTCGGACAACGTCTTTCCCGGAGTCAAGTTCCGAGCAGCGTCCCGCGCGCTGGCGGCTTCGGGGGACTCGAGATAGGCGAGCAGGGGATCGATATCGAAGGTCTGCCAGGCCGATGGCACCGATACGCGGCCGCCGAGATAACCGGAACCGACGCTGAAAGGTCGCAACAGATTGTCCGGAATGCCGACGAAGTAGCCGCAATACATGCAGAGGACCTCGTTGTCCGAGAGCCGGGTATCGCGACTCTGTTTCTCCTGCAGATAGTAGCCGCCGACGGTGACGCGCTTGAGCAGATCGCTCTCCGGCTGCCATTGTGCTTCGATGCGATGCTCGTAGATTTCATCTTCCAGATCGGCGCCGCCGCCAAGCGGACCGCCACCGGTGCCGCGCAAGTTGAAATGCGCCACCGGCAAGCTCGGATCCACATAATCGGCCGACGGCACGCCCGTGACCGAGGGGATGCCATTCGGCCCGTACGAGAGCGTGTAAATGTCCTTGCGGAAACCGACGACCGCGACGTTCGTTCCTTCAGCGCCGCCGGACTTGGCGCGAGACCAGGACGAGTCGAGCGAGACATTGACGCTGTCGTTGACATCCCACGCGAGATTGAGACCGCCGGCGTAAATATCAGTGGGACGGTCGCGCTCGGAACGCGTGTAGTCGACGGCAGCCTCGATCGTCTGCGTGATGCTCGTCGCCGTTCGATGCTCGTCGAACCGAGCGTTGGTGATGATGGATGGCGTGACGAAGAAGCCGAGCGAGTTCGCCTGGGTGTACACATTGAACTTGTCGTACATGCCGTCGACGGTCAGGCGAACGTTGTCCGCGATCTGATATTGGAACGTTGCGTTGACGTTGACTCGCTCGCGATCCTCGTCGACCGGGCTGACGTTCAGATTCTGCGGAATGAAGAACTGATCGTCCGCCGAGTAGCCCTGCGCAGCCAGATCCGATGCGATCAGCTTGAGGTCGTCGCGAGGCGCGGTGAGATAGCCGTCGGTGAGAATGCGCTCCGAGCGGTTCTCGCGCTTTTGATACGAAGCGGAGACGAGCAGGCCGATGCGTCCGTCGGCGAAAGTGTCGCTGATCATGCCAAACACTTCCGGCGTCGTGTTCTCCGACAGATCTTCATACAGTGCCTTGGCGGAGAGAATGCTCTTGAATTCGCCGAGCTCCAGCGGACGCGGTGTGTGCAGCAGGATGGCCGAACCGATGCCGCCTTCCTGAAGCAAGGCGGTTGCACTCTTATAAACATCGACGCGGGAGATCAGCTCGGCAGGGAGCACATCGAAGTTGAATGAGCGCGCACCGGTGTCGGAAGCGAGCCGGCGACCGTTGAGCAGCACCGTGTTGAACTCCGGTCCGAAGCCGCGCACCGTGACGCCTTGGCCTTCGCCGCCGCTGCGATCGATGGACACGCCGGTAATTCGCTGCAAGGATTCGGCGATGTTGGTATCCGGAAATTTTCCGAGGCTTTCCGAGGCGATCGAGTCGACGATCTGATCCGAGTCGCGCTTGATCTCCATCGCCTGGCGCAAGCTGCTGCGAATGCCCGTGACGACGACTTCCTCCAGGTCCTGGGGCGCGGCCGCGGACTGCGCGGCTGCGGGGCCGCCCGCTACACCGAACATGACGGCCGATGCGGCTGAAGCCAGACGAACGTTCTTGACGATCCAAGGTCTGCTGATGCGTGGCACGCGTTGATCTCCGGACTCTGCGTTGACGGGCCGCTCGCGCTCGGGTGTCGAGGGCGCGACCGGCAAAATCGTGACGGTGTGTTCGTTGAGATATTTGAAGGTGAGGCCGGTGCCGGCGAGCAGCCTCGCGAGCGCTTCTTCGGGCGTGAACTCACCGACGGCGCCCTGAGTGTTCAGCGCGTCGACTTCCTCGGAGACATACACGAGCTGAAAGCTCCGCTCCTTCGCCAGGCTTTGCAGCGCCAGTCCCAGGCCTTGCGACGGAATATCCGTTGCTTTCCTGACAGCAGCTTGGGATTCCGCGGTGCCGGACAGTCCCATCAGCGCCAGGCAAACAGCTGCTACGCTTACTCGCATGACTTCCCCCAGCCTCGCTCAAGGCGAGGCTCGTTCTCGATCGATCGTTCGAGCCGTCGTCTAAGGTGCGACGGGCTCTCGTTACCGTTGCTTCGTCAGGTAGATCGCGCTGTCGCTCTCCACGACATGCACGCCGGCGCGCTCGCGCAGGAATTGCAGCAGCGCGCCCGGATCGGTCGACGCGAACACGCCGCTGATATGAAACTCATAGAGCTCCGGGTCCTGCACGATCAGCTGCCGCTGGTTGTAGCGGTTGAACTCCTCGGCGACCTCGGTCAGCGTTGCCGCCTTGAACACCAGTTGCTTTTGCGTCCAGGCGATGGCGCGAGCCACATCGGGTTGCTGGATCTTTTCGGCAGCCTTGTCGCTGACCGACATTTGTTCCCCGGCGGCGAGCAGAATGCCTGCGCCTGCGCCGCTCTCGTGCGGGAGCTGCGGCATCGATTCGGTCACGTTGACGGCGATGGCGTCGACGCGGACATCGGACACATCCGTCAGCACGGAAACTCGACCTTCAACGACTGTCACGACCGTGCCCTCGCGTTTCTTGTTCACATCGAACTGCGTTCCCACCGCGCGCACCCGCGTGCCGTCGCTGGTGACGATGAAAGGTCGCGACGGATTCTTGGCTACGCGGAACAACGCCTGGCCTTCCAGCAACTCCAGCGCGCGCTCATGATCGGAGTAGCGAACGCGCACTTTCGAGCGTGAGTTGAGCTCCATCGTCGAACCGTCCGGCAAGGTGATGGAGCGCTGCTCGCCGATCTGAGTGATGTAGATGGGCTCGCGAAACATATAAACCCAGACGAACGCGGCGAGGCCGATGGCCATGAAGGCGACCACCGCCGCCCACCGTGCGTGAGAAATCGGGGCGGGGGGGCGCACGGTGGACGGGGTGATCAACGTGGTGACATTGCTCCGATCCGCGAGCGCTTCTGCGATGAGCGTGTCGGTGTCCCAGCGGCGCTCGGCGTCCAGCGCTGGACCTTCGTCCCAGATCGCGGCGAGCTCCAGATAGGCGCTCAAATGCTGTGGCGACTGACGCAGCCACGCGTCGAACTTGCGACGGGTGGCGTCGTCGAGCGCGCCGCTGCGACAGTTCACGAACCACTCCGAAGCTTCGGAGTAGATCTGCGCGTTGAGCCTGGCGGATGAAATGCGCGGCATGGCTCAACCTCGCTCCAGCCGCTGGCGCAATTGCACCAGGGCTTGCATGAGGTTCTTCTTCACCATCGGCAGCGAAGTGCCGAGCCGTTCGGCGATCTCATCGAGCGATAAGCCATCGCGACGATGGAGCAGGAAGGTGGCGCGCAGTTTCGGCGACAGTCGATCCAGTTCGGACTGCAGTTGCTCGAGGCACTGCTGCGCGTCGAGGTCGAGCACCGGGTCCACGTCCGGCACGGCGCGTGCGGAATTCAACATCTCGGTCAGCTCGATCGACGGCGGCGCCGCCGATTGTCTCAGCGAGTGCTGTTGGACGACGTGGTGCGCGACCGTGAACAGATAAGCCTCCGGCGATCGGATCGACTCCACGTTCGGCACGCGTAACATGCGCAGATATACCTCCTGCAACATGTCCGGCACGTCGGCGGCGTTGCGCACTCGGAGCAGCAGGAAACGGCGCAATTTCACGCCGTGGCTGGCAACCAAGCCGGTAATCAATACGCGAGCAGCCTCGGCTGACATGGTTCTTGCGAATGTCGCCCGTGAAGTCGTAACCCTGTTGCAGTCTTAAGAGCGATCGCCGCGAAATCGGTTACCGCGGCGATGCACTTTTTCGAACTACACCGGTGTGAGGCCGTAAAGCAGGCAGGCGTGCGGAGCGAGCGTGGCAGACACGCGGTCGCGAACGGTGCCGATGTCGCGCTGAGCCCAGAGATCTCGAACCTTGACGGATTTCAATCCCAGACGGGAGAGGTCGAAGTGGACGGCCTTGGTCTCCGCCTTGTCGCTGACGTTGAACATCGCGAGATAGCGCATCTCGCCTTGCTCGGCGCGGGCCGTCCAGGTGCGAACTTCTTCGATGAGCGCGGCGGGCTTATTGTCGCGGCTCGCCTGATTCACCGCGAGCACTTCGCGATTGGTCAACAACGCGAGCGTTGCGGGATCGAGGTGTCGCAGATCGCCGCCCATGATCAGCGGCGAGCGCGCGATCGACCACAACGTCATCAAGGTGCGTTGCTCGTCTGCTGTGAAGTTGCAATCGCGCTTGCCCATTTGCAGTCGGCCCAACGGCAGCATGTCCGCGTCGGGCCAGCGACCGGGCTGTCGAAACATCGACCAGTTGTCCAACCGCGTGAACTGCGCTTTCAACTGCGGCCACTCATCCCAGAAGTCATCGCTGATGCGCCACATCTGCGCGAAGCGGCGTACATGTTCGCCGCTCGCCAGCGGCGTTTCGCCAGGCGACAAGCTCAAAATCATCGGACGGCCACTGGCTTGGATGGCCCGCTGAGCGGCTTCGATTTCCGGCGCGTTCGCATCGTAGGGCCGGCTCATGTCGTCCATTTTCACGAAGTCGATGTCCCAGGAGGCGAGCAGCGCGAACACGCTGTTGTAGTACTCCTGCGCGCCGGGTTTGCTCATGTCGACGCCGTACATGTCCGGGTTCCAGGGGCAGATGCTGGCGGTGTTCGCGATGTCGCGGGCTTTCCACTTGCCGCCGAGAATGGGCAAGTTGCGTTCGACCGCGAGCCGGGGAATGCCGCGCATGAGATGCACGCCGAACTTCAACCCGAGCGCGTGAACTTTGTCAGCGATGGGTTTGAACCCTGCACCTTTTACACTCGAGGGAAATCGATTCGGTGCGGGCAGCAGTCGCGCATGCTCATCCAGGGTCGGGATGGGCTTGGTGTTGTAGTCGTAGCCTTTGGCGGCGCCTTCATACCACTGGATGTCGATGGTGAAGATGTCGTAGCCGAACGGCAGCAACTCGCGCGCCATGATCTCGGCGTTCGCGATTGCCTGTTCTTCGGTGATGGTGGTCGCAAAGGAATTCCAGCTGTTCCAGCCCATTGGCGGCGTGGGAGCGAGCAGGGCCGCGCTACTCTTCGATGCTGGGGCAGCGCTCGAAGTCGTACTCTGAGAGAGCAAACCGAACGCACCCGCGGCCGCGAGCAATTCGCGACGATTGATTCCTGTCGACACTCGTTCATCCCCCGTGCTGTCGCAATCAAAGAGCGGTCGCCACCGAAACGGTTACCGCTGCGACGCTCTTTTTAATTGTATGAGTAATTACGGGAGATGCAAATGGAGTGTTACTTGCCGCGTTTTACCAACTGCACTTCGACTTCCACCAGCATGCCGGGCTGAACCAGGCCCGCGACCTGCACCGTCGAACGGGCCGGCAGATTCGGCTGTTCGGCTGTACCGAAGAACTGCGAGTAGGCTGCCATGAAGCCGTCGAAATCCATGCGGCCGACTTTGGCGGGATCGCCAACCAGGTACACCGTCATCGCGACCACGTCGCCAAAGCCCAGCCCGAGCTGGTCGAGCGATTCTTTGATCTTCGCAAACGTGCTCAGAGCCTGAGTCCTGGTGTCGCCCCAATAGGCAGCGGTGCCCGCAGGCGCTTTCGGATCGGCGGGCGCGGGAGTGGTGCCGCTGTGAAACAGAATGGTTGCGCCGGCGGGAACCTCGACGGCTCGCGCGATCGGAAACTTGGAGCCTCCCAGCAACGAATGCCGCACCACCTCGTTGGAATGCGCGGCGCCGGCGAGCAGGGCAGTGCAGAGAGCGAAGCTTGCGAGACGAGGCAGTCGGCTCATCATGAGTTCCTTGTGTTGAAGTGACATCAAGCGGCGCTGGCGCGGACTCGTTGGTCGATATCCGCGATCGCGCGGAATGCGGAATGTAGCGCACCTTCCTGCCAGCCGGGGTGATAGCTCATCTGGTCGCCGATGAGATAGTGGTTGCCGGCCGGGGACTGCAGTGTTTTGAAGCATTGGGACTGCAGCGGCTCGCTCCACTGCACCGGACAGCCGAACATGTGATTCATGCGATGCCAGGCGATGCTGATGCTGCTCTCGACATGGCGACCATAGCCTGGGTGGATCTTCTCGCCTTGCTGGATCGCCAGCGCGGTCCGCTGCGCCGGCGGCAAGCGCGCGAATTTCTCCGCCACCTCGTCGCTGAACGTGTAAGCGCCGAGCATCACACCCTTCTGTCGGTGGATGCCATGAGCCGGATACCACAGTTGCATGATGTCCTGCAGGGTCCAGGAGATGCCGCCGTAGATGCCTTCGCTTTCCCAGAAGCGTTGTTTCATTTGCAGGCCGATCTTGAACAGCTTGCCATGGGGCACGGCGGTGAGTGCGTCCGCATACTCCTTCGGGAAGTTGTGCTCGATGCGCCCGAGCAGGTGCATGGGAATGCAGGTGAGGCAGAAATCCGCGTGAGCATCGAGGGTGTTGCCGGCATGGCGATAGCGCACATCGACGCCCGCCGCGCCCAGGCGGATCGACTCCACCGGCGAGTTCAGCTTCACCAGGTGACCGACCTTCGCCATGAACGCTGTGACGATGCGATCCATGCCGCCAACCGGCTCCATCATCATCGCGGACTGGTCGTCCAACTCGCTGAAGCTCATCAGATAGATGAAGCCCGAGCGCAACAGCTCGCTGGCATTCAACGGTTGTTTGAATGCCGGCGGATTCGTGTAGTCGTGCGTGGCGTAGCCTGCCCGCGAGGAGCTGACGTACTTGAAGCGGCTGTCCAGCTCGCCGAACTGTCGCAGATATTCGAGCAACTGCTGGTAGTCGCGATTGCCGAAGGCCGCGCCGAAGCTGTCGGGGCGTACGGTTTTCGCCAGCAGCTCGGCGACGAAGCCGCGCGAGTCGGCGATGTATTCACGGTTGCGCACCGGGCGCCCGCCAAACATCGCGTCATCCTGCACCCAGGCGTTGCGGTTCTCGTTGATGAAGGGCGCGAGTCGGATCTCCAGCTCCTTGCAGTACTCGAGCAATGACGCGTGATGTCCGGGAATGCGGGCGGGTCCGGCATTGAAATACAGATCCGGGTCGCGATCGAACTCGCAGGTTTGAGGAAACTCCGCCTCGTCGACGAGATCGCCGCCCCGCAGCGTGAGATTGCGGCCGCCGGCGCGATGCGACGCCTCGATCACCTGCACGTCATAACCTTTGCGGCTGAGCTCGTACGCGGCGGCGAGCCCGGAAATGCCGGCGCCGAGAATCAAAACGGACTTTCGATCGCGAGTGCGCAGCGGAGCGATGTCGGGTCGAGCAGTGTGCGTGCTTTCCAGCAGGCCCATGCCGACAGCTGCGCGATAGACGGCGGTCGAGCCGCCAAATGCGCCGACCAAGTGTAGAAATGTGCGTCGTGAGAGCGGTGCGTTCGCCATGTGTTTTGCCCCTCGGCAACAGTCGCGGCGAGCCGGAGGCGCGCCGCGATGTGTCCTTCGTTCGCCCGACTCAGAAGTCGATGTTGAGTCGCGCGTACCAGAAGCCGCCGTTGAAGCCCATTGGCGAACCGGTGGGATAAATGGCGCCGCTGTTGAGCTCGGGATTGGGGAATCGATCGGGCACGTTGTCGAAGATGTCTTGTGCGCCCACCGCCAGCCGGTAGCCGTCGGTGATCCGGTAGCTCACTTCCATGTCCACCAGCAACTCGCCGCCGTACTTGCCATCGAACTCGCCGCTGGCGTCCGCGCCGACATCCAGCGCAACGATGTAAGAGTCGTAATAGCTGGTGCGAGCCATGAAGCTCCACGGGCCGATCGCGTGCGAGCCGGTGAGAATTGCGCGATAGCCGGGCAATTGATCTTCCAGTTGTATCTTGCGGGTCGCGTCGGCCAAGGCGGTGATCTCCTTCAGTTGCGTGTCGGTCCAGTTGAGCGCCAGGATCAGGCTCGAGTGGCCGCCGGCGAGCTCGAACGGCAAGGTCGCGACCAGGTCGATGCCCTGGGTCTCGGTCTCGAAGTCGTTGGTGAAGAATTGAAATGCCGAGAGCGTCGACGCCCCCGGCACGCCGCTGCTGTTCAACTGGTCCAGAATCGCGACTTGTTCTGGATCGGTGCGATCGATGTCGATCAGGCTGCTCAGCGCGATGCGGTCCTCCAGCGTGATGTTGAAATAGTCGAGCGTTACTCCGACGGGCCCCAGATCGAACGTGGCGCCGAGCGTCCAGTTGAAGGATTCCTCGGGCTTGAGCGGCGCGGCGGAGAACTCGCCGTCGGAAGCGATACTGGCGAGCGCGCTGGCGATAGGATTGGTTGGTGGCAACACGCCGGTCTCGGTCAGCGCCCCGTTCACCATCTGCGTGATCGTGCGGACGATGTTTGCTTGCCCCGGCGTGGGGGCGCGAAAGCCGGTGCTGACGGTCGAGCGCACTGCGAACGTGTCGGTGAGCTCGTAGCGGGCCGCCACTTTGAAGTTCGTCGTCGTGCCGAAGTCGTCGAAATCTTCCCAGCGTACGGCGGTCCCCAAGATCAGCCGGTCCGTGACATCGGCTTCGAGGTCGAGATAGAGCGCGATGTTCTCGCGCGCGAACACGCCTTCGGACTGCGGGCCGTAGCCGCTGAATCCGTTCGAGCCCGAGCTGAAGCCTTGGGCCGCGAACGGGCCGATCTGATACGACTCGAGCTGCCCACGCTCGACCTCGAATTGCTCCTCGCGCCATTCGAAGCCGAAGGCCACGTTGAGAGGCGACGCCAGACCCGAGATTGCGAGCGGGTATGCCAGATCGACGTTGACGTTGGTGTCGGTCTGATGATTCACGCCGGGCTTGAAACGGGTCGGCGTGTCCGGGCCGAGTGAGGCGTTGACCGTGTTGTAGATGAGGAACTCGACCTCGCTGCTGCCGTAAGCGGCGCTTACGTCGTAGCGCAGGCCACTAGTGAAGCTGCCGCGCAGGCCGGCGACCGCCGACTGATCGACGATCTTGCCGCCGAAGCGCGGCGTGAAGCCGCCGGGGAACAGCTCGTTGAAAACGAAACATTCCGAATCAAGCGCGCCACCGGACGAGATCAGCGCGAGTGCGGCCGCGTCGGGTGCGTTGTTGTCGATTGCGACGGTGGGGCACGAAACAGCGTTGTTCGGATTCAAGTCCGCGACCAGCAGGGTTGCGCCGCCATCCTTGGAATACACCGAGTCACGGGTGTTCGGGTTGCGATAGAAGAAGCCGCCGTCGACTTCGCGCGTTGCGTAGTTGCCAAAGAAATATGCTTCGAGGCTCTCGTCGAACTCATAAGCCGTGTTCGCGAAGAACTTCATGGACTCCTTGATTTGCGGCTGACCCCAGACCTGCGCGGGGCTGAGAACCGCGGTGTTGCCGGCATCGATCAAGGCTTGGGCGTCGGCGCGCTGCGCGCTGCGCGAGGTGGGGTCCGCCTCGCCGAATTCAAAACTTAGATTGGCGAAGCCGTTCGCGCCCAGCGGCAACCCCATGTTGGCCGCCAGTTGCGAGGTGGCTCCATCGCCTGCGAAGTACTGCCCATAGCGGGCCTCGAACGCGGCGCCCTCGGCGGAGTCCTTGAGTTGGAAGTTGATGACCCCGGCGATGGCATCCGAACCGTACTGGGCGGCCGCGCCATCGCGTAGCACCTGCACTTGTTTCAACGCGATCGTCGGGATGGGGCCGACGTCGGGCCCCTGAGCGCCATCGGAAATGCCGTCGCCGAGAAATGTAATCACTCCGCCGCGATGACGGCGTTTGCCGTTGACGAGCACGAGTGTGTTGTCGGGAGGCAAGCCGCGCAAATTTGCCGGCCTGACCAGTGTCGATTCATCGTTGATGGGCTGTTGCGCGACGTTGTAGGAGGGCACCAGGCTGCGCAGCATGTTGTCCATGTCCGGCGCGCCGACACTCTCGAACTGGTCCGCGGATATCACATCGACTGGAGCGACTGTGTCCAGCGCGTTGGCGCGGCGGGAGCCGATCACCGTGACCTCTTCGACGCTCTCGCCGGCCGGCTCGGCGAATGCGGGTTGCGATGTCGAAGCGCCAGCGAGCGCGCCCAGAATGGCCAGTCGTAACGAAACAGAACGCTTGTCCATGGTCGTCTCCCGTGTGTTTGTATGTTTCGCATTCAAACCACGAAAACGCCGGCCTCATGCCGACACGACAGGCCACTCCGCGCTGAGGCGGCCTACCGCAGCATTTGATCTGTCAGGATCTCAAACGCCGTAATCTCCCTTGGTTGTCTCGATCGGCTCACAAACTGAATGGCCGGTTGTTGCAACAAGCTGGCCAACGCTCCGATTCCAGTCCGCAGGCGACGGCGGCAGGCAGACTATTTGTTTGTTTTATCTTTAGTTGGATGAAATATTCGTTGCCGATGCCGCGTCCGAGCGCAGGGGGTGATTGCCCTGGGACGGTGCTTGTATACGAGCCCGGCACCGCGAACGCGCGCCGCACTACTGCTGGGCAGATGCGGCTCGCAGGATGGATCGGCTCTCTTCGGCCGTCTTGTGAATGATCGTCGCGCCTTTTTCGAGCAGAAAGCTGCGGAAGGCGACCGCAATGGGCGACAGGCGCTTGTCTCGCATGTGGATCACGAACCAGTCGCGGATCAGCGGCAGCCCGGTCACGTTCAGCATCACCAGCTTGCCGGCGGCGAGCTCCAGACCCACGGTGTGGATGGAAATGAAGCCGATGCCCATGCCGGCCATGACGGCTTGCTTGATGGTTTCGTTGCTGCTCACTTCCATGAGCACGCGGATCGGCACGCCACGCTTGGCGAACACGTGCTCCATCGACGCGCGCGTTCCGGAGCCTTCCTCGCGGATGATGAAACTCTCGCTGCCCAATCTTTCCAATGGGATGCGGCGCTTACCCGCGAGTGGATGCTTGGGCGAGGCGATGACGACCAGTGGGTGCTTCGCGAACGGCTCGGCGATGGTGATGAGCTCGCGGGGCGGCCGGCCCATGATGACCAAATCCGTCTCGTTCGCCGCGAGCTGCTGGATGATCTCCTCGCGGTTGCCCACCGTGAAATGGATTGTGACTTCCGGATACGCAGGCGCGAAAGCCGAGAGCAGCGACGGCGCGAAATATTTCGCTGTGCTCACGGCGCCGAGTTTCAGTACGCCGCGTTTCAAACCGCGCATCGCTGCGAGCGACTCTCCAGCTTCACGCAGCAGTTCGGTAACCTGCGAGGCATAACGCAACAACTCATCGCCTGCCGCTGTGAGATGGATCTGTCGCCCGACGTGTTCGAGCAAGGGCAGGCCGACTTCGATCTCGAGCAGCTTGATCTGCTGTGAGATCGCGGGCTGCGTGAGATGCAGCTCGCGCGCGGCTTTGGTGAAAGAGCGGTAGCGCGCCACTGCCGCGAACACCCGCATCTGCCTCAAGGTGATGTTCCGCATGGTGACTCCTTGAGATGCATCAAACGTGGCGTGTGCCACCCCAGGCACAGGGATGTGCCCGCCGCCCCAGGCGGCGAGCGCAGGGGGAAAAGTTGCGCCTTTTCCTCTTTGCGCCACAGCGCGAGTGGCAGGATGCCCGAGTCGCGTTTTCAACTAGATAAGAGAATCTTATCTGGAGGTCAACTATTTCGAATTGGACCTAATAGGCTGGCTCCGGCCACATTGTGCCCCACAGGTTGGCGGCACTAATCGAGGCACGATGGCCATGAAAAGAATCGGAGATCGCACTGCATCGAATCCGGCGGCCGAGCGCTACCGGGCGGGCGTTCTGAAGTACGCGCAAATGGGCTACTGGGACAGCGGTTATCGGCCCAAGGAAACCGATGTGCTCGCGCTGTTCCGAATCACGCCGCAGGATGGCGTCGATCCGAGCGAAGCCGCCGCCGCCGTTGCCGGTGAGTCGTCAACAGCGACCTGGACGGTCGTTTGGACCGATCGACTCACTGCTTGCGATCGCTATCGCGCCAAGGCCTACAAGGTCGAGCCCGTGCCGGGTTCGCCGGGCCAGTACTTCGCGTACATCGCTTACGACCTGGACTTGTTCGAGCCGGGCTCGGTCGCGAATCTCACTGCCTCCATCATCGGCAACGTGTTCGGCTTCAAGCCGCTCAAGGCGCTGCGCCTGGAAGACATGCGCCTTCCGGTCGCCTATGTGAAGACATTCGCCGGGCCCGCCACCGGCACCATCGTCGAGCGCGAACGGCTCGATAAGTTCGGCCGGCCGCTGCTCGGCGCCACCGTGAAGCCCAAGCTCGGCTTGTCGGGCAAGAACTATGGACGCGTGGTGTACGAGGCGCTGCAAGGCGGTCTCGATTTCACCAAGGACGACGAGAACATCAATTCGCAGCCATTCATGCACTGGCGCGATCGTTTCCTCAATTGCATGGAAGCCGTGAATCGTGCCCAGGCCGCAAGCGGTGAAGTGAAGGGTCATTACCTCAACGTCACCGCCGCGACCATGGAGGACATGTACGAGCGCGCCGAGTTCGCGAAGCAACTGGGATCGGTGATCGTGATGATCGACCTGGTGATCGGCTACACCGCGATTCAATCGATGGCGCGGTGGGCGCGCAAGAACGACATGATCCTGCATTTGCATCGCGCCGGTCACAGCACGTACACGCGCCAGAAGAATCACGGCATTTCGTTCCGTGTCATCTCCAAATGGATGCGGCTTGCGGGGGTGGATCATCTGCATGCCGGCACCATCGTCGGCAAGCTCGAAGGCGATCCGAATACGGTGCAAGGCTTCTACAACGTGCTGCGCGAGCCGCTCAACCCGTTGGATCTTCAGCGCGGCATCTTCTTCGAGCAGGACTGGGGCGGCTTGCCGGGCGTGATGCCCGTCGCCTCGGGCGGCATTCACGCGGGGCAGATGCATCAGCTGCTGACCTATCTCGGTGACGACACCGTGCTTCAGTTCGGCGGCGGAACGATCGGCCATCCAATGGGCATCGCCGCCGGCGCCACTGCGAATCGGGTCGCGCTCGAAGCGATGGTATTGGCGCGAAACGAAGGTCGAGACATCTGGCGCGAAGGACCGGCGATTCTGGCCGACGCCGCCAAACACTGCACGCCGCTGCGAGCAGCACTCGATACATGGGGCGAGGTCACGTTCGATTATGCGAGCACCGATACACCTGATTTCGTTCCGACGCCGACCGCGGCCGCTTGACCTTATCAGAGAGCACAGCCATGCGACTTACTCAAGGCACCTTCTCGTTTCTGCCCGATCTCACCGACCTGCAGATCAGCTCGCAGATCGAATACTGCCTGCAATGTGGCTGGGCCGTGTCGGTCGAGCACACGGAGGATCCGCATCCACGCAATACCTATTGGGAGATGTATGGAAATCCCATGTTCGATCTGAAGGACGCGGCCGGAATCATGCGGGAAGTGGATGAATGCCGGCGCACGTTTCCCAATCGATACATCAAGCTCAACGCGTTCGATTCCACTCGTGGCATCGAGTCGTTGCGACTGTCGTTCATCGTCGCACGACCGCAGGAAGAGCCCGGCTTCGAGTTGTTGCGTGAAGAAGGGCCGGGCCGTGAGGTGCGCTACTCGATGCGCTCGTACGCGACGCGACGGCCGGAAGGTCATCGGTACTGAGTCGCCAGGACAGACGCCTGACGGGTCAGGCGTGGTGACAACGATCTCATTTCTTCAAGCTCCTCTCCCTTCAGGGAGAGGGGTTGGGTGAGGGTCTTCTCGGGGGATTCATGAACTCTGTGCTCAAAAACACAGACGCCGCTGACAGCTTCAACCTCGAAGCCGCGTTCCGCGACTCTCACGTCGCCGACGTGCTCGATCAGCTCGACAGCGAACTGGTCGGCCTCGCGCCGGTGAAGACTCGCATTCGCGATATCTGCGCACTGCTGCTCGTCGACACCGTTCGTCGGCAAGCGGGCCTGAGCACCGAAGCTCTCTCCCTGCACATGAGCTTTACCGGCAACCCCGGCACCGGCAAGACCACCGTCGCGCTCCGCATGGCCGAGATCCTGCATCGACTCGGCTACGTGCGAAAAGGTCACATGGTCGCCGTGACTCGCGACGATCTCGTCGGCCAATACATCGGCCACACCGCGCCGAAAACCCGCGAAGTGCTCAAGCGCGCGATGGGCGGGGTGTTGTTCATCGATGAAGCGTATTACTTGTATCGCCCCGAGAACGAGCGCGACTACGGTCAGGAGGCGATCGAGATCCTGTTGCAGGAAATGGAAAACCATCGCGACGACCTGGTCGTGATCCTGGCCGGCTACGAAGACCGCATGGACCGCTTCTTCCGTAGCAACCCTGGCATGTCATCTCGCATCGCGCATCACATCGCGTTCCCGGACTACACCTCCGGGGAATTGCTGGCCATCGCGGACCTGATGCTCGGGCAGATGCAGTACCAGCTGAGCGCCGACGCCCGGGCTGCATTGGAAGAATACATCGAGCGCCGACAGGCGCTGCCGCATTTCGCGAATGCCAGATCCATTCGCAATGCGCTGGACCGCGCACGTTTACGACAAGCCAGCCGCTTGTTCGCCAAGCGTGACGCGTCGCTTGCGAGGAACGATCTCATGACGATCGAGGCGGCCGACATCAAGGCCAGCCGCGTGTTCGCCGAGACCCCACCTACAGCACGACAGGGAGAATTGCACCCATGACGACGCTCGCGCCCAGAACGTTGACCCGATTCCTGATCGAGGAACAGCGCCGTCACGCCAATGCGACGGGCAACTTCACCGCACTGGTGAACGACGTGCGGCTCGCGTGCAAGCGCATCGCGACGCTCATCGGCAAGGGCGCGCTGTCCGGCGCTTACGGCGATGCCGGCGCCATCAATGTTCAGGGCGAAGTGCAGAAGAAGCTCGACGTGCTCACCAACGACATCTTCATCCGCACCAACGAGTGGGGCGGTCAGCTGGCGGGCATGGTGTCCGAAGAGATGGAAAAGCCGTACCCGATTCCGGCGGAGTATCCCACTGGCAAATATTTGTTGTTGTTCGACCCCCTTGACGGCTCCTCGAACGTGGACGTGAACGTCGCCGTCGGCAGCATCTTCTCCGTGCTGCGCTGTCCTGACGGTGTCACGGACCCGTCCGAGGAGCATTTTTTACAGCCAGGCACCGAACAGGTGTGCGCCGGATACGCGATCTATGGACCGTCGACCATGCTGGTGTTGAGCACAGGCCGCGGCGTGCACGGTTTTACGCTCGATCGTGAGATCGGCGAGTTCATGTTGACCCACCCGGATCTGCGCATTCCGGAAACCACCTCGGAGTTTGCCATCAATGCATCGAATTCACGTTACTGGGAATCTCCCATCACGCGCTACGTGCGCGAATGTCAGGAAGGCGCCTCGGGCCCGCGCGGTCGCGATTTCAACATGCGTTGGGTTGCCGCCGTGGTCGCTGAAGCTCATCGCATTCTCATGCGCGGCGGCGTTTATATGTATCCGCGCGATCGGCGGGATCTGACCAAGCCCGGCCGCTTACGTCTGCTGTACGAGGCGAATCCGCTCGGCTTCCTCATCGAGCAAGCGGGTGGACGCGCCAGCACGGGCCGGGAGCCGGTGCTCACCGTCCAACCCGAAGGCCTGCATCAACGCATCGGTTTCATCTTCGGTGCGCGCGCGGAGGTCGAGCGCATCGAGCGCTATCACCGCGAATGCAACGATTTCGAGTTCAAGGCGCCGTTGTTCGGCACTCGCAGCGTGCTCAGAAGTCCCGCCTAGGGAGCAGCCATGTCAGCCACCCATCCCATCATCGCAGTCACGGGTTCTTCTGGGGCCGGCACAACGTCCGTTTCGCGGACGTTCGAGCAAATCTTCCGGCGCGAAGCGCTCACGGCGGCGTTCATCGAAGGCGACAGCTTTCATCGCTACGACCGAGCCGGCATGAAGCAGCAGATGGCCGATGCCATCGCTCGCGGCGATCAGTACTTCAGTCACTTCGGTCCCGACGCGAATCTATTCGCCGAGCTCGATGGCTTGTTCAAAGGCTATGGCGACTGCGGGCAGGGGCGTCGACGCAAGTATCTGCATGACGACCACGAGGCCGCGCCGTATGGACAGAAGCCGGGTACGTTCACCGAATGGGAGGACTTGCCCGGTTCGACCGACCTGTTGTTCTACGAGGGGCTGCACGGTGCGGCCGCTCACGAAGAGATTCAGATCTGGAAACATGTGGATCTGCTGATTGGCGTCGTGCCGGTCATCAATCTGGAATGGATTCAGAAGTTGCATCGTGACCGCTCCACGCGAGGCTATTCGACGGAGGCAGTGGCCGACACGATCCTGCGGCGGATGCATGACTACGTTCACTACATCTGCCCGCAGTTCTCACGGACGCACATCAATTTCCAGCGCGTCCCCATGGTCGATACGTCCGATCCATTCATCGCGCGTTTCATTCCGACGCCGGAGGAGTCGTTCCTGGTGATCCGCTTCGCGAATCCGCAGGGCATCGACTTTCCCTATCTGCTGACGATGCTGCACGACTCGTTCATGACGCGCGCGAACACCATCGTGTGTCCGGGCGGCAAGATGGACCTGGCCATGCAGCTCATCTTCACGCCGATGATCATGCGGCTGATCGAGCGTCGCAAGGAATCGCTGGCGCGCAGGTCGCAACGCTCGAGTCACGTTCTATTGGAGCCAGCCCTTACGAGATGAGGTAACCATGCCGAAGCTCATCGATTGCGTCGCAGCCGTGTCATTCGATCTGGATGGCACGATCATCGACACCGCCCCGGATCTGGGCGCGGCGGCCAACATGATGCTGGTCATGCTGGGCGGCCGTCCACTGCCGGACGATCGCATCCCGGCTCTGGTCGGAGCGGGCATCGATGAGTTCGTAAAACGGGTGCTGGCTCAAAGCGGTGTGACACCCGATGCGCGTTTGCAGGAAACGTCGGCGACCTTGTTTCGAGATCTCTACGGGCAACGCGTGTTTCGGCTCAGCCGTATCTATCCCGGTGTCATGATGACACTGCATACGCTGCGCGCGGCCGGGCTCACGCTGTGTTGCGTGACGAACAAGGAGCGCAAGTTCGCGCAGCCATTGCTGGAGATTGCCGGTATCAGCGGATTTTTCGCGTCAGTGTTGTGCCCCGAGCGGCCCGAGGACCGGAAGCCCAGTCCATCGCTGTTGTACGCCGCTTGTCGTCAAGCGGAGATCGAGCCGTTGGACATGCTGTTGGTCGGAGATTCGCGTGCCGACATCGAGGCGGCTCACGCGGCGGGCTGTCGTGTCGTCGCCGTGGACTATGGGTATCACCGCGGTCAGCCCCTGGAGGAACTGCGGCCGGACGCGATCGTGAGCAACCTCAAAGAGATCATGGAACTGAGTGTGCGTCCCCGCAGCGGGACTCGTGCCTTGAGGGCCATCCCATGAGCGCCGAGTTGAACATGCAAAGGCCGAGATCTCGGAGCGTGGGGCCGCGTCAGGACGGCATCAATGTGCTTCGAGCGCTGGCGATGGATGCCGTGCAGAAAGCCAACTCCGGCCATCCCGGGATGCCGATGGGCATGGCCGAGATTGCCGAGGTGCTATGGCAACGTCATCTGCGTCACAACCCCGCCAACCCGCAATGGTTCAACCGCGATCGGTTCGTGCTCTCGAACGGGCATGGCTCGATGCTGTTGTATTCGCTATTGCATCTGACGGGCTACGACCTGCCGCTGGAACAGCTGCAGCGATTCCGTCAGCTCCACTCGCGAACGCCGGGGCATCCCGAGTACGGCATCACGCCGGGCGTCGAAACAACGACCGGACCGCTCGGGCAGGGCATCAGCAATGCCGTGGGTATGGCGATTGCTGAGAAGGTGCTTGCCGCGCAGTTTAACCGTCCGGGCTTCGAGGTCATCGATCATCACACCTATGTGTTTCTCGGCGATGGCTGCTTGATGGAAGGCATCTCGCACGAAGCTTGTTCGCTGGCGGGCACGCTGGGGCTCGGCAAGCTCATCGCGTTCTATGACGACAACGGCATCTCGATCGATGGTCACGTTTCGGGTTGGTTCACCGACGACACGCCGCGCAGGTTCGCCAGCTACGGCTGGCATGTCGTGCCGAATGTCGACGGTCACGATAGCGACGCCGTCGACAACGCCATTCGAGCCGCGAAGTCGGTGGCCGACAAGCCGTCGCTGATCTGTTGCAAGACCGTCATCGCCAAGGGATCGCCGAACAAGGCGGGCACTCATGACGCGCATGGTGCGCCACTCGGCGAGCAAGAGATCGCGGCGGCTCGCGAGACACTGGGCTGGGCTTACGCGCCGTTCGAGATCCCTACTCATATATATGAGATGTGGGATGCGCGGCAGGCCGGGTCGATCTACGAGGACGCCTGGATGGAGAAGCTTGCCTCGTATGCCACAGCCCACCCGCAGCTAAGCCAGGAACTCGAGCGTCGCATGAGCGGTGCGCTGCCGGAAGAGCTTGCGGAGAACATTCGCAGGCTGATGGCTCGTACGCATGCGAAGGCGGCAACGGTGGCGACACGCAAGGCGTCGCAAGAAGCGATCGAAGGCATCGCGCCGTTCTTGCCGGAGCTGATTGGCGGCTCGGCCGATCTAGCGAGCTCGAATCTCACGTTGTGGTCCGGGTCGCGCGCTGTCACCAGCACGAGCGGCGGCAACTATATTTATTACGGCGTGCGCGAGTTCGGCATGGCCGCGATCATGAACGGACTTGCCTTGCATGGCGGATTCATACCGTATGGCGGCACCTTCCTGACGTTCTCGGATTACTGCCGTAACGCGCTTCGCATGGCTGCGTTGATGCAAATCCGTTCGATCTTTGTGTTCACGCACGATTCGATCGGCCTGGGCGAGGACGGCCCGACGCATCAGCCCATCGAACACGTCGCGACGCTCAGATTGATCCCGAACATGGAGGTCTGGCGGCCGTGCGACACCTTGGAGACAGCGGTCGCGTGGGCGGCGGCCATCGATCGGGAAAGCGGGCCAACCTGTCTGGTGCTCAGTCGACAGAACGTTCCGTATCAGAATCGAGATCCGGACGCGATGGCAAATATCCGTCGTGGCGGCTACGTGCTGGCGGAGCCTGAAGTCGAGCCGCGCGCCGTCATCATTGCGACCGGCTCCGAAGTTGCGCTCGCCATCGAGGCGCAGCGGGTGCTCGAAGGCGAGGGCGTCCCGGTTCGAGTCGTGTCGATGCCTTCGACCACCCTGTTCGATCGGCAGGATGCTGGCTATCGCGAGCAAGTGTTGCCGGTCGAATTGCCGTGTGTCGCCGTCGAAGCCGGCGTGCCGGATATCTGGCGCAAATATGTCGGTCGCCGCGGCGTCGTGGTCGGCATCGATCGATTCGGCGAGTCGGCGCCCGCCAAAGACTTGATGCGGCACTTCGAGTTCGTGCCGGAGCGGGTCGTCGCGGCCGTCAAGTCGGTGCTCGCGTTGAAAGCGAGTGACAGCCACTGACTGTCACTCGCGCTTGGCTCATTGGAAGCCGTACCGCAGCTCGACGCCAACCTCGCGCGGACGAATCAATGTTTCCTTCGCGCCGAGCGACGGTTGACCGGTATCGATGACGCCGCGCTCGTCAGCGAGGTTGCGGCCGAACAGCTCGATGGACAGATCCTCTCGCTGAAAGGCGATGCGCAGGTTGGCGGTATTGAACGATTCCTGGCTGAGCACCTCGTCCACGCCAAACTTCAAGCGCAGCTCGCCGACGTAAACGTAATCCGCACGCACATAGCCGGACCACTCCGGCCCCATGACGAAGCTGTACTGTGCGCCGACGCTTCCGTTCTTTTCCGGTGCGTCCGGCAGGCGTTCGCCTTTGGAGTAGATCGTGCCGGGCTCGACGCGCTCGAACTCCGCCTGGGTGTAGGAGGCCGCAAAGTTGAAGCGCCACGCATCGCCGGCTTGCGCCACCATCTCCAGTTCCACACCGTCGTTGGTCACGTCGCCGGCATTCGCCAGCACGCTGAAGCCGCAGGGAAGCGCCACGCCGAGCTGCACGCCTTCCCAGTCCTGTCGATACACCGCTGCATTGAGGCCAAGGCGACCGTCCGCGAACTGCGATTTCACGCCCAGCTCGTAATTCCACAACGTATCGGGATCGGTGAACGCACCGGCGCCGACGGCTGCGGCCGCCGCCTGACAGGCGTCGGGCAGGCGCTGATTCACCACACCGCTGCGAAAGCCGCGACCGGCCTGCAAATACAATGTCAGGTCCTCGGCAGGCTCGTAACGCAGATAGGCCGAAGGATTGAACTCACTCGATGAGCCTTCTTGATCGGGCGCGCCCGGTTGCGCTCCGCCGATCAGAAAGCCATCCGAGGCGGGAGTGAGACTGGTCAGATCGTCTTCGAGATAACGCGCGCCGACGCCGACGGTCCACTGCGACGCGAATGTATAGCTGACTTGAGCGAACGCGGCGCGCTGCTCTTCTTCGGAGAAGCGTGCCATGGGCGCGTCGGCGGCGAAGTCCTGACCGGCCAGCACCTCCGGCAAACAGGTGGGGCACGAGTAGTCAGGCACGAACTGCGAGAAGTCGGCGGTCTGCTTCAAATAGAACAATCCGGCGAGCCATTGAAACGGACCGTCGCCGAGCGACTGCAACCGCAGCTCTTGAGTGAACAGCTTGCCCACGCTGCGATCTCGCAGCGGCCAGGGGATGGGCGCGCCGAAGCTGCCTTCGGCGAGATAGGTGATGTCCTGGTTGGTGAAGCGCGTCATCTTCGACCAGTTGCTGGCCGAGGTCAGCGACACGGCGTCCCAGTCGTACTTGGCGACAATGGTATTGATTTCGAGTCGCTCGCCCGCGCCGCCTTCCTCGAAGTAATCCAGCGCACGGCTCTGCTCATACTCACCGAACTCCGGCATGGTGAACGGCTCGCTGTTGAGGGTGACGTCCTGCGTGGCGTGCGTCAGGTCGATCTTGAGAGCGTCGGTGACTTGCCAGCCGAGCGCGGCGCGAACGCCCCAGGTGTCTTCCGAATTGATGTCTTTGCGGGTGAACGCTGGGACGGCCGGCGTGACGAGCAAGCCGTCAGGCAGGCCCAACGCGGCGCCGTAGTCGACGGACGGTTGGCCTGCGAACTTGTTGTCGATGTAGCCGGCGATCTCGTCTTGATAGCCGACGACCCGCAGCGCCAGTCGGTCCGTGATCAACGGAATGTTGACCGTGCCTTCGACGTGATAGCTCGCGTCGCTCGAATGCGCCGTCGTGAAACCTCGCGCGCCGACGTGGGCTTCGAAACCCGAAGCGTCGGGCGCCGCGGGAAGGATCCGGACCACGCCGGCCAGCGCGCTGGCGCCGAACAGCGTGCCTTGCGGGCCGCGCAAGACTTCGACGCGATCGATGTCGACCAGTCGCAGATTCGGCTTGCCGCCGAAGTTGGTCAGCACGCTGGTCACTGTCTCGCCGAAATATGTCGCGGTGGTGGAGGGCAAGCCGCCTTCGCTGCCGCTGATGCCACGAATACGAATCTGCGAGACGCCGGGGCCGCCGTCCTCGAAGAACACGCCGGGCACGGTGTTGAGATAATCGGCGTAATTCGTGAAGCCGCGTGTCTGGATGTCTTCGGTCGTGATCGCGGAGATGGCCACCGGAACGTCCTGCAGTTTCTCCTCGCGCTTGGTTGCAGTGACGATGATCTCCTGCAAAACCTGTGCGTCGCGTGGAGTATCCGCAGCGCTAGCCGGCGCTGCAAAGACGCAGGTCTGTAAAAAGGCCGCGGACAGGGCCGCTCGCGACAAGCCGTTCATGCGCATCATCCTCTTGCCAGTTCTTCTAGTGTTCGAGGTTCGACCCCGTGAATATGCAGCCCATCGCGCGTGAGTTGCGTTCGTTTTTGCAAAGGAGGGCGGAGGAATCGTTTGCTGGCATACTGCGTTCCACTATCGGGGAGTGGCGAATGGCACAGAACTCATCGCGGCCCAGCCGCATCGATCGCATCGACTTGAGCATCCTGACAGCACTATTCAGCGAGGCGCGCATCAGCAAGGTGCAGATGAGCGAGGCCGTCGGGCTGTCCGCCAGTCGCTGCTACGAGCGGATGCGGCGCCTGGAGCAAGCGGAGATCATTCGCGGCTATCACGCCGATATCGACATCGCGCGCCTCGCCAGTTGCCTGCAGTTCCAGGTGCAGATCAAGCTGTTGAACTACACCAGCGCGCGCGCCAGGCAATTCGAAAAGACGCTGCTGAAAATTCCAGAGATCGTCTCCTGTCATGGCGTGCTCGGGCACGTGGATTACGTCATGACGGTCGTCGCCGCGACCGTGGAGCGCTATCAGGAAGTCATTGCCGAGCTGCGCAACCAGAGCGAGAACGAGTTCGACTTCGTGACCTTCCCGATCTCCAAGGCGATCAAATCGCACAGTCACAGCGACCTGAAGCAGATCGTCGGCCGGCTGACCCGCGAAGAACCGAGCCCCGGCTAGGCCAGAACCGAAGAATCGTCCGCGCCGCTTCCCTAAAACGAACAATACTGGCGCCGGCCGGCCGGCATATTGCCGGCATGAGCATCCTGAGCCTGCCGCAACCCTACCTGCTGTTCCTGGGCGACGCCGTCGACGAGCGCGATGCCAAGACGGCGATGGGGCTTCGAGATTGGGCCGGCGACCGGTGCGTCGGCGAATTCGCATTGCCGGGCGTCACCGTTACAACCGGGCTTCCTCGACTGACGCCGGCAGCGGCGCGTGCCCGAGGCGCTCAAGCACTCGTCATCGGCGTAGCGCCGGCGGGCGGTATCGTGCAGCCGAGCTGGATTCCGGCGCTGCTCGATGCGCTCAGGGCAGGACTGGATCTGGTCAGCGGCATGCACACGAGGCTCGACGATGTGCCAGTACTGCGCTCGGCTGCTCTGGAGCTCGGTCGGCGCCTCATCGATGTGCGCAAGCCTCGACAAACGTTTCCCGTGGGTACAGGGCGTCGACGCAGCGGCCGACGTTTGCTTACCGTGGGGACTGACTGCGCGCTCGGAAAGAAATACACCGCGCTGGGTTTGGTCCGTGCGTTCGAGCAACGCGGCGTATCCGCAACGTTTCGCGCGACGGGGCAGACCGGCGTCATGATCTCCGGCTCGGGGGTCGTGATCGATTCGGTCGTCGCGGACTTCATCGCGGGCGCCGCCGAAGCGCTCACCCCGGACGCAGCGGCCGATCACTGGGATGTGGTCGAAGGGCAGGGCTCCCTGTTTCATCCGGCGTACTCCGGCGTATCGCTCGGGCTGCTGCACGGGACGCAGCCAGACGTGATCGTGATGTGTCACGAGGCCGGCCGGAAATCGGTGCACGGCTTGCCCGACTTCGATCTGCCCGGCCTCAGGGAAGCCATCGATGTGACGCTGACGCTCGCCCGACGCACCAATCCCGGTGTTCGTTGCGCCGGTGTGAGTCTCAACACCGTGACGTTATCGGTCGAAGCGGCGAATGCGCTGCTCGAACAGCACAGCATCGAACTGGGGATGCCGTGTGCCGACCCGATTCGCGGGGGGGCTCGCTTCGATGAACTGGTAACCGAATGCTTACGCGGGTGAACCTGTGAAGACATCGTCGATTCGTGCACTGCCGACGTTGGCGGCGGCCGTGCTGACCGTTGGAATGGCTTCGGCATCGACGTCCGAAGGCGTTAGCGTGACTCAGCGACAGCAGATCGATGCGCTGTTCGCGCAGTATGCGGATACAGCGAGACCCGGTTGCGCAGTCGGTGTGATGCGCAACGGTCACGTGGCTGTCGCGAAGGGCTATGGTCTTGCGGATGTGGAGCGGGCCGTGCCTATTACGTCCGCGTCCGTGTTCGATATCGGCTCGACGTCGAAGCAGTTCGCCGCGGCCGCTGTGATCTTGCTGGAGCTGGATGGGAAGCTGTCGCTCTCGGACGATGTGCGCAAATACGTGCCGGAGCTGCCGGATTACGGCCGGGTCATCACCATCGATCATTTGCTCAGGCACACCAGCGGGCTGCGCGACTACACGGCGTTGTTGTCGCTGTCGGGGCTGGAAGTCGAACAGGTGGGGACGGATGAACAGGCGCTTGCCGTCATCGCGCGCCAACGTGCGCTCAATTTTCCCACGGGCACGCGCTACGAATATTCGAACAGCGGTTTCTTTCTGCTGGCGGTCATCGTCGAACGGGTGAGTGGCCAGCCGCTTGGGCAGTTTGCTCGCGAGCGCATCTTTCAGCCGCTGGGCATGAAGAGCGCGCAGTTTCGCGATAAGCATGCCGAGGTCATTCCGGGTCGCGCGCTCGGATATGCAGTCGATGCCGAAGCGCCACAGGGAACGGTGCGTTTCAGGAATGCGCTGTCGAACTGGGAGCAGACCGGGGACGGCGCGCTGCATCTGGCCATCGAAGACCTCGCTAAATGGGATGAGAACTTCTATCAGCCACGGGTCGGCGGGCAGCCGCTGATCGACCGTCTGACTCAGCGCGGCCAACTGGATAACGGAGAAAAGATCGCTTATGCGCGCGGGCTGTTCGTCGATGAGTACCGCGGCGTGCCTCGTGTGCATCACGCAGGCAATTGGGTCGGTTACAACGCGATGCTCGCGCGATTCCCGGAGCAACACACCTCGGTGGCCGTCCTTTGCAATTTCGAAGGCGCGGAAGCGTCGGAGTTGTCGGAGAAGGTTGCCGATATCGTTCTGGCCGATGTGCTGAAGGGCGCCGATGCGGGCGGCGCTCAGAAAGCATCCCCCGGCAAGAAGACGGCGGTCAAGCCTGTGCCGCTGCAACGGTTGCTCGGCAGCTACTTCGATGCGAACACCGAGACCATTCTCGAAGTGATCGAACAGCAGGGAGCGCTGATATTGAAGATCGGCGCGATGCCGTTGCCGCTCGTCGCCACCGGGCCGGCGAGTTTCGAGGTGCAGGGTTTTCCAGTGAAGGCCGACTTCTCGGTCACCGGCAAGCAGCTGGCGAACGAGCTGAAGCTCCGCATCGGCGACGACGATGCCATGGCGGCGACGCGCTTCACGGCTGCCACGCCCAGCGCCGAAGCGCTGCAGAGTTATGTCGGCACGTTCTACAGCCCGGAGCTGGATGTGACCTGGCCGCTGGTGATCGACCAGGGAAAGCTTGCAGTACGTGACGAGCACCGGAAGTTCGAAACGAAGATTCAGCCGCTCGCACCGGCGATGCAGGATGCCTTCAGCGGCGAGGCGGGGCTGTTGCGCTTCGCTCGCGACGCGTCGGGCAAGGTCACAGGTTTCGAGCTGAGTGCGTCGAGAATGCGAGGCATCCGCTTCGAGCTGCGTTCGACGAATCGATGAGTTTCCAAGAAGAATGAACCGTCACAAGATTTCGATCCTGGCTCTGGCCTCCCTCGGTCTGTCGTTCGCTGGTTTTGCATTGGCGGCGCCGAGAGCGGAGATCCGCACGACCTCCTATGGTGTGCCTCACGTGCTGGCCGATGACTTCGAAGGCGTCGGCTTTGGTCTGGGGTATGCCTTCGCGCAAACCGGTATCTGCGATATCGCCGCGCGCTGGGTCACCGTGAATGCCATGCGATCGCGATACTTCGGTCCCGACGAGCCGAGTACGGATGCTTACCCGTCGGGGCCGGAGCCCTTCACGAATGTCCAAAGCGATTTCTTCTGGAAGAGCGTGCTGGACCGCGACCTCGTCGGCCAGGAGTTGCGATCGAAGCCGCCGCTCGGGCCGACGACCGAAGTGAGGGAGCTCGTGCGTGGCTACGCGGCGGGCTACAACCATTACCTGGCGAAAACGGGCGTCGACAACATTCCAGATGCACGCTGTCGCGGCGCTGAGTGGGTTCGACCCATCGCCGAGCAGGATGTTTATTTGCGCGCGCTGCATTGGAGCTCGTTCCTCAGCTCGGGGGCGCTCATGCAGGACTATGTCAGAGCGGCGCCGCCCACCGCGGGTGCCAAGAGTAAGAGTGTGCAGCCGACGTCTGGATCCAACGACCTCGAATCCAGCATTACTTCGCAGCCTCAAGGGCCCGGCAGCAACATGATCGCCTTGGGCAAGGAGGCCACCGACAATGGCCGGGGCATGCTGTTCGCCAATCCGCACTGGGTGTGGCATGGACCGGAGCGCTGGTTCGAGGCGCAGTTGACCGTGCCCGGCAAGTTGAATGTTTATGGCGGCGGCGTGCTCGGCGTGCCCGTGGTGCTGTTCGGTCACAATGAGAAGGTGGCCTGGAGTCACACGCTGGCGACGCCACGACGCTTCACTGTTTATCAGCTTCGTCTGGCGCCGGGTTCCACCACCTCATATCTCTATGACGGCAAGCCCAGAGCCATGACCCCGCGAACCGTGACCGTTGAGGTTCGCGGCGCCGACGGCAAGCTCCAGAACCGCAGCCACACGTTTTGGGGAACGCACTATGGCACCGTGCTGCAGAGTGCCGAGTTCGGCTGGACTGACGACACGGCGTACGCGGTGCGAGACGTGGCGATGAACTTTCGCTGGTTGAATCAGCAGCTGGAAATGAATCGCGCACAGTCGGTCGAGCAGCTGGATGAAGCGGGGCGCAAGTATCTCGGCATCGGCTGGCTCAACACCATGGCAGCCGACTCTGCTGGCAACACGTACTACGCGGATCGCACGGGCGTGCCGCATGTTACGAACGCGCAGCTCGACAAGTGCGTGAACTCGGACCTCGGACGCCGCATGCTCGAGCGCCGGCAAATGGTTCTCGACGGTTCCCGCTCGGAGTGCGAGTGGGGCAGGGATGCCGATTCGATCGTGCCGGGGACCTTCGGAGTGGCCGCGCTGCCGAAGCTGATGCGCACCGACTATGTCACGAACTCGAACGACAGCTACTGGACCAACAATCCGCACCAGCTGCTGGAAGGCTACCCGTTGATCGTCGGCGATGAGCGCACAACGCGCTCGCTGCGAACCCGCAACGGCCTGTTGAAGATCGAGCGCCGGCTCAAGGGCGTCGACGGTCATCCAGGGAAGCGCTTCACGCTCGATCAGCTCGAAGCGATCACGATGGACAATCGCGTGCTCGCGGCCGAGTTGTGGCGCGATCCGCTCGTGTCGCTGTGCCGGAAGCTGCCCGCGAGGGCCGGGCTACCGGCGGCGTGCGATGTGCTCGCGAAGTGGGATCAGACCGAGAATCTGGACAGCTCGGGCGCCGTGCTGTGGCGTCGATTCTTCGAGAATCTCGACTACAAGGCACAGAAGGAAGTTTTCGCCGTGCCGTTCGATCCTGCGGATCCCATGAACACACCGAGTGGCTTGCACACCGAAGACCCGCGCGTCGCGAAGGCCTTGAACGCAGCGATTTCGGACCTCCTGGACTCCGGTGTGCCGCTCGATGCGGCCTATCGCGGCTATCAATATGAGACGCGCGGTGACACTCGCATTCCCATGCACGGCGGCCTGGCCGACGCCGGTCAATACAATTTCATGCACAACAAGACCGGCTGGGTGCCGGGCAAGGGCTGGCCGGAGATGTATCTCGGTTCGACCTTGATCCTGTGGATGCAGTTCACCGAGCAAGGGCCGAAGGGGCGCTCGATCATGACTTATTCGCAGTCCGACAACCCGAGCTCGCCGTACTACCTCGATCAGGTGAGGCTGTACTCGGAAAAGAAATCGAAGCCCATCCTGTTCAGCGAGCGGGACATCCTCGCGGATCCGAATCTCGAGGTCACGCGGGTTCCCTTGCCTGCGAGATAGCGGTCGCGCACACTCCCGCCGAAGTACGGACACCTCAGAGGGGAGAAAAATTGAACAGATTGCTGCTGGCGTCGCTATTGCTATGCCTCTCGGGCCTGGTCCGGGCGGCCGATCCGACGCCGGTGTTCGACGTGCACGTGCATATCTGGGAAGGCGAGAAGTCCGTGAAGGAATATCTCGCCCAAGTGGCTGCCGATGGCCAGCAAGTGACCCGCTTCGGCGGCATTCACATGGCGGTGCTGGGCAAGGTCGCCGAGACCCGATCGAAGAACGACGAACTGGTCGCGCTCTCGAAGCGTTATCCCATGATTCCCATCGCCTCCGTGCATCCTTACGACGGCGATGCGGCCTTTGCCGAGCTGGAACGTCTGGCTGCCCTGGGTGTGCGCGCGATCAAATTACATCCCCATACTCAAAAGTTCGATGCGGCGGACGAGCGCGTCCTCGCCGTCTGCAAACGCGCCGGCGAGCTTGGGCTCGTGGTGCTGATGGACAACGCGAACATCCTGCCCGGCGACAACCAGAAGCTGTTCAACCTTGCATTGGCGACGCCGCAGACGCATTTCATATTTACTCACCTCGGCGCGCTCGAATTCCGCTTCTGGAACATTCTGCCGCTGGCACGCACCGCCAAGGGGTTGATGGAGGACAACATCCACTTCGACATCGCGGGCACCGTCGTGCTGGCCGCCGACTCGCCGCTGGAGGAGGAGTTCGTCTGGACCATGCGCAACGTCGGCATCGACAACCTGCTGCTCGGCTCGGACTTTCCGCAGCTGTCGTTGAAAAAGGGCGCCGACGCGTTGGACCGGCTGGGATTGACCGAAGAAGAGAAGCGGAAAATCCGCTGGGGCAACGCCGAGCGGCTGCTTTTAAAGGAGCGGCCCAAGTCAGTACCATAGCGGCATGGCCGTTACCGCAGGACGTTCCGACAAGGCCGCCGATGCGGCGGGCGATGCGCTGAGCCGCCGGCTACAAATCCCCGGACGCCGGCTGTTTGTCGGCGGCGAGCGCAGTGTGCGCAAGACGCTCGTGGTTCGTACCGCCGCGGTGCTGATCATGTTCGCGCTGGTCATCGCCGTGTTCTGGTTCGATCGCGATGGGCTGCGAGACAATCACGACGGCGCGATCTCGTTCGCGGACGTCGTTTACTTCACGATGGTCAGCGTGACGACGGTCGGTTACGGCGACATCGTGCCGGTGACCCGCCAGGCACGGCTGGTCGATGCTTTGTTCGTCACGCCCATCCGTCTGTTCATTTGGTTGATCTTTGTCGGCACGGCGTATCAGCTGGTGTTACAGCGTCTGATCGAGGACTTTCGTATGCGACGACTGCAGGCGCGTTTGCAAGGGCATGTGGTGTTGTGCGGCTTCGGGCACGCGGGCCGATGTGCCGCAGCCGAGTTGGTCGCGCGCGGCTTCGACAAGCAGCATATTTTGATCGTCGATCTCGATCAGTCGCGAATCGAAGAAGCGGCGGAGCTGGGTTACATCGGCATCCTCGGCGACGCCAGTCGCGAGCACACGTTGAGCGAAACGATGCTGCAGCAGGCGCGCGCCTTGCTGGTTTGCACGGACCGGGATGACACCAATGTACTGATCACCTTGACTGCACGAAATCTCGCCCCGAACGTTCGCATCGTCTCGCGGGTCGAGGAGGCCGAGAACGACAAGTTGTTGCGACAGAGCGGTGCGAGCGCGACGGTGCTGCCCTCGCGAGTCGGTGGCATTCTGATGGCCGATTCCATCGAATCCTCGCACCTGGCGACCTATGTGATGGACCTCATCAGCGCCGGCGGCCAGGTAACGCTGGTCGAGCGTGCTCCGCATCCGGACGAAATCGGTCGCCGTCCGTTCGAGAACCGGGCGCTGGTCTTGCGAGTGGTGCGTGATCGGCACAGCTACGGATTCTGGGAAGACGACCTGCGCATTCAAGCCGAAGACAAGCTCATCGTGATCGGTCCCTCGATCGCGCCCCCTGACCAAAGACAGTAGTAGCAACGCGAGTTGCATTCTCGAGCGCAGGCGCATCTACTCGGGCAGGCCGAGTAACAAGAACGAATGTGCTGCGCATCAACCGGGGGTGCCATGAAACGCCGCGAGTTCGTCAGTTCCGCCATCCTGGCCGCTGCCACGCTACCGACCTTGAGATTCGTGCCGGCGTTGGCCCGCTCCGGGCCCATTGCCGACATTTCCGCAGTCACTGCCGACGGCCGACCCGTCACGCTCAGCAGCGCCGAGGTTCGTGAGTTTGCGGAATCGCTGAACGGCCAGTTGCTCCTGCGGGGCGATGCTGGATACGACGAAGCTCGTCTGTTGTTGAATCCTTCTTTCGACAAGCATCCCGCGCTCATCGTACAGCCGGCGGACGCGGGCGATATTCAGAAGGCCGTGAACTTCGCGCGCGAGCTCAATTTGCTGCTGGCAGTGAAATGCGGCGGTCACAGTCATTCCGGTCAGTCGACCTGCGAGCGCGGCATGCAGATCGATCTCAAGAGCTTTCGCGGCGCGACGGTCGATGCAACGGCCAAGCGTGTGTCGGTGAAGGGCGGAAGCTTATTGGGATTGGTCGACCGTGAGTCGATGGCTCAAGGCCTGGTGACACCGCTCGGCACCGTCTCGCACACCGGTGTGGGAGGGCTGACGCTCGGTGGCGGGTTCGGACGGATCGCGCGTCGCTATGGAATGGCGATCGACAATCTCAACTCGATGGATGTGGTGACCGCCGACGGTCAATTGCGTCACGCGAGCTCGCGCGAGAACCCGGATTTGTTCTGGGGCCTGCGCGGCGGCAGCGGCAACTTCGGCGTCGTCACGAATTTCGAGTTCAATCTTCATCCGATGCAGCGTCAGGTTATTGCCGGCAAAGTGACGTTCCCCATCGAGAAGGCGCGCGACGTGCTCTCGATGTACGCGGACTATGCACGAGCAGCGCCCGACGATTTGTATTTCGATCCCATGCTCGTGCTGCCGCCGGGCGGTGCGCCGGGCGTCGCGCAACTCGATGTTTGCTACAGCGGGGCGGCGAAGGATGCCGATCGCGCGTTGGCGCCGCTTCGAAAGGTCGGAACCCCCATGAGCGACACGATCAAGGCCATGGACTATGTCGAGGTGCAACGGTCCGGCGATTGGGCCGATGCGCGCATGCTGGGCACTTACATCAAGGGCGGGTTCATCTCTGCGATGCCGGCAGACTTGATTGCAGCGTTGATCGACGGATTCAAGGGCGATCCGCGCCGGACCACGGCCGTGTTCTTCCAGCATTGCGGCGGTGCTTGCGGCCGTGTGCCCGAGGATGCGACGGCTTTCGCGAACAGGTACGCGATGGCCAACATGATGATCATGAGCGGCTGGCGGCACGGCGACGATCCGACGGATCACATCGAAGCGGCGCGCCGCCATTGGTCGACGGTGGAGAAGTTCACGCGTGGCTTCTACGTCAATGACATGCCGCGCGAGGCGACCGCAAAGGACATCAACGCCAACTATCGCGGCAACTACAAAAAGCTGGCGGCGTTGAAGACCAAGTACGATCCGTCGAACTTGTTCCGTTTGAACGCCAACGTGCAGCCGCTACGCGCGTGAGTTCAGTCCGGACTCGCGGATCAAACGTTTTCTTCGGCGAGCCAGCCCATGGCGGCGAGCTTGTCTTCGTAAAACACCCGGTAGTCGCCATCGCCGAACGCCAGGCGCGCAAGAAATGCCAGCTTGGTGTTTGGAACAACGATGGCGCGGCGGAGTTTCACATCGATCAGTTGCTCGTCCAGCGCCCGCTGCGCCCAGGGAATGCTCACCGGCGGCGGCTCCATCTCGAGCGCGTCGTATAGAACTTTCCTGATGCCGCTCTCACGGACGAGCGACAACACCTCGGCTTGGCATTTCTGCAATACCGCTTCGGTGGGGCAACCCCGGACGCGTGCGACGATGAGGCTGTCGGTCAGATTCACAGCGACTTGGCTTTGATTCGATTCGCTCATGATGCGCAGATTCTACAGCGATCATTGCTGTGCAACCACTTTGCGCAGCCGCTCGTGTATTCAATATGTGAGATATCGATGAGCCGCCATGATGAATATCAATGTACTCGTTGCCGAACCCAGCGGTAGTGACTGGACCGCGATCGCGAAGGGCATCAGACGACAATTGCCCGAGGCGTCGATGCTGCGCGTAAAAGATGGCGAGCAGGCGCTGCGATTTCTGTTTCATCGCGGCTTGCTGACCGCAGAGCCGCCGGTGCCCGATCTGGTGTTGTTGGCGGAGGAGCTGCCGCTGATTCCGGCGGCGGGCGTCATTGCTCGTATGCGAATCGATCCGCGCACGCGCCTCACGCCGGTGATCGTGTTGCGCAGGGACTTGGAGGAAGAGGCGCTGGATCCCTACTGGGATGGCGAATTGCGCGCATCGATGATGACGGTCTGCGTCACCGACGGCCTCGAGACGCAGGTCGCCGAGGCGGTGAACGACCTTTGTCATCGGCGCCCGCCATTGCCGGAACGGCAAAAAGCGCTGTCATTTCGTCAATAAACGGGGGGTTGCCGGGCAGCTTGCCTGCTTCTGCGTGACGCCGGGCCTTCCTACCATAAGTGCTTGCTTGACAAGCATTTGGACGAGGGTAGGACCATGGTCGACTACGTCGGCATCGCAGACATTCAGCACCTGGTGAACCAGATCGGGCCGGGCGAGTTCATGGCGCGGCTCGCCGCCCAGATCGAGGCGGACTATCGGCGCTGGGGCCAGTTCGAGAAATCGGCGCGGCTCGCGAGCCATTCCGAGGTCGGCGTGATCGAGTTGATGCCGATCAGCGATGGCGATCTGTACTCGTTCAAATATGTGAACGGTCATCCCAAGAACACCAGCCTGGGCCTGCTCACCGTCACCGCGTTCGGCGTGCTGGCGGAAGTGTCCACCGGTTATCCAGTGCTGCTCTCGGAGCTCACCGTAACGACGGCGCTTCGGACCGCCGCGATGTCGGCGCTCGCGGCGAAGTGGATGGCCCGACCGGATAGCAAAACGATGGCGCTGATCGGCAATGGCGCGCAGAGCGAATTTCAGGCCATCGCGTTCCATCGCATGCTCGGCATCAACGAGCTGCGGCTGTATGACGTCGATCCGCGCGCGACCGCGAAGCTGGCTCAGAATCTTCGCGCCATGCCGGAGCTGCGAGGCATTTCATTGGTGCATGCGACGTCCGCTGCGGAAGCCGCACTCGGCGCCGACATCATCACGACCGTTACCGCCGACAAGCGCAACGCCGTGATCGTGACGCCCTCCATGGTCGCGCCCGGAATGCACTTGAATGCGGTCGGTGGCGACTGCCCGGGCAAGACCGAGTTGCACGCGGACATTCTGCGTCGGCCGGATGCACGGGTCATCGTCGAGTACGAGCCTCAGTCGCGCATCGAAGGTGAGATTCAACAGATGCCGGCGGATTTTTCCGTCATCGAGTTCGCCGATGTGGTCAATGGCGTGCAGCGTGGGCGGGGCAGTGACGGCGAGATCACGGTGTTCGATTCGGTGGGCTTTGCGCTCGAAGACTACTCGGCGCTCAAGTTCCTGCACGACCTGACGCGTGAGCGTCCGGAGTTCTGCCGTCAGATCGACCTGGTGCCCGACCTGGAAGATCCGAAGGATTTGTTCGGCGGCACGCTGGGCTCGAGCAAGCGCGGTCGGATGCGACGGGTCGCCTAGGTCCTGAATGTTTGCAGATGGATGCTGGTCTCGGTGTTGCCGATGCCTTTGATCTTCCGGATGCGCTCCAGCACTTCGGAGAGCTCGGCGATCGATGCGGCATGCACCTCGGCCAGCAAATCCCAGCGACCGTTGGTGTCGTGAAGCGAGCTCACCGAAGGCTCGCCCAGCAGCCTTTTCACCACCTCTCGGGTCTTGTCACCTTCCACCGCGATACTGATCCAGGCGCGGATGCCGCTCGGCTGGGAGTGGGCGTGGATCTGCACTGAATACCCGGCGATGACGCCGTTGGCTTCCAGCCGGGCGATGCGGTTTGCAATGGTGCCGCGGGAGACGCCCAGCTTCCTCGCCAACGTTGCCGTCGGCGTCCTGGCGTTCACGCGCAATAGCCCCAGCAACTGATGGTCGAGCGCGTCCAGCGCTGCGTTCTTGTCGTTGATCGGCTTGGGCTCGCTCTGCATGACGCGATAGATTATCCGATTACGGACCGCGTTATCATCCGGTCAGTTCAGCTCACGGCAGAGCGGCCTACCAAGAATGATCAAACTCACGCCCCCGGCCTCGGATGGCGTCTACCCACGGCGGCGGCTCCTCAAGGAGCTCGACCGGCTGCGTCGTCAGGGGGCAGTGTGGCTGGCGGCGCCGGGCGGGGCTGGCAAAACGACCCTCATCGCCAGTTATTTGAAACAGCGCCGGCTGCGCTGCCTGTGGTATCAGGTGGATGCGGGCGACGCCGATCTGCCGAGCTTTTTTCCATCATCTCTCGCTGGCCATGCGTCGGGTGGCGCCTCGTCGGCGTCGGCCGTTGCCGCAGCTCACGCCGGAGTATTTCGCCGACGTCGACACGTTCGCTCGCAACTTCTTTCGTGACCTGGGTGGGCGCCTGCCGGCGTCCACGGCGCTGGTTTTCGACGATGTTCACGATGCGGGCGCGGCGCAGCCGTTGCATCGAGTGCTGCGCATCTGTCTGGAGGAGCTGGGCGGTCTGACGCCGGTGATATTCATCAGCCGCAGCGACCCTCCGGATGCGCTAGCTCGACTGCGGATGAACGGACGCCTGGCTTACCTCGATTGGCAAGCTCTCAAGCTGCGTGAAGAGGAGTCCCGGGCGCTGGTGCGGCTGATGACGAGCGATACCGAGCTTCGCAGCGTCGCTCACAGCGCTCGTTTGCATCGAGAGTGCGATGGTTGGGTCGCCGGATTGATTCTGCTGCTCGAAAACGCCGGGCGGGGCGGCAAGAGAGGGAAGGCCAGCGCAGGCAGCGCGCAGCCGCTCTTCGATTATTTCGCGGCCGAGATCTTTGCTCACCGACCCGAAGCGGTGCGGGAGTTTCTGCTGCTGACCGCGATGTTTCCTGCCTTCACGCCAGTCATGGCCGAGCGTTTGACGGGGCAGTCGCGCGTTCGTGGGCTGCTCGAAGAGATGGTCAGCCAGCATCACTTCACCGAGCGCCACAGCGAGCCGCAGCCGACCTATCAATATCATCCTTTGTTTCGTGACTTCCTGCGTGAGCAGGCGTTGCAGACCTGGGGCGAAGCGGGCAGGGCCACGCACCTGCGCGCAGCGGCGGCGATCCTCGAAGATGGCGGCCAACTGGAGCACGCGCAGGCGCTGTATCTGGAAGCCACCGATATCGAGGCAGCCACTCGAATCATTCTGATGCGAGCGCCGGCGCTTGCCGCCGCGGGTCGAACCGGTGTGTTGGACAACGTAATCGCGCAGCTTTCCGATGCGGCGCGGGTTCGCGAGCCCTGGCTGCAGTACTGGCAGGGTGTTTGTCATCTCGCCACCGATCTGTTGGCCGCACGGACTTGTTTCGAATCCGCCTTTCGTTCGTTCCGTGGCGGCGGCGACGCACAGGGGAGTTATCTCGCCTGGGCGGGCATCGTCGACTCGTTTGTCTTTCTCTGGGGCGATTTCACTCCGATGCGGCAGTGGATCGATGAGTTCGATGCGTTGAGGCGCGACTTTCCGAAGTTTCCATCGCGCGCAGTCGAAGAACGCGCCGTCTATGCAATCTTCACGGCGCACGTATTCGCAGCGCCCGAATGGGATTCCATTGGCAAGTGGGTGGCGCGCGCCGAGCGCCTGGCGCGCCAAGGTGAGGATCCGAGTCTGCGCATCATGACGGTCGCCTCGCTCGCTCTTTACTATCCGTGGGTCGGACAGTTGCAGCGATTCGAGACGTTGATGCAGGCGGCGGCCGTCCTTGCTCGCAGTGAGACGGCGTCGCCGTTCGCCCGCCTCAATGTTCTGAGCATGCAGTCGCGCAGCTCTTTGTTATATGGCGAGGCAAATGTTGCGCGCGCTGTCGCTGAAGAGGCGGCCGCATTTGCAGAGTCGAGCGGCGTTCGCGTCTTGGATCGCGCGATCTGTGCGGGTTTGGTGTATGCGTGCGCGCACTCCAATGATATCGACGGTGCCAGAGCGGCCCTCGAGAAATACCGTGGCTTGATTGCCCCCGGGATGCGCCTCGAAGAAGCGCTGTGGTCTTACCTGGCGAGCTTCGTCGCGCTCCTGAGCGGCAACCTGCACGACGCGGAGGCGCGCGGTCGCCACGCTGTGCAGCTCGCACGAGAGTGCAAAGTCCCGTTCGCGATTGCGGTCTGCAGCCTGAGCCTGGTGCGAGTCCTGATTCAATCGGAACGCTACGACGATGCGCGGGCATTGCTCGACGAGACGTTGCCGTTGGCTCGCGCGATTCGTAGTCACCTGTTCGAGTGCGAATGTGCGCTGAGCTATGCGTTGTTAGCCAGGCGCGAAGGCGACACTGACGCGTGCCTGAAACATCTGCGTCGCGCGCTTGCATTGGCACAGCGGCACGGATTCAAGGCGTTTGTGGCGGTGGATCCGCGCTTGCTGTCGGAGCTGTGCTCAATCGCGCTGGAGAACAAGCTCTCTGTCTCGACGGTTCACGAGATGATTCGCGCCGGGCGATTGGCGCCGCCATCTGACCAAGGCGCGCTGGAAGCGTGGCCCTGGCCGGTCAGGATCCGAACGCTGGGTTCGTTCGACCTTCGGGTGCGCGACGAGCCGGTGCGTTTCGGTCCCAAGACGCAGAAGAAGCCGCTCGAATTGTTGCGCGCTCTGATCGCGTTCGGTGGACGGGAGGTGCTCGAGGAACAGCTCACCGAGCAGCTCTGGCCGGAGAGCGATGGCGACGCGGCTCATCGCGTGTTCGATACGACGCTGCATCGGCTTCGCAAGCTGCTTGGGTCGGATCAAGCCGTGGTCGTCGAAGGCGGGCGCATCACTCTCAATCCGCAACTGGTATGGGTGGATGCATGGGCCTTCGAGCGCGAGGTCGAGCGGGCGGAACCGGCCGATCCGTCTTCGCTCGAGCGGACGATCTCGCTGTATCCGGGGGCTTTCCTGAGCCGGGAGTCGGCGGCCTGGATGTCGCCGATGCGAGAACGATTGCGATCCATGTTCCTGCGCGCCGTCGAACGGCTTGGCCGCATCCATGAAGCCAACGGCCGGACGCACGACGCGCTCGAATGTTATCGCCGTGGCACCGAAGCGGATCCGCTCGCGGAAGCGCTCTATTGCCTGCTCATGCTCTGCTACGAGCAGCTCAATCGACACGGGGAAGGGCTGGCCACCTACGAGCGACTGCGTGCCGCACTGAGCTCGCAGCTGGGTGTCAAACCGTCTCGGCAGAGTCGTGAGCTCCAGGAACGGTTGCGTTCCGCCGCCGGCGTCGCATCCGCATAACCGTTCCGACGAGAACGACGTCACGAATCGGCGGTCGTGCGCGCTGGCAAAAGCCGATCTGTAAGTCATCGGTAAGCACGGCGATCTTAGTCTTCCGGGCCATCGTCCCCTGGCGATTGGAGTGCCTGCATGCGTTGGCTCGTGCTTGTTCGCGCCGTTCTCATCACGGCCGTGATGACTGGCCTGGCCGCATGCGGAGGGGGAGGAGGCGGCTCCGGTTCTCCTCCGAACAACCCGCCTGCCGATCCTCCGCCGACGCCGCCGGTTGTCAGAACCAACTGGGATGCGGCGCTGTGGGACACGGACAAATGGAGCTAACGATGAAGCGCGCGACTGCTCTCGGATCGTTTGTTTCGTGCTTGCTGGCCCTTCAATCCGCAACGGCGGGTGAAGTAGCGAACTTGGTGACTTTCATGCCCGGCACGCCGGCGCGGGCGGCGGAGGTCAACGGCAACTTCGCGGCGGTGAAGGCGGCGGTTGATGACAATCACGCTCGCATCGGAACACTTCAGAGCGGCGTCTCCGGCCTCGATGGCCGCGTCACGGCGTTGGAGAGCGCGGATGCCGCGCTGGGACGCTGGATGTACGGCGATGGCAGCGCTGGCGATCTGGTGGTGGCCGGTAGCACGCAGTGGCTTGGCAGCCAGGAGCCGGCCAATCTCAATTTCAACAATTGCACCATTCCGAGCGGAACCACGCTGGTCGTCAGGGCCGGAACCACGGTGCGCTGTGCCGGCACGTTTACCAACGACGGCACGATTACTGTCTTGCTGGGCGCGCAGGGCGGCTATATCAACTTCCCAAGAGCGACTGTCGTCGGCACTGGCATCACACCGCCGCATCCGGGCGATATGAACGAAGCGGCGGGGATGCCCTCGTTCGACACCGATGGCGTTTATACCAGCACGATGGTCGGTGGCCGGGGCTCCGCCGCGTTGTCGAAAACCTATGTTCTCTCCAACCTGGCCCGGTTGCATATGGGAGGTGGCGCTGGCAGCGGGGCCGCCGGCAGCGCCGGGGGCATTGGTGGCGGACTGATCCGAGTGCTTGCGAAAGGCGCGCTGGTAAATAACGGTCGCATCGACGCGAACGGTGCGACGGGCGCCGGCGGCGGTGGAGGCGGCATCGTCATCCTGGCTTCCAGAGCTTCGATCCGAAACGCCGGCACGATCACGGTTCAAGGAGGGCAGGGTTCGAGCACCGATCTGGTCAACGCCTCCAGTGGTGGTGGTGGCGGCGGCATCGTCGTGCTCGCCGCACCTTCGATCGAGAATACAGGGACCACTGACGTTGCCCCTGGCGCCAGCGGGAGTGTCACGAGGGCCATCATCAATCCGGATGTGCGCGGCGGCGGCGGCGGCGGTGGTGGCAGTGGCGGCGCCGGTGGTCTCGGCGGCTCGCTGAGCGGGGAGACTTCCACCACCGGACTGCCCGGGCAGGCGGGTTTCGTCTTGACGCTCCAGCAGGACCCGCTGTTCGTCGTTAACTGACTCATTGCAGGATCGATTATGAGAACGCTGCGTATCCTCCTGGCGGCATCAGGCGCCGTGATGTTTTTTGTCGCTGCGCGTGCGGCCGACGTCCCGGGTTCAAAAGACCATCCGGTAATCTCGCGCTACTCGGGCTCCGAGATCCTCAAGTACGAGACGAAGGATTTCGACAGCTTCTCGCTGCCCACCGGGCAGGTCCGGGACCGGCGCAGCGGCGCATCCTCTTCTCAGGCGCTCGAAGGCCGCATCACTCGCATTCACTATCGAGCGCCCGAGGGTCGCAGCGCTTTGGAAGTGTTCCGAAACTACGAGCAGTCGTTGAAAGCCGGCGGCTTCACATCGTTGTATCAATGCGAGAACCAGGCCTGCGGCAACGACTTCAGCTATGCGTTGAATCCGCCGAGCATCATGCACTTCAGTGGCAAGGATCAGAAGTATCTTGCCGCCCGACTGTCCCGGCCGACCGGCGATGTGTATGTATCGGTCTACACGACAGCAGCCTATGGCGTCGGCGGCGCCAACAAGAATCGCGTCTTCACGCTGCTCGATGTCGTTGAAGTGAAGCCGATGCAGACTGGCCAGGTGGTGGTCGACGCCAACGCGATGGCTCGCGAGATTGCCGCCTCCGGACGCGTTGCGTTGTATGGCATCTATTTCGACTCCGGCAAGGCGGATGTCAAACCGGAATCGCAGGACGCGCTGGTCGAGATCGCCAAGCTGATGAAACAGGATGCCGCACTCAAGTTGCTGGTCGTGGGTCATACCGATACGGCAGGCGCGTTCGATTACAACATCGATCTTTCACGGCGGCGCGCTCAGTCAGTCGTGCAGGCCCTTGTATCTGGTCATGGAGTCGACGGGACGCGTCTGAAGCCTTGGGGCGTCGGCTATGCCGCGCCGGTTGCATCCAATCGCGCCGAAGACGGTCGTGCGAAAAACCGGCGCGTGGAGCTGGTGGCCTGGTAGGACGGTGTTAACGCAACGAGAATCAGCAAACGCTGCGACGCTCGATTGAGCGCGGGCGTGGCCGCCCGCCCGAGGCGATCTGTTCGAGGGCATGGACGATCCGGAGCGCGATCGCAGCTCGGTGCCGGAGCCTTGAGTGGCGGAAGAGGCAGGAGTCGAACCTACCGAAGATGCATGGCACCTTCCTCCGGGTTTGAAGTCCGGGCACCCCGCCGGGGATGTTTCTCTTCCGGGACTATGGTGCAGTCGATCGAGCGGGCTTGTCCAGCGGGCGTCGATACGGCGGGGCAGTGCCGACGATAAGAAAATAATCGGGACGGACCTTGCGCCGATCGCCGTCGCGACGGGTCACTCCGATGCTGTCGAAGAACTCGAGGATGCGGATCACCTGATTTCTACCGATGCCGGTGGCATCTCGGTATTGGGCAGCGGTAAATCCTTTGCTGCCGACTTCTCTGGCTAGAACCGCGGCCCGCGCAGCCAGCGCGGCGACCTGATCGCGCAACATGAGGCGCTCGTCGTCGATGCGCCAGACGTCGCCGCTGCTTCGGCGGCGATAGAGCATGGCTTTGACGACGGGCTCGCTGATCTTTGCCTCCGCTGTCACCTCTCTTGGAGAGAACAGCAGGGCGCCGCGGCTTTGTACGAGCCGCTGCACCTTGCGCCAACGCTCGTCGTCTGCCGCGCTAAAGTCGACGGTGTGGCCCGGCAGTTTCATGACGCTGCCGCTCGTTGCGATTACGTGCTTTTCGGTCAGTTGCTCTTGCAGGGCCAGGAAAGCGTCGGTCGATATCGGCGTCGTTAGAGATGCCTTGAGCTCGCGCGCGCTCATGCCACGAGCATCTGGGTGTTCGCGATGAAAGGTTTCGAGTGAGTCGACGATGTTATTGCTGATCTCCGCGATGCGCCTCGCAGGCACGGCGAGAGGTGTCGCTGTGCTGAGTAGTACAGCGTCAGTTTTCTTGTAGAGCGCCTGGGCCGCAGCTGGTGTGAGATTGAAGCGGCGTTCGAAGTCGACGGTGTCCACCTCATGGCCGGGTACGGCGAGCAGCGCCGCTAGCGCCTCAGCCGGTTGAATCGATTGCAAGGCCGCCGACACCGCGGCTCGGTCGCTCTGCTTGCGTCGCTCCGTCGGTGCGAGTGGGTCGATGATCGTGCCGCCGCCCATCAGTAAACGACCCGAGTGATCGCGCAAGACGAAGCGGTCGCCGGCGACGGCGCAGGTCGGATGATCGAGCGCGAGCTGAATAGCGGCCTCGGTGCCTGGACTGATCGAAGCCTGTTTTGGCAAGAGCACTCGCGCGGAAATGTCTGCCGTACCGTGATGAAAATGCACGGGCGCGTTGTGTTTCAACGTGCGGACATCGAGCAGCTTCAGTCGCACTTCGAGCCGCATCGTCGGCGCATGCATCGACGGGACGATCAACCAATCGCCGCGATGGATCTGCGCGACTTCGACGCCGGTCAGGTTGATCGCGCACCGTTCGCCTGCATGAACTTGCGTGCGTGGCTGCCCCGCACTTTGCAGGCCGCGGACGCGCACTTCGAGGTTATGAGGTGAGAGCAGGAGGCGAGCACCCACATCGAGTGCGCCATCGCGAACGGTACCGGTGACCACCGTGCCAGCCCCCGACACCGAGAAAGCCCGATCGATCGCAAGTCGGAAATTCCGCTCGTGTATGAGTCGTTTGTGTTCTACGCGATTGGCTTCGCACAGGGCCGCGCCGAGTGCGAGCACGCCAGCGCCGGTCGTCGCTGAGACTTCAAACATGGGCGCGCTGGCGAGAGCGGTGGTTGAAAGCAGCGCTTCGACTTGCTGTCGGACTTCAACGATGCGTTCTGGCGAGCTGCGGTCGCATTTTGTAATAGCGACGGTGCCGCGCGCGACGGCCAGCAGATCCAGGATCTGCACATGCTCGACGGTCTGCGGCATCACTCCGTCATCGGCCGCGACCACGAGGAGTGCGAAATCAATGCCGCTAGCGCCGGCGAGCATGTTACGGACGTAGCGCTCGTGACCGGGCACGTCGACGAAGCCGATGGTCGGGCCTGCATCGGGCTGCCAATAGGCAAAGCCCAGGTCGATGGAAATGCCGCGGGCGCGCTCCTCCGGCAGACGATCGGTCGCCACGCCCGTGAGCGCGCGGATCAGCGAGGTTTTACCGTGATCTATGTGACCGGCGGTGGCGACGAGCATGACGGGCGTTGTGGGCGTTACCTAAGGCCAACGATATGATAGCGACCGCGTGCTAGGCTACAGTGAGGCATCGCGGAATCGCATCCATGGCAACGCAGCCTACCCGTCCTTTCCCTTCCGTCGATCGGATCGCGCATTTCGCGGCCGTTGAAAGCCTGTGCGAGACATATGGCCGCAGCGCCGTGATCGATGCGATCAGAGCCGTGCTCGACGCGCATCGCGAGCGCGTGAGCGAGCCCGGCTATCTGTCGCCAAGTGATAATGAATTGTCGCTTCAGATCGCCGACCGTCTGCAACAACGCGCGACGCCGCGACTGCGTCGAGTGTTCAATCTCACGGGCACGGTGCTGCACACGAATCTCGGCCGCACGCAGCTCTCGTCGCGAGCCATCGAGCATGCCTCCATGGCGATGCGCGAGGCGTGCAATCTGGAGTTCGATCTCGACACCGGCGGGCGAGGCGAGCGCGACAGCCTGGTCGAGGACATTCTCATCGAGCTGACCGGTGCGGAAGCAGCCACCGTCGTGAACAACAATGCGGCCGCGGTGCTGCTCGTATTGGCGACAGTGGCCCACAAGCGCGAAGTCGTGCTGTCCCGTGGCGAGCTGGTCGAGATCGGCGGCGCCTTCCGTATTCCCGACGTCATGCGCAGCGCGAACACGCGATTGATCGAGGTGGGCACGACGAATCGTACTCACCCCGCTGATTATGAGCGTGCGATCGGCCCGAAGACCGCGGCGCTCATGAAGGTGCACATGAGCAACTACAAGATCAGCGGGTTCGTGGCTCATGTGTCGGAGCTCCGAGTCGCTCGGATCGCACACGAGCATCAGTTGCCGCTCATTGTCGACCTGGGCGCCGGCAGTCTGATCGATCTTGCTGCGTATGGTTTGCCCAAGGAACCCGTGGTGCGCGAAACGATTGCGAGCGGCGCCGACGTTGTCACGTTCAGTGGCGACAAATTGCTGGGCGGGCCACAGGCGGGGTTGATCGTGGGCAAGAAGGCGTTGATCGACAGGATCAAACGTCATCCGCTGAAGCGGGCGCTGCGCGTGTCGAAGCCTGTGCTTGCGGCCCTCGAAGGAACATTGCTCGCGTATCGCACACCCGATCTGCTGCTTCAAGAGTTGCCGACGCTGCGACTGCTGACGCGACCGCTCTCGGACATCGAAGCACTGGCCGATCGATTGCTGCCGCTCGTGTCCGCCGCGCTCGGTGCGCAATGGCAGGTGAATGTGACGCCGGTATCGAGTCAGGTCGGCAGCGGCTCGTTGCCTGTGGAGATCATTCCGAGTATGGCGCTGACGTGTCGTCCCACGAGCGCTAAAGTGGGCTCGGCGCTGAAACATCTGGCGACAGAGTTCCGTCGATTGCCGGTGCCTGTGATCGGGCGCATCGCGAATGACGCGCTGGTGCTCGATCTACGCTGTCTGGAAGACGAGCACGCGTTCATCGCTCAGCTGGAACGGCTTGCCGCGAAGGGATCGTCATGAATTCACACGAAACATCTGCCGAGCCGCGACTCAGCTCGTTGTCGCACGGTGGCGGCTGTGGCTGCAAGATCGCACCGGGCGTGCTGTCGCAGATTCTCAAAGGCACGTCGGCGCTGCCGATTCCGCCGCAGCTCATGGTCGGCATCGAAACCTCCGACGATGCCGCCGTCTATCGACTCAACGACGAGCAGGCACTGATCGCGACCACCGATTTCTTCATGCCCATCGTCGACGATCCCCACGACTTCGGCCGCATCGCCGCCACCAATGCCATCAGCGACGTCTATGCGATGGGCGGGCAGCCGATCATGGCGCTCGCTATCGTGGGCATGCCCATCAATGTACTGTCCTCGGCGACCATCGGACGAATCCTCGAAGGCGGCGCTTCGGTTTGTCGCGCGGCCGGTATTCCGATTGCAGGCGGGCACAGTATCGATTCCGTCGAGCCGATCTATGGATTGGTGGTCATGGGGCTCGCTCATCCCAGCCGCATCAAACGAAACGCCGATGCGCAGCCGGGCGATGTGCTGGTGCTTGGCAAGTCGCTCGGCGTGGGTGTGCTCTCGGCTGCGCTCAAGAAGGGAGCACTGGATGCGGCGGGCTACGAGCAGATGATGGCGGTCACGACGAAGTTGAACACTCCGGGTCCCGAGCTCGCCGCACTCTCGGGCGTACATGCGCTGACTGATGTAACCGGCTTTGGTCTTGCCGGTCACGCGCTCGAGCTGGCGCGTGGCGCGCGATGTGACTTAGAGATCGACTGGTCAGCCGTGCCGTTGCTAAACGGCGTGCGAGCGCTGGCGACGCAAGGATTCGTGACGGGGGCGTCGGCTCGCAATTGGTCCAGTTATGGTGTGGACGTGACTTTGCCCGCGACGTTTGCAGCCGAAGACAAAGCTCTGCTCAGCGATCCGCAAACCAGCGGTGGACTCTTGGTGTCGTGCGCACCATCGTCAGTGGATCAGGTGCTCGCGGTCTTCCGGCAGCACGGCTTTGAGCATGCCGCCAGGATCGGTGCGGTGACAACTCGAAGCGCGACGCCAACCCTGACTGTGAGCTTCACGCCACCAGCCGGATCGGCTTGATGCCCCGCGCCTTTTCTGCCGCTTCGCACAGGCTCAACAGCTCGCCGAGCGCCAGCATGTAGAACTGATGAAACACGTCAGGCATCGGCCAGGCGCCTTCAGCAACGCGCTTCGCGTCCCACTTGCGGTCGGGCGGCGGAAGAGACGGGCAGCGACTGCGAATGTAACCGCCGACGGTGTCGCCGACAGTGATGGTCTGCGGGATCCGATCCACCTTTGCCAGCACATGCGCGGCGAGCTCGGCGATCCTCTGCAGCCATCCATCCGACAGTTGATCCTGCTCGCCTTCCTCGAGCGCATCCTGGTGAATGGTGATGGCGCCGGTCAGTTCTTCGATGCCTGCGATTTCGCGTTCGAGTGCACACAGTTCGATCAGCACGGCGCGCGCAGCCGCGGCCTTCTGTCGCTCGGCGGCGGGCATCGACGCAATCGCGTGTTTGATACGCAAGGCGTACAGGCTGAACCCTTCGGCCAGCACGTGATAGCTTTCCATGCGTCGCCCGACGACGAGCTCGAGCTCGCGGCTCAGCTCTTGCGCCGTGCGGGGCGGACCACCGACCGCGACTTCCTGGGTGCTCAGGTTCAGCGTGGCCGCGATCCGCAGCAGAGGTCGGCTTTCCTCGGCCATGTTTGCTTTCTGCCAGGCTCGCGTCAGATCCGGCGAGCGTTTGCGAATCTCATCGATGGCCGCTTGCCAATCCGCCGGTAGCTTCGGGCTGGCGGCGGGTTCGACCAGGCACAGCAGCGGCCACGGCTGGAACTGCCCGTTGAAGAAACGAACCAGTTGCTCACGCTGACCGTCGCGACCTTGCACGAGGCCGAGAACTTCCTCTTCACCCCGTAGCATCGATTCTTCGAATTCGACTTCTTGCTCGCGATAGAAGCGCCGGGTCGCGCGTTCGCACCACCCGCGGAAATCACGGAACATGAGCGCGGCGGGCGCTGCCTCACGATATAAGCCGGGCGAGCGCTGCCGTTCGGCATTCTCGATACGCGCGTTATCCGGTGGATGCGAGTCCCAGTAGCGCGTCGTTGTTTCTTCCTGCAACTCTTCCTGGATTTCAGCGAGCCGCTTCGAGTCGAACGCGGCGAAATGCGCAGCGACGGCTTTCGGAATATCGCGTAACAGGCGCTTCTCACGCCACGCGGCGATGTTCTTGCGATTGATCTCGCCAAACGCACGATTCAGTCCGCGCAGATTGCATGCGGTCACGCGGAATGTGTCACTGCCGGCAAGCAGTGCTTCGTAGCGGTCGGCGTCGAATTCCATCTGTCGCGACATATGCTGGGTCAGTCGGAAACTGACCTGGAACAGTGCCGCCATCAGCCGTCGCGTCCCGGCAATCGCGATCAGCGTCGCTCCGGCGCACCAGCTGATCAGCCACGAGAATGTGCTCTCTTCATTTTCATCCGCCGCGTCGCTCCAGCTGCGCCGCAAGCGTTGCTCCCAGGGGTCTTCACCGTGAGCGCAGCGCTCGAGCCACGCGTTCACCGAGTTGACGATGAAGGAGCAGGTCATGCCCACGCGCTGGGCGAAATGACCGAACTCATGGGCCAGCACGCCAACGAACTGCTGAGCATTGAGGCCGGCGACCAGCGACATCCCGATCGTCAGCACTTTGCGCCCTGTGAGCAGGCCCCGCCAGCCGTTGCGAAAGTGCACCGAGGCGTTCGCATCCCAAGTCACGTGAATTTCGTGAGGCGCCGAGACGCCGATCGCGCGACACAGCGCTCGTACGCCATCGACGAGGCCGGGCTCCTTGCTTGCATCGATGGTCAGGGCGTCGTCTTCGCGCGGGCGGCGAGCGAATATCGGTCTCAGCAGGAACAACAGGAGCACGGCGCCCGCCAGCCCAGGCACAGCGTAGGCGAGCACGATGAGATGGATGCTTCGGGGCAGGTGCAGATGAATATGGGTGAGATACCAGACCCAGCCGGCCGCAATGCCGGCGGTGAAGCACAAGTAGATTGCCGGCATCGCCACACAGAGCAAGGTGACAACCAGCAAGCTGAGTACATAGCCTGGGCTGGTGCGCGGCTTCGGCAGATTCTGACTGGCAAGCGCTTGTAACGTTACGAGCGGATTGCGCTGTTCAGGAGCGGGCGGCCGACTTTCTTCTTTGACGATAGGCTTTGCCGGCGCTGCGGCGCGCGGCGCGGGCGCAGGCATATTTTCGACGACTGCCTTCAGCCCGATCTGCGTGAATATTCCGACGAGGCGCTGAGCGGCAGCCATGTCGACGCCGCGCTTGACCGTGCGTCGCCCGGTGAGCAGAGATCCGGCTTGCTCCGGGGAGAGTTTGAGTTTCGCGCGCAGCTCGGCGATCAGCTCCGCGTCGCTGATCTCTTTCAGTCGCGTGCCGAGGAGCGTGACCTGAAACGCTTGGGTGGGCGCCGCTGGTGTCATGTGCTGGCTTTCCGGAGCCTGAAGAATCGGTGGGCACTCCTGCCCACCGCCAGCGATTGTGGTGATTTATGTCGTGATGGGATGACGACCGCTTCACAAAATCATCGTTCCGCCCCCTTCAAAGCCGGTAGTCGAGCCCGATTAGAAACGCACGGCCGCGCAGGTCGTACTGCGTGAAGTCGTATGGAGCGCGAATGCCAGGAAACGAAGCGTCATACGGCGGCTGTTCGTCGAACAGGTTTTCGACCTTGGCGTACACCGTCAGATTGTTCGAGCCCGATGACCACCCGGTATAGAGATCGAACTGTTCGTAAGCATCGACGCGGGATTGCACAGCGGTCGCAGCCGTGCTGGCTTTCTGATCGTAGCCGCCGGTGTGATACCACGTGAGCGCAGTCCTGACGCTGGCGATATTCCAATCGACCGTCGTCGTAGCCTTGTTCTGCGGCAAGGAAAACGATGTGCCGAGGTTGCTGCCGGCATAGTCCACCAACCGTCCGCCGGTGGTTTGCGGGCGGCGATAGTCCTGCACGTGCGTATAGACAGCGGTGACGCCGAACTCGCCGATGGTTTGAGTCTGCCAGCGATGACGCAGCTCGACATCGATGCCGGACGTCGTCAGCTCGCTCAGGTTCTGATAGCGGTTGTAAACGGCGACCAGCTTGCCGCGCGCGTCACGAACAACGTCGCTGGGGCGATTGTTCTGCACGATGGTGGCGTTGTTGTCGGTGCCGATCAGATTGTCGAGCTCGATGCGATACCAATCTACGCTCAGGCTCGAGCCTCGCCACGGCGTCAGCACGACACCGAAGTTATAGCTGTGGGTGCGCTCCGGATCGAGATTGGAGTTGCCGACCGTGAAGAACGTCGGATTCTGCCGCGAGCCTGGCACGTCCGGATCGTAGGGATCGACGACGGAGCCATAAGAAATGTTGGTGCTGGCCGAGTTCTCGGACAGGGAAGGCGCCCGGAAGCCGCGTGAAGCCGCGCCACGCACGGCCAGCACATCCAAAGGCTGCCATCGCAAGCTCGCCTTCGGAGAGAAGGCGCTGCCGAAGTCGCTGTAACGATCGCCGCGACCGGCCAGTTGCAGTTCCAGCGTGGAGAGCACAGGAACATTCAGTTCGGCGTAGGCGGCGGTGACATTGCGCTTGCCGTCGACTTCCGCAATCGCCGGACGGATCTGCAAGCCAGCATCGATTTGCCACGGGTTGCGTGACACCAGCTCTTCCTCACGCCACTCGACGCCCGCGGCGAATCCAATCGGTCCGGCGGGCAGGTCGAACAGGTTGCCGGTGATCTTGAAATCCGCGCCGTTCAAGCGCGAGTCCGCCGGTCGCACCGTGCTCAGACGGATCGAGTCGATGACCGATTGCGGCGTGCTCGACGGATCGTGCAGGTTGTAGCTGCCGTTGGCCAGCGCCGCAAACAATCCCCAACGGTTTGCGAAGCCACCGGAGACTGTTTCTTCTTCTTTACTGCGAGCTGAAAACGCGGAGGCCTCCCAGTCCCAGCGCTCGCCGCGACCGCGCACGCCGGCGACGACTCGATACGCATCCGAGCGGTTCGTCTTCACCGACTGGCCCAGATCGAAGAACGTGTATTCGATCTGCGTGTTGACGCCGTAAGGGTTGTACGGGTTGCTCGCGGGCAAAACGGCGGGCACGGCCTCGGCAAGGCCCGTGTCGGCGTTCAACGCAAACCGTCCGCCTTCCAGAGTGAAATACGGACTCGAGCCGAAGAGCGAAGCGCCGCGAATATGGCTGTAGATCACTTCGCCGAAGGCGTCGATGTTGTCATTGATCCGCAGCGTGCCGTGGATGTAGCCCTGATAGCGCTCGGTCGACGGAATCAATGTGGTGTAGGGCGCGAGGTTGATTGCGCAGGTATTGCCAGGCAGGCCGTCGATCGGCGCGCTGGCGGTCAACTGCATGCCGTCGGGGCAGTTGCCTTGGGAATCGAGCAGCGGCACGGAGACGCCGTTCACCAGGAAGCGCGCGCCCTTGGCGGTCCAGCCATTCCAACGGCCGCCCGGCAGGTCGGTGTAGATGCCCGAGCGGGTGAGATCGCGCTGGTCCTGATCCAATCGGTCGCGATCGTACGCTTCGAAGCTGAAGAGCACGTTGTAGCCGTCGCTGTCCTTGTCGCCGATGCCGCCGAGCAAGCGCGCACGCTGGGTATCGAGGCCGCCTTCATCGGTCGTGCTGAAGCTGCCGCCGGCTTCGAACCCTTGATAGTTCTCGCGAGTGATGATGTTGACCACGCCCGCGACCGCATCGGAGCCGTAGACGGCCGAGGCGCCGTCTTTCAACACGTCGATGCGCTCGACCGCCACCATCGGCAAGGCATTGAGATTGACGAAGGTGTCCGAGAGACCATTCGACGGGAAGCCGTAGTTGGCGAGGCGTCGACCATTGAGCAACACGAGCGTGTTCTTCTGCGACAAGCCGCGCAGCCCGATGCCCGCCGCGCCGGAGGCCCAGCCGTTGTTGGTGGTTTCGTTGGTCGCGTTGCCGGTGTTGGCGGAGACGGAGCGCAGCACATCGGCCACCGTGACTTTGCTCGAGGTCTCCAGCTCCTCGCGGCTCAGGATCTGCACCGGGTTCGGTGCGTCGCTGCCGCTGCGTTTGATGTTCGAGCCGGTGACGACGATGGTGGCGATGGGCTCGTCGTTCGCTGCCGTGGTTGGTGTTTGAGAGACGGCTTCACCGCTCACCACGCCGCCGAGAACAGCCGCAAGCGCAGCGGAGAGTGGTGTGAATCGACGCATGGACCTTGGCACCTGAACAATTGGGGGGCGCCAAGGTAGCCATGCATCGCACGCCGGAAAAATACCCGTTTGGCATCAGATCATTATTTGTAACCGGCCGTGACCGGAATCAAACCGCCGGTCTCGGCTCGAGCTTCACGTCGCCGAACACGACAGACCGGGTGAGCGGCAGGTCGAGGAAGTCGTGCGGGAACCCCAGCTTGATCGCGCTGGCGGCGGCGAGCTGACGGCGATGGGCGTCTTCGAATCTCACGTCCAACGCCCCGAGGTTGTCCTGCAGCTGTGCCAACGTGCGAGCGCCGATCAGCGGCGCGGTCACTGCGGAGTTCTGCAGTGTCCAGGCAATCGCAACTTGCGAAGGCGAGCGACCCAGATCGGCCGCGACGCTCTTGACCACATCGGCGATGTCGAGGCCGCGCTCGGTCAACGCACCGTTGCCGACAGCGACATCCCGGCGAGTGCCGGATGCACTGGCGACGGTTTCGCCGCGAGGCAGGTCCGCTCGCGTGTACTTGCCCGTCAGCACGCCGCTTGCGAGCGGCGACCATGGGATCACGCCGAGTCCCAGCTCGCGCGCCATCGGGATGAGCTCACGTTCGACTTCCCGCTGCAGCAGGTTGTACTCGATCTGCAGGGCGACGAACGGCGACCAGCCACGCAGGTCCGCCAGCGTTTGCATGCGAGCGACTTGCCATGCGGGCGCATCCGAAATGCCAGCGTAGAGAATTTTTCCGGCCCGCACGAGATCGTCGAAGGCGCGCATGACTTCTTCGATGGGCGTCGTGAAGTCCCAGGCATGCAGATAGAGCAGGTCGATGTAATCGGTCTGCAGTCGCCGCAGGCTCGACTCCACCGAGCGCACCATGCTCTTGCGATGATTGCCGCCGGAGTTCGGATCGCCGGGCCGCATCGTCAACGTGTACTTGGTGGCAATGACGAGTTGCTCGCGACGGTCGCGAGTCAGCTCGCCGACGAAGCGCTCGGACGAGCCGTTGGTGTATTGATTGGCGGTGTCGATGAAGTTGCCGCCGCGCTCCACATAGGCGTCCAAGATGCGACGAGCCTCGTCGATGTCCGCGCCCCAGCCCCAGTCGGTGCCGAAGGTCATGGTGCCCAGCGCGAGCGGCGAAACACGCAGGCCAGAGCGGCCGAGCAGGCGATAAGTATCGAGTGTGATCTGTGACATGGCGAGCTCCTTGAATCGGGTGACGCCAGTATCGAGCTTCAGGCCGCCGGGATTAATCCTGCATAATCGACTAGGACTATTTAGCAGGACTACACAATGCGTGGCAGTGAATTCGCCGAACTGACCGCTTTCGCCGCGGTGGTCGAGCACCACAGCTTTTCGCGGGCAGCGGCCCATCTCGGCGTGACGCCTTCGGCGCTTAGCCAGACGTTGCGTGCGCTCGAAGGCCGCCTGGGCGTGAGATTGATCAATCGCACGACTCGCAGCGTTGCGCCCACTCAAGCGGGAGCCAAACTCGCGGAGCGCCTGGCGCCGCTGCTCAGCGAGCTGGACGCATCGATTCACGATGTGAAGAGCACCAGAAATGCTCAATCCGGGCTGCTGCGAATCAACCTGCCTCGGTTGGCTTGCGAGTATTTCATTACGCCGCTGCTAGGCGAGTTTGCTCGTGCCTATCCAGAGATCGTGCTCGACATCATCATCGACGACGCTTTGACCGATATCGTGGCCGGCCGCTTCGATGCCGGCATTCGACTGGGCGAGCGGCTCGCGCAGGACGTGGTCGCGGTGAAGCTCGGCGGCGAGCTCGAGCTGATGGCCGTGGCTACGCCCGAATATCTCGCCGAGCATGGCATCCCAGCCACCCCTAACGATCTGCATCAGCATCGCTGCATCAACGTTCGCATGCCGACCTCGGGCGCCATATACAAATGGGAGTTCCAGAAGGGCAGGCGCGAGTTCGAGGTGGCGGTTGCCGGCCCGCTGATCGTCAACGACTCGACCACCGCGGTCCATGCTGCCGTCGACGGAGTGGGCATCGCTTATACGTTCGATCTGCAGGTCCAGCGGTTCATCGCGGCGGGCAAATTGAAACGCGTGCTGGAGGCATGGTCGCCGCGATTTCCGGGCATGTACCTGTACTATCCCGGGCGTCGCCAGCCGCCGCCGACGCTCAAGGCCTTCATCGATTTCGTACGCAAACATGTCCGCTCGTAACCGCGCGACGATGGCGCTAGGCTACGGCGCATGAAGACACTCGCTTGCCTCGCCGCACTGATCGCCATCGCCTCATCCAGCGCCGCCACTGCCGATTCCGTCGATCCCAAACGACTGTCCGAGACCGTTCGCGTCCTCGCGTCGGATGAGTTCGAGGGCCGCGCTCCGGGGACGGCAGGAGAGACCAAGACGATCAAGTATCTGGTCGATACGTTCAGCGGGCTGGGCTTGGAGCCGGGAGGCGCCAACGGCTCCTGGACTCAGGATGTGCCGCTGCTGCGAACTCAGGTCGAAACACCGCGCACCTTGCAGATGACGGTCGACGGTAAGGCGCGGCCGCTGGTCCAGTCGAAGGACATCTACTTCAGCACGGTGAGGAATTCGTCGCAGGCCCTGATCGAAGCTGCGCCGCTGGTGTTCGTCGGCTACGGGGTCACTGCGCCCGAGCGTCAATGGGATGACTACAAAGGCGTCGATCTGCGCGGCAAGGTCGGGGTGTATCTGGTCAACGATCCGGATTTCTCGGCGCAGCCCGGCGAGCCGGTCGCTGGCAAGTTCGGTTCGCGACGCATGACCTATTACGGCCGCTGGTCCTACAAGTACGAAGAAGCGGCCAGACGAGGCGCGATTGCGGCGCTCATCGTTCACGATACTGACGGCGCGGGCTACGGCTGGTCGACGGTGATCGCGCCGGGCGGGGAGAACTATGCGCTGGTGCATGCCGATGCTTCGAAAACTCCGCCGACTTTGAAATTGCAGGGCTGGCTGGAAGGCGCCGCCGCCACCGATTTGTTTCGTAGCGCGGGTCTCGATCTGGCTGAGCTGCGACGACAGGCGAGAAGGGCAGACTTCAAGCCCGTGCCGTTGAAGGGCGCAACGTTCACGGCCGACGTGCCGGTGGCCACCGTCGTAAGCACCAGTCACAACGTGCTCGCCAAGATCACAGGCAGCGAGCATCCCGATGAGACGGTGATGATGTCCGGGCATTGGGATGCGTACGGTCTCGGCGCGCCGGATGCGCAGGGGCGAAAGGTTCGGCCGGGTGCCAATGACGATGCTTTGGGCATCGCCGGCGTGGTCGAGCTCGCGCGTCTGTTCAAGGCCGGGCCTCGTCCCAAGCGAACGCTGGTGTTCGCGGCGTGGACCGCCGAAGAACGTGGGCTCATCGGCTCGCAGGCATACGCATCGAACCCGGTGTATCCACTGTCGAAGACCGTGGCGAACCTGACGCTCGATGTGCTGCAGACCGCAGGTTTGTCGCGCGATGTCTTGTTGGTCGGCGCGGGACAGAGCGATCTCGAAGACGATCTCGCGCGAGCCGCCAAGAAACAAGACAGAACGATCACACCGGAGACGTTGCCGGAGCGAGGCTTGTTTTATCGCGCCGATCATTTCTCATTTGCGCGCCAGGGCGTGCCGGTGCTGCTGCTGATGGCGCTCAGCGGCGCGCCTGATCTGCGCGAGGGCGGGCGGGCCGCCGGTGAGAAATGGTTGACGGACTACATGCGCTGCTATCACCAGACTTGCGATGTATGGGACGCAAACTGGGATCTGCGTGGCGCAGCTCAGGATGCCGAGTTGGTTCACATCATGGCGAGCGATCTCGCCAACTCACGCCGCTGGCCGCAGTGGCGGACGGACTCCGAATTCCACGCGATCCGCGAACGTTCCCGCAACGAGCGTTGAGCTCTGAAATTCTGCCGTAGAAAGAATTCAGCGTGTATGCACGGCGACAGTTTGCGGCTTGCGACAGATCGCGCGTAGGTTCCCCCGCGCCAAATGATTAGCCGGACACGCGCGCATATTCCGAAAAGAGTTTGCGTCATCCGGTCTCAGCGGCATCAACAACGCCCAACAATCTGATCAGGGGAGCAGACCCATGTTCCGGATGCATGCATTCGCTGCAGCGGTATCGCTGTTGCTCATTTCTTTCGCAGGCAGCACCGAAGCGGCCAATCCGCTCGGCATCGCGTTCAAATACGTCACCAACGTACCGTTGTACGGCAAGCCGACGGGCATGCTGATCGCCGGACGCTGCAATCGAAACGACCCTGCCTTTCAAGCCGCTCGCCAGAAAGGCGCCGAAGTGCTGGCCTACATCAATCCCGTCGCGCGTCCGGATCATTTCGTGTGCGCGCTCGACACCAAGTTCTACATGAACGACATCGGCCAGGTGCCATTGTGGCCGTACCCGACGTATGGCCAGCGCAGCCCGTGGCCGAACACTCGCATGACCGATATTCGCGCCGGCTCGGACTGGTCCGACTGGGTCGTCAGATACGTCGAAGGTCTGATGCGGGAAGGAAAGGTCGACGGTGTGTTTCTGGATGCCGTCGGCATCCGGCCGTGGTCCAGCCTCGCCGAATGGAATTCGTGGCCGCAATCCGAAAAGAACGCGTTCGCGGCCGGCAACGTCGATCTGGTGCGCCGACTCGACGCACGGCGTCGCGCGATCAAGCCGGACTTCATCATCGTCGCAAACAATGTGTGGGAAGCCGGCACGATGAAGGCCCTCGACGGCGAGCGCTATATCGATGGCGTTGCGCTCGAGCATCCCAAGCCGCTGTCGCCCTGGCACGTGAACTACGCCGCGCGACCCTTCGGTAACCTGGGTCATCGGCGCGTGCTGGTGATCGCAAACACCCGGGCGGATGCACAGGCGTGGGCGAAGGTGCCGGGAGTGACTCACGTGTCGGATCAGACGTCGGCACAGTATAAGAATCCGAATCCACCCGCCGTGTCGTTCCAGGCGTTGCACGATCGATAGTGTCGGCGAGGAACTCACCTCGATGGTCAAACATTACAAAGGCTACGGCCATGAGTGCTGGCCGAAATGTCGACCATGGGGAGTGGGTTCATCGTGTTCACGGGAATTATGCTTGTCCGGCTGGCGGGCCTGGTTGCGCTGACAATGGTGATGGGGGCGGCTTCGGCGGCCCCGCAACCGTGGAATCCGACACCGGACATCATCACTTCCGACTACGAGTATCACGAGCCCACGAACCAATCCAAGAATCAGCAGTACGGCGGACAGGTTGCATTGAGCGGCGACGGTTCGACGCTTGCCGTCGCCGACGTTTGGTACTTCGGCGGCAGCGAGTGGCCTTGGTATGGTTCGGGCGCGGTCTACGTGTATCGACGCCTCGGCGCGGGCTGGCAACTGGAGGCCAAGCTCGAGCCACCCGCGGCGCGCGGCTACGATTTCTTCGGTTCGGATGTGGCGCTCAGCAATGCTGGCAACGTCCTCGTCGTCGGCGCTCAGTACGAAGGCTACGACGCGCCGAGCCAGGATGCGGGACCGGGCTCGGCGTTTGTTTACAAACGTCGCAGTGGGGTCTGGACGCAAGAAAGCATGTTGCGAGCCAGTCGTGCGCAGGATTCGTCATCGTTCGGACGGACTGTCGAGGTCAGCTCGGCGGGCGATGTGATCGCCGTTGGCGCGCCGTACGAATCTGTCGACGCAGAAGGCGCAGCCCAGTCTGCTGCCGGCACGGTCTATGTATTCAAGAAGCAGGAGGGCGCCTGGGCCGAGCAGCAAGCGGTGACTGCGCCTGCTCCGCAGAGTAACGATTGGTTTGGCTGGGGCGTGCGTTTGAGCGAAGACGGCCGGACTCTGGCGGTGCTCGCGGCCGAACAGAATGCGGACACGGAAGACTTGGAGAACGGTGGCTGGCCGAATCGCGTCAACACCCTCTATGTCTTCGGTCGAGCGAACGATGGCACTTGGAATATTTCCTCCGAGTTCGAAGGCTCGGCGAGCGAGCCGCACTTCGGCGGCACGGCTTACGAATCCGAAGGGCAGACCGAAGCTTTCGACCTGAGCGCGGACGGCCGCACGCTCGCGATCGGTTCGCCATTCGCCGCTGCATCGGACGGCGCCACTGGTGTCATCAGAATGTATCGACGACCGGCGAACCAGTGGCTGCCCACCGGTACCGTGCTCACGCCAGCGCTGCCCGATCGTCGCTCGTTTGGGTCTCGCGTGACGCTGAGTGCCCACGGCAAATCTTTGGTTGCATTCGCGGACAGTGACGATGGCGCGTATGGGCATCCTTACGTCGTCGCGTTCGACCAGCGAGAGAACAAGTGGCAGCAAACCGGTGTCTTCGAATCGCCGGCGGCAATTCCCGTCGCCAGCGGCTTTGCGAATTCACTCACGCTGTCGTGGAGCGGCCGCTTCTTCGTACTCGGTGCGAGGACGTACTCCACCGAGACGTCCAGCTGGGGTGCTGCGTTCAATTATGGACGGCAGGCGAGCGCGCAGTAGCGGGTTATCGGGCATCAGTCCTTCACCGTGAACCGCATTCGCCTGAGCAGTTGCCCCTGCGGCGTTCGCACGTCGACGATCCAGCGGCCGGGCGCATTGGCGGGGAAGATTTCTTTGCGGGAATAGGTGCGCCAGCCGCTATCGTTGCCGCCTTGGATTTCAGAGGTGATGCGCTCGATTTCGCCGGCGTGGCGCCACTCGAAGATGATGGATTGAGCGACACCGCTCGGTGCACGGATGGCAGCGAAGGCGATCACGCCGGCATTGAGCTCGGCTGTCGTCAGCGTGCGGACGGCCGGACCGGGGGTTCGCTCGACGATGGATTGGGTGATCACTGCTTCGGTTACTGCCAGCCCAGCCGGCGGCACATGGGCTCGCAACACCCACACCAGCAATGGCGCGAGGGTGGAGCACGCGACCCAGATCAGTTTGTGGCGAGTCGAGCGCAGGGAGCGCAGCGACATCGGCGCCGTCAACAGCAACCACACGCCGACGGCGCCCAACGACAGCGGCAGCGCCTCTTCGAGCGACAGATGCACGACCATCGGCACAACGACGACCGCCGCAATCAAGCTGCAATAGGCGTGAAACAGCAAACGGGTCGCGGCGCGGGCGGCGATCCAGCGCTCATACAACGGATCGATGGCTGTGAGCAGCGCCGCGCCACCGGCGATTGAGAGGAAGGCGATCTGGCCCACGTCCTGCTGTAACGAGCCGAATAGAAACGGCAGCGAAAAGAACAGCACTTCCTGCTGCAACGACTGGGTCAGGAAGTTCGATACAAACTTGCCGATGCCCGAGCGGCGTCGTTCCAGAAAACGCCGGACCAGGGGCTCGATGAGCAGCCACACCCAGCCCGCCAGGGCGGCGATGGCGATGATGCGGGCCAGGTCCGCACCGCGCTTGACCATCACGAAGCCGACCACACCCGAAACGAAGCTGATCGTGGGAATCAGCCAGGGCACGCGCTCGAAAAAGCGCGCCACGCGAGTGAGTCTGCGCGCGGACTCGATTTCGCCGGGCTGTGTCTCTGAAACCGTCGTCGGTATCTCCATCGTGAGCGGCGTCGGGCTCGTCGCCCGAGGGCGACATCCAAGGAAGGGGATGACGCCGTCACGATATCGAATGCGCCGCGCGCCGGGAAGGGCGGCGGCGTTGATGTTTTTTACATGGCGTCGCGCTTACGCTACGCGTCGAACTTGTCTCTCATCGACGAAGTGCTGTTCACGGCGCGTCGACGACGCTCGGGCGGGGGCGGACGCATGGGCGTGCGCCTGCTGCATCGAGAAGGCAGAGATTGCAGACAGCATCTGCGTCGATTGCTCACGGAGCGTCTGCGCCGTCTCGATGAGCTGCTGCGCCATGTGCGCGTCCTGCTGAGTGATGTTGTCCATCTGCGTGACAGCCTTGTTGATCTGCTCGATGCCGGCGGCTTGCTCGCGCGTAGCCGCTTCGATCTCCTTGATCACGCCGGTGACGTGCTGCACGGAGTCGACGACTTTGGACATGGCCTGCTCGGCCTGGCTCGCGAGATCGGCGCCGCGACCGACTGTCTGCACCGACGCCTGGATCAGATCCTTCACTTCCTTGGCGGCAGAAGCAGAGCGCTGCGCGAGGCTGCGCACTTCCTGAGCGACGACCGCGAAGCCGCGGCCCTGGTCGCCCGCGCGGGCCGCTTCGACGGCGGCGTTGAGCGCGAGCAGATTGGTCTGGAAAGCGATGCCATCGATGATGCCGACGATTTCTCCGATGCGCGTGGAGGAGCCGGAGATTTCAGTCATCGTCGAGAGCAACTGTCCAACCACGTCTCGTCCGCGAGTGGTCACCTCGGAGGACTGCGTCGCCAGCGAGACTGCTTCATGCGCGCTGTCGCGATTGCGCGTGACAGTCGCGGTCAACTCTTCGAGCGACGCGGCGGTCTCTTCGAGGCTGGCCGCATGTTCGCCAGTGCGATTGGAAAGCTCGGTATTGGACTCCACGACCTGCACGACGCCGGATTGGACGCTCGAGGCCGCAGCCATGTTGTCTTTCAACACGCCGTCCAATTTGACTCGCACTTGCTCGAGCGTCCTCGCGACCGCGACGATGCACGACACGCCGTTCGCCGGAATTTGCGTGTGCGTATCGCCGCTGAGCAGATCGAAGGTGGCACGCTGCAGTTTGAGCAGCGGCTGAACCACATTCGATTGAATGTAGAACATGTTGGCGAGGGCGATGGCCGCGCCGAGCAAGCTCAGGTTGGTCATCCATCCGAAACCGACGGTGGCTGCGCCGACGACGCCCATCGTGAGCAGCATCGCACTCAGAAAGCCGACGACCACCCAGGTGCCGGTGCGCAGCGAGGGATTCAATGCCCGCTTCAGGGCGCCCAACCAGGAGCAGTCGAACACGCGACCTTCGCGGATGCAGAGACTGCCCGCACGGCCTTCGCGGATCGCGGCATAAGCGCGTTCCGCTTCATGAATCTCGTCGCGTGTCGGTTTGACGCGGACAGACATGTAGCCAACGATCTGGCCGCGACCGTCGACCATCGGCGTGACGTTGGCGCGCACCCAATAGAAGCCACCGTTCTTACGCCGGTTCTTCACCAGGCCGGTCCACGATTTGCCGGCGCGAATGGTTCGCCAGAGATCGGCGAACGCTTCCTTCGGCATGTCGGGATGGCGAACGAGGTTCTGCGGCTTGCCCAGGCACTCTTCGAGCGAGTACTCGCTGCTCGTCAGGAATGCCGGATTGGCATAGGTGATATAGCTCGACGGGTCCGTGTGCGTGATGATGACTTCGCCATCGGGCAGCACATATTCCGCGTCGGTAACCCTATTACTCGTTCTCATGACGTGTTTTTTCCGTTGCTGAGTGTTGCCCTCGCTGTTTCGACTGCACGCAGTGCAGACATGAGGAACTGCAACGGATTTCAGGGCACGCCTGATCGGGAAAACCGCTACGGGGTAGGGGAAAGGCCCGTAGCGGTTTCCTTGTCCTACTCGTGCACGAACGGATCGATGGTCTTGATCGTGCCGTCGGGGTTGTAGAACAGCTCGGTGACTTTCACGTTGCGCAGACGAGTCTGTCCCGACAGCTGCGAATCGGCATAGAACAACCACCAGCGGCCATCCGATTCGACGATCGAATGATGCGTGGTCCAGCCTTCGACCGGCTCGAGAATGCGGCCGGCGTACTTGAACGGGCCGTAGGGCGAGTCGCCGATCGCATAGACGATGTAGTGCGTGTCGCCGGTCGAGTAGCTGAAGTAGTACTTGCCGTTGTACTTGTGCATCCACGAGGCTTCGAAGAAGCGACGGTCGTGATCGCCGCCCAGCAGCGGCTTGTCGTTCTCGTCGAGGATCACCACGTCGCGCGGCTTCTCGGCGAACTCGAGCATGTCGCCGGTCAGCATCGCGACCTTCGCACTCAGCGCCGGCTGATCGTCCGCCTGAAGATCGGTCTTGGAGCCGTTCGGGTCATAGGTGCCGGTGGTGTTCCGCTGCAGCTGACCGCCCCAGATGCCGCCGAAGTACATATAAGTGCGGCCGTCGGCGTCGGTGAACACTGCCGGATCGATGGAGAAGCTGCCTTTGATCGGCTCGGGGCGCGGCTCGAACGGGCCGGTCGGCGACTTGGACGTCGCGACGCCGATACGGAATGCACCCTGTTTATCCTTGGCGGGGAAGTAGAGGAAGTAAGTGTCGTTCTTGCGCGCGGCGTCCGGCGCCCACATCTGCTTGTCGGCCCAGGGCACCTGGCTCACGTCGAGAGCGACCGGATGCAGCGTGACCGGTCCGCCGATCTCGTCCATGCTCAGGATGCGATAGTCGCGCATCTCGAAGTGGGCGCCCAGATCGTCTTCGGGCGTCGTGCCGTCGATGTCGTGACTGGGATAAACATAAATCTTGCCGTCCCAGATGTGCGCCGACGGATCGGCGGTGTAGATCTCGGACACCAGCGGTTGCGACAGATATTGACGGGTGGCCTTGGCCGGCGGCTGTTGATCCGCACTGGCGCCAGCGGCGGCGGGGGGCTCTTTGGAGGAGCATGCGGCGAGCACGACGAGCACGGAGCATGCGAGAAGACGCAGCGGCGGACGATTCATGGGTTCCCCTGATCGAGATCGGTTCGGCGCCGAAAGGTAGCACCATTTCCAGTCGGCTGGTAGCGGTATCAGAAATGTCCCGAGCGTCGCCGCTAACGCCAGAAAAGCACAACGATTCTTGGCGGCGCTGTCCCCGCGACGGCTTTGGAATGGCTCAGGAGACAGCGCGCGAGCGCAGAAAACCCTGTTGACAACGATGGCCAATGGGGTTCACGGTGGCGCCCGTCGACGGAACGAGCAACGTCGCTCGCCGTAGCGCGGTCAACAACGCGCGGCGGACGACATCATCATCAGGGGGTACACATGAACGGATTCAAGTGGTCTCCGCTGCGACGGAACGTGGTTCTCTGGGCAGCGCTGTTACTCGCACCGATCGCGGCCTGGTCGCAGACCTTGCCGACGGCAACGCAGGTCGCCGCACAGATTCAACTCGGTTGGAATCTGGGCAACACACTCGAAGCTCAATGCGGCGAGACGGCGTGGGGCAATCCCGCGGTCACTCAGGCGTTCATCAACTCGGTGAAGGCTGCGGGCTTCAATTCCATACGCATTCCAGCGGCGTGGGATTGTCACGCCAATCAGTCGACGATGACGATCGATGCGGCGTGGATGGCGCGCGTCAAACAAGTCGTCGACTATGCGCACGGCCAGGGCATGTACGTCATCCTGAACATTCACTGGGATGGCGGCTGGCTCGAAGAACATCCGCTGTACTCGTATCAGACCGCGGTCAATCAGAAACAAAGCGCCTACTGGACGCAGATCGCGACCGCGTTCCGCGACTACAACGAACGCCTGTTGTTCGCTGGAACCAACGAAGTGCATGCCGACTACGGCACGCCGACCACCGAGCACATCACCGTCCAGCAGTCGTACAACCAGACTTTTGTAAACGCCGTGCGTGCTACCGGTGGCAATAACGCGTCGCGCACGCTGGTCGTGCAGACCTACAACACCAACGCCTGGCACGGGCTGAACTATTTCACGATGCCGACCGACACGATCGCGAACCGGCTGATCGTCGAGATCCATCACTACGATCCCTACGACTTCACGCTGAACCCCAGCGGCAGTTGTTTGTATTGGGGCGCGCCGTATCCGTCGCAGAGCGCGTGCACGTGGGCGCAAGAGGCCTATCACGACGACCTGTTTTCCCAGGTTAGAAACAAATGGGTCAATCAGAACATCCCGGTGATCATCGGCGAGTATGGCGTGGCTACCCGCGCGAACCTCAGCTTGCCGGCGCGGCAGTACTACCTCGAGTATGTCAACCGAGCCGCGGCCGCGAACGGCCTCAAGACTTACTATTGGGATAACGGCGTGCAGCCGAGCCAGACGAACGGCTTCGCGATCTTCGATCGCAACAGCGGCGGCGTCGTCGATCAGGGCGTGCTGGATGCGATCAAGCGCGGCGCCGGCATCGGAACTCCGACCAACTACACGCTGACTGTCACGAAGGCGGGCGCCGGTAGTGGCACAGTCGCGTCGTCGCCTTCAGGAATCAACTGCGGTGGAACTTGCAGTGCCAGCTATTCCAACGGCACGTCCGTGACGTTGACGGCGACGGCCGCCAGCGGCTCGTCTTTCGCAGGCTGGAGTGGAGCGTGTTCGGGCACCGGCACATGCACGGTAGCCATGACGGCGGCTCGTTCAGTCACCGCGACTTTCAACAGCACCGCGACAACGTTTTCACTCGGCGTGACCAGGATGGGCACGGGCAGCGGCACCGTGACGTCGGCGCCTTCTGGGATCAACTGCGGCAGCACCTGCACCGCGAACTACGCGAGCGGCACGTCCGTGACATTAACGGCGACCGCGGCGAGCGGTTCGACTTTCGGCGGCTGGAGTGGAGCGTGCACGGGGACCGGCGCCTGCACGGTCTCGATGACTGCCGCTCGCAACGTCACGGCGACCTTCAACACCAGCGGCACGGGCGGCACCTGTTCCAATCCCGTCTCGTTCACTAACAACACCGGTAACTTCAACACCACCGGCGCGGTTTGTTATCGAACCAACCAGACCGTCAATGGCTGGGGCTGTTCCAATTTCGACGGGCGCACGTTGACGGTGGGCGGGCAGGCGAGAACCTGCGGCCAGCTGCCGCTGACCCGCTCGGCCGATGGTTATTACTACTTCTCGGTGACTGGCGGCACGTATCCCTGGGCGAGCATCTACGCCTGGTAGCCGTGCGGGCGGGAATGTCGAGCGAACGACATGGAGCCGTATTGGATTGGCGTTCTAGAAATTACAACGCCAGGAATACAGGGCCAACGTTCGTTCGACAATTCTTTGTCTAGCGATAGACATATGTCCGAGTTAAAGCGTATGATCATTAGTGAACAATATTTCATTGCCGATCCAGGCTGCGGCCATGGTTCGGACGACGAGTGGGGGACGGTGACGAACGCGTGAAATAAGCGCGGCGTCGCGCATGGCAATCCCTCGGCGAATGGCACGACAGGTCAAGCAATGGGGGATACGTTGTTATGGCTGAGGTGAGTTCACATCGGGCGGGGCACGGATCGTCCGTCGCCAGCGCCGTACGCCGGGCGTTACATCTTCGCAACGCGATTTCGACGGTACCGGCCCTGGCGATAGCGATGGCGTTATCGGCGGCTCCGGCGCAGTCGCAGAATGCATCGGGCTCCTCGTCGCAAGTCGAGGAGGTCGTCGTTACCGGCCTTCGCGAGCAACTCAAATCGTCGCAGGCGCGCAAGGCCGACGCCGAAGAGCTGCTCGATTCCATCACCGCTTCGGACATTGGCGCGCTGCCCGATCGCAGCGTCACCGAGGTTCTACAGCGAATTCCCGGCCTCGCGATCGGCCGGGTTCCAGAAGCGCGCGATGCCGACCGCATCGCCGTCGAAGGCGCGGGTGTGACGGTTCGTGGTTTGAGCTGGGTGCGCAGCGAACTGAACGGACGTTCGGCGTTCTCCGCGAAAGAGAGCCGCGCCTTGGGCTTCGAGGATATTCCGCCCGAGCTGATGGCGGCAGTCGATGTCTACAAGAATCCCTCGGCGGCGCTGATCGAAGGCGGCATGGCAGGCGTCGTGGACCTGCGCACCCGCTTGCCGTTCGACAGCCCGGATCGAGTGCTGGCCGCGTCGGCGGAATACGCGGTCGGCGACCTTGCGAACAAGGAGCGCCCATCAGGCTCGTTCCTGTACAGCGATCGCTGGAACACCGGCATTGGCGAGATGGGCTTTCTCATTTCGAGCAGCGCCTCGCAGCTCACTACGCAGACCCATACGCTGCACATCGACAGGTACTATGCGCGCACCAACCTGCCTGGTTACGAAGGTCAGACAGTGTTCGCGCCCGGTGGCATCGGTTGGCGCGAGCTGACCGTCGATCGCGAGCGTCTCGGCGGCTCATTGGCATTGCAATGGCGGCCGAGCGATACAGTGGACGTGTCGCTGCAATATTTCATGGCGGACGCGACCTTCGAGCAGAACGAGAACGCGTCGTGGAGCGAGCAAGGCAACGCTTTGACCGGCAGCAATCTGCAGGTCGCCAACGGCTATCTGGTGGGAGGGCGGATCGCCAATAGTTTTTTTGCCGGCTCGGCTCGCTACAACGAGCGCGAAAGCACGAATCACGATGCGGCCTTGCATCTGACCTGGCATCCGGGCGAGCGCTGGCGCTTCGACCTCGACGTGCAACGCGTGTTCGCGGACGCGGACATCATGGATCTGACGCTGGGATCGCCCACGGTGGACCAGGGCAATCCGGATGCGTTGGCATTCGACCTGCGTCTGAATGGCAGCAACGAACCGCGCATCGGGATGGCGCCCAACAGCGTGATGACCGATCCCGACCAGCATTATTACGGCTGGGCGATGGATCATTACGAAAAGAACGATGCCGATGCCTGGGCGTATCGGGCCGATGGCGAGTACACCTTCGACAACAGCGATTGGATGGATCGGATCCGCTTCGGCATTCGGCACGAGAACTACAGCTCGACGACGCGCGAAACGGGCTATCGCTGGGGAACGGTCGCGCAGAACTGGGGCGGCGGCGACACGAGGTTTGGCGATGCCAGCGTGCCGTATATCCAGCAGGGATTCTCGGATTGGTTCCACGGCGGGCAGGCGCCGAGCGCTTATGTGTTCCCGCACTCCTCGGCGTACAGCGGACGGGCGGCGTTCGAAAGCACGATCCACAGCGTCGAGACGTTTGGAACGAATTGCTGCGACTGGACGCCGTGGAACGGCGACTTTGCCGATACCACGCCCGGCAACGATGGCCTGGGCGTCAATACCCAGAATCAAAAGTCCTGGGCCGGTTACGTGGCCGCGCATTTCGGGAAGAACAAGTTCGACGGCAATGTCGGTGTGCGTGTGGTGCGAACCGAAAATCTCGGCACCGGGTTGCTCACGTTCAGCGGCGCGGACGTGGTCGGATCGCCCGATGAGTCTGCGTTTGCCAACGGCGCTTCGTACGAGGCGACCGACGAGAACACTTACACCGACGTGCTGCCCAGCCTGAACCTGCGCTACAAAGTGAGGGACGACGTATTCCTGCGATTCGCCGTGGCGCGTTCGCTGTCGCGACCCGACTTCCCGCTGTTGTTGCCGGCGATCAACGTCACCGCGAAGCTCGGTTTGATGTCGAATGGCGTCTGCAACGAATTGCCGGAAGGGGCCAAGATCGGCACTTGCGTGTACCAGTACAACGGCTTTGCGGGCAATCCCGATCTCGAGCCGATGCGCTCGTGGCAATACGACGTGTCGGCGGAGTGGTATATCAATCCCACCAACTCGCTGACCGGCGCGATTTTCTACAAGCAGCTCGAAGGGTTCATGGAAACCTCCTTGAACTCGACGGTGGATTACACCAACAACGGCCAGACGCGCTCGGTCCGGGTGCTGCGGCCGGAGAATCAAGGCAGCGGCTACGTGCAGGGCTTCGAAGTCGCTTACAACAGCTTCTTCGATTTCCTGCCCGGGTTCGGCAAGAACTTCGGAGCGCGGGCGGCGTTCACGTATGTAGAGAGCGGCGGCACGCGCAACATAGCGGCGAATCCGTACGATGAGAACCAGCGCGACAACTCGGCGCTGGACGGCTATCCGCTCGAAGGCTTGAGCAAGACCAGTTACAACGCCGAGCTGTACTACAGCACGCAGCGCTTCGAGGCGCGGCTGGCATACAACTGGCGCGAGCGGTATGTGCTCACGATGGCGGCTGCCAATCTGAATATTCCGGCCTGGGCCGATGACTACGGACAGCTCGACGGCTCGGTGACCTGGAACGTGTCGCAGAAGCTCAAGGTGGGTCTGCAGGCGGTCAACCTGACCGATGCGCCATACCGCATTCTGGTCGACAACTTCGTCGATAACACCGGTCTCACCTATCACAACTGGGTGAGCGCGGACCGGCGCTACAACGTGTTCGTAAGAGCCAGCTTCTGACATGCATTTCGTGATCGTCGGCGGCGGCTCGGCCGGTTGGATGGCCGCCGCCGCCCTCGCGCAGGCGCTCAAGGGCGCGCATCCGATCAGCCTGATCGAGTCGGAGGAGATCGGCACGGTCGGCGTCGGCGAGGCGACCATTCCACCGCTGCAATTCTTCAACAAGGTCTTGGGGATCAACGAGCGCGAGTTCGTCCGCGCCACGCAGGCCAGCTTCAAGCTGGGGATTCAGTTCAGGAACTGGGGTCACGCCGGCCATCGATACTTTCATCAGTTCGGCGAGATCGGCGCGAACCTCGATGGGGTTTCGTTTCATCAGTTCTGGTTGCGGCTGAATGCCCACGGACATCCGCATCCGCTCCATGACTATTCGCCAACAGCCGTGGCAGCGGCGCAAGGTCGGTTCTTGCCGCCGTTCCCGACCATGCCGGACGATTTGCCACAGCTGACGTATGCCTATCATTTCGACGCCGGGCTCTATGCTCGCTTTCTGCGCAACTACGCGGAACAGCGGGGCGTCGTACGGCATGAAGGACGCATCGTGCATGTCGACCGTGACGGCGAGCGTGGCTCTATCAAGGGGCTGCGTCTGCACGACGACCGCACCGTCACGGGCGATTTCTTTCTCGATTGTTCCGGCTTTCAGGGGCTGCTGATCGAGCGCACGCTGGGTACCGGTTTCGAAGACTGGTCGCACTGGCTGCCATGCAATCGCGCGCTTGCCGTGCCTTGCGAGAGAAACAATGAGGACTTCGCGCCGTACACTCGTTCGACGGCGCATCGAGCTGGCTGGCAATGGCGTATTCCACTTCAGCATCGAACCGGCAACGGGCATGTCTATTGCTCGAACTACATCGGCGACGATGAAGCCGCGCGGCTCCTGCTCGCCAATCTGGATGCCAAGCTTCTCGCCGAGCCGCGTCTGTTGCGCTTCACTACCGGACGACGCAAGAAGTTCTGGAATGGCAACTGTCTGGCGTTGGGGCTGGCGGGCGGTTTCATGGAGCCGCTCGAATCGACCAGTCTGCACCTGGTGCAGTCCGCGATATTCCGTTTCCTTTCGTTGATGCCGCTGTCGACATCGGGCGATCCCGCGGCGGAAGAGGAGTTCAATCGGCTCAGCATCGCGGAGTACGAGCAGGTCCGGGACTTCATCATCCTGCACTACGTGGCCAACCGTCGCGACGAGCCGTTCTGGCGCGACTGCCGGCGCATGTCGATTCCGGACTCGCTGGCGCACCGGCTCGAGCTGTTTCGTTCGCGAGGCAAAGTCGCCCGGCATGACGGGCAACTGTTCGCGGACGCCAGCTGGGTCGCAGTCATGCTGGGCCAGGGCGTTCAGCCGCAACGATGGGATCCGCTGGCCGACATCATGCCGCTCGCCGGGTTACAACAGAAAGCCGACAGCCTGCGAAGTAAACTACATGCCGCCGTTGCACGCCTGCCCAGCCATCGGCAGTTCATTGAAAGTAACTGCAAGGCTGCTTGATCCAATTGCAACGTCGATGTCCACGACTGACTATCGAGAGATCAATCGCATGATTCCAAAGAATCGCGCGGCGCTGGCCGCGCTGGCGCTGATGTGTTCGAGCGGCGTTGTCACGGCCGAGCCTCTGGGGCTGCTCGATCGCAACGGCAGTTTTGTCGCGATCGAGCCGTATGCGCCGAATGTGGTGCGGGTCACGCTGAGTCTGGAGAAGGAGCGGGTGGTCGCACCCCCGGGCTATGGATTCGTTGCCAATCCCGACGCCAAGGGATGGAAGCATGACGTCGCAGCGTCGGGCGACATCTATTCATCAGCGGCGCTGTCCGTCGAGGTGAAGGCGCAACCTCATCCCGGGCCGCCGAATCAGATGCAACGTTACTTCGCGCCGTCGCTGCCGCCAGTGTCGCTCACAGTGCGCAAGCCGAGCGGCGAGACCGTCGTTGAGATGAGCGGCTGGGAACTGTCGCCGCACACAGTGAACGGCGAGAAAACATTCCGCGTCGGTGCGAGCTTCGTCGCGCCCCCCGACGAGCACTACTATGGCTTGGGTCAGAATCAGGAAGGCATTCTCGACCACCGCGGTCGCACGATCGACTGCAAGCACAACTACGATGCGCCGGCCGGCGAGACGGTCTGTGTGCCGTTCCTGGTGACGAACAAAGGCTACGGCATTCTCTGGGACAATCCTTCCAGCACCGCGATCTCGGCTGGATTGCAGGGGCGCACCAGCTGGCAGTCCAGAGTCGGCGAGCGCGTCTCGTACTTCGTGATCGCGGGCGAGACGGTGGACGAGATCTACGCCGGCTATCGCAAGCTCACAGGCGTCACGCCGCTGCCGCCGAAAGCGGCGTTCGGTTATATCCAGAGCAAGGCGCGTTACGAGAATCAGCAACAAGTGCTCGACGTGGCCGCCGGCTATCGCAAGCGTGGCTATCCGCTCGACATCATGGTAGTCGACTGGTTCTACTGGACCCGCATGGGCCAGCTCGACATCAATCCGGTCGACTTTCCCTCGCCGGCGGCGATGAACCGGACGCTCAACGGACAAGGCGTGCGCTCGATGATCAGCGTCTGGCCGCGCTTCGAGCTCGAGTCGCGCTACTTCGATTTGCTGGCGTCGAAGGGCTATTTGCTGAAACACGCCGACGGCCGGCCGGTCGATGGCCTGCCGGTGCGCAACGATCGCGCGGGCGCCTTGCTCGACAGCACCAATCCCGAGGCGCGCGAGTGGTTCTGGAGCAAGATTCGGGACAACATCGCTTCGCAAGGATTCGATTGGTTTTGGCTGGACGAGACCGAGCCCGACCTGGTGCCGGATGGCTACTTCTACAGCATCGGGTCGGGGGATCGATATCGCAATCTGTATCCGCTGGTTCATACGCAAGGCGTCGCCGAAGGCTCGCGGCGAGATCGCCCGAACATGCGTAACTTGATCCTGGCGCGTGCGGCGTACCTCGGATCGCAACGCTACGGCAATCTGTTCTGGTCGTCCGATATCCATCCGACCTGGGAAGCGTTGAAGCAGCAGGTGACGACAGGGTTGAACTTCACCGCGACGGGGCTCGCCTACTGGGGCAACGATATCGGCGGCTGGCAGTGGCACACGCCGCGTCACCGCTCCGAGCACAAGCCGCTCGTCGACCCATCTGACGCGCGCAATGTCATTGGCAACTACGATGACTATCCGGAGCTGGCTGTCCGCTGGTATCAGTACGGAACATTCCTGCCCACCATGCGCGCCCACGGTCTGCGCAAAGAAGCCGAGGTCTGGTCGTATGGCAAGGAGGCCGAGGCCATCATCAGTCGGTATTTGAAGCTGCGCTACACACTGATGCCGTACTTGTATTCGCTGGGCAAGCGAACCTACGACACGGGCGCGCCGTTCATGCGCGCACTGTTCATGGATTTCCCCAACGATCCGAAGGTCTTCAGTATCGGCGATCAGTATATGTTCGGCCCCGCGTTCCTGGTTGCGCCCGTCACAGAGCAAGGCCAGCAGAGCCGCGAGGTGTACTTGCCTGCGGGCAGCGATTGGTACAACTACTGGACCAACGAGAAGCTGCCGGGCGGGCAGACGGTGACTGTCGCTGCACCGGTCGATGTGATTCCGCTGTTCGTTCGCGCCGGCTCCATCGTACCGATGGGCGTCGATATTCCGAGTACGGCGACGGCGCAGGCGCTCAAGGAGATTCGTGTCTATCCCGGCAAGGACGCGGAGTTCACGCTCTATGACGACGATGGTGTGTCATACGACTATGAGAAAGGCATCGGACGGACGACCCGATTGAAGTGGGACGACCAGGCAGGGCAGCTCTCCGCTGTCGGCGACAAAGCCGTCAGTCGTTCGATTCGAGATCTGACCCGGATCGTTCGATAAGCCGGGAGCTCATCGCAGCCGCTCACACTCACAGCGGAGTTTGGCCGGCGACCAGTGGGTCGCGCGAATGAAGTCGCGCGTCATGTGGCTCTGATCGGCAAAGCCGTTGTCTTGGGCAATTGTAGCCAACGGCTCGCGGCTCTCGAGTAATTCACGGGCTGTGCGCTGTAGCCGCAGCTCTCGCAAATACTGAGACACCGACAGGCCCTTGTATTGCTTGAACGCTCGCGACACATGCACCGGGTGCAGATCCAGATCGGCGGCAACCGCGCGCAGCGATGGGTGTGCAGGTTCGTCGTGAAGCATCTCGATAGCACGCCGCAACCACAACGGAGGATCGCGTCGTCCGACGCGGTGTGATTCGTCGGCGTACTCCGCCACCAGTTCGTTTACCAACGACTCCGCGACGCTCTGCCAACCCGCGCGCTTCTCGCACAGTTCCTTGAGCAGCCGCAAAGCAACGCGAGACATGGGGCGATCGTCAAAGGCCCGTCGCTGTAACCGGAGCCCTGAATCAGTCAACGCCTCCCAATAAGCTGGCGCGATATCCACGCAAAGAAACACCGAGCCGTCAGGGCCAATCTCGTCGCGATGCTCGGCCTGCGCCGGGCGCAAGACCATTGAGAGGGGGCGCGCGTCCCAATGTTCCTGTCCAAACCATTCTCGATAGTGACCGCTGATCAGCATCGAGAAGAAGGCGTGCGCATGAGCATGCATCGGCACCGTGCGCGCATTCATATGAGTGACCGCGCTGACCGTGAATTCGCCCGAGCGAAGCTGCAGGCGCGTGGCGCCGAAGAAAGTGCCGGCGGCCATCAGGCTGCCGGGCCCGCCGATGTTGTGTTTTTTCAATACGCGTCCAGCGTCTCGTTGCAGCATGGATCGGTCCCCATCCCCTGGATTCCAAAGGATAGTCCGATGCGCAGATCGATGCATGTCCTGCTGGCGATTTTAGCCATAGGCGCTGCCGTTCCCGTGGCGATGGCTTTGCGGGCGGCGCCGACGCAACCGGCCAAGACAAAACTGGCGGGCGCGAAGTTTTCCGCCGACGGCAAATTGCAGCGGCCGGTGGATTATCGGAACTGGCGTTTTGTGAGCGCCGGTCTGGGGATGAGTTACGGTCCGGCTGCCCAGGCGGCCGCTCTGACCGGCCATGTCATGTTCGACAATGTTTTCGTTCAGCCGGCGGCGTACGACGCGTTCCTACGCGACCGCGCGTGGCCCGAAGGCACGATGTTCGTCTTGGAATTGCGCGGCAGTGAGACGCAGCGGCCGCCCAATAATCGAGGGTATCTTCAGACGGATCTGCACGGCATCGAAGTGTCTGTGAAAGACTCCGCCCGCTTCAAGAATCGCTGGGCCTATTTCGACGTCGGCATGGATGCAACCGCTACACCGATGCCGGAATCGAGGTGCTTCGCTTGTCACAAAGCGAACGCTGCGGTGGATATGACGTTCGTTCAGTTCTACCCGACGTTACAGAAGAATTGATCTTCGGCCCAAGCGGGTGGGGGCGCCCTGAACGTCATGGGCTGACGGGTCACGGGGTGTCGGAACGTGAGCTCGAATGCGTGCAGACACAGCGGCGGCGCGTCGATGCTGAGCGTCTGCGTTTCGCCGACTTCGCTGCCGGCGAGATAAGCCGGATCGCCGCAGACCGGCCAGCCGAGATGGGCGATGTGAATTCGAATTTGATTGGTGCGCCCGGTGCGAGGACGAGCCTCGAGCAGCGCAGTGCCATCGCTGAAACGGCGCAGGACACGGAAATCGGTATGCGCCGGCAGGCCCGCGGCCGGGTCGACACTGCGCGACCCAAGCTTGCCCGGTTCTCTGCTGATCGGCATTTCGCAAGTGAACTCATCCGCTTCGGGATGGCCGTTGACGCGAACCAGATAAACCTTCTCGACCTGCATCTGCGCGAACTGATCCTGCACGCGCCCAGCGAAGTGGCGAGTGCGAGTCAGCACCTGGATGCCGGTGGTGTTGGCGTCGAGCCGATGCGCCGGCCGCAGCTTCTGCGGCGCGTAGACGTCGAAGAGCAGCCATTGCAGCGTATTGCGATAGAAGCGGCCGCCGGAGTGAACGGGCAGCGGCGCGGGCTTGTTCACGACGACGATCGCTTCGTCCTCATGAAGGATGCGCACATCCATATTCACCGCAGGCTCGATGACCGCGGGGAGCCGGTGAAGATAACGTTCTCCCGACTTCACTCGATGCGTGGCGGCGACGGGCGCATGATCCGCCGTGAGCACCAGGCCGTCCGCACACTTGCGTTCCCAGACTTCGATGGGAATGTGCCTGACGACTCGGTGCAGCGCCTCGACGATGGTCTGGCCATCGCAATCGACCGGCACATTCACCGGTTTGAAGTGATCGTAGGGCTGGCTGCCGGGCAGGGGATGAGTGAGCTTGCGGATGACTTCATGGCGCCGCTCGATGTTCAGCGCCATCTGCTCGGCCGGTGTCTTGTAGCAATACTGGCAGGACTTGCCCGGCACATAGTGCGGATGGGCCTGCTCGGCCGGCGTCAGCGGCGACTGGCAATGGAAACATTGCGTCGAATGCGTTTCGCCCAGTTTCGGATCGAGGCCGACCCGCTGATCGAACACGAAACATTCGCCGTCGTAATAGTCGCCGCCGACCTCCTCGAAATACTTCAGGATGCCGCCGTCGAGCTGCAGGATGTGCTTGAAGCCGGCTTGTTCCATATACGGTCCGGCCTTCTCGCAGCGGATGCCGCCGGTGCAGAACATCACCACCGTTTGCTCTTTCAGTTCCTCCGGCAGCCTGGCGACGGCTTCGGGGAAATCTCGGAAGTGATCGATGCCGATGGGCAGCGCGTTCTTGAACGTGCCCAGCTTGATCTCATAATCGTTGCGGGTATCGAGCAGCGTGAGCGGGCGGCCTTCGTCCAGCCATTGCTTCAACTGCGTGGCGGCGAGTTTCGGCGACGTGCGCCGCGCCGGATCGATGCCCGGCACGCCGAAGGCGATGATCTCTTGCTTGATCCGCACCAGCATCCGATTGAACGGCTGGTGATCGGTCTGGCTGAATTTCGGCTGCAGATCCGCCAGCCCCGGCCAACTGCGCAGCTCGGCCAGCAGCCTTTCGATCTGTGGCCCGCCGCCCGCGACGAACAGGTTGATGCCTTCGGGGCTGAGCAGAATGCTGCCTTTGAGCTCCGCCTCTTTGCATAGGTCCTGCAGGCGCGTGCGCAGGGCCTTCAAGCCCTCGAGCGGCAGGAACTTGTAGGCGGCGATGTTGACGACGGGTTCCATGGAGGCCGCGCATCTTATAGAGGGGTTCGGGAAGCCGCAAACCCTGTCCCGCGGGCCGCTATGTCCGCGTCCCGCCTGTCTTTTTTCCGCTTGCGTGGATCCTGGCTCGGCCTACGAGAATTCAACAGGCAGGCGACGATGGAGGATCCGGATGAAACGGCTCTGGCGCGATAACGGGCTCTCCCTGGTGTTGTTCGCGCTTTTTCTGCTCTTTTGGGCGGCGCAGGCATTCACGGGCTGGCGTGCCGAGGTCGACGAGCAGCGGGATCATGGCGCAGCGCCGCCGACCCTGGTCGACTATTTGAGCAGCGGCAGTTTCGTGGAGGCGACCGCCGAAAACTGGGAGAGCGAGTTCCTGCAGATGTTCGGTTACGTACTATTTACAGTATTTCTCTACCAGCGCGGTTCGGCCGAATCGAAGTCGCCCGACAAGCCCGAAGAAGTGGATCGCGATCCACGGCTCAGCCGCCGCAAGGACGCACCCGGCCCGGTGAAAGCAGGCGGCTGGCGACTTCGGCTCTATGAGTATTCGCTGAGCCTGGCGTTTCTTGCGCTGTTCCTGGTGTCTTTCATTTCGCATGCCCTGGGTGGAACGGCGGCCTTCAATGAGGAGCAGCGTCTGCACGGCGCGGCGGAAGTCTCAGTATGGGAATTCCTCGGCCGCACGCAGTTCTGGTTCCAGTCCTTTCAGAACTGGCAAAGCGAGTTTCTGGCCATCTGGTCCATGGTGGTGCTGAGCATCTTTCTACGGCAGCGCGGCTCGCCGGAGTCCAAGCCGGTCGATAGCCCGCATAGTCAGACGGGCGAGTGACGCTTCAACCCGTCGGCGGGACCGGATGCGCGGCCATTTCGCCGACCACCGTGGACCACTCGCGCACGTACCAATGAGTCACCAATCCGTTCTGGACGTACGGATCCGACTTAGCGAAGTTTTCCGCGACATCCCGGGACTGGCCGCGAAACAGAATCACCGCGCCGTCGGTCGGATCGGCCAGGGCTCCGCCCAGGACCATTTCATTCCGGGCGCTCGACTCCCACGCCTTGGTCAAGTGGGCCTCCCGGAACTCGGCCCGCTTTTCCACATAGTCCGCGCCAACTTCGTAGAACAGCAGAAAGTGTTTCATCGCCTGCCTCCGGAGTTCGGATGGTGGAACTGTGGCACGAATAGAGCGGCGTGGATACAGTCCGGCCGTGAACAAGATCGACTACAAGAAAGAGCTCAAGCATCTGTACGCCGCGTCGGCCAAAGAACCCGCGCTGATCGTCGTCCCGACGCTGCGCTATCTGCGGATCGATGGCGCCGGCGATCCGAATACGTCGAGCGCGTATCGTGAGGCTGTGGAAGCGCTCTTCAGTCTGGCGTACACGATCAAGTTCGCCATCAAGAAGGGCGAGGCGGCGATCGACTATGGCGTCATGCCGCTGGAGGGGTTGTGGTGGATGGAGGACATGACACAGTTCAGCGTCACCCGTAAGGACGAGTGGCTGTGGACGCTGATGATCCTGCAGCCGCCGCTCGTGACCGAGCCGCTGGTCGAGTCGTGCAGAGCGCAGCTGGCTCGAAAGAAAGATCTACCGGCGCTCTCCAAAGTGGAGTTCGCTGCCTTCGCGGAAGGCAAAGCGGCGCAGATCCTGCACATCGGCCCGTTCACCGCAGAAGGGCCGACGATCGCAAGGCTGCACCGCTTTATCGAAGCTCAAGGATTGAAGCTTGCCGGCAAGCATCACGAGATCTACTTGAGCGACATCCGCCGGGCGGCGCCGGACAAATGGAAGACCATCATCCGGCAGCCCGCGGAGTAGCGTCTCAACGGGCGAACACGGCGGCGATCACGCTGCTGCCGCGGCCGATGGGATCCTTGCGGATTGCCTTTTCTTCCTCGCCGACTTGGGTGAACAGCGCGTTGAGGCTTTGGGTGAGCACGTGCTGTTCCAGGTCCAGGTCGGGCTTGTTGGTGAGCGGCAATTGTTTGTAGGCGCTGAGCAGCTGCTGGTACTGGTTGTAGAAGCCGATCTGCCGCAGATTGCTCTGGATGATCGGCAGATATTTCTGTCGGAGCTCGGTCTCGGTGTGCTGGCGGAAGTAGGCGGTTGCGGCCGTGTCGTTGCCGCGCACGATGCCCATCGCATCGGTCAGCGTCATGCTTCGCACCGCGCCGATGAAAATTCCTTTGGCTTCGACGGCGGCATGCTCGGCGCCCTGGTTCATGAGCTTCTCGATCTGGTCGACCTGACCGCCCAGCCCAAACTGCCGCAGGCGCGAGGCGATCGGCTGGACCGGCTCGGGCAGTCGGATGCGATAGAGCGAGCTGTTCTGATATGCGCCAGTCTTGGACAGCAGATCCGCCGCTCGGGTGCTGCTCAGCTCGAGCGACTCTTTCACCGCGCGCGATAGAGTGGATTGATTGGAACTGCCAGCGGTACCCATGCCGCCCGCGCCCGACTGCAGAACCTGCGACATCTCCGCGCATGCGCCCAAGCACAAGGTCGTGGCAAGCGCCAATCCCGCAACCAATAGTCTCATCGTCTCGGATCCTGCATACGTACTGGGAGCCGGATTGTATCCGGTGCATCCAAGCGCCGAGCAGGAACTTCATCGCAGGAATTATTCGTAGCGCAATGCCGCGGCTGGTCGCCATCTTGCGACTAATATGACGTGGGCGGCGACGGTCAACGCACCTATCAACACGACCACGGCGCCGGCTGCAATCAACAGCCACGCCTCGATCGATGCGCGCTGAGCAAAGCCGCTCAACCACCGCTGCATCAGCCACGCTCCCAACGGCAGCGCGAGTACGATGGCTATCAGCACGGGGCGCAGGAACTGCCACAACAACAGCCGCATGATCTCTTGGGTGCCCGCGCCCATGGCCTTGCGAATGCCGACTTCCTTGGTGCGCTGCTGGGCCGAGAATACGGATAAGCCAAACAATCCCAAAGAGGCGATGATCAGCGCGATGACCGTGAAGCCGTTGAAGAGCCGCGCCTGTTGTCTCACGTCCGTGTAGAGCAGCTCATAATACTCATCCAGAAATTGGCTCTCGATGGGCCGCGGCTCGCCGATGCGTTGCCAGAGTCGATTGATCTGGGTCAGCGTCTCTGGAATGGCGCGGCCATTCAACCGAACGCTGATCATGCTGAGCCGGTTCTGATCCACGAAGTACACGGTGGGCTGGACCGCAACTCGAATGGAGTCGACCGGAAAATCGGGGATGACACCGACGATCGAATACTGAAGATCCGGCGACCATTCCTTGATCTTGAGGATCTGCCCGACGGCCGCATCGGGCGTCGCAAAGCCGAGGGTGCGTACTGTGGCTTCGTTGACGATCAACGCCAATTGCGCAGCTCCGTCACCGCTAGCGACAGCGGAAGTCGCATTGGCCGGCACGGCATCGGTGCCGCGCTCGCGTGAGAACAATCGACCGGCGAGCGGCTGCAGCCCGTAGAACTCGTGAAAGTTGAAGTCGACCGGCGTGAATTGCAGCGCTGCTGGAGAGCCGCCGGCACGCTCGGCGGTGAGTTGAATGGTTCCTCGGTTGGTGGGTGCCGTATGCGAGCTGGTCACGGCCTCGACGCCTGCAACCTCGCGCAGAGCCTCCTGGAATCCTTGCCGGGTTCTGGCGTCTCTGAACGACACCAGCAGCACTTGATTGCGATCGATGCGCAGGCCTTCATTCAAAGCAAATTGCGTCTGACGATGAATGACCGCGGTCGCCAGGATCAGCAGCACCAGAACGCCGAACTGCAGCACGACCAGCAGTTGACGCACCGTGAAGGAGCCGGCGCTCCGCACGATCCCGGTCTTGAGCGTATCGATCGGGCGGAATGCGGACAGGACCATCGCCGGATAAAAGCCCGCCGCGAGGCCGATGATGAGGACGGCAGCAACAAGGGCGAGCGCGAGCATCGGGTCTCGCCAGTATTCGAACTGGATCGTCGCTGTCGGATCGCCACTCAGGCTGCGATCCAGCAGCGCATTGAAGTAGGGCATCAGCAGCTCGACCGCGGCGACTGCAACCAGCATCGCAATCGTCACATGGATCAGCGACTCACCGATGAACTGCAACACCAGATCGCGCCTGCTCGCACCCGCGGCCTTGCGTACGCCGACCTCGACTGCCCGCTGTGAGGCGCGTGATGTCATCAGATTCACGAAGTTGATGCCGGCGATCAGGACGATCAGGATGCCGACGGCCGCGATCGCATAGACCGTCTTGAGATCGCCGGGAGGCTCGAGTGGAAACTGCGCCGAGGATTTCAGGTGAATGTCGTCGATGGGCAGCACATCCACCTGCAGCTGGATGCCGGGTGGAAATTTCTGATGACGATCGATCAAGCCCGTCATGCGCTCTCGCAACGACTGCAGCGATGTGGCTGGATCGAGGCTGAAATAGGTATGCGCTTCGAACTTCCGGACGTTGAACTCCGGGAGCGGCTGCAGTTCCTGCAGCAGCCGCGCGTTGGATGCGATGACGGTAAAGTTCAGATGCGTATTGGAGGGCAGGTCCTCTATCACGGCGGTGACGCGCATGACGGCGCTGCGGTCCAGCTCCAGCGTCTTGCCGATGGGCATGTCCTCACCGAAATACTTTCGAGCCGCCTGGCGAGTGAGCACGATGCCGTCGGGCGTGCTCAGTGCGGTGGCAAGATCGCCGGCGATCGCGGGCAGTGCAAAGACACGGAAGAAATCCCGGTCGGCGAAGCCCACGGACTGCTGCGCTTCGAATTCGCCATGGCGCACGGCTTTGCGGACGATCCACAGCCGACTGCTCGCCTGAATCTCGGGGAAGTCGCTCTCGAGCCATTCCGAGACCCGATGATAGGCCGTGCTGAAAGCCGCAGCGGGCGCGCCAGGCACCTGCCGCGTCATCGAGACGCGATAGATACTCTCGTGACCCGGGATGAATCGCTCGTAGCTCAACTCCTCACGGACGTACAAGCCTGCGAAGATCCCCGCCGCCAGGCCAATCGCCAGGCCGACGATGTTGATCGCGGCGTAAAGGCGATTGCGCGACAGGTTGCGGAGCGCCGCGCTCAGATAGTTTCGCCACACGGAGTAACCCCATCGATCTGCTCGAGGCTGACTAGTCTAAGCGCCCGTGCAGTACGATGAAATCGCGTAAGGATCAACCGGTTAGCGCCAGCCGGAAGTCGGCCGCGAGCCTGGGGTGTTCGAAAACGAACAGCTGCGCGCAAGGAGGGCCACCGTCGCGAGGTCGTGAAGATCGAGACGAGCGCCCCGATGCGCTCGTCTCTCCGTTGCCTGCGCGACGCTTACAACGTCTTCATATACTCGATGAGGGCCTTGCGCTCGTTGTCCGTGAGCACGGAGTTGAACGTGTGGCCGCCATTGCCCTGGCCGAACATATAGCTGTTATAGATCTTGCGCTCTTCGATGTCCGTGTTCGTGATGGTCGGCGGGAACAGCACGTTCCAGGCCAGGATCACGTTGCCGTACAGGTTGGTCAGCAAGGCGTCGTACCACGACAGCAGCAGATCGTCCTGCGGATCGCAGCGCAGATACTGCGATGGCAGCGGGTCCAGGAGCGACGGGCGCTTGCACTGGACCACGTCATACTTCCAACCCACTTTCGTTGTGTCGAAGGCCGCCATGCTGGTGTCGTAACCCATGATAGCGCGACCGGTCTGATCCCAGCGCGGCGTTTTGGATTTGCGCTTCCAAAGCGGCTTGCGATCCGCGGGCTTCAGAAGTTCCCAGAGATTCGGCACCGAGCCGTTGTGCATATACGGCGCGGTCGCCCAGACGCCGTAGAGCGGCGGAGCCAGGTAGCCGAGCTCGCGATTGCCGCGAAGATCCGAGCGGTTTTGCGGGCCGCAATCGTTGGCCGTGCCGGCGGTGGTCGGGTAGCCGAAGAAATTATTGGCGCCCGCGACCTGCACGGCTTCGTTGTTGGTCTCCTGCCGGACCACGTCCGTCTGGATGATCCGCTGCGGAGTGATATAGGAGGCCATGCCCTCGAGCGCAGGGGTAGCAAGGAAGGTCGGATCGTTCACGTAACGTGGCGCATACGCACCATGGCAACTCGCGCACGAGCCGTTGCCTTCACTCGGCTTGGGCACCGGGTTGTTGCGGTTCGAGGCCCACAGATTGAGCGTATGAAACAACACCGCACCTTCTTCGGCGAGCGTGGTATTGACCGCCGCTGGATACGCAGGCGCCTTCAGGGCTTCGACCCACGTATTCGCCTCCGGTCCGTGCGCGCGCATCCACGTTTGCCCGGCTTCGGAAAGCGGGCCACCGAGCGAGCCGAACAGACCGAACGCGGGCGTGTAGAACACCATGTCGACGCGCGGAGCATCCATTGGGAATACGCCGTCGACGAACTTCACCGGGCGATGGCCCATGTTCCACCACGCCGGTGTGTCCATGGAGGCCGTCGAGCCGGAGGCGAGCACGCCGAGCGCGGTCTCGATCGATATCAAACCTTCATCGGGAAACAGGAAGGCGAGGTTGATGTCACTCGCGTTGTTTGTTCCGCGGGTTCGCGTCAGGTTCGCGAGGGACGCGAGCGAAGGCAAATATCCAAGCGGCACGGCATCGCGCAGGAGCAGGTGCAGGTCCTGGAGACTGCTGCCGCTTCCCGGAGTCTGCACGCCATTCGCAGATCCGCTGTGACACGCATGGCAGGTAATGCCGATGCGTCCACTCCACGAGCCGTCGGGATTGCGCAGCTGTGTGAACATTTCCGGCAAGCGGCCGGTGCCGCCATTGGTCCGGTTCGGATCTTCCAAGGGTTTGGGATAGGGATTGCGTCCCGTGCCGAACACCGAGCCATAACGCTCGGCGACCAGCTCGTCGAAGTTATCCGGACGCAGCAGGAAGCCATCCCAGCTCACCCACAACGAGTTGTATTGAGCGGCAGTGAGCGTGGCTGCGCCGAACAACGATTCGACCGTGGTCGGATCGTTGCCCGTGAAGAGTGCGGCGACCGTGCGCGAACCGGTGTCGAGCAAGCCATCGCCACGATAGAAACGCTGGCGCAATTCGCCGCAGGTCTTTGGATGACCTGCTTCTTTAACTGCCACTGGATCGGTGTGGCAGTCCTTCCAGAACGCGTTGAAAGCGACCGCACGCCCGGTGCCGATGCCAGGCTTGACCAGCGATCGCGGATCCGGCGGCAAGAGTGCGGCATCGGTCTTGCCTTCGCACCAGTCCCAGAGTTGCGAGCCGCCGCGGCTGCTCTTGATGAGGTCCGTTGCAGCTTGAGCGCCGGTCGCGAGACCGGCGGACAAACTCAGGACCATAAGAATTGAAGCGCGCGGCACCTTGCTGCGCGCCCGGTGTTGCTCTGATCTCATTGGATCCCCCTTGGTTCGCCTCTGAACCGAGACTAGTTGTCGATCATCTTGATCCGCTCGCGGCCGCAGCCCGTTTGATCGCAGCCCGAATGCGCACATACGTGCCACAGCGACAAACGTTCTCCGACATCGCAGCATCGATCTGCGCGTCCGTTGGATTCGAGTGCTGCTCGAGCAGCCGAACTGCAGTCATGATCTGGCCCGGCTGACAGAACCCGCATTGCGCGACATCTTCATCGATCCACGCTTGTTGAACCGGATGCAGCACGCCGCCGTTCGCGAGTCCCTCGATCGTGGTGACCGGTTGAGCGCCGATGCTCTGGATCGGCACGATGCAGGGTCGCGCGACGTTGTCGCCGATGTGACTGGTACACGCGCCGCAGATGCCTACGCCGCAACCGTACTTGGGACCAGTGATCCCCAGCAGATCACGCAGCACATACAACAGCGGCATGTCCGCCGGCGCGTCGACGACGCGTTCTTCACCATTCACCGTCAAGGTGTAAACGGGCATCAGGCGAACTCCTGAATCGGAAAGCGACGCGGCCGCGTGCCGGTAGCGCGGGCATAAGCATTGACACAAGCGGCAGCGGCCGCGGTGATGCCGAGTTCGCCAGCTCCACCGGGCTGCGCTCCAGCTTCTGCCGGAAAGACATGCACCTCGGTTGTGATCGGCGAGTGGTTCATGCGCGACCAGAGAAAGTCACCGAAGCTGCCTTCCCGGATCCGGCCGTCGTCGAGGTGATTGCCGGCACGAAACATCGAAGACCAGGCATCGATCAACGAGCCCTGCATTTGAGCCGACAGGCCGCTGACGTTGACCGGCACGCCGACATCGACGGCGCAGTACGCTTTCGACAAGCGAGGCTCCGGACCGGTGGTGTCGATCTCGACGAGATAAGCGACCGCCGAGCGATACTCCGCGTGGATGGCAATGCCTTGCGCGTGCCCCGGTGGCATCGCGCGTCCCCAGGAACCGGCCGATGCGACGTGCCGCAAACAACGCTCGGCCGCCGCGGAGTCCAGATGACGCAAACGAAAGTCGACTTCGTCGTAACCTCGCGCCCGCGCCATCTCATCGATGAAGATCTCATTGGCCGCGGTCATGACGCCGGAGTACACCGAACGCCAGCTGCCGGTGGGCACATTGAACTCTCGCTCCACCAGCTTGGTGCTGGTGCTGCCGAAACGATAGGGCAGCGAGATCATGGTGACGAAGCCCACTTGATTGAACAGGTCGGGCACTACGTTGACGCCCGCGGCGCTCAGCGCGTCGCCCAGGCCGTGCCTGAAGTCGTTTCTCGCCGCCGCGACGTGATGCTCGAAGGAGAGCGTCGCACCGGCCAGCCACGATGCGCGGATCGCGCAACGAGACATCGGCCGGAATCGGCCATGTCGCATATCGTCATTGCGTGTCCACATCAGTTTGACCGGCCTGCCCAGCGCTTTGGAGACCAACGCCGCTTCGATGGCGACCTCGCCAAACAGGCGCCGGCCAAAGGAGCCGCCCGCAAAAGGCACGTGGATCTTCACTTTCGATGCTGGAATGCCGATGGCTTGCGCAATCTCCGCCGCGATGTAGTTGGGCGATTGAGACGCGTACCAGATCTCGGCGGACTGGCCGCGAACATCGGCGACCGCAGCCATGACTTCCATCATTGCGTGGGCGAGATACGGAAACTCATAAGTGGCGGTGAGCGACCCAACCAGGGGCAGCACCGGCGTGAGCGGCGTGTTGATCTGTTGCAGAGTGCTGCGGACGTTGGCGTCGGAGAGCCCGCGAACGGGGCCGGGGCGCCAGGTGATTTGAAGGGCATCGCGCGCATCGAACGCCTGTTTGAATGTTCGTGCAGTGACCGCGATTCCGTTTGGAAGGGGCACGATGCCGAGCACGCCTGGCATGGATGAGGCTACGCTGCCATTCCATGAAAGTACGGCGCCTTTGATGTCTGGAGCGCGAGCCACCACAGTCGGCATCGCGCCTGGGACATCGACATCCAACGTATATTTCTGAGCGCCTGTGACGATGTCACGCGCGTTCTTGCGAGGACGCGCAGTGCCCACGACCTTGTATTGACTGATCGACTTCGGCGTGACGGAAATCAGCGGCACCAACACCAGCGCCGCATCCGCACTGAGCTCGCCATAGGTTGCGCTGCGCCCATCCGTGGCAATCACTTTCGATTGCGAAGTCCTCAAGCTGCTCGCACTGACATTCCAGCGGCGTGCCGCGGCGGTAACGAGGCGCGCGCGGGCTTGAGCGCTCAAACTGCGGACCGGGCCCCAAAGTGCGCGGATCGCAGCGGAGTTGCCCGTGATGGAAAACGGCCGATCGGCGCGGCGGTCGCTGAGTACTACGTCGGTTCTTGCATAGTCCGCGTCCAGTTCGTCAGCCACCAACATTGCGAATGCGGTAGCGATGCCTTGTCCTTTATCCAGTCGTGGCAGCTCGAAACGAACGCGGTTGTCGGCCGTGACTTCGAGCACCAGGTTGTTGGCGTAGGGCGTTTCGGCCAGCCGAATGACATCGGCAAAGTCGAGGATCTCGCCCAGCTCGGGCAATGAGACTGACGCCTCGGCGTCGTCGGCGCCGACGAACGCGCCGCCCAAGACCAGCGTCGCGGACCCGCCGAGGGTGTATTGAAGGAAGCGGCGACGAGTGGTGCTCGACTCGGGTGTGGTGTCGTGAGGTGCGTTTCGATTCAAACGATGCGACACGATTGGCCCCCTGAGCTCCAGCGCAATGGCGGCTGTTTCCAAAGTTCCCTGCCGCGCCACCCATCCTAGCGAGGTCCCCGCCGGCTGACTGCTATCAAGGTCAACAGCTGTGCGCCGGCCGCCCGAGCTGCCAACGTAGGACGCGACCCATACAAAGACGACCCTATAAAGATGAACATTCACGGCGCCAGCCGCGGGGGAGTAATGCGCAGAGGAATCGGAGTGGGGATGAGTTTCGCGTCGCTGTTGTGGCTGGCTGCGTTCAGCAGGGCCGCCGGCGCTCAGGAATCGACGGTGGAGTCGGGCGGAACGCTCGAGGAAATCATGGTCACCGCGCAGCGGCGTGCGGAATCGATCAACGATGTCGGCCTGGCGATCCAGGCGTTCGATGCCTCGAAGCTCGAAGCATTGCGGGTCGATAGCGTCGCCGACCTGACCAGCGTGGTCCCGAGCTTCACGGTGTCGCAGAGCTATCAGGGCGTGCCGACCTATACGATGCGCGGCATCGGCTTCAATACGATCAATCTCTCCGCCACTTCAACCGTCGGCACCTATGTGGATGAGGTCGCCTACGCCTATCCCATCATGAATACCGGGCCGCTCATGGACCTGGAGCGCGTCGAAGTGCTGAAAGGACCGCAGGGAACGCTGTACGGTCGCAATACCACGGCGGGCCTGATCAACTTCATCACGGCGCGGCCGACCGATGCCTTCGCCGCGGCGGTCAGCGCCGATGTGGGCAACTATCAAAGTTATAACGTCGGCGGCTATATCTCCGGACCGCTGTCGGAACGCGTTCAGGCGAGAATTGCCGTTCGAAGCGAGAACAGTGGCGAAGGCTGGCAGCGCAGCGCGAGCCGCGGCGAGCGGCTGGGCGAGATATCGAAACATGGCGTGCGTGCGTCGTTGGCCATCCAGCCCGGCGACAGCACTCAAATCGATTTCTCGGCGACCTATTGGCGCAACGAATCCGACACCGTCGCGGGGCAGGGCATCGGCTTCACCCCGGCCACCGCGAACAGCCCGTTCAACGCGCCGGGCCTGGTGAACTTCATCCGTAGCAATCCGCCGGACGATGCGACGGATGCCGACTGGGCGCCCGAATCCGTGCGCTCGACCGATATCGGCGTTGGCGTAGGACTGGCTGGACCGCTGCGCGAGAACAATCCTTTCACGGGTTTGAAGCTGCGCATCGACCAGGATCTTTCCGACAGCGTCAAGCTGGTCTCCTTGTCGAGCTACAACGAGTTCGAGCGCGAGGCGCTGTTCGACTGGAGCGGCGCGCCCTATGAAATCCTGGTGCAGAAAGCGACCGGCAAGATCCGTTCGCTGGCCGAGGATCTGCACATCGAAGGCGCGACCGAGAACGTCAACTGGCTGGTCGGCGCCTACTACGCGCAGGACGAGATTCTGGATTCCAATCGGACGCTGCTCGGTCAGAACGCCAACGTGTCGCTGATCCGGACGGTGGGATTGCCGCTGCTCGGGACACCGTTCAATTGTTGTGGCTACACCGCGGCCGACCTGGCGCGGTCGTTTCGCACCTATGAAGATGTGGGCAACATCGATACGGAAACCTGGAGCGTCTTCACCAACGCCGGCTGGCGCTTGAACGATCTGTTCAAACTCAACGCGGGGGTGCGCTACACGGAAGATCGCCAGGACTATCGCGGCTGCTCCCGCGACTTCAATGGCAGCATGCTGCCGAACGTGAACGTGGTGAATCGTGCGTTGTTTCTACAGAACTACGGCATCCTGAGCGCGCCGATCTCCGCCGGCCAGTGCCACACGTTCGATCCAGTCACCGGCACGTTCCATGAAATCGTCTCGACGCTCGATGAGAGCAACGTGGCCTGGCGCGCCTCGCTCGATTTCACCCCGGCGGATAGCACGCTGATCTACGCGTCGGTGTCGCGTGGCGCGAAGGCGGGCACGACGCCGATCAATCCTGCGAACATCGCGCGACAGAACGCGCCTGTGAAACAGGAGTTGCTGACGGCCTATGAGCTCGGCCTGAAGGCAACGGGAGCGGATCGCACCCTGCAGACCAATCTCGCGGCTTTCTACTACGACTACGAGGACAAGCAGATCGGCACGTATTTCGCCGATCCGATCTACACGGCGCTCACTCGCCTCGACAACGTGCCGAAATCCCAAGCGTATGGTGTGGAAGGCGATGTGACGTGGGAGCCCGTGAAGGGCATCACGATCGCAGCCACCGCGCTCTGGCTGCAGACGGAAGTGCAGGACTATATGGGCACGAACGCCGCCGGGCAGCCGCAGGACTATGATGGCGCCGAGTTCATCTACAGCCCGGAACTCCAGGGCAGTCTCTCGCTGCTCTACCTGCGTCCGCTCCGCAATGGCCTGAATCTCGAGATGACTTTGAACGGCCGCTATCAAAGCAAGTCGAACACCATCTTCGAAGATATCGATCTCTACAAGATTCCTGCCTACGGTGTTGCGAACGTCAGCATCGGACTGCGAGGCGCGGAGGATCGCTGGTCCTTCACCCTTTGGTCCCGCAACGTGCTGGACAAATACTATTGGACCGCCGTGGCGAGCAACGCAAACGTGGTCGTCCGATTCCCCAGCCCGCCGCGGACCTATGGCGCGACCATCGGGCTGAAGTTCTGACCGCCAGGGATGGTGGAAATGCTGGCAATGCAGGAGCAATTGGCAGCGGACCGTGCGCAGCGTTACAAACGCATGCTGATGAAGCCGAGAGCGGTCGCGTGATGCACGATGCGAATCCGACCGCTCTCGCCGAGTTTGTCGCCCGCTTTCTTCAGATGAAAGCGCACCGTGGGAATGGCGACATCGAGGATGATGGCGATCTCCTCGTCGGTCTTGCCGGCGGCGGCGAGTTTCAGACATTGGATTTCACGGCGGGTGAGCCGGTAGGAACGAATGCTCGGCTCGCCATACATCGCGGCGTTGCAGGCGGAAATGAACCGCAACGCCAGCACGTGCAGATCCGCTGCATGTTTGTCGAACAGTTCGCGCACGTTGTCGCGCGGTTGGTCGGTCGCCCAGACGACCGCGCCAATGACGCTGCCCGGCAGATGAATCGGCGCGACGATGGCGCCGCGAATGCTCAACGTCATGCGGTTCTTCTGCCGTTCCAGCTCCGGGGCGATGTGCAGCGTGCGCCATCCGCCGATTTCGCCGCGATCGTAATAGAACGGTTCGGCGGTCCAGCGAATGATGGCGACGATGGCGTTTTCGAGCGCGAGGTCCGGCTGTAGCCAATATTCGCGGGCATCCGTGGCGAACTCGAACAGCGTGGTGACGGGGATGTTCCGGCCCACCGTCGCGGGACGGGCGCTACTGATGTCGGCCCAGGTGGCGATCATCGGCAAGCCGATGGCGCGGCCGCGTGCGGCGATCTCACGCGCCGTGTCGATGATCCCAGGCTCGAACGAGCTCGATGGCATCGCGTTCATTGCAGTCCCCCGACCGGATCATGCCGTTCGGGGGCCGGTCCGAAAGTCGTCCGTTCCGACGATCTGTGGGCCGCCGGGGCCGGGCAGAGCCCCCTGTTTGGCTCGATAGTATTCAAAGCCCGGGCCGGGCGGGTAAACGATAGGGACGTGCGTGTTCACCGTTGAATGAAGGAAAGCAAATGAGTAACGAGCCCCGGGCCCCGCAGCGACGACCGGTTCCGCAAGTGGATTTTCTGAATCCGAGCGGCGCACCCGCCTTGTACCCGCCCGATTCGCTCGCCTGGCAGGTGTTCAAGAATCCGATCTCGCTGTTCATCGGCGGCATTACCGCCGTGCTGCTGGAGCTGGCCGAGGAACGGGTGCGCACCGGCGTCTGGGAACATTCGATCTTTCCCACCGATCCGCTGATCCGGATGCAGCGGACCGGGCTGATGACTCACGTGAGTGTCTATGCGCCGGTCGCGGTGGCGGAGAAGCTGATCAGGGGCGTGGTCGCGATGCATGCGCGCGTTGAGGGAACGACGCCGAAGGGGACGCCGTACCGGGCCAACGATCCCGAGTTGTTGAATTGGGTCCAGTGCACGGTGAGTTATGGCTTCATGGAAGCGTATGCCGCTTACTGCCGACCCTTATCGGATGCGCAACGGGATCATTTCTACCGGGAATCGATGGCGTCGGCCCGGCTGTTTCTCGCGCACGGGGCGCCGCAATCCAAGGCCGAGCAACAGCAACAGTTCGAACGCATGCAGCCCCACCTGGAGGCGCATCCCATCATTCTGCAGTTTCTGGAGATCGTGCTGCGGACGTCCGCGCTGCCGCTGTTTCTCAAGCCGCTGCAATCGACTATGGTGCGAGCCGGGATCCATCTCCTGCCAGCATGGCTGATCGAGCGGCTCGGTCTGCAAGGCAGGCAATGGCGCCTGAAGCCCTGGGAACAGCGACTGTTGAGAACGCTCGGCGCGCTGTTCGAGCGAGTGCCCATTCCCAACGCTGCGCCGACGCTGGCGAGCCGGCGAATGGGCTTGCCGGCCAACTATCTCTATAAACGATTCACGGCGACCACGGGGGACGGATCGATGGCGAGCGCTCAGTCGTGACCGATCGAGTCGACTATGACGCCATGCCCGCGTTGGGCGATATCGTGCGTTACCACGCTCGGTATCGTCCCGAGCGCATCGCTGTTTCCTTTGAGGGCCACGTCACTTCGTGGGGCGAGCTGGAGCGGGCCAGCAATCGGGTGACCAATGCGCTCAGCGCCGCAGGCTGCCGGCCGGCGGACCGCATCGCCTACATCGGCAAGGGCACCGATGAGTTTTTCGAGCTCATGTTTGGCGCGGCCAAGGCCGGCGTGGTCCTGGTGCCGGTGCAGTGGCGGCTCGCGCTCGCCGAGATGCAACAGATTCTGCTGGATGCCGATGTGAGAATGGTGTTCGTCGGCAGCGATCAGTTCGACAAGCTCGACGCCTTCCGGCAGGCGCTGTCCAGCGACGTAAACCTGATCGCCATGGAGCGAGGTCACGCGGACCTCGCACGCTACGCTGAGTGGCGCGATGCCATGCCGGCGTCAGATGCCGGGCTGGCGGTCGATCCGGCATCGGTGGTGATACAGCTGTACACCTCGGGCACCACCGGCGTTCCCAAGGGCGTGATGCTCAGCCATCGAAACATTCTGAGCGGCCGGCGCGACAGCATGCGCGCGCAAATGGAATGGAACGAATGGCGGGAAGACGACGTGAACCTGGTCGCGCTGCCGGTCGGCCACGTCGGAGGCATCGCTTGGGCCATCGTTGGCTTCTTCAGCGGTGCGAAAACCATCGTGCTGCGGGAGTTCAATCCTGCGCAGGTGCTCGATGCGATCGAACACGAAGGCGTCTCGCGGCTGTTCGTCGTGCCCACAGCGTTGCATCAGCTGCTGTTGCAGCCTCGCGTGAGGCAGATCGACTATCGACGGCTGCGTCACATTCTCTACGGCGCATCGCCCATCGCAATCGATCTGCTGCGCGAGGCGACGCAGGTCTTCGGCTGCGGCTTTTGTCAGCAGTACGGAATGACAGAGACGGCCGGGACGATTGTTTTTCTGCCTCCCGAGGATCACATCGCTGGCGGCAGTCCGCGGATGCGCGCTGCTGGCAAAGCGATGCCGGGCGTGGAGATTCGCGTCGTCGATGCTCATAGCCGCGAACCGCTCGCCGCGGGTCAGGTGGGCGAAGTCGAAACACGCTCGGTCGCCAATATGGTCGGCTACTGGCGATGGCCGGCGGCCACGGCGCAGATCATCGATGAATCCGGTTGGTTGCGCACGGGCGATGCAGGCTACCTGGACGAAGACGGATATTTATATATCCACGATCGCTTCAAGGACATGATCGTGTCGGGCGCGGAAAACATCTATCCCGCTGAAGTCGAGAACGCGATCTACGGACATCCAGCCGTGCAGGAAGTGGCGGTCATCGGCGTGCCGGATGAGAAATGGGGCGAGGCGGTCAAAGCCATCGTCGTTGCCAAGGCGGACGTGAGCGCCGATGCCGCCGACATCATCGCTTTTGCACGCACTCGCATCGCTGCATTCAAGACGCCGAAGTCCGTCGAGTTCGTAACGGCGCTGCCCAAAGGGCCTTCGGGAAAGATTCTGCGTCGTGTGTTGCGCGAACCTTATTGGGAGGGACGCGAGCGTCGAGTGAATTGAGCCGCCGATCTCTTAGCCAGCGGCGGCTGCCGGCGAAATCGCGGCGGCGCCTTTAATGACGAAGCGCGCGAGTACTTGTTCGAGCTTGGCCGCGTCGAGCGGCTTGGTGAGATAGTCGTCCATGCCCGCGGCGAGGCAGCGTTCGAGCGTGCCGACCATGGCGTCGGCGGTCAAGGCGACGATGGGTACACGCTCGCCGGGGCGTTCTCGAGCACGAATGCGCTGACTGGCCTCGAGACCGTCCATGATGGGCATTTGCATATCCATCAGCACGAAATCGTAGGTCGAACGCGCCAGCGCTTCGACCGCTTTCGCACCATCGTCCACGATATCGACTTCGCAGCCCAATCGCTCGAGGAACCGACGCGCGACGCGTTGATTGACCGCGTTGTCCTCAGCAACGAGCACTCGTGCGCTGACGACAGGCCGGGCTTTCTCAACGATAGGAGCAGGGTCGGCCGAGGCGGGCTGATCATGCGAAGCCGCGGGGCGCAGGGCGCGATCGATGCAATCGAGCATGGCGCTGGTGCGTACCGGCTTGGTCAAGTAGCCGAAGAAGGAACCGGCGGTCTCGCACTGAATGTCGCCGCTACGGTCGACTGGGGTGAGCAGCACCAACGGCAGGCCCGAAAGATCGACCGAGCCGCCGATCTCTGCGCCAAGCGCAATGCCGTCGAGTTGCGGCAGGTGATGATCGATCAAGACGACGTCGAAGCGCGCCTCTGAGGTTCGCAACATTTCCATGGCTCGCGTGCGATCGCTCGCCAAACCAACGTCAAAGCCGGCGTGTCGCAATCGATCCGCAATCGCCTCGCGCGCCTGTTCATTGTCGTCGACGATCAGAACGCGGCCGGTGCGATTGACGACCGCCGCCGCCGATTCGGCAACGACCGGCAGCGGCAGGCTGAACCAGAAGGTCGAGCCCTGGCCTTCGGTGCTGTTGGCGCCGATCGTACCGCCCATCATTTCCACCAGCTTGCGCACGATGGACAAGCCCAGGCCCGTGCCGCCGAAGCGGCGCGTCGTCGACGTGTCGGCTTGCGTGAACGGCATGAACAGATGATCGAGCGCGGAGGCGGCGATGCCGATGCCAGTGTCTTTCACAGAGAAGGTGACAGTGCCCGCCGCGTCCCGACTGACATCGAGCACGACTTGGCCTTGCTGCGTGAATTTGACTGCGTTGCCGACCAGGTTGAGCAAACATTGTCGGATGCGCATCGGATCGCCGAGCACACGCTTCGGCACATCGTGCCGTACGTGCACGATCAACCGCAGATTCTTTGCCGCGGCCTGGAACGCCATGAGGGCGCCGGCGTCGTCCACCAGGTCGCGCACCTCGAACTCCAGGCGCTCGATGTCGAGCTTGCCGGCCTCGATCTTCGAAAAGTCCAGAATGTCGTTCAAGATGGCCAGCAGCGAGCCGGCGCTGGCGCGGAGCGTTTCGGCGTAGTCGCGTTGTGAGCGGTCGAGCGGCGTGTCGAGCAGCAATCCGGCCATGCCGATGATGCCGTTCATCGGTGTGCGGATCTCGTGGCTCATGTTGGCCAGGAAATGCGACTTTGCCTGCGTCGCCAGTTCGGCGTCTTCCTTCGCTGCTGCCAGCGCGCGTGTTCGCTCGGCGACCAGCGCCTCCAGGCGCTGAGCATTGCGGTTGAGTTGGCCGACTCGCAGTCGATACAGCAAGGCTGCCAATCCCAGCGCCCCGCCGATGCACAGGACCGCGAACCAGGTTGTTTGATAGAAGTGCGGCAGCAACGTGAAGCGCAGCATCGCGCCGGTGTCGTTCCAGACGCCGTCGTTGTTGCTGGCGCGTACGTGGAAGGTATATTCGCCGGGTGGCAGCCGCGTGAAGTACGCACTCCGACGCGAGCCTGCATCCATCCACGTGTCATCGAAGCCTTCCAGACGGTAATGGAACTGCACCCGCTCCGGCACCGCCAGGCTGAGCGCGGTGTACTGCACTTCCCATTGGGTCGCGCCGGCCTGTACTCGCACGTTCTGGCCGAGCGAGATGGGTTGGCCATCGACGATCAGTCCTTCGACGACCACCGGCGGCGCTATGGGATTGCCGGGAATTTCGCCCGGATCGACTCGCACGATGCCACGAATGGTCGGCAGCCACAGCGAGCCGTCCGGCATCAGCGATCCGGGGCGCGTGTTGCCGCCATTGAACTCGGAAGTGCGCAGCCCGTCGGCGATGCCGTAGCTGCGATAGATGAGCGTCGGCGACTCTCCGGAAGCGAACGTTTCCAGATCGTGCTCGGCGATCGCGAACAGACCGCGATTGGTGGTGATCCAATAGGTGTCACGCCGATCGCGCAGAATTTGTAGCACGGTCTCTGTCTGCGGACCGGCGCCACGGGCGAGCGAGATCGCCTTGCCGTCTCGAATGCGTCCGAGCCCGCCGGTCGTGCCTAGCCACAGCCCGCCGCGTCCGTCGTCGTGCATGGATAACACACGGTTGCCGGGCAAGCCGTCGGCGGTCGTGTAGGCGGTGACTGCGCCGTCTGCAAACATATAGAAGGCGTGCGCATCCGTGCCGATCCACAGTCGACGCTGCGCATCCTCGTGAAGAGCGCCGCTGGTGATCGCGCCGAGTTGCGCGATCGCCGCCGGAGTTGGCAGGTGCGTTCCGTTCTCGAAGATATCGATGCTCTTGTCGGTCGCCATGACGACGCGGCCCTGCGAGTCTTCGATGATCGCCTTGACCAGATTGCCGGACAGCCCGGTGCGCTCGCTGTATTCGGTGATCTTGCCCTCGTGATATCGGTAAGCGCCCCGGCCCTGAGTGCCGACCCACAGGGCGCCGCTGCGATCCTCGAGCACGGTGCGCACGCGGACGTTCTCGATGCCGAAGCGCGGCGAGAGATATTCGAACTTGCCGTCGACGTAGTGGCTCAGGCCCGCATCGGTGCCGATCCACGCGTCCTGCCGCCGGCCGGGTGCGATGGTCCAGGCGAGGTTGCCGCGCAAGCCTTCGTCGAGCCCGAACGATGTGAACTTGCCATCGCGCAGACGTAACAAGCCGCCGCCGTAGGAGCCGGCCCAAAGGCTGCCTTCGCGATCTTCCAGCAAGGCGCGCACATCGTTGGAGGGTATGGCGCCCGAACGCAGCGATGTGAGCTGGGCGCCGATCAGCCGAAACAGACCGCCGCCCGTGGTCGCGATCCACAGGCTCCCGTCTCGATCGCGTCGTAGCACGCGCACGGTGCCGCCGATCTCTCGACTCAAGGGCACACGCTGGAAGCTGCTCTCGGTGCGTTTGTATAACTGGCCTTCCTCGGTGCCGATCCAGATCGAGCCGTCTTGATCTTCGAGCAGCGCGCTGGCGTTCACCGACGCTGGGATCGGGGCAGGCAGCGGCGCATAGCTCGATTGACGATTATCGATGCGCAATATTCCCTGCAGCGCCGTCGCTACCCAGAGCGTGCCGCTTCGATCCTCGAGCACGGCGCGGATGCGGCCGGTCGGCCCGTGGCTGCTCAAGTGCACCGGCTCGACGGCGCCGCCGTGCTCGCGAAACAAGCCTTGCTCAGTGGCTATCCAAACATCGCCGCGCTCATCTTCGATCATGTCGTAGATGGAAGCGGTCGCGAGCGGTGTCTGGTCGCCGACGGTTTCGAACTGCTCGGCGCGTAGCACTGCGGGGCCCGCCGAGGTGCCGATCCACAAGCGATCGTGACTATCGGCGAGCAGCGCCGTGATCAAGTTACTGCCGAGCTGTGGCGTGCTGCGCCGATCGAACACGACGAAGCGCACGCCGTCGAAACGGGCCAGACCTTCCTGCGTGCCCACCCATAAATAGCCATCGCGAGTCTGCGCCAGCGACATTGGCGAGTTCTGCGGCAATCCCTTGTCGAGCTGCCAGCTGTCGAGCACGTATTGGCTCGGCATCTTGCTCGGCGTCAGGGACAATGCCGGCCCCGGCATCAGGCAAAGGACTAGCCATGCCAGAGCCCGCAGGATCTGGCGCGACATAAGTCGCCCGCTCGCGTCCATTCGTGTGAGTGCAGGGGAGTGCATCGCACGAAGTATCGGCTTGCCCGCCACGGGCCTAAGGAACCAATCAGTCGTTTCGTCGGCGGCGTCGGATCGATCGCTTGAAAGTGTGAAGCCCGTCTGCCCGGCAAGCGGGCGCGCCGTGAGGCGGGGCCCACGGCGCGCCAAAACATTCCAATCTCAATAGTTCGTATTGCCGGATTGAGTGCAGCTCGACCATGGGCCGATACAGACCGTGCCGGCATCGTGCAGGCGGCTGTTGGTCAGCCGAGCCGTGCTGCTCGAGCTGTCGGTGCGGAATACGCCTTCACCCATATCGTTGATGTCGCAGCGATCGACGCTGACGTTGATCTGGAACGTGGTGCCGCCGTTCTGCCGCAGCACCTTGCCGGCGCGATGAATGATGCAGTTACTCACATTCAAGGTGGAGGCGGCATTGATCTGGAAGAACTTGTCGTCGGCGTCGTAGCCTTCGATGTTGCGCACCGTCGTGGTGCCCGAAGACTTGATGGTCATCGCGTCTTCGCCCACGTTCATCCAATAGATGTTGTCGAGCACGGCGCCGTTGTAGGTATGGATGCCATCTGCGCCGTTGGTGCCGATCACGATATTGCGCAGGGTCGCGCCGTTCTCGACTCGGAACACCGGCAGCTGACCTTCGGACTGACTGCCATCGCCGAGCGCCGAGCCGGCATTGAAACGCTGGCAACCGCCATCGTATGTACCGCTGGTGACACGGATCGTTGCATTCACCGTGGTCTGCGCACCGCTCGTCCCGCATGACGAGCCCGAGATCGTGCCGCCGCCGCTGCCGGAGGGAGTGGCCGATGCCACATTGGAATTTTCAGCGACGCCGCTGACGGTGTTCTTGATCCAGTAATAGTAGGTCGTGCCGCCGCTCACGCCGGTGTCCACATAGCTGCGTGTGCTGGTGCTCACGCTGGCGATGCGTACGCGTCCGTTCGGGTTCGAATCCAGATCGCGGTAGATCTCCTGTACGGTGGGTGTACTGCCGGAGTAGGACCAGCTCAGCGAGACCTGGCCGCCGCCTGCCGTGGCCGTCAGGTTGATGGCGCCCCAGGACGTGCTCGCCGCCGCCAGCAGCAATCCCCCAAGAAACAACTTGCGAATCATTGTCCATCTCCTATCCGTGGAATGTTTGAAACGATTCAATGCCGGCGGCCAGCCCCCTTGACACCGGTGTCATGCACCGTACAAGCGCCTCCCGTCGAGATGTATACGTACAAGGTGCAGACGTAAAAGCAGGTCAAGCTGAGCACCAGCATCTCACCGCCGTCCTCGACGAGGCCCGCCAGGGTGTCGAACGCGGTGCTCGACAGCAGCCGATGTATAGTGTCGCCGCCGACTGCGAATATCAGCAACATGATCAACAGAAGAAGCAGGTCGGCGGAGATGGCGCGCGCCATTGGCGAGCTGCGGATGTATGTGACCACCAGAACGGGCGTGAGAATCACAGCGCCGATTGCTGCATAGATCAGTTCGCCGAAGTCCCGGCCGCGCAGGCCGCCGAAATCGGGAAGGTGCGCCCACGCCATCATGCCCAGGCCGAAGCGCTCGTGAATGCGCATGGAATCGTCGAGCAACAGAAATCCAAACACGCCGATCCACAGCAGCAGCACCGGCAGGCGAGTTCTGCGAAACACGTGGGCGAGCGCGAGCATGACGCCGGCGTACTTCAGATACTGGAACATCTCGCCGAAGCCGCGATCGCGTCCGATGGACCACAGCTCCGACGTGAGCAGGCCGGTGTGGACATGCAGCCAGTGCAGGACCATGAACAGCAGGTCGCCGCCGACGAGGGCGGCCAATAGTTTGCGCGAGGCGGCGCTCGAGTGCCGAAAGGAATCGTAGATCACCGCGGAATTTTAGGTGATCGGGCCCTGCCGGCAATTACCAATTGCGTCGCTCGTTGGCGACCCGTGTTGTGGGATCAACAGGCTCAGGGGAAACGATCAGGGAAAACACTCACGTCACATACTTGATGAGCAGCTCGCTCAGGCGGCGCTTGCGTGCATCGTACGGCGGGAAGAGCATCTCCAGGGCCGACAGCGGGCCGGCGGACATCACTGCGCGCTCGTGCGAGAACGCTTTGAAGCCGAAAAAGCCGTGCGCATTGCCGATGCCGGAGGTGTTGACGCCGCCAAAGGGCAAGTTGTGTTGCGCGAACTGCTGCAAGCACAGATTCACGCACAGGCTGCCGGAGCTGGTGTTCGTTTCGATCGCCTGGATCGTGCGCTCGCTCTTGCTCCACACATACAGCGCCAGCGGCTTTGTGCCCGCATTGATCTCCGCGATGACGGTGTCGAGCGAATCGAAGGTGAGGATGGGCAACGCCGGGCCGAAGATCTCTTCCTTGCGAATCTGTGTACCCGCCGGCACGTCTCGCAGCAGGGTCGGTCCGACATAGCGAGATTCGGCATCGGAGGCGCCGCCAAACGCGAGCTGGCTGCCGGACTGCACAGCCTCGTCGATGAGTCGAGCGACGCGTTCTGCATGCCGACGATGGATCATGCGCGGAAAATCGGGGCTGGCCTTGATCGCGGCGTCGGTGTCGCCGTAGCGCTGGGCGATAGTGCTGCGACAGAGCTCGACAAAGCGATCGGCGACGTCACGGTGCACGTACACATAGTCCGGCGCGATGCAGGTCTGGCCGGCGTTCACCATCTTTCCCCAGATGATATGTTCGGCGGCCCCGCGCAGATCGGCGCTCGCGTCCACGATGACAGGCGATTTGCCTCCCAGCTCCAGCGTCACCGAGGCGAGATTGCGAGCTGCCGCTGCCATGACGATCTTGCCGACGGCGGGTGAGCCGGTGAAGAAGATGTGATCGAAGGGGAGAGAGAGCAGGGCGGTAGCGGTGTCCGCAGCTCCTTCCACGATGGCGACTTCATCGGCCGCGAACACTGCGCCGACGATGTCCTTGATGACGCGATTGGTGTGAGGCGTGAACTCCGAGGGTTTGAGGACTGCCGTATTGCCAGCGGCGACGGCAGAGACCAGCGGGCCCAGGGCCAGGCTCAACGGATAGTTCCAGGGACTGATGAGAAGGCATCGGCCCTTCGGCTGATACATCACGCGCGAGCGGGTGCCGAGCGTCGCCATCGTCGGGCCAACCCGATGCGGCTTCATCCAGCGCTTCAGTTTCGCAATGGCGTGCTTCAACTCGCCGACCAGCGGCAGCACTTCGGTGAGGTTGGTTTCCGTGGGGTGTTTGCCCAAGTCACGGTGAGCGGCTTCCAGCAGCGCGTCCTTGCGCTCGAGAATTGCCGCGAGCAACTTGGTGAGCTTGAGGCGCCGCTCGGCGGCGGTGGACTGTCTCAACCTCAATGCAGTTGCGCCGTGAGATTCGAACAGCCTCGCAACGGAAGCATCGACGCTCTCACGCTCGGGCGTGGCATTCATCAGTGGCTCCAGATTCAGATTCAGCAGAGTGCGCCCGCCCGAAGGCGGGGCGCACTCTGGTTGCGACGTTAGAACGAGACGGTCGCTTCGACGCCCCACTGGCGGGGCTCGGAGATCGACGCGAATGGCGTGCCGAACGTGTTGGTCGTGAGGTTGTTGATGCCCGTCACGTACTGATCGTCCAGCACGTTCGTCACGTAAGCCGCGAGACCGAACGTGTCGCTTGCGCTGGTCCAGGCGAGTCGCAGATCGAGACGCTCCGTCGCTTCGCCGACCTTGAAGATCGACTGCAGCGCGCAGTTGCCTTGCCGTTCGGAGTCCGCGTTACAGCGCGACTTGCCGCGATAGGCGAAACGGCCGGACAGCTCTACATCGCCCGTGGCCCCGAGTGCCCATCCATAGCTCGCACCGAGCGCCGCGCTGAGGTAGGGCTCACCCGTCGGTTCGCCGGAGAGGTCGAGCGGATCTTCGCCGCGCGTCAGCTTGTCCTTGTAGGTCGCGTCGATGTAAGCAACGTTGGCGTAGAGCCTGAGCTGGTCGACCGGCCGCCACTGTGCGTCAACATCGATACCCCACGCTTTCTCGTCGCTGGTATCGATGAGGTACTGAGGAATATCGGAGCCTTCGACGTTGCTGACCAGCGCGATCGACTGCTTGTTTTCATAGATGTAGTAGAACGCCGAAGCGTTCAGGATCACGCCCGCCTCCGGGAACACGCTCTTGAAGCCGGTCTCGACGTTCCACACGTCCTCGTTCTCGAACTCCGAACCGACTTCGGTGCTGTTGTAGCCACCGGCCTTGTAGCCTTTCGCGAGCGAGCCGAACACCATGACGTTCGGCACGACCTTGTAGTCGAGCACCAGGCGCGGGCTCACGTCATCCCAGGAGTCCTTCTTGGTCAGGCCGCCGGGCGGTGTGTCCACCGCGAAGATGACGTCCGCGAAGCGATACGCCTCGGGCGGGATCGGGAAGACCGTGAAGAAAGGCAGCTCGACTCCCGGGGCGACTGGGACCAATACATCCTCGAGTCCCGCGACGACCGCGTCGAGCTCCGGAGTTTCGTGTGGACCGTTGATCCACGTGAACTCCTTGCTGTCGTGCGTATAGCGCAGACCGAAGGTCAGGTTGGTCTTGTCGTTCAAGTGCCAAATCACGTCGCCGAACGCCGCGAACGCTTCGAAGTCGCCGCGGTTGTACATCGCTTCCCGCCACGGCATGCCGAGCATGGTGACCCCGAACGGCTCGAGGAAGTTGCTCGTACCGGCGAACAGCGGGAACGGGATGCTGAGTTCGTCGTAGATGCCGAGGTTCGTCGCCAGGGTATCGATGCCGTCGGTGAATGTGTGCGTGTCGCTGATCTGATTGGCCTTCTCCTTGTAGTAGCTCACGCCGCCGACCCAATCGATGCTGTCAGTTTTGCCGGCGAGCTTGAACTCCTGATAGAAGCTCTCGTTGTCCTCGATGTTTGCCGTGTCGAAGTACACGCCGATCAGATTCGTGCCGTCCTCGTCCTCGCGATTCACCGTGTCGAACTGACGCCACGAGGTGCTGGAACGGAAGTCCGCCGCGGCGAAGCTATGGTCGATGAACAGGTTTACCTGGTCGAGCTGACGCGATTCTTCGTTGCCGACCACGTCGTTGTAGACCGGCGCCTTGCGAGGATCGAGATACGTGGCGGGATCGGCCGGGAAGGGGACCTGCGTCTGGCCGGCCTGCAGGGGAATGAGACCGATCGCGGGTCGCGCCAGCTGATCCAGGTCGTCATGGTCCCAGGAGAGCGTCGCGCTCGTCTGGTCCGAAAGTTTCCAGCGTAGCGCGACCCGGCCTGCCCAGTTCTCCTCGGGCATGAGGTCTTGTCCGGTGGCTGCGTCCTCGAGCCAGCCATCGCTCTTGTTATAAACGCCGTTGATGCGAACCGCGACATTTTCGCCGAGCGGAGTATTCAGCATGCCTTCGTAGTACTGCTTGCCGTACTCGCCGACACGTACGCGCAGTAGCGAGTGGAACTCGTCTTCGGGTTGGCGAGTGACGATCGAGATCGCACCGGCGGCGCTGTTGCGTCCGAAGAGCGTGCCCTGCGGGCCTTTCAGCACTTCGATGCGCTCGATATCGTTGAATGCGAGCAGCGATGCGCCGGAGCGAGCTGCATAGATGCCGTCGACATACACACCCACGGCAGGATCGGTGCCGACGCCGAAATCGCCCGTCTGAATGCCGCGAATCTGGTAACGGGGCTGTGTCGGGCTGCCGTCCGAGATGACCAGGCCCGGCACAAAACCATTCAGATCGCCCATGTTTTCCGCGGCAACGTCCTGGATCAGCGCGCTGTCCACGACCTGCATCGCTATCGGCACGTCCTGCAGCGACTGTGTGCGACGCTGCGCGGTCACCAGAATTTCCTCGATGCTGTCGCCGGTCGCTTCCTGCGCCAGTGCGACGCCTGGCGTCGCAACCGCGAATCCCGTCCCCGTCAGCACCGCGGCTACAGCGTACGCGAGCCTGTTCTTGCTATTGATCATGAGCCTGTCTTCCTCTGGCCAGTCATTAGTTATCAAGCATGGGTCATTTCGTTCTCAATTCGTCACTTGCAGCATGTATTGCGCCACTGCGAGACGCGTCTCGGGATCGAGATAGTCCTGCGGCGGCATTTCAGGATAGTCGTCGCGCTTCTTCGCCGGCTTCGCGATGTAGTCGGCGAGTCCTTGCGGATTGTCCATGTACAGCGCCTGGATCACTTGCACCGGCGGGCCGATCATGCGGCCGTTGTATGTATGGCAGCCGGTGCAGATGCCGAGATACACGACCTTGCCGCGCTCGCCAGGCTTGATCTCGCGCGGCGGCACAGGCGGCAGCAGGTAATTTACGGTGGCCGAGGTGTTGGTGAAGTCACATTCGGTGAAGTCGCTCACGCCCACGGTCACATACTGATGACGATTGATGATGCAGCTGCCGGGGCTCGGGCCGACGCGCACGATGTCCAGGTTCTTTGCGCCCATCTTGCCCTCGGCGAGCATCAGCGCCTTGGCCTCCGTGATCGTGTCGTAGCCGTTCCGGAGCATCACGTTATCGAGGATCTTCACGCGATCCGAGTTCGGCTCCGATTCCGGATCGGCCGTGATGTTCTGGGCGTGCGCATGATCCGTGACGATGATGCCGGAAACCTTGTTGTCGGAGATGATGTTGCCTTCGATGACCACGTCGTCGGCCGCCATCACCAGGATGCCGGTGCCCGCCGGAATGCCGGACACGGTGGAGCCGGGCGCGCCGAAGTTCGGGTGGTTGTTGCCCACCACGAAGTTGTTACGGAAGATCACATCGACGGTGTCCTTGATCGGCAGGCCGGGCGTGACGAACGCGAGCAGACCGCCCGTGTTGTTGTGCACGTAGTTGTGCTCGACGATGGCGTGGCGGCTGTTCTCGATTTCGATGCCGGCGACGCTGTCGAACACGTCGTTGTGCGCGACCAGGATGTTGTCGCTCATGCCGATATAGATCGCTGCGTCGGCGATCTTCGAGACGACGTTGTGCTCGACGATGCCGTTCTGGCCGAGCTGCGGAAAAATGCCGTACACGCCCGAGTCCACGATCACGTTGTTGCGGATCTCGAAGTTGTTGCCGGCCTGGCCCATGATTCCGTTGCCCTTGTAATTGCGGATCTCCAGGTTCTCGGCGACGAAATTGTTGCCGGAGTAGAGGATGGCGTCGTTGAGTTTCTTCTCGCCGTCGAGCACGGCACGGCGGCCGGCTTCGATCACGCCGATGATGCGGATGTCGTCTTTGTCGACGTACACGGTTTCGTGATACGTGCCGGGCATCACGCGAATGATGGTTCCCTTCGGCGCCGCCTTGATTGCCGCCTGAATCGATTCGCCGTCCTTGACGACCACGACGTTGGTGGGCGCCGGACCCGCGACCGATGTGATGCCAGTCGTGGCGGCGCCGCCTTCGCCCTTGAAGCCGCCGCTGTAGCTGGCGCCTTGCGTGGACGAACTGATCGTCATCTCTTGTTTGCCGCTGCGCCCGAAGAACATGCCGGCGCCGAACGCCACTGCAGCCACGAGCAATCCGATGATGAGGCCCTTCTTCATCTCTTATTCTCCTCGCTTGGTGGGAGCTAAACCGGACGGGACTCGTGCCGGCGTTTGCGGCAGGAACGTCTCGTCGGTCAAGGCGCCCAGAAAATCCACGATCCGATCGACCTCGGTGTCCGTGAGCTTTGGATCCGAGATGTGCCAGTGCAAGTAAAGGTGCATGTCTTTGGGCACGGCATTGCCGCGTCCCTTGTTATAGAAATCCACGACGCCGCGCAGGTCGGCGAATGCGCCGGAATGGGAATAGGGCGCGGTGCGGGTGATGTTTCGAAGCGTGGGTACCTTGAACGCGCCTTTCAGCTTCGGGCTGTGCAGGATGGCTTCGGCGCCCACATCGAACGTATGGCCTTCAGGCTCTGGCATGCCAATGACCGCGATCTGCTCGTTGGTGAACAGGGGCGGCGTATGGCACTCGGAGCAGCGCGCGACGAATGAGCGGAACACATTCAAGCCTTCGATCTCACGATCGGAGAGCGCAGCGTCGTAGCCGTGCGCATAACGGTCGTAACGGCTGTTGAGCGATACGAGCGAGGTCTGGAAAGCAGCGAGCGCGGTGAAAACCTCTTTCTCGGCGATTGGGCCGCGCTGACCGGGGAATGCTTCCTGAAACAGTCGGCGATAGGTCGCGTTGCCGTTCAGGCTCGCGAGCAGTTGAGTCGGCGAGTTGCCCATCTCGCGTGGCGAGTAGAGCGGGCCTGGAGCCTGCGCTTCCAGAGAGTTCGCGCGTGCGTCCCAGAAGAAGCGTTTCAGGAATGCAACGTTCCACAACGTCGGGGCTGCGCGGCCTGCGTCCTCGCCGTGAATGCCAATCGACCTGGCGCGGCCGTCGGATAAGCCGCGGGCAGGATCGTGGCAGCTCGCACAGGACAGAGTCCCATCGCCCGACAGCACCGGATCGAAGAAGAGATAGCGGCCGAGATCGATCTGATAGGGCGTGAATCCGTCCCGGTGCGGCGGCAGAGCGGTGCGCGTGCCGCCGAGGCCGCGATTTTCGAGCGAGTCGTAGAACTGATAGAGCGTGCGCAGCTCGCACACACCGGCTTTGGTTTTCTCGAATCCCGGCGGGCAAGAGGTGTTGAGCGTGAAATCCGTCGCGGCCGGCCCGGTTGCGCCAGCGGTCCCGATGGCCGCGATGAGCAACACGAGCGCGCGAATCATTTCGGGCGGCCCTGCCGATGAATGAACGCGATGATGTCGTCGAGATCGCGTTCTGTCGGCAGCGTTTTGGCCATCATGGCCATCTGCCTTCCAGGCGCATCCTTCGGATCCGTGCCGCGCGCTCCGTCACGGAAGTGCGCAAACTGTCGCTTTATATAGGCTGCATCGAGACCCGCGAGTCGAGGCGCCTTCAACGCTGGATTGCCCTCGGCCTTGCCGCCATGGCAAGCGCCGCACTTGCCCTGGTAAAGGTTATTTCCATTGTGCAGATTTCCGGGGGCGGGCGCTGCATTCACCGTCTTCGGCAGGCTCGCGACATAGCTCGCAACTTTCGCGACGGCCGCGTCATCGGCGAGCGTCGTCGCCATCGCCTGCATCTGAGCGCCGAGTGCATCGGATTTATCAGCGCCGCGTCGGCGATTGCGGTAGTTGAGCAACTGTCGCTCTAGGTATGCCGCGTCCTGGCCGGCAATGGCGGGTGCGTTGAGCGTGGCGTTGCCTTCGCCTTTACTGCCGTGGCACGCAATACACGGTGCAAACAGTTGCTCGCCTTCGGCAGCGAAAGCACCGGCGCCGTACATCAGCAACAGAGTGCCGATCCATGACGTGACCGCGAATCCCCGAGAGTGGCTTATGAGCATCGACAGAGAGATGCTTTATGTTGATTGCTGCTGCGTTTGATACCCGACCTACGAACGGATTGCAATCGGGGTGCAGATGATGTCGCTGCCGCCCTCGAAAACTGTCGGACAGTGGGACTGTGATGTTCGCGACTCTCGCATCCGTCGTATACAACCCGGCGACGGACGCCACGAATACGTCCAGCTCGAAGCAGGCATGGAATTGTCAAACTGAACCTTGTTTCACAGAAAAAACTCTCGTGCATGCACATGCTTGCGAGGATTCACGGCTGACGAGACGTTCAAGCGATGCGACCAGCGACGGTGGCGAGGTTCATGGAAGACGAGCGTTCGCCGAACGTTCCTCGATCGAGTGTGATCCTGTTCTCATGCGTCTTGTGGTGCGCACCGATGCTTCCCGCCGCTGCCTTCGGCCAGGCACGTCCAGATGCCGGTCGACTGCTCGAGCAAGTCGCACCGGAGCCACCGGCGCCGGAGCAGTCCAAAGTACCGCTGCAAGTCCAAGAGCGTCCGGCAATCAAGCTGCCGGTCGGCGAAAGCATCGCGGTCACGCGCCTCAACATCACAGGCGCAACGCGTTTTCCCGTTGAGCAGCTACACGCCGCGATTGCCTCCGAGGCGGAAGGCAAAACACTCAGTCTCGCGCAGCTGCAAGGCGTGGCGCAGCTCCTGACGAATTACTATCGTGAGCGCGGTTACCTGCTGACTCGCGCCTACCTGCCGGCGCAGCAGATCGAAGGCGGCGTGGTCGAGATCGCGATCCTGGAAGGTCGGCTCTCGCAGGTGCGGATCGAGAATGAAGGCGCAGTCAAAGGTCCGGCCCTCGCACCCCTGCGAAGTCTGCCAACCGATGAGCCGCTTTCGACGTCGGAGCTCGAGCACGCGCTGTTGCTGGCTGCCGATCTGCCGGGCGTCGATATCCGTTCGACGCTGACGCCGGGCGCGTCGGTGGGCACCTCGGACCTTCTGGTCGATGTAACAGGCGGGCGGCGGTTTACCGGCGCACTCAGCGCGGATACCTACGGCAATCGCGCCACCGGTGCGGCACGAGCCGGCGCAAATGTCAGTTTCAACAACCCGCTCAATGTGGGCGATCGGCTCAGCGTGGATGCGATGGCCAGCGCGGAGGATCTGTATCACGTGCGCGCGGGCTATCAGTTGCCGATCACGCCGTGGGGCACGCGAATGGGCGTGTCATATGCGTGGCTCGACTATGCGCTGGGCGACGAATTCGAGGCGCTCGACGCCGATGGTACAGCGAAGGTCGCGAGCCTGCATTTGCAGCAGCCCTTCATTCGTAGTCGCGGCTTCAACCTCGCCGGCGAGCTGCAGTACGACGACAAGGATCTGGAAGACCGGCTCGGGGCGTTCGACGTCGCGAGCGACAAACGTTTGCACAACTGGACGCTGGGCCTGAGCGGCGACTTCCGCGACTCGGCAGGGCGGGGTGCGAATGCGTTCGGGGTCCACTATACGCGCGGGCGTCTCGACCTCGATCCACTCAGCCGTGTACTCGATTCATTCACCGCCAGGTCGGGCGGGCACTTCGGTAGATGGAACCTCGGCTATCAGCGCCTGCAGTCGTTCACACCGGCGTTCAGTCTGTACTTCTCTTATGAAGGGCAGCTCGCCAACGGCAATCTCGACTCGGCCGAGAAGATGTCGCTCGGTGGTGCATACGGCGTGCGCGCCTATCCGCAAGGCGAAGCAGCGGCCGATGAAGCGCAGCTGTTCTCTCTCGAAGCGCGGCTGCGTTTACCGCTGCAGTTGTTGGGTGATTGGCAGCTCACGAGTTTCATCGATCACGGCCAGGCAAGGTTGAGCAAAGACCCATGGAGCGTGGCCGATAATCATCGCGAGCTTACCGGTGCTGGCGTCGGCCTCAATCTCAGCAGCGCATCGAGCTGGAGCCTGAAGGCAAGTGTGGCCTGGCGCCTCGGCGATGAGCGAGCCACGAGCGACAGCGACAAATCCCCACGCGGCTGGCTGCACGCTGCGACGTATTTCTAATTAGAAGACTGAACGCGTCGCGCGCCTGCTCGATGCAAGGATTTATCGATGAACCATATTTATCGGCTGATCTGGAATGCTGGCCTGGGCAGCTGGAGCGTCGCTTCGGAGCTGACGCGTTCACGCGGCAAGCGCACGCGCGCGTCGCGTCGTGCACTGACGGTCCTCGCGTTGAGCAACGTGTTGCTGGCTGCGAATGCGTCTGCAGAGTTGCCGATCGGCGGTGAAATCACCTCCGGCGCCGGCTCGATCGCGCAGTCCGGCAGCACACTGAACGTCACACAGAACAGTCAGAACCTGGTCATCGATTGGCAGGGGTTCGACATCGGCAAAGACAACGTCGTGAACTTCACGCAGCCGAACGCTGCATCGATGGCGTTGAATCGCGTGGTGAGCAGCGACCCCTCCGAGATCCTGGGGCAGCTCAACGCGAACGGGCAGGTGTGGCTCATCAATCCGAATGGCGTGCTGTTTGGAAACAATGCTCAAGTCAACGTGGGCGGCCTGGTGGCCTCGACGTTGAACTTGAGCGATGAAGATTTTCTCAGCGGCAAGTACACCTTCAGTGGTGCGAACGGCGCTCGCATCGTCAATCACGGCGCGATCAACGCACACGACGGCGGCTACATCGCGCTGCTCGGCGGGCAGGTGTCCAACCAAGGTGTGATTCGCGCGCGTCTTGGTACCGTGGCGCTGGGAGCAGGCGAGCGCATCACGCTCGACTTCGCCGGCGACTCGCTCTTGAATCTCACGGTTGACGAAGGCGCGCTCGGCGCGCTGGCCGACAATCAGCAGTTGATCCAGGCCGATGGCGGTCAAGTGCTGATGAGCGCCCGTGCCGCAGACGCGGTGTTAGATACGGTTGTGAACAACACCGGCATTATCGAAGCGCATACGGTTGAACGCGAAGGCGGTGTGATCAAGCTGCTCGGCGGTTTCAACGGCGGCACAGTGAATGTCGCCGGTACGCTCGATGCGTCCGCTCCGAATGGCGGCAATGGCGGCTACATCGACACGTCCGGCCACACGGTCAACATCGATGACAACGTCCATATCACGACGGCTGCATCGATCGGAGCGACCGGCACGTGGCTCATCGACCCGACCGACTTCATCATCGCCAACAGCGGCGGGGACATCACTCCCGCGACGCTCACCGCCCAGCTCGCCAGCAGCAACGTCGTGCTCGAAACCATAGACACCGGCGTGGGCCCCGGGGACATCTTCGTGAACAATTCGCTCAGCTGGAGCACGAACACGACGCTGACGCTGCGTGCCGAGCGCAATATCTGGATCAACGCAGCCATCACTAACAGCGCGAACGGCAACCTCGTGCTGCGTGCGGATAAGGACGCTGCCGGCACTGGCAGCGTGGTGTTCGGCGGTGCTGGCCAGCTCACCATGGTCGGCGGCCGCGCGGATCTGTACTACAACCCGGGGAGTTTCGCCGCGCCGACTGACTTCTCGGCGAAGATCAGCGGCACATACACCGCCTGGATGCTGGTGAATAATCTCAGCCAGCTGCAGGACATGAGCACAAATCTCCACGGCGCCTATGCCCTCGGACGTGATATCGACGCGTCTCTCACCGCGGGCTGGAACGGGGGCCTGGGCTTCGTGCCGATCGGCACCACCTCTTCCGAGTTCAGCGGCAACTTCGACGGGCTGAATCACTCCATCAACAACCTGTTCATCAACCGGCCTGGGAGCGATCAGGTCGGTCTGTTCGGAGCGACGGAGAATGCGACGATTCGCAATGTCGTTTTGGTCGATGGCAGCGTGACCGGCGGCAACTCTGTCGGCATGCTGCTGGGGTACGCGTGGAATTCAACAACCACGATCACGAACAGCCACGCGAGCGGCACGGTCAACGGCGCGGCGGCGGTGGGCGGTCTGATCGGCATGTACTATGGGGCGGTCGAGCGTAGTTCAGCCAACGCCACGGTGACCGGTACTCAAGCCATCGGCGGCCTGATCGGGACCAGCTATGGTTCCGTCGATTCGAGTTACAGCACCGGCAATGTGTTCGGAGGCAGACGCGCCGGCGGGTTGATCGGCGACATGGCGAATGGAACGGTTCAGCGCAGTTACGCCACCGGAGCGGTGAGCGGAACGGACTACCTCGGTGGACTGGTTGGACTCATCGGCGGAAGTCCCATCTTCACCCAGTCGATCGTCCAAAGCTACGCGACCGGCGCCGTGAGCGGTGCTTCGTTCGTCGGCGGTCTTGCTGGGTACCTGATGGACTTCGGGTCCATCGACCAGGCCTACGCCACCGGCGCCGTGACCGGCACTTCGCTTGTCGGTGGACTCATCGGGGTGAGCAGCGGCACCCTCACCAACGCGTTCTGGGATGTGCAGCGTTCCGGTACGTATGTTGGCGTTGGCCAGCGGATCAACCCCGGCTCCGGATTGGGCGTTGGCGTGACGACTGCCCAAATGATGCAGCAGTCGACATTTTCTGGTTGGAATATTTCCGGCGCGGGCGGCAGCAGCGCCGCGTGGCGCATTTACGAAGGCCAGACGGCTCCGCTACTGCGCAACTTCCTCACGCCGCTGACGGTTACCGTCGGCAATACTTCCAGAGTCTATGATGGGACCCACTGGAGCGGCGGCAGCGCCGTGGCCTACAGCGGTTTCCGCATGGGCGAGGATGCGAATGACCTGCTCGGGAGCTTCAATTACGGAGGCACAGCGCAGGGTGCACGCAACGTCGGCACGTACTCGATTGTGGGCACGGGCCAGTATTCCGGCCAGCAGGGATATGACATCGAGTACGTCGCGAGCTCGCTGACAATCACTCCACGCGCACTCACGATCGATGCGCTCGGCGTGGATCGCATCTACGACGGCACGACCGATGCGACCGTGACGTTCACCGATAACCGGGTCGCCGGCGACGATCTGACGTTTACGTATAGCGCCGCGTTCGATGACAGAAATGCCGGCGACGACAAGAACATCGACGTCGCGTCGATCGGTGTTTCAGGCGCCGATGCGGGCAATTACACCTGGAATACGACTGCCGCCACCACAGCGGACATCGGGCGCGCAACGCTGACCGTCACGGGTGCGACAGCGCAGGATCGCGTCTATGACGGCACGACCGACGCCACGATCAGCGGGGCTACCCTCGATGGCGTGTTGGGTTCGGATGCCGTGGCGCTCACGAATGCAACGATCGGAAGCTTTGGCGACAAGAACGTTGCAATCGACAAGGCGATCAGCACGGCGATGGGGCTGAGCGGCGCGGACGCCGATAACTACATCCTCGTTCAACCGGTGAGCTTGAGCGCCGATATCAGTCGCGCCACGCTCACTGTCACGGGCGCGGCAGCGCAGGATCGGGTATACGACGGTACGGCCGACGCTACTATCAGCGGCGCTGCGCTCGCGGGCGTTGTCGGCGTTGACGCGGTGGCATTGACGAATGCAACCGCCGGGAGCTTCGGCGATAAGCACGTTGGCGCCGATAAGTCGGTGAGCACGGCAATGGGACTGAGCGGCGCCGACGCCGACAATTACATTCTCGTTCAACCCGTCAGCTTGACTGCCGACATCACGCCGCGTGCGCTGCTCGTCTCTGCATCAGGCCAGGACCGGGTTTATAACGGAACGACTGCGGCCAGTGTGTCTCTGAGCGACAATCGAATTGCAGGCGACAACCTCACGCTTGCTTATGGCAGCGCGCAGTTCTCGGATGGCGAAGCCGGCAGCGATAAATCGATCGAGGTCATCGACATCACCGCGAGTGGCGCCGACGCCGGCAACTACGTCTGGAACACCAGCGCGCAGACCATGGCCGATATCACTCCCGCAGGCGGCCCGAACCCCGAGCCTGTTCCTGCTCCGACGCTGCCCCTCACGCTCGACGGCATCTCGCCGGAAATGCGGGGCAGCGATCGAGTGCAGTTCTCACCTGCGCACGATCAACTGCTGATCAATCACGGTATCCGCCTGCCGCACGGGGTGGAATAACGCTGTGTCCGCTCTCATGGCAATGAGAACTCCGAAACGCTCAACGGTGCGTGCGCGAAGCGCGCTTCGCGCACAGCGCCGTTGAAGTAACTCGCCCGGTTGATTCGCGTCCCGATGGAGGTGCGGCCGGCGCCCTGAGCCTGGAACGGCATCGAGGCCTCCGTTTGCAGTTCCGCGTTCACGTAAGAGCGATACCTCGCTCCATCGTAAGTCTGCGCGACGTGATACCACCGGCCGGTCGGAAAACGTTTCTCCGTCGCCACGAGCGCCTTGTTGTATCCGGGCCCGAGCATGAAGGCGTCGAGATACCACTCGTCTCGCACCACACGGATTTCGAACATGATCCTGGTGCTGCCTTCATTCGACTGCAAGTGAAACCAGCGCTGCTCGAATGCGCCACCGTCCGGGCGGAACACAGCCTCGAAGGTGAAGGTAGTGGCGCCCGCCAGCGGATGATGGTCGATAAACAACGCGTCATGCTGGCCGTCGAAAGCCACCGCATTGCCCCACGGACTCGGGACCAGCTTGGGTTGTCCTTCCAGCGTGACGGGTCGAGCGCCGATCCGCTGCAGATTATCGAAGGTCCATACTTCCGAGCGTGGTGAGCAGAATGCGATAGGTTGATGCAGACTCAGCGCCGCGGCGGCGCCGGCTTGCAGAAAATTTCGTCGGTCGAGCAGCTTCATGCGCCCGATAGTATCTGCGTCATCATCGACGTCGTCGAGCCAAGGTGAGTTGCTCGTTCTTTAGAATAACTCAGACAACTGTTGACAACCGCGGTTGAGGCATTGAGTATTGCCCGGCGATCCTCGGCACGTAGCAGGGCGCCACATCGAAATGCAGATTCAATTCTGGCGGCCGTTCACGGTCTGCCTCGCGCTTGCGTTGTCTGGAATTGCCAGCGCACAGTCGCCGCCATCCGAACGATCGAACGTGCAGGTCTCTGTGAATACGGCGCAAGCCGTCGGTGAGCTGCCCGCGGTATGGCGCTTCTTCGGCGCGGACGAGCCGAACTACGCGACCATGAAAGATGGTCGAAAGCTCTTGCGCGCGTTGGGCGAACTGCGGCCGCAGCAGGTTTATTTCCGCGCGCACAATCTGTTGAACACGGGCGACGGCACGCCGGCGTTCAAATGGGGCAGCACCAACGCGTATACCGAAACGGCCGATGGCCAGCCGGTTTACGATTGGACGATCGTCGACGGCATCATCGATGCCTACCGAGCGAACGGCGTGCGGCCGTACTTGCAGATCGGCTTCATGCCGCAAGCGTTGTCCAGCGCACCGCCGGGCACGCCTTATCAGCACGCCTGGCGGCCCGGCTTCAAATATGACCTGATCACCACGGGCTGGGCCTACCCGCCGAAGAGCTATGAGAAGTGGGGCGAGCTCGTTTATCAATGGACGCTGCATAACGTCGAGCGCTACGGACGCGCCGAAGTCGAGCAGTGGTACTTCGAGCTGTGGAACGAGGCGAACTTTCCGACCTACTGGCGTGGCTCGCCCGAAGATTTCTATCGCTTGCACGACGTCTCTGTCGCTGCGATTCGCCGCGCGCTGCCCACCGCTCGCGTCGGCGGCCCAGACGTCGCAGGACCGGGCGGTGCATTCATGGATGGGTTTCTGGCGCACGTGGCGCGCGGGCGAAATTACAGCACGGGTGAGATCGGCACGCCGACGGACTTTCTTTCCTTTCACGCCAAGGGCAGGCCGACGGTCGTCGATGGGCATGTGCGCATGGGCATCGCTGCGCACCTGAAGGATGTCGCCGGCGGCTTCGGGAAGATTGCGGCCGTGCCGGAGCTGGCCCGCAAGCCCATCGTCATCGGTGAAAGCGATCCCGAAGGCTGCGCCGCCTGTCCGGGTCCGCAGAACGCATATCGCAACGGAACCCTGTATTCCAGCTACACCGCCGCGAGCTTTGCACGCATCTGGCAGCTGGCGAAGGAGCACAAGGTCAATCTGGAGGGCGTGCTCTCGTGGTCCTTCACGTTCGAGAATCAGCCGTGGTTTGCAGGGTATCGTCAGCTCGCCACCAATGGCATCGATCTGCCGGTGCTCAATGTATTCCGATTGTTCAGCAAGCTCGGCCCCATGCAGCTCGAAGCGCACAGCAGTGCTCAAGTGTCATTGCAGGAGATCATGAATCAGGGAGTGAGCGGAGCCAGCGATGTCGGCGTGCTCGCTACTCGTGCCGAGCGCAATGTGCAGGTGCTGCTATGGAACTATCACGACGACGAACTCGCGGGCACTGACGCGACAGTCTCGCTGAATCTCAGCGGTCTCGGCCGCGGCGATCGCACCGTTACATTGTGGTACGTGGATCCGCAGCGTGCGAACGCCTTCTCGGCTTGGAAGGCGATGGGCTCGCCGCAGTCGCCGAATGAAGTCCAATACCAGCAACTCGAGCAGGCGTCACGACTCCTGCCAACTCAGGCCAAACCGTTATCCGTGAAATCAGGACGCGCCACGCTCGATGTGGATGTGCCGCGTCAGGCTGTAGTGCTGGTGGAGCTGACGCAATCATGATCGCTGGACGATGGCTCATCGCGCTCGTGTCGTGCCTGTGCTGGACGGCTCACGCGGCGCCCGCTCGAGTGCAAATCGATCTGGCTCGGGAGAAAGCCATCAGCCCGGATTTGATGGGGGTGTTCTTCGAAGACCTGAATCATGCCGGCGACGGTGGCCTGTATGGGGAACTGGTGCAGAATCGTTCGTTCGAGTTTTCCGCCACGGAACAATCGGATTGGAACAATCTGACGTTCTGGACGCTCGCCCCGCGGGGCGCGGCGAAAGGAAACGTCGTTGTGGAGCAGGCGTGGCCGGTTCATGAAAACAATCCGCACTACGCGGTGCTCGAGACATTGGTTGCGGCTCCCGAAGGCATGGCGCTCGCCAATTCCGGATTTCAAGGCGTCTTCGTTCAAGCCGGCGAGCAGTACGAGGTCTCCTTGTTTGGCCGCTCGCTGTATGTTGGGGAGCGCTGGAAGAATCCATCGCAGGGCGCTTTGCCGCTGAGCGTGCGATTGGAGAGCGCGGACGGAACGTTGCTGGCGCAGAGCCGGTTCGAAATCAGCCCGGGAGAGTGGCAGCGATATAGCGCAAAGCTGCAACCCGAGCGGACGGATCGCGCAGCACGCGTCGTGCTCGTGGCCCCCGAACTGGGCGCACTTGCACTCGATGAGGTCTCGCTATTCCCAGTGAAAACATTCCGGGGACGCTCCAACGGAATGCGTGCGGATCTTGCGCAGGCAATCGCCGATCTCAAGCCAAGGTTCATTCGTTTTCCCGGCGGCTGCCTCGTGCATGGCAATGGCATAGGAAACATGTACCGGTGGAAAGACACCATCGGCCCGGTCGAACAGCGCCGTCAGCAGGCCAATCTGTGGGGCTATCACCAAACCGTCGGCGTCGGCTTTTACGAATATTTCCAGTTTGCCGAGGATGTCGGCGCGAAGCCGGTGCCGGTCGTTCCTGCCGGGGTGTGTTGTCAGAACTCCGATCGCCAGGGCGGCACCGGGCAGCGTGGCCTGCCGCTGGAGTCCATGGACGATTACGTGCAGGAGGTGCTGGATCTCATCGAGTATGCCAATGGACCCGTGACCTCGAAGTGGGGCGCACGCCGGGCGGCTGCCGGTCATCCGGAGCCATTCAATCTCGAGTATCTGGGCGTGGGCAACGAGGACCGCATCACATTCCTGTTCAAGAAACGTTTCGAGATGATTTACGCGGCGGTGAAGGCGAAGCATCCGGAGATCACCGTGATCGGCACGGTGGGGCCGTTCGCCGAAGGCGACGATTTCGAGCAGGGTTGGCAGATCGCCGACCAGCTCCGCCTGCCGATGGTCGACGAACACTACTACGTCAGTCCCGATTGGTTCTGGCAGAACCTCAGTCGTTACGATCGTTACGATCGCGCGAAGTCCCACGTCTATCTCGGTGAGTATGCCGCGCACGAAAAGGACCGTCGCAGCACGCTGCGCGCCGCCCTGGCGGAAGCGGCGCATTTGACGAGTCTCGAACGCAATGCCGATATCGTGCGCATGGCATCGTACGCGCCACTGCTCGGTCGCGAAGACTTGCTCGACTGGACGCCCAATCTCATCTACTTCAACGGCAGCGATGGGGTGTTCCCGACGTTGAGCTATGAGGTGCAAAAGCTGTTCGGGACCAATGGCGGCGATCGATACGTGCACAGCACCGTAACTGGGCTGGCTGCCGATCAGCGCGTCGCGCTTTCGACCGTTCGCGACAGCGCCAGCGGCGATCTCATCTTGAAGATAGTGAATGCAGAAGAGCAGCCGGTCGCGCTGACGTTCGACCTGCAGGGCGGCAAACAACCGCGCTCGACCGCACAGGTGACGGTGTTGAAAGGAACCGCCGACGAAACCAACGACTACCGCAACGGCAAAGTGCTCAAGCCCGTTACGACGGCGCTCCGCGTCGCTGACAAGTCGTTTCCTTACACCGCTCCGTCGAATTCGCTGACGATCATTCGCCTGGCGCACTGAGCAGCTCCGCGTCATGCGCGTAGAGCCATGCAATCGCCTGCAGCGACCAATCGGTCGTGCCACTGGCCATCACCGCGTCGCGCTCCGATTGGGCGGGGCCGTCGGGTAGATGGAAGCGACGCTTGTTCTCTTCGGACAAGCTCTGGAGATGCGATGCTCGCGGCAGTCGTAAACGTTCGTACCGGTTCAGTGATTCGTCGACCTGCGCGGAGCTGATTGCCGCCAGGCATGCGGCCAAGGTCGCGCCATCTTCGATGGATTGCGCGGCGCCTTGACCCATGAAAGGCAGCATGGCGTGACACGCATCGCCGAGCAACGTCACGCGCCCGACGGACCACCGCGCCATGGGCTTGCGATCGAAGAGGGCCCAAATGAACGTCTCGTCGCTCGCTCGCAAAATCTCGCTCAGCTGCGGGTGCCAACCCTCGAAAGCAGCGAGCGCATCGGACACGTCGCCGCGGTCGGTCCATGATTCTCGGGTCCACGTGTCTTGCTCGACGACGGCGACAAAATTCACCAGCCGGCGACCGCGCACGAAGTAATGCACGAAGTGCTTGCCCGGCCCCATCCAGATTTGAGCGGTGGTTTCCAGGTTCAGATGAGCCAGACGCTCCGCCGGCACCAAGCCGCGATAGGCCGCGCATCCAGTGAAGTTCGGGTGCTCCGGGCCGAACGCCAGGCGACGCACGACCGAATGAATCCCGTCGGCGCCGACGACTGCATCGCTCACGATCCGAGTGCCGTTCTCGAAGGTGGCTTCCGTCGAATCGCCGTGATCGACCAATGTCGTGAGCCGATGGCCGAGGTGCAGATTCTGCGACGGCAGGGCGCTCGCGAGCGCATCGAGAAGATCCGCTCGATGCAGATGGTAATAAGGAGCGCCGAAGGTCTTCTCGACGAGCTCTCCAAGCGGCGCTCGAAGCAACGTGCGGCCGTCGTCCCAACGTCGCTGATGTAAGGCCACTGGCTTCACGCCGGTCGCTGTCAATTGCTCCGCAAGACCCAGTCGATGCAGGATGCGCGATGCGTTGGGACTGATCTGGATACCCGCGCCCACCTCGCCGAGCGTTCGCGCCTGCTCATAAACGTGAGCATCGACACCGGCTCTCAAAAGCGATAACGCCGCCGCGAGACCGCCGATGCCGCCACCGACGATCGCTACCGAGATTCCTTTCTTCATCACTCAACGTTTCTTTGCCGGGAGAGACGCAGATAATCGCCCACCAGCCACAGCGCTGAGAGCATGACCAACGTGATTGCCGTGCCGGCCCAACGCAGCCACTGATCCGGATGGGTCACCGCGCCGGGCAGCCAGGCGAATGCAGCGAAACACAGATACATGAGACTGCCCAGGCGCGTGGCGAGAATCGCGAGCCGGTCGACGATCAGCGCTATGCCCACTGCGAGGTGGCCCGCGCCAGTGAAGAGCGCCCAGAACATCGCATCTCCCGGCAGCCACGCCGGAACCATGCTCATGGTTCCTTCGAGAGCGACCACGTGCGCGAGTCCGAATACGATCGAGCAGCAGCCGTAAGCAATCCGAGCAACCGTTGGACCGAAATGCCAAAGGCGGGCGCTTTCTGGCGACAGCCGAGCCCAGACAGTGGCGGCGCCGGCAACGGTCGCCAGATGTTCGGCGATCCCAAGCCAGGGCTGTACGGAGCGAAAGACGGACAGCCAGGAGGCAGCGTAGGCGAGAAACAAAACAATCTGCGTGATTGCAGCGATCCGTCGCGTGCGGGAAAAGAACAACCCCGCGCCGGAAAGTACCAGGAGAGTCGAAGAGAGGAAGGCGAGCGGCTGGCGAAACGGCATGCCTTCCGGAAAAGGTTGCCAGAAGATGGTGAAGTCGCCCTGTAGAAAGCACGCGATTCCAAAGCAAACCGTTGAGAAACCCAGCATCCTGGCGCCCAACCAAGGGTCGTCCACAATTCGACTAAGGGGTCCGGCGCGCACGATGGCTCCTGTCAGGCAAGGGGACGTTGAGCATCGCAGTTGCTGCTGCCGCGGACTTGGGGAATATTGCTGCAAGTTGCCTGTTGAATCGTCGTTCTCACAACCTCCGCGCGTCGCGAGAATTGCTTCCTATGTTCAGCGTCGAAGTCGACGGTCCTGTACTTTCGCCGCGCTCTCCAGTCTATGGCGCAGGGGAGGCGTTCTTCCGAGCGCGCGCCGATCGGGCGGTCGACAGACGTTATGCCTTCCACAGCATCGGAGCTGTCGTCGATGGTGAGTTCGACTACGCCGCGCGAGGCGGTCGCGTTACGGCGGGCAGAGGCGCAGTGATCTTCGGAACGGGAGCCGAGGATTTCAGGGTCTGGATCCATGGCGCCAGGAGAGTCCACCGATCCGTCATCGCCGTGGATCCCACGCTCGTTGCCGAAGTGACCGCGGACTGCGGCCTGGACGACGAACGCTTTCCTTCGGAAGTGCTGCCTCCCAGCCGCGCAACGCTGTCTATATACGGGCTGATTCGTCGAATCACCGCGAGCCCGGCGGATCAGACTGAAGCGGTCATCAGACTTCTGGCTGCGGCATTTACAACGCGTGCTGTGCGTTATCGGTCGGAAATAGACCAGGGCGCGCGACGACGTGTAAGTGAGGTCGTGCGGGATCTGCAGCTCCGCTATGCCGAAGCCCACACTCTCGAGCAGATGGCGGCGGCGGCAAACCTCAGTCGCTATCATTTCATTCGAGTGTTCCAATCTCTCACCGACGAGACGCCTCGCCAGCACCTGATAGGAATACGATTGCGCGCTGCTGCGGATCGGCTGATCGAAACGCGAGAGCCGATCACTCAGCTCGCCTTGCATGTCGGCTTCAACGATATTTCTCATTTCAACACGGCTTTCCGGCAGGCATTCGGCATGAGTCCTCGTGCCTGGCGTCGAGCCGCGGCTGTTCGCATGCGCGCGCTATAGTATCTTCGAGATATCTCATGTCGAGGCGCGCACGATGGTCCGAACAATCGCGAAAAGTATCGCTGTGATTCAACTCGCGGTCGCGAATGTTGCTTTTGCCGGCTCGACGCCTTCAGTGTTCGCCGGAACGCTGGCGGACATGACCTACGTCGAGCTCGATAAAGCCATCGATAGCGGAGCGGTCGCCTTGTGGGCCATTGGCGCGATCGAAGAGCACGGCCCGCATTTGCCGCTGGCAACGGATGTGTACATTCCGTCGGTGCAGCTGTTGCAGATCCAGAAACGTCTGGCCGACAGAAAGATCGCCAGCGTGATCGTGCCACCGTATTACTGGGGCGTGAATCGCGTGACCGGCGCGTTTCCGGGATCGATCGACATCCGCCCGGAGGTGATGACGGAGCTGATGAAAGATGTGTTTCGCAGCCTGACCGCCGCGGGCTTCAAGCAGGTCTATTGCATCACCGGTCACTACGACGCCGCACACAGCCGCGCCATCATCGAAGCAGTGCGCGCATCAAACAATGGCATGGACACCAGAGTTCACTACGTCGTACCGAAGCCGCTTGCCGATCGCGTCGGGCTCAAATCCGGCGATCCTGGATTTCTCATTGCCAATGTTTCCGCAGGCAAGCCGCCGGAGCATCCCGATCTGCACGCCGGCGAAGCCGAAACCTCGATGCTGCTCAGTGCAGCTCCCGATGTCGTGCGCAAAGAGCTGATCGAATCGCTCGAGCCGACCGATCTGACGCCGAAGGATGTCGAGACGTGGCGCCGGGGCTATGAAGATGCCAAACGCGTGACGCCGCTCGGCTATCTTGGCGACCCGGCAAGTGCCGATGCAAAAAGTGGAGCGCTTCGATTGGAGCAGCAAGCCGCAGCCTTTGCCGAGGCGATTGCGGCTTCTGTCAGTGAGCGCCGATAGGAGGACATTGCAGATACCATTTGCCGCGCTTGCTTCGCCGGTCGCACGGGCGAGGTCGCCCGCAGGTGCCCGCTCTACAGATTCGCGGGCACACGCAGCATCTCTAGCCTGTTGGAGGGCACCGTACAGAGATGGCCATGCGAGCTCAAATATTCACCAGAGCAGTGGCGATGGTGATGGCAGTCAGCCTCATATCGCTCGCGCGCTCCGCAGCTGCGGAGGAAGGCAGCGAAAGCATCCCCGATCATCCCGTGTTGTCCGATGCCTGGTACCTGAGTGCTGGCGCGCTTTGGGCCGAGTCGAACGTCACGGCAAATCTCAACAGCGGTGCGATCGGCGCCGGCGCGCTCATCGATTTCGAAGACGATATGGGCCTGGACGAGAACAGCATCATCGGGCTGTTCGACGCGCGGTGGCACTTCACCAAGCGCTGGCAGCTCGAAGTCGAATATTTCAAGCTGGACCGCGACAATGAGAAACAGGTTCAGCGCGTCGTCGACTGGGGCGATGTGAACGTGCCGATAGACGGGGTCGCCAAGGGCACCTTCAACATCGAGGACTTCAGAGTCAGCGTCGGCTACTCGTTCTTCCGCACCAAGGATAAAGAAGTCGGCGTGGGTCTCGGCGCGCACGTCGCCAAGCTGGAAGCGGGGCTGTCGACGAGAAATTTCGGATCTGATTTCGCCAGCCAGACAGCGCCGCTGCCGTTCCTGACCCTGTATGCGCGCATGGCGCTGACCGATCGCTGGCTGTTGAGCATGCGCGTGGATCGGCTCTCGCTCGACACCGGCGACATCGACGGCAAGGTGTTCAGCAGCGGCCTGGACGTGATCTATCAGCCCTGGCGGCATTTCAGCATCGGTTTGGGTTTCCGCGACATCAATTTCCAGGTTTCGTCCACGAGCGACGATTGGCGTGGCAAGGCACAGATTCAGCAGAGCGGTCCGGCTCTGTATTTTGCGACCTCGTTCTAGCTATCGGCGGTTCACGGCCTGTTGAGCTGCTGTTTGCTGCGCCAACGCGCGCAAGTACGTTCGAATGGATTCCACATCCTCATCCGTCGCGTACGGCGATGGCGGCATGCCGTTGAGCTTCAGCGCGCCATCTTTCACCACGGCTTTGAACGCAGCGGCATCGACGATCATCGGGGAATAGCGCAAGTCGGGAGCAGCGCCTCCGCCAATCGCATTCATCCCGTGACACACCAGGCAGGCATGCTGCGCGAACGCCATGCCACCTTGTTTGACGCGCTCCATGTCGAACGCGAAGTCGGGATCGGCGGGTGGAATGAGTGGCGGCATCTCGAAGGCCGGCAGTTGATCCGTGCCGCCGATCGCGAACGTGAGTACATGGCGAGGCAATCGATAGTCGGTGCGGAACGCAGCGTTGCCGGTCGCGAGGATACCGCCGCCTTGGGATCCGCTGCCGGTCAACACCGTGACGTATTGCCGCCCGCTCACCGAATAGGAAATAGGCGTCGCAACGATGGGTGAGGGCGTCTTGAACGCCCAGACTTGCCTGCCGGTCTGGGCATCGTAAGCAACCAACTGACCATCGATGCGTCCCTGGAATACCAGATCGCCAGCCGTGGCGAGCACACCGCCAGGCCAATCGCCTGGCAGCTCGATGTTCCAGGCGGCCTGCTGCGTCGACGGATTCCACGCCAGCAAAGCGCTGCGCCTGCTGCCGGGCAACTCCGGATCGGGAATCATCGTCACGCCCATCCCGGCTGTGAAGTCCATGACGCCGGGCGCGGGAGGGCCGATGAGCGCACCCATCTCGATGACGGGAATGTAAACGAAGCCGGTGCGCGGACTGAACGCTTGGGGCAACCAGCTGTGCGCGCCCTGCGGGCCGGGCCACATCTCGAACAGATCTTTATGGTCCTGATAACGAATGCGGGGATTCTCGATTGGACGGCCCGTGGTCGCGTCGATTCGTTCCGCCCAAGTCGCCTTCGCGAACTTTTCCGCCGAGATGAATTTTCCGCTGGCCGCATCCAGCACATAAAAGAAGCCGTTCTTCGGCGCCTGCATCAGCACCTTGCGTGGCTTGCCTTCGATGCTGAGCGTGGCGAGCGTCATGTCCTGCACGGCCGTGCAGTCCCATTGTTCGGCGGGGCAGACCTGGTAATGCCAGACGTAGTCGCCGGTGTCCGCTTTGACCGCGACGATGGAGGCGAGAAATAAGTTGTCGCCGCCGCCGGGGCTGCGCATCCGATGGTTGTAGGGATAGCCGTTGCCGACGCCGATGTAGAGCAGATCGAGCTCGGCGTCGTAACTGAACGCGTTCCACGCAGTGCCGCCGCCGCCTTTGCCGAACCAGTCGCCTTTCCAGGTCGGACGCATGATTTCTTCGGCTTTGTTTTCGGCGGGCTTCGAGGGATCGTCCGGGACCGTATGAAAGCGCCAGACCAGCTTACCCGTCATCGCATCGTAGGCTGTGACATAGCCGCGAATCGGACTGATGTCGGCGCCGCCGTGTCCCACGATCACTTTTCCATCGAATACCCGCGGCGGGCCATTGCTATTACGCAGCTCCGAGAGCTCGAACTGGCGCTGTTCCCAAAGTGGCTTGCCGCTGTTTGCATCCAAAGCGAGGACGCGGCCATCGGTGGTGGCGACGAAGACGCGCTGGTTCCAATAAGCGATGCCTTTGTTGCCCCAGCTCATGTGAAGTGCGGACTGCGCGATCTCGCGGACCTTTGCGTCGTACTCCCACAGCAGCTTGCCGTTGGTTGCATCGAACGCTCGGATGCGCGAGTGGCCGGTCGTGGTGAACACCTTTCCTTCGGCGGCAATCGGTGTGGATACCGTGAAACCCGGCTCCAGCTCGTAATGCCATGCGAGCCGCAACTGGTCGACGTTCTTCGCGGTAATTTCAGTCAGCGGGCTGTAGTGCTGTTCGCTGCCATCTCGGCCGAAGTTCGGCCAGTCGCCGTCGACGGTCGACGCTTGCTGAGCGTTGCCGGAACATCCGCTCAGGGCCAGGCAAAAGGCGACGGCTGCGGCGCCAGCATGAATGAATTTGTTCACGTTGCTCACACTTGCTTCCATGGCATCGGCGCCATGAGATCATCCCGCGACGCCGCGATCTTGATCTGATGCGACAGACGGCCGATGTCTGCAATTTAGATAGACAGCTTGTAAGGCGAGTGAACGGGGAGTAAAACGCGAGCGATGACCGTCGTACAACGTGCTTCGATTCGCAAGCCCACCCTGCGCGATGCGCAGAAAGCTCAGACTCGTCGGCGGATACTCGATGCCGCACGGGCGGTGTTCTTCCGGGAAGGCTATTACGGCGCTACGGTCGATCAGATCGTGGCCGAAGCAGGCGCCAGTCGGCCGACGTTCTATCTGCACTTCCGCGATAAAGAAGTCATCCTCAACGAGCTCATGGAGCACTATGTGGCGCGGGCGTTGCCGTACATGGAGCGCCTGCCTGGGCCGTATCCCAGCGTGGAGCAATTGGAAACATGGCTCCGCGAGGTTGGCGGATTCCTCGAGCAGGAGCAGGCTATCGCTTCGGTGCTGACCGAGGTGACTGCGCATCGGCGAGCCAATCGGCCGCGTTACGGGTTTGCGGCCATCGCCGCATGGATCGCTGCGCTGGCGCGGCGTGCGCCTGCCTTTGCCGCTGCTGTTAGAAAAACATCGCCGGATGTCGACGCGCGCGCCCGAGCGCAGTTGCTGGTCATTGAAATCGCCTGGGTCGGCGAAACCATTTCGATGAACAAGGAGCGGGACTTTGTCGACGTGGCGGTCAAGATGGTCGCTACTTCACTGCACGAGTTTCTCACCCATCCTCGTTTTCATGGCGGCGGATCGAAGGCCGGAAAAACGCTGCCGAAGCGGGCGACAGTCAAGCGCGTGGGGCGCACCGCTCGCAGGATGTAGCCAGCTGTCGCCTGCTGTCAGGAAACTCGCATTACACTCTGTATAGTGGGTGGTCACCGCGATAACCTGGGGCGCGAACGCCATGAAGATGACGGGGGAGGAGCGGATCCCGGCTCCGCTCGATCGGGTCTGGCAGGCGCTGAACGATCCTCAAGTCCTGGAGCAATGCATTCCGGGGTGTCAATCGCTCTCGCGCGAAGGCGACGATCGGCTGCGTGCCGTCGTCGAGGTCAAGATCGGGCCGATTGGCGCGCGCTTCAATGCAAACATCGCGCTTTCCAATATCAAACCCTCCCAAGGCTATACGCTCATCGGCGAGGGGCAGGGCGGCACGGTGGGTTCGGCCAAAGCCACCATATACGTGCGTTTGCAGAGTGAGAGCGCCGTAACGCGATTGTTCTATGACATGGACGCGCAGGTCGGAGGCCGCCTGGCGCAGCTGGGCGGGCCGATCATTGACGCCACCGCGAAGCAGTTCGCTGCCAGGTTCTTCAGCAAGTTCGGTGAGATCGTCGGCGGTGTGCCTGCATCCTCACCAAGTGCGGCCAGCCGCGAGATCTCACAAGCGGTGGTTACAACCGAATCCGCACCGAGTTCGCGAGCCAAAGAATCGCTTCCGTACGCATGGATACTCGCCGTCGTCGTCGCCGCGCTGACAGGCTTCCTGGTCGGGCGAGGGGATGGCGGCACGGGTTCGGATTGGGCGGGGCTCGGCATTGGTTTGCTCGTCATTCTCGTCGGTGTCGCCGGCGTTGAATATGGCAGAAGAATCGCCGCGGCCCAGATCGTCGTGGATGCTGCGGCTTTAGCGCGCTTGCTCCGTGGAGAGCGCCAATGAAGCCGGCGCCCTTCGATTACTACGCACCCAAGAGCGTCGAGGAGGCGTGTGCCTTGCTCGCTGAAGCGGGTGGCGGCGCCACTGTGCTTGCCGGTGGCCAGACGCTCTTGCCTTTGCTGGCGCTACGCATGAGCCAGCCATTCGTAGTGATCGATATCAATCGAATCGAGTCGTTGAAGTTTGTCTCTCGAGCGGACGGCGGCACGCGCATCGGGCCTGTGGTGCGCCAGAGCGAGATCATCTCCAATGACATTCTGAAGCAGGCATTGCCTGTCCTCGTCACCGCCGCACAGCATGTGGGACATCATCAAACGCGTAACCGCGGAACCATCGGCGGATCGATCGCGCTTGGCGAGCCTGCGGCGGAGCTTCCGGCCACTGCTGTTGCACTCGGTGCGTCCATCGAAGTGCGGTCCGTTCGAAGCGTGAAAAAAATCCGCGCCGAGGAAATGTATCTCGGGCCCTATGCGACAGCGCTCAGTTCGGACGAGCTCATTACATCGATCGATTTTCCGGAGTGGCCCGTCAATACAATGCCGTTGTTTCGGGAGATCGCACGGCGTCCAGGGGACTTCGCCTTGGCTGGCCTGGTAGGCGCGGTGGTGATCGAGAGTGGACGGATCGCACGCGCGGGCATCGCGTGGTTTGGCATGGGCCCCACGCCCATCAAGGCCCGGCAAGCCGAGGCGGCGTTGGTGGGGCAGAGCATTGGGAGTCTCGATGCGCAGCGGCTCGCCGAGCTAGCGATTGCCGATGCCGACCCATTCGACGATCGGCATGCAACGGCTGAGTACCGTCGCACGGTCGCGCGGCGAATTTTCGTGCGCACTCTGAGCGAAGCGCTGAAGCAGCGGCAGGCAGCATGAGCGAACACAAGATCGAGCTGTCGATTAACGGGCGAAGGCAACGAGCGACCGTGGAAGGCAGGATGCTGCTGTCCGATTTTCTGCGGGTCGATGCCGGATACACCGGGGTGCATGTCGGTTGCGAGCATGGCGTGTGTGGCGCCTGCACGGTGATTGTCGATGGCCTCGCGGTTCGTTCCTGTTTGATGCTGGCGGTGCAGGCCGATCGCTGTAAGGTGACCACGGTCGAGGGGCTCGCGGCAGACGAAAACTCACTGCATCCAATCCAGCAGGCGATGCGCGATGAGCACGCCCTCCAATGCGGATTTTGCACTCCAGGCGTGGTGATGACTCTCGCCGCGCTAACGGGGGGCGCAGAGAAACCGGACGCAGAGACCTTGCTTGCTTCAATGTCTGGTCACGTCTGCCGCTGCACGGGCTACCAAGGAATTCGCCGCGCCATTCTCAAGCTTGCCGGCGAGAGCGAGGCGAAGCAGCCGTGACTTTGCATGTGGATGGAGCGGTGATCGGCAGACGCCTGCCGCGCAAGGAAGATGCACGTCTGCTGACCGGTCGGGGCACCTTCGTGGACGACGTGGTGTTCCCTGGAATGTTGCACGTCGCCTTTGTTCGAAGCCCCATCGCGCGTGGACGCATACGCTCGCTTGATATCTCGACTGCGCGCGATCTCCCAGGCGTGCTCGCTGTGTTGACGGCTACGGAGATCGATCGCTTCAATGCCAAGCTGTTGACCTTCTTTTTCACGCCGCCCGCGGAGTTCCCATTTCCGTTGCTGGCTCGTGATCGCGTGGCGCACGTAGGCGAACCGATTGCGATGGTCGTTGCCCAGGATCGATACATCGCCGAAGACGCGGCCAGTCTCGTCACCGTGGAATATGAAGAGGAGACGCCGGTCGTCACCATCGCCGAAGCCATGCGGGCGCCGCCGATCCATACCGGCGCCGATTCCAACGTCGGAGCGGTGATTGGCGTCGAGCAGGATGAGGATCTCGAAGCGGCTATGGCCAGCGCGCCTTACTTGCTGACGCGGACCGTCCGTCATCAAAGAATTGCCCAATCACCGATGGAAACGCGCGGCGTCGTCGCCAGCAAACAAGGCGATGAGCTGCTGGTGCATATCAGTTGCCAGAGCCCGCATCTGGTGGCGCGCTATCTTTCTCATGCGCTCGATCAGCCGCACTTGAGCATTCGTGTCATCGCCAAGGACGTGGGTGGCGGGTTCGGCTTCAAGAATCACCCGTGGCGGGAGGAGATGTCCGTCATCGTGGGATGCATGCTGCTGGGCCGCCCCTTGAAGTGGATCGAGGATCGCTGGGAGAACCTGGTCGCGGCCTGCCAGGCGCGCGAACAGGAGATGACGGTACGCATCGGACTCGACAGGGACGGCAAGTTGCTGGCTTCGCACTCCGATTACAGCCTCAACAGCGGCGCGTTTCCGCAAGTGCCCGACGCCAATGTCGCCGTCCATATGTTTATGTGGGCGGCTTACAAAATGCCACAGTGCGGCTTTTATTCCCGAGCGTGGTATTCCAATACGGCTGGCTTGGGCGCGTATCGCGGACCCTGGGGAATGGAATCGTTGGCGCGAGAGACGTTGTTGGATGTTGCCGCCAGGGAACTTGGGATCGATCCCGTCGAGATTCGTCGGCGCAATCTGATCACGAAGGCGGATCAACCGTGCACCACGCCTTTGGGAATTCCGTTGGAAGACATCACGCCGGCGGAGTGCTTGGAGAAGCTGCTCGAGAAATTCGATGTCACCGCGTTTCGCGCCGAACAAGCGGCCGCCCGACAAGAGGGCCGATACTTGGGCCTAGGTATTGCGGCGTACATCGAGCCTACCGGCGCGGCGGGGAGCATGGCGCCCATGACAGGCGAGTTCGTCCAGCTTCGCATCGAGCCGACGGGAACGGTCACAGCGCTGATGAGTACGCACTCGCAGGGGCACGGCACGCAGAGCACGATGGCGCAGGTGATCGCAGATCAGCTGGGCGTTGCCTACGAAGATGTTCAGGTGTTTGAAGGGGACAGCTCGCGCGGCGGCTTCGGGCCGGGCGCGGCGGGTAGCCGGCAAGGTGTGATTGGTGGCGGCGCTTGTCGAAGGGCAGCAGCGCTCTTGAAAGAGAAAGTCGTGCGCGTCGCGGCTCATATCTTCAATGTTTCCGCTGAGAGTATCGCGATCGACAACGGCATCGTGCACATTGCTGGCGCGGAGAAGCAGGCGCGGAGTCTGCGCCAGATCGCCGAGATTGCCTACGGCGAGCCGTCTCGTTTGCCACCGGGTATGGAGTCGGGATTGGAAGCGCAATATCGCTACGATCCTCCGCCCGTGACTTACACCAGCGCGGCTCATGCGTGCGTCGTTGAAGTCGATGTGGACACGGGCTTCGTGAAGATCCGGCGTTGGCTGTCTTGCGAGGACTGCGGAACCATCATCAATCCCGCCGTGGTCGAGGGGCAGATCGCCGGCGGCCTCGCGCAGGCCATCGGTGCAGTGCTGCTGGAAGAAACCGGTTATGACGACCGAGGGAATCCGCTCGCCGTCACTTATAAGGATTATTTGCTGCCGTCGATCGCGGACGTGCCCGACTTCGAATACTTGCATGCGTGCACGCCGTCGCAATCCGAAGGCGGTTTTCGCGGTGTGGGCGAGGGCGGCGCGATCATCGGACCACCGACGCTCGTGAATGCCATTGCCGATGCACTCGCGCCTTTCGGAGAAGTGCCACTGGATCTGCCGCTGACACCGCCAAAACTGCTGGCTGTGATCGAAGGTCGGCCGCTTGCAAAGCCTGCGGAAAAGCCCGCCACGCAGCCAATGCCCGAACCGATTGCGTCACCGGCGGAGGAGGTCACGCCTCATCGTGAAGCAGGAGTGCTGGTCGATGGTTCCTGGAAGATGGTGCTCGCCACCCCGATGGGGCCGCAGCCGATGACCGGGCATTTCGAAACACAGGGCGGTGTGCTCAAAGGCACGCTCGCGAGCGATCAGGGTTCCCAGGATTTCGAAGGCACCGTGACCGGCAACCTGCTCAAATGGGAGATGAAGGTCACCAAGCCCATGCCGCTCACGCTCAAGTACGAGTTGCTCATCGACGGCGACACGCTGTTCGGCAAAGCCAAGCTCGGCATCTTCGGCACTGCCAAGGTGACCGGACAGCGCGCCTCGACGACGACCGGGTAACGCCGCAAGAGCGGCGCACCCGGTCGTCTCGATTCATTTCTGATCGAATAGCGGTTGGGCGATCTCCGAGAACGTTGCTGCCGGAAACTTCTCGACCTCACGGTCGTAGGTCAGCAGTCCATTGAGCTCGCTCTCGACATCGGTGGTCTGGGTGTAAACCGCCGCGCTGACGCCGGCCTCTTTCGCCTGACGAATGATTTCCTCGAACTTGCGCTTGTAGCGGGCGAGATAGTCTTCGGGTGTCTGCGCCACCTGATAGATCTTCAGGTCGCGGTCCGGGAACCAGAGATGGCCCTTGACCGCCAATCCGACACCGCCATATTCGCCGACCACCAGTGCGCGAGGACCGTGTGCGACGGGAGTGTTCGGCACTTCCTCGTAGGTATGGATATCGAAGATGTCGGAGCTGGCATCGCCGACATCCATCCAGCCACTGGCTGCGTTGACCAGGCGGCTCGGATCCATGTTCTTGGCAAGCGTCGCCATCGTGCGCGCGCCGTACTGGCCCCAGCCTTCATTGTTGGTCACCCACATCACGATCGACGGAAACGCGCGCAACGCGCCGATCATTCGCGCCAGCTCGCTTTGATGCTCGGCCATCGCGGTGGAGGAGAACGTCGCCTCCCGATCGCTCTGCCGGCGCACGGACTGATCGGCCATCGAGCCCGAGGGCATGTCTTGCCAGATCAGCATGCCGAGCCGATCCGCGTCGTAGTAATAACGCGCGGGCTCGACCTTGATGTGCTTGCGGAGCATGTTGAACCCGGCCTTCTGCAGGAAGACCATGTCGCTGCGCGCCGCTTCCTCGGAGGGAGGCGTCAGCAGACCGTCCGGCCACCAGCCTTGATCGAGGGTGCCGTTCTGGAAGAGCGGCTTGTTATTGAGCAGCAGCACGGGGCGCCCCTGCGCGTTGGGTCCGACCGAAATCTTGCGCATTCCAAAGTAGCTTTTGACTTTGTCGCCGCCCTCGGACTGCACCTTCGCGGCAGCGTAGGCGTTTTGTTCTTGGGTGGTGTGAGGCGCAATGCGTGCGTCGCGTCCGCTCGAGACGCCAAGATCCGCGATCTTCACGAGCTCTGCGGTGAGGTCGTACAGAAATGGATCGCTCGGCGACCACAACCGCGCATCCGGAATAGCGAGCGTCGTGCTGCGATTGCCGCGCATGAGAGTAGAGGCGACGACCTTGCCGTTCGCCGAGGCGGTGAGTCGAACTGCATCGGTGCCGCTGCTGGCGGCGTTGAGCGCTACTTCCACCGAGACCACACCGCGATCGATGTCAGGTGTTGCACGCACATCTTTGATGTAGAGCTCGGGAACGGCCTCGAGCCACACCGTCTGCCAGATGCCCGTAACGGCGGTGTACCAGATGCCTTGTGGATCCAATGTTTGTTTGCCGCGCGGCTGGTCGCCCGTGGACGTAGGATCGGACACATGCACGACGAGCTCGTTGGCGCCCGACTTCAGAAACTCTGTGATGTCGTAGCTGAACGGGTCGGATCCGCCACGATGCGCGCCGACGGGGGCGCCGTTGATAAAGACCTGCGATTCGTAGTCGACGGCGCCGAAGTGCAGGATCGTGCGCTTGCCTTTCCACGTCGCCGGCACGGTGAAGCTGCGTCGATACCAGAGACGCTCGTTCGGCAGCACCTTGCGCGCCACACCGGAGAGTTTCGATTCGACCGCGAACGGGACCAGAATCTTGCCGTCCATTTTCTTCGGCTGAGCCGCGGCCGCTTTGGTAATCGCGTAATCCCACGAGCCATTGAGATTGAGCCAGTCGGGACGTTCGAGTTGCGGGCGAGGGTAGCTTCGCCAGGCATTCTCGGGCGTCACCGCCTTGCCCCATTTCGTCACGATCGGGCCAACGTAGCTGGCGCCGGGCGCAGTCGTGGGCGTTGCAGTCTGTGCGGTCATCGGGCCGGACAAACTTGCGATGCCGATCAGGATTCCCGCCGCAAGCTTCGTCATCATTCTCATCGTCTGTGTTTCCTCATTGCGCGCGGTTAGCGCTTCATTGCCCACGGGCGTTCCGGGGTTTCGCCGCCGCCCCAGTTGTGGCGCGGTTTGCCTTTCAAATACGGGTCGTAAGCGTGCACCCATTTATCGACCTGGCTCCGCTCGGCCCAGGCGTCCCATTGCGCGGCCATCTGTCGAACGCGCTCGGGCTGGGTGGCCGCAAGATTGTGGAGCTCGACCCGGTCGACGGACATGTCGAACAATTCCCAGGGCTGCTCGAACCGGGCGACGAGCTTCCACTTGCCGTCGCGCACTGCGCGGTTGCCTTCGTGCTCCCAGAAGATCGGCTCGGCACGGCTGAGCGATTCGCCGCGAAACGATGGCGTCAGGCTGCGGCCTTGCATCGGGACGATTGCGTGACCGTTGAATGTTTTGGGATAGGTGGCGCCGCTCAACTCGACGAGCGTCGGCATCACATCGATCAGATGGCTCGGCTCTGTCACCAATTTTCCGCGCAGCTCGGCGGCGATGCCCTTGGGCCAATGGGCGATGAAGGGCGTCGCGATGCCGCCTTCCTCGGTGTAATGCTTGAAATATTGGAACGGCGTGTTCTGCAGCGTCGCCCAGTTCATGCCGGCCCAGACGATCGAGCGAGCGCCGCCGGGATCGTCGCCGCGCAGGCGTCCGTCAGGTCCGCTTTCGCCATTGCCGCCGTTGTCGGCGAGAAAAAGGATGAGCGTGTTGTCGAGCTCGTTGGCTTGTTTCAGTCGCTCGACCAGCGTGCCGACCGCGCGATCCATCCGGCTGATGGTCGCTGCATAGACCGCCATGATCGTGTCGAACCGGTCCTTGTCCTCGGCCGAAAGCTTGTCCCAGTCGTACGTGTTGCTCAGGCGCTCAGGCAATTCGGTGTCCGGCGCGACGATGCCCAGACGTTTCTGCCGCTCGAAACGTTCGCGACGCAAGACCTCCCAGCCGCGCAGATACTTGCCTTTGAACTTTGCTACTTCATCGGGTGGCGCCATCAGCGGGAAATGCGACGCGACGAAGGGCAGATAGAGAAAGAAAGGTTTGCGCTGGCGCCTGGCGTCGTCGATGAACCTGGCCTGCCAGTCGACGAACAAGTCGGAGGAGTACCAATAGCCGGCGCCTACTTCCGGTGAGTTCGGCGCAACCTCGCGGCCGTCGATATACAGGCGCTTCGCGTTGGGCTGAGGTTGGTCAGGGTAGTAGATCTCGCCGGCGGGCGAAGTGAGTGAGTGCTCGAAACCGCGCTGCCAGGGCGCGACGCCGCGGCTCATGCCGATATGCCACTTGCCGGACATGGCCGTGTAATAACCGGCCGATTTCAAGACCTCCGCGAGCGTAACGACGCGATCGGAGAGTTTGCCGTGCAGCCCCTTCGAGCCCTCGATGGCGATCGCCTCGAGATGACCCACACCGGCCTGATGCGGATAGGCGCCGGTCAGCAGCGACGCGCGCGACGGGCTGCAGCGCGCGCTGTTGTAAAACTGGGTAAAGCGTAGTCCGCCCTTCGCGAGCGCATCCAGATTGGGGGTGGCGACTTCGCTGCCGAAGCTGCCAATGTCCGAAAAACCCACGTCATCGAGCAGGATGACAACCACATTGGGACGCGCCGGCTGCGCCTTTGCGGATGTTTCCACGCTGCCAGCGCTGAGCGGCGCAAGCAGGGCGAGCAGCACAGCGGCGGCGGCCATGGGGCGCAAAGGGATGCGGGCAATACGGCGCGTCGTGTTCAGAACGATCCCCTCGAAATGCGCGGCGGCCGCTCGGATGGTGGCCTGGTCCTATTTATCGTATTTAATCGCGGACGGGAAGTAAACCGCGGGCTGCCCGAGTGAGTGCGTCACCCCAGGCCGCGTGTATCTGCCCTCGAGGCGCGCTGACGATCGATCGTGTGGTCCATCGCGTCTTGTGAGCCGGAGTCCAGCAAGTCCAGCTGCTTTTGCAACGACCCCTTCCGATCGGGCGGAGCGATAGTGAGCAAATCTTCGAGCGCTGCGCGCATGCGGCGCTCGATCTGTGGCGAGCCGGCGCCAGCCAGGCGGATTTCATCGAACGCGAGATGGACGTAGTCATCCCACGTCATGACTCGCGTAATCAAGCGTTCGACGCCGTGGTCATCGCGATGCCGGCCGTCCGGAAAGGGGCGAGGCGCCATCTGACGCAAGCAGTCGTGTAACCGGTCGATTGCCTGTACTGCGGTCGTAGGATCCAGAAAAGGCGATTCCGCCAGGGAGCGCTCGGCGATGTCGACCAGCATCCGCAAGCCATAGGCCAGGTCCTGATCGAGGGTGCGTTCCAGTCCACTATCGACGCAGTCCAGGGCGGCTTTCGAATCCAGCCGTTCCCGCGCCCCCTCCACCTCGAAGAGCGCCGCGCCAGCGGGCACGAACTCACCGAGAGCAGGCAGCAAATTGAGCGTGCAATCGGCCTCTTCTGCGATTCGCACGAGCGCTCGGTAGTCGACTCTGGTGACGACACCGGAGTGAGGTGCGCAGATCGTTGGACGTTCGAAGCGGCGGGGCGCGCCAGCATCTGGATATAGGGTGTCGAGCAGGTTGCGGGTATCGGTGCCCACGAGTTCGATGAGGGCCGACACCCTCAGCTTGCGACCGATATGATTCACATACCAGACCAGCACCATGATGCTGACGACGACCAGGATGAATGCAACGAGCACCGCGAGCCCGGGCACGGTGCCGCCGCCGTCGGTTTGCACTTCGCGAAGTGTCAGCATCGCGTGCGCGAACGTACCCACGAACACGCCGATGGCGAGCTGGCTGGGTTTGTCTTGCAAGATGCGCTGGACGATGCGTGGCGAGAATTGACCCATCGCGAGCTGCACGACGACCATCGTGATCGTCAGCACCAGGGCCGCAAGACTGACCATCGACGCCGCTACGGTCCCGAGAATCTCCAACGCAGCGTCCGGACCGCCGCTGATCCACTCGGGAACCAGCTCATAGTCGAAGGCCTTGTCGATCGCGATCGTGCCGACAGACAAACCCAGGCCGGCGATCACGCACATCAATGGAATGAACCACAGGCCCGTTGACAGGCGAAAGGAGGGTCGAGCGCGGCGCACAGACGATGCCATATTGAAAGGACGCTACGGCCCTAAGTCCCGGACTGAGTCTTTGGGTCCCGATCAGCGCACGATGTTGTGTGCACGTTTTCACCACCGCGGCGTCCGCGAACGGGCGTTGCCCGAAGCCATGGAGACGTAATCCGGAAAATTTGTCAGGAACAATCATGAAAATAATGATGCGCGCGTAGCGCCTGTCCGCTGAAGTCAGCTGGGACCTCGTACGGCGAAGTCAGGCAACGGAGGCTATGTATGTTTCAGGAGCAACGGGGAACTGCAAACTGCAGGTCAGCAATCGCGGCATTGTTGTGTGCTGGATTGCTTGGGGCATTCGATGCCGGCGCCGCAACCGCGCCGATCAAGCTGGCCCTGTTCGATTTCGAGCTCGAGGATTTCAGCGCCGACGTGTCCTCCACCGACTCGTCCGACGCCACGCAACTGTCGAACGTCACGGCGCAGGTTCGACAGCTTTTTGCGCGTTCCGGACGCTACACGCTGGTCGATGTCGCCAATGTGGAAGCGCCCGCTGTTAAAGGTCACACACTGCGCGACTGCAACGGCTGCGACGCCGAGATCGCTTTGAAGCTCGGAGCGGAGCAGTCCTTGGTGGGTGTCGTGAGCCGAATAAGCCGCACCGAATACGTAGTAAAGTTTCAGGTCCGCGATGCCCGGACAGGCGCTGTCGTCGCAGCTGCGGACAGCGGCCTGCGGATGGGCGCCGATTACTCCTGGAGCCGAGGTGCGACTCGGTTGATCGAGGATCGGTTGCTGCAGAGCCGGCTCGAACGATAGCCGGGCTTTGTCGCCGGCCTCGCGGGGCGTACCATTTCGTCACACAGAGCTCATCCGAAGCAAGCGGGAGAGAGCGATGGCGGACCCAATCTCATGGCACCTGTCCGGTGACTATTTCGAGAATTGCAGTTGCAGCGTCGTGTGTCCGTGTTTGGTCTCGGCAGCAGCGCCGTTGACCTCGCGACCGACCGAGGGCTTTTGCAACGTGCCGCTGGTCTTCCATATCGACAGCGGCCGCTATGGCGACGTCGTCCTCGATGGACTCAATGTTTTCGTGATTCTCCAGGCGCCCGGCGTCATGGCAGACGGCGATTGGTCGGCGGCCACCTACATCGACGAGCGCGCCGACGATGAGCAGACCGAGGCGCTGACGGCGATATTCACCGGCGCTGCCGGCGGCCCCATGGCGGCGTTCACTCCGCTGATCAGCAAGAACCTGGGCGTGAGCAAAGTCCCCATCGCATTCCGCATCGATGGCAAGACGCGCTCGGCGGAAATCCCGGGCATTCTGCGCATGTCCGTCGAACCGTTGCCGACCATGCACCCGAGCGGGGAAATGTGGGCGAATCTCGGCCATCCGGTCAGCGCCGACAAGATGGCGCTGGCGGTCGGCGCCGCTGGCAACACGTTCAGCGATCGTGGCATGCGTTGGGATAATTCGGGAAGAAACGGTCTGTACGCGTCGATCCGCTGGTCGAACGTTTCCTGAATGCAGCTCGCGCTGGAAACAGTGCTGCGTCGGGATCGTCTCATCGTTGCGAGCGCCCTCGCCGTGATCGCCGCGCTCGCGTGGGCCTATCTTCTCTGGCTCGCCGCCGACATGGACATGAACGGCATGGACATGAGCGAGTTCCGCATGGTCCCCGCCGGCATCGGGATGATGGCCCCGGCTGCTGCGCCGTGGAGCGCTGTCGAGTTCGCCTTCGTGTTTGTCATGTGGGCGGCGATGATGATCGGCATGATGGCGCCGTCGGCGGCTCCGATGATCCTCATGTATGCGCGTGTGGTTCGGCAGAGAAAGGACACAAGCCAGCCATTCGCCGCGACCGGCTGGTTCGCCGCCGGTTATCTGTTGGCCTGGGCGGGCTTTTCTCTCGCGGCAACGGTTATTCAATGGTTGTTGGAGCGGCAGGCGCTGCTCGATGCCCGCATGACGAGCGCGAACATCTGGCTGGGCGCCGCCGTGCTGATTGCGGCAGGCGTTTATCAATGGACGCCGATCAAGAACGCGTGTCTCGCTCAGTGCCAGACGCCGCTGGGGTTCCTGATGAGCCATGGCGGATTCCGCAGCGATGTACGCGGTTGCGTTCACCTGGGGTTTCTGCACGGGATCTATTGCGTCGGCTGCTGCTGGGTGCTCATGGCGCTGTTGTTCGTGGTGGGCGTGATGAACGTGCTCTGGATCGCGATCCTGGCGCTGCTCGTTCTGTTGGAGAAGGTTGCGCCGTGGGGAAAGTGGATCGCGCGCGCCGCCGGCGTCGTGTGTATCGCGACGGGCGCCTGGATGGTGCTGGCCTCATATAGCGAAGAGCCGCTCATTTCGCTCGTTTCGCTGACTTCTGCAGCTTGAGAACGGTGCACTGCTGAGGCAGTCTTCGATCCCGCAGACCAAACACACGGAATGGGGATCAGCATGAAGATCGGCGGGCTTCGGCATCTATACATAATCTTTGCGTTGGCTCTCACAGGCTGCGCGGCGGCGCCAACCGGGCCGACATTCGGCGAAATGGTTCTGCCATCGCCGCCTCAGGACAAGGCCATGATGGTGGTCTATCGCGAGTACGCCGAACCGACCAAGCTGGCCGCGAAAATCGATGTCGATGGCACGCAGATCTTCGCAGTCCCGCAGCAGGGCTTTGCGCATGCGGTCGTCGATCCCGGCAAACACAAGCTCGCAATTCGTTGGCCGGCGGCGAGCGGTACGCCGGGCTGGCAAGGCGATGCCGAGTGGCAGCCGGGGCAGACCTACTACTACCAGCTTCGCGGCACGTCAGGCCACGGCTGGTATTTTCAATCCAGTCTCGACGCTGCCGAAGAAGGGCTGGCTCACGCAACGCTGAAGAGCTGTTGCCGGTTGATCACGGAAATGAAATCCAACGCGACGCTGGCGACCGCCCAGCCGCTGGAGCCGGCCGCACGGCGCACGATCGATCTCGCCAACATCACGCCGGAGATGCTCGACAGTGAGGTCATCGCCGCGATCGGATCGCCCGATCATGTGTCTTCCAAATCCACCGGCAAGAAAGGCATTCCATTTTATTTTGGCAGCGACACCCGCCGCGTGTCCTGGTCCTACTCCGGCGTCGGCTATGTCGTGTTTTCGCGCAACGAATACAACGGCGAGTTGCGGGTTTTCGAGACCAAAGAGGACGCCAGCGCGCCTTGAGTGCAACGCTCAGCGCTGACGATTCACCTGTGCCGGCGTGATCGCGCCCGCCTGGTTGCCGAAGTTCGCGCGAACGTAACTTGCGAGGTTCGCGATGTCTTCATCCGACAAGCGTTTGCCAAAGGGCTTCATGCGAGTGCGTTCGGAAACGAACGGCGGCGGAGGGAGGCGGGGGCCGTAGAGGATCACGTTGATCAAGGACGAAGGATCGGCAGCCTGCACGATGCTGTTGCCGGCAAGCGTGACGCCGAGGCCCTTGTCGCCCAGCCCCGTCGGCAAGTGGCAACTGCCACAGTGCACGGTATAGGAGATCTTGCCTGACGCGAGCTGTTCCGATGTTGGCGTTCTACCGCTAGGGGGCGCGGCAGCGGGAATTCCGCGCAGATACGTTGCAATGGCTCGCACATCCGCGGCCGCGAAATGCTGTGTGGAGTTCAGAACGACTTCGATCATCGGGCCGTGCACGATCGCGCGCTCCGATTCTCCTTTTTGCAGGTACGAGGCGATGTCCGCGTCGGTCCAGTGTCCCAAGCCGGTCGCGTGAGGCGTCAGGTTCACGGCGGACCATTCTCGATACTTGCCGGGTTTGACCTCGTCGAACATCACGCCACCGGTCAAGGCCAGATCGTTGCGCTCGGCGCCAAGGAAGTTGCGCGGGGAGTGACAAGCGCCGCAATGCGCGACCGTTTGCGTCAAATAGGCGCCGCGATTCCAGTCGGCGGATTGTTTCGGATCCGGAGCAAAGGGGGTGGGCTCGTGGAACAACTTGTTCCAGGCGCGCAGGGCAAAGCGAATGTTATAGGGGAAGCTCAGATCGTTTGCTTTCGCCGCCGACTTCACCGGTGCAACGGTCTGCATGTACAGGAACAGCGACGCGATGTCCGAGTCGGTCATCTTCGCGAAAGACGGGTAGGGGAAGGCGGGATATAGCTGGGCCCCGTCCGGGCGCACGCCGTGTTTCATCGCTCGATGGAAATCGTCGAACGACCAGGCGCCAATGCCCGTCTCGACATCGGAGGTGATGTTTGTCGAATACAGCTCGCCGAACTCCGTGTGAAACTTCACGCCACCGGCATAAGGGGCGCCATTCCTGGCCGTGTGGCAAGAGGCACAGTTGCCCACGGTGGCAAGATAGCGACCTTGGTCCACGGATCCTTGGAGCGCGGCGAGTTCCTTCGGCTGCACTTGCGGCTGCGGCCAGAATAGATACGCCGCGAACCCCACGGCAACGGCGCCAATCAATGCGGCGGCTTTCAGGCCCATCCTGCGAATGGTCATTCTTCGAGAGCTCTCAGTTCGAACGACGCTTGGCTCGCGGCGCGCTGCGCGCTGGCGTCGATGCTGATGTTTTCTTTATGGGCGCGGTGGAGCCCGCCGTGAATTCCTTGACCAGTTCCTCGCTGAAGCGGATGCCCGCCAACTGCAGCCAATCTCGAGTCCGCAGCACCAGGTAACGTCTCGAATCCTGATCGTCCGTGGCGAGCCAGGCAATGATGTTTCCCGTGAGCTGCGAGAGAAAGGCTCTTACGGCCGCATCGTGTTCGATCGCCACTTTCGGCATCACCGCCGAAATGGCGTCGAGGAGAATCTTGCCGCGCTTGTGCTCCAGGTCGGTGAGCTCGGGGTCTTGCAGATTGGCGTTGTAGCGCGCGAAGAACTTCGCACTGCTTTCGCGGGAGTGCAGGTGGGTTCCGATGAACGCCGCGATGTGCAGCAGGCCATCGCCACCCTTCGGTTTCGGTACCTGGGCGATGGCCGCGGCGAAGTGCTGAACCACCTGCGTCAACAGCGTGAGCTTGAGCGCGCTCGTGCTCCTGAATCTCAGAATGATAGTGGCGCGCGAAATCCCGGCCTCGGCTGCCACTTCGGCAATCGAGAAAGCATCCGGCCCGCGCCGGTCGAGCACTCGATGCGCCGCCTGCAGGATCTCTTCGTCGGAAGCAATGATGGGTCGAGCCATGGTCGAAATTCCGGGTTTGCCGCTGCATTGACATGCTAACACCCCTGTTATTAACATGCACGTCAGAAATGGATGGAGCACTCGATGACCCGAACTTCGTCAGTTGTGACGTTTGCGCTGTTGCTGTCGGCAGGGGCTGCCGGGGCGGCGTCGCCCGAGTTCGTGCAGAACGGTAGGGCGGGGTTCGTCGTGACGGGCATTCGTTATGCGCTCGGGGACGATGCCGCACAGACAGGGGCGTGTCCCCGAGGCATGTCGCTCAACGTCGCCGAGATCTACGCGGCCACGCCGGAAGGGAAGCGGCGCAAAGGTGAGCCCGACGACGCTTACAGCAAGCGAGTGGAAGCCGGCGGGCGAGCGATCTCGGCAGCATCCAACGGTCGGAATGTATGCGCCAATCCCGAGGCGGCGCCGCCCGATCCGCATTATCGATCGCTCGAATCCGCCAAGGTTGTGGCCGACGGCATCGATCTCGATGCGGTCGATTCGAATGCGCAGCAGCCCGCTGCGGGCGGCATGTGTCCGCACCAGGATTTCGTGGGAAGGAACGGTCAGCGCGGCGTCGACAATCAATTCTTTCGGGTCGTCGGATGCAATCGATCGTTTCAATCCACCGGCCAATCGAACGGCTTCGGCATCGGCATGCTGACCGGCTCGTGGGGCATCCTGATCACGCTCGATGGCGTCGACGACATTCGCAACGATGACGATGTCGAGGTCGGCTTCGTCTCGAACGCCGATCCTATTCAGCTGAGTCCGACACGCGAGCCGCTCGCCTATGCCACGTATGCCATGCATCAGGATCCGCGCTATCGATCCAGCATGCGTGGCCGCATCAAGGACGGCGTGTTGACCACCGATCCCGTCGACGTGCGCTTTTACACGGAAGTAAACAGTCTCTTCAACGATCGGCCACTGAAGCGCGCGCGGCTGCATATGACGCTCTCGGAAACGGGTGTCATCGAGGGCTTTCTGGCGGGCTATACGCCGGTGGAGTCGGTGTACGACATGCAGTTCGGCTTTCGCAATGCCCGCAATGCCGCGGGGGAGCCGGGCCCGCAGATGTTACGGCTGCATACGGCGAACGGCGCAGCGCGTGTGCTGGGCTATACCTGCCAGGGCGCCTATCAATCTCTTTATCAGCACGCGGATGCCGATCCCGATCCGCAAACCGGTCGTTGCTCATCCCTCTCCACTCAATATCACATCAAGGCGGTCCCGGCGTTCGTGGTGGATGTGAAAACGCAGAGCGCCAACGACAAGTTGATTCAGGCGAGCGGCAATGCAAAGTAGATACGTCCTCACAGGCGCCCTTGCGGTGCTGCTCACCGCGCTCGCCGGTTGTGGCAACGGTACGGGAGAGCCGGATGCTGTCGGCGGTCCGGCCGTCATGCGGCGACTGACGGAGTCTCAGTATCGCGCGACCGTCGCTGACATCTTCGGGCCGGAGATACCGGTGGCGGCTCGCTTCGAACGCGCATTGCGCGAAGATGGCTTGATCTCGATCGGCACGGGCAGGGCAGGCATGTCGCCCTTCAGCATCGAGCAATACGACGGAGCCGCCTTGACCGTTGCCGCTGCGGTGGTTGGCGAAGAGCACCGAGCCAAGCTGGTTCCTTGCCAACCGAAATCCGGTGCGAGTCAGTTCGATGGTGAGTGCGCCAAGCGCTTTGTTGAACACTACGGCATGCCGCTGTTCCGACGTCCGTTGCGTGATGAGGAAGTAACGCGTTTCGTCGAGGCAGCGCGCGCGGGGCAGGATCGGCTGGGCGATTTCTACGCCGGGCTGCAGTTCGCGCTGGCCGCGATGATGGTGTCGCCGGAATTCCTGCTGCGTATCGAAAGGCCGCAGCCCGAGGAAAAGCAACGAGAGGTCGTGCAATTGGATGCATGGTCCAAGGCCACTCGGTTGAGCTACTTTCTGACGAACTCCACGCCCGACGAAGAGTTGCTGCGCGCCGCCGGCGCTGGGGAACTGGAGAGCGGGCGCGGCTTGCAGCGACAAGTGGATCGCCTGGTCGCATCGCCGCCATTCGAAGCGGCCGTGCGAGCGTTCTTCCAGGACATGCTCCAGTTCGACAAGTTCGGCGACCTGGCGAAAGATCCTCTCGTGTATCCCGCGTTCAACTCGACGGTCGCGGCCGATGCTCAGGAACAGACGTTGCGAACGATCACGCATCTGTTGATCGACGAGAAGGGCGATTACCGCGACCTGTTCACGACCCGCAACACTTTTCTCACGCGTGCCTTAGGTGTCGTCTATCGCGTTCCAGTCGCTACGCGCAATGGCTGGGAGCCGACTGTGTTCGAGCCGGGCAAACACCGCGACGGCATCCAGTCGCAAGTGGCGTTTCTGGCGGTGAATTCCCACCCTGGCCGGTCATCGGCGACCTTGCGAGGCAAAGCGCTGCGTGAAGTGTTTCTTTGTCAGGAAGTGCCGGATCCGCCCGCAAACGTGGACTTCGCGGTGGTTCAGGACCCGTCGAACGTTGCAATGCCGACGGCGAGGGAGCGATTGATTGCCCATCGAACCGAGCCGGCCTGCGCAGGTTGTCACGCGATCACCGATCCGGTCGGGCTGACGCTGGAGAACTTCGACGGACTGGGCACGTATCGTTCGGTCGAGAACGGCGCGAGCATCGATGCAAGCGGCGATCTGGACGGGATCGCTTTCAACTCCGCTGACGGACTCGCGCAGGCATTGCACGATCATCCGGAGACGCCGCGCTGCCTGGTCGAAAAGATGTATCGATTCGCGGTGGGACGCGATACCGAAATGGAAGAGCGTCCGTACATGGATTATCTGAACCGGGAATTCAAAGCCAGCGGTTATCGCGTGCCGGAGCTCATGCGGACCATTGCATTGAGCGAGAACTTCTCTGCGATCTCGACGGTCCGCGACGCCGAAGTCGAATGACAGGAGCAAGCATGAGCAAGATCAATCGACGCACGGTCCTTCGGGGCATTCTGCAAGGCTCCGCCGTGGGCGTGGCGTTGCCGCTGTTGAACTGCTTTCTCACCGATAGCGGGCGTGCGCTCGCCGCGACGGGCCGGCGCATTCCGGTTCGCTTCGGCACGTGGATCTGGGGCTGCGGTTTCATTCCGGAGAAGTGGGTGCCCACTGCGACGGGAGCGAGCTTCGCCATGCCCGAAGATCTGCAACCGCTCGAGCCGTATCGAAACAAGCTCGCGATCCTGAGCGGGTTCGATGTGAAGCTCGATGGCGTACCGAACAAACCTCACATCACCGGCTGCCTCGGCTTGCGCACCGGCGTGCCCGTTCCGAACGAGAGCGTCAAGGCGCCCACGCTCGACGTCATCATCGGCGATGAGATCGGTAAGAACACGCGGTTTCGTTCGCTCGAGATCAGTACATCGGGCACCGAGCGCTCGTATTCCTACCGCGCGGCAGGATCGCCCAATCCCAGCGAAGTCTCGCCGATGGCGCTGTATCAACGCATCTTCGGCCCGGGCTTCCAGGATCCAAACTCGGTGGATTTCAAACCCGATCCGAGCACGATGGTGCGACAGAGCGTGCTCTCCGCGGTCCAGGAGGATCGCCAGCGATTGATGCGTGAGGTCGGTGTGGATGACCGACGCCGCCTGGATGAGTACTTCACGTCGATTCGACAGCTCGAAGAGCAGCTGGCGCTACAGCTGCAGCCGCCGGCGCCCGTGCAGAACTTCACGATGCCGAAGGCGCCGCCCAACGTGCCGTTCGACTCGGAGATGGACAATGTGCTCATCACTCACAAGCTGATGGCGGGCCTGCTGGCCAAGGCGCTGCAATGTAATCAAACGCGTGTCTTCAACCTCCTGCTCTCGGATACGGCGTCGAACCTGCGTCGCAAAGGATCGACCACGACGCATCACACGCTCACCCACGAAGAGCCGACCGATCCGCAGCTGGGCTATCAGAAGGAACACGCGTGGTTCGCTACCCGAAGCATGGTGGCCTGGCGCGATTTCCTGGATGAAGTTGCCGCGATTCCGGAAGGCGACGGCACCTTGCTCGATAACTGCCTGATCCTCGCGCATTCCGATTGCTCGATCGCCAAGGCGCACGCGGTGGAGGGTATTCCGATGATGATCGCGGGCAATGCCGGCGGGAAGATCCGGACGGGCTTTCACCTCGCCGGCAACGCGGATCCAGTCACGCGAGTCGGACTGACGTTGCAGCAGGCGATGGGATTGCAGGTCGAGCGCTGGGGCGTCATGTCGATGGAGACGAACCGCACGGTGCCCGAGTTGCTGGCTTGAGAGTTGAACGGACGCCGGCGAGAACCGCCGGCGTCCGAAGTCACAACGATTAGAAGCTCACACGCGCGCCGAGGAAGAACTCCCGGCCCGTCTTGTTGTACTCACGGACCAGATCGAGGTCGCCGTCGCCGGTGGTGTACAGGCGTTCGGCCTCGTCCGTCAGGTTGATCACCTCGAGCGACAGCACGATGTTGTCGGTGAGATTGTAGAAGGACGAGAAGTCGTAGTGCGGCAGGCCCGACGTTGCTTCGGTCAGGTTGCCGTTGCCGCCCGGCACCGCGGTGGTGTAGTCGCTGCGGTCGTTGACCGAAAGGCGAGCGCCCCAACGGTCGGTCTCATAATAGAGCGTGGCGTTGAATGAGTCCTCCGACAGGCCGTTCAATGGCGCGGTGATGCTCTGGTCCTCGAACTCGAAGGTCGTTTCCGAGCTGACATAGGTGTAGTTGGCCAGGAAGCCCATGTTGCTCAGGAAGCTGGGCAGGAACGTGAACGGCTGCTGATAGGCGATTTCGAAGCCCTCCACATCCGTTCCGTCCAGGTTGAGCGGTTGGTTGAAGGTCCAGATGACGCCCGGGGCGAGCAGCGCCGGCTGAGTTGGATAGACTCGCGCGACCGCTTCTCTGTCCGCGGCCGACAAGACCCCTTCTTCCTGCGACGTTTCGATCAGCGAATCGATGTCCTTGCGGAAGAACGCCAGCGACACGGCCGATTCCTCGGCGAAATACCACTCGAAGCCGATGTCGATATTGTTCGACAGTTGCGGCATGAGCAGCGGGTTGCCGCCGCTCACCGAGAGGTTCACGTCCGAATAGCCGCGTGACGGGGCGAGGGCGGACTGGCTGGGGCGGGTGAGGGTGCGGCTGGCGCCGAAACGGACGACGAAATCGTTCGTCAGGTCCCAGGCGACGTTCGCGGACGGCAGATAGTTCGTGTACGAGTTGTCGACACTGATCGGGATTTCTCCGGTACCGAAGCCGTTCGACTCCGTTTCAGTGCGCACGACCCGCACGCCGGCATTCAAGTGCAGCGGACGTCCGAGCAGCTCGGCTTCGGCATTGGCCTCCACATAGCCGCCCAATGTCTCTTCCGTCACCGTCCATGTGGCGATACCCGGCCCCCTGCGCAAGGTGCCGCCGGTCGGGTTGTAGATACCGAGAGCGGCATCGAAATCGATCGCCACGAAATTCAGATCCGTGTTGCCGCCATGGTTGCCGAGATCGATGTAATTGAAGACCGTGGAGATGCCGTCGAAGGTCGCCGGCTCCGTGTAGTCGAGCTGGTAGTTCGCGGTATCCAGCTCGCGCTCGTTGGTCACGACGCCGAATTTCAAGCTGGTGCTGTCATCGTGCCATTCCAGATCGATGCGCGCGGTGGTGTTTTCGCGGTTGACGACGTTTCTTTGGATGAGCTCGTTGTTGGTCTGCAGGGCGAAGTTCGCCGGATCCGACACGTCGAAGCCGTAGCGGATCGAGGCGACGTCAGGGTCGTTGCGGAAGTCGTAAGTGAATGTCGAACCCGCTCTCGCCTCGACGTTCACGCGGAAGAACTGATTCGTCAGCTCGTTCTCCGCCACGCCGACCATGCCGCTCAATCGCAGCGAATCGCTCAGGTCCCAGCGGAAGTCGCCCACGTATTGGTTGAACTCGCTCACGTCCTCCGTCAGGCGGCTTTCGGTGCGCAGGCGCACGTTGTTGAATGTGCCGGCGACCGCGTAGCGGCCCGATTCATCCAGCCAGACTTCGACCGGCGTGATCGCGGGGTAGCCATGGCCGGCATTCGTGCGGAACTGGGCGAACGAGTTCTGCGCGGCCACATCCTGATCGAGCTCCGAGCGCAGCCAGGTGAGCCCGGCATTGAATGTTTCGGTCGGCTGGAACTCGAGGCTGACTGCGGTGCCCAGCCGCTCCCACGCGTGCCGGAACGAATCCTGCCGCGGCAAGCGAGGGAACCATACGTCATTCAGGTTGATGCCGGGCGCTCCGACATCGACGACATTGCCGTCGCGGTCGACGGAGGTCGGCGTGCCATGGACGATCGCTCCGCCGACATTGGCGAAGCCGCTGCCGGTGGGGCGCTCCCAACGCACCGTGCCGAAGCCGTCCTGGAACGGATTGCGCTCGGTGTAAGTTGCATTGACCAGCACGCCGAATTTGTTATCCGCGAACGTGTTGGAGATGGTCACGCCGGCGCGCGGATTGATGTCCTCGTTGACGTCATTGTAGTAAGCCTGCCCACTCAGCGTTGCGTTGAAGCCAGGCTGATCGAGCGGGCGCGCGGTATAGAGTTGGACCGTGCCGGCCAGGCCGCCTTCCTCGATCGACGCGGTCGAGGACTTGTTGACGTCGATGCGGTTGAACAGCTCCGAAGAAAACACGTTGAAGTCGAAGCTGCGGCCGCGGTTCACGCCGCCGGAAGAGTCGAGACCGGCCGTGGCCGACGGAACTTCCATGCCGTTGAGGGTCACGAGCGTGAACTGCGGGCCCAGGCCGCGCAGCGTGATATTTCGGCCTTCGCCACCGTCACGTGAGATGGCAACGCCCGGGATGCGCTGGATGGATTCGGCGAGATTCAGATCGGGCATCTTGCCGATATCTTCGGCGACGATGCTGTCGCGAACGTTGGGAGCGTCGCGCTTCAAGCTCAGCGCCTGCTCCAGACTTTGACGGAAGCCGGTCACGACGACTTCCTCGAGCTCGCTCTGCGAAACGTTGCCGCTCTCCTGTGCGTTCGCTGCGCCGGACTGCAACGCCGAAGCGCACAGGCCCGTCATCAGAATGCGCGAAAACGTACGGCGAGGCCCTTTGTTACCTGGTGCCATCTTGCTTCCCCCTGTCGAGCAGAATCGTTGTCAAGGCGCGATATGTTTCGCGCGCGATCGAAGCCTGAATCTTAGAAGCTCACGCATTGTGCGCGAGTTTGACACCGGTGTCACCTATCGAGATCGAGCCTCCTGATCGACCGAGCCGGTGTCGATGCCAGGATGTTGTGGATGGTCTGGAGTTTAGAGAGACCGTTTTCCGCCAGGCCAATTCCAAATGTGGATCAATCGATTCAGGTCTTGAACCGATGATCCGCTCGTGGACGATCACTCTTATTCGCGCAATGTTTTCTATACGGGCGTAAGGACCGTCGCCGAGACTTTCTCGTTGTGAGGCGACGCGAACGCCTGCGCAGCAGGTGATACTGAAGGCGCCGATGTTCCAGAAGCAGGGCTACACCAAAGGCCTCAATGACAAGCGGGATGTTTCCTATCAGCGGCCGTTGCGTCTCGATGTCACGCCAGAGCGCTGGTGATGTCGCTACCTTTTCGGCTCATACCGAAGCGCGACCGCTCCCGACTTGAACTCCCGTCGGCTCACGAGCTTCAGGTCGACAGGTTTCGATAGCCTCGCGAACAACGTCGGCCCGTGGCCCACCAGCCTGGGATGCACCACGAACTCGTACTCGTCGATCAATCCCATTTCCGCCAACGCCTGCGGTAGTGTCACGCCGCCCACGAACAGCCCTTTACCGGGCTGGCGCTTCAGTTGCTGGATGGTCTCCTGCAGTTGATCGCCGCGCACGAGTTGCGAGTTCCAATCGGCCCGCTCCAGGGTGCTCGAGACGACGTACTTCTTGGCCGCATCGATGGTGCGGGCGAACGGTTCCATCCAATCGGCCATCCACTCCGGTATCACTCCCGCCCGCAGTCGCCAGGCCGCCTCCATCATTCCGTAGGTGATGCGGCCAAAAATGAGAGCATCGGCCCGCGCGAGCTGCTCGGCCCAGTAACGATGCAATTCTTCGTCGGTGGATGCCGCCTCATGATGGCAACACCCGTCCAACGTGACATTGATGGCATAGCGAAGCGGTTGCATGGCGTGAGAGTACCTTCAATCGGTAGCCCAGCAAAGGTGGGCCATGTGCCGGATTCCTGTACAAAGGCGCCAATCAGCTACAATTCAGCAGTGTGAGCCAGAGCATCTCCTTGGTGGGGCTTGCCGCAATTCGAAGGTGCTTGGGAAATCGAGTAGAGGTTGTCATGCGAGTTGCATTGATCTCGGGCGCCGTGCTTGCGGCAGTGGGAGCGTTTCTGCTCCTCGTGGGCGTGAGCTACACGCGCGAGGAGAGCTTTTTCAAGCTGGGTGGCTTCGAGGCGAAGATGCAACAGGAGCATCGAGTCCCGGATTGGATCGGCGGCGTCGCCTTGGGCGCCGGCCTCGTGCTTTTCGTGGTGGGTCTGAAGAAGCGCTGAGCGGGACGGGGTCGAACGGAGTGACCTGTGAGTGAGAAGGATCCAGAAATCGTACAGGCGGCGGGCCTGATGTTCTTCCTATTCGTGGCCGCAAGCACTGTATTGAGCTTGCTACTGCCCAATAGCGCCGAGAGCTATCCGCCTGCAATGACGATGCTTGCCGATCTGGTCGCGGCTGCGGTGCCTTCCATAGACGGCTTTGTCTCGGTTTCTGAATTCCCCGTCGCAACCAAGATGTTCCTGGCCGTGCAGTGGCTGTTGGTGCCCGGGATTGCGGCGCTGATCAGCAGATACCCGGCTCTGATCAAGCCGAATCAGAGGACGCTTCAGCGCTTTTCCCGCTTCAAAGTCTGCTTGCTGCTCATCGCTGTAGCAGTGTTTTTTGTCATCTTTCCCGCGACCATGAGCGTGCAACCGGAGGACCTGGTGAACAGTGCGGGGCGGAGCGCACGAACGATCGCTCATGTGAGCGAGTCCAGACTGTGGATGGGCTCGATCGGCTCCATGGTCATCTTTCTAGCGGGCCTCTGCATCGCACTTGTCATCGGCTATGTGCGAGTACTGTTTTTCGGTCCGCCATTGCAACGAGAATAGGCGCGTCTGACCGTTGAAGATCGGCTGCCCACGGAGTTAGGATGGCCACAGTGCGCTTGGGGCGCCACCGGTCCGCGGCAAGGGAGCCTGCTCCCACCCATTCGATGCAATCGCAATCGGTATCAACCTTCTTCCGGCCTGGGAAGCGGACATCAGGCGCATTTTCGGAAGGAAGGTGTCATGACCCGTTCGCTTTCGTCCTTTTCCAATCTGGACGCCCTGCGTGGCGAGGCCAAGCGCTGGCTCAAGGCCATCGCGGCTGGCGATATCGAGGCCGTCAGTCGATTCCGCCAGGTCTTTCCCGCTCATAGCGGCGTTCCAAAACTTCGACAGGTACAGCACGCGCTGGCTCGGGAATACGGCGCTTCGTCCTGGGCGGCGCTGAAGCAGGAGATCGAGGATCGGGCGCGCAGCTTCGGCGACCGCGTCCGGCTTTTTCTCGAGAAGTCCGTCAACCGGTACAGCACCGATCCCACGACCCAGAAGTGGGGCACCTACGAGCCCGATGGGCCTCAGCGCGGCGTTGTTGCCGCTCGTGTCCTCGAGCGTCATCCCGAGATTGTCCGCGACAGTATCCACACTGCTGTGGCCGCCCACGACGTCGACGCTGTGCGCACTTTTCTGCGCAAGAATCCGCGCACGGCTAATGATCGCAGTGGCTTCGATGGATGGACTCCTCTAGTGCGACTGGCCTACGCGCGCCTGCCGATTGAAGCGGTGGCGAACAATGCACTCGAGATTGCGAATGTTCTGTTGGATGCTGGCGCCGATCCCAACGCGGGCTGGTCCGATGGCGCCAATGATTTCAACGTGCTGGTCGGGGTCATCGGCGGGGGCGAGGGCGGCCAGGTCGCACATCCACTGGCGGAGGCGTTCGTGCGCCTGCTGATCGCCCGTGGCGCCGATCCGTTTGCTCCACAGGCTCTCTACAACACCTCGCTCGGGCCGGACTCCACGTTCTGGCTCGATCTGCTCTGGTCAGAGTCCGCAAGACGCGGTGAAACTCACAAATGGACGGGTCCGGCCCCGAAGGAGCTGGGTGGCGAGCGATGTTCCAGTGCGCTCGCATATCTGCTTGGAAACGCCGTGCCTCATCACATTCAACGAACGCGCTGGCTGCTGGAGCACGGCGCGGATGCGCACGGCATAAATTTCTATTCGCGCAAACCTGTGATCAAGCATGCCGTGCAGGCTGGCCGCGAAGACATGGTCGAGCTCCTCGTTCGTCAGGGTGCGACCCGGCCTGAGCTCACCGAACTGGAGCGCTTCTTCGCCGCGACCGTCGCGGGCGACTTCGCAAGGATGCGCGAGCTCGCTCTGAAGCATCCGGAGTTCCTCCAGAATCACGAACCCATGTTCGCAGTCATCCGCCTCCGGCGCGCCGACATCGCGGAGGCTCTGCTCGAGCTCGGCATGTCGGTCGACATCGGCGACGAGAAGAATCTTCGTGCCTTGCATTACACGACCCATTGCGGAGCGGAGGAGATCGCACGATTGCTCATCGCTCGCGGCGCGCAGATCGATCCGTTCGAGCTGCGCTATGGCGGAACGCCTCTCACCCATGCTGTTTATAACAGGCAAACGGAGATGGTGAATCTGCTGGCCGCCGTCAGCCGCAACTTTCGCGGCCTCTGCTATGCGGGGGCGGTCGACAGGGTGAGGGAGCTCCTCACCGATGCGCCTGACCGTGCGAATCGCCACGATCGCGACGGCGAACCGGCGCTTTTCTGCTTGCCCGACGATGAGGAAAAGGCGGTTGAGATTGCTGAGTTGCTAGTATCGTTTGGCGCCGATCCGACCTTTCGCAATCCACAGGGACATACACCCGGGGAAGTCGCGCGCCGTCGAGGGCTGGACGACGCTGCGGCGCTTTTGGAAGATGCGGCGATGGCAGCGACGAAGGTATGAGCCATGCTACTCAATGCTGATCTTTCGATGCGCGCTCTGGTCCATGCGGCCAATCTCGATTGGGTGTCGAGTCCCGCTAAAGGCGTGGAGCGCCGCATGTTGTTTCGAATTGGCGAAGAGAAGGCGCGCGCCACGTCGATCGTGCGCTACGCACCTGGCAGCCACTTTGCTCGACACAGCCATGCCGGCGGCGAAGAGTTTCTCGTGCTGGAAGGCACTTTCCAGGATGAGACAGGTGACTTCCCCGCCGGGACCTATGTCCGCAATCCCCCGGGGACCGGGCATGCGCCGGGCGCCGAAGCGGGATGCACGATTTTCGTCAAGCTCTGGCAGTTCAGAAGGGACGATCGCGAGCGTATCGTTCGCCGTCCCGGTGAAGGCGTCTCGGGCGACTTGCGACCGGGCGTAGTTACTTCCCTGGAGCTGTTCTCGGGTGCGGATGAGCGCGTCGTGTTTGAAGAGTGGGGCGCTGGCGCGACAATCGAGTTGCCGAATCCCAAAGGGCTCGAATTGCTAGTGCTCGCTGGGGACTGCTCCGATGGTTCAGAGGCATTGGACGGATGGACCTGGCTGCGACTTCCCGCCGGTCAGGGACTACACGTGCGAGCGGGGCCGCAAGGCACTCGCGTTTGGTACAAACTGGCGCCGCTGCTGCATGCGGATGTATGCGACTTTACTTGATCGTTCTCCGCGCAGTCCGCGCTCAGAAACCGCCAAAGCTCGATGTCACGAGCGGGTCGCGAGGATCTTCGACAATCTTGATCGCGCGGCCGCTCGCCCCACCATGCTTCGTTAGCCCTGCCGTCCCCTTGTCGTGGACGACGACCTGAATATTGCCATCGGGCTCCGCCACCACAAACATCGCCGTGATGGCGACGGCATTCAGTTCCTTTCTGAACGGCGTACTCACTTCAATCAGTTCCAACTGACTGTCATACCCTATGGCGCCGCGCACCGTTCGCTCGGCATCGGGCACGAGGCTGGTCACTTCGATGATGTAGCGCTGCGGCGAGTGCTCTGGCTGCGCCAAGAGCAACGGAGTGAATGCAGCGAGGGCCAGAACGGAGATTGCAATTGAATATCGCATCGAAATTCTCCTGCTGCTGGGTGCGCGTATGGGTGGCGACTTCCAGATTCTGCGCTTGGCTCCTGCGGGCATCAACGCCTCGATGTCAGATCGCCGCAATACATATATTTCGTACACGCACCCCCGTTGGTGAAAAACGGCAGCGGCTGCCCGAGCGGCCCGGACGGGGACTGTTGGTTGACAATCAGATGTGGTAGTACGACGCCCATGCCAAAACAATGGAAAGTTGTTTCCGGTCTTGCGGCGGCCGCCGTGATCGGTGGATTGGCTTATTGGGTGTTGCCCCGGGACGAAGCTGAGTCGGCGCCTCCTGCGGAAATTCAAGAAACAAACACCAACACCATTGCATCTCGCTGGCAATGGCGGAATTTCACCAAGCCGGAAGCGGAACAGCCGGGGACGACAGGTAGCGAGGTGCCTGCCAACGTCGTGACGGTCTACAGAATTCTGCAGAGCATGAAGCTCGATGAGAGTGGCCGCGTGGTGCCGGATCAAACCATGAAGGAAGCGCTCGAGGAGGGATTCGAAGACTTGGGGCCCCATCTGAGCACGGAGGCCATGTCAGAGCTGCAGAAGTCGATTCGCACCGGGTTGCCCGGTCAGGCGGGCGAAGCAGCGGCGCAAATTCTGGAGAACTATTATCGATTCCGTCTGGCAGAGATGGAGTTCGAAGGACAACCGATCGACCAGTCGCCTGCCGAGCATTACGAAAAACTGGTGGAGCTGAGACGCAGCTACCTCGGCGCGGAAACGGCCGACAAATTGTTTGAGGTAGAAGATACCAACGGGCGGCACATGTTCGCTGCCATCGCCATTCAGACGAACTCGAACTTGACGGATGAACAGAAGCTGGCTCAGCAGGAAGCCTTGCAGGAGAACTTGAATGATCGCCTGCTAGCCCTGGGGCTGTTGGAGCCGGAAGAGGCTGCAGCGGAAAAGGTGCAACGCCTGCGTGAGCAAGGCGCCTCGAACGCCGACATTTACGCCACCCGTAAGGCGCTTCTGAGCGCGGAAAGCGCGCGTGATCTGGCCGCGGCGGACCGTGAAGAGGCGGCGTGGCAAAGCCGCTTCAACGGATTCTGGCAGGCGCGCCGTTACGTCATGCAGGCAGGCTTGGACGAGGTCGAACGCGAGCGTCAGATCGAACAATTGCTCGAACAGTACTTCAGTCCCGAAGAGCGAGAGCGGGCTCGCCTGACCAGTTCCGATTGGCAGGCGCGAGATGCGAAATAGATGGCCGCCAGTCGACGCGGTGACCTCAGCTGCCATTTCTGTCGAGATCAGGAAGGTGAGGTCATATTGTTCCTGAATACGGTTCCCTAAGATTCCCCACGGTGAGTTGGTCGACGCCAATTCATGCAGGCTGACCGTGCCGATATTGGAAGCTCAATCTTGGGGGTAAATCGTGAACATCAAAGTACTCTTTGGGGCCGCACTCTTGCTCGGCTGCTTGCTGTCGCAAGGCGCATTCGCGCAGAGTTGCAGCGTCAGCATTCAAAGCGGAATCGGCGCCCGATTCTATGTGCCCAGCGGTGGCGACGGGCGTTACAACATCTTGGCATGGGGTAACGGCACCGGAGGCGGCGCAACCACGTACTCGGGTCTGCTGACTGCCGCTGCTCAACGTTGCGTTTTGGTGGCGGCTGCTACAACCGCTAATTCTGGCAGCGGGACTGACGTTCGAGACGCTCTGAGTCAAGCGAGGAGCCGTTACGCCGGTATCCTCAATGCAAGTCCAAAAATCTGCACGTCCGGTCACTCGCAAGGCGGGGGTGGCTCCTTCAATGCCGCGAATGTGATTGGCTCGGATGTGTCATGTGTCATTGCCGTTCAGCCTGACACTGTTTTCACGGTCAGGATTCTGCGTCCAGTCGCGGCCAACGTGGACGTTACTTGCATCTTCAGTACTGGCGACACGCTGGCCCCGGCATTGCCCAGCAACGCGGCCAACTGCAGGCGCAACTCGACCATCTACAGGCAGGTCACGACCACGGGCACTCACTTCGCACCGATTTCCGGCACCGGTGGCGCGGTCGGCGCAGCCATGCGCACCCAGATTGACCGTTTGCTGCTGTAGCCGCTCTCAGCCTGGCTTCTCAGGAAGGACCCCAGCCGTTCGCGGTTGGGGTTTTTGTGTGTCGGCAATCGAGTAGACGTTGTTCAGCGGGCAAACTCCATGAAACAGAACAAAGGCGCTGCCGTGTTGGTGTCGATTGCGGTTTGCATGGCGGCCTGCAACCCACAGTCTCCCTCCGAAGAAAAAGCAGCCGCGGCTCAGGAGAGCCAACAAGACTTCAAAACGCTGGAAGATCGTTACAGTTATGCCTATGGCGCGAATCTGGCGGAGCAGTTCAGAGCAGAAGGCATTGCGATGAACGTCGATCTCATGGCGGCTGCGATGCAGGCTGTGTTCGCTGGCAGCGAGAAGAGAATGTCTGCTGGAGAAATTGCCGCCACGATTCAACTCTATCAAGAAGCTCATGCAAAGCAGAAGGAAGCAGAATGGGCGGTGGCAACCGAAGAAAATAAAAGAGCAGGCGAGATTTTCCTGAGGGAGAACGCCGGGAAAGAAGGTGTGATAGTCACCAAGAGCGGCTTGCAGTACAAGGTGATCGCCAAGGGTAGTGGCGGGTATACACCGACCGTGGAAGATGACGTGAAAGTGCACTATCGAGGAAGGCTGATCGACGGGGCCGAGTTCGACAGCACGTACTCACGGGGCGAGCCTTACAGCACCAATGCCAAAGCGCTCATCGAAGGTTGGGCCGAAGCACTCCAGTTGATGTCGGAAGGCGCCAAGTGGGAATTGTATGTTCCTGCCAACCTTGCCTATGGAGAAGCAGGATCGCCACCCTATGTCGGGCCCAATGCTGTATTGATTTTCGAGGTGGAGCTGCTCGAAGTCGACAAGAGACAGTGAGTCTCAGCAGTGGAGCTCAAGGCATTCGCGGTGAACGACCCAGATCTATGCGCTTGCGCCCATAGAGGCGAGCATCCATGGACAACGATCCCGGGCCAAGCATCACCAAGCTGACATCGGTGATGGCGAGCGCCAGCGGCGCCCATTCGAACGTTGCGCCGGAGAATGCGAGTAAGCCTTGCAGAACTGCCTGGCTCGAGGCGGCGAGAGGCGTCCAGAATCCGACGAGTATCGACAGCGCAGCCGCGCAGCTGAGCAGATCGAGCCCGAAAGCTGCATCGAGTTGCGCTCCCCATAACCTTGCGCTGCCGATGAGCAACGGTGGGGCGCCGCAGCTCAATCGCAGCAGCAACAGTCCGCAACCTGGCCAGCCGTTGGGAAAAGTAGAAAATAAGCGTTGCATCGGTTTCTCATGGCCGACATTACTCGTCTTCGCTGTCGCGCCAGATCCCCGAACTGGGAGTCGCCCGATTATCCCTTCGAGGGAAGGGGGCTGGCGAGCATGCCTCGGCTCATCGCCAGGGTCACGGCATGAGTGCGATCGTTGGCGCCGAGTTTCGCAATGATGCGCTTGACGTGCGCCTTGGCGGTTTCTTCGGTGATCGAGAGGAGGGCGCCGATTTCCTTGTTGGAGTTGCCGACCGCGACTAAAGCCAGCACTTCGATCTCGCGATCCGACAGCGTGTCCTCGCCAAGATGCGCGGCGAGCTCGGATGCCACCTGCGGATGAATCCGCTTTTGGCCCGCATGGGCCGCGCGAATGGTTTCGATCAGCTCCTTGCGGACCAGTCCCTTGAGAACGTATGAGTACGCACCGGCTTTGAGGGCGCGCTGAGCAAGCGCATCTCCGCCATAGGTCGTCAGCATGATGATCTTCGCTGTGGGAAACTCGCTGCGGATGGCGATCAGCGCGTCGATGCCGCTGGTCTCCGGCATCTGGATATCGAGTAGCGTCACGTCAGGCCGGAAGGCGCGAAACTGCTCGATGGTTTCGCGTCCCGTCGCGGCCTCCGCCACCAGTCGCATGTCGCGTTGAGCACCGATCAGCGAGGCGATTCCCTCGCGCAACAAAGGGTGATCGTCGGCAGCCAGGATCCGGATCGGCGCTTCGGAGCTCATGAACGTTTCCAGAGAGCGTTGATTCTGAATGGCGATCGATGCCTGCCGGCGCCTTGGTAAGCGATCTGCGCAGGAATCGACATCTCGATTTCGGTGCCGGCGTTGAGCTCACTCCACACGTCGAGCCGGGCACCGAAAGTCTCGGCTCGTTCGCGCATCCCCTGCAGCCCCCAGTGGCCCGCGCGTTGTGCTTCACCCACGACGGTCGCATCGATGCCGACACCGTCGTCGCGGATCCGCAGTACGAATTCCTTCTCGCCGTAGTGTAGTTCGGCCTCGATGTGACGCGCATGAGAGTGCTGAGCTGCATTACGCAGGGCTTCGCGAGCGATGCGGTACACGTCGTCTCGAACCAGCGGTGCGATTGGCCGCGCCTCGCCCTCCTGCATGACGCGAAATGAGCGGGCTCCTGGCTCGTCAGCTGCGAGTTCCGGTCCCAGCGCCGCGAGGGCATCGGAAAGATCGCTCGCGACCGGGACGTTCGAGCGCAGATCGTGCACGGCTGAACGAGCCTCGGCGATGGCGCGATCGCCATGATCGAGTGATTTTTCAAGCAGCGCTGCCGCCTCGGGCGTGCGATCCGGCAACAATGCGTGCACGGCCTGCAAGCGGAAGATCAAGCCCTGGAAGCTTTGGAGCAACGAATCGTGCAGCTCGCGCGCGATGCGGGTTCGCTCGTTCACGCGCTCCTCCAGCCGAATATCGAAGCGATGCGCGATCTGTCGAATGCGCAACATATAGGTGCCACCGATGACGGCCAGGCCCAGCAGCAGCAGCAGGCCTTTGAACCACCAGGTTCCCCACCAGGGCGGTCGTATCTCGATCGCGACCTCGGCTCCCGGCTCGCCCCACGAGCCGCGGCTGGTTGCGGCTTGAACCTGAAACCGGTACTGACCGGCCGGCAACGTGGTGTAACTGGCGAAGCGTCGATCGCTGCCGACTTCGTGCCAGGTGTCTTCCAATCCGGCGAGCCGATGACGATAGCGGTTCGTCGTCGGACTGCGGAAGCCGAGCGCGGCGAACTCGATCGAGAAGCTGGATTGCGAGTGCGCCAATGTTATCGCGCTCGTATAGTCGATCGCGCGGGATAGCGGCGGGCGGGTGCCAGGCGTCGGAGCAACACCGGAAAGCTGGAAAGCGGTGAGCGCCACCGGAAGCGAGTAGTCGACTTCCCGCAGGGTTTCCGGGCGGAATGCGACTGCGCCGGCGAAGCCCCCGAAAAACATTTCTCCCGATGCCCCGCGGTAACACGCGCTAAAGCCCGTGAAATCCAGCCCCGGCAGTCCGTCCGCGGGCGAGTAATTCTTGAATACCCGGCGCTCGCGGTCGAGACGCGACAGGCCCGCGCTCGTCCCCAGCCACAGCTGTCCCAAGGCATCCTCGAACGTGCAGCTGACGGCATTGCTCGGCAGCCCGTCGCGTTCGCTGTAATACGTGCTCGCACCCGTTTCGACGTCATAGCGAAACAGCCCGTTCCCTGTTCCAGCCCATAACGCTCCAACGCGATCGATGTACAGAGACAGCACACGTTTGTATAGCAGTGGGCTTTCGTTCGCGGGCTGCAGGCGGACCTGGGTGAAGTGCCCGGTGTGGGGATCGAAACGCTGTACGCCATCGCCGTCGGCATCCATCCAAAGGGTTCCGCGCGCGTCCTCCACGATCGACCGATATACGTGTTGTGTATCCGGTTTGCCGTGCCGATACGCGACGAATGTCTGCGTGGCGGGATCGAACCGGTTCAAGCCATCGTAGGTGCCGATCCAGAGTTGCTTGCGGGAATCGGCGAACAGACGAATGACCCGGTTGTCGCTCAGGCTGGTCGGATCTTTGTCGTCATGACGAAATGCTTGCAGACGATTGTTGGCCGTATCGAGTCGATACAATCCCTGGCCGCCGGTCCCGACCCACAGAGCGTCGGACCAGGGATCGTCGACGATCGCCAGCACGTCGGCCGCAATGCCATCGCCCGGGATGTCGAGGTGAGTGAGTCTGCCGGTGCTGCGGTCCAGTCGGTTGAGAGCGCCGGTCGTGCCCATCCACAGGATGCCGTGACGATCCTCGTAGATGACATTGACCAGCGTCTCGCCAAGATTGTTCGGATTGTGAAGATCGACCGGCAGCTTGGTGAACGGCGGCGGGCTGCGGGTGAAGAAGCCGGGTTCTGTCGCACCGAATCCAGTCCAGATGTGACCTTCGCGATCTTCGAAGAGCGTCGTGATGCGGTTCTCGGAGAGACTCTCGAGGTTCGCCGGATCGTTGCGATAGCGCGTGAATCGTTGCCGGGAACGATCGAACTTGAGCAGGCCATCGGCCACCGTTCCCACCCAAAGCGTTCCATCCTGGTCTTCGAGCATCGAAGTCACCCCGGTCAATGGGAGGCCGGGGACTTCCTTGTCGGCGAACGAGTAGCGCACGAGGCGCTGTGCGCGGCGATCCAGAATCGCCAGGCCGGGGCCCGATTCGCCAAAGATCCAAAACGTTCCTGCGCGATCTTCATAAAACTTGAGGGGTCTGCTTTCGGGCAGTGGTACGTGCAGCGTGACGCGCTCGCTGCGGCGATCGAACCGATCGAGTCCCGCGCCATTTGCAACCCAGAAGTCGCCGGCGCGATCCTCGCCGCTGAACTTGATCACGCTACTGCTCAGGCTGTGGGCGTTTGCGGTCTCGTGCACGAAGCGCCGCACGAGACCGCTCTGTGGGTCGAGACGGTACAGTCCGTATCCCGTGGACAACCACAGATGGCCTTCCCGGTCCTCGCTGATGTGTCGTACATCGCCGCTCGTGCGTGCGGCTGCCGAGCGCTCGAGGGGATAGTGCACGAACGTTTCAGTGACCGGATCGTAGCGGTCGACCGAGTAGGCGCATCCGACCCACAGGTGTCCCGCGCGGTCTTTGAACAATGCCGTGATGTGGACATCGCAGAGACTGTCCGGATCGGCGGGATCGTTCTTGAAAACGCGAAACTGGTAGCCGTCGTAGCGATTGAGGCCGTACTGGGTACCGAACCAGAGAAAGCCACGATCGTCCTGAACGATATGCGTGACGCGCTGTTGAGAGAGCCCCTGCGAACGTGACAATCGCACGAACCGCAGATCATGTCCCTCGGTCACACCGAGATGGACGATGTCGGGGGCGATCTGCGCAATGGCGGGATCTGGGGAGAGCTCGGCGTAGCACGTCGTACACACGATCGCGCACGTCGCCATGACCGCGAGAGCAACCCGTCGAAGGTGACGGGGGAGCCGCTGATAGATGTTGGTGCTCATGCGCGCTGATGCGGTGCTGCTGCTGTCAAATCGTACGTGTGCGGCTCGCATATAACAATGTACTCGAAAGAGGACAAGGCGATAGCTCCTTCGTGGTGATGCGCATCCGGTGCAGCGGATCGATCATGGCGCTCTGATGTCGGAGGCGGGGACCGCAATGACACGAGGGAGCGCCCTTTGAGCGCCATCACTGTTCCAAGACTCGCGGGCGCGATGGGAGTCCTGTTCGCCGCAGTCGCGGTCTATCTGTGCTTCTGGTCCGTTCCCGCGGAGCCTGTGGCATGGCTCGCACCAAAACCGCCCGGCTACGTCGGCGTCCATGCGCCGAACACGCACCTGTCCGGTTTGCGCACCATCGACATCGGCAATGAATTTGGTCCGGAGCACATCGCCATCGGACCCGACAACAAACTGTACGCGGCGATGACCAGCGGCAATTTGGTGCGCATGGACCCCGACGGCACGCATCAGGAGATCTTTGCGAACACGCGTGGCCGCGTACTCGGCTTCGATTTCGATAAAGACGGTCGGATGATCGCCGCCGATGCGATGCGCGGCCTGCTCATCGTCGGTGCGGATCGGCGCGTGAGCGTGCTCACCGATCAGGTGAGCTCGGATGATCCGATTCGCTACGCCAATTCCGTCGTGGTCGCGACGGACGGAACCATTTTTTTCACCGACGCGTCCGCGCGCTTTTCGCCAGCGGAGTGGGGCGGCACTTATGAAGCGAGCGTGCTCGACATCCTGGAGCAGGCCGCGTCAGGTCGAGTGCTTGCCTATGACCCTGCGACCGCGAGCACTCGAGTCGTAGCCCATGGATTCTCGTTCGCGAACGGAATCGCCTTATCGTCCGATGGGCGAGCCTTGTTCGTGTCGGAGACCGGTCGCTATCGTATCTGGAAGATCGCGAGCGACGTGCGAGATCTGGATATCCAAAGCGGTTCATCGCAGGCGACGGTGCTGTTCGATAATTTGCCTGGCTACCCCGACAACTTGATGCGAGGGCGAGAGGGTCGCATCTGGGCGGGGCTCTTCAGACCCCGCAATCCCGCGGCAGATAACCTGTCTCAAAAACCTTTCATGCGAAAGGTGCTGCTGCGCATGCCGCGCGCGCTGTTGCCAGTGGGCGATCCATACTCCCATGTATTTGCCTTCGATGAGAGCGGTCACGTAACCGAGGATCTGCAGGATCCCATCGGCGCGTATCCGGAAACCACGGGCGCCACTGAGACAGCGGACCGGCTCTACATTCACAGTTTGCACGCACCTGCAATCGGTTGGGTTCCGTACGCCAGGAGATAGTAATGAGCGAACACAAACATTCAGAAGAAACGAACTTCCAGCGCAGAGGCATCCTGCAAGGCGCTGGATTGGCGATAGCGGGTGGCCTGCTGGCATCGCCTGTGACCTCTACGAGTGTCGAGGCGGACGGGCGGTCGAGCAGCGCTGTCGCACGCAACGACCGGCCGCTCGGCGCGAGATTGCAGGGCGTGCAGCACTTCGGTCTGACCGTTCAGAACATGGATCGAGCGTTTGCTTTCTATACCGAAGTGCTCGGCGGAACCGAGGTGATGCGCGATGGCGACTTCCAGGGCGAGCGCATCCACAACACACTGCTGACCGATCAGGAGATCGAGGCGCGCGTGCGCAAGGTCAATCCGCGCACGATGGGCATTCCGGATTTGCGAGGCGGCGCGCAGCGTCTGGACGTGCGCTTCATTCAATTCGACAACGTCGTGATCGAGCTCCTGCAGTACCGCGACGCGGAGCAGCCCGCCGGCAGCGGCGCCGCCTTCGCCGAACCTCTCGATCACATGAGTCCCGCTTTCCCGCGGATGATGCACATCTGCTTTCACATTCGCGACGACGTCGATTTCAACAAGTTCATCGCCGATCTGGAGGCGGAGGCGGGCCGGCGCGGCATGACGCAAGTCAGAGCGAACCGGGTGCTCACCGTGCGGTCCGAAAAGGAGCGGACGGCCGCGCCTATAGAGGCCAACAGCAACGGCATCACCGAAGGCAAATCGAATGGTTGGAGGTTGATCTACTGCAAGGGGCCCGAAGGCGAACAACTGGAATTTGTCCAGGCGCTGGGGCCGGTGAAACAGACATTCGATGGCGCCTTGCAGGTGCGTCGAAAGAAGGCCGCGCAGTGAACGCCGTGTTGGGAGCGAATCCCTACTTGACCGGCGTTCACACACCGATGCGGCAGGAGCTGACGCTCGAGGATCTGCCCGTCACCGGCGTGATTCCGCCCGCATTCAATGGCCGTTACCTACGAATGGGGCCGAACCCGAGGGCGCCCAAGCCGGATAAATATCACTGGTTCTCCGGTGACGGCATGATCCACGGAATCAGGATCGAGGAGGGGCGCGCGCGTTGGTATCGCAATCGCTGGATCCGCTCGACTTCGGTAAGCAAGGCGCTCGGCGAGGCGCGAGTCGAAGGGCCGCGCAATACCTTCGACACCGTCAATACAAACGTCGTCCACTTCGCCGGCAAGACACTCGGCCTGGTCGAGGCGGGCAGCACGCCGGTCGAGATCGGTGAGATGCTCGAGACGCTTTGTTACACCGATTTCGGTGGCACGCTTCATGGCAGCTTCACTGCCCATCCCCATGTGGATCCGCTGACCGGTGAGATGCACGGCATTTGTTACGACGCCGCCCGCTGGCGCTCGATTCGCTATGTGGTCGTCAAGCCCGATGGCAAGGTCCGGCGCGAGGTGTCGATCCCGGTCAAACACGGCCCGATGATTCACGATTCCGCTTTTACGCAGCGCTTCGCGATCGTCCTGGACCTGCCGGTCACGTTCTCACTGTGGGCCGGCATGACGGGCCAGACCTTTCCTTATCGCTGGCGGCCGTCACATGCGGCGCGCGTTGGGCTGTTACCGCGAGAAGGCGAGGCGAAAGACATCATCTGGTGTCCGGTCGACCCGTGCTACATCTTCCATGCGGTGAACAGCTACGACGCGACCGATGGCAAGGTGATATTGGATGTGATCGTCCACGACCGCATGTTTTCCCGAATCAAAGCCGGGCCCGATTCGCAACACTGCAGCCTGGAACGCTGGACCATCGATCCCACGACGCGGCAGGTCGTGCGCGTCGTTCTAGATTCGGCCCCACAGGAATTTCCGCGCCCGGATGAACGACGCCTCGGCCAGCCCTATCGCTATGCCTACACAATGGCGATGACCGGATGGTTTCTCGGCTCGGCTCTATATAAACATGACTTGCAGGGTGGCACGCGTCAGGTCCATGACTTCGGCCCGCAGCGCCACCCTTGTGAGTTCATGTTCGTGCCCGCCCACCCGAAGGCGGCAGAGGACGAAGGCTGGCTCGTCGGCTTCGTCATCGACGCCAAGGCCAACGTGACCGATCTCGTCATCCTCGATGCGCGCAACTTCGAAGCTGCGCCTCAGGCCAGCATCCGTATTCCGCACATCGTGCCGCCCGGGTTCCACGGGAACTGGGTGCAGAATCAAGCCGCCTTTCAGATATGACACTGCTCAAGAGGTCTGCCATGCGTCGTCCGTTATCGATTCTCTTCGTGCTGTTCGCACTCATTGCCGTCAGTGCGAACGGCGAGCCTGCGACAACCCAGAAAGGAAGTGCCATGCGTTATAGCGAAATCCCCGAGGGCGCCTATTCGGTTGTGGCCGAAGTTCGTGCGAAGCCGGGCAAGGAACGGGAGCTTCGCGAAGCCACGCTCAGACTGGTGGCGCAGGTGCGTGCCGAGCCGAACAACCTCGTCTATTTCCTGCACGAGGATCGCGAAGCGCCGGGACATTTTGTGTTCTACGAGATCTTCGCGAGCCAGGCGGACTTCGAAGCCCACAACGCCACTCCCCATGTGCAGTCCTGGTTCGCCAGGCTGCCCGAACTGGCCGATGGCGGCGTGAAAGTCGTGCGCATGGAGATCCTTGGTAATAGGACAGACGTTCGGCGTTGAGAGCTTCGATAGACCAGATTTCCTCGGAGGTGAGAGCACCCATACCCTGATCCGAGACCAGCCCCCAGGCAAAATGTCGGCATCCCTCGTTCTGGCTCGTTCGATTCGGAGAGCGTGGCAAACGCTCGTACGGACGGTCAGGCCATAAATCGCCGCCGCGGGCATCTGCTCGCGAGCGGTGCTCGCACAATTTTGCCGAACGGGGGAAACATGATCCGAAACAAAAAGGCGCTGAAACATGCGGTGGGCGGCGCCATTGTCGCTGGCCTGACTGTATCGGCGCTGCCCGCGGCGCGAGCGCAAGACGCTGCGCTTCGGGAAGCCGCCGACAGCCCTGTCATCACCGAAGTCTTCGTGACCGCTCGTCGTCGCGAAGAAAGCTTGCAGGATGTGCCTTTGTCGATAGCCGCGATCGGCGGCGAGGATCTGGAACAGCGCAATGTGACCGACCTGCGGCAGGTGAACGGTCAGATTCCCAATGTAGTGATCGCGACCAGTCAGTTTTCAGGGACCGTGGGCAGCCAGTTTCGCATGCGCGGCGTCCCTGGTGTCGTCGTCTACCAGGACGGCGCACCTTTCGAAGGCGGAGCGTTACCGAACCTCACGGACATCGAGCGCGTGGAGGTGCTCCGCGGACCCCAGGGCACGCTCTTCGGGCGCTCCGCCATCGGCGGCGCCATCCAACTCGTCACCCGCAAGCCGCAAGATGAATTCTCGCTCGATATGCATACGGCGTTTGGTTCCAAGAACCGCGTTGACGTATCGGGCAATCTCAATGTTCCGATCACCGACGAACTGTTCGTGAAGTTGACCGCCGCAAGCATGGAGCGTGACGGCTACGTGTCCAGCACCAACGTCGATACCCTGTTCGGCAGCCAGGACGACAAGCTCGGCAGGCTCGACGTGCTGTGGCGGCCGATCAAAGATTTTGAAGTGCGTGCGCAGTATGCCCGGACTGAAAACAAGAGCAGTGGCGTGCCGTACGTCAACCTGAACCTGCTGCCGGTTTGCAATGACGGGCAGGCGCCGGCGAACTGGTTCAGCGGCGATGGCGTGCAGATCTTCTTCGCTCCGAACGCTTACTGCCTCTACACCTCTGTCGATCTCGATCCCAGCACTCCCGGAGTGCAGGCGTTCAACGATGAGTTTCATTCCTACGGGGCGCAGCAGAGATATCTCAATACCATCGACACAGCGGATGCCGGCTGGCGTCAGACCTACGACGACGTGCGCGTCGATATGACCTGGAATCTCAACAGCACGATGACCGTCAGGGCCCTGGGATCGCGACGTTGGGGCACCGGCCATTCCTACGAGGATCTGGACGGCACGGGGCTCGATCTTTGGGTGAATCAGCTGCCGTTCTTCACCGAGCGCAGCGATCTGCGTACCGGCGAGTTGCAGTTCATCTACAGTGGCTCGCGCCTGAGCGGTACAACGGGTGTGTATTGGGAGAAGGCGCCGGGCGCCAACGGCAGGCGTATCAATTGGATCAATAACGATCTGCTGCAGTCCCCCGCGCTGGCCGCGGCGGCCAATGCAGCGTACCCCGGAAGCGCCGTCAATCCGCTGTTCGGCGGCCATCCGGAAAGCGGCCCGCAACTGCTCGGCAATGGCTTCATCGGCATCAGTCGCACGGCGACCGAGCAATTCGCCGCGTTTTCGGAGTGGACCGTCGAAGTGACGGAAGGGCTGCGCCTGACCGGCGGTTTGCGCTACACGGAGCAGGACACCACCGAGACCAGCTATAAAGCCAATCCCTTCGGTGGCGATCAGTCGCTGCATCCTGTGCCGGCCTTGTATCAGGATTTGATCCCGGGTGCGGATTACTACGCGGGCACGGGAGTTCCGGAAGTCGACAAGTCCACCGTGACTCAGTGGACGCCGCGGTTCTCCCTGCAATACGAGTTCACGCCGCAGATCATGATGTACGCGACGTACTCGAAAGGGGCGGGCACCGGCGGCACCATCGTCAACGTCGATGAGGCGGACCCACAGATCATCGCGCTCGGCCTGTCGGACTATCAAACGCTGCCGGAGGAGGTCAAAAACTACGAGCTCGGACTGCGCTCGGAATTCTTCGGCAACACGCTCCGGTTCAACGCAACTGTCTTCTACGATGAATTCACCAACCTGGAGTTGTCCGAAGAGCTCGTGCCGGGGCGCTTGTTCGACGCCAACGCGGACGCCGAGATCAAGGGCGTCGAGATCGAAGGCGTGTGGCAGGCGACCGATGCGCTCGCTCTGAACTATGGCCTTGGCTGGATCGATGCGAAGTACACCGATCGCGGCACGACTCGCAATCTGGAGCCCGGCTCGGCGCTGGCGCTGGCGCCGGAGTTCAGCTACGCACTCGGCGCGCAATACGGTTGGAAGTTGACGAGTGGAGAATTGACTCTGCGCGGGGACTACACGTGGCAGGACTCGCAGATGTCGGCCGTCGACCGGATCACTGCATACGAGATACCCGATTTCGGTCTGCTGAGTGCGCGGTTGGCGTACTCACCCAGCGGCGCCAACTGGGACGTGGCGCTATCGGGGACGAATCTCACCGGCGAGTACTACATCATGAGCGCGTTCTATCAGCCGCAGACGACGGCAGTGAGCGCCACCGTGGGGCGCCCGAGAGAAGTCGCTCTCTCTTTCAACGTTCGATTCGAGTAGGTCACGGAGACAACGATGCGAACGATGCTTTGTCTGCTGCTGGCCTTCACGAGTAGCGTCGCCTGGTCGCAGGCGAATTCCCCTGCGACGCAGGCCATCGAAGCTGCCGCCGAGGCACTGGGCGGCAAGCAACGCATCGAGGCGGTGAAAACGCTGAAGATCCTGGGCTACGGACAGCTCGCGTACCAGGACGGGGGCGGCAACATCTCGAGCTCGCCCCTGGCGCCGCAGAAGTGGATCAACATCAACGCGCACCAGCGGACCCTCGATTTTCCAAACGAACGGATGCGTCTGCAGCAGCGCAATGTGCAGGATTTCGTATTCGCCTACGATCGAAACATGACGGGCGCCGTGCGGCTCGATCAGTCACTCGATGGAGATATCGCGTACAACGTCGGCCCGGATGGCAAATCGGTGCGTGCGTCGGAAGGAACGATGCGAGCACGGCGCATCGAGATGCTGAACAACCCTGTGTCGATCGTGCGCGCCGCACTCGACCCGCGGGCGAAGCTCGGACGCTTGACGCGAGACGGTTCGGTAAACATCGTCGACTTCACGACAAAGCATGGAGAGCAGATGTCGCTGGCGCTCGATGTGCAGACCCATCTGCCAGCATGGGTGAGCTGGGTCGCTCCGCACGCAAACTTCGGCGATGTCACGTACCGCACGAACTTCGTGGGCTATCAGCGCGAGGGCGATCGGGACCGCACGCCGATCCTGCTGCCGAGCGGCTACAACACCGTGAGCGACTTTAGAAACGTCGTTCAATACAAACTCTATGTTGATAAGTATGTGATCGACGCGCCTGAGGATTCCCTGCCGGGCGCCACACAACAGATGATTGCCGCGGCCGTGCCGCCCGACGCGGAACGACCGAACGTCGAGGCGGTGCCGGTGGCGAAGGGCGTGTGGTATTTGAAGGGCCGGGGTAATTCGACGCTGTTCGAGTTCGACGACCATCTCGTCCTGTACGAGGCCTATGGCAGCGAGAGCAACGCGCTCGCCATCATTGCCAAGGCTCGCCAGACTGTACCCAACAAGCCACTGACACACGTCATTCTCTCGCATCATCATATCGACCATACGGGTGGTCTGCGTGCCGCGGTCTCCGAAGGGCTCACGGTCATCGCCAATCGCGAAAATGTGGCTTACGTGCAGGAAGTCACGTCGCGTCCTGCAAGGCATTTCCCCGATGCGCTGGCGCGCAGCGGACGCAAGGCGAACGTAGTCGCGGTGGACGATCGTCTGGAGCTCAAGGATGGCTCGATGACGGTGCAAGTACTGCGCGTGATTGGCAACAGCCATTTCGCCGATGGGCTGATCGCGTATGTCGCACGTGACCGCCTGGTCGCCGAGGGCGACTTGGTCGATGAGGGCTGGAACCTTGTCTGGTGGGGAAACAGCTATCCGGATACCGTCAACTTCTGGAAGCTCGAGGTCGAGTGGGATCTTCCCGTCCACGGCAATATTCATACATACAGCGAAGTCATCGCCATGCTGAAGAAGCAGACACACGGAGCGGAGTTGTTGTGTGCCCGCGCGCGAGGGGCCGAGCTTTCAGTCCAAGGCTGCCCGGTTAGCAATACTCTAGATCAGTATGGGCACGACGGTTCGTTGCCAGTACCAACGGATTCCTTTTCTGCCCGACCCTGACTTCAAGGGGCGGCGCGCCGCCTGTGGATCACCAGCATTTGCGCGCCGCCATCAGCACATCCACCGCGTGATCGCCGAACTTCAGGGCAGCGGGCAACGAAAGGGTGCCGAGCTGTTGCTGTATGCGGAACCAGCCGGTGAGCAGCGACATCAGATCGAGTGCCACTTGACGCGGATCGCTCGCCGGTCGTTTTTCGGTGCGTGAATAGGTGGCGATATCGGACGACAGCAAGTCGCTCATGTGAGCGTGCCGGGACTTCTCTAGCGGACGTGCTATCTCCGCCGGAGCACAGGATCCGAGCAACCCGTTCGACAGCGTGGACAGCTACGCAATGTTGAACCTCTATACGGGCGTTCGCGACTCCGAGGGTCAATGGGAGGTGACTCTGTTCGCGAAGAACATCTTCGATGAAGAGGTCGTTCTCAACAGCAGCGCCGGCCCACAGACGACGAATCTAAGCACGCTGCGCTTCGGGCCTGGCGGCACTATCGTCGGCAGTACGTCGTCCGCGTTTGCCTCCCCGTACTACAGCGTCAACGTACTGCAGGAGCGGGAGATCGGACTCACGCTGCGAGTCGGGTTTGGAACTCGCTGAGATGTGCGTCCTGCCCTGAAGTGTTGCAGTGAGCGAAGAGACGTAGTTTCAGCGAAAACCTGATTTGAGAAGATGCCGTTGACGATTCCCTGAAGGCCTTGGTAGCTTGGATCCAGGCCTATCGAGTATCTCGATTCCACTGCCGCTTACTCATAACAGGGACGTAAAATGACAAGGACATCGTTGATCGGAACGAAGCATGCCTCAACCCAGTCGGAAGTTGCTGCCTGCAGTTCCAAAAATATCGGCCACAGTTTGTTCAAAGGGCTGTTCATGGCGACCGTGGCAGCTACGATGTTCTGCACGAACGCTCGCGCGGCGGTATGCGAGGGACCTATCGCCGCTGTTGGTGTACACGATGAGGGGCAGCTCGTCGTGCGTCAGGGAACGCTGAATAGTCCGATCTGGGAAATCTGCAATATCGATGACAGCGCGGGTTACGAAGCGAACGTTGCAACTTGCAAGGGGTGGCTGGCGATGCTGATCTCAGCGCAGAAGGCCGGCGCGACGGTTCATCTCTACACGCGGTCGACCGCTTGCAATCTCGCTGATTGGGGAATTGCCGACGTGTACTTTATCGAGGATCGTGGCTGAGCTGATGGCCCGATGCTCGACAAGCGAGATCTGAGAAGGATTTGCCCGATCCATTCGCGGGGAAAGACAGCGTTGATGCCTGTCAACTCGGCTGGGTCATAGGAAAACACACCATTGCACGGAAGAATGGAAGGGAATTTATGCGAAAGACTCTCTTGCTCGTTGCCGCCTCGATCTCAATGCTGGCGCCGGTAGCTGACGCCGCAACGCAACTTGTCTTACATGGTCAGCGCACGATTTTTGCTCTTAACACGTATCCCACCATGGCGGGCGTGCGATTTACGCCCGCACTTCCAGGATTGGAAGGGTGCTCGGTATCCGATACGGTGCACCTCGATTGGACAACGCAGCCTGAGAATAGAAACATGTACGCCAGCCTGCTTGCCGCGATTGCAGCGGGGCAGAAGATAGTGGTTGGCGTTAGCGGATGCTCCAGCACCGGTGCGGCGCTGATCTATCGAGTAGATATAATGATCGACTGAGGGAGCTGCAGCTTCTCGGCTGCGTCTTGCAGGGGCTAGCGGCCGTAATGGTCGGCCTCATCGGGGGAACTACAGTCGCGCTACCGGTCACGAGCGTCAATGATGCCTGTGCAGCCGCGGTATTCGTTATCGCGGTCGCGATGTCCATCAACAGAGATCGTTGTACGGGGAGCGAACGCATGACTGACCTCACTCGCCGGGAAGTTCTTCGAACAGCCGCTCTCGGAGTCACTATGCTTGCGACTGCCGATGTCGGTGCCCAAGAGAGCACCACTGGAGCTCCCGCTCCGGCGCTGTCGCGCATGGTCGAGCCAAAGCCTCTGCCGTTCAATGCCAAGAATCTCAACGGGCTTTCAGAGAAGCTCGTCGTCTCGCACTGGGAGAACAACTACGCAGGCGCCGTCAAGGCACTGAACGTGGTTCGGGAGAAGTTGCGAGGTCAGTTGGCGTCTCAAGACCCGCCGTACGTCTATAACGATCTAAAGCGCGAACATCTCATCCGTACCGGCTCAGTCGTATTGCACGAGCTGTATTTCGGCAACCTTGGTGGCGACGGCAAGGCGCCCGCGCAGCTGAGGTCGACGGTTGCCAAATCGTTCGGAACATTCGATGCCTGGGAAAGTGAGTTCCGGAAGATCGGGCAAGGGCTCGGCGGCGGCTCGGGGTGGGTGGTCCTGGGCTACAACGAGCACTTGCAACTGCTCGAGAACTACTGGATGGCCGATCATGCCCACAATCCACCGCATACGCGGCCGGTGCTGGTGATGGACATGTATGAGCATGCCTATCACATGGACTTCGGCGCGGCGGCAGCCAAGTACATCGATGCGTTCTTTGCGAATGTGAATTGGGACGAGGTGGCAAAGCGCGTTACGGTGTGACCCCGGCGTCGAATGCAAATCAGGTTCTGAAGATCAGAAATCCGCGAACTTTGCTTCGAGAATCTCCGCTTCGGCGGCGCAGCCGATCTCTTTCACGGTCTGGGGGCTGACGTAGAATTCCTCGCTGAGGACTTTGCCACCGGCGGCGCGCCAACGCACAGTGGTGGCGATGGTTTTGAACGTATGGTCATTGATCAGCCACAACCGATTGTTGCGCGCATCGCATGCGCCGTCGCCGTCGAATTTGATTGTGACGAAGCTGCTCGCTTCAGCGCTCTCCATCGCTCGAATCGTGCCCGATCCGAGGGTCGCCGCCATTCCAAGGCAGCAGACGGCGGCGATTTCCCAGGTCCTTGCCATGGTCGCTTCGCGGGCAGATCAGCGATCGGCCACGAGCTTGCCGGTGCGGACTGCCTGAAAATCCAGTGCTGGATTCCGGTGGATGGCTCGCCGCCAGGCGACCACGACACTGATCAATCCCTTCATAACAAACGTTCCCTGTCGTACTTTGGAGCCAGTTGGCTACTGGACGCGCATCCTGCGGGCGACAATCTACCGGCGGTTTTCCAAGATGGCTATAGTTTTTGTGACAGGGGAACGGTCGGCTGAGGCGCTTGTTCGGGCTGGAGACCGCGCATCTGCCAGTCGAAACAGGCTTCCATCCGCACTGCGGTCGCCTGGTGTCGTCGCCATTCACAACCCGAGCTCGTCCATCCGCTTGCGCTCGTAAGCTTCGTCTTCGGCCGGGTAACGCAGCGCCGCGTCGAGCTTGCCCGACTCCTTGGCCATTGCCCAAAGAATGCTCTCGCCGGCCGGCAGGATATCGGGCTCGTTCACAAAGATCGGATCCTCGAAGGCTGTTGCAGCGTCGATCAGTCGCCAACCCCGCCGCGCATACATTTGCAGCAGGTCCGCCAGGAATAGTGCGTTGAGCAGGTTGTGGTGGATGAGGAGCGTGTGCCGGACCGGCCGGTTCAGCACTCGCCGCGCGAGGCTGTCGTAGAACTGCGTGCGTTCCCAGATGTGTTCGATGTAGAAGTCCCGATAACCGTCGAGCGGCGCCTGTGGATTCTCTTCCAGGCGCTTGTGTAACCGCGCGTTGATGGCCCAGTCCGAAGCGTCGACAGTGACATAGCCCATGCGATAGCCGTGCGCCTTCAGGAAAGCGCGCATGCGGTCGCGCTGCTCGGCGGTTGCGCCTTCCTTCAGATACGGAAACCTGAACAACTTGCGGAACGTCGGGTACGACGCGATCACGGCCTCCGCGCGCAGAACGTCTGCGGAGAACGCTTCGAAATCGACGCGAGGATAGTTCCAATGCGAGTACGAATGGTTGGCGAGCATGTGGCCAGCCTCGCTCCAGAGTGCGAGGCGTCGCTTGCCGTCAGGGGTGTCGACCCGCTTGCCGGCGACGAACGCGGCCGCGCGTATTCCTGCCGCCTGCAATGTGGCGAGGATCGCGGCATTCCTGGCATCGGGGTCCAGGCGCGGCGTTTCGACATTGACGTCGAAATCGTCGATGGTAATCGCGATTTCAGGTTTGGCGGGTGCTAGTTCGGAGCTGCGGCAACCGAGCAACGCGCCCATCATCATGCCCATACACGCGCGACGGCTGATCGCAGTTGACGTTGGATTCATATATTCGTCTCGTGCGGGGAGGAGGGGCGAGCATCATGACTAAACTCTTAGTTGCAGGGCAACTAATTCTTTAGTTACGATGCGTGCGCCATTTGCAGAGGCGACATTCATGGTCAGGAAAACCCGCGCGCAACGCATCGAGAAGCCGCTCACCGCTACTGAGCTGGAGATGATGAATGTCATCTGGCGGATCGGTCCATGTTCGGTGCTGCAGATCGTCGAGCAACTGCGTCCAGAGCGGGAACTGGCGTACACCAGTGTCTCCACGATTGTGCGCATTCTGGAGCAGAAGGGTTACGTCACCAGTTCCAAGGAGGGCCGCGGACATCTGTACGGCGCCGCCGTGTCCAAGGAGGAGTACCAGCGCAGCACCGTGCAGCGGATGGTGACGAGCGTGTTCGATAACGCCCCGGTGCTCCTGGTGCGCCGCCTGCTCGATACCGAATCGCTGAGCTCGGACGATCTAGCCGAGATCCGTGCCCTGCTACGTAAGAAGGGAGGCTGACGATGGGCGTGCATGCGGTGAACATGTACATCACGGCCAATTTTCTGCTGCTCGTTGCGGCGGTGTGTGTGGCGTGCGTGCGTTGGGTGAGTGGCAGGTTGGCGAACCCGATCGCGTATCGTCGCCAGTTGCGGATCGCTTATGCGCTGTCCGTTGCCGCGGCGCTGTTGCCATCGACGCTAGTCATACAACAACGAACGGAACTGATGCCGCGGAATGCGCAGATTTGGTCTGCGGCGTCCATGCAGGACAGTCACAGCGCCGAGAATAGTCACCGAATCGCGATCTCAATAGCCTCATCCGAGGTATCGGTGCCCCTGCAGGCGGCCGGTACGATGACCGCTAGCCTGTTGCTGGCGGGCTTCGCCGTATTTGCGATCACGCTGCTGATCGAAGCTGCGAGGATCCGCCGCATCATTGTCGATGCCCAGACAATTGCACGGCGGCGACACGTGCGAGTGCTGTCTTCGCAGACCGTGTGCGTGCCATTTTCGTTCTGGTTGCCAGGATCGCACTTCATCGTATTGCCCGCGGATCTCATCCTGCGGCCCGACGACTTGCGCATGGCGATTCGACACGAGGCCCAGCACCATCGCCAACTCGACACCCGCGTGACTTATATCTATCAACTGCTGCGCGCGCTGTTCTTCTGGAATCCAGCGGTGCACTGGCTGTACAAATCTGTTACCGAGCTGCAGGAGTTCGCGTGCGATGAGGTTTTGATTGTGCAGCGAAAGGTGTCGGCGCACGCGTATTGCAGCTGCCTGATGCGCGTTGCCGAAGCGGCGGTGAACCAGCAGAACATGTCGATCTGCACTGGCATGTTGGGTGGGGCAGGGCACCGCATTCTGAAAAATAGAATCGAGGCATTGCTCGTGAAACGTTCACGTGCAGGGCGCGCGCCTGTAGCAATGGCGCTCGGTGGTGCGATGCTGGCATTGATGTCGGGCATGACGGTCGCGTTCTCTGCGACCATTCAGGACCGGAGGATCACACCCGAAGTTGCGCAGCAGATGCTGGCGGTCGCGAGACAACGCGGCGAGTTACTTCCTGTCACGCCTCAGCGGGTTCTGTTGTCCGCTATGCATCCGGGAGATGATTTTCCGCTGGCCGTCAATGAGCGAGTCATCGAGCAGCTCAATCGCTTGCTGGGCACGCCGGACGGCAGAGCGTTCATGCGTTCGAGCCTGCAACGTATGCAGGAGCACGAAGCGCTGATCGTCGGTGCCCTGGCGCACTACGGCCTGCCCGCGGAGCTTATGGCTGTGCCGCTGGTCGAGTCGGGCTATCGCAATCTGCCGCACGATGGCGATTCCCGACATGGCGCCGGCCTATGGATGTTCATCGAGCCGACAGCTCGCGAGTTCGGCTTGGCTGTGGATGCAAGCATAGATGAGCGCCTGAACGTCGCGCTGGAAACCGACGCGGCCATGCGCATGTTCGGCCGTCTCTATGAGCAGTTTGGCGACTGGGGGCTGGCTTTGCTCGCTTACAACTCAGGCGTGCGTCGCGTAGAGCAGGGCATACGCACGACGGGTTCGCGTGACGTATGGCAGATCGTGGAGCACGGCTACGAGAACGATCCCGACTACGTGGCGCGCGTCACGGCCGTGCTGCTCATCATGAAGAACCCCACCGCGCTCGAGTGAGCGTCACCGATGTTCGAAAAGATCGCACCGTCGCTATTCGCGGCGTTCTGCCTTGCACTGTCTGCATGTTCGGAAGTCAAGGTTCCTGAACCTTCGGTGCCGCCGCATCCGGCGCCAACCGAGAGCGCTCCGCTCGCGTATGTCCTTGCCGACACCGAGGTTCGCGACATTACGTCGGGACCGTTAGGGCGCACGTATCAGTTGTTCGTCAGCCTGCCCGGGTCCTACGAGCAGCGCCCTGGGCATCGTTTCCCCGTGCTGTTCGTAACGGACGCCAGCTACGCGTTTCCGCTCGTGCGTAATATCGGCCGGATGGTCGGCGACAGGGGCAAGGGCCTGGAAGATTTCGTTCTTATCGGGTTGTCCTACGCCAAGGGCGACACGGGGCAGTACAGCCGGCGGCGCGATTACACGCCGACACCGAACAGCGAAGACACCGTATCGGACATGCCAGGCCGGCCCGTCGTGCACGGCGAGGCCGAGGCGTATCGCAGATTCATCGCCGATGAAGTATTTCCTCTGGTCGCCGAGCACTATCGCGTCGATATGAATCGCAAGATTTTCGCGGGTCACTCGTACGGCGGATTGCTCGGCGCGCACATCCTGTTGACCGAGCCGACCATGTTCGAGCGGTACATTCTCAGCAGTCCGTCGTTGTGGTATGACGATAGAGTCATGCTGGCGCGCGAGCGAGCTTACGCCGCAGTTCACACCGACATGCGCGCCGATGTTTTCTTGTCGATCGGTTCGTTCGAAACAGTCAGCCCGTCTTCAGCGAACAAGCGCTATCATCGCAATAACGACATGGTCCGGGACCTGCGCAAGTTCGAAGCGCAATTGCGCTCGCGCCGTTATCCCAGCCTGCGCATCGAGTCGAACGTCATTGACGACGAAGACCACCTCACCGTCTATCCCTCCGCGATCACCCGCGGGCTGATGTGGGCGCTGCCGGCTCAGCCGCCGTTGAGCGTGCCGATGCAATGAACTGCGGTCGCAGGGCCCGCCGACCGCCGCGTGAGATTACGATCCTGAAAGTCTTGCGCCGATTCCGGGAAGAATCGCTCGGATAACCTGACAATCTCTCCGAAGCCAAAGGGAGCCCGAGCGCGGCGGAGATCGATGCGAAGTGGACGTTCGCCGGGTACTGGGATCCCGAGCGAGGAGCACCCTTCGTTCAATCCGTGAAGAGCGGTGCTGGCGGCATCCATCTCACGTTCAACGAATTGGTGACGGTCAAGGGCAAGCCTCGCCTGAGGCTCGCGAATGGCGCGTTCGCGGACTATCTCCACGGGAGCGGCACGAACACGCTGCGTTTCGCGCCCCGCGCGGGAGCGCAGAGCATGTTGGATTTCACCACCGGCACAATTATCGCCAGCGAAGCGATTGCTCGTGCCGAACAGCAACTGAGCGGTTGCCGGGACGATGAGGCCATAGTTCTTTCGCCAGTGGCTGTGGCCCGACCGTCGACGGCAATTACAGCCGCTCACCGCGAAGGGCGTCGGGCACTAGATCGGGATGCCGCCGATAGACGGGCCTTAAAAAGCTCTCGCCGACTTCGGCGACTACGTTTCCAATAGCCCTCTTGAACCTCTCGTGTTCGTCTGCAGGCTCGACGGTTTCCGACTTCTTCATTAGCTGAAATAGTCTTCCCTGGAAGTCCTCGCAAAGCGCGAGCAGTTCTTTGGCGAGTCCTGGGTCGCTGAACAGATTGGTCGGTAATTCCGTGCTGGTTCGCCGTGATGCCGGACTATCGGCGGGCCCTTCGTCGAGAACCTGGAGCTGCAATGTATCTCCAGCCGCCAAGGGAATCTCGGGCCAGTCCAGAAAGACTGTCTCAGTAGGGCGGTTCGTGTCGTATCCGACGACGCGAAGCACACGCTTCACTTGGTGCTCTTTTGGGCGATTCGCCAAGTTCAGGTGAGCATTCAGATAGCCGGCCCCACTGACTCCGGCGACGTGCTTTGCCACACCATTCAGCGCCACTGCGATTCGCATTCCATTCTCCTGAAATCGGCCCAGGCTCAGTCGCTATGTTAGCTGACTGATCGGCGCTCCGCCCTAATCAGCCAACGCATGCGGAGCAGAGCACCCAAACGCCTTGACGGCAAGCAGGACGCAAGCGATCTTGTGCTCGACCTTACAATTCACTCCAGCATGGCCATGCGTTGTTGCTCATGCAGCCTCAAGGGAAAAGACGAATGAGGATCTCAGAGCCTGCTGCTCTGGCCGGGCGAACCGTGTCCGGGCCGCATCTGTGCTTCGTCGGCCCGTCACGTGAGTGAGGCCATGAGCGATCAAAGATTGGATGCGGTCCGTCAAGCCAGGCGGCTCATCGAAGAAGCGTACAAACTAACGCATCTCTGGGAGCGGAACTATTCACGCGCACGCTCACTCGTCGAGGATCAGCTGGCCGGGAACGCCGATGATATTCTGTTGCTAACTTGCCTGGGCGCCATCCTGGCGGACCAGCGGCATCACCTCGAAGCTGTGCGGGCGCTGAAAAGAGCGGTGGCGAACGGTAGCACCGACCGCAATACATACTTCAACATGGGGGTTGCTGTCTTCGAATGGAGAACCCCCGAAGAAGCGAGGGGCTGGTTCGAGCGGGCGAATGCATTGCAGGCCGACCCGGAAAGCTGGGAAGCGTACTTCGATCCCCAAGGGCAATAGTACTGCTGCTCGGCTGGCGATAGGAAAGCAGACTATCCGGAGTCGCGGCGGAGGCCGCGGTCGCTACCGATAATGTCCACACGAGGTGCACAAGGGATGTTTCGCACAGCACTGGCAATCCTTTCGACAATCGCGGCGACCGGCGCCATGTCCGCAGTGGATCTGTCGGCTCTTTGGGACTTCAGTGATCCCGCCCTCAGTGAACGCCGCTTTCGTGACGCTTTGAAATCCGCTGAGGGCGACGATCGGCTCATCATTCAGACGCAGATTGCTCGAACTCACATGCTGAGGAAGGATTTCGCAGGGGCGAGGAATATGTTGCAGGCCATCTCAGCCGACATCACAGAGGCCGGCGCCGAAGCGAAAGCAAGATACTGGCTCGAGCTGGGGCGCAGCCATGCATCACATCGGCACGATCCAGCAGCCCAGACGCCCGAATCCAGGCGCGTCGCCCGGAGTGCGTTTTCTACAGCACTCGATATCTCCAGGGAAGCGAAGTTGGATGGACTGGCTGTCGATGCTCTACACATGTTCGTATTTGTCGATACTGCGCCCGAGGATCAGCTGAAGTGGAATCAAGAGGCGCTGGCGGTTATAGCTGCGTCCGAGCAACCGGAAGCCAAACGATGGGAGGCTTCGATCAGCAGCAATACCGGAGAAGCGCTATATGACCTCCGTAGGTACGATGAGGCGCTGAAGTACTTCCGCAGGGCATTGTTCCTGCGCGAGCAGAGCGATGATTCGCGCGGTGCCCGGGATGCCTATTGGCACATCGCCCGCGTCCTTCGTGTCCAAGAACACACCGACGATGCCTTGGCAATCCAGTTGCGACTGGAACGAGAAAGTGCGGACGCGCAGGAGCCGAGACATTACATCTACGAAGAATTGCAACTGCTATATCAGGCGAAGGGGGATGCGAACCGCGCCCGACAGTACGAGCAGCGGGCGAAGACACTTCGGCGTTGATTCAGGTGCCTGTGAGCGGCTCGGCTGTTAGAAACCGTCAACGCGTATCGACAATAACTTTAAGCTTGAAATTGATCGTCGAAGGTTCCATGCTATTCCCGACCTCGGAGGCTCGCCGTGAGTCCGAGGGTGTCGAGGAGAGAACTGGAACCTCATGCGAATCGTATGTATCGGGGGTGGTCCGGCGGGGCTTTACTTCGCGCTGCTGATGAAGCGCAGGCACCCTGCACACCGCATTACGGTGGTCGAACGTAATCGCCCCTTCGATACCTTCGGTTGGGGAGTGGTGTTCTCGGATGCCACCATGCAATCGATGCGCAAGTGGGATCCGCCGACTGCGTCGCTGATCGAGGATGCCTTCAACCATTGGGACGATATCGAGCTGGTGTTCAAAGGGCGGAAGCTGCGCACCAGCGGACACGGATTCGTGGGTATCGGGCGCAAGCAGATGCTCAACATCCTGCAGGAGCGCTGTGTGGAGGTCGGGGTCGAGCTGGTGTTCGAACGCGAGGTCAACAGCGATGAGGAGTTTCCCGACGCCGACCTCATCATCACCGCCGATGGCGTGAACTCCAAGATCCGGAACAAATACGCGGCCGTCTTCAAGCCCGATCTGCAGGTTCGGCCGAATCGTTTCATCTGGCTCGGCACTCATAAAACCTACGATGCTTTCACGTTCGACTTCCGTCGCACCGAGCACGGGTGGTTCCAGGCGCATATCTATCGCTTCGACGACCAGACGTCGACCTTCATCGTCGAAACCACCGATGCGGCCTTCAAGGCGCACGGGCTGGACAAGATGGATCAGGACCAGTCGATTGCCTTCTGTGAGCGCATCTTCGCGGAGACGCTCGACGGTCATCGATTGATGACCAATGCCCGGCACCTGCGCGGCTCGGCATGGTTGAATTTCAACCGCCTCGTGTGTGAGCGCTGGAGTCATTACAACGGTAAAAGCCACGTCGTGCTGATGGGCGACAGCGCCCACACCGCGCACTTCGCGATCGGCTCGGGGACGAAACTCGCCATCGACGATGCGATCGAGTTGACCAATCAGTTCGAGATCGCGGGTCATGACGCGAACAAGATCCCGGCCGTGCTCGATGCTTACGAGCAGATTCGGCGGGTCGACGTAGCGCGCATTCAAAACGCGGCGCGCAATGCGATGGAGTGGTTCGAGGTGGTCGGCCATCGCTATGCCGATCAGCTGGAGCCGGAACAGTTCATGTACTCCATGCTGACTCGGTCGCAACGAATCAGCCATGAGAATCTGCGACTGCGAGACAAAGTGTGGTTGGAGAGCTTTGAGCGCTGGTTTGCGGCCCGTGCCGGCGTCGAGCTTGCACCGCAGGGTGTCGTTCCGCCGCCGATGTTTACTCCTTACAAGGTGCGCGGCCTCACGCTGCACAATCGCATCGTCGTATCGCCGATGGCAATGTACTCGGCCGAGAATGGCGTTCCCAACGACTTTCATCTGGTTCATTTGGGCGCGCGTGCGATGGGTGGTGCTGCGCTCGTTTTTCCGGAGATGACCTGTGTATCTCCCGACGCGCGGATTACGCCCGGCTGTCTCGGCTTGTGGAATGAAACGCAGGCGGACGCCTTTCGACGCATCGTCGACTATGTGCATCGGCAGACGCCGGCGAAGATCGGCATGCAGCTTGGGCACGCGGGACGCAAAGGCGCGACCAAGGTTGCCTGGGAGGGCATCGATCAACCGTTAGAGCAGGGTGAGTGGCCGCTGATCTCTGCGTCTGCTCTGCCGTATTTGCGCTACTCGGCTGTGCCGCGTTCAATGGACCGCGAAGACATGAATCAGGTTGTCGCTGATTTCGTCGCGGCGACCCGGCGTGCAGCCGAGGTGGGTTTCGACATTCTCGAGCTGCACGCGGCTCATGGTTATCTGTTATCCAGCTTTTTATCGCCCTTGACGAATTTGAGAGACGATGAGTACGGCGGCACTCACGAAAATCGCGCGCGGTTTCCGCTCGAGGTGTTTCAGGCGGTGCGCGCAGCGTGGCCCCACGATCGGCCGATCTCTGTGCGCCTTTCGACGCATGACTGGTTCGACGGGGGTAATACGCCGGAAGACGCAGCGGTGTTCGCCAGAATGTTCAAGGAAGCGGGCGCGGATCTGATCGATTGCTCGTCTGGCCAGGTGGTGAAGGAAGAAAAGCCGGTCTACGGTCGACTCTTCCAAACCCCGTTCGCCGACAAGATACGCAACGAGATCGGTGTCGCGACCATCGCGGTCGGGGCGATCTCGGAAGCCGATCATGCAAATTCCATCATCGCCGCCGGGCGAGCAGACCTGTGCGCCGTGGCCCGGCCGCATTTGGCCGACCCGTTCTTTGTGATGCATGAAGCCGCAAAGATCGGTTACCCGGCTCAAGCCTGGCCCAAGCAATACCACTCCGCTCGCGCGCAGTATGAGAACAATCTGGCGCGCGCGGCGCTGACCAAGACCGGATGATTTGAGAGGCGGTCGATCAGACCGGGTTTTCGTCGATCGAATGGCGCACGGTGGCGAGCAGCTTCATCAGCTGCTCCATCTGCGTATCGGTGACGCCGGCGAACATTTTGTCGACCCACTCTTCGTGCTTGCGAGCCATGCGTTGGAACGTCTCGCGGCCCTTGCGGGTGAGGCGCACGGTAGCGATGCGCTTGTCTTCCGATTCGGCAGTGCGGATCACGAGTAGTTCTTCGATCAGGCGATTGACGATGCCGGTGATATTCCCGTTCGACACCAGCAGCGCTGCAGACAGCTGGCTCATGGTGAGCCCGTCGGGCTCTCGCTCGAGCGCCGCGAGCACGTCGAAGCGCGGCAGCGTGGTCTCGAATTCTTCCTCCAGCCGCGCCCGGACACGCCGTTCGATGATCATCGAGCAGCTCAGCAAGCGTAGCCACAGGCGCAGCGAGGCCTTGCTGTGAGGAGCGCCGCCAAGTTTCTCGGCGAAGGCGCGGGGCGCCGCGGTGGGAGTCGTCATGGATAGATTGCGGCCGCTCGGGGCAGCTCTCCGGAATGGGAATTCAAGGACTGTTCGCATGCTAAAAGAGTTGCGCTGTAGCGGCAACGCCTTCGTGCCAGGGCAGGCTTCGAGTCGAAAGTTGACACTTAAAATATTTCGCTCGTACTATGGCCGAGTCGAGCTGCGGATAGGTGCCGTTTGAGCGCAAACGAACAACTTTTATCGGGAAGGCACGCACTCGTCACAGGCGCGAGCCGGGGCATCGGTATTGCCATCGCGCAGCGGCTGCTGGCTGAAGGCGCACGCGTTACGCTGCTCGGGCGCCAGCTTGCGAGTGTCGCTGCGGCCGCCGGCAAACTCAGCACGGATATCTGTTACGCAGTGGCTGCCGATGTCGGCAACGCCGATCAGATGCGTGCGGCCCTCCAGGATGCAAGCAGTCGCTTCGGTCCGGTCGACATCCTCGTAAACAACGCCGGGCAAGCCGCGAGCGCCCCGTTGCACAAGATGGACGATGCGCTGTGGAGCGCCATGCTGGCCGTGAATCTCACAGGTACGTACAGCGGCATGCGTCTGGTGCTGCCCTCGATGCTGGAACGAAACTTCGGTCGCATCGTGAATATCGCGAGCACCGCGGGGTTGAAAGGTTATCCCTATGTCTCCGCGTATAGCGCGGCCAAGCACGGCGTGATCGGCCTTACTCGCTCCGTCGCGCTCGAGGTCGCAAGCCGAAACATTACCGTGAATGCGGTCTGTCCCGGGTACACGGATACTGACATCGTCCGTGAGACCGTCAGCAACATTCAGGCGAAGACCGGCCGCTCGGAAGGCGAAGCGATGGCAGTGCTGGTCGCCAACAATCCACAGCGTCGCTTGATCCGGTGCGAGGAAGTGGCGAATGCGGTTGCGTGGCTTTGCTTGCCGGGCAGCGAGAGCGTCACTGGCCAGAGCATTGCCGTGGCCGGCGGCGAGATCATGTAATCGATCATCGATGACAGCCGCGGTACGCGGCTGATCGCGAGGACCCATGTCGTTCACACAGGTCGATCTGTCCGGATACAAGGCCAAGCATTTCCTGTGGCGGGTGGAGGAGGGCGTCGGCTACGTCACGCTCAATATTCCAGATCGGAAGAACCCGCTCACCTTCGACTCATACGCAGAGCTGCGCGACCTGTTTCGCAATCTGGTGTATGACAAGGACATCCGCGCCATCGTGATCGATGGTGCCGGCGACAACTTCTGCTCTGGCGGCGACGTGCACGACATCATCGGTCCGTTGACGCGCATGACGATGCCCGAGTTGCTGACGTTCACACGCATGACGGGCGATTTGGTGAAGGCGATTCGCGGCTGTCCTCAAGTTGTTATTTCGGCCGTGGACGGCATCTGTGCCGGCGCCGGCGCAATCATCGCCATGGTGTCGGACATGCGCATCGGCACGCTGCGTGCGAAGGCGGCATTTCTGTTCACACGCGTCGGCCTGGCCGGGTGTGACATGGGCGCATGCGCCATCCTGCCTCGATTGATTGGCCAGGGCCGCGCGGCGGAGTTGATGTTCACCGGCCGAGCGATGACGGCGGAAGAGGGCGAGCGCTGGGGGTTCTTCAATCAGCTCGTCGCCGCCGAACAACTGCTGCCGGAATCAACACGCCTGGCGCGTACTCTGGCGACGGGTCCCATGTTCGCGCACAGCATGACGAAGAACATGCTCAATCAAGAATGGACCATGAGCATTGAACAGGCGCTGGAGGCTGAAGCGCAGGCGCAGGCCATCTGCATGCAGACCGAAGATTTTCGCCGCGCCTTCGAAGCTTTCTCGGCCAAGCGCAAGCCGGAGTTCGTCGGCAAATGAGCGTGCGATTCGATCTGAGCGAACGGCTCACCTGGCCGTTTTTCGGGCATGAGCACCGGACGCTTGCCGATTTGGTGACGACGTGGAGCTCCGATCATTTAGTCGACGCGGCGCACGGCGAGTCGCGCGACGAAGTTGACGCACAGGCTCGCAAGCTCGTCGCCGCGCTCGGCAAAGCCGGCATCACGCGTTACTGCGTTCGAGCGGAGCATGGTGGCGTGCTGAAGGACTTCGATTCGCGTGCCATTTGTTTGATTCGCGAATCGCTGGCGTATCACGACGGCCTCGCCGATTTCGCGTTCGCCATGCAAGGGCTGGGCAGTGGCTCGCTGTCCCTTGCCGGCGACTTGAGCTTGCAGCAGCAGTATCTGCCGCGGGTCGCGAGCGGCACGGCGATCTCGGCTTTCGCGTTGTCGGAGCCGGATGCCGGTTCAGATGTCGCCGCCATGCAAACGTCGGCGCGCCTCGACGGCGACCACTACGTGCTGAACGGCACGAAAACGTGGATCTCGAATGGCGGCATCGCCGATTTCTATTGTGTGTTCGCTCGGACGACGGCAGGGCAGAAGCGAGCCGATGGCACCGTGGGGGCGCAGGGCATCACTGCATTTCTGGTCGAGCCGGACGATCCGGGGTTCAGCGTCGAGCAGCGCATCGATGTGATCGCGCCTCATCCGCTGGGCACATTGCGCTTCCATGAATGCCGCGTTCCAGTGACACGGCGCATCGGCGCCGAAGGCGACGGTTTCAAGATCGCGATGCGCACATTGGATATCTTTCGCGCCTCCGTGGCGGCGGCGGCCTTGGGGTTCGCGCGTCGCGCATTGGACGAAGCAGTGGCGTATTCGCGGCAGCGACAGATGTTCGGCAAGACGCTGGCTGACTTTCAACTGACTCAGGCAGCCATCGCCGAGATGGCTACGGCGATCGACGCCGCCGCGCTGCTGACATATCGGGCGGCGTGGCAGCGGGACACCGGCCAGCCTGTGACCAAGAGCGCAGCCATGGCAAAGATGACGGCCACCGAGAGTGCGCAATCAGTCATCGATCGCGCCGTTCAGATGTTCGGCGGGCGCGGTGTCGTGCATGGCGCCGTCGTCGAACGTTTGTATCGGGACATTCGTGCCTTGCGCATCTACGAAGGTGCGACGGAGGTACAGAAGCTGATCATCGCCCGCGAGGTTTTGAAATGACCATTCAAGTGCTGCAGCCCGCCGGCTGGCCGCGTCCGAAGGGCTATGCCAACGGCATGGTGGCCGAGGGCCGCCAGGTGTTCGTGGCGGGACAGATCGGGTGGGATGAGCAGCAGCAGTTTCCTGCAACGCTTGCCGAGCAGGTGCGCCAGACATTGACGAACATCGTCGCGGTATTGAACGAGGCCGACGCGCGGCCGGAGCATCTCGTGCGTCTGACCTGGTATGTCACTAGCCGGGACGAGTACTACGCGGAGCTGGCGCAGATCGGACAGGCGTATCGCGAAGTGCTCGGTCGTCACTTTCCGGTGATGGCCGTCGTGCAAGTCGTGGCGCTGATGGAAGCGCAGGCGAAAGTGGAGATCGAGGCCACGGCCGTCGTTCCTTACGTTCGCTGACCGCGCGGAGCGGTTATGTCGATGTGGAGGCCGCCGGAACGAAGTAGGGCTGGTGACATCTGCGGCGCGACGGCTTTGCAATCAATTGCCCTTGCTGCCACTCGGTCTCTCTCGGAACTACGAAAGAATCTTGGTGTAGTACGGCATCAACTCGAGTCGCTGCTGGCGAGATTCATGGATGCCCAATGCGTAGTAGCCCACCTGATGGTAATACGTCACTCGTGCTCGCACGTGCGCTTCCTTGCCGCGGCAGCCCAGGTCACGAAATATCTGTTCGATGAAGCCAATGCGCTTGAGGTCGACTTCGCGCAGGCATGATCACCGGTGGCAATGGCAGCTATACACATTGGCGCTCAGACGCGACGGTACGCGTCGGCAGCGAGCGTTGGACTGGGACCTGGGGTGTCCAATACGTCGGTAAGGCCGACGACATCAATACGGACACTGGCCCCGGCAGTAAGGTGAGCGGTGTATTCTATCACAACGCACAGTTCCAATATCGCGTGACTGCGGCAATCGATGTGGCCATAGGCGTCGACAACCTCTTCGATAAGGATGCGCCGTACGTGGCCAGCTGGACCGATGCCAATACCGATACGATGACTTACGACTTGCTGGGCCGGCGTTGGTATCTACGGGCCAGCTGGAATCTGCAATAACCATCGCATGGGCGGCGGTGGACCCGCCGCCCAACTCACACACAGCATCCTGGAGTCCCATGCGGCCTGCACTGCTATCACGCACGCTTCACAAATGGCTCGGCTTGATCGTCGGAATACAACTTGTTTTCTGGACGATCAGCGGCTTCTATATGGTCGTGGTCGATCTCGATTTCATTCATGGCGATCCGCTGGTTCGCAATGTGCGTGTGCCGCTGCAGAGGGAGATGTCCAAGATCCCATTCGGTGCGGTTGCACAGCGATATGAAGGCGTCACGGATGTGTCGTTGCGTGCGTTGCCTTCTTTTCCGGCGCCCGTCTATGAGATCACGACGAAATCGGGGAAGGCGCTCATCGATGCGTCGACAGGTCGCCAACTCTCTCCGCTTCCGGAGGAAGTCGTCGCCGATCTCGCGCGACAGTACTACGCCGGTGATGGCCAGCTTGCAGCTATCAGGCTGATCGAGTCGGGCGCACCTCTGGAGATTCAGTCTCGGCCATTGCCGCTCTGGCGTGTGGACTTCGACGATTGGCTGGAAACCAGCCTCTATGTTCATCCCGATACGGGCGTGTTGGTCACCAGACGGCACCGGTTCTGGCGCTGGTTCGATTTCCTGTGGATGTTCCACATCATGGACTTCGACACGCGAACCGACATGAACAACGGTTTGCTGCGTGCTACGACGGTGGCTGGACTGGTGACGGTATTTAGCGGCTGCTGGTTGCTCTATTTCAGCTTCCGGCGCAAGACGCCTGCGCGGCGTACTAACCAGGAATGATGCTCATGCGATTTCTTCGCAAGTTACACAAATGGCTTGGCCTCATTGTTGGCTTGCAGGTGCTGCTCTGGACGATCAGCGGCTTGATCTTCGCGTGGCTGGACCATCATGAGGTCTCGGCAGAGCACAGCGTGCGGACGCCCGATCCTGCGGTGTTGACTCCGTCTATTTCACTCGTGGAAGCCGAGAGCTGGAGTTCAGAACTTGCCTCCGGTGAGATCCTCGAGATTCGGCTCACCTCATTGCTCGATCATTGGGTCTGGCGCATCGAGACGCGTAGCGGGATTACGCTCCGAAGTGCTATCAGCGGGGAGCCGCTTCGATTGACAGAAGATCTTGTGAGCGAGCTCGCTCAGCGGCAGTACGTTGGCAGCGGGCGCCTGGCTTCTGTCGCGTTCCATCCCGCATCAACAATGGAGACCCGAGGCTCGGGGGCGACCTGGGCGGCCCGCTTCGACGACGGGCGAGGCACGACGCTCTATTACTCCGCCGACGACGGACGTTTGGTCGAGGCGCGCAACGACACCTGGCGACTGTTTGATTTCTTCTGGATGCTGCATACGATGGACTATGCCGGACGGGACAACTTCAACAATCCACTCGTGATCACGGTGGGCTTCGCGACGTTGTGGCTAGCGCTGTCCGGTGCACTGCTGCTGCTCCGAAGTTTTCGACGCCAGGATTTTGCTTTTCTTCTGGGGTGGCGTCGGACTACCGCGTTCAACTCACGCAGCGAAGCCGGCAACTCCCTTGACTGACAAGCACGATAAGGCCCATCCGGGCCTTATCGTGTTCGCCGGAATCAGATCAGGGTCGCGGGATAGCCGTCGTCCCTGAGGGCTTTCTCGATCTGCTGCTGACTCGCCGTCGTGGTGACGGTAATCCTGCGCGAAGCTGTGTTGGCCTCGATCTTGGCGGCAGGATCGACCTTTGCGATTGCCTCGTTGACGTGGCGAACGCACGAGCCGCAGGTCATGTCTTGGATGTGGAATTGCATGTGACTCTCCTTCGGAGTTCGGGATACGTGCTACGGAGCATGAAGGTTGCCACTGTGGGAAGGTCAAGAGCGCCCCTCGACTGTTGACCTTGCCACCATGGGAAGCCCCATAACACCTCGGTCGGTTCACGAAGATCGAGGAAGCGAGAGATGTCAGCGGCGGGAGATTTGTCAGCACCGATGGCTTCGACCATCAGCTTGCTTATCGAGGGCATGACTTGCGCGTCGTGCGTCGGGCGCGTCGAACGCGCTCTGAAGGCGGTGCGTGGGGTCGCCGCGGCGAGCGTCAATCTTGCGACCGAGCGCGCCACGGTACGTGGTACCGCAGATCAGGCGGCGCTCGTCGCTGCCGTCGCCGGCGCAGGCTATAAAACAAGGCCACTTCAGCCGAGCGCGAGCTCCGATGAGATTTCGGGAGAGCGCAAGCAGAAGGAGCAACGCCGGCTGAAACGCGATCTGATTCTCGCGACACTGCTCGCGGTGCCGGTCTTCCTCTTGGAGATGGGGTCACATCTCATACCGGCCGTCCACACGCTGATTGCCCGTACCATCGGCATGCAGACGAACTGGTACATCCAGTTCGCGCTGACAACGCTCATCCTCGTGGGTCCGGGATTGCGCTTCTACCGCAAGGGCATCCCGGCGCTCGCGCGTTTCGCGCCCGACATGAACTCGCTGGTTGCAATGGGAACCATGGCCGCCTACGCGTATTCGCTGGTCGCCACCTTTGCCCCGGAGTTGTTACCGCCTGGCACTGTGAGTGTTTATTACGAGGCGGCGGCCATCATCGTCGCATTGGTCCTGCTTGGCCGCTATCTGGAAACTCGCGCCAAGGGGCGCACGTCAGAGGCAATCAAGCGTCTCGTAGGACTACAAGCGAAGACTGCGTGGGTCCGTCGTGCCGGCGGGTCGGTCGAAGTGCCGCTTGCTGAGGTTGTCGCCGACGACATCGTCGACGTGCGGCCGGGCGAGCGCGTTCCCGTCGATGGAATAGTCACCGAAGGCGAAAGCTTCGTCGATGAGTCGATGCTCACGGGTGAGCCGGTCCCGGTTCTCAAAGCGGCAGGCGCAACGTTGGTCGGCGGCACCGTAAACCAGCGAGGGGCGCTGGTCTTCCGCGCGACGGCTGTGGGCGAGGGGACGATGCTGTCGCAGATCATCCGCCTGGTTGAGCAGGCTCAGGCCGCCAAGCTACCGATCCAGGCGCTCGTCGATAAGGTAACGATGTGGTTTGTCCCCGCCGTGATGGCAGTAGCCGCTTTCACGTTCGCCGCCTGGTTGTTGCTCGGTCCCTCGCCGGCACTCACGTTCGCTCTGGTGAACGCGGTGGCGGTGCTCATCATTGCGTGTCCGTGCGCCATGGGGCTCGCCACGCCAACCTCGATCATGGTTGGGACCGGCCGCGGCGCAGAGCTGGGAATTCTGTTTCGCAAAGGTGAGGCTCTTCAGCTTCTGAAGGACGCCAAGGTCATCGCGCTCGACAAGACTGGCACGCTGACTGAAGGTCGGCCTGCGCTTCCTGATCTGCAAGTGTTGCTCGGCTTCGACCGCGATCGTGTGCTCGGCCAGATCGCGGCGGTGGAGGAAAGGTCGGAGCATCCGATCGGTCGTGCCATCGTCGATGCGGCTAGAGCCGAAGGTACTGCGTTACCAGTGGTGAGCAGCTTCGAATCGGTCACAGGGTTCGGCGTGACGGCCAAAGCGGATGGCGAGACTGTGCAGATTGGTGCCGATCGCTACATGCGTGAATTGGGGTACGACGTCGGCGTGTTTGCGAAGACGGTCGAAAATCTCGCTGCCGAAGGCAAGTCGCCGGTCTATGCCGCGATAGGCGGAAGGCTCGCGGCCATCGTTGCTGTGTCCGATCAGATCAAAGAGACAACGCCCGCCGCCATCGCCGCGCTTCACGCACTCGGCCTCAAAGTCGCGATGATCACCGGCGACAACTCGCGTACCGCCGATGCAATCGCTCGTAGGCTGGGTATTGATGAGGTAATCGCCGAGGTGCTTCCCGACGGAAAAGTCGAAGCCGTTCGCAGGTTCAAGAAGGAACACGGCCAACTGGTCTTCGTCGGCGATGGCATCAACGATGCGCCGGCGCTAGCCGAGGCGGATGTCGGCATCGCAGTCGGTACCGGTACCGACGTCGCCATCGAGGCTGCTGACGTGGTGCTGATGTCGGGTCATCTGAACACCGTGGCCACTGCTATCGCACTCTCGCGCGCGACTATACGTAACATTCATCAGAACTTGTTCTGGGCGTTTGCGTACAACGTGGCACTGATTCCGATCGCCGCGGGCGCCCTGTGGCCATTCTGGGGAATACTGCTTTCGCCGATATTCGCAGCAGGTGCTATGGCGGTGTCGAGCAGCTTCGTGTTGGGTAACTCATTGCGGTTGCGCGGCTTTCGGCAACGACCACCGCTGCGGCGCCCATGATGATGGAACAGGGACCGAGGCCGCCGAGCCAGCGCTAACCTTCCCTGGGGAAAGCACCGCGAAACTAAGGGCTTCCGGCTTGACGCGATGATCGGCAGTGCTTACCGGTCCAATCCTGGCTAAACTCCGGCACCCCAGATTTCCGCTTGCCAATGAAAGACTTAGATCGCAGGGTCAGCGTGGCGCCGATGATGGATTGGATCTACAAAGAATAAAGTCGCAGCACGGTCAGCGACTTACAGCGACCGAAAAAAGCTTGTCGCCTTTTTGTCGCCACGCTGAATTTTCCTGGAGCGCGCGATGGCTTTCTCGGTGAGTAACGCCAAAAAGGGAGCCTAGAGGGAGTTTGTACATCACCCGCTTGACCGCTTCCGCGCCTTTGCTTTGATCTTCTTGATGTCAAGCTCGTCCACCTCGCCGCTGTGCTCGCCCTCGATCAATGCTTGGCGCAACGCCGCGACTTTTCGCTCATGTTCCTCAAGCGGCCGGAGACTGGTCGGCATGACTTCGCTGGCCGAGCAGGGGCGCTCGCGCTCCCGCGAGATCCCATCCGGCAGGTTTGCTTCTAAGCCGGCGCTCATGCGGCGACTACTGACGGCCTAAGCGGCGGGATGAGCAAGTCCGCTGGAATGTGAAACCGCTCGCGTAGTTTTCTCACCATGGTCATGCTCAGTTCGCGTTTTCCGGTCAACACCTCGCTCACGCGGCTAGCCCTTCCCAACAGCGGGATGAGGTCGGCACGCGACAGTCCGTGTTGGTCCATCAAATAGGTGAGAAGGTCGGGCAGCGACGGCGCACGTCGCGGCCATCGAGAGCGCTCATACGCCTCGGTCAGGTACGCCTGAGCCATCATCCGGGCTTGGTCGGCCGGATCTATCGAGTTCATCAGCTTCTCGATCAGCGCCTTGGCCCGGACGTGATCAGTGTCGTTCTGGATGACGATCAGTGTGGTCTTCATTACAGGGTCTCCGCATTCACCCTATCGTAGTCCTCATGCTCGGAGGAAGCCCAAGGCAAAGTTTGTATTTGACCCCCTCGGAAGATGCTGACCAGTCGCAGCATAATTTCCACTGCATTTCCACAGCTTGTTGTCTGTCAAGGGTCGTAAGTCGCCACATAGACTCGTCTGCAGCAAGCCGAGGGGCGACGGATGCGATCGCGGAACTTAGAGAGGAATTGCAAACAACCTAAGAAGCAGGAGTGGACTGCGCTACCGCCGGCGCAGTCACTCCTAGGTATCACAAAGACACCTCCGATTGAACTGAAGCCCAGCGAGAGAGAACAGTATGTCAGTGCGCGCCAGGCAGCGAAGATGCTGAATGTCAGCACTTCCCGCGTATACGCCCTTGGCAGAAGCGGGGCCATGGCAAGGTTGTTAGTACTGACTCCGTCGCTCCCCCGCGTTCAGCGCGATGAAGAGAAGCCACACCCCTGGCTTCGAGCCGAGCAGCGACGACTCGCGCAGCTGTCTGGCTGGACGCACGTTCCAAAGATCGCGGCCCGCACGCGGCGCCCCGTTAAGAAGAAAGCAGTGCCCGTGCGGCCGCAAGCGACGGTATGGCGCTTCCATCGCGACGAAGTGCTGGCCTTCAAGGAGAAGCGCGAGGCCGACCGGAAGAGGCAGCTGTCGATACGCGAACGGGTGCGCCGTTACGGCGCTTCTGCGCGACCCATTCGCCTTAGCGCGGTACGCCGCCTACGTAAGCAATGGAAACGCCGAGGGGCCTGCAAATCGCGCAAGTTGATGCAAACGACCGAATTCACCTCGGTCTCGGCGCTGCTGAATTGGGCGGTGCCATCGTCACTATAAGGAACCGAAAATGGCTAATAAGCTGGACGGTGTTTACGACCGCCTGATTGCGATGATGGATAACGTCCACTCCGGAGCCATCACCTGCGACCAAGCCGACCGAATCGCAAACGGCGCAGAAAAGATCGCGAAGCTACTCGTTGTCGAAAGCCAAATGATCGACATGGCTTGGTCTAACGAGAGAGAGGCGACACCGAGCCAACTTGCAGGTTCTGTGATCGAATCGGATTCGGACAGCTCTACTGCATCGAAGTGCCTGCCCACCCACACCAAGCTCTTGAGGGGAAAGTGATGGTCGCGCAGCATATCAAGCGCGCCGAGGCGATGCGGATGCTCCGAGTCGGCAGCACGAAGGTGCATCAGCTCATCAACACAAAGCAGATTCGCGCAAAGCTGGTGGCAAAAGCGGGCAAGGGCCGCTATTGGGCGATGAACCGTGCGGATGTGATGCGTCTTAAGGAACGCGGCTTTCTCGTGCGCAAACCTGCGCGCCAAAAAATGCGCATTGCATGGGAACGCGCGCACGGTGTGATACCTAACGGGTTCACCGTGTTCGCCATCGATGGCAATAGAACAAACATCTCACTGGACAACCTAGCGTGCAAGCCGCTGGCGTCGACAGTGCGCCGTGCTGAGGCCAAAACGCTGCGCAAGCCACGCGCAAAAAAGCCCCGCAATACCTGGACGGCGGCGATGACGGAGATACTTCGTAGAGACTTCCCGACGAAGCGCAGCAAGGATATCGCGCGGGACTTGGGCGTCGCTCTCGCCACCATCACTCGCCAGGCTCGTATTCACAAATTTCGCAAGGATCACGTTGCGATCAAGGCGCGCAACTCGCTGAACGCACTGCCGATCGGGACCGAGCGCGTCCATGACACGCGCTCGAACATTGTTCTTATCAAAGTCGCAACCGTAGGTAAGTTCCATGGTGAGCAATGGCGCCCGAAACAAGCCGTGGTGTGGGAGCAGGCCAACAGCCGGAAGCTCCCCAAGAATGCGCGAGTCATCTTCAAAGACGGCAACAAACGTAATTTCGATCCGAGCAATCTACATGCGTTCATGTCCCGTGAAGAGCACGGCGCGGCAATGTTCGCGACGTTCCACGGGTCACCGAAGCCGGTCCAGCAAGTAATAAAGCTCGTAAACAAAGCAAAGCTCGTCATACGGGGCAAGCGCGACGAGTTCATTTTGAACCCAACGAAACCAGCTGCGCCCACCGCGCGCGTTGGGAAGCGCGGTGGCTACATCTGCAAGCGGTGGACGCCGGAAATGGACGAGATCCTCGCTCGCGACTATCCCTCCGGATCATTAGAGACATTGCAACATGCGTTGAATATGCCTCTCAACTCGATCCGCCAGCGGGCGCGCCGCAAAGGGCTGCGCCGGTCGTTGGAGGCCATGCAAGCAATGGTCGCCGAAGTGCGAGCGAAGGCTGCCGCTGGCGCCTATGCATAGGCTCAAGAATCTCTTCCAGGGTCGGCTGCGGTCGGTCCCTCATGGTCGGGGTGACGTAAGTTCTCGTATTCTGCCCATTTCTATCGATGCGCGGCTCAGATAGTTGCCTTACCGCGCCTGTGCGAGTGCTCCGACGTGGCGCCTCGTATTCACATCTTTGAAGAAGCTGGGTTCAACTGTATCTCATATACCTTTTCAATTCGCTCGCGATGGAATTCGTCCTCATCTGCGAGTCCCCGAAGTGCTTGCTCCAGTGGACTAGCTGCGTTTCGGTGAAACTCGTTATCCATCTTTCTGAAGTCCAGGATCGCAGTAATCTTCTCTCTTAAGTTCGATGGATTAGACAGTAGCCAATTCTTGAACTTATCTGACGTTTGATTTTGAAGAAATCGAATATGAGTGGGAGACCAGCCATCGCTAGAGATCAGATGTTCTGCCACGGAATCGATGGAGTGCCGCGTGCTCTCATATTGTTGTTCTCTCCGGAGAATTTCCGCTGCAAGGCGTGCGTTGATAGGCTGAGTGTTCTGCTCGGAAGCCTCGGCTACGGCTTGCAAGTGCGACCCGCGGTCTGAAATGTATCGTGTGACCAGATCCTCGAAATCCCCGCCATTTCGCTTCAGGCTATCGATCCCGCCATCGAACTCGAACAGTGAAAGATGGTTGAGCTCATCGGCGAGCACGCCCCGGAGGGTCGCTACGTATGCGTTGCGGTTGAGTGCAAATGATTCCTGATAGAGACGATACGTTTCACGGAGGCGCCGACGAGCCGAGTTTACGCGAAACTCAGTCGCAAGGTCTCTTAGCAGCGCCGCGAGCGCATCTGTGTCACACCACCCGGTTGTGATCAAATCAATCAGAACCGGATCGAAGCTGGCCGGCGAGAAATCAAGGCGCTCAGTTGCAGAGACCCATCGCCTCTCGACGTCTGTCAGTTCCCGCTCCTTTCCGGCCTCTTTGATCATTGTCAGGTATAGGGATCCATACTGCGAAGACAGAATCATGGCCGGTGGGATGGCGGCAGAAGGGTCGATTAGAGCCCAAGTAAGTACTGCGGCATGCTCTGTGACATAGCGCCGCAATTCAGTAGGGTAGTCCGTCAGCAGTTTGTCAAGCTGTCGGGTGAGCCAGGCGGCGCGCTTGTGCACACGAATGTTGTCGGCTTCGACGGCCTCGAACACAGGTCTCGCCCAGTGCCCGTATGCCGCCTCTATCGTGGAGGGGGCAAAGGCGATAGAAACATTGTCGGCAATTGTAGGTTTCAGCTTCACGTCGATATCGACAACCTTTTCCCAATAACGAGTCAATTCGTCCTGCCTTGCCTTTTCGCGATTTAGGACAAGCACGATCTTGCAGCCTTTGCTTTTGAGTTCATCAACGAATCCCATGATCATCGCAGGCGTAAGGTCGTCGTCAGCGCGTTCGATGTCATCGAGGCAAACAAGCGAGTCGCGCAGAAACCAGTAGGCGGCCTCCGTTGCAAGTCCCATCCATCCAGATCCGAGTACTTGAGCAATCTTGTTCATACCTGAGGACACCAGGTCGTAAGGAATGAGCGATGTTTTTGCTTGGTCTTTGTATCGACGCAGTATCTCGCTTCGATCCTTGCGAAGAACTATGTTGCCGGTCGCCTTTAGGCGAAGGGCGTCGATGGACGCGAGTCCGAATAGCGAGACGTAGCTGACACCGTTAAACTTGGCGGGCAGTTTCCCTTTCGTAAACTCCATCCACAGATGAGTCTTTCCGATTCCCCAGTTCCCTGAAAGCGCTAGGACGCTGAATTCGTCGTCGGCGACAAAGCGCTGAAGTGCGTGTTGGGCTTGCTCTCTGTTCATTTGTCACTCCACATTACATTGCTGATGTTGATGTCCGTAAAGTGGCTGACCGGAAGGAGGGGCGGCAAGCTGTCTTGTTTCGAGAGCTACAGCTGATTTAGCGCTGTAGTTGGTGGCGGATATCGAGCGCTGAGTCATGTTTGGTTCTCGGTGATGGAATATCGGCGAACTGGCAGCGGTAGTCGCTCCCTAATCTCAGCAAGAGAAACGCCGGTTAATTAAGTCGGCAGTAGTTGCCCCGAGTCTTAAACCATTATCTTTATGCGAAACTGGACAAGCGATCTATACATCGCGCGTTAAGCGAATCGATACCTATGCCGATAACCGACGCCGATTTCGATGCCGTCGTCGCTGCGGCCGCAGGTTTGTAGCGTGACGGTTAGCAATTTTCTTGAGTTCGTTGATGAGGTGTGGGAGCGCAGCGATGTTGCAGATTAAGAAGTGAGAGAATGGCGATGGCACGGTGTCGCCGTTCCGCATCAATGTTGAGATGACGCTCGAAGGTAAGTCAGTGATGTAGTCGCTATTTCGAATCCTCTCCTTCTCTGTATCCGCGAACCTCTTGGAAAGGTGCTCAACGGAATCGCATTCAAGTTTGCAGTGCCTGTCAAATTCAGGGCCTGGGTCCAAGTAGTAGACCAGCATCGGCACCGGTTTGCCTAGGTCTCGGACAGAGGTCGCTTGCTCAATCTTTCTTGTGCTTATGTTTCGATGGGCGACGAACAGATTCGCGTTAGTGACTAAGACAGCAGTAAAGAAAAACGGAGAGCGATCATCGTGTTTGGAGTGTGCGGACTCTCGTATGGATTCTACTATAAGCCTTGGAACTGCCCATTGAAGCTGAAATAGTCCATGTCTAATCTCGGCATCATATGATCTGTCTCTTTCAGTGATTTCAGTGGCTTTGTAGCAAACCGGAATCGCCCCTCCGTCCAAAGCGGAGTGGGCTGAGTCACAGAACCATGGCGAGAACTGATCGATTACCCGGACGGTATGCCCCCAGCTTGTTGGCAGAAAGTCGTCGGTGTTTGGGTCCGGTAGGAACAGCCAGTTGGAGCTATGCCTTTGTTTGCACTCCACTAGAAGCTTGAGTTCACACATGGGGCTGCGTCTCTGTGACCTCGTAAAGTAGGTGGCACGGAGATCAACTGAGAAATCTTTTACGGCGTTTGCATCGGATCGCGAGTATGAGAAATCGGAAGTAGTCGAAAATCCCTTTGCCACAAGAAGCTTCGCCACTTCAAATTCCAGAGGAAGGCTGGAGGATATGAGTTGGCTTTTCCACTTGCCTGACTTCATGTTTTCGGTATCGTCTGAAGTGTGCATTTTGTTTAACCAAATCGAATGCCGAAGAGTCCTCCATCCTCTGTGGCGTCAGTCAAGCGTGTAGGAAGCACGTAGTCGTTGAGATCGAAGCCCTCAATGGCCTCCTTGAACGCATCATCTTCGTTCATCGTCACGATGTACTGGAAGCCAAGTTCGTTGGATATCTCCGCGCCAAGGCGCAGCGCACTGATGACTTGACGTCCATCAACACCGTCAAACAGATGACTGTCGTGGATCAGAAAGCCCGGTCCGATCTGACGCTTGACGCACAAACGCATGAGCATCATGTCGAAGCAGAAGATCTGCATGTTCTTGATGCCCTTACTACGTTCGCCCTGCATCGGGAACTTGAACATCGGGCCGTTGGACGTTTCATCGACAGTCATACTGCCGGCTGACTCATACAGACGTTGTGAGGTTTCCTCGAACGCGACGATAGCTTCGGCTAGTCGGTCTTTCTGCTCGGCGAAGTCACGCCGCAGGCGGATCGTAAGGCGGTTGCGCTCGATCTCCAATTCGTTCTTTGTGCCTTCAAGCTGCTCGGCGGCTTCGAAGCGTTGGCGCAGCGATTCAACTTCGGACTCCAGTCGCCCAAGTTCTCCTTGTAGCTTTAGGAATTGTTCGAGTGCGCCATGGCTTCTCAGAATGCCAAGGATCTCAGCGCGCCGCTGGTCAAGCTGCGCCTTTTTCCGGTCCCGCACTTCGATACGCAGTTTCGCTGCTTCGAGTTCGCTAGATAGGTAGTCCCTTCGATTGCGGACCACCGATTCATGAAAGCTCTTCACGTCCTCATAGCGGCGCTTCACCAAGCCGGGAAGCGCGACGCCGGCTTCTTGATAGACGGCTTGGAGGTCTTCGAGATCAGGGGGAACTTCGGAGGCTAGCGCTCCTTCTAGATCGCGGATAGCCGAGAAGTCGATGGTGTTGGTATTGGCCAACTCGTTGATTTGTCGTGTCAGCATGGAGCTTTCAACTTCCAGCTCTCGGTATTCCGGCAGCACCTGGAAGGTCTCGATTTCTGCAGCGAGTTTTTTGAGCCGAGCTTCTTGCAGAGTTAGCTGCGTGCGCAAGTCTGATGCCTTTCCGATGATTGAGCCGAATGCCCCAGATCCGGCCGCCTTCTTCAGTTCTTCCAGAGTCTTTTCACGATCGCGAACACCTTGCCAATCTCGCGCGATTTGCCAGTCCAATCCTAGTAGGAACATAAGCGCCATTTGCATGTCACCCGTTCCCTGCATCGCGGCCTGCTTCTCCGGCGTCATGAAGGCGCCACTCGCCTGACGCCGCACAAAATAGGCGAACAGCGACCGGAACGAGGGCGGCTTGGTGCCGGCAGCTTCAAGGCTGCTCAATCCGAACATTTGCTCGCCGAGAAACGCACACCACTCGGTTGGTGAGAACTTGGCTTTCGCAGCTGGTGGGGCTGTTACGAAAATCTTGGCTTTGCTGTTACCACTGCGTTCAACGACGGTTCGTCTACCTTTCAAATCGAAGTCCATGCCAAAGAGATACTCGCTTAACTCCTGTGTTCGGAAAATGGACTCCGGACCGGCCTCAGCGCCTGTCAAGAAATGGATGAGTTCAACGAAGCTGGTTTTACCAGCGCGATTGCGCGTTTGCTTGCTGGACGCACCCTCGGTCTTTTGCGCCAAAAGAACATTCAGGCCTGACTTCAGATTCCTGAGATTCTTGAAACTTGGCAGCGTGCTGAAAATGTGGTGAATCAAGCTGTCCTCCGCGCCACCAAACCGTTGTTGAGTTCAATGGTTCCAAGAGAATACAGAAGATCAAGTGCGAGCAAAAACCAGTCGTAGGTGATTCGCCGAGGCGTCGTGGCGGCCGGGCGGTCGTCAAGCTTGTTCAGTTCCTCCCATAGTGCTGACACGGTTTTGGGGCGGCCGAGAAAGGTCAATATATGGGCCCCGACTGTGAGCAGAGCGCGGTCCTGTGGAAGATGCTTTGATGGCAGGATCATGCTCGTTCCACCGCCTGAGCATCTTCGAATATTTCGCACTTGTCGAACAGGTACGCCATGACAGCCAGGACCGCCGCCTTGTGCGTAGGTGTAGTATTCGCCATTCCTCCTGCCCAGACTTCGAGTCGGCCGAAAATCTCGTCGGGATGAATTCTAGGTGTCGAGTCCCTCAGCAATGTATATTTGTTCTTGAACGCTACAGCGATTTGCTCGCCGTAGGTGGGGTTCTTCCAGCTGTTGAAGAACTGTGCGACAAGCGGCGATTTCTGCATGCCGATCTTCAAGAAATCAGCAACCGCCTGCGACAGAAGGTTTGCCTCGATCTTCCCGCGTGAAACGTCCTTCACGACACTCGTCGCAGGTGGGGGCGTGATGCGGATGTGAGTCAGAACGGCCTCCAAGTCGCTGTAACCCAGATTGACGTTTGCTTCCATCGTCAATGAGGGGCCGAACCAAGATTCAAGATCGGACAAACTCAACTGGCGGAATTTCGCCAGCATCTCCTCATATCCGCAGTGGCTGATTTTAATCGTCGGGTTATTTTTCCTGAGTTTGGCGAGCGCTTCGATGATGTGCGGTCCCAAGCGACCATCGGGCGCGTTGTGGACGAAGGTCCATTCATCAACGTATTCCTCCCAGTACTCTTTGCCGCCCTCAAAATCCTCGTTGATCTTCTTGGTGGCTTCGGCAGCACTCAGTTCATTGGGGGCGTAACTCTGGAACAGGATCCGCGCGGAAGATAAGTATCCATCGTTCTTCCGATCCCCAACATTGCCCCAGGGACGGCAAGCCATGAAATCGTTGGGGTGGGCCTTCGACATCAGCTTTTCGAACAGGCGTTGAAAACCGTCCCCCTTGGATTCCAAGAAAGCGATGCGGAAATCTTTCTCGTAATTGAGCTGCTGTATTCGATCCATGAGTTCAATGTCGCTACTGGCTGTTGTTAGAGTTCTCTGAGCATGACCTCATGACACTTTGATATCCGAATCGGGAATGCGCACGAATCGACGTCGAATGGAAGCACGTTATCAGTTGCGATGTCGGAGAGCAGCATCCGGATGGCATTCGAATCTGCGACTTATACAGGCACGAGTGGCATTGGTATTCGACACGGACTCGGTAAATTGTAGCGTATATTCTGGCCCACTTGCGGCATGGATTCATGCGTTCTTACACCAACGATCAGCCATGCGGACCATGCTGCTGGCGGGCACGCGGGCTGCGTCCGTCCTCATGATCGTGCGGCTTTGGCCCTGGGCGCTCCACTCGACGTGCCTGCGCGCTTCACATGTCCAGAAGGTACGTTGCGGAGCGAATGCAGGCCACAGTGGCACGCCGCCGCCTCAGAGCCGGACTTACAGAACACTCCTCATCAGGTTCAAAGTCTCCAGCACTGCAGGCGGCCTATGTCGACATCAACGGGTCTCTCTCTGCGGCGGACTGCGGGGCGTCCGTTTGGAGTGGCGAACAAGCGTCAGATCTCAGGCCACCGAGCAGAGATGCCATCCGTGATGGTGGTGCAGGCTGGCGATCATGCCGGGGTCTGAACCAGCTGCTCTCGCCTTCAGCGTGACTACGCGCTAGCACTGCTGAGCACTGGTGTCGAGCGGCGAGCGAGAGTGCGCCGCCTATGCGAAGAATGGCTTGCGCTCCGCGCGGAGGAGGGGCTATATTCGCTTCATCTTCGAGTTTCGGAGATGAGAGATGTCTATCTATTATCTTCGTTTTTCGGAGATCGACTTTCTGCCATCGGCGAGGTCGTTTAATTTACCGATCACGTCCTCGCCCGTCGGCGTTACTTGCAGGTCGACTGCGCGGGCGTTCTCATGATTGTCCGCGCGAACGATCAATTTCGCGGCGGTCAGCGCCGCGATGGCTCGCTCCAACTGTCCCTCATTGAGACTGAGATCCAGAAGGGCTTTGCTGTAAGGGATCCGTCCGTCCGGCTGCCCAGCGATGTAAAACAGGAGTTTCGCGCTGTGGCGTGGCCAGCCGGTCTCGTCTACCGCCTGCAGAAACCTCGACAGATAAAGGCGCATGTCGGCGTCGTCTGTGGCACGCCTGCGCATCGACTCGGGAGTTTACTGACTGAGAAGAAGCGAGTCGAGCCGCATCCGGCAGCAGCTCCGGGAGTGGGGCAGGCGGTCGGGGTATGCAGCTGTAGCTTCGGCCGAGCGGCTCTGTGCGGGCGGGTGATCGGTGATACAGGCGTCATCGAACGGCTGTGTGCCTCGCCGCTCCACAGGAGGTAACAGCTTATGGAGCGGAGGCAATCCTATGAACCGCTTCCCAGCGGACACTCTCTCGAAGAATTGATCGAAGCCGAGCGCGCCAACCTCAACCAGGTCTGCGGGATGGCCAGATGCCTGTACGACGTCTTGCTTTATGCCGATGACGACGACGCGACAATGCATGCCGACGTAGCCAAGTTGATCGCGCGGTTGATCGAGGAGTCCGTGGACCAGCTCGAGAAGATCATGAAGCGCTTCAAGTCGGGCGAGTGCGGCCCGGCGCCAAACCAAGCATCGGATGGCGCTGATACCGGTGGTCCGGTGTCATAACGCAGTGTGCAAAAGTGAGCGGCGCGCAAGCCACATCGTCTGGGTCGCAGATCAAGAAAGACAGCCGGGTTTATTTCGCTGTGTTCGGGAAGCGTATCGCGCAGTTACGAAAGGCACGAGGCATGACGCAAGCCGAATTCGCCCGGGCGCTCGGGGTATCTCAGCAGGCGGTGTTTGCCTATGAACTGGGAGACAGGCGGGTCTCAGCTCTCGTCCTGGAGCGGGTCGCAAGGTTGTTCGGGCTGTCGATGGATCAGCTATTCGGCTTCGCCGCTGTGCGGACCAGGAAAGGGCGGCTCTCTCCAAGAGCGATGCGCAACGCAGAGCGGCTGCAAGCCCTCTCGAAAACGCAGCAACGCTTTGTCGTTCGGATCATCGACGTGCTGGAGGTAGTCAACGGAGCGGGCAGGGGTTACTGACAGCGCGCCGACGGGGCTTTTTTAAACAAAGGCGATAGAAAGGCAGGATAGCCTTTCGGTTGCTCATGGGCCACATTCGTGGCCATGAAGAACACGCGCATCCTTCGTACACGTGTGCCCGAGACGACTCACAAAGTCGTTGAAGCGATTGCGCGTCAGCAGCAGCTCACGGAGTCGGCCTGGCTCAGGCGTTTGATAGAGACGACTCTTCAGTCGTCTGGTGCGATTCCCCAGTGCGTCGAGGGCAAGGATGAGGAACCTCGGCAGGCGAGGCTGATGATTCGATTGCTTCCCGACGATCGGGCATTGCTGAGCGCCCGAGCCGGCGCACGCGGAATACCCGCCGCGACGTATGTTTCGGTGGTAATGAGAAGCCACCTCCGTGGCGTAATCCCACTGCTCAGGGATGAGCGGGCATTGCTCAACCAGGCCATCGGTGAGCTATCGGCCATCGGTCGCAATCTCAACCAGATCGCCCGACATGCGAACGAAGGAGGCCCCGTGCTAGGACCGAGCCGTGCGGATCTCCGCGCGCTGTTGCGAGCATGCGAGGCATTAAGAGATCACGTCCGACAGCTGGTCGACGCCAATCTGCGCAGTTGGGAGGGGCACCAGTAAATTGGATTGGTTACCGCGACAATCTGCGACTCGGTGCGACAGCACGCAACTGAACGTTGCAGACGATTGCTCGTTGACCGGCGAACTGGCGGTTGTTTTTCATCAGAGACGCTAAATTCGCCGCTTGCTTATCCGTTCCGATATTCGCATCGTCAATGCACGACCGAAGGATTCGGGGATGTTCCGATGAGCAACACATACTTTGGGCTTCTTGCCGAGTTCGGCGAGGCGAATATTCCTCTCGACAAGGTCGCACCGAAGTACTTCGGACTTAGCTATCAAGAGGCGCGCCGCCGAGCACCGTCCAAGCTACTTCCGTGCAGAGCCTTTCGGCTGGGCGGGCAGAAGTCACCGTGGCTGATTAGCGCTGTGGACCTTGCTGAACTGATTGATCGTCAGCGGCAGAAGGCCGGTTAGGCCGCACATGGGTTCGTTCCTGGCACGTCTTCGGTCAGGTGATCGGCATTAGAGGCGGGCTGTGGAATCTCGCGCACCTTCTCGGGCCGGAGATTGGTGTATCGCTTGAGCTCATTCCATGACTCGTGAAGAGTGAATTGGGCGACTTCATGGATTTGGTAGCCGCGCTCGAACAGGCGACTAGTCGCCTCGTGGCGCAGGTCGTGGAAACGCAAATCCTTGATGCCAAGGACGTGGCAGGCTCGCGTAAAGGCCGCAGAAACGCTTCTGGGATCGTAGGGGAAGATGTATTCGCTATTCTTGGGTTGGCGCACAACAATCGCCCAGGCTTCGGCTGTGAGCTTGAATCGACGATGGTTGCCTTCCTTGTGTCTCGGATGTTTGGCGTCGCGCACAAGCCCCGTGCGTCCGCGCTGGTCATTGTCGGCCCACTCGATGCGGCAGATTTCCGATTCTCGCCGGGCAGAGTGAATCGCGAACCAGATGATATCTCTCATGGGAACCCGTGCACGCCCGTCTCGGCGGCTGAAGTAGTCGTCGAGCTTTACCAACTCTTGTGGCGTCGGCCGGCGTTCACGACGCCGACTCTTGCCAATCAGCCGCAGTTCGCGGCATGCGGTCCGCGCGTCATCGACGACTTCAGGGTGAACAGGCAATCCTTTGACGCTCTTTGCGGCTCGGAGCACCACGCCGATCCACGTGAGATCGTTTGAGATCGTCATCGGACCGGCACCTTTCGCCCGACGCGAGCGGACGTGATCGACGAGCGTTGCGGATTCCAGAAATATGGCGTCTACATCACCGATCGGGTGCTTCTCAAGAAATAGGAGTTGCGATTGCTTGCTCCGCTGCCACTTCGAGATGTGCTCAAAGCTGTCTATGTACCACCGGATCAGCTTGCTCAACTTGGTCGAAGGCTGCTGCGCGCGGGCGAGGGCGGTGGGGTTCTCCAGGGCGACCTCGCGATGCTTGGCCCAGCGTTCGGCAGCCGTTCGGTGCGTGAAGGTTTTGGCTTCTTGGTGAAGCATCTTCCCGCTGCGTCTGATCCGGACAATTGCCGTATAGCGCACAGAGCCGTCGGCCTGCTTTCTCAACTTGATATAGGGCATGGTAGGCTTACCTCGGGGCGACAAGCGTTTATGTCGCCTTTTTGTCGCCCCGGCAACTCAAATACTCCCCCGAATCCGCAGAAAATCCGCACTAACGCCGCGAATGGAAACCACTGGAAAAATAGGCATTTCGAACGAGATTTCCAGCCTCTCAAGGGCTCGGAAGGTGAGTGTAGCTCCAATGATGGATGGGATCGGTAGTTCGCGTTAGTTGAGTAGAAACATTCGCTTACGACGTCGAAGAAAGCGGCGGGGACAATTTGGGGACAACGCGAAAGGCCAACAGAAAACAAAAAAATTCGCATCACACATCAACACTGTACCCCAGACTTTTTCGCGACACCATGCGACGAGATGCGACCGGTCGCGACGCTCCGGGCTGCGAAGCGGGCTCTCCCTTCCGGAGTTGCATCGAGGGAACATCAAAGCGGGGGATCAGCCGAAGAAGACGAAGGCTCGTGTATCGATCTCGGTTTTCTGTATCGCGGAGTGCATCTGGTAAAGATCAGTATTTGCGGCGGTCATCCCGACGCGATCGTATCAGGGCCGCCTCCGGAACCAGAACGCACTTGGCGCGTCGTCGTCGAGAAGGCTGACTGGAAGGCAAAAGCTCGAACATGACGCGCCTCGTCCTGAGTGCGCATCCAGGAAGGATGTTCCTTTTCAATAGCCGATGGATCAACTCGGTCGGACCTACAAGAGGCAGAGCGGCGACGACTTCTCGCTCCGCTTCGTGTAGCCCAGCGTGCACCGATCCATCCAGACGGCTCCGGTGGGCATCCATACCACCAACACCTTCAATTCGTCGACCAACTCGCCGTGCGACGGCTCAGAGGTGTGACCTCGCCGTTGCTGTCGGTCGCGGCGCCGAATGAGCGGGCGTGGATCACTTGCAGGCATCACTGCCCTTATCTGCCGCCAGGCTCGAGTAGTCGTTCCCAAAGCAATACCAACTGCGCAATCAGCGGCAAGCCTACCAGCAGCAATACCGGGAATGTGACGCCGAGCCCACAGGCGAGATAGATCGACGGATCGGCGGTGGGAAGCGAAACTCGCACGAGAGGAGGCGCGTTGATGAAGGAGGCTGAACCGCAACAGCCCCTATCACGAAGATGCCGCCAGAAGAAAATCCGGCGAGTGTCGCAACCAACGTGCCGAGGAATCCGCCCACCGCCGGGCATCGGGAGCGCAAAGCATATCGCACGCGCGGCCGTTACTCGCGAGCACTTGCTCGCTGACGCTGTCCTGAGGCCCCTTGCAAACCGTAGCTCCGACCGGAGATGTAACGGTCCGGCGACGCGCGCAATGAATGAACGGAAAGCCCGACTCCAATCAGCCGCTTGATGACTGCAGGTACCGTTCGCGGCTTCGAGTTGCTTGGTGGCGAAGCTTCCTGAGCGCTTGCTCTTCAGTTACGTCGATCATTGAACCGAGCAGTCGCCTGAAATGGTTTTGCATCGCGCCGCGCGCCTTGTCCGGATTCCGGTTCTTCAATGCCTCGAGAATCTCAGCATGTTCGGTGCCGCGATCCCTGGCATCTTCCTCAGCGCAAATAGCTGCATGGACCTGGCGGATCTCGGGAATTTGAGTCCTCAGCTTCCACAGAGTTTCGATGACATAGCGAACCGCGGCGTTACCCGAGGCGGTGGCAATAGTCAGGTGGAACTCTCGATCGGCAAGCTGTGAATCTTCTTCGTCGGACGGATTCTTGCTGGACATGCGCTGGACCAACTCCTCCAGTCGCGCCAGGGTTTCCTCATCGATGTGACGCGCCGCTAACGCGGCCGCTTCGGACTCGAACAACAAGCGGGCTTCGGTCAGCTCGAAGGGGCTGACTTGTGGAAGCGATGATTCTTCGCGCGCGGTTGTGCTGAGTACCCGGACACCGGAGCCTGACTTGATGCTGAGGTGACCAAGCGCCTGAAGTGCGATCTCCGCCTCCCTCACTGCAACACGACTTACATCGAATTTCTCTGCGAGCTCTCGCTCGCCCGGCAGTTTGCTGCCGGGCGGGAATGCTCCGCTGGTGATCAGCTGCATGATCTGATTCGCAACCGAATGATAGATCCGTTTGTCGTGAGCCATGTCGCGTCCGGTTCAGTAAGAATCGCCGAGCCTCTGGTATAGCAGAATAGTTGACAGGAATCCTCTGGATTTCAAGCATTTCTCGTGAGTCAGCGGCTCTGCGAGAGAATCCTTGTTGAAAAGTGGTCCTACCACTTGTAGATACCAAATTGAAGAAAGTGGTTGACATCAGGTGCATATCTGGCTCACCTTCCCGGTTACAACGCACTCATAAGACCGTTCATTCCAAGGGGGAACGACCGTGATCATCGACCGGGGTACTGCGAAGCTGGCGTTATTTGCGTCTGGATTGACTGTGACAGTGGCCTGCTTCGGGCAGGGTCAGGAAGGCAACACGGCCTTGGAGGAAGTGGTCGTCACCGGCATCCGAAGTTCGCTTGCGACTGCGCTCGAGGAAAAGCAGGCGGCGGACAACCTGATCGAAGTGATCATGGCCGAAGACATCGGAAAACTGCCGGATCAGAATCTGGCGGAAGTTCTGGAGAACGTCACTGGCGTTCAGATTACCCGTGCCGCCGGCGTCGGAACCGGCGTGCAGATCCGAGGCACGAACGCAAACCGCATTGAGATAAATGGGGTCTCCACGGTGGGCTCCGGTGCAGGGCGCAGCGGTATCAACTTCGACGATGTTTCCTCGGCGATCATCTCCGCGGTGGAAGTGGTCAAAGCACCGGAAGCGAAGACGATCGAAGGGTCGGTGGGTGGGACGATCAACCTGAAGACCATACGTCCGCTCGAGCTGCGCGAGACATTGGGGTCGATCCGTGTCCAGGGGGAGAAGAGCGACCTTGCGGCCGACAGCGATCCGACACCGAGGGCTTCAGGCGCGTGGGGCGACAACTGGTCCACAGGCATCGGGCAAATCGGAGCTGTGATCAGTGGCAGTTACGCAGAATCGAATGTAACCGCATTCCGTCCTCGCGCGGATCGCGATGTGTTGTCATCGACGACGCAGAACGTCAATTCCACCGCCGCAGGTGACAACGTACCGTTCGATTTTCTGGCGGTCCAATTCCTGAACCAGGACTACGACAACTTCCGATACAAGACGAAAAACCTCGCGGGTTCGCTCGAATGGGCGCCGAACGACGAATTGAAGTTTGCCTTCGATGCGGTCATCAACCGGCAGGAGCGCAGGCAGGAGGGGTACCGGGTGCAGCTGTCGGGCGTGAACAGCGTGATTGGCACCGGATCGTACACCGGGTTTGAAACGATCGATTTCGGAACACTCGACAGCGAAATCGGCCGGCAGAATATCGGCACCATTCAGGCGGTCAACCGCGGCATTCTTTATCCGCAGCAAACCGGCAACCTGGATCCGAACATGCGCACCTCGACCGACACGGCGTCCCGCGTGACGGACAGCGATGTCTTGCGGTTGGGCGGCGAGTGGGAGCGTGACAGATATTCAGTGACCGTCGAACTCTCCTCCGCATCCTCGGATTCGGACTTCCCCGGGATCACATCTACTCTGAACTTCATCAATCCGAATTCGGCAAGGGGGTCCAGAATCGACAATGGAGTGCCGGTCCAATTCGATCTAACGGGCGGTGCGCTGGCATTCGGGATTGCGCAAGGACTGCCGACGACGCCAACGGTCGAGATGCTGCTGGATCCCGCGAACTATGTCCTGGCGCAATTCGATCAAACGGCGAGCAAGACCGAGAACAGTGAAGACGCGTTTCGGACAGATTTTTCTTACCGCCTGGAACGTGCCGGCATTACCTCGATCGGCCTCGGCTATCGTTACAACGAGAGCTCGAGTCTCAGCGATGTCCGAAGCTCAAACTTTTCCATCGGATCCCTGGCGGACTCGCCGACGGGCGACATGTTCTCCGGTGTGCTCACCGCCGGCCCCGACAATTACAACGACGGCGATGGTCGATCGCTTTATGTGGCCGATTTTTTGCAACTCAATCCAGCGATGGCATTCAGCGATATTCAAGGCATGGTGAATGGCCTGAATGCAGCCATTGCCGCCAACAACGCGGCCAATGGCAGGAACCAAGCGCTTATCGGCACGCCAACGTCCACCGCGGCCTCGTACTTCGACATTTCTGAGAAGACGCATGCGATGTATGCGCAAGCGAATTTCAGCGTTGGGATCTTCCGAGGCAACCTCGGGCTTCGCTACCTGCAGACCGACATCAAGTCCCTGGGAAATTCAATCACCACCGTGGGCGGTGCGCCGGTGGTGACGCCGAGAACAGAGACGGGTGACTACGATTTCCTGCTGCCGCGACTCAACCTGGTCGCGAACGTACGAGACGACCTGATCATCCGTACTGGCTGGGGAAAAGACATCCGTCGCCCTGATTTCAACGACCTGTCAACCTCGGTGGCATTCTCCAGCAGCGAAAACGCAGCCGTCGCGGTAGGCAATCCGGCGTTGCAACCCGAAGAGGTGACCTCGTTCGATCTGTCCGCCGAATGGTATTTCTCGCCCTCCAGCGTCGTGAGTCTGGGTGTCTTCCACAAGCGTCGCGACAATTTGTTCGTTACTCGAACGATTGATTCGCCAGTGGACGGGAATGGATATCGCGACCTCACGGCGCCTTGCGAGGCCGGCGGTATCTACAACCCGATCGCGGTCCGCAATACCTACGCGCCTCCCTCGGAAGTCGGCAGACTCGGCATGTGTGTGCCGGCTGCGACGATCGTCAACGGTGCTGGCAGCACGACGCAGGAGGGCGTTGAATTCGCCTTCCAGTACGATCTCTCGGGCTTCGAAGACAAGCTGGGCTGGGCGTCCGGGTTTGGTTTCATCACTAATTACACGCATCAGGAATTTTCCGGCGGCGATACCTTCCAGTATCCATCGAGTCGTGCTGATCAAATCTTTACTTCGCTTGGATTCCCTGACGCCAGTCAACGCGCCACGCTTCCCGACCTCTCCGAGGATGCCTACAACATCACGTTGTACTACGAAAAGTATGGCATCTCCTCCCGAGTGCGCTACACGTGGCGGTCGGATTACCGGACCACGGACTACGCGAGCTCTGGTGCCGCACTGTTTGGTTTCGATCATGTTCAGGCTGCTCGATCGCAGGTCAATGCCAGCATCAATTACGCAGTAAATGATCATTTCGACGTCGGACTGGAAGCCATCAACCTGACGAAGGAAGACGCGCCTACCTATTGCGTCAATGATGGTGCGCTGCTGTGCTTCCAGGGAATTACTGATCGTCGAATCACCATTGGTGCCAGCTACCGGTATTAGGTCGTGACATCGATGGTGTCCGCTCGGGCTCCCGGCTCGATGCCGGGGTCTCGCTCCACGACACTATCCAAGTTCCAGGCGACAACTTGACGTGGTGCCGTCGCCTGGGAATTTGCGTTGGTCGCGAGCAGCACCGCTCGAATAGAACCGAACAGGGTGTAAAGCAAAGATGCTCCGAATGGCTCGCATGCCGATTCTGTTGTTCCTGGTCGCTGGAGCGCTTTGCGTGCCCGCAGGTGCCGCCGAGGCGGGCGCTACCATCCTGGTTCACGATCAGGAGGAGTACTCCAGAGCGACGGCCGATCTGAAGCCGGGCGACAGGGTGATCCTGGCCAACGGGGAATGGCGTGATTTCGAGATGGTGTTTGCAGGACGCGGAACATCTGACGATCCGATCAGCCTGACTGCCGAGACGGCGGGCCAGGTCATCATTACCGGACAGTCCAACCTGAGAGTTTCGGGTTCGAACATTGTCGTGAGCGGGCTGGTGTTCAAGGATGGTTATTCGCCCACCGGCGAGGTGATCTCCTTCCGGACTTCGAAGACGGACCTGGCGACCGACTCACGGGTGACTCAGGTCGTGATCGATCGTTTCAACCAACCCGACCGGCTGCAAACCGACTACTGGGTGGCGCTGAGCGGCAAGCGCAACCGCTTCGATCACAGCAGCCTGATCGGCAAGACCAACGCCGGAGTCACGCTCGCGGTGCTTCTCGATGAGGAGGGCAGTCGAGAAAATGGGCATAGGATCGATCACAACTACTTCGGCCCGCGTCCAGTACTCGGATCGAATGGCGGCGAGACCATTCGCGTCGGCACCAGCGCCTATTCGATGTACGACTCCAAGAGCGTGATCGAGAACAACGTGTTCGATCGCTGCGATGGCGAGGTGGAAATCATCTCGATCAAATCGGGCGCAAACATCGTGCGTGGCAATCTCTTCCTCGAGTCTCGCGGTTCACTGACTTTGCGCCATGGCGACGGAAACCTCGTTGATCGCAACGTATTCCTCGGGAAGGGGGTGGAGCATACCGGCGGAATCCGCGTGATCAATCGGAACCAGACAGTGCGGGGCAATTACCTGGAGGGAGTTGCAGGCGATGGATTCGCTAGCGCCCTGGCCATCATGAATGGTGTCCCGAACTCTCCCATCCACCGCTACGTGCAGGTACAGAACGCCCTGATCGAAAACAATACGATCGTCGACAGTGCGCGAATGAGCCTGGGTACGGGTGCGGATGCGGAACGCTCGGCAGCGCCGGTTGGCAGCAAGCTCAGGAATAATCTTTTCCTGTTCGACGGGCTCGGCAGTCGCATCCTGATTGAGTCGAGCATCTCCGGCATCGCGTTCTCTGGAAACAGAATCGTTGCGCATCCGCCGCTTGCCGACATGCAGGGTGTGACCGAGCAGTCGGTGGCCACCACGAGGGCGAATAACGGCCTGTTGTATGCCGTTGACCCCGCACTGGCCGACGTAGGCGCGCCCCGGAATCTCAAGCTGGCGTCAATCGATGACGTCGGTGCTCCCTGGTACCCCAAACCCAAGCGTGCCAGCACCTTCGGCGGTGGCTCGTCGATACAGGTGCCGCTCGGAGAAAACACCCTCGGCGAAGCGATCGGCCGCGCGAAAGAGGGCGACCGACTGCTGCTCGCGGAGGGCAGCTATCGGGTCGATCGGACTTTGGTGGTGAACAAATCGATTTCCATTGAAGGGGCGAGTGCGGCTCGCCGCAGCGTCATCCGTTTCAGTCGTCCATCGCTGTTCGAAATGGGCGTCGGTGGAAATCTTCGCCTGGTGCAGGTCGAGATCGACGGCAGTGAAGCGCCGGACGCCGTGGGCAATGCGGTGATTCGCACGTCCACTAAACCAATGCCCGCAGGCTTCGAGATCGAGCTCGACAAAGTCGACGTACGTGGACTGAGTGTCAACAAGGCATTCGACGTCATCACTCTCGGTAAGGGCTCGCTGGCGGATCGGATCACCATTGCGAACAGCCGCTTCCGTGACATCACGGGCGCGGTGGTCGCGGCCGACGCCGAGACGGACGACCTGGGGAGATACAACGCAGACTACGTCACCATCAGGAAGTCGGAGTTCACGAACGTCGGGAATGCCATCGTCTCCCTGTATCGAGGCGGTACGGACGAGAGCACGTTCGGTCCGCACCTGCTATTCGAGGATAACCGGGTCGTTCGCTGTGGTCATGCCGAGCGGCGTGGTGAAGCGGCGACGCTCGCGCTGCACGGCGTGCAGCATGCGTTGATCGAGCGGTCCGTATTTGAAGGATCCGCACCGTTGCGTGTTGTGCAGACCACGGGCAATCCGGCGACCCTCATCTCTGGCAACACTTTCAAGAACACACCACGTCCGATCCTGACGGAAAGCATCGCCAAAGGTCCGGTGCGGGTCACGATGCAACAAAACACATTCGATGGGAGCGGTCCGTGAAACGATTCGCGTGGCGCACGATCCTGGCGTGCGTGATCGCTGCGGTAGCCGCCGCTCTCTCTCTCGCTGCAACAGCGAGTGCGGAACTCAGCGCGGGCGCAGGCCTGAGCGAGCCCGCGGCGCCTCTGTTTGCCGCCGAGGTCGCGCGATCGAAGGCCTTCGTCGCCGACATGATGCGCGAAGGTATCAATGTTCCCGTGCCGAAGGATCCTGGCGGGGGGTACACCCACGAACAGCACAAGCGCAACTATCGTGCGATCTACGAAGCAGGTCGCCTGTACAAACTGACTGGCGAGCAGGCTTACGCGGATTTCGTCCGTAACTTGCTACTGGCCTATGCGGATCTCTATCCCCGGCTGGGACCGCATCCAGCGCGCTCGAACCAGCAGTATGGGCGGTTGTTCTGGCAGAACCTGAATGATGCCGTGTGGCTGGTGCATGCCATCCAGGGCTACGCGGAAATTCGTGCGGAACTCAAGGACGCTGAGCGGCGGCGGATCGATGAGGATCTGTTTCGCAGCGCTGCGCGCTTCTTGTCCGAAGAGTCGGTGGCCACGTTCGACCGGATCCACAATCACGCCACCTGGTCCACGGCCGGCGTCGGCATGACCGGCTACGTGCTTGGCGATGAAAACCTCGTGCAGCGTGCGCTGCTCGGATCGAAGCTCGATGGTCGGTCGGGGTTCCTGCGCCAGATGGACCAGCTTTTCTCCCCGGACGGGTATTACACGGAGGGACCTTATTATCAGCGTTATGCGCTTCTGCCATTCCTTTTGTTTGCAGATGCCATCGAACGCAATGAGCCGGATAGAAAAATATTCGAACGGCGCGACGGGATCCTGCTGAAGGCTCTGTACACCACCATACAGCTGACGTACGCCGGCCACTTCTTCGCCTTCAACGATGCGATCAAGGACAAGTCCCTGAACACGGAGGAGCTCTATCAGGGCGTGGCGATCGGCTACACACAAACGCGCGACCCTGCACTGCTGTCGATTGCACAATGGCAGAGGCGCGTCGCGCTGTCGGATGCCGGAAGGCTCGTCGCCCTCGATGTGGCTCGCGGCTTGAGCAGGGACTTTCCGTTCCGATCGTTGCTGCTTGGAGATGGTCCGGAAGGCAAGGACGGCGCTGTCGTAGTGCTACGTAGAGGTGACTCGGAGCGAGGCCAAGCGCTTGTGGCGAAAAACACGTCACAGGGAATGGGTCACGGTCACTTCGACAAGCTCAGCTGGCAATACTTCGACAACGCAGCGGAGATCCTCACGGACTACGGTGCCGCACGTTTCCTGAATATCGAGGCTAAGGATGGCGGGCGTTACCTGCCCGAGAACGAATCCTGGGCCAAGCAGACCGTTGCACACAATACTTTGGTAGTCGATGGCGTCAGCCATTTCAACGCAGATGCGCATGTGGCAGACGAGCACGCGCCTCGGCAACTGGCGTATGGCGACTCCTCCGATCTCTCTTTCAGCGTTGCGCAGATGGATAACGCATATGCAGGCGTGACCTTCACGCGAGTGCTGGCGATGGTCACGATCGAGGGCCTGGATGCGCCTGTCGTCGCTGACCTCGTGCGGACCCATTCGTCTCGATCGCATCGCTACGAGCTGCCATTGCACTATCAGGGTCACCTGATGCGCGTCGGACCGAATTCGAAGTCCTACTCCGCCAATCGTCCTGTGCTCGGCAGCGACAACGGCTACCAGCACATCTGGGTGGATGCGGAAGGGGCGCCGACCGCAGCGGATGCCTTCCTGACATGGCAACTGGGTGAGCGCTTCTACACGTGGCGCTGGGTTCCGCAGCCGGGATCACAGCTGATTCTCGGCGAGAGCGGCGCTAACGATCCCTCATTCAATCTTCGCCGGCAGCCGATGCTGATCCATCGACTCATCGAGTCCAGCGACACAGTCTTTGCTGGAATTCTCGAGACTCACGGCAACTACGATCCAGAGCTCGAACAGGCCAGCGCTAGCGACAGCCAGATTCGGACTCTGTCGCTGGAAAGTCGAAATGATGCAGACATCCTGATCATAGAGACGTTGGCCGGCCGCCGCGTCGCTGCTGCCATGGCGCACGACCCGGACGCGAACCGCACCCATGAGGTCATCGTTGGCGACGAGAACATCCGGTGGACCGGGGCAGTGGGGCGCGTCGTGCTACGGCCAGCGAATCGTTCAAGGGCTGAGGAATCGGCGAACATGAGGCAAGCAACAGAATGACGAGCGCAACAGCAAGCCAGCACTTCGTAGTTGGCGCTCAGACGGACCGCGTCGCGGTGGATGCCGGAGTCGAGCGACAGATGCTGGGCTACTGTCCGGAGCTGATGCTTTGCCGCGTGTGGTTTCAGCTGGGCGCGGTCGGAAGCTTGCACGCACACCCGCACAGCCAGGTGACGTATGTGGAGTCGGGTCGATTCCAGTTCCAGGTCGGAAATGACGTGGTGGAAGTCGGCGCCGGCGATTGTGTCTACATCCCCTCGGACACCCAGCATGGGGCCAAGTGCGTCGAAGCAGGCGTGCTGATCGACTGCTTCAGCCCGCTGCGGGCGGATTTCCTTTCCGCCTCCTCGTGAGCAGTGGTGACAACTTGAAGATCAGAGGACTTCGCTGGTTCATCGTATCGCTGGTGGCGCTTGCGACAGTGATCAACTACATCGATCGGAACGCGCTTGCGATCATGTGGCCGGAGATCTCCAAGGATATCGGCGCAAGCAAAGACGACTACGCCAACCTGGTCGTGGTTTTCACGATGTTCTATGCGCTTGGGCAATCTGCCTTCGGCAAGATCTTTGATGTGATCGGCACGCGCATGGGGTTCGTGGCGTCGATCATCATCTGGTCAGCATCGATTGCCTTGCACGCCACGGCACGCAGCATCGGTGCGTTCGCGCTCCTTCGCTCGACGCTGGCATTTTCGGAGGCCGGCAACTGGCCAGGCGCCGTCAAGGCCAACGCCGAGTGGTTCCCGCCCCGGGAGCGGGCATTCGCACAGGGGATCTTCAACTCCGGCGCATCGCTCGGCGCGATCGTCTCATTGCCACTCATTGCGTGGCTCTTCACCCTGTTCGGCTGGAAGGCGACATTTGCGGCGGTCGGCGTGCTTGGCGCGCTCTGGATCATTCCCTGGTTGGTGATCTACAAGGCCGGACCGGCGATTCACCCCTGGCTAACGAATAAGGAACGAATTCACATTCTTGGCGCCGGTACGGAAATCGAGAGCGCTGTGCCCGTCGGGCAACTTTACGCGCCAACCATGAAACAACTTCTCTCACACAAGGAGAGCTGGGCAATCATTCTCAGCCGTTTGTTCCTGGATCCGATCTGGTGGCTCTTCGTGTCGTGGCTGCCGATCTATCTTTCGGAGAGCTTCGGATTCGACGTCCAGCAGATCGGCGCGTTCGGCTGGGTGCCATATGTCGGGGCCATGCTGGGCGCCCTGAGCGGTGGCTGGTTTGCCGGCATCCTCATTCGATCCGGGTGTTCGGTGGGCTTTGCGCGCAAGGCGATGGTGATATTCGGCGGACTGCTGATGCTGCCGGCCTTGCTCCTGACCGGCAGGGCATCGGACCCGCTGACAGCCGTGTTGCTCATCGCTGTGATTCTGTTTGGGTTCCAAGTCGCGATCGGCAACATCCAGACGCTGCCCAGCGACTACTTCCACGGAAGCTCCGTGGGTCTGATGGCCGGGATGAGCGGCACGGCGGCCGTCCTCAGTGTGTTGGTGGTGACGAAGCTGGTACCGGTCATGACCAGCGTTTCGTTTGCGCCGGTGTTCGTCATGAGCTCGCTGTTCGTCCCTTTATCCATTGCTTCGCTGATTTTTCTCGGCGGCAGGGTAGAGAAGGTCACCAGCAAGTCGGAATGAAAGTTTGTCGTGATGCAGAAGGTGAAGCATGAAGAAGCTTGAAGGCAAGATCGCAATCGTAACGGGCGGCAGCCGCGACATCGGGCGCGCGGTCTCGGAGCGGCTCGCGGAAGAAGGCGCCAGAGTGGTCGTCAACTACTGCAACAATAAGACGGACGGCGAGGCAACGCTGGCGGCGATCATGGCGGCGGGAGGGAGTGCGATCCTGGTCAAGGCGGATCTCACCGTCGTGGCCGATGTCGAGCGCCTGGTGGCGGAGTCCCGTAAGGCCTTCGGCGAACAGATCGATATCCTAGTGAACGTCACGGGCGGCATGATTGCGCGCAAGACGCTCGCCGAAATGGATCTCGACTTCTTCAATCAAGTGATGGCCCTGAACACGACGTCGACTTTCCTGGCGACGAAAGCGGTCGTGCCTTACATGCCGGCGGGGAGTGCGATTGTCAATCTAGCGTCGCAGGCCGGACGCGATGGCGGTGGCCCGGGTGCTGCTGCCTATTCGACCTCAAAGGGCGCGGTCATGTCCTTTACAAGGGCGATGGCCAAGGAACTCGGGCCTAGGGGCATTCGGGTGAACTCCTTGTGTCCAGGGATGATCGCCACGTCCTTCCATGACCGATTCACCAAGGACGCGGTGCGTGAGAATGTCGCCGCATCCACGCCGCTGCGCCGTCAGGGAGCGGCTCTGGAAGTGGCCGCTGCCGCGGCCTATCTGGTATCCGAAGATGCCAGTTTTCTGACTGGCACCAACCTCGATGTGAACGGCGGTCTGTACTTCTCGTAGGAAACGAACGCTGGCGATCGGGACGCCTGGAATGACCATTTTTGTCTTCGGCGAAGCGATGCTGGAGTATCACAGCCGTGGCGCTTCCGCTGGACTGCGCTATGGTGGGGATACCCTCAATACCGCGATCCATCTTGCGCGAATGGGCTGCCGGGTGGCGTATGTCACCGCGGTGGGAACCGATCCGATCAGCGATGCGCTGGTTGCAGGTTGGGCGTCGGAAGGCATCGACACGAGCTTCGTGTTGCGTCATCCGATGCGTAGTCCGGGGATCTACGCCATTCACCTCGATCAGAATGGCGAGCGCAGTTTCCTCACCTGGCGGGATCAAAGCGCTGCACGCGAGATGTTCGCGCTTCCAGCCATGCAGGCGGCGCTAGACGAGGCACGCAATGCTGAATTGCTGTACTTCAGTCTGATATCGCTCGCGATACTTCCGCAGGAAGGACGCGAACGATTGCTGGAGCTGGCGGCCGGCGTGCGTGCGCAGGGAGATCAGGTCGCCTACGACAGCAATTTCCGTCGCAATCTGTGGCCGGACCTCGAGCAGGCCCGTGCGGTGTCCGAATCCGCCATGGGCACTGCCACGATCGGGCTGCCGACGGACGTCGACGAGCGACAGTTATATGTGTCGGCCTTGACCGAGCGGGAAATCGCATCGCGCTGGATCGCGCTAGGCTGCCAGGAAGTAGTGGTCAAGGTCGGCGAGCGAGGCTGTCTGTTGGTCGATGCGCACTCCGGTGGAGAGGTGATGCCGCCGTCTTCGGTCGTGCAAGTCGTCGACACCAGTGGGGCGGGCGACGCCTTCAATGCAGGATATCTGGGCGCGCGCCTTCGCCTCGCGCAAGGCAAGGCGGCGGCGGTGGAACGTGGTCAACAGCTGGCGCGATGGGTGATTGCCAGAATGGGTGCCCTACCAGCGATCGACGCTGAGGCGCCGTATGCGATTGAATCTGCGAGACCGACGCATGCGCATTAAAGACAAGGTGGCAATCGTATCAACTAAGCGAATGATGTGGCGAGTGCGGAGCAGGCATTGCAAACGATAGAGATCGCCGTCGGCACGGCGATCCTCGGTCGCGCCGATGTGACCCATCAAGAAGACGTTGATCGATCATTGCAGCTGCCCATCGCGCCTATGGTCAGGATATCCACCTGCTAGTAAACGTTGCACGCGGGCTGGTCGAGCGCCGAACTCTTGCGCAGATCGATGAAGCATTCTTCGATCGGGTCATGTCCCTCAATCTGAAATCGACCTTCCTGATGACGCGAGCTGCCGTGCCTTACATGCCGCGCGGGTCGGCGATCGTGAATCTTTCCTCCCAGGCTGGGCGAGATGGCGGAGGCGCGGGTGCATCCATTTATGCAACAGCCAAAGGTGCCGTTTCTACATTTACTCGAGTCATGGCGAAAGAGCTCGGGCTCCGCGGTACCTGCGTGAATGCGGTCTGTCCCGGCATGATCAGTACGAGCTTCCATGACATGTTCTCCAAGCCCGAAGTGCGCACGACTGTGGCCGGGGCCACCCCGCTGCGGCGCGAGGGCAAAGCCAGCGAGGTGGCAGAAGTCGTTGCATGCCTGGCATCGACAGACGGATCGTTCCTCAAAGCCGTCAATCTGGATGTCAACGGAGGACTGCTGTTCTCGTAGAAAGGACTCCATTTGCGGTTCATTTGTTTGAATAACGCGGTCACCAACAGTGGTTCGACGATAGGCGCGTCTGATCGGCGTTGGCGCCTCGACGCCGCGAAAGTGGGAACAGGGCGAGCACGCTGACTTTGCAACGATGCATCTTGGCTCGGACCTGGGGCGCGCCATACGAGCGCGGTGCATCGGCCGCTGATGGTTGCCTCACGGCAGTTCAATCCGATCCAGCAATTCCTGATTGCTTTCGATGGCAGCGAGACGACGCGCAGGGGCGTCGAAAAATTCACAGCGCCATTCGATCTGGTAACGCGACGCAGTGATAGGACACTACGTCACCGCAAATCCATCGATCTGCTCGTGATGGGAGCCTATGGCCATTCCCGTATCCGGCAGCTGATTGTTGGAAGCACGGCGACCGACGTGTTTGATCCCCATCTTGCTGTTGCGCTGATCACAGTGCGTCCGTGCGAAGCAACTCGAGCGTCTCAGTCTCGATCATCGTCGCGAGTCGAATGTCTCAGGTCGAAGCGAGTCCACGATCCGAGTTGGGCTCGCCAGGGCCTCTGACGTGAAACGAACTTCGGCGATGCATCCTTTGTACCAGGATCGCTCGTTCAACCGCACACCCAGGGAGATGCGACCGTCCTTCATGGGATGAAATGGTACGGGCCCGTCCATTTCCTTGGCACCATTCACGTAGTGCGCCATGGTCCGTCCATCGAACGACAGCGCCACCCAGTGCCAGCGATCCGCCGCATGCAGCTTGGCACGATCGAGAAGCACCCGATTATCTTCGCTCGAAGCGTACATGAAGGTATCGAGTGCCCATTGTCGCTCGCGAGTCAGTCTCGTCTCCAGCAGCAGGCGGCTGGCACGTTCATCCTCGATATGCAGGAAGCGTTGTTCCTCGTCTCCCGTTCCATCCGGTTTGATCAACACCTCGATGGTGAACTGCGCCTGACCAGCGAGCGGATTCGTTGTGACGATGACTCCGTCGGACCGGCCATCGAAGCAGAGCGCGTGGCGACCATCCACGATCTGCGCGCGAGGCGCGCCGAGTACTCGAGCGTGATGGTCAGCGATGCGTGGGAATTCTGCGAAAGTCCAGGTAACCAGCTCCGCCCGAACGGCAGAGCTTGCGCAGCCCAGTAGCAGCGCCGCCGCCACCTTGATCATGAATAGGAATCTTCGCTGTCGGGTCATGGGCATCCTCTGTAAGCATTCCGCAGGCAACCTTCATTGGCCAGTAAATGGCCAGCTTCCGGTCCAGCGTCGAACCTAACGCGGCGGCAGCAGATCGAGAGAGCCAATGCACCTGAAAGATTAGTATCCTAGAAGCTTTCGGCAGATATCGAGAAGATTCACTGGCGTGAGCGGACTACCGTCATGGCGACGAGAGACCGTCGGGCCCGCTGCGTGCAGCCCTGCGAGACTCGATACAAACGTTGGGGGATTTCAGGTGCAGCGTCATCCTGCTGTTTCACGTGCCATTCGCACGCATTGACCGTTCCGGTCCTCACAAGCCGCCATCGAAGCGAATCCCTCGATGCGTCATCGACGTTGCGTTTCTTATCACGCAGCGTTCATGGCGCTTGGCTGCCGGCGGCCTTTACGAATCACATAAGTATTGAACTGACCATGAAAACAATTTTTCTGATTGTCCTGCTGTGCGCCTCGTTGCTGGGTCAGCCGGGCAGAGCGGAGGCGCCCTGGCAGCAGCATGGCAAGCTCGAGGTGTCCTCAAATGGCCACGCCATACAACATGCGGATGGCACCGCGCTGCTTTGGATCGGCGATACCGCGTGGGGAATGTTTCAACAGCTCACTCGCGAAGAGATCGATCAATACCTTGATCACCGTCAACGACTGGGATTCACGGTCATCCAGTCGGTAGCGTTCTGGTATCCGCACGGCGGCGGGATGCGGAGCGGACCTCACAACGCGGCCAATGCCTACGGTCATCGTCCCTTCAGCGGCGGCGAGGATTCTCCCAACACGGCCGAGCCGCTGGTGGTCGAGGGGGGCAGCCCCGACGCGCCCAATGACTACTGGGATCACGCGGACTATGTGATTCGCGCGATCAAGCAGCGGAACATGTATCTGGCGCTGTTGCCCTGTTGGGGACGAGCCTACGTCACTCCGCAGTTTGGTGGCGCTCATCAGGAATTCACGGAGTCAGAGGCGAAGTCCTATGGCGAGTTCCTCGGCAAGCGCTATCAACGGGAGCCGCACATCGTCTGGGTGCTCGGCGGCGATGCCAAGGCGCAGTATCAGGGCTACGGCAGCGATGGGTACGCGGAGTACGACAAGCGCGCCGTGTTCAGGGCGATGGCAGAGGGAATCGCGCACGGTGTGACCGGGCAGCGGCTCTCATGGAACCGGGCGCATCCGGCCTGGAAGCAGGTTTTCATGACCTATCACCCGGATGGCGACTTTCTAGACAATTCTTCCAAATGGTTCCACGAGGATGCCTGGCTGAGCGCCAACGGCGTGGAAGTGTGGAGCGAGGTGGAGCAGGTCTACCCGACGATGCTGCGCGACTACGAATTGCAGCGGCCGATCAAGCCGAGCCTGTTCCTCGAGGGGTCCTACGAATTCGGCTCTTATCGTCGCGAGTGCGGTTGGGTCACACCGCTCAAAACGCGCCGCCAGATCTACCATACCTTCTTTGCCGGCGGCGCCGGGCACACGTACGGGGCGGGGCCGATCTGGGCTATGCGCGGCAACGGCGGCGACTACAACTGCGGCTACACCTGGCAACAGTCGCTCGATTTTCCAGGCGCCGCCCAGTTCGCCGGAGTGGCGAAGAAATTTCTGCTGGAGCACGGCTGGCCGCAGTGGATTCCAGAAGGGCGCATGGTCGCCGGCGCCGGGCAAGGTGAAAGCCTGAAGGCGGCCGTTACGGCTGCCTCTGGCCAGCTGGCGCTGGTTTATTTTTCCAATAACTCGCACGCGAAGATAACGAACACGCTGGGCAAAGCTGCGGTGGCGCGATGGTTCGATCCGCGCGACGGCGCAGAGCAGCCGGCAGGGCGATTCGAGCCGAATGAGGCCCGCGGCATGTTTCCTCCCGAGAGATGGGAAGACGCCGTGCTGATCCTGCGAGCCGAGTGACGGAAACCGAAGCGACGACAATGCGATACATCCGTATCCCAACTGCATTGCTGGCTTTGCTGTTACAACCGCTGCTGGCCGCAGGTGACGAATCAGTTACATCGCGGCCATGGTATGCACAAGGCGATTTCGAGCCTATGCAGCGCGTCGAACTGGTAGTGCGCAATACACTGGACCGCGAGCGGCACAACAATCCAGTGACCATCCGGCGCGATCAGCTCGGCATGCTGCCGGACAGCCACGAATTCGCCCTCACGCTCGTCGACCCGAGCCTGCCAGGCCGGCCCGAGCCTTCGGCGGAGCTCTTCCAGCGACAAGGCGGACACGAGACGCGCCGGGAAAGCAACGGCGCCTGGATTGCCTATCAGCTCGACGATCTCGACCAGGACGGCCTCTGGGACGAGCTGTTCTTCATGTCCGATTTCGCGGCGGGGCAGAGCAAGGTCTTCTATCTCTATCTCGGCTTCCACAACCGTGGTTGGCACGTGCACCGGACGCATGCCGCGATCGGTTCTTATGCCCGACACACTGTACCGTTCTGGGAGTCGGAGAACATCGGCTGGAAACTGTGGTATCCGACCGATATCGACGTGTTCGGCAAGCGGCGCCCGGTGCTGATGTCGCACCGCCTGTACATGGAGAATCTCGACGGTTACGGCGTGTCCGCGACCGATGTTGCCTACGGCTCTGACATCATGCAGGTAGGGGCGTCGTTCGGCGGCGGCGGTATCGGCGTGTTCGAAGACGCAAAGAATCCCAACGTCGTCTCGCGCCCCAGGTTTACGGCGCGCTCGCTGGGCACCGGCTTCAACGCAGGTCCACGCAGCGACACTCGCTATGCATTTACGGTGTTGGCCAATGGGCCGGTGCGCTCGATCGTCCGAGCGCGCACCTTCAATTGGGACTCGGGCGCCGGAAAGTATGAGCTGGAACAAATGTACAGCGCGTACGCGGGGCAGAGCTATGCGACGGCGCGCGTCCACTTCTCTGTGTTCAACCCTGACAATCCCGACACCGCTTTTGCCGTGGGTATGCGCAAGCATCTGAGTGAAACCAGTTTTCATAAAGCGCGCGGCATCGTCATCAGCGGCGCACCTGAGGCGATCCGCAACCAGGACGACGACGGCTTGCGTGAGAACAGCTTGATGGTGGATTTCGTCGGTACCGCACTGGTCGTGCCTGAAAAGTTTTCGCCGGAATACGTCTTCGTGCCTACCAGCGAAGGCAACCACGTACTGCGCATCAAGCCGAACAATGAGCGCTCATTCGAGTACCTGATCGCCGCGGGATGGAGCGAGGGCACCGTGAATCGGACCGCAGCGGAGTTTCGCGACTACACGCTGCGTACCGCCGAAGAGTTCAACTCGCCGCTGGAACTCGTCGGTGCGAAGTTGGAGGCGCGTCCGGCGACTCGCGCGTCCGAATGACTGGCGATGGGAGACCTGTGATGCCCAGCCATCGGCCCGCACAACCCATCTCGGCGCGTGCGATTCGTTTCCTGGTGGCTCTGTCCGGGCTTGCGATCTTATCGGGATGCTCGGCGACTGCGCCAGTCGCCTGGAACCCCGGCGTCGCTCGGCAAGCGTCGAATTGGTATCGATCCGCGCAGGCTCGGGGGATCGCGGACAGTGTCCTGCAGTATCAGTCGGCTGAGGGTGGCTGGCCAAAGAACACCGACTTGGCGAAGGCACCGCGAACCGCCGCGGATATTCCCTCCGACGGTAAAGAGAATACTTTCGATAACGACGGCACCACATTGCCGATGGAGTTCCTGGCGCGCGTCGTGCACGCTACGGGCGCGAGAGTCTATCGGGATGCGTTCAATCGCGGCCTGGACTACACGCTTGCCGCGCAATATCCCAATGGCGGATGGCCACAATTCTATCCGCTACGCAGCGGCTACTACTCGCACATTACATTCAACGACGACGCGATGATCCGCGTGATGAGTCTGCTGCGTGACATCGCATCCGGAAAGCCACCCTACGAGTTCGTCGACGATGTGCGCCGGGAGCGGGCGGCGCAGGCGGTTGCGCGAGGCATCGATCTCATATTGAGAACCCAGATCAAACAAAACGGGTTCCTGACCGCCTGGTGCGCACAGTATGACGAGCGGACACTCGAACCCGCCTGGGCGCGTCGTTACGAGCCGCCCTCGTTATCGGGCAGTGAGAGCGTGGGCATCCTGCGCTTTCTCATGAGCATCGAGGCGCCGACGCCGCAGATCGTCGCCGCAATCGAAGGCGGCGTGCGCTGGCTGCGGCAGTCGGCTATCGTCGGCATTCGCCTGGAACGCTTTACGAGTGATGATGGGTTAGCAGACAAGCGCGTGATGGCGGAATCAGCGGCCGAAACTCTTTGGGCTCGCTTTTATGAACTCGGCTCCAACCGTCCGATTTTTCTGGGCCGGGACTCGGTGTTCCGTTACAACTTCGCGGAAATCGAACGCGAGCGCCGCACGGGTTATGGGTACTACGGCACCTGGCCTCGCCGGCTGCTCGACGAAGACTATCCGGCATGGAAGCGAGAGTTGCCACTTCAACCGCGGCGGTCCTGAGCGGGTTCTGAGGCCGGCAACGCACGCTGCGAGCCTCTTCCATCATCGATTCGTACTGCATCCATGACGGTCCTGCGAACCGTCCGAGCTCTGGAATGGCTCCGAAAGATTATTATCCTGGGAATCTTTAGGTGAGATCGAGAAGATTCGCTGCAATCGACAGATTACCTTGAACGGGCAAAGAGCGCCGGGAGGGCTGCGCGGTCGCGTGGTCACGAGAGCGTTCGGTACAAGGACTGTCTGGGGGATTAAAGATGCAGCAGCGCAATCGTGTTGTTACGCGTGCCATCTGCACGACGTCCGGCAGGGCGTTGGCGATGGCGGGGATGTGGATGGCGGCCTACGCTCCAGCGTGGTCGCAGACGACCGCGCAGACCTCACAGCTCGAAGAGGTCATCGTGACAGGTATCCGCAGCGCGCTCGCGAGCGGAATCGAGACCAAACGCGAGTCGTTCACGCAGGTCGACGAGATCAACGCCGAGGACATGGCGGATTTTCCGGACAGCAATCTGGCCGAGTCGCTGCAGCGTTTGCCGGGCGTATCGATCGATCGAGTCGACGGCGAGGGCCGCACCATCACCGTTCGCGGTCTCGGCGGCGATTTCGTAACCACCACTATCAACGGCATGGACGCGCTGTCCACCGCGGGCGGCGGCAATTCTGGCTCGTCTCCCAATCGCAGCCGTTCCTTCGAATTCAACTCGTTTGCGTCGGAGCTGTTCGGCAGTCTCAAGGTTCAGAAGACCGCCGCGGCGTCGACTGACGAAGGCTCGTTGGGCTCGACGGTCGCGCTCTCGACGCCCCGCGCTCTGGATTACGGGCGCTTCGCTACCGCACTTTCCGCCTCGGGTGCGTACTACGATGCCGGCGATAAGGTATCGCCGCGCCTGGCGGCACTCATCACGGACACGTTCTTCGACAACAGGCTGGGCATCATCGCTTCGGCGGCCTACAGCGAACGTGATTCGGTCATCGACAAGTACGATCGCAACACCGGTCAGGCCGACATCCTGTATCGAAATTCGCAGCACGCGGGGTTGACGCCGGCTACGTTCGGCTATGCGCGTCCTTCCAACGCGACCCACGCGAATCCAGCGCTCTCTTGCGCGGCAAATCCGGGGCTGCTGGGTTGCGGTTCCGACCCGGCGGCGTACGCGGCGCTGCCCCTGACGGCATTCATTCCAACCTTCCCGACGCTGAGTCACGAGGAAATCAGCTACGAACGCCTCGGGGTGACCTTCGGCGTGCAATGGCGTCCGACCGATCGATCGTTACTGTCGCTGGACTATCTTCTGTCCTCGTACAAGAGTGAAGAAGTGCTCTATGAGCTCACGCCCATCAGCGGCAATCGCAATGGATACAACGCCACGGCGGCAATCAATCCAGCTTCGCTGAATGCGGCGGCCCGGCGCGGCCTGTACGCGAGATGCGATCAGGTCACGGGCACGGTGGACGATCGCGATTGTGGTCAGGCGCTGTACGGAACCACGCCGGTTGCCGGCACGCAGTTCAGCTTCAATCCGCACAATCTCGAGCCCTACGACTACTACAACTCGCCTGCCTCGGTCGGCTATATCCCGAGCGCCAATGGCATCGCGAACTGGGCGCAGCTCGTCGGACGCCCCAACATGCAGGTGCGGGACGTGAACGTAGTCACGAACCGCGATGGTCGCGCGTTCGCCGACTACATTGCGCTCGACAACGTGGACTGGCGCAATGCCGCCGACGGCACGGAGAACGAGACGACGTTCGATCAGATCTCGCTGAATTTCGAACACCGGTTCAGCGATGCGCTGAGCATGACCGCGCTGATCGGCACCTCCAAGTCGGAATATCGAAGCAACGGCATGCTGGTCGAGTTCAACAATCTGGACATGGACGGTTTCGTATTCGATGAACGCAGCGGCGGCTCCATGCCCGTCATGAATCTCGGATTCGATCCGGCGGATCCGAACAATTGGAGCCTCGTGAAAGGGTTGTCGGAAGTGCGCACGGTTCGCTGGGCCGTGGACAACGAGTTTGAAACGGCGAAACTGAATTTCACCTGGACTTTCTCTGACACCTTCGGCGTGAACTTTGGCGGCGGGCGCAAGAAGTTCGATTATTCCGCGCTCGAGCTGCGGCGTAACTCGGGTGCTCAGCCCATGATTCCAACCGAGCGCGAGGCGGGCCGCGCTATTGGCGAGTTCGGCCGGATGGTTTCTTACGGCGAAGGCGGCATCGATGTTTCGAATGGCACACCGACCCGCTGGTTCGCACCGAGTTTCGATGGCTTCCGTAACGCCTTCGACGTGCAATGCAACTGCATCAATCAATGGGGCGACTGGCGCCTCAACGAACGCACCGGGAGCACCAACGCCGTTTCCGAAACCGATACCAGCGGCTACGCCGAGCTGACGATGAACGCTCAGCCGGGCGGCCGGCGGTTGTTCGGAAATTTCGGCGTGCGCTACGCGAAGACGGAAGTGGAATCCGCTGGGCTGCTCGCGAACCAAATCCTCACCGCGAACAACGAATACAACGACACGCTGCCATCGTTGAATCTTGCCTACGAGGTGCTGCCCGATACGCTGCTGCGTATCGGCGCCGCGAAAGTCATGGCCCGCCCGCGGCTCAACGACCTGCGTCCCAACGGCAACCTGCCGACCGGTTGCAGCGGCACCAGCGCTGGCTGCAATTCAGCGCCGGCCTTTACGATGGGCAACCCGTACCTCGAGCCATTCCGCGCGACCAACTACGATCTCGGCCTGGAGTGGTACTTCAGCAGTGAAGGCTTGCTGGCTGCTGCGTTGTTCTACAAGGACATCGAATCGTTCCCGCAGTCGGTACGCAGCGATGGGCCGCTGTCGCAGGTGCTGCCGCCAGAGCTGCTGAGTGCGTACGTGGCGACCATCACCGATGCGCCACTGCTCGCGCACATCAATAACGGCGGCACCTTCGGCATCACTACGCAGCGCGATTCGCCCGGCGGCTTCATCCGTGGCGCGGAGTTGTCCTATCAACAGCCGTTCACGTTCCTGCCGGCGCCGTTCAACAACTTTGGCACCATCCTCAACTACACACGCATCGAGTCGGAGCTGCAATACATAGTCAACAGCAACACCGGGCAAACGCAGACCGCACCGTATCTCAACGCGTCGCCCAACTCGTTCAACGCCACGCTCTACTATGCGACGGATCGCTGGGAAGCGCGCATTTCCGGAGCGTATCGATCCGAATATATGCAGCTCTTTCCGGTATCGGCGGGCACTTGCGAGATTGGACTGACCACCAGCGGCGGCGCGCCGTGCAACGCGCCGCTCATCAATGACTTCCGCGCGGTGGAGGACAATCTCTATGTGGATGCGTCGTGGCGTTTCGATGTCGGCGACTATATGAGCCTCACCGCCGAGATACAGAACCTCACGGACGAGCATACCCAGCGCTGGGTCTACAGCGACGTGGAGATCATTCAGTTGCACCAGGGATTCGGTCGAACGTTCACGCTCGGCTTGCGTGTCAAGCTGTAGTCGAGGGTGACGCCGTGACGGTTCCATCGAGCACGCTGGCGATGCTCGATGGAACGCGCCGAGTAGATCGCTTTCTTGAGCAGAGGTACATGATGTCAGTGGTATCGAATGGCAACGACAGAGTTCATTGGTCGCTGAGTGCGCTCGGCTTGGTTTTGATGACAATAGCGCTGTTCGGGAACGCGAAAGCCTCGCAGCCGGGGCGCGAGGAGATTCTGAAGGCGATGAAGCAGGCCGCCGTTTTCATGGTGGACAAGGTGGCCGTGCACGGTGGCTACGTGTGGGTGGTCAGCGACGATCTTTCGCAGCGTTGGGGCGAGGTGCCGGCTCGGCCGTCGCAGATCTGGCTGCAAGGGGGCACCGAGCGAGTGGGGGAGGTCATGCTCGACGCCTACGAGGCCACCGGCGACCGCTACTACCTGGAGGCGGCACGCAAGGCCGCCGACGCACTGGTGTTCGGACAGCATCCGCTCGGCGGCTGGCACTACTTCATCGACTTCGATCCACGTGGCCTGCCGCAGTGGTACGAGGACGTTGCGTCCAGATTTCCGTATGGACTGGAAGAGTATCGGCACTACTACGGCAACGCGACTTTTGACGATCACGTCACATCGGACGCCGCCCAGTTCCTGCTGCGCTTCTATAGCGTGAGTCACGAGGCCGCCTATCGCGAACCGGTGGCCCGAGCGCTCCATTTCCTGTTGATCTCGCAGTATCCGAATGGTGCCTGGCCGCAGCGTTACCCGTTGCGGTATGAGTACGCCCACGATGGATTGCCCGACTACACCTCTTTCTTCACGCTCAACGACGGGGCCGCCGAGCACAATATCAAGGTGCTGCTGCAGGCGTTCGATACCTTCGCAGATGAACGCTATTGGGAAGCCGCCCGGCGCGGCGTCGATGCGCTGATCAGCTTGCAAGGCCCCGTCGGCCAGGCATGCTGGGCCGAGCAGTATGGTCCGGACATGCGTCCCGCCACTGCGCGAACGCATGAACCCGCAGGCTATGTCGTGCGTGAAAGTCGCAGCGTCATCGACATCCTGCACGTCATGTATCTGCGAACGGGTGATCCGCGTTACCTGGCGCCAGTGCCGCGATGCCTCGATTGGTTCGACCGGATCAATCGTGAGTCGGCGTCGGAGCGCTATCCAACGCCGCGTTACTGGGAACCGGGAACCAACCGGCCGCTATATGTCGTTCGCACCGGCGAGCGCACGTCGGAAGGCTATGGCAAATATAAATGGGTTACCGATCCCTCGCAGACCCGGTGCGAAGGTAAACCTTGCCGCTGGGGCGGCAAGCCGATCGTCGATGTGAAGGCGCTGCGTGCCGATCATGAAGCAATAGCCGCGCTTTCGCCGAAGCAGCGGGCCGAGCGTCTGGTTGCACTGGATACACACAGGCGATCGCGCCCCGATGTTGCTGAGGTGGCCGGAGTGATCGCCTCGCTGGATGCGCGCGGCGCCTGGGTCACGGACGGGATTTCTGTGCCGCGTCCTGGGATGTCGATTCAAGCCGACGTTCAAGCCGATGATCGGGTGCCGGTACGCGGCATCAGCACGGCTGTCTTTACGACACACATGACGACTTTGATCTCCGCCCTGAGGTAAGCAAGTTGGCGCAGATCGACAGTTGACGGCGCAGCGACCCCGGCCCCCTGCATGTCACGGACCCCCGGCCATGCTCGGGGTCGCTGCGCAGGTCATGGTGCAGATTTTCTACGATGGTTGATCCGACGAACATGCCTATGAAGACTCGTTTGCTGACCCTCCTGCTCGCATTGTTGGCTTTCAGTGTGGACGCGCATGCTGCGCCCGGCGACAAAGTGCGATTGTTCGTGCTCACCGATATCGAGAACGAACCGGATGACGCGCAATCCATGGTGCGTTTGCTTGCCTATGCGAACAACTTCGATATCGAAGGCCTGGTTGCTACGACCTCGGTGCACTTGCCGAATCGAACCGCCGCGGCTCGTATTCGCACTATCGTCGACGCCTATGGCGAGGTACGGGATAACCTGGAGAAGCATGAGTCAGGATGGCCGACCGCTGAGCGTTTGCGCTCTGTCATCAGTGAAGGCCTGCCGCTCCTGGGCATGCAGGCAGTGGGTGATGACAAGGACTCACAGGGCTCCGCGGCGCTCATTGCCGCCGCTGACCGCGACGACTCGCGGCCGCTGTGGGTAACCGTCTGGGGCGGTCCCAACGTGCTCGCGCAGGCGCTTCATAAAGTCCGAGCCACGCGTTCCAAACAGGCGCTGGCAAAGTTCGTCGCCAAATTGCGCGTATACACGATCTCGGATCAGGACGATTCAGGCCCGTGGATCCGCAAGAACTTTCCCACGCTGTTCTATATCGTCAGTCCTGGGCTCTCGGCGGGCGGCGCGTATCACTTCGCCACCTGGAGCGGCATCAGCGGCGATCGCGTCCATGGACGGTTTGGAGGCGCCGATTTTCCGATCGTTGACAACCCGTGGCTCGATCGGAACATCCGTAACAAAGGTCCGCTCGGCGCCCAGCATCCGCACACCGAGTTCCTGATGGAAGGTGATACGCCGAGCTTCCTCGGCCTGCTGGACAATGGACTTAACGAACCCGAGCATCCCAACTGGGGCGGGTGGGGCGGACGTTACGAGTTGTATCAGCCGCGCAAGCAGCGCTGGCACGTCGAGCAGGAAACGCGCCCTATCTGGACCGATGCCGTCGATGAAGTATTGGGCGTGGACGGCAACTGGCACACGACCAATCACGCCACGATCTGGCGCTGGCGCCGCGACTATCAGAATGACTTCGCCGCTCGCATGGATTGGACCATCAAGGCGCCCGGCGATGCGAACCATCCACCGATCGTGAAGCTCGATCATGCGCGCGAGCTGACGGCGAGACAAGGCGAGCGCGTCGACTTGAGCGCTGCGGGCACGAGCGATCCGGATGGCGATGCGCTGTCCTATCGCTGGTTCTTTTACCCGGAAGCCGGAACGTTCACCGTGTCTGGCCGCGATACGGGCGAGTTCGTCGAGATCACGAACTTCGATCAGCCGCAGGCCTGGTTCACGGTGCCGACGCGGCGAGTCATGGCGCCCGGCACCGGCACGATGCATTTCATCGTTGCGGTGACCGATCACGGCACGCCGCGCTTGACGCGATACCAGCGGGTGATCGTCGATGTCAGGAAGTAACGGCCGTCACTGCATTGGATCTGCAGTGAGCTTTCAATCCGTAAGCTGGTGCTCGCGCCGATAGGCGCGAGGCGAGCAGCCACATTCAGCATCGAACGCAGCGTTGAAGCGGCTGGTCGAAGTGAACCCTGAGGCGAGCGCAATATCCACGATCTTCGCATCCGTCGTAGCGAGCAATCGCTGTGCATGCGATACGCGATGCTGAGTGATGTAGTTCACCAGCGTGATGCCGAAGGTCTTCTTGAACAGGTTCATGGCGTAGTTGGGGTGCAATCCCACGACCTCGCCGATTTCCTCCACGCTCAGCGGCTGGGTATAGCGCTGCGCGATGAAGCAAGCCATCTGCTCCACTTTGCTCAAGCCCGCATGGCTGACGGCGCGGTGTCCCGGGCGCGGCCTCCGACTCGTCGCGGAAGGCGTTGTGACGGCCAGACGCAACAGCCTCGCTTCGAGCTCCAGGAGCACCGCCTTGCGCAGGCTCTCGCCGGGCTCGCGAAAATCCTGCTCCCAGCGCGACAGTAATTCGATGTCCGCCGCCGCTCGCGTGTCGATCGACTCGGCAATGACCTCGCCGTGGAGCAGCGGCTTGACCAGTTGATCCGGCAACTTGCATTGCAGGAACCAGGCAAGCGGCAGGGTGACCACGAAATATTCGGTGGTGTCCTCGAACGACAGGATCTGATGGGGAATCGCCGCCCAGAACACGCTCAATCTCTGTGCGGCCACCTGCACCTTGCGACCGCCGAGCAGATAGGTGACCAAGCCACTGCGCAGCAGGTTGATCTCGATTTCATTGTGCCGGTCGGGTCGCGGCATCGGCGTGGGGCGCCACAGTTCGCACGTGAAGCCATACGGCGCGAAGTCGGGGCGCTTCGGATCGAACGACGTCATGACATTACGATACAGGAAGTCTTTTATCGTTGGAAGGAAGAATGCCTCTAAAAATCAGCCTACCCTAACTCGTCATGACGCGAAGACAGCCTGCCGAGGCTGGATATGAAGGGGGAGATGATGTTCAGCACCAATAGCCCGCCACGCGCGGTGTCGTTGTCTTTTGGCGCCGGCTTGTGGATGTTCGGGCAGTTCGTCGATCGGTATGCGACGGACGCATACGGCCCCCCCGTCGGAACACTTCAGGCCATCGCTCGTGCCGGAGAAGTCGGACTGCTATCTGCGGTCGACATCAATTATCCATTCGAGCCGGGCGTCACGCCCGCGCAGGTGAAGTCCGCGCTTCAGGATGCGGGCTTGCGAGCGATCGCTGTCACGCCCGCCATCTATACGCGCAAGTTTCAGCGCGGCAGCTTCACCAATCCGGACTCGAAGCTGCGCGGCGATGCCATCGATCTATGCAAGCGCGCCATCGATGTGGCGCAACTGCTCGAAGCCGATTACGTGAAGTTCTGGCCAGGGCAGGACGGGTATGACTATCCCTTTCAGGCGGAATATACCCAGCTTTGGGATCTGGCCGTCGCCGGCGTGCGCTCGCTGGCAGCAAGCCACCCGCAGATGGGATTCGCAATCGAATACAAGTCCAAGGAACCGAGAACTCACATTACTTTCAGCTCGGCGGCACGCACGCTGCTGGCGATTCAGGACATGGGCGTCGACAACGTCGGCATCGTCATGGATCTCGGTCACTCGCTGTTCGCACAGGAAACACCTGCTGAAGAACTGCAGCTGATCGCTCGGCGCGGCAAGTTGCGTAGCGTGGAAGTGAACGACAACTGGCGGCAGTGGGATGACGATCTCACTGTCGGGGCGGTGCATCTGATCGAGACCCTGGAGTTCATGCTCGCCCTGCGGAGCATCGGCTGGCAACGTCCGATCCTGCTCGACCAGTTTCCGTTCCGTGAGGATCCGGTTGTTGCCGCCCGACACAGCATCGGCATGCTCAAGTTGCTGGATGCGGCGCTCGATCGGATCGATCTCGCGCAATTGCACGAAGTGCGAACCAATCAGGATGCATTGGCTGCGCAGCGCCTGGTTTATCAAACCATTCTCGGCGATCTGCGATGAGCGCCTCACACGCGCTCGGCGTCAGCGACCGAGAGCTGATGATCAAGTCGCTCGAGTATCGCAAGGATGTGCTGCGGATCATTTCGCATGCAGGCGCGGGCCATACCGGCGGCAGCTTGTCGTCCATCGATATTCTCAATGTGCTCTACAACCGCGTCATGAGGATATCGCCGGCGAGGTTCGATCAGCCCGATCGCGACCGCTACATTCAGAGCAAGGGACATTGCGTCGAGGCGCTCTATGTGGTGCTGGCCGATCTAGGATTCTTTCCGCGTTCGCAGCTGACGACGCTCTGTGAGTACGGCTCGCACTTCATCGGTCACCCGACACGCAAGGTGCCGGGCGTGGAGCACAATACCGGCGCCTTGGGGCATGGGCTCGCCTTCGGCGTTGGACTCGCGCTCGGGTTGCGTCACGATGATCTGCGTAACCGTGTGTTCGTGCTGCTCGGCGATGGTGAGCTCGCGGAGGGTTCGGTGTGGGAGGCCGCGATGGCGGCGGCGCATTATGAACTCGATCAGCTGGTCGCGATCGTCGATCGCAACCGGTTGCAGATCACCGGACCGACCAAAGATGTGCTGAGCAGCGAGCCGCTCGAATCCAAGTTCGGCGCGTTCGGCTGGCACGTGCGTACTGTCGACGGCCACAATGTCGCTGCGCTCACCAACGCGCTCACCGTTCCGCCTCCGCAAGGCAAGCCCATGGTGCTGCTCGCCGACACCATCAAAGGCAAGGGTGTGAGCTTCATGGAAGGCGTGCTGAAGTGGCATCACGGCGTGCCGGACGTCGATGAGTATCGCCGCGCCATGGAGGAGCTGGGAGCGGCGCTGCGCCAGGTGGGAGGGCACCAGTGAGCGCCCGAACGCCCTCAATGTATTCGGACGACGCACGCCAGAGGGCGGCGCGGCTCGGCTTGCGGCTCGGTCGTCCGAACCTCGAAGAGTTCGCGGCGACACTCACCGAGATCGCCGCCCGGGATCGCAACGTGATGGTCGTCACCAGCGACTCGCGCGGGTCGGGCAAGCTCGTCGGGTTCGGTCAGCGCCTGCCAAAGCAGATCGTCGAGGTCGGCATCGCCGAGCAGAATCTGGTCGGCATCGCGGCCGGACTGGCGGCCACGGGCAAGAAAGTGTTTGCGGTTTCTCCTGCCTGTTTTCTCACCGCGCGCGCGCTGGAGCAAATCAAAGCTGACGTAGCCTACTCGGATCATCCCGTCGTGCTCGTGGGTATCAGCGCTGGCGTGAGTTACGGAGCGCTCGGCTCGACACATCATTCGCTGCACGATTTCGCGGCGCTGCGCGCCATCAACAACGTCAGCATCGTGGCACCGGCAGACAACAAAGAGACCCACGCGGCGGTGTTGTACGCCTCGCAGGCCGTGCATCCGGTTTATCTGAGATTCGGCAAGGCGCCAATGTACGACGTGCATGGACCGGAGACGGGTAACCATGTGCGATCCGCGATGGTGGTCCGCGAGGGCACCGACGTCGCATTCATTGCGATCGGCGAAGCGGTCATTCACGCGCTGCTCGCCGCTGAGGATCTGTACGATCGCGAGCGAATTTCCTGTCGAGTCGTCAGTGTACCGGCGCTGCGTCCCTTCGACCAAGGACCCGTGCTGGCAGCCGCTCGAGAATGCAAAGCCTTGATCACCGTCGAAGAGCATTCCGTGTGCGGCGGCCTGGGTGAAGCCTGCGCTTCGTTGCTGCTTGAGTCAGGAGCGCGAACTCAGTTCAAGATGGTGGCCATCCCGGATGAATACACGGTCACCGGCAGCCAGGCGGACATATTCCGGCACTACGGCATCACGATGGAAGGTCTGGCGCGAACCGCGCATCGTTTGCTCGAGTCCATCTGATGAAGGCCGTGTTGTCCATCGATCAGAGTACTTCGGCGACCAAAGCGCTGCTGGTCGATCCATCTGGCGCGGTGCTCGCGAGAGCGGGCAGGGACCATCGGCAGCACTATCCACAACCGGGATGGGTCGAGCACGATGCAGAGGAGATCTGGGCGAACGTGCTCGCGACTGTGCGCGAGCTGCAACAGTCCGGCGCGTGCTCCGGGATCGAGATCAGCGCCATCAGCATTGCAAATCAGCGGGAGACGGTGGTGATTTTCGATCGCGTCACCGGCGCCCCCGTTCATCCGGCGATGGTATGGCAATGCCGGCGCGGTGATGAGTTATGCGCCGAGCAACTGCGCAGGGGACGCGACTCGACGGTCCGTGCACGCACTGGGTTGCGGATCGATGGCTACTTCAGCGCATCGAAGCTGCAGTGGCTGGTGCAGGAGCGCCCGGATATAGCCCGCCGACTGCAGAACGCCGAAGTGCTCATCGGTACGATGGAGACGTACCTCATCTACAGAATGACGCGAGGGCAGGTCTTCGCGACCGATCCGAGCAATGCGAGCAGGACTCTATTATTCGATATCCACCAGCGGGCGTGGGACGAGGACCTTTGCTCTTGGTGGCAGGTACCGTCGTGCGCGCTGGCTGAGGTCCGGGATTGCGATGCTCAGTTCGGTGAGAGCACACTGGATGGTTTGTTACCGTATGCGGTGCCGATACGCGGCGTGATGGGCGATTCACAGGCGGCGATGTTTGCGCAAGGATGTTTTGAACCGGGCAGCGCCAAGGCGACGTTCGGCAGCGGCACATCGGTACTCGTGAACGTCGGCTCATCGCCGGCACGCTCGACCCGGGGCGCTGTGGCGTCGCTGGCGTGGGTGCAGGGCGGGCGGGTCACTTATGCGCTCGAAGGTATCATCAATTTCTCGGCGGCGACCATGAACTGGTTGCGTGATCAACTGGGTCTGTTCGTCACTCTGGAGGAAGCCGAGCGCCTTGCTCAGGCCGCCGGCGAGCGTAACGAGGTATATCTCGTGCCGGCGTTCGCCGGACTCGGTGCGCCATACTGGCGTGATGCGGCTCGTGCGGCGATCGTAGGGCTAAGCGCGCATAGCCATCGAGGACACATTGTCAGGGCGGCGCTGGAAGCCATTGCTTTTCAGTTGCGCGATGTGATCGAGATGCTGCAGGCCGAAGCGGGCGTCGCCGTCAGCGAGCTGCGTTGTGATGGCGGCGCGACTCGCAGCGATCCGCTCATGCAGTTCACCGCGGACGTGCTGGGCATCGAACTGCGGCTGCCGCGTCATCCCGAGTGTTCGGCGATCGGCGCGGCCATGATGGGCATGTTGGGGATAGGATGGTACCCGTCGCCGCAGGCCATGAGAGAATTGACGAGCGAAGCTCATGCGTACCGTCGCAAGATGTCGCCGGACGAGGCCGACTGCCGTTATCGAGGCTGGCAGCGAGCCGTGCAGCAGGTGCTGGGCGTGACCTGAACCGCCGGCAGACGAGTCGAAGGGGGATGAAAGAATGAGAGCACTGCGTTCCGTCATCGGAGCGGTCGCTGGAATCATCTTGGCGTGCGGGCTCGTGGCCTGCTCGCGTGGTCCGGCCGAATCGACACCCGCGCCTGCTCCAGGGGCGCAGAGCCGTCAGATCGCCGTGGTGGTTTCGACGCTCAACAATCCCTGGTTCGTGGTGCTGGCAAACACGGCGCGCGACGAAGCGCAGCGCCGGAACTACAAGGTGACAATCTTCGATTCGCAGAACGATCCAGCGAAAGAAGCTGCGCATTTCGAGAATATCGTGGCATCGCGTTACGCCGCCGTGCTGCTGAACGCCACCGATGCCGAGGGCTCCGTCGCCAACGTGATGAAGGCGCGCGTGGCGAACATTCCGGTGTTCACGATGGATCGCGAGATCAACTCACGGGCGCCCGTTTCTCAAGTACTCTCGGACAACTATGCCGGCGCGGTGGACGTGGCCATCGAGTTCGTCGAGCAACTGGGCGAGCGGGGCAGGTACGTGGAACTGCTCGGTATCGTGACCGACAACAACACCTGGAACCGTTCGAAGGGCTTTCACAGCGTCGTCGATCGCTATCCGGGCCTGGAAATGATCGCCCAGCAGAGCGCGGAGTTCGATCGCAGCAAAGCGCTCGAAGTCATGGAATCGATCCTGCAGCGGAGCACCTCCATCGACGCGGTGTTTTGCGGCAACGACGCCATGGCTCTTGGCGCCTATCAGGCGTTGTTGAGCGCGGGACTCGCCGGCAAGGTGAAGGTCTTCGGATTCGATGGCTCGGACGATGCGCTCGCGTCGATTGCCGAAGGCAAGCTCACTGCCACAGCGATGCAGTATCCGAAGACGATGGCGCGGATGGTGGCGGAATTCGCCGATCGCTATCTGCAGGGGGAGCGCAACCTGCCGGCACGGCTGCCGATCCATGTCGATCTGGTCACTCGTGGCAACATCGGGGAGTTTGGTGAACATGGCCGCCGTGGCGAGTAATCGACGCCGCTGGCGCGCCGTCGCGATCTGGGGGCTGGCGCTCGGCATTTTCTGTTGGGTGCTGCCGCCGTTCCACGTTCGTACGCTGGACGCGCCGGCCGCATCCGTTGCAAGGGACTCGGGGCCCTCGCAGAGCCCGGCGCACAGTGCCCGGGAGCTTTGGAAACAAATGCTCGGCACGCAGGAACGCGCAGTTCCGTTGTCCACGCTGCTGGCTGCCTTCGAGCGCGACCCTGGAGCGGCGGAGCAAGAATATGGCCGACGCATCGGTCATGGTGGCCCGGCATTTTTTTTCGTGACTGGCTCGGGTCGCGTGCTCGAGTCTACCCGCAAAGGGGTAGTGCTCGAAATTGCCGAACATTCCACGCGCGTGCTGCTGGTTACCGGCCCGGTTTTCGGCAACTCGCTGCGCGATTCCACATCGCTGGTCCAGATCGGGGACTTTGACTCCTTCCAGTTCAACGCCCTCAGTGCCGAGTTGAATTTGCTATCGGAGCGGGAAGTGCAGCCACGTATCGCCGCACTGAATCGGCCCGGCGAAGTGCTGAACTTTACTGGCGGTGCCCGGTTCGCGCGTCGCGGAGGTGCGCTGGAAGTGGTCGCGATCGACGTCAGTCCTTTGAAATGACATCAACGGCCGCGACATCTCACGTGCTCGAGGCACGCAACATCTCCAAGAGCTTTCCTGGCGTCCGCGCCCTGCAAGATGTCAGCCTGCGCTTGTCGGCCGGCAAGCTCGTCGCACTGGTCGGAGAAAACGGTGCCGGCAAATCCACGCTGATGAGTGTGCTCGCCGGCGTACAGCCGCCGGACAGGGGCGAAATTCTGCTCGACGGCACAGTCATCAGCTTCCGTCATCCGAGTGAAGCGCGCCGCGGAGGAATCGCCACCATATTTCAGGAACTGGGCCTGAGCGCGAATCTGACCGTCGCCGAGAACATCTTCCTCGGCGAGGAAGCGACCACGCGCTGGGGCACACTCGATTACGCAGCGATGCATCGTCACACGCGCAGCCTGCTGGCGCGCATGCAGCTCGATATACCAGCAGATGCGCCGCTACACTCGCTGCGCGTCGGGCAGCAGCAGGTTGTTGAAATCGCGCGGGCGCTGTCCGCCAATGCGCGAGTGATCATCATGGATGAGCCTACCTCGGCACTGTCGCAAGGCGAGATCGAATCGCTACTGCGCATGATCAAAGAGCTCAAGGCCGCGGGCGTCGCGATCGTCTACATCACTCACAAGTTCGAAGAGCTCGCGGACCTGGCCGACGAAGTCGCCATCATGCGAGATGGCCGGATGATCACTCAGGCATCCTACGAGTCGCTGACCCACGAGCAGATCGTCAGCCTCATGGTCGGACGCACCCCGACAGCAACGCATGCGCGACGCGTGCGACGCTCGACGAAGGAGCCGGTGCTCTGCGTAAAGCAGGCGTATCTGCCGCATCCCTCCCGGCCTGGCGACTACCTGGTGCGCAACGTCGACTTGCATCTGTGCCGCGGTGAAGTGTTGGGCATCTTCGGGCTCATGGGCGCCGGACGCACCGAACTGCTGGAGACAATCTTCGGCATGCATGCGCGTCGCGCTCGTCTAGATCTCGCCATCGACGGGCGTGAAGCGCGCTTCGCGTCGCCGGCGGAGGCCGTCGATGCGGGGCTTGCGTTTGCTCCGGAGGATAGAAAGCGTGATGGACTGGTGTTGGACATGAGCACGCAACAGAACGCCACGCTGGCGTGTCTGGGCGCGATGAAACGTTGGGGATTGATCCATCCGGCACTCGAGACGGAATGTGCGCGTACTTTGCTCCAACGCATCCACTGGCGCGGATCATCGCTGCGGGAACCGGTGCGCAATCTCAGCGGCGGCAATCAGCAGAAGGTGATTCTGGCGAAGTGGCTCGCCACCCGTCCGAAGGTGCTGCTGTTGGATGAGCCAACGCGTGGCATCGATATCAATGCGCGCAACGAAATCTACGCGCTCATCGAGGAACTGGTGGCGGGCGGTCTGTCGATCGTCATGGTCTCCTCCGAGCTGCCGGAGATCATGGCGCTTTCCGATCGCATCATGGTGATGTGCCAGGGCGCCAATGCCGGCGAGTTCGCCGCCGACACCGCCACCGCTGAAGCGATCATGACGGCTGCTTTACCGAACTCGACGAGGTCGCGGGCGTGAATGTGACGATTCTGAATACTCCATCGGTGGCGCGGTTGCAGTCGCTGCTCGCGCTCGCGTTAATGGTCGTCGGCCTCGGCCTGATGACTGACACCTTCCTTACGTCCGATAACGGTTGGAATATTCTGCGGCAGATCTCGGTGAATCTGTGCCTGTCGGTAGGCATGACACTGATCATCATCAGCGGCGGCATCGACCTGTCTGTCGGCGCCGTGCTGGCGCTCTCCGGGGCGGTGGCGGCGGGCTTGCTCAAGCAAGGCATTGCGTTGCCTTTTCTTGGCGTGCACCTCGATTTCACAATCACCGGCGCCATCGTGTCGGCTATTGCCGTTGGTGCCGCAGCGGGCGCGTGCAATGGCTTAGCGATCACGCGCCTGCAGCTGCCACCCTTCGTCGCTACGCTTGCGATGCTCAGTATCGCGCGCGGCCTCACGTTGCTGTGGACCGGAGGATTTCCTATCACTGGACTCGGGCCATCGTTCGGCTTCATCGGCACAGGCGCATGGCTCGGCATCCCCATGCCGGTTTGGGAAGTACTGGTGATCGTCATGCTCGCTGCGCTCGTTTGCAAGCGCACAGCTTTCGGCCGGCATCTCTATGCCGTCGGCGGCAGCGAGCGAGCCGCGCTTCTCGCGGGGGTACGCGTCGAGCGAGTCAAGCTGATCGTGTACGTCGTCGGCGGCGTGCTGAGCGGAGTTGCCGGCCTCCTCGTGACGGCGCGTCTCGATTCCGCGCAGCCCAATGCGGGTCTGGGTTACGAGCTCGACTCCATCGCCGCCGTGGTGATTGGCGGCACGTCGCTATCCGGCGGCCGAGGCTCCATCGTGGGAACGGTCATTGGTTGTCTCATCATCGGTGTGCTCAACAACGGCCTGTTTCTGCTCGACGTGTCTCCTTTCTGGCAGCAGGTCATCAAGGGTCTGGTGATCATCGTCGCGGTCGCACTCGACAGGTTCGGCGCACCGAAGGGCCGGGCTGGCTGATCCTTCGCGCCGGGAGCCTGTCGGAATAGATCCAGGCCACCGGCTTAGCATTCAAGACATCATCGATAGAAAACAGGTGGAAGCGGGCTTCGAGCGGCGGTAAATCATCGGCTCGGGGGAACCGTTAGCCCAGCCGGTTGACGCGAGCTGACGGCATCCGCACGCGCGTCGCCATCGACGCTCGATCACTACCGCTCGATCACTACTCATGGAAGGGTGCAAAGATGCATAGCTATTCCAGGATACGTAGAAGACTCGTCTCCGGATTGGGTCTGTTTGCCGCGGCAGCGCTGATATGCAGCGCCGAGGCGGCTGTCATCAGCTGGAGCTCACCTGTGAACATCACGAGTGAGGCCGATGTGAGCACCAATGGCACGCTGGTGCGAGCAGCCAATCTCACCAGACAGGGGCAATCACTCGACATCGATGTGACGGTAAATGGAGTGACATTCGCGCGCTCCCCGTACGTGGGCACCACCACCAATCTTCCCAATGGCGATGCTCTGGTGACCAGCGACGGCAGCAACGTCAACGGCTTTCAGGGGTTCGGCGGCAACAGTGCACCGTTCAGTGGCCTGTCGGTCAACTACAAGAACCTGCTCTCCTCGGGACACTTCAACGATGGCGACGTGGCCAACGCCGCAGCCACGGCGCGTACCACTCTGACTTTGAAGAACCTGACGGTCGGTACGCCTTATGAGTTCCAGCTCTGGGTGCACGACTACCGCGTCGTGAATCTAGGTCAGAACAATCCCGGGCTGATCACGGTGGTGGGTGGCGGGACCAGCAATGTGAGCCTCGAGCACAACGTTCAAAACGCGCTCGGCGGCATCGGCCAGTACGTCACGGGGGTGTTCACCGCCGATGCTGCGACTCAGATGATCACGCTCACCGGCGGCAACACAGGCACGGACTCTTCCGTGCCGAATGCCACCGCGATCTTCAACGCGTATCAGCTGCGGAGTCTTGCCGGCGCGAGCGCTCCAACCATCAGCTCGCAGCCGCAAAGTCGAACCGTGGCGGCGGGCAGTAACGTCACCTTCAGCGTCACCGCCACAGGGACGCAGCCGCTGAGCTATCAGTGGCAAAGAAACGGGACGAACCTCGCCGGCGCGACCGCCCCCAGCTACACCATCACCAACGTGCAGGCATCGCATGCCGGCAACTATGCCGTCATCGTGAGCAATTCGGCGGGTTCGGTCACCAGCGAGGTAGCGTCGCTTACGGTGAACAGCGTGCCGGTCGCACCGACCATCACCTCCCACCCGCAGAGCCAGAGCGTCGCAACCGGCAGCAACGTTACATTCAGCGTCATCGCCATGGGCACCGAGCCGCTGAGCTATCAGTGGCGCAGGAATGGCTCGACCATCGCCGGCGCAACCAGCAACAGCTACTCGATATCGAATGTCCAGGTCTCGCATGCCGGGAGCTACAGCGTGGATGTGAGTAACGCCGTCGGCTCCGTCCCAAGCCAGGCGGCCACACTTACGGTCGTCGCTGGCGCGCTCGCCGCGTTTCCCGGAGCCCAAGGCGCCGGCGCCAACGCTACCGGCGGTCGTGGCGGAGATGTTTATTACGTGACGACGCTGGCCGATTCGGGAACGGGTTCTTTGCGAGCCGGCATCGCCGGCACACCCGCCAGCGGGCGCACGATTCTCTTCAAGGTCTCCGGCACCATCGCCCTGAATTCGACGCTGTCGATCAATAAATCCAAGCTCACGATCGCCGGTCAGAGCGCGCCAGGGGATGGGATCGCCCTGCGCAATCAGAGTTTCAACGTGACGGGCGGCGCCACTGACGTAATCGTTCGCCACCTTCGCGTCCGTCCCGGGTCGAGCGCGGCCATCGACGGAATGTGGATCAGCTCCGGCCGGAATATCATCATCGACCATGTATCGGCGTCGTGGGGCTCCGATGAAGTGTTGTCAGCGAGCCGCGATGTGCGGGACCTGACCGTGCAGCACTCCTACATCACCGAGGCGTTGAATCCAGCTGGACATGCTTTCGGCAGCATCATCGCTTCTCAGCATTCCACCATCTATTCGTGGCATCACAACCTTTGGGCGCACAACCTGAGCCGCAACCCTCGCCCCGGCACCGATCCGCCGAATGCAGGTTTCCGCCTGGATCTGCGCAACAACGTGTTCTACAACTGGGGGGATCGCATCGGCTACAGCGGACCCGACGATGCAACCATCGAATTGAACTACATCGGCAACTATCTCATCGCCGGCCCCAGTTCGAACTCCACCTGCGCAATGGACAGTGGCGGCAGCCTCAGGACCTACCAGTCGGGCAATCTGATCGATCTGAACAAGAATGGCTTGGTCGACGGTACGGACACCGGTTGGAGCATGTTCTGCGGAAGTCATGCGCGCCAGAGCACAGCATTCGACGTACCGCCGGTGGCGAGTGATTCAGCGGGAAGTGCCTATCTTCGCGTGTTGACTCAGGGAGGTGCGATGCCCTGGCGGCGCGACGCCGTCGACCGACGCATCGCCAGCACGATTCGTCAGCAAACCGGCCAGATCATCAACAATCCATCCCAGGTCGGCGGCTGGCCGACGCTTGCTTCGGAGGCCGCGCCGGCGGATGCCGACAGCGATGGCATGCCGGATTTCTGGGAGGCCGCGCTGGGATTGAACTCTTCCAATGCGGCGGATCGTAATGACACGGACGCGAGCGGCTACACCATGCTCGAGAAATATCTCAACTGGCTCGCCGACGGTCATGCCGTCTGCAATCGCAACGGCTCGGTGGATGTGGATCTCGCCAGCTTGAACGGCGGTTTGACCGGTCTCGCCTTCAGCGTCGCGTCCGACAACAACGGAACCGTGACGCTGCTCGGCGATGGTCGTACCGCGCGCTTCACGGCGGCACCGAACGCGAGCGGACTTGCGAGCTTCACGTATAACGTCACTGAACCGGCCAGCGGCCTGAGCTTCGGACCGGTGCAAGTCGGAGTTCTCGTCGGCAGGTAACCTTCCTTTCCGAGCGGGGCTGCGAGGTGCAGTCCCGCTCGCCTTGTTAGCAGCTTGGTCCGCATCCTTTCCATTCTCGATCGACCAGCGGAGTCGAGTTGTCGCCGCATCGATCGTGACAATTCTGGTTGGCTCGTCCTCGATCGGATCTCGGCGCCGATCCCGCAACTGCCACCGGTGTCAGGATACAGGTGAATTTGCGCGGAATACAGGATGAATCGCCTGGAGCCATCCGTTACTTATAACCCGCCAGCATAAAGCAACCGGCAGCGCCGGGCTTCCGAGCCCGGCGCATGTCGTTACATCTAGTTGGGGGAATCCAGATGAGTTCGTTCGCAAAGCGGCTTACCGTGTGCTCGCTCCTGATCGGCACCTCGGCCTATTCGCAGTTCGGTTCGGCTCAGTCCGAGCCGAACCAGCCCGGAGCGTTGGAGGAAATCGTCGTCACAGGCTATCGCAGCAGCTTGAATGCCAGCCTCGACCTGAAAAGAGATAGCATCATCATGGGCGACAGCATCGTCGCCGAAGACATTGGCGACTTCCCGGATACCAATCTGGCCGAAGCCATGGCGCGCATCCCAGGCGTGACGACCACCCGCGCCGACGGTCGAGGCAAGAACCTCACCGTGCGCGGACTTAACTCCACGTTTACGCGCACCACGCTGAACGGCATGGAAGTGCAGGCTGTGGACTTCAACACGCGAGATCGCTCCTTCGATTTCAACGTGTTTGCATCCGAGCTGTTCACCCGGATCGACGTTGCCAAGTCCACGGAGGCGAGGATGGAGGAGGGCTCGCTGGGGGCTACCATCGACCTGCACACGGCGCGTCCGCTGGAGATGGATCGAAACACATTCGTGACTTCCGCGGAGCTGGGGCAGAACGAGAACGCCAATAAGCTGGACCCGCGGTTCGCCGCTCTGCTGAGCATGAAGAACGATGCAGGGACATTCGGCGGCGCGCTGTCGGTAGCGTACTCGGACACCCATACCGCCAACGAGAGTCACAACTCCGGCCGATGGGAAGCGAACAGTGGGGCGGGCGCCAATCGGTGGCGCAACTCGGCCAGCCTGCCGGCCGAGATCAACAACGCGTATCACCCGCGCTTCCCTCGCTATTTCAACGGTACCAAGAACTTCGAGTCCCTGGGAGCGACCGGAGCGCTGCAGTGGGCGCCCACCGATTCGACGCTGCTGACGTTCGACGCGCTGCATTCGAGCTTCGATTGGACGTCGAGCGACCCGGCGCTCACGCCGATCTCCCTGTCACGAACCACCAACACCGGCCGGCTCGAAACGACCCTCAACGCCTATGAGTACGATGCATCCAAGAACGCATTGCTCTACGCGGACATGTCGGGCATAGACATCCGTTCCGAAGGCGTCGAGCGGGACAACGAGTCCACCATGAATACGTTCTCGTTGACGCTCGAGCAAGGCCTCGGCGAGAACGTCAACCTGCGAATTCTGGCGGGCACGTCCAAGGCCAAGTCTGAAGCCGTCGAAACCCTCGCCATTCTGGAAGCCTTCAATCAGAACTTCACGTACGACTACCGCAACGGGCAGTCCAACCCCACCTTCACCTACGGTTTCGACCTGGCCAATCCGGCGAACTGGCTGATCTCCGAAAGCCGCTACCTCGAATACTTCAACGAAAATACCTACGACACGCTCAAAGCCGATCTGAGCTGGGAGATCAACGACACATTCAAGCTGAGCGGCGGCGCTTCGCAGAAGGAGTATGAGTTCGATCTGCTCGCCTCGAATAGAAACTTGAGCCTGCACGGCAGCCCGCAGGGAGTTGTCGCGCCACCGGCGGGATGCAATATCACGCAGCAGCAGCTCGCGGTCGGCAGCAACCTCGGTCGTGTCTACACCGATTGGCGCGGGCAGAGCTATTTCCTGGCAGACTGGGATGCCTTCGCCGCGCAGCTCAATTTTCCGGGTGCCGGCTCGCTTGCCAACGATCCGTGCTTCGGGATTTCGCCTGGATCCGCCGGGCGGCGCAACGTGCAGGAAACCGATTCGGGTGCCTATGCGCAGCTGGATTTCAAGACCGAGATCGCTTCCCGTCGGTTCTTCGGCAACGTGGGCGTGCGCTACGTCGAGACCGAAGTGGACTCCACCGGCGACATTGCCACTGCGCCCGTCACAGTCACCAGGGAGTACAGCGACACGCTGCCCTCGGTCAATCTCGGACTGTGGGCCACCGACGGCGTCGTCGTGCGTGCTTCATGGGCTAAAGTGATGGCACGACCGGATCTCGCCGATCTGACGCCTGGCGGGACCGTGGATGGATTCAACCGCCGCTACACCGCCGGCAATCCGGGCCTCGAGCCGTTTCGTGCCGAAGCGATCGACCTGGCTGTCGAATGGTATTTCGCTGAAGAAGCCCTCGTGTCGCTGGCTTACTTCGGCAAGGACATCGAATCCTTCCCCGCGAGCGTCACGAGACGGGTCACCTGGCAGTCGCTGGGACTGCCGGACAGTCTGCTGGCGAATACCCCCGCCACACCGCAGGATCTGTTCGACTACATTGCAGTACAAAACGGCCCGGGCGGAACGCTGGAAGGATACGAGCTGCAGTTTCAGACACCGTTCAACTTCGGTCCCAACTGGATCCGCTCCTTTGGTGTGAAGCTCAACTACACCGATATCTCATCCGAGGTGAGGTATGGCGATACGAAGGGCCGATTGTTGAATCAGTCCGACACGGCCTACAACGCGACCTTGTGGTATGAAAAGGCCGGCTTCTCCGGGCGCGTCTCGTACACACACACGGGCGATGCCGCGACCCGGGTTCCTTCGCTGTTCAACGTTCCGGGGGCTCCGGATGCGGGCGAAGACATCACGGACGACATCAACCTGCTCGACGCCAAGGTGAGCTACCGGTTCAACGATGCGCTGAGCGTCAGCTTGGACATGCTGAACTTGACGGATGAAGTCACCCACACGTTGATGGGCACCAATGGCCTGCTGCTGGAAGATCTTTCGAACGGCTCGGGACGGCAGTACTTCTTCGGAGTCCAGTACGCGATCCGATAGAGCGGGAGATTGGCAGAGAACGACGGGCCCGCCGCGAGCGGCGAGCCCGTCATCTGCCCCGGCAGCTATCCGGCTCTGCGCGGTATGCGAACGGTGATGCCGTCCAGTTCCGGCTTGAGGCGAACACGGCAGGTCAGGCGCGAGTTGTACCGGCAATTCTCGATCACATCGAGCATCTGAGCTTCGTTGATCGAGACCGGGGGCAGCGCCTGCAGCCAGGCGGCGTCGATATACGCGTGACACGAAGCGCAGATGCATGAGCCGCCGCACTCGCCCAGCAAGGTGGTGAACGCGTCGTAGCGCGCCGCCTGCATCAGGGTTTCGCCTTCGGCGGCCTCGACGACGCGCTCGCCTCGTTCGTCTACGAACTTCACTCGGATCATGGCCGTGGACGCTGGGAAACTGCTTCGCTGAGGGCACAGACTACTGCAAACCTTCGCACTGCAGACAAATGATTTTTTACGATGCTGCTTCCGCCGGAGCAAAGCTGACGAACCATGAAGATACTGATTCGACCATTTTTAGTTCTCGTGACTGGCCTGATTGGCGCCGGCACTTGTTGCGCGCAGTCGCGCCCTGCCGCCGGCACCGCGCCGCGCGTGATCGTCACTTCTGATTTCCCGCCGCTGGACGTCATTGCAGGCAAGAGCGGGCAGGGGCCCGCCGAAAAGCGCAGCGACCCGGACGATGTGCAGTCGATGGTGCGGTTCCTGCTGTATACGAACGACCTCGACGTCGAGGGGCTGGTCGCCTCAGCCGGCACGTTCGCCAACGTCGCAAACAAACGGCACATCCTAGATATCCTGGATCTCTACGACCAGGTCGATGAGAACCTTCGCCTGCGCGATGGTCGCTATCCGACTGCGGATCAATTGCGGGCGGTGACGTGGCAGGGCCGCTCCGGCACGTGGGGCAAACCCGTCGATGAGGTGATCGGGCAGGGTAAGGATTCGGAAGCTTCGCAAGCCATCATCCGGGCCGTGGACCGATCCGACCCTCGTCCGCTCTGGATCTGCGTCTGGGGCGGCTCGGGCGATGTGGCCCAGGCCATCTGGAAAGTACAGCAGACTCGCAGCCCGGCCGAACTGCAGCGTTTCATTGCAAAGCTGCGCATCTTCATGATCGGGCTGGGCCAGAAGACCGGGCAGGATGGCTCCGGGCAGTGGCTGCTGGATACGTTTCCGCAGTTGTTCGTCATCGTCTCGCAACGGACCTACGCGGGAATGTTTGCTCACGATTCACCCCTGGGCGATCTGCAGTGGATAAGCGCCAACGTTCGCGAAGGTCACGGTCCGTTGGGGGCGGTGTACCCGCGCAGCGGTTTCGATCCGGACGAGCCGGGCATGAAGGAAGGCGACACCCCCTCGTTCCTGCATCTGGTCAGCGCGACGCGCGGCTTGAACGATCCGGAGCAGCCCGATCAAGGTGGATGGGGCGGACAATACGCCCGACGCAATCCGGCCACGAGGCACTGGTACGATGACTCCGGCGCCGACAGCATTCGCAAGTGGCTCCCGGATATCCAATCTGATTTCGCGCAACGCGCGGACTGGATGCTGCCCAGGTCGGAGTCAGCCAACTCGGTCACGCGGCCTCGCTAGGATGCGTTGACGAAGCGAGCGTTTGTCGACTCAGACGCGATGGTCGTCCGGCCGCGCATGACCAAGGCACGACGTGCACGTCGCGGAGTCAATGAACGCCTGGAGCGTCTCCTCGCTGCGCGAGGCCAACGTCGACCTGTGTTCCCAGCGCGCCCGAAAATTACGATCCCGGAAGTCTTACGGGTGTTTCGAGAAGAAGTGCTGGCCTGGTTGCCTTTAATGTGACCGTACAGGGCGTCGAGACAGGTCGCGTACTCGCGAGCTATCCAGAGCGATCGAGCAGACGATGACGGGGGATACGACATGCAGCGGCGCAATCGCGAACTGCGCTACACAGGCACGTACAGCAGCGTAGCCGCGACTGGCTTGGTCACGCAAAGCGCGGTCTGTGTTGAAAAATCGCTAATTATCGTCGCCCACAGTTGCTCGTCAGCCCGCCAGTGACAGTCAATCGCGAGGACGAACTGCAGGCGGCGATGGAGTTGCCGCTCGGCTCCGAAGCTGCACACGGCGCCGTTGTCGTGACCCGCCAGCAATGGAAGTGGTCCGCGCTGGCGGGTATGGCTTCATATCTGGACGCCGGCTCCATCGTCGCGCTCGGCGCGGCGATGGCGTTGTTCCAGCAGCGCTTCGGCCTGACCGACACTGCGGTGGGCGCGTTGGCCGCCATCGGTCCCAACGCCATCGGTTGCGCGCTGGGCGCTTTTGTTGGCGGCTGGCTTGGCGACAAGCTCGGGCGCAAGCGGATCTATCAATACGACCTGCTCGTCTACGCCGCTGGCATCCTTTGCATCGCGTTCGCGATCAATCCCGCAATGCTGTTCCTGGGCACGTTCGTAGTCGGTCTCGCGGTAGGTGCGGACGTGCCGACCTCGCTGGCGCTGGTTGGCGAGCTCGCGCCGGCGAAGGCTCGAGGAAAACTGCTCGGACTGACGCAGGTTGCGTGGTGCCTCGGCCCGGCGATCGTATTGTGGCTGGCGTTGGCGCTCTCCCGATGGGGATTGCTGGGCATCCGCATCGTTCTGTTGCATCTGTTCGTCGTGGCGATGGTCACGTGGGCGATGCGTCGTGGGCTGAGCGAGTCGGCTCGCTGGAAGGCGGCCACCGCTACGGCGAGTCAGAGCATTCACGCACTGTTTGCCGGGGCAAACCTGCGTGCGCTGCTGTGGACGCTCACGATCTATCTGTTCTGGAATCTCGCGGCAGGCACGGCCGGGGCATTCAACTCATATCTCATCTCCAAGCATATCGAAGCGGACGCAGCCAACGTCCAGGCGCTCGCGGTAGGGTTGCCAAGCATCGCCTTCGTCAGCGCGATGCTGGTCGGGTGGTTCGTGTTCATGCCGTACGCCGATCGCAGTCACGAGACGCGCAAACGGCTGTGGGCGGTCGGCGCCGTTGCCCAGATCTTCGCCTATGTGCTTCTGATCGTGATGCCATTCAGCATTCCGGTGATCGTGCTGAACATCGCCCTGTTCGCGTCGGGCGGCGCGCTGGCGGGCGAGGCATTCTACAAGGTGTTCAGTCAGGAGCTGTTTCCGACTCTGCTGCGAGGGACGGCGCAAGGACTCACTTTTGGCACGGCGCGCATCGCGGTCGGCATCTGGAGCTTCTTCGTGCCGGCGATCGCCAGTCGAGGTGACATCTCCACGCTGGCCACGCTACTGACGCTGTTTCTGGTGATCAGCGGTGCGGTCGGCTTCCTCTTCATGCCCAACACCTCCGGCAAACCGCTGGAGCAGATCGAAAGCGAGCGTGCCCGGAGATGATCGCGGCGCCCGGCGGCAGTCGATTGAGCATAGTCAATCTGCGTTGCGAGTATCTGGTCGATCCGCTCGGCATCGACGAACGGGCGCCACGCCTGAGCTGGATCCTCGAATCCGAGCGGCGGGGCGCAAGACAGATGGCGTACCGCATTCGCGTTGCCAGTACGGCGGAGAAGCTTGCGGCAGGCGAGGCTGATCGGTGGGACAGTGGGCGCGTCGAAAGCGGCCAGACTGCGCACGTCGTGTATGCGGGCAGTCCGCTATCTTCACGTGACGCTTGCCATTGGGACGTTGAAGTCTGGGATGAAAATGACTGCGCGGCGCGATCCGCCTGGGCGGCCTGGACGATGGGATTGCTGGAAGCATCGGCATGGACGGCGCATTGGATCTGCGCGCCGACGGAAATCATCGGTCGTGACGCGCAGGCCACTGCACCAACGCTGATCGATTCCGGCACCCCGGCGATGTTCCGCAGGGAGTTCGATGTGCCCGGCCCGATCTCGCGCGCGACGCTTTACGTCAGTGCTCGTGGTGTGTTCGAGCTGCGCGCCAACGGTCGTCGCGTCGGCGACGATATCTTCGCGCCGGAATGGACCGACTACGACATGCGCATTCACTACCGAACATATGATGTCACCGCGCTGTTGGCGGAGGGGCGGAACGCGCTGGGCGCAACGCTCGGCGATGGTTGGTGGAGCGGTTACGTCGGATGGCAGGAGACGCGCGCCCGCTACGGATCGCTCGAAAACAGCCTGCTCGTGCAGCTGGAGATCGAGCTCACCGATGGCCGGCGCATCCTCATCGGCACCGATCGCTCGTGGACCTGCAACACCGGCCCGATCCTCAGCTCCGATTTCATGATGGGAGAATTCTACGACGCGCGCCGCGAACGCAGGGGATGGGATCAGCCGAGCTTTGCCCAGCAGGGTTGGCTCGCGGCTCGGGAAGTGGCCGCGCCTGCCGCAGTGCTGGTTGCACAGCGATCCGAACCGGTGCGTGTCGTCGAGCAACTCGCGCCGGTCGCCATGCACCAGATCGCGCTCGGAACATACATCTACGACCTCGGGCAGAACATCGCGGGCTGGGTTCGACTGAGAGTGCGCTCGCCCGCGGGCACACGTATCACGATCCGACACGGCGAACGACTCAATCCGGACCGCACGCTCTACACCGACAATCTGCGCAGAGCCAAAGCCACTGACGTGTATGTCTGCAAGGGCGGCGGTGAAGAAACATTCCAACCGCATTTCACGTTCCACGGTTTTCAATACGTCGAGCTGTCCGGGCTCGCCGGTGTGCCGGATGAGCGAGCAGTGACAGGCTGCGTAGTGCGGTCCGCAACGCCGGAGGCAGGCGACTTCCTGTGCTCACATCCCGCGATCAATCGTCTGTGGCTGAATGGCCTGTGGTCGCAGAAGGATAACTTCCTTTCCGTCCCTACCGATTGTCCTCAGCGCGACGAGCGGCTCGGGTGGATGGGCGATGCCCAGGTTTTCCTGCGGACCGCCAGCTACAACATGGATGTCGCTGCGTTCTTCACGAAGTGGATGATCGACGTAGCAGACGCGCAGACACCGGAAGGCATCTTTCCAGACACCGCGCCCCGCTTGCGCGAGGGCGAGAATTTCGTTGGCCTGGACAATCTCGCCGGGTCGGCCGGCTGGGCCGATGCAGGTGTCATCGTGCCTTACATGATCTGGCGCATCTACGGTGACCGCCGGATCCTGGAGCGTCACTACGCGGCCATGGTCAAGTGGGTGGACTGGATCGCCTCGCGCAACCCGGATGGAATGCGCGTGCATGACTTGGGCAACAACTACGGCGACTGGCTGTGCATTCCGAGCGACACCTCGTTCGGCACGCATTCACCGATGAAATACCTGCTCGCGACTGCGTACTGGGCCGACGATTGCGCCAAGCTGGCGCGCATCGCTCATGAACTCGGCCGAGAGTCGGACGCGCGGCGCTTCCGGAACATGTTCGAGCATGTGCGCGCGGCTTTCCAGAGGGAGTGGGTCGAGCCGAACGGGCGCGTCACGCCCAACACTCAAACGGGCTATCTGCTGGCGTTGGCTTTCGATCTGCTGCCAGTCGAGCTTCGCGGCGCGGCCGTCGATCACCTGGTGGAAAACATCCGCGCGCTGGACTGGCACTTGAGCACGGGCTTCATCGGCATCAGTCACCTGAATCCCGAGCTCACGTCGGCAGGCCGCGCGGACGTCGCGTATCGCCTGCTTGCCCGCGAGGACTATCCGTCGTGGCTGTACCCTGTGAAGCACGGCGCGACGACGATCTGGGAACGCTGGAACGGCTGGACGCACGAGGAACGTTATTTCAACCCGCACATGAATTCCTTCAATCACTATTCGCTCGGCTCCGTGGGCGAATGGCTGTTCCGGCACGTTGCCGGGATCGAGCTCGATCCCGAAGTGCCCGGCTTCCAGAGGTTCGTGCTGCGGCCGTTTCTCGGCGGCGGCCTGAGTTTCGCCCGGGCCCGCTTCCGCAGCATGCACGGCGAAATTGTAAGCGCCTGGCGGCGAGTCGGTGACGAAGTGACCTGGATCGTGCGCGTTCCAGCCAACACGACTGCGACGATATTCATTCCCAGCGCGCCGGGCTCGGCCGTTACCGAAGCGAATCAGCCCCTGGAGCAGACGGCAGGGCTGCAAGTGCTCGCTCGCGAGGGCGATTTCCTGGTCTGCGAAGCGCAGTCTGGTCGTTATGAGTTCGGCTCGGTATCGAGAGGTGTCTATGCATAAACAGCTGCATGCCGCAGTGCTGGTCGTTTGTTTGTTTGTCACGAGTCTGCTGCGCGCCGCGGAACCGGCCACCGTCGAGCAGTGGGGTCTCCACGAAATCACGTTGCAGGGGCCGCGCGACGGCAACCCCTTCGTCGATGTAAGACTCGCCGCGATATTCGATAACGGAAGCAGACGCGTGGAGGTGGATGGTTTCTACGACGGCGATGGAATCTACCGCATCCGCTTCATGCCCGACGAGCAGGGGCGGTGGCGGTATGAAACGAAGGCGAACCGCTGGGAGCTGACCAACAAGACCGGTGAGCTCAACGTCACCGCGCCGAGCAAGGGCAACCATGGGCCGGTCCGGGTGCGCAACACCTATCATTTTGCGTATGCCGACGGCACGCCCTACAAGCAGATCGGCACGACCATCTACAACTGGCTCGACACGCCCGATGAAGTGCAGGAGCGGACGCTGCAAACCCTCGCGGGCTCGCCGTTCAACAAGGCGCGCATGCTCATCACCCAGCAGCCCAATCCCTTCATGGCCAAGCACCCACCGTCACGCTGGCCGTTCGCGGGGCGGCCACCGCGAGACTGGGATTTCACTCGCTTCAATCCGGAGTTCTTTCGTCACTACGAGAAACGCATCGGCCAGCTGCGCGATCTGGGCATCGAGGCGGACCTGATCCTGTTCAATCCCTATGGCAGATGGGGCTTCGAGACGATGTCGGCCGAGAACGACGATCGTTATGTGCGCTATGTGGTCGCGCGGTTCGCCGCGTTCCGCAACGTGTGGTGGTCGCTTGCCAACGAGTACGACTTCCTGCGCACCAAGACCGAGGCGGATTGGAATCGTCTCGGCCGGCTCGTACAGCAGGCCGATCCATACGATCATCTACGTTCCATCCACAATGGCAAGGAGATGTTCGACCACGGCAAGCCATGGATCTCTCACGCCAGCATTCAGAACGGCGTGGCAGTGCAATCTGCCGCGAGCGCGGAGATCTATCGCGATGTCTGGCGCAAGCCTGTGGTCTACGATGAGGTGAGATACGAAGGCGATGCGTCATATCGCTGGGCCGACTTGAGCGGTCAGGAGATGGTGCATCGATTCTGGTGCGGCACTGTCGGTGGCACCTATGTCGGCCATGGCGACTACTTTCATTCGTTGGGCAATGACACATGGACTTCTTTCGGCGGCAGTCTGCGAGGTCAGAGCGCGCCGCGTCTCGCGTTCCTTCGCAAGATACTGGAGCAGGGACCGGCAGAGGGGCTCGATCCCATCGATCTATGGAACGATCCGGACACCGTGGGTCAGGCCGGGCGGTACTATCTCACTTATTTCGGACACTCGGCGCCGACGGGCTGGACGTTTCAACTCTACAAGCGTGGCGTGGTCGATGGCATGCGCTTCAAGGTCGACGTGATCGATACCTGGAACATGACCATCACGCCGGTGGAGGGCGAGTTCGTTACCCGGCAGAAGGACGGCTACCACTTCGCGGATGCAGAGGGCCGCGTCGTGAGCCTGCCTGGAAGGCCCGGCATGGCGATTCGCGCCAGCTACTTGGGCGGAGCCAAAGCAAGCGTCGACGCGAACGCATTCATCGATCCCAACGCGCCTCCGGAGAAGAAGAAATCATTGCGATGACGTCCGCGGGTCGGGTGAGCCTGGCGCTCGAGTGGCGAGCGCAGTTCAACGAACGGGCGGGCTCTCCTGGTGCAGTGAAAGCGGGCTGACAAGCACTGGAGGCAAACATGCTTTGACGGTTCGGAAGTCGGGCTGTCAGCTGGTCGGATCAGGTGGCTTGGTCGCAATGATGCCCTTCCTCCTGTCGGCGTCGCCGGGCCGACAGCTGCAATCCTCGGCGGCGCAGTAGGTAACAAGGTCGGACCTTCGCATACTCAGCGCGGAGGACGTCTGCTAGTCGCGTCGACGATAGTTGGGCGACATCCCAGAATCGCAGGTTGTATCGGCTATATCGCTGATTCAGGAGCATCGAGACTCGCGCGATCAGTTGCCTACCGGCAGGCCGATATTGAATCCCTGCTTCGCAAGTTGTGTGCGGACGTGCTCGAAACGTTGATAGCGCGTGAGCGTGATCGGGCCCGTATAGCTCTCGCTCTGCAACTTACGCGGCGGATATTTCGCGTAGGTCTTCATCAATTCCTGGATGGCGCCATTGATCGACACGAGCGTCCAGGTGTGCTCCGTATAGTTGTTCATGAAAATGTCATAGCGCTCCTGCGGATCCTGCCAGAGGTCGAACACCTGAGGTACGGTAGCGACGTAGGCGTTTGCGCCTTTCCAGCCCAGATTGCTGTCGACGGCCAGGCCGCCCGTTCTCGCGCCATCATCGCCGCGCAGGTTGAAGACTGCCTTGTAGTTACCGACGCGCGCTGCGCCTGGAGACAGTTCGTCTTCCGTGAAGTAGAACCAGCTCTTGCGCTCGCTTTTGCCGGTGCCGAACAACACCGGTGACATGTCGTAGCTGTCGAAGATGATTGGCTCTCCTTCGCGATCCATTTTCGGCAGGTCTACACCGGCCAGCGCTGCGAACGTCGCCATGTAGTCCAAGCCACCGACGATGTCCGAATTTCGCGATCCTGCCTTGATTCCCGGTCCCCACGCGATGGACGGGACGCGATTGCCGCCTTCGCGCACCGTACCTTTGGTTCCGCGGAAAGGCGTGAATCCGGCATCCGGATAGACATCCTGCCAAGCACCGTTATCGGTGGTCCAGAACACATAAGTGTTGCCCTCGAGTCCCAGCGCACGGATCTTGTCCATGATGCGGCCGATTCGTGTGTCGTTCTCCACGACCGAATCGGCAAACTTCGATTTCGACAGCGACTTGCCCTTGAACTCGGGCGCCGGCATGTTCGGCTGATGGACCTTCATGAACATCACGCTCATGAAGAACGGTTCGGTGGACTTGGCGTTGCGATCGAGGTATTCGAGCGCGGCCTTCTCCACATATTCGTCGAAGAACGGAATGCCGACGACACCTTTGTTCGGGGTGTTGACGTACTGACCGTTGACCTTGAACTCTTCCTTCGCTTGCTGGCCCGCGTTTCCCGAGAGCGCCCCTTTCGTTACCTTCTCGAACATCTTGCGCAGTTCCGGATCCATATCGGGGAACCATTCCGGATCGGCGTAGGTGTAAGCGTTGAGGTGGTACAGGCCCGCGTACCTCATTTCGTCATAACCATGTGCGTTGGGCAGCGCGTAGTCCGACTCGCCCAGATGCCACTTGCCGGTGAAGAATGTTTTATATCCCGCAGTCTTGAGAACAGAAGCGAGCGTCCACTCGGCGGCTGGCAAGCCTCCGCCCTGTCCTTGAAACGCGACCGTCGTCATGCCACTGCGGTTCGGGATGCGGCCTGTCAGCACGGCCGCGCGACCCGGGGTGCAGCTTGGTTGCGCGTAGAAGGACATGAATTGCATACCCTCGGCAGCCATGCGATCGATATTCGGGGTCGGCATGCCGCGATTTTCGCCGCCGCCATAGACTCCAGCGTCTCCGTAGCCGAAGTCATCCGAGAGGATGAGAACGATGTTGGGTTTACGCTTCTGCTTGCTGGAAGTTGCCATGAGCCTGGACTCCTCGAACGGTCATCGATAGGTGCGCTGAGTCAAATGGTAGGCGCGAGCGCTACGAGAATGACATGAGACTCAGGGCGTACCATTACAGCCCGTCATACCTAGGTTTGAGATGGCTGCTATGGGCATGAAGTGGTCGACCTTCTCGAGGCTCGCGGGAATGCGATGCCGAACGCGAACAGCGCTGTCGCATTTGACCCGGCGATTCAGTCCCTGACATCGAAGCCCGGTTCTTCCAGTCACTACCGCATGAATGGTTTGCGGTACTCGCGGAATGACCTTGCGTAGAGCTTACGTACGAGGCACGATCCCGATTGTGAGTGTTGCGCCTACCAATCGAGCCACTGCGGGCAGAACGCCGACGCTCGGTGAGTTGCTGTACGCTGATCCAACGATCGCTCTTGTTTCTGAGAAGGAATGGCTGGCCCTCGTTCGTGCCATCTCGGCCGGGGACCAAGCCGCCTTGCGCACGCTCTCCGATAAAACGTTTCCTGTCGTATTCACTTACTTGATGCGGCTCACGGGCAATCGTCACCTGACGGATACGCTGATTCTCGACGTCTTTCAGATGGTGTGGTGCGAAGCGCCGGTGTTCGAGACGACGGAGGGACCGGTGCTTGGGTGGATCATGCGGCAAGCCCGGAACCTCGCGCTCACCCATGCAGGCAGTGATAGTTCAGCTCATGGCGATTCCGGTCAAGTCGCCACGGAAATGTCGGCCGACCCTGTTCCCAGTGGCGACAGCGACTTCAGTGCTCGAGCCAGCGCTCCACTCCAGAGAGCACTCGAGGCGCTGACGGTGGAGGAACGCCAGGCGATCGAGGCCACATTGCTCAATGGCTTGTCGTACTCGGAGTTCGCCACGCAGTGTGGGCAGCCCATCGGAACAATCAAGGGTCGGATCCGTTCAGGATGGGCGACGCTGCAATACGCTTTGCGCGCACGAGGTGAGGAAACATGAGCTCGCGATCGGAACGCACTCGATGCGGGCGGCGAGACCTGGTTGCCTCCTATGCGCTGGCTCTTCTGGACAGCAATGAAGCCGAGTTGATGGCTGCGCATCTGACCGTTTGCCCGGAGTGCCAGCAGGAGTACCACGCGGTAGGTGGGCTCACCGATGCGTTGAGCGCTCGGCGCGTGCAGGAGCTACCGCTTCCAACTCCGCTGTGGGAGCGCTTGCTGGAACGTATTGCCCATGTTCCGCAAAGGAAGATGCCATCGTCAGCCGCGTCCGCAGTGACCTCATCTGTCGCACAGGGTTGGCAAGAACCTCTATGGAACGAGGTTGCTCCTGGCATTACCTGCAAACTATTGTCGATGGATGCCGAAAAGGATCGTGTGAGTATGCTTGTACGGCTCGCCCCAGGCATCTCTTATCCCCCGCACAGTCACGCAGGCCTGGAAGAGTTGTACCTGCTGGAGGGGGAGCTGTGGATCGAGGATCGTAAACTTCAGCCAGGGGACTACAACAGGGCCGAGGTCGGCACTTCAGATCAGCGTGTCTGGAGCGAGTCGGGATGCATGTGCCTACTGATTACTTCGCCGCTGGACGAGCTCCGCTGACACTCTGCTGATGCACGGTTAGGGTATCGCGGATCCCTTCGACCTTCCGCATGTCGACGAGTCGACAGACTGGCTTCCCACTGGGCGCACCGGGCGCAGACCTGGAGCGCGTGTACTCGATCGGCGTGCGAATCGCATTCGACTGGCGACGTTGCTTCAGGCTAAATTGGCGCGGGTGCCGGGCGATTCGTTCCGGTAGGCAAAGAGGTTGGTCGGGCCGCCAGTCTCCTATTTGGAGCAATGTGTCTTGAACTCGCCCAACCGCGCGCAGGCGCCCGCCGCGCCTCAAATCCTGGCTGAACGATTCTTCGCCGCATTAGAGCGGTTCCTGCACATCGAGGCGGTCAGCGGCATCGTTCTGCTACTGGCGGCGGCCGCCGCATTGGGTTGGGCGAACTCTCCCTGGGCGGCGAGCTACGAGCATGTGTGGCACACCCCGATCAGCATCAGTATCGGCACATCCGCCTTTTCGCAATCGCTGCATTTCTGGATCAATGACGGACTGATGACGATTTTCTTTCTCGTCGTCGGCATGGAAATCCGCCGAGAAATTCATGAAGGCACCCTGTCCACCGCGGCGCTGGCGTCGCTCCCGGTGGCCGCCGCAGTTGGCGGCGTGGTCGTGCCGGCGCTGATTTATCTGGCCATCAACTCGGATCCGGCCTTACAGCACGGCTGGGCAATTCCGACCGCCACCGATATCGCGTTCGCGGTCGGCGTGCTGGCGCTGCTCGGACGCTCCATACCTGGCTCGATCAGAATCTTTCTGCTCGCGCTAGCCATCATCGACGACATCGCGGCGGTGCTGATCATCGCGATCTTTTATTCCAGTGGCCTCGACTACACCGGTTTGCTGGTGGCCGCGCTGGGCATTGCCATCGTGCTCGGCTTCCAGACGATCGGCATCGCTTCGGCGTTCTCGTATCTATTGCCCGGTGTCATCGTGTGGTACGGGCTGCTTCTGTCTGGGGCGCATCCAACGCTGGCGGGCGTAGTGCTCGGCCTGATGACACCGGTGGTTCGTCGCCGCAGGCGCGAACAGCCCGTGGAGGTCGCTACTCAGGCATTGAATGAGTTTGGCGCACGCTCGCAAGCAGCGACTGTCGATGAACGCGAATTGGTTTCGCCGCTGCATCGATTGGAGGAAGCGCAGCGTGACCTGTTGTCACCGGTCGTGCGCGTACAAGCCGCCTTGCATCCGTGGGTTGCGTTCGGTGTGATGCCGCTGTTCGCGCTGGCCAATGCGGGCGTTCCTCTTGCTGGCGCCAATCTCAGCGGCGCCTCGTTGAGTGTACTCGCCGGCGTCGTGCTCGCGCTGGTCTTTGGCAAGCCGATCGGCATTCTGCTCGGCAGCTGGCTCGCGGTGCGCAGTGGCTTGAGTCGCCTGCCGCCCCATGTGACCTGGCAGGGGCTGCTGGTGGTCGGCTGTCTGGGCGGCATCGGTTTCACGATGTCGATATTCATCGCGATGCTTGCCTTCGCGGATGCCCGCTTGCTGGCCGCCGCCAAACTCGGCGTACTGGTTGCCTCGTTTCTTGCTGCGGCGGTTGGCCTGTCCATCGGCCGCCTTTATGTACGAAGCGTGCGGTCGAGCTAAAGCCAGCGGTCTTGGCTCCATCCGCGGTCGCGCGACCAGAGTGTCGACGCGTCGGACGGGTCGGGGCGAGCTCCGCACACGGCGCCGATAGCACCGTGCTCCATCATCGTCGCGAAATTGTCATGGCGAGCGCGGATGTCCGCTAGATCGGCTGGGTTTTCGATGTTGCGTTTGGCGTCGTCCACGATCAAGTCCACGTGACGTTGCAGGCTCTGCCTGCGCGTCGTGTCGTGTTCACACCCCACGACCGCGGTGAGGACCTCCAACATCCGGATCAGCGTCGCGGCGCTGCCAGCGGCATTCTGGCGGATGAGATGAAACATCGAATCGGTCAGGCCGTCGTAGTTCACGCTCGGGACGATCAGCGCCGGCCGATCATTGCGCAGATGGACGCCAGTAGGCAGATGGACGCTCGCTACGTCGCACAGCGCGGCACCGAGACGATCGAGCACACTCATCGCGGTGTGGGGATCGTTGATTCCAGGCGAGAGCGCGCGAACGGCCACTTCGACCAGCTGTCGAATTTCCGATTCGAGGTCGGCTGAAGAGGCGCGCTGCGAGGACAATGCAGTCGCGTCGCGGATTGCGACGCCCGCGCCTTCGACGGCCGGCGTGACCAAGGCGATGACGGCGCCGGGAAACAGATATTCTCCGGGTCGAAGTAGCAGGCGGATCGCGGTCTCGTTGACCGCCGCCCAGTCGGCGAGGGTGTCGGCATCGAGTTGCTGCAGATAGCCGCGCCGATCATCGACGACTTCAGTGGAATGCAGCCAGAAGCTCGCTGGCGGTGGCGCGGGCTCGGGATCTGCGACGGTGAGGCGTGCGATCGCCTTGCGAACTTCGGTTCCGACCAGGTCGATGACGGAGTCGACGTTGATGCGGCCCGCCATATGACCAACGAAAAACACCAGCGTCGCCACGCAAAAGAACGCCAGAAGAATTCCCACGCTCAGTGCCAGATGCGGCACGAACTCGCCTTCGCTCTGCGTACGAACCGAGCGCAGTACCATCATCGCGTAGGAGAATGTGCCGAGAAATGCACCCAGTGTGATCTGATTGCCCCGATCACGGGTGAAGTTCTGCAGCAGCCGTGGGCCCATCTGACCGGCCGCCAGCGACAGCGCGGCGATCGTGATCGAGAACACGGTGCCCGCGACGCCGATCGTAGATGCCGCCACGGCCCCGAGCAAAGTGCGCGCGCCGGTGCCGCCGCCGTTGTAGAGCCAGTTGCCTTGCAGAATCCTGCTCGAGATGAGCCCGCTGCGATCGACGGCGATCAAGGCGAACGCCGAGAGAATGCCGAGGATCACCATCGCAGCCGGCAGCAGCCAGAAAGCGTTGCCTAGCGCGTACAGGAGTTTGCGGAGGCGGGCGGTCAATTCGACACGTCAGGGCGATTGATTGAGGCTGTGCCACTCACCAACCGGCGTGTCCGATACGGCGGCGGCCCGGTAAGGTGCGGAGGGTCCGGCGCGAGGGGTTGTCTTTGCGCCGGCGCCAGCCCGCTCCCCCGCGTCATCGGCCGTCCGGCCGAGTTGCCGGTGCGGCGTCGAAGGGTACGCGAGTTGTGCGCGCCTTACGTTCGATGTCGTTCGCCTCCATGGCAGCGAGACGACTTTGCAACTCACGGGTGGCATTGCGACGGCGGTACAGCAGCGGTGCGAGCACGGCAAGACCGACCAACAATCCCATGCTGAGACACAAGATCATGATGACCGCGAGCGACGCCCGCACCTGCCACCACAGCAGCGATACTGTAGCAACGTCTGTGTTTTGAATCGCGAATATCACCGCGAACACAGCGACAACAACCAGAGCGATGATTCGCATGTCAGGTCCTGTTTGCAGCAAAAGAGCTGTCATGGCTCGCAAAGCGAGTGGTGATCCTTAACGTTCCCGCATTCCGAGTGTTCCGGAATGGAGTCACGGCGCGTACGCCGCTACCGACAAGCCGGGAGAACAGCTCGCTGTTTCCAGGCGCAGGAAAAACAACCTCAGTCGTCGTGCTCAAGAACCTTCCGAGTGATCTATGCTCGGCGCGACAGCACTTTCGAGGGATCATCACCGTCACCAAGGACGACTCCACGACGCCTATCTCGATGTGCCGCTGACGCTCTGTTCGCATTCTTCCACGATCTGGGCTATGAGTACCCAGTCCGCTTGCGCTACGCGACAAGGTTGATGTGAGCGTGAGCTCCCAGCGTCCGTCGCTAGCAAAGAACTCTGGCAGCGGTGTGGGATCGAGGTTGATAGTCAAGCTCGCTTCGGTGGCAGAAGGTAACTTTCCGGTCTCGTCAGGCGAGTTGCAACTGCGCATTGATGTGTTAGAGCCGAGAGCTGAGCGGCGTGCTTCACTCGGCATGAAAACCGCACACCGAAGGAGCCTGATCGATGGGGGACACGCGCCGCAATACGCCGGACCGCACGATTCTGCCGCTCCCTGAGCCGCAGAGCCCGCCCCATCACCGAAATCGATGCACGCAAGGCTAAGGCGCAACCGTTCGCTTCGATTCGACGTTTCACCGCGGGGCCGCGGTTGTACCAATCCATGTGTCTTCATGGTGAAGTGCACCACCGACAGCATGACCGGCACTTCGATGAGCACTCCGACCACAATGGCAAGCGCAGCCCCAGACTGTAGTCCGAATAGACTCACCGCAGCTGCAACCGCAAGCTCGAAGAAGTTGCTCGCGCCGATGAGTGCGGAAGGTGCGGCCACGCAGTGAATCTCACTGCTCACTCGATTCAGCCAGTAGGCGAGACCCGCGTTGAAGTAGACCTGCACTAGAATGGCACTGCTAGCAGCGCAATCACGAGCGGTTGCGCAATGATCTCCTTCCCTTGAAACCCGAACAGAAGCACTAGCGTCAGCAGCAGGGCCATCAGGGACATCGGCTGCAGGATCTCGAGGAGGCCCTTCAGACCCGTGCGTACGCCGAGTTGCACAACCGAATGAAGCAAGCATGGCGTTGCATAGAGCTGTGGGCTTCAACTACATCGGAACATTTCAGTCGGTCGGGCGAAAATTTGACCGATGGCACGACGTTGCGTGGTTCCAGCGCAAACTCCGGGAAACATTGTCTGGGGAATAGGTGCTATGTTTGTCTCAGTGGAAATCACGTGACGGTACTCTGAGAACACCCAGCCAACGCGTGTGATCGAACAGCGCCAGCGCGACGACATTCTTGACGCCGCTCTCGTGTTGAAATGTTCCGCGAATCTCAAGGAGCGAGGCGCCAAGAAAAGCAGCTCTGTACGTTTGCGCTACCTGATTCCAAACGATGACTTGCACGATGCCGGTCTCGTCCTCGAGGGTCATGAATGTCGTGTGTTTGGCCGTGCTCGGGCTCTGGCGTAACGTGACCAATCCCACGAAGCGAACCTCAGCACCATTCTCCGACTCGAGCACCTGTCTGGCCGACAGAATATTGCGCCGAACTAATCGGTCGCGCAGCAACGCTACTGGATGCCGGCGCAGTGAAAGTCCCGTGCTGCGGAAATCTGCCAGAATGCTTTGCCCCTCGCTGGGCGCTCGGAGCAGCGGCATGGCTTCCTTGGGGGGCGCATCCGTCAGCAACGCGTAATCGGTTTCTACACCCGCGAGTGTCCAGGCTGCGTGATGACGATTGCCTGCCAGTGCAGAGAGTGCATTGGCGCCCGCCAACAGTTCCAAGTCGCGGCGCGCAAGCTCACTTCGACGGACCAGATCTCCCGTGTCGATAAACGGTCGTGAATGGCGCGCGCTGAGAAGCGCGGCCGCGCCTGTTTCACTCAAGCCTTTGACAAGGCGCAACCCCAGCCTCAACGCCGGCGCTTCGCCGGCCGTAGCCACCTCGAGCGTGCAGTCCCAATGACTTCGTATCACATCGATGGGGCGCACTTCGACGCCATGCTCTCGCACGTCGCGAATGATCTGCTGGGGCGAATAGAAGCCCATCGGTTGGCTGTTGATCAAACCTGCAGCGAAGGCGGCGGGGGAATGACATTTCAGCCAGCCACTAGCATAGGCGATGGCCGCGAAACTCGCGGCGTGCGATTCAGGAAAGCCATAGGCGCTAAATCCTTGTAGCTGTCGCCACAGCTGATCCGCGAACTGCTCACTGTAACCTCGCTCTCGAAGGCCGGTGAGCAACTTCTCGTGAAAGGCATCTAAGTTGCCATGACGACGCCAGGCCGCCATCGCTCGGCGCAGCGCATCGGCTTCGCCGAGCGTAAATCCGGCGGCGACCACGGCCAATTCCATGGCTTGCTCCTGCCAAATCGGGATGCCCAGCGTTCGTTCGAGCACGCGACGTACCGCCTCACTGGGGTAAGTGATGGGTTCTGTTCCCATACGCCGGCGCAAATAGGGATGAACCATATCACCGACAATCGGACCGGGACGCACGAGACCCACTTCCACGACCAGGTCGTAGAATTGGCGTGGCTTCAGCCGCGGCAGCATCGACATCTGCGCGCGACTCTCAATCTGAAAGACACCGACAGTATCTGCGCGGCAAAACATCTCGTAGGTTGCCGGATCTTCGGTCGGCAGGGTGGCCATGGTGAGCGACTCACCGGTCGCACCGTTGTGAAGATCAAGCGTCTTTCGAATCGCGCTCAGCATGCCGAGAGCAAGCACATCGACTTTCAATAGTCCCAGGCTTTCCAAGTCATCCTTGTCCCACTGAATCACGGTTCGATCCTGCATGCTCGCGTTCTCGATGGGTACCAGTTCATCGAGGCGATGGGCGGCGATGACAAAGCCGCCGACGTGCTGTGAGAGGTGGCGCGGAAAGCCCACGATCTCTGCCACCAATTTCATTAGTCGCTCGATGAGCGGATTGCTGGCATCAAAGCCGACCTCGGCGAGCCACTTGGGGAGTTCCTGCGGATCGTCCGTTTCGCGCCGAGATAGCGCGCCGATCAATCGCTCGACTTGCAGAAGATCGAACCCGAGCGCCTTGGCGACATCGCGAAGCGCGCTCTTCAGACGGTACGTGATGACAGTCGCAGCGATGCCCGCTCGATGGCGACCGTAGCGCTGATACAAGTACTGCATGACCTCTTCACGTCGTTCGTGCTCGAAATCGACATCGATGTCCGGCGGCTCGTGACGCTCCTTGCTGATGAACCGCTCGAATAGCACGGACTGACGCGATGGATCGACGATCGTAATTCCCAGGCAATAGCAAACGACGGAGTTCGCCGCCGAGCCGCGCCCCTGACAGAGGATATGACGTTCGCGGGCGAAGCGGACCAGGTCCCAGACGGTGAGAAAGAAATGCTCATACCGCAGCTCCGCAATCAGCGACAACTCATGTTCGAGCAGCGTCTGAACTTTCGCGGGGATTTCTTCCGGCCATCGTTCCCGGGCGCCGTCGTACGCCAGCTTGCGCAGCCAGCTCGAGGCCGTGTGTTCATCTGGGACGAGTTCCGCGGGGAACTGGTATTTGATCTCGTCCAGCGAGAATCGGCACTGATCGGCGATGCGCACACTCTCCGCCAACCACTCAGCGGGATAGCGGGCGGCCAGCACTTTGATGGCGTGGAGGTGGCGATCGCGATTGGGCTCGAGCGCATACCCACACTGCGAGACAGGCAGGCGTAAACGAATCGCGGTCAGCACGTCCAAGAGGGGCTTTCGCTCGCGCTCGTGCATGAGCACGCCGCCGCAGGCGGTGATCGGTAGAGTCAGCGCGGCGGATAAGTCCCTTGCACGACGAACCTGCTCGCGATCATGTCCGTCGTGATGTAACTCCACCCCAATCCAGAGTCGCCCTGCATACTGTCCTTGCAGCCAATGACCATTCGCTTCATCGTTTTGTTGATCCGGCAGCCAGATCAAACAGCACTCATTCAGGGCGTCCGCTAGCCATGCACGCTCGAGCAGGTAGGTGCCTTTGATCGCCGCGCGTCGTGCTCGCGTGATCAATCGGCATAAGTTGCCATAGCCCTCGCGAGAGGCGGCTAAGACAACGACGGTTAGGCCATCGCTACAGGTAAGCGTGGCGCCTACAACCAAGTGGAGATGGGCTTTCTTCGCCGCCTCGTGCGCGCGAACGACGCCCGCGACACTGCACTCATCGGTAATGGCGATCGCGCGGTAACCGAGTGCCGCCGCACGCTCAACCAGTTCTTCAGGGAAGGAAGCGCCTCTCAAGAATGAGAAATTGCTCAAGGCGTGCAGTTCGGCGTACATCGCTCATCCAAACAACCCGTGCAGGAACCACTGATCACGCTTCTCCAAGTCGCGATAGATCCAGCACTGGGTGCCGTCCCGCTTTCTCGCCCGGTAGTAGGCGCGTCTCACGCTCAAGCCTTCCCAACTTTCCGCCTCGATGGTTTCCGGGCTGGACTCGATCTGGAAGCCACCCGCCTGATGCTCGCGCGTGATCGATTTCGGTTCGCGCAGCATCCACAAAGGGCGTCTAGGTAGACGAGGCGGTGTCGATACGGGGGCGAACTCCCGCGATGGCGTGGCTAAGCACTGCGCGCGTTCGGGCACGTGATGGCAGTGGACCGTCAATGCGCGGACTGCGTGCGCGCCGAAGCGACTTTGAAGTTGCTCGAGTAAGCGTGCCTTCATTTCCGAAGCGTCGGTAACCTCTCTGCGTGTCGCGGGATCCATCGCGAGCGGACGATTGCGTGCAGACGCAACGAGCAACCTGGGCGCATCGAGCAACACTTCACGTACCGGCGCACGTAACGCCAGTCGATCGAGGTGTTCGTGTAGCAGGCTTGCTAAGTGCGCGGTGTCAGCGGTCGGCTGTTGGAGACGCAGCGTGAGGGGCGTGGTGCCGTCACGATGTTTTAGTGTCACCGTGAGTTCATCGATCGAGCGGGTCGCACCGATGAGTGTCCTTTTCAATCGAGCAAGCGGCCGCTCGAGCATCTTTTCCAGCAACGTGGTCGTTTCGATCTCGAAATCGAGCAACACACGATGGTGGTAGCTCGGCGGTGTTGACCACCCGTGATGAAGCCATTCGGTGCGTCCCATGGCCTGCTGCAGCTCGCGCACGGGACCGGCACCAATGCGCCGCGCCAGGTCCTTGCGCGACAGACGCATCAAATCGCCGAGGCTGGTCACGCCGAAGCGTGCGAGTTGCAGCTCGACTGCCAGCGGCCACTGCAAGCTGGAGATGGGCAACGAGCTCAGCGTATCGGTGAGTTGACGCGGCAGGCATACGCACGGCGCGGTCGACGCTCGAGCGAGCCACTGTGCGCTTCGGGCCGTTGGAGCAAGGGCCACTTGCAAGGCGGCGTTGATGATGGCCAGATCCGTTTGTACGCGCTCGATGAGCGCGGCGGGTCCGCCGAAGAGCCGCAAACTGCCGCGGACCTCGAGGAGTACTTCGTTGGGCGGCTGCACGCTGACGGCGGACGTGTAGTTCAAGCACTCAGTAGCGATGTGCTCGAGCAAGTCTCTTTCAGTGCGGGCGTTACGCGAAACCAGCGTGAGCGACCCACAGAAGGCGATAGCGGCGTTCATACGATGACCCGGGCGCACACCGTGGCTCCATGCCCGCTCATCACAAGCCACGACGTGTTTCAGGCGATCATCTTCGATCACGGCCCACGCTGACGTGTCGAGTAGCGCTCGCCGCTCTGGCGGTGCTGTTCGGTACGCCGCTGCGAGCGACAGATTGGCAAAATGCAATGCCAGCCAGGCTTGCGCTCGTCGTCGTAAAGGGGCTGCGCGTGGCGAGTACCCTGGTGACGATTCGATGAATGCGGGTAAGGGTGCGACTGGCTGAATCGGTGGGACCGATTGCGCCGGCGCGTCGAATAACATCAGTTGGGCGGCGGCGGCCATGCTTATCGCTCCGCGTCGGACCGAACGATTCGCACGGTGCTGGGTCGTCGACCCTGCATCTTCAGAATCGAAAGATCGAGCGCGCCGGCGCTACTGCGCAGCGAAATGCGCAAGGTGGCGGGAGACGCAAGGCGTGCCTCACTCGTCGATCGGAACAACACGCCAACGCCGCGTCCCGTCATCGCCGCAAGCTTGAGTGTGCGAAGCGCCGCAGGTTTCAAGTGCCGAGCCCAAGCGATCACGGCGAGGCACGCGCCCGAGCGAAGTGCCTGCGTCATGGCCCATTGCAGGTCGCTCGGCTGAGGGATCGGGCAGACCCAATGATCCTCAGGCGTGAGACCACACTGTGTGAGTGCGGCGGCGTGTACATCGAAGGGCGGCGACAACCAGAGCACGATCTGTCGACCCGCGGTGTCAGCCACTAGACTGCGTCGTCGCAACAGGGCGAGCAGCAGTGTCAACTCGCCAATGCCATGCTCGTCACATAGCACTTCGATGAGGGCGGGCAGGGGCCAACCGCTGCCGAGGGCTCGATCGAGGGCCGCATAGCCGGTCGGGATGCAGTAATCCTGGGTCGAGGCGAGCGACTCTGCGCGCCAGAGCAGAGGAATGTCCGCGAGCGTCACCGTCGTCATCGATCACTCCCGCTCCCGTCGCCGCTGCGTGATCTTCGACCAGGACTGAATCGCAGGCATGCTCGAGGCAGTCCGTCGTGCATTCGGCCGATCTTCGAATGCGCGTGTCAACGCCACAGGATCCAGGCAGACGATTGTGCAGTTAGCGCAGTAGATGAATCGACTCGTGACCTGCGAGCCATCCGGACGCTTAACCACCACCGGCTGGAATACGGTGCCGTTGCAGATGGGGCAGCAGATGTGATCGGGCCGGTCCGGCATGGCAGTTAGAATGACTGTACAGATGTACAGATCCTAAATCGCATCGCCGCGCGGGGGAAGACGTGAGACCGGCAAATTCGTGGGTCCGGCCCCTAGGCTTCTGCTAACCGGCTGATCAGAGGCCAAATAAATTTTCAATGCACCGCGCACTGACTCGTGTCAGAGCGGCAAAACGGGTATGCTGTACATAAACCCAGGTTAACCCATGATCATGAGTGGCCCAGCGCTCACCGATGCCCTCTACTACTTGCGCAATTTCCGACAGGCCATCCAGTGGGTTGTCGAGCGCAATGACGACTTGCTCTCACCGGCGGAGCGGCAGTTCGCGGCTGACCTGAATTCGCTACCGATCGCCGCGCAAGCGCTATTGGCGCGGTTGTCTATGCGCCGGGGCGATCTGTTCCGTCAATCCAAGATTCGATACGCAGAGATCGATCCGCTTGCGGACGCGGTGCAGGCGTTGGCGGAGATGGGTTGGTTGGATCCACGGCCAGTGCTGGCGCTCCAAGAGGTGTTTCGACTGTCCACACGCGCAGAGCTGGGCATGCGATTCGGCGAGCGCATCGGGCGAATGAACAAACAAGATGCCTACGATGCACTCGTCGCAGAGCAGGGCGCCGACCGACCGTTCCAGGACTGGCTGAATACGAACGAAGCCGTCTATCACGTATCGATTGCGCCGTTGGTGCTGCAGTTTCGCCTACTGCACTTCGGGAATTTTTATCAGGAGTGGCACGAATACACGCTCGCGTACTTGCAGGTATTCAAGTACGAGCCTGTGCCACTCGATCTTGCGAGCCGGCCGTTCCAGTCGCGCGAAGACATCGAGTTCTTCTACGCACTGTATCGTTGCTACGAAGTCATGGGCGAGGGCGCTAAATTGCCGGAGGCACTGGAGATCTTGCCAAACGCGCCGCCTGCTCAAGACTGGCTGCGCCGACGCTGGGATCGATTGCGATATCACTTGGGGCAGATTGCGGAACGCGAGGAAGATCCTCGCGCAGCGCTACTGATGTATCGGGACAACACTCAGCCCGACGCACGCATACGTCAGGTGAGAGTACTGGAGCGTCTCGAACGCGATGAGGAAGCCCTGGTGACTGCGCGCGCATTGATCGAGGAACGCTCAAGCGAGCTGATCGTGCAGCGAGCGACGCGGATCGTTGCACGTATCGAGCGGCGCCAGGGCATAAAGCCAATGAAGCGCGCCGCGCAGGCTGCCTGGGTCTCAACCCGCTTGCGGTTGAGTCCTGATCCAGAGCGGCGCGTTGAGATGCTTGTACAGGAGCATCTGTCGCGGATTGACGCGCCGGTGCACTATGTGGAGAACAGCCTCATCTGTTCTCTGTTTGGTCTGCTGTGCTGGGAAGCCATTTTTCTACCGGTGCGTGGCGCCTTCTTCCATCCTTTTCAGTCGGGGCCCGCCGACCTTGGGTGTCCTGAGTTCGTGGCCCGACGCCGTTCCACCTTCAACCTGTGCCTGCAGCACCTGGAAACGGGAGAGCACGCGACGATCATTCTGCGCACATTCACTGAGAAGTACGGCACGAGCGCACCGTTCGTGCATTGGTTCGCCCTCGATGAACCGTTATTGCAGCTCGCCCTGACGTGCATCCCGGCGGAGCACCTGAAACTGTACTTCGCTCGGCTGCTCGATGATCTGAGCGAGAACGCAACGGGATTCCCCGACCTCGTGCAGTTTTTCCCCGCCACGCTCACTTATAAGTTGATCGAGGTGAAAGGGCCGGGTGATCGCCCGCAAGACAATCAGCGGCGATGGTTGAGTTACTTTGCCAGCCAGCAGCTGCCGGTCGAGGTGTGCCAGGTCACCTGGGCATAGCATTCGCGAGCGATCTGCCGGCTTGTGCGGGGGCGTACTCGTGGCATGATCAGGTTTCAAGCGTCGGATTTTGGGGTGGTGGATGTGTTACGCAGCGCTCGTCGCCGCGGATTTGCGTCGGTTGGAACGAGAATTTGGCATCAACATCGATTTTGCCGGCTTTCAGCGAGCCTACGAGGCACGCGCGGCAGACCCAAAGTCGTTCAAGATACCGATCGCCTTTGACCGGCAGTTTCTCGGCATGCAAGAGGAGGCCACCACCTCCATCGTCGCTGCCATCCATCAATACCGCAGTCAGCGTATCCCCGAATGGGAGGCGGAGATTGTGGATCTACATCGCCGCCACGTCGAGGCTCAGCAGAAGCTCGAGAAGAAGGAGACCAAGACGGCACAGAAGGAGCTGCAGGTGACTGCCAACAAGATCCAGCAGCGCCTGAAATGGTTGAATGACTTTCTTGATGCCGAGACGACGGAGGAGGACGAGATCGTCTATCCGATGCACTATGGTCCATTGATCATCGAGCGTGATGGTCAGCGAACATTGACGCCCATGCGATATCACTGTCGATTGCCGGGGCATGCGCCGGTGACAGATCATCGATTGCAAGGCAACTACAATGCACGCCTCGATTCGCTCGAAGACTGGTGGCGCCCGGTCTTCGGGAAGAACCACGGCTTGCTCGTGTTAGATGGGTTTCGCGAGAACGTCAAACGACATGACATGCAGGGGCGGGTGTTGAGCGAGGGCGAGCAGCCGGAGAATGTCGTCCTTCAATTCAAGCCAAAAGATGCCACACAGATGTTAGTGCCTTGCATCTGGTCGCGTTGGGAAAGAGATGATGAAACTCTCTTTTCGATGGCACTGATCACAGATGATCCACCCGCGGAAGTGGCGGCGGCAGGCCATAACCGTTGCCCGATTAACCTGACTCGGGAAGCTGCGCTTGCTTGGCTCGGGCCCCGTGGTCGTAGCTCGGCAGAGCTGTTCGAGATATTGAGTCAACGGTACCGCCCGTATTACGAGCACAGAATCGCCGAAGCAGCGTAGTGCACCCATGTGCGGAGCATCTACAGCAAATGAGAAAAGGCGGAGGATTCACCCTCCGCCAGTAACGCACTACTCAACTTGGCGCCTTCTCCCGTGGCGACCAAGCGCAAGAGTGCCCGCAAGCGCAGGCCATCGTGAGTCGCAATTTCGCGTAGTCCTCGTGACATAAGTCACTGAGCCTTGAGGACACATTTGAGTCTCAGATGTGAGCAGCGTGAGCCCGAGAAATGGCAATCTCGCGCTGGCGGCGCTCACCCGATCGAGACTTCTACGGTGAGTACGGAAGTGAATCGCGACTCAATGTCTCAAATCAGCTCGTCGATGTTGCGGCCCCGAAGCCCGGACGCTGCTGGTTGAGCCACTGCGCGGCTTCACGGAGCGAAGCAACTCGTTTGGTGGTGTGATCGAAAGTTATGTCCCAGCCTTTACTTGCGACCAATCTCAAACCAACCCGATCCTCATTCTTATATAGGGTCTCCAATATCTCACTTATATCGAGGCTTCCTGTCGGCGCGGTGCTTGATAGCTCGGCCATTCGATCTCTGTACTTGGACAGGGGATACCGCTCTAGCATCTGCCCATGAAGCCATTGCGCGGCTTCCTTGAGATCGGCCGCTAGCGGCTCCGTCGCCTCATCCAACCTGACCTGCCAGCCACAGTCCCACTCATCGCGAATGACCGCGGTTACTTCCGCGCCAGAGTCCGCGATCGACTGTAGTACTGAGTTCAGATTCACAGGGGCACCTGTAAACCGCAACTCTGCGGAGCGTCGTCGGTTCCGTGCACGATGCTAACGCCGCTCGCGGTAGGAACCGTCCAGGAGATCCCGTCGTTTTTGCAGTAAATCCACTGACTTTGCCCTTCATGCCGTCCCGTCCTCGAAAGACCACTACGACCGGCGCGAGACGCTCGCCAATGCCGGGATTCGTTGAGCCATGCAATCCGAAGATCGGATCTCCTCCGCAAAAAGGAGAGTGGGCTCACGAGATCAAGTTCGATGGATATCGAGCCCAGCCGCACATTGCCGGCGGGCGTGCGACCATATTCACCAGGCGTGGCTTCGACTGGACGGAGCGGTTCCTAGCTGTTGCGCGCGCCCTTGGCCGGCTGAACGTTAGGAACGCCATTCTCGATGGCGAGATCGTTGTCCCAGATGACAACGGTGTTCCCGACTTTCACCTTCTCGAGGCAGATCTCGCCGACGGGCGTGATGATCGAATGATCTTCTACGCTTTCGACCTTCTCTATCACGATGGATGGGATATACGCGATGCTACATTGAGGGATCGGCGCGCTGCGCTTGCTGAGGTTGTCGGGGCCGCCTCGGAGCACATCCGTCTCAGTGAGAATTTACATCCTGAGCGCTCCACGATGATCGAGCTTGCCTGTCGAATGAATCTGGAAGGCATCGTAAGCAAGAGACTTGATGCTCCATACCGATCGGGAGAACAGGATTCATGGCTGAAGCAGAAGTGCAAACAGTCTGGAGACTTTCCGATCATCGCCTTCGTGGAGAAGCTGGGCGCGAAGCCACGCCGAATCGCATCTCTCTATCTGGGGCGCTTGGTTGACGGCAAGCTGCTGTACGCTGGCAAGGCGCAAACGGGTTTCAAAACCCATGATCTTTACAGGCTCCGCGAGCGACTTGATCCTCACATCATCGCCTCATCTCCGTTGTCCGAGCCGATCAAGAAACCGAAGGCAACGTGGGTAGACCCGGTTGTGACAGCGGAAGTCGAGTACAGCGCCTTCACATCGGGCGGGCGCCTGCGCGAGCCGGTATTCAAAGGATTGCGTGATGATCTCGCTGGCGCCCCTCCGGTTAAGGTGAGGCGTGAGCGACGCGCCAGCAGTTCAGCGAGCGTTCCAAAAGAAAACATACTGCAGCTATTGCCTGATGCTGATCCTGCAAGCCGGGAGGAGCTCGTCGCCTACTGGAAGCGCGTCCATCAGCGCGCGTTGCCCTATCTCTCCCGTCGGCCGCTGAAACTCGTGAGGCATGTGCAGGGCACTACCTTCTATCACAAGGGCCCATTGCCGCCGATCCCTGAAGGTGTGCACCAGCTAAACGTCCAGAAGCGTTCGGGCGGCGAGGGCACGAGGCTATGGGTCGAAGATCTGAGAGGCTTGATCGGGCTCGTACAGATCGGTGCGGTTGAGCTGCATCCATGGAATGCTCTGGTCGATGATATTGAGAAAGCCGACACCTTGGTTTTTGACTTAGACCCCAGTGAAGGTATCAGCTGGAGCTTCGTAATCGATGCCGCTCTGACGTTGCGCGAACTTTTGGAGCAAGAGGGGTTCGAGAGCTGGCCGAAACTAACGGGCGGGAAAGGCATCCATTTGATGGTTCCATTGGCTGAAACCATGACGCATGACGCTGCTCACCGTCGCAGTAGGCTCATCGCCGAACGTCTAACAGAAACTGATCCGGATCGCTTTACAGTCTCAGCCGCATTCGCTCAGCGCTCTAAGCGACTCTTCGTGGACTACCTTCGCAACGGCCGGGGAACAACAGCCGTGGGTACGTTTTCGCCCCGCGCAAGGCTTGGCCATCCGATCGCGGCACCGGTGAGTTGGAAAGATATCGAGTCTGGCATCCGACCCGACGCATTTACGATGCAGCAGTTGCCTCCTCGCGTGCGGCGGTAGGGCCGTGGCTAGCTCAATCGTGAAGGACTCGGCGCATTCCCGACACGATCGTACGGGCAATTATTTCTCGTCGACTTCCCGCAGGGCTTCGCGGAAGAGCTGGACAGCTTTCATGTTCATCGCGTCGGCGATGGCAATGATCAGAGCGCCTTCAAGCCCGCGGCTGTGACTCTCAAGCTTGGACATCAGGTTCTTTGGCGCGCCCATTGCCAGCGACACCTGTTCTCTCGTCATACCTTTGCGCTCGCGGACGCGAGCGATCCCATCGATAAGCCTCGCTTCGTCCTCGGCCAGTTTCTCCTGGAAATCCTTGGTCATTCGTCAGTCCATGGATGGCTGTTGATATTTTGTTTGCAAAGCTCAAACCGGTTCGGCATGATCAAGCTTCCCAAATTGGGAAGTTAGAGCTTCCCAATCTAGGAAGCCGGGCGGCGTCCGTCGGTGGTGGAACACCGCAGGACGCCTGACCACATACCCAACCTGTCACGAGGTTGTGCACATGGCTGCTCGTCAGTTTAGCCGACGCGCGCGTCACGCGCGCGCACGCTTCGCGCGGAGCGTACCAGGTACGAGTTCCCTCCCAGGCCGGGGCCGCGGCCCGAATGCCTGGTTTCTTCAGCCTGCAGGGGCCGGCCAGTCCAAGGCCATCGAGGGTTGGGGCGCTGCCGCGGCTGGCTCCAGGCGTTCGGCCTGCCGCTCTGGCGGATGAGGGGCGGCAATGCCTCGCCGCCGCCCCGCCAAAAGGGTGCTTCCGACTCAGTCTCAGCCGTCGATTCCGACGGTCTTGGACCGCGTACGCGCCCAGTTGCAGGAAGCAGGTGCGACAGCTCGTGATACCGCGACATCGATCCATGCGTCCTACGATTTTCCGCCCGACAGACCGAATCTAGGCTGCTGTTGCGAGCTCGTGGCCGAGATGCTCAATAGCGTCGCTTCGAAACTGGTAGTCGCGGCGGTGCTGCACCTCCGTTCACCGGATGTGGGTGTTGCTCTGGAGGAGCAGCGTAGGCGCTTGCGCCGGGTGCAAGCAGTGCTGAGCGCCATGACGTATTTCCTTCGCAGAACGCCTCGGGCGACGGCGCCTCACCTATTGGTCGTGTACAGCCTCGCGGCAGATTGTGATTCGGCGCTGACCGCGCTTGACCCCGCTGCCCTGGGACTCCCGGCTTCGAGGCCCCCCGGTTGATTTCTTTAACCGTCAATGTGGCGGTATCGGCGCCATGATCCACGCCGAGTCCCGGGCGTACTTCAAAGCTCTCGGCGCTCGTATCTGCCAGCTACGAAAGGCGCGTGGGTTTACTCAGGCGGAGTTGGCGCGCGCCATCCGCGTTTCGCAACAGGCTGTCTTCGCTTATGAGCTGGGCGAGCGGCGAGTATCGGTTCTTGTTCTAGCGAAGATCGCGCGTGTGTTCTCTGTTTCGGTCGAGGAGTTGGTCGGCATCGCTCCACCAACGCGCGCAGCCAAGTCGCGACTGTCGCCGCGGGCTATCCGCAATGCCGAACGGCTGCAGGCACTTTCGAAAACGCAGCAGAGGTTCGTCGTCCGAATCATAGACACGCTAGAGCAGTCAGGAAGGCGGTCAGCATCGCCGCCCTCTTGCTGACATAGGCGTGAACAGATGGGCAGAAGAGGACATAGCATATGAACGACCAACAGGCTCTCAAAATCGTTTCTGCGCTCGCGAACGGTCTCGATCCGACGAATAACGAGCCGATGGAGTTGCCGCCGGTTCTCCAAGAACTGGACGTGATACGCGCGCTGTATGTTGCGCTTCGTGCGCTCGAGTCAACTTCTCGATCAAGGACTCGTGCTAACCGACGGAGCATGCCGGGCAATGCAGGCAAGCCATGGAGCGAAGAGGAGGACTGCAAGCTATTGGAGAGATTCGACGCCGGACAGACCGTCGCGCAGCTGGCACAGGCACATGACCGAACTCCCGCTGGGATTCAGGCCCGACTGGAGCGACACGGCCGCGTACAGGGACAAGGGCTGCAATGGCGAGGTCGTGCCGGCGCTGCACTGGCGGGCGCAACTCGTGCCGAGCGTTCAGAGTCATGAGCGTTCCGAGCTAGCGCGTCCGCAGGTCTCACGACGAGCCGACCCCGGCTTGAGCGTGTTGTCGCGGCTTCTGGCTGAGGGTTCTTTTGCCTGCAACGGACTCAGTCTGGTCCCGCTCCGTACGCGAGCAGAACGCGCATTCCGATCGACCGTGCGACAGCCGATCTGACAAGATCACGCCGCCGCACGAGCGGCAGCTCGCAAGTTCGATCTGCTCACCGCGTGCTAACTCATTCAAGACCAGTAAGCCCTGCTCAAGGGTAATCTTGGCGGGAGGGATCTCCACGCGGAACCAGGCATAGGCGTCGCAAAGTAGTTCGCCTCGATCCAGGTTTGGCAAGTCGCGCTCAGGCTGACTGACTCTTTCTGTGGGCAATAAATCCAGAGACCGACACAGCGCTGCGAATATCGCGGCCTCAAGTCGCAGCCGGGTCGAGTCAAGGATAATCTCGAGGCGGTAAGGTGATACGCCGCGTCGACGCTTTACCGCCCCATGGTCCTGCGTGGCATAGCTCCTATAAAGGGCGCGAATTCTATGGGGTGCGAGCTGCGTCCAATTGGAAATCGTTCGTGTCCGGACTTCATACTGGATCAGGCGCCAGGCGAGATCGAGGCGCCTGCGATGCTGCATGTAACGATCATCAATGATTCGCATGGCGTTCGTAGTCCCGTCCTTACCTCAGGATGTTTATCCCGAATCCTTGGGCTCATCCGCCAACCACCTTTCGATGTCTGACCGCCGCCAGCCCTTGGAGGAGTGTTGCCGCGGGAACGTGCCGGCACGCATTCGGCGATAGATTGTTGAGCGATGGCATCCTGTGATTTGCAGGACTTGTCGCGTCTTCAGCACCTGGTCCGATGCCAAGGTCGCGTCCGAAGTCCTCGATGCTCGAGGGACTGGGTGCGTCGTAGATGGTGAGGGTGAGCGCAGTGGAGTCGGTGGCCCAATGGGTAACGGTAGCTGCCGAGAAGGCTCGGTGCACGCCGGGACGGATGAGCGCCGAAAAGGCTTCCTGCGCGAACGCATGGCATCTCGACCGATTCCTTTAGGTATCTCAGCTTGCATAGTGTGCTAGCGCGATAACAAGCGATGAATTTGACGTGTTTGTGTAGAAACAGCTGATCGGGTCGCGTCTTGCATTATCTCCTACGCCCATTAGTAACCAATTCCTGAAGAAACAACTGCAGACCACGCGTTGATACGGTTGCGAAGTCGTCATTCTGTGGGGAGCGCGCCATATGTATTAGACGCAACCAGACGGCTGGTCGATCATGCCATCGAGGACCCACGCAACCGTTGCGAACCCGCTCCTGCGCAATCCGTCGAATGTCGGATAATGTGACCCGCGCCATGAACGAAGTGGTTGCGGAGTCCATCGCGAATACGAGGCGTGCTGCGATCAAATCGCTGCGAACTAAATGCCACGAAAATAGGAGGGCAGCATGCGCGAGATGGTGCAGCCGGGTCTGCGGCGTCATGAGAGAGAACATCAGCTCTCCCTGGATGGGGCCGTCTGGCGCGCTATCGCAGCCAGCACAGTCAGGTACCTCTCGCAGGCCCACATCAATGAGGGAGAAGGGACATCGAGCCAGGCTCTCGCGTTGGTTGGCTTCGAGCTGCATCAGTTCGTTGCCCAGCATTCGCCATCCGGACCAAGTTCGATCGAGCACCGGCGTGGCGGCGACGTCCATCAGCAGCGCTATCGTTTGCCTATTGATGTCGAACAGCGAGGCAAACGATTGTGGATGACGCGAACCATCGCGCCCGTTTGCTGATGGGGCAGGGAGATTCGATTCCGTGTAAGGGTCAGCACCCATTCGCGCCTCCGCATCCCTGGCAAAGACGAAGTCCGATTACGTTCGCCACGCAGCGGATCGTGGACACCTTGAGGAGCGCTGCATTCAGCGCCACATCGTCAGGGTGATCGATTAAGCGCGCGGCCAGTTTCCAGCATGCCGGCCAGAACCTCGCGAGTTGTAGGGTCGAGGCGCGGTTGGCCATCACCAGCGTTGCTGGAGCCGATCCGTGCCCGCACAGTTCGCAAAATTACTTGGCGCACGTCGCGCGGCAATTCGCTGAACTCCACGCCTTGGCGCCGAGCAAACTCCGCGACTTCGAGGTAGAGCTCGACCACTCCCAGCGTGTCGTCATCGCCAAAGGGGTGGGGGACGGCGTCGCCTGCGAGCAGCCAAGCGATCACTGCACGGGCATCTAAACGGGTGGGTATATCACGGAGCAAATGTTCAACAATGCGCGTGAGATCCGCATGAGTCTGCGGAATTCGATCGCTCAAACACCAATGCTTTGCGGTATTGAGTACGACCTGAAATCGCTTCGCGACGGCGCCAGGGCGATTCGACTTCGGGAATCCCGCACGATCCAGCAGCACGTTGAACCGGCTCGAGAAACCATCGACAACATTCGGTTGCGCCACCGACTCAGGAGCGCGCGCGGTGGTCGAAGAGCGTCTCGGTGGCGTGCGCAGTGCCATTTAGAATACCGGTATCTGTCAATTATAATGACAGCTGCTTTGACTTATAGTTCTGCCTCTGGCCACTTGTCAATGCGGTGACGGAACCACGAATGGCTGCGCGTATGGAAACGCTTTTGCGCTACTTCCGATGTGCGCTCTTATGCGTCTCGGTGCTCGTGCCCGCAATTTCGATGGCGCAGATCGAGATAGATCCCGGACCTGAACCTACGGAGCAGGGCGCCGCACTAACCGAACTGATTGGTCAGACCCTCGAGATGCATCCGGAGTGGAGCACTCTCGATGTGCGTGTCACGATCGGTCCAGCGGCCTTACGACGGGCACTGAATCGCGGCGATGGAAAGCCGGTGATCGCTTCATATCTCACAAGTACGGATTTCCGAAGAATCATTGATGTAGCGGGCCGCACAATCCGTGTGACTGCGGTGTTTTCTAATCCGGATCCACAAGATCAGTTCACACTCGCGCGTGCTGTGCTCGGAGAAAATGCGCTCATTGGGGTGTTTGACACCCCAAGTGCAAACGCTCTGCTTCGTCCTCCAATTCACGACACGATCCGTGCTCTGAAGTTTCGCACAGGGGACGATATCGACGGGGTGTTGAGGCAAGCGGGTTCGCTGAATGCCATCCTGGTGTTGCCAGACGGGGTGCTGACTCGGGACAACATCAATCATGCGGTCCGCACGCTCTACGGGCGCCGAGTGGTCCTCATCGGACATTCGGAAATGCTTTCTCGTGTCGGCAGCCTCGCCTCGGTCTACATCTCTCCGGAGAATATCGCGGCTGCGGTGGCTGATGTGGTGTCTCAGTACGCGGCTACCCAAGAGCTCATGGCCCCCGTGTTCGTAGAGGAGGTAGATGTCGCGGTAAATCCGCGCCTGGCGCGTTCGCTGAATCTCACCCTGCCATCGACGTCGATACTAGTGCGCACTGTGCGTGAAGGCAGGCGGCGCCGATGATCCGCACCATTCGACAACGGATCTATGGGCTTGCGCTGCTTCCGCTTGCGGTGCTCGCGATGACATTGCTCGTTCTCAACGGCTTCGCTCGGGTGGAGCAAGCTCGCAACGAACTTCGTAGCGGTCAGCGGATGATTGTTGAGCTTCTGCGGGCGCGCGCCGCCGAGGCTCTGATCGTCGGAAATATCCTGGCCTTCGATGAGGTGACAAACGAGTTGCTGCGAAACTCCAGTTCCATCGCTTGTGTCGTGCTGAGAGATGTTGACGAACGAATCGTCAGCCGCCACGGAAAGTGTGCTACGGCAATCTCCTCCGCGGACTGGTTCACGGTTCGAACGCTCGGCGAGGGGTTGTCCGACTTTGAGGTCGCGGCAGAGGCGACTCTTGGTCACATTGCTATTTCCATGAATGATAAATCTGTTCAAGAGAAGCGTCAGCAGATCGGAGTTCAAATTACGATCAGCCTGCTACTCATTGCCCTCGTCGTTGGCGTCATGCAGCGAATACTGCGCAGCCGCCTGATCGAACCAATAGAGCAGATTCATCTCGGAATGGGTGCTTTGCGTGAAGGTGTGTATCACACGCGCATCCCGGTGCGCGGCGACGACGAATTGTCACGCCTAAGTCATTCCATCAACTCGACGATCGAGCGGATCTCGGCGTATACCCGAGAGCTCGAACGCCGACGTGATGATGCCAACCGCGCCCTCCAAGAGGCGGATGACGAAGGGTTAGCACGCGATGCGCTTGTCCACTGGCTGACGGAAGATCTGGAGGGGCCGCTCCATGCTATGCAGGGTGAACTGACGGCCGTAGCGGTCGCAAACAACGATCCGTCACTGAAGGCGCGAATCCGACGAGCGCTGGCGCTGCTGCAAGATGCGCGCTCGAGTTTGACCGAGTTGATGCAGGTCGCAGCAGTGCGTCGGCTCCGGGCTTCGCCACCCGTTGCTCTAACCGATCTCTGGCTGGATTTTCAGCAAGATGTTCGTCAGTACGCCGGGGCCCCTGAAGCGCACATTGCTCTGACTATGACCGGACCGGATGTGGGCGCCGACTGCCCGACGGAGCCATTTCTGGAGATTGATAGCGTACGGCTGCGTAAGGCGCTGATGCATCTGATTCAATCGATGGAACGGCACTGCTTGGAACACGCTGTTCAGGTAACCGCTCAGTTCGTGCCGGTGGCGGAGGATCAGTTGCATGTGGTGTTCACGCTCAAGGCCTCCTACGGTCCGTCGCATGATTCTGCAGTAGATGGATGGTTTGAGCGCGTGGGCGGCGCCGGGTTTGGGCGGATTCCGCCTACCCAGCTGCGCTGGACCGATCGTGATGCTCGAGTGCTGGAATATCTGCTGCGATCGATTGGAGTCGCGCCCACCTATACGGTGTCTGACTCCGGCAGTGTCAGCGTTGTTGTCGAGCTGACGTGTCGGTTCAAGCGAGGACCCTCGACCTCGAGCGCGACGCTGTCGCATGAAGCGAGTCACGGCTCCGTCTTAGCCGGTATCGTAACGGATGATCTCGACCTCGGACGCCTCACGGCGCGAGGCGATCTTGCGCACGTCGAATTCAGGATGATCTCAGTCGGCCAGGCGCTGGCCGATCTGTCCGCATTGAGCGTGCACGACGTGCTGCTGATCGATGTCAGCAGCGATATCTCCGACGCTTTCGCATTGATCCATCGTTTGCGGTCACAGGCGATTGCACCGCCGCCGCTGATAGCGCTTTGCCCAGCGGGTCATGTGACTACTCAATTGGGAGCGAAGCTGATGGATGCCGGCTTCGCTGGAATCGTGCAGAAGCCTGTTCAGTATAGCCGCGTCATCGAAGTAATCGAGGCAGCGCTCCGGGTGACAAGGCGTTCCGGTTCGGTCAAATCTCAGCTCTTGCGCTAGTGTGACGCATCCGGCGCGCGAGCGCCCTTAACGAACAACACTCCGCGGTACTCAGCGCCGTCGAGTGTGCGGGTCGCTTCGTACAACTCTTGCGTCGGGACCCAGGTCCACGGATACCGATAAGCTGCCTGATCTAAAACCAGAAAGGCGTCACGGTTCGAGTCGTAACCACCCGCGGCCGATATGTGGCCAGCGCCAGCCTGATTCAGAACACGCCGATCGTAGTTGATGATGACGTAGTCGCCGGCGTGTGCCAGGTTCTGCCTGAGACGTTTGCGAAAGCTATCCACTGTGAACTCATCACCTCGAACGAGCTCAGTGTGCAAGCCATTGGCTCGAGCCAGACTGGCGAGGTCCGATAGCGACATGCCGCCATAGAATGTTCGCAAACCAGCAATGGCGGAATCGAATAGGCCCCACTCGGTAGCTGAAACGTCGCCATCCGCGCGCAGCACCGTCGCAAGCGTGGCTGGACCGCAAAACGATCGATGTGGCTGTGGTTGGAAAGCAGCAATCAGCGATGCAAGATCGGCGCCCTCAGCAGAGGCGGCACTAATCGAGGCTTCCTCCTTGGTTACGCGCTCAAGCGGGCTGACCAACGGCTCTTGAGTGCGATAGGGGAACGCGATCCAGGCGCTTCCAGAGGCGAAAGTGACGACGAACACGCACGCGATGGCTGCGGGGAATTTACTCCAGCGACGCACGGCGCTCTCTCCTAGAACGTTAGCTCCACATACGCGAAAAGCTGCCCGCGGCGTTCAAAGTATCCCTCATCCGACAGGTACAGTGAGGCGTCGCGAATTCCGTGGGCTTCGCGAGCATAGTATTGAAGAATCAGCTGCGAGCGCCACTGCCATCCCTTGAATGCGCGTTGGTGGGCATACACCAGGTCGTATCGACCATATGAAAGGCCCGAGATCGCGCTGTTGCCATAGTAAGCGGCGGAAATCTGATGGGCCGGGGTGGGTTGGTAGGTCAGTGCAAGCGAGCCTGCGTGCCGGCCATGTAGCCCTTGTTCGAAGGCGGTACGGGCGGTCGTGTCCAGATAAGAGTACTGCCCACTGATTCGCCAACGCTCACTCGCGCGCACCCCGATCTCTGTTTCCACCCCGCGTAGAGTGAATGCTGTGCTGTTGAAAGGAGGTGACGAGAAGTGAATGACATCCGCTTCGACCGGATTCGACAGATGTTCGGTGAAGGCCTTGATATCCAGCGTCAGAGTCGAGTTGCGGAAGGAGCCGAAGTAGCCAAGGGCGTGCGCTTCAATTCGCTCGGGCCTGAGGCGACGCTCCATGCTCACGTTTGGTAAGGGAAGGCTGAATGTGTAGCTCGCCAGCGGCTCGTTGCGGCGGCCAAAGTGAAATGCTCCGGCCCAGTCAGCCTCGGTTTCAACGAGCGAGGGGATTCGAAAGCTACGGGCGTAGGAGTAACGTATGATTTGCTCAGGCCGGAACTGCCAATTGAGCGCCCCACGCCACGCGAGCTGCGTGTCTGCAATGTTGGACGCACGCTGTGCCATCAATCCTGCGCTTGCATGCACAGGACCAATCGGTCGAGCGATCTCACCGAACAGTCGGTAAGAGCGGAGTTGTGCATCGACGCCTGCCAGGTACTGCTCGCTGGATGCGTCGCTCAGCCCTGCTGAGGTGCCGAGCGCGTATCTCCATGGGCCGCTGTTGGACTCGTACTCAACTTCGATCTCGCTGCGTTCCGATTCGACGCCGAGATCGGTGAAGAAGCAGGTATCTGCTAGGGACGCACCGAGCAGGGTTGGCACGAAGAGCGTCGGTGCGAGCAATCCTGCCAGTTGTGCCGGATCGGTGGCGAATGCCATTGCGCCTGCAATTGCATCGGGCGTGTAGCATCCATGTTGCCGCACAGACTCGGTTTGGCGATTGTGACTGATCATCAAGTCGATCCGCGTCGCTTCGACGGACTCATGCTGATAGGCGAGTCCGATGAACCGGCCATCATTGCGCTGCTGGCCTGTGAAGCGCAGCGGTCTGAATCCCGTTTGATGTCGACTATCGTAGCCACTCGCGTCCAGTCGGAGGTGACCGCTGCTTCCTACGTCACGAGATACTGCGATCCGTGCCTGGTCGATGTCCTTGCCATCCTGTCGCGGCGTGCGATCGGAATCGAGATAGTCATAGCCGCCGTCGCGCTCGGTGCCCGCCGACAAGGCGACTGCGTAAGGACCCAGCTGCTCATTGACTCCGAGGCCGATGCGTCGCCGGGCGTTGTCACCACCTCCACCCCGCAGCGACAGCCCGCGGGGATCGTCACGGCCGAGCGTTTCGAAGTTGATACTTGCGAGGAAGGCGTTCTCACCGAAGGCGGCTGCGTTGGGGCCTCGCGTGATGGTGATGCGACGGATGTCCTCCAACTGAATCGGTAGGCGATCGAACTCGATGTACTGACCGTCGGCCACCAGTATTGTGTGACCGTCGATCGTAATGCGCATGCGGCGATTTTGCCGCGCGGTAGTGCCGTGGTAAGACACGCGCGACTCGTCACCCGTCTTGACAATGCGGAAGCCGGGAACAGAGCGAAAGATCTCTGAGATTTCCAGATAACCAATCCGCCAAATGTCTTCCTGCGTAATGACTGTGACGGCCTCAGGAATATCCCATTCCGAGTAGTCCAGTCGTGTTGCATGGATTGCCGGCGCGAGTGCTGGCCCGCTCGAAAGGTCGTTTTGATCGAGTGAGGACTGTGCGATCGTGAACGGGCTGCTTGTCAGCAACGCGAAGCATAGAGCGGATTGGCGTGTTCGAAAATCCGTATCAATAGAGCGCCTGTTCCACATGGCTCTCCCTCTGTCCTGAGACGTAAATTCGCCTGCACCTCACTGTGCGAGAAGGATTGCATTATAAATGACGGGTTCATTACATCGGTAATTTCCGACGCATTCCGTTCAGGATGGACAACACAACGCCGCGCGCTTGAGTGTTCGATGTTAGTCGTTGTGTCACTAACTGATGTTTGAGCAACGCGGGAGTGTGGTCTCGCTGAACGACGGTCCGTCGCGAGCGCGCCGCAGCCACTCTATGGGGTGGAGGAACCGCGTTCTACTACGAAATGACGATCAGACAGCGTCGGCAAAGTGAGGGCGATGATTCGTCAGTTGTCGCGGTTGGTTCCCGCTCACCTCGGACGGAACAGCCGCATGAGCAGGTAGTACACCGCCAGTAACACGCCAAAACCTAGCGCAGTCGCGAGCAGCGTCCAGAACGGGGCGTCCGGCAGCGCGAGCTTCACGCCGATCGCCGTGAGAACCCCGAGTACGGTCAGCGCGCTCAGGAAGAAGCCCACGAAGGGCTCCAGTATCACCAGCACGGTATAGATCGGAACAGACATCGCTCGCCACGCGAGCTTCAGGCTGGTGAGAAATATTTGCAGGGGGCGGCTGTGCGGTTCGGAGATCATCGCTCACGCTCCTCTGTCGAGATGTGCGCATCCCTGTCGCAACCTGTTGCGTCCTGTCGCAGGGTGTCGCATGGCCGGTGAATCGCTCCTGAACCATACCTCTATCAGGAATGTTTTTAAACAAACACGACAATTTCGTCGCTCACGGCGCGGGCTGATGCGGTGATTTGATTCTGTCCCACGAGGCGGCCGCCGGTCGCCCGGATGCAGTGGAGGCAGACCGTGACGACCCAATCCGATGTTGCTGCGCCAAGTATCATTTGGTTGCACACGGTGGCGTTCGGTTGCGTGCTGTTGCTCGCGACACCGCTGGTCTGGGCGCAGGCATCGCCGTTCCACGTCGGGGCACAGAGTCTCGTCACAGACATTGTCGCCATCGCTACGCCTATCGCAATCATTCTCGTGATGGTCCTTGGCATCGTCGCGGCGACCGGTCGAATCTCTTGGGGCTGGCCCATCGGTGTTCTGATCGGCATTGCTGTCATCTTCGGCGCGCCCCAATTCGTCGCCTGGATTCGTGGCCTCTTTGGTGTCTGAGGATCACGTCATGAGCGAACGAAACGCTGGCCTCACTTTGGACCCACTGTTCGTCGGTGCGACCCGCCCGCCGATGCGATGGGGTGTGACGTACCTCGCGCTGCTGGGCGAGATGGTAATCACGATGGAAGTGTTCCTGTTGAGCAAGAACCTGCTCACGTTGCTACTTGCTATCCCACTGCACGGTGTAGCCGCGCTCCTATGTCAACGCGATGTCAGGTTCTTTGATCTCGCGGCACTGTGGCTGAGGACTCGCGTGCCGGCACTTGTCGGAACGATGCGGTATTGGCGCGGCACGAGTTATAGCCCGCTGCTGCTGGATCTGCCAGATGGCGAGGGACGGCGGCGTCGAGTGCCGCACGTTCGGCTGTGAGGTGCATGTATGCGTGACTTGCTCTCCGTGGCACGGGCGAAACGAGAAACCGGACTAGCCGATCGCATTCCGTACTCCGCCCATGTCGCGCCCAACGTAGTGCGCACCGTAGGCGGCGACTACGTGCAAACGATGCGTCTGCATGGTGCAAGCTTCGCGACCGCCGATGATGAAGATCTCAACGTTCGCCACGAACGGCTGAACGTGTTGTGGCGAACGATCGCCAGCCCCCACCTGGCTGTCTGGACGCATGTCATTCGGCGCGCAGTTAGCGTCGAGCCTCAGGGCGACTTCTCGCCCGGTTTCGCCGCACAGTTGCTCGATGCGTATCGACAGCGTGTGCGCGACCGGCTGATGTGCAATGAGCTGTATGTCTCGCTCGTGTATCGACCGGCGCCAGGACGCACCACTGGATTGGCTGCGCGGCTGCTCACTCGCACCGATCCCAACGGAGCGGCACTTGAGCTTCTGGACTCGCTTGAGCAGTGCGCGCAGTTGAGACAGACAATGACCGAGCACTTGCAAGCCTACGATCCTGAAACGCTCGGAGTGGTGGAGCGCGAAGGACGGCCATTCTCGACGCTGCTCGAGTTCTTCACGCAGCTGCTCGATACGGAACCACGGGTGGTCGCTCTACCGCGCGCACCGTTGAGCGAGGTGCTCGGTGCCACGCGTCCCATCTTCGGTGCTGAGGCGATCGAGTACCGAATGGCCGCCGCTACGCGCGTGGCTGGCATGCTGGGAATCCGCGAGTACGGCACTCCTACGACTCCGGGCATGTTCAACGGACTGCTGGCGGCGCCATTCCCGTTCGTGATGACTCAGTCATTCACGTTTCTGAGTCGCGCCACCGCTCAGGGCCTGCTCGTTCGCCAGCACAACCAGATGCGAAACGCCGGTGACTACGCTGTCTCGCAGGCGGAGGCGTTGCATGTGGCGCTCGACGAACTCTCCGGCGGCGAGTGGGTGATGGGGGACCATCACTGGTCGTTGCAGGTATTGGCAGAGCTGACCGAGGACACCGCGGATCAGGATGTGGCGCGTCGGTTGAAGCCACTGAACGATCGGCTAGCAATGGCGACTGGTCTGCTCGTCGACACGCAGTTCGCCTTCGCTCGCGAAGATCTCGGGATGGAGGCAGCGTGGTGGTCGCAGTTACCAGGTTACTTCGCCATGCGCCCCCGAAAAGCGCCGGTGACCTCGCGTAACTTCGCGGCATTCGCTTCATTTGATAACTATCCGATCGGTCGGGCCACGGGCAATCACTGGGGCGAGGCCGCAGCTCTGCTGGTGACGCCCGTCCGTTCGCCATTTTATTTCTCCTTGCATGCGAGTGATCCGCGCGCCACGGATGGCGGGGCTCGTCGCGACGTTGGCCACACGCTCATTCTCGGGCCGACTGGCAGCGGTAAGACGGTGTGGATCGGGTTTCTGTTGACGATGCTGACCCGATTTCGCACGACGCAAATCGTAATCGACAAGGATTGCGGGCTTGAGATTCTCATTCGCGCGCTGGGCGGCCCGTATGCGCCGCTGCGCAATGGCATCGCCACTGGATTCAATCCTCTGCAGCTCGTGCCCACAGCGGGCAACGTGGATTTTCTGCGTCACTGGTTGCGCGTGCTCGTGAGGCGACCCGATCGACCGCTTTCGGCGCGCGAGGAGAACGAGCTCGATCAGGCGCTGCGCGGTGTGATGGCGCTCGATCCTCCAACACGCCGTCTATCGCGCGTGCTCGAGTACTTGGATGTGACGGATGCCGAAGGCATCTGTGCACGACTCGCGCCGTGGTGTGCCGATGGTGGTGGCGAGGATGCTTGGGTATTCGACAATCCTAATGATGTGTTTCTGCCAGGACTGGCGGAGCACGCGGTAATGGGGTTTGACATCACAGACTTCATCGAGCATGCGCGCGTGCGGACTCCGATCACCATGTATCTCTTCCACCTCGTACGCACCCTCGTCGGCTGCGGACGCGTGGTGTGTTGGGCGGACGAATTCTCCAGGCAACTGGATGACGAGGCATTCAGCGGCTTCGCTAAGGACGGCTTGCAGACTTTCCGCAAGCTCGATGCCGCATTGGTTGCGGCCGCGCAGAGCCCAAGCAATGTGATTGGTAGCCGCATCTCTCGGGTCATTCTCGAGCAGACCGCAACGAAGTTGTTTTTGCCTAATCCCGATGCCACGCGTGAGGACTACATCGATGGATGTAGCTTGACGGAGCGCGAATTCTCGCTGGTCAAGCTCGAGCTGAGGCCTGGCAGCTGCCTTATCAAGCAGGGTCATCACAGCGTTGTGTGCACGCTCGATCTGCGGGGATGTTCGGATGAACTCGCCGTTTTGTCCGGACGCGCCGGCACTGGGGCGCTTATGCGGGAACTGATCGAGCGCCATGGTTCTGCGCCGGAGACGTGGCTGCCAGTGTTTCTTGCGGAGTATCGGTCCATCGGGGCCTGAACATTTACCGGGGAGGCTATATGCGATCGCTTTTGAGTCGGTTTATCGCAATAGGGGCATTGTCGCTTGTGACGGTATCCGCAGCCCATGCGCAATGGGCTGTGGTTGACGTGGGAGCGATCGCCCAGTTGGTGCAGCAGCTGCAGACCTTGCAGCAGCAGCTCGACACGGCCCGTAACCAGTTGGAGGCCCAACGCTCCCATTACAGGGCCATCACCGGCTCCCGAGGCATGCAACTGCTATTGCGTGGAGTCAATCGGAACTATCTGCCGCAGGACTGGGCGGCGTTGGTCGCCGCCGCGCAAGGAGCTCAGGGCGCTTACAGTGCCCTAGCGGCAGAAGTGAACGCAGCGACACGGGCGAATGCTGTGCTGTCAGCGGCCCAGCTTGCCGCTCTGTCCCCGGCGGAGCGCGCAGATATCGAGGCCACGCGACGCACGACGGCCATGATGCAAGGGCTGGCGCGCCAAGCGCTGCAGGCGACGAGTAACCGATTCGCGAGCATCGAACAGCTTATCGATGCCATCTCCAGTGCGGGTGATGAGAAAGCCGTGCTGGATCTTCAGGCGCGTATCGGCGCCGAGACAGCGATGCTCGCCAATGAGCAAAGCAAGCTCGAAGTGCTGCGCCAGGCCGCGCAGGCGGAATCCGAGGCGCAGCGGCAACGTCTGCTCGAGCGTGCCATCACCGACATTGGCTCGCTGCGGCAGTTGCCACCCCTGCAGTTCTAGTTCTCGCACGCGCAAGGAGTGCCGCCGTGGGATTCTTCGCTCAGTTCTATGGTTGGTTGAACGACATACTGCTCGACTACATCGCGCAGATGGTCGTCCGAGTCGCCACTGCGTTGGAGCCCGCGGTAGCCACGGTGGCCGTGCTCTACGTCATGATCTGGGGCTTTCTTCACCTCACCGGCAGAATCGAGGAGCCTCTGACTGAAGGCTTGAAACGCATCGGCATGCTGGCGCTGATACTCGGCCTGAGTATGCGCTTGTGGCTCTACCACGATGTCATCGTTGAAATGTTCTATCACGCACCGTCGGAGCTTGCCGCTGCCGTGGTGGGTGCGAATGATCCTGTTGGAATCGCCGACGACGTCATGTTTCAGGGAGCGGATGCGGCGCAGTCGTTGCTGGCGAAGGGCTCCATCTTTGGCGGGAACATCTCTTACTACGCCGCCGGAATCATTGTCTTCCTGCTGGTCGGCGTGACTGCAGTGTACACGATGTTTCTTCTCGCGTTATCGCATGTCGCGCTGGCCGTGCTGTTAAGCCTCGGCCCGCTGTTCTTGGTAATGGCGCTGTTCAATGCAACGCGACGATTCCTGGAGTCGTGGCTTGCGCAGCTCGCGAACTACGCGCTGATCGCGTTGCTCACTGTAATGATTGCTGCGTTCATGCTCACGATGCTGATTGCTACCACGCGTCAGGTCGCCGCGGTCGGCACGGGGATCCAGATTGTCGATGCGGTCCGGGTAGGGCTCGCCTCCGGGTTGACGCTGCTCATCATGCGCCAGGTGATGCCGATGGCGGCGGGGCTCGCGAGCGGCATCGCGCTTTCAAGCTTTGGCGTGATGAGTGCGGCCATCGCCTGGGGTATGGGTCACGCCTCCAATTCGTTCCGGCAATTCACGCGAGGTGCACTGCTGGACCAGGAAACCACGCGTTGGGATTCGTTGTCTCGCAAGGCCGGGTTCCATGCGCGCAGCGCGATGCTGGGCGGAGGCCGCCGGGTGTCACGAGCGCTGACGGGTCAAAACGCCGTGAGCCCGTCAGCACGGCGCTGATCCAAAGAGAAGGAGCAAGACATGAAAGCATGGATGTTACTGGCGGTGGTGGTAGTGCTCGCTGGCTGTGCAAGTAAGCGGGCCGTACCGGTGGACTGCGATCGACGCCTGTCGCCGATCAATCTCCCGGCAACGATAGAAGATCCGGTGACGGGTGAGCCGAAGGTGCCGGAGCAATCATGAGCACCGATCCGTCGTTGGCCAGTTACTTCGCTGAGGCACAGAGCTGGGATCGCGATCGTGCGCGCGAGTTCGAACGGCGAGCACGCACTGCCTGGATTGTGGCCGGCGTCAGCATCGTGTGTCTGTTGGCCAGCGTGATTGCGTTGATGCTGTTGATGCCACTGAAGTCGGTCGAACCATTCCTCGTGCGTGTGGATTCGCGCACCGGCATCGTCGATGTCGTTCCGCCGTACGACGGGAGTGGCACGTTGAGCGAGACGATCACTCGATATCTACTCACTCACTACGTCACTGTCTGCGAGCGCTTCTCCTGGTCGACGGCCGAGAGTGACTACGAAGAGTGTGCTGCATTCCACGCCGCGCAACGCAACCAGGTGTGGGCGGCGGACTGGGCGACCGCGAATCCGGCTTCACCCCTGAATGTCTACAAGGACGGGTCGACAGTCCGCACAGACGTCCAGAGCGTTACATTCTTCACGCGCAGCAGTGGACTCTCTGATCTTGCACAGGTTCGATTCGCGAAGGCACTTCGTCGGGGCAACGGAGCGGACGAACAGCGCACGTACTGGATCGCGACCATTCAGTACGCGTATACCAAACCGGCCTCGGATCCGAACGTACGGCGCTGGAATCCACTGGGTCTCCGCATTATCGACTATCGCGCCGAAGCTGAATCCGCCGGCGAGCGTACCGGAACGCGCGATTCAGTGGCAAAGGAGTGACCGCCATGTGGGGCCGGCTTACCTGCATCGGGTTGTGTTTCGTCAGCTGCGTAGTGCTCGCTGATGAATTGCCTATGCCAAGCAAGGATGCTTTGCGCTTGTCGGGCGTGGTCGATACCAGAGTGCGCTCCTTGCCGTACGTGGCCGATCAGGTGTATCGCCTGAATGGCGCGGTCGGCTATGCCCTTCACATAGAGCTCGAACCCGGCGAGCAGTATCGAGGTCTCGGAGCTGGAGATAGCGAGGCCATCGCGGTTGATGTTCAAGATCACCATCTGTTTCTTAAACCACGCGTCCCGTTCGTCGCAACGAATCTCATCCTAGTGACGGATCGGCGCCGATACCATTTTGAGTATCACGTCGAGTCTGAGCCCCTCGCTCGCGAGGTGGAACCGCCGCCGATGTATTCGTTGCGCTTCTCGTACCCAGCGGCACCGGAGTCAGATCGGTCGCGCGTGGAGCGGGCGTTTTCGGACTCAGCGCCTTCGCTTAGCCGAAGCGTGAATGTTGACTACTGGTACTGCGGCCATCCGGCTCTCAAGCCCGATGCGGTGACGGATGACGGTGTTCACACGCGCATTCGTTTTGGAACGCGCAGCGAAATCCCAGCGATGTTCGTGCGACACCAGGACGGCTCAGAGGCGCTGTTGAACTTCAGTCTCCAGGACGGCGAGGTGATCATCCATCGGCTTGCGCCACGACTCATTCTGCGGCGAGGACGCCTCGTCGGGTGCATCGTCAATCGAGGCTACGCGGGTAGCGGCGAGCGACTGCCCAACGGGACGATCTCACCCAACGTGGTGCGTGACGTCAGGCAGGTGCACCCATGAGCAGGTCATCGCATGACGACGTCAGTGGCGTAGTGGGTGAGATTGCGGGCAACGCAGGGTCCGAACCGCCGAGCGCTGAAGCGAAGGGTGATTTTTCGCAAGAGCGCGTCGAGTCGATATCCGGCGTTGCTGGGGAGCGTGGCATTCCCTCCGTCAACCGCGTCCGTTCGATGCAAAGTCGGGTGAGCAGCACGCTCGCCATCGGGCTGATGGCAGTCATAGGTGTCGGATTTCTAGCGTGGTACTACTCACATGCGCTCGGGCGTGGAGAGCGCACACAAGCAAGCGCCGAACGAGCCACACGTGAGCGCGCTCAGTCGGAGATGATTGTTCCTCCGCTCGGCCCAATTCACGCGCCGCGCGTTGTGCCGCTGGATGCGCCGGTGGAGGACAAGTCTGCATCCTGGATGAATAGAGCCCTCGGTGAGCCGCCACCATTGCCTGGTGTTGCACAAGCGCAGGATGTGCACGTCTTTGCGCCGGATGCCAGTGCCGGGTCCGCGGGCACACCTGCGAGCTCAGCGCACCAGGCGCCGGTCGATCGGCGGCTCACCGGCACTGTGTTCATTGGCATCAGCCAGGCCACCCGGGATGGCCGAGCAGCGCCCCCGTCGATATCCCGCGGTGAACTCGGTACTGAGCGCGATCTCGCCGCGGCGGCAGGTGCGTCGACGCTTGAAGGCTCGCTCACGCCAAGCGTGTTGCCAGCGAGTGAGGCGCGTGTGCTGCCGTCGCGGCACCTATTGCTGTCTAAGGGTACGCCGGTCGACTGCACGTTGATCACGGCGATCGACACCAGTCTCGCGGGTGTGACCACCTGTGTGACCGCGACCGACACGTTTGGCGCGGATGGCAGGGTCGTGCTGATAGAACGCGGCAGCACGCTCTTCGGCGAGACCCGTGGAGATGTTCGCCAAGGGAACGCTCGGGTGTTCGTGCTATGGACCGAAGCGCGTACGCCCAACGGAGTCGTCGTGCCACTCGAATCCCCCGGCACTGATGCGCTCGGACGTTCAGGACTACCGGGCCACGTGAACCGTCATTTCTTTGAGCGGTTCGGCGCCGCGATCTTGGTGTCCGTCATCGATGGCGTTGTACAAGCCGCATCGCAATCTCAACAGGGTGATGGCGCGGTCGTCGTTCAACCCTCGGCGTCCAGCGGTGTGCTCACCGAAGTGCTGCGCCAAACCATCGGTATCCCACCCACAGTACTCGTGCATCAAGGCGATCGAATCCAGGTCATGACGGCGCGAGATGTTGACTTCCGGAGGATCTATGAGCTTCGCCTCACGAGGTAGTGCTGTTGCCTTAGCTGATGTCGCCGCACCAGACACGCGGGGTGTGCGCGAAGCGCAGACTTCCCTCGCGATGACTCTGCGTCCGCTCGCGCCGTGGTTGTCGCGACCCGAGGTCACGGAGGTCTGCATCAACCGACCAGGGGAGTTGTTCGTCGAATCACAGTCCGGCTGGCAGCGCGAAGCGTTGCCCGTCGCAACGTTCGATTGGTGTTTGCGTCTGGCCAAGTTGATCGCGCATTCGACCCACCAACGCATCGCTGAGGATGCGCCGCTGCTATCAGCAACACTTCCTGGCGGAGAGCGCATTCAGATCGTCTTGCCGCCTGCTGCGTCGGCCGGGACTATCACGATGGCGATAAGGCGCCCGTCGCCGTGCACCTGGTCGCTCGAGGAACTCGCCGCTCAAGGTTTGTTTGGTCGCACCCGTCGTGCACGTGACGCGCTGGATGGTAGCGAGGAGACGCTTGTGCGTCTGCTGGCCGCTGGCGACTACGAACAGTTCTTGCGCCTCGCCGTGCATACCCGACGTAACATTATCGTCTCCGGAGCTACAGGCACCGGAAAAACCACGTTCACGCGAGCACTCATCTGCGACATCCCCGTCCACGAGCGGCTGATCACCATCGAGGACGCGGCCGAACTCACGCTCGATCGCCACCCGAATCACGTGAGATTGTTCTATTCGAAGGGCGGGCAGAGCGGCGCGTCGGTATCGCCCAAGCAGCTTCTCGAATGTTCGTTGCGCCTGCGGCCCGATCGCATTCTGCTCGCAGAGCTGCGCGCGGAGGAGGCCTGGGACTATCTGCGCTCGGTCGCTTCTGGTCATCCCGGTTCGATCACCAGCATCCACGCGTCGAGCGCAACACTCGCCTTCGAGCAACTGACATTGCTTGTCCAGCAGAGTCGCGCCGGTGCGGCGCTTGCGCCTGATGACATCCGGAAACTGCTCCATCAGTTGGTCGACGTCGTCGTGCAGTTCGGGCGCGACGGGCGGGATCGATACATCACGGAGGTGTGGTATGAGCCTGCACGCAAGCGCAGTCAGGACTACCGCGCATAAACGTCCGATCTCACGAGCGGCGTGGGTGCTCGCCTGTGGTACCGCTGCGGTGATCGTCGCGCAGTGGCTTGCGGGTTATCTCTTACTGTGGTCACTCGATGTTGCCGCGTTCAACGCAACGCCGCTGACTACATCTCGATATCTCTATTACTACGGCGATCGACCGCAGATACGTCGACGCGTGCTCGTCTGCTCGGTGTTGAGTTTCGGTGTGGTGGGCATCGCGGCAGTTGCGGCGGGCTGGCCGCAGCCCCGTCCACTGCACGGCGCTGCGCGATTCGAACATCGACGCGAAATCAAGCGCGCCGGGCTGCTCGGCGAGGAGGGGCTTCTGCTCGGCGAGATGCACGGTCGATATCTCGTCCTTCCGGGTCAGCAAGGCGTCGCGCTCGCCGCGCCGCCGAGGGCGGGTAAAGGTGTCGGCGTAGTGATTCCGAATCTCCTGAATTGGGCAGGTAGTGCGGTCTGCGTCGACATCAAGCGAGAGAACTGGACGATCACCGCCGGATACCGTGCAGCTCAAGGCTACGACTGCTTTTTATTTGATCCCTTGTCTGACTCTGGGTTTACCGCCGCTTGGAATCCATTGAGCTATGTGAGCCCGATTCCAGATCAGCGGGTCAACGATTTGCAGCGCATCGGCAGCATGCTCTATCCGGAAGTCCCTGGTACCGATCCGTTCTGGATTGCATCGGCGCGGTCGCTCTTTTTGGGCATCGGCTTGTATCTATTCGAGACGCCGTCCTTGCCAAAGACGGTGGGCGAGATTCTGCGGCAAGGCATGGCATCTGACGATGAAGGATTTGGTGCCCACTGGAAACGAATCGTCCAAGGCCGTAACAGCGGCCGCTATCCCTTGTCGCCGACGTGTGTGCGTGCGCTCTACGATGTGATCGATCTTGCGCCGGTGACCGCGAGCTCGATCCGGAAAACATTCACGAGCCGGCTCGATCTGTGGCTAAACCCAATTCTGGATCGAGCGACCGCGCGCAACGATTTTGATCTGCGTGACCTGCGACGCCGGCCCATGAGCATCTATGTCGCAGTCAATCCGGACGATTTACACCGGCTGCGTCCGGTGCTGTCGCTGTTCTTCGAGCAGGCAATCGGTTTGCAGACGCGTACTCTCCCGGAACACGACCCGACACTGAAGCTGCAGGTGATGATGCTGCTGGATGAATGTCCGGCGCTCGGCCGTATTCCGATTCTGTCAGAAGCCATCAGCTATGTGCCCGGTTACAACGTGCGAGTGCTGATGGTATTTCAGGCACCTTCGCAGCTGCGCGAGGTGTATGGACCCGAGAACAGCCGAACAATTCTAAAGAGTTTGGGTGCTCGCATCGCGTTTGCGGCAAGGGATTATGAGGATGCGAGGGAGATCTCAGAGGATCTTGGCGATACGACCGTGCGCGTGCGCTCGCGCTCGCTTCCACAGTTCGCTGGATGGGGTCTGTCATCGCGAGGTGCGACGATATCGGTGAGCGAACAGAAACGACCGCTGCTATTACCTCAGGAGGTGAAAGAGCTCGGCAGCCATGAGGAGATCGTGTTCTGCGAGGGGCTGCGGCCGATTCGCGCTCAAAAAATCTGCTATTGGTGCGATCCCCGCTTTATGGCTCGACTGTTGCCGGCCCCAACGTTGCCGCTACCCAGATCCTATAACTCGCAATCGTCCAGCGCGATGAACGGTCGTTCCCCGAATCTCCAGACAGAGAGTGTCCCCATGGAAGCATCCGTCGTCCTGCCTGCGGAAGGTGCCGCCACGAGTGCGCGGCCAGCAGCGGCCGCTGACCTCGACCGACTAGATGAACTCAAGCTGGAAGACTTCGCTTGTGACTTCTCGCAGGTGGAGTTCCCTACACATGATGGGCCTTGGAGCGACGCGGAGATGCAGACCGCCGTGGACAGCTTCATGGCCGCGCTCGAGACGAGGTGAGCCATCATGGCGAATCCGCGCGAGCGCTCTCCATCCGCTGCGTCAACCGTAGCCGGAACGTGGCGACGCGCAGCAGACGTCGCTGCCGCTGCGCTCGATCCGCCGCGGCCCGAGGTGGATCGCGTGACCTTCGGTCGCTTCATTGATCACGGGCCCGGCCGGCACGAGGGCAAGCCCGACGCGCCGCAGTCCTATTTCGTGAAGCTTGCGACGGAGCGTGGCGAGCGTGTGTTCTGGTCTCCGGCGCTAAAGACTGCGCTCGCGCAATCGCGCACACAACCGAAGATCGGGGAGCAGGTTGGCGTGCGAGAGAACAGTATTCTGCCGGCCACAGTTCTTTACAGCGCGCGCGATAGTGCCGGGAAGGTAGTTGAGCAACGCCGCTTCGACTCACCGCGAACTCACTGGGCGATTGAAGAGCGAGCGTTCTACGACGAGGCACTGCTTGCGGCGGAAGCCTTGCGGAGCGAGCGACTGCATCCGCGCGAAGCAATCAAAACCTACCCGCAGCTGCTGCCCGCGTACCTCGCGCTCGATTCCGCGCGGCGAGTCGCGAAAGAGAGAGTCTCCCCGACGCAGCGAGATAGATTCGTCTCGCTGGTCCGCGAGACATTGGCGCACGCTGTTGAGCGGGGTATGCCACTGCCGGTCCTCGAGAGACGAACGGCGGATGCGCCTGCAGCCCCATCCGTAGCCGCTTCGTCTCCTGCCACGTCATCGTCGTCAAACTCGTCGCACCCCATAGCCGTCGGTCCCCGTGTGACCACGCGCCCGAGTGCGCGCACCCGTTAGCTGCGAGGAGATGTTCATGGTCGACATTACTCCGCCAACACCGCCATCACGGCCCGCAGGCCCAGCGAGCAAACGTGCCCGCGGGGAGCCACTGACAAATGAGCTGCGGCCCTCACCGGCGATCGTTAGTTGGATCGATCGAGCTGTTCAGCGCATCACCTCGGATCCTCCGTGGACTTATCAGGCCGATCCGACAGCTGCGTCGCGCGCGGACGCCCGACGGCTATTACCGGAGCTCGAGCCGGAGCCAGAAGGATTCGCGCCAAGGGCGGCATCGCAGCCACAGGCGGGACCGCCAGCCATTTGGGCGCCGCGCTCAGCGCCGCTCGATACGCGTTCAGTCCCAGAGGATGTGCGCGAACGTTTCGTGCGAATGGGGCGCTATTACTACTTTCCGGGTGGCAACGTCGCTTTCGAGGACAAAGGAAAGAAGGTAGTTACTCGCTCCGAGAACACTGAGGTTGTGCGCAGCCTTGTCGAGATTGCTCAGGCGCGCGGTTGGAATGACATCACCGTCTCTGGTACGGAGCGTTTCAGGCGCGAGGCATGGCGACAGGCGACTTACGCTGGGCTAGTGGTGCGTGGCTATGAGCCGACCGAACAGGACAAGCGGCAGTTTGTACGCGACCTGGCCAAAGCTCGCTCTGCGCAAGAGTCGCTTGAACCTTTGATCGACCCGCCACGACCAGTGATTCCTTCGTCGTATCGAGGAATGTCGACGCCTGCGGCGTCAGCCGCCCCTGAACGAGGGGCCGAGATGCCCCGGCAGACGCAGATGTCGTTCGAACGCGAAGCGAATCGGGAGCGCAATGCGCCCTTGACGGCATCGAATCGGCACGGCGCCAAGCCACCCCAGGCCGATCCGGCGCCTGCGGTATCGACACTCGAGCCAGAGGTGGTGAGCAATGGGGGGCGCAAAGGAACGCGCAGTGGATCGCAGCGTTCGCGGGTGTATGCCGGGCGGCTAATCGAGCATGGCGAAGCCCGCTACAAATTCCGCGACGACCAGGAGCCGTCCTATTTCGTTCGCCTTGAAACTGCCAACGGGACGAAAGAACTCTGGGGCGTTGATTTCCCCCGCGCCCTGAATCAAGCCGGAGTGAAGGAGGGCGACCTCGTTGAAGTGGAGCTCACGGGCCGTAAGAGCGTTGCCGTGAAACGGCCTGCGCGCGATGCGGAGGGACGTGTGCTCGGAGAAGAGGAAGTTTCCGCTCACCGTAACGAATGGGACGTGCGTCAGCAAGCACGCGGGTCGAATGGCAGCTCTCGCGCGAACGGTTCCCCGTACAGCCCTCGTAGCCAAGCATTGCATGAGCCGTCCGCCTTGGCACGGGAATCCGCGCGTGACGACTCGGCGCTCACGAACGCGCTGGCGACACTCAGGGCAGCTGAGTTGCTCGCAGAGGCTCGGATACCCGACGTCGCTTTGCGAGGTCAGTTCGTTGAAGGAGTGCGTGCACAGTTATCGCAGGTGCTCGACAGCGAGGCAACACCCGCAGCTCCGCAGTTGCGGGAGCGAACAGTCCAGCGCGTACGAACTCCCGCGCGCGCCTTGAGCTGAGGACCAACCGATGGCCACGGATTCTCGTGTCGTCCAGGATTACTACGATGTCGAGTTGCTGAGAATCGACGCTCACAACGGCACTCTCTATTTCGTCGGCGGTCACCTGCTCAAGCTTTCGCGCCGCGATGAACTGCGCTGGTGGCGCGTCGGAGAGATCGGCGTCCTGCGCCTCGGTGTGATGCCACATGGTTGGGGCTGGCGGCCATACCCTGATCAGAGAATGCGTCGTGCGCCCGAACGTGACGATTCGGCAAGTGATCGGTGGGCATGGAAGCTTCTGCGTGCTGATGGTCGGCGCGTTGATCGGTACCTCTTAACGAAGGTCGGTGTGATTCCTGGTGGCAACGGCTCGCTTGTCCGCCAGGACCTGGAAACGGTGACCATCGATTTACCGAGAGAGTTTCGCGAGCTATGTCGTGCGTACCGGCAGCAGCCCACTGTGGTGCTCCGAGCATTCATTGCGGACGTCTGCTCGTTCAAGAATTTGGCTAAGGGGCCGCGTAACGACGGTTACTGCTCGCTGGGGAGCGAGGAGCGGCGGCTTGCGCAAGATTATTTCTCTCGTGCCCATGGCATGTACACCGAGCATGAGGGACCGTGACGGTGTCTCCGCATCCGGCTGAGTACTTCGCATGAGTGAGGGGCCGACTCGCCGACGCACCGGAGCCACGTTCGCGGATGTGTGGCCGAACGCGCGTACACCCACGAAGTCGACCTCTACGGATGCGCCGCAACCTGACGCGACGGCCGGCCGCGAGAGCCCGCCGACGCAGACCAGTGCACGCACCGAACCGGCTGCACCGTCGCGACCCGGTGCGACAGAACGCACCATTGCGCCCCGCGATCACCGCATCAGCACAGAGACTATGGAAGGCAAGCTTCTGGGGCACGGCACCGCGCGCTACCGATTTCAACCCACAGAGGCGCCGAGCTACTACGCACGGTTACTCACATCAGGAGGCGTGGTGACGTTGTGGGGGCGCGGACTCGCCAAGGCCATCGCACAATCGGCGACGCATGTGCGCATCGGCGATCGGGCCGCCTTTCGGCGGCTCGATCAAGACCCGCAGACAGGGCGTGTGCAATGGCGTGCCGAGAAACCTGAGTGGTTCGCCGCTCAGGATAAGTCCGCCCGTCGCCGCCGAGACGAACAGCTCGCCGCGCAGCGCGCGGCGAAGGAAGATCCGGAACTTGCTCGAGCGATGCTTCCGATGAAGGCGGCACGCGTGCTCGCTGAGCGCCGTCTCAGTGATCCGAAGCAGCGGCTCCAATTCATCGCCGGCGTCGCAATGCGCCTGAAACAAACGGCTCTAACCGTTCACGCCCAAGCTGATACTCCAGTACATTCTCAAACGCGCGGTGGCACTCAGTCTGATGGGCCGTCCGGCCATGAGGGTCGCAGCGACGATCGAACACGATAGAACGAAGCGACGACACGTAACGCCCCTGAGCAAGCATCTCCTCGGCAGAGGCCTGTCGTAAATCCGACGGATAACAAAACTGACGATACGCGCGGCGGGATTGCTGAACGGGCCAGACTATCACGGCGATCCCTCCGTCAAGGACGAGTGCGAAGCACTCGCCGCCTGCGGCGGTTTGCATCCTTGACTACGGGCCACGTCGCGATGTCTGCCCGTCGGGCAATCCCGCCCAAATCAATCGAATGAGGAATCGTCATGGATACCATCCAGACACTGCTCGGCGACGTCCAGATCGATAGCGCCTTCAACGATGGGCTTGATCGCGCGCAACTGGAGAGGCTAACACCAGCAGCATACACGACAGCTCCGCATGCAAAGCTGTCTACGAGGTACGCGTTCTTGCCTACCTCGAGCGTCATCGAAACTATGAGCACGGCCGGCTTCAACGTCGTTCAAGCCGCGCAATCTCGTTCTCGCAAACAGCAGCCAGAGTTTGCATGTCACGCCCTGCGCTTTCGGAAAGCCAAATCCGCCGTGTTCATTGGGGAAGTTGTGCCGGAGATCCTGATACTCAACTCGCATGACGGGACGAGCGCGTACCAGGTCCGGATCGCTCTGTTTCGAGCAATTTGTGGGAACGGCATGATCGTGAGCGACACCGCATTTCCCTGCTGGCGAGTACCACATCGGGGCAGCGCCCCCATGGAGGTTTTGGAGGCAGCATTGCGACTCTCGGATCACTTCGGCGAGGTCAGTGCTGTCATCGATCGGATGCGCCACTTCCCTCTGGATGAGGAACAACGTCTCGAGTTTGCAAGCGACGCGCTTGCTATTCGATATCCCGATGAACCCGTTGGGCACGCCGTTTCTCCGGCCGAGCTCCTTGTTGCAAGACGTCCTGAGGACGAGGGAACCGACTTGTGGCACACGCTCAATGTCGTGCAGGAGTACCTCCTGCGCGGCGGCGCTCGACGGATTACTGCTACCAAACGCCAGGTGAGGATGCGAGGTATCGGTGCAATTCGCGAGGGCGTTCGACTCAACACAGCTTTGTGGGAGCGAGCCATGGTTGAGTTGGCGTAACGCCAAGTGGGAGGGGCGCTGGAGGCGTCCCTCCCATTCTTGTCCACACTCAGAATGCGTATCGAGGCCACATTGAGTGCCTGCCTGTTCCAGTCTGCCACATCGGTCTTCACCTTCCAGGCCGAGGCCGGACGGCCTCGCAAGGCGCAAGCGACCTGGAAGCTGAAGACCGGTGTGGCGTGCCACTCCCGCAGGCAATCTCGCTTGCGATCTTTCGGAGTGTGTCATGAGTCGTCATATCTTCGATGCCGAGGTGCAGGAACAGCCCGTTCGCGTGACGATTGGATACGACCGGCCCACCGCCAAGTTCTATCTGCACATCGGTTGGGTGGATTCCCAAACCGACGAGATCTTGTCCTACGCCTCGGATCTTAGCCTCGCTTACGAACCGTCCGATTTGAGGTCGATTCGCCGATTTCTGGACAAAACCGGGATCGAGTCGCCTGCAGCTGTCTGGGCGGAAGTGTCATTCGATGCGACGAGTAAGGCTGGAAATCGCGTTGTGAAGCATTCGAGTGACGGCACTATGCGTGAGCTCGCTGCTTGGTGACGTGAATCGTCTGAGCGAGAGCATCGGGTACTTCGCTGAACTAGCCGGTGCTCCCCTTCACACGCATTATTGCGTGGACGCGCTTCGCTTTGTTCTGTTCGCGCATACGGCCTGACCTTGCTGGATGGCCGACCTTGCCTGTTGCGAAGTTACCGACTCCGATTCCACCGACCAAAGAGTCGCGCAGAGGCGCGCCCGCCGCGGACGGCGGCTTCGCTCTTTGGCGTCCGAATCGGAGTCGGTGCCTTATCGCGGGCAAGTTCGCCCGAGAAGGAGAGATGTCATGAACGACTCAATGGAGAGCACTGACGCCAACTCGACCGACACAGATGCGATGGCTTCCGCCCCGGTATCTCAAAGGCTCGCGGAATTGGCGAGTCAACTTCGCGAAGCTGGCATCGTGCAGTTGGTCGCGGTCTATGAACGCGAGAACTGCGTGACGACATTCACAGTAACTTGTGTCGATGCTCAGCAGCGCATCGGCTTATCACCATGCCCGATTCTGGTACTTGCTGAGGTGATAAGCATCTACGGGATACTTGTGCGCCAGTACGCTGAGGAAGGCGACAAGCGAGCGAGGGGACAGTTTGATTGGTATGTCCTTGATAACAAACTCACTCACGAGCACAAGAGCGCGTGACGCGACGTTGGGTCGCTGCGTCTAGGAGCGCGCGGAGCGCAAGGATGCGCTCCAACCCCACGCGGGATAAGCGTACTTCCGAATGTCGAGAGTAGGGAGGATTGCCTGATTGCGCGAAGATAGCACGCCGTGCTCGCCGCCAAGAGTCGTGCATATGCACGACCGCCGCAGACGGCGGCTCCGCTCTTGACGGCTGCGCGCGCCGAGCTGGATCGAGCGCGGGCAATCCCGCCCAGGCGGAGAGCGATCATGAGCGACCGAACGAACGGAACCTCGTCAGACGCGCGAGAAGAGCGGTCTCAAACTCCACATTTGTCCCAAAGGATGCCGGCAGTAGCGGCAGCGCTGCGGCGGTCGAATGTAGCGTATGTGCGGATCGTGTACGACGGTGCTTGGGACACTGGACGAATGAGCGATCCGCTCTTCTATAGCGAAAATTTAGTACTTTTCAACCCGCTACTCAGCTCGAAAACCTATCGAGCTCTCTCACTATTCTTTCGAGAGCTGCTCGAGACACGCCACCCGGGCTGGCAAAACGCGGAAGGTTCGCGTGGCGAGTTTGAATGGGAGTTGGTGAGAGATCAGTTGACTCACATCCATGGCTGGCGACACTTCAGCTATGACTTCGAAACCGTAGAAGGCTTGTGACCTCTGCTGAGGCGTGGACTTACAGGTCCGCGCCTCAGCGTTAGCTACGCGCGATTCTCGGACTTCCCAGACCGGAGTCGATGTCACAGTTCAGATGATCCGGTCCGTCCATCCGAATGCCTGGCGAGCTGATGCGAATTGCCTGCATTCAATGAGTATGCCCCACCGTTCTCGCCGTCAATGCCTGCGCGCGACTGCGTCGTGCTCGCGAGCGCGCTTCGCGCGGCACTGACGGCTGCGCTTCGGTGGGGCGGGTCCTCGATGCAGGCAATCCCGCCTGCCCAAGAGGAGAGATCCATGTGTGAGTGCAACGGATCCATCGACAACTCGGCCGGGCACGCATCATCCGGCTCACTGCCTGATCGGGAGCGGTTTACGACAACCTTATCTGCAAAGCATGGCGGCAGATACGTGAAACTGAGCGATGACGCCGTGATTGCCGTGGCCCTTCGGTTGGCCTCGAAACGTATGATTCTGAGTGATCCCATCAACGAGCCGCGCGCGGCTCGAGAGTACCTGCAACTGCGTTTCGGGCGTCTGGAGTATGAAGTCTTTTCCTGTCTATATCTTGACGCGAAATGTCGAGTGATTGCCTGCGTTGAGCTATTCCGTGGAACGGTCGACGGCGCCGCGATCCATCCGAGGGAAGTGGTAAAACAAGCGTTGGCATACAACGCTACCTCCGTGATCTTTGTTCATAACCATCCAAGCGGCGTCGCTGAGCCGAGTCCGCAAGACAGACTCATTACTCGCCGACTTAAGGAAGCCTTGGCGCTCATCGACGTGCGAGTCGAGGATCATCTGGTGGTCGGGGACGCAACGATCGAGTCCATGGCTGAGCGCGGGCTCTTGTGAAGCGTCCACATAGGAGGGGGCGAGTTGTCGCTCCCTCACTTTGTAGCAAGCTATCGGAGTTGAGAATGGTGTTCTTCGCTGCCGCCTGGCTCCGATCATCGCTGTGTTCACAAAATCCGCGCCAGCGCGCAGACGCGCTGCTTCGCCCCGTTGGGGGCACGGATTTTTCCGGTCCCGCCGGCATCTCGATCTTTTCGCGCGGTTGAAATCCGGTTTGCGAGCGGGTGAGCGGGGGTGAAATTTTATCCCCACTCTCACACTCAACACTGGAGATGCACCATGAACAGTTCATTCGAGTCGCGATTGCTTCCGCTGAACCGGCTGAAAAAATCACCGAGAAATGTTCGACAGACTCCGCACACTAAACAGCACATCGAAGCGCTGGCGAGAAACATCGATGCATACGGACAGATCCACGAGATGACGGTCGAGACGGAGCGGGCTGATGACGGCCAGCCGACCGGCTATTACTTGGTCACTGCTGGTGAAGGGCGGCGGCTGGCGCAGCTACTGCGTGTGAAATGGAAGCGCATCGTTGAAGACGCGCTGATGCGATGTCAGGTGAACGACGATGCTAGTCCGAGGGGCATTAGCCTCTCGGAGAATGAGTTGTGTGCCTCGATGCACCCGGCAGATCAGTTCGTGGCGTTCAAGCAGCTCATCGACGATGGTTCCACCATCGAGGACGTGGCAGCGCAGTTTTCAGTAACACCGTCTGTCGTCCAACGGCGCTTGAAGCTGGCCAATGTGGCTCCGGACTTCATCTCGTTGTATCGGGACGGAAAGGTGACTATGGAGCAACTGATGGCATTTGCAATCACGGAGGATCATTCCCGTCAGTGCGAAGTATGGAAGGAGCTGCCGCCGAACCGCAGAACGCCGGAGGATATTCGCGCCGCAGTCACTCTGCAGGAGGTGCCGATCACAGACCCATTGGCGCGCTTTGTAACGTTGAAGGCGTACGAGAAAGCTGGCGGACCGGTTCGGCGCGATCTATTTTCAGACGAGGACGATATCTATCTTGTTGATCGTGCCCTGGTCGAGCGTATCGCCAAGGACAAACTGGACAGGCGCGCGGCAGCGGTGAAGAAGGAGGGTTTCGCTTGGGTGGAGGTAGATCTCAGCATGGATTGCTCGAAGCGGGCTACCTATGGGCGGGTCCGGACGATATCTCGTGAACCTACCGAGGAGGAGGCTGATCGCCTCCGGCGCGGTCAAGAGCGTCTTGATGCCATCGAGAAGGAGATCGAAGGCACGGGCGACGAGGAGACGCTGACCTTGTTGCATGCGGAACGGGAGGCGCTCGACGATCAGATTGAGGCGGTGGAGGATTCACTGTGTGTGTCCCACCCGGACGATTTGGCTGTCGCCGGTGCGATCATTTCCATTGGAAGCGATGGCAAGGTGATCGTCGATCGGAATCGCATCAGACCAGAGGACCGCCGACGGGCGATCACCGCTGCGGCAGACGGACGGGGCGAGACTGACAAGCAGCCGCGCACGCACTCGGCCGCATTGACCAGACGCTTGACGGTCTACCGAACCGTGGCGCTTCAAGCTGCCTTGGTGAAGCAGCCCAACACAGCAGTCGTTGCGCTTGTGCACGCTCTTGTTCTGCGCACCTTCTATGCTCCAGGCGCTCGCGGAGGCAGTTCACTAAGGGTTGACTTAGAACCGCCGGAGCTTGAGCGGGACGCGGATGACGTGGTCCAAACTCGGGCTCATGCAGATATGCGGGAGCAGTACGATAGGCTGCGCTCGTCTTTGCCGGATGCGGAAGCGCTTTTCGGATGGCTCATGGAGCAGACAGAAGAGACGCGGAAGGAGTTGATTGCGTACTGTGTCGCGCGATGCCTGAATGGAGTGCAGTCGGATGATCGGCGCAGTCCCTTTGATGAGGTAGCGAAGGCTGCGAATCTCGACATGCGTGACTGGTGGATTCCTACAGCCGACGGGTACTTCGCGAGCCTACCGAAGTGGCGGATCTTGGAGGCTGTCGGGCAAGCCGCTCCGCCGGAGACAGTGCGCGCAATGGCGCTCCTCAAGAAGGGCAGTCTCGCCAAGTCGGCCGAGGAGAAGCTGTCGGGTAGCGGTTGGCTGCCCGCATTGTTGCGTGCTCACGTAGCGTAAGACAGTGCCCGGTGGACGCGGAGTGGAGGCCGCGTCCATCGCTTGCCCGCTACCGTGCAAATTTGCAGAACCGCCTTCCGCTACATCGATGTGGGCTTAAGCATCTGGATGGTCAGCGCCGCAGCTCTCGGCTGGAGCAAACAATCGACGACAGCACCCAAGGGCCTTTTTGCACAAAGAGGTGAAATAGGCAGGATAGCCTTTCGGCTGCTCATGGGCCACATTCATGTCCCATGAGTAACACGCGCATCCTTCGCACACGCCTGCCGGCGACGACACATGCAGTCGTCGAAGCGATCGCGCGTCAGCAGCAGCTCACAGAGTCGGCGTGGTTGAGGCGCCTGATTGAGACGACGCTTCAGTCTTCGGGTGTGGTGCTCGAGGCCGACTCGAAGGATGAGATGCCGCGCCAGGCGAGATTGATGGTCCGGCTTCTGGCGGACGATCAGGCATTGCTCCACGCCCGTGCCAAGGCCAGGGGAATGCCAATGGCGACATATGCGTCCCTAGTGATTCGGAGTCATCTGCGAGGCGTAGCTCCACTGCCCAGGGAGGAGCGGTTGTTGCTTACGCAGTCGGTCGGGCAGCTAAGTTCCATCGGTCGCAACCTCAACCAACTCGCCCGACATGCGAACCAAGGGGGCAGGGTAGTCGGCCCGAGCCGGGAAGATTTGAAGACGCTGTTGCGTGCATGCGAAGGTCTGAGGAACCACGTCAGGCAATTGATCGACGCCAACCTACGTAGTTGGGAGACTGGCCATGGGTAAGCGCACGGTCGATCTTCGCAGCCAGAAACCACTCCTGGATATAGCGAGCTACGGCCGGCGTTCACCAGGTCATGGCCGAACCTTCACTCCCGCCGAGCGGGAGCAGATCGGTCGAACAGTGGCCCGCGTTCCCGAGGTCATGATCAAGGTGACGGGCGGCGGGCGCACCGTGGGCGCCGTGTGGAGACATCTACGTTACATCGATCGGCGCGGCGGGCTCGAGCTGGAGACGGATGATGGCGAGCGGCTCCACTTGCAGGGAGCTGAGAGGGCACTACTCGAAGATTGGGGGCTTGCGCTACAGGAGCGCGAAGACAAGGTAGTCTACAGGGGCCTGCCAGGGAGGAAGCCATCGAAGCTGGTACATAACGTGATGTTCTCGATGCCTAAAGGAACGCCGCCAGGCAAGTTGTTGGCCGCCGTTCGTCACTTCGCCCAGGAGACGTTCGCGCTTCAGCATCGTTACGCGATGGTGCTGCACACGGATCAAGATCATCCCCATGTGCACCTCGTCCTGAAGGCAGTCAGCGAGCAAGGCACGCGACTGAACATCCGCAAGGACACGTTGCGGCAATGGCGGCGGGATTTCGCAGAGGCACTACGCGCTCAGGGTGTCGCAGCCAACGCCACGGAGCGCGCGGTGCGAGGCGTGACTCGAACGCATCAGATGGACGGGATCTACCGAGCAATGCGCCGAGGGGAGTCGACTCGTTTCGAGGAGCGAGTGCAATCTGTGGCGAAGGAGTTGCGTAGTGGGCGGGTCAAGCTGGGTGGCAAGGAAAAACTGCTGCGGACTCGGCGCGACGTTGAGCGAGGGTGGGCCTTTGTAAGTGAACTGCTAAAGCACGATGGTGAGATCGAACTCGCCAGCCGGGTGCGGCAGTTTGTAAACGAAATGCCGCCGGCTTACGTCGACCGGGAGTGGATAGCCGTCGACATAGTCCGTCGGCTCAGGAGTTCGACGCCAGACAGGTCGAGAACTCTTTAGGAAGTGAGTTGTTGGGAGTGTTCGCCTATCGTGCTTTTGTGGCGAATATCGGTTGGGCACGAGGCCGCAGCCATTGAATACGGGATTATTCGGCGGCAGGCGAAGCTGGCGAGTCTGTTGTCTCGGTGGTGTCTCACGCTGGGCTTCCTGATTCAATCGATCGCGTCTAAGCGCCTTGCTGTTTGGGAACAAGTGCACTGAATTTTCTCGTATCGCTCTGGGGTTTGCCCAAATCGGGAAGTGGCTTCACATTGATCTTTAGTGGCATCTGGCTGGCAATCCCGCTGAAAATGCAGGTTCCCGTTGGTAGAGTCGGAATGGACTCTTCGGTTACACGATCGATGTACGACACCGCGCTGGAGATCGTGGCGAGATCGCGTTCATTAAGAAGCCTATGAATGAAGTAGTTGTGCGCCTGAGATGTAATCGTCGGCGAAATGTCGTTCGGCCTCTGGCTTGATATCGTAACGAAAACTCCGAACTTCCGCCCCTCTTTAATTATTTCCTCGAAAGTTTCGAGCCTGTAATCCTTCCAGCTCTCAGTCTCACGGAATGAAGCTGTAGAAAGAATGTTGTGCGCCTCATCGATAAGAATGCTCAGCGATTTATCAGGGCCTTCCGTCTTATGTTCAGCGTATAGTTTCTTTGCGAGTAGCAAAGGCAGTGTCTTCTTCATCTCTAAGTTAAGGTCTGCAAGACCAACAACAACAAAGTTCTTCTGCCAGAATGGGAGGTCACTTCCGAGATCGAATACTCGATCAATGTCGGCTTTCTTGGCCTTGAGCCTATTGATGACTGGTGCGACATGCTCGTTCTGAGCCCGATTCGCCAGCACATCAAAGATCAGGTGCAAATATAAAAAGACGATAAGCCTGGAAAGAAGGCTATCGCCAAGTTTGAAATTGGCGACATGATTATAGAGGCGCGTTTCGAGGATCTTTTCAGGTCTCTGCGCCAAGAACGGCCCGTCGGGCTTGATCCTAAATTCCGATACGGTGTTGTGCCATGCCAAATCCCCGGCCAAGTCCAAAGGATCGCCATTCTCATCCTCTGCTGGGGGCAAGATCTCGCGCAGGTAGTCCAACAACAAGAATGCCCGAATCTTGTCGCTCATCTGCAGAACATCTCTCACTCGATTCCGGATAATGTTCTTCAAGTACGCTTCTGGGTCTCCGTCGTCTGCGTCATGAACCTTCTTGTAGAACCGAATGGCTCGGCTGAGGAATGGCTTTTGTGTCTTGTCTGTCGCATCCGACAAGATTGATAAAACCTCGATATCCAAGAGCGCGCCCTCTGCCATGGGAAGCTTGTCCGCATTGGCCTCCCGTGTGGAGAGGCGGTAAACTACCTTGTTCTCAGTGATGCAATGAGCGCTGGTGTATTCGCCATTGAAGTCAAAGAGAAGAAGTTTAATTTTCGTTTCAAACGCCGCCGGATTCCGTTTCGACAACGTGCCAACAAATTCCTGGTACAGGTACGCAAGCGTATTTGATTTCCCACTGCCAGTGTTCCCGAAGATCGCTATGTGGCTATTGAACAAGCCATCAACGGGGAATTCGATGTCGAAATCGTGTCCCTCGATGCTGGCAATGGTTACGGACGGCGAGTCTGCCTCTTTAGTAAGGTTGTGAACGAGCCGGATTTTATCGCGAGTTACGATGTATGCCTCGTTTCCGATTAGCGGCAGTTCCTTCGTCCCGCCAGTAAACTTCCCGCGTTCGTCAATATACCCGGCAAGGGCCACTGTCAGGATTCTCTTGTTTGTATTTACGGCCTCAAAGTTCTCGGCGCCTGTACGGGAATAGTCGTCTTCGATCTTCTCGCCTTCGACTCTGCCGATGAGGCTCAGAAATCCCTTGCGGATCTCGACATAGCTGTTCACTGATATGTTTCTGAGGATGTCGCCGTCGAAGAACATGTCTGAAAGATTCTTGTTCTTGTCGACGAGCACATACACCTTCCGGCCATCTACGCCAGCGACCTCGCCAATCCGTAGAACAGCATCTTGGGTTGGCGTTGTAACATTCATTTCTTTTTCTCGTTGAGCGCCGGGAGCACGCTTCCTAGGATTTCATTGAAGGCTTTGAAGTCGATTTTTCTGCCTGCAGGAGGGGCGATTACTTCGACGTTGTTGTATCCGTCGAATCGCTTAAGGAATGCCTCTGTGTCTGCGTCGCTGAATGCGAATGCAACAAGTCTCAATGTCGGATTCTTCAGGGCGCGCCGCGTGATCCCAAGGATGTGTTCGTCCCCGAAGGAAAACCCAAAGCCAATAAGCAAGGTGCCTTCTCGATCAAGTTCGTTAGCGTAGATCCTGAGTAGTTCGTAGTATGTGCTTTCCATCAGCGTTGTTCTGAACTTCTTTGTCTGTGGCAAAACAACAGCGTACTCATCGACGAATTCCCGAACCTTTGCTGGGCTCTTGTCATCGGGAAGTATGGGCTTTTTCTCAACAGAGAACAGAACGTTGTCGCCGTCCCTCTTCCAGGACAGAGATCCGTGCAGCTTGATGAGATTGATACAAGGGATGTCGACTTTGTAGTTATATAGGTTTCCTGTACTGGATGTCGTCGTAAAGAATGTGCGCGAGGAGTAGTCAGCACGGCCATTCAAGCTTGGCGTACGACTGAACCCATCATTCAGCCGCAGAGATGGATATGAGAGCGATGCCTTTTCGATGAATAAGTCGTAGTTGGTAGTGAAGATCGTCGCTTGCTTGGGCAACAATCTGGTTCGGCGTTCGCTCAATATCGCCTCTATGATGCCCAGGTATTTGACATAGTGGCCAACGGTTTCAGCGTTCTTTGCGTTCTCGGCGTCGGCGAGCAAATCGTTGGTGGGCGTCTGAATCGTGGTCAAAAAGTCATACAATTTCAGATAACCATCATCTTCCTTGTTGCTGTCGAATAGCTTTACGATCTCTTGTTCGATCGAGCCTGCGGTTGCAATTGCTGGCCACGAGGCGCCGGACCCGATCATGAAATTGATGTGGCCAGACTGAAATGAGCGCGACAATCCTCTGTGGATGTCGTCGCTTACCGAGTCTAGTTTTAGTACACGCGCCATTAGTAATATTTCCCCTGTGTGTACGGAACACAGCTGACCGGTGCGGATCCGTTGTTGCGTGTTTGGCCGCACGCGCTTTTATTCGTTCGAGCTAGCTTATGCGCAAGTTCTACGAAATCCTAGCGTGCCAGGGGTGATCGCAATGCGCGCTTTGGATTATATCTATGGTGGCCTGTCAGGGCTCGATCATTGCAGTAGTTGGGCGAGTTTGGCTTTCAATGCTTGCACGCGCCGGGAGAGTGCTGCGTGCCCTGCGAGCCCTTCGCTCGCAGCGATCTCAGTCACCGTCTTTCCCATGCGTAGCGCAAGGAATAGTTGGCGCTTTCGAACGTCCAATGCGGCCATGAGGTCTCGGAACAAAACCTCCCCATATCCTTCGCATTCATCGGTGCTCCACACGGGCGCATCGTCGAGTGTTTCGATGAGTTCTACTTTGAGCTTCGCTCGTTTCGAATAGAAGCTGCGTTCAAAGTCCTCCTTGATCCAAGAGACGCGCGATGAAAAATCCTCGTGAGCACGCTGGCGCTGGAGAAGCTCAATGACGGGGGTCAGCGACTCCATGATGCCCGCGCCTTGAATCGCTTCCTCCAATACCGTGTCGCGTTCGCTGTGGTCATTCTCATCCCAGATCGTGCCGCCCATCAGAGGCCGTCTTAGATCGAAGCAGGCATATTCTTCCGCCGGAATACTTTCCTGGAACTGCTTTCGCAGGTCATCTATTGAGTCCCAGCGTTCGTTGGACTGAACGACCGGAACAAATCCGTTCTCGCGGCGGTCAAGGGCGATTCGATAGATGCGGTTCATCCAGAATCTGGCATCCCCTGCTAGTAGGCGCAGAGGCGAGGATCTTGAAAAGAACTCTGGCTTCGTGCGCTTCTGGGGCGCGAGCTTGGACCATATAACGTCAGCGAATGCTTGCTCGACTTTGACCGGGAACGTTGATGGAAGATCGTAGCGGCCAGTGAGCATGAGTCCCATATTCGCGCGCAAGCGCGTGAGCCCGCTTTCGCGCAGCACTGCATCCGGTAGAAGAGATGCGAGCATCACATGCAGCTCACTGACGCCCGCGTCAGTCACTGGTGCCAGGATAATGTTGGGATTGGTACGGTGTTCGATGCCGGGCACGCGAGCCGTCACTGCCTCGAACACGTCGCCCGGTCGGATCTGTCCGGCGGCGTAGTTCTGATTCCATGTATGAAGAGCAACTTGGAGTTTGAACCCTTGCTCAGTGCCGGAGATTCGCGGAGACGGTTCGACGAAGGCAATCTCTAGGGGGCCTTGGTCCCAGCGATTCTTCTGAACCACTTCAACCTGTTGCATGAATGCATTGCTTATCGCGCGCACGGTTTAGTCCCTTCGGGTGGGTGACATCTTGTACCGGCACGGCAAACAGTTCTCGTGACACCCGCTATTTTTTTTCAGCCGACATCGACTCCACAGCCCGCAACAACGGGCTGGGATTGCGCCCGATGTCCCGCGCGGTGGTATAGTTACTGCCGGTTGCCGTCACCTGCCGCATGCGCCCGATAGGGTACGACGAAGACGGTTCCTGACAGTCCGAAGGTTATCCACATAACTCCATCGGGCGACCCGCAAAGCATGCGCCGGATAAATGCCCGTCGGAGCTTATATGGATACTCAGCAATTGAAGATCCTAGCGGCGCGGCTGCGTCAATTTCTGGCCAAGCGCGGCTATGAACTTAAGCATGGCCATTGCCTCGGCTCACCCATCGTCTCCTGGAACAGCGAGATATCTCGATCGGAGCCAATGAGTTGCTACGAGTGCTGAGCGCGAATTCGACTGTAGCGCCGGCGATTAACGCCCGGATGGTGTGGCCTACGGGGCCTTCTCCAGGCATTTATGTCGCGCCCTCACAGGGCGCCATCGATGCAGTCATCGAGCGCTACGAGCGCGAGGCACCGGGCGAGATGATGTACTGCGAGGCTGCGGGCGAAAGCGCGCAAACTTCTATCGCTTTGGGGGAGCGGGGCATCTTCTCCAACGGTTTGCGCAGGGCACCCAATGGCTCGCTCATCATCCTTGGTCCGATGGACATGACCCAGGAGAGTTGGGAAGACTGCGCAGCCCGAATACTGTGTTCCTCGAACCTGGTTGACGGCGCCAATCATCGAGTTGTTGTGCTCGCCCGGACGCCGAGCCGGATGACGCTTCATGCAGATCTGGCGCTGATGCTGCAACTCGACGAAGCGCCAGGCTATGTCGACCCAACTTTGCGCGGCCGCGTCAGCGAGACTGGTGAGTTCCTCGAAATGGACCGATTTGTCGAAGGTCCCGTCCGGCCTGTGGCCAGCCCACCCATCGTGCCTATTGTGACCGTCCCGCCCCAGATAGCAGGTATCCTCAAGCGGGCACTTGCATACCGTCCCTACGGCATGATCATGGTAGGTAGCTGGGGTCTGGGTGAACATCGTCATGCACTGCTCGAGGCTGTGATCCCGCTGACTGATGAGGTCGGACCAGTCGCGCGAATCCAGCCTAACTTTCGGGGAGAGTACGGGCGGGGGGATTCCGATCTCTCTGTGCGCTGCCCAGACATCCCAATCTACCCGTCGATTGAGAGCGCCCTTGCGTTCGGACATCGGCGGATAATCATCGAGCGGCCTGATGCGGGGGGCGCGGCGATGTTGAAAGCTGCCTCCCATGCGTGCCTACTCGTTGACGCGCCGGCGGAGGATGTCTCGGGTGCTGTCTTACGAACGCTTCCAACGACCCCTCGGGACGGGATCCGTACCCTGGACGTGCTCACCGCAGTTCTATGCGCCGGTGAAATCGCTGACGTGCAGGGCAGGCATCGAATCTGGGATGCCTATATCGCTCGTGCTGACCTGCCTCCGCACGGCGACTCTGAGCGGGACTGGGACTACGTTCAGAACCAGCGTGTGCTTCGATGGGAGGATGCGCTGGAAGATCTTATCGCCCGCGGGATCATCACCCGCGAGGGCGCAAAGAGCGCACTTGATACGATGGATGTCCGTAAAGTGCTCCGAGCAGATAAGGGGGCGAAGCGTCCACGGCACAATTCCTTGACGCCGAGAGGATAAGATCGCTCGGATTCGTGAGTACTGCGCCCCAGTTTTCGCCCCGTGTGCTTTTAACTGTTCACCGGTATCGCTGGTGCCAGCCATGTGGAATCGATGCATTCGCAGGGTCGAGTCCCATCCGCACGACGAGTCCTTTGTGTGCCCAGTTATTGCCTCAGGTGGTTACGTCACGCCGCGCGGGAGCAACATTTCGCGCGTGCCGTACGCACGCCGCAGTTCTACTGCGGACAGCGCGTGAGGCACTCCGGTGCTATTCCGTCACTCGCGCACGGATGCGGAGCCCACTATCAAGTTCGTCCCCCGGGAGCAAAGCGCACAGATGTCTGCTCGCCTGCGACAGAACGCGACAGCCTCGAAAGTGTTGCGGTCTGCGCGACTCCTGCGACTGGATGCGACGAGAGTTTGAACACGAAGTCGCAAGATACCTGCATTGATTTCTTCGGTTCCGGCGTACACCCTGATTTGGTAATTACACAAAACATCTGTGTGATCCACGGACCAGTCTGGATGGTGCTGTATGAACAACACATACTTTGGTCTTCTCGCCGAGTTCGGCGAGGCCAATATCCCGCTACAGAAGGTCGCGCCCAAATACTTCGGACTGAGTGAGGATGAAGCCCGTCGACGCGCGCCGACGGGCTTGCTTCCATGTCGCGTCTTTCGCCTCGGATCGCAGAAGGCGCCCTGGCTCGTGAGTGCCACTGACCTGGCTGAGTTGATCGACAAGCAGCGAGATCGAGCATCACGCTGAATTGCTTCTCACTGAGTCACTTGCACTCGCTGCTCCATAGCCTCGAGTTGACGGAATATTCGCGCTCTCGACGCGCGAGTGTTTGGTGGGATGAGTTCCGCGGCAGGTGGGCACGGATATGTCGTGATTCTGATGGGTGGACTGATCACCTCGACTTCTCCCGAAGGCTTTCGGATGACTTGTCTAAGATTTTCGGGTCGCAGTTGCGTATAGCGTTTCAGGTCATCCCAAGAGGAATGTAGAGAGAACAGCGCCACTTCGTGAATGTCATATCCCAACTCGAAGAGGCGGCTGATTGCTTCATGGCGAAGGTCGTGGAAATGTAGATCCTCGATTCCGAGGATGCGGCACGCAGTTGTGAATGCGTCGCTAACGGTGTTGGGGTTGTAAGGAAAGATGTAGCGACCCGGTAGCTGCACTGCCTGGACGATGCCCCATCCCTCCGGGGTGTATTTGAACCTCAAGTGATTGCCCAACTTTTCCCGCGGGTGCTTTGCATCTCTCACGAGTCCTGTCTGCCCCGAGGGCTCGTTATCGGCGTGCTCTAACCGGCAGATTTCGGCTTCGCGTCGAGTGGACGTGATGCCAAACCACATGACCCGCCGCATTGGGACAACGGTACATTTGTGTCGATCGCGGATCTGAAAGTACCCGTCGAGCCTCTCCAGCTCTTCGTTTGTAGGCCGCCTTTGCCGACGATTGCTGCGGGCGATTAGACGATGCTTGAGGCAGTACTCGTGAGCTTCGTCCACGACATCTAAAGGGATCGGGAGCTGTTGGCCCACCTTGGCTGCGTCAAGCACGATCCGAATCCACACTAGATCGTTTGCGGCGGTGGAGGGGCCGGCGCCGTTCAGGCGGCGATTCCGAATGTGATTGATAAGAAGGTCGGCCGTGACAGTCAGGGGATCGAGTTGTCCAATCGGATGCCTCTCGAGGAACTCAAGGGCAGACTGTTTTGAGCGTTGCCAAGGGGAGATCGTCTCGAAGGTTTCGATGTACCAGCGGATGAGAGCGGCGAGGGTACGGGTGCCGCCGGAAATGGCGATTGTCAGAGCCTTTGGATCCTGTAGTTCGACCTCCCGTGCTTGCGCCCATAGCTTTGCCGCCGCCTTCGTGGAGAAGGTCTTGGACTCCTTGTGGATCAGCTCCCCATTCCGCGTGAGCCGCAATCGTGCTTGAAAGCTGGGTCCCGACTCCCCCTTTCTTGTTACGATTGTGGCCATGGCGACCTCCCAATTGTCCCAAGCCCATTTGGGGACAAATTTGGGACAATTGCCAGCAATAAATGCCCACAAATGTCCGGAAATAGCGCAGAAATGACGGTGTTGGAAAGCAGCGGAAAACCCGGCGAAATGCTCGGTTTTTCGGCCCTGGAACGGGCAAGACGCATCAGTGTAGCTCCTATGATGGATTACACCGACAGGCACTGTCGGTATTTCCTGCGCCTGCTCAGCCCGAACACTCTCTTATATACAGAGATGCTGACCTCGGCCGCCCTGGTCCGTGGCGATGGCGCGCGGCTGCTCACTTATGACAATGCCGAACACCCGGTGGCCTTGCAGCTGGGCGGCAGCGATCCGAAGGAGCTGGCGGTGGCGGCGAAGATGGGAGAGGACGCGGGGTACGACGAGGTCAATCTGAACTGCGGTTGCCCGAGCGATCGCGTGCAGAGCGGGCGCTTCGGTGCTTGTTTGATGGGCGAGCCGTCGCTGGTGGCCGAGTGCGTGAGCGCCATGCGTGCGGTGGTGAGTGTGCCGGTGACGGTGAAGTGCCGGATCGGGATCGAGCCGATGCCGCAGGCGGCTGACGAGTTCGAGTTCCTGCGCAAGTTCATTGCGACGGTGGCTGCGGCGGGTTGCGAGGTATTCGTCGTGCATGCTCGCAAGGCAATTCTCAAAGGGCTGAGCCCGAAAGAGAATCGCGAGATTCCGCCGTTGAAGTACGACGTCGCGGCCGCCTTGATCGCCGAGTTCCCCAATCTCACATTCGTATTGAACGGCGGCATTCGCACGGTCGAAGAAGTGCAGGCTCACTTGCAAACATTCGACGGCGTGATGATCGGGCGCGAGGCTTATTCGAATCCGTATCTGTTGGCGCAGCTCGAACAGGCAGTGTTCGATCCAGGCTGGGATTTGCCGGCGCGCGAGCTGGTGATCCAACAGTACGCGGAGTATGTGCGCACCCGGCTCTTAGAGGGGCATCGGCTGCGTAGCATGGTGAAGCATGTTCAGGGCTTGTACGCCGGGCTGCCCAGAGTGCGTTCATGGCGCCGCTATCTGTCCGAAGGCGCCGGCCAGCCGACGGCGGGAGCGGAGCTGCTGCTCGACGCTTTGAGGATCGTACAAGCCGCCTAGCTGCCCCGTCGCAGCAGGCGGGAAGAAAGGAAAGAAAGCGAAGGGAGCAGTCACGGTAGAATTCCCCGAACGGCGAATACAAGAAAGGGGAAGGATATGTGGCGATCCGTGGTCATGGCTGCGGCATTGATGCCTGCCATAGCGACGGCGGCGTCCAACAACACCGACGGGGGCTGGCAGCGGGCGGGCGAGGCGGCACTGGTTGTGGCCGAGCAAGAGCGCGCCGATCGCAATATTCCCTCCATCATGATCGGCATCGTTACGCGTGACGGTCTCGTTTGGTCGGGCGGTGTCGGTCACGCGGACGCCTCGGGCAAGGTACCGGTCGACGCGAACACCATTTATCGAATCGGCGGGCTCACCCAGGCATTCACTGCTGAGTTAGTGCGCTCGCTTGTCAATCGTGGCGCGCTCGACCTCGATGCGCCCGTGGGCGAGTGGCGGCAGTATCCGGTGATGAACGTGGATTTCAGCGAGATTCGCTGAGTAATCAGCCGGAAGACCCCCGACCCCCTCCCGTGAACGGGAGGGGGCAGAAGACCGGCTCAGCGATCGAACGGCACCTTCAACGATTGAACGGCACCGGCGCCAGCCGGCCGAAATCACCTTGTTTGGTCGCGGCCAGATAGGCGGCGACGGCGTACGCGGCGACGGTTTGGTCGAGCACCTTGGCGTCGACCTTGGCGAGCGTGTCGTTCATCGTGTGGTGCACGTCGAAGTACAGGCTGGCATCGAGCACGGGATCCAGCACCGGGACGCCGAGTGAGCGAAGCGGGCCGAGATCCGCGCCACCCGAGGCGTTGTTGCTGCCGCCTTCGATGGGCAAGGGCTGCATCGCTGCACGCATCTTCTCGATAGCGCCTAGAAATTCGGGCGCCACTTGCGATTCGAGCCGGATCACCGGGCCGATGCCGGTATCGGCTTCCATCGCCAGCACGTGCTTGGCCTGTTCATCGCCGATCAGTCGCGCATATTCCTTCGCGCCCGACAGGCCGAACTCCTCGTTCGCAAACAGCACGACGCGAATCGTGCGCGACGGCTTGCGATCGAGACGCGAGATCAAGCGTGCCGCTTCGACGACGATGGCCACGCCGGCGCCGTCATCGAGGGCGCCCTGGCCCAGGTCCCATGAATCCAGGTGCGCGCCCAACAGCACGATTTCGCCGGCGCGATCCGTGCCGGGGATCTCGCCGATGACGTTGGCCGACCAGGCCGGCGGCATTTCGCGGGCCGTCGACTTCAAGCGCAGCCGCAGCTGTTTGTTTGTTTTCAATTGACGCGACAAGGTGTCGGCATCGGGATTCGACAACGAGAACGCCGGGATGCGAGGCGCACTCACGTCGTACGTCATGCGGCCGGTGTGGGCGAAGCGCTCGTCCGAGGTGCCGACGGATCGGATCACCAGGGCGACCGCGCCGAGATTCCCGGCCGCGCTCGCACCCTGCGTACGATTCTTCACGGTCGTGCCATAGGACGCGCCGTCCTTGGTCCGCTCCATGCGCTGGTTGATGAAGACGACCTTGTTGCGGATATCGCCGGCCTGCATCGCGGTCAGCGCCTCCAGCGAGGCGACCTCGACCACCTGCGCTTCGATGCCTTCCTCGCCGGTGCCGATGCTGCCGCCCAAGGTGGCGGCGACCAGCGGCTGAGCGGCGGGGCCCAGCAGAGTGACTTCGGTCGTGCCCCGGATCCACCGGGGGACCAGCACATCCTGGGTGCGCACGCCGGTGAAGCCCAGCTTGCCCAGCCGGTTCATGGCCCAGCGCACCGCCGCCTCATCGCCGGGCGAGCCGGCGAGCCGCGGACCGACCTCGGTGACCAGCGAGCTGACGTGCTCGTAAGCGGAAGTGCCTTTCAGGGCGCGGTCGCGCAGGGCGCCTGCGGTGGCCAGATCGGCCTCGCTCCAATCGGCAAGCTGCGTGCCCTGGGCCAGGGTCGGGCCGGCCGAAAGCTGAACGGCGAGGGCCAACAGTGCCAGAAAACTGGCGGCGGAACCGGTCCCAACGGGGCGGCGCCGGGCGTGGGGGGGAACCATTTCGAGCATCCGAACTCCTTTTTTGGCCCTCGCAGCCCGTCAATGTGTAGGGATCCTGCGGGGTTATGTAGCGTTGTCGTATATACTGCCGTCCGTACCCGGCCGTTCGGGTGCGGGCCGGGAACCTCAAGCGGAACAGCAAGGATACCAATGGGGCGGCGACGAGGCGGGAGACGACGATGAGCGCCAAGGGGTCATGGGAAAGGACATCGAACTAGCCATTCTGTTTGCCGACGTAGTCGGCAGCACACGAATCTACGAAGTCATGGGCGACCTGCGCGCCCGGGATATGGTGCTGACCTGCGTAGAGATCATGCGGGCGGCCACCGAGCAGAATCACGGCACGGTCATCAAGACCATCGGCGACGAAATCATGGCGACGTTCCCCACCGCGAACGACGCCATCAACGCCGGCAGCCGCATGCAACATGACATCCGCATTCATGCCGAGCTGAAGGTCGAGGGCCAGCCCATCGCGATCCGCATCGGCGGCCACTTCGGGCCGGTGGTGCTCGAGAACCGCGACATCTTCGGCGCGGCCGTCCACACCGCCAACCGCATGACCAGCCAGGCCAAGGCCGGGCAGATCATGATCACCAGCGCCATGGTCGAGCGGCTGGCGCCCGAATGGCAGTCGGCCGTGCGCCAGATCGACGTTGCCACCCTCAAGGGCAAGACCAACGAGGACGAGCTGTTCGAGGTGCTGTGGCAGAAGGAAGATGCCACGAGCATGTTGCCCGCCATCGCGCTCGGCGCCACCACTGCCGGTCGTGACAAACAACGCTCGCGCCGGCTGCGTTTGCGGTTTCAAGGACAGGAGATCGTCGTCGACGAGAACCGCGCGAACATCGCCATCGGTCGTGCAGAAGAAAATGACATTGTCGTGAAAGGCAATCTGATTTCACGTCTGCACGCCAAGATCGAGCTGGTCCGCAACAAGTTTCAGCTGGTCGATCAGAGCACCAACGGCACATTCGTCACCACTCGCGAAGGCGAAGAAGCCTTCGTTCGGCGCGATACGATGCAATTGAAAGGCGAAGGCCTGATCGGCTTCGGCCGCGTGCCGGAGAATAATTCGTCGCTGACCGTTCGCTACGTCTGCGAAGAATAGCGCGACCCCTGGCAGCGGTCAGAGCACAGCTGACCGCGCCGCACGCGCCATAATCTCACCGTCATAATTCGATTCTGTTACTTGCCGCCGCGGCCGCTCCCGGCTGCCCGCAAGAATTCCTGTCCCGACTTCACATTACGCGCCGGAATCGCACCGCTGCGTCGTTCGCCAATCGTTGCATCGTAATGTGACTGTCACATTTCAGTAGCGCATTTGTAAGACGTGCGCTCTAAGGTTGCGCCTCATATGAAAACGGCGGCGCGGCTTGGCTTCAGCATCATCAACATCGTGCCGCCGCCCGACCGGCACTCATATTAATACCGAACCTAGTAGCACCGAGGATCGTTCCCGCCGGGAACGATCTTCTCGAACAGCGATGGCGAGAGCCCGTTCAATGAAGAAATTCAGCCAGAACCTCATTTCCGCAGCGGTACTGACCTGCCTGGCCAATGCCGCCGCGGCCGACGACGAACTGGTGCTCCATGTATTCCGCGACGGCGCGCTCGCCACCGACCTGGCGATCTCACTCGACGGCGGCGCGCCGAAGCCGGTCAGCGCCGGCGGCAGTTTTGTTTTCGATCTCGGCGCCGGTCCTCACAGCGTGCAGGTGCTGGCTTCCGGCCAGCCGGTGCATGTGTTTCGTTTCGACGCCGCCGACGGTCAGAACGTAGACATCACCGTCACGCTCGCGGCGAACTCGGAGCCGGCGGTCGCGATCGATTCGTATGCAAAGAATCAAGTCGCCGCCGAGCGCAGCGGCGCGGCGGCTGGTTCTCTCAGTGGCGTTGTGACTTTGAACGGCACGCCCCTCGATCACGCCACGGTCGCGGTTCGCAATGCACGTGCATTGGCGACCACCGACGCGAACGGCCGTTACACGCTGGAACTGCCTCGCGGCTCTTATGAGATCGTGGTGAGTCACCCGATGATCACGGGCGGGCCGCTCCGTCAAAACGTGCGAGTCGTCAGCGGCATCAACGGCCAGCAGAACCTGGCGTTCGCCGGCGAAGGCGCGGCGGCGGTGAATGTCGTGCCCGCCGACGTGGAACAAGTCGTCGTCGTGAGCCAGCGCGAACGCGGCGAGACGGAGCAGGCGGCAGCGAACATCGTCGACATCATCGATGCCGAGGCCTTGGCGCGCGCCGGTGGTTCGGACGTCGCTGCTTCAGTCGTGCGCGTGCCGAGCATCACGATCCAGGAAGATCGCTATGTCTTCATCCGCGGCCTCGGCGATCGTTACGTCTCGACGACGCTCAACGGCGCCACCATGCCCAGCACCGATCCGTCGAAGCGCACGGTGCCGCTCGATTTGTTTCCGACCAACATGGTCTCGCAGCTGGATGTGAGAAAGACCTTCACGGCCAACATGCCGGGCGAGAGCACCGGCGGCAACCTGGTCATCAACACTCGCACGTTCCCGAATCAGCCCGGCGGCTCGGTGAGCGCATCGATCGGCTACAACTCCGATCTCACCGGCGACAAGGTCAACTCCGATCCGATCAGCGGCGACTTCGACTTCTTCGGCATCGACGACGGCAGCCGCCAGGAGGATGGCTTGCTGCCGCTGATCTCGGACGCGATGAATCGCACCGACCTGTCGGCCAACACGATTCGCAAGTTGCAGCAGGCCGGCGGCCTGCTCATCAAGGACAATCTCGATCCGACGACCACGACCGCCGGGCCGAAGGGCACGCTGAATCTCAACTACGGCGACACCTTGGGCATCGGCGACTCGGAGCTGGGTTATTTCGCGGCCGCCAATTTCACCAACGGCTGGTCGCAGCGCACGGACGGCATCTCGCGCACCTACGGCAGCGGCGGCGACCTGCTCGATGACTTCAAGTTCGAAGAGCACAGCAACAACGCAGATATGAGCGGACTGCTGTCGCTGGGCTTGAGCATCGGCGATCACAGCTTCGCGTCGAATTCGCTGTTGTCGCGTTCGACCGAGAGCTCGGTGCGCGTCTCCGACGGTTTCGACGGCGACGAGTTGGTGCCGTCCTATCGTTACAGCATGGAATGGGTCGAGCGCATGTTCATCGCGCAGCAGTTCAGCGGCCAGCACAGCCTCGGCAATCTGCTGGCGAAGTGGCAGGTGACCGCAAGCCGCGCCGAGCGCGAATCGCCGGATCGTCGTGAAGTGCGCTATGACCTGCGCACTGGCGATGACGTCGATCCGGTCACGGGTCAGATCACCGACGGCGCCGGCAGCGGTACGGGCATCTACAACCTGAAGACACCTGACCTGCTGCGTCGCTACGACGACCTGACCGACGACAACCTGGATGTGTCGACCGACTGGAGCTATGAGTTCGACAACTCGACGCTGTCAGCCGGTCTGCAAGGAATCACCCGCGAGCGCGAATCCGAATCGCGCAGCTACGGCTTCCGTGGCGCCGAGAGCAATGCACCGAACCTGAGCGTCGGCGATGTCATCAACATCGATACCATCACGGGCAATCCCTCGACCGGTTATGCCTTCGAAGACAAGACGCTGGCCAGCGATTCTTACGAAGCCGAGCTCGATCTGTATGCCGGCTATGTGAGCTACGACTATAAGTTCAGCAATTTCCAGATCGTGGGCGGCGGACGCTACGAGCAGTTCAAACAGACGACCGATACATTCAGTCTGTCCGGCGCCGAGGAGGCGGTGCGCTCGGAGATCGACGAAGGAAATTTCCTGCCGTCGCTGTCGTTCAACTGGTTCGTGAGCGACAAGAGCCAGCTGCGCGCCACCGCGGCTCGCACCGTCGCGCGGCCGGATTTCAAGGAAACATCGAACGCCACGTTCTACGACAACGAGTTCGACTTCCGCGTGCGCGGCAATCCGCTGCTGAAGATTTCGGAGGTCGATAACTACGACCTGCGCTTCGAGCAGTATTGGAACGATGCCGATAACGCCAGCATCGCGCTGTTCTACAAGGATTTGAAGGATCCGATCGAGCGGGTCGCGGTGAGCGCCTCGGGCACCGCGGGCAACACCCGTACGTTCCAGAACTCGGATGCGGCGACGATCTACGGCGTTGAACTCGATGGCCGCAAAGAGTTCGGGCTCAACGCTGCGTACACGCATACTTTGTTCGTAGCGGTCAACGCGAGCTATATCGAATCCGATGTGGATCTCGCCAACGGTCAGTCGCGCAAGCTGCAGGGTCAGCCCGATTACACGGCCAACCTGATCCTCGGCTACGACAACATCGGCACGCGCCAGCAGTACACGCTGCTGCTCAACCAGAACGGCGAGTCCATCCAGGACGTGGGCATCCAGGGCAATCCGGACATCATCGAAGAGCCGCGCCTGAGCCTGAATTTCAACTATCGCTACGAGGTCTTCGACGACTTCGTGCTCAAGTTCAAAGCCATCAATCTGCTGGACTCGGATGTCGAGTTCACGCAGGGCGGCAAGATCTTCCAGAGCTACCGCCGCGGCGCGGAGTTCGAAGCCGGTTTCGATTGGAAGTTCTGATCCAAAGCAGGTCGTTGCGACAGCAACCGTATATTCAAGTTAGAGGAGTCATCATGCGTTCGAATAAGTTGGTCCTGGTCGCGGCGGCGGTTGCCAGCGCCTTGGGGCTGTCCGCCTGCTCGGATGGCGATCGTAGTTCGTTGACGATCGAAGGCGACACCATCAACGAGGCGCCAAACAATCCGACCAACCCCGGCAACGGCGTTTCCACCTGCCCGAGCTTCGCTACGGCGCGCCCGCAGACCTCCACTGGCACGAACGTCTGCCAGCTGCCGTCGACCATCTCGGCGAGCACCGTGCTCACCGCCAACACGATCTGGTACATCGCCGATCGCGTGACGGTCGGCAATGGCAACGGCGAAATGGGCGTGAACGCGGGTACGCTCGCCAACGGCCTGACCGTGCAAAACGTCACGCTGACGATCGAAGCCGGCACGCAGATCAAGGCGCAGGTGGGCACGTTCGCCAACATCATCATCACCCGTGGCTCGAAGATCATGGCCGAAGGCACCGCCGCGGCGCCGATCGTTTTCAGCTCGGAGGACGATAACTACGACGGCACCGGCGAATGGGGCGGCTTGATCCTCCATGGCTATGCTCAGCACAACAACATGGAGTGCAATACGGACCCCACCAAGGGATGTAACGTCGATTCCGAGGGCGAGTCGGGCTTCGCCGGCGGCAAGAACAACGCGGACAACAGCGGCGTGCTGAAGTATGTGGTCGTCGCTGAAGGCGGCTATGCGTTCGCGCCGGGCAACGAGATCAACGGCATCTCGTTCGTCGGCGTCGGTTCGGGCACGACGGTCGATTACGTGCAAGTCCACAACAACAAGGACGACGCCATCGAGATGTACGGCGGCACGGTGAACATGAAGCACCTGGTGTTGACGAACAACCTCGACGACACGATCGACTGGGACGAGGGCTACCAGGGCAACATCCAGTACGTCATCGTCAATCAGGCGGGTGACAACACGGACGGCAATGCCGTCGAGGCTGACACCGACGGCAGCACGACCAGCCCCATGCTGTCGAAGCCGACGCTGGCCAACTTCACGTTCCTGGTGAACACGATCGACGCGAACGCGACTGCGTTGAACCTCAAGGCTCGCACCGGCGGCTTCTTCCACAACGGCATCATTACGCTGCGCCCGAGCAGCGCCGTGACAAGCTGCGTGCTGGTGAGCGGCAGCGGGGCGCAGGCCAACCGCAACGTTTCGTTGTACTTCGATAACGTCATCGTCAACTGCGGCCCGTTCGGCGATGCGGTGCTGAATCAGACCACGGTGTTCGCCGTCGATCCGGCGCTGGCCGCGAACTACACCACAGCGGTGGCGCAGGCCACCCTCGGCGCGAACTACGACTGGACCGCGTTCAAGGGTGCTCACTCGGAAAGCGCTGCGGACACCACGTTCCTCGAAGCGAACAACTTCCTGGGCGCGGTGAACCCGAACGGCTCGAACCTGTGGTACCAGGGTTGGACGCTGCCGGGCTCGCTGTAATCAGCGCCTGAGTCGAGGCAATCGCAGGGCCGGATTCCTTCTGGGAGTCCGGCCTTTTTTCGCCCGTCTTCAGCAAATAAAAAAGCGGCGGCACCGTGAGGCGCCGCCGCTTTGTTTCATCTGCTCGAGTTTTTACGCGGCGTTCGACGCTTCCAATCGCTTCGCCACGCCCTTCAACTCTTCACGCAGCTGACTCGGCACGCGGCTGCCGTACTCATCCAGGTACTTGCCGATCGCATCGATTTCCTGGCGCCAGGCGGCGGGGTCGATGGACAGCAAGGTCTCGAGCGTGGACGCATCCATGTTGAGCCCGCTCACGTCCAGGTCCTGCTTGCGAGGCACGAGGCCGATCGGAGTTTCGATCGCTTCGGCTCGGCCGTCGCAGCGGTCGGCGATCCACTTCAGCACGCGCAGGTTCTCGCCGAAGCCGGGCCACATGAACTTGCCGTTGCGGTCCTGGCGGAACCAGTTGACGTGGAAGATCTTCGGCAGCTTGCTGGCGTTCTTGCCGCTGCCGAGCTTGAGCCAATGGCCGAAGTAATCGGCGAAGTTGTAGCCGGCGAAAGGCTTCATCGCCATCGAGTCACGACGCACGACGCCCATCTGGCCAACGGCCGCGGCGGTCGTCTCGGAGGCCATGCCCGCGCCGACAAGCACGCCATGTGCCCAGTTGCGCGCTTCATAAACCAGCGGGGCAACTTCGCGACGACGGCCACCGAACAGGATCGCGGAAATCGGCACGCCTTCCGGCGCGTCCGCGAGCGTGGAGTAAATGGGGTTCTGCTTCGCCGAAACGGTGAAACGTGAGTTCGGATGAGCAGCGGGGCCATTGCCGGTGTACGGCTTGCCTTGCCAATCGAGTGCCGGCTTGCCGGTCTCGAGCCCTTCCCACCAGGGCTGATTGTCTTCGGTCACCGCGACATTGGTGAAAATCGTGTCGCGCTGGATCATGTCGTAGGCGTTGCAGTTGGTCTTGCGGTTCGTGCCCGGCACGACACCGAAGTAACCCGATTCGGGATTGATCGCGCGCAACTGACCTTCGTCATCGACATGCAGCCAGCTGATGTCGTCGCCCAGCGTCCAGATCTTCCAGCCGGGCATCGAGTTCGGCGGAACGAGCATGGCCAGATTGGTCTTGCCGCAGGCGGACGGGAAGGCCGCAGCGACGTAATGGGTCTTGCCTTCGGGGCTCTGCAGGCCCATGAGCAGCATGTGCTCGGCGAGCCAGCCTTCTTCGCGCGCCTGGAAGCTGGCGATGCGCAGTGCGTGACACTTCTTGCCGAGCAGCGCGTTGCCGCCGTAGCCCGAGCCCACGCTCTTGATGGTGAGCTCTTCGGGGAAGTGCATGATGAAACGGCGGTCGGGATTCAGATCGCCGATCGAGTGCAGGCCCTTCACATACTTGTCTTCGCGCTCGATGCGCTTCAGCGCGGCGTCGCCCATGCGAGTCATCATGCGCATGTTGACGACGACATACGGGCTGTCGCTGATCTCGACGCCGCAGCGGGCGAACGGCGAATCGATCGGGCCCATGCAGTACGGGATCACGTACATGGTCCGGCCCTTCATCGCGCCGGCGAACAGGTTGTCGACCTTGCGATGGGCTTCGATGGGATCCATCCAGTGATTGTTCGGGCCCGCATCCTCCTTATTGCGCGTGCAGACGTACGTCAGATGCTCGACGCGCGCCACGTCGGAAGGGTGAGAGCGGTGCAGATAACAATTGGGATGGGTGTCCTGGTTGAGCTTGATAAGATCGCCGCTCTTGAGCATCGCTTCGATCAATGCGCTGTTCTCGGCATCCGACCCGTTGCACCAGTGGATCGAATCCGGCTGGGTGAGGCGGGCGACATCCTCCACCCAGCGTTTGAGCGATGCATTAGACGTGGTCATTAGAGCGGCAACCTCGCGACTTCATGAAAACTCATAGATGTATTAGTGCCAGTGATTATACCCAGCGTCTTCCGCGCTGCATGGCCTGTCGGGTTTCCGTAACACGTTCGCTCATGGGATAACGCAGGAATATTTCGTATCTTGATGAAATCCCTGGTTTTAGTCTCGGCATGGCTGACAACGTTCGCCACGCTTGCTGGCGCCACCGAGGCGGTCGAGCTGCGCACTCAGCTGGTCGCCGAGGTTCGCGAGACCACCGGACCCGCTGAGCGCCCGGTCTTTCGACTGGTGCCGGCGACCCGGCTTTCGCAAGGTCAGGTCGTCTACTACACCGTCCGAATTACCAACCCAACGCCGGTCTTCGCCAATAAGGTCCAGGTCAGTCAATTGATACCCGCCAATACCACCTACCTGCCGGGCTCCGCGGCCGGGCCGGGGGCGGAGATCGAGTTCTCGATCGATGGCGGCCAGAGCTTTGGCCGGCCCGAGAACTTGAAGCAGACTGACGGCACGCGCGCGCCACCGGCGCGTTACACCCACATCCGCTGGACGCTGGAGAACCCGCTGGCGCCAGGAGCCACCGCGTTGGCTCGGTTCAGAGCGACTTTCAACTGATGCAGGACTTCGAGGAAATCTTTGGCGCCGAGGGACCGCTGGCGACGGCGATCCCTGGGTTCGCGACGCGCGATGAGCAGATCGCGATGGCCGAGCACGTGTGGCAGGCGCTGCGCTCGCAGGGCCGGCTCATCGTCGAAGCGGGCACGGGGACGGGCAAGACGTTCGCGTATCTGGTGCCCGCGTTGCTCTCCGGCCGGCGAGTGATCATCTCCACCGGCACGCGCAATCTGCAGGATCAGTTGTTCCATCGCGATTTGCCGACGGTGTCGGCGGCGATCGGTCGTCCGGCGCGCGTTGCGCTATTGAAAGGGCGCGCCAATTATCTGTGCGTGCACCGGCTCGAGATGGCCGAGCAGCAAGCCGTCTCTCGCGGCCTTCGGCGCGAAGTCGCCGTCGCGTTGAATCGGGTGCGCACCTGGGCGCAGGTCACCAAGGAAGGCGATATCTCCGAGCTCACGCAGCTCAGCGATTCGGATCCGGTGTGGCCGTGGGTGACATCGACACGCGATAACTGTCTCGGGCCCGAGTGCCCATCCTTCGATCGTTGCCACGTCGTCAACGCCCGGCGCAATGCGCAGGCCGCCGACATCGTGGTCGTGAATCATCATTTGCTGATGGCCGACCTGGTGTTGAAGGAAGAAGGCTTCGGCGATCTGCTGCCGGGCGCCGACGCGATTGTCATCGACGAGGCTCATCAGCTGCCCGAAGTGGCGGCGAATTTTCTGGGCTTCACGGTTTCGAGTCGTCAGCTGCAGTCGTTGGCGCGCGATCTCGCCAGCGAATTGTTGCTGGCCGGGCCTCAGCAGGCCGTGTCTGCCGCGTTCTCGCAAACCATCGACCGGCAGCTGATCGATCTGCAGGATTCGCTCCGCAGCCAGCGCGAGCGCTGCGAATACAAAGACTGGCCTTCGCTCACGATCGAAGGGCTCGCGAGTCTGCGCGCGTCGCTGGACGATCTGACGCAGTCGCTGGTCGAAGGCTCCAAAGACAACACGGGGTTGGCCAATCTGCGCCGGCGCGCCGCCGATCTGGCGGACCGATTGAACTCGATGATCGAAGAAGAGAGCAAAGCGACCGTGCCGAGCGTGCGGTGGGCGCAGAGTTCGGGGCAGGGCGTGTCGTTTCATCTGGTGCCGCTCGACGTGGCCGAGCAACTCGGCAAGCTCGTGCAAGCGAACGCCGCGGCCTGGGTGTGCACGTCAGCGACGCTTGCCATCGGTGAAAGCTTCGATCACTTCATGCAGCGGATTGGCATGCGTGACGCGCGAACCGCGCGCTACGGCAGTCCGTTCGACTATGAGTCGCAGACACTTTTGTATCTGCCGAAAGGATTGCCGCCGCCATCGTCGCCGCGACACACAGTGAGTGTCGTCGACGCCGCGTTGCCGGTGTTGCGGGCAAGCGGTGGGCGCGCCTTCATGTTGTTCACGAGTCATCGCGCGCTTCGTGAAGCCGCGGACCTGTTGTTGGCGCGCTTGGGCCCGGCGTTGCCGTTCCCAGTGCTGGTTCAAGGCGACGCGCCCCGCGAGGCGTTGTTGTCCAGGTTCCGCGAGCGGGGCAATGCCGTGCTGCTGGGAACGAGCAGTTTTTGGGAAGGTGTCGATGTGAAGGGCGCGGCGCTGTCGGTGGTGATCATCGACAAGCTGCCGTTCGCCGCACCGGACGATCCCGTGCTCAAGGCGCGTCTGGACGCCATCGAGCGTCGCGGCGGCAATGCGTTCTTCGAGGAGCAGATCCCGCAAGCGGTGATCACGTTGAAGCAGGGCGTCGGCCGGTTGATGCGCGACCCGAACGATTTCGGCGTCATCATGCTGTGTGACGAGCGGCTCCGGACCAAGGGCTACGGACGCATTTTCCTGGACAGCCTGCCGTCCATGCCGCGCACCGGGAATCTGGTCGACGTCCAGCAGTTCCTGTTCGAGCGGTTGAGCGCCATCGGGCTCGCCCCCGATCCCAACGCGATGAATCCTTCCGCCGTCATTGATTGGTAATCTCATGCGTTTGCTTGCAATCGATACGGCCACCGAACGTTGCTCCGTCGCTCTGCGCCTGGACGGCAAAGTGATTGAGCGAAGCAGCGAACAGCCGCGGGGCGCGGCCGATCTGGTGTTGCCGATGGTCGACTCGGTGCTGCAGGAAGCGGGTGTGCGCCTCGCCGATCTCGACGGCATTGCTTACGGGCGCGGGCCGGGCGCATTCACCGGTGTTCGTATCGGTGTCGGCGTCGTTCAGGGGCTCGCGTTCGGCGTGGGCCTGCAAACCGTGGGCATCTCGAATCTCGCCGCCGTGGCTCAGCAAGTGGCGCAGCCGGGCGATCGAATTCTGGTGTGCATGGATGCCCGCATGGATCAGGTGTACTGGTCGAGCTTCGCTCGCGAGCACGGCGCGGACCTGGTCACGCCGCTGTCGGCAGAGCGGGTGGATGCACCAGATGCGGTCGTTGACGGCAACTACACCGTCGTGGCCGGCACGGGGTTCAAGGCATACCCGAAGCTGCGCGCACGATTGGCCACCGGCGACCGCATCGTTCATGAAGCCGCATTACCCAAGGCCAGCGACATCGCCTTGCTGGCGGAAGCGGAATTTCGGGCGGGCCGGGCCCGGCCCGCGGCCGAAGCCGAGCCCGTTTACGTGCGCGATCAGGTCGCGCATGTCAAAGGCGCCTGAGGCTCACAGGCCTGTAAGCCGCCTGCAATAAAGCCGGGTAATTCGTGCCTGGGTTCGCAGCTTTGTCATCTATCGGGTGATTTCCTCCAGGCGCGTCATGCGACTGTAATACTTCATTGCTGTAATGTGCGCCGTCACCCATGTCATTGAATCAAGGCCACTTCGCTAAGTCATGGCAACCAAGCAAATTCTGATCGTCGAGGATGAGCGGCCCATCCGCGAGATGATCGCCTTCGGATTGCGACGTAGCGGTTTCGAGGTGAGGGAAGCGGCGGACGTGAGCGCCGCGCGGGCCAGCATCGCCGACCAGCGTCCCGATCTGGTGCTGATCGACTGGATGTTGCCCGACATGAGCGGCCTGGAGCTGACCCGCGCGTTGAAACGCGACAAGGAAACCCAGGAAGTGCCGGTGATCATGCTCACCGCCCGCGCCGAGGAGCAGGACAAGGTCATGGGTCTGGACAGCGGCGCCGACGACTACGTCACCAAGCCGTTTTCCCCGCGCGAGCTGTTGGCCCGCATCAATGCAGTTTTGCGCAGGTCGACCAATGGCAGCGGCGAAGAGCTGATCGAGGCCGAAGGGCTGGTGCTGGATGCCGCCGGCCACCGCGTCACCGTGGGCGATCGCACTGTGCAGCTCGGCCCGACCGAATATAGGCTGCTGTCTTTCTTCATGACGCATGCGGAGCGGGTGTACAGTCGCGCCCAACTCCTCGATCGCGTCTGGGGAGGCAACGTTTATGTGGAAGAACGAACGGTCGATGTGCACATCCGTCGCTTGCGCAAAGCGCTCGAGGCTTTCAATTACGATCGTTTCATTCAGACCGTGCGAGGCTCGGGATATCGATTCTCAACGCGCGCGGAGTAGCCGTTGAAGAAAATACTCAGCGCTTTTTCGCCGTCGGGCTGGCGATCGGTGTCCCGGCTCGGCATCGCGCTGGCAGCCGCGTTCCTGATCGGCCTGATGTTCGGCCGTGTCGCGCTGGCGCTGGCGATCACCTTCGGTATCTATTCGATCGTGCAGCTGCGGAACGTGCTGCGCGTGGAGTATTGGCTGCGCCACCGCCGCGTCGAGTCGCCTCCGGACATCAGCGGCGTGTGGGGAGAAGTCGTGACCATCATCAGCCGCATTTATCGACGCAAGCAGTTTCACCGGGCCCGAGTCACCGGCTTGCTGCGCGAATTTCGCCGCCTCACCAGCGCGATGCCCGAGGGCGCCGTGCTGCTCGGCCCCGATCATGAAATTCTGTGGTTCAACGGCCGCGCGGGCGACTGGCTGCGGCTGCGGCGCAAGCGCGATGTCGGCATCCGCGTCGAGAATCTGGTGCGTCATCCCGCGTTCGTCGATTACTTGAAAACCGGTTATCCGAGCGAAGGCCCGATCGTGCAGGACCTGGAGACCGATCGCTGGCTGGCTTTCAACCTCGTGCGCACCGGGACCGCCGAACGGCAGTTGCTGATGGTGCGCGATGTGAGCCAGGAGCAGCAGCTGCAGTCGATGCGCAAAGACTTCGTCGCCAATGCATCGCACGAGCTGCGCTCGCCGCTGACCGTCATCAGCGGTTATCTCGACGCGCTAGCCGACGACCAAGAGCTCGATCCGGCATGGAATACGCCGGTGCTGGAGATGCGCAGGCAGGCCGACCGCATGCGCACCATCATCAAGGATCTGCTCGAGCTGTCGAAGCTCGAGTCGGGCGAGCACACACAGGAGGAGAGCGCGGTCGACATGGCCGGCATGCTCGCGCTGTTACGCAAGGAAGTGATGGCGCTCGATGAGCGTCCCCGCAACGTGCGGCTGAATCTGGAAAGCGATGCGTTGTTGAAAGGCATCGAGTCGGAGCTGCACTCGGTGGCGTCGAACCTGATCACCAACGCCGTCAAGTACACGCCGACGGAAGGCGAGATGGAGTTGCGCTGGTGGGTCGACGATTCCGGCGCGCATCTGTCGGTCCGCGACACCGGCGTCGGCATCGCCGAAGAGCACATTCCGCGTCTGACCGAACGTTTCTATCGGGTCGACCCGGGGCGGGCGCGCAGCATGGGCGGTTCGGGCCTGGGCCTGGCCATCGTCAAACATGCTTTGCAGCGTCACGACGCCACGCTCGAGATCAAGAGCAAGGAAGGCGTCGGCAGCACCTTCACCTGTCATTTCCCTCGCACTCGCGTGATTCCACGCAGCGCCGGCGTCCTCGCCACCGCTTGACTTGTTGCTTCCCAGCCGCGGCCCGGAAAACCGGGCTCGCGTGCTGCTGCCTGGAATATTCCCTCTGTAGGGCCGCAGCTGCGCCCGAATTGTTGCTGCTTGTAATATTTGACGCCTGTCGCCGTAATGCAACTGCAATTTCCGGGCGCCGAATATGGCCTCCTGAAACATTACTGTAATAAGTCGGCCGTATAACGCTCACCGTTAAGTTCACTTGGGGCAATGCCTGCATGTCGCGGGCGTTGTTTTCCCTAACCACGAACGGAGAGCAATGTGAAGAATCTCGTGCTCGCAGCCGCAGTGGCGACTGCACTGTCCTCGGTGTCCATGGGCGTCCAGGCAGCCAGTCCCAACGAGCTGGCGCAGATCCGTGAGCAGCTCGAAGCGCTCATGCAGCGAGTCGACAAGCTGGAACAGGAAAACACCGAGCTGAAGTCGGAGAACGAACAGCTCAAGGCCATGGATGAGAAGCTGCAGGCCAACGACGATTATCTGAAAGGCGAGGCCCGCGGCCTGCGCAAGGAAACGGCGCAGCAGGCAGTCGAAGTCGCCAAGACCAAGGGCGCCGATTGGGCCGGCAAGGTCGCGTTCACCGGCGACATGCGTTATCGCTACGAATACATCAGCGATGAAACGTTGAGCAACGTGAGCGGTGTGGGCCTGGTGCCGACGGCGGATCGTTATCGCGATCGCATCCGCGCGCGTCTGACTGCGACCGTGAAGGCGACCGACAACATCACCGTGGGTATCGGCATGACGACCGCCGAAGGCAACGATCCACGGTCGGGCAATCAGAGCCTGAAAGACGTGTTTTCCAAGAAGCCGTTCGATCTCGATCTGGCGTACTTCGATTGGAAGTTCGCCTCGTGGGGCAACCTGATCGGCGGCAAGATGAAGCAGCCGTTCGTGAAGCCCGGCCAGAGCCTGTTCTGGGATAACGACATTACGCCGGAAGGCCTGGCGCTCGGTTTCCAGAACGGCATGTTCTTCGGCACCGCCTACAACTACTGGCTGATCGAACAGTCCGGCACCGAGAACACCCGCACCGCGGACACTATGTTGCACGGTCTGCAGCTGGGCATGCGTTTGCCGGTGGGGACGAGCACCCTCATGCTTGCCGCTCATTACTACGATCTGAGCGCGGCCGTCGGTCGTTCGCCGTTCTATAACTCGAACTCGAACAACAACACGACGGATACCGCGGGGACCGCTCAAGTGCTGCGTTATGACTACGAAGTCATCAACCTGAGCGCCGAGTTCAACACGCTGCTCGGCGAGCTGCCGTTCTCCGTCTGGGCGGACGTTGCGGAGAACCAGGACCCATCGGATGAGAACATGGCCTGGGCCGCGGGTGTGCTGTTCGGCAAGGCGTCGAACTATCGCACTTGGGAACTGGGCGCCGGCTATCAGAAGATCGAGAAGGATGCACTGTTCGCGCAGCTGATCGACTCCGACTTCGCCGGCGGCTTTTCCGACAACGAAGGTTGGGTGCTGCGCGCCGCTTACACGCCAGTGCGCAACTGGACGCTCAACACCACGTACTTCTTGAACAAGCGCAACGCCGAAGTGGCCAACAGCCTCGGTCAGGTCGATGTCGACTACGATCGTCTGCAGGTCGATTTCAACGTCAAGTTCTGATTCGAGCACCCGCCAGGCAGGGCGGAGAGCGTGTGGCGCTCTCCGCCCTTTTCTTTTCCCAGTCCGCGGGTTATACAGCCTGCGATCCCAAAGGTGATGTCATGGAAAAGTCCGATCTCTCTCATCACATCCTGAGTCGCTACAACGACGACCTGGAGCGCGTCCGTACCAACGTGCTGCAAATGGGCGGCTTCGTCGAGGAGCAGCTCAAGCAGGCGGTGACGGCGCTGGTTCAGGGCGACAGCCGCCTGGGCGAGCAGGTGGCGCGCGGCGACCAGAAAGTGAACGCCATGGAAGTGTCCATCGACGACGACTGCAGCCGGATTCTGGCGACGCGGTCGCCGGCGGCCTCCGATCTGCGCTTGATCGTGGCGGTCATCAAGACCATCACCGATCTGGAGCGCATCGGCGACGAAGCGGAGAAGATCGGCTACATCGGCTCCCGCCTGGCGGCGGTGGAGCGCCCGGCGGATCGCTACCGCGAGATCAAGCATCTGGGCCGGCTGGTCGGCGACATGGTGCATGAAGCGCTCGATGCGTTCGCGCGCCTGGATCCGGAAGGCGCCGTCGCGATCGCGAAAAAAGATCGCCTGGTGGACGAGGAGTTCGAAGCCATCCAGCGCCAGTGCATCACCTTCATGATGGAAGATCCGCGCACCATTCGCCGGGCGCTGGATGTGCTGTGGGTGGCCCGTGCGCTCGAGCGCATCGGCGACCACGCGAAGAACGTTTGCGAATACGTGGTCTACATGGTTCACGGCAAGGACATCCGCCATCTCTCGATGGAAGACGTCGAAAAGCATCTGCAGTCGCGCTCACAGCGCCAGCAGGAATCGCTTCCGCCAGCCCGCTAATTCATGCTGACAATCAATCGTCGCGTCGGTAACGCGCTGGGCTTTCTCGCTTGTGCGGCTCTGATGGGGTACGCGCTGTATGCGCAGCACGTGCTCGGGCTGGAGCCGTGTCCGCTGTGTATTTTTCAGCGTGTCGCGGTGATCGCGGTCGGCGTCTTGTTTCTGATCGCCGCGCTTCACAATCCCGCCTCGAACAAGGGAGCGCTGGCGTACGGCGTGCTGATCGATCTGGCGACGCTCGTGGGCATCGGCATTTCCGCGCGTCACATCTGGATCCAGGCGCAGCCGCCGGGTTCGGTGGCTGCCTGCGGCGCGGACTTGAACTATCTGCTGGAAATCATGCCCGTCACGGACGTGATCAACAAAGTGCTGTTCGGCTCGGGCGAGTGCGGCAAGATCGACTGGAGCCTGCTCGGTCTGTCCATGCCCTGGTGGGTGCTGATCTCGCTGGTGGCGCTGGGCGCCTGGGCGGCGATCGTCAATATCGCCGCCCGCGCCAAGTAATTACTTAGCCAGCATCAACTCCATCACCCGCTCATACATCTGCGTGAGCGTGACGATGTCGTCGACCCGCACGTTCTCGTTCACCTTGTGAATGCTGGCGTTGAGCACGCCGAGCTCGACGACTTGCGCGCCGGTGGGCGCGATGAAGCGGCCGTCTGAGGTGCCGCCGGTGGTGGACAGCTCCGGAGTGCGATTCGCTTTTTCCTGAATCGCCTGCACCACGGCCTTCGACAGCGCGCCCGGCGCGGTGAAGAAGGGCAGGCCGGAGACAAACCACTCCAGCGTGTAGTTCACCTTGTGACGGTTCAGGATCTCGGTGATCGTGGACTGCAGTTTCTCGACCGTCTGCTCGGTGGAGAAGCGGATGTTGAAGCGAGCCTTGAGCTCGCCCGGGATCACGTTCGGCGCGCCGGTGCCGGCGCTGATGTTCGAGATCTGGAACGTCGTTGGCTGGAAGAACTCGTTGCCTTTGTCCCAGGTGCGTGCCGCGAGCTCGGCCAACGCCGGCGCCACGGCGTGAACCGGGTTGTCGGCCAGATGGGGATATGCGACGTGCCCCTGGACGCCGTGCACGGTCAGCTTGCCTGACAGCGAGCCACGCCGGCCGATCTTGATCACATCGCCCAGTTTGTCGGTGCTGCTCGGCTCGCCGACCACGCAGTAGTCGATCTTCTCGTTGCGCGACTCGAGCACTTCCATGACGCGACGGGTGCCGTCGACCGACGGGCCTTCCTCGTCGCTGGTCAGCAGGAAGGCGAGGGTGCCTTTGTGATTGGGGTGCTTGGCGACAAAGCGCTCGGTGGCGACGACCATGGCGGCAAGGCCGCTCTTCATATCCGCGGCGCCCCGGCCATACAGAATGCCGTCGCGGATGACCGGCTCGAACGGATCGGTGTGCCACTCTTCCCGCGGACCCGTCGGGACCACGTCGGTGTGTCCGGCGAAGCACAGCAGCGGGCGCTCGGTGCCGTGCAGGGCCCAGATATTCTCGACCGGACCGAACGGCATGCGCTCGACGCGGAAGCCCGCGGCCTCGAGGCGCTGCGCGATGATCTGCAGGCAACCCTGATCCTCCGGGCTGACCGAGGGACGACGGATGAGTTCCTGGGTCAGGAGCAGAGTCGGGTCGTCGGCGGGCGTGGGCAAGGGCGTGAACTCCTGCAAGCGAGAGAGCAGCGGTGGGGAAGTGGGCGCGGTCTTATATCCAGGTGCACCCCGGCTCGCAAGGGGTGTCGCTAAGTCGCTACCCCAAAACGAATTTTCTGCGACCGTGAGCGGCTTGTTACGCCCAGATGACGAAATCGGAGCCGAACCGGCCCGGCTGTAATACGACTGTCATCGAAGGCCGTCAGACTCCGCGCCAGCTAGCTGATTCACCTGTTTCGGTCCTCTCTCCCATAACGAGGGTTCAAATCAATGAAGTTGTGGCACAAGTTGGGCGCGTCGGTCTTCCTGACGGGCTTCGCGGCTGTAGCCGCGCCGCAGTTCGCACACGCGCAGAGCGTCATCAAGATCGACGGCTCCAGCACCGTGTTCCCGATCGCCGAAGCGGTCGCCGAGGAATTCCAGATCAGCAAGAAGGGCAAGGTTCGCGTCACCGTCGGCATCGCCGGCACGGGCGGCGGCTTCAAGCGCTTCTGCCGTGGCGAGACCGACATCTCCAACGCCTCGCGCCCCATCCTGAAGGAAGAGATGGAAGTCTGCGCCAAGGCCGGCATCAAATATATGGAGCTGCCGGTGGCGTTCGACGCGCTGACCGTCGTGGTCAACCCGCAGAACAACTGGGTCAAGTCGCTGACCGCGGCTGACCTGAAGAAGATGTGGGAGCCGGGCGCGCAGGGCCGCGTGACCAAGTGGAACCAGGTGCGTTCCGAATGGCCGGCCCAGCCGCTGATGCTGTTCGGTCCCGGCGCCGACTCCGGCACGTTCGACTACTTCACCGAAGCCGTGAACGGCAAGGCCAAGGCCAGCCGTGGCGACTACACCGCGAGCGAAGACGACAACGTGCTCGTGCAGGGCGTGGAGAACAACAAGAACGCCATCGGCTACTTCGGCTACGCGTACTACATCGCGCACAAGGACAAGATGCGCGCGGTGCCGATCGTGAATCCGCAGGGCAAGGAAATCGGCCCGAGCATCGCCGCCGTGAACGATGGCAGCTACAACCCGCTGTCGCGTCCGCTCTTCATCTACGTGCGCGATACCGCCGCCGCCCGCGCCGAAGTCAAGGAGTTCATCAATTTCTACCTGACCGATGGCGCCAAGCTCGCCGAGGAAGTGGGTTATGTCCCGCTGCCGGCCGAGGCTTACAAGGTGGCGTTGAAACACTTCAACGACAAGAAGCTGGGCACCGTGTTCGGCGGCGTGCCGGAAGTCGGTGTGACCATCGACGCGCTGCTGGCGCGCGAAGGCAAGCTCTAATCGGCTTCGATAAATAGGGTAAACCAGCGGGCGGAATTCCCGGTGCTCCCCTTGCCGGGAGTTCCGCCACAGCTGGAGCTGGGATCAGAGGCGCTGTAACACTACAATGCGCCCTTCGCGGACGGGCCGGTGCACGCACCTGGCGGCGTGACACACGGGCAAGCGGGTATCTATGGCTTCTACGGCGGCTACAACTTCCAACGATCTGGTTTCGCGCAGCGGCCTGCGCTACCGCAAGATCCGGGACCGCATCGTCGAGACGTTCCTGCTCGCGGCCGGCCTGGTCGCGGTGTTCACGACCCTGGCCATCGTGGTCATCCTGTTGACCGAATCGGCCGCGTTCTTCGAGCACGTCTCGCTGAAAGACTTCCTCACCGACACGATGTGGACGCCGCTGTTCGCGGACGCTCACTACGGCATCCTGCCGCTGGTGGCGGGCACGTTGACGACCACGATCGTGGCGCTGATCGTCGCCGTGCCGGTGGGCACCATCATTGCGATCTACCTGAGCGAGTTCGCGTCGCACCGGCTGCGCGAGACGGTCAAACCGATCCTCGAATTGCTCGGCGCGGTGCCGACCGTGGTGTACGGCTACTTCGCGCTGACAGCGGTGACGCCGTTGTTACAGATGCTCATGCCCGAGCTGCCGGGCTTCAACATGCTGAGCGCCGGCCTGGTGATCGGCTTGATGATCGTTCCTTATGTCGCGTCGGTCAGCGAAGACGCGATGCGCGCCGTCCCGCGTTACATGCGCGAAGGCTCGTACGCGATGGGCGCGACCCGCTTGCAGACGGCGCTCCGTGTCGTTGTGCCGGGCGCGTTCTCCGGCCTTGCGGCCGCGTTCATTCTCGGCATCTCGCGCGCCGTCGGTGAGACGATGGTCGTCGCGATCGCCGCCGGCATGCAGCCGAACTTCACCTTCGATCCGCGCGAGCAGGCCGCGACCATCACCGCTTACATCGTGCAGGTCAGCCTGGGCGATCTGCCCCACGGCAGTATCGGTTATCAGAGTATTTTTGCCGCCGGTCTGGTGCTGATGTTGATCACGCTCATCTTCAACGTGATCGGCTTCTCGCTGACGCGTAAGTTCCGCGAGGCGTACTGATGGCCACCGCAAACGTTCCGGATTATTTGCACCCGGATTCGATCCGCACCGGCCTGTCGCGGCGGAAGATGCTCGACCAGGTGTTCGTGATCGTCGGCCTGGTGCTGATGTTCGCCTGTCTGGGCGTGCTGGCCGTGCTGTTCATGAACCTGGTGCTCGACGGCTCGGAGCGCTTCGGCTGGGACTTCTTCACCAACTTCCCGTCACGCCGCGCCGAGCGCGCCGGCATTCTGGGCGCCTGGGTCGGCACCTCGCTGATTATGCTGGTGACTGCGTTCTGCGCGGTGCCGGTCGGCGTGGCCGCGGCGATCTATCTCGAAGAGTACGCGCCGAAGAACTGGTTCACCGCGATCATCGAGATCAACGTGACCAATCTGGCGGGCGTGCCGTCCATCGTCTACGGCCTGCTGGCGCTGGGCCTGTTCGTGTATCAGTTCGGGCTGGGGCAGAGCATCGCCGCCGCCGGCCTGACGCTGGCGCTGCTGATCCTGCCCATCGTCATCGTCGCGACGCGTGAGTCGATCCGCGCCGTGCCGAAGTCGATTCGCGAAGCGGCGTATGGCCTGGGCGCCACGCGCTGGGAAGTGACCAAGGACCACGTGCTGCCGTACTCCACGGGCGGCATTCTCACCGGCATGATCCTCGGCCTGTCGCGCGCCATCGGCGAGACGGCGCCCATCATCACCATCGGCGCGCTGAGCTTCATCGCGTTCCTGCCGTCCTCGCCGATCACCAGCGAGTTTCCGTTTATCTCTTTCCAGTGGTTGAACGATCCGTTCACGGCCATGCCCATCCAGATGTTCAACTGGGTGTCGCGTCCGGACCAGGCGTTCCAGGCGAACGCGGCTGCGGCCGGCGCTATCCTGCTCGGCATGACGCTGCTCATGAACGCGGTGGCGATCTGGATCCGCTACCGCTTCCGCAAGAAGATCAATTGGTGACCTATGATCGAGACCACGAGCACACGGGGCACCCCGGAGAGCACTTTGCGTAACGAAGAGAATGCGCGCCCGGCCGGAGCCGTGACGCCTCGCGTGAACATCGCGGTGGACGACACTCGTCAGTCGCGTGCGATCACCAGCGTGAAGGCGCAGGTCGAGAACCTGAATTTCTATTACGGCCAGAACCGCGCGCTGAAGAACCTCTCGATTCCCATTGCGGACAAGCAGGTCACGGCGCTGATCGGTCCGTCGGGCTGCGGCAAGAGCACGTTCCTGCGTTGTTTCAACCGTATGCACGATCTGCAGCCGGACACGCGCTACGAAGGCAGCATCACGCTGCATCCGGACAACATCAATCTGGTCGGTGCCGGCATCGATCCGATCGAAGTGCGCATGCGCATCGGCATGGTGTTCCAGAAGCCGAACCCGTTCCCCAAGACGATTTTTGAAAATGTGGCCTATGGGCTGCGTCTGCGTGGCGTGCGCAATCGCGCGACGCTCGCCGAGGAAGTGGAGAAGGCGCTGCGTGGCGCCGCGTTGTGGGATGAAGTGAAAGACCGCTTGCAGGATTCGGCGCTGGCATTGTCCGGCGGCCAGATGCAGCGTCTGTGTATCGCCCGCGCGCTCGCGACCACGCCGGAAATCCTGCTGTTCGACGAGCCGACCTCGGCGCTCGATCCGATCGCCACGGCCAAGATCGAGGAGCTGATCTCGACGTTGCGCGATCAGGTCACGGTGCTGATCGTGACTCACAACATGCAACAGGCGGCGCGTGTCTCCGACTACACCGCCTTCATGTATCTCGGCGAGCTCATCGAATTCGACGAGGCCGCCAAGATCTTCACCAACCCGAGCAAGAAGGCGACCGAAGACTACATCACCGGTCGTTACGGCTAACTTTCTATCGCCATGAACATGGGCGGGTCCGATCCCGTGGAAGGCCATACCGCCAAGGCATTCGATGCCGCGCTCTCCGATCTGCGCCTGCAGATCGTGGGCATGGGCGGGCTGGTGATCGACCAGGTGTCGGCCGCCGTGCGTGCGCTGCTCGACGGTGACGCCGCAGTCGCCGACCTGGTGCTGTCCCGGGAAAACAAAGTCAACGAGCTGGAGCGTTTCGTCGATCGCGAGGCGTTTCGCCTGATCGCGCTTCATCAGCCGATGGCGAGCGATCTGCGCATGGCCAAGGCCGCGTCGCGGATCACGGTCGAGTTGGAGCGCGCCGGCGACGAAGCGAAGAAGATCGCGAAGTTCGCCGCCCGCGTCGCCACGGGCGAGCCGCAAGGGCCAGTGCTCGCGGTCGCACGTTTCCTTCGGCACATGGCGGAGCTGACCACGGGCATGCTTCGCGATGCCGTGCGTTCCCTGGACGAATCGAATGCGGAGATGGCGAGCGCCGTGCGGGCTCGCGATTCGGAGCTCGACGATGAGTTTGCCGCCGCCCTTCGTCAGATCCTGACGCTGGCCATGCAAGACGCTCGTTTCCTCGGCGCGACGATCGATACCGTGTTCGCACTCAAAGGGCTGGAGCGCATCGGCGATCATGCCAAGAACATCGCCGAGCAAGTCCTGTTCGTCGCCAGCGGCGAAGACGTAAGACATACAAAGAAAGCCGCCGAAGCCGGCACGCCCGAGAAATAATTTCTCACGCTCCGCCGCACGATGGCGGCCGGCCGACTCGACGCAGATTCCCCCAGCGTCGCGACATCGTATGATGCGCCGATCTATCGGAAGGGGGCCTGCCATGGTTCGTCGCGCGATATCCCTATCGGTCGCCTGTACTGTTTTCGGCTTCGCCGCCGGCATCTACGCGGCCTCCGGACCGCAAATGATCGTGACTCCGATCGAGGGCGCTGTGTTCAAGCCCATGGATCCCGCACGGCCGGGGTCTCCAGAGGTCGCCATCCTCCGCGGCGATCCGGCGAATGGACCCTCGTCCATGTTGATGAAGTTCGGCAAAGGCGACGGGCGCATGCACGTTCACTCCTCGGACTACGATCTCGTCGTGGTCAAAGGCCAGATGAAACATTGGCAGCCCGGCGAAACCGCGGCGACCGCCAAGCTGCTCGGTCCGGGCAGCTATTGGTTCCAACCCGGCAATCAGACGCACGTCGACAGTTGTCTCAGCGATGAATGCTTGATGTATGTGCAGTGGGGCGGCAAGCAGGATAGTCGCGCGGCGGGAGCGAATTGATGCATCGACTGAACAGCATCGCGGCAGGCCTGTGCGTTCTGCTGCTGCAGGCGAATGCGTTCGCCGGCTCGCAGGCCACAGCAATCACGGCGGCCACGCAGAAGAACCTCCCGGAGTATCTCGAGCTGCTCAGCCTGCCGAACGTTGCAGCCGAGCCGAAGGACATCGAGCGCAACGTCGTATTCCTGGAGCAGAGCTTTCAGAAGCGCGGCTTCAAGACCCATCGGCTCGAGAATCCCGCCGGGCGGCCCATGCTCCTGGCCGAGTTGGACGGTGCGCGGGCGTCGGTGCCGACGATCCTGTTCTATGCCCACTTCGATGGGCAGCCCATCGTCAAAGAAGAGTGGGCGCAGAAAGATCCCTTCGAGCCGGTCGTGAAGGAGAGAAACGCGCAGGGCGCGTGGCAAGAGGTGCCGCGGGAGCGATTGTTTGCAAAGCCGTTCGACCCGGAGCTGCGCGTGTTCGCACGCTCGGCGTCCGACGATAAATCGCCCATCGTCATGCTGCTGACGGCGGTGGATGTACTGCAATCACAGCGCAAGACACCGGCCATCAACGTCAAAGTGCTGCTCGATTCGGAAGAGGAGATGGGCTCGCCGAGTCTCGCGACCACGGTCAAAGCCCATGCGCAGCTGTTCAAAGCGGACGCGCTGATCGTGCTCGACGGGCCGCTGCATGGCTCCGGCAAGCCGACGCTGGTGTTCGGCAATCGCGGCATCACGCAGGCGACGCTGACCGTATTTGGGCCAACCGCGCCGTTACACAGCGGTCACTTCGGCAACTATGTGCCGAACCCGGCGCTGCGGCTCGCTTCGTTGCTGGCATCGATGAAGGATGACGACGGGCGTGTGCGGGTCGAGGGTTATTACGATGGCATCGAGCTCAGCGACGCCGACCGTCAGATTCTCAGAGCGACCGGCGACGATGAGGCCGCGCTGCTCAAGCGCGCCGGTATTGCGAAAGCCGAGCGCGTCGGTGCGACCTACCAGGAAGCGCTTCAGTATCCATCGCTCAACGTGCGAGGCATGGCCTCGGCTTCGGTCGGAGCAAAGGCGTCGAACATCGTGCCCAGCGAAGCCGTCGCTGAAATCGACATCCGCACGACACCGGAGACGGACGGCCGCCGCCTGTTCGAGCTGCTGAAACGTCACATCGAGAAACAGGGCTATCATCTGGTCGACGCGGCGCCGACAAAAGAGCAGCGCGCGAACTACGACAAGCTCGCGATGTTCAAGCTCGGGAGCGTGGAAGCCGCGGCGCGCGTGCCGATGGATGCGCCGGTCGGGCGCTGGGCGATGACTGCTTTGAAGTCGGCCACTGCGCCGGCGCCGAAGGCGGAGCCGGTGCGAATCAGGATGATGGGAGGAACGGTGCCGACCGATGTACTGGTCGAGGCGCTGGGACTGCCGTTCTTGCTGGTGCCGACGGTGAACGCCGATAACAATCAGCACACGTTCGACGAGAACATGCGCCTGGGCAACTTCGTCACCGGCGCCGAGACTGTCTACAGCCTGCTGGTGACGAAGTACCCGAAGTAGGGATCAATCGCGCAGGAGTTCGTTGAGGCTGACTTTGGAGCGCGTCTGCGCATCGACGCGCTTCACGATCACGGCGCAGTACAGGCCGCATTTGCCGGTCGCCGAAGGCAGCGAGCCGGCAACGACGACCGCGCCGGCGGGCACGCGACCATAGGTGACTTCATCGCGCTCGCGGTCGTAAATCTTGGTGCTGGCGCCGATGAATACGCCCATCGAGATGACCGCGCCTTCCTCGACGATCACGCCCTCGACGATCTCGGAGCGGGCGCCGATGAAGCAGTTGTCCTCGATGATGGTCGGGTTGGCCTGCAACGGTTCGAGCACGCCGCCGATACCGGCGCCGCCCGACAGATGCACGTTCTTGCCGATCTGCGCGCACGAACCGACGGTTGCCCACGTGTCCACCATCGTGCCTTCGCCGACGAAGGCGCCGACGTTGACGTAGGAGGGCATCAGAATCGAATTCGGCGACACGAATGCGCCACGACGGACGATGGCATGCGGCACGACGCGCACACCTTCGGCGCGGAAGCGCGCTTCGTCGTAATCGGAGTACTTCAGCGGCACCTTGTCGAAGAACTGGGTGAAGCCGGCTTCCATCGGCCGATTGTCATAAAGCCGGAACGACAGCAGCACGGCCTTCTTCAGCCACTGATTGACGACCCATTTGCCGTCGCGCTTTTCGGCGACCCGGGCCTTGCCGTTGTCGAGCAGCGTCAGAGCTTCTTCGACTGCACCGCGGACATCGGTGGGGGCGTTCTTGGGATTGAACTCGGAGCGACGCTCGAAAGCGGCGTTGATGATGTTGGCTAGCTCGGTCATGGCGGAATTGTATCCCAAACCGAGCGCCAACCACTGACTAAAGTCAGTGGTGTTATTTCCTGCTCTTCACGAACTCGCGAATGCGTGAGGCGGCTTCGATGCACTCGGGCACCTTCGCGACCAGTGAAATACGCACGCGGCCCCGCCCTGGATTGGTGCCATCGGGCATGGGGCGTGCGATGTAGCTGCCCGGCAACAGCGTGATGTTCTGCCTCTCGAACAACTCGCGCGTGAAGCGCTCGTCGTTGTCGACCTCGGGCCACAGATAGAACGCGGCCTCGGGCAATTCGACCGGCATTACCTCGCGCAGGATCGGCAGAACCGCCGCGAACTTCTGGCGGTACAGATTGCGATTCTCGAGCACGTGCGCTTCGTCGTTCCAAGCCGCGATGCTGGCGAACTGAACCGGCGGCGGCATGGCCGAGCCGTGATACGTGCGATAGAGCAGGAACGGCTTGATCAGCTTGGCGTCGCCGGCGACGAACCCGGAGCGCAGGCCCGGCACGCTGGAGCGCTTCGACAAGCTGTGAAACACGACGCAGCGTTCGTATGACGTGTTGCCGGCGGCGGCCGCGGCTTGCAGCAGGCCCGCGGGCGGATTGGCTTCATCGAAATAGATCTCGCTGTAGCACTCGTCGGACGCGACGATGAAGTCGTAGCGCTCCGCGAGCTTCAATGCGTGCTGGAGATATTCGATGCTGGCCACCGCGCCGGTGGGATTGCTGGGCGAGCACAGGAACAGAATCTGGCAACGCTTCCAGACATCGGCGGGCACGGCATCCAGATCGGGCAATGCCGAGTGGGCGGCATCGTTCGGCACGAAGTAGGGCTCGGCGCCCGCGAGCAGCGCCGCGCCTTCATAGATTTGATAGAACGGATTCGGCATCACCAGCAGCGGCTGCTTGCTCGGATCCGTCATGGCCTGCACGAATGCGAACAGCGCTTCGCGAGTGCCGTTGACCGGCAGGACCATCGACTCGGGCGATACAGAGCCGACCGGCAACCGGAAACGACGGGTCAGCCAATTGGCGATCGACTCGCGGAGCTGCGGAATGCCCGCGGTGAGGGGATAGCTGCCCAGGCCTTCCATGTTGCGCGTGAGCGCGTCGATCACGAACGGCGGCGCGGGGTGTCTCGGCTCGCCGATATACATCGCGATCCAGGAGAGATCGGCGGGCGGCTGAGCGCCGGCCAGCAGCGTCCGCAGCCGTTCGAAGGGATACGGCTGCAGCTTGTTCAGAGCGGGATTCATACGCGGCGGTCGAGTGTCTCGGTAATTCGTTGCGCCAGCTGCTGCTTCGCCTGGGCGCTCAAGGGTCCACCGGCGTCGTCGGTGATGTAGAACACGTCCTCGGCGCGCTCGCCCACGGTCATGATCTTCGAGGTGAAGATCTTCACCTCCGAAGCCATGAACACTTTGGCGACTTGCGAGAGCAGGCCAGGCCGGTCGCCGGCGATGATTTCGACGATGGTCCGGCCGTTCACCGGCTCTTCGCTGAACGTAACCTGCGTCGCGGTCGTGAACATGCGCACCTGGCGAGGGGCGCGACGAGTCACGGTCACAGCAACGTTGTCGGGCTTCGACAGCGCGTGCGCCAGCTGTTGCTCGATGTCACGAATGCGCGCCGGATCGGTGATCTCCGCGCCGGTATCTTCCAGCACGTGATACACATCGAGGCTGAAGCCATCGGCGGTCGGCGTGATGCGAGCGTCGACGATGTTCAAGCCGAGCTGGTCGAGCAGGGCAGTGGTGCGAGCGAAGCTGTGCTGAGTCTGCGGCGTGTATGTCGAAATGCCCGTGCCGCCGCGTCCGGAGAGCTGCTGCACCGACACTAGCGAGCCCTGATCGCCGTTATCGCGCTCCGCCAGCATCTTCGTGTGCCAGGCGATTTCTTCCGGCGTATGCCGCAGGAAGTAATCGACGGTGAATCGCTGCCACACGGATTGCCGCAGGATTTCGCCGACCCCATTGCGCGCCGTGAGGTCTTTGGCTCGCGCCTGCGTCTCCGCGATCAACTCATCCTTATCGAGCGGGCTTTCGTGGCCGCGACGCAGGGCCTGGCGCGTGCGCTCGTAGAACTCGGCGAACAACGACTGTTTCCAGTTGTTCCAGAGCTTCGGATTCGTGCCGCGGACGTCCGCGACCGTCAGCACATACAAATAATCCAGATGCGTCTGGTCGCCGACGTGCTGGGCGAATTCGTTGATGACCTTCGGATCGGAGATGTCTTTCTTCTGCGCGGTGACCGACAGCACCAGATGGTTGCGCACCAGCCAGGCGACCAGGCGGGCGTCGTAACGCGACAGGCCCTGCTCGAGACAGAAGGCTTCGGCATCGACCGAGCCGAGATCGGAGTGATCGCCGCCGCGGCCCTTGGCGATGTCGTGGAAGATCGCAGCCAGATACGCCAGCTCCTGCTTCGGCAGCGACTGCATGATGCGCGACAACGCCGGGAACTCATGATCGTACTTCGGCATCGCCAGGCGACGCAGGTTGCTGACGACGAACAGGGTGTGCGCGTCGACCGTGTACGCATGAAACAAATCGTATTGCATGCGGCCGACGATGCGGCCGAACGCCGGAATGTAGCGGCCGAGCACGCCGTACAGGTTCATGCGACGCAGCTCGTGCGTCACGCCGACCGGCGCGCTCAGGATTTCGAAGAACAAACGATGATTGCGCGGATGCTGGCGGAACTCTTCATCGATCAGCCACAGATGGCGCGTCAGCTGACGGATCGTTTCCGCGCGCACGCCGCGGATCTTCTCGGAGTTCTGCTCGATGATGACGAACAGCTCCAGCATGGCCGACGGATAACGATCGAACACGTCGTCGGAGGTGACTTCGAGGTAGTCGTTGCGGATCTGGAAGCGTGCGTTCACCGGCACCGGCGGCACGTTCGGATCGGTGAGGATGGCCTCGCGGAACAGCTGCAACAGCATTTCGTTCAGCAGGCTCACATCCATGGCCGTGCGGTAGTAACGCTGCATGAACTGTTCGACCGCGAGCGTGTAGGTCGCGTCTTCGTAACCGAACATTTTCGCGAGCCGGATCTGATGATCGAACAGCAAGCGGTCTTCGCGGCGCGACGTCAGCACGTGCAACGCGAAGCGGACTTTCCACAGGAACGCTTGCGCCGTTTTCAGCTTGCGCAATTCGCTGCGGGTGAGAAAGCCGTGCTCGACCAGCTCATCGAGCGACTCGGCGCCGAAGTGGCGCTTCGCAACCCAGCCGATGGTTTGAATATCGCGCAGGCCGCCCGGGCTCGATTTCACATTCGGCTCGAGGTTGTACGCGGTGTCGTAATAACGATGGTGACGAGCCGTCTGCTCGGCGACCTTCGCTTCGAAGAAGTCTCGCGTCGGCCACACGCGCTCGGGCGCGAGCGCGCGGCGCATCGCTTCGAACAACAACTCGGGACCTTGGAGGAGGCGGGCTTCGATCATCGTCGTCGCGACACTGACGTCGGCGGCGCTTTCGCGCTGGCAGTCGTCGATGGTGCGCACGCTGTGGCCCACTTCCAGGCCGATGTCCCACATGAAGGTGAGGAATTTTTCCAGCGAGCCCTGCCACGGAGCGGATTCGCTCTTGGGCAGCAGGATCATGATGTCGATGTCGGAACAGAGGTTCAGCTCGCCGCGCCCGTAGCCGCCGACCGCGATCAATGCAACGTCGCGCACGTGTTCGCCGATGTGCATCGACCACGCGGTTTTCAACAAAGCGTCGACCAGGCGCGCGCGGTCGCGCACCAGGCGCTCGACCGGCTCGTCATCGAGAAAGCGCTGCTTGAGGCGGTTGTCGCCCTCGGTGAGGGCCGTGCGGAAGGTCGCGACATCTTGCGGATTCGCGGCCAGCTGCGGCTGCATGGCTGCGAGATAGTCCCACAACGGATCGCTTGCCTGCGTAGGCGAGGCAAGCTCTTCCAGGTCATCTGGCGTGACGACAGGCATGGGGACCCGACTAAGAACCGAGAGAAGGGTGCAATGATACTCAGCGCTGAGCGGCGCCGAGGGTCAGCACTTCGTAGCCGGTGTCGGTCACCAGGACCGTGTGTTCCCATTGTGCGGACAAGGAATGATCCTTGGTGATGACGGTCCAGCCGTCGGGCAGCAGCCGCACGTGGCGTTTGCCGGCATTCACCATGGGCTCGACCGTGAAGGTCATGCCGGGAACCAGCTCTACGCCGCGGCCTCGCTCGCCATAATGCAGCACCTGGGGATCTTCGTGGAAGATTCGACCGATGCCGTGTCCGCAATACTCGCGCACGATCGACAGGTGTTGCGGCTCCACGAACTGCTGGATGGCTGCACCAAGATCGCCCAGCCGGGCGCCGGGGCGGATCTGGCGGATGCCGGTCCACATGGCTTCGTGGGTGATATCGATGAGCCGCTGCGCGGCCGGCGCGATCTTGCCGACTGCGAACATCCGGCTGGTGTCGCCATGCCAGCCGTCTTTGATGACGGTGATGTCCAGATTGATGATGTCGCCCTGTTTCAGGCGCTTGTCCGGGCTCGGGATGCCGTGGCAGACCACGTGATTCACCGAGGTGCAGATCGACTTCGGGAAGCCGCGGTAATTCAGCGGAGCCGGCACGGCCTTCTGCACATTGACGATGTAGTCGTGGCAGCGGGCATTGAGCTCTTCGGTCGTGACGCCGGGCACGACGTACGGGCCGATCATGTCGAGCACGTCCGCGGCCAGTCGACCGGCGACGCGCATCTGTTCCTGTTCGGCGGGAGTTTTGATCGTCACCTGCATGGCATTGGGGGCGGAAGTCAGGGAGGCCGCGCTTTCTTCGACGCCTGCGACCTTACGGTTTAGCGACTGCAACAGCCCGCGCATCATGGGTTTAGGGCCAGCAGGAAAAAGTTGTGAACGATCATGGAGTTTATGGTATAAAGCGCGCGTTTTTTTGGCAACGAATCTCTCTCTTTAACCTGAATTCTCACATCTGACCGACACAGGTGACGGGGTGCTCGTACTGAATCCTCCGGGATGAATACGAGTCGTCAGCTGGGGCAGATGGAGGCTCAACCCCTTAGGAGTTTTGCGATGACCAGCGTGTCCATGCGACAGATGCTGGAAGCGGGCGTTCATTTCGGACACCAAACCCGCTTCTGGAACCCGAAGATGGCCCCTTATATCTTCGGCGAGCGTAACCGAATCCACATCATCAACCTCGAAAAGACGCTGCCGATGTACAACGACGCAGCGGGCTTCATCCGCCAGGTCGTGGCGGACGGCGGCCGCGTGCTGTTCGTCGGCACCAAGCGTTCGGCCCGTGAAGCTGTGAAGACTGCCGCGCAGCGCGCCGGCATGCCTTTTGTCAGCCACCGTTGGTTGGGTGGCATGCTCACCAATTTCAAGACCGTGCGCGGTTCCATCAAGCGTCTGACGACCCTCGATGAGATGGCGACCAACGGCACGCTCGAACAGCACAGCAAGCGCGAGGCCCAGGGCCTGCGTCGCGAGCGCGAGAAGCTGGAACGCAGCCTGGGCGGCATCAAGGCGATGGAGTCGCTGCCCGACGTGCTGTTCGTGATCGACGTGGGTCACGAGAAGATTGCCATTCACGAGGCGAAGAAGCTGGGCATCCCGGTCGTCGCCATCGTCGACACCAACTGCACGCCCGATGACGTGGACTACGTCGTGCCGGGCAACGACGACGCCATGCGCGCCATCTCGTTGTACGCCGAAGGCGTCGCGGATGCGGTGCTGGACGGCCGTTCGGCGCAGCCGGAAGTGCCGGCGGGCGAAGACGAGTTCGTCGAGCTGGACGAGGAAGGCAAGCCGAAGCCGAAGTCGGCCGGTGCGCCTCCCGCCCGTCGTGAGCGCGGCGGCAAGCCGGCTCAGGTGAAGAAGAAGACCCCGACGCGCCGTCGCGCTCCCGAGAAGATGGCCGAAGGCCAGGTCGAGGAAGTCGTGGCCGCCGAGGTCGATGACGTCGAAGGCGACGTGTCCCCCGAAGAGTTCATGGCGCGCCGTCAGGCGGCGCTCGCCAAGCGCAAGCCGGGCACCACCGGCACGCCTGCGGCTGCTGCCCCCGCTGCGGACGGCGCTGCCAAGCCGACGGAGTAATTGATCCATGGCCGTTACAGCTGAAGCAGTGAAGATCCTGCGCGAGAGAACTGGCGCAGGCATGATGGAATGTAAGAAGGCGCTGGTCGAAGCCAATGGCGACCTGGACGCCGCCGCGGAAGCGATGCGCAAGGCCGGTCTGGCCAAGGCCGACAAGAAGGCCTCCCGCGTCGCCGCCGAAGGCGTGATCGTTCTGGAGCGCTCGGCCGACGGCAAGCGCGCCGCGATCGCCGAAGTGAACTGCGAGACGGATTTCGTCGCGCGCGAGAAGGACTTCCAGAACTTCGCCAGCGCGGTTGCCAAAGTGGCTCTCGAGCAGCGTCCGGCCGATGTGGCCGCGCTGGGCGAGCAGGCCATTGCGGGCGGCCAGGCGATCGAAGCCAAGTCTATTGAAGAATGGCGCCGTGCGTTGATCGCCAAGATCGGCGAGAACATCAGCATCCGTCGTTTCCAGATCGTGGAAGCCCCGGCCGTGGTCGGCGCCTACCTGCACGGCACGCGCATCGGCGCGCTGGTCGTGATGAAGTCCGGCGACGAAGCGGTCGCCAAGGACATCGCGATGCACGTGGCCGCCATCAATCCGGCGCGCGTCACGGCCTCCGAAGTGCCGGCCGACGAAGTCGCCAAGGAGAAGGGCGTGTTCGTCGAGCAGGCCGCGCAGGATCCGAAGAACGCCGGCAAACCGCGCGAATTGCTCGAGAAGATCGTCGAGGGCAAGGTCCGCAAGTGGCTGAACGAGATCACGCTGATGGGCCAGCCGTTTGTCAAAGACGACAAGCAGACGGTCGAGCAGTACCTGAAGAAGGCGGGCGGCGAAGTGCTGTCCATCGTGCGTTACGAGGTCGGCGCCGGCATCGAGAAGAAGCAGGAAGATTTCGCCGAGGAAGTGCGCAAGCAGGTGGAGAGCGCCAAGAAGGCGTAACCTCCGGCAAGCTTAAGAAGACATTACGATTTGAACCCCGCTACGGCGGGGTTCTTTATAATGGCCCACAGGTTTATCTGGGTTTTATCTGAACGCTAAGGTTTTCATGGCAGCCAACCCCGCTCCGAACGGCCTACGTCGCATCCTCCTGAAGCTCTCCGGCGAAGCGCTGATGGGCGAGGAGGACTACGGCATCGATCCCAAGTTCCTCAAGCGCGTGGCGATGGAGATCCGCGAGGTCATGGGCCTCGGGATGCAGGTGGCCGTGGTGATCGGCGGCGGCAACATTTTCCGTGGCGCGGGTCTGGCCCGCGCCGGCATGGACCGCGTGACCGGCGACCACATGGGCATGCTGGCGACGGTGATGAACTCGCTCGCCATGCAGGATGCGATCGAGGCGCTCGGCATGCACGCCCGGGTGATGTCGGCGATCCGCATCAACGAGGTCTGCGAGGAATACATCCGGCGGCGTGCGGTCCGCCACCTGGAGAAGGGACGGGTGACCATCCTCGCCGCCGGCACCGGCAATCCGTTCTTCACGACCGACACGGCGGCCTCGTTGCGCGCCATCGAGATCGAAGCGGATCTGCTGCTCAAGGCGACCAAGGTCAACGGCATCTATGACGACGATCCGATGAAGAATCCGAACGCCACGCGTTATGCGCGCCTCACCTTCGATAAGGTGCTGATGGATCGTCTCAACGTGATGGACGCCACCGCCATCGTCATGTGCCGCGACAACAACCTGCCGCTGCGCGTATTCGATTTGAACACTCCCGGCGAGCTGCTGCGCATCGTGCGTGGCGAGGACGTCGGCACGTTGGTCACCAACGGGTAGTCCGGAGAACTCACATGTTAGAAGACGTAAAAAAGGACGCCGTCGAGCGTATGCAGAAATGCGTCGTCGCGTTTCGCAATGAGCTGAAGCGGCTGCGCACCGGCCGCGCGCATCCGAGCCTGCTCGAGCACATTCGCGTCGAGTATTACGGCAATGAAGTGCCGTTGAATCAGGTCGCGAACGTCGCCTTGGAAGATGCGCGCACCATCACCGTGACGCCGTGGGAGAAGACCATGGTGGGCGTGATCGAGAAGGCGATCATGAAGTCCGACCTGGGCTTGATGCCGAACACCGCGGGCACCGTGATTCGCGTGCCGATGCCGCCGCTCACCGAAGAGCGCCGTCGCGATCTCACCAAGGTCGTGCGTCACGAAGCGGAGAACGCGCGCGTCGCGGTTCGCAACGTGCGCCGCGATGTGAACACCGAGATCAAGGACATGCTCAAGGAAAAGCTGCTGTCGCAGGACGACGAGCGCCGCGCCGGCGAAGAAGTGCAGAAGCTCACCGACAAGTACGTTGCCGAGATCGAGCAGGTGCTGCAGGAAAAAGAAAAAGAGCTGATGCAGATCTGATCCGAACCAGCTCGTGAAGAATCACACCTCCGGCGGCATTCCGCGGCACATCGCGGTGATCATGGATGGCAACGGCCGTTGGGCCGCTGCCCGGGCGTTGCCGCGCACGGCGGGTCATGGCATGGGCGTGCGCACGGTCAAACAGATCGTCGAAGCCTGCGCCGAGCGCGGCGTCGAAGCGCTCACCTTGTTCGCGTTCTCCAGCGAGAACTGGCAGCGGCCGCGCGAAGAAGTATCGATGCTGATGAACCGGTTCCTCGAAGCGCTGGATGAGGAGATCGAGAGCTTGCATCGCAACGGTCTGCGGCTGCGTTTCATCGGCAATCTGTCGCAGCTGGCCACGGCGCTGCGCGAGCGGATGGAAGCGGCAATGCGGCTGACGGCCAACAACCAGGGCATGGCGCTGGTGATCGCGGTCGCCTACGGCGGCCGTTGGGATATCGCGAACGCCACCCGGGAACTTGCCCGCCGCTGTGCTGCCGGAGAGATACAGAGCGAGGCCATCGACGAGGCGGCGGTCGGCGCCGGTCTGGCGCTGGCGGGGCTGCCGGATCCCGACCTGCTCATCCGCACCGGGGGAGAACAGCGCATCAGCAACTTTCTGCTGTGGAATCTCGCCTACACCGAGCTGTATTTCAGCGACACCCTCTGGCCCGACTTCGGGGCCCGCGAGCTGGACGCGGCGATCGAGCATTTTTCGCGCCGGCAGCGGCGCTTTGGCCTGACGCCGGGCCAAGTGGGGGCGCGCTGATGCTTCGCCAGCGGGTGATTACGGCGCTGGTGCTGGCTCCCTTCGTCATCTTCGTCATTCTCTGGGTTCCCCATCCCATCACCTGCGCCGTGCTGGCGCTGCTGGTGGCGGCGGGGGCCTGGGAGTGGTCGGCTTTCCCAGGATTCACCCACACTTCGACGCGCCTGGCCTACGTGGCCTTCATTGCGGCGTGCCTGGGCCTGGCCTGGTATGTCGGGGTCGATAGCGCCGAATCGAGCCTGTTGCTGTATGCCTCGCTCGCCTGGTGGGTACTGGCGCTGCTTTGGATCGGCTTCGCGCCGGCCAGCGTGAATCGCGCCACGGCCGCGGTCGCCGGCCTGTTTGCGCTGGTGCCGGTCTGGCTCGCGCTGGTGCGCTTGCATGCGCAAGGTCCGCAATTGATGTTGTTCCTGCTGCTGCTGGTGGTGGCTGCGGATATAGGCGCATATTTCGCCGGCCGCTCCCTCGGCAAGCACAAGCTGGCGCCGCGGGTCAGCCCGGGCAAGACCTGGGAAGGCGTGGGCGGCGGCCTGGTGGCTGCTGCGCTGATGGCGGCGTTCGGCGTGTGGTGGTTCAGCATGGACACCGTGCCTTTCATGGCGTTGTGCATCCTGGTTGCGATCGCTTCAGTGGTCGGAGATCTGACCGAAAGCATGTTCAAGCGTCACGCGGGCCTCAAAGACAGCGGCAATCTGCTGCCCGGCCATGGCGGCGTGCTCGATCGCGTCGATAGCGTTACCGCCGCGGCGCCCGTATTCCTGATCGGCCTCGAACGGCTGGGGCTACTGCGATGAGCGCGGCACGGATGAGAGTGGCTGTGCTCGGCTCGACCGGCAGCATCGGCCTGAGCACGCTCGACGTGCTGGCCCGTCATCCCGATCGTTTCGAAGTGTTCGCGCTCAGCGCTCACAACAACATTGCGCGGCTGCGTGAGCAATGTCTTGCCCATCGTCCGCAATTTGCGGTGGTGGTCGATCCGGTCGCGGCCGCGAAATTCACTGCGGAATTACACGCCGCCGGCTGCACGACCCGCGTATTGGTCGGCGAAGCGGCATTGAGCGAAGTTGCCGCTCACGAGCAGGTGGATGCGGTGATGGCTGCGATCGTCGGCGCCGCCGGTCTGCGTTCCAGCCTGGCCGCCGCGCACGCGGGCAAGCGGATCATGCTCGCGAACAAGGAAGCGCTGGTGATGTCCGGCCCCCTGTTCATGCAAGCGGTGCGCGAGGGTGGGGCGACGTTGTTGCCGGTGGATAGCGAGCACAACGCGGTGTTCCAGTGTATGAGCGGCCCGGGCGCGACTCAGGCCGGTGTGACCCGCGCCGATGTCCGGCGGGTGCTGCTGACCGCTTCGGGCGGACCTTTCTTGCGAACGCCGGTCAGCGCGTTGCGGGCGGTCACGCCTGAACAAGCCTGCAAGCACCCGCGTTGGGTGATGGGGCGCAAGATCTCGGTGGATTCCGCCACGCTGATGAACAAGGGACTGGAACAGATCGAGGCTTGTTTGCTGTTCGCCTTGCCGCCGGCGCAGGTCGAGGTGGTCGTGCATCCTCAGAGCATCGTGCACTCGCTGGTCGAATACATCGATGGCTCGATGCTGGCGCAGTTGGGGAATCCCGACATGCGCACGCCGATCGCACATGCGCTCGGGTGGCCGGAGCGGATCGCCTCCGGTGTAGAATCCCTCGATATTTTGCGGGCCGCGCGGCTGGACTTCGAAGCTCCCGACGCGACCCGCTTTCCAGCCTTGAAGCTGGCGCGTGCCGCGGCCGAAGCGGGCGGCACCGCTCCGGCGGTATTGAACGCTGCCAACGAAGTCGCGGTCGAAGCTTTCTTACAGCGCCGGCTGTCATTCCTGGAAATTCCGGAAGTGATCGAGCGCGTGCTGGCGCGTCACCGGACGTTGCCGGCGAGCTCGCTCGACGATGTGTTGGGCGCGGATGACTGGGCGCGTCGCGAGGCGCAAGCGGCCCTGACGGCGGCCGCGGGAGTGTGTGCATGATTACCCCAAGCAATCCGCTGGAATGGCTCATCGCCATCGTCGGATTCATCATCGCCATCGGCATCCTGGTCTCGGTGCACGAGTTCGGCCACTACTGGGTGGCGCGCCGGCTCGGCATCAAGGTGCTGCGGTTCTCGATCGGTTTCGGCAAGCCGCTGTGGAAGCGCGTCGGCCGCGACCAGGATCGAGTCGAGTACGTGATCGCGGCCATTCCGCTCGGCGGCTACGTGCGCCTGCTCGATGAGCGCGAAGGCGATGTTCCGGAACACGATTTGCCGCGCGCGTTCACTCGCCAGCCGGTGTGGAAGCGCATTGCCGTGCTGCTCGCCGGGCCGCTGTTCAACCTGTTTTTCGCGGTGTTTCTGTATTGGATCCTGTTCACCGCGGGCGTGCCGGCGCCGCGGTCCATCGTCGGCGACGTCGAGCCCAATTCGATCGCCGCGCAAGCCGGCCTGCGGTTCGAGGATCACATCGTCAACGTCGGCGGCCAGCCCACCGATACTTGGGAAGAAGCCACGCTCGGCATCATCGACGACCTCACCGATGACGGCCAGATTCACATGCGCGTCCGCGGCGTCGATGGCAGCGAGCGCGACCTGATCCTGAATGCCGGCAATCGCAGCCGCGAGCTCACGCAGCCCGACGCGCTCATGCCGGGACTGGGGTTCGATATCTGGCGGCCGAGAGTGCCCGCGGTGATTGCGACCGTGATGGACGACAGCGCTGCGGCCCGTGCCGGGCTCAAGGTCGGCGATGAGATCCTGAAGGTGGATCAGCTGCCGGTGGCCGATTTCAGCGAGCTGGTGACGCGGGTCAAACCGTACCCAGGCCGCGACGTGACGTTGGAGATTCGCCGCGATGGGCAGATCCTGGCGGTGCCGCTGACCATCGGCGAGAGCATGGAGGCTGGTAAGCTCATCGGACGGATCGGCGTCGGGCCGGAGAACAAGCCGATCAAGACCGGCCGCACCTTCGAGGACATGGTGGCGCTGCAGAAGTACGGCGTGTTCGCCGCGGTGGGGCAGGCGGCCACGAAGACCTGGGACACCTCGGTGTTCACGTTGCGCATCGTCGGCCGGATCGTGACCGGCAACGTGTCGCTGAAGGCGATTTCCGGACCGATCAGCATCGCCGAAACGGCCGGCTTCGCGATCCGGCAGGGCTGGCGCTTCTTCCTGGGGATCCTGGCGCTGATCAGTATCAGCCTGGGCGTGCTGAACCTGTTGCCGATTCCGATCCTGGACGGCGGCCAGATCGTGTATCAGCTCGCGGAACTGGTGAAGGGCAAGCCGGTCTCAGAACGTGCACTCCAGCTCGGGCACAGCATCGGCATCGCGATGTTGATCCTGATGATGACGCTGGCCTTCTACAACGACATCGTGCGACATCTGAATTAATGCCGCCCCTGATGCACATGATGCAGGGTCGGGGCTACTTGGCGGCAACTCCAAAAGAGAAAATAGGGGCATAGGGCTGATGCGGTTGAAGTCCATCATCCACGCGACTCTCGCGGTCGCAGCGGCAGGCGTTGTGCCAGGCGTTTGGCCTGGCGTAGCGGTCGCGCAAGTCGCCGCGTCGCAGTCCAGCTTCACGGTCGGCGATATCCGTATCGAAGGCCTGCAGCGCATTTCCGAAGGCACGGTGTACAACTATCTGCCGGTGAACATCGGCGATCAGATCGACGAGCGCCGCATTCAGGAAGCGCTGCGTGCGATGTACAACACCGGCTTCTTCCGCGACGTCGAGATTCGACGCGACGGCGGCACGCTGGTGGTCGCGGTGCTCGAGCGGCCCTCGATCGAGAGCTTCGAGATCAAGGGCAACAAGGACATCAAGACCGAAGACCTGCAGAAGTCGCTGCGCAACGTCGGTCTCGCCACCGGCAAGACCTTCGATCAGTCGGTGCTCGATGAGGTGAAGCAGTACCTCACCGATCAATATTTCTCCCGCGGCAAGTACGCGGTGCGGGTCGACACCAAGGTCGAGGAAGTACCGGGCAACAAGGTCAAGCTGACCATCGACGTGAACGAGGGCAAGCGCGCCCGCATCCGCCAGATCAACATCGCCGGCAACACGGCGTTCAGCGACGAGGATCTGCGCGAAGAATTCGAGCTGAACACGCCGAACTGGCTGTCCTGGTACCGGCAGGACGATCGTTACTCGCGCGAATCGCTGTCGGGCGATCTGGAAAAGCTGCGCTCGTACTACATGGACCGCGGCTACGCGAATTTCCATGTGACCTCGACGCAGGTCGCGATCGCACCCGAGAAGGACGACATCTTCGTCACGGTCAACGTCGACGAAGGCGATGTGTTCAAGATCTCCGAGATCAAGATGGCCGGCAACATGGTCGTGCCGGAATCGGAGCTGCGCCGCCTGATCTTCTTCAAGCCCGGCGACACCTATTCGCTGCGGCAGATCACCGCGACCCAGGAGGCGATGAAGCTGCGCCTCGGTATCGACGGCTACGCGTTCGCGACCGTCGATCCGGTGCCGACGCCGAACAACGACACCAAGGAAATTTCGCTGACCTTCGTCGTCGATCCGAAGAACCGCGTGTATGTTCGCCGTGTGAATTTCAACGGCACCTCGGGTGTGAACGACGAAGTGTTCCGCCGCGAAATGCGCCAGTTCGAAGGCGCGTATCTGTCGAACGCCGCGGTGGAGCGTTCCAAACAACGTATCCAGCGTCTGCCGTTCATCCAGAAGGTCGAGGTGGAAACCAACCAGGTGCCGGGCGCGGCCGACCTGGTGGACGTCGATTTCCAGATCGAGGAGGGCTTGCCCGGCCAGTTCGGCGGCGGCATCGGCTACTCCGAGTCGCAGTCGATCATCCTGAACGGCAATTTCGTGCACTCGAATTTCATGGGCACGGGCAACCGTATCGCCATGGAGATCAACTCCGGCCGCTACGCCAAGGCGTTCAGCTTCTCGCACACCGACCGCTACACGACCATCGACGAAGTGCAGCGGACCATTTCGGCGGGCTATCGCGACGTCACGCAGTTCACCTCGGCGACCTCGGACTTCGATACCGAGACGATCACGCTTGGCATCAACTACGACTGGCCGATCACCGAGTATCAATACCTCGGCGTGGGTCTGTCGGCGCAACGCGCCGAGCTGGTCACCAGCGAAGGCGGCAGCGCCACGCAGGCCACCGACTGGGTGCGCTCGAACGGCAACGCCAAGACCCGCTGCGTGGAGTTCGTGGTCGACGGCGCTTGCGACGACAGCTTCGAATACAACTTGTACAGCAGCTCGTTCGACACGCTCGAGCTGAACATGGGCTGGCGTTACGACTCGCGCAACCGCGCCATCTTCGCGGACCGCGGCGCGCGTCATCGTTTCAATATCGGTTACACGGTGCCGGGCAGCGACGTGGAGTTCTGGACCGCGTCGTACGATTACCTGCAGTTCCTGCCGATCTGGCGCAGCCTGACGCTGATGATCAATTTCGAGCTGGCTTATGGTGAAGCGCTGGGCGATACCACCGCGCTGCCGCCGTATCGCCAGTATTTTGGCGGCGGCCCGGACTCGGTGCGCGGTTTCCGCGAAAGCCGCCTGGGTCCCAAGGACAACTTCGGCCGCCCGTACGGCGGCAATATCAAGACCATCGCCCAGACCGAGCTGCTGCTGCCGATGCCGGAAAAGTGGCGTAATAGCGCCCGTTTCAGCCTGTTCTACGACATCGGCAACGTGTTCTCGGATCAGAACATCAAGTTCTACGGGCCCGATCAGACGACTGAAGTGGACTACGGGTTCAGTTATGATGAGCTCCGGCAGTCCGCCGGTGTGGCCGTGCAATGGCTCGCCCCGCTGGGCGTGTTCCGGTTCAGCTACGCGGTGCCGCTCAAGAAGGTCAGTGGCGACACCAACGCGCGCTACGGCGACGAAACCGAGGGCTTCCAGTTCTCGATCGGCCAGGCGTTCTGACGGTCCGCACGGGCCGGTAGTTAGCTTCTTATTACGATAATTTGGGAATACTTTTTCCGAGGTTGGATATGGCACGTTTGAGCATTCCTGCTTTTCTGCTCGCTCCGCTGGCGCTGTCCGTCGCCCTGTTCGCGCCGATCGCCGGCGCCCAGACGCAGCTGAAGATTGCCGTGGTCAACGTGCCGCGGCTGCTGGAGGAGGCGCCGCAGGCGAAGTCGGCCATGCAGGCGCTGCAGGATGAGTTCTCGCCGCGTCAGCGCGAGATGGCGGCTCAGCAGAAAGATCTGAAGGCCAAGGAAGAGAAACTGCAGCGTGACGGCGCGGTGATGGCCGAGAACGAGCGTCGCAATTCCGAGAAGGAGCTGCGCGAAGGTCAGCGCGACCTGGCTCGCAAGCAGAACGAATATGTCGAAGACCTGAACGTGCGTCGTAACGAAGAGCTGGGCAAGCTGCAGCGCTCGCTGCTGCAGGAAGTGCAGACCTACGCGCGGTCTTCGGGCTTCGACCTGGTGGTCGGCGACGGCGTGTTGTTCGTCAACGAGTCGCTCGACATCACTCCGCAGATCCTCACTGCCTTGCAGGCTCGCGCCAAGACGGGTGGCGGCCCGAAGCCGGCCACGCCTCCGGCGAAGCCCGCGTCGCCGCCGGCGAAGCAGTAATCCATGGATAGCTCCATTCAATCCGCGCGCAGCCGTTCCGGGCTGCGCCGCTGAGCCGGGCGACGGCGATGTCCGCGCAGCCCGGCCTCAGCCTGGGCGAGATCGCCGTCCGCTTTGGCTGCATCCTCAAAGGCGATCCTGACCTGCGCGTGTCGCGGGTCGCTGCGCTGGAGAGTGCGGACGCCGCGTCCGTCACGTTTCTGGCGAATCCACGCTATCGCCGTTATTTGCAGCAGACCAAGGCGGGCGTCGTCGTGCTCGATCCGAAGCTGGCCGATGCCTGCCCGGTGAGCGCACTGCTCGCGAAGAATCCATATGCGACCTATGCGCGCATCGCGGCTTTGTTATATCCGCCGCCCGCTGCGCCCCCGGGACGACATGCAACGTCGGTCGTAGATGCGTCGGCGCAGATCGATGCGAGCGCATCGATCGGTCCGCATGCCGTCATCGGCGCGAATGTGAAAATCGGCGCGCGCACGGCCATCGGGCCGGGCTGCGTCGTCATGGACGATGTCACGATCGGAGACGACACGCGGCTCACGGCGAATGTGACTTTGTGTCGCGGCGTGATCGTCGGCGACCGTTGTTTGTTTCATCCGAGCGTCGTGATCGGCGCGGACGGCTTCGGTCTCGCACCCGATCAAGGCGAGTGGCTGAAGGTGCCGCAGGTGGGCACGGTGCGCATCGGCAGCGATGTCGAGATCGGCGCCAGCACCACTATCGACCGAGGCGCCATCGACGACACCGTCATCGGCGATGGCGTGAAGATGGATAACCAGATCCAGATCGGCCACAACGTGCGCATCGGCGACCACACCGCGATCGCCGGCTGTGCCGGAATCTCCGGCAGCGCGACCATCGGCAAGCGCTGCATGATCGGCGGCATGGCCGGGGTGGCCGGGCACCTGAGCATCTGCGACGACGTCGTGATTACCGGTAAATCCTTCGTGTCGGGCAGCATCCGTAAGCCCGGTTACTACTCGAGCGGGATACCGGTCGACGAAACCTCCCGTTTCCGCAAAAATGCCGCCCGCTTCCAGCACCTGGACGAGTTCGTCCGCGAGGTCCGCCGGGAGCGGGGCGCGGCCAGCGATGGCGAAGAAACTGATTCGCGTGAGGAATAACAAGGCTTCAGATGACCGATAGCACACCAGAGCAAGGCCAGGGCGCCGGCGACGTGTTGAAGATGGACATTCACGAGGTGATGCGCCGCCTGCCGCATCGCTATCCGTTCCTGTTGGTGGACCGGGTGCTCGAGTGCGTCTCGGGCAAGCACATCCGCGCGCTCAAGAACGTCACCATCAACGAGCCGTTCTTCCCCGGCCACTTTCCGCATCGGCCGGTGTTTCCGGGCGTGATCATCCTCGAGGCGCTGGCCCAGACTGCCGGCATCCTCGCGTTCGTGACCGCCGGCGTGTACCCGGACGAGCACCGTCAGCTGTACTTCGTCGGCATCGACAAGGCGCGCTTCCGCAAGCCGGTCGAGCCGGGCGATCAATTGATCCTGAAAGCGACGCTGGAGCGCTCGATCCGCGGCATCTGGAAATTCTCGACGATCGCCGAGGTCGATGGCCAGGAAGCGTGCAGCGCTGAAATGATGGTTGCCCCCGGCGAAACACGGAAATAAACAGCAGTTGCCATGGCTATTCATTCCACAGCGCTGATCGATCCCAGCGCGCAGCTCGCGCCGGATGTGCAAGTTGGCGCGTACACCGTCATCGGCGCCAATGTCGTCATCGGCGCGGGCACCTGGATCGGGCCGCACGTGGTGATCGACGGCCCGACCACGATCGGCAGCGACAACAAGATTTTTCAGTTCGCCTCGATCGGCGCCGCGCCGCAGGACCTGAAATACAACAATGAGCCGACCCGGCTCGAAATCGGCGACCGCAACACCTTCCGCGAGAACACCACGATCAATCGCGGCACGACCAAGGATCAACTGGTCACGCGCATCGGCAGCGACAATCTGTTCATGACCGGAGCGCACGTCGGCCACGACTGCGTCATCGGCTCGCACTGCGTGCTCGCGAACTACGGCACGCTCGGCGGCCACGTGATCATTGGCGACTGGGTGCACATGGGCGGCTTCGCCGGCATCCATCAGTTCTGCCAGGTCGGCGCGCATGCGTTCATCGCAAACAATACCGCCGTGACCCGCGATGTGCCGCCGTTCGTGATGGCGGTGGGGCGTCCCGCCGAGCCGCACAGCGTGAATTCGGAAGGACTGAAGCGTCGCGGCTACTCGGCCGAGCAGATCCGAAACATCCGCGATGCCTATCGCATCCTGTATCGCTCGCAACTGAAGCTCATCGAAGCCACCGAGCAGATCGAGCAGCGCGCCAAGACCCAGCCCGAGCTGCAGCCGCTGATCGATTTCCTCAACGACTCCACGCCCCGGCGCGAGCGAGTGGGCATCGTCAGGTAACAACACTAAGTGGCTAACTCCGACGCCGCACCACTGATCGTTCTGGTAGCCGGCGAGGCATCGGGCGACAACCTCGGTGCTCAACTCATCACGGCGCTGCGCCAGCGCATTCCGCAGGCTCGCTTCGCCGGCATCGCCGGCTCTCGCATGGTCGCCGCGGGCTGCGAAGCCTGGGAACGGATGGAGAATCTGTCGGTGATGGGGCTGTTCGAAATCCTTCCCCACCTGCCGAAGCTGCTGCGCATTCGTCGCCAACTGATCGACCGCGTGCTGGCCGAACGGCCGGCGGTTTACGTCGGCGTCGATGCGAAGGAATTCAATCTGCGCATCGCACCGCGCTTCAAGGAAGCGGGCATTCCGACGGTGCAATACGTCAGCCCCCAGGTCTGGGCCTGGCGGCAGGGGCGCGTGCATACGATCGGCCGGGCGGTGGATCTGGTGCTGTGCCTGTTGCCGTTCGAGAAGCCGTTCTACGACTCGCATTCGGTGCACGCCGAATTCGTCGGCCATCCGCTCGCCGACGTCGTACCCATGGAGCTGAGCGCCGCGACTGCGCGTTATCAGCTCGCGCTGCCCGAGAAGGGCCAGTATGTCGCCGTGTTGCCAGGCAGCCGGCAAGGCGAGGTGTCGCGGCTCAGTCCGGACTTCACGCAGACCATGGCGTGGCTGGTTCGTGAGCGGCCGCAATTGCGCTTCATCGCGGCGCTGGCCAGCGAGCCGGCGCGAAGAATCTTCGAGGAGGCGCTGGAGCGCGCCACTATCGGCACTCCGGCGCTGCTCGATCGGGTCACGCTGATCAACGGTCATGCGCAGACCGTGATGGCGGCCAGCGACGTCGTGCTGCTCGCTTCAGGCACTGCGACCCTGGAAGCGACCCTGGTGAAGCGCCCGATGGTGGTCGCCTATCGTTTAGGGATGCTGACAAGTTTCCTGCTCAAGCATTTGAAACTCTTCAAGGCGCCGTTCTTCTCGCAGCCCAACCTGCTGGCCGGCCGGGAGCTGGTGCCGGAGTTCTTCAACGCCGAGGTTCGCGCCGACGTGCTCGGTCCCGCGGTGCTTCAGCAATTGGACCGTGCCGATCGCGATGAGCTCGTGCAAAACTTCGCTACCATTCACGAGACCCTCCGGCGCGACGCCAGTGCGCGTGCGGCGGACGCGATCGTGGACTTGTTGGTGAAGCGTAGGTTGTCGGTGTAGAAACAGGCGATGGCAGCATCTCAGCGGGCAGCATCTCAACGGACGATGGCCTTGCCGTTGCAGGCGCCCGGGCTGGTCGCGGGCGTCGATGAGGCGGGTCGCGGACCGCTTGCGGGACCGGTGGTCGCCGCGGCGGTGATCCTCGATCCGCGCCGTCGTATTCGCGGCATCAAGGATTCCAAGCAGCTCGAGGCCGAGGAGCGCGAAGAGCTCGCGATCAAGATTCGTGGCGCGGCGCTGTCGTGGTCGGTGGCCTGGGCCGACGTGGAAGAGATCGACTGCCACAACATTCTGCAGGCAACGCACCTGGCCATGCGCCGTGCGCTCATCGGTTTGCACATTCATCCGGGACACGTGCAGGTCGACGGCAACCTGTGTCCGTCGTTCATCGGGCTGCCGATGAAGTGCAGCTACGAAGCCATCGTCGATGGCGACGCGCTCAAGACCTGCATCGGCGCGGCCTCGATTCTCGCCAAGGTGGCGCGCGATCGCATGATGGTCGAGCTGGATGCGCTCTATCCCGAATACGGATTTGCCGCTCACAAGGGCTACAGCACGCCGCAGCACTACAAGGCGCTGAAGCGCCACGGCCCGACGCCGATTCATCGGCGCAGCTTCGAGCCGGTGCGGCTCGCCGGTGAGCGTCGCTTGACGCTGGCCGATATGGGCGAGATGGCGCCCGAAGCTGCCGTGGTCGAGCTCTAGTATGAAACAGCGACTCGGGCATCCTGCCACTCGCGCTGTGGCGCAGGGAGGAAAAGGCGCGACTTTTCCTCCTGCGCTCGCCGCCTGTGGCGGCGGGCACATCCCTGTGCCTAGGGTGGGCACGCGATGAGCTTCATGGTTCGGGACCGGCCGTGGCCGATGGACAGCTAGTGTCGTTCGTCCATTTACATCTGCACACCGAGTACTCGCTGGTCGACAGCGTGGTGCGCATCACCAGCGAAGGCGAGGGCATCCCTGGCCTGATGGACTCGGTCGCGGCCGCGAAGATGCCGTCGGTCGCGCTCACCGATCAGAGCAATCTGTTCGCGATGGTGAAGTTCTACAAGGCGGCGCAGTCCGCCGGCGTGAAGCCCATCATCGGCGTCGATCTGCGCATCCATGAAACCGGCGAGCGCGTGGAGCCGTCCTCGCTGGTGCTGCTGTGTCAGACCCCGGTCGGTTACAACAATCTGTCCAAGCTGGTCAGCAAGTCCTACCTGGAAGGCCAGAAGAAGGGCGTCGCGACGGTGGATCGCAGCTGGCTCAATCCCGAGGACCTCAAAGGGCTGATCGCGCTGTCCGGCGCGCGTGAAGGCGATATTGGCCGCGCCATCCTCAATGGCCGTTTCGATGAGGCCAACAGCGCGCTGGATTTCTGGCTGAGCTTGTTCGGCGATCGTTTCTATCTGGAACTGCAACGCACCGGGCGCGAGGGCGATGAGCGTCACGTGCAGGGCGCGCTGGATCTTGCCGTCGAGCGTGGCATTCCAGTGGTGGCGACCAACGATGTGCGCTTTATTCGCAAAGAAGATTTCGAGTCGCACGAGGCGCGCGTATGTATTCATGACGGCGCATTGCTCGCCGATCCGAAGCGGCGCCGTCGTTACTCCGAGCAGCAATATCTCAAGTCGCCGAAGGAAATGGCGGAGCTGTTCAAGGATGTGCCCGAGGCGCTCGAGAACACGGTCGAAATCGCACGCCGTTGCAGCCTGGAGCTGAAGCTCGGCAAGAGCGTGCTGCCGAAGTTCCCGACCCCGGGCGACATGCCGGTCGACGACTTCTTGCGTGAGCAATCGCGGCAGGGTCTGGCCCAGCGCCTGGTGCAGTTGAAGGCGGCGCCGGTGCAGGGGCGCGTCATTCCGGATGAGGAGTACACGGAACGTCTGGAGATCGAGCTGGGCGTCATCATCCAGATGGGCTTCCCCGGCTACTTCCTGATCGTCGCCGACTTCATCAGGTGGGCGAAAGAGAATGGCGTGCCGGTGGGGCCGGGCCGCGGCTCCGGCGCAGGCTCGCTGGTGGCATTCTGCCTCGGCATCACCGATATCGATCCGCTGCGCTACGACTTGCTGTTCGAGCGCTTCTTGAATCCCGAGCGCGTTTCCATGCCCGACTTCGACGTCGACTTCTGCATGGACGGCCGCGATCGCGTGATCGATTACGTCGCCCATCACTACGGGCGCGAGCGCGTTTCGCAAATCATCACTTACGGCACCATGGCGGCGAAGGCCGTGGTGCGCGACGTGGCGCGTGTGTTCGGTCAGAGCTATGGCTTCGCCGACTCCATCGCCAAGCTGATTCCGTTCGAGCTGGGCATCACGCTGAAGGACGCGCTCGCGAAGGAAGAAGAGCTGCGGCGTCGTTATCAGAACGAGGAAGAGACCCGCGCCATTCTCGACATGGCGATGTCGCTCGAAGGCCTGGTGCGTAACGCCGGCATGCACGCCGGTGGCGTCGTCATTTCGCCGTCCGTGCTCACCGATTTCTCGCCGCTGTTCTGCGACGAGAACGGTCAGAGCGTCGTCACGCAGTTCGACAAGGACGACGTCGAACAAGCGGGTCTGGTGAAGTTCGACTTCCTGGGTCTGCGCACGCTCACCATCATCGATTGGGCGCTGAAGGTCATCAATGCGCAGCGCGCCGGGAAGGGCGAGCCGCCGTTGGATATCAACGCGCTGCCGATGGATGACGTCGCGACGTTCGAGCTGCTGAAGCGTTACGAGACCACCGCGGTGTTCCAGCTGGAATCTCGCGGCATGAAGGATCTGATCCGCCGCCTGCAGCCCGACTGCTTCGAAGACATCGTCGCGCTCGTGGCGCTGTTCCGCCCCGGCCCGCTCGAGTCGGGCATGGTGGACGACTTCATCGCGCGCAAGCGCGGCACCACGACCGGTCCCATCGATTATCTGCATCCCGATCTGAAGCCGGTGCTCGCGCCGACCTACGGCGTCATCCTGTACCAGGAGCAGGTGATGCAGATCGCGCAGGTGCTCGCCGGCTATTCGCTCGGCGGCGCCGACTTGCTCCGTCGCGCGATGGGCAAGAAGAAGCCCGAGGAAATGGCCAAGCAACGGACCATTTTCGTGACGGGCGCCACCGGGCGCGGCGTCGATCAGCATCAGGCCGAGCACATCTTCGACCTGATGGAGAAATTCGCCGGTTACGGCTTCAACAAATCGCACTCGGCCGCGTACGCGCTGCTGACGTATCAGACCGCGTGGTTGAAGGCGCACTATCCGGCGGCGTTCATGGCGGCGGTGCTGTCGTCCGATATGGACAAGACCGACAAGGTCGTGACGTTGATCGACGAAGCGCGGCGCATGAAGCTGAAGGTCGAGCCGCCGGATGTGAATTCCTCGCAGTTCATGTTCACCGTATCGAACGACCGCACCATCCGTTACGGCCTGGGCGCGATCAAGGGCGTCGGCCAGAACGTCGTGGACATGCTGGTCGAAGCCCGCCAGAGCGAGCCATACCGCGACCTGGCGGACATGTGCCGGCGCAGTGACGCGAATCGAATGAACCGTCGCGTGCTGGAGGCGTTGATCCGCTCCGGCGCGGTCGACTCGCTCGGCGCCAACCGTGCGACGCTGATGCATTCGCTGCCCTCGGCGATGCAGCTCGCGGATCAAACGATTCGCGCTCGAGCGGTCGGTCAAAACGACATGTTCGGCTTGATGGATACGAGCCCGACGGCGGCGCCCCAGGTTGTTACGGAGGTCCTGCCGGACTGGAGCCGGCGCGTGCGTCTGGATGGCGAGCGCGACACGCTTGGCTTGTATCTCACCGGCCATCCGTTCGAAGAGTTCGAGGCGGAGGTCAAGCCCATCACCAGCGGCCGCATCGTCGATCTGACCAGCGATCGTCCTGCGCCGGCTCAGGAAGGCAGCTTCCAGCAATTCAAGGGCAAGCCGGTGACGGTCGGCGGCATGGTGTTCGATGTCGGCAAGCGCGGCCAGCGTGTGATCTTCACGCTCGACGACCGTAGCGGCCGCATGGAAGCGTCGATGTTCGAAGACCAGTGGCAGCAGTACCGCACGGTGATCGCCAAGAGCGCGATCGTGATCGTCGAGGGCCAGCTGCGGTTCGACGAATACATCGAAGGCTGGCGCCTCAACGCCAAGAAGGTCATCGACATCGATCAGGCCCGTGAGCTGCACGGCAAGCGCCTGGCGATCCGCTGGCCGCCCGGGCTCGATGCAGCCGGCCAGCGCGGCTTTCTCAAGCAGCTCGAACAGACTTTGCGCCCGTTCCGCGGCGGCCGCTGTGCAGTCGCGGTCTACTACACCGGTTCCGCTGCGCGAGCCGAGCTGGTGCTATCTCAAGAGTGGCAGGTCAAACCGACCCGCGAGCTGACGGAGCGGCTGTCGCAGTTGTGCGGTCACGATGGCTTCAAGTTGATCTACGGTCCGCCCGGCGGCTTGCATTGAGCGAAATGTTTGGCGGCTGAGAAGCAGTCGGAGATGATGCGCGACCCAAGCGCATATCTTTGACAAACCTCCGAGCGTCGATCCGTCCACCGCCGTGGCCCCACAGCGTCTTTTCGTCCTCATCGCCGGCAACTTCTTCGTCGCCACCAGCTTTCTGAGCGTCGGCGGTCTGCTCAGCGATATTTCGAGCTCGCTGCAGATTCCCATCGAGCAGGCCGGGCTGCTGATCGCGGCCTTCGGTATCGCGGCTGCCGTTTGCGCACCGACTCTGGCCACGCTCGGCTCTCGCATCGATCGACGTAAGCTGCTCACCGGTTCGATGGCGATCTGCGCCCTCGCGAATCTGCTGGCTGCGCTCAGCCAAAGCTACGAGCATTTGATGCTGGCTCGCGTGCTCGCGGCGGTGACTTCCGCTGTGTACACGCCGCAGGTCGCTGCGACGTTGAGCATGCTCACGCCGGAGAAGGAGCGCGCCCCGGTGCTGGCGAAACTGATGGTCGGGTGGTCGGTGGGCTCGGTGCTGGGCAATCCGATTTCGGTGTTGATCGCAGCCGTGTCGTCGTGGCGCATGTCGTTTGCATTCATTGGCGTTGCGAGTGCCGTCATCGCGCTCTTTATCTGGCGCTCGGTGCCGCCGAACGTGATGGTGCCGCCGCTCAACTGGGTGCGCTGGTTCCAGGTGCTGCGCTCGCCAGCCCTGCGCTGGCTGACTGCCGCTACGGCGCTCACCAACGTGGGCGGCGCCGTGATGATGAGCTACATCGCACCTATCGTTAAAGCCGTGCAAGGGATCGCAGGTGCGGCGTTGGCGCTGCTGTTGTTTACCGCCGGTGCGGGCGCGTTGCTCGGCAATCTGCTGAGCGTTCGGATGGTGCGTCGGTTCGGCGCTACGCTCGTTGCGTACCGCTGCAATATCACTTCGGCGACCATGCTGTTGCTGTGGCCGCTGTTCTCTTTCTGGGCCGCGACGATCTATGTCGCCCAGTTTCTATGGAGCCTCGGCAGCTCGGGTTTTCCAGCGGTGCAACAGGCGCGCCTCGTTGCCGTCGCTCCGATGCTCGCCGCTGCTACGATTGCACTCAATTCATCGGTGACTTACCTGGGCATGGCAGTCGGCGCGAGCATCGGTGCAACGGCGTGGCCTCTGGTGCCGCCACGATTCATGTCGTGGGTGGGATTCGTGTTCGTTGTGGCGGCGCTGGCGTGCTCGGTCCTGGGTGATCGGGCGGCGAAGAGAGAAACAATAGCGATCTGATCGATGCGTGTCGTGATTCATGCACTTCGATAGCGAAACCCTGGTCGCTCTGGCCATTCTCTTGGTCCCCACGGCGGTGTTGGCACATCGTTATCGCGTGGAGTGGGGCGCGAGCTTTGGAGTGGGCTCCGATCTATGGCGGGGCCCGACGATCGTTGCGGCATTGCTGTTGGTAGGCCTGGTAGCCGCGACGGTTTATTTCGGCGCCGATGGGTTCAGGGAAGCGATGAATGGCGGGCGATTACGGCGAGCGCTGCGATTCCTGCCCTTCTTTGGGTTACCGGGTATTGGCCTCGCGGTCGTCCTCTTCCCTGGGCCCGCTTCTGAGCTCACCGGTCGATACAAAGCGCTGGTCGAGGACGGCGGCACGCGCCGGTACGCGTGGCTCGGGTGGGGATTGTTTGCTCTTTGGTCGTTCCTGCTGTTTCTCCGCTGGTTCGCGCGAACCTATCGTTGACGGAGTCGGTCGCTTTTGAGTTGCGCGGACCGACGCTGACTCGTGCGTTGAATCGAGCGGACGCAGCTCGCGCGTCCGCTCGAACAGCAAACCTCAGTCGGCCTTCACGGCCTCGACCTGAATCTGCAGCTCGACTTCCTGTTTAAAGCCGTAGCCCTTGCCGTAGTCCACGCCGAACTCTTCGCGGTCGATCTTGCCGCTGGCATCGGCGCCGCAGGTTTCTTTCTTGTTCATCGGGTTCGGCTTGCACAGGAAGCTGTTGATCTTCAGCTTCACTGGCTTGGTCACGCCGTGCAGGGTGAGGCTGCCGTCGATTTCGGTGGGGGCGCCGTTCTTGAAGTTCACCAGCTTGCCGGTGTAGGTCGCGTTCGGGAACTGTTCGACGTTGAAGATCTCCGCCGACTTGGCGTGGGTGTTCATCTTCTCGTGACCGAAGTCGATCGCCGACATGTCCATCTTCACGTCGACCGTGCCGGTCTGCGCTTCCTTGTCGAGCGTCACAGTGCCGGAGCTGCTGTTGATCTTGCCGCGCCAGTTGGACAAGCCGCCCATGTGGTCGGCGGTGAAGCTCGGGTAGGTGTGGTTCGGATCGATGTTGTACTTGACCGGGGCGGCGCTCACGGCGCCTGCAGTCAGCGCGGCGGCTGCGACTGCCAGGGCGAGCAGGGACGATGATTTCATGCAGATCTCCATTGAAGCTGCCGATCGGGCAGCGGTTGAATCGAATGAGTGTGCAGGCCGTCAGCCGCCGGCGCGCTTGGCTTTGAAGCCCCGCTGCGTCAGCTCCTGGACCAGTTTGTCGCGGTGGTCGCCCTGGATTTCGATGCGGCCGTTGTCGACCGCGCCGCCCGAGCCGCATTTTTTCTTCAGCTCGGTGGCCAGCGCCGCGAGCTGATCGGGCGGCAGGCCGAGGCCGGTGATCACAGTGACGCCTTTGCCTTTGCGGCCGGCAGTCTCACGACTGACGCGGACGACGCCATCGCTGGCGGTCTTGCCGGGCGTGCCCTTTTTACAGACGCATTCGCGCACCGGGCGCAGACAGTTGGGGCAGCGCTCGCCGATGCCGGTGGAATAGACGATGCCGCCGCCATCCGACGGCGCCTTGCGCGTCGAAGTCATGGGGCGAAACAGGGCACAGTTTTCATGGCGCGAAAGTGTTGCGGCTTTCGCGAGCGGGTGCAACTGCGAGCTGGCCGGCCTGGGATGTAAGATCCGCGCATAAGTCTTATGCCACGGAGGAATGAAATGGCGCTCGGGAGACGAGAATTTACCGTGGCCATGATGGCAACCGTCGGCGGCTGCACGCTGCCGACGACAGGCGACAATGCGCGGACAGGAGCAGGACACATGTTCGGTTTGATCGGCAAGATGACGGCAACGCCTGGCAAGCGCGAGGAATTGATCGGCTTGCTGCTCGAAGGCACCGAGGGCATGCCCGGATGCCTGAGCTACATCGTGGCTCGCGACGTGAAAGACGAAAACGCGATCTGGATCACCGAAGTCTGGGACCACAAGGACAGCCATGCGGCTTCGCTGAAACTGCCGGCGGTGCAGGCGACCATCGCCAAAGCCCGTCCGATGATCGCGGGCTTCAGCGATGGCGTGACCGTCGAGCCGGTCGGCGGTGTCGGTTTGCCGAAATGAACTGAAGGTCGGTTACGGCTGAGCGAGCTGGGTGACGCCGCGCTTCTGTTTTTCCGCGGCGACCATGTCGCGCACGTCTTTCAACAGGCCTCTGGCGTCGTACACGATGCCGTCCTTGATCGTGTACTTCACACCGCCGACGCGATGAGTGCGGCCGTCATCGCCCAGGCGGACGTGACCGGTGCCATACATCACTTTGAAGTTCGCCACCGGATTCTCATCGAGCACGGCGAGGTCGGCGAGCTTGCCCGGCTCGACCGAGCCGATGCGATCCGCCGCGCCGAGAGCCTGAGCGCCGTTGAGCGTCGCCGAGCGGAGCACTTCCAATGGATGGAAGCCGGCTTCACGCAGCAGCTCCAGTTCCTGGATCGTGCCGAAGCCATACAGCTGATAGATGAAGCCCGAGTCCGATCCGACCGTGACCCGGCCGCCGCGGTTCTTGTAATCGTTCACGAACGCCATCCACGGGCGATAGTTATCGCGCCAGGCGACCTCGTCCTCGCTGCCCCAGTCGAAGAAGAAGCTGCCGTGGTTGTCGCGATTCGGCGTGTAGAAGTCCCACAGCTGCGGCAGGGTGTAGTCCTCGTGCCAGTCGGCGCGACGAGCGCGCATCAAGTCGCGTGACGCCAGGTAAATCGTGAAGGTCGGATCGATCGTGAAGTCGAGCGCCAGCAGCTCCTTGATCACGGCCTCGTATTTTTCGCTGCCGGGCTCGGCGGCCTGACGCCACAACCGCCCAGCCTGGGCGAACCGGTCCTGTTCGTTAAAATAATTGTAGTCCGGTGGATAATTCTGCACGGTTCGGTCATCGAAGAGCGCTTCTGGCAGGCCATACCAATGTTCCATCGAGGTAAGGCCCCAGCGCGCGGTGGTCAGCACGTTCACCCGGCTCACATCCATCTGCGCGTGATGGCAGGCGCTGCGCATGCCTTGTTTCTTCAGCTCGTCGAAGATCGCTTGCAGCACCTCCGGCCGATAGCCGAAACATTTCATGCCGACCGCGCCCTTGGCCTTGATGTCGCGCACCCACTTCCGTCCTTCCTCCGGCGTGGTCAGAGGCTTCTCTGGAGTGAGGAATGCATAGGGGAAGATGCGTGGCGCAGTGATCTCGTTACGTTCGCTACGGCGCGTCTCACTGGCGCACCATTCGATGCCGTTGCCGCAGCCGGGGTCGCGGATGGTCGTGATGCCATGGCCCATCCAGAGTTTGTATACATACTCCGACGGTACGCCTTGTTCCTTGCCGCCGATGTGACCGTGCATGTCGACGAGGCCGGGCAGTACATAGTGATTGCGCAGATCGATCTCGCGGCCGCCGGCTTTGAGCTTGGGCCGGTTCGGCGGTTCCTTGCTGCCGCCCGGCGAGCCGACCGGAAACACGTCGACGATGCGATTGCCTTCGATGACGATATCGGTCGGGCCGAACGCGGGCGTGCCGGTGCCATTGATGACAATCGCGCTGCGCAGGATGAGCTGCGAGTAGGGGCCGTCACCCTCGGTGCGGGCCGGCGCGGGCGGCACGGCGAATTCACTCTCGGCCGCGAGGCTCGCGGCGGTTTGCAGGCACAGGCCGAAGGCAATCGTTGCCCAGGCGAGCGTGCGGGACATCGCTTGGAATCGCATGCGTCGTTCTTCTCCCTGTCGCGAAGGGCGCATCATGCCGCAACGAGCGGGCTCATGTGAACGCCGAATAGACCAGCGTGCGCAGTTCGCGACGCAGGTTATAGGTCGTCGACGGGATCAACTGGGTCATGAAGATCACGATCAGCTGTTCGCGCGGATCGATCCAGAAGTACGTGCTCGCCATGCCGCCCCAGGAAAAATCGCCCTGGCTGCCGGGAACGAGCGTGCGCGCCGGATGGGTCGTGACCGCGAAGCCGAGCCCGAAGCCCACGCCCGAATAGCCCGCCTCGCTGAACAGCGAGACCGACATGTCCGGGAGCTCCTTGCCGCCGGGCAAATGGTTGGCGGTCATGAGCTCGACGGTTTTCGGGCTGAGCAGGCGAAAGCCGTCGAGGGCGCCGCCGTTCAAGAGCATGCGACAGAAGCGCAGATAATCGGCGGCCGTCGATACGAGCCCGCCGCCACCGGAGATGAATGCGGGCGGCCGCAGGTAACCGCTGGTCGCCGGATCGTCCTGCAATCGCAACCGACCGCTCTTATCGAGCATGTAGCAGGCCGCGAGCCGCGATGCTTTCTCTGCCGGCACGTAGAAGTCCGTGTCCACCATGCCGAGCGGCGCGAAGATTCGTTGGCGCAGGAAATCGTCGAACGGCACGCCCGAGATCTTGCCGACCAGATAGCCGAGCACGTCGGTGGAAACGGAGTAATTCCAAACATCGCCGGGCGAAGCTTCCAGCGGCAGTTTTGCGAGACCGTCGATCATCGCCTCGAGGGTGCCGGCGCCGGCGGGATCGCCGAAGCCGAACTTGCGATACGCGGCATCGACATTGGTCCGCTGCTGCAGACCGTAGGTCAGGCCCGAGGTGTGGCGAAGCAGGTCGATGATGCGCATCGGCGCGTTGGTCGGTCGCGTGCGGAAGGTTTCCAGAAAGCCTGCTTCGTACACACCGAGATTGCGCCACTGAGGAATGTAACGATGCACCGGGTCGTCGAGGGCGATCAGCCCGTCCTCGACCAGCATCATCAGCGCGACGCTGGTGATGGGCTTGGTCATGGAATAAATGCGGAACAGGGTGTCTTGCTGCAGCGGCCGCGCGCGCTCCAGATCCATCTGTCCCTGCACGCTGAAATGAGCTGTCTGGCCGCGGCGCTCGATGAGTGTGAGCGCGCAGGGCAGGCGTCCCATTTCTACGTAGCGCTGCTGAATGTATCGGTCGAGATACTGCAACCGGCTGCTCGCGAGACCGACGGCTTCGGGGGATTCCGGCGACATGCCCATTCCTTTGCTAAATGAGTGACTCTCGCTGCGGCTCGCGCATGAAGATATAGACCAGCAGCGAGACGAACACGCAGGCTGTCACGTACCAGTAGAACAGCTCTTCGTGGCCGATGTTCTTGAACGACAGCGCGATCATCTCGGCGGTGCCGCCGAACAAGGAGACCGTGATCGCATACGGCAGGCCCACGCCCAGCGCGCGGATCTCCACTGGAAACAATTCGGCTTTCACCACGGCGCTGATGGAACTGTACAGCGACGAAATCGCCAGGGCGACGAATATCAGGAAGAATGCCGTCCACGCATCGTGCGCCTGTGACAACGCCGACAGCAGCGGCACCGTCCCGAACAACGCCAGCACGCCGAACACGATCAACATCGGGCGGCGGCCGTAGCGATCCGACAGCGCGCCCATCAACGGCTGCAGCAGCATGAATATGAACAGATTCGCGGTCGACACCAGAGTCGATTCGCCTTTGCTCAGGCCGACGGTGTTCACCAGGAACTTCTGCATGTAGGTGGTGAAGGTATAGAAGAACAGCGTGCCGCCCATGGTCAGCCCGATGACGATCAGCACTTCGCGCGGATGTCGCAGCAGCAGCGTCAACTGGCCCGCCTCGGCGGTTTCGGCTTTCTTCTTGAACGCCTCGGTCTCGACCAGATTCCGGCGCAGATACAGCGCGGCGAGCGCGGCGGCGGCGCCAATGGCGAAAGGAATGCGCCAGCCCCAGGACTCCAGCTGATGCGCCTCGAGCACGAAGAACTGCAACACCATCAGCACCGCCAGCGCCAGCAGCTGGCCCATGATCAGCGTGACGTACAGGATGCCTGAATAGAAACCGCGGCTGCCCTTGGTCGCGATCTCGCTCATGTAGGTCGCGCTGGTGCCGTACTCGCCGCCGACGCTGAAGCCTTGCAGGAGGCGCGCGATCAGGAGCAGGGCGGGCGCGGCGGCGCCGATAGTCTGATAGGTCGGGGTGACCGCGATGATCAACGATCCCAGGCACATCAGCGTGACCGACAAAGTCAGCGCAGCTTTGCGTCCGTGACGGTCTGCATAGCGGCCCAACACCCAGCCGCCAATCGGACGCATCAAGAACCCGACGGCGAAGATCGCCGCGGTGTTCAGCAATTGCACCGTGCTATCGCTCTCGGGAAAAAAGCTCGGCGCGAAATAGATCGCGAAAGCGGCGTATGTGTACCAGTCGTACCACTCGATCAGGTTGCCGACGGAGCCGCCGAAAATTGCGCGGAGGCGTTGTCTGGCTGTGGTCTCGGCAGCTGCGATCCCCGCGCTATCGTTCACTTGGTGGAGTTATTAGTGGGCCCGCGGCGATGGTGAACGAAGCCGCTGGCAAAGAAAAGCACGCCCGGAAAAATGCAAACATAAAAGGAAGCGGTGGACAACCCAGGATTTCCCTGGATCGTCACACCGCTCCGAAATTCACGGCCTGCTAGGCCGACGGAGTCATACCCATCCGCCAGTCTAATGTGCGGGCCGTGAATTCCGAGACGAACCTTCTCTGCTGGTGCCTTCTCGCGTCGTTGCGTCGGAGTGGTTGGTCATCTCCGCCGGATCGTGATCCTTCGCGCGCTGCTTGGCTTGCTCCTCGGCGCGCCGGATGTCCTGCTCCTCGCTCGGCGATACATTGCCGGCGTTCTCGATTTCCTGCTGACCGCGCTCGGATTCGACGAACTCCTTGGTCGCCTTGCGATAGTTGCGATCGGCGGACTTGTTGCCTTCGCCTTCGTTTCGCGGTGATCCCATGAGTCGTCCTCCAGTGCGTCGGTGCGATCTAAAACGCCCGTCGGTCGACGAGGTTCCGGCACGAGGCGGGATGGACGAGGTATGCTGTCAGCGTGTACTGGATACTCGCTACAATTTTCATCGTGATCGCGCTGGCGGTACCGCGCTATCGCCCAGTCGGCATCGTCGGCTGCGTGCTGCTCGGTGCGATGCTGACATGGGCCGTGGTTCAACGCTTACGTGTGCCTGCGGATGACGATGGGCCCCAGGTTCAACAGCGCGGGCGGCCGACTTCGCCGGCGGCGGTATTGCAAATCATCATGCCGGACCAGGTGCGCGTGGATGACTTGACGATGTCGGGCGGCGGCGCGCCGTTCGAGCTGCGAGGCCGGATCGAGAACAAATCGGAGGCGCTGCTGAAGTCGATCACGCTGCTGGTGACGCGCCGGGATTGCTACGAGGGCGCGCTGGATCCGACCGGCTGCGCGGTGGTGTGGCAGGACAAACATTGGATCTCGATCGTCGTTCCTCCGGGAGAATCGCGCGACTTCTCCAGCCAGGTGTGGATGCGAGGCGCGGCGCCGAGGGTCCGGGGCACGCTCAAGGATTCCTTCGAAATCGTCGCCGCATCGGGTGAAATTCCGCCGCCCGCCACCAAAGCGGATCAGTGATTTTTTCGCAAAAAGACCGCGGGTATGCAGCTGATACTGAGCTACTTGATCGCAGGCTGGTCCGGATTCTTTGTCATGGCGGTGGAGTTGCTCGGCGGGCGCTTGCTCGCGCCGACCTTCGGCAGCAGCATCTACGTGTGGGGCGCCATCATCACGGTGTTCATGCTGGCGTTGTCCATCGGCTATCTGGCCGGCGGCCGGCTGTCGATGAATGCGCCGTCGGTGCGCAAGCTCGGGCTCATTCTGATCGTCGCCGCACTCACGGTGCTGCCGCTGCTGCTGTTCGCCGTGCCGCTGCTCGACGCGGTGGCCAACGCGATTCCCGATCCGCGCTTCGGCTCCTTGGTGGGCGCGACGGTGCTGTTCTTCATTCCGACGGTGTTCTCGGGAATGATTTCGCCGTACGCAGTGCGCTTGATCGTGCCGGACCGCTCCAGCTCGGGCCGCCACGCCGGCCAGCTGTATTTCGTGTCGACTTTTGGCAGTGCTGCCGGCACGCTGCTGACTTCCTTCTATCTGGTGCTGCTCATGGAAGTGAACCACATCCTGCTCGCGCTGATGGCGATTTCCGGGGTCATCGGCGCGGCCGCCTGCCTGGTACGCGGAGAAGCGAATGCGCAGTAGCTGGCAAGCGTTGTTATTGTTGGTCGCTGGCTTGCTCGCGGCCCAGGGGGCGAGCGCCGACAATATGAAGTTATTGCACTCCGAGCGTTCGCTGTATCGTGAAGTGCTCGTCTACGAGACGGGCGACGTGCGCTGTATCTGCTTCACGCGCTTTTGCCGCATCGGGCGGCAGACCTGTCAGGACGTGAAGCATCCGGACCGCATCGTCATGAACTATCCGCAGATGATGCTGAGCTCGCTATTCGTGAAGCCCGAGCCGAAGTCGGTGCTCATCATCGGCCTCGGTGGCGGCACGATTCCCCGCGCGCTGCACGAGTTGGCGCCCGAGGCGCGCATCGATGTGGTCGAGATCGATCCGGCGGTCGTCAAGGTTGCGCGGCGCTATTTCGACCTGGGGGACAACAGCGCACTGAATGTGATCGAAGCGGACGGCCGCGTGCAGGTGAAGCGGGCGCTGCGCGAGCAGCGGAGCTATGACCTCATCATGCTCGACGCCTTCGACCATGAATACATTCCCGAGCACCTGCTGACGCAGGAGTTCTTGCAGGAAGTGAAGGCGCTGCTGGCGCCGGGCGGCGTGCTCGCCGCCAACACGTTCTCCTCGAGCCGGCTCTACGATCACGAGTCGACCACGTACGCGTCGGTGTTTCCGGAGTTCTTCAATCTGAAAAAAGAGAACCGCGTGATCATCGCGGCCAACGGGCCGTTGCCGAATGCGGATCAGCTGCGTGCCAACAGCCAACGCTTCGAGAAAGCCTTCAATTCGTTTGGCATCAGCGCGAACAAGTTGTTGCCTTTGTTCTCGCGCAAGCAGGACTGGGAGCGCGGCGCGCGCATCCTCACCGATCAGTATTCACCGGCAAACCTGCTCAATCTCGGTAAGAACTGAGCAGGCTCCGCAAGCTGGCCGCGGCTCAGTTGATCGAGCCGCGGGTCCGCTCCAATTCCTGGATCGCGAGCATCACGTCCTGCAGCTGCGGGCGCTCGCCGCCAGCCATGTTCTCATCCTGAGCGACCGACAACAGCTCGGCATCCTTTTTCCAGGATTCGAGGATGCGCAGCTTTTCGTCGTGATCGAGCTGGTCGTCTTTGACCACGTCGATGGGCTTGCGATATTCGCGCGTCGGATCGCTGATGGCGTCGCGCACCTTGCTATCGTGCGTCTGGGTCATGGCAGGTCCTCACTCGCGACGGGCGAGCAGACCGACGACCAGCGCAACGCCGGCGACCGCACCGATGATGGCCCACGAGTGATCGCGCACATAGGCATCCGTGTAGCGGGCGTATTTGCGAACGCGGCGCTGCATCCGACGGTCGTACAGATTATCGAACGCTCGCTGCACGGTTTTCTGGGTGCGGTAGCGCGCTTCTTGAACGCGTTCGTTGGTAACATCGGCAGTGGCGCGCAGCAGTTCTTCGGCGTCACGGGCTACGCACTGCAGATCCTTGCGCAGATGCCGGATAGGGGAATCAAAAGCGCCGTTTCGCATTGGGGGACCTCCTCGGAACTCGTCAGGTACGGGGTGACTTCAGGCAAGACGTCCGCCCGGTTCGAAAAAACAACGCCATGAATTGCTGGCGGGTTCCGCGTAGGATTTATGTGCAGCAATTGCGTATGCCGATCCGTATGCATCCTTTGCAGGGAGTAGTCGTGGCGACCAAAAGCAAAACAACGGCGAAACGTAAGCGAGCGCCCGCGAAGCGTAAGACACCGAAAAAAGCTGCGCCGCGCACACGTGGCGTATTGCCCGCCGAATGTCGACTGGAGAATTTGCCGGCCGATGCCGCCGCCGTCGCCGAGCGTATCGAGGGCGAGGGTGGCTACGTCATCGGAAGCTACTGCGAGCCGCTCGGCCGCAATCCGCTGCTGCTGGCGGCGCTACCCATCGATCAGGTCGAGCCCACGCCATTTCAGCGCGACCTGTCCGATGCGCATTACAAGAAACTCTCCGGCGTCATCGACCGCACCGGTTTGTTTCTGGATCCGGTGATTGCCATCACTGCGCCGAAACAAGGCTTCTGGACGCCGAATGGCCGGCACCGGCTCGAAGCCATGCGCCGGCTCGGCGCCAAGTCGATCATTGCGCTGGTCGTGCCGAAGCGCGAGATCGCATGGCAGATCCTGGCGCTCAACACCGAGAAGGCGCACAACTTGCGCGAGCGGGCGCTCGAGGTGATCCGGATCTACAAAGGCTTGATCGACGAGGACCCGCGCCGGCCCGAAAACGATTTCGCGTTCTATCTGGAAGAGGCCGCGCTGGTGACACTGGGCCTGTGCTACGAGCGCAAAGGCAACTTCGCAGGCGGCGCCTACCATCCCATCCTGCGGCGGCTCGAGGAGTTCTCCTCGGAGACGTTGCAGGCGTCGCTGAAGGTTCATCAGAAGTACGCCGACCAGCTGTTCGAGCTGGATGAGAAAGTGATGAGCGTCATCGAGAAGTTGAAAGAGCGCGGCCTGGTGAGCCCGTACCTGCGCGCGTTCGTCGTCGCTCGTATCAATCCGCTGCGCTGGATCAAGGACGAGCCGCCGCCGTTGCCGGAAGTGCTCAAGACCATGAAAGAGCGCCTCGCGAAATTCAACGTCGACAAGGTGAATCAGCAGGATCTGGCCAAGGTGGGCGGCGCGCCGGATACAGAGGCTTAGCGCGCCGGATCGGGAGTAAACATTCCGTCCGGAAACGGATTGGGATCGTCGCGATCGGCGTAGCGGCGTGAGTCCGGAATCACGCCTCGCGCGACCAGGTTCTTGTGCGAGTCGTAGTAGATGACGATGGTCTCGATCGGCACGTGCGAGCCGCGCTGAAAGTCGACGTACTCCGCCGGCGATGTTTCGCGGTGACCATGGCCGGTGCCCAATTTCTCCTGCGGACGGCGAGCGAGAGATTCGTCCGCGGCGGCCGGTGCTTCGGCGCGCTCCGGCGCGGGCGCGCTTTGTGAGCTCACGCCGTCGCGGTCCTGATACGGATAGGGGTGGCAGCAGGGACGACGCTCTCGAAACACCGCCACTCCAATGACTCCCACATTGTCCGGCCGGCCGGTCCGGGCCGCGTACGAATCCTTCAGCCGTGTGAAGTAGAAGGTCGCGACTTCGTCCAGGCTCTTGCGCCAGCCTTCGATGTCCACGCCATCCCAGGGATCGAGCACATAGCCGGACTGCCGTTCATCGGCGGTCTTGCCCGTGATGACATTCACGCCATCGACGCTGGTGACCGCAAGCAACCGCTCGCTGGTTCGGTTATCGAGCCGCACTTCATACTGATGTCCCGGCTCTCCGACCACGTACAGGCGGTTCTCGTGAACGTGTACGGGCAGGGTGTAGCCGGCGGTCCGATCGAAGATCTCGACGCGGGCCAGGCGGTGGATGGTCGAGAGCGCCGGGTCCCGCCCGGCAAGCGCCTGGACCGGCATCGACAGGGCGACGATCATCAGGAGGGGCACGAACCGGCGCATATCAGCTCCGCTGTGGGTGGCTGATGGGTGTAAACGGCACGGATACGGCAACGGGGTCAACGGGGCGGGGCCGGCGGGCGCCCGTTCAGGCGGTGGGCCGCCTACGTGGAGCGGGCTTCAAGCTTGCCCTTCGCGCTGGCCCCCGCTATGTTCGCGCCTCCAAAGGATGAGGCAACTGTTTGCATGGCAATGAATTTCCTGGACTTCGAGCAGCCGATCGCCGAACTGGAGGCGAAGATCGACGAGCTCAAGTTCGTCTCCAGCGACGCCGAGGTGAATATCGGCGAGGAGATCGCCCGTCTGCGCGCCAAGAGCCGTGCGCTGACCACCAGCATCTTCTCCAACCTCAGCCAATGGCAGATCGCGCAGCTGGCCCGTCATCCGCAGCGCCCGTACACGCTGGATTACATCAGCACGATCTTCACGGATTTCCAGGAACTGCACGGCGACCGCATGTATGCCGACGACCACGCCATCGTAGGCGGCGTGGCGCGCCTGGACGGCCGGCCGGTGATGATCATCGGGCAGCAAAAGGGCCGCGACACCAAGGAGCGCGTGCGTCGTAATTACGGCATGCCCAAGCCCGAAGGCTATCGCAAGGCGCTGCGCCTGATGCACATGGCCGAACGTTTCCAGGTGCCGTTGATCACCTTCATCGACACCTCGGGCGCCTATCCGGGCGTCGGCGCCGAAGAGCGCGGCCAGAGCGAGGCAATCGCGCGCAACCTGTTCGAGATGGCGACCCTGCAAACCCCCATCATCAGCGTCGTGATCGGCGAGGGTGGCTCGGGCGGCGCGCTCGCCATCGGCGTCGGCGATCGCCTGCTGATGCTCCAATACAGCATTTACTCGGTGATCTCACCCGAAGGCTGCGCCGGCATTCTGTGGCGTAGCGGCGATAAGAAGGATCTCGCGGCCGAGGCCATGGGCGTGAGCGCCGAGCGCATCGCCAAGCTGGGCGGCATCGTGGATGAAGTGTTGAAGGAACCTCTGGGCGGCGCGCATCGCGATCCGCAAGTCATGGCCGATACGTTGAAGGACGCACTGCTGCGTCATCTCAACGATCTGCAGGCCAAGCCGCTGGAGCAGTTGATGAAGGCGCGCGAACAGCGCCTGCGCGGCTACGGAGTTTACAGCGTCGGCTGACGGTATCGTGGCTCATGTTCACTCCACGTGAGCTGCAAGATCGAGTGCAAGGTAGAGCTGGGGGCAGGGCATGGCTGCCACCCGATGCTGCCGTTTGTGTCGCTTTCAGCGGCGGGCTCGATTCCACGGTGTTGTTGCATTCGTTCGCTCGGCTCGCAGCCGAGCCGAACAGCTATCGGGTGCGCGCCGTGCACATCGATCATGGATTGCATGCGGACTCGGCGCTGTGGCGGGACCACTGCGCACGTCAGGCGCAAGCGTTGCAGGTTGAATTCACCTCCATGCGTGTCGCTGTCACGGGCATCGATGAAGTCGGTCTCGAGGCCGCTGCGCGTGACGCTCGCTACGCTGCTTTCGCCAGGGAGCTGCGTCCTGGCGAATATCTTCTAGTCGGTCATCACGCCGACGATCAGTTGGAAACCATGCTGCTCGCGTTGATGCGAGGCGCCGGCGTGCTGGGCCTGGGCGCGATGCAAGTGTTCGAGCCTTTCGCTCGCGGCGCCTTGCTCCGGCCGCTCTGGGATTTCACGCGCGCCGAGTTGGAGATGTGGGCGAGGGCAGAAGGATTGCACTGGCTCACGGATCCCTCCAACACGAATCTGGCGCTCGATCGCAACTTCGTGCGTCATCGCATCGTGTCGGCGCTTCGCGAGCGCTGGCCGGCCGCCGCGCAAACGGCGCTTCGTTCCTCGCAGCACTTGCAAGAAGCCTGGCGGGCGCTGGAGCAACTAGCGGCCATCGACGCCGAGCGCGCCATCGATGGCGAGTGTCTGAGTGTCGAGGCGTTGAGGGCGCTCAATCCGGAGCGTCGCCGGAACCTGTTGCGCTATTGGATCCGCCGCCGTGGCGCGCGTGCTCCTTCGACGCGCAAGCTGGCAGGCATCGAGCACGACATGTTGGCTGCGAGCATGGATCGCGTGCCTTGCGTCGGCTGGGACGGTTGGGAGATGCGCCGCCATCGGGGCTGGCTCTATTGCGAGCAAAAGTTGCCGGCGCTCGATACCGGGCAGGCGATTGCCTGGCCTGCCCATGCGCCCCTGCAATTGCCGGCGGGCCTCGGCTCGTTACGTATCTCTCCTGGAGAGCCTGGGCGGCTCAGCGCTGCTAAGCTGCCCGCAACGTTGACTGTGCGCTTTCGCGAGGGCGGCGAGACGATTCAGCCCGTCGGTCACGCGATTCACCACAAGCTCAAGAAGCTGCTGCAAGCGTCGGCGGTCCTGCCGTGGTGGCGCGAGCGCCTGCCGCTGGTCTACGCGGGCAAGCAACTCGTCGCTGTCGGCGATTTGTGGATTGCCGACGAGTTCGCCGCGACGGACGGCGAGCCCGCCGTGTCGATCGTGTGGGAGCACCGACCCGCCATAGTCGGGCGCTACCCCAACGTATAGAGGATTTCTATCCGTTCTCGTCTATCCGTACGCAACGTATTGAGATACACTGCGCTCCCGTCGTGATTCATTGATGCGCCCACCTCGATCTGGCGCGTCACGATTCCAGATCCCACCCTTCTTGTTTGCGACGGTGCTTTACGATGACGCGTTTTATCTGTGTAACCGGCGGTGTTGTTTCCTCGCTGGGCAAAGGCATTGCCGCGGCTTCCCTGGGCGCCATCCTGGAATCGCGCGGCCTCAAGGTCAGCATGGTGAAGCTGGATCCGTACATCAACGTCGATCCAGGCACCATGAGCCCGTTCCAGCACGGCGAAGTGTTCGTGACCACCGACGGCTACGAGAGCGATCTCGACCTCGGTCACTACGAGCGCTTCGTGCGCACCACGACTTCACGTAATTCGAACTTCACGACCGGGCGCATCTACGAGCGCGTGATCGCGAAGGAGCGTCGCGGCGATTACCTGGGCGCGACCGTGCAGGTCATTCCGCACATCACCGACGAAATCAAGCATTGCATCCGCATGGGCGCCGGCGATGCCGACATCTGCATGGTGGAGATCGGCGGCACGGTCGGCGACATCGAGTCGCTGCCGTTCCTCGAGGCGATCCGTCAATTGGGCGTCGAGCTCGGCCGCAACAACGTGCTCTACATGCACCTGACCCTGATCCCGTACATCCCGAGCTCGGGCGAGATCAAGACCAAGCCGACCCAGCACTCGGTGAAGGAGCTGCGCTCCATCGGTATCCAGCCGGACATCCTGGTGTGCCGTTCGCAGAACGCCGTGCCGGCCGAGCATCGTCGTAAGATCGCGCTGTTCACGAACGTGGAAGAGCGCGCCGTGATCACGGCGGTGGACGCCGACGATCTCTACAAGATTCCGCAGTTGCTGCACGAAGAAGGCCTGGACGACATCGTGGTCGACAAGCTGCGCCTCGACGTGCCGCCGGCCGATCTGAGCGAGTGGAAGCAGGTCGTGAACGCCAAGGCGAATCCGGAGGCGAAGGTCACGATCGCGATGGTCGGCAAATACGTCAACCTGCGCGACTCTTACATCTCGTTGACGGAAGCGCTGACTCACGCGGGCGTGCGCACTCGTACCCGCGTCAACATCCAGTTCGTCGAAGCGACGGACGTGGAGAAGCATGGCACCGCTTGTCTCGAAGGCGTCGACGCCATCCTGGTGCCCGGCGGCTTCGGCGAGCGCGGCGTCGAAGGCAAGATCGCGGCGATCAAGTTCGCCCGCGAGCGCCAGATTCCGTACCTCGGCATCTGCCTGGGCATGCAGCTGGCGATCATCGAATTCGCGCGCAACATCGCCGGCCTGCAGGGCGCGCATTCAACAGAATTCAACCGCGGTGCTCCGCATCCGGTCGTCGCACTCATCACCGAGTGGCAGGACGAGAAGGGCGTGGTCGAGCAGCGCACCGAGAAGTCGGACATGGGCGGCACCATGCGCCTGGGCGCGCAGGAAGCGCGTCTGTCGCACGGCTCGAAGGCGCATCAGATCTACGGCTCGGACACGGTGATGGAACGTCATCGCCATCGTTACGAGTTCAACAACCGTTACCTGCAGAAGCTGATGAACGCGGGCCTGCGCTTCTCCGGCTTCTCGCGCGACGGGCTGGTGGAAATGATCGAGCTGCCGTCGCATCCGTTCTTCGTGGCGAGCCAGTTCCATCCGGAATTCCGCTCCACGCCGCGTGACGGTCATCCGCTGTTCTCCGGCTTCGTGAAGGCTGCGCGCGCGTATCACCAGAGCCAGCAACCGGAAGAAAAGCGCGTCGCCGTCGGCGGCGCCTGATAGAGAGATTTGAAGACGATGCGACTGCTGAACTTCGACGTTGGGCCGGACAAACCGTTTTTTCTGATCGCCGGCCCCTGCGTCATCGAGAGCGAAGGCTTGAACATCGACGTCGCCGGCAAGCTCAAGGAGCTGACGACGCGCTTGAACGTGCCGTTCATCTTCAAGTCGTCTTTCGACAAGGCGAACCGTTCGTCCGTGAAGAGCTTCCGCGGCCCGGGCATGGAAGAAGGCTTGCGCATCCTCTCGGAAGTGAAGAAACAGCTCGGCGTGCCGGTGCTCACCGACGTTCACGAGGACACGCCGTTCGGTGAGGTCGCCTCGGTCGTCGACGTGATGCAGACGCCGGCGTTCCTGGCCCGCCAGACCAATTTCATCGTGAATGTCTGCTCGCACAATCGACCCGTGAACATCAAGAAGGGCCAGTTCCTGTCGCCCTGGGAAATGGGCAACGTGGTCGAGAAAGCGCGCTCCACCGGCAATCAGCAGATCATGGTGTGCGAGCGCGGCTTCACGTTCGGTTACAACAATCTGGTCTCCGACATGCGCTCGCTGTCGGTGATGCGTGAGACCGGCGCGCCGGTCGTATTCGATGCGACTCACTCGGTGCAATTGCCCGGCGGCAAGGGCACGTCGTCCGGCGGTCAGCGCGAGTTCGTGCCGGTGCTGGCGCGCGCGGCTGTAGCAGCTGGCGTCTCTGGATTGTTCATGGAAACGCATCCCGATCCCGCCAAAGCTTTGTCCGACGGCCCGAATGCCTGGCCGCTGGCGCGCATGGAAGCGTTGCTGACAACACTTAAAGAACTGGACCAAGCCGTGAAGTCACGGCCATACGAGGAAAGTTTGTTATGAGCAAGATCGTCGACATCCGCGGCCGCGAGATCATCGATTCGCGCGGCAATCCGACCGTGGAGGCCGATGTGTATCTGGATTCCGGCGCCGTAGGTCGCGCCGCAGTCCCGTCCGGTGCTTCGACCGGTGCGCGTGAAGCCATCGAACTGCGCGATGGCGATAAATCGCGTTACCTCGGCAAGGGCGTGCTCAAGGCCGTCGCCAATGTGAATGGCGAGATCAGGAAGCTGCTGGTGGGCCGCGATGCCGGCGACCAGGCGGCGATCGACCAGGCCATGATTCAGCTCGACGGCACCGAGACCAAGTCGCGCCTCGGCGCGAATGCGCTGCTCGCCGTTTCGATGGCCAACGCGCATGCGATGGCGAAGGAAACCAAACAATCGTTGTTCCGTCGCCTGGGCACGTCGAAGACGCTGCCGGTGCCGATGATGAACATCATCAACGGCGGCGCGCACGCCGATAACAGCGTCGACATCCAGGAGTTCATGATTCTCCCGGTCGGCGCACCGTCGTTGTCCGAGGCGCTGCGCTATGGCGCGGAAATCTTCCACACGCTGAAGAAGGTCCTGCACGAGCGCAAGCTCGCGACCTCGGTGGGCGATGAAGGCGGCTTCGCGCCGGACCTGCCGTCGAACGAAGCGGCGCTGGAAACCATTCTGGAAGCCATCGACCGCGCCGGCTACAAGGCCGGCAAGCAGATCTTCCTCGGCCTCGACGTGGCCAGCACCGAGTTCTTCAAGGACGGCATCTATCATCTCGAGTCGGAGAACCGTAAGTTCAACTCGAAGCAGTTCGCCGACTATCTCGAGGGCCTGGTGGGCCGCTATCCCATCGTCACCATCGAAGATGGCATGAGCGAGGACGATTGGGACGGCTGGGCGCATCTGACGGAGCGGCTCGGCAAGAAGGTGCAGCTGGTCGGCGACGACCTGTTCGTCACCAACACCAAGTTCCTGAAGCAGGGCATCGAGAAGCACATCGCCAACGCCATCCTGATCAAGGTGAATCAGATCGGCACGCTGACCGAGACCATCGCTGCCATCGACATGGCGGTGGATGCGGGTTACGCGGCGGTGGTGTCGCATCGCTCGGGCGAGACCGAGGACGCGACGATCGCCGATATCGCCGTCGCGACGCGCGCCACGCAGATCAAGACGGGCTCGATGTCACGTTCGGATCGCATTGCCAAGTACAACCAGCTGCTGCGTATCGAGCAGGAGCTGGGCAGCGAAGCGAAGTACGCCGGCATCGAAGCGCTGCCGGTGCCGCTGCCTGGCATGTCCTGCTGAGCTGATCGACACCACGCATGAAGGTTCTCGCCGCCGCTCTGGTCATCGTCCTGGTGCTCTTGCAGTACCGGCTGTGGCTGGGCGACGGCGGGATGCGTGAGGTCCATCAGTTGCGCGCTCAGATCGAGCAGCAGCGCGAGCAGAATCGCGAGCTCAAGGAGCGCAATCGCACGCTGGCGGCGGAAGTGCAGGACCTGAAGAAGGGCACAGTCGCCATCGAGGAGCGGGCGCGCACCGATCTCGGCATGGTCGGTCGCGGTGAGACCTTCTACCAGGTGGTCGAGCCCAAGCCGACCGCTCAGCCCGCGACGCCGGCGCCGCCCAGCGAACCGGAAGAGAGCGGCGGTGGCAGCTCGCGCGGCAACAGCCCCGCCAGCGTCATTCAGGCTCGCTCGCCGAGATAAAGACTAGCGCCCGATCCTTAGTCGGACGTTTGAGGTTCCTTTTAGTGGATAAGAGGTTCTGGGTCGTCGTGCCCGCGGCCGGCAGTGCCCGCCGTATGGGCGCCGCTGTGCCCAAGCAATACCTGCCGCTCGCCGGCCGCACTGTGATCGAGTGGTCGCTCGCGCCGTTCCTGGCGCATGCGCGCACCGTTGCGATCGTGGTCGTGCTTGCCGAACAGGATCAGCGCTGGCCGCAGATCGCCATCGCAGGCGATGCCAAGATCGCTACGGCAATCGGCGGCGCGGAGCGCATGGACTCGGTGCTCGCGGGCTTGCGAGCGTTGCAGGATCGCGCAGCGCCCGACGATTGGGTGCTCGTGCACGATGCAGCGAGGCCGTGCTTGTCTGCCGGCGATCTCGATCGCTTGCTGAACGAGTTGAGCAATGACGACGTGGGCGGACTGCTCGCCGCGCCGGTCGTGGATACGTTGAAACGCGCCGACGACGGCGGGCGCGTCTTGCAAACCGTGCCCAGAGAGAAACTGTGGCGTGCACTCACGCCGCAGATGTTTCGTCGCGATCTCTTGCAGAGAGCACTGCAGAGCGCCCAGGCGAAAGGCCTGGCTGTTACCGACGAGGCCCAGGCGATCGAGGCACTCGGATTGCAACCCAAGCTGGTTGCGGGCGACGCGGACAACGTCAAGATCACGTTGCCCGAAGACCTGCCGCGGGCCGAGCGCATTTTGAAATCACGGAGCGCCACATGACTTCCCAACTTCGTATCGGGCAGGGGTACGACGTTCATGCATTCACCGCGGGCGATCACGTGACGCTCGGCGGTGAAAAGATTCCACACTCCCATGGCATCCTCGCGCATTCGGACGGCGACGTGCTGCTGCACGCGATCTGCGATGCGTTGCTCGGCGCGGCCGGGCTCGGCGATATCGGCATGCACTTTCCAGACACCGATCCGCGCTGGAAAGGCGCCGACAGCCGCGCGTTCGTTCGTCACGTCCGCGACCTGCTCAAGGTGAGCGACTACGTGGTCGTGAACGTCGATACGACCGTCATTTGCGAAGCGCCGCGTCTCGGCAAGTATCGAGAGGCGATGCGCTCCAACATTGCAGCCGATCTCGGCATCAACATCACTCGCGTGAACATCAAGGCCACGACCAGCGAAAAGATGGGCTTCATCGGCCGCGCCGAAGGGCTCGCGTGTCAGGCCATCGCACTGATCGAGCATATCTCCGGATGAATTTCGTCGACCTCATGAATCTGCCGTGCGCCCACGGCGGACCGGCTGGCAGTGCGCGCTTGCGTGTCGCGCCGGAAGATTTCGTCGTGCGCGAATGGCTCGGTTTCGACGCGGACGGCGAGGGCGATCATCTGCTGTTGAAGGTCCGCAAGCGCGGCGCGAACACGATGTGGGTCGCAAAGCAGTTGGCGCGAATCGGCAAGATCCATCCGCGCGATGTCGGCTTTGCGGGCTTGAAAGATCGCGATGCGGTCGCCGAGCAGGCGTTCACCGTGCCGGGCCGTTCTGCCGTTCCCAATTGGCTCGGTGTCACAGGCGATGGCTTCGAAGTCATCGGCGCCGAACGCACGCGACGCAAACTGAAGCGGGGCGCGCTGAAGGGCAACGATTTCGAGATCGTGCTGCGCGAGTTCTCCGGCGATGCGGCGCTGCTCGAGCAGCGGCTGCAAACGCTGGCAACCGCGGGGGCGCCCAATTATTTCGGGCCGCAGCGCTTCGGTCACAATGGCTCCAATATCGCCACGGCGGTCGCCTGGTTCGAGGGCGGTCCGGCGCCGGAGCGAGCAGAGCGCGGCTTCGCGTTATCAGCGGCGCGTTCCGTCATTTTCAACGCGGTGCTGGCCGAGCGACTCAACGCGGGCACCTGGAATCGGCTGCTCGATGGCGAGGTGGTGAATCTCAACGGCAGCGGCAGTTTCTTCCTTGCCGAGACCATCGACGACACACTGCGCGATCGTTGCCAGCAACTCGATGTGCATCCCACCGGGCCGATGTGGCACGGCGATTCGTTGCTATCGAAGGGCGCAGTCGCGACTCTTGAAACGCAGACAGCGCGGCGATTCGCGGTGCTCGCCGCAGGTTTGGCGAAGGCGAGAATGGAGCCTGAGCGCCGGCCGCTGCGCGTGCCGGTGCGAGAGCTGAAGTGGCGCATCGACGGCGCCGACGTGCATCTGCAATTTCGTTTGCAGCGAGGCTCGTTCGCGACGGCCGTGCTTCATGAGTTGATCGGCAACGCGTTCCAGGCTGAGACACCCGAAGCCGATGTTTGATACGTCACTTCACTCGCAGCAGCACGTAGACGGCGCCACTGCCGCCGTCCACCTGTCGCGCCGAGCCGAAGGCCTGGATGTTGTCGATCCTTTGCAGCCATTGGTTCACGACGTTCTTCAGCACCGGGCCGCGCGGTCCGGAGCCACGGCCCTTGCCGTGAATGATGCGAACGCAGCTCAGTCGCCGGAATACGGCCTGGGTGAGGAAGTCGCGCATGGCGGCTTTGGCTTCGGCGCCGGTCATGCCATGCAGGTCGAGCTCGGCGTCGACGGTGTAGTGACCCCGGCGCAGCTTGACCAGGACCGATTCGGGAATGTGCGGCCGGCGGAAGCTGAGCTCGTCGCCGGTCGCGAGCATGGCCTCATCGCTCGGCGGCAGCAGGCTTTCCCTCAGGACCTCTTGCTGATCTGCCCGGGTAAAGCGCGCTCGCGGCGGCGGTTTGGGCGCCGTCGGGGCGCGCTTGCTGGTGTCACGCAAACGGCGTACGTCGCGCATCGCCTCCCGGAAGGCCTGGCTGTCATGATCCGGATCGTCGTTCACCCGTTACTCCAGCGCCGGCTCATGAAGTCGACGCGACATTTCCAGTATAGTTCCGCGCCGCCAGCTTTCATGAATGCATGAAGATTCTTCTCAGCAACGACGACGGTTACCGCGCCGAGGGCCTGCGTGCCCTCGACGAAGCGCTCACGCCGCTTGCCGACATTACCGTGGTCGCGCCCGACCGCAACCGCAGCGGTGCCAGTAACTCACTGACGCTGGACGTGCCCTTGCGCGTGATGCCGTTCGGCGAGCGCCGCTTCCTGGTGGTCAACGGCACGCCGACGGATTGCGTGCACCTGGCGGTCTCCGGACTGTTCGAAGGCGAGGACGACCACGACATGGTGGTCTCCGGCATCAACGACGGTCCCAACCTGGGCGATGACGTGATCTACTCCGGCACGGTCGCCGCCGCCGTCGAGGGACGCTTTCTGGGCCTGCCTGCCATGGCCGTGTCGCTGGTCATTCAGCCAGACTCGGGCGTGCACTACGAGACGGCCGCACGCGTCGCTGCCGAGTTGGTGATGCGCATTCAGCGCTCGCCGTTGCATCAGGCGACCATTCTCAACGTGAACGTCCCCGATGTTCCCTACGATCAGTTGCGCGGCTATCAGGCGACGCGCCTGGGTTTCCGCCATCGCTCCGATCCCATCGTGAAGATGGCCGATCCGCGCGGGCGTCCCGTGTATTGGGTCGGTCCTGCCGGCGGCAGTCAGGATGCCGGTCCGGGCACCGACTTCCATGCGGTCGCGAACAATTATGTTTCGGTGACGCCGCTGCAGATCGATCTGACGCGCCATTCGATGCTCGACGACATGCGCAACTGGCTGCAGGGACGGCCTGAATGAAGCCGCCCGCGCCGCCGAGAAACAACAGCGGAAACCGTGCCGGCATCGGCATGACATCGGCACGCACGCGCGAACGTTTGGTTCAGCGCCTGCGCGATCAGGGCATCGTCAATCCAGCGGTGCTCGATCAGATCCGCAACGTGCCGCGCCACTTGTTTGTCGATGAAGCGCTCGCGACGCGTGCATACGAAGATACAGCGCTGCCTATCGGGCACGGCCAGACCATCTCACAACCGTTCGTCGTCGCTCGCATGACGGAAGCGCTGATCGAAGCGGGCACGCCGGGCAAGGTGCTGGAGATCGGCACCGGCTGCGGTTATCAAACAGCGGTGATGTCGCCGCTGGTGCGGTTCATCTACAGCATCGAGCGCATCGGCGCCCTGCAGGAGCGCGCGCGGCAGCGTTTGCGGGAACTGAATATCTCCAATGTCCATTTACGTCACGGCGACGGCTTTCAGGGCTGGAGCGGGCACGCGCCTTACGACGCCATTCTGATGGCGGCCGCGCCGCTCGCGATTCCGGACGTATTGTTTCAGCAGCTGGCGCCGGGTGGCCGCTTGATCGCGCCGGTCGGGCCCGAAGGCCGGCAACAGTTGGTGCGCATCACACGCCGTGTCGATGAACGCCGCGGCGACGAATTTCACAAGGAGACACTGGGGTTGGTCAGTTTCGTGCCGCTGCTCAAGGGACTCAACTGATTTCTGTGTCGCGCCGGTGGCTCGCGCCCTGCTTGATCGCGCTGGCCCTGCTGGCCGGCTGCGCGTCGAATCCGGAGCGCGCGGGCACCTATATCGTAAAGCGCGGCGACACCCTTTACTCCATCGCGTTTCGTCACAAGCTCGATTACAAAGACCTGGCGCGATGGAATCGCATCGGCCGGGATTATGTGATTTATCCTGGCCAGACGCTGCGGCTCTCCGCTCCTGGCGGCAGCGCACGCACTGCTTCATCTGCTCCAAAAGCAGGGGCCTCCGCTTCGCGTAGAGCGACTCCACCGAAGGCACGACCCACACCGACGGCGCCCCGCCGGCCCGCAATTCCCTCCGGGCCGCCGGTGAAGTGGCAATGGCCAGTGAGCAACGGGACTGCGACGCTCACATCGCGTCCTAACGGCGGCAATGGGCTGATGATCGTGGGGCAGCTCGGTCAGGACGTGCGCGCGGCTGGGCCCGGCCGCGTCGTTTATACGGGCTCCGGGCTGCTGGGTTATGGCCAGCTGATCATCGTTAAGCACAACGAAACGTATTTGAGCGCCTACGGACATCTGCAGTCGGTGCTGACCGCGGAAGGCGATGCAGTCACCGCGGGTCAGCGCATCGCGACCATGGGCAACGGGCCGCAGGGCTCGCCGCAGCTGTATTTCGAGATCCGGATCAATGGCACGCCGGGCAATCCGCTGACATTGCTGCCGCAACGGTGAGTGAGCAACGCGTCGAAGCGACTGGCCCGATCATTGCAGTCGAGATGACGCGTCGGCCCCCGGGGATTTCGCGAAGCGAACAAGGGTTGCGCATTGCGCGATCGTGTGTCTAAATCCGCCCCCATCGTGTCGTCGGTAATACCACCGAAGCCGGGTGACGGGGAGAAGACGCGGGGGCGGAGGGGGATTCGAGGAAACAGCGCGAAGAAGAACAAAAGCAAAAGAAAAAGAATATTCCGTCAGGCGACGACTCCAGTGGAGCGGCCAGGCGAGTTGGGTCGAACGATCTTCAGTCCCTCGCGTCTTCTCCCGGTCATCCTGGCCAACAGGGTGACCGGGAGAATGTTCTTCAACTGTTCTTGAGCAGCAGCGCCGCGACGACGGTGCGTCCCTCGCTCGCGAGAATGTTATAGGTGCGGCACGCCGCGCCTGTATCCATCACTTCACAACCGATGCCGCGCGACATCACTGCGCCCAGCACCTCGGGCGCGGGGAATTCCTGCTTCGGGCCCGAACCGATCACGATCAATTCGGGCTGCATCGCCAGCGCCGGCTGCAGATCGTCGAGCGTCAACTCGGCGACGCTCTGCGGCCGCCAGTCGCTGACGATCCGATCCGCTTTCACCAGGCAGCTGCCGTGAATCACGGTCTCGCCGATGCGCACCTCGCTGTCCCCGTAGGAGCGGATCAGGTTGATGCCTGCAATTTTCTCGTCGGTGAGTTTCATTGGGCTACCATAGCGCAGGTCGCAAGCCGCTGCGTTGAAGATGTTGAAGACGCTGACTTTGATCGTTTCGGGCCTGAATCCCTTGCGCGCCGGGGATGAGGCCGGCCCCGCTCGATGGCCGCAACTCGCGCGTCTCGCCGGCCGCGGCTCCGTGGGCAAGCGACCGATCGAAGCCCGCCAGGATGCCTTGCATGCGGCCATCCTCGACGCACTTCAACTCCACGATGTTGCCGATAAGTATCCCAGTGCCGCGGTCATTCGTACTGGCCTTACTGGTGAGCGCGCCGGCGGTTTCTGGCTGCGCGCGCAGCCTATACACTTCGCCGCGGGTTTGGATCGGTTGACGACGGTGCCTCTGCACGGCCAAGCGCGCATGAGCATTGCTGAACGCAACTCGTTGGCGCCGAGGTTCGCCGATCATCTACAGTCCACGGGCTTCGAGCTGCACGACGGCGCTGATGGCGAATGGCTACTGCGCAGCGAAGCGCCGCTGCAAGTGCAGACCGTCACTCCCGAGTTTGCTGCTGCAAATCCGGCGGAACACATTCTGCCGAGCGGGCGCGATGCGGCCGGGCTGCGGCGGTTGATGACCGAGCTGCAAATGTTGTTACACGAGCATCCGGTCAACACACAGCGTCAGCTGCGAGGCTTGCCGGCGCTGAATGCGATCTGGTTGCATGGGGAAGGAATGTTGAGTGACGTGAGTGCACAGGCACTGCCCGCCGCCTGCGGCGATGATGTTTATTTGCGTGGCGTCTTTCGCCTGCATGAGCGGCCGATGCAGTCGCAGCCGGCGGATGCTGCTTCGCTGCTGTCTCGAATCAGCGGACCGACGGTGGCTTTCATCGATGCGGCCGATGTCGAGGCGCTCGAGACAAAGTGGCTGGCGCCGGCGAGTCGCGCCTTGATGAGCGGCGCGATCGCCCGGCTCACCGTGATGTTCGATGGGTGGCAGGTCGTCGCCGACCGCGCCGCCATGTTCAAGCTGTGGCGTCGTGATTTGCAGCCGGCGAACTGGGCTGCATGTTGAATCGCACTATTCGTCGCCGCGAGGCGGGTGGGGCGATGGCGCTGCCCGGCGATCTGCACCCATTGCTGAAACGCTTGTACGCCAATCGAGGCGTGAACGCCGCTGACGATCTCGATCTGGGCCTGGCGCGATTGATCCCGGTCACTCGCCTCGGTGGCATCGATGCCGCGGTCGATTTGCTCTGCGATCATTTTGGTCGCGGCAGTCGCATCGTGATCGTCGGTGATTTCGATGCCGACGGCGCGACCAGCACCGCGCTGGTGGTGCGTCAGATGCGCGGGCTCGGCTTCAAACAAGTCGACTTCCTGGTGCCCAATCGATTTCAGTACGGCTACGGCCTGACGCCGGAGATCGTGCAGCTCGCCGCGGAAATGAAACCCGGGCTGATCGTCACCGTCGATAACGGCATCTCCAGTCATGCCGGTGTGGCAATGGCCGCCTCGCTCGGGATCCAGACATTGATTACGGATCATCACTTGTCGCCCGCGACCGTGCCGGCCGCGAACGCCATCGTGAATCCCAACGCGCCAGGCGATCTGTTTCCCAGCAAGGCGCTGGCCGGCGTCGGCGTGGCGTTTTATTTGATGGCCGCACTCACGAGAGCCATGCAGGAACGCGGCTTATGCGCGAAGCCGCCGGCGGTCACAGAGTTGCTCGATCTCGTCGCCCTCGGCACGGTGGCGGATCTCGTGCCGCTGGATAGAAACAATCGTGTGCTGGTCCATCAGGGTCTGCGCCGCATCCGAGCGGGTCGATGTGTCGCGGGTATTCATGCGCTGGTCGAGGCGGCGGGTTGCATTCCATCGCAAGTGGTCGCAGCTCATCTGGGATTCCAGATCGGCCCGCGCTTGAACGCGGCCGGCCGGCTCGATGACATGTCGATCGGCATTCAATGTTTGCTGACCGACGATCCCAACATGGCCCGCATGCTCGCGGCGCGGCTGACGCAGTTGAACAGCGATCGCAAGGAGCTCGAGCTCCAGATGCAGCAGGAAGCGCTGATGGCGATCGCTGATATGCGCGCCGAAGATCCGCAGCTGCCGCTCGGGCTTTGTTTGTTCGATGAGTCGTGGCACCAGGGTGTGGTCGGACTGGTCGCTTCGCGCGTCAAGGAGCGGGTGAATCGTCCGGTCATCGCGCTGGCTCGCGCAGATGCGAATACGTTGAAGGGATCTGCGCGCTCGATCTCGGGCGTGCACATTCGTGATGTGCTCGACGCGGTCGCGACTCGCCATCCGGGACTGATCGAAAAGTTCGGCGGCCACGCGATGGCGGCGGGGCTGACCTTGCCGGCCGCGACGCTCGATATGTTCCGCGCCGAGTTCGACGCCGAAGTGCGCCGCTGGATGAGCATCGACGACACCATCGGCATCGTGCATTCCGACGGCAGCCTGCAGCACGACGAGTTGACGCTCGACGTCGCGCGGCTGCTGCAGCAGGCGGGGCCGTGGGGCCAGAACTTTCCCGAGCCGATGTTCGATGGCTGCTTCGAGGTGCGCAACGTGCGCATTCTGGGCGAACGCCACTTGAAGCTGGAGGTGCGCAGTGTGTCGAGCGATGGGCCGCTGGGCGGCTCCAGCTGCGAGGCCATCGCGTTCCGCCACTTCGATCACGACGATGCGCCGCACGTCGAACCGGATTCCCGGGTGGAGCTGGCCTACCGGCTGGACGTGAACCGGTACAACGGCTCGGAGCGCCTGCAGCTGGTCGTGGAGTATTTGCGGGTCCTTTAAGCGTCGGTTTTTGCTAGGATCCGCCTTCTCAATTTCCCGCGATCGACGCCAAGCTCAAGACATGGAAACCAATCCCATCCGCCGTTCCATCGAAGACCTCACCGAGCGCGGCGGGGCGCTCAGGAGGTTTCTTTGACTACGACACCAAGAGCGAACGCCTCGCGGAAGTAAGCCGCGAGCTGGAAGATCCTGCCATCTGGAATACGCCCGACCGAGCCCAGGAACTGGGTAAGGAGCGCGCGCGCCTGGAGCAAATCGTCGGCACCCTGGATAAGGTCACCAATGGCGTGAAGGATGCCGAGGAGCTGCTGGAACTGGCCATCGCCGAGAACGAGCCGTCGGCGATCGCCGATGTCGAGCGTGACCTCGCCGCCATCGATGCGCAGCTGAAGAAGCTGGAATTCCAGCGCATGTTCCCGGGCGAGATGGATCCGCACAGCTGCTTCCTGGACATCCAGGCCGGCGCCGGCGGCACCGAGGCGCAGGACTGGGCCAGCATGCTCATGCGCATGTATCTGCGCTGGGGCGACCAGCGCGGTTTCAAGACCGAGGTCGAAGAGGTGAGCGACGGCGAAGTCGCCGGCATCAAGAGCTGCACCATCAACTTCACCGGCGAGTATGCCTACGGCTGGCTGCGCACCGAGACCGGCGTGCATCGCCTGGTCCGCAAGTCGCCGTTCGATTCGAACGCGCGCCGGCACACGTCGTTTGCGTCGGTGTTCGTCTCGCCCGAAGTCGATGACAACATCAAGATCGACATCAACCCCGCGGACCTGAAGACCGATGTGTATCGCTCCAGCGGCGCCGGCGGTCAGCACGTCAACAAGACCGAATCGGCCGTGCGCATCACGCACATGCCCACCGGCATCGTCGTGGCCTGCCAGGCCGAGCGCAGCCAGCACAAGAATCGCGACAAGGCGATGAAGATGCTGAAGGCCAAGCTGTACGAGCTGGAAGTGAACAAGCGCAACGCCGCCGCCAAGGTGCTCGAGGACGCCAAGTCCGACGTGAGCTGGGGCAACCAGATCCGTTCGTACGTGCTGGATCAGTCGCGCATCAAAGATCTGCGCACCAACGTGGAAATCGGCGCCACCGACAAGGTGCTCGATGGCGATCTGGATCCGTTCCTGGAAGCGAGCCTGAAGCAGGGGCTGTAAAACATGTCTGAAAACACCAAGGCCCCGAATGCACCGGCTGCCGAAGCAGTCGATGAGAACAAGCTCATTGCCGAGCGGCGCGCCAAGCTCGACAAGCTGCGCGGCGCGGGCGCCAACGGCTTTCCGAACGATTTCCGCCGTGACGCGCTGGCGGATCAGCTGCTGACGGCGTACGGCGATCGCGAGCCCGCCTGGTTCGATCAGAACACGGTGCGTGTGAAGGTCGGCGGCCGCATGATGATCAAGCGGGTCATGGGCAAGGCGAGCTTTGCGAAGATCGCGGATCGCAGCGGCGAGATTCAGCTGTTCATTCAGAGCGCCGCGGTCGGCGCGGTCTACGACGAGTTCAAGACATGGGATGTCGGCGATGTGCTCGGCGCGGAGGGCACGCTGTTCATCACCAAGACGGGCGAGCTGTCGGTGAAGGTCGAGAAGCTGCGCCTGCTGGTGAAGTCGCTGCGGCCGCTGCCGGACAAGTGGCACGGCCTGTCGGATCAGGAAACGCGCTATCGCCAGCGTTACGTCGATCTCATCGTCAGCCCGGACAGCCGGCAGACGTTCCGCACGCGCACGCGGCTCGTGAAGTATTTGCGTGACTTCCTCGACGCGATGGACTTCCTCGAAGTCGAGACGCCGATGATGCAGGCGATCGCCGGCGGCGCGGTCGCCAAGCCGTTCGTCACGCATCACAACCAGCTCGGCATCGATTTGTTTCTGCGTATCGCACCGGAGCTTTATCTGAAGCGCCTGGTGGTCGGCGGCTTCGAGCGGGTTTACGAGATCAACCGCAACTTCCGTAACGAGGGCGTGTCGACCCGGCACAACCCCGAGTTCACGATGCTGGAGTTGTATCAGGCGTACGCGGACTACACCGATCTGATGAACCTGGTCGAGCGGATGTGCCAGGGTCTGTGCGACACCATCCTCGGCAAGCGGCAGATCGAATATCAGGGCGAGGTGTTCGACTTCGGTCAGCCGTTCCGTCGCGTGACGGTCGAGGACCTGGTCGTGCACTTCAATCCCGGCATCGAGCGCGCCAAGCTGCGTGATCTCGAGTACCTGCGTGGCCACTGCGATAAGTTGGGAATTCCTTACGGGCAGGGCGATGGGCCGGGCAAGCTGCAGATCGAGATCTTCGAGAAGACGGCCGAACATCGGCTGCTCGCGCCGACCTTTGTTTATGGTTATCCGACCGAAGTGTCGCCGTTGTCACGGCGCAATGACTCGGATCCGTTCATCACGGATCGCTTCGAGTTCTTCATCGGCGGGCGTGAGATCGCCAATGGCTTCTCCGAGCTGAACGATCCAGAGGACCAGGCGCAGCGCTTCAGAGATCAGCTTGCGCGCAAGACGGCGGGCGATGAAGAGGCCATGCAGTACGACGCCGACTACATCCGGGCGCTGGAGTACGGCTTGCCGCCGACCGCAGGCTTGGGCATCGGCATCGATCGGTTGGTGATGTTGTTTACCAACTCCCCGTCGATTCGCGATGTGCTGTTGTTCCCATACATGCGGCCGGAGACCTGACGGGTTTCGCTGACGCGTTGGCGCTAACGCGCGCGGTGCTAACGCATTGCGCGCAGCCTTCGGCAGAGCTGGGGCGTAGGTGGAGGGTCTCGGGAAACTCGCGAGCGTCTTCACTGTCGGCGGGCTTTGCCTCGATGGCTGCCGCACGATTTGCTCAGTGGCCGCGTCACCGTCCGTGTCGCTCGCTGCGCGCTAACGCGCTGCGAGCTGCAACGCGCATCGTCATCGGTACTGCCAACGTGCAACGGCTTGCTCGAATGGCCGTGGTGGCCGAGTCACCGTGGTTGCGAACTTCCCGAGACCCTCCACCTTTCCCCAGCTCGAAGATGCGCGGCTCGATGCTTCCTGTCGCGGGCCACGCCGGTTCCTTTCGAGCATGGGGCGCTTCGCGCCTCAAGCACGCTTTCGCGGCGCCTGCGCTTCGCTGGGCGCGGGGGAGGGCAGAGTCAGCGAAAGGCTCTAAGAGCTGCTCCGCCGGCGCAATCGAGGCTGCGCCTGCTCGTGCGCGCCGGCAGGCGAAAGACTTCCGAGAGTTCTGCCGCCGGCGTGATCAAGACTGTGCTTGCTCGTGCGCGCCAGCAGGCGAACAGCTTCCAAGAACTCTGCCGCCAGCGTGATTAAGACTGTGCTTGCTCATGCGTGCCAGCAGGCGAACAGCTTCCGAGAACTCTGCCGCCGGCGTAATCAAGACTGTGCTTGCTCATGCGTGCCGGCAGGCGAAACACCTCTGAGAGTTCTCCCGCCGCCGTAACCCGGGGCTGCGAGCGTGTCACACCCATCCTCTTCGTTGCCAAACCTCTTATTCCGACGGCGAATACGGCATCGGCAGCTGCTTAAGCAATCCATCCTGTCCATCGACGTGTAGCTCGCTGTTGAGCTGCGCGAGACTGATGACCGCCAGGATGTTGCATCCATCCTGGGTGCTCGCGGCATCAACCACATCGCCAGCATGTTGCTCCCCAGCCAACACGCGCGTCCCAGGAACGGGCGCCGCGCCGGCGCTGTGAAAAAGAAACATGCGGCGTTTGACGGTGCCGCGGAAATGGGCGCGGGCGATGATTTCCTGGCCGGTGTAGCAACCTTTCTCGAAGGCGATACCGCCGAGCAGGTCGATGTTCAGCATTTGCGCGACAAACGCTTCGTGAGTTTCCGGATAAACCTGAGGCAGGCCGGCGCGCACTTGTGACAAATGGAACTGATGTTCCCTCGCCGCATCGACAGCGGCAGAGAACGCGCCAAGCACCAGCACATCTTCCATGCCGGGCAATGTGAAATAGCTCACACCGCCGATCTCCTGGTGCGAGCCGGCTTCAGCCAAAGTCACATCCGCGGGCAGGGCAGAGCGGGGCACGACACCAAGCTGCAGATGTTTGGCCGGCTCGATCTTCGCTTTCGCCCGAAGCACATATTTGCGTAGGCGCAGCACGGTGCTATCGAGCAGGGCCGCGGGTAGCACTAATGCAATGCCCTCGGTCCGTGCCAACATCCAAAACACCGCTTGCACTCGGCCTTGCGGGGAATTGCAGCAGGTGAGCTGCGCTCGATTCGAGCCGAGCGTGTCCAGATCGGCCGTCAGCTGACCTTGCAAATAGGCGCGCGCGTCGGCGCCGCTCACCATAATGGTGGCGAGCCTGGTCAGGGGGGCGAAAATACTCACGGCTGGGACGGAAATAGGGGCAGACATTCGTGAAATCCGAAATCAAGCCTCGCCACAAACGAAAAGCGCGCCGTTCCGGGCAGGGGGGCCTTCTGGCACACTACCGGCCGTTCGAACGGTCCACCGCCATCATCGTCCGGTTCAATGGCAGATACAAATTCGCGGCCAGATTCACACGCTGGGGCCGAGGGGCCGCACGCGGACGTTTCGACCGAGCCACGCACCGCAGGTTCCACTAGCGAGCACGTCGCGCCGAAAGAAATCGGCGGCCGGGACGGGCCGGAGCCGACGCGCTTCGGCGATTGGGAAAAGGCCGGCCGTTGCATCGATTTTTGATCCGCTTTCCGACTTGAGGCCCTACCTCACATGAGCAATCCCAAGTACGAGCGGCCGCTATCGCCGTTCATGATGTATCGATGGCAGTACACCAATACGCTGTCGTTCCTGCACCGGCTCACCGGCTGTGCGCTCAGCGTGGGTACGCTGTTGTTTGTTTACTGGCTGGTCGCTGCCGCCAGCGGCGCGGAGGCGTATGCAAACGCGCAGGCCGTGTTCGCGCATCCGCTGATCAAGCTTCTGCTGGTCGGATTCTCGTTTGCGTTCTTCTATCACTTGTTGAACGGCGTGCGTCACCTGGTGTGGGACACGGGGCGGGGCTTCGACAAGAAGACGGCGCGCACCAGCGGCTGGATCGCGTTCCTGGGCGCGGTCGTGTTGACCGCGTTGTTGTGGTTCTTGCTCGTGCGCCGGGGTGAAGTATGAGTCTGCGCAGTCCGGTAGGACGGGTTCTGGGACTGGGCTCGGCGGGCGACGGCGTCGGTCACTGGTGGACGCTGCGGGTCACCTCGGTGGCGCTGGTGCTGCTCGGCCTGTGGTTCGTGTTTTCATTGGTTCGCATGCCTGACACGAGCTATGCGAGCGTCACTGCCTGGATCGCGGCGCCCATCAACGCCGTGCTGCTGTCGCTGTTGATCGGCACCATGCTGTATCACTCGCTGCTGGGCGTGCAGGAAGTGGTCGAGGACTACGTCGCCGGGCACGGCGCGAAGATCGTCACCAAGATCGTCCTGCAGTTCGTTCATTTCCTTCTCGGCGCGCTCGGCATCTTCTCCGTGCTGCGCATTGCTTTCGGGAGCGCCGCATGAGCGCCTATCAATTCATCGACCATAGTTACGACGTCGTGGTCGTCGGCGCCGGCGGCGCCGGCCTGCGCGCCACTTTCGGTCTGGCGCATTCCGGCCTGTCCGTTGCGTGTTTGACGAAGGTGTTCCCAACGCGCAGCCACACCGTGGCCGCGCAGGGCGGCATCAGCGCCGCGCTCGGCAACATGGGCGAAGACGACTGGCGCTGGCACATGTACGACACCGTCAAAGGGTCGGACTGGCTGGGCGATCAGGACGCCATCGAGTTCATGTGCAAAGAAGCGCCCGGCGCGGTGATCGAGCTGGAGCACTACGGCGTGCCATTCTCGCGCACCGATGACGGTCGCATTTATCAGCGTCCGTTCGGGGGCATGACGACGCACTACGGCAAGGGCACCGCGCAGCGTACTTGCGCAGCGGCGGACCGCACCGGCCACGCGATGCTGCATACGTTGTATCAGCAGGCGCTGCGTCACGAAGCTCAGTTCTTCATCGAATATTTCGCCGTCGACCTGATCATGGAGAACGGCGAGTGCCGCGGCGTCGTCGCCATCAACATGGCGGACGGCACGCTGCATCGTTTCCTCGGTCATCAGACGATTCTCGCGACGGGCGGCTACGGTCGTGCGTACTTCTCCTGTACGTCTGCTCACACTTGCACGGGCGACGGTGGCGGCATGGTGCTGCGCGCCGGTCTGCCGATGCAGGACATGGAGTTCGTGCAGTTCCATCCGACCGGCATCTACGGCGCCGGCTGTCTGATCACCGAAGGCGTGCGCGGCGAGGGTGGCATTCTGCGCAACTCGCAGGGCGAACGTTTCATGGAGCGCTATGCGCCGAACGCGAAGGACCTCGCGTCCCGCGACGTGGTCAGCCGCTCCATGACCATGGAGATTCGCGAAGGCCGCGGCGTCGGCCCGCACAAAGATCACATCTATCTGCACCTCGAGCACCTCGGCGCCGAAGTGATTCACGAGCGTCTGCCGGGCATCGCCGAGACCGCGAAGATCTTCGCGGGCGTCGATGTGACCAAGCAGCCGATTCCGGTGCTGCCGACGGTTCACTACAACATGGGCGGCATCCCGGCGAACTATCACGGCGAAGTGGTGACGTTGAAGAACGGCAATCCCGATTCCGTGGTGCCGGGTTTGATGGCGGTGGGCGAGGCGGCGTGCGTGTCCGTGCACGGCGCGAACCGTCTAGGCTCGAACTCGCTGCTCGACCTGGTGGTGTTCGGCCGCGAAGCTGCGCGTCACGCTGCCGAGATCGTCAAGCCGAATACCAGACATCGGCCGCTGCCGAAGGATGCGGGCGATCTCGCGCTCAGCCGCATCGACAAGTTCCGCAATGCCAAGGGCTCGCTGAAGACCGCGGACATCCGACTGAACATGCAGCGCACGATGCAGAACCACGCGGCCGTGTTCCGCACTTCCGAATCGCTCATCGAGGGAGTGCAGAAGATGCAGGAAGTGTTCAAGTCGTTCGACGAGGTCAACGTCAGCGATCGCGGCATGGTGTGGAACACCGACCTGATCGAAACGCTCGAGCTCGACAACCTGCGCAGCCAGGCGGTCGCAACCATCGTGTCCGCCGAGAACCGCAAGGAAAGCCGTGGCGCGCACGCCCACGAGGACTACCCGGAGCGCGACGATGTGAACTGGATGAAACACACCCTCTCGTGGGTGGATCCGCAGGGCAAGGTGTCGCTCGACTACCGGCCCGTGCACTTGAACACACTGACCAACGACGTTGAGGTCGTTCCGCCCAAGGCGAGGGTGTACTGATCATGGCGCAATTCCGTCTTCCCAAGAACTCGGTCATCGGCGTCGGCAAGAACTACCCCGCGCCGGCAGGCGCCAAGGATGTGCGGACGTTCCGGATCTATCGCTTCGATCCGGAGTCGGGCCAGAACCCGCGCTATGACACGTATGAAGTGGACATGGCCAGCTGCGGTCCGATGGTGCTCGACGCGCTGATCAAGATCAAAAACGAGATCGATCCGACGCTGACGTTCCGTCGCTCGTGCCGTGAAGGCATTTGCGGCTCGTGCGCGATGAACATCGACGGCGTGAACACGCTGGCCTGCACGCGCGCCACCGAGGATGTGAAAGGGACGGTGAAGATCTTCCCGTTGCCGCACATGCCGGTGATCAAGGATCTCGTGCCGGATCTCACGAATTTCTACGCGCAGTACGCTTCGGTGAAGCCGTGGTTGCAGACGCGCACGCCGGCGCCGCCGGATCGCGAGCGCCTGCAGTCCAAGGAAGATCAGGAGAAGATCGACCGTCCGGCGGCGTGCATTCTGTGCGCCTGTTGCTCGACCTCGTGCCCGAGCTACTGGTGGAATGGCGATCGTTACCTGGGTCCGGCGGCGTTGCTGGCGGCCTATCGCTGGATCGTGGACACCCGCGACGAGGCGACCGGCGAGCGTCTGGATGCGCTGGAAGATCCGTTCAAGCTGTATCGCTGCCACACCATCATGAACTGCACCGAGGCCTGTCCGAAGGACCTGAATCCGGCCAAGGCGATTGCCGAGATCAAGAAGAAGATCGCCGAGCGCAAGCACTGATGGCATATCGTCTATGAATGGGCCGCCAACCGTGGGACAGCTCCGCTGGCGTTGCCGGCGGGGCATGCGCGAGTTGGACGTGCTGCTCGAACGCTATCTAAAGGAACGGTATCCTTCCGCCCCGGCTGCCGAACAACAGGCCTTCGTAGCATTGCTCGAGGCGCCAGACCCGCAGCTGTTCGCCTACGTAGTGCAACGAGAGGTCCCGGACGATCCGGATTGGGCGCATGTCATTGCCAGACTCCGCAATCCCAACGCTGACGCTTGACGTACGGAGCCGCCGCTCCGAACGGCGGCTGGGCGCGCTCGCGCTGCTGGGAGTCGCGGCCGCCGCCATGCTCCTGCCCATTCCGCCGCTGGCCGCCGCACTGTTTTTTGTCATCGCCGCCAGCCTCGTCGGGTTCGGCCTGTGGTGGCAAGGATGGCTCGGCGGGACCGACCGGTTGACGGCGGTCAGCTGGTTGTCCGACGGCAGCTGGCGGCTCGCCAGCGCCACCCGGCAAAATATTCCGGCCACGCTGTCCGCCAGCTCGCGCATCGGCAGCCGCTGGTTGTGGCTCCGCTGGCACATTCCGGGCGCGCACCCCCGGCATCGCTCGATGCTGATCCTGAAGGGCGACGTACTACCTGCAGAATTACGGCGTCTGAACGCCCGGTTGCGACTGGAATCAGTCTCTTTATGCGCTTTGGCCGGTGCGGGACGATGATTTTTGAAGCCCGTCACGCAATCGCTCAGCAAGTGTTCAGGAACGCTTATGTCGCAGCGAACTTTCGCGCGGCTCGTCAGTCTATGAGGGCAGTCGTGGCGTTGCCGATGAGCGCGCTTCCGCCCACCGGGCAGGGAGCGGGCGCTTGACGACCAACGCGATCAACGCGGATGACACCGACCAGGAACTGGTCCGGCGCGTACAGGCGGGCGACCAGACGGCGTTCAACCTGCTGGTGCTGAAATACCAGCATCGCGTGTTGAAGCTGGTGGGCCGCTTCGTCAACGATGCCGCCGAGGCCGAGGATGTCGCCCAGGAAGCCTTCCTCAAGGCGTACCGGGCACTGGCATCTTTTCGCGGTGACAGCGCGTTCTATACATGGCTGTATCGGATTGCGATCAACACCGCGAAAAACGCGTTGGTGTCGCAGCGACGCCGGCCGGTGGACTTCGATCTGGATCTGCAGGATCCGGATCAGTACGACCGGCAGGCGAAACTGAAGGAAGCGGACACTCCCGAAGGGGTGCTGCTGACGGACGAGATTCGCGCCGTGGTCGAAGAGGCCATGGAGCAACTGCCCGAAGACCTGCGCACCGCCATCGTGCTGCGCGAGTTGGAAGGGCTGTCGTACGAGGAGATTGCCGAAGCAATGGATTGTCCGGTGGGCACGGTGCGGTCGCGGATTTTCCGGGCGCGCGAGGCCATCGATAAAAAGCTCAAGCCCCTACTCGATTAAAATGATCGAGTGAGCAGGGGTGAGCCGTCCGACGGGCGTGGAGTTGTGGCAAATTTGATGGGCGAAGACCATCGTGGTGACAGCATGACGGATGCTCTGAACGAACAGCTTTCTGCCTGCCTGGACGGCGAATTGCCGCCGGCGGAGCTCGACCTGCTGTTGAAGCGGGTGGGGCGGGAGGCTGAGCTGCGTGCCGCGATCGGCCGCTACTCGCTGATCGGCGAGGCGATGCGGGCCGAACGTCCAGCGGTCGCGTCGCGCGATTTCGCCAGCAAGGTCATGGCCGCAGTGGCCGCTGAACCGGCCCAGGCCGAGACGGCGGCGCCGATGGCTCGTCCGAAGGTCGCTCAGAAGCCGGCCGCCGCCGAGCGCGCCTCGGGAATGTCGCCGGCAGTCATTCGCTATCTGCGTCCCGCAGCCGGCATGGCCATTGCCGCCGGTGTCGCGGCGGTCGCCGTGCTGACGATGCAGCCGACCGGTCAGTCCGATCTGGGTGTGGTGAGCACTCCGCTGGTCGCGGCGAATCAACCTGCCGCGAACGAGCCAGTGGTTGCATCGGATGCCGAGTCGAGCTACGTGGTGCCGACCTCGACGACCCAGTCTCCCTTCATTCCGGCGACGCGCCTGACCAATTACGTGGTCGCGCACAGTGAATATTCATCGCCGCTCGGCCGTCGCTCGGTGTTGAGCGGCGTGCTGGCCGATGACCAGGAAGCGCAAGCCCTCGAGTCCGGCGAAGGCGAGATCAAGATTTCCATCGGCGACGACGGCTCCGCGGAACGTTGATGGCATCACAGCGCGCCACTGTCTCTATGCTGATTAGATGGCCTGTTACGCTGATCGCCGCCTTGCTGACGGTGGCTTCCACGGCGAATGCCGGGGATCGCGAAGCCCGCCAGTGGCTCGAGCGCATGTCGGAGGCGCTCGCCACCCGCAATTACGAAGGCCGTTTTTTCCACATGCGCGACTCCCGTCGGGAGGCGATGCGCATCTATCACCGGGTCGACAAGGGCAAGGTGACCGAGCGGCTGGTGTCGCTCGACGGCAGCGGCCGCGAAATCATCCGCAATCAGAGCGAAGTGGTTTGCTATCTGCCGGACCGTCGCACGGTGCTGGTGGAGAAGCGCACCGACGACAACACGCTGCTCGCCGCCGTGCCGGCGTACAACGAAGAGCTCGAAGCTCACTACAACATCGAGCGCGGCCCATTCACCAAGGCGCTGGGCCGCCGCACGCAGGTGATCAATGTCACCCCGCGCGACCAGTTCCGCTATGGCTATCGCCTGTGGCTGGATGACGAGACCGCGATGCCGCTGAAGTCGCAGCTGTGCGATCGCGACGGCAATGTCATCGAGCAGATCCTGTTCGCGGAGCTGAACTTCCGCGACCGTATTCCCGCCGACAGTCTCAAGCCATCGATTTCCGGCGAAGGTTTTCGCTGGATCCGGCAGGACGTGCAGCCACAGCTGGCTGCGGGTCAGGTCGGAGGGTGGGGCGTGATTCGCCTGCCCGCGGGCTTCCGGCTGACGGCGTGGCGCATTCAATTGATCGCCGGCTCCAACGTTCCGGTGCAGCACCTGGTGTATTCGGATGGCCTGGCGTCGGTGTCGGTGTTCATCGAGCCGTCCGACCCGCAGGCGCAGCCCATGCGGGGCCTGGCCAAGGTCGGGGCCGCCTTTGCATTCTCGCGGGCACTGGACGGTCACCAGGTCACGGCTGTAGGCGAAGTGTCGCCAGTCACCCTGGAAGCGATTGCCTCCAGCGTCACCAAGGATGAGGCCAAGACCGCCCCCACCCCCGCAACCGCCGTCCCGCCCCAGCAATAATGACCGCTTGGACGGTGCTCAGCCGCGCCGAGTGCAGCCTGTGCGAGCAATTGCTGACAGAGCTGGCCGAAGAATTGAGCCCCGCCGAGGCCGCCCGGGTCAGCGTGGTCGATGTCGACGGCGACCCGGCGCTGGCCCGTAAATACGGTCACCGGGTGCCCGTCCTGCTCGCCGACGGCGACTTCGTCTGCGACTACCGCCTGGACCGGGAGCGGGTCCGGCAGATCGTCCGCTAGCCGGCAGTTCGCTAACGGCCAACCGCCGGCCGCCAACCCCCGCTATAATCCGCGGCCGCCGGCCAGTCCCCCGGCCCGCAATTACAAGCCCTTGCAGATGAAGCTGATCCGCAACTTCTCGATCATTGCCCATATCGATCACGGCAAGTCCACGCTCGCCGACCGCTTCATTCAGTTGACCGGCGGTCTGGAACAGCGCGAGATGGAGGCGCAGGTGCTCGACTCCATGGATCTGGAGCGGGAGCGCGGCATCACCATCAAGGCGCAAAGCGTGTCGCTGCGCTACAAGGCGCGCGACGGCCAGACGTATCAGCTCAACATGATCGATACGCCGGGCCACGTGGACTTCTCCTACGAAGTGTCCCGCTCGCTGGCTGCGTGCGAAGGCGCGCTGCTGGTCGTGGACGCGGCGCAGGGCGTCGAAGCGCAGAGCGTCGCGAACTGCTACACGGCCATCGAGCAGGGCCTCGAAGTGGTGCCGGTGCTGAACAAGATCGATCTGCCGTCGGCCGAGCCGGATCGGGTGATCAAGGAGATCGAAGAAATCATCGGCATCGAGGCCGAGGACGCGATCCGAGTCAGCGCCAAGACCGGTGAGAACGTGCCCGAGCTGCTCGAGCAGTTGATCGCGCGCGTCCCGCCGCCGAAGGGCGATCCGGACGGACCGCTGCAAGCGTTGATCATCGACTCGTGGTTCGACAATTACGTCGGCGTCGTGTCGCTGGTGCGTGTGATGAATGGCTCGCTGCGCATGGGCCAGAAGATCCGCATGTGGTCGACCGGCCGCGCGCACCAGGTCGACAAGCTCGGCCGCTTCACGCCGAAGTCCAAGCCGAGCGAGACGCTCGAAGCGGGCGAAGTGGGCTTCGTCATCGCCGGCATCAAAGAGATCAACGGCGCGCCGGTGGGTGACACCATCACGCTCGACAGCCGGCCGGCCAGCGAGCCGCTGCCTGGCTTCAAACAGGTGCAGCCGCGCGTGTTCGCCGGCTTGTTTCCGGTGCAGTCGGACGATTACGAAAACTTCAGAGACGCGCTCGCCAAGCTCAAGCTTAATGACTCGGCGCTGCACTACGAACCGGAAGTCTCGACGGCGCTCGGCTTCGGCTTCCGCATCGGCTTCCTGGGCCTGCTGCACATGGACATCGTGCAGGAGCGATTGGAGCGCGAGTACAACCTGGACCTCATCACAAGCGCGCCGACGGTGGTGTACGAGATCCTGAAAACCGATGGCACCATCGTCAACGTCGACAATCCTTCGAAGCTGCCGCCGAGCAACGACATCGAAGATCTGCGTGAGCCCATCATCACAGCAAACATTCTGCTGCCGCCGGAGTACGTCGGCGCGGTGATCACGTTGTGCACGGAAAAGCGCGGCCGCCAGACCAAGATGCTGTACGTGGGCAACCAGGTCTCGCTGCAATACGAAATGCCGATGGCTGAAGTGGTGCTCGACTTCTTCGATCGACTGAAGTCGGTGAGCCGCGGCTATGCTTCGTTCGATTACGAATTCAACCGCTTCGAGACCGCGCCGCTGGTGAAGCTGGACGTGCTGATCAATAGCGATCGCGTCGATGCGCTGTCGTTGATCGTGCACAAGGACAACGCGTACCACCGCGGCAGGGAACTGGTGGATAAGATGCAGGAGCTGATTCCCCGGCAGCAGTTCGAGATCGCGATTCAAGCGGCGATCGGCAGTCACGTGGTCGCCCGCGCGACCGTGAAGGCGCTGCGCAAGAATGTCTTGGCCAAATGCTACGGCGGCGACATCTCGCGCAAGCGCAAGCTGCTGGAGAAGCAGAAAGAAGGCAAGAAGCGCATGAAGCAGGTGGGCTCGGTCGAAATCCCGCAGGAGGCGTTCCTGGCGGTTCTGCAGGTAGGCAAGGCCAAGAAAGAATAAGTGGACAAAGCATGATCTTCGACTTCTCGTTCATCCTGGTCGCGGCAACGTTGCTGACCGGCCTGATCTGGGGCATCGACTCGCTGGCCTTCAAGCCCAAGCGTGTGGCTGCGGCCAGCGCCAAAGGCGTGGCGCCGGACAACATTCGCGAGCCGCTGATGGTCGAATACGCGCGCTCGTTCTTTCCCGTCATCCTGATCGTGCTGCTGATCCGCTCGTTCCTGTTCGAGCCGTTCCGCATTCCCTCCGACTCGATGATGCCGACGCTGCTGGACGGCGACTTCATCTTCGTCAACAAGTTTTCCTACGGTCTGCGCCTGCCGGTGGTCAACACCAAGGTCGTCTCGATCGGCGATCCGCAGCGGGGCGATGTCATCGTGTTCCGCCTGCCGCGGGATCCGGCGACCAACTACATCAAGCGGCTGGTCGGCCTGCCGGGCGACCACATCGTGGTGCGCGGCGAGAACCTGTATATCAACGGCGAGCGCGTGCCGACGGAATTGAACGGGCCTTATAACGAACACGGCACCCGCGCGATGCGGGCGACCGAGCATCTCGGCAACGTCGACCACAGCGTGCTGTACATGCGTGACCGGTACGACGGCGAGGGCCGGGATTACGATGAGATCGTGCCGGCCGGCCATTACTTCTTCATGGGCGACAACCGGGACAACAGCAAGGACAGCCGGTTCTTCGATGTCGGCTTCGTGCCGGAGCGCAACCTGGTCGGCAAAGCGGTCCGGATCTGGCTCAACTGGGACCTGCCGAACGCGCCAATTTGGGACCGGATCGGCGCTCCAATCCACTGATTGGAGTATCTTGCGCGCCATGCTGGCCTATATCCGGCCTGTTTAACGGAGTTCGTGCATGCGGTCTCGTCAGCGTGGCGCCACAGCCCTGGGCATGATCACCATCCTCGCCATCGTGGGCTTGGGCTTATACGGCGTGATCCGGGTGGTGCCGCTGTACCTCGAGTACATGGCGGTCGTCCGGGCGATGGAACAGACCGCCCAAGAAGGCGCCGCCTCGCCGAAGGACATCCGGACCGCACTCGGGCGGCGCTGGTCAATCGAGGACATCAAAAGCGTCGACTACAAGGACATTGAGGTCAAGCGGAGCGGCAACGGCTACAGCATGCGCGCCTGGTATCGTGCCGAAGCGCCTTTCATCTCGAATATTTCGCTGGTCGTCGACTTCGACAAGACTGTCAGCACCGGCGGAGCGATGGCTGAGACTTGAAGACTGCTTCCCAATGGCTGCGTGACAAGCTTGGATACGAGTGCCGCGACCCGGCCTTGCTCGAGTCGGCGCTCACCCATCGCAGCGCCGGTGGCTCGCACAACGAGCGCCTGGAGTTCCTCGGCGACGCGGTCCTCAACTGCGTCGTCGCCAAGCTGGTGTTCCATGAGTTCGCGACCGCCGACGAAGGCGACCTGTCCCGCTTCCGCGCCAGCCTGGTGAGCGGAGAGGCGCTGGCTGTGATCGCCGCGGAAATCGATCTGGGCAGCCAGCTGCGGCTGGGATCCGGCGAGCTGAAGTCCGGCGGTTTCCGACGCAAATCGATTCTGGCCGACGCCCTCGAGGCGCTGTTTGGCGCGGTCTATCTCGACGGCGGCTTCGAGGCCGCGGCTGGGGTGATCGAGCGCCTGTTCGTGCCGCGGCTGGACCGGCTGCCGAGCGCGGCCGAGCTCAAAGATCCCAAGACGCGTCTGCAGGAGGCGCTGCAGGCACGCGGATTGCCCTTGCCTTCATACGCAGTCGAATCCATCTCCGGCGAGGCGCACAATCAAGTTTTCCAGGTGCGCTGCTCGGTCAGCTCGCTGGGCCTGAAAGTATCGGCGAGCGGCGCCAGCCGGCGCCGTGCCGAGCAGGCCGCCGCGCAACTGTTGTTGGCAGCCTTTCACGAGAGCCAGGGAATTTCCCCTCGGCCCTGATCACCTTTGATGAGTAAGCGCGATGCATGAGGATCCCCCTGAGTTCGATGATGTGGACGACGGCGCCGAGCAGGCCGAGGCGGGCGATCCCGTCCCGTCGAACTATCGCTGCGGTTTCGCCGCGATCGTCGGCCGGCCCAACGTGGGCAAGTCGACGCTGCTGAATGCCTTGCTCCACCGCAAGGTCAGCATCGTCAGTCCCAAGCCGCAGACCACGCGTCATCGCATCCTCGGCATCCTGACGCGACCGGAAGAGCAGATCATTTTCGTCGACACGCCGGGCATTCATTCCTCGGCGCGTCGCGCGATGAACCGACATATGAATCGCGCCGCGCTGTCATCGCTGGCGGACGCGGACATCAACCTGTTCGTCGTCGAGTCGTTGAGCTGGAGCGAAGAGGATCAGCGCGTGCTCGATGCGCTGAAACAGCAGAAGCGCCCGATCATTCTCGTGCTCAGCAAAGTCGACAAGGTGCAGCCGCGCGAGCGCATGTTGCCGTTCATCCAGGAAATGAATCGTCGCGCCGAGTTCGTCGAAGTGGTGCCGCTGTCGGCGCTGAAAAAAAGCAATCTCGAGCAGCTGCCGTCGATCATCGCGAAGCACCTGCCGCTGTCGCCGCCGCATTTCCCGCCCGATCAGGTGACCGATCGCAGCCCGGAATTCCAGGCCGCCGAGATCGTGCGCGAGAAACTCACCTTGCGTCTGCGCCAGGAACTGCCGTACGGACTGACCGTGGCCCTCGAGCAATTCAAGGAAGAAGACGGCCGGCTGCTGGTCAATGCCGTGATCTGGGTCGAGCGCACCGGCCAGAAGGCCATCGTCATCGGCCAGGGCGGCGAGCAATTGAAGGAAGTGGGCCGCTCGGCGCGCATCGAAATGTCCAATCTGTTCGGCCGGCCCGTGCACCTGGAGCTGTGGGTGAAGGTCAAGGAGAACTGGTCGGACAACGAGATGGCGCTGAAGCAGTTGGGATATGAGATGTGAGGCAGCGTGAGCGACGCTCGCCGCATTCAACTGCAGCCCGCCTACGTGCTGCATCACCGGCCGTATCGGGATACGAGCCGGATTCTCGAGCTGTTTACTAGAGATCACGGGCGAGTCTCCGTATTTGCCCGCGGCGCGCGCGGCGGCGCCAAGGCCAGCGCGTCGCTACTGCCCATCCTGCAACCGTTCAACCGTTTGCTCGTTTCATGGAGCGGGCGAGGCGAGGCGGGGCAGCTCACCGGTGCGGAGTTCGACGGCGCGATGACGCCGTTGCCGGCCGACCGACTGGTGCACGGCTTTTACTTGAACGAGCTGCTGCTGAAGCTGTTCGCTCGGCATGACAGCCATCCCGATGTGTTCGCGCTCTATTCGCAGACGATGGATCGGTTGAAGCTCGAGGATGCGATCCGTCCGCTGCGCCTGTTCGAGAAGCGCCTGCTCGAAGCGATCGGCTATGGTCTCGCCTTGGAACGGGATGCACAGGATGGCTCGCAGCTCGATCCGGACGCTTCCTATCATTACCGGATGGAACAAGGTCCGGTGCGCGTCGAAGGCGCTGCCGAGAGCGCCCTGGTTTATTCCGGCGCAACGCTGCTGTCGCTCGGACGCGAGGAGCTGTCGGATCCGGCAGTTTGTACCGATGCCCGCCGTTTGCTGCGCGCCGCTTTGGACCGCTGCCTGGATGGCCGAGAGCTGCGCACCCGGCACGTGATGCTGGCGTTGAGAAAGGGAAAATGACAGCATTCTCGAATGCTTCACCTCGGTGTCAATGTCGATCACGTAGCCACGCTCCGTCAGGCGCGCCGCACTACCTATCCTGATCCGCTGTTTGCGGCGTTGATCGCCGAGCAGGCGGGCGCGGACAGCATCACCATTCATCTGCGCGAAGACCGTCGGCATATCCAGGACCGCGATGTCCGCATGTGCAAGGGCGCGCTGCAGACGCGGCTGAACCTGGAGATGGCTGCGACCGATGAAATGGTGCGAATCGCCTTGGAAGTGCGGCCCCCCGACGTGTGCCTGGTGCCGGAGAAGCGCACCGAAGTCACGACCGAGGGCGGTCTCGATGTGCTCGGTCAGCAGGACTCGTTGAAAAGGATCTGTGGCCGGCTGAAAGAGGCGGGCATCCGTGTCTCGCTGTTCATCGATCCCGAGCCCGCGCAGCTGGAAGCCGCAGTGCGTGTCGGCGCACCTGTCGTCGAGTTGCACACCGGCGCCTATGCCGAAGCGCTCGGCGAGCATCGCGCCAAAGAGCTCAATCGCATCGAGGTTGCTGCCCGTTACGCCGCCAAGCTCGGGCTCACAGTGCATGCCGGGCACGGCCTGCACTATCACAACGTGCAGCCCATCGCCGCGATTCCCGAGATCGTCGAATTGAACATCGGGCACGCCATCGTCGCGCATGCCGTGATCCACGGCCTGGCGACGGCGGTCTCGGAGATGAAGCGCCTGATGCTGCAGGCCCGCGCCGGACGATGATTTCCGGCCTCTGCGCCGAGGCGCACCGGCGGCATCCCTGAAGATTTCTTTGCGCACCCGAGGTGCGAGCATGGCTGTTTTCGTTTTCGATATAGAAACCATTCCCGACGTCGAGCTGGGCCGGCGCATCTACGATCTGGGCGACCTGAGCGACAAGCAGGTCGGCTACGTCATGCAAGCCAAGCGGCGCGAGGAATCGGGCACCGAATTTCTTTCTTATGAGCAGCAGCGCGTGGTCGCGATCTCGGTCGCACTGCGCACGCGCGACACCTTCAAGGTCTGGTCGCTCGGCGATCCGAACGCTTCGGAAGCGGAGATCATCCAGCGCTTCTACGACGGCATCGACAAGTTCACGCCGGACCTGGTGTCCTGGAACGGCGGCGGCTTCGATCTGCCGGTGCTGCATTATCGCGCGCTTCGCCATGGCATCGTCGCGCCGCGCTATTGGGAGTCGGGCGAAGAGGATCAATCGTTCCGCTTCAACAACTATCTGAACCGCTATCACTCGCGGCATCTGGACCTGATGGATGTGTTGTCGAGCTTCCAGGGACGGGCGCGCGTGAGCCTGCAAGCGGCCGCGATGCTGTTGGGACTGCCGGGCAAGCTGGGCATGAGCGGCGACAAAGTCTGGGATGCGTATCTCGACGGCCAGCTCGATGTGATCCGCAACTATTGTGAAACCGACGTGCTGAATACTTTCCTGGTCTATTTGCGTTTCGAGCTGATGCGCGGTCGCTTGATGCGCGATGAATATCACGCCGAGGTGGCTCGCGTGCGCGATGTGCTCGCGGCCCAGGGCAAGCCGCATTTCCAGGAATTCCTCGCCGCCTGGGGGCCGCCGCCGGATGTGATTTCGCAAGGGCCGTGCACGTGAACGCGAAAGCCAGAAAGCGCGCGTCCGCTCAGCCAGAGGCCCATAGGCAGAGCAACGAAGGGCGCTCGGCCGGGGTCATCCCGCGGGAAACCGCGCGGATTACCGACTTATCGCACGAAGGCCGCGGCGTCGCGCACGTCGAGGGCAAGACCGTATTCATCGACGATGCATTGCCTGGCGAGCTGGTGGAATGGCAGCGGATCAAGCGCGGCCGCAATTTCGACGAAGGCCGGCTGCTCAGAGTGATCGAGCCGTCGCCGGATCGCATCGAGCCTCGTTGCATTCATTTCGGCATGTGCGGCGGCTGCGTGCTGCAGCACCTCTCGGGCGAGCAGCAGCTGCAGTTCAAACAGAAGCAGCTGATGGATTCGTTGACGCGCATCGGCAGAGTCACGCCGCAGGAAACGTTGCCGCCGCTGCAAGCTGGCAGTTGGAATTATCGTCGTCGCGCGCGTCTCGCGGCGCGCTGGGTGCCGAAGAAGAATCGCACCGTCGTGGGCTTTCGCGAGCGAAGCACGCCATACATCACGGACCTGCAACGATGCGAAGTGCTGCAAGCGCCGCTCGATCAGCTGCTCGTGCCGTTGTCCGAGCTGGTGACTGCTTTGAGCATTCGCAATCGCGTTCCGCAGATCGAAGTCGCGGTCGCCGACAATGCGGTTGCGCTCGTCGTGCGCGTGCTCGAACCGTTGACGGAGGCCGACCGGGAGCTGTTACGTCGCTTCGGTCGCGAACATTCGGTGCAGATGTTCCTGCAGCCTGGCGGCTACGAGACCATCGCGCCGATGGAGGATGTCGAGCCGCTGGAATACCGGCTGCCGTCCTTCGGCCTCACTCTGCAATTCCTGCCCACCGACTTCGTTCAGGTGAACGGTCCGTTGAACCTGCAGATGATCGATCGGGCCGTCGAGCTGCTGGCGCTGAAGCCGGACGATCGCGTGCTCGATCTGTTCTGCGGCCTGGGCAATTTCTCACTGCCTCTGGCGCGGCGCGCCGGACAAGTCGTGGGCGTGGAGGGCGAGGCCGGTCTGGTCGCGCGGGCCCGAGACAACGCCTCGCGAAATGGCCTGGGAAATGCGCAGTTTTTCACGGCGAATCTCGCGGACGAGAGCATCGGCTCAGCGCAGTCGCCGGCGCTCTGGGCGGGCAAGTTCGACAAGGTCCTGCTCGATCCGCCGCGCGCCGGCGCTAAAGAAGTGCTGCCGGTGGTCGCTAAGTCTGGTGCCGACACCGTGTTGTATATTTCCTGTCATCCGGGCAGCCTCGCGCGCGACGCGGGTATTCTGGTGCATGAGCATGGTTATAAGCTGCAGGCCGCGGGCGTGATGGACATGTTCCCGCATACGGCCCACGTGGAATCGGCCGCATTATTCGTGAAGCCATAGACGTAACCCATATGACGCTCGGCCCGGTGATGATGGACGTGCAGGGCAAGTCCCTGACCCAGGAAGATCGCGAGCTGCTGGCGCATCCGCTGGTCGGCGCTGTGATCCTGTTCACACGCAATTTCGAGAGCGTCGAGCAGCTCCAGCAGCTGGTCGCCGAAATTCGCGCCGTGCGCTCGCCGCCGTTGCTGGTTACGGTCGATCACGAGGGCGGTCGCGTGCAGCGGTTTCGCCAGGGTTTTACCGTGCTGCCGTCGATGCGAATCATCGGGCGCCAATATGACCTGGACGCGGTCGCGGGCCGCCTGCTGGCTCGCCAATGCGGCTGGCTGATGGCCGCCGAACTGCGCGCGGTCGGCATCGATATGAGTTTCGCGCCGTGCGTCGATCTGGATTACGGCGCCAGCAGCGTGATCGGCGATCGCGCTTTCCATCGCGATCCCCGCGTGGTTTCGGAGCTGGCCATCGCGTTCATGGGCGGCATGCGGGAGGCAGGCATGTCGGCCTGCGCCAAACACTATCCCGGCCACGGTTTCGTGGTGCCGGACTCGCACGTCGCCATGCCGGTGGACCGCCGGCCGCTGGCCGATATGGATGACGACCTCACCCCGTACCGCCGGCTGATCGACAACGGCGTGGCGTCCATCATGGCGGCCCACGTCATCTTCAGCGAGGTGGACGACAAACCGGCCGGATTCTCACGCCGCTGGCTGCAGAGCGAGCTGCGCGGCCGGCTCGGTTTCGACGGCGCCATCTTCACCGACGACCTCTCGATGGCCGGCGCCCAGGCCATCGGCGACATGCCGGCCCGGGCAAAAGCAGCCCTCGCGGCCGGTTGTGACGTGCTTTCGGTGTGTAACGATCGCCAAGGTGTGCTCCAGGTCATCGATTCTTTGCGGGGGAGCGGGGATCCTTTAAGTCAAGTTCGCATGGCCCGCCTGCACGGCAAGCCGGGATTGACCCGGGAGGCCCTGCACGCTTCGATGGACTGGCAAACCTGCGAGGGGGCGGTCAAGGGTTGTATGGAACGGCCCGATCTCCGGTTGAATTCATAACATATGAGCGTCGACGCAACACTGCTGCAGAGCCTGGTGGAATCCGCCCCGGATGGCGTGGTCATTTGCGATGCCCGGGCGGCCGATCGCCCCGTGATCTTCGTGAACGCGGCCATGGAGAAGCTCACCGGCTACGACGCGAACTACATGCGCGGCCGCAACCTGCGTTTCCTGCAGGGCGAGGACCATGAGCAGGAAGGCCTGGAGAAGATCCGGACGGCGCTGCGGCAGGGCGTATCGGTGCAGACCACGCTGCGTAACTACCGCAAAGACGGCACCATGTTCTGGAACGAAGTGACCATTCAGCCGCTGCGCGATGGCAACGGGAATGTGACGCACTTCGCAGGTTTCCATCGCGAGGGCGGCGATCGCCTGCGGCTCAGCGAGTCGCGCGAGAAGACCGATCCGACGCTCTCCACGCAGACCATGCTGGCTTATCTGCGTGACGACAAGCTCACCGGCCTGCTGCGCCGGACTTACTTCGATGAACTGGTGAAGCGCGACTGGGGCCTGGCCCAGCGCGAGTCGCGCCGCCTGAGCTTCCTGATTTTCGATCTGGATTGTTACTTCACCTACAAAGAGACGTTCGGCAAGAACGGCTCCGATCAATCCTTCAAGCGCATCTCGCGCGTCATCAGCGGCTGTTTCCGGCGCGCCAGCGACCTGTGCGGCCGGTTCGACGAGGATCAGATCGCGGCGGTGACGACGGGGCTGGATCTGGCCCAGGCATCGAAGCTGGCGGAAGCGGTGCTCGGACGAGTGCGCGATCTCGCCATTCATCATCCGCGCTCGATCGTGTCTCGCTACGTGACCGCGAGCTGTGGCGTGGTGTCGCTGGTGCCGCCGCACGATGCGGCGCCTGAACGAGTTTATGAAATGGCGCTGAAGGCGCTGAAGGACGCCAAGGAGCTGGGCCGCAATCGCGTCGTCAGCCGCGAGGCGGACTGATCATTCACTGCTCGGCGTGATGATCGCGATCACGCCAAACTTCGGGCTGTCGATGTAATGGCGTTCGTTGCTCCGCATGCGACGCGTCTGTCGCAGCACATAGCTGGAGCCTTCGCCGCCATCCAGCACCAGATCCAATGTGAGATGCAGATAGCGGCCGCGCGTGAGCGCGATCTGGCCCTGTAATCCCGCCGACGCAGGCACGAGTGAGCCGACCGAAAGATATCTCGCGTCGTTCCGCGCGTAGCCCGGCTGAGTCCAACCGATGTGCGCCAGCGGCTGATAACCGCGGCTGCGACGCAATGTTTCCTCGATGGCGGTCAGCTTCATCTTTGCCGCGGGCAGGGCAGGGTAGCTCGCGACCGGCGGCGCCGCGGTCGTCGGCGGCGTTGCCGGCTCGGACTCGTCGTCAGGAATCTCCATTTGCTGAACGGAGTCGGCCGCTTCCACGCCCCAGCTCTCCGGCGTCTCCCGGCCGCCGAGATTGCGAAAGATCAGCAATTCGACGTCGTAGGACTGAATGGGGGCCACTTGTTGGGCGACGGCGGAGCTCACCGACATGAATGCCGCAAGCAACACCGCCACGCCCAGCTTGCGCTGGCCGGCCCTCACGCGAGAGAAGAAAGCTGAATGGCTCATGCGATGAGTTTACCAGTTGCTCAGCGTTTGAATCGCTGCGGCTTGCTCGAGCCGGGCTTGTAGCTCACGGTCGGCTTCGGCGGCGGAGCCTTCGGCGGCGGATTGACCTTGGTCGCGGCGGCCGCGATCGTTTTCTCGCGGGCTTTTTCCGCTGCGAGCTCGGCGGCAGTCGGCGTCGCTTTGCCGAGCTCGGCGAGCAGCTGTTCGGCCTGGGTGAAGCGCAGCTCTTCCTGTTCCATGTTCAGGGTGAACTTCAGCTTGTTGCCGCCTTCGAGGCGGTGGGTGCGGGAGTTGCGCTGAACGTAACGGATCAATGTGCCGGGTTCGACCTTGGTGTCGCTTTCGAACGTCACTGAGCCGCCGCCCGGTCCGATGTCGATCTTGCGCAAGCCCAAGTTGCGTGCCGCCTGCTTGAACTCGGCAATACGGAACAGGTTCTTCGCCGGTGGCGGCAGCAGGCCGAAGCGGTCGATCATCTCCACCTGCAGCTCTCGCAACTCTTCGTTCGTCTTGGCAGCCGCGATGCGCTTGTACAGCACCAGGCGCAAGTGCACGTCGGGCAGATATTCATCCGGCAACAACGACGGCGCATGCAGATCGACTTCCGGTCCCTGGTGCATGGGCTGATCGAGTTGCGGCACCTTGCCGGATTTGAGCGCGTTGACCGCGCGTTCCAGCATCTCCATGTAGAGCGCGTAGCCGATCTCCTGGATCTGACCGCTCTGTTCCTCGCCGAGCAATTCGCCGGCGCCGCGAATCTCGAGATCGTGAGTGGCGAGTGTGAAGCCTGCGCCCAAGTCTTCCAGCGACTCGATCGCTTCCAAACGTTTCACCGCGTCTGCCGTCATCAGATTGCGCGGCGGCGTCATCAAATACGCGTACGCCTGGTGATGCGAGCGACCGACGCGTCCGCGCAGCTGGTGCAGCTGTGCCAGGCCGAGCTTGTCGGCGCGATCGATGATGATGGTGTTCGCGGACGGCACGTCGATGCCGCTCTCGACGATGGTCGTACACACCAGCAGGTTGGAGCGCTGGTGATAGAAATCCAGCATTACCTGTTCGAGCTCGCGCTCGCGCATCTGACCGTGGCCGACGGCAATGCGCGCTTCCGGAACGAGCTCGGCCAATGTGCGCGCTGTCTTCTCGATCGTGTCGACGCTGTTATGCAGGAAATAGATCTGACCGCCGCGGCGGATTTCGCGAAGACAGGCCTCGCGGATCGTCGCCGTGTCCCACTGCGAAACGAACGTTTTGATCGACAGTCGCGATACGGGCGGCGTCGTGATCAACGACAGCTCCCGCAGGCCACCCATGGCCATATTCAACGTACGTGGAATCGGCGTCGCCGTGAGCGTCAGAACATCCACTTCAGCGCGCAGCTGTTTCAGCTTCTCTTTGTCTTTGACGCCGAAGCGATGCTCTTCGTCGATGATGAGCAGGCCAAGCCGCGCGAACTTCACGCCCGACTGCAACAGGCGATGCGTGCCGACGACGATGTCCGTCTGACCGGACTCCAGCGTCTCCATGACCTGATTCACTTCCTTGGTCGTACGGAAGCGCGACAACGATTCCACGCGCACCGGCCAATCGGCGAAGCGGTCGGCGAATGTTTGATAGTGCTGCTGGGCGAGCAGGGTGGTCGGCACGAGCACGACGACTTGCTTGCCCGCCTGCACGGCGACGAACGCGGCGCGCAGCGCCACTTCGGTTTTGCCGAAGCCCACGTCGCCGCAGACCACGCGATCCATGGGCCGGCCGCTGCCGAGATCGTCGACCACCGAGCGAATGGCTGCCGCCTGATCGGGTGTCTCTTCGAACTTGAACGCGGCTTCGAACGCACGCAGATCGTCTTCAGGCGCAAGCAGTTGTTCGCCCTGGCGCGCGGCTCGCCGCGAATACAAATCCAGCAGCTCGGCTGCAGTATCGCGAATGCGCTGCGCAGCTTTCTTGCGCGCCTTTTCCCAGGCATCGCCGCCGAGCTTATGCAGCGGCGCATGTTCGGCCGGCGCGCCGGTGTAGCGGCTGACCAGATCGAGCGCCTGCACCGGAACATATAACTTGTCGCCCTCGGCATATTCGAGGACCAGGAACTCGCTGGTGAGGCCGCCGACATCCAGCGTCGCCAGGCCGACGAAACGGCCGACACCGTATTCCTCGTGCACGACCGGCGAGCCCGGATGCAGATCGGTGAGATCGCGAATGATCTTTTCCGGATCGCGCTCCGGCCGGCGTCGACGGCGCTCCTGTCGTGCGCGCTCGCCGAACAGTTGTTCCTCGGCGATCAAGGCGAGCGGCGGGTCATCCAACTGCAGGCCGGTCGAAATCGGCGACACCGTGATCGCGAGGCGATCCTTGCTGGCCTCGAAGGCCGACCAGCTCTCGACCAGTTGCGGCTTCAAATGGCTCTTGGACAGCAGGTCGATCAGCATCTCGCGGCGCCCAGCGGATTCGGCCGCGAGCAATACGCGCCCTTGGAACGCGCTGACGAAATTCACCAGCTCGCGCGCGGGCTCTTCACTGCGCTGATCGACCCGCAGGCTCGGCGGCACGCGAGTGGAAAAGTTTTGATAGGGCAGTGTTTGCGTCAGAGGATCAAGCTCGACGCGCGACAGCTCGATGCGTCGATACGACGTCATGCGCTGCATGAACTCGGCGACCGGCATGAACACTTCACGCGGCAGCAGGATCGGTCGATCCACGTCGTGGCCGCGTTGCTCGTAACGGTTTTCGACCTCGGTGAACGCCTGCGTCGCCATCGAGTCGATCTCACGTTCGACGGCGATGATGGTGTTCTGTGGCAGGTAATCGAGCAGCGTCGCCGTCTTGTCGAAGAACAGCGGCAAGTAGTACTCGATGCCCGGCGGTGGCGCGCCCTCGGCGATATCGCGATAGATCGACATGCGCGTGAGATCGCCGGGGAAGCGATTGCGGAAGCGGCGCTTGAAGTTCTGAATGCCTTCGGCGGTGAGCGGGAACTCGCGCGCAGGCAACAAACGCAACGCCGGCACCTTGTCGCCGGAGCGCTGCGTTTCCGGATCGAACTTGCGGATCGATTCGACCTCGTCATCGAACATGTCGAGGCGATAGGGCGAGTCGCTGCCCATCGGATAGAGGTCGACGATCGAGCCGCGCACCGCGAACTCGCCAGGCGCCATCACTTGTGAGCTCGAGACGTAGCCGGCGCCGGCCAGGCGATCGCGGAACGCGGCGACATCGAATGTTTCGCCGGCCCGCAGATCGAACGCATGCGCATCGATGTAAGCCTGCGGCGGCAATCGCTGCAGCATCGTTTCCAGATCGACGATGACGATGCCCTGGGTCAGCCGAGGCAGGGTCGACAGCAATCGCAGTCGTTGCGAAACGATGTCGGGATGCGGTGAGAACAGGTCGTAGGGCAGCGTTTCCCAGCCCGCGAACGTTTCAATCGGCGTACCGGGCTCGCAGAAAAAGCGCAGCTCGTCCTCGATGCGGCTGGCGGCGCGCGCGTCGTGCGCGACGACCAGCATCGGCTGAGAGGATTTGCGGGCGGCCTCGGCTAACCACAACGCAGTCGCGGAGCCGTAAAGCTGGCCCCAACGAACCTGCAGTTGTGTACGGCTGGGAAGAATCGGACGGTCGGAGTCGGTCATCGCTCGCCTGAAATATGGGCGCGGGTGTCAGTTCCAAATAGCAGACACTCGGGTCGACGCCTCGCGGCGTCCCCGAAGGGGCGATGACTCTACCAGAGAGGACCTGACGGCGGCTGCGTCAGCTCTTAACGCGGGCCCTAGGAGGCCGAGACGACCGTGTGGATGACCAGCTGATGCTCGAAATAGACCTCGAAGCCGGGGTATTTCCAGCGCGTGATCGGCGGTTCGCCGACGGCCGGGAGGCGCTCGCTGGGGGCGCCGAATTGAGCTTCGACCTTTTCCATGGACGTGCCACGCGCCGGCACGTTCGTCTGCTGGCTGGCGGAGGGGGCAGGCGGGGTGGTCAGCTCATCGGCCTGTACAGCCGTAGCGGCCGCGGACACGGCCAGGGCCGCGAGCAGCGGCAGCTTGGAGCGCAGTTTCGGGCGAATCTGAAAGCTCATGACACCCTCCTGGGATCAACCATCCGGCCCCGATGTTCAATTCTGTGCGCCGTCAGCGGCGCAACGGAGGACCGGCGGGGACTGTACTGCACGGCTTACATAAGGGCCAAGCACGACACCCCAAATTGTTGTCGCAGTTCACATTTTGGCGGCCAGTTTCCATAACGGCCGGGCCAGGGTAGCCTTGCCCGCCCGAAAGGAGTGACATGTTCCACCCCCTGCCGCTTTACATCGGGCTGCGCTACGTGCGCAGCCGCAGCCAAGGCTTCTTCGTCTCATTCATCAGTTGGGTTTCGATGCTGGGCATCTGCGTCGGGGTGGCGGCGCTGATCACGGTGATTTCGGTCATGAACGGGCTGGAAGGCGAGATGCGGGGGCGCCTGCTGAGCCTGGCCTCCCATGCCACCTTGTCCGGCGAACCTGAACAGCTGCAGGACTGGCCGGCGCTCGCGGATCGGATCCGCAAGGAAGAGGGCGTCGTCGGCGTCGCCCCCTATATCGATCTGCAAGGCATGCTCGGGCGAGGCGCGGACATGCGGGCGGCGCTGATCCGCGGCGTCGATCCTGAGCTGGAGTCGCAGGTTTCCGACATCGGCGCGCACATGCAGGTCGGCAGCTTCACCGATCTGATCGCGGGCGAGCAGCACATCATCCTTGGCGCGGGTCTCGCTTATGCGCTCGATGCGCGGGTCGGCGATGAGATCACGGTGCTCGTGCCGGCGCTGTCGGCTCAGGGCGAAGGCGTGGTGAGCGGCATCGATCTCAAGCCGCGCATTCAGAACTTCATCGTCAGCGGCGTGTTCGAGGCGGGCGCGCAGGAGCAGGACAACGTGCTCGCCCTGATACATCTGCAAGATGCATCCGGCCTTGCGGGAACGCATGGCATGCCCAATGGACTGCGCTTGAAGTTCGACGACATCTTCGCCGCGCCGGTGCGCACGCCGCAGATCAACGAGGCGCTCGGCGGCAAGTTCAAAGTGAGCGACTGGTCGATCGAGAACGCCAGCTATTTCCGCGCGGTGCGCATCGAGAAGACCATGATGACGTTGATCCTCATGCTCATCGTCGCGGTGGCTGCCTTCAACATCATCGCGGCGCTGGTCATGGTGGTGAACGAGAAGCGCACCGATATCGCGATATTGCGCACCGTCGGCATGACGCCGCGGGCCGTCGTTGGCGTGTTCATGACGCAAGGTGTGTTGATCGGCTGGTTCGGCGCGCTGCTCGGCCTCGTCGTCGGGCTGCTGCTGGCGTTCAATGTTTCTACCATCGTGCCGTTCCTGGAAGGCCTGTTCGGTGCGAAGGTCTTCGATCCGACTGTGTTCGTGATCTCCGACATGCCCTCGGAGGTGCAGTGGCCGCAGGTCATGGGCATCACGCTCACCGCGTTAGCGCTCACGGTGCTGGCGACGATCTATCCGTCGCTGCGGGGCGCGGCCACCGAGCCTGCGGAAGCGTTGCGCTATGAGTAAGCGTTACGAGTTCCTGATCGGCCGGCGCTATCTGCGCTCGAATCGGGGCAACCGGTTCGTTTCTTTCATCTCGACCATCTCGATGCTCGGCATCGCCATCGGCGTGGCGGTGCTCATCGTCGTGCTGTCGGTGATGAATGGCTTCGAGCGCGAGGTGCGCGGTCGCATTCTGAGTCTCACATCGCACGCTGCGATCAGTGCGTTCGGCGCGGGCCTGCCCGACTGGCAAGGAACCGCGGCGAAGATCGGCGAGCATCCCGAAGTGGTGGCGTCTGCGCCCTACATCGAGGCGCAGGCTTTGTTGATGGCGGGCCCGAAGAGCAGCGGCGCCATGGTCACCGGCGTGCTGCCCGATTACGAGCGCAAAGTCACATCGATCACCGAGAAGATGTCACAAGGGTCGTTCGAAGAGCTGCAGCCCGGCGGCTTCGGGATCGTGCTCGGCGTGGAGCTCGCGAAGACGTTGAATGTGTCGTTGGGCGATCGGGTCGTGGTCGTGACTCCGCTGCGCAAGACGACGCCGGTGGGCGTCATGCCGGTCTATCGTGCGTTCAAGGTGGTCGGCATTTTCAACGCAGAGATGTACGAGTTCGATCGCAATCTCGCCTACATCAATCTGAAGGACGCCGCGCGTCTGTATCGCATGGGCGACGATGTGACTGGCGTGCGCCTGAAGCTCACGGACATGTTTCTCGCTCCTCACCTGGTGCGCGAGTTGGCGCTGTCGCTGGGCGGCGGTTATTACATCGACGACTGGACTCGCAAGCACGCCAACTTCTTTCGCTCCATCCAGCTCACGAAGTCGGCGATGTTCCTGATCCTGCTGCTGGTGGTCGCGGTGGCCGCGTTCAATATCGTGTCGACGCTGGTCATGGTCGTGAAGGACAAGCGCACCGATATTGCGATCCTCCGGACCATCGGCGCGTCGCCGCGCGGGATTCTGACCATCTTCATGACGCAAGGGACGGCGATCGGGTTCATCGGTACCGTCGCGGGCGTCGCGCTCGGCGTGCTGATTTCCATCAATCTGGAGACATTGATCCACGGCCTCGAAGCCGTGCTCGGCGTGCATTTCCTGGACGCCAAGGTTTATTTCATCAGCGACCTGCCGGCGACTGTGCAGTGGCCGGATGTGATCAAGATCAGTGTGACGACCTTCCTGCTGTGCTCGCTATCGACGCTGTATCCGGCGTGGCGCGCGGCACGCACCCAGCCCGCGCAGTCATTGCGGCACGATTGAGAACAAAGAGAAGTTCATGTCCGATCCGGTTCTGGCTTGTAACAATCTGACCAAGTATTTCCAACAGGGCGATGCCCGCGTGGACGTGCTGAAAGGCATCGATTTCACGATTCATCCGGGCGAGCGTGTCGCCATCGTCGGTGCATCGGGGTCGGGCAAGACCACGCTGCTGCAGCTGTTGGGCGGCCTGGATCTGCCGACGTCGGGCACGGTCAGGATCGCGGGTCAGGAAATCAGCCAGCTCTCCGACAAGGAGCGCGGCGATCTGCGCAATCGGGCGCTGGGATTCGTTTATCAATTCCATCACCTGTTGCCGGAGTTCACGGCGTTGGAGAACGTCGCGATGCCGCTGCTCATCCGTCGCGTGCCAGTGGAAGAGGCGCGCACGCAAGCACGAGAGTTGTTGGAGCGCGTGGGCTTGGGCGCGCGTCTCGAGCATCGGCCGGGGCAGTTGTCGGGTGGTGAACGTCAACGTGCCGCGGTGGCTCGCGCCCTAGTGACGCGGCCGCCGGTCGTGTTGGCGGATGAGCCCACGGGCAATCTCGACGGCGCGAATGCGCGCCAGGTGTTCGAGCTGATGTTGGAATTGAATCGAGAGCTGGGCACGGCGCTGATCATCGTGACTCACGCGCCGGAACTGGCTGCACAGCTGCAACGCTCGCTCACGTTGAGCGACGGCCAGCTGCACGGATAAATAGCGTTTGCCGGGCTATTTCTCGGCCTTCGCCGACCCTTTCAGGTTATTCGCGCCTTTGCGCTCGTGATATTTGAGCACCAGGCTCAGATGCCAGGCGCCGCCGAGTAGCACGTAGCCGCACACGGCCGCGGTCACGCCCAGCACCAGGCATCCCAGCAGGAACGGTTTCCAGATCGGCACCAGCTGAGTGGTCAGCCACTCCCAGGTCATGGCGAAGGCAATGGGATGCGCGGTGACGCCGAGCAGTTGGGAGCCGACCCAGTAGGCGCCCATATACATGGGCACCATGGTGAGCGGATTGGCCAGGAATGTGCCGAAGATCGCCGCGGGCACGTTCAAACGCAACGACAGCGCCAGCACGGTAGCCAGCAGGAAGTGCACCGGGATGGGCACGAAGGCGACCAGCAAACCGAGCGCGAACGCGCGTGTCACGTTGCGTCGGTTCAAGCTCCAGTACACCGGCTGCTCCAGCAGCAGGCGGAACGGCCGCATGAACCAGCGATCTTTCCAGCGATGGCGCTGGCGGCTCAGCGGTTTGAAGAATTGTCGGGGCATTCAGTGGGGCGAGAGCGGCTCGGACGCGGATTATCTCAGTCGCGCTTGCCAGCCGCGACGGGTTTGTTCACGCGCAAGGAGGCGCGATGGGTGCGATTGCTCTCGGATTCCTGGCGGGCCATTGCCTGATTCATGGTTTGCCGCATTTGCCTGCACCCGCATGGCTCGTGGTCATCGTGCTTGCACTGTTGATGTTGCTCGTAGGGAGACACCGCGCAGCGCGCAAGGCGCGTGACTTCAGTATTGCTACGGCATCGATTGCGGTTCTGCTGGGCATCCTTTGGGCCTGGGGTCATGCAGCTTCGCGGCTGGCGGAGGACTTGCCGCCGGCGCTCGAAGGGCGGGATGTCATTGTGCGTGGCTTCATCGCTTCGTTGCCCGACTCGAAGGTCGATCCGCAGTTCGAGTTCGATGGGGTGGACGCGGCAGCCGGCATTCCGAAGCGTCTGCGTCTGACGTGGTACCGGGCGCCGTCGACGCCGCAGCCGGGCGAGCAATGGCAGCTCACGGTTCGTTTGAAACGTCGCAATGGGTTCGCCAATCCGGGTGGATTCGATTACGAAGGCTATTTGTTCCGTGAGGGCTTCGGTGCGGTCGGCTACGTGCGAGATGATGACGGCAACCGTCGATTGCAAGGGGTCACTCACCGATATGCCATCGCCCGAGCGCGCGCCTGGATAGGTTCGCGCATTGCCACCGCGGTTGGCGATCACCCCATGCTCGGTGTGCTGCAGGGACTGGCGATTGGCGATACCAGCGCCATGCAGGTGGAGCAGTGGCGCGTCTTCGCTGCGACTGGCACGACTCATCTGATGGCGATCTCCGGTCTGCATATCGGCATGGTCGCGATGCTCGCTGCGTGGGCGGGCGGCCGCATCGTTCGTTGGCGTCGTGCGCAGCCGCTGGGTTTGACTGCCATGCACGGTCAAGTGCTCGCCGGTCTGGCGGCCGCAACGATCTATTCGGTACTCGCGGGGCTGTCCGTTCCCACGCAGCGTACGCTGGTCATGCTGTGTATTTATTTCGGTCTGCGATGGTGGCGGCGGCCGTTGGCCATCGGCCGATCGCTGAGCCTGGCGCTGATCGTCATTCTGCTGCTCGAGCCGTTCGCGACGCTGGCGGTGGGCGCCTGGCTGTCGTTCGTCGCGGTGCTGGTCATTCTCATGGCGACCTCGGGGCGGTTGCTGCGCGAGGGCACGATCGCGAGCTTCAGTCGCGTGCAATGGGCCGTGACGATTGGCTTGATTCCCGTGTTGCTGCTGTCATTCGGCAATTTGTCACTGGTGGCCCCGGTTGCGAATGTGCTGGCGATTCCGGCCTTCACACTGCTCATCGTGCCCGGCGTGCTGGTCGGGACATTGGCCGCGACGATTCATCCGTCGCTCGGTGCGCCGCTATTCAAACTTCCTTTATTTCTGCTCGATGCAGGTTGGCCAGTGCTGGAATGGCTTGCTCGGCAGCCGCTGGCGGTGTGGCACGCGCCGCAGCCGTCGTTAGCTGTCTTCGTCGCGCTGGTCGTCGGTGTGTTGTTACTGACATTGCCGGCGATCTGGCCGTTGCGGCTGACCGGCGCATTGCTGTGCCTGCCGATGATGTTCTACCGGGCGCCGACGCCAGCGCCCGGTACGTTCGAGCTCACTGTGCTCGATGTGGGGCAGGGCCTGGCTGCGGTCGTGCGGACACATTCGCGCACGTTGGTGTACGACACCGGGCCGTCATATCAATCCGGCCGCAGCGCTGCGGAACTGGCCGTGCTGCCGTTTCTGCGCTATCGCGGTGTACGCAGCATCGACTTGCTGATGGTGAGTCATGGCGATCAGGACCACAGCGGCGGCATGTCCGATCTGCTCGCGGGCCTGCCGGTCCGCGCCGTCGCCGTTGGACCTTCGGTGACCAAGGCGCCACTGAGCAGCACGGGTTGCGAGCGGGGACAGCAGTGGCAATGGGATGGCGTGTGGTTCACCGTCCTTCATCCAGAAGGGCCTTCCGGAGAGCAGACATTCCCTGAAAGCGGCAACGACGGCTCCTGTGTGCTGCTGATCCGGGGACGCGCGGGCTCCGCGCTGCTGACCGGCGATATCGAGGCCGAAGCCGAGCATCAGCTGCTGAAGCGGGGACTGCCGAGGGCGACGGTCGTGGTCGCGCCTCATCATGGCAGCGACACTTCGTCGAGTTCGCTATTCGTCGCCGCCGTGCGACCGGATGTGACGATTTTTTCCACCGGCTATCGCAATCGCTGGAATTTCCCTCGTCCGGCCGTGGTGGCGCGCTGGCAAGAAGCGGGCGCTCGCTGTTACGACACCGGCGCGAGCGGCGCAATCAGCGTCGTTCTCGAGCCGCAGATGGATGCAGCGAATGTGCAAGTTCGCGAGCAGCGTCACACACAGCGACGGTACTGGGCCCGGTAGTGATGCTGCTTCTGCGAAAGCTGCTAGACTGCGGCGAATAACCCGGCTCCCCATACACGGTCACAGCAAACACTGTCATGTTCGAAATCGTGAAAGCCGGCGGCATCATGATGGGGCCCATCATCCTCGCCTCCATCGTGACCGCAGCCATTTTTCTGGAACGTCTCTGGACTCTGCAAACCAAACGAGTGCTGCCCTCGGAGCTCACCGAGAAGGTGTGGCGCTGGGTGGAGCAAGGGCAGATTCAGGACAAGCACATCGCCGCGCTTCAGCAGAACTCGCCGCTGGGCAAGATCCTGGCCGCGGGGCTGGCCAATCGCAATCGCGATCGCGTCGTGATCCGCGAGGCCATCGAGGACACCGGCCGGCACGTGGTGCACGAGCTGGACCGATTCATCGGCACGCTGGGCACGGTCGCCTCGTTGTCGCCGTTGATGGGCCTGCTCGGCACCGTCATCGGCATGATCCGCACCTTCAACGCCATCACCACCGCGGGCATCGGCAATCCGGCCAGCCTGGCGGGCGGCATCGCCGAGGCGCTGATCACCACCGCTGCGGGCCTTACGGTCGCCATCCCGGCGCTGCTGGCCTATAAATACCTGCGCGGCCGCGTGCAGACGCTGGTGGTGCAGATGGAAAAGGAAGCGATCAAGCTGGTCGAGGCCCTGGAAGGCCAGTCGCGGGAAGCGGCATGAACCTGCGACCGAAGGACCACGAAGAGCCGGAAATGAACCTCACGTCGCTGATCGACGTGGTGCTGCTGCTGCTGATCTTTTTCATGGTGTCGACCACGTTCGTCGACGAGTCGCGCATCAAGCTGCAGCTGCCCCAGGCCAGCAACGAGCCGGCGGCCGACCAGAAAAAGGATCCGATCGAGGTGGCCGTGACCGCCACCGGCGAGTATCGTGTCAACGGCCAGGTGTTGATCAACACCAGCCCCGCGACCTTGTCGGCCGCGGTTTCCAAGCTTGCCGGCGAGCGGCGCGACCTGCCGGTCACGATCCGGGCCGATGCGCGCAGCACGCATCAATCGGTGGTGACGGCCATGGACGTGCTCGGGCGCCTCGGATTCAAGGCTATCAGCATTGCAACAGTCAACGACCAGAGCAACTCGGCCGCAGCCCAATAGCGACGTCGACAATAAGAACGTCTCTGTCCCCATGCCACGTCCCGAGCGCGCCTCCAAGGGTTCCATGCCGGACGACGCCTGGCAGACCTACAAGCGCCTGATCGGCTATCTGCGGCCTCATCGCGGCATGTTCGCGCTCGGCATGCTGGGTGCGATCGTGTTCGCGATCAGCATGGTCAGCTTCACTGCGTTCGCCAAAGTGTTCGGCGACGGCACCTTTGAGAATCGCGATCCGCGCACCATCGTCTGGCTGCCCCTGGCACTGATCGGCTTGTTCCTGTTGCGGGGCCTCGGCGACTTCACACAGACCTACTGCATGGGCTATGTCGGCCGGCAGATCGTCAAGCGGCTGCGCGGTCAGGTGTTCGAGCGCATGGTGCATCTGCCGGTGAGTTACTTCGACCGCAACTCGAGCAACGTGCTGCTGACCAAGCTCACCTACAACACCGAGCAGATCGGTCAGGCGTCCACCGATTCGATCTTGATCACGCTGCGCGAAGCGCTGACCATCATCGGCTCCATCGTCATGCTGTTTTATTTCAACGCGCGCCTGGCGGCGATCGCGTTGATCATGGGCCCGCTGGTCGCGTGGCTGATCGGCATCATCAACAAGAAATTCCGCCGCTACAGCCACCGCATCCAGGACTCGATGGGCGATATCACGCGCGTCGCCAAAGAAACATTGGAAGCGCCGCGGGTCATCAAGGTCTACAACGCCGAGAACTATCAGGCAGGGCAGTTCGAAGGCGTGAACGAGCACAACCGCCGCTCGCACATGCGCCTGGTGCTCACCAAGGGCTTGTCGAATCCGGTGGTGCAGATGGTGACGGCGACCGGCTCGGCCATCGTGCTGTCCATCGCCATCTCGGACGCCATCAATGAGCGCATGAGCATGGGCGACCTGCTGGCGTTCTTCGTCGCGCTGGTCGGTATTGCTCAGCCGCTGCGCGCGTTGGTGGGCGTATCCGGGCCGCTGCAGCAAGGCATCGCGGCGGGGCAGAGCATTTTCCAGTTGATCGATGAGGCGGCCGAGCCCGAAGGCGGCAGCCTGGTTGCCGAGCGGGTGCGCGGCGATATCGAGTATCGGGATGTTTCTTTCACGTACCCGGTCGGCAAGGGCGCGGCTCTGCACGACGTGAGCGTGAAAGTCGCGGCGGGCGAGGTGATTGCCATCGTCGGCCGGTCGGGCAGCGGCAAATCGACGCTGGTGAATCTGTTGCCGCGGTTCTATGAGCCGGATGCGGGCACGATTCGAATCGACGGTCACGAGTTGCACGAATATCAGCTGCAGAACCTGCGCGAACAGATCGCGGTCGTCAGCCAGGACATCGTGCTGTTCAACGATACGATTCGCGCCAACATCGCCTTCGGCCGCAAAGCGTCCGACGAACAGATCGAGCGGGCCGCTCAAGCTGCGCTGGTCATGGACTTCGTCCGCGAGCTGCCGGCGGGGCTCGACACGATGGTCGGCGATCGCGGTGTGCTGTTGTCCGGCGGACAAAGGCAGCGAATCTCGATTGCACGCGCGCTGTTGAAGAACGCGCCGATCCTGATTCTCGACGAGGCCACATCGGCGCTCGACACCGAGTCGGAGCGCTTCATTCAGGCGGCGCTGGAACAGCTCATGCACAACCGCACGACGCTGGTGATCGCGCATCGTCTCTCGACCGTGGAGAAAGCCAGCCGCATTCTGGTCATGGAAGCCGGCCGGATCATCGAAAGCGGCACGCACGCCGAGCTGATCGCGAAACAAGGACAGTACGCGATGTTGCATGCGATGCAGTTCAATGCATGAGCGTGGCGAGTCGCCAATGCCCGAGTCTTCTGCAGCCATCGCTGCGTAATCGTCGCCACCTTCGGTGGCGACGAGCGATGGGTCGTTGTTGAATGGACGCGTTCCTGCAGCGGGTCTGGTACGAGCGCCACGCACAGTGGTTCTCGCTACTGCTTCTGCCGCTGTCCTGGTTGTTTGGCGCCGTCGCTGGTGTTCGTCGAGTGGCCTATCGACGCGGCTGGTCGCAATCGTTCCGCGTGTCGCGACCGGTGATCGTTGTTGGAAACATCACGGTTGGCGGCACGGGCAAGACTCCCATGACGATCTGGCTCGCTGAGCGGTTGCGTTCACGCGGCGTACGAGTCGGCATCGTTCTGCGGGGCTACGGTGGCACATCGACTCAATGGCCGCGCGATGTGACTGATGAAACTTTAGCCGATGAAGTGGGCGATGAAGCAGTGCTCCTGGCTCGACGCACGGGCGCCCTGGTCGTCGCGGGGCCGGATCGAGTGGCCGCAGCGAAGCGAGCCATCGAACGTGGTGCTCAAGTGATCGTCTGCGACGACGGTTTGCAGCACTATCGCCTGGCGCGCGACCTCGAGATCGCAGTCATCGACGAGCGGCGCGGCCTGGGAAATCGCCGACTGTTGCCGGCCGGGCCGCTGCGCGAGCCGCCGAGTCGTTTGGATGGCGTGGCCCTGAAGGTACTCACCCGACGCGCACAGCCGTCCTCATCCATTACTCTGCCCAACGCCATCGTAACGACTCCCGTGCTTGGCGAGGCCGTATCGCTCGGGACCGGCGAGCGACGAGCTTTGCAGAGTTTCACAGGCTCTCGCGTGCATGCAATTGCCGGCATCGGCAATCCACAGGCGTTCTTCGATGCGCTGGCCGGGCGGGGTTTGACCGTCGATGCGCACCCTTTGCCGGACCACGCCCGGTTGACCGAAGCGGACATTGCCTTTCCGGATGGCGCACCAGTGCTAATGACCGAGAAGGATGCAGTAAAATGCCCGCCCGGCGCGGATGCCTCGCGCCTCGCGAATTGCTGGGCCGTGCGCCTGGATGTCGCGATTGGCGAGGCGGATGCGCAGGCCATCGATCGTTTGCTCGATCGCTTACTGGCGACTCATTAATTTTCCTTGGAGCGTCCATGGACTCCAAATTGCTCGACATTCTCGCCTGTCCGCTCTGCAAGGGCCCCTTGCAGTATGCGAAGGCGCAGCAATTGCTGATCTGCCGGGCCGATCGGCTCGCTTATCCGATTCGCGACGGCATTCCCGTCATGCTCGAAGACGAAGCTCGCACGCTCGAGCCGATGGATCCGCTGCTGAAGGATTGATGTGACATTCAAAGTCGTCATTCCGGCGCGCTATGCGTCGGCGCGCTTGCCGGCCAAGCCGCTGCTCGACATCGGCGACCGGCCGATGATTCAGTGGGTGATCTCGGCTGCGGCGCAGAGCGGCGCGGACGAAGTGCTCGTCGCCACGGATGACGAACGCATTGCCGCTGCGGCCATCGATCCTCGTTCGCAAAAGTCGATTGCGGTGATGACCAGCGCCGACCATCTATCCGGCACGGATCGTATCGCCGAAGTTGCAAGTCGGCGCGGCTGGGACAAACGGACCATCGTCGTAAACGTGCAAGGCGACGAGCCTTTGCTGCCGCCGGCGTTGGTGGGGCAGGTGGCGGGTCTGCTCGAACGGCATGCCGATGCCGACATGGCGACGTTGTCGACGCCGGTCAACAGCCTGCATGAATTCCTCGATCCCAATGTCGTGAAGGTCGTGACAGGCAAGGACAGCGCGGCGCTGTATTTCAGCCGTGCGCCGATTCCTTGGACTCGCGACGGAGCGCTGCAGGGATTGGCGAGCCAGGTGAGTTTCGCGGGCGCGCAGCGTCACTTGGGCATCTATGCCTATCGCGTGGAAGCTTTGCAGCGATTGACTGCGTTGCCGCCAGCGGAGCTCGAGCTCACAGAAAAGTTGGAGCAGTTGCGTGCGCTACAAGCCGGAATGAAGCTCGTCGTCGCTGTGGCTTCCGTGCCGCCGCCCACCGGTGTGGACACCGAGGCCGATCTCATCCGAGTGCGCGCGGTGCTCGGCGCAAGCTGACATCAGGATACGGAGCGCCCGTCGCTCACTTTGCTGAGCTCGGAGTGGTGGGCGGTCTCCAGTACATCGCTGTCCCAGCGGACCAGTAAATAACCCAGGTCCATCAATTTCAGGACCGTACCGTCAGGAAATTCAGGGCGGCGTGCGGCTCGCACGCGATCGCCCTCCGCGAAGTGATGTGCTGACTTCGGCATGAGTGGCCGTGATTTGGCCGTCCTCGGCCGATGTGACTGCCCTTGTACGCAGGCGCCCAGCAAACGCGCATCAGCATTTC
>NZ_BLJO01000003.1:815746-877699 GCF_009932555.1 Steroidobacter agaridevorans
CGACTAGGGCGGCCGCGCTGCTTGCCGTCAGCAAAGCGCTGAATGGCGACATTCGTACCGACACATGGACGCGATTACAATGGCTCGCAACTTAACGCCACCGTCGAGGGCCGCAGCGGGCCGCATGATCATGGGAACACGCAGCGTCAAGCGCATCCTCTTTGTCTGCATGGGAAACATTTGCCGCTCGCCATCGGCGGAGGGCGTGTTTCGTCATGTCCTGGCGGCGAGCGCCCCGGACTTGCAGATCGAAATCGATTCCGCCGGCACGCACGATTATCACGTCGGCGCTCCGCCGGACCGGCGCTCGATCGAAGCGGCCAGGCGCCGGGGCATCGATCTATCGGCGCTGCGCGCGCGCCGGGTCGCAGCGGAAGATTTCGATCGCTACGATCTGATTCTGGCGATGGACGAGGAGAATCTGCAGGAGCTGCGCCGTCGCGCGCCGGCGATTCATCACGAGCGCATCCGTTTGATGATGGAATACGCGCCGCACGCGTCATCCCGCTTCGTACCCGATCCGTACTACGGTGGCGCGCAGGGCTTCGAGGAAGTGTTGGATCTGCTGGAAGAAGCGGCGCAGGGCCTGTTGGCCGAGCTGCGCACGATGCGCTGATGCATACAAATAAAAACGCCGGCCATTAAAAAAGGCCGGCACTTACCCGCCGGCCTTCCTTTCAAACGAACGACGCTCGATTATTCGTCGCGACGCGTACCCGAGCCGCCCCACGAGCTGCTGCTGCTCGAGGGCGACGAGCTCCACACAGTGTATTTCTCACTGTTGCTGGATGCCGCTGCCGGCGCGTGAGACTCGGACTCACGAGGCTTCGGCGCGGGAGCAGGGGATGACTCGCTCGAATGTTCACGAGGCGCGTGTTCGCGAGGGGCTTCGGAACGAGGCGCTTCAGAACGAGGCGCTTGCTCGCGAGGAGCGTCCGAACGAGGCGCGTGCTCGTGCGGTGCTTCGGAACGCGGAGCTTCAGCACGAGGTGCTTCGGAGCGAGGCTGCGATTCCGGCCGGCTCGGAGCGCCGCCGCCGAAGTCACCGCCACCCGAGCTCGATTCACGAGGCGCGGACGGAGCATGGTCGTCCGAGCCGCCCCCTGAGGCTTGGCCTTCGCCGCCACCCTGGCCGCCACCGGCATCATCGCCACCGCGACCACGGCCGCGACGACGACGGCCACGACGACCGCGTCCGCCGCGCTCGCCGCGTTCACCTCTATCTCCACGCTCGCCGGAGCGTTGAGCATCACCACCCGGAGCGGCGCCGGCTGCTGCCGGAGCGGCGCCTTCAGCCGAAGCAGCGGCTGCCGGAGGAGCGGGCGCGCGCTGAGGCTGCTGCTGACGCTGTTGTTGCTGCTGCTGGCGACCTTCGCTGCGACCACCTTCGGCGCCATGCGGCTTCCGATCCTGACGCTGCTGATGGCCGTCGCGGCGAGCCTCTTGCGCCGGCTTGTCCGAACGCTGTTCCTGTTTGCCGCCGCGATCACGGTCACGATCGCGCGAGCCACGGCCCTGACGATCACGATCGCCGCCACGGTCACGGCCATGACGATCGCGATCACGACGCTGCCCGCTGTCAGAGCGCGAGCGTTGGCCATCGCGACGAGCCGGTTCGGCAGCGACCGGCGCGGGCGGCGAGCCCGTGCCGAAGAAGAAGCGCCACAGCTTGACGAAGATGCCGATCTGCTCGACCGGCTCGGGCTTCGGCGGCGGGGCAATGGTGGTTTCCATCGCGATCGTCGGCGGGGGCGGAATCGACGGCACCGTCGAAGTCACGACTGCCGGCTGAGCCGCGGCAGCGCGCTCTTCGCGCTTGGCGATCTCGTCGGCCGACGGCTGCGGAGCGACCGGAATCTGATGGCTGATCGCCGAATTCTCGGGCAGACCCGCCTCGTCATCGCGCACGCGACGGATTTCGTACGCGGGCGTCTCCATGTACTTGTTCGGCACCATGACCACTTGCACGGCGCTCTTGTGCTCGATGTTGTTGAGCCACTCGCGCTTCTCATTCATGAGATACGTGGCGACTTCCACCGGCAGCTGTGCGATGACTTTGACGGTGCGGTCTTTACGCGCTTCTTCGCCAATCAGGCGGAGCAGGGCGAGGGCCAGCGAGTCGACACTGCGAATCGAGCCCATGCCGTTGCAACGGGGGCAGTTGATGCTGGCGGACTCGCCGATCGACGGACGCAGACGCTGACGCGACAGCTCCAGCAAGCCGAAACGCGAGATCCGGCCGATCTGGATGCGGGCGCGATCCTGCTTCACCGCATCGCGCAGGCGATCTTCGACGGCGCGCTGGTTCTTCTGCGACTCCATGTCGATGAAGTCGATGACGATCAGGCCGCCCAGGTCGCGCAGGCGCAGCTGACGTGCAATTTCATCGGCTGCTTCGAGGTTGGTGTTGAGCGCGGTGGTTTCGATATCGCCGCCGCGGGTCGCGCGTGCGGAGTTGATGTCGATGGACACCAGCGCTTCGGTCGGATCGATGACGATCGAGCCGCCCGAGGGCAGGTTGACCTTGTGGGAGTGCGCCGACTCGATCTGGTTCTCGATCTGGAAGCGCGTGAACAGCGGCACGCTGTCTTCGTAGAACTTCAGTTTGCGCAGTCCGGCGGGCATGAAGCGCTGCATGTACTGCTGCGCCTCGGTATAGATCTCCTGGTTGTCGATCAGGATCTCGCCGATGTCATCGGAGAGATAGTCGCGCAGCGCGCGAATGATGGCTTTGGATTCCTGGTAGATCAGGAACGGCGCGGCTTTGCCTTCGGCCGCCCCGGCCACGGCATTCCAGACTTCCTTCAGGTTATCCAAATCCCATTGCAGCTCTTCGGCGGAGCGGCCGACGCCGGCGGTGCGCACGATCGCGCCCATGCCATCGGGAATTTGCACCTGGTCGAGGGCTTCGCGCAGTTGCTCGCGATCTTCGCCTTCGATTCGACGCGACACGCCGCCGGCGCGGGCGTTGTTCGGCATCAGCACCAGGAAGCGGCCGGCGAGGCTGATGAAAGTGGTGAGCGCGGCGCCCTTGTTGCCGCGTTCTTCCTTTTCGACCTGGACGATGACTTCCTGGCCTTCGTTCAACAGGTCGCGGATGTTGCCGCGACTGCCGGGCTGGCCGTCCTTGAAATATTCCTTCGAGACTTCCTTCAGCGGCAGAAAGCCATGGCGCTCCGCGCCGTAGTCGACAAAGCAAGCTTCCAGGCTGGGCTCGACGCGGGTGATGCGCCCTTTATAAACGTTGGCTTTTTTCTGTTCCCGTGACGGGACTTCTACATCCAGGTCGTATATTCGTTGTCCATCAACCAGTGCTACGCGCAACTCCTCTTCCTGAGTCGCGTTGACTAACATTCTCTTCATGAGGCCCTTCTAAGGATTCAAGGGCCGGGCGAGCACGCACGGCGGGCGCGAGCCATAAAGGCAGGGAGGAGCGATCGGGGAATGTCTTCATCCGATGTTGCCTGCGCGGACCCCTGGTGTAATACCGGGAAGATCCGGCGCGTTTTTTATCCTGTCGCTTTGGCGTCCCGCTCGTAGGCGCTGCGTCGACCCGGAATACGAGGTGCGTCATTCCGGCATCGCCGTTCGCGCGGCCGAGCGATGGTCTGCGACCCTGTCCGGTCTTGAGCAGGCAGGTCTGAGCAGAACCAACTAAGATGCGGCGCCTTCGGAGCGAAGCCACGAGAGTGCCGCGTATCGGTGCGCGTGCGTCGCTCGACTGATCGGTGTCTATGATCTGTGTCAGGACGCGCACGAACCTGAAATCGTCGCGGAACATATCACAGGCGTATCGTTCAATCAATGGTCAATCAATAAGTTACGAGCGCTTCTCAAGTCAGCCCTACATGCCCCGATCTGAGCCCCCGAATTCCCCCGACACAGATTCTCCTGCCAAGACCGGCCAAGGCCAGGGCGTCAGCTATGTGGAGGCCGGGGAAGGCGATGCCGGACAACGCATCGACAATTTCCTCAGCCGCATTCTCAAGGACGTGCCGCGCAGCTTGATTTACCGGATCCTGCGGACCGGCGAGGTGCGGGTGAATGGCAAGCGTGCGAAGCCCGAAACGCGCCTCGCCGAGGGCGATCGGATTCGACTGCCACCCCTGCAGCGAAAGACCGAGGAGCAGCGGGCGGCGGAACGAGCCGCTCCCTCGCGATCGCTTCGCGAGTTTGTCGACAGCGCCATCATTCATGAAGACCGGGATCTGATCGTCGTCAATAAGCCGGCGGGCGTCGCCGTTCATGGGGGGAGCGGGTTGAGCGCCGGCGTTATCGAGGCGCTGCGTGCCACGCATCCGGAGCTGAAGGAGCTCGAACTGGTGCATCGGCTGGATCGCGACACCAGCGGCGTGCTGATGATCGCCAAGCGCCGGGCGGTGCTTCGCGAGCTGCACGCCTTATTAAGAGAGCGCGACATGGAAAAGCGCTATCTCGCGCTGGTCGTCGGACGCTGGCCGTTCGGCGCCAAGACCATCGATCTGCCGTTGAAGACCAATCTGAAGCAGGGCGGCGAGCGCGTGGTGCGCGTGCATGCGGACGGTCAGCAGGCGATCACGACGTTCAAGCCGATTCAGCATTTCGGCAAGCTAGCCACATTGCTCGATATTTCGCTGGGCACCGGCCGCACTCATCAAATACGGGTGCACGCGGCGCATGCCGGTCATCCGATCGCGGGCGACGAGAAATACGGCGATCGCGAGCGGGACGCGAAGCTGAAACCCTTTGGATTGCAGCGCATGTTCCTGCACGCGCAGTCGCTGACCTTCGAGCGCAAGGGCGCGAAGCCGTTCACCGTGAGCGCGCCGCCACCGCCCGACTGGCAGGCGGTGATCGACAAATTGAAACAAGGACTGAAATAGACAACCCGGGTACATGGATGTACCCCGCCGCCACAGGCGGCGGACGAGCGGCAAAAGTCACGCCTTTTGCCGCCTCGTCATGAGGGTCGTGGCAGGATGCCCGATCCCGAATATTAATCAGGGCAGGTCGAAGCCGTTTCGACGCAGCGCGCCGGCCAGCCAGATCAGTGGCAGGCCGATCAGCGCCGTCGGATCCTGCGACTCGATGCGGTTGAACAGGGCGACGCCCAGGGACTCCACCTTGAAACCGCCGGCGCAGTCGTACGGCTTGTCCCGCATGACATAGCGTTTGATCTCATCCTCGTTGAGCTGGCGGAAATGCACCGTGGTCAGGTCGACGTGGCCCTCGTTGCTGGGGCCATTCGTGTTGATGACATGCACGGCGGTGTGGAAGACGACGCGCTGGCTACTCAGCGATTTGAGTTGGGCGATGGCGCGCTCCCCCGACCCCGGTTTACCCAGGATGTCCCGACCACACAGCGCCAGCTGGTCCGAGCCGATGATCAGGCTGTTGGTATGCCGGCGGGCGACCGCCTCGGCCTTGGCCCGGGCCAGCCGCTGCACCAGGTCCACGGCCGACTCGCCGGGGAGCGGATCCTCATCGACATTGGAGGCGGCGACCGTGAACGGAATTCCCAGCCGTTCCAGGAGTTGCCGTCGATAGGTGGAGGTGGATGCGAGCACCAGCCGCAGGGGGGCTGCTGCGGGGCTCATGGCCGCTCCTGGGGCCGCAGCAGGGCGGCATCTGTGAACCCAGCCGCAGGCTGGATTACAAGCTGTGAGAAAACAAACATTTACGCCTTTCTTTTTTTGACACCATGGGGGGTCGCCGCTAGTATACGCGCCCCATGCCGCGACCCCCGGCCGTCCCCGCAGACAAAATCGTCGATGCAGAGGTCTGCGCGCGGGCGGGAAGCACGATTGCACGACGTTTTTCTGCTGCCGAGCTGCCGCGCCTGCGCGAGGCTGGCGGGCAGGATGGTTCGTGGATCGAGGCAGAATTCCAGTTCAGTGAGTTCGACGGCAAGCCCGCCGTGGCCGGCGAGCTGCAGGGCACGGTCGTGCTGACCTGCCAGCGCTGCATGCGTCCGGTGGACATCGCGCTCGACGACACCTTCCAGGTGATACTCGTCGATGCCGAGCGCAGCGACGAGCCGGGCGGCTACGAGCCGGTGGTCGTCAAAGCCTCGCGGCTCGACCTGGCCTGGTTGGCGGAAGAGCAGGCGCTGCTTGCGCTGCCGCTGGTGCCGATGCACGAGAGCGGGGACTGCGGCGCCGAGATGGCGGCCGGAGAGATTGCATCGACAGAGGAACGTGAGGACGACGCCGAGGACGCGGAAGATGCGGCCGGAGCGACCACTCATCAGCCGTTCCAGAATTTGCGGGACCTGCTGCGCAAGCAGTGAGCGTCACGAAGTCGGTATTGGATTGTTTGGAGATCAGTCATGCCTGTTCAGAAAAGCCGAAAGACCCCGTCCAAGCGCGGCATGCACCGCTCGCACGACGGCCTCGAGCGCCCGGCGCTGTCGGTCGATCCGACCTCCGGTGAAACTCATTCCCGTCATCGCATCTCGCCGGATGGTTTCTATCGCGGCAAGAAAGTCATCGCGACCAAAGAAAAGTCCGATAGCGACGAATAACCGCCGTCGTTAGCTCCGAGTACGGTATCTGAGCAACCGACCGGTCACCATCGCGGTCGACGCCATGGGGGGCGATCACGGCCCCTCGGTCACCGTGCCTGCGGCGCTCTCGGCTCTGCAGAAGGATGCCGACCTGCGAATCACGCTGGTCGGCCTGAAAGAACCCGTTCAAGCCCTATTGCACGGCGCAGAACCGGGCATACTTTCGCGTATTCAGCTGCGCGAAGCTTCGCAGGTCGTGACCATGGACGAGAAACCGCAGGAAGCCCTGCGGAAGAAAAAAGACTCGTCCATGCGCGTCGCCATCGACCTGGTGAAATCAGGCGAGGCGGATGCTTGCGTGAGCGCCGGCAATACCGGTGCGCTCATGGCCACGGCGCGCTTCGTCCTCAAGACCATCGAAGGGATCGATCGGCCCGCGATCATCTCGCGCATCCGCGCCCGGCATGGTCACACGCACATGCTCGATCTCGGTGCGAACTCACAATGCAGCGCCGAGCATTTGTTTCAATTCGCGGTGATGGGCTCGGTGGTCGCTGCCGATATGCACGGCATCGCGCGTCCGCGAATCGGCATTCTCAATATCGGCGAAGAAGAAACCAAGGGCGATAGCGTCGTGCAGGACGCGGCCCGTTTGCTGGCCGCGAGCAAGCTGAATTACATCGGCTTCGTGGAAGGCGACGATATTTTCTCCGGCGAGGCGGACGTCGTGGTCACCGACGGCTTCACCGGCAACGTCGCGCTCAAGACCATGGAAGGGCTGGCCAACATGCTGGTCGGCGCGTTGAAGACCGAATACACGCGCAACCCGCTGCGCTATGTGGGGGCGCTGGCCTCGTGGCCGGTGCTGAGATCGCTGCGTAAAGAATTCGACCCGCGTACGTACAACGGCGCGAGCATGGTCGGTCTGACCGGGGTGGTGATCAAGAGCCACGGCAGCGCCGACACCGTGTCGTTTGCGAACGCCATCCGGGTCGGCCTGGTCGAAGCGCGCAAGGGCGTGCCGACCCAGATCAGCAACCTGCTGAAGGAGCAGGCGCCGGCAGTGGCTTGAAATCGGTCGCAGCCCCATAATTAAGAAGTTGACAGGCCTGTTCGACTTTGGCAGGGACGTCGCCCAGCTCACACTCTTGACCGTGCGCAACTGCTAGACTTTTTGCTCATCATGAAGATCCGCTCTCTGATCCGCGCCGCGCTGCTGATGGCAGCGACCACGAACGCATTCGCCGCCACCTATACCTTGCCAGTCGGCACGGACACCGTGATCGGCGAAGTGCAGAAGGTGGTCGCCATGCACGAAGACACGCTGCTCGACATCGGCCGGCGCTATGGCGTGGGCTACGAGGAGATCGTGGCGGCCAATCCGGGCGTCAATGCCTGGGTGCCGGGGGCGGGCACCGAAGTGGTGATCCCGTCGCGTTACATCCTTCCCGAGGGGCCGCGCGAAGGCATCGTCGTCAGTCTCTCCGAACATCGCTTGTTTTATTTTCCGCCTCACAAGGCGGGCGAGGCTGCGGTGGTCCGCACTTATCCGATCAGCGTCGGACGCATGGATTGGCACACGCCGCTGGGCCTCACGCGCATCGTGAACAAGCGCGAGAAGCCGATCTGGTATCCGCCGGAGTCGGTGCGCAAGGAACATGCAGCGGACGGGCGTCCGCTTCCCAAAGCGGTGCCGCCGGGGCCGGACAATCCGCTCGGCGAGTACGCGATGCGCTTGGGCATTCCGGGCGGCGCCTATCTGATCCACGGCACGAACCGTCCCTCGGGCGTGGGCATGCAAGTCACACATGGCTGCGTGCGCATGTTCCCTGAAGACATCAAAGAGCTCTATCCGATGGTGCCGGTGAACACGCCGGTGCGTCTGGTCGATCAGCCATACAAGATGGGCTGGCGCGGCGATGAGCTGTTCATGGAAGTGCATACGCCGTTGGAAGGCACGGACAGCGCCGAGGCGCACAGCCTCACCAACATCACCAAGCTGCTGGTGGGCGCGACTCAGGACCGCGCCGTGGTCATCGATTGGGCGAAGGCCGAGCGCACGTTCGAAAGCGCCAGCGGCATCCCCGAGCCGGTGATGCTTCATCCCGCATCGACCGTTCAGGTCATCGACGGCGGCAACTAGCGCCGCTCCCACGCGTAGCGGGGCGCACTGCTAAACTGCGCACGCGGATCCCGCGGCCGAGGTCACCTAAACCACCGAGTTAGTCCAGGCCAAGGCTGTGGGGTCCGCCACATATTCTCTGATTCGGGATCGCGGCATCCTGCCGCGCCCCGAATGCGACTCGCAAAAGGCGTGACTTTTGCTCCTCGCTCGCCGCCGGTGGCGGCGGGCACATCCATGTGCCTAAACGGAAGCGTCGCGGTTTCTTTGCGCGCAAAGAAAAACGCCGCGGATTTCTCCGCGGCGCCAGTTCTTACCGTCAAAAAAGAAGAAGCCGCGGATTTCTCCGCGGCTTCTTCCGATCTTGCGATCTCGAAGCTGAGTCGAATTACTTCGACTGCGACTTCTTGAACATGCGATCGATCTTCTCGTTCGTAGCGTCACAGCAGGCCTGGCTGGCCTGAGCGGCCTGCAGCGCCTGGTTGGCAGCGCTCTGCGCGCTGTCAGCAGCGGAACGAGCGGACTGAGCGGCGCTGGCAGCCGAGTCGGCGGCAGCCTTGGCAGCAGCGGCGTCCTGCACGGCCTTGTCGGCAGTGGCCTTGATTTCATCAACGGCTTTCTGCGAGACGCAACCGCTGGCAGCAACGAGCGCCAACGCAGCAATACCTGCCTTCAGCGAGGTGGAGATGGTGTTCTTCATGAGTTCTTTCCCCTTCGGGTCGGATAAAAAAGGACCAGAGCGACAAATTTTCACGGCCTTCTAATACACGAGAGTAATGGCTGGTTCCCGTGCATCAGGCTATCTAGCTTCTTTTGTTGTAAAAGCTGCCAGCTTGGCCGAGCGCGGAGGATACAAGATTGGGCCAACTCGATAAAGCACATCCGTGCTTTCGTCGTGAAGACGCGACAGTTTCACCCGTCGCGGCTTGTATGCATCGGCCGGAATCGACGGACCCGACTATCGCCAGCACGGGGTGTCCACCGGGCTCGGCGTGCGGCGGCCGGTTTCATCGATGCTGAGCACCGGACACGCGGTATCGTCCGCTTGCCCGTTGATCGCGGTCGCTCTCGCCGTAAATCGGGTTGGATCGTCGATGTCGGCCAGCTCGAGCGTGTAGAGGTCGCGCTCCGTGGAATCTTCCATGTTGAGCTCGTCCAGCGTCTCCGCATACTCGTTCGCGCTCAAAAAGTACTTCTCCTGAGCAACCTGGATTCTCAGCAAGGCCGCCGCTGCCTCGGCCCGGTTGGAGCGAATGACGCTGTTGCGGTAGGTGGAAAGGGCGATCGAGCCGAGAATCGCGACGATCGCCACCACCGTGATCAGTTCGATCAGGCTCATGCCCCGCTGCGCGGGTCGATAGGATTTAGTTCGCATTGGTTTCGAGCCAGTAGGTCTTGATGCGGCTGTCGAAGTCCTTGCAGACATCGAGCACTTCGACGCCCGACAGACAGGTGATCTTGTCCTTTTCGGGGAACAGGACCGTGACTTCAGGAGCGATGCCGGTCTGGTCCAGTTCGGTGAAACGGTCGTCGGTGCTCGGCGTATCCGAACCGCCCCCGGTACCACCATCACCACCACCGGTCGAGCCGTCGCGCCGGGGCAGGGGTGTGCCATCCAAGGCACTGACGGCGTACGCCCGGTTCGAGCCTTTCGCGGGTGAGCAGGTGTTGCTCGTGGCGCTCGCTTCCGGAAGGTAGGTGGTAAAGAAAATCGTATTCTGCAGCGTGCTCGAGGAGGAGAGCACCTTCTCGCCCTGCACCGTCTTGCCCGTAGCGGAGGGGGTATTCATTCTCAGCTTCCAGCCGGGCGAGCTGGAGTTGAGCTGCGGCGCGAAGTTGGTCGTGATGTCCTCGAGCTCGGAATCGAGCACGATGTCGACCTCCGCATACTGCTCCTTGGTCAGCTTCGTGAACGGCTGATAGTCGCGCACCGAATAGAACCGGTCCTCGTTGCTGGTCGACAGCGGGTGGCCGCGATAGCCCGAGCCGATCGCGACGTTGATGAACGGTCGGCCGCTCTTTCCCTGCATCAGCGAGGCGTCCGGCGAGTTGTAGAAGCGACGGGTGTTGGCCGCATTCTTGGTGCTTGCGTCCTTGGCGCCGAGCGAGGCGAGGACGCCGCCGGTGACCAGATCTGCCGGCGCCTTGCCGTTATAGATATCGAAGCGCCACAGCTGCGCGGCCATGTCGCCGACGTACATGCGGTCGGCGAAGCTGTCGCCATCCAGATCCACTACGTTCACCGGCGCAGGGATCGCATGCTTCATGCGGGGCAGATCCAGATCCGTTCCGGCATCGCCGGCCGACCACAGCAGCGTGCCTCGCAGGGCGTCGACCATGAACACGCGATTGCCCGCCTCGGCCTCGGCAACGTATGCGCCGCCCTCTTCGGTCGCGTCGTAACCGCCGCCGAAGATCAGCACCAGCTTCTGCGAATTCTGAGTGGGGCCGTCGATATTGACGCGCGTGATCGTCGGACGCGACCAGGCCTGTCCCAACCCTTGCAGAACGTCCGCACCGATCGACCATAAGAAACGGGGCGCGTCCTTGTCCGTCACATCGAGCGCGTAGTAGCGGCTCACGGTCGGATTGCGGCCAGTGCTGAAGAACAGCAGGACGCGATCGTTGTCCGCGGGAGTGACGATGCCATCGCTGTTCACGTCGTACTTCAACACGCGCAGGTCGCCGTCGATCGAGTAGTTCTTGCTGGCAAGACTCTCGTTCAGATAAAGCCTCTTGAGTCCACCCAGCATTTCCTTCGGGATGAATGCCCATCGCTCCTCGCCGGTCGCGGTGGAGAATGCGTGCAGGTAACCGTCGTTGGTCGCAGTGAACACGACCGCATCGTTCTGGTTCTTGGCGGTCTTCGTGCCGCCATAGATGACCACGGCGGGCTGCGAGTGCATCGGATCGCCGATGTCGTAGCGCTGCTCGGTCTTGTCGTTATCCTCGTCCTCATCGTCGATGTCCGCGCCGCGAGCCCAATTGATCAAGTCGGCGCGCGGCGAAGTGGTCGCAGTGTCGGCCGCGACGCCCAGCAGCTCTCGCGTGATGGCATCGTTGCCGACAGCCACTGCCTGGGCGGTGCCTGTGAGGGCGACGCCGGCCGTGCTGCCGCTCGGATTGTCGCCGAGGTAGGTATAGAGCTTGCGGCTGGCGGGCGTGGGAATCTTGTGAGCGGCGCCGCCGAGCTCCACTTCCGCGCTGTCCGAGGTCGCCGATGTCATCGGATCGGTCTGCCAGTAGTCCTTGGTGTTCGGGGCGAACGTGCCATCCGAAGCCAGGGCGTTCACGGCGGTGCCCGCCGAACCCAGTGCTTTCAGCGTCCGGTCATCGCTCGGATCGATCGTGTACTTCTTGATGTTGCCCGGCCAATGGATGCCCGGCGACGGCTTGAACACCGAGATATACAGATCGTTCAGCGTTTGCGTGCGGTTGAACGCGTTCACGGCGACCGTCGGCGCGGTCATCGTGGCGCTGCTGGTGGAAATCTCGCTGAATATGTTCGTGAAGACTTTCGACAGCTCGGCGAGATCGCCCGCCTGGTAAGCACTGCCGCCGCCACGCGCCGCCGCGTCGGCCAGATATTGGAAATACTCGTTGCTGGTGTCGCTACCGAAGGCCTCGCCGAAGCCGATGTAGAAGGTCGTGACGTTCTGTTTGCCCACGACGCCGCGCAGATCTTTGTCGAACATGTATTCCGACAGGGCGCCGAGGCACACGCCGTCACCGGTGCCGCACGATCCGGGCACCTCGGTCGTGAATCCCGGCAGCGCTTTGATCGCGTCATTGGCCTTGGTGTCGCTGGTCGGCTGGCCGTCGGTCAGATAGACGATGTAATTCTTCTGGCACTCCTGGGTGGCCGGGCTGATGTAGTTATCCCCGCTGATGGAAGTTGCCACGCTGGGCAGCGTTGAAATGGTGCCGCTGCAGTTGGTCGTGGTGCCGTCGCCGGTGGGTGTCGAAGCCGAACAGATTTGCGACTTCTTACCGAATGTGACCGCGCCGCCGGCGAAGTACTGATGCGCCTCGAACAGCGTTTCAGACAACGGCGTGCTGCCGTAGGGAATGAGTCCATTGACCGCTGTGATCAGCCGGTCGCGATTCTGCGCGATGGGCGCTACGGGCTCGAGCACCATGCCGCCGCCGTTGGTCACGTACGGCGTATCTCTGTTAGGGCGCCATTGGACGTTGATGCTATAGCGCATCAAGCCCACGTTGACGTTCGTCACCGAGTTGAGCAGCTTGCGCGCGGCCTGTTGCATCACCGACAGCCGGGTGCCGAGCACGGAGGTGCGGAACTGATGATAGTAGGCGACGTAGTTGGCCGAGAAGAGCGTGGCCGCGACGCCCTTGCCGGGTTCGTTGTACCAGAATGAATTGTTGACGACGCTGGTGTAGGCCGCCGTATCGGTCGAGCCGCTGCCGTTGCGATCGGGATAGTCGGCCCCGTCGTTCTTACAATCGAGCGTCGTGTGGTAGCCGTCTCTAAGGTTGCGCCACTGGCGGTCGCTGCCCCTGCTGCCGGTCCGCCATTGCACGAATCGGTCGCCCGTGTACGAGCCGGCTTCCGATTTAAGGGGGTCGGTGGCCGATGCGCAGTTCATCACCGCCTTGGCGACGTAACGGTTGGTGTCGCAGGTGGGCGGGACGTCCAGATCCGCCTCGCCGTCGCCATCGTCATCGTCGTTCTCCGTCGTGAAGAACACCCGGTTGCTGATGTTGGCGCAATCCCCCGTCGCTTTCGCGATGTAGTCGGTATTGGGATCGTAAGCCGCCTGGGTCGTGACCTCGCCTTGCATGCTTCCCGACGTATCGAGGATGAGCATGATGTTCGGCGCCGCCGTGGACTGCGCGATATAGATCTCGGAGTCGTCGGCTCGAGCCGTGCCGAGCAACGCGCCGGCCGTGACGCAGCCACAAGTCAGCAGGCGCACCCAGGAGCGCAGATGACTCGAAGTCCATTGGATGGGACGGTTCATAGGATGTATTTCGGCAAGCTTGAGGTTGATAGCTGTGCGGGTCCGAACGATCGCTACTGCATTTGCCCGTAAACCACGAGCCGGGTGACCTTCGGCCCGTTGACCTGACGGAACACCATGAGGAACTGCGGTCCGGTGCTGCGAACGTACGCATCGAATTCGGCGAGCGTGACGCGGCTGCCGCCGACGTAGAACGTCGACTCGGCGGTCACATTCAGAGAGCGCAGCTTGCAGGGCTCGGCACAATTGCGGAACGTGAGCGTGCCGGGCTGGCTGGCGGGCAGCAGGACGGCGTCGGTGTTGGTTTCGATCGCGTCTTCCAGCGCTCGGGTCGGCGCGGGCTGGAACGATTGCGCTCCAGCCTGCGGGACGGCGCATGCCAGCGCCAGCAGGACCATGGCAGCGACGCCCCGGATGCCGGCGGCGAGTCGAGTGGATGGGCTACGCATGATGGTGTTCTCGATGTTTGCTATTCGAACTTGTTGTTGGCGCCGCCGCCGGCGGGGGGAGGGCAGACCACTTCGGCGCCGAGATCCGGTGCGGGCGCGACCGAGGCATCGGCCGGTGCAATGATGGCGATGGCCTGGATATTCACCGAGTTCGCCTGGCGCTTGGACTTGCCCGTGCTATCGATCTGGAAGTGAAACGTGGAGTAACTGTCCAGGCTCGAGCCGGGCAGCGCCGGCTGCGGCATGCCGCAGAGCTGCCCCTTGCTGATGGCTTCGAAGCCGCGTGCGTCGTCCTTCTGCGTTTCCGGATCGAGGCCCGGATCGGGATTGAACTCGTTCAGGGCGACCGAATATTCGATGCCGGTTTCGGCCGCCTGGAACGCGTTCTGGGCCAACTGCGTGTTACCCGCCATGACCAGGTTCAGGGTGCTCGAGTTCACGCCCGAGATGGCCAGCAACGTGAGCACCACCAGCAGCAGCAGCGCAACGACTAGCGCGGCGCCCGCCTGGCGATGGGAAGTTCGTGGTCTGAAGCAGATGCGCGGCATTGTCAGGTTCCCATGGCATTGCGAATGACGATGGTTCTGGAGACCAGCAGGCGTCTGAAACCATCGTTCGGTTTATAGGCGAGCCTGGCGGCGCCCGCGGAGTCCAGATCGTCGGTGGTGCCGCCGTTATCGTCCGAGCGATCGCCGTATTCATAGGTCTGGGTATCGGTGAAACCTGTTTCTTCGGTTTCGGAGCGCACCAACAGCCACAGACGCACCGAGACGACCTGCGCGCCCGCGGGCACTTCTCCCGGGTTGACGTAGCCGGTGGCGGTTCCCGAAACGCCGGTGGAGTCGATGCCGAACTGAATCTGCATGTCCTCCACGCCCGGCACGATGCCCACATCGTCCAAGTTATCCGGGGCCACCAGGCTCCAGCGGTGCAAGGTAGGCAAGCCGGCCTGATGCGCGGAGTCGCGACCGATGTAGTAGGCATTCACGAGCAGATCGTTCACCTGGCCGATGGGTTCTTCGACACAAGTGGAGCTATCGATGACCAGCGAGAGCGATGTGCGGGTGGAGCACACCAGCAATCGCCCGTCGGTTTCCGTGGACGGAACAGCCGAGGCGCGCCGTATCACCAGCGTGTCCGCGGTGGTGACTGCGCCGGCGCCGTCCGCGGGGCATTCGAAGGAATATTGGTTATTGGCTCCGTCCACTGGCGTCATCACGGCGCTGGCGAAATCAGCCCCGCAATTGGTGGCGGGCAAGCCGGACGCCGTGACGACGAAGCCGGCGCCTTTGGAAAGCCCCCACGAGTTCGCCATGCGGATGTCGGGCTCGAGGATCGACAGCGCATACCGCGCGGTCTCCTGCAATCGCACGACGCTTTCGTTGACCTCGTAGTTCTGGCGGCTGAAGACATACACCTGGATCGCGCCGCCGATCAGCACGAGGCTGATGACCAGGGCGACCATGAGCTCGATCAGGCTCAGACCGCGCTGGCGTGTGCGCGAAGGGGGGACGCTGCGGCTGTGGCGCTGGAGTTTGCTCATGGGGCGACCTCCATCGTCAGGACATAGCGGAGCTCTTCGGCGTCGTTGCCTTCGCTTTGCGCCTCCTTCCAGGTCACTGTGATGGTGTAACTGTCGGGCGTGGTGGCCGTGGGCGCGGTGTATTCGATCGTGCCCTCAGGGTCCTCGCCCGGCAGCACCTCGTCGATCTGCTCCTGCCACACAAAGAGATCGTTTGCCACCATCTGCTCTCGGGTGCAGTCGCCGTCGGCGATGCAGTCCTGCTCCACGGGTTCTTCGGTTTCGTAGAGGGCGCGGGCAAAGCGATTGGCGCGGATACGGTCCGCCATGTCGGCGGCGAGAGTCACGGCCTGCATGCGGGAAAGCGCGGTACCGCTGGAGCGCAACGTGGTCACGTACAAGCTCGCCATGCCCAGCATGCCGACGGCGAGGACCACGAGTGCTACGAGCACTTCGACGATGGTGAAACCGGTCTGAAAACGGTGCGCGTTCATTACGGGCAGGCTCCACCGGTGATCGCGAGCGCGTCGGTGACATCCTCGCGATTCTTTGTAATGCGGGCTCTGCCGGTCTCCTCGATGACGAGGGCTCGGGCGGCGGAGCTGTCTGCCCCGACCAGGGCATTGCCACGCGCGTCGCAGAGCACGATGCGGTTGGTGGGTGCTATGGCGCCCTCGCCGGCCAGTGGCGGAGTGGCAAAGCCGGTGGGGGAGTAGCTGATGATGCCGTCGTCGTCGTTGCGAATGGTGAGTGTCTCATGCACGGGCGCATGCCTTTCGAGCACGGGCTCGCCCTCATCCACGCCCCAGTCTCTATCGGCGTCCACGAACACGATCCACTGCGTGAACGAGCCATTGCTGCAGGTGGGCTCGTCGGCGGAGGAATCGTTGGTTGCGCAGACGACTACCGGCAGCCGGCGTGTGACGGCTTCGCTGCGCGCCACCTGGGTCGAGCGCAGCAGGTCGTTGGCCGCCGTTGTGAGGCGGTTGTTGCGGGTGACGTCGGTGAATGCCGGTACGCCGATGACGAGCAAGACGGCCGTCACCGAAAGGGCGGTCATGAGCTCGAGCAGTGTGAAGCCCGCCGACTGTTTGGGAGATCGTGTCATTTAGGTCCCATCCTGATGCGGCGGGAATATAAGAGGCCGCGTGGCGCTCTGCCGGGCATGCCGATCAGCGGCTGGCGGCGGCGGACTAGCGGCGGGCGCGGCGGGATATCGTCAAATACGTGTGTCAAATTCCCAGCGGTCGCCGACTCGGTCGAGATACCTGCTGTGGGCTTGCGGACTTACGAGGGACTCCTGTATAAATACTCAAATGGTGGTTATCCATACAGGTGACGTGTGTCCGAACTGACGCCCCGGCAACGCGAGATCGTCAAACTGATCCAGGAATCCCTGCGGGATAACGGCATGCCGCCGACACGGGCCGAGATCGCGAGCGCGATGGGTTTCAAGTCGGCCAACGCCGCCGAGGAACATCTGCGCGCACTTCAGAAGAAGGGCGTGCTGGACATCATCCCGGGCGCCTCGCGCGGGATTCAATTGAAAGACTCTCTTCGTGAGCAAATGGGTCTGCCGCTGATTGGTCGAGTTGCAGCCGGCAGGCCCATGCTCGCGGAGGAGCATATCGAAGGCCGTTACCAGATCGATCCGAAGATCTTTCAGCCGCGCGCGCACTACCTGCTCAAGGTGCGCGGCCAGAGTATGAAAGACATCGGCATCATGGACGGCGACCTGGTCGCCGTGCATCGCACGCCGGAAGTGCGCAATCGCCAGGTCGTGGTGGCGCGCCTGGACAATGAAGTGACGGTGAAGCGCTACAAGCAGGACGGCAAGATCGTCTGGCTGCTGCCCGAGAACGAAGAGTTCGAGCCGATCCGCGTCGACCTGAAAGAGCAGTCGCTGATCATCGAAGGCATCGTGGTCGGCGTGCTGCGCCAGGGCGGCAAATCATCCAAGGGATTGTTTCAATAGCGTCTTGATCTCCGGCAGGCACGAGCCGCAGTTCGTGCCTGCTTTCAATTTCACGCCCACGTCCTGCGGCGTCTTCCATTGATTCTGGGCGATGGCCTTGCATAGCGTGTTCCGCCCCACGCCAAAACATGAGCACACCATCGGGCCCGGGTCTTCCGACGCCCCCGTCGGGCCGCCGTTGAGCAGCGACGCCCGATCCGCATTGCCGATGCGTTTCTTCGCAAACAGATTGGATAGCCAGGTGCGCGAGGGCAGGTCGGTGCGCGGCGAAATGAATACACAGCCTTCGATGCGCTCGTCGACTAACAGCGCGCCTCGATACAGGCCGCACGCGGGATCCGAGAACTCCACCCAGTCCGCGTCCGCATGATTCACTTGCAATGCCTGGTGCGCCCACTCGACGCTGGGCGGGCGGCCGCGTCCAGCAATCTCATATCGCATGAACTGCACGCCTTGGATGGCCGTCCACCACGTCGCATCCAACGTTGCGAGTGGCGTGCGCGTCAGGATGAATCCATGCCAGTTGACCGGGAAGGGCATGACGCGCGCCGGCGTGTGCTTGAACTCCGGCTCGCCGGAGACGGGATCGACGACCGGATTGACCAATGCGCCCACGCGGGCGTCCGAAGCGAAGGCGCCATTCCAATGGATGGGCACGAAGATCGAGCCACGCGGCATTTCACCGCTGGTCTTTACTCGTGCCACCAGCGCGCCCCATTGCGTTTCGACGCGAGCGAGCTGGCCATCGCTCACTGCTGACAGCAATGCATCCTGCGCATGCATGTCGATATACGGCTCGGGCAGATGTGAGCTCAGTTGCGGCGCGCGACCGGTGCGACTCATCGTGTGCCACTGATCGCGGATGCGACCGGTGTTCAAGATCCACGGAAACTCGGCATCGGCCTTATGCGCCGGCGCTCGGGGCGCGGTCGGCACAAAGCGAGCTCGATGATTGCGACGATAGAAACGTCCCGACTCCAGCAAACGCGGCGTGCCGGGATGATTGCGTTCAGGCACGGGCCATTGAATGGGCGCGAGGTCGTCGTACTCAGTTGAAGTGATCTTCGCCAGACCGCCGATGTCGAAGGCGCGCCCGCCGTCGTTTCCGAACGTGGATAGCGCGGCGTGCTCGAGGAAGATCTCGTGCGCGTTGTCGTAGTTGAAACCGTCGTCAAAGCCCATGCGTCGCGCGACTTCGCACATCAACCACCAGTCCGGCCGCGCTTCGCCGCTCAGCGGCTGGAACGCTCGCTGCCGTGAGATGCGGCGTTCCGAATTGGTGACGGTGCCATCCTTTTCGCCCCAGCCAGCGGCCGGCAGCAACACGTGCGCGAGAGCATTGGTGTCGGTGCCCGAGAAACAATCGGAAACCACGACGAGCTCGCAGCGTCGCAGCGCCTCTTTGACCTTATCCGCGTCGGGCAGGCTCACGACCGGATTGGTCGCCATGATCCACACGGCCTTTACCTTGCCTGCGTGAATGGCGTCGAAGAGATCGACCGCTTTGAGTCCACCGCGCTCAGCGATGCGCGGGCTGCGCCAGAACGTCTGCACCAGCTCGCGATGGCTTGCGTCTTCGATATCCATATGGGCGGCCAGCATGTTGGCGAGGCCGCCGACTTCACGACCGCCCATGGCGTTGGGCTGGCCGGTGATGGAGAAGGGGCCGGCGCCGGGCTGGCCGATCCGGCCTGTGAGCAAATGACAATTGATGATGCTGTTGACCTTGTCCGTGCCCGCGGACGACTGGTTCACGCCCATTGAGAACGCCGTGATCACGCGCGGGTGGTCGGCGAACATCCGATAGAACCGAAGCAGCCGCTCAGTGTCGATGCCGCAGGCCGAGGCAACCTGTTTCAAGTCGCCAGCGGAATCCCGGGCGATGCGCAGCGCTTCATCGAATCCTTCCGTATGGCTCGCGACGAAGTCGTTCGCGATGTGGCCGTGCTCGTGCAGATACGCGAGCAGTCCGTTGAACAACCAGACATCGCTGCCGCTGCGCACCGGGAGATGCAAATCGGCGATCTCGCAGGTCATGGTCCGCCGCGGATCGACGACCACGATTTTCATTTCCGGCCGCTGCTGTTTGGCTTGAGCGATGCGCTGGAACAGCACCGGATGACACCAGGCTGTGTTCGAGCCGACGAGCACGATCAGATCCGCGAGTTCCAGATCCTCGTAGCACACCGGCACGACGTCCTCGCCAAAGGCGCGCTTGTGGCCGGCGACCGCCGAGGACATGCACAACCGGGAGTTGGTATCGATATTCGCCGTGCCGATGAAGCCTTTCATCAGCTTGTTGGCGACGTAGTAGTCCTCGGTCAGCAACTGACCCGAGACGTACAGCGCGACGGCATCAGGCCCATGCTCGGCGATGATGCGCTTGAATCCGGCAGCCACGTGGCTCAGCGCGGCGTCCATGCTCACGCGCTGGCCGTTGATTTCCGGATGGAGCAGGCGGCCGTCGGTTCCCAGCGTTTGGCCTAGTGCCGATCCTTTGGAACAGAGTCTTCCGTAGTTGGAGGGATGCGCCGTATCGCCGCTGATCTTGATCGTGCCGCGGTCGGTGTCGGCTTGCGCAATCACGCCACAGCCGACACCGCAATAGGGGCACGTCGTCCTGATGTTCACTGTCGTCTGGCTACCGCTTCGCCGAATATCAATTTGTCGCGCAAGGCGCCCACATCGCGGCCTTCATTCATCAGCTCGCAATACCAGGCGCCATCGCGAGTGTCGCCGTACAACACCGCGCCGCGCACCTTGTTGTCCTCGAGCACGATGCGCTTATAGATGCCGCGCTTCGCGTCCCGCAGCACCAGTGCCTCGCTGCCCGGACCGCCGAGGAAATCGCCGGCGGAGAACAGATCGATGCCCGTGACTTTGAGATGCGTGGACAGCATCGATCCACGGTAGCGGCCGACGCCATGCTCGGACAGATGGGTCGCACAGACGCTCGCCTGCTCATAGAGCGGAGCGACCAGGCCATACGTGTTGTTTCTGTGCTGGACGCACTCGCCGACGGCGTACACGCACGGATCGAACGTTTGCATCGTATCGTTGACCAGCACGCCGCGGTCGCATCGCAGGCCGGCGGCGCGAGCGAGGTCCGTATTGGGTCGAATGCCGGCGGCCATGACGACCAGATCCGCCTCGATGATGGTCTCGTCCGCGAACTGAACGCCGCGGACTCGATCGGTGCCCAGGATGGCCGTGGTCTTCGCCGGCATGTGGAACTGCAACCCGCGCTTCTCGAGCGATTGTTTCAAGAGCTGCGCGGCGACAGGATCGAGCTGCCGTTCCATCAATGTTTCCAGCAAGTGCACGACGGTGACTTGCATGCCTTGTTTCAAAAGAGCATTGGCTGCCTCTAAGCCCAACAATCCGCCGCCAATGACAACTGCCTTCTTATGCGTGCGTGCGGCTTCGAGCATCGTGTTTACGTCCTGCAGATCGCGGAACGTCACGACGCCTGGCAGGTCCTTGCCCGGGACAGGCAGGATGATGGGATTGGAGCCGGTCGCGATCAGCAGCCGATCGTACTCGGCTTCGGTGCCGTTCTGTGAGCGGACACGACGGCGAATCCGATCGATCGCGACGGCCGGATCGCCCAGGTGCAAGGTGACGCCATTGTCCCGATACCACTCGATCGGGTTCAGCACGATGTCGTCGAACTGCTTCTCGCCCGCCAGCATGGGCGAGAGCAGGATGCGGTTGTAGTTTGGCACGGGCTCGGCGCCGAACACGGTGATGTCGTAAGGCTGACCTGAAATGCCGAGCAGCTCTTCGACCACCTTCATGCCGGCCATGCCGTTGCCGACGACGACCAGCTTGCGACGACTGGTCTTGCGCAGAGGCTGGCTCTTGATCCAGATCTTGCCGTCGGTGACTCGCGTCGGCCACGCGCGCACCGAGTAATCCGCGTCTTCGACGCAGCGGCCGGTCGCCAGGTTGAAATGATGTTTGTAAACCGGGGAGGCGACGACGGGCTCGCCGTTCAGATCGCCGACCAGGCCGCGCGAGAGTACGTTGGCTTCACTGTGCGGATCGTAGTTGTCGAGCGCGTAGATCGCGTCGCCGACCCGGAAGATGGCGATCTGCCGTCCGTCGATCAGGGCGGCGACGCCGCTGTCCGGCAGCAGGTCGTCGAACGAGCAGGCGCTGCTCCAGGTGTGAGTGTGCTTCATACAGCCTCACGCTGGCGCTGGGCGCGCTCTTCGTTGGTAGCAGGGCGGATCTGTCCGCGCTCCTGCACGAACACGACGTTGTCGTCGCTGCGGTCGCTGTTCACGAAATGACGGAATCGTTTCAAGGTCTGCGGATCCTCCACGGCCTTCTTCCATTCACATTCATAAGTGTTGACGATGCGCGCCATGTCGGCTTCCAGCTCGGCGGCGATGCCGAGCTTGTCTTCGATGACGACCTGCTTGAGATAGTCGAGACCGCCTTCGAGGTTGTCCAGCCACACCGACGTGCGCTGCAGGCGGTCGGCGGTGCGGATGTAGAACATCAGGAAGCGATCGATGTACCGGATCAGCGTTTCGCGATCGAGATCGCCGGCGAGCAGGTCGGCATGACGGGGCTTCATGCCGCCGTTGCCGCACACATACAGATTCCAACCCTTTTCGGTCGCGATGATGCCGACGTCTTTGCTCTGCGCCTCGGCGCATTCACGCGTGCAGCCGGAGACTGCGAACTTGAGCTTGTGAGGGGAGCGCAGGCCCTTGTAGCGATTCTCGATGTCGATGGCGTAGCCGACGCTGTCCTGCACGCCGTAGCGGCACCAGGTCGAACCAACGCACGATTTCACGGTACGCACCGACTTGCCGTAAGCGTGACCGGACTCGAAGCCCGCGTCGATCAGTTCGCGCCAGATCAACGGCAGCTCGTGGACCTGCGCACCGAACAGATCGATGCGCTGGCCGCCCGTGATCTTGGTGTACAAACCATACTTCTTCGCCACCTCGCCGATGACGATGAGCTTCTCCGGTGTGATCTCACCGCCGGCGATGCGCGGGACGACGGAGTAGGTGCCGTCCTTCTGCATGTTGGCGAGGTAGTAGTCGTTCGTGTCCTGGAGCGTGGCCTTGTCGCGCTTCAGCACGAACTCGTTCCAGCACGATGCCAGGATGGACGCGACGGTGGGCTTGCAGATGTCGCAGCCCATGCCGCGGCCGTGCTTCTTCAGCACTTCATCGAACGATGTGAGCTGGCCGACGCGCACCAGGTGGAACAGCTGCTGACGCGAGTATCGGAAGTGTTCGCAAAGGTTGTTGTTGACCGCGACGCCGCGGCTCGCGAGCTCCGCTTTCAGAACCTGCGTGACCAGCGCCGCGCAGCCACCGCAGGAGGTCGCGGCCTTGGTGCACGACTTCAACGCGCCAATGGTTGTAGCGCCGGCCTCGATGGCGGAGCAGATCGCGCCCTTGCTGACGTTGTTGCATGAACAGATCTGCGCGGTCGCGGGCAGCCCGGCGACGCCGGCCTTCTTCGGCTGCTCGGAGCCGCCGAAGTTGGGCACGATCAATTCTTCAGGACTCGCCGGCAGCGCTGTGCCTTCGAGCATCATGTTCAGCAGAACGCCGTAATCGTCCGCGTCGCCGATGAGGATGCCGCCGAGCAGCCGCGTGCCGTCCTCGTTCACGACCAGCTTCTTATAAACCTGCTTGCGCTCGTCGACGAAAGCGTATGCGCGCGCGCCGGGGCTTGAGCAGTGCGGATCGCCGAGTGAGGCTACGTCGACTCCCATGAGCTTGAGCTTCGTGCTCATATCCGCGCCGGTGAACGCGGGCTCGGCAGTCTCCTGCAAGCGGGACGCGCAGACGTTGGCCATCTGGTAACCAGGAGCGACCAGGCCGAACAACTGGCCGTTCCAGAGGGCGCACTCGCCGATCGCGAAGATGTCCGGATCGGACGTGCGGCAATCGTGGTCGATGACGATACCGCCGCGAGCGCCGATGTTCAGGCCGCAGGCACGGGCGAGCTCATCGCGCGGCCGGATGCCGGCGGAGAACACCACGACATCCGCTTCGAGCGAGCTGCCATCGGCGAAGTTCAAGCGATGCTTGCATTGCTCGCCGTCGACGATTTCAGTCGTGCTCTTGCCGGTGTGAATGCCGACATCCATCTCGGTGATCTTCTGTCGCAACACGCGACCGCCGACATCGTCGACCTGAACGGCCATCAAGCGCGGCGCGAATTCCACGACATGGGTCTTCAAGCCAAGATCGCGCAGCGCCTTGGCCGCTTCGAGGCCGAGCAGACCGCCGCCGATGACCACGCCGACTTTGCTCTGCGTCGCCGCCGAGCGGATCGCTTCGAGATCTTCGATCGTGCGATAGACGAAGCAGTTCGGCCGCTCGCGGCCAGGAATGGGCGGTACGAAAGGATACGAGCCTGTCGCCAGCACCAGCTGATCGTAAGGAAGGGTCCGGCCTTGCGACGTGCGCACGCATCGAGCTTCGCGATCGATGCCGAGGGCCTTGTCATTCAGATGCAACGCGATGTCGTTGCGCTCGAAGAAGTCTTCGCCGACTAGCGACAGGTCGGCGGCGGTCTTGCCGCTGAAGAAGCTCGTGAGTTGCACACGATCGTAGGCAGCACGCGGCTCCTCGCAGAGCACGGTGATTTCATGCGACGGGGTTTCGGCCGCGAGCCGCTCGAGCAGACGTTGCCCGACCATGCCATTGCCAATGACGACCAGCTTTTTAACAGACATCTTGCACCCATGAGTGAGGCCCGCGGACAGGCACAGCTCGTTCGAAGAAGGGTGGTTGGGACAGCGAACTGCGACAGGCCGCACAAAGCGGAGGTTGATTACCGGCAGTCACTGGTGCTGCGCCCATCATTGGAGCAGCCAAGATGGGCTGGATGTTGCAAACGCTATGCCACGAGGCTGCGGCCGCAATGGACTGCGTTTCGTGCCTCGGTGGACACGGGTTTGCGCAGATGTGGTGCGTGCGCCGCGCAGGTCGCACTTAAAGTGGTGCGAATTGCGCCGCGCCTCCTCGTAGTGCAAGGGCCGCCCGAGTGGCACAGGCATTGCACTCCCAATGATTCGATGCCCGAAGCCAGGCCCAAAACCGAGCCCTCTCTGCGCGTGCTGATCGTCGATCAGAACGTCATGCGTGCCAGCATTCTCGAAGAAGGCTTGCGGGAGGCGGGCTATCTCAACGTGACGGTGCTGCGTGAGATGCACAACCTCCTGCGCCGGATCGTCGACATCGATCCGGAAGTCATCGTCATCGATCTCGAGAATCCCAACCGCGACGTGCTGGAACAGATGTTCCAGGTCTCGCGCGTGGTGCGACGGCCCATCGCCATGTTCGTCGACCGCTCCGACACGGACATGATCGAGGCGGCCGTCGATGCCGGCGTCGGCTCTTATGTCGTCGACGGTTTGAAGAAGGAGCGCGTGAAGGCGGTGCTCGACATGGCGATCAGTCGTTTCCATGCCTTCAACAAGCTGCGCGAAGAGCTCGATAGCGCACGCCAGGCGCTGGATGAGCGCAAGATCGTGGATCGGGCCAAAGGCATTCTGATGAAGCAGCGAGGCATGAGCGAGGAGGCGGCTTATGCGCTGCTGCGTAAAGCGGCGATGAACGAGAACCGCCGGATCAGCGAGGTGGCGCAAAGCGTCGTGACTGCGTCGAGTCTGTTGAAATGAGTGATGTGACCACCGTCGTCGGTTTCATTCCTTTGATGGATTGCGCGCCGCTAGCGGTCGCGGTCGAGAAGGGCTTTGCCGCCGAAGAAGGCCTGGACCTGCGTCTGGTGCGCGAAACGTCGTGGGCGAATATTCGCGACCGGGTCGTCGTCGGTCATTTCGACGCCGCACACATGCTTGGGCCGATGGCCATCGCGTCGACACTCGGGGTCGGGCATCTCAAGGTGCCGATGGCCGCGCCCCTGTCGCTGGGTCTTGGCGGTAATGCGATTACCGTGTCTCTGCGCGTATGGGACCTGATGGTTTCGGAAGGCGTAACGTTGTCGGCCGGTCCGCGGGTGCTCGGTGAAGCACTCCGCAATGTCGTGCGTGCGCGGGAGCGGGCGAACAAGGCGCCGTTCACGTTCGCGATGGTCTATCCGTTCTCCGCACACAATTATGAGCTGCGTTACTGGCTCGCCGCGTCGGGCATCGATCCGGATCGCGATGTGCGGCTGGTGGTGATACCGCCGCCGTTGCTCGTCGACGCCATGCGCGAAGGGCAGATCGATGGCTTCTGCGTCGGTGAGCCCTGGAACAGTCTCGCCGTCTCTGTCGGCGTCGGTTGTATCGCTTTGCCGACAACCGCGATCTGGCCACTGAGTCCGGAGAAGGTGCTGGGCTGCCGGCTCGAGTGGACACAGCGACATCCGGATCGTCTGCAGGCGCTGGTGCGCTCCTTATATAAGGCCGCGCTCTGGTGTGAGCGCCCCGAGAATCATCTGGAGCTGGCGCGTTTGCTGGCCGAGCCGCGCTTCGTCGGTGCACCCGCGGAGATTCTGTTGCGTGGCTTGTCGAATCGGCTGTACTTGCAGCGGGGCAGCGAGGCGGAGCACTTATCGGCGTTCTACTTGCCTGCGTCGCAGGCGGCGACGTTCCCCTGGGTGAGTCACGCGCTGTGGTTCTACTCGCAGATGGTGCGTTGGGGACAGGTTGTTTTCGACCCCGAGCATGTCGCGCAAGTGCGGGCGACGTATCGGCCCGATCTGTATCGCCTGGCCTTGGGCGAAACAACAAATATTCCCTCGGCGGATACCAAGATCGACGCGCTCTTCGATGCGGTGCGCTTCGATTCGGACGATCTGCCTGCCTATCTAAAACTGCTCGCCCTTCCTTGATCGGCTGCACGGCCATCGTGCAGCTGCAGTGATTGTTTGCTCCGCCGCGGCCCAATCGCGCCGCATGTTTGTTTGCTCTGCCTTCGCAAGTCGCTGACTTTTCGCGGACATAGCCGCGGCTGTGACGCTGGCACGGTCGTTGCAACTCTGAGCAACAACAGGACGACTTGTCGTCTTTATCATCGGCCGGCCCAACAGCGGGCTTGCCAGGCAACGCCGCCGACTCCAATGCATGCCATGCGCGTGCACTGAAGTCGGCGGCGTTTTTTTTGGCCTGAATCTTTCGGAGTGACCGAGCCCATGCTGAAAAAGATACTTCGAGCTTGCGTGATGGCCGCCGCTGCGTTGAGCGCGGCTCACGCGTCGGCAGCGGAGCTCGAGCTGGAGAAGGAGCAGCTGAAGATCGGCTTCATCAAGCTCACCGACATGGCGCCGCTCGCCATCGCTTATGAGAAAGGATTCTTCGAGGATGAGGGGCTGTACGTAACGCTCGAGCCGCAGGCGAACTGGAAAGTCATTCTGGACCGAGTCATCACCGGCGAGCTCGATGGTGCGCACATGCTTGCAGGGCAGCCGCTTGGCGCGGCGGTAGGCTTCGGCACGAAGGCCGACATCGTCACGTCGTTCAGCATGGATCTGAATGGCAACGCGACCACGGTGTCGAACGAAGTCTGGAACCTGATGAAGGCGCGTTTGCCGACCGACGCGCAGGGCAAGCCGATGCATCCCATCAAGGCGGATGCGCTCAAGCCCGCGGTCGATGCATTCAAAGCGTCGGGCAAACCATTCAAGATGGCGATGGTGTTTCCTGTGTCCACGCACAACTACGAGCTGCGCTACTGGCTCGCGGCCGGCGGACTGCATCCGGGGTTCTATTCGCCGACCGATGTGTCGGGCCAGATCAAGGCCGACGTGTTTCTTTCCGTGACGCCGCCGCCGCAAATGCCGGCGGCGCTGGAGGCGGGCACCGTCAATGGCTATTGCGTCGGCGAGCCGTGGAATCAGCAGGCCATCTTCAAAGGCGTCGGCGTTCCGATCGTGACCGACCTGGAGATCTGGAAGAACAATCCGGAGAAGGTATTCGGCGTCACGCGTGCTTGGGCACAGAAACATCCGAATACCCATCTGGCGATGCTCAAGGCGCTGATCCGCGCCGGCCAGTGGCTCGATGCAAACAACGGTGCGAATCGCAAGGAAGCGGCGCAGATCCTGTCGCGGCCCGAGTACGTGGGTGCCGACTACCGCGTGATCGCGAACAGCATGACGGGCACGTTCGAATTTGGCCGCGGCGACAAGCGCAGCGTGCCTGACTTCAACGTGTTCTTCCGATACTACGCGACGTATCCGTACTACAGCGATGCGGTGTGGTTTCTGACGCAGATGCGCCGCTGGGGCCAGATCCCGCTGAGCCAGACGGATCAGTGGTATCACGAGACGGCGAAGAAGGTGTACCTCACCGAGCCCTATCTGCGCGCGGCGCGCCTGCTGATCGAAGAAAAGAAGGCGAAGCAGGAAGACTTTCCCTGGAACAGCGACGGTTATCGCCCGCCGACCAGGGAATTCATCGACGGCGTCGAGTATGACGGCCGCAAGCCCAATGAGTACCTGCAGAAGCTCACCATCGGGCTGAAGCAAGGGCAGGCCGTCGAGAGCGGCAATGTCGTGAGCAAGCAGGGAGCCAACTGATGTCTGCCTCACCCATGGTCATCCCGCGGGAGGAACCATCTTCTGCGAGCGAGCCGGAAGCGGCCGAGCCGCCCCCGCCCGTGAAGGTGAAAGCAAAGCAATCGCTGTGGCTCGAACACCTCTGGCGACAATTGGGCATTCCGATGCTCGCGATGGCTGTGTTCCTGTTCGCCTGGAGCCAGGCGGCCAGTCGCATCCAAACCAGCCTCGGACAAATCCCAGGCCCGATCGCGGTCGCGAAGCAGGCACACAGCTTATGGATGGATCACAAAGCGGAGCGTGACAAGGCGGCGGCGTTCTACGAGCGGCAGGAGAAACGCAATGCCGCCAGGCTGGCGAAGGATCCGAACGCCGAGATCAAGCGGGTGAAGTACACGGGTAAGCCGACGTACATCGATCAGATCCTCACCAGCCTGAAGACCGTGTTCACGGGATTCTTGCTCGCGACACTGGTGGCGGTGCCGCTTGGCATCCTTTGCGGGCTGAGCACGACGATCAATGCGTCGTTGAATCTGTTGATCCAGATCTTCAAGCCCGTCTCGCCGCTCGCCTGGCTGCCGTTGGTGACGATCATAGTCAGTGCGGTGTACGTGACCGCGGACCCGATGTTCGAGAAGTCGTTCCTGATCTCATCGATCACGGTGACGCTGTGCTCGCTGTGGCCGACACTGATCAATACCGGCGTCGGCGTGAACTCGATCGATCGCGATCTGCTCAACGTCGCACGGGTGTTGCAGCTGAAGTGGAGCACCAAGCTGTTCAAGCTGGTGCTGCCTTCGTCGCTGCCGTTGATCTTCACGGGCATGCGGCTGTCGCTGGGCGTCGGCTGGATGGTTCTGATCGCAGCCGAGATGCTTGCGCAGAACCCGGGCCTCGGAAAATTCGTGTGGGACGAGTTCCAGAATGGCAGCTCCGATTCGCTGGCGCGATTGATGGTCGCCGTGCTCACCATCGGCATCATCGGCTTCCTGCTCGATCGGATCATGCAGACGCTGCAGGGCTTGCTCGACTTCGGCGTACGTCGCTAAGGAGGCCGCATGTCATTTCTGCAGCTCAAAGGTGTGAGTAAGAACTACGGCTCGGGGGAGCAACAGGCCGAGGTGCTCAGCGACGTTAACTTGAGCATCGACGAGGGCGAGTTCGTCGCCATCGTCGGCTTTTCAGGCAGCGGCAAAACCACGTTGATCTCGACCATCGCCGGCTTGATCCAGCCGGACGCAGGCGAGGTGCTGTTCCAGGGGCGGCCCGTCACCGGGCCGGCGCCGGATCGCGGCGTGGTATTTCAGAACTATTCATTGCTGCCATGGTTGACGGTCCAGAGTAACGTCGCTCTGGCCGTCGACAGCGTGTTTCCCAAGTGGTCGACTGAGCAGCGACACGCGCACGTTCGCAAGTACATCGAGATGGTCGGCCTGACTCACGCGGTCGAGCGTCGGCCGGCGGAGTTGTCGGGCGGCATGCGTCAGCGTGTGGCGGTGGCCAGAGCTTTGGCCATGGATCCAAAAGTTCTGCTGCTCGATGAGCCATTGTCGGCACTGGATGCGCTCACGCGCTCGCGCCTGCAGGACGAGATCGAGGCCATTTGGGAGCGCCAGCGCAAGACCGTCATCCTCGTGACCAATGATGTGGATGAGGCGCTGTTGCTGGCAGATCGCATCATCGCACTCGAGCCAGGGCCGCGAGCGACATTGGGTCGTGAGTTCAAGGTCGATCTGCCGCGTCCGCGCGATCGTATGGCCGTCAACGACGACGGTTCCTATCGAAAGCTCCGCGCGCAGATCTCTCAATACTTGATGAGCTTGAGCGGGCAGCGGAGCGGTGTTGCCAGTGCTCCACGCGCGCTGCCCTCCGTTGTTCCCATCGAGCCGCCCGTGCCGAAGGCCATGCGCAAGGCAACGCGTCCGAAGCCCGCGGAGAATGTCGATAAGTTCGTCGAGTTCTACGACGTCACCAAGGTCTATCCGACGCCGAAGGGGCCGCTGACCGTCGTCGATCGATTCCAGCTCGATATTCGCAAGGGCGAGTTTATTTCGCTGATCGGACATTCGGGCTGCGGCAAGTCGACGGTGCTGTCCATGGTTGCGGGGCTGAGCGAGGTGTCCGGCGGCGGCATCACCTTGGATGCACGCGAAGTCACCTCGGCCGGTCCAGATCGGGGCGTCGTCTTTCAAGCGCCGAGCCTCTTGCCGTGGCTGACTGCGCGCGAGAATGTCGAGCTGGGCGTGAATCGCGTGTATCCACACGCGAGCGAGCAGGAGCGAAGCGATATCGTCGAGTACTACCTGGCCCGCGTTGGCTTGGGCGACGTGCTCGAGAAGAAGGCGAGCGAGCTGTCGAACGGGATGAAACAACGCGTCGGTCTGGCTCGAGCGTTTGCGCTCTCGCCAAAGTTACTGCTGCTGGATGAGCCGTTCGGCATGCTCGATGCGCTGACACGCTGGGAGCTGCAGGAAGTGCTCATGGAAGTCTGGAAGCGCAATCAAGTGACTGCCATCTGCGTTACGCACGACGTGGACGAGGCCATCCTGCTGGCCGATCGAGTCGTGATGATGACCAACGGCCCGCATGCACGTATCGGTCGGATCATGCAGATCGATCTGCCGCGACCGCGGACGCGCAAACAGTTACTGGAGCACCCGATGTATTACCACTATCGGAACGATCTTCTGGCATTTCTAGAATCTTGCGGGCGCCAGCAGACGCACGCCGCATAATCAGGCAAACAAGCGCTCTCGGAGGGCGAAAACAATGCGTTCATGGGGTCAACGAAGCGGCTTGGGTGTGGGTATGGCGCTGGCGATGGCCGCTCCAGGCTTAACCCACGCCGGGGATCTTGGTGTTCTGGGTGGCGCGCTGAGCGAGTCGAAGCCGATTTTCGATGCGCGGCTCCGTTACGAGGATGTCGATCAAACGCCCTTGGCAGAGGAGGCGGACGCAGAAACATTGCGTTTGCGCCTCGGGTTCGAGACGGGCAAAGCATGGAACACGACCTTCCTGGCCGAAGGCGAGGTGATCACCGAATTAGCGGGTCATTACCGTGACGACGCCGCGCGTGCGCGCGACCTCAGCTATCCCGTTGTCCCTGACCCGGAGAGCGAGGAGATCAACCGGCTGCAGCTGGTGAATACATCGCTGCCTGGAACGACGATGACGCTGGGTCGTCAACGCATCAATCTCGACGACCAGCGTTTTGTCGGCGCCGTCGCGTGGCGCCAGAATGAACAAACGTTCGACGCCGTGCGCATCGTCAACAAGCCGACAAGCGCGCTCACCTTGGACGCGACCTACTTGAATCAGGTCAATCGCATCTTCGGCCGTGAGTCGCCACAAGGTCGTTATCACGGCGACGGCGTGCTCGCCAACGCCGCGTATCAGTTTGGATTCGGCAAGCTCAGCGCATTTGGATACTGGCTCGACTTCGATCATTTGAACGGCGTGCCCGCGGCGCTGGATCCGATGCGAGTATCCAGCGAGACGTTTGGCACGAGGCTCGCGGGGGAGCGGCCGCTCAGCAAGTTGAAGATGGCGTACGCGGCGACGTTCGCGAGGCAGAGCGACTATGGCAGCAACCCGCTCAGCTTCGATCTCGACTATTACTCGGTCGAATTGACCGGCACGTATCGCCAATACAGCCTGACCTTGGGGCAGGAGGTCATGGAGGGCAATGGCACGGTGGGCTTCTCGACGCCACTGGCGACGATGCACAAGTTTCATGGCTGGGCCGACAAGTTCCTGACCACGCCGGCCAATGGCATCGACGATAAATATGTGAGCGTCGGCTATCTCGCCAAGGGTGTGGCGATGTTGGATACGCTGTCGGCAACCGTCGTCTATCGCGATTTCGAATCCGAGCGGCTGTCGCAGGATCTGGGTGACGAGGTCGATCTGCAGTTGCAAGCCAAGTATCGGCGCTTCGTTGGGTTGCTCAAAGTTGCGCTGTACGAAGCACACGAAGGGCAGACACCCGCCGCCTACCAGGACACGACCAAGTTCTGGGCGCAGCTAGAGTACGTCTGGTAACGAGTCGAGCGAAGATCCTGCCGTTCACGCTTTGGGCGGCAGGATCTTCAGCACGGTTTCCGGCGGACGGCTGAGCACGGCGCCGAGCGGCGTGATCACGATCGGGCGGTTCATCAGGATGGGATGTTCGAGCATCTGCTCGACGATCTGGGCGTCGCTCCACTGGGACGAGTCGCCCAACCCCAGCTTCTCGACTTCCTTCTCTCGCAGCAGTTCGCGCGCCGTGAGCTTCGTTTTCTTCAGCAGATCCAGCAGCGTCTTCCGGTCCGGCGGCGTCTTCAGGTATTCGATGACCTGCGGCTCGATGCCGCGCTCACGGATCAAGGCCAGCGTGTTGCGAGAATTCCCACAGGCGGGGTTGTGGTAGATGGTTACGTCGGTTGAGCTCATGCGGGTAGTCTAGCACCAGTCGCATAGATCGCGATTTCGCGACTTTGGCGATCCGGCGTGCGATACGCTGCGGAACCATCATAAAAGCCTTGGGGAATCGACGTGATCACTCGCCGCTCCGTATTGAAGTCCGCAGCTGCCGCGACCGTGCTCATCAACACGGGCCAGTACCAGGCGTTCGCGGACTCGCCGGTAAAATACTCGGCGAAGACGATGAGGGCGGTGGAACGGGCCCTCGTGATCGACATGCTCGGGCCGCTGAAGATCAACTTCGCGCCTGAAGCTTATGCCGGCCGCATGACCGATGCCGAAGCCGAGATGTTTCGAACTTCCGGCATCACCGCATTCCACAATTCCATCGGCACCGGTGGACCGTCGGCGGTGGAAGACACGCTGTCCTTTATCGCGGCCTGGCAAGGCTACGTCGGGCGCAACTCGCATGTATTCACGCTCGTGAACACCGCGGCCGACATCGATCGCGCCAAAGCCGAGCGCAAAGTCGCCGTGATCACGGGCCTGCAGAACTCCGAGCATTTCCGCAAGAAAGAGGATGTAAAGGCGTTCTATCAACTTGGCCAGCGCTGCTCGCAGCTCACTTACAACGCGCAGAACCTGCTGGGCAGCGGCAGCACCGAGAGAGTCGATGGTGGCGTCACCGACTTCGGCGTGGAAATCATTCAGGCTATGAACGAAGTAGGCATGCTCGTGGACGTGTCCCACTGCGGCGACAAAACGACGCTCGACGCCATCGAAATCTCGCCCAAGCCGATCGCCATCACGCATTCCAACTGCCGCGCGCTCCTCGATCATCCGCGCCTGAAGAGCGACGAGGCGATTCGGAAGCTCGCCGCGAAGGGCGGGGTGATGGGGATCACCGCCGTGCGCATGTTCGTGCGGGACAAGGAGCCGACGACCCTCGAGCACTTCGTCGATCACATCGACCATGTCGTGAAGCTGGTCGGCATCGAGCACGTCGGCATCGGCTCGGACGCCGATCTCAACGGCTACGACGACATGCCGCCCGATCAGCTGAAGATGCTGCGCGGCTCATACAAGGCCAGCTACGGCTTCCGCGACAAGATCGACATCGAAGGCTTCGATCATCCGAAAAAGGTGTTCGATTTGACCGAAGCCTTGTTCCGTCGCGGCTATTCCGAGCAGAACGTCCTCGCTGTGTTGGGCGGCAACTTCCGCAGGCTGCTCGGGTCGACCTGGCTGTAGCGCGCGTCGACGATCGCATCCTTGCGACGTCGAAGCAGCGGGTTTATCAGAGGCGCGTCTACTGACGCGCCAAGCTGTCGGTCAGTGCGTTTCGCGCTTGCCGATAGCGTGGCTGATGGCGTGATCGAGCCGTTCCAGCGCGCCGTCGATGGCGAGCTGGACGGTCTCGGCATGATGAGTCACCGCGATGGGTTGCAGATTCGACATGCGCGCTTCCAGCATGCAGCGCTTGTCTGGGCCTCCCTTGCCTCCGTTGAGATCGCCAAGGTGCATTTCCACCCGGGTGATGCGTTCGGCAAACTTCGCCAAGTAGTCCTCGACGGTTTTGGACAGCCGTTCGGCAGTGTCCTCGGCGAGGCGGACGCGATTGTCGTGATTCACTTGTACCTGCATGCGAGCTTCCTTCGACCCATAAGCCTTTAAATGGCCTATTGAAAGTACTCGGGCGGCTGTCGAGTTGTTCCCGTCGGGGAAAGCTCCACAGCGGCGCCCCACGAGTGCACCATGGGGCCTTTCGCAGCATTACGCAAGTCGTCTGTGTGACGATCAATACGGCGAATCCGCAAGGCGCGCTCGGAGCTTCGTGGCCGGTGCGCGGCGCGCGCCACCGGCGGGCGGAACCCACCCGAACAAAGCACGTTTCGACCCCATGCCTTCAACGGTGATACAGTCGTTCGAGTACGACGCGGACAAGCGGGAGCTGCGTGTCATATTCCGCTCTGGCCGGCGCTACGTTTACGAAGGCGTTGCGGACGACACCTATGCCGACATGCGCCGCTCATTCTCCAAGGGCGAGTACTTCAACGAGCACATCCGCGACCGGTATCCGTTCCGGCGCGAAGACGCCTAGTTGTATATAAAAGGTCCGTAGTCACATTGCCGCAGCCCGGCGTATCATTCCGTGCTGGGCGAGAATAACGAGAGCGGGCGTGAACAAAGTCACCGTGCGAGGCGTCGATGGCTCCCACCGCGACTATGGATTGACCGCCGGCTCCATCGCCATCGGTCGCGACCCCGCCAGCGGCATTCATCTGAAAGACTCGCAGGTCAGCTGGAAGCACGCGGTGCTCATCAGCGACGCGAGCGGCTGCATCATCGAAGATCTCGGCAGCTCCAACGGCACCTTCGTCGGCTCGCATCGTATTCAACGACACGTGGTGCATCCGGGCGAGCGCATCAAGATCGGTCCTTACGAATTGATGTTGCAGGCCGTGCAGGTGCCATCGCCGAATTCGGCCAGCGAGCGGACGCTGTTTGCGGCCGCCGATCATTACGTCCAGCACCACGAAAAAGAACAAGACGCGAGCGTGCAACGCGCTGTCGAAAAGGCGGGCGCCACAGTCAAAGAAACCGTCGAAGTACGCGATTGGCGAGCGCTGTTGAAACGTTTGTTCCCGATCGCAGGCGGGGAGGCGGTGTACGGAAAATTTCAGCTGCGCACGGAAGTGCTTGCGGGCATTACCGTCGCGGCGTTGTTGGTGCCCCAGGGCATTGCATACGCATTGCTCGCGGGATTGCCGCCTGTCATGGGGTTGTATGCATCCATCCTGCCCATGATCATGTACGCACTTACCGGAAGCGGCAGGCAAACATCGACGGGCCCGGTGACCGTCGACTCGCTGATGCTGGTGCTCGGGTTGAGCACGATAGCGACGGCCGGTACGGCAACTTACATCGCGCTCGCCATCCTGCTGACGGCGGTGATCGGCGTCTCGCAACTCCTGATGGGTGGGCTACGGCTCGGGTTTCTGGTGAACTTTCTTTCTTATCCGGTGCTGGCGGGGTTCACGTCGGGCATTGCCATCATCACGGTGTTGGGCCAGCTGCATCACCTCCTGGGCATTCCCCAGCATCAGTTTCCCTTTTTGTATGAGGCGGTCATCGACGTGGTGTCGCGAGCAGATCAAGCAAACCTGGCCACGCTAGCCATCGGCCTGAGCTGCATTCTGCTGTTATTGGGCTTCACGAAACTCTCTCCCAAGGCGCCGGGGCCGTTGACCATGGTGGTGGTCTGCACGGCGTTGTCGTTCGCCTTCCGCCTCGATCTGCATGGCGTCGATGTGCTCGGTCAGGTGTCGCGAGGCTTGCCGCAGTTCGGCGTCCCCGATTTCGACTGGGTGCAGATCAAACAATTGCTGCCGCTGGCGTTGACGATGGCGCTCGTGGGATTCGCGCAAACTGTGTCCGTCGGCAAGTCGCTCGGCAACAAGTATGGTTACGACATCGACGCGAATCGTGAGCTCACGGCTTTGGGTCTGGCCAATATCAGCGCGAGCGTCTCGCAGGGTTACACCGTGTCCGGCAGCTTGGGGCGGTCGGCGCTCAATGCGACAGCGGGTGCGAAGACGCCAATCGCCGCTATCGTCACGGCGCTGTGCATCCTGTCGATCGCCTTGTTCCTCACGCCGCTGTTTACTTATCTGCCCAACGTCGCGTTGGCGGCCATTCTCGTCGTATCGTCGCTGCGGCTGATCGATACGCGCGAGATCCGATATCTGTTCAACGTGAAGATCACCGAAGGACTGCTGCTGGTTTTCACGTTCGTCGCGACCCTTGTATTCGGTGTGATGCCAGGGCTGCTGCTGGGGATTGTCGCCTCCATCCTGTTGTTCATCACGTTGAACACCCGGCCCTACACGGCCATCCTCGGCCGGCTGCCCAATACCAACATTTTCCGCAACGTCGAGCACTTCCCGGAGGCGGAAACCATTCCCGGCCTCGTGATTCTGCGCATCGACGCGTCGCTGTACTTCGCCAACGTGGTGTTCTTGAAAGAGCGCCTGCACGAAATCTGCGATCGTTATGAGGGCGAGCTACAGGCGTTGATCCTGGATGCCAGCGCGGTGAACGATCTCGACTCGTCCGCGGACACGGCGTTACATCAGCTGTCCGATGAGTTCAAGCAGAAGGGCATCACGTTCTATATTGCGGGTGTAAAGGCGCCGGTGCGAGAGGTCATGCGACGCTCGGGCTTGTATAGTGCGTTGGGCGGCGATCATTTCTTTTTCACCATCGATGCCGCGGTCCGTCGCTTTCAAGAGCGCACCGGAACCGCTGCGTTGAAGAGCGCGACTCCGCGATGAAGCGTCCAACAGAAACAATGTGTCCGTGCGGCTCCTCCTTGGCTTACGCGCGCTGCTGCGGACGCTGGCATGCCGGCGAGCCCGCGCCCGATGCAGAGTCGCTGATGCGCTCGCGCTATTCGGCGTTCGTGATGTGCAACGAGCCGTATCTGCTCGCGACGTGGCATGGCGCGCAACGGCCCAAGTCGATCGAGTTCGATCGCAATCAGAAGTGGCTCGGGCTGAAAATCGTTGACGCGCGCGTCACTGGCTCTGACAGCGCGGAAGTTGAATTCATCGCCCGCTTTCGAATCGGCGGCGGTTCCGCGGCGCGGCTGCATGAGCGCAGCCGCTTTGTGAAAGAGGGTGATCGCTGGCTCTACGTCGATGGCGATATCCGAGGATAGCGCGCCATGGATTACATGCCGCCGAATCCCAGGCCCAGGTTCACCTTGAGCAGAATCAGCACGCCGAAGATCGCGAAGATGGCGGCCGCGATGAATCGCATCTTGCTGAGTGGGAAGCGCTTCGCCAGGGTCTCGCCGAGCAGGACGGCGGGAACGTTCGCGACCATCATGCCGAGCGTGGTGCCCATCGTGACTGCGAGAAGATTGCCGAACTGAGCGCCGAGCGCGACGGTCGCAAGCTGCGTCTTGTCGCCCATCTCGGCGAGAAAGAACATTACGAGCGTCGTGAGGAAGGCGCCGTGCTTGTTGTTCTTCTCGTCGGTCTCATCGAGCGTATCCGGAACCAATGCCCACGCGGCGAAGGCGAGGAAGGCGAGACCGAGCACCCAGCGCATCACGTCGGGACTGACCTTCATTGCTACCCAATCGCCCGCTAGCGCGGCGAGGGCGTGATTGACGATGGTGGCGATGAAGATGCCGGCGATGATGGGCCACTGCTGGCCACGAAACCGGGCGGCGAGAACGAAAGACAACAGCTGCGTCTTATCGCCCATCTCGGCGAACGCGACCATGCCGAGCGAGCTGAGCAAAGCTTCCACGAATCGAGACTCCCGGGGCCAGCGGCGCAAATACCCATGACTCCACGCCCACCGCCGGCCCCGGCTGTGGTCGCAAAGTCAAAGGTCTCGCCAAGCTGATGCCGCCGACGCCATGGTCTTCGACCAAGTCTGTTGACGTCGGCTCCTTACGTTGCGTAAGGCGGCTACTCCCCAATGACGGGCGGGAAGATAGCGGGTCGGGCGGCGACATACAAGGCGCTGCCGCCGACCTCGCGCCGATTTAAGGGTTTGGCCTAGGCGGCCTTCTGCTTCTCCTTCGCGCGTTGATAGGCGGGGCGGGCCTGCAGCTCCGCGAAATAGGATTGAATTCGCGGCGACATGCGCTCGAGCAGTCGCATGCGCGCGGCCAGATGCAGGTTGTAGCCGACCGAGATGTCGGCGACGGTGAAGCGATCGGCGCACAGGAATTTCGAGTTCGCCAGCGCAGCTTCAGCGACGCCGAGTCTGTCGAAGAACGTGCCGCGAAAACCTTCGGCGAGCGCCGGCTGACGTTTGTCTTCCGGCTCGAGGAAGCTGAAGCGCAACGCCGCCGCGAGCGGAACGGTCAACGCCGCTTCGCCGAACGCGAGCCAGTTGAGCCAGGCGCCATAAGCCGGATCGCTCGGCGCGACGGCGAGCTTGCCGTCGCCGTGTTTGACGGCGATGTACTGCAGGATGGCGGTGGACTCGTTCATCGTGGTGTGGCCATCGACGAGATACGGCACTGTGCCCACTGGATTGACCTGCAGAAATTCCGGCGACTTCTGTCGCGGCGGATACGGCAGGACTTTCAGTTCGTACTGCAGATCGAGCTCTTCGAGCGCCCAGAGCACACGGAGCGAACGAGCGTCGGCGCAGTGATACAGAGTCGGCACGATGAGTCCCCCTTTTTGATGTGCGACTCGATGCTAACAAACAAGCGTGCGGAGCGCTTGTCATGCGCGGCCATCGTGAGCTTCAGGATGAGCGCGATGGGTCGGTCAGAGGCTCGGCGAGGTCGTGAGATGTCGAGACATGGCCGGCCGGCAGTGCTCCGGTCTGACGCTCGATCATGCGCTTGACCGTGGGATAGCCTGGGCCTTGATGCAACTCATGCAGACGTTGCGGGATGTCTGCATCTTCCTGCGTCATACGATTGTTGTGCCGGATATACTCGAGCCACGTCGGCGCCGCGTAGCGCTCCACCCAGACCGCAGGATCGGCGAGATCGCGCAATAACATCCAATTCATCGCGCCGTCTCGTTTACGAATCCGCCGGCGCTCGGCCATTACGGCGAGAAACTCCAGCACGTCTTCTTCGCGAATTCGATATTCGATCGTGATGACGACCGGGCCGGTGCGCGCCTCGACGGGCACCGCGGTTTCCGGCGCTTGCCAGCGACGCAATGGATCCAGGTTCAGATCGGCCGATTCCGACAGCGGCAGGCGCAGGCCCAGTGCGGCGCAGATCGCCATCACCAACGCAGCGGCAAACAATGCGAGACGCACGCCGTCGCTCTCTGAGATCACGCCCCACAGCCAGCTGCCGGCCGCCATGCCACCGAACGTGGTCACTTGATACAACGACAACGCGCGCGCGACGACCCATCGCGGTGTCGAGAGCTGGACCGAGACGTTGAATGTCGACAGGGCCAGCACCCACGACGCGCCGGCGATCATCATCATCGTTACCGTCAGTGGCGACCAGTTGCTCACGCCCGTAACGGCAGCGGCAATCGCGAATGCAACGCATGCGGCGCGAGTAAGTCCTTCCGAAGAAAGTCGCTGACGTAAGCGAGCACTGCTAAGTGCTCCGCCTACCGCGCCGACGCCGAAGGCGCCGAGCAGCAGGCCGTACATCAGCGGGCCGCCAGTAAGTAAATCTTTCGCTACGAGCGGCAGCAGCGCCATGATGGAGCTGGCGCCCATGCCGAAGACCGCACCTCGGAGCAGCACGCGTCGGATCGACGGTGACATGGAGACGTAACGAATGCCCGCCGCAACGGCGATTCCCAGCGTTTCTCGCGGCAGCAGTTGAGGAGGACGGACAGGACGCCAGCGTGAGAGGACCGCAATCAGCGCGATGTAACTTGCAGCGTTCACTGCAAACGCCGCAGCCGCGCCCGCCGCAGCCACAATCGCACCGCCGATGGCCGGGCCGACGCTGCGGGCGATGTTGAAGCCCATGCTGTTGATGGCAACCGCGCCCGCGAGATGCGCTCGCGGCACCATGTCGCCCACCGATGCCTGCCATGCCGGACCGTTGAACGCAGCTCCGCAGCCGATCAGGAACGTGAACATCAGCAGCAGCCAGGGCGTGATGAGCCCCATCCATGCGCACACGGTGAGGGCCGTGGACACGACGAGCATGAAAACCTGCGCGCCCAGCATCACCTTGCGGCGATCAAGGCTATCCGCCATCGCACCGGCGAACAGCGACAGCAGCACGATAGGCAGCGCCACCGAGGTTTGCACCAGTGCGACCATGTCGGCCGATTTCGCGATGGACGTCATCATCCATGCCGCCCCGACCGTCTGAATCAACCCACCCAGGTTGGAAGCGACGCTCGCGAACCAGATCGACCGGAACACCGGAAACCGGAACGGCGACAGTGCCGACACGGGCGGCGTGTCGTCGGCGGGGGAGGTCGAGGCCTGCAGCATCCCTCAATGGTATGCGATGACCGTAGCGGTTGCGACGCCACGGCTGCATGAAAAGGTTGCCGCCCGTAAAGAAGCGACCGAAGATGGGGACCTCGAACGCGGCCATCGCGTAACTCAAAGGGCGAGCATGATCATTTCTCAAGTCACTGTCGTCGGCAAAGCCGGCGATCCGAACTACGTTCAGCAAGTCACGTGCGGCTCGCACCAGCTGAAAGCCGATGAGCCCAAAGACCGCGACGGCGGTGACGCGGGCCCGGCCCCGTTCGATTATCTGCTCGCGGCGCTCGGATCATGCACATCGATCACGCTGCGCATGTATGCCGATCGCAAGGGTTGGGACCTGGGCAGTGTCACCGTGACGCTCGACTATCGACGTACGAAGGACGCCGCCCCCAGCATCAGACGCGACGTTTCGGTCTCCGCTCCGATCAGTGAGGAGCAGCGCGCACGGCTCGCCGACATCATCGAGCGCACGCCGGTGACGCTCGCGATCAAACAGGGCGTGCAGGTTGCATCGAACGTCGCCGTCGCTTGAGGGGCGGAGTACGACGATATTTTGGCGCAGGAGCCCTGATCAGGCTGGCTCGGGAAGTCGTCAGAATGAAGGCGCGTCAGTCGTTAGTTGTCAACCGCGCCATCATGCGGACGATCCGTTGCGCGTGCGGCGTCTTGATCTCGTCTTCGAGAGAAGACTTCCAGGTATCGAAGTCCGGTATTTGATGTTTGCCGCCGCGGTACACGAGCAGTTGGACGTAGTTCTCCAGTTTGTCTATTTCTCGCGCCACTCTCGCGCTGTAGCTGGTGCCCCTGCAGAACTCCGTCCACAGCTCGAGATAGTCGGTGCTGCGATCGAATTCATCGTACGTCTGTGCGGCGTTCAGATACAGAAAGTACGCCTCTTCCTGCGCGATCTTGTCGGACTCCTCGCCGGGCAGATAGTCGCCGGTGCGTGCCTCGGCGAGATCGTGAATCAGCAGCATGTTCATCACTCGCTCCTTGGCGTAGCCTTCCTGATCGCGGGTCGGATGATCGATGCGCCGGGGCAGGAACATCTGCGCCATCGTCATCGCCGACCATGTGTGTTCCGCCACTGATTCGGGATCGGGTACGTGGCGCCCGCGCTTGATCCAGCCGCTACGCACCGTGGTCTTCAGATTGAACATTTCGCGATAGATGGTTGCCGGCGAGAACCGGTCGTCGCCCAGGTGCATTTGTACCATCTGGCAGTAGGCGAGCAGCTTGCGGTCCTTGATCATCTTGTTCTCGAGGATTCGCGTAAGCAGGTCGAGGAGCTTGGGGCGAATCTGGCTGGACAGCCGACGTGCGGCGTGCCGGTGCTGCGCCAGTGAGAGGAGCGTGTAGATGTCCACCTCTCGCAAGTCGTATTGGCGTTTGCGATCCAGGGACTCCGCGATTTTCTGCTGCAGGGTCTCGAAGGTCTGGCTGAAGTCGCACAGCGTATCCTCATGGGACATGTCGAGCTTGGGGTCGTACTCGATGTCTCCGTAGTACTCCAGATGAAATCCCCGGTTGATGCGATCCGCCTCCGGGTCCCGCATCAGCTGGTGGATGTAGCCCCGCGACGCGTCGCTATCGCCCAGCTGTATCAGGCTGATGTAGATGGTCCGGATGAGCAGCTTGCCCCGACGCAGTTGCTGTTTCAGCTTCTCGGGGTCTTTCTTCGCTTTGCCATTGGAGTGCTCTTTGTCCAAGGCACGGTTGGCGGCCTCGCGTCGCTCCTGGAGCGCGGCGATCGCGCTCTGAGTCACGCGACCCACCGGATCTTTGGTCCGGCCGATGAGATAACAAAGGTGCGCGCGATGCCGGCTATCGTCGCTCGAGTCGTAACTGGTTTTCAGCCGGTCGATGACCTGTTGTTTCTGATGAGCGCTCAGGGAGGAGAGCGTCGTCTTGCAGAACCGATTGATCCCGAACGGATAGACGCGTTTCAGAACATCGGGATCCGCGGGTGGATTGCCATCGGCGGCGTCCCGGAGCGCGGTCGATACTTGAAACGCCACCAGGAAGTCGCGGATAAGGGAATGTCCGGCATACAAGCCGGGCGCTTCGTCCCCTGCGCTCATCGAGCTGCGTCCGTGAATGCATCGTTCGAACACGGCCTTCGCAGCTGTTTTCAGCTCATCGTGCGAGTCGTCCAGCGCCTTGAGAACGAACTGCTCGACCGACGAATGGAGGGTTTCAGAGCCGCGCTCGGTACCGTCGCCCAGGCCCAGGCTCAGCACGGTAACGGTCAGCATATCGACCAGCGGTAAGCGCGCGGCGCGCACGAGCTCGGTAAGCTCCGCGGCGATCTCGGAGGCGCGACTGTCGAACATGACCGTCGCGTAGTCGGTGATCAGGCGAATTCCTTGTTCGGACGAGGTCAGCACGCGTTGCAGGTGCAAGACCTCATTCGCGCGGTTCGCCTCGAAATAGATCCCCGTCTTGCTCTCGGCATGGTCGGTTGGTATCTGCCGTCCGATGATCAGCCGGGCCTTGGCAGAGCGGTCGACCTGTGCCAACAGCTTGGTGATCGCATTCTTTTGTGTGCCGCCATCGACGATGCCGTCGACTACCAGCAGCACCTCGCCAGTGGCCATGGCCAGCGCCGAATGTACTTCCGGCAACACTGCCTTCACATCCAGGTCGCCGCTGGCGTGGGCCAACAGCCCGGCATCCACATAGATCGGCAGGGGATGCGCAGCAGGATCCTTCCCGTGCATCTTTGCCGCATGTGAGACCAGTGCGCGCAGCAGTGTTGTCTTGCCGGTGCCGGAGGTGCCTCGGACTTCCAGCAGCCAGCGACGCTTCGCAGTGAGAGCTTTGACGAGCCGTTCGTACAGGGACGCGCCCGGATCCAGTGATTTCACCGCAGCGCTCAGCGAATCGATGATCGCTTCCGGCGATTTCTCGATCATTCGCTCAAGTATCCCGCTGTTGCCGTTGCGCGCGGGTGGGGGCGTTGCCGGCGGAACGTCCCCATTCATGGGCGACTTTCCCAACATGTTGAAATCCAGCACGGAATTCAATACCTCTTGGGCGAACTGAGCGGCATTGGTCATCGCCAGACGGCGCAAACCGCCCTGGGTCTGCCCCTCGACCTTGCTCTTGGTTTCATCCGCGCCGTCGGATAGTCCTCGAATCACCATCACTTCCGGCGGGTCCTTCCTGCCCAGCGCCGCCTTGAGAATCGCCGCGGATTCCATATCGACGGCCGCAAACAGTCGGTTGCGTTTCAGCAAGGCGTCTCGATATGCCTTGGACGCTACCAACGACTGGCCGGCGGCAATCGGGACATCGGCGTGGATGTCCGGCGTGGCGGTGCAAAGTCCATCGGCGCACAGGGTTGCCAGAAGCTCCGATCTCAGCAGCTCCTTCAGTGAGGCAGACCAGTATTTGCGCAGTCCTTGAATACGCGAACTGCTGCTCAGATAGCTCTGCAGCTCCGCCATGATCCAAGGCGAAGTTACCTGCGTCTCGCCGGCCCACTGGAAATCGTAGCCGACCTGGTCGCCGGCTCGCGGCACCGCGCGCGACCGATAGTCATATTCGTCGCAACTGCGGGCCACCACGACGCTCGGCACCTGGCACTCGGAGCGCAACATGCCGGAGATGCCCATATTGATGATCAGTTTCGCTGTCACATTTTGCAGCAGCCGATCCGTGGCCAGCGCCGCGGCCACCGGACCCTGATCTCCGATGCAATAGATCATTCCCTGCCTGACGGCATTACTCTTGTCGGCGAAGGAAAACAGCCCGTCCTTGACGCCCGCACGGAAAACGGACTTGAGAATCTTGCTTTCTTCCTGCAGCGCGACGATCAATGCCACGTCGTATTGCTTAACTGCGCCCGCCGCGGTGGTCATCTGTTTTCCTTATTAGAAATGCGCCCCGCGTCGATAATGAGATAGGCCGCCGTTGACTGTCCATACGATCGGGCGACGTGCAGGAAATATTTTATTTTTCTGGCAGCGCCGCCAGGATGTTTGTAAAGCGGTTCGACGCTAAGGTCGTTTCAGGCCGAAATAGGCGTAAACGGCGCCGACCGCGAGGCCGAACCAGGCATTGCCGTAGGACGTGATCGGCTCGAATGCGTCCGGATGGTGCAAGCTTCCTTTGATATATGCGGCCAGCCCGGTGATGACCCAGGCGGCAAGGTAGAGCAGGGCGGCGATCTTTGCGACGGTCGAGGGCGGCGCCGGCGTTGGATTGTCCACGGCGAAGACTTGAAACGACGGCACCTCGGTGGGCCTGGTGATCGCCAGTTCCGCGACGACGATGGCCGCGATCAATCCGGCGATTGTATTTAATGCCATTTTCATGTTCTCATTGAACTGCGCTCTCGCTTTGAGGATGCAATCGTCGTCGTTACAGGCGACCACAGCATCGAGAACAGCGAAGCCCTTCCACAGCAAGAATACGAATAAGCCGAGAAGGATGATGGACAGGATGCCGCCAAACAGCTGCCGCGGACTCATGGAGATCTCCTTTCTTATGGCCCGGTGTTACGTGCCGGGTGTTTGCAATCTGGCCGATGTTGGTTTGGTGATTTTCTGAAAGGCCAGCGACGAGCTTAGCAGAACGATCCGGCAGAAAAGGCCGGCTCGCGACGAAATGAAATAAAACGCAGCGAAGCTAACCAGGTCGACGGACGAAAGCGCACTAATAAGAATGCCGGGAGGGCCGCATGCGCTTACTGGTCACTACGTTCAATTCGCCCGACTACAACATGGACGAGGCCTTTCATTTCAAGAAGGCGGCGCTCGATTCCAAGTTGCTCGACACGGATCGTATGAGCGAATTGTGGAGTTCGTTTCCGCAAGAGCTTGGGCACACTGCTGCTGCGCCGGGTATCCGCGCCATCGAACGGCATGGCGCCAGATTGTTTTCATTTCTGTCACTGTCCTTGCACGCGGGCAAGGGCTGGAAGCGCCTGATCGAGCCGAAACACCTGCCGGTGCTGAAACGGTGGCTCGCATCGTTGTACGAGGAGCCGGTCGATTGCTGGGTGATCGGCGGCCATCACGACATTCGTTATGACCGGCCGGTCTGCTGGGGCGACGATGAGGTGGCCGATCTGGTCGGTTTTCACATCAACGAGCAGGACGAGTTGTGCTGGTTCGGCAGCCGCACGGCGAAAGCAGGCGAGGATCGCCTCGAACGCCTGCCGATGCGCGATGCGCGTGCCAAGCTTCGATCGGTCCGTCTGATGCTCGTCTTGGGCTGCAATGCGGTGCCCGTCGCGAGGTTTGGCGAGCATTGGGACAAGCCCATGGCGCAGCGTTGGCGGGAATGGCTGCGGCCGACCGGCGCCAAGCCGTTGATCATCGGATGGTTCAGCACCCAGTCGATGCCGCTCAACACGGAGAACCTGCACGCCGCGCCGAAGTTCTGGAGCAGCATGGCCGATCTGAAACGCGAGCTCAATCTCGGCGCGGACGCGCTCAAAGTACTTTGCGAACAATACCCGCTGCGAGTGGCGCAGGCCTGGGGAGATGCCTGCTATCACGCGTTCAACGCCAGTAAGAAACGTTCCAAGCTATGGGGCTTGAAGTGGCAGGGCGTGCCGCCGGTGAAAAAAGGGCAGTTCGGCAGCGGTTGCGGCGCTGTGTTGCCCGATGGCTCCATCTACCACGCCAATCACAAATATAGGGGGGGCGGCGCCGAGCAGCCGCTGATCCATGTGGGAGATCTGCCATGACTGCGTTGAACGTGCTTCGGCTTACAGCGCAGACCGATGCCGAGCTCGAGATCGGCGGCGACGGAATCACTTGGGACAGAGTGCTGACGAGCGGAGAGCTGACGGGATATGCCTGGGTCCGCCTGAAGATTTCCGAGAAACAATGGTTGCGTATCGACGCTGAGCCGCGGTCCAGCACGGCGCCGCCCAAGTGGCACGGCAACCAGTTGCCGCGCGAGTCGAAGCTGGAAGTCGACAGAAGATATCTCACACGACTGTCGAACGATCTGTGCCGGCTGACCGACGGCGCCCTCTGGCTGAAGTTTCATTGGCGCAATCCGCTGACGCCGGCGGGCGAGGGATTGTGGCTGGTGCTGACGATCGGCGCCTTCCAGAACGAGCCCCGACTCGGTCTGTACGTCAAGCCGACCGGCGATAGACCGCTGCCTTCCAGCCTGTTCTACGCTTTGAAGGAGTCGCCGCTCATCCAGCATTGGACCGAGCGCCCGTTCAAAGCGATCGAGCTGAATCCGAAACCAGAGGAGAATTTGTCGCTCATCTACTTCTCTTCGCTCGGTCGTGCCACGGTGCGTTACACCAGGGACACACTCGAGAAGGAATGTTTCGGTCGCTTGCTGAGAGATCGCGCGGGGCAGAGCGACAACGACGCTTGGCTCGCAGATGTCGGAGGCGAGCGCCGCGACGTGGACTTCGGCTTTGCGCCCGCGCCGCTCGATGTGGAGCGCGAGGAAATACCTCTGGTCGCGCGTTTCCAATTGGAAAAGGAAACGACCATCGCTGTGGGCAGCGCGGTTCTTGATGTCGAGCCTTCGCGTTTGCAGGCGGGAACTCTGGTTACACGTCAGTTGCAGTTGCAGTGCGCACGTCGTTACGCCGCCGACGGCATGCCTCAGCCCTCGTGGCTGATCGATTGGCACGACGTGCCAGGTGAGTTTCAAGGCGGAATGCAACAGAAACGGCTCACATTTGAAGGGCTGTGGCCAGTATTGACGCGTCACTATCCGTTGGGAATGGCAGCGGCGCGCTCGCGCAACCGCCTGACGTTCGCGCCCACCGGATTTAGTGCGGCGAAAGCCGTTACGCTGCGCTTCGACTATGAGGAGCACGTCGGGCGCGCCGATACAAGCCACGTCTTGCGATTGCGGCGGATCGACCTGCGCAAGAATGAGCTGTCGATACGTTTTGGTGGCGCGATCGATTCAAGCCGGCGCCCCCTCGCGCTCTCCTCGGTTTCTGTGACCCCGTCGGCCGACTCTGCGCGCGCCTTCGCCCCATTGGTGGCTGCGGTGTACCAGGCCCGCCCGGAACGGTTGCTCGTCGCCGATCTCACATCGGGCAAGGGCTCGGGAAACTGGGTTATCGGTGCGGTCGCGCTCGATGCCAAGCAGTTCGAGGGCGGTCAGCTCACTGTAACCCTGGAGCCCGACGCCGATCTATACGGTCAGGCGCCGGTGGGCATTGACATCGACTTACGTTTCTCCGGTTGCACGCTCGCGCCGGCAAGTCAGGATCCTGAGGCGGAGTTCGAGGTGTTGTCAGGCTGGTTGGAGCGAGAGCGTCCGATCGCGCTTTCCATCAGCGATGGGCTCACGGGCCTGCGCTTGCATATCAAGGAGCTCGCGAACGCCCGGCAGAGCCGGCTCATGCGATTGGGCTTGAGCTCACCGGTGCAGATCGAAAATCGAGAGACCGACGTCGTCGTGCTCGATCCAAGTCCGTTGACCGTGGCGCGCGTGGTCAGCGAGATAAAGGCGCCAGCGGACACGACTATCGCAGAATACACCGATGACAACGAACAGCCTGCGGAGTGGGTGTTCGCTTCGGATGGCGGATGGATGCAGCTCGTAGCGCCGCCGCAAGCCATCGGCGAAGAAATGATCAAGGGCAGGTTGTATTCGCGCAAGGGCGAGGCGCCCGAGCCGGTGCCCCGCGTTGGCAAGCCGTTCGATTTCAGACTGGCTGCGCCGACGCATTTGAAGCTGGATCGGACCGATATCGACACGGCGCGAACATTGGCGCCCTGGACGCTAAGGCGTTTGCTCAGCCAGCGACGCGGTGTCGTGGGCGTCAAGCTCGACTCAGCCGAGTTCGAATTGCTGTACGGCCTGCGCACCCGCGTCGAATCTCAGGGGCTGCGGATCGCGACGCTGGAAGCATTGATCGGCCGCGTGCCGTTTGCCGACGAGCTGTTGAATTTGTTTCGCGCCGAGCAGCACTCCGCGCAGCTTGCGATTGCAAGCTCGCAAAAGGTCCCGGCGTTACAGCAGCGGTTTGCCAGGCGCACTGCCGAGTGGATACGCGACCTTCTTTATTATCCCAGCGCGTGGCCGGTGTTTCGTGATTTCACTCATCGACAGCGACTGGCGCTCTCCGACGGTGTGCAATTCACATTGCGTCCCACGCGACAGAACGCCGACCCGTTCGACATCGACCGCTTCGCCATCGAGCATCCGCTCAGATCGGACTCGGAGGCGCGGGGTTACTCGGAGCTGGACAAGGCCGACACCGAGCGATTGCCGCTGCGTGGCGGTGTCGACTGGCCGTTTCAATCTCGGGAGATCTATCGCGAACTGCGAACCGAGCAGCTCAAGCCAGCTCCGGTGTGGGTGCCGGGCTCCGTTGAGGGCCTCGTGTTCGGCACGCTCGGCGGTACCGGAGAGCAGACCGCGGCATTTTGCAATGGCAAGACGATCGTCATCAGCAGTACGACGCATGGGCGGTTGAACTCGCTGACTCTGATTCGCGTTGGGCGTATCGCGATGCTGTGGAATCACGCGCGCCATGTCATCGTCTACGAGAGAACGAGCCGGACCGCGCCACGCTACGCCAAACAATCCGACCTGCCGGACGGCCAGGACGACTGGGATTGTCAGACCGGGGCTTTCGACGGTTACATGGCGCTTCGCAAGGTGCGCGAATACGTCGAAATCACACAGCCCCGGCGCACCTATCCCGACGTGGCGACGGATCGGCCCATCAGCGGGCCGTTCGTGCAATCGACGTTCGAGTCCGTCGTCATTCCTGTCAAGGCATCGTGGGGCCGCGACATCGCGGACGGCTGGATCATGCCTTTGCACGGCCCGACGGCGCCTGAGGAAACGAAGTTCTTCCCGCTGCCGAGAATCTTCCTCGAGTTCGCTCGTGCGGCGGATAAAGGAGAGGGGCGCGTCGCCCAGCAGGTGAAGAGTCCGGCGCAGCTGTTGTTCTTCACCTCAACGCGCCCGCAAGACAGCGGCGATACCGACGCGTGGCCCGCATGGCCGGATATCGACTATCCAACCATTGCCCGACCGGCGAGCCCGCCTCGGATGCCGTTCCGCTCGAGCTTCGCGCATACGACCAAACAGCCAGATGCGGCGCGTGCCGATTTCGGACACGAACGCTTCACGGTTGATTTGTTGCCTGCCGAAGAGGCCGTGAATCTGATGCACGGCCGTTCGGTGAGCGGTGTCGATGCACGCATGTTCAACGTTTCATTGGCTCGCGGACGGCCGCGCATCAAGCCGCTGCCGGATTCGTTACATGAAACGGTCGGGCGTGAGTTTGGTAGCGGCGCGACGGTGCTCGCCGATGGGATCAAGGAACTGCTGGCTGCAGTGAAAGCCGTCGCTGCCACTGCTCCAAGCACCCCTCTGGCCGACCAAGCGCAACTGATCAGCGATGCAAGCGCACTGCTCGGCGAGTTGCAGGAGAACTGCGTCAAGCCGATGGTGGCCGCCGTCAAGGACGGGAAGGAATTGCCCCAGCTCGTTCCTGGCTGGCAGGCAGCCCAGGCGCGGTTGTTGAAAGACTTCGATGCCAATGCGTCGCGCGCTCGGCAGGACTGGGGACAGCAGCTCGCTTTCAAGATCGATAGGAGCGCCCCGCTGGCCGAACTGAAGCGCCAGACTCAGGCGAGCGTCGAGTCGGTTTGCGAGCAAGCCTGTCGACGCATGGATGAAGTCGCGTTCGTGCCCGAACAGGCGCTCGAGGCGGCCGATGCCGCGATTCGCTCGCTCCAGCGTCGTCTGGATCAATTGTTCAAGAACATGATCGATGAAGGTCTGGCTGCGCTGAGCTGGACCAAGCAGCGTTATTTCGAATCGGCGTCGGCCGCGGGCGATCTCGACCGGCAATGGCGAACGCAGCTGCGCGGGCTGGCCGAGCGTTTAGCAAGCCTGGCGCGGGAAGCCGAGCAGTGGATCGAAGAGTTGCTGGGGCCGTTGTTCACGCGCCTCGGTGGCGACAAACGAATGTTTGCTGCGATCCGCGGAGCGCTGCAGGACTATGTGGTGCCGCTAGCGGATTGGTTACAGCAGACGGTAGAGGAGACTCCGCCCTTCGAACTGGGCGAGCCGGACTGGTCCCAGCTGGAGAACATTCTGACGGTCTTGAGCAGTTCCACTGAATGGTCCAAGGAACTGCTTGAAATCGAGTTGCCGCGTCTTTGGAATACGGATCAGCTCAAGGAAGGGGTGGCCGACTATTGGCGCAATCCGATCCTGCAGGCGCAGCAGCAGATTCGCGACAGTTGCGATGCCGTCCGCAAGGCGATCGAGGACATCGGCACTGTCGATGACCTCATCGCACAGTTGCCCGGTCATGTAGACGGATTCAAGCAGCTGATAGAAAACCAGTTCGCACCATTGTCCGGTGCGATCGACCAGGCACTGAAGAATTTGCAGAACAACGTCGGCTGGAAGGAGCTTGCCGGCCAATTTGCTCAGGCACAGAACTTTGTCGCCAATGCTGAACGGCAATTGCAGGAACTGGCGGATGTTTTCAGCGGCGTTGAGGACGCGCTGCATGACGTTGCGAATGAGGTGGCCGGCAAGGGCGCCGAGCTGCTCGACCAGCTAGGGGCCGCCGCGCGTCACATCGAGCATGCAGTGACGGAAGAGTTGCGGGATGCATTCAAGGTACCGCAGGACGAGATCGAAGCAGCCGCGCTGGAACTGACGCGCGCCCTCGCCGAAGGGCCGGTAACCGACGCCTTGCGCTGCTCGCGCGATGCGGTGGGCTACTACTACGAGTCGGCCAAAGAACTGCTCGACGTTACTCGCTCCAGCGCACTGTTCAACGATCTCGGTACGGCAGTACTGAATGCGCTGAGTATGCAATTGCCGTTCGATCGGATTCGCGATCGGCTGCTGCCGCAGTTGGCGGGTGTGAATGTGCGCGACCTGCTGCCGGATTTCGGCGGGCTCAAGCTGGAGCATCTGCTGCCCGAGCTGCGCATTCTCGAGGAGCAGAATCATGAATATGACTGGGTCAAGCTCAAGCACGGCTTCGACAAGGATCGCTTGACAGCCTGGGCCGACGTGCAAATCGATCGCGAATTCGACGAGACGCCCGATCTGTTCGTGCTGCCGCCGCTGGCGCTCAAGATCGGCACGCCGGTTTTCAGCGCGCGCAGTCGCCTCGAACTGGATGCCAAAGGTGGCAAACGTCAGACCGGACGCGCGTCGCTCAAAGCGGATTGGACCTTGACGTTGAGTGGCAAGCCCATCGTCACGATTCGTGAGGGCGAGCTGTACTACGACAGCGAGGGCGGCTTCGATTTTCGTTTCGACAGCGAGAACCTGGTGCTCGCCGAAGAGCTCAACTTCATTACCAATGCGATGAAGAGCCTGCTGCCGCAGGACGAAGGTTTGACCATCACGCCTTTGCTGCCAGCGGGCATCAGCGCGGAGCTGTCGCTGCCATTGCCGGATATCGGCACCGGTGCATTCACGCTCACCGGTGTGACGCTCTATACGCACTTCGATCTGCTGATCCAGGGCGGCTTCCAGGTGCGGACGGGGTTGTGGCTGAGTCGGCCGGATCGACCCTTCGGATTGGCGGTGCTGTTCCTCGGCGGCGGCGGCTGGTTCGGCGCGGATGTTTCTTACACTCCGCCGAAACAATTCGTCACGCGTGTCAGCATCGGCGTGTCGGCCGGCGCATTCGTCGCGCTCAACTTCGGTGTCGCGAGCGGCAGCGCCGGCATCCTGTTCACCGCAGGCGTCGATTTCTACCGTGACTGGAGTCGCCGCAACGGCACGACGGCGGTGTCGCTGGGCCTGCTGGTATGGGGCCAGTTCGGAATCATGGGAATTGCCAGTGCCTATCTGCGCCTGACCTTGCGTATCGAATATGTCAACGGCGGTATGAAGGGCTACGGTCGCATCCAGCTCTGTATCAAGATCTGCTGGTGCTTCAAGTTGCGCGTCAACAAGGCAATCACCAAGGACTTCAAGAAAGCGGGTAGCGGCAGCGTGAGGCCAGCTCCCGCGCCGGCGATCGCGGCGCTGGGCGCGCTGGCGATTCCCCCGGCGGCGGTGCTCAAACAATATGCGGACTTTGCAGCGCCGCCGATCGAGATGGCGGTCGATTTGTACTTCGCAGCCTTGGATGTGGAGATGGCGTCATGAGTCTGTCTATTGCGATCAGCAATCAGCTCGTGGGTCCGCGGGCCGCGGTCAAGCCGGACGCTGATGTTTGGTTTGCCATGCAAATCGCCGCCGGACTCGACCAGGAGCCGGCGGCGGGCACGGTCGAAGCGGCGGCCAAGGCCTGCTTGCCTTGGAACATTATCCGCTCCAATCCGCCGGTGCTGCGCGCTTTTCTGATCTTTCCCAAGGTACCAAACCCGCAGACCGTCGCGGTCAAGACGACACCGGCCGCGCCGAGCGCCGGCGTCTTCGATACGGAGTTATTAGACGCGATTCACAACGGCGCACTCGAGCTCCTCAAGCTGCCGAAGCTCCTGTTCTCTTGGCAGGGTGGGGACAGCGAGTCGACCACCGACGAACCCCGGTGGGCGCCGATCATGCAAAGTCTGGCGGCATTGTCTCCACCGCTGAATGGCATATGCCGGGCGGGGTGGTACGCGCAGATCGCGGGCAGCGATCTCTACGATGCCAGTGGGAAGTTGCACAAAGCGGTGGTCTTGATCGTGCCGGAGACGATTCACGATCAGCAGCTTGGCCAGGACCTGACGCTCGTGTCCCCGGTTGTACCGAATGATTGGGAAATCGGAGCTCCTCTGGAGCTGTCCTATGAGTCAGGCGGCGCGGTGTTAGCGACTCTGCGCACTCCTGGCGTCGAACTAGCACGGCTCGCTGTGTCGAGCACCTATGGCCTGGACGATTACTGGCTCGCGGTGACGGATGTACGCGGCAACTCCATCGCCGACGTCGATCGAAAAGTCGACCGTTCGCTCGATCCGGAGTTGCGCATCGAGTCGATCGATGTTGCGGAATTGCAGAGCGCGCTGAAGCTGGTCAGTCCGCATCCGCCGACTGAAGTTGTCCATCGCATGCCAGTACTGGCGCAACAGCTGCGTGCGTTCGCGGTCGAGCGTGCGCAGCTCGACAACGTCCTCGACCCGGATCCAACGCAGAACGAATATCTGCGTCGCGAGCGCGTAAAGCTGATCCTCGACGCTCTAATGGATCTACCCGCTGGCGCCGATCCGCTGCAGAAGTTGCGAGAGTCATTGCTCGAGCGCGGGCGGGCCTGGATGGTGGCGATGTGCGGGATCGGCACAGTAGCTCTGCGGGTTTCGGGGCATCTGGCGCATGACGAGACGCTGGAGTTCGATGACACGGTGCTCATGCCGCTGTTACATGAGTTCATCGCGCAGATGTTGCCCGCAGAGGAGCAGCCGCCCAAGCCACTGCTGCCGGGTGAGAAGATCGACTTCAGTGTAGGAAACAAAGCGCAGCGCCTGGTTCATGAAGATCATGACGATGTGATTTCCGGCGACGCTGCCTTGGTGGCTGAGGTCGGCGTGCTCGTGCGTCGCTCGCGTGTCGATAAGGCGCTGAAGGACATTCCATGGCAGCTGCTCACGGCTGGCGTGCCGGTGCTCGACAAACTCGGAGTGCTTTCGCGACGGCCGTGGGGCGCGGAGAAGGGCGAGCCGACATTGCCTCATCCGGATCTGGCAATTCCCTGCGGGTTGACCGCCGCATTCGTGGAAGGCTTGCTACGGCAGGATTATGAGTACGGCGGCACGGCCCTCATCGCGGGTAGTGCGCTCAACTTCGTGCATCGTCAGTCGGCGGCGGAGGAGCAACTCCTGGACGCGAATGCTTCGCGGCTCGCACCTTTGTCGTTTCAATCAACCATTGTCTTACGCGACGCTTCACCGCCGGTGGATATCGCATACACACTCGCGCCGCCGCTGCGCTACGGCGATCTCTACGAGTTTGCCGCATTCGTCATCGACAGGGTTGGCGGTTTACCGACCGAGTTGTCGGTTGCGAATGCGCCGTGGCAATTCGATCGCGCCAAGTTGGCAGCGACACTGTCCGCCCCTGGAGCCCAGAAGATCGAATTCAAGCGCCGGGTTCCAGTTGGCGAGATCAATGTGATGCCCGGCAAGCGCGGCGTAGACAACGGACGCAAGGCGAGTTGGCCAGCGATGCCGTCGTCGGTCTCGTTGCGGGTGCGTGACTGGCTGGTACGCAACGATGGAGCGGAAGGCACAGCGACAGTGCTGTTTGGCACGACCAAGATGCACGGTGTGCAGCGTGCGTATTCGTTCAGTGTCGAGCCGCCACGATTGGATGAGCATACGCTGCTGCGTTGGGTTATGCCGAAGCGAGGCAGCGCGGACGAACAAAACGAGGCTGAGCGACTGAGGAAGGAGCTGGCGCGCATCTTCAAGGATCGCGATGCGTTGCTGTCGGCTGCGGAAGCGGATCTCGACAGCGACGCGGGTCAATTGCAGGCCATCGAGCTTGCAGCCGGTTTGTTACCTCATGATCCAGCGGTCGCTGGCATTGCCGCGCGCGTGATCTACGTCGATGATAAAGATGCACAGACCAGCAGCCCGTGGCGCCTGCTGGGGCTGACTCCCGAGAGCGCGGGCTCTTTCATATGCCAGCCGTTGCAAATTCAGTGCTACGCGAGCGATCACGGCCCTTTACCGCCCAAGGATCTGGATGTCGCGATCCCCGAAGGCTGGTTCGCATGCATCGAGCTGCGGCCCGCTGTCGACAAGAGTACGTTCGACGAGCGCATGGATGCGGATGCCCTGAAAGGTTTGTATGAACCCGCCGTGATCGCGGGAAAGTCGCTGGTGCTGTTCGGTGCGACACGCATTGCTCTCGAACACGCTACCGCCCGATTGCCCGACGCGAAATCCTTGTACGACGCGATCGGGCTGACACTGGATCCGCAGGGCGCCGTGCAAGTGAAAATGGACGCGAGCAAGCTTGCCGACTGGAAGTTTGTCGATCGCTATACGTTGATGCGCGATCGCTGGGTATGGCGCAATCTGCCACTGCGGGATCCTGACGCGCCGTTGCCCGGCGCGGGCGAGCCATTGGCTCCGCAGTTGCCAGCGGCACTGGCGGATCCCGCAATTCGCGACTCGGATATCTGGGTACTCCGTTTCGATGCGCTGGCATCCATCGATCGTGGCTTCGTGGATCGTGGACAGGTGAGCGGCTCCGCGCCGCGAGTGGAAACGCTGGCCGCCGGCGGAGCCGTGTTGATTCATACGGACACACGCGACGCCGTAACCGCCGCCGATTATTTGCGGTTCGGATTGACCGTGCACTCACGATATGCGGGTGTGCTACCCGTGAGCGAAGCTTCGCGAGATGCCATCTCCGATGGAGACCCCGATTACGAAGCGCGGACTGGTAAGCGATGGCGTCGCATCGTTGCCGACTTCCGGGGCGATCCAAATGACATCAAGGCTCTCAAGGTGCTGTCGGTGCTGCCGCTCACCAAGCAGCCCCGACTCGATCCGCGCACCGGTAAACCGACTGCACCGGACGCGTCGAAGGCAACGCCTTTCCTGGTCGTGCTCGATGAAAGTTGGTATCGCGAATACGGCCAGGGCGAATGTTTGCAGGCACGCATCGTGCTCGAGACGCGGGAGATCGGCGAAGGCGAGGCCGGCGACAAGAAGGATCGTCCGTTCCGCGCCGGGCCGATTCCAGATCACTGGGTGTCGCCGGCCAACAGTGGCGAGCTGCCGTATTACGGCGGCAAGAAATCTACCGACGAGATCGAAAAGCAAAAGCCCAGCTATCTGCTCGACTGCTACGGACCTTTCGGATTCTCCTTCGATCGTTCCGGCAACGAAGCGCTCGCGACGGCGACGGCGTTCGTGGTCTATGTTCCAAAGGACGTCGGGCCGTATTGGAGTGTGTTCGTTCAGTTCCGTCGCCTGTTGCGGGGGCTGCGCACGCCCGCGGTGGCCGGCGGACCTTTGTTCGATGAACACGCCGGGCCCTGGTCCGATACGCATCCACTCTATACGCTGCCCGATTCCTCGACGTTGGCTTACACGCTCAAGCCGGACGTGTCCGGCGAGCCTGGCACGCTCGAACTGGCTCCCGACGGCGCAGGCAAATTCGCGCTGCGAAAGTTGAATCTGGCAATGCACCTGCGCCCATTCGACGCCGCCACCGGTCGCGATCCACATGCCGAGGTTGTGCAGCAGTATGTCTATGTGTTGCTGATCGGTCCTCTGGTCGCAGATGGCGGGCGCGCGCTGGAAATTCTATTGCCGTCTCACGCGCTGTGGCTGGATGGCTCTGTAGCGACCGTGCTGAAAGACAATTTGTCGCCGCCGCGCGGCCGCTGGGCCGGCCGCGTGCTGGAAATCAAACTCAACGGCCGCTACCCGGCCGGTACCGCGCCATTGCAACAGGCTGCCAGTTTGAAGAACCTGTTCGATCGTCTGCTGAAGCGGCAAGACGACCCAAAACAGCCGCACGATGCCCAAGGCATGGTGACGCGAATGTCTGCTCAGTTCGAAGTGCGCGTGAGTTGATGTAAATCGGCGGCTTCGCGAGCTGAGGTCGAAGATTGTTTTGAGGAAAGGATTGAGTGGCCGATTGACCCCGACAGGTCCGCGATGCCACCGGCCGACAGCAGTCATCCGAAGCTGGAATTCTCGGGCTTTCCGAGTAATTCCGAGGACTTCTAGCTCTTCTTGGCTGTCCTCGGAACAGGTGATGGTGGAGGCGGCGACCCTCCAAAATGCGCGGATCTGCGCTGAATTGCGCAAGATTCGCGGTTGAGACCAAAGAAAGTTCCCCCCGGAAATACCCCCGCTTTTGACTGCCTGCTGCCGTGAGCGGCCGCCGCCGGTGCGCAAACACCGACGACGACCTGGCCACAACAGCATCCAGAGGTGCAGTCATGGTTACGGATGATTCTATCCGTTTGCCGGCCGATGCCTATCTGCCGCTCATTGACGGGCGGCGGGGTGGGTCGGCATGAGCGATCAAGAGGATTCGGTAAGAGAGCGTCTCAACGGTCAGGTTCGGCGTCTGCAGAAGGCTGCCGCTGTCCTGGCGTGTATTCAGTACGTCGCAGAGTACGAGGAGGATTTCAAATTTAGTTTGGCCGACGCGGTCAGCGTCGTCGTGGAGATGGTCGAGGACGTGGCGGACGCGGTGAGTTTCATCGCGTCTGAGGTCGAGGCGGAGGTGCGGCCATGATCAAGCAGGAAAGCCGCGCCTACTTCAAAGCACTCGGCGCCCACGTCACGGAGATGCGAAAGGCGCGCGGCATGACTCAAGCGGAGCTGGCACGCGCTATAGGCATATCACAGCAAGCGGTATTCGCGTACGAACTTGGCGAGCGTCGTATCTCGGTCCTAGTGCTTGCCAAGCTCGCACGAATATTCTCGACCTCGGTCGAGGAACTCGTCGGCATGGCGAAGCTGCCACCTGTGCGAAAGGGGCGATTGTCTCCGCGCTGTATGAGGCATGCGGAGCGCTTACAGGCGCTGTCGAAGACTCAGCAGCGCTTCGTCGTGCGAATCATCGACGTGCTCGAAGACAGCAACGGCCGTCGGGGCGGTGCGCGATGACACACCGACCGATCACAGATGAGCTCGTCTGTCTGAAGCAAGCAATCGACCTCCTCAAGGTCGCGGAAGACTTGGTGCAACCGGAGAACATAGAGCGATACCCCGGCGCCATTGCCTCCGTCATCCGGTCGGCTCGAACGCTCGTGGAGGAGGTTCTCAAAGCGCTCACCGCGCACTTCGCCGCGCAAGGCCGTGCCCCGTGACCGACGCAGTGAGTGCCGCGCGCATTCGCGCGTATCGACGCGGCGTTTGTCGCAGATTTAAGAGCAGAAGTTGAGGGTGAGGGGGCGAATTGAAGGCGGTCAATGAGGGGCGGTCCCGGCATTGGGGTCGGGACCGATGCTTAACGTTCAAGATCGCAAATTGCGAGCTTAAAGAATGCCCGAGGCTCCCACGCAAAGGCGCCAATCAGGAGCGGCCCCGGCGCCGAGATCGGAACCGAGGCAACAACGGCTTCCAATCACAACCCCAGAAAAAGAAAAGGGGCTTGCCTGACGGTTTAGCCCCTTTTTTTTCGCCGTCCGCAGCCCGGCGGGGAGATGTTGAAATTGTACGAGGACGTTTCAAGAGGTCCAGGAGCAAAGAATGCCGAAGAATGAAGACATTGCGCTCGTGCCGATCGAGCAAATCGGCTCGTCGATCCTTCTGCTGCGAGGTTGCCGAGTCATGCTGGACCGCGACCTCGCAGCGATCTACGGCGTGAAGACCGGCCGCCTCAACGAGGCCGTCAAGCGTAACGTGGATCGATTTCCGGGGGATTTCATGTTCCAGCTCACGCGGGAGGAGGTCGAATCTTTAAGATCGCAAATTGCGATCTTAAAGACCGGACGAGGCTCCCACGTAAAATTCCTGCCGTACGCCTTTACGGAGCACGGAGCGATTCAGGCAGCCAATGTGCTGAACTCACCGCGCGCCGTGACCATGGGTATCCACGTCGTGCGCGCCTTCGTCAAATTGCGCGATCTGCTAGCTTCCAACAAGGAACTGGCGCAGAAGTTTGCCGAGCTGGAGCGCAAGCTAGCGACGCATGATCAAGCGATCACGGGAATACTGAAGGCCATCCACGAGCTGATGAACCCGCCGGCCCCGCGTCGCCGCGGTATTGGCTTCACTGCCGACATTTGACGCGAGTATCGATCTGAGCCTTGCAGCAGCCGGTCCAAGAGGTTTCCCAGGGGAGAGAGTCGCCAAGTGGTCCGCGTGCGCGGGCAGCTGTCGAGCACCGCGCCTGCGCAAAGTTCAGCGACCTGAAATCGTCAATCGCTGCCGCGCGGCCTTCGGCGGAACTCAGCAGCCACAGAGCGCGCGGACTCATGACGATAGTTTGCAAATCGCTGGGCGCTGGCGCATTCTCAGCCTCAACGATTATTCCCTGACGACGAGGGTATCGTCGTAACCCGCCTGCCCAACAGGCATCCCTAAGCAGCTTCAGACCAGGCAGAGCTGCGCAGCCGAAAAAGCTGTGGTCATGACTCATCACTCAGGCGCTGACGCCATTCTTCTCCAATCCGCTGTCCGGCGGTCGTCTCCTGCGGCAAACATTCTTATAACAACGTAAATATACAAAGCTGCGCCAACAGCAGCATTCCTCCACGCGTGCGTCACTGTCCTCGGCGAAGCCGGGAAAGTGACGCACACGGCCCACTGCCGCAACCTACTGTCACCACAACGCATTTCACCCATGCCGGGAAAGTGGCACCGCGTCCGCAACGGACGCAATCAACCATAGCTTCGCAACGAAGCACCTTCCGTCGATGTCAGCCACCGCGAACGGCCCTCACAGGGCAGCCTCGATCTCACGCTTACGTGTGAGCTACAGCACATGCCACCGGCACGTGCTGTGGTGAGGCCACGAAACTCAACAGACCGGACTAGCACATCCGACTGTTCGCGATGGAAGAAGGCAGGAAATGTTCCCTGCCGGGAATGCCCGGATGTGCGGATCGAGTAATGAGGAAAAGAGTGATGAGCAAGAAAACTGAGCTTCAAGCGGATCTCCAGAGGATCGGCTATCTATTGGGGCGTTCGCATGGAACACAGGAGAGCCGGAGCCAAACATTCAGAACGTTCGCCGGTGTCATGCGGGAAACAGGCTTCGGGATTCACAGTGCGGCGCAGATGGGCGGCAAACATTTGCAGGCGTACGTCGGCCATCGAAGCGAGAACGGCATCGCAAGCCGAACGCTAGCAAAGGAGATGGGCCATCTGCGTGCGGTATTGAGGCACATCGGCAAGCAAGGACTGGCGGACAATCCCGCATACAGCAATCGATCTCTCGGGATTGCCCAGGGCAGCCGCAAGGGCACCAAAGTGCCGCTGTCAGATGCTGAGATTCGCGCGTTTCAGGAGCGCGCGGAGCGATTAGGCAGGCCGGACATGGGAGCAATCTTGGAGCTGCAGCGAGCACTTGGGCTTCGCGAAATTGAAGCGGTCCGCGCCGGCCAGGGCGACACGCTTCACCGTTTGCATCGCGAGCTTATCGAACGAGGCAGTGCGAGCATCATCGATGGCACGAAGGGCGGACGCGTGCGCGAAGTACATCCTGCGGATGTGGGGCGGGCGCTGGCAGCTGTGCAGCGTGCGCTTGAGATATTGGAAACGAGTGGACGACGCTATCTCGTGGCGTGCGCCAAAGGCGTTGAAACCACGGGACTGGAACAAGCGGTGAACGCATATAGCAAATTCTGCGAACGAGCCAAGGTCCAAAGTCACGCTGCCCGCTATGCGTTCGCGGAGGAACGCATGCAGGCATATCGCAATCAAGGCTACAGTCAGCGCGAGGCGCTCATCCGGACCTCCCTGGATCTCGGCCACGGTGATGGTCGCGGGCGCTACGTCGCGAGCGTTTATGTCTGCAACGGTTAGGTCCGTCGCTGCAGCTGGTCGGCGATCCATTGATCTACCTCAACGGAGTCCCAACCAACCGCTCGCACTCCGATCCGCACCGGGCGAGGAAACTTGCCCTCGTCGATCAGTTTGTAGAGATGAGCACGCTTGAATCCGCACCGGGCTTCAACTTCTGGCCGACGCAGAATGCGGCGGTTTACTTCAGGGCTTTCAGCAGACATTCGGAAACCTCTGTGGCGACATGCCACGCGGGAAGGAGTCTGCTTTTCATCACGGTGGATCGGCGAGATTAAATCGGAGATGAGCGCGGACCGTATTGTTTGTGTCTGTGACATCGGTTCTCTTGAGTGGCGCCCAGGGAATGAGTCGAAGCGCGTCTCGGTGGTTCATCCCCAATCGGATCGGCGATTTCAGACAGTTCGCCGTTGGAGTAGCTGAGGGGGTGGGATTCGGTTGGGCGGATCCAGCTGTCACTGTGGGGACTATCTGCCCGGCTTGGTCCGCACGAGCGCCGCAGCAATATGCTATGAGAAAATAGATGTATCTCGCGCGCTGAGTGTCCCCTGTAATGATTTCCGACAGGCCCGTCGTCAGCTCGGGTCGTTATGTGATCTCATGCGTTGCTTGCCGCCTCCGTGTGGGTTTATGGTGCTTTGGAAGAACAGCTAACGTGCCAGGGCTCTAGGCTCCATCGAAAAATATGGGAGATACTGTGATTGCGTTGGGTGACATCTATGACAAGGACATTAATTTCCTCTTTGGCTCGGGGGCGTCGTTCGGGCTTCTTCCAACGCTAAGGCTAGGACTTCGCAAAGACGACGGTCAGCGCTGGACGCTGGAAGAGCTTGCAACCCATTTCGAGAACACGAATGATGGACGATACATCCCGCTGTTCATGCACTACTACACGTCATGCATACAACCTGCGCAACTTCTAGATGTTGGCTCCGTCGCAGACGATATCGGAAAGAATGTTCTTGAAAACTATCGGATATTCTTGCAGACGGTGCTGAGTATGCTTCAGCGGCGGCCAGCTCTCGTCCGGCGCTGCAATCTCTTTACGACAAACTACGACGGTTGCATCCCGCTCGTGGCTGACGATCTGCTTCGCCGTGGGTCGTATGACTTTGTTCTCAACGAGATCGCGTCCCTGGAAGTGGTGTACGAGTCGTGAGTTCTGGTTGGTTTGGACTCGTGCTCAGCTGACGACGGCCGAC
>NZ_BLJO01000004.1:0-81051 GCF_009932555.1 Steroidobacter agaridevorans
GGCTTGGCGCGCAGCGCCAACACACGGGCGGGCGGTGGGCTCTTCAAGGCTGGGCGCGCAGCGCGAACACACGGCGGGCGGTGGGCTCTTCAAGGCTGGGCGCGCAGCGCGAACACACGGCGGCCGCTGGGATCTTCAGGCTTGGCGCGCAGCGCGACCACACGGCGGACGGTGGGATCTTCAGGCTTGGCGCGCAGCGCCAACACACGGGCGGGCGGGTGGGCGGGATCTTCCAAACCCGGCGCGCAGCGCCAAAGGAAAGTAACCAGGTAAGTCAGTTCCCCGACCGAAGTGCCGCCGCGCAGTGCTGGCGAATAAAATCCATGTGCCTCGGCATAGCGCCAGCGCAATTGGCGATCACAGACCGAACCTGAAGCACGCGCCGCCGCGATTCCTCAGCAGATAACGCATCGCAGACCGGATCGTAGCCGCGCGGCACGACGCCCTGCCCGACGAACACGGCGAACCAACTGGTCTCAGTAAACAGCTCAGTGTCCTGACGAAAGATGCGGCCCCGACTGCGGAACAGCTCCATCCGTTGCTGCAGGCTTTCCGGAATGCTCATGGTCCTGCACTCATTCCAGAACGGCGAGTCATCGCGCGTAGTCGCGTGATAGTGAAGGATGAGGAAGTCGCGAATGCGCTCCCACTCGAAGGTGCAGGCGCGGTTGTACTCCTCGATATCCGCCGGCTCGAAGTGGCGGTCGGGAAACAACGAGAGCAGCCGTGCGATACCGCTCTGGATCAAGTGAATGCTGGTGGACTCGAGCGGCTCCATGAATCCCGCCGCAAGACCGATGGCCAGACAGTTGTTGATCCAGAATCGCTTCCGGCGTCCGGTCACGAACTTGAGCACCCGCGGCTCGGCGAGCGGCCGCCCGTCGAGATTGGCGAGCACCGTCTGTGCAGCCTCGTCATCGCTCAAATGGTTGCTCGAGTACACATAGCCATTCCCGGTGCGATGCTGCAACGGAATGCGCCACTGCCAGCCGGCGCTGCGCGCAGTGGAGCGAGTGTAGGGAACGGGCTCTCCCACGTTTTCAGACGGCACGGCCACGGCGCGGTCGCAGGGCAGCCAGTGGGTCCAGTTCTCATAGCCGCTCTTGAGTGCCTGCTCGATGAGCAGGCCGCGAAATCCCGAGCAGTCGATGAACAGGTCCGCCTCGATGCGCTCCCCGCTCGCGAGCTGCACCGACTTGATGAACCCGCTCTCGCCATCGAGCTGCACATCCACCACTTTGCCTTCGGTCCGCACTACGCCGCGCTTCTCTGCGTAGTTGCGCAGATAGCGCGCATACAGCGCCGCATCGAAATGAAATGCGTAGGAGAGCGTTGCGAGCGGCGTGTTGCCCGCCTGCACCGGCCGCATGAACCGGCCGTTGCGGGCCGCGACCGCGGGCAGTGAGTAATCGTCGAGATCGGCCGGCTCGCCGAGCGAGCGCAGTTTCAGCCACCAGGCATGGAAGGAGACGCCCTTGATGTCGGTGCCGAAAGGTCCGAACGGATGCAGGTAGGTGCGGCCGAGGGCGGCCCAGTCCACGAACTGAATGCCGAGCTTGAAGGTGCCCTGGGTCTGGCGCACGAAGTCGTTCTCGTCCAGGCCGAGCAGCCGGTTGAAGACCGAGATCATGGGAATGGTCGCCTCGCCGACGCCGACGCTGCCGATTTCTTCGGACTCGACCACGCGAATCGCGCAGTAGTCGTTCTGCAGCACCTGCGAAAGCGCGGCGGCCGTCATCCAGCCGGCCGTGCCGCCGCCCACTATGAGCACGCTGCGAATTCGCATGTCGGACACGGGCTTCCCCTGAGTTCAGTTTGGGCTGCGTTGCGCGCCATGGGTGCGGAGCGCACGTGCTGCTGTATCAAACGGACAACAAAGATCGGTAGCTGAAGCCTACGTGCTCTTGCGTCAAAATGTCCAGCGATAGTCAACGCGAACAAGGACTTCAGACCACGCCAGAACCGCAGAATTAGCCGAAATTCTCCAGGGCGAGGTTGCGCGCAAGATCTGCTACATAAAAATATTTGGACAGCGTTGTCATTCTGCCTTTAGGATATTTACCAACAGCGCAGCCAGGACGCGCCCGACCGCACAGTTAGGCGTTGGCTCCCGGCACCGCTCGTAGCAACCACGGGACAAGTGCGAAAACTTGGGGGATGACACATGCGAAAGGTGCCTTTGGTACTGGGTGGGGTAGGCATTTGCTTATCCATGTCGGCGGGCGTGCAGGCTGCCGAGACGGGCGAGCCGGGTCTGGAAACCGTTGTCGTGACAGCGACCCGTCGCGAGACGAATCTGCAGGAAACGCCGCTGGCGATCTCGGCCTTCAGCCAGGAAAGCCTGGATGAGAATCACGTCTCGACGCTGCTCGACATGCGCGGCCTCGTGCCCAATCTGCAATTCTTCTCGAACGGCGATCACGCCGTGCCGCTGGTTTTCATTCGCGGTCTAGGCACGCGCAATCAGACCGAAGCCGGCGATCAGGGCATCGCGTTCTACACTGACGGCGTGTTCTCGGCCCGTTCCCAGGGCACGACGGTGATGATGTACGACCTCGATGGCGTCGAGGTGCTGCGCGGTCCGCAGGGCACGCTGTTCGGGCGCAACTCGACCGGCGGCGCGGTGTCGCTGCGTTCGGCCAAACCCCGTCTGGACGGCTTCGATGCTTCGGGCGAAATCGCCGCAGGCAGCTACTCGATGCTGGAGCTGCGCGGCATGGCCAACGTGCCCATCACGGAAAATTGGGCCATCCGCGTCGCGGGCGCGAAGGATGAGCAGGAAGGTCAGACCGACTACGCGCCGGGCAATCAGTTTGCTTCCTCGCGCAAGTACGGCACGGTCGATCTCAGCTCGTTCAGAGTCAGCTCGCTATTCCAGCCGTCCGACGATGTTCGCTGGCACCTCGTCTACGAGAATTTCCGCAATCGCGGCACCGGCGATGTGGCCAGCCAGGACTTCGAGGATCGGGTCAACGACGCGACCGCGGCCGGCAACCTGGACCTGGATTCGGACAGCATTCGCACGCGTCTCGATGTCGGCTTCGGCGAGGGTTACACACTGAGCTACATCGGCGGCTACGCCGAGTTCAGCCAGGCGCAGATGTACGGCAACGAGCCGCAGGGCGACACGCGCAACACCGTGGACTCGTCCTACGAGGGCACGCAGCACGAGCTGCAGCTCACGAATCCGTCCGAAGCGCGCTTCAACTACACGGCCGGCCTTTATTACTTCGAAGAAGAAAACAGCATCCGCTTCGACATGCTGCACGGGAGCTGGGGCTTCACGCCTCAGGACCAGGCCACCGTGTTGTCATCGTTCGTTCAGCCGGCGCGCTCGTTGGAGACGCAGAGCGTGTATGCGCAGGGAACATTCAAGTTCACCGACGACCTGCGGTTCACCGCGGGCGCGCGCTACATCGAGGATAGCCGTGAGGATAAGGGCGGACGCTCGATCGACTGCACCTTCGGCCTGCGCGGCGATCTCCCGAGCAACCTTGCACGCAACGCGGCGGCATTGAATGGGGCGCAGGGTTGTTACTACCGCCAGTACAACGACATGAAAGGCGACTGGGACAAGACGACGTGGATGGCGCGCGGCGAATATGACCTGACCGATTCGGTCATGATGTATTTGTCGTACGAGACCGGCTGGAAATCGGGGGTCTTGCAGGATGGCAAGGGCTACGACGATCTCGTGACACCGAGCGGCACGCTCGATTTCTCGCGCAACAACTCGCTGCTGCAGAGGCCGGAAGAGGTCACCAGCACGGAGCTCGGCATCAAGACGGATTTCAGCGACTGGCGGCTGAGCGCCAACCTGTTCTACATGGACTTCACGGACATGCAGGTAACTGGAGCAGTGATCGATCCGGTCACCGGCCAGTCGACGCTGACCAACACCAACGCGGGCGGCGCCACCATCAAGGGCCTGGAGCTGGAGGCTTCGACGGGGTTGTTCGACGGCGCGGGCCAGCTCGCTGCGACGTTCGCTTATCTGGATGCGACGTACGACGAGTTCTTCGGCAACGACCAGAACTTCGGCAACGCAAACGGCCGTATCTGGAACCCCTGCGCCCTCGGCGTGGAGTCGAGCGGCGCCTGCGTCGGCAACGTGTTCAACTTCGCGGGCAACAACCTGCCGTATGCGCCGGAGTATCAGCTGACCGTGCAGTACTCGCACGAGTTCCCGCTGCCAGGCGGTTCTGCGGTGGTGCCGCGCATTCGAGCTAGCTACTACGACGAGAGTTTCCTCAGCTGGGAGAACCGCGGCGACCGGCCCGCGGGCACGCTCAATGCGGCCGATCCGGGAGAGAAGGATTTCGACCGTCAGCCGGCGTACACCATGCTGGATGCGGCCATCGCCTTCCGTTCGAGCACGGATCAATGGACCGCCGAGGCGTTCATCACCAACGCGCTCGATGAGGAGGTCAAGACCGAAGCCTTCTACGGGACGCCGCAGACGTTCTACAGCTGGGGCCAGCGTCGCCAGGTAGGCCTCCGCCTCGCGTACAAGTACAAGTAATCGGCGTCCACCAGTCATCGTTGGCAGGAGACGAGGGCACCTCCCGCCTCATCCTGCACTCAGGCACGGCCACGGATGGGCCGTGCCTTTTTTATTGGCAATGTCTATTCCGGCCGGAGCGGATCGTCATGGCATCGGACAGGTATGCTGTCCGTCACTTCTTCAGGAGTCCGCCATGGCCGAGTATCTGGTTCTGTTGCACGAAGATCCCGCCGCTACTCGCACGCTCAGTCCCACGCAGATGCAGGCGCTGATCCAGCGCTATACCGACTGGATCGACGGCCTGCGTGCCGATGGATTCGTCACCGTGGGCAAGAAGCTCAAGGACGAGGGCGGCCGTCATCTGCATTCCGAGAAGGGCAGGATGGTCGTGAGCGAGGGGCCCTACGCCGAAGGCAAGGACATCATCAGCGGTCTGTTCGTCGTGACCGCCGACAGCTACGAGCAGGCGCAGGCCCGGCTGGGCTCGGGGCCGCACCTGGAATTTGGCTGGATCGAGTTGCGCGAGATCGATGCCATCCCGTGCGCCTGACGCGAGAGGACTGGTTGCCGACCTGTTCCGTCGCGAGTCGGGTCGGCTGATCGCACTGCTCGCCAATCGCGCCGGCGTGGCGCGCATCGACATGGTCGAGGATGCCGTGCAGGACGCGCTCGTCTCGGCGATGCGTAACTGGTCGATCAACGCCGTGCCGGCGAATCCGTCGGCATGGCTCTACACAGCGGCTCGGAATGCGTTGACCGATAAGTTGCGTCGGGCCCGCTTCGAAGTGCCCGAGGAATTTACGCAGGAACGCTCGGCCGAGGCGGACAATTCCTTTCCCTCGGAACACGCCTTCAATGACGAACTGTTGCGACTGATCGCCTTCTGTTGTCATCCGTCCCTGACGCCGGCGTCGCAGCTGGCATTGACGCTGCGTCTGGCCTGCGGCTTGAGCGTCGAGGAAATTGCGCATGCGTTGCTGACGTCGTCGCAGTCCATCGTGCAACGTATCGTGCGAGCCAAGCGCGAGCTGCGCGATGCGGATGTGACTTTCGACATCGCCCCGCGAGAGCTGGTCCAGGAACGCTTGCCGCGCATCCTCAATGCGATTTATCTGTTGTTCGACGCGGGCTATCTGAGTCCGCGACATCCGCAATGGTTCCGGCCCTTGCTCTGCGACGACGCGTTGCGCCTGGTGAGGATGCTGGCCGATCATCCGTTGACGGCGGAGCCCGAAACACATGCGTTGGCGGCGTTGTTACATTTGACGGCGGCACGCTCGCCGGCCAGAGTGGACGACGAAGGTCGTCCCGTGCCGCTGGCCAAGCAGGATCGTTCGCGCTGGAATCAGGCAGCCATCAACGCCGGGATGGAGTTCTTTTCACGATCCATCCGCGGCGAGGCGCTGACTCGTTATCACATCGAGGCGGCGATCGCGACCGTGCATGCCGGCGCCGCCAGCATGGAAACAACCGACTGGGCGCAGATCGTGCGTCACTACGATCAGTTGTGCGAATCATTCCCGAGCCCGGTTGCAACTTTGAACCGGGTCATCGCGTTACGCTACGCGCGTGGTGCGCAAGAGGCGCTGCTGGCGCTGCGGGCCAGCGATGAGCTGCATGCAATTCAGGACACGATGGTGTACCACGCCACGATGGCGGAACTGCATGAAGCCCTCGAGGAGCACGATCAAGCGGCGGCCGCATTTGGCGCGGCGGCCGAGCTTGCGGAGAGCGATACGCTGGCCGAGCTGTTCCGGCGCCGTGCGCGGGCGGTGAAGAAGTAACGATCCTTTGAGTCATGACGCTATTGGCGGTCATCGTCGAGACATCGTCCAAAGTTGCGTCCACGTCGGCGCGGCTGGCGAAGGTGCGCGAGCTGGCCGCCTGTCTGCGACAGTTCGAGGCGGATGAGATCGTCATTGGCGTCGCCTATCTCTCCGGAGAAACGCCGCAGGGGAAGTTCGGCATCGGCTACTCGGTGCTGAAGATCGCAAGCGCAGCGGCCTCAGCGAGCGAGCCCGCATTGTCCGTTCTGGAAATCGACCAACGGCTGACCGAGATCGCGAGCATTCGCGGGGGCGGATCGACATCGCGCCGCGCCGATGCACTACGCGAATTGTTTTCTCGCGCGACCGAGGCAGAACAACATTTCCTGATGCGCCTGCTGATCGGCGAACTGCGCCAGGGCGCGCTCGCGGGCGTGATGGCGGATGCAATCGCGGCGGCCGCCGACATTCCAGTGGATAAAGTCCGGCGCGCGGCGATGTATGCGAAGAGCCTCGGCGCTGTTGCGCACGCCGCGCTGGTTGAAGGTGAAAACGCGCTGGCGAGCTTTCAGTTGGAGCTGCTATCGCCGGTCGCGCCCATGCTGGCGCAAACGGCGGCCGATGTTGGCGAAGCGTTGGAACAGCTCGGCGAAGACACTGTCTTCGAGTGGAAGATGGATGGTGCGCGCATCCAAGTTCACAAAAGCGGCGACTCGGTTCATATCTATACGCGCAGCCTCAACGATGTGACGGCTGCAGTCCCCGAGATCGCGGAGCTCGTGAAAGGGTTGCCGGCGCGCGAAGTCATCCTCGATGGCGAGGCGATTGCCTTCACTGCGGCGGGTCGACCGCATCCATTCCAGATCACCATGCGTCGTTTCGGACGCAAGCTCGATGTCGAGAAGCTGCGCGCCGAGTTGCCAATGCGTGCTTACTTCTTCGATTGTTTGCGCCTGGGCGAGGAGAGTCTCGCCGATCGACCGACGCGCGATCGCTACGAAGCTCTGGCGCGGGCCGTTCCAGCGGATCTGATCATTCCAAGATTGGTAACGGCGTCCGAGGACGAGGCCAGTGCATTCTACGACGCTGCACTGGCCGCCGGTCACGAAGGCATCATGGCGAAAGCGCTATCGGCGCCCTACGAAGCGGGCAATCGTGGCGCGAGCTGGCTCAAGATCAAGCGAGCTCACACGCTGGATCTGATCGTGCTCGCCGCCGAGTGGGGGCATGGCCGGCGCACGGGCAAGTTGTCGAACCTGCATCTCGGTGCGCTCGATCCGGCGACGGGCGAGTACGTCATGCTCGGCAAGACCTTCAAAGGTCTCACGGACGCGATGCTCGAGTGGCAGACGAAGGAGTTCCTGGCGCGCGAGACTCATCGTGACGATTGGACCGTCTATATCCGCCCGGAGCTGGTCGTGGAGATTGCGTTCAGCGACCTGCAGGCGAGTCCGCGCTATCCCGGCGGGCTGGCGTTACGGCTGGCGCGAGTGAAACGTTATCGCGATGACAAGCGGCCCGACGAGGCCGACACGATGGTCTCGGTGCGAAAAATATTCGAAGCGCAGAGCGCGGCGCCCGCCGCCTGATCTCTCGAGCATCCCTTAAGGGCACTGTCGCCGACTCTGACAGAGCCCGAAGTCTGCCACGCACGCGTGTGTAGTAAACGGCTCGAAAGACTCATTCTCAGAGCCGAACCGTTTTTGGATACTGCGCCGCTCGACGAACTCATAAATCAACGAACGCAGGAGAATCATGAATAAGAAAGTTTTGGCTGCGCTGTCCGCGGGACTCGTGGCGCTCCCCCTTGCCGCCAATGCCGTGCCGGTTTCGTTTGGCGCGTTGTCGAGCGACGACGACGGCAGCACGGCAATCATCACCGACAGCTTGAACAACTATGAATGGCTGCGGTGGGACGTGCTGGGCGATCTGACGTACGCGGAAACATTGGCAGCGATTTCGAGCGGCGGTCAGTACGAAGGATGGCAGTTTGCCCGTAACGGTGAGGCGCAACTGTTCACCAATGCCTTGCTGCAAGGCCTGACCAACGCCTGCACGGCAGTCGGCTCGGACACGTGCAATAGTACCCTGCCCAACGTCTTGACCGACCTGCTGGGGAATTCGGGCCCCGGCGGCCTCAGTAATATGGTCGGCTTCCTTTCGGAAGATAACGTTCAGGCGGGCTTCCTCCAGTACACCCACGAAGGCGATCTTGGCGGTCTGTTCAAGGCCAACGACGTGGCGGATGTCGCGCTCATGGATGCGGCCGAGAACGTGGGTTGGCTCCTCTACCGCGCTGGCGGCAATGTGCCACCCCAGACGAACGTGCCCGAGCCGGGTTCGCTGGCGCTCTTTGCGGTCGGGATGGCGGGAATCGGCGCGATGCGCCGGCGTCGTCGCGCGTAGTTCAAATCATCGGTCGGTACGCAACAGCGCCGCCTGCGGGCGGCGCTCCATGCCTCGCATCGGTTGCAACCGCCAGTAGGTGAGCGAGCGCCACAACCATTCCGCGGGTCCATAACGGAAGTGCCGCAGCCACAGCGGGCTCCAGATCAGCTGTATCGCCCAGATCGCCGCAACCACGTAATACAACTCATGTCTCGCGAGCTGGCCGTACCAGGCGAGACCGGCGCCGGTAAAGATGAACAGGCACAACAAGCTTTGCGTCAGGTAGTTCGTCAGGGCCATCTGCCCGACGGCGGCAAAGGCGCGCGCTGCGTTCGCGAGCCAGGGCGTCCGGCAGATGATTGCAATCAGTCCGAGATGTCCGAGTGTCATCGGAATCCGGCCGAGATCGTAAGTAAGAAGGGCATTCATCATCGCTTCGGCCGAGAAGCCGCCACCCTCCAGTTCGCGGACCTCGGCGGCATTCACGATCAGTCCGATGGCGTAGCCGATCACAATCATCGCCAGGTAGGTGCGGTTCGAGCTCGCGCCCGTCAGCACGCCCCATTTCAATAGCGCCATGCCCAACAGCATCATGCCGAAGCACTCGACGATGCCGTGTCGAAAGAAGAACACGCTTTGCATGAACCAGGTGTCGCCCCGAAGCACGGCGAAGGCGGACGCGTAGCTGTCACGGACGTTGGCGACATAGGCTTCCAGGTTCTCGCGCGCCGGTTGGAACTCGGCCTGCAGGGCGGCATAGGCATCGATGGCTTCCTGATCGCCGTCGGCCAGCGGCTCGCCCGCTGCCCGCCGTTCATTCGCCGCCTGTGCGAGCGCCTGCGTCTCATGGAAATCCAGCCACTCGCCGGCCGAGATCGCGGTCTGAAAGAACATGAACACGGCGGCGAGGATCAACAGGCGCTGTGGCGAGAGATCGCGGAATACGAACAGCACCAGGCCGGCGAAGCCGTAATAGAACAGCACGTCGCCGCTCCATAACAGCACATAGCCATTGACCAACCCGAACACGATCAGCCACAGCGTGCGTCGAAAATACAAATCGGCCGGTCGCAGATCGTTGGCGCGTGCTGCGTGACGCTGTAGAAACAACAAAGCGCTGGTGCCGAACAGGAGCGTGAACAAGCCGCGCATCGTGCCTTCGAAGAACAGCGCCATGACGCGCCAGACGGCCAGATCGGTCGCTGAGTTGGCGCCCCAGACCGTCGGGTTGTCATAGGCATACGGCAGCCCGAAGCCGGTGATATTCATCAGCAGGATGCCGAGCACGGCGATACCACGCATCGTATCGAGCATGCCGATGCGATGGTCGTCGGCTACGGCGGCGGGTTGGGAAGACATGACAGGGTTACGGTACCCCCGCGACGCTACGCCATAAAGCGGGTTTTGGGACTCGTGAGGCGCACCCGCGTCGGACGATTCCGGCACAATAGCGGCGTCGCCGTCCTTGGGAATCTCACGTGAGCTTGCAGTTGTCCCCCGCGCTGATCATTTTCGTCGTCACCATCGCTACCAGTCTGGTCGGCCTGTTCGGCAATACCAAGGTCATCGAGCACTGCATCTTCCGGCCGTACTGGTTCCTGCGGCGTCGTCAGTACCACACCATCGTGACGAGCACCCTGGTGCACGGCGACCTGATGCACCTGATCTTCAACATGGTGACGTTCTGGGCGTTCGGCTTCCTGCTGGAGCGCGCGATCGGCTGGGTTCACTTCCTGACGTTATATTTCGCCGGCATGCTGATCAGTCATGTCGGCACTTACATCAAACACAAGAGCGACCCCGAATACGCCAGCCTCGGCGCGTCCGGCGCGATCCTGGCAGTCCTGTTCGCGGCCATCGTGCTGTTTCCCGACAACTCGCTGTACATCATTCCCATCCCGGTGCCGATTCCGGCGCCGTTGTTCGGCATCGGTTTCCTCGCCTATAGCTGGTGGGCTTCGCGCAATCCCCAAGGTCGCATCAATCACGACGCTCATTTCACGGGCGCCATCACCGGCCTGGTATACGTCGCGCTGGTCGCGCCCGAGGCCTACCGCTATTTGTTAGCTAATTTACTGTGACGTTTACTGCGACGTTTTCGAGTTCGCGGCATTCGTTGTATACGCGCAAATCATTGCGCTGCACTATGAGGTGATGCGAAAAAGCGGCAGCGGAAAAGTATGCAATCCAAGCAGATGCATACTGCTATAGACGTTCAGTATATAGACGTATTGGCGTTGCCATGATCGGTGTTACGTTCCGACCTTCTCCCAGCGGAGGTCACGATCATGGAAAGAAGAAAGATCGATCGTTGGAGCGCCCGTCATTTGTCCGCAACGGCCAGCGTGTGTGTTGCCCAGGCAACACTCATGGTGTGCGCCAGCTCGGCTTGGGCCGGGGAACAGCCCGAAGAAGTCGTCGTCACCGGTTCGCGCATTCGCCAGAATCCGGTGGAAAGCGTCGCGCCATTGCAGACGGCCACCGCGGCGGATATCGATCGCAGCGGTGAAATCTCGGTAGCCGATTATTTGCAGCGATTGCCCATCTCGGGCTCGGCCATCAATCGTTCCAACAACTCCAGCGGCAATCTTGGCTTTCCACCGGACGGCGGCGGCATCGGCGCCGGCGCGAGCGAGATCGATCTGCGCTATCTCGGTGCCAAACGCGTGCTGGTCCTGGTCGACGGCAAACGTTGGGTGCGCGGCTCGTCGGCGAGCGGCGTGTCCGGTTCAGTCGATCTGAACACGGTGCCGACCGCGGCCATCGAGCGCATCGAAGTGCTACAGGACGGCGCGTCGCCGATCTATGGATCGGATGCGATTGCCGGCGTGGTCAACATCATCACTCGCTCCGATTTCAGCGGCGCCGGTTTCGAGACGAACCAGGGAATGTTCGATGAAGGCGACGGTTACACTCAGGACTACAGTGTTTCTTTTGGCGCCGGCGCCGAGCGCAGTCGCGCCTTCTTTGCCGCGAGCTACTCGCGGCAGGACGCGGTGTTCTCGAAAGACCGCGAGTTGTCGCGCGAGGTTATTTTTGGAGCGCCTCCCGGAGTCGGTGGCAGCTCGGGCACGCCGCAAGGACGCTACATCTTCCTCGACCCACGCGGTGACGTGGACGGCGATGGCGATCCCGATGTCATCAATCTCGCGCTCAACACCGGTGCGCTCAACGATGGCACGACGCTGCCGGCTTACGATCCAAACAATCCCGCCAGCGGCGACTTTCATGAGTTCGGCACGGCGGACCGTTTCAACTTCCGGCCGTACAATTATCTGGTGACGCCGAACCGGCGCGTGAACCTGTTCGGCAAGGCCGAATACGATGTTGCGGACAACGTGCTGGTCCGCTTCACGGCGGCGTACACCAATCGCAAGTCGAGCAACCAGGCGGCGCCGAATCCGCTGTTCCTCGGCTCCGATGCCGGCTCCGGCTTCTACTTCGACAATATCTTCATTCCGGCCGACCAGCGTTACAACCCGTTCGGCATCGATCTGGATGGCACCGACAATCTGATCACGATCGGCCGGCGTCCGCTGGAGGCCGGGCCGCGCATCTTCGATCAAACCGTCGACACCTGGATGGTGTCCGGCACGTTGAGCGGCGACCTGCAGTTCGGCAACAAGCCGTTGTTCTGGGATGTGAGTTTGAACTGGGGGCGCAACAACGCTTCACAGCAGGGTCACAACATATTCAATTCGCGCAAGACCGCGCTGGCGCTCGGGCCGGAGGCTGCCTGTCTGGCCGTGCCCGGCTGCGTGCCATTCAATATTTTTGGCGGTCAGGGCGCGAACGGCGAGGGCAGCATCACGCCGGAGATGCTCGGATGGGCAACGTTCACGCAGAGCGATCAGAGCGAGCAGGAGCTGAATGACGTCATCGCGAACGTCAGCGGCGACTTGTTCGATCTGCCGGCCGGTGCATTCGCGTACGCAGTGGGCTTCGAATATCGCAAGGAGTCCGGCTCGTTCACGCCAGACGCCGCGGTACAGGCAGGAGAGACTGCCGACGTGCCGGCGCAACCGACGGATGGTCAGACGCGAGTACGCGAAGCCTATCTCGAGTTGCGCGCGCCGGTGCTGGCGGAGGTGCCGGCGTTCAAACGGCTGGAGTTGTCGGCGGCAGTGCGTTACTCCGACTACGACAACATCGGCAGCGACAACGTTCTGAAGGGTGGCATCTACTGGCGCGTCATCGACGATCTGGCGTTGCGCGCCAGCTACTCCGAAGGCTTCCGGGCGCCGAACATCGGTGAGTTGTTCAATAGCGGCTCGCGCTTCGACAGCAACATCAACGATCCCTGCTCCAATTATCTGGCCAACCCCTCGGCGACGGTGCGGACCAATTGCGCGGCGCTGGGCGTGCCGACCTCGTTCACGCAGATCAACCAGCAGATCAGCGTGCAGACCGGCGGCAACGAAGAGCTGCAGCCCGAGACGTCGGAAACGATCAACATCGGTTTCGCGTACAACCCGTCGTGGGCCGAGAATGCCGACTGGATCGACCAGCTCACCTTCGACGTCAATTACTACGACATCAAGCTCGAGGACGCGATCCAGGCGTTGTCGGCGCAGAGTCAGCTGACCAATTGTGTGAACACACTCACGCCGTTGTTCTGCGATGGCATCGTGCGCGGACCGGGCGGATCGATCACCGCGTTCGCCAATCAGCTCACCAACATCGGCCGCATCGAAACCGACGGCTTCGACTGGACGGTACTGCTCGCGACGTCCGAGGGCAGCTTCGGCTCGTTCCGTTTCCAATGGGCGAACACTTACCTCGCCGGCTACAAGGAGTTCACGTTGGGCACCAACGGACTGGTAGCCACCGAGCGTGCCGGCATCGAAGTCGGATCGCCGACGCGCGGCTATGTGCGCTACAAGTCCACGCTCGCCGTCGACTGGCTGTTCCATGACTTCATCACCTCGCTGACGCTGCGCTATCTGAGCGATCTCACCGAGATCTGCCCCGGTACGCTGGTCGATGCCGGTGTGCCAGAGGTGTGTTCCGACCCGGTGAACCTGACCAACGAGATGAAAAGCAAGGTCTTCACCGACCTGCAGCTGAGCTGGACGCCAGCGGTCTTCGATCAACAATTGCAGGTGGCCATCGGCGTCAACAACGTCCTCGACGAAGATCCTCCGCCGTGCCTGAGCTGCGATTTGAACAACTACGACGGCACGCTCTACCCGGTGCCCGGCAGGTATTTCCATGCCCGAGCCGCGCTCAAGTTCTGAGCGCGGCCGTTTCGACAATCTGGGAGGATCCAATGAGCAAGCACAATGACGTGATCTTGATCGCGATCGCTTCTGCACTGGGATTGGCGATGACGCCGCGAAGCGCGGCAGCAGCCACGCCCGCAGCAGCCGACACGAATATTCTGGACACCATCGTCGTCACCGCGCAGAAGCGCGAAACGGCTTTGCAGGACGTGCCGTTTTCCGTCGCGGCCGCGAGCGAGACGCAGATCCGCAACTCCGGTTCCGACAACATCGTCGACCTGTCGCGCAACTTCGCGGGGTTGACCATCACCGATCTCGGGCCCGGCCAGAGCCAGGTGGCGATTCGCGGCATCAGCGCCGGACAGGTGGTGCGCGATCAGCCGGGCGTGAAGGAATCCGTCGGCGTCTATCTCGACGAGTCGGCGATCTCGGTCGCGCTGTTCACGCCCGATCTGGATCTGTTCGATCTGGAGCGCTTCGAAGTGCTGCGCGGCCCGCAAGGAACCTTGTTCGGCGCGGGCTCGTCGGCGGGCACAGTGCGTTACATCACGCGTCAGCCGAAGTTGGGTGAGTTCGAAGGCGCGGTCGAAGTGGGTGGCTATACCGGCACCGATGCCGATTGGGGCGGCGCCATCAAGGGCATGATCAATGCGCCCATGGGACAGACCACGGCACTGCGACTGGTCGGCTACTACAACGAGCAGGCCGGCTTTATCGATTCATTCTATCCCGGTCGCGCCGTCCGGGAGGATGTCAACAGCGGTGAGAAGAGCGGCGCCCGCGTCGCGCTGCTCATCCAGCCCAGCGAGCAGATTGCCATCACGCCGCGCATTGTTTATCAGAAGCTGGAGACGGACGGGTATCCCCGCATCGACGTCTATAACATTCTCGGCAACCCCTACACGACGACCGAGCCGCCGGTGAATCCCGGCGAGCGTGGTCAGGTCACGCAGATCCGCGAAGGCATCGACGACGAGCTCACGCTTGCCGATCTGAAGATGGAATTCGGTCTCGGCGGCGTCACGCTGACTTCCGTGAGTTCCTACACCGACCGCGATCTGACGGTGCTGCGCGATGCGAGCCAGCTGAGCGGCAGCGTCACATTGACATTCAGCGGCATAGCCGAAATTCCCGTGACCTCGGCGGACGTGCGCCTGAACTCGCCCCTCTACGATGTGACTTCGCTCAAAGCGTTCAGTCAGGAACTGCGGCTCGCTTCCGACGGAGGCGGTTCTTTCGAATGGCTGGTCGGCGCCTTCTATCAGGACATCGATCGCGACTACGGGCAGAGCCTGCCGACGCCCGGCTACGATGCCTTGCTCACGCGCTTGGGATTCCCGACCAGCGCCGGCTTCAATGCGCCGCCCGATACGCCTTATTTCTCGAATGTGCCTTACAGCTTCCGGCAGTACGCGGTGTTCGGTGAAGGCACAATGCACTTCAACGAGCAGTGGAGCTTGACCGGCGGACTGCGCTACTACGATTTCAAGGAAGACCGGACCCTGACCTTCGCCGGTGCGTTCGCGGACTTGGGCTACACGAACCAGCCGGGCTCGACCGACTCGGACGGCTTTTCGCCGCGCGTGATTCTTTCTTTCGAGCCGGACGACGATGTGTTGCTCACGGCGCAGGTGGCACGCGGGTTCCGTTTGGGCGGCATCAACGACCCGCTCAACGTCTCGCTTTGCACTCCTGACGATCGCGTGACCTACGGCGGTCAGCCGACGTTCGGGGACGAGAAAGTGCTGAACTACGAGCTGGGCGCGAAGACGCTGCTGGCCGACCGGCGAGTCACGTTGAACGCTTCGGTGTTCTATTCCGATATCGACGATCTGCAAGTGATCGCCGACGCCGGCTCCTGCTCGTCGCGCATCGTGCTCAACGCCCAGGCCGAGGCGCTAGGCGCAGAAGTGGAACTATATGCGCGGCCCGATGAGCACTGGGACTTCGGGTTGTCGGCGACCTATGTACAGGCAGAGATCACCGAGTCGCGGCTGAATGCGAGCGGCGTGCCGATCGCGGGCATTCGCGACGGCAACCGGCTGCCGACGTCGCCGGAGTTTCAGGCAGCGGCCAGCGTTACATACAACTGGGCGTTCTCGACGGCGTTGGATGGATTCGTGAACCTTACTTTCCAGCACGTGGGCTCGTCCTACACACAGCTGGCGGACCAGGAACCGACGACCGGTTGCGTGGGTTGTGCCGGAGCGCCGGGCTTCTTCCCGTTCGGCGACCCGACGATCTCCCAGTTCACCTTCGATCCGGAGCTGCCCAGCTACGATCTGGGCAATTTTCGCTTCGGCGTGAAGTCGGAGGTGTGGGAGGCGGCGGCGTATGTGAACAATGTGTCGGACGAACGTGCGTTCCTGTCGTTGGATCGCGAGCGTGGCTTTCGCGCCCGCGTCGGTTATCTGACCAACATGCCGAGGACTTACGGCGTGTCGTTGCGGATGAACTTCTGAACCTGCGTAAATATTGCCTAACTCGTTTCGCTGGACGCCGGCTGCCCGCCGGCGTCCCCCAGTACCGGCGTTGAGCGGGTATCATCGCCGCTCATCTTTCGCCGAGGATTGGGAATGTCAGGTCTACGTCGCACCCTGTGCGTCATCACGATGCTGGCCGCGCTGGCCGGCTGCGATCGCTCGCCCAAGCCGAATGCTCGAGCCACCGAGCCGCCGGCGCCGGTCGTCAACGTCGAGTGGACCAAGTACGTCGATGAGTTCGTCGACGGCTACTTCCGCGCTCATCCCAGTTTTGCGGTGGCGCAGGGCAAACACGAGTTCGATGGCCAGATGCCGGACTGGAGCGCCGAGGGCATCAAGAAAGAGATCGCGCGACTCGAGCAGATGCGCGCCAAGGCAGTCGGCTTCAAAGACGACAGCCTGATGCCAGAGGAACGGTTTCAGCGCGACTACGTCGTGAGCCGCATCGATAACGATTTGTTCGCGCTGCGCGACATGCGCCAGCCTTTCACCAACCCGGCCTGGTACTTCGACTCCGGTTTGGATCCGAGCACCTATGTCACGACGCCGTATGCACCCGCGGATCAGCGGGCGCGCGCATTCATCGCCTATGTGAAGCAGGTGCCGAACGCGCTGGAGCAGATCAAAGCGAATCTGCAACTGCCGTTGCCGCGGACCTTCATCGATTTCGGCGTCGCGAGCTTCGGCGGCTTCGTGGATTTTTATCGCAACGATGTGCCGCAGGCGTTCGCGGAAATACCCGACGATCTGAAGAAAGAACTGACCGCCGCGATCGAGCCCGCCGCGGTGGCGATGGAGGATTTCGCAAAGTGGCTGGAATCGCAGCGTGCGACGGCCAACGACAATTACGCGCTTGGCCCCGAGCGCTTCGCGGCCATGTTGCGAATGACGGAGAACGTCGATGTGCCCCTGGAAAAGATCGAGGCAATCGGTCGCGCCGATCTGGAGCGCAACCTGTCTGCGCTCAATGAAGCGTGCAAGGCGTTCGCGCCGGGCGCGAAGATCGAGGAGTGCGTCGCTCGCGTGAAGGCCGACAAGCCCGAGGGCGGCGCCGTCGCGGGGGCGCGAGCCCAGCTCGAGACCATCAAGAAGTACATTCTGGATCACGACATCGTCAGCATTCCGGGCACCGAGGAAGCGAAGGTCGAAGCAGCGCCGGCGTATCGACGCCAGAACTTCGCGTACATCAACATTCCCGGGCCGTTCGAGAAGGAACTGCCTTCGGTCTACTACATCGCGCCGCCGGATCCGAAGTGGTCCAAAGCGGAGCAGGACGAGTACATCCCCGGCAAGGCCGATCTGCTGTTCACTTCGATTCATGAAGTGTGGCCGGGCCACTTCCTGCAGTTCCTGCATTCGAATCGTTCGCCGTGGCGATTTGGTCAGTTATTCGTCGGCTACGCCTTCGCCGAAGGCTGGGCCCATTACGGCGAAGAGCTGATGATCGAGCATGGCATCGCGGCCACCGAGCCGGAGCTGCACATCGGCCAGTTGCTGAACGCGCTGCTGCGGAACGTGCGTTACATGTGCGCAATCGGACTGCACACGCAAGGCATGACCGTTGCCCAGTGCGAACAGATGTTCAAGGAGAAGGCGTTTCAGGATGCAGGCAATGCGCGACAACAGGCGGCGCGCGGCACTTACGATCCCGGTTATCTGAATTACACGCTGGGCAAGCTCATGATCCGCAAGCTGCGTGACGACTGGTCCGGCAGTCGCGGCGGACGCGAGGCGTGGAAGCTGTTCAACGACGAGTTCCTGTCGTACGGCGGTCCGCCGATTCCGCTGGTGCGCTCGCAGATGATGCCGGGGCCGGCGGGCGAGCTGTTTTGAGGTCGCCTACTTCGAGGTGGACAGCGCGCGCAGGTCCCGTGACATCTTGATCGCGTCTTCGAGGCCGCTGTAGTAGCCATCGACGCGATCGGTCTCGCGGTAGCCCAGCCTTGCGTAGAAATGGCGCGCCTCACGCTTGATGGCGCGCACTTCCAGCCGCACCAGGAACAGGCCGGCGACCATCGCCGTCTCCTCCACCCACTGCACCATGCGCCGGCCGATGCCTTGCCGGCGATATTCGTCCGCGACGCCCAGCAATGCGATGTGCGCCGACTCGTCGCCGTACTGGGCGAGGATGAATCCGGCCAGACGATTCTGATCGCGCGCAATCACGGCAGCGCTTTCGCGCTGGCGCATCAGGCTGGCTACGCGCCGGGGCGTCCAGCTCCAGGGCAGGTCGGCTTCGATCAGGTCGCGCGACAGGTGGGCAATGGCAGGTGCATCCCCCATGCGCGCTGGACCAAGAGTGACGGTGCTCATCGGTGTCGATAGTAACCAAATCCGGCGCGGCTGAAAGCCGCCGGGACTCTCAATTGGGCATTCCTGCAGGTTGTTCGCGTTCAGGTGGGGATGTGGTTTCGGCGCCGTGACGCGGCCGGCGGCTGGCAAAGAAATATTTGCTCTATGATGCGATCCATGTCGCATCTTCTTCAGATACTGATCGCCGCCGTGGCGCTGGCCTTCGGCGTTGGCCTGGCGCAAGCCGAATCCCTGCAGGACGGGCCCTATGTCATCCGCGCCGCCGACGGCAGCTGGCGCTCACGCTGGGTCGAAGCGGCCAGCGAGGGTCCGCAAGTACGGGATCAGGCCGTCGAGATCGGCGATGCAGTGACCCTCGCGGCTGTCGGCTCGTTGCCTGCGTTCGAGGTGAAATTGCGCGCCCCGGCGCAGCCGGCGGACGATGAGATTCGCGTCAACCCACGCACGCCGATCTTCGTGATGGCGGATACGCACGGAGAATTCGAGATCGCCGTGCAGCTCCTGCAGCGGCACGGAATCATCGACGAGCGCCTGCGCTGGTCGTTCGGCAAAGGTCATCTCGCTGTGCTCGGCGATGTGTTCGACCGCGGCCCGAACCAGACCGAGCTGCTGTGGTTGATTTACAAGCTCGAAGCGGAAGCGGCGCGGATCGGCGGCGGCGTGCATCTCGCGATCGGCAATCACGAGTCGATGGTGCTTACCGGCGACGATCGTTATCTGAATCCGAAATATCGACGGGTCGCTGCGCTGCTTGGCGCCGATCGATACACATTGCTCTGGAGCGAGCAAACATTACTCGGCCAGTGGTTGCGTAGCAAAGCCGCCGTGTTCCGGCTCGGCCAATATCTGTGTTTGCACGGCGGCATCTCGCGTGAGCTGGTCGATCGCGGGCTGACGTTGTCGGCTGTGAATCAAACAGTGCGCGGCGCCTTGCTGGAGCCAGGCGCATCCGCCGATATGCAAACCGAATTCGTGATGGGTCAGAACGGGCCACTGTGGTATCGCGGTTATTTTCAGGACGCGGCTCGCAAAGGCGGCTTCAGGGTCGCGGAGCAAAGTGACATCGAGCTGATTCGCGGGCGCTTCGGCGTAAAGGCAATTCTGGTTGGGCATACGACCGTGCCGGCCGTCACTTCTCTATATGGCGGACGCGTAATCGCGGTGCAGGTTTATCCGCATCGGGATGAGCAGACTCAGGCGCCCGTAATGGAAGGTCTGATGATTCGCAAGGACGGGCAGATGTTTCGAGCGCGCGTCGACGGCAGCAGCGAAATGTTGCCCCGCTCTTGATGCGGGCCCAACGCCTGCGGTGCGGTTGCCGTTAGTTCGTAGAATTTTTTTCGCACCCCCAGGGTTCATTTCCGAGGGCTACCGGATCTATACCAACAAGCAGCTCATTCGAAACTGCGAGTCCGCTCCCGGGTCCGATGTGATCGTGCTGGTCTCATGTCAATCTGTGAGCCTGCCTGTGAGCGATCGAGGCGAGTAAGGTTTTGCGAGTTGGCCCGTTGTTCCTTGGCTAATCGGTGTCCTCCTGCAGGCCCTGGCACAACGATCTCTCAACACTGACGCCGCGATCGTTCACAGGCTTCTGTTCGGGGCTCCGCCATCAGAGCCCACCCTAACGCTTCTTACTTATGCCCAGGTGCTGCGCTTCGGTCGCGATTTGATCCATGCGCCGAGCGCCAAGCCAATCAGCACCAGGGCGCCGCCGGACAACAACCAGCGCAACATCACATTGCGCTTCAGGTCCTGCACTTCGTCGGTCAGCTGCGTGACCTGCGTGGTCAGCGACGCATTGCTGGCCTTCAATTGTTTGTTCTCTTCGAACTGCGTGATCGCGGTAGCCGAGACGCGGCGAATCTCCGCCAGCTCGGTTTGCAGTTTCTGATTTTCTTTGGCGAGCTCGTTGGCTTTGCCTTCGATCTCGCTGCGTGCACCGCGCACGTCCTGGTAATTGTCGCGAGTCGATTTCAGCTGCGCTTCGAGGGCCTCGACGCGCTTGGTCGCGGCGGCGAGTCGGTCCTTCGCGACGGGTTGACCGACCAGGTACTGAGTGGGTAACCATCCCTCCGTGCCATTCGGTGTGCGCACCTGCGTGAACCCCGCGGCCTTGTCTTCGCCGAGCACTTCCAACGCGAGACCGGTCGGCAACGCGGCGTTGATGATCTTGTGGCCGTTCGATGGGCCGCGACGCAGAGGAACAGTCAGCTCATCGGAGATATACATCGTCGCGGCGAAGGCGGACGCCGGTCCTAGCACCAGCAGCAGCGCTAGCAGCACCTTTCTCAACATCAGCACGAATCCTTATAGGTCTAGTTGCTGCCGATCTGTCGGCAGACGCGAACTATAGCGAAACTGAACCGCAATAACGGCCTGATCTGAACCCGTTCGCCAATTGGCGACAGTTACGCTGGTAGGTATTTCTACAGCGCTAAAAACCGCGCATACAAAAGAAAAGGCGGCTCGTGGAGCCGCCCTGTAAGAGTTGCCCGCTCAGCGAGCTGACGTAAATTTAATCGTCGAGTGCCGCGGTCTTCTGGCTCCGCGTGTCGGTGGTCTCGTCGAGATAACGGAAGCGCACGAAGCCGATGCCCATTTCTTCGAAGGTCTGATCGCCCCAGCGCACCGGCTTGCTCGGATCGGGATTCGCGGGATTCTGCGTCGAGTTGTCCCAGCTGAAGCGCCACACCAGCTTCGAACCGGCCGGGATGGTTTTCGGCTGGCGATATTCGTACACCGTCTGCCAGTTGAAGTCGTACTTGGGCACGTTGAGCAGAATTTCTTCGCGCCCATCCGGATAAACGGCAGTCATCGTGCCGGCGCGGCCACGCAGGTGCGAGTGGGGCATGATGTTGTAGATCAACATGTCGCGCTGAATTGGGCGCGTCACCGTGGTGGTGTGTTCCTTCGCACCCGGCGGAATCTCGAACTTGAAATCGGTCAGCGCCGTGAGATGCAACGGATATTTCGGCGGGTTGCTGGCTTCGCGGAAGTAGAAGCCGACCTTGCTGTGATCCGTGACGGCTTTGCCGTTCGGCGTGTAGTGCATCTGGAACACGAAGTCCGCGTCCTTCGGGAACAGCACGCCGGTGTCTTGCGGATAAACGATCGGCTCCATGCCGGGCGCGAAGCCTGCAAGATTGCCGCCGCTGCGCTCGCCGGTGGAGCCGGCGACCACCGGATCGTTGGCGATGATGTGATGAATCGCCTGTTTCGCGCCCGGATGAATTTCGACCGCGGTAATCCACACGTCGCGGCCGAGCGGGTTCTTCACGCGCGGATACTGATATTCGATGACGCCAGTCGCGGGAATGTCGTACGCGGGGATTTCAACGATCAGGTCCGGCTTGCCATGTTTCCATTCTTTGATTTCCGGCTTGACCGCCAACAGCGGATCGTCGCCGCTGCCGCGAGGCGCCCCTGCTTCGATCCAATGCACCAGCAGTTTGCGCTGATCGCTGGTGAGGCCGCGCGCGTTCTCGAACGTGCCGTAATGAGGATCGGCATGCCACGGCGGCATGCGTTGAGTGCGCAGCACTTCGCGAATCATCGGCGCGAAGCCTTTCACCATGTCGTAGTTCGTCATGGCCCACGGGCCGACGCCGCCAACTTGATGACACACGACGCAACGGTCTTTGAGCAGCGGTGCGATCTCCTTCGAATAGGAGATCTGGTTGTGACTCATCTTGCGATCGCGCTCGGGGAAATTGACCAGGCAGCCCACGCCGTCGGCCTGCGGTGTCTGCACCGGCTTGCCGGCGAGCACGGCATCGAGCGCATCGGTCAGATAGTGATGCTTCGCCGGACGTTGGCGCTCATAAGAGAGCCGGTCATCCATCGGGCCGCGATATTTGAGCTGCCAGCCCTTGGGATCGATGACGAACACTTCGGAAGTGCGCACCACACCGAGCGCCTCGCCAATGAGCTGCGAGTCATCGAGCAGGATGGGGAAGTCGATCTTGAACTCGCTCGCTTCCTTGGCGACCAGCTCGCGCGTGTCCTGCAGGTTCGAATTCAGCAGCAGGAACTCGACGCCTTGGGCCCGATACTTCGCGCGTACCTCGGCGAGCGCCGGCAACGCCTGGCGCACGATGGGGCAGCCATTTCCCTGCACCATCAGCACCACGGCCTTCATGTCCGAGAGGTAGTAGAGCTCGTGCGATTTGCCCTGCTGATCGAGCAGGCGGAAGTTGTCGACGACCTGGCCCGGCTCGACGGCCACAGCCTGCGTGGTCAGTCCGATGGTCATGATCAGGGCGGCCAGCGCCCGCTTCGCTGAATCTTTCATGGCACCCCCAAACGACATCCTTGGTCCGGCTATGGACAGCATTGTCAGCGAGGGCGCGGCGGCGGGCACTCTGGCCCCGCGTGAAGATTTGTCAGTTCTTGTGTCCGATCAGTATCGGATGACGGTCCGCGCCGCCTGGCCTTCCCAACGGAAGTCCTTGATCAGATTGAGATCGATGAGCACCGCCAGGGCATCGACCCGGTAGCCCGCGAGCAGGCACAGATCGGCCGCGGCGGCCAGGGTGCCGCCGGTGGCGAGCACGTCGTCGATCAACAGCAGCCGGCCGTTTCCTTGCTGCATTTCCAGCACACCCTCGCCGTACTCGAGCTGGTACGGGATGCTGACCACCGGCGGCGGCAGCTTCCCCTTTTTGCGGATCGGCACGAAGCCCTTGCCATGCCGAAGCGCCAGCGCCGAGCCGAGCATGAAGCCGCGGGACTCGATGCCCGCAACAGCGTCGATCCGCTCCCATTCCTCGGCGCTCAGCAAGCCGCTCATCGTCTCGATGGTTGGCCCGAAATGGCTGCGCAGTAATGGGGCAATGTCGCGAAAAATGATGCCCGACCGTGGGAAATCGGCGACATCGCGGATGAATTGTTTCAGATCGGTCATGAGGTCGAGGTCGGTTGGGGGCGCGCTTCAGGTAGACTCTCGGCCCCAATTATCGACCATGTCGCCGCTTTTCGCTGCGGCCTCCGTTTTCATCCCCAGTCCATTACGTAATCCATGCCGACCATGTTTCCTTCTGCATTTCGTGCCCATCCCTGGCATGGCGTCGAAATCGGCGCCGAAGCCCCGTCCATCGTGACCGCGTACATCGAGATCGTGCCCACCGACACGGTGAAATATGAGCTCGACAAGGCCACCGGCCTGCTCAAGGTCGACCGGCCCCAGCGCTTCTCGAACATCTGCCCCTCGCTCTACGGTTTCCTGCCGCGCACGCTGTGCGCCGAGCGCGTCGCTGCTTATTGCGAAGAGCGCACTGGCAAGACCGGTATCAAGGGCGACGGCGACCCGATGGATATCTGCGTGCTCACCGAAAAATCGATCGGCCACGGCGACGTGCTGGTGCAGGCGATCCCGATCGGCGGCCTGCGCATGATCGACGACAACGAAGCCGACGACAAAATCATCGCCGTGATGCGCGATGACGCGCTGTACGGTCACCTGACCGATATTTCGCAGTGTCCGAAGTCGGTGATCGAGCGAGTGCGTCACTACTTCCTGACGTACAAACACGCCCCGGGCTCGCCGGATCACGCGGTCGAGATCACGCACGCGTATGGCCGCGACGAAGCGTACGAAGCGATTCGACGCAGCCAGGCGGATTACACGTCGGCGTTCATGGGTGTGAGATAAGACACCCACACCTCCAACCCCCTCGCCCTCAAGGGCGAGGGGGCTAAAGAAATGGCGGGAGCCTTCTCGCGCTCACAGCCACGGAAAGTCATCGGGCTCCAGCCTCGTCCGAACCTCTCAGTCTCAGCGAACCTATCGGCGTCGTTCGAGGTGACGTCTCTCCTCCCGGCAGCTTTTCGGCACAGGGACGGAGCCGAAACAGCAGGGCTCACCATGGACGTGCGGCGAGGGGCGCAATGCGCTCCGGCCGGCGCCCGGTGCCGGGAGGAGAGACGTCACCTCGGACGGCGCGAGCCACTGACGCCTCTTTTCCTGAGCCTCGGTGACACCGTTAGATTCGATGAGATGCTCCCAGGAAAATCGCGAGGGGAGCTAAAGTCGGCGGCATTTGACAGGTTTGGGCTGATACCCTGCCACTGCCTGTCAGCGTTTGAAGTTGTAATCCCGACATGCGCGCCGAACGACTCATTGCCATTCTCATGGCCCTGCAGAGGGCTCAGGCGCTCACCGCCGGTGAGCTTGCTCAGCGTCTGAGTGTTTCGGTTCGCACGATATTTCGCGATATCGACGCGCTCTCGACCATGGGCGTGCCGGTGTACACCGAGCAGGGGCGGGGCGGGGGCATCCGGCTCGTCGAAGGTTACACCTCCGATCTGACTGGCCTGTCTTCCGGCGAAGCTGAAGCATTAGCGCTCATCGCGAGCCCTGCCGGCATCGGCGTTCAGGATCTCGCCGCTCCAACTCGAACCGCGCTCGACAAGCTCGCGGCTGCCGTGCCGACGATGCACCAGCTGCGCGCTCAGCATGCTCGCGGCCGGTTGCTGTTCGATACCAAGCCCTGGTTCCGTTCGTATTCCGTTTCGCCTTACCTGGACACGTTGCGGGCCGCGATCTGGAAAGACGAATGCATCAACATCAACTACCGCCGCAGCAACGGGGAAGAAAAGGAGTATCTGGTCGAGCCTTATGCGCTCGTCGTCAAGGTCGACACCTGGTATCTGATCGGCCGCGTGAAGCGTGAGACTCGCGTCTTCCGCATCTCACGCATGTTGTCATTGGCGACGACCGGCACGAGTTTCACGCGCGATCCCGATTTCGACCTGCACAAGTTCTGGAACGCCTGGTGCGAGAAGTTCGAGAAGAATCCGCCGGTCGCCTTCCCGGTGGATCTGAATATTTCCGCCAAGGGCAAGCAGCAATTGCTCGACAGCTTCGGCAACTGGTTTCGCACCCGGCTCGAGCCGCTCGGCGAGAACTTCAAGGGCCGCAAGCCGGTGACACTCGATTTCGAGCGGGAGGAAGCGGCGCTGCGCATCCTGTTCGACCTGGTGTTCGAGGCCGATATCGTCAAACCCACCGAACTGCGTCGCAAGCTGCGCAATCAAGCCAAGAGAGTCGTGGCCGCGACCACCTGATTATTTTTTCCCCAACAGCACGGCGATCAGGCACGCGATGATCAGCACGCTGTATTCCATGCCGTTGCGGCCGAGCCCGACCACGAACCAGCCCGCATGCCAGTGCACCCACCAGATGCCGAGCGCGGTCTGGATGATGAAGTAAGCCGCGAGCGGCGCGGTGTAACGGCCCAGCGCCAGCAACGTGCCGCCGGCGATCTCGATAAGTGTGACCGCCCAGGCCCACGCGAGACCGAACGGCAAACCTCGCGATTCGAGAAACGGCCCGAACGGGCCCACTGCATTCTCGACGACACGCATGACGCCATGAATGATGAACATGGCCGCGACCGCGATGCGCACCACCATGATTGAAGAGATCTTCATGATCGATCAGCTATCCTTTAGAAAAGGCGCGCGATCATAAGGGAGCGCGTCGGTGATTGCAGCATTAGCGGAATTTCGATCATCAGAGTGATGACCGCATCACGTCTAAAAGCATCTGGTGACGCGCACGGATAACGCGCAATACTTCGCCGCCTTATGAGCACAACTACCGCATCTCCGTCCAACGTCTCCGCCAGCACGTTTGGACTCATTCTCGCGGCGGCGGCCATCCTGCTCATTACGATGGGTGTGCGGCAAACGACCGGCTTGTTCCTGTTGCCCATCACGCAGACCACGGGCGTCTCGATCGTCGCCATGAGCTTCGCGCTCGCGGTCGGCCAGTTCGTATTCGGTGCGGCTCAGCCGGTGTTCGGCGCCGTCGCCGACAAATTTGGCGCGCCGAAAGTCATCATCGCCGGCTCATTGTTGTTGGCGCTCGGCGCCGCGCTCACGCCGCTCATGACGACGAGCGCCGGGTTGCTGCTGACGATGGGTGTGATCGCAGCGGCCGGCGCGGCGGCGGGCAGCTTCTCGATATTGATCGGCATCGCCTCGCAGCGCTTGCCGGCGGAAAAGCGCTCGATGGCCTCGGGCATCATCAACGCCGGCGGCTCGATCGGTCAGTTCGTGTTCGCACCGCTGGTGCAGTTCATCATCGGCGTGGCGGGCTGGGCGAGTGCGATGTTTGCTACGGCCTTCGCGGCGTTGCTGACGATTCCGTTGGTGCTGCCGTTGATACGCTCAGCTAAAAGTGCGGCGAGCAACGCTGTCAGCACCGTCGCGGCGGGTCACATTACCCTTAGCAGTCAGTTGCGCGAGGCGCTGCGCAATCCGAGCTACTTGTATCTGCACGCCGGCTTCTTCACTTGCGGATTCCACATCGCGTTCCTGGTCACGCACTTCCCGAGCGACCTGCAGCTGTGCGGACTGACGCCGAACGTGGCGGCTAACTCGCTCGGCTTGATCGGTTTGTTCAATGTCGTCGGCAGCCTGGGCATCGGCTGGCTCGGCCAGCGTTACCGGATGAAATATCTGCTGGCGTGGGTGTATGCGAGTCGCGCCCTGATGATTGCGGTCTATCTCGTCATGCCGAAGACGGCGCTGAACATTTATATCTTCGCCGCTGCGCTCGGTGTGACCTGGCTCGCGACCGTGCCGCCGACGGCGGGCCTGGTCGGCAAGTTGTTCGGCACGCGCTACCTGGCGACACTGTTTGGTCTCACGCTGTTCTCGCACCAGGTCGGTGGCTTCCTCGGTGCGTGGCTCGGCGGCGTGGTGCTGTCGGAAACCAATTCATATCAATGGATGTGGTACGCCGACATCGCGCTGGCCCTGCTGGCGGCGATTATCAATCTGCCGATTCGCGAACAAAGGTTGCAGGCTCAGCCAGCAACGGCCTGACCCCGCGCGGCCGGCAGCTCCTGCACGTCCATGTGCCCGCTGCATCAGGGCATCCCTGCCCAAGCCCGGCTGATAACCGTATTTTGCCGGCACCCCCTGACGTCCTGCTGCTCCAGTGGGTACACTGCCGCGCCTCCAATAGTCGACACGGACCCGGTGCCATGACTGCACTCGTGACTTTGCGCAATGTCACCAAGAGCTATGTTCGCGGTAAGCAGAAGGTGGAAGTGCTTCATGGAGTCGATCTGACGATCGAGACCGGTGAGTTCCTGGCGCTGATGGGCCCGTCGGGCTCGGGCAAAACCACGTTGCTGAACCTGGTCGCCGGCCTGGATCAGCCCACCAGCGGCGAAGTGCTGGTGGCGGGCGATCGCATCGATCGACTGTCGCGCGGCAGCCTGTCGGATTGGCGCGCCCGGCACATCGGCTTCATTTTCCAGTTCTACAACCTGCTGCCGGTGTTGACCGCCGAGGCCAACGTCGAAGTGCCGTTGCTGCTGACCAATCTTTCCAAGGCCGAGCGGCGCCGGCGCGTGCAGGTTGCGCTGGAGCTGGTCGGTCTCGCCGAGCGGGCCCGGCACAAACCCAACGAATTGTCGGGCGGTCAGCAGCAGCGCGTCGCCATTGCCCGCGCCATCGTCTCCGATCCCACGCTGCTGGTTTGCGACGAGCCCACCGGCGACCTCGACCGGCAGAACGCCGAAGAGATCATGAATCTGCTGCAGGCGTTGAACCGCAGCCAGAACAAAACCATCGTGATGGTGACGCACGACCCGAAAGCCGCCGAGTACGCCTCGCGCGAGCTGCATCTCGACAAGGGCCTGCTCACCAACGATACAAGGCGCGCGGCGTGAAATATTTCAGCCTCGTCTGGGCCGGGCTGTGGCGCAAGAAGACGCGCACCGTGTTCACGATGATCTCCATCGTGATCGCGTTCCTGCTGTTCGGCCTGTTGCAAGGGATCAATCAGGGCTTCAGCACGGCGCTGTCCCGCCTGGATGTGGATCGCTTGTACGTGACTGCACGCACCGGCATGACCGACGGCATGCCGATTTCCTATCTGCCTCGCATTCGCAATGTTGCGGGCGTGCGCGCCGTCTCCATGTGGGCGTACTTCGGCGGCTACTATCAGGACGCTCGCAATCCCGTGCCGGCTTTCGCGACCGATGCGGTCGAGCTGATGAAGGTCTACAAGGAAATCAAGATTCGCCCCGAGTACATCGAGGCCATGGCCAAGACCCGCACCGGCGCGCTGATCGGCGACGCGCTCGCGGCGAAGCACGGCTGGAAAGTCGGCGACCGCGTGCCGATCGGCACGTCGATCTGGACCAACAAGTCCGGCAGCAATACCTGGGAGTTCGACATCGTCGGCACGTTCGACTCGAGCGCGTATGGCGCCGGCTTTCCCTCGTTCTACTTGAACTACAGCTACTTCGACGAAGCGCGGCAGTTCGGTACCGGCCAGGTTCATTACTACATCGTTTCCCTGCAGGATCCCAAGCAGGCGCAGCGCGTCTCGCGCGAGATCGACGATATGTTCGCCAACTCGTCGGTGGAAACGCGCACGCAAACCGAGTCCGCGCTGGCGCAGTCCCAGCTCAAGCAATTGGGCGACATCAACTTCATCGCCAATGCGATCGTGGGCGCGGTGCTGTTCACGCTGTTGTTCCTGACCGCGAACACGATGATGCAGTCGGTGCGCGAGCGCACTTCTGAGTTGGCCGTGCTGAAGACGCTCGGCTATTCGGACACGAAGGTGTTGATTCTGGTGCTCACCGAGTCGCTGCTGTTGTGCTTGTTTGCTGCCGCGGTCGGTATCGGGTTGGCCGCACTGGTATTCGAATCGCCGGCGCTGCAGACATTGTTCGGCAACTTCTCCATGCCGTTGTTCGTGGCGAGCATGGGCGCGGGCATCGCGGTGTTCGTCGCGTTCGTCAGCGGCTTTCCGCCGGCATGGCGGGCGCGACAGCTGAACATCGTCGACGCCCTGGCCGGACGTTGAGCAGGGTGGCCCTATGAAAATGTTCCGTCAGATCGGCGCGGTCACCGCGATGAATTTCCGCAGCCTGCCGCAGCGGGTGAGCACGTCGCTGGTCGTCGTCATCGGCATCGCCGGCGTCGTCGCGGTGCTCGTGTCGGTGCTCGCAATGTCCACAGGGTTGATTCGCACGATGGAAAGCACGGGCCGCGACGATCGCGCCATTGTCATGCGCAACGGCTCGATCGCCGAGACGTCGAGCGCGCTCGACCGGAATTCGGCGAAGCTGATCGTCGATGGCGCAGGCATCAAACGTGACGAGAACGGCGAGCCGATTCTGTCTGCGGAGACGTTCCGCATCCTGAGCCTGCGCAAGCAGGCGGATGACGCCGAGGTGAGTGCAATCCTGCGGGGCGTCGGTCCGAAAATCCTCGCGGTGCGTCCCGAGCTGAAGATTATCGAAGGCCGGATGTTTCAGCCGGCGGTGGCCGAGGTGATCGTCGGCAAATCGGCGCACGCGCAGTTCAAAGGCTTGAATGTCGGCGACGTGGTCCGGTCGCGAGGCGCGAACTGGACCGTGGTGGGAGTGTTCGATACCGGTGGCGATGCGCACGAATCGTCGCTGATGACGGACGCGGAAACCTTGATCTCCATCGATCAGCGCGGTTCGTTCCAAAGTGTCACCGCCTTGCTCGAATCGCCAGCGGCATTCCAGGCGTTCAAGGATTCGTTGAGCGCCAACCCGGCGCTCGCCATCGACGTGGTGCGCGAGCGCGATTATTACCAACAACAATCGAAGACCATGGCCAACATCATCTCCATCATTGCTTATGTGGTGGGCGGCATCATGGCGGTGGGCGCGGTGTTCGCCGCTCTGAACACCATGTACTCGGCCGTGAGTGCCCGCTTACAGGAGATTGCAACGTTGCGAGCGCTCGGGTTCGGTTCAACCGCGATGGTCATGTCGGTGCTGGCCGAAGCGCTGATTCTGGCGTTGATCGGCGGTGTCATCGGCGCGCTGCTCGCGTGGGGATTCTTCAATGGCAATACCGTGAGCACGTTAGGCGGTGCGGGCGGTCTCGGCCAGGTGGTGTTCGAGCTGAGCGTCAGCCCGCAACTGATGATTCTTGGCGTTGTCTGGGCCTGCGTCATCGGCGTGCTCGGCGGTTTGTTCCCTGCATTGCGGGCCGCGCGCTTGCCGGTGGCCGTGGCCTTAAGGGCGGTTTAGTCCGCAGCGCCATCCCTGCGGGACACATTTTGTTATTCTGGGGGCGGAGCGGGCGCCCCCATGCAACAAACGATTCGATTCATAAAATCCGCGGACGGCACGCGTCTGGCGGTCGGCACATCGGGGCAGGGAGCGCCGCTGGTGAAGTCGGCCAACTGGCTGTCGCATCTGGAGTTCGACTGGCAAAGCCCGGTGTGGCGGCACTGGTTTCGCTTTCTCTCCGCCGGCCGGCAGCTGATTCGTTTCGATCCCCGCGGCTGCGGACTCTCGGATTGGAATGTCGCCGATCTCTCGCATGCCGCTCAGGTCGCGGACCTCGAAGCGATCGTCGATGCTTCCGATCTGGAAACGTTTCCGCTGCTCGGCGTTTCACAAGGCGGCGCTGCCTGTATCGAGTACGCCGTGCGCCATCCGGAGCGGGTCAGCAAGCTGCTCTTGCATGGTTGCTACGCTGAAGGCTGGGCGCAACGAGGCGACGATTCGCGACGCCACGGCGAGGCGCTGGTCGAGCTGATCCGTCAGGGTTGGGGCCAGGAGAATCCGGCGTTCCGCCTGTTGTTTGCTTCGTTGTTCATCCCGGACGCGACGACCGAGCAGGTCCGCTGGTTCTCGGACCTGATGCGCACCACGACAGAACCGGAGATTGCCGCCCGAATCATCGAATCGTTCGGGCAGATCAATGTTCGCTCGCTGTTGCCTCTGGTGAAAGTGCCGACCGTCGTGGTGCATGCTCGCAATGACGCCCGCATTCCCTTCGATCAAGGCCGGCTGCTGGCCGCCGAGATTCCCAACGCCAGTTTCGTGACGTTGGAGAGCCGGAATCACATTCTCATCGAGAGCGAACCGGCGTGGGCCCGGTTCGGCGAGGCGTTCAACGAATGGATGGGCGTCACTGAGCCCTCCGATGCCGGCGTTCAAGCGATCGCGCCAGTGGATCTGGCGGAACTGACCGCTCGTGAGAACGCAATCCTTCGCCTGGTAGCGCAGGGTGCTGCGAATGGGGAAATCGCACGGCGCCTGTTCATCAGCGAGAAAACGGTGCGCAATCACCTGACGAACATTTTCGAGAAGTTGGGCGTGGAATCGCGCGCCCGGGCCATCGTCGTGGCCCGCGACCGGGGCGTCGCATAGTCCTATCGGGCAGGTTTTGAAGCAGACCGGGACATTTGTCCCGCTCGTATGGCGCTGCGAATGAGCCTTCTGCCTCATGCGCCGCTTGCCATAAATCTGCAACATGCGCGCACTTTGAAAACCCGCTCGCGAGTCAAACGTATGAGTGCCGCAGCCGCCATGGTGGTGTCGCCCGCCGCCGAAAAGCTCTTCCAGGAAAATTCCGACCGTGCCCGCTATGCCCGCTGCATCAAGGCGTCCAAACGAGTGCGCTGGGATATCGACGCCGACGTGTTCCGCGGCCGGACGTTCGATTTTCGCCGCAAGTTCCTGCCCGACGGTCTCACCAAGGTGGACGAGCTCGAGTTCCTCACTGTGGAGGAGAAGCGGGCGATGAGTCACGTGCAGGGGCGCAGCTATGCGTGCCTGTTCGGATTGGTGGAACGATTCATCAGCGCCAAGACGCTCGAGCTCGCCAGCAAGCAGGTGTTGGGCGATCAGGTCGCGCTCGAAGGGCTGGTGCGCTTCAGCGACGAAGAGCTGAAACATCAGGAACTGTTTCGCCGCATCGAAACGGCAATCGCCGCGCGCATGCCGGGTGGCTATGCTTCGATCGCCGATGCCAACGAAGTGGCGCGCACCGTGCTGAACAAATCCACGTGGGCGGTGCTGGCGCTGACCTGTCACATCGAGTTGTTCACGCAGGCTCACTATCGTGAAAGCCTGGAGCGCGACGACGAGCTGTCGGATCTGTATCGCGACATCTTCCGTTTCCACTGGCTGGAGGAATGTCAGCACGCGGTCATGGACGAGATCGAGTGGAGTCGTGAGGATCGCAATCTCACGTCGGCGGAGCGTGACATTGCCGTCGACGATTTCATTTCCCTGCTGCGCACACTCGATGAGGTAGTGAGCGCGCAGTCCTCGGCGGACGCGGGATATTTCATGCGGCTGTGTGAGCGCAGCTTCTCGCCGGCCGAGCAGCAGCAGATTCGGAACACGATGCTGCGAGCCTATCGCTGGCAGTACATCGTGTCGGGCGTCCAGCATCCGCAGTTCACCAAGATGCTGAGCAGCATGGTGACGCGCCAGCAGTTGCAGCGCGTGCAGGCGTCGCTGGCGCTGATGATGGGCGGACGAGTCTGAACGCTGAGGGGCCGACGCTCGTCGGCCCCATTCGGAACTACCGCTCAGGCCTGCGGAATGGGACCCAGGTAATCCAGCTTGCCGATCTCCACACCGCCATGACGCAGCAGTGCGTACGTGGTCGTGACGTGGAAGAAGAAGTTCGGCAGCGCCCAGTGGCGCGCGAAATCCACTGCCTTGAAGTTGAGCGAGGTGCGCGGCGTCTTGACCGTGACGATGCGGTTGTCGTCGCCGTCGAACTGCTGGGGCTTGAAGCCCTCCAGATAGTCGATGGTCTTGGTCACGCGCGCGATCAGTTCAGCCATCGTGGTCTCGGTGTCTTCGAACTTCGGCGGCTCAGTGCCGCTCAGGCGCGCGGCCGCGCCCTTGGCGGCGTCGCTCGCGATCTGAATCTGACGGGCCAGCGGCAGCATGTCCGGATACAGCCGCATGGAAGCGAATACGTTGGGATCGAACTTGCGCGCTTCGGCATGCGCGACTGCCTTGTCCAGGATGGTTTTCAGGCTGCGCAACGAATGCAGGAACGTGGGAATCGACACGTCGTACAGTGACAGGCTCATGGCGTGGTCTCCAGCCCCCCTGGGCTCTATTGGTTTGGCGCCGCGGATTATAGGTGGGCGGTAACATTCCGGTCTCCGGTCGGCGGACGGAATATTCAGCGCTCTGGATCACGAGTCTTTTGCCTGACACCGCAGGTGTCAGACACCTCACTGTCGAGCGAGCACCAACGTGTCGGCTTCGCGGCCGAGCTCGATCAGGCGCAGCCGGCCGTTGTCGTTGCCGATGACGGTGACCGATGCATGATCCGGCCGGACGCACACGACAGCATCGCTCTGCTGGGCGGCGCCGACGGCGGCATTGATCGCGATGAAATGAGTGTAGATGACGCAGTCGTGCTCGATGGCGAGCAAGGACTCGATCAGCTGACGGCGCCACTGCAGATAATCGATCGATCCTGGCGGCGCTTTCTCGTGCAGCTGTTGCCAGGTGCCGCGCATCGATGCGATCAGCCAGTCGCGTCGTTCGGTGGCGGCGATCGGCGGTGAGGGAATCTCCGCGACCGAAGCCATCGGCTCGGCGTTGCAGAACCAGATCTGTTCGAGCGGCTGCGCGGTTTCGCGGCAACGGCGCATCGGGCTGGAGTAGAGCGGCAGCCGGGACAACGAGCGGGCCAGCTCTTCAGCGGTGGATTGCGCTTGGGTCAGGCCGTTGGGGTCGAGGCCCGGATCGGGATCCTCGCCCCAGGACGCGGCGGGTTTGGCGTGTCGGACCAGATACAAACGTGGCATGCCGCCAGTTTGCGTTATTTTTCGGGCGGCTTGTACACGTCGACAGACAAGGTGACGGTCCGGCCCTCGTTCACGTTGAGCGCGCCGACCCCGACCACCTTGCGCTCGACTTCCTCGCCGCGGTCATTGCGGACCGAAATGACGATCGAATATTCCCACGGCTCGCCTTCCGCCGGATGACGGAACCCGCCCTCGACCCGCAAGGCCGAGAAGGTGGCTTTCGCTCGCTGTTCCGCGACGGCCTTGGGATCGAAGCGCAGGTGGTGCTTGCACGCCGGGCAGATGCTCGCGCTTTCGAGAATGGTCGACTTGCAGTGCGGGCAGACGCGCGTCTTGCCATAGGCGGACGCGCGTCCCGAACCTATCGAAGCCACGGCGGTTACTTACCGCCCTTCTCATCCCAGCCGAATTCGGCACGGCCGCGCATGCGAGAGCCCGCAGCGACGGTGAGCGAGCCAGCCTTCAGATCGCCGTTCAGCACGCCGGTCTGCAACAGCTCGACGCGCGTGGCCGCATCGATGTTGCCTTCCAGCTCGCCGCCGACGACGACGGTGTTGGCGCGAACGCTGCCGGTGATCTTGGCGCCCTGCTCGATGGTCAGGTTGCCCTGCACGTGCACGTCGCCCTTGAAATTACCTGCAACGCGGACGTTGCCCGAGCCTTCGATCTTGCCTTCGATGGTCAGGCCGGCGGCCAGCACCGATTCCTTGTTATCCGCAGCAACGGCAGAGCGAGCCGCCGGCGCGGGGGTACGGGCTGTTTCGACACTCGCGACCGTGGCCACGGCTTTTTCCGGGGCGGGATCGGGGGTGTTCTGTTCCCTGCCGTACTGATCTTTCCACAACGCCATATCGGCACACTCCTCAAGTTGAACGAGCTGCGGTTAATTACACAGCCAGCTAAAACGTGTCAAACATTCCGACATGAAGCGTCGCGGGCTGGAGACAGCATTGCGAGGCTGTTCGTTCCGCCGCGTCGTTCAGTTGCGGCTTTTGCGATGCAGGAATACGGATTGTGAATTTGCTCACTCGCGGGCCTATATTCGGACCGCACAACTCTAAGCCGGTGAGGATTTCTACATGATCAAGCTCACGGTCAATGGCCAGCCACGCGATGTGGACGTGTCGGGGGATACACCACTGCTTTGGGTGCTTCGGGATTCGTTGGGGCTGACAGGCACCAAGTTCGGCTGCGGGATGTCGCTGTGCGGAGCCTGCACCGTTCATGTCGAGGGTGCGCCAACCCGCGCCTGTATCACGCCCGTCGAGAGTGTCGCGGGGAAGGCGATCACCACGATCGAAGGTCTGTCTTCCGATCGCAGTCATCCGGTGCAGAAAGCCTGGATGGAAATCGATGTGCCTCAATGCGGGTACTGCCAGTCCGGACAGATCATGTCGGCGGCGGCGCTGCTCGAGCAGAACCCGAAACCTTCCGATGCCGATATCGATGCGGCGATGAGCGGCAACATTTGCCGCTGCGGCACCTATCCGCGCATTCGCAAGGCGATTCATAAAGCCGCGGCGATAGCCGCGGGGCAAACCGGCAGGGAGGGCGGCTGACATGGCAACCACACCTATCATCGCCTTGTCTCGTCGTGGCTTTCTCAAATCGAGCGCGACTGCCGCTGGCGGTCTGGTCATCGCTTGTTACTTGCCGGGCTGTAGCAAGCCGGAAGAAGTCGCGAGCCAGTCCGGTCCGGCGAAGATGGTCAAAGCCAATGCCTTCCTGCAGATCGGCACCGACGGCTCCATCACGATGTTTTGTGACAAATCGGAAATGGGCCAGGGCGTATACACCGCGCTGCCGACGCTGCTCGCCGAAGAGCTGGGCGTTGCGCCTACCGCTATCAAAGTTGAATTCGCACCGCCTGGAGACGAGTACGTGAACAAGCTGCTCGGCGCGCAAGCAACGGGCGGCAGCACGAGCGTTCGTGAAGCGTGGGACAAGATTCGAATGGCGGGCGCCGAAGCGCGCACTCGTTTGATTGCCGCCGCCGCTAAAGAGTGGGGCGCGCCACCGCAGTCATGCACGGTCGCCGATGGCTATGTGTTGTTTACCAGCCGTCGTGCTTCTTTCGGCGAGTTGGCCGAAGCTGCCGCTGCGATGCCGGCGCCGCAGGACGTTCAGGTCAAAGGGCGCAACGAGTTCAAATACGTCGGCAAAACCTTGCCCAGACTCGACACGCCATCGAAGGTGGATGGCAGCGCGCAGTTCGGCATCGACATGCGCTTGCCCGGCATGTTGTACGCAGCGCTCGCGCAGCCGCCGGAGCTGGGCGGCGCCGTGAAGAGCTTCAATGCCGACAAAGCCAAGGCAATGCCCGGCGTGCGCGAGGTGTTACAAACATCGTCAGGCGTGGCGGTGGTTGCCGACACTTGGTGGCAGGCGAAGACCGCCCGCGATGCGTTGGATATTCAGTGGAGCCCGGGCCCAGCGGCGAAGCTCACCAATGCAGCCATCTACGCCGGATTGAAGAAGGCTTCGGGCGGCAAAGGCTTGGATGTTCGCAAGGAAGGCGATGTCGATGCGGGCTGGAAAGCGAACAGCCGGCGCGTCGAGGCGACCTACGAGCTTCCGATGCTCGCACATGCGACGTTGGAGCCGCAGAACTGCACCGTCGAGTTCCGCGACGATGGCTGTCACGTGTACGCGCCCACTCAAGTGCAGCAGATGTCACAGGCTGTGGCGGCGAAAGCGGCTGGGCTGCCGCCGGAGAAAGTGTTCGTGCATACGACGTTCCTGGGCGGTGGCTTCGGTCGTCGACTGGATGTCGATTTCGTTCCTGCCGCGGTCGAATGCGCGAAGGCGATGAACAAGCCGGTCAAGCTGCTGTGGACGCGTGAAGACGATACGTCGCACGACAAATATCGTCCGCCCGCTCGCAACACGCTGTCGGCGGCGTTTGACGGCAATGGAAAGTTGAATACGGTGAAGGTGCACCTGGTCGCGCCATCCATAACTGCACGCTGGGCGCCAGGCGCTGTGCCGCAGGGAACGCCCGATCCATTCGCGATCGAGGCGGCTCACAACTTTCCGTACGAGGCGCCGAATCTGCACATCGATTATGTGCAGCACGAAGTCGGGCTGGATGTTGGCTACTGGCGTTCGGTGAGCCATGCGCTCAACTGTTTCACCATCGAAAGCTTCATGGACGAGTTGGCCGCCGAAGCACAGATGGATCCCGTTGAGTTCCGTCGTTCCTTGCTGACCAAGCAGCCGCGCTGGCTGTCGGTGCTCGACGCCGCGGCGAGCAAGGCGAAGTGGGGCAGTCCGCCGGCGGGACGTCATCAAGGCGTGGCTCTGATGTCGGGCTACGATTCCTATCTGGCTCAGGTCGCGGAGATTTCGCTCGAAGGCGACAAGCTCAAGGTCCATCGCATCGTCTGCGCCGTCGACTGCGGCCAGATGGTGAACCCCGGCATCGTTCAGGCCCAGGCCGAAGGCGGCATCATCTTCGGTTTGACCGCGGCGCTGTTCAGCGAGATCAACGTGACGAACGGCAAGGTCCAGGAACAGAACTTCGATACGTATCGACTGCTGCGGATGAACGAGGCGCCGGTCATCGAGGTTCACTTGCTGAACAGCGACGAGAAACCCGGCGGTATGGGCGAGCCTACCGTCGCGCTGGTAGCGCCGGCCGTTTGTAACGCGATCTACGCGGCGACCAGGAAGCGGCTCAGGAAGTTGCCGATCGTAAAGCAGGGATTTGTGGTGTGAGGAATCAGCAGCAGCGCGAGACCCCGGTCCATTTGCTCTGCTGCTGTTTGAGATAGAAGGCGCGCCGGCTCATCGGGGGAGAGCCGGCATGCGCGTGAGCATGATGCGCCAGATATTTGTCGTAGGCGTCATCGGTGGCGAGCGACCGAATCATGCTCCAGGCGAGGCCCAGGAATGATGTCAGTCGTTGCATGCTCATGCCGCTTCCGCCCCGAGTTTGATGCTGCTGATATGGACATGCGGCGCTTCCGAGTTCGGAGGCACCGGCTGGCCACGGATGGCGCGCAGGCTAACACGCACCATGTCGGCGATGACAACCCAGAGAATTGCCGACAACAGCACCGCGAGTACGGCGTCGAGGCGCTGGTTGAAGATCAATTGCGGGGCGACCGCGGCTTGTTCAGGTGACATCGCGCCGGAGGCCAGCTTGGCCGCCATCTGGTTCGCCGCCGACAGAAAGCCGATGCGCGGATCGTCGGAAACTACTTTCTCCCAAGTGGCCGAAGTCGTGATGATCGCGAGCCACGCCAGCGGCACGCCGGTGACCCAGCTATAGCGCAGCTTGCCTTGCTTGATCAGGATGCCGGTCGCCACGCTCAGTGCGATGCCGGCCAGCAGCTGATTGGCGATGCCGAACAACGGCCACAGAATGTTGATGCCGCCGTTCGGATCGACCACGCCGATGTACAGGAAGTAACCCCAGCCGGCCACCACCAGGCCGCTCGAGATCAGCACCGACGGGTACCACGAAGTCTCGCCCATCGGCTTCCATACATGGCCCAGCGCATCCTGCAGCATGAAGCGGCCGACGCGCGTGCCGGCGTCGAGCGTGGTCAGGATGAACACCGCCTCGAACATGATGGCGAAGTGGTACCAGATGGCCAGCATGCTCTCGCCGAACGCACTCGAGAAAATACTTGCCATGCCGACCGCCAGCGACGGCGCGCCGCCGGTACGCGCGAACAGCGTCGACTCGCCCATTTCCTTGGCAAGGAACGCCATCTGATCGACGGTCACCGGAAAGCCCCAGCTCGAAATGGTGGTGACGGCCGCCTCGGCAGTCGCGCCGACGATGCCGGGCGCGCTATTGATCGCGAAATACACGCCCGGCTCGAGCAGCGTTGCGGCGATCATCGCCATCACCGCCACGACCGATTCCAGCATCATGCTGCCGTAGCCGATCAGGCGCACATCGCTCTCGTTGCCGATGAGCTTCGGCGTCGTGCCGCTCGAGACCAGCGCGTGGAACCCCGAAATTGCTCCACAGGCAATGGTGATGAACACGAACGGGAATAGCGCGCCACCGAAGATCGGGCCGCTGCCGTCGATGAACTGCGTCACCGCCGGCATGTGGATCTCGGGCCGCATCAGGATGACGGCCACGATCAGCAGCAGGACGGTGCCGAGCTTGAGGAAGGTCGACAGATAATCGCGCGGCGCGAGCAGCAGCCACACCGGCAGCACGGCCGCGATGAATCCATAGCCGATCACGAACCAGGCGAGCGGCTTGCCCTGCAGGTTGAACAGCTCGCGCAGCGCCGGATGCGAATCGACCCAGCCACCGCCGACCACCGCGAACAGCAATAGCGCGAGACCGATCAGCGATCCTTCCAGCACGCGACCCGGCCGGATATTGCGCAGATACAGACCGACCAGCACCGCGATCGGGATGGTGGCGAACACGGTGGAAGTGGCCCACGGGCTGTGCTTCATCGCATTGACCACGACCAGGCCGAGCACCGCGATCAGGATGATCATGATGGTCAGCGTGCCGAGCATGGCCGCGAATCCGCCGACCGGGCCGAGCTCGTCACGCGCCATCTGGCCGAGGCTGCGGCCATTGCGTCGAGTGGACAGGAACAGGATGGTCATGTCCTGAACGCAGCCGCCGAGCACGCCGCCGACCAGGATCCACAAGGTGCCGGGCAGGTAGCCGAACTGGGCCGCGAGCGTCGGACCGATCAAGGGGCCGGGGCCGGCGATCGCGGCGAAGTGATGGCCGAACACGATCCAGCGATGCGTCGGCATGAAGTCGCGGCCGTTGTTCAGCCGCAGTGCCGGCGTCGCGCGCGTCGGGTCGACGCTCAATACCTTGGCGGCCACCCACGCACTGTAAAAACGATAGCCGAGGCTGTAGATGCAGAGCGCGGCCACCACGATCCACATGGCATTGATGGTCTCGCCGCGATGGAGCGCGACGCCGCCGACCGCGAAGGCGCCGACCAGCGCCACCAGAGTCCAGAACGCTTTTCGTATCATTTTATTCCGCCGGGTCCCTGCGCCGCCTGATGCGGGCCGCATGGTAGCGCCGGTCAGCCCCCAATCGAAGTTAAGAGTTGCAGGGCTATTCGCCGAATTGGCTCGCGGCGAGGCCGGCCCAGTCGGTGCAGAACAGCCGGCCGTCGCGCAGCTCGGTCTTGATGATGCCGGTGTTCGGCAGCGGATGGCGCAGGGCGAAATCGGCCGGCACATTGCTGGCCAGCACCGGCACCATGAAGCCCAGGGTCGCGCTGTGCGCGACGATCACGACGATGCCGGAGTCCAGCGCGTGACGGTTCATTACTTCCCGCACAAACGGCAGGAAGCGGCGCTGCACGTCGGCGAAGCTTTCGCCGGCGCCGTTGCGCGCGTCGAGGTCTTTTTCGATTAACCACTTACGCGTCAGCTCGCCGTAGACCGCGCGGATGTCCTGCGTGGACTCGGGTGTCATGCCGAAGTCGATTTCGACCGCTTCGGGCGCGAGCGACAGCGTGAGGGTGTGATCGAACGCCACTGCATCCGCTGTCTGAATGGCGCGCAGATGGGTGCTGCTATAGATCTTGGTGATGGGCGCGCCGCTCAGCGATTCAGCCAGCGCGCGCGCCTGTTCCACGCCCTTCCGCGTCAATGGATAACTCACCCCGCCGTCAGGCACGGTGCGCGGATTGCCGGGAACATTGATCTCGCTCTCGCCATGGCGGACGAACCAGATCTGCAATGGTGTATCGGCCGTCGACGGCAGCGAAGCGGCGAGCGCCACCGCGCCGACGAGGCCCACGAATGCACGACGATTGAGCCGCGTGGTGATCATGCGATCCGGTGTATTGCTGCGATGAGGGTGGCAAGTCTGGCGTGCTGTTGTACCTCATCGCCATTTTTTGGCAAGTCTGCGTACGCCTCGCGTGCGCATCGCATGTAGCAAACGTGCAATGTGAGATCGTCGATCGAGTGTTGACTACTTTTGAGCCAACGAGCGGAGTATGCTCAGCCGCCAACGAAACGTCTCTTGACTCGACCGCTTGATTACCTAACAAAGTTCATCGAGGGAAATCGCGATGGCAGATCAGAGTGTCCGTGGACGATTCGTCTGGCATGAGCTGGTGACGCCGGACGCCAATGCCGCCCATGCGTTCTATGGGAAGGCGATCGGCTGGAAGCCCCAGCCCTGGGAAGAGGATGCTTCTTACGTAATGTTCGCCGCGCAGCGCGGTCCGATCGGCGCCACCGTCGCAGGCAACGGATCCGCTCCGCACTGGCTGCCGTATATCGGCACCGGCGATATCGACGCGACCATCGAGCTGGCCAGGCAAAAGGGCGGCTCGGTCTTGAAGGATGTAGACACGCTGTCCAGCGGCAGCCGCCACGCGGTGCTGCAAGATCCCTATGGCGCGAAGTTCGGTGTGTATGAATCCGCCGAAGACTACGGCAAGATCACGCCACCGCAGCCGGGCGAGCATTCCTGGCACGAGCTGATCAGCACCGACCACGAGGGCGCGTTCGACTTCTACTCCGCCTTGTTCGGCTGGGAGAACATGGTCGAGCACGACATGGGGCCGATGGGCAAGTATCTGATCTACGGCGTCGGCGACGTGCCGTTCGGCGGCATGATGACCCTGAAGACCGGGCCGAGCCCGAACTGGTTGAGCTATGTGCACGTCAAGGACGTGAACCAGACCGCCAAGAAAGTGAAGTCTGCCGGCGGCCAGGTGATCAATGGCCCGATGGAAGTGCCGGGTGGCGATTGGATCGTACAAGCGATCGACCCGCAGGGCGCGATGTTCGCGGCCCATGCCACGGCGGCGAACATGAAGAAATCAGAAAAGAAGGAGAAGAAGGTGAAGCCTGAACAGTTGAAACTCGATACCGAGACGCCGCCGTCGGCCGTGCAGGATCCGGAAACGCCGGCTGAAGAGCAGGCGCCGCCGGTCGAAACACCGCCCGCCGCTCCGGCAGAGAAGCCCGCCAGGAAGCGCGCGCCTGCGAAGAAGGCTCCGCCGAAGGAAGCTCCGCCCGCGGAGGCCCCGGCTGAGGAAGCGCCCGCCAAGCAGGCGCCCGCGAAGAAGAAGTCTCCGGCGAAGAAGGCGCCTGCCAAGAAGAAGGCACCCGCCAAGAAAGCGCCGGGCAAGGCACCCAAGAAGGGTGGCAAGAAGAAGTCGAGTAAGAAGTCGGCGGGGAAAACCGCCGGCAGCAAGAAGACCGCAGCCAAGAAAGCCAGCAAGAAAAAGGCTGCGGCCAAGAGCAAGACGCGCTCAGGGGGAAAGAAGAAGGCGGCGAAAAAGCCGCGTAAGGGGAAGTGATCAAACACTCCCAGGGAAGGGACTAGTAATTAGCCTTAGCGATTAGCGCCGGGGTCGTCGAAGGATTCGACGACCCCGACTTCTATCTGACTTCCACCCGCATCGAGCCGATGCCGCCGATGCCGGCGTCGACGATGTCGCCCGACACCACCGGCCCCACGCCCGGCGGCGTGCCCGTGAGAATGATGTCGCCCGGATACAGCGTGAAAAATGACGACGCATATTCGATCAGGCGCGGCACGTCGTTCAGCAGATTGCGAGTGTTGCCGCGCTGACGCGGCTGACGATTCACCTGCAGCCACAGGCCGAGTGCTCCCGGGTCTGCAATCTCATCGCGCGTAATCAGCCACGGGCCGAGGACGGTATGGCCGTCCGGCGACTTGCGCAGGCTGCGCTCTTCCGTGCCTTTGACCGTCATGTCCAGCGCGACCGTATAGCCGATCACATGATCCATGGCGCGCTCACGACCGACGTTGCGACACCAGGAGCCAATGACGACCGCCAGCTCCACTTCGTGATCGTGTTGCCGGCCCGGCAGGGTGAGCTCGATGCCGTCGGACGGACCGGCGACCGAGGTGCTCGCCTTCAGGAACAGGCCGTCGCGGTCCAGCGTGCTCACCGGATAGTCCGCGTCGTCGGCGGGCTCGTGATAGTTCTTCAGCGCGCCCAGAATTTTGCTGGGATTGGCGATCGGGCTTTTCAGCGCGCAGTCCGCCAGATGGCGGGGCACGCCGGACAAGGCCATCGAGTCGATCAGGCCGCGCAGCCGGTCGAAGTTCGCGATCAGCAGGTCCCCCGGGTCGAGCGGCCAGCGCGCGGCGGGGATGGAGTCCAGGACGGTGGTCACATCGACGACCATGTCGCCGCGAAGCACACCTACTCTGTCGGTATCGAATCTACATAGACGCATGCGGCCGGCAGCTTCCCCTACGGCGTCCGGCCGTGCAAGAGCCGGCACATTCGTGTAGAAAGACCGCCTCGCTCAATGTGGCGCGCCAAGCGCGGTAGTTACATAAAGATGAAGAAGGTAACCGGGAAGACCTTTGACGGGCAGCGCGTGGTCCTCGACGGCAAGTCGTTCGTCGATTGCCACTTCAAGGACACCAATCTGATCATCGAGGGCAATGGGCTCTTCGAGATGCAGAATTGCAAGATCGAAGAAGACTGCCGGCTGGCCGTGGAAGGCCCGGGCCAGGTGCTGCTGCACACGTTGAAGATGATGCTGTACTCGGGCGGCTGGATGTCCCGAGTCGCGGACAACGTGCTCCATGCGGTGAAGCAGCCGCCGAAGACGCGGAAAAAAGCCGCGGGGACTTGAACTATCGATCGGCGCGGATCCGCGCCTCGATCATTTTCGTGACCGCGTACAGGGTCTCCAGGATCGGCGTGTCGACCGCGTGCTTCCGGGCGGCACGCACCGTGTTGCCCAGGATGGCCTCGATCTCCATCGGCCGGCCGTACTTGTAATCCAGCGCCATGCTGGTGTGGTACGGCGGCATGGCCTTGGTGCCGCCGATGAACTGCTCGATCACTTTCGGGTGCATCGGGTACCCAGCGGCCCCGGCGACAGCGCAGACCTCTTCCATCGCCCGCTGAATGAAGGCCGTCGACTCCGGCGTGCCGAGCATGATCGCCGTATCGAGCATGCCGCCGGTGATGGAAATCGGATTGAACGTCGCGTTCCACACCGCCTTCTGCCAGCGCGCCCCGACCACGTTGTCGGTCACTTTGCAGCCGATGCCCGCGCCGTTGAGCAGGGCGGCGATCCGCTCGGCCGCCGGTGACGCACCGTTCGGGTAGCGGCCCAGGTTCAGCTGGCCCATCGTCTGGTGATTCACCATGCCGGGGGCGCTGCGCCCCACGCCGACGATGGCGAGGCCGCTGAGGATTTCGTTCTCGGGAAAAGCCGTGGCGATTTCCGCCTCGATATCCACGCCGTTCTGGATCAGCACGATGACCGTCTTCGGCCCGACGGCCGGGCGGATCAGGGCGGCGCGATCCACGCCTTCCAGCACTTTGGTGGTCAGGATGAGGTAGTCCGGCGGCGCCTTGCACTCGGCCACGCTCTTGAACACGGCGTGTGGATAGAACCGATGATTGCCAAGCAGCGGGCTGGTGATGTCATAGCCTTCCCGCGCGACGATGTCGTAATCCGACCGACAGACCACCGCGACCTGGGCCCCCTGACGGGCCAGCGCCGAGCCGAAGAGAGCACCGACCGCGCCGGCGCCGACGATGAGGATGGATGTCATGGGTTGAGAATAGCCGCTAAGATCCGCAGCCGCGAAATTTACCCCAACTGGCCGCACCGGCCCCGAACTTCACCCACCCATGCCCAACCTGACGACTTTAGGCGCCAACGACCTGCGCGCCGTCCACGAGGACATCCGCCGCCGCTACCAGGCTTTTGCCGAGCGCAAGCTGAAACTGAATCTGACCCGTGGCAAACCGTCGTCGAAACAGCTGGACCTGTGCAACGAGCTGCTGAGCCTGCCCGGCGCCGACTACCTGGCCGGTGGCGTGGACACCCGCAACTACGGCGAGCTGCAGGGCTTGCCCGAGCTGCGCGCGCAGTTGGCGCCGATTTTCGGTGTCAGCCCGGATCGCGTGATTCTCGGCGACAACGCCAGCCTCTCGCTGATGCACGACGCGGTCGTGTATTCGATGCTGAAGGGCACGGTCGACAGCGAGAAGCCGTGGTCGCGCGAATCCCGCGTGGCTTTCATCTGCCCGGTACCGGGCTACGACCGTCACTTTTCCATCTGCGCGCAGTTCGGCATCGAGATGATTCCGGTGCCCATGCTCGCGACCGGTCCGGACATGGACGCGGTCGAGAAGCTGGTGGCCGCCGATCCGCAGATCAAAGGCATGTGGTGCGTGCCGAAATACAGCAACCCGTGCGGCACGGTGTATGCCAACGAAACCGTCGAGCGCCTGGCGAAGATGAAGACCGCCGCGCGCGACTTTCGTTTGTTCTGGGATAACGCCTACGCCGTGCACCACCTCACCGCCGAGCGCGTCGAGATTGCAAACATCGACGAGCTCTGCGCGCGCCATGGCAATCCGAATCGCGCCTTCATCTTCGGCTCGACCTCCAAGATCACGTTCGCCGGCGCCGGCGTCGCATTGTTCGCAGGCTCGAAGGACAACGCTGCCTGGTATCTGAAGAACATGAGCATGCGGACCATCGGCGGCGACAAGGTGAATCAGCTGCGTCACATCCGTTTGTTCAACAGCAACGGCGGTGTGGCCGCGCTGATGGATCGTCATCGCGAAAGCCTCGCGCCCAAATTCGAGCAGGTGCTGAATACCTTCGAGCAAGTGCTCGGCGATTCGGGCGTGGCGAAGTGGACGCGTCCCAAGGGCGGTTATTTCATTTCGCTGGAAGTGCTCGACGGCTGCGCCAAGCGCGTCGTGCAGCTGGCGAAAGAAGCCGGCGTGGAGCTCACGCCTGCCGGCGCGACGCATCCGCTCGGCAAGGATCCGCAGGATCGTTTCATCCGTATCGCGCCGAGCTTCCCGGAGCTGGCGGAAGTGACGGAAGCCGTGCAAGGCGTGGCCGTGTGCGTGCTGCTCGCCGCCACCGAGAAGCTGTTGCAGTCGCATGCCGGCTGATCGCAGCGACGCGGCGCTCGAAACGCTCTTCGTACCATTCAGCGAAGGCCGCCTGCCATGGCCGACAGAAAGTGGGCCTGCAGGCGGCGCGATGTTTCTTCGCGCGCGCGACGGCTGGCCGCTGCACGAGCGGCCGTTGCCCGGGCTGGTTTGTGAGCAAAGCTTCAAGCCCGAAGCGGACGCGTTGTCGCAGGCGGGCTTCGCCGTCAATGTCACGGGCGCGGCCAAGACCTACGAGCTGGTGCTGATATTGCCGCCTCGTCAACGCGATGAGGCGCGTGCGCTGATGGCGCGCGCCGTCGCGATGACCAAGCCTGGCGGTCGCATCGTTGTCAGCCAGAGCAATGACGAAGGCGCTCGCTCGAGCGAAGCGGATCTCACGCAGCTCACCGGCGACGTCGAGTCGATGAGCAAGAATAAATGTCGTGTGTTCTGGACGGCATCGCTCGCGCGGCTCAATGTTTCTTTGATCGCGCATTGGCAGGAGCTCGATGCGCCTCGGTCGATCGCCGACGGTCGTTTCACGAGCCGCCCCGGCATCTTCGCGTGGGATCGCATCGACGTGGCGTCGGCGTTGCTCGCCGAGCATTTGCCATCCAACTTGTCCGGCCGGGCTGCGGATCTCGGCGCGGGGTTCGGCTATTTGTCGGCGGAGTTGTTGACTCGCTGTCCCGGCATTACTGCGCTCGATGCTTACGAGGCGGAGAACCGCGCGTTGGAATTGGCGCGTGTGAATTTGAAGAGTTTCGAAGCGCGCACACCCATCGACTATCGGTGGCATGACGTAGCGGCCGGATTGCCCGATACCTATGACGTCATCGTCACCAATCCGCCATTCCATGCGCAGCGTGCTATCGATCGGCCGGACATCGGCCGTCGTTTCATTGCAGTCGCGGCGGAGTCGCTGCGTCCCGGCGGCAAGCTGTGGCTGGTGGCGAATCGACACTTGCCCTATGAGAACGTGTTGAGCGAAAGCTTCGCCAGCGTGCGCACGGTCGTGCAACAGCACGGCTACAAGATCATCGAAGCGGTGCGCGCCAAGGCCGCCCGCAGGGCCGCGCGATGAAGCTGCTCAAGCTCATCGCCAATCTGGGCTACGGCAGCCGCAAGGAGGTGCTCGCGATCTTTCGCGACGGTCGCATCACCGACGTCGATGGCGACGTGCTGTACTCGGACGACAAGGTCGATCATTCGCGCGTGTTGATCGATGGCGAGCCGCTCGATCCCGCGCCCGGTCTGCTGCTCATGCTGAACAAGCCGGTGGGCTATACCTGCTCGACCAGCGATCCGGGCCAGATCGTTTATGACCTGTTGCCGGAGCGGTTTCGTTCTCGCAATCCCATCGTGGCGACAGTCGGGCGGCTCGATCGCGACACGACCGGTCTGCTGTTGATGACGGACGACGGCAAGTTGCTGCATCAGATCGTCTCGCCCAGATCCAAGCTGCCGAAAATCTATGAAGCGACGCTCGCGCGCGATCTGCGTGGCGACGAGGTAAAGATCTTCGCGAGCGGCAAGTTGATGCTCGAGTCCGAGCGCGAGCCGCTGGCGCCTGCGAAGCTCGAAGTGCTCGGCCCGAGACAGGCGAGGCTCACGCTGACCGAGGGGCGTTACCATCAAGCGCGCCGGATGTTCGCGGCGGTCGGCAATCACGTCGAGAAGCTGCACCGGAGCCAGGTTGGGGGCCTCGACCTGGGCGCTCTGCCCGAGGGCCGATGGCGCCCGCTCGACGCCGCCGATCGCGAACGCCTGTTCGCTGTGACCGCCGACTGACACCGGGCTGACACAGCCGTCAGCCAGCCCGGCGGGCGCTGTCGATTCCTCGTCGATTCTTGCCTGATTCCGCAAAGGTGCCTTGCCCGCGTGGGACAAGGACGCTGAACTATGTTGATAATCCGGCGGTCGAACTAGCCTGATTATCGTCCCGAGATTGCCAACTCATGCTTGAACCTCGGCAGACCGGCTGTGCCGGACGGAGCATTTCAACCAGTGGCAAACTTGCACGATCAGGGAACTCGTTTACTCCTAGCTTCCGCAGGCCGCACTCATGAGCGCCGCCATTCCCATCCCGAATCCCGCCACCGTCGAGCTCCCCAACCTGGACGAGCAGCAAGCCGAGCTGGCCGCCCTGGTGACCCGGTTGACGCCCCAGGAGGGCATTCATCCGTCCGCCATTCCGGCCCTGACGGTGATTCGCGCCAACACGCCCTCGGTGCCGACGCCGTCGGTGTACGAGCCGAGCCTTTGCATCGTCGTGCAAGGGCGCAAGCGCGCGGTGCTCGGCGACGATGTCTATTACTACGATGCGTTGAATTACCTCACCGTGTCAGTCACGTTGCCGGCGATCGGTCATGTCCTCGAGGCGACCTCCGAGAAGCCCTATCTGTGTCTGCGTCTCGAGCTCGACGCCCGCATGATCGGCGAGCTGTTGTTGCAGGTCGGCCGCAGCGCCGTGCCGCCATCGACGGATCGTGGCCTGTATGTCGCACGCACCAGTCCGCAATTGCTCGACGCCGTTCTGCGGCTGACGCGCTTGTTGGAACAGCCGCGGGATGCGGCGATTCTCGCGCCCCTGGTGTTGAGAGAAATTCATTATCGAGTGCTCACGGGCGAGCTGGGGCATCGATTGCGCGAGTTGTGCGTCGTCGACAGCCAGGTGAATCGCGTGGCGCGCGCCATCGATCTGTTGCGCAAGCGATTCACCGAGTCGTTGCGCATCGAAGACCTGGCCGCGGCCGCGCACATGAGCGAATCATCGTTGCATCATCGTTTCAAAGCCGTGACGGCCATGTCGCCGATGCAGTTTCAGAAACACCTGCGCCTGCACGAGGCGCGCCGCCTGATGCTCACCGAGGGGCTGGAGGCCGCCGCGGCCGCGCATCGCGTGGGTTATGAAAGCCCGTCGCAATTCAGTCGCGAGTATCGACGCCTGTTCGGCGCCCCGCCGCGACGGGAAATAGAGACGGTGCGCGGCGGCGGCCTGCAACCGGCCTGAGTTTTCGAAGAGCATCACACTCCCCCGCGGCGGCGGTTTGCGTAGAATGGCGCCGTCCCCCAAGGAGTCCGTGCGGAGCCTTCGATGAGCATGTCATTGCGCGATCAGCTGCTGGCCGCCGGCCTCGGCAGCAAGAAGCAGGCGCGCCAGGCCGAAAATCAGCAAAAGCAGCAGCAACATCAGCAGGCGAAGAATCGCCAGCTGCGTGAAGAGCAGGAAAAGCGGGCTGCCGAGGCGCGCGCCAAAGCGCAGGCCGAGAAAGCTGCGCGCGATGCCGAGCTGAACCGCAAACGCCAGGAAAATCAGGACCGCAAGGAGCGCTGGGCGCAGATCAAGCAGCTCATCGAGCAGCATCGGCTGCCGAAGCCGGAGAGCGAGGAATATTTCAATTTCATCGATCGCGGCAAGGTGCGTCGGATCGTCGCCGACAATGCTTTGCGCGAAAAGCTGATCGCCGGCACGGTCGTCATCGCCCGCTGCGAAGGCAAGTACGATCTCGTGCTTCCGGAAATCGCCGAGCGCATCCGCGAGCGCGATGAGCGCGCCGTCGTGAAACTGAACGCCGAAGAAGGCAAGCCGGCCGAAGACGATCCGTACAAGGACTATGTCGTCCCCGACGATCTGATGTGGTAATTCAGTCGAGCACCTTGCGCGCTCGCTCCTGATAGCGCTGCGCCGACAGGCGCATGTTGTTGTCTTCGACATGGAACGGCGTCTGCGCGATGTACGCGAGTGCTCGCGGGACGCCGAATTGATCGATCAGCGGGCCGATTAACAGAATCCCGCCATAGCGCTGCACGTCCAGATACAGCTGATCGCCTTTATTCCATAACCCGCGGCGGAAGCCCGCGAAGTCTTCCGGCCAGATCATGTCGAGCCGGTTGGCATTGAAGATGGGCGTGCGCACTTCCTTGAGATGTTCGTTGATGCCTTCGACCAGCATCTCGCAGGGCAGGCGTTCGCCCAGATCGCTGGAGTTGCAGTCCTTGTGCGGCCAGGACAGGCCGCGGCGTTTGGCCGCTTCCTGCAGGAACGCGGTCCAGATCAGCTGATCGATGGTCTCCACCACCGGGAATGCATTTCTATATTGCTCGTTCTCGTAGAACGGCCAGTAGTAAGCGGCGGCGCGGATCGGATTGGGCACCTTGGCGCTGAGCAGGCGTCGAGGAAACACCAGCGCGTGGTGGTCGGCGTCGTACGTTTCTTTGCCGTCGCTGTCTTTCAGCTCTTTGCTGCCGACGAATTTCACATCGAGCTCGGTGGGCAGGGTGCCGAGCAAATCGCCAAAGGCGTTGGTGATGGCTTCGGTGCGGTAATTCACCAGCGCTTCGAAGCGCTGCTTGCATTGCTCGCGATTGACGCTCTCGCAGGTGAGACCCAACACAGGAAATAGCAGAGTGATACACGCGAGTCCGAGACGCATCATCATTGCAGCCCCCGTCCAGCGGCACTGGTCAAGTCCCCTTGGCCCTTAGGAACTTGCAGAAACCATGCCGAGGATAAGCAAGCAACGACACGCACGCACGGAAGTTCCATGTGGAAAAAGGCGCGCCAGCGGATCACCGCCGTGACCAGCAAATTAGCAGGCGATGTGGGCTTGGATTAAAGCCGCGGAGGAAATAATTGCCGCGGCGATCGAGGGTAGGATCGACGACGAACGAAAACTCGAATGAGACGTTGTCTCAAAAACCGACAACGATCCCGTAGCCGATGGCGGCGATCAGACACCACTTCAGCAGGTAATAAAGCGGCTTGTGCCATTCCTTGATGCGGATGCCGAGCGCGCGAATTTGATACACGTAAGCGAATATATGATTCAGCACGCCGACGTGCTCGCCCGGCACGTTCTGTGTTGCCGCCGCGCGAATCATGCCGTGGCCGACGGTGCGATTAATCCATCGCAACACGGGGTTAGAGATCGGCCGCTCGATGTCGCAGAAAAGAATCACGCGGGTCGTGTCGGCGCGGTTCTCGGCTTGATGAATGTATGTCTCATCGAACATCACCGCCTCGCCGTCCTTCCAGTAATACTTCTGGCCGTCGACCACGATGTAGCAGTCGGGCGAATTCGGTGTGATCAGGCCGAGGTGATAACGCAACGAGCCCGCGAACGGGTCGCGGTGGGCGCCGAGACGGGAGCCGGGCGGCAGAAGTGTAAACATTGCCGCGTTGATGGAAGGAATTTTCCCCAGCAGCTCGGCCGTCTTCGGACACAACGCCGAGGCCGACGGCAGGAAGTCGCCGTACCACTTCAGGTAAAAGCGCTTCCAGCCGCGCTTGAAGAAGGTGTTGAAGCCGATGTCGTTGTAACCCGAGGCGGCACGGATATGGCCTTCGTCGAACAGCTTCAGTGCCTCTTCGCGGATCATCTGCCACTGCTCGGTGACCTGTTGCAGCTCGGGGAACTCCCGGATGTCGGCATAGGGCTTGGCTTTGACCGCCGAGAACAAATACATCAGCGTGTTGTAAGGCGCGAGCAGGTTGGCGTGATCGGCCACCAGGCGCGAGAACTTGTGGCGAACCCGGCCGCGGAACTGGACGAAGGTGACCGAGGCGAGGAACGTCACCAGGATCAGCATCCGGGGTGACATGAGCGAGTGAAGCATTGCGCGGCGTGAGGAAGTAGGCGGTGTTGGGCGGAGGATACTCACCGAAAGCTTGAGAACAAGCCATTGTGGGGAATTGCAGTATTGACGCTACAGCTCTAATCGCACTCGGGTCCTATACAATTGCGCGTGATGCATTGCAGAGTCTTTGAACTGGAGTCATGAGATGAATGAGCGAGTCCCGAATCGGTTACGCCAGGTCCACCAGTTGGGTCAGAGCATCTGGCTCGACGACATCCGTCGCAGCTGGCTGCGCGACGGGCACCTGGCTCGCCTCATCTCCGAGGACGCACTCGCGGGCGTGACTTCCAATCCCGCCATCTTTGCCAAGGCCATCGGCGAAGGTGCGGAGTACAACGACGCCATCGCTGCTTTGGCCCGCGCCGGTAAAAGCATCAACGACATCTACGAGACGCTGGCGCTCGAAGATGTGCAGGCCGCGGCCGATCTGTTCCGTCAGACATACGATTCGACGGGCGGCGGCGATGGATTCGTGAGCCTGGAAGTCTCGCCGCATCTGGCGGACGACACACAAGGCACGATCGCCGAAGGGCTGCGCCTGTGGAAGGCGTTCAATCGACCCAATGCCATGATCAAGGTGCCCGGCACCGAGGCTGGCCTGCCCGCCATCACCGAGCTGATCGCGGCCGGGATCAACATCAATGTCACTCTCTTGTTCAGCGTCGATCGCTACCGCGCGGTGGTCGATGCGTACCTGGCTGGTTTGGAACAGCGAGTGAAGGCGGGGCAGCCCATCGATAAAGTGGCTTCTGTTGCGAGCTTCTTCCTCAGCCGCATCGACACGTTGATCGACGCCAAGCTCGACACGATGAACACCTACGAATCCAAAGCCCGCCGCGGCCGCGCTGCCATCGCGAGCGCGCGCCTGGCTTATCAGTACTACAAGCAGTGGACCGGGAGCGATCGTTGGCGCGCGCTGGCGGAGAAGGGTGCGAAACCACAACGTTTGTTGTGGGCGTCTACTTCCAGCAAGGATCCGGCGTACAAGGACACGATGTACGTCGAGGCGCTGATCGCGCCGAACACTGTTAATACATTACCGCCCGCGACGGTCGATGCGTTTCGCGATCACGGCGATGCGGGAGTTCGTATCGAGGAGGATCTGGCTGAAGCGAAAGAGACGGTGCAGATCCTTCGCGGCATGGGCATCGAGTTGAAGGCCGTGAGCGAGCAGCTCGAGCGCGAGGGCGTGAAGAAGTTCAAGGAGCCGTTCGACGCGTTGTTTGTGACGTTGGCCAAGCGTGCGGGGAAGTAGGAGCCGGAGCGTCGGTGGCTCGCTCCCGACGCCGCCGAAACGTCACAGCGGCGTCGAGCGTGACTAACCTCCAACCCGGCCGAGGTCAGGCCGACTTAAAGCGAACGCCCAAACAACTGGCACTGTGGCGGCTGGAACCCTTCCGGCGTCGGCGGATCCCGATGAACCTTTAGATATTCGATCAGCGCGAACCGTTGCTCGTCCGTGAACTCGGGGCCGATGACGCCGCTCGGCAGCGGGTTCGCGTTCGGATCCTGCAAATGTTTACTCCACGTCGCGGCATCGGCCGCGAAACCGTGGCCGATGTTTCGATTCCCGGGGATGCTGGTATCCAGCCAGAACCCGTCATCATCGCCTTCCGCGTCCGGGGAAGTCACATAACCGACGTGCACCGGATCGAAGTCGCGGCGGCCGACGAAGAATTTCTGATCTCTCTTCGCAGGCGGCAGCAGCATCTGATACAGCGACGGCACCGAGCCGTTGTGCAGGAATGGCGGCGTGGCCCACACGCCTTGCAGTGGGCGCGGCTTATAGCCAGAAATCTGTTGCGGCAGATCCAGTGCGCCGAAGCCTTCCAAACATTGCTGAGTGGCGTAGTCGATCCCGTAGTCCGCGTAGAACCGGTTCTTGATCAGAATGCCGACCAGATTCAGCGCCAATCCTTCGCTGAGCTTGGTCACATCCAGACCAGCGACCGTCTGCTCGACGTTGGCCGAACCATTGCGCACATCCCACAGCAGATTGAGCGTGTGGCAATCGAGGCCGCAGTCGAGCGGATCGTCCGGCTGCGTGGCCGACAGGACCGGCATCGGCGACAGCAATGTTTCCAACGCCGTGTCGATCGCATCGAAGCTGTCCTGCGGCAAGCTCGGCGTGGCAGTCGCGTCGGGATCCGGATAGCTCTCGAGCAATGCCGGCATTTCACCCAGCGGCAATTGTTGCTCTCCGCGCAGGCGTACGACTTCGCGCAGACGGAAGCGCGCATCGCGTGCCAGCGAGCGAACTAACAACGGACGCAGAGCATCGGCGAGCTGGGCATTCGTCAGGCCAGTCGTCGACAGATTGTAACGACGCTCCATGAAGCCCTTCGCCGCATTGGGATCGGTGCCGATGTGTTCCAGTGGAATCACTTCGATGCGCCATTCCACCTCGGGGAACGGTTTGAGCGGCGCGCTCGCCTGCTGACGGGCAGCATCTGAAACATGCGGGCCGTGGCAGCCGCGGCAGTATTGTTCGAACAGTTTGGAGCCTTGCTCGGCCTTGGCGGTATCGACCGGGCCGAGGATCTGCTCAGGCCAGGTGGGCGGTGCGAGCTGTTGCAGCGTGTGTTCGATACGTTGCAGGCCGGCGATGTCGACGCTGCTGCGGAATCGGTGATCGTTCGGCAGCGGCTCATTCATGGCACTGCGCAGCGGTGCAATCGCACCGACGCCGAGCGCCTCGCCGATGTTTCTTGCCAGCGGCTGCGCCACCGAGCCGTTGTACTGCACCCAATCGAACTTCCAGATGTTCCAAAGATAGGGATAGCTGACCGGCGCGTCGCCGACCTGGTAATTGCCTTTCGCCAGGTGATCGCCGAAGGCCGTATTGCCGATACGTCCCAGCGCGTCGGTGCGGCCGAATCCCTCGTGCACCGGATACAGTTTGCGCAGCGGGTTGTTCTGGCCGCTGCCGAGCATGGCCTTGATGGTCGCCCACAGCGCCGACTTCAATTCCGATTTGGAATCCGGATAGCCGGGGCCGAGCACCCGCTGTGCGAAACGATCGAACTTCCAGGGCTTGACCGCGGTGTCGACCAGAGACGCCAGCAGCACCGGCGCGAAGCTGCCGCGGGTCATGTCGGTGAAGGCGTGCATGGCCTGACCGCCGTCGATGCGCATCGCAATGGTGCGATTGTTCTGGGTGTAGTGGATCTCGCCGGTGTGACAGGCCGCACAAGTGATATCGAGCACGTACTCGCCGATCGCCGGATCGAAGTGCCTGGTGAAGCCGATGGGCAGCTGATCCGGATTGGCCGGGCTCGGCTCTGGATCGACCAGGAACCGGTATTTGCGCATGTGATCCGGGTTCGCGAAGCGCTCGCTGGAGAACGGCAGCTCCAGATGCACGAACCAGTCGTAACGAAGCGCGCCGCCCGAGGCGCCCTGCGGCATCGAGGTGCCCTGGCCGGTGTAGTAGTAGGTCTGGCGCTGCTCGGTGTGCTGGCCCGCGCCCCAGTTCTGATCGAGCCACACGTATTCGTCGACCGGCTCGAGCGCGGGAATGGTGTGGACCGGCCACAGCACGAACCAGAGAAACCCTGCCACCAGTGCTACGCCGGCGATCAGCACCAGCGCGAGCAGCCAACGAACCGGACGCCGCATCGCTTACTCCCTGTTGTGTTTTTGAATTCAAGTCACATCGAGGCGCGGAAGTTACCGACAGGCTCACACAGCGCCCGCAGACGACATCACAATTCCAATATTTCATGACTGAGAAGGTCGCGGCTTTGGTCGCGGTGTCGCATACTTCGCGCCAATTCGTAGAGGCACAGCGGATAGGGAGGAGAGAGTGCCGATGTCGCCGCTTCGTATTGCCGTTTTCGCCGGGCGCCTGATGCTGGCGCTGCTGCTGGGCGTAAGCGTGCAGGCCGCCGCTGCCGGGCCGGGCGCGACCGTGTTCGAGTTGCCCGCCGCCGAGCGCATCCACGTCGAGGAATTCAGCCGTCACATCGACCTGCTCGAAGACGCCAAGGGCGATCTGTCGCTCGACCGGGTGGCCCAGTCGACCTTCAGCCCCGGCAGCCTGGCGGCCGCCAATGTCGGCTTTACCAGCTCGGTCTGGTGGGCTCGGGTCACATTTCGTAACTCGGGCTCGCGCGAGCGTGAGATCTTCATTCGCCAGACCTACCCGCTGATCGACTATCTCGACGTTTACGAGCACACCGGCTCGAACGAGTGGCGCATTCACAAGACCGGCGACCGTCGGCCCTTCGCCGCGCGCGACATCGCTCATCGCGACTTCGTGTTTCCGATTCATGTGCCGTCGCAAGGCGAGCGCGTGGTGTACCTGCGTTATCAATCCCAGGGGCCGATCGACATCAGCCTGTCGTTGTTCAGTTCGCCGGAGCTGTTGGAATCGCTCAGCCGCGAGCAGTTGGCATACGGCATCTACTACGGTTGCGTGATCATGCTGCTGGTGTGGAGCAGCCTGGTGTTCATCGCCGTGCGCGATAAGGCCTTCCTCGCCTACTTCGCGTATGTGGGCACCTTCGGCTTGTACATGTTGATTCACAACGGGCTGGCCTATCAGTACTTGTGGCCGGAGAGTCCGCGCTGGGGCAATACGAGTCTGGTCGCTCTGATCAACATCGCGTTGTTCGCGGGGTTGCAGTTCTCGCGGATGATCTTGCGTGCGAAGGAAGTCACACCGCGGCTGGATCTGGCAGCCCGAGGACTGCAGACGGTTGCAGCCATCCTGCTGCTGGCTTCGCCGTTCGTGCCTTACTCGACCATCATCGCGCCAGTCGCCGGGCTGGTGCTGATCGGCGTGATCTTCATGCTGGTGATGGGCATCGCTGCGATGCTGCTGGGCTCGCGGCCGGCACGCTTCTACGTCATCGCATGGAGCTCGTTCCTGTGCGGCTCGGTGATCTTCCTGTTGAAGACCTTCGGCGTGCTGCCGCACACGTTCTTCACTCAGAACGGCTGGCAGATCGGCTCGCTGCTGGAAATGATCCTGCTGTCGATGACCTTGAGCACGCGCATGAATGAGCTGCAGCACCAGAGCCGGACCGATCCGCTCACGCTGCTCGGCAATCGCCGCCTGTTCGATGACAGGCTGCCGCAGGAGTTCATCATCGCCCGGCAGGAGCAGAAGCCGCTGTCGTTGCTGGTGCTCGATATCGATCACTTCAAGGGTTACAACGACCGGCACGGCCATGCGCGCGGCGACCACGCCATCAAAGCCGTTGCGAATGCCTTGCGTAAGTTCGCCCGCAAGCCCATGGTTGCCTGTCGTTACGGTGGCGAAGAGTTCACGGTGATCCTGCCCGGCATCGATTGCCAGACAGCATCGGCGATGAGCGAGCGGTTACGCCGCACCGTGGAAGAAACATTGAACGGCGAGCTGGCGATCACTATAAGCGTGGGCTATGCGTGCCTGTCGCGCGGCGACTTCGAGAACGCCGACAAATTCTTCGAGGCGGCCGACTCGGCGCTGTACCGGGCCAAGCAGCAAGGACGCAATTGCGTGGTGGCCTTTCACGCTTCGCTCGAACCGGCGCGGGAGCAGGAGCCTCCGGCGCAACGGGCCGCTACTTCCTGAGCCAGTAGATCGCGAGCACCAGAAACAGAATGATCAGCAGCCGCAGGATGATGGGCGGCGTCAGGCGCGCTTTGCGACGCATCGCGCGCCGGTGATAAGTGGCGATCGGCTGATACCGCTCGTTGCGCGCCCAGGCCAGTGCTTCGTCGGCCGCGATGAAATGACCCGGCTCGGTATCGAACAGCACGCCATCGGTCATGGCAGCTAACGTGGCGGCGGCGGCACTCGCGGCGTCGCGGTCCGAAGAGCGACCGCTGAATCGCAGGCTGGCCACAGCGTTGCGCGAGCCGATGGCTTGGGCGCCGGCGTCGCCGATTTCCAGCGTCGGCGTGGTAAACGACTCCAGGTAATACTCGAAGCCGGTGCGGTCGTCGGGGCAGGGCAGATAGCCGCTGAACGAGCCCGGCTCGAACTCGGCATTCAGCTGCACCTCGAAGCCCGCTTCGCGAATCGTGCGCGCCCAGTCGGCGGCGGCCGGCAGGCGGGTGCGATCCAGGAATACGTTGTAGGTGATCACTTGCGTATTATGAAGCCATGATCTCGGGATGGGGGCTCCTGGTCGCTTCGCTGGCCTATGTTTGCGGCCTGTTCTTCATTGCGTGGTGGGGCGACCGGCGGCGGCTCTATCCCGAGCACGCGCGGCTGCGGCCGCTGATCTACAGTCTGGCGCTGGCGGTTTATTGCTCGAGCTGGACGTTCTACGGCGCGGTGGGCAGCGCGGTGCGCGATGGGCTGAGTTATTTGCCCATTTATCTGGGGCCGCTGCTGGTGTTCGTGTTCCTGCTGCCGTTCTTCGAGCGGCTGGTGCGCATGGCGAAGCAGCAGAACGCCACTTCCATTTCCGATCTGCTCGCGGCTCGTTTCGGCCGTTCGTCGCAGATCGCGGTGGCCGTGACCGTTATCGCACTGACGGCCGCCATTCCATACATCGCCCTGCAATTGAAAGCGATCTCGATGAGCATCGAGGTCTTGTCGGCGGGCGCGCCGGCGCAAACCGTGGCCTGGTATCGCGACAGTGCCTTGCTGGTCGCACTGATGCTGGCGTTGTTCTCCAGTCTGTTCGGCGCGCGGCAGGTCGATGCGACCGAGCATCATCCAGGCATGGTGCTGGCAGTGGCCGCTGAATCGCTGGTGAAACTCATCGCCTTGCTGTGTGTGGCGGTGTTCGCGCTGACGCAGCTCGATGGCGTCGAGCCGTTGCTCGAGATGGCGCGGCAGATGCCGGCTGGCGTGGATCATTCCATTTCCTTTCTCACGCAGACGTTGTTGTCGCTGACGGCCATTTTCTGCTTGCCACGGCAATTTCAGGTCGGTGTGGTGGAATGTGCCGAAGTCGGCGATGTGCGCCACGCGCGCTGGTGGTTCTCGACGTATCTGGTGCTGATCAGCCTGGTGGTCGTGCCCATCGCCGCGGCTGCCATCGCTGCGGGCGCACGCAGCGGCTCGATTGCGCCGGACTCGTTCGTATTGTGGCTGCCGCTCAGCGGCGGACATGACTGGCTGGCGTTGCTCGCCTATCTCGGCGGCTTCTCGGCCGCGACCGGCATGGTGATCGTTGCGACCGTCGCGCTTGCGACCATGGTCAGCAACGACCTGGTGCTGCCCGCGATCTGGCGCTGGCGGCCGCCCGCACTGGGTGACCGCAGTCTCGCATCGGGAGGCATTCTCTGGATCCGGCGCGCCGCCATCCTGGTCATCTTGCTGGTCTCGTTCTGTTTCTTTCGAGTCGTGCCGAACGGGTCGAGTCTCGCGTCGATCGGTCTGCTCGCATTCGCGGCGGTGGCCCAATTCGCGCCGGCGGTGGTCAGTGCGGTGTATTGGTCGGGTGCGAGTCGGGTCGGCGTGCTCGCCGGGTTGTGCGGTGGATTCTCGATCTGGATCTACACGCTGCTGCTGCCAACGTTCGCGAGTGCGGACGGCTTGATGCCGTCGTGGATCACGGAAGGTCCGTTCGGCATCGGTGTGCTTGCGCCTCATTCGCTGTTCGGGTTCACCGGACCGGATCCACTGACGCACGGCGTGTTCTGGTCGCTGCTGGTGAATATGATCGCGCTGGTCGGGATGTCGTTGTATTCGCCGCCGGCGATCGGCGAGCGCTTGCAGCTTGCTCCACGCATCGCGGGCGCCGATGCACGCCGGGCAAAGTTGTTGCCAGGGTCGGCGACGATCGCTGACTTGCAGCTGCTCGCCGAGCGCCTGTTGGGATGGAGCGCGGCGCAAGCCTGGTTCGAGCGATACAAACAGGAACATAGCCGCGACTATTCGCCGACGCAGCGCGCCGACGTTGGATTGTTACAAGGCTTGGAACGCGAGCTCGCCGGTGCGCTCGGTGCGGCCTCGGCGCGAATGGTATTGACCAGCGCGCTGCGAGGCGCCGGCCTGCAGTTCAGCGAAGTGGTCACGCTGTTCGATGAGGCTTCGCAGAAGCTGCGCTTCAATCGCGAAATGCTCGAAGCCATGATGGAGAACATGCCGCAGGGGATCAGCGTCGTCGACGCGGAGATGCGACTTGTGGCGTGGAATCGACGCTATGTGGAGTTGCTCGATTATCCGCCGGAGTTGATGCGTGCCGGCCGGCCCATCGCCGATTTGATGCAATATAACGCCGCGCGCGGCTGGTACGGTCCGGGCGATGCAGAGGCGCACGTCGAGAAACGGCTGGCTCACATGCGGGCGGGTTCGCCGCATCTTTCCGAAAGGCGGCGCAGCGATGGTCGCGTGATCGAAGTGCGGGGGCAGCCGCTGCCTGACGGTGGCTATGTCAGCACGTTCAATGACGTCACCACTTACAAGCACGTCGAGGATGAGCTGCGCGAGATCAACGAAACATTGGAACAACGCGTCGTCGAGCGCACCCAACAGCTGGCCGAAGCGACCGCGGTTGCAGAGAAGGCCAACTTGGGCAAGACGCGCTTTCTCGCCGCCGCCAGTCACGATTTGTTACAGCCGTTGAATGCCGCGCGGTTGTTCAATGCGGCGCTTCGGGGTCACGCCGGTCAGCTACAACATCCGCAGGTCGAGCAGTTGGCGGACCGCGTGGAAAATTCGTTGCACGCCGCCGAAGAGCTGCTCGATGGCTTGCTCGACATCTCGCGGCTGGACTCGGGCGCGATCCAGCCGGAGCTCGGTGATTTCTCCGCAGGCGTGTTGTTGGATTCGTTGAAGGAACAATTCGCACCGGTCGCCGCGCAGCGCAACCTGGAGCTGCGAGTGCACTCCACGCGCGTGCGGGTGTACTCCGATCAGCGGATGCTGCGTCGAGTGTTACAAAACTTGATCGGCAACGCCTTGCGTTACACGCGCAGTGGACGCGTAGTCGTCGGCGTCCGTCGCCGGGCCGGCAATCAGGTCGAGTTTCAAGTCATCGACACCGGCCCGGGCATTGCCGCCGAAAGTCAGAGCGTGATTTTCGAAGAGTTTCGCCGGCTCGATCAGCATTCGCCTTGGGGAGAGCGCGGTCTCGGCCTCGGCCTGTCGATCTGCGATCGCATTGCTCATATTCTGCAAACTCGACTCACATTGCGTTCGACCCCAGGCAGGGGCAGTGCTTTCAGCGTGCGGGTGGCGCGTGGCAAGGGCATCGCGCGCGAGTCAGTGACGACACCGGCTCAAGTGCATAGCGTTGCAGGATTGCGGGGCTTGCGCGTGCTGTGCATCGAGGACGATCCAAACATTCTCGACGCCATGCGCGAGTTGTTGACGCGCTGGGGCATCGACGTGGTCTGTGTCGGCACGGCCGTGCAGGCGCGTGAGACATTGCAGGCGAGATCGATCGATCTGCTGCTCGCCGATTACCACCTCGGCGGCGAGCCCATGGGCTTGGATGTGCTGGACGAGCTGGTCCCGAAAGAATCCGTGCGAATGCGCGCCGGTGCGTTGGTCACTGCCGATGGCTCGGCCGCTCTGGCACAACGCGCGAGTGCGCTGGGATTCCAGGTGTTGCGTAAGCCGTTGCGTCCGGCGGCTTTACGAGCGCTGATCGTGGCGCTTACGGCTGATCCAGCGAGAGTCGCTGCGCCAGCAGCACGGCTTGCGTCCGATTGCTGACGCCAAGCTTTTGCATCACCGCGCTCACGTGAGCTTTGACCGTCGCTTCGGACACTTCCAGCTCCGCCGCGATCTGCTTGTTCAACAAGCCTGACGACAGCATCGAGAGCACGCGGAACTGCTGCGGGGTCAGCGTTGCGAGTCGCGAGGTCGCGTCGATTTCCTGTTGATCCAGCGGGGTCGGATCGCTGCCCGTCGTTGCCGAAGCGGGCAGCCAGGTATCGCCACTCAGGACAGCGCGTAAGGCCTCGACGATGACGTCGATGGAGGCGGACTTCGGGACAAATGCCGCCGCGCCGTGGCCCAATGCCCGCTGCATGATGCGTCGATCCTCACGCGCCGAGATCACCACGATGGGCACGGTAGGAAAATTCGCTCGCGCCTGCACCAAGGCATTGAAGCCTTGCGCGCCCGGCATGTTCAGATCCAGCAGCAACAGCTCGGGATCGGGATGGGCATCGAGCGCCGCGAACAATGAGTGCACGGTATCCGCCTCGATGATCTGTGCGCCCGGCACGGCCTGGGCGACGGCGAGCTTGAGTGCATCACGAAACAGGGGATGGTCATCGGCGATCAGAACGGCGCGCTTCATTGCGCGCGCAATACTCCATGCTTGTGTCATTGGCGGCAACTCCATTTGCCTGGCGAGCATGGATCAGGCATCCGCCGAGCGCTGCGGGGCTATTCGACTTTCGTCGAATGGCGCCGGCCCGTGCTTCGACCAAAGATGAATGGCCGGTCCTCGAGCCGTGCGCGCATGCTCGCGCCGACTCGTCATCAGGGGACGGACCATGATCAAGCTAAGGAAGGTTGTGATCGTGTCGGCCATGGCCATGGGCATGGCAGGCTCGCCGCTGGCAACATGGGCCGCGGAGGCCGGGGCGGACGAACAGCAGCGCAAGCTGGAAGCGCGAGTCGAAGAACTGGAGCGACAACTGCGCGAGCTAACTCAAAAGACGTCGGGGGCACCCGCGACGACGGCCACGGTCGACACGCCCACTGTCCAGGCCAAGCCCATCACGCCGAATGCCATTGCCGGGACCCGCTTTCTCTACAGCGGCTTCGTCAAGCTCGATGCTCTGTGGTCCGACTATGAGGATGGCGAGATTGCCGACGGCAGCATCGGCCGCGATTTCTATCTACCATCGACCATCCCGGTCGGCGGCCTGGGCGAGGGTGTGGATTTCGATTCTCACATCAAACAGTCGCGTTTCATCTTCGGCACCGACACGGACCTGGCCGGCGGCGGACTGTTGTCGTCGCGACTGGAAGTGGACCTGTACGGCTCGGCGCTCGGCGATGAGCGGGCCACGAACACCTACGGCGTGCAGGTCCGGCACGCATACATTCAATACGGCCGGTGGCTGGTGGGCCAGACGTGGAGCAACTTCATGGATGCGACCACGTTGCCGGAGACGGCGGACTTCATCGGCCCGACCGACGGCACGGTCTTCGTGCGCGAGCCGATGGTTCGATACACGCTCGGCAACTGGTCGTTCTCGGCGGAGAATCCCGAGACCACCATTACTCCGTTCGGCGGCGGCACGCGCATCGCTTCGGATGACAACAATATTCCCGATCTCACGGCGGCCTACACTTGGAAGCTCGGCCATGGAACGCTGCGTGCGGCGGCGCTGGTGCGTCAGTTGAAATATGAAACGACCGGCGTCGGCGCCGTGAACGACTCGACCCAGGGCGCGGCCTTGTCGCTGGCCGGCAAGATCAACTTCGGCAAGCACGATCTGCGCTTTGCCATCACCGGCGGCGACGGGCTCGGCCGCTACGTCGGCGTCAATTTTGCAAACGATGCCGTGTTGACGGCGGCGGGAGAATTGGAAACGATCTCGGGCTGGGCGGCATTCGCCGCCTGGCGCCAGGTCTGGAACGATCGGCTGCGCAGCACCTTGATGTTGTCGGCGTCGGATTACGACAACGATGCGCGGCTGACCGGCGGCAACGCCAACAAGTCGAGCTGGTCCTGGGCCTTCAATACTTTTTATTCGCCGCTGGCGAAGCTCGATCTCGGTGTCGAGCTGCGCATCGCCGAGCGGGAGATCGAGAGCGGGGCGAGCGGTTCGATGCGCCGCCTGCACGCAGTCGCCCGCTATTCATTCTAGAAAGTATTCATTCTGAAACGCTAAGTTCGGGCAGGGGAGAATCATGGCCACCACACCACAGACGCTGTCGCACTCAACTGCGGGAGGCATCGACGGATCGCACCGGCGCGTGATTTTTGCGTCCTCGCTCGGCACCGTGTTCGAATGGTACGACTTCTATCTGTATGGCTCGTTGTCGGCCATCATTTCCAAGCAGTTCTTCTCCGGCGTCAATGAAACCACCGGTTTCATTTTCGCGCTGCTGGCGTTCGCCGCGGGCTTCTTCGTGCGGCCGTTCGGCGCGCTGGTGTTCGGCCGGCTCGGCGACCTGATCGGTCGCAAGCACACCTTTCTCATCACCATCGTGATCATGGGCGCGTCGACCGCCATCGTCGGCATGTTGCCCAGTTATGCGGCCATCGGGGTCGCGGCGCCGATCGTTCTGATCGGCTTGCGCTTGTTACAAGGCCTCGCGCTCGGTGGCGAGTATGGCGGTGCGGCCACGTACGTCGCCGAGCATGCGCCCGACGGCAAGCGCGGCTTGTACACGAGCTGGATCCAAACCACGGCGACCCTGGGTTTGTTTCTATCGCTGCTGGTCATTCTGATCTGTCGCGTCACGCTCGGCGATCAGTTCGAGGTGTGGGGCTGGCGCATTCCGTTCCTGATCTCGATCGTGCTGCTCGGCATCTCGGTGTACATCCGGCTGCAGCTGCAGGAGTCGCCGGCGTTCCTGGAGATCAAGAACGAGGGCAAGCTGTCGACCGCGCCGCTCACCGAAGCGTTCGGCAATTGGAAGAACCTGAAGATCGTGCTGCTGGCGCTGTTCGGCGCAACGGCGGGCCAGGCGGTGGTCTGGTACGGCGGCCAGTTCTACGCGCTGTTCTTCCTGGAGAAGATCCTGCAGGTCGATGCCAAGGCCGCGAATCTCATCATCGCTGCCGCCTTGGTGATCGGCACGCCGTTCTTCGTGGTGTTCGGCGCGTTGTCGGATCGCATCGGTCGCAAGTCCATCATCATGGCGGGTTGTGTCCTCGCGGCCGTCACTTATTTCCCGGTGTTCAAGGGGCTGACGCACTTCGCCAACCCGGCGCTGGAGCGTGCGGTTGCGACTGCTCCGGTGACGGTGATCGCCGACCCCGCGGATTGTTCGTTCCAGTTCGATCCGGTCGGCAAGAAGGCGTTCACACAGTCGTGCGACGTGGTCAAGTCGTCGCTCGCGAAGGCGGGCGTGCCGTACGACAACGAGGCGGCGCCCGCCGGATCGGTGGCCCGCGTGCGCATCGGCAATGGCGACGGGGCGGTGCTGCTCGACTCCTTCCCCGGCAACACGCTGGGCAAAGCTGAATTCAAGACCGCCAACGACAGCTTCAGTGCGCAGCTGAAGGGTGCGCTGACGCAGGCGGGCTATCCGGCCAAGGCCAACATGGCCGAAGTGAATTACCCGATGGTGATCGCGCTATGCACGTACCTGGTCATCCTGGTGACCATGGTGTACGGGCCGATCGCGGCCTGGCTGGTGGAGCTGTTCCCGACCCGCATCCGCTACACCTCCATGTCGCTGCCTTATCACATCGGCAATGGCTGGTTCGGCGGCTTCCTGCCGGTCACCTCGTTCGCCATCGTGGCGGCCACCGGCAACATCTATAACGGCCTGTGGTACCCCATCGTGGTGGCGGTGATGACGGCGATTATCGGCACGCTGTTCCTGAGGGAGACCAAGGATCGGGGCTTGTGAGACAATAGCTGCACATACATCCCGTATTCAGTTTGATCGGGTAGCATCGCGCGTTCCTCGAGAGCGCGCGATGCGCCTGTTTTTGGGAGAGAAAGTGCACTATCTACCCGGTGCCCGCCGCGTAGCAGGCTGGTTGTTGTTCGGATTGCTGGCCGGCTGTGGCGGCGGCGGTGGGGGCGATGACGCCGCCCCGGTCCAAATCTCCACTGATGCGATTACCTTCAGCGCGGCCGGCCCGAGTGCCGACGTGCCTGCCGCGCAGACCTTTACGGCGACTTTCGGCGATGACGTCGTGCAGTTGTCCGTGATCCACAGCGGCGATGCCATCGCCTCGACCAGTTCGGTCCTGAACGGCCGCTCCGCGCAGATCACCGTCGTGCCGGCAAGCCCGACTTCCGTCGGCCCGGGCGCGTTCGTCGGTGCGGTGGCGGTGACGGGCTACACGTGCGCCGACTCGACCTGCAGCCGGATGGCCGCGGGCAGCACGGCCACGCTTCCCGTCAGCTATCAGGTATCGCCGGTGCTGCTGAGCGTCGCGCCCTATGTGGAGACTGCGGGAGTCAGCGACACGGTCATCGTTCGCGGCCAGGGTTTGCGGGCGTTCAATATCAGCGGCGTGAGGTTCGGCGATACGGCTGCAACCACCTTCACCGTGAACACTGCCGGCACCGAGCTGAGCGCCACGCATCCGGCACTGGCCGCGGGCTCGTACGTCATTCATCTCGATTCGACCAACCACACCGGCGAGATTCCCTCGAACGTTACGCTGAAAGTGGTCGACCCGGTCGCATACGCCGCGACGACACTGGATCATCTGCCGTCGACCACCGCCGTGCGCTCGCTGGTCTATGACTTCGAACGGCAGGCGTTGATCACCGTGAGCGACGCTGCGGGTGGCTCCATCGCTCGTTATCAGTATGCGAACGGCGCCTGGAGCGCGCCAACTCAAGCGGCGAGCAGCTTCCTCGATGCCGCGCTGTCTGCCGACGGCACTCAGTTGTTTGCTATCAGTCAAACCAATCTCGCGGCACTCGACGCGGTGGCGCTGACATGGGGCAACAGTGTCGCGGCGCCCTCGTTGGCGACCAATTCGTTCCTGAAGAACATCGTTGTGGGCTACGACAATCGTGCGCTGATCACAACCAGTCTCACCACCAGCGGCTCGACGCAGGGCTATATCTACGATCCGCCCACCGGCGTCATCGGGCTGAACGGCACCGGGCTCAACAATGCGACGCCCACCATGTCCTCGAGCGGCGCCGCCGCCGTCGTGAGCCAGGGCGATGCCACGTTGACCAGCGATGTGCCGGTTTATGTCTACGCGGCCGCGGGAAACGCGCTGAGCGCGAGTGCGGTGTCGTTGCGACAAAACGCGGTGGCGCCGGCGGTGAATCGCTCGATCACCCGCGTCGTGCTGAACGGCACGAAGGTTTACGACGGCAGTTTCGCATTGCTCGGCACGCTGCCGGACACCACGGCCGCGGTTGTTTTCAAATCCGATGGCACGCGTGCGTACGCGTATGACACCGCGGCCGCCGGTATCCTCGTCTATGACACCAGTGTCGATCGCGATGAAGCAGCCTACGCCGCGCTGGGTGCGGCCACGCCGCTCGCGGCCGATCCAGGCGCGGGTGTCCGGATGATCATCACGCCCGATAACGGCACCTTGTTCGTTGCTGGTGCCGCGCGCATCCTCGTGCAGCCCACGCCGGCCCTGTGAGCACCTTCATGAACTCACAAAAACTTTATCTCAGTGCTTCTCTGCTGGCGGCCCTGCAGCTCGCAAGTCACATCGCTGCGGCGGCGGAACCTGCGCAACGCGCGGTGCAGGCGACCAACTATTCGCTCGGCTTGATCGCGAGCGACAGCGACACCAAGGACAGTACTTCGAACGGCACCTTCGGTCTCGGCGGCAGCGCCAACATGCCGATCGGCAATCTGTTCGGCGCATCCCTGGCAGGCAGCTACTCGCGGACCACCGCGCGCACCAGCGACGTGTTGTTCGACGTCGCTTCCCAGACGTCCTCGCGTCAGACCTGTCGATTCAACAATTCCGATGCGTCGTTGAGCGTGTTTGCCCGCAAGCCGACGCTCGGCCGGATCTCGGCGTCGTACGGCAAGGGCAATGTGAAGTCCGATTGCGGCGACGAGTCGGTGTTCGTTTCCACCGGCGACGACACCATGGGCATCGACTACTACAAGGTCGGCGCCGAAGCCTATCTGTGGGACTTCACGTTCGGCGCGGTGCATACCTCCACCGAGCCGGAAGATGGCGAGAAGCTCGAGTCGGATATTTTCAGCGCCAGCTGGTATCCGCTCGACAGCCTCAAGGTCACGCTGTCCGGCGGCGATCTGTACGACCAGGACACCTATGGCATCGAGATCGAGCATCAGCCCGAGTTCATGGGCAACTCGCTCGGCGTCGCGCTGGGCTACTCGGTGATCGATCGCGATCAGGAGATCGGCACCATCAATTTCAGCGTGGTGTTCCACTTCGGCACCAAGGTCGAGCTGAAGACGCGCGATCGGCAGTACCGGTAAGTTATGAGCGAACAATGGCTGTTCGAGCAGGACTCGATCGACTGGCAGGAGCTGTCGACCCTGTATCGGATCGCGCCATTGGGGGATAAGAGCGCCGAGCATCTGCGGCTGGTGTTCGGCAACAGCCGCTTCAAATGTTTCGTGCTCGAGAATGGCAGGCTGATCGGCGCCGGCCGCGCGCTGGCCGATGGCCGCGATTGTTCCTACTTGTGCGACATCGTCGTTCATCCGCAGTATCAGGGCCGCGGGCTCGGCAAGGCGCTGGTCGCCAAGCTGACCGAGCTGTCGGCCGGCCATCGCAAGATCATTCTGTACGCGAATCCTGGCAAGGAAGGGTTCTACCGCAAGCTCGGCTTCCGCCGGATGCTGACCGCGATGGCGAAGTTCGACGACCAGCAGCGCGCGATCGATACGGGGTTGGTTGCCGACGAGTGATCTTTGATCTGGCAGGCCGTGCGTTACTCGGGGAGTTGTCGCTATGGTCACGCGTCGTTCCTTCATGCGGCAGTTGGGAGTGGCGGGCGCCGCCGGCGTCTACTTCGGCGAGACGCTGATCGCCGGCCCCGCGCAGGCCGACGTGCGGGTGAAGCCTCCGGCCAAGGCGCCCTCCAAAGTCTGGCTGGACGCCAACGAGAATTCCGCCGGTCCGCCGGCCTCGGCCATCGAGGCCATGGTGCAGAACGCACCTCACGCCTGGCGCTATCACTTCGATGAATTCGGCGAGTTCGCGCGCCTGATCGCCGCGAGCGAACAGATTTCGCCGGCCCAGGTGCTGTTCGGCGTCGGCTCGAGCGAGGTCATCGCCTCGGCGATCGGCGCATTCACCAGCGAGTCGAAGCCCATGATCACCGCTTCGCCCACCTACGACATCATCGTGCAGCTGGCTCGCGCGATGGGCAAAGCGGTCGTCGAGATTCCATTGACGGCGCCGCAGTGGTCCTACCCGGTGAAGCTCCTGGCGGAGGAGGCGAAGAAGGCGGGCGGCGGGATGATCTATCTGTGCAACCCCAACAACCCGACCGGCTCGATCACGTCAGTGGAGGACGTGCGCTGGCTGGTGGGCAACCTGCCGCCGGACACGGTGCTGTTGGTCGACGAGGCTTATCTGGAATTCGCCGATCCCGCCAAGGTCGAGAGCGCGATCAAGTACGTGCGCGAGGACAAGAGCGTCGTCGTCACGCGCACCTTCTCCAAGATCTACGGGATGGCGGGGGTGCGCGCCGGCTTCGGTTGCGCGCGTCCGGATCTGATCTCGGCCATGAATCCCTTCATGGACAACGTGATTCCTTATCTCGGCGTGCGTGCGGCCATGGCGGCCTTGCAGGAAAAATCCACGCTGGTGCCGGAACGCCGCAAGAACAATGCACGGATTCGCACCGAGCTGTGCCAATGGCTGGAGCAGAACAAAGTGCGTTACATCCCGTCGCAAGCCAACTTCGTCATGATCGACGTGAAGCGCGACGTGCGCGAGTTCAGCAGCGCGATGTTTCGCGAGGGCGTGGCGGTGGGCCGTCCGTTTCCGCCGCTCAACACCATGCTTCGCGTGACCATCGGCAGTGCTGCCGACATGCAGCGCTTCCGCCAGGCGTTCTTGAAGGTGTATTCGGCTTGAGCTGCAGGCTCAGGCGTTCACGACTTTATCGACGGGCGTGAGCTCCACTGACGCCGGCGTCGCGACGCTGGATGCTTGTTGCCCCAGGCGCGGGATGGGCTCTTCGCCGTGAAATCGTTGAGCGGTGATCTCCAGCCAGCGCTCGATGTGCCGGCAGAACCGCTCGATGGCGCGGGTGCGATGGAAGACCAGCCCCGTGCCTTCGTACATCTGCTCCTGCGCCGGCGAGACGTGATACCACCATTGCAGACGATCCAGCCGTTCGCCATCCATGTACGGCAACGTGATCGAGAACCGACGGCCGTTGCGAGTCGGCTCGGTTTCAGCGAACGCAAAGTAATCCTCGAGCGCGCGCGGTAGTTCGATTTGCGGCATCCGGGCTAGGCGTACGGGGGGAGACGTTTCCGATCATAGCGAGTGTCGCGATTTGCATCCACCTCGACATGCGATCGCAATCATGCATTGCCCGCGTATGACACCAGCCACTAAGCTCACGCGCTGCATCGTTTCCGTGCATAGGGAGAGACAAGGTGCCCCAGCAAATCATCCGTAGCCTGGCGTGCGTGCTCGCATTGAGCCTCGGCTGGCCGGCGGGCGCGTCGCAATTGGTCAAGACGCTGCCGAGCGAGACGCCGGAGAAGTTCACGCCCAGCCTCGAAGGCTTCGACTACACCAAGCGGGAAGTCATGATCCCGATGCGCGATGGCGTGAAGCTCAAGACCTTCATCCTGATTCCCAAGCGCGTCACCAAGGACGCCAAGGCGCCCATCATCATGACGCGCACGCCGTATAACGCGGGCGGGCGGGTCACGCGCTTCAACAGTCCGCGACTGCTCGCAGCCGTGCCGCAGATGAATGACACGACTGTCGAAGCGGGTTACATCGTCGTCTACCAGGACGTGCGCGGAAAATTCGGCTCCGAAGGCGATTATGTGATGACGCGTCCGCTGCGCGGACCGGTGAATCCCACCAGAGTCGATCACGCCACCGACACCTTCGACACCATCGACTGGCTGGTGAAGAACGTCCCCGAGAGCAACGGCCGCGTCGGCGCGATGGGCGGTTCGTACGAGGGCTACACCACGTTGATGGCGACGGTAAATCCGCATCCGGCGTTGAAGGTCGTGGTGCCGTTCGCGCCCATGATCGACGGTTGGATGGGTGATGACTGGTTCCACAACGGTGCGTTCCGTCAGGGCGCGGCGCTCGAATTCATCTACGGCCAGCAGTCCACGCGCAGCGGTGCGTTCAAATTCTGGTGGGGCGAGTACGACATCTACGACACCTTCCTGCGCGCCGGTTCGGCCGGTGCGCTCGCGAAATCGCGCGGGTTGGACCAGCTCGGATACTGGCGTGCGATCTCCGAACATCCGAGCTACGACGCATGGTGGCAGGAGCAGGCGGTCGACAGGCTGCTGGCGCAGCTGCCGATCAAAGTGCCGATGATGATCGTCGGCGGCCTGTTCGATCAGGAAGACATTTACGGCAGTCCGGCGCTCTACAAGGCGCTCGCGCCGAAAGATCCGACCGGCCAGCTCGTGCATCTCGTGATGGGCCCGTGGAATCACGGCCAGGGCCGTCGCGAAGGCCGCGCGCTCGGTGCGCTCGAATTCAACGGCGACACCGCCGGCTGGTTTCGCAGCAAGGTGATGCAGCCGTTCCTCGATCATTATCTGAAAGACGCACCGAAGCCGTCGACGCCGCGGGTGCTGGTGTACGAGACGGGCGCCGACGAATGGCGTCAGTACGATCACTGGCCGCGCTCTTGCGCCGTTGCATGCGTGGAGAAGTCGCGCTCGATGTATCTACTGTCGGGTGGACGCCTGGGATTCGAAGCGCCGGCCGGCGGCTACGACGAGTATGTTTCCGATCCGGCCAAGCCTGTGCCGTATCGGCCGCGACCGAACCTGCCGATGAGCGCGCCGGACTCGGGCTGGGGCGAATGGTTGGTCGACGATCAGCGGCATGCGGGCACGCGCACCGACGTGCTCGTGTATCAAACCGAGCCGTTGACCGAGCCGATGCGTGTCGCCGGTCAGCCGATCGCGCGTTTGTTTGCTTCCACCAGCGGCACCGATTCGGACTGGGTCGTCAAGATCATCGACGTGTGGCCCGATGAAGTGCCTTCCAAGCCGAGCATGGGTGGCTATCAGCAAATGTTGTCGGCCGATATTTTCCGCGGCCGCTATCGCGCGAGTGCTTCGAACCCACAACCGCTGACGGCGAACGAAGCGCTGCACTACGAGATTCCGCTGCCCCAGGTGAATCACACATTCCAGCCCGGTCATCGCATCATGGTGCAGATCCAGTCGAGCTGGTTCCCGCTGTACGACCGCAATCCGCAGACCTTCGTGCCGAACATCATGTTCGCGAAGCCGGAGAACTACGTGAAAGCGACGCAGCGCATCTGGCGGGCGCCGGGCAAGTCGAGTCAGATCGATTTGCCCGTGCTGAGGGCGCGTTGAGACGTTACGCGAGCTCCTTTATATATTTCTCATCTTGAGCGGCCGCGCGTTTGAACGCCGGCCGCTCGGTGCAGCGTGCCAGGTAATCCTGGAACGCCTTGCGAGGCTCGAGAGCCTTCGCCATCAAACCCCAGCCGATTTCGGAGCCGACGTAGACATCGGCGGCGCTGAAGCGATCGCCGAGAATGAACCGTCCCGCGGAAACGGCTTTCTCCAGTGCATTCAGCGTGTCGGCGTAGCTGCCATAGCCCAGCGCGCCCGGGCGGTCCACCGGCGGCCGCTTGAACATGTGATCGACGATCGCCGGCTCGACGCAGCCGGCGCCGAAAAACAGCCAACGATAGTAAGTGCCGCGCTCGGGTGAATTTGTCGGCGGCGCGAGGTTCGCGGCAGGAAATGCGTCGGCGAGATAGGCGCAGATCGCGCCGGCCTCGGTTACTACGGTGTCGCCGTGTTTGATGGCCGGAATTTTGCCCATCGGATTCACGGCCAGATATTCCGGCGTCTTGTGCTCGCCCCGATCGAATCGCAGCAGTTGCGTTTTGTACGGAACGCCCACTTCCTCGAGCATCCAATGCGCGATGCGGCCGCGGCTCTGCGGGTTGTGAAAGAAAGTAATGTCGGCCATGGCTGCCCCCTTGTGACGTTGGTCTCGCTGCTCGCGCAGTTTAACGTGCCTGTTGACGACGGAGTTTCGTTGACTCACTTTCCACGGCTGACAACAACAGGAGAGTCGCATGCCCCGCTACGCCGATGGATTCGTCATCGTTGTCCCGAAGAAAAATCTGAAGGCCTACGAGGCCATGTCGAAGAAGGCCGGCAAGATCTGGAAAGAATACGGCGCGCTGGAATATTGCGAGTGTGTCGGCGACGACCTGAAAGTGAAATTCGGTACGCCGTTCCCGAAGCTCTGCAAGCCAAAGGCGAACGAGGTCGTCGTGTTCTCCTGGATCCTCTACAAGTCGCGCGCCCATCGCGACAAGGTCAATGCGAAGGTGATGAAAGACCCTCGCCTGAACATGGACTCCGAGAAGATGCCATTCGATATGAAGCGCATGAGCTACGGCGGCTTCACGGTGTTGGTCGACGTTTGATTTGGCGGCTACCGGTCGAAGCCGGAGCGGCGGTGTGCAAGATTTCGGGCAGCTATCGGCCCGATCCTGCAAGTGGCGGGATTCAGGCGATAGACGGACGAATCATACAAACCGGGTTCCGGCTGGCTCCGCGGCTGCCGCCGATGAGACGGACATGCCGCGGAGTCGAACCTTTGGAGCGCATGGCCAGCGCTCCCATTACTGCAGCTGAGTCACAGTCACGCTGTAACCGACGTGTTCCATCGACTGGACACCGAAGGCGCCGAACGTGAGCGACACGGTGACGATGGCGGCCGACAGCAGCATGCAAACGGCGCGCTGGGTGGTCTGAGTGGTTTTAGTGACGGCGTACATGAGAGTTCTCCTGGTTGGTTTGTTTCTAAACCCGCGTTATTGCGGTGTTCGTAGCTTCTGACGCGAGCTCTTCCCAAAGGGTTGCAACGGCAGATGCGAAAAATGCGACCTGCCGGCGAACCACAACTGGTTACCGGTGAAAGCGGTGAAACAGGGGAGAAGCGATGCGCCTCGCGCCCTTATTCGGACGCGAGGGGAGCGAGTACCAGTACAGTTGAGAACGGATCCGGGCCTTACACCGCGGATTCAGTAAAGGCCTTACTTATTATTGCTATTTGCCGGCGCGAGCCATCTGCGTGCCGACGCCGCCCTCGATCCACTTGCGGACGCGACGGGCGTCGGCGACCCGGGTGAGCTTGCCGAACGAGTTGAGCAACACGATCACCGTGGGACGATCCTGAATGTTGGTCCGCATGACCAGGCACTGACCCGCGTCCTGGGTGAAGCCGGTCTTCTGGATGGAAATGTCCCAGTCGTCCTTGGCAGTGAGCGAGTTGGTATTGCGGAATTGGAGCAATTGACGCCCCACCTTCACGGTCAGCTTTTCGCTGGTCGAGTACTCCTGGATCAACGGCTCATGGGATGCCGCGACGACCAGCTTGACCAGGTCCGAGGCGGTCGCGACGTTGTTGCTCGACAGGCCGGTGGGATCCGCGAAGCGGGAGCTCTTCATCCCGAGCTTGCGCGCCTTGGCATTCATGGCCTTCAAGCAGGCGGGGAGGCCGCCGGTGTAAGCGCGGCACACCGCCTGGGCGGCGCGGTTCTCGGATGACATCAAGGCCAGATGAAGCAGCTCGCCGCGGGTGAGCTTGGTGCCCACCGCCAGGCGGGAGGCGTTGCCCTTGGTCTTGTCCCGGTCGACCTGCAGAATGGTCACCGTTTCGTCCAGCGGCTGCTCGCCTTCGAGCACCACCAGGGCGGTCATCAGCTTGGTGATCGATGCAATCGGCATCACCTTCTGCGCCTGCTTGGAATACAGCACCGTCTCGTCACCCTCGTCCATGATCAGCACGGACGCGGATTTGATCTGCAGCTTGCCGGAGGGGACCGGCTGGGACCAGGAGAGCGGGGCGAACAGAAGGGTGGTAGCGGCGAACAGCCAGGGGCGGAAAGTGCTTCGCATCGCTCTAGATCGTGCCTTTAGTTCATGTTGATTCGATAAGCACAAAGGTAACCCATTTGCAGCGCTTGCGAATGTGAGTTTTTCCCTGCTTAAGCCGGTGGTCGCGCGCGGCAAACGGCAACAGGACCGGTACAATCGCGCCCCCCATGTCTACATCCACCCCCGAGCAGGAACTCGGGCCCGCGGCCGACGCCTCCGCCGCGGAGCCCAACCTTTCTTTCTGGCAGGTCGTGCGCCTGTCGTTGAAAGGCCAGCACCTCGATTACACGGCGGTGCCGTTGAATCGTGCCGTGCTGCTGCTGGCCGTGCCCATGGTCCTGGAAATGATCATGGAGTCGCTGTTTGCCGTCGTCGACGTTTTCTGGGTATCGCGGCTCGGCTCGGATGCCATCGCCGTCGTGGGTCTCACCGAGTCGATCATGACGCTGATCTATGCAGTCGCGATCGGCATATCCATTGCCGCCACCGCGATCGTCTCCAGGCGCATCGGCGAGAAAGATCCGGAGCGCGCTGCGCAGGCCGCGGGCCAGATCGTCCTGCTCGGCGTCACGGTCTCGGCGGCCATCGGCCTGGTGCTGAGCTATTTCGCGTCCGACATTCTCCGCCTCATGGGCGCCAGCGACAGCGTCGTGGCGTTGGGCACCGACTTTGCCCGCGTCATGCTCGGCTGCAATGTGACCGTGTTCATGATCTTCCTGATCAACGCCATCTTCCGCGGCGCCGGCGATGCGGTGCTGGCCATGCGCACGCTGTGGCTGGCGAATGCTCTGAATATTGTGCTCGGTCCTTTTTTCATTTTCGGTTGGGGACCGTTTCCCGAGCTGGGTGTCACGGGCGCGGCGGTGGCGACCAACATCGGCCGCGGCGTCGGCGTGCTCTATCAGTTGTGGCACCTGGCGGGGTTCCACAGCCGCGTGCAGGTCCGTATGCGGCATTTGAAGCCGGTGTGGCTCGACCTGCGGGCCATCATGAACACCGCGAGCACGGGCATCGCGCAGTTGTTGATCGGCACCACCAGCTGGGTCGGTCTGTTCAAGATCCTCGCGGCCTTCGGTAGTGCGGCACTGGCGGGCTATACGATCGCCATGCGCATCGTGATGTTCGCGCTCATGCCGGCCTGGGGCCTGGCGAATGCCGGAGCGACGCTGGTGGGCCAGAACCTCGGCGCTGGCAAACCGGATCGCGCCGAGCAGGCGATCTGGATCGCGACCCGCTTCAATGTGATTTTTCTGGGCGTCGTCGGCCTGCTGTTCGTGCTCGGATCCGGCCCGCTGGTTCGGTTGTTTACCGACGATCCGCCGGTGCTCGAGCATGGCATCCGCGCCCTGTGGATCGTCAGCCTGGCGTTCCCATTGTATGCAGCCGGCATGTGCCTGGAGGCCGCGTTCAATGGCGCCGGCGACACCTGGACGCCGACGCGCCTGAATTTCTTTTGTTTCTGGCTTGGACAGATTCCACTGGCGTGGCTGCTGGCGGATTTCTTCGCCATGGGGCCGCTCGGTGTATTCATTGCGGTGCCCATCGCCTTCTCGGTGCTGGCGCTGTGGAGCCTGGTGCTGTTCAGGCGGGGACGCTGGAAACAGCAGCAGGTGTGATGGGGACTCCGGTCGCAGAAAGAATTTCGCGCCCGCTGTAACCTTTTGCGATTTCGCCCCGTCCAATCAGGAACCGCGCCGCTGGCCCGCCAGGCTTAGGGGTGCAACTTAGGGCGAGGATCGGGGTTCTAAGCCTGACTTCGTGCCTCCCAAGGAATCCCGGGGACCCCGGTCGTGGAACCAGCAATGAACAGCAGTGCCAATCAGTCGTCGATGCGCTACGAAGCCGGGGCGGCCGTTACCCCGTTCCCGACGCGTCCGGCGGAATCTCGCCAGATCCATGAAGCGGCGCCTGCTGTGACGGAGGGTGCGGCGGATGAACATCAGGGCGGCGGCTCGTTCACCCGGATCGATCCGATGAAGGCGTTGATCGCGGTTGCGGTGATCGCTGCTCTCGGGCTCGGCACATGGGCTCTGACGCGCAATCCGTCGACGCCGGCAGTGGCGGCTCCGGCAGCCGCTGCGGCTCCGGTCGAGCTTGCGGCGGTGGATATTTCGACTGTCGAATCGCGGGTCATCTCTCGCGCCCTGCCGTTGTCCGGCAGCATCGCGCCGTTCGTGCAAGCCACGCTGAAATCCAAGGTCGGCGGTGAAGTCGAGCAGTTGAAGCTGCGCGAAGGCCAGGACGTTCGCGAAGGCGATGTGATTGCACGCGTCGACACTCGCAACCTGCAGGCTCAATACGATCGCGAAGCGGCGGCGGTGGAGAAGGCGCGCGCCGATCTCGATCTCGCGCGCCTCAATCGCGACAAGAATCGTCAGCTGCTCGAACAGAAGTTCATTTCGCAAAACACCTTCGAGCAGACCGAGAGCGCTTACGCCGGCAGCGTCGCGAGCTTCAAGCTCGCCGAAGCGCAAGCCCGCGTCGCGCAGATCAATCTCGAGGATGCCGTGATTCGCGCGCCGTTCTCCGGAACGATCGCGAAGCGCCTGGTGCAGCCGGGCGAGAAGGTGTCGCCCGATTCGGAGATCGTCACGCTGGTCGATCTGAAGCAGATGGTGCTGGAAGCGGCCGTGCCCTCCGCCGAAATTCCGTCGGTGCGCGTCGGTCAGAAAGTGCGCTTCCGCGTCGGCGGTTTCGGCGACCGTACGTTCGAAGGCGAAGTGCAGCGGATCAATCCGGTGACGGCCGACAACTCGCGCGCCATCATGATCTACATCGCCGTGCCGAATTCGGACAGCGCGCTCAAGGGCGGCATGTTCGCGCAAGGCTCGCTGATGTTGAACTCGATGCAGCCGGTGCTCGCGGTATCGCAGCGTGCGGTGCGCGATGAGGCTGGTGTTTCATATGTTTACGTCCTGCGCGACGAGAAGATCGTGCGCACGCCCGTGAAGGTGGGGCCGCGCAGCGAAGGCGAAGCGTTCGTCGAAGTTCGCGACGGCCTGAGCGCCGGCGACCGGGTCATCGTCGCCGACATCGGCGATGACAAGGCCGGCGCCGTGGCCCGCGTGCGCAAGACCGAAACGACCGCTGCTGCCAAGACTGAAATCGCCAGTAACTAAGCGGGTTGGTCGGCGCACATGTGGATCACCAAGACCAGCATCAATCAGCCCGTGTTCGCGACCATGGTCATGCTGGCCCTGGTCGTGCTCGGCGGCTACTCGTACCGTCTGCTGCCGGTCGAGCAGATGCCCGAGATCAACGTCCCCCAGGCGTATGTCACGGTCGCCTATCCCGGCGCGTCGCCCGAGGCGATCGAGAACGACGTCATCAAGCCGCTCGAGAGCGTCATCAACAGCGTCGAGGGCGTCAAGAACATCTACGGCACGGCGCGCGAAGGCAATGCCTTCCTGATGATCGACTTCCGCATGGAAGTCGACAGCGTCGCGGCAACTCAGGAAGTGCGCGACAAGGTGGCGCAGATCCGCTCGTCGCTACCACGCGAGGTGCGCGAGCCCACCATTTCGCGGGCCACCAATGACAGCTCCACCGAGCCTGTCGTCAGCCTGGTCGTCTATTCCAAGACTCGCAGCCTGCGTGAGGTGTCCACGATCGCGGATCAGCAGATCGTCAAGCGGCTGCAGAACTCGTATGGCGTCGGCAACGTTTCCATCGGCGGCGCCATCGAGCGCCAGGTGCAGATTTTCCTGCGTCCCGAGCAGTTGCAGAGCTTCCGCGTCGGCGTCGATCAGGTGATCGAAGCGGTGCGCGCCGCGAATCAGGACCTGCCGGCCGGCATGATTTCCCGGGGCCCGACGGAACAGCTGGTTCGCGTCGAAGGCAAGATGAAGAACCCGCGCGACTTCGAGCGCATCATCGTCGCGAACCAGGGTGGCGCGCCGGTGTACCTGCACCAGGTTGCCGACATCGTCGACGGCGAAGCCGAAGAGCAGTCGATCTCGCGCATGAACGGCCTGCGCTCCGTGTCGTTGGACGTCTATAAGGTCCAGGCGGCCAACATGGTCGAAGTCGGCAAAGGCGTCGACGAAGCGGTTGCCGACCTCACCTCGCGCCTGCCGCCGGACATCGTCATTCGCACGCTGTGGTCCGACGCCAAGTTCATCGAAGGCTCGCTGGACCGCGTCAAGGAAACCATCATCGAGGGCGCGCTGCTCACGATCCTGATCGTGTTCCTGTTCCTGCACTCGTGGCGCTCCACGGTGATCACCGGCCTGACGCTGCCGATTTCCGTGATCGCGAGTTTCACGGCGCTGCATGCGTTCGGCTTCACGCTCAACTTCATGACCTTGATGGCGCTGTCGCTGTGCATCGGTCTGCTGATCGACGACGCCATCGTGGTGCGCGAAAACATCGTCCGTCACGCCGATATGGGCAAGAGCCATCGCGCGGCCGCGCTCGAAGGCACCAGCGAAATCGGCCTGGCCGTCATGGCGACGACTTTCGCCATCCTCGCCGTGTTCATTCCGGTCGCGTTCATGAGCGGCGTCATCGGCAAGTTCTTCCTGCCGTTCGGCATTACCGTCGCGGTGGCGGTGATGGTGTCGTTGTTCGTGAGCTTCACGCTCGATCCCATGCTGTCCTCGGTGTGGCCGGATCCGAGCCAAGGCCGTTTCCGCCGCGTGCCCTGGCTGGGCAAGGTGATGGAGCGTGTCGAATCGGTCATCGAATACGCGCATCGGGTCTATGACAGGTTGCTGCGCTGGGCGTTGAGCGGCCGACGTTACGGTATTACGCGCCGCGTGAGCCTCAGCCCGCGCTCGTTGCTGTTGTTGATCGCTGCGTTCTCGTTCTTCGGCAGCTTCTTGCTGGTGCCGAAGGTCGGCACCGAGTTCGTGCCGCAGCAGGACGAGGGCATCATGTTCATGCGCATGAACACGCCCATCGGCTCGAGCCTCGAATACACCGACGCGAAGATTCGCGACGCCGAGGACGCCATTCGCGAGATCGACGGCGTCGACAGCATCCTCACGACAGTCGGCACCGACGAAGGCCGCAACTATGCGCGCGTGCGCATTTTGCTGAAGGACAAGACGCTGTTCGATCGTCCGCCGCAGAAGCAGATCGAAGAGCAGATCCGCAATCGACTCTCGAACATGGCCGGCTTGAGCCTGACGGTGCAGGGTCAGAACCAGCCCGTGGTGATCTCGATCCTCGGTCCCGAGAATGAGAAGTTGACCGAGCTGTCGCAAGAGCTGATGAAGCGGCTGTCGACGATTCCCGGCATCGCCGACCTGGAGAGCAGCGAGCGCGGCGCCAATCCGACCGTTGCCGTGCGCATCAAGAATGAGCTGGCCAGCGATCTCGGCCTGACGACCGCGAGCATCGGCAATGCGCTGCGTCCGTTGATCGCGGGCGATCAGATCAGCACCTGGCTGGGACCGGACGGCCAGGACTACGACGTGATCGTGCAGTTGCCCAAGCAGCGCCGCGAAATCGTTTCGGACCTGGGCGATCTGTATGTGAGCAGCACGCGCACCGACGCGAACGGCAATCCGATGCTGGTGCCGATCCGTCAGATCGCGGACTTCGTCGAGACGACCAGTCCGCAGCAGATCAAGCGGCTCAACCTGCAACGGCGCATCACGATCTACGGTAACGCGCAGGGCCGGCCGTCGGGCGACGTGGGCACCGATGCTGAAAAGATCGTCAAGGCCATGCAGCTGCCGCCGGGCTACCGCTTCGACGTGAGCGGCGCTCAGCAGGAAATGAATGAGACTTCCGCTGCAGCGGCTGCCGCGCTCGGCCTCGCGGTCATCTTCATCTACCTGGTGCTGGCATCGCAGTTCGGCAGCTTCCTGCAACCGGTGGCGATCATGGCGTCGCTGCCGCTGTCGCTGATCGGCGTGCTGCTGGCGCTGCTGTTCACGGGCACGACGCTCAACATCTTTTCCATCATCGGCTTCATCATGTTGATGGGCCTGGTGACCAAGAACGCGATTCTGCTGGTGGACTTCACCAATCAGGCCATTCGCAACGGCGTGCCGCTGCGCGAAGCCATCTTCGAAGCAGGCCAGGTGCGTTTGCGTCCGATCTTGATGACGACGCTGGCGATGATCTTCGGCATGTTGCCCATGGCCATCGGCGTCGGCGCCGGTGGCGAGCTGCTCGCGCCGATGGGCCGTGCCGTCATCGGTGGCGTGATCACGTCCACGCTGTTGACACTGCTGATCGTGCCGGTGCTCTACACCTACATTTACGGCTTCACCGAGCGCGTCAAAGCGTACTGGCGTCGCAGCCATGCGCACGAAGCCAGCGAGCACGCCGTCGAGCCGAAGCAGCCGGCGCTCGTTGATTCCACCGATCCGAGCGGAACGCCTAGACCGACCTGACACCGTAAAGGTTGAGCTGCGCAAAATGGTGTGTCATTTTACGACGCACCTTTTGCCGCGGAGTCGCGCGTGTCCTCTGATGCCGCTCAATCGCTTGCCGAGCGTTCCGCTTCGGCGATGTACGCCAACGATCGCGCTTCGCAGGGCTTGGGCATCCGTGTCGTCGAAGTCCGGCCGGGCTATGCGAAGGCCACGATGCGGGTGCGCGAGGACATGCTGAATGGCCACGCCGCCTGCCATGGTGGCCTGATTTTCTCCTTGGCGGACAGTGCGTTCGCGTTCTCCTGCAATTCGCATGGCGGCACCGTTGTCGCAGCTGCCGCATC
>NZ_BLJO01000004.1:81072-136939 GCF_009932555.1 Steroidobacter agaridevorans
GATCGACTTTCTTGCGCCCGCGCAGGGCGGCGATGAGCTGACGGCCATTGCGGTCGAGCGTTGGCGATCCAAGCGCAACGGTGTATATGAAGTAACGGTCGCCAATCAGCGTGGCGACACGATCGCGTTGTTCCGCGGCCGCTCGCATCAAGTTCGCGAGCCGTAGCTCCGCAGCACACTCTCGAATGCAACCCTGCAGGAGGAGAGCATGTCGCCAGACAAAGAAACCTACGAGGCCATCGAGCGCACCAGCGTCGATGAGCTCAAGGCGCTGCAACGGAGTCGGTTGCAGTGGTCGCTCAAGCACGCTTACAACAACGTGCCGCATTACAAGAAGGCCTTCGACGCCGTCGGCGCGCATCCGAACGATTTGCGCGAGCTCGAGGATCTGAGTCGCTTCCCGTTCCTGGTGAAGCAGGACTTTCGCGATCAATATCCCTTCGGACTGCTGGCAGTGCCTCGGGAGCAAGCGGTTCGCTTGCACGCGTCGAGCGGCACGACCGGCAAACCCACCGTCGTCGCGTACACGCGTAGCGACATCGATGTGTGGGCGGAGTTGATGGCGCGATCGATCTTCGCGGGCGGCGGCCGGCCTGGAGATCTCGTGCATATCGCGTATGGCTATGGCTTGTTCACGGGCGGCCTCGGCGCGCACTACGGCGCTGAACGATTGGGCTGCACCGTAGTGCCCATGTCGGGCGGACAAACCGAGAAACAAGTACAGCTGATTCGCGATCTCGAGCCGCGCGTCATCATGGTGACGCCGTCGTACATGCTGGCGATCGCCGAAGAGTTTGCGCGTCAGGGCGTCGATCCGACGTCATGCGCGCTGCGCATTGGAATCTTCGGCGCCGAGCCGTGGACCAATGCCATGCGCACCGAGATCGAGTCCCGCATGGGCATCGATGCGGTCGATATCTATGGCTTGTCGGAAGTGATGGGGCCGGGTGTCGCGATGGAATGCGTCTCCACCAAGGACGGCCCGGTGATCTGGGAAGATCATTTCTATCCCGAGATCATCGATCCGGACACCGGACGCGTGCTGCCCGACGGCGAAGAAGGCGAGCTGGTGCTGACTTCGCTCACCAAGGAAGCGCTGCCGGTGATTCGTTATCGCACGCGCGATCGAACCCGGCTGCTGCCGCCGACGGCGCGCACGATGCGTCGGATGGCTCGCATCTCCGGTCGCACCGACGACATGATGATCATCCGCGGCGTGAACGTGTTTCCCACCCAGATCGAAGAGCTGATCCTGAAACAAGCGCTGCTCGCGCCTCATTATCACTTGGAAATATTTCGCGACGGTCATCTCGACTCGCTGACTGTGAACGTCGAGCTGCAGGCGGGCGTCGAGGATCATCAAGCGCGGCGTGACGGAGTGGCCGGCGAGCTGGTCCAGTCGATCAAGTCATACATCGGCGTCACGACCAGTGTGATCGTGCACCCAGCGAGCTCGCTGGAGCGCTCGATGGGCAAGGCAAAACGGGTCAGTGACCGCCGCCGCCCGTCGTAAACCCCGCTATCCGCGCGCCACGATCCACGAAAAACCTATCGAATCAGTGACCTGCTCTCCCTTCCCCATGTACGTATAGGCGCTGCACGGACACTGCTTGTAGGGTCCCCTGACACCGGTGTCAGGAAGCGCGCGTATTTTGCCACCGGTGTCAATTCTCGCCGTCAGTGCTCGAAGTAGAGCATTCGAAATCATAGGAAACATCCAACGGACAGGAGATAACTATGCTTCGCAAATTGTTGCTAGGGGGATTATTGCTGGCCTCGGCCGCCTCCGCGTGGAGCGCGACCAACCGGCCCGAAGGCTACGTGACCATCTGCAGGACTCCCGAGACCTGCTCGGTGAGCACCAGCACCAACGTGGCGTTCGGCGCTTCCGGTCAGTTTGTTTACAAAGTCTTGAATGGCACGTTCACTTGCACCGTGGCCACGTTCGGCTCAGATCCGATTCCCGAAAAGTCGGTGAAGGAATGTTCGGTGCCGTCGGGCGGAGGCACGACGCCGCCACCGACGGGATCGACCATCAGCCTCAGCGCATCCGCGGGCAACGGCACGGTGTCGTTGAGCTGGTCGTACTCGAGCGGCTCGGGCGCGACGCAGGAAGTTTATCGAGATCTCGACGCCGATCCGAACGGTCGGGTGCGCATTGCCAGCGTCAGCTCCAGCACGCGCAGCTACACCGACACCGGGTTGACCAACGGCACGACCTACTACTACACGATCAAGAACACGGCCAGCGGAGTAGCAACGAACTCCAACGTCGCCTCAGCCACGCCGTCCGGCGGTGGCACGACACCGCCGCCGACCGGATCGATCACGGGCTCTTCGTGCTCGACCAGCGGCGCGCAAACGACCGTGCATGCAACCATTCGTGTGACCAGTGGCACCTATGACGGCGGTTGCCAGCGCTTCAATGCGGGCTCGGAGCTGGGCGACGGCAGCCAGTCGGAAGGCCAGGATCCGGTGTTCCGCGTGGAGAACGGCGCGACCTTGCGTAACGTGGTCATCGGCACCAACGGCGCCGACGGTATACACACGTACAACGGCGCGAACCTCGATAATATCTACTGGATGAACGTCGGCGAGGATGCGATGACCATCAAGTCCTCGGGCACGACCACGGTGAGCAATATCGAAGGCTACGATGCCGACGACAAGTTCTTCCAGGTTAATGCCGCGTCGACGCTGAACGTGACCAATTGCATCATTCATCGAGCCGGCAAGGCGCTGCGCCAGAACGGCGGCACGACGTTCCGGGTCAACGTCAGCTTCAATCGCTGCGACATCAACTCGATGGGGGAGGGCGTGTTCCGCACCGACAGTTCGGTCAGCACGGCGAGCCTGACCAACAGCCGGCTGCACGATGCGGGCACGATCTGCATCGGGCCATGGGCGAGCTGCTCGCAATCGGGGAACAGCAGCTATTGATTGAAATGCAGGGATAGGACCGATGGCCGGGAGCGATTGCTCCCGGCCATCGCCGCCAGCGAACAGGGATGGAAGATGATCAGACTCATGGATCGACGGGTGGTATCGAGCGTGGTCATGGTGGCCGCGCTCGCGACTGCGGTTACGGTCATCGTGAAAAACCACGAGGCGCGAGAGCTCGCGGCTTCGGTCGAGCCGACGAACTTATCAACTGCAGAGAATCGAACGCGTCCGCTGGTTTCGCCATTGGTGCCGGAGCAGCAGCGCTCGCTCGCGGCAACGGAAGATCCGCCCGACGCCGCGTTTCTTGCGCAGGTCGAGCACAAGTATCGGTTCCTGATTGCCGATGTCGAAGAAGCGCATGTCGATGAGTTGCGGCGTCGGCTGCTGGAGCGCGAGTCGCAGATGGACATCGGTTCACGCAGCCGCATCGATGCGGGCATCGGCAAGCTCTTGCCGGCGGAAAGCTTCGCCTATTACCAGACGTTGAAGGATTCCGATCTCGAACAGCATCACCTGGCTGAATACACCGGCGGCATCAGCAATGTCGCGCCGCTGGACGAGCGACAGGAACGGATCGTGCTGGAGGCGAAACTGCGCCAGAAGCAACGCTATGCCGCGGTCATGCGGGATGTCGGGCTGGATCGAGAGAGTTTGTCGAAAGAGGAGCGTGCTTACGCCCACGCGGGAACGGCGGAAGCGCTCAAGCAATACATGAATGATTTCCTGGCGGAGGTGGCGCCGGCGCTCACGCAGGAGCAATACACGCAGCTCAAGAACTACGAAACGACCGAGTTCGCCCGCGAGCTGAGCCGATTGCAGCAACGGATCAATGCGAAGTAGCAGATGTCCGCGACAGTCGTGCTACGCGCTCGCCCACCAGGACGAGATCGCCGCTGCGTGAATTGAAGACGGCGCTGCGAAAGTGACGGCGAGTGTGGCTGGGAATGCGTTCCCAGGTTTTGCCGGCGTCAGCCGAGCGCAGGATCGTTCCTTGTTGACCGACGATGACCAAAGCTCCGGTGTCCGGCTCGAGCAAGCCCTTGCGCAGCTCCGCTTCGGTGCCGCTGTCGATGGCTTGCCAGGATTCGCCGTTGTCGGTGGAGCGGACGATGCTGCCATATTCGCCGAATGCCACGAGCGCATTGCTCTTCGGGTCGTGAAACATGCGCCGGAGCGAACGCTCGGTGCCCGACGCAACGCGACGCCATTTCAGTCCGGCATCGGTCGAACGCAGCAGCGTGCCTTTGCCTCCCAGCAAGAACATCGTGTTCGATCGTTCGGCCGTGTGGCTGCCAAACAAATCTTCGTCCGTGCCGGTGTCGACGAGTTGCCATTGGCGCCCGCCATCGGTGCTGCGTGCAGCGACGCCACGTTGACCTGCGATCAGCAGGGTGGATGTGTTTGCCGCCACTGTTCCTTGCCAAAGCTCACGATCGGTTTCGAGCTTCGATCGCTGCCAGGTCCGGCCGGTATCCCGCGACGAATAGATCGAGCCACGCGCTTCGACGACGGCCAGTGACTGCCGGCGCGGGTCGCTAAGAATCCAGGGAAACGCTTCTTCCTTCTCCAGCGGCGTCCAATGCGCGATTTGCCATCGGGTTCCGCCATCCTCGGAGCGAACGATGGTTCCTGGCGCGCCGGCCGCGACCAACGCTTTGTTGGAGGGATCGATCACCAGCGAGCGCAGGTTCGGTGGCGTGTTCATGTTGGGATAAGCGACCTCGATACTTTCCCAGGTTTGTCCGCTGTCCTTGGAGCGCAAGATGCTGCCAAGCTCGCCGCTCGCGACCATTGCATCGCTCTCGGGCAGAGCGACGATCTCCCGCAAGTTCAAACTCAGCTCGGGCGACACGCGTCGCCAGCTCTTGCCGGAATCGGCCGAGGTCACGATGTAGCCGCCGTCGCCGTAGCCGACGAAATGTCCTGCGCCGATCTGCGCCAGCGATTCCATGCTGGTGTTGGACCCGGTCGCGATCTTTTGCCACTGCAGGCCGCCGTCGGTGGATCGAGCCGCGAGTCCATGATGGCCGACCGCTATCAACGACTGGCTGGGCGCGTCGTAGCGAAGAGCGCTGACAAAGCGCTTCTGCCCGTCGATCAGCAGCTCGATCTTTTCCCAGGAGTCCTCGCCCCGCCCGCGACGAAACAAATCACCCGTATGGCTCGCGAGCAGTAAGGCGTGGAACTTCGGGTCGCGCGCGGCATCCGTGAAATATGCATTGCCGCCCATGCTCATCAGCCGCCAGGTCTCGCCGCGGTCGGTCGAGATCAAGAAGCGACCCAGCGCACTCGTCGCAATCAACTCGCTTTCCAGCGCGTGGATTGCAGTGACGGGAGTGACGGGGTCTTGCATCTTCACGCGGGTCAGATGCCAACTGACGCCGGCATCCGTGGATCGTCCGATCAAGCCGGCTTCGCCGCCGATCAGAATGGCGCCGCTGCTGGGTTCGACGAACAATGTTTCCAATGTGAGATTGAGCTGGTTCGATAGCGGCAACCACGTTTTGCCGCCATCCACGGAGCGAAGAATCGTTCCGCGTGTCCCGGCCGCTATCCAGGCGCCGCTGAGCGCATGATGAACCACCGCCCGCAGATCGAAATCGGCGGCCCCGAGAGAGAGGGCCTGCCATCGGCGCCCGGCATCTTCCGAGCGAAGCAGCGTGCCGCGTTCCCCCACGGCGATCAGAACCTTTCCTGATGCATCGGAAGCGACACGTGTGAGATCCGCATCCGCGGAGGTGTCTGCGTAGTGCCAGCGGCTCGTGTCTGTCGAATACAGGATGGTGCCGTCCGTGCCCCAGAGCAGTAGCGTGCGCGAATTTGGTTCGTACAACGAGCCCGTCAGCTTGGGATTGATGATGCGCGCTGAATAAGTGATGGGGGCGGCGCGATCATCCGCCGAGGCGGACACTGTGCCGCAGCCAATGGCGATGAATAGCAGCGTGCGGGCGCAGGCGAGCAGTTCCTTCGATCTCATGCGGATCCCTCCGATCCGCATGCTGCCCATCCTGGGCGGGAGTCGCAAGTAAGATCAATTCGTGCGCTGGAATTTCAAGCGTACGCGGAGTCGGTCGCTAGTAGCCCCATCGCTACGCGGTTCGTATTTCCACTGTTCGACAGCGGCGAGCGCCGCTTTGTTGAATAGCCGACCACGACTGCTGTCCTCGACTCGGGGCGCGATTACATCGCCCGACGCAGTGACCTGCAGGCTCACATCGACCCAGCCCTCGATTCCGCGCATCGACGCTTCTTGCGGATACTCAGGCTGAACGACCTTGATGAGCTTAGGCTCCACCGCCGCCGGAGCGATGGGAGGAGTTGCCGCAGGCGCAGCGGCGCTTTCTTCGACCACGTTTGCTCCAGTGTCCGGAGCTGGCTCCACAATGGGTGATGTCGCTGGCTGATTGGCTGCCAGGGCGGTCGCGAGAGCCGCTACGTCGGCGACTTTCTGCAGCGGCGCTGACTCAACTTTTGCCGGCCTTGCGCTCGGAGCTGGGGCGGGACGTGAAGCAGGCGTTTCTCGAGTCTTCGTGACGGCCGGCTCGTCGAGCGGTTCAGGAGTCGCGGTCGCGGCGGCAAGGAGCGTTCGCAATTCCGCTCGCCACTGCAAATCCAATACGGTCAGACTTTCATGATCGGGCCGCACCCGCCGCGCCTTCTCCAGCGCAACCCCTGCTTCGGCGATTCGCTTCTGAGACAGCAGCAGGCGGGCGTTGGTCAAATGACGATCCGCGATGGCGTCGATGCCGGCGATCGCGTCGGTGTTGGCTGGGTCGAGCGCGAGCACCGTGCTGAAGTAGTGAAAGGCACTGCGCTCCGGCGGGTCGGTGTAGCGGCCGTCGGCCATTGCCGTACGGGCATCATTGAGATTGCGAGCGATGACATCTCGAGGATCGATGTCCGGCATGCGCTGAGCCATCACCCACCACACCGCGAAGCCCACCGAGAACAGGGCGATAGCGAATGCGATCCAGGGAGTGCGGCCTCGCTGCTCGCGGCTGACTTCTGGATTGGCAACGGGCGGTGTCGGCGCTGGCGCCAATGCAGGGGCGAGCGGCACTTCGATCCTGGTCGGAGCGACGGCATCCGGCGCATCCACCGATGCTGCATCTGGTTCGAGTTGTTGGCGCCGCCTGCGTTGGGCGGTTTGATAGAACGGCGCGGTGATTTCGTTTCGTCCGGACGCCAGTTCCAGTTGTACGCGCGCAGTATCGGTGGCCATGCGCATGCTCCCCATGGTGGGAATCCTGCTGCGACACAGCGCAAGCGGATTCGCTCTGCAGGCCACGCTAATCCAACCCAAATACGATGTCAGTGGTCGGAAGTCCTAATGTACGGGACATCCGTGGTGATGGCGGCGAGTGTTGGTTTTCTCGACGTCAGCAAAAGCCGCTCTATGTTCTGGCTGCTGCCGCCGCTTGCAGCTGGGGAAAGAACTCGGCGAAGTCGGCGTCGAAGCCGGCGCGGTGAGCAATCAAATCGACGACGCCTTTCTCCAGGGCGAACTCGCGGTTCCAGCGCGATGAAAGATACGCCGACAAGCGGCGCAGCGAGCGCTCCACACCTTCGATGCGTCGATACGAACCGAGCAGATCGTGACGAATGATTCGATCGAGCGTCACGCGCGCCGACGCCGGCAGCTCGAGCTTGCTCGACTCGATGTCGGCATAGAACTTCGCGGTGAACGCATCGAGCACGATGGGCGAGTAGCGATCCCAGCGGGTTGCGAGCAGATGGTCGTAGAAAACATCCACGAGCACGCCGCTGAAGCGACGGAACTCGGGACTCACGCGCGAGCGACTGCGCTTCACCAGCGGATGCGAGTCGGTGAATGCATCGATTTGTTTATGTTTCTGCGCGCCGCGCTGGAAGCCCGCGCTCATGCGGCGCAACTCTTCTCCTCTGACGATGTCGGCCAGCAGATTACCGAGGCGAAATTCGACGTCCGGCTCGGACAGGAACACGTGGGCGAGCCAATTCAAGAGAAAAATCCTTGCTGTCAATTTCGGCAATTTAGCTTAGTGACGTCCACGCGTCGAGGCGGATGTCGCCCACGTCAGACACTGTAATCCGCGACAATTCTGCATCCGCGTATCGGCGCTTCCCGAATAACGCTGCAGATTCCACCGTGAGCTGAACGTCGCGGGCCGGCATCTGCGCTCCATCGCAGTGCATGCGATGTCAAACCAAAGGGATGCTCCCATGAGATTGATGAAGTTGGGTTCGGTCGCGATCTTGATCAGTGCGTCCTTGCTGACCGCCTGCAGCGATAACGGCGACGACAACCGCCGTCGGCCGGCAATCTCCGCGCCGGATTCGCCGCTGCTTCCGGCAACCGTGGGAACTGCCTTCAGCGCGACATTCATTTCTGCTGGCGACACCGTGATGTGGAGTGTCGCCTCGGGCACATTGCCGCCCGGCCTGACGCTGAACGCCACGACCGGCATGTACACGGGCACACCGACTGTGGCCGGCTCTTATTCATTTACGATCTCCGCCACCAACAACTTCGGCATGGATAGCCGCGCGTATGCGCAGGTGGTCGCCGCGCCGCCGTTGGATAGCAATGCGCTGCTGTCGAACGGCTCGCTGGTGGCCTTCCCCTCCGTTCTTGCCTCGGGGTTCGATACGCCGGTCACCATTGCGGGCGTGATCGACGGCGACACGCTGGTCAGTATCGATCGACGGCCACAGAACGGCTTCTTGTACGGCCTGGGGTACAACGCGGTCGCCGGCTCGGTCCGGCTTTACAACATTTCTTCGCAGACCGCGACGGCGACACCCATCGGAGTAGTCGGCCAGTTCGTCATGGCTGACGGCACGACGCCGGTGCGCATCGGTGTGGATGCGACCACGGTGTTCGGCATGGACTTCAATCCGACCGTCGATCGCGTGCGTGTCGTGAACAGCGCCGGTCAGAACTTCCGCATGAATCCCAACAACGGCGCGCTCGTGGATTTCGACCCGACGCCTGCCTCGCCGGGCGTGCAGATGGACGGCGGCATCAACGGACCGACGATGGCGCTGCAGGAGACGGCGTACACGAACAGCTCTCCGAACGTCACCGCCACGACGCAGTACACGATCGATCAGACGATCGATGCGGTCTGTATCCAGAATCCGCCCAACAACGGCACGCAGACAATGTGCATGCCGCTGTCGGTGCCGGTGGAAACGGTGCAGGGCTTCGATATCCCGTCGTCGGTCACGGTGGCCGCGTCGAACGCGGTGGCCACAGGGCTGGGCACGGCAGTCGTGCGCGCTTCGGGCCGTGCTCAGGATGAGTTGGTGAACATCAATCTCGCGACGGGCGGTGTGACGACGCTCGGTCCGGTCAATCCGGCCGGCATCATTGGCGTCGCGCTGCAGTCGCCGGCGATGACTCCGCCGCTGTTCGCGCTCTCCGCCGATGGCACTCAGCTGTTTCGTCTTCTGAGCACGGCATTGAGCACGCCGGCGATGGTGAGCATCGCGGGTGTCACTGCCGGAGAAACCTTGGTCGGCATCGACTTCCGCCCGCAAACCGGCCAGCTGTTCTCGTTCGGCGTGAATGCGGACACCGACACCGGCACCATCTACATCATCGATCCGCAAAACGGGATGGCAATGCCCGTTGGCTCGACCGGCATGGTTTCGTTCGTGACCACCGCGGGCGCGGTCGTCGACTTCCCGCCGGTCAGCGCGGGCTACGGCTTCGACTTCAATCCCACGGTCGATCGCATTCGCGTCACCACTGGCACCGGCTTGAACTTCCGGCTCAATCAAAACACCGGTGGACCGGTCGACAACAACGCGAACGACGCCGACGGCAACAATCCCGACGGCTCGATCAACGGTCAGCCGGCGGGCTCCACGGGTGTGACCGCGGCCGCTTATACGAACAGCTTCGGTCAACCGCTCATGGGCGGCGTGACCACGCAGTACGTGATCGATGCGGCCAGCAATACGCTGTTTATCCAGAACCCACCGAACAACGGCACGCTGACGGCGCCGCAGACCATCACGTTGAATGGCGCCACGCTGGACTTCACCGAAGCGAATGGCTTCGATATACCCGCGAACGTAAGAGTGACGGCTTCAGCAACCCCGGCGACGGGCTCGGGCTTTGCGGCACTGACGGTAGGCACGACGACGCGCCTGTATTCTATCGATCTGAGCAATGGCCGCGCGACGGATCTGGGTCCGCTGCCCGCCGGTGTGAGTGGCCTGACCGTGGGTCAGATCGGCGTCAAATAAAGTTATAACTTCCAACAGCGACGGCGGTGATTGCACCGCCGTCGCATCGCTCGTTAGTTGCCCGAGCTGTCGGTGGACGATTTGTCCTTGCCGTCCCAACCGCGCTTGCCGAAGCCGCGGCCAGGGCCCCGGCCATGCTCGCGCAGCGCATCGAACTTCTTCAGCTGGGTCTCGTTCAGCACTGAGCTCAGCTTGGTGTGCAGCTCCTGCTTGGACTGCTCGCGCTTGGCTTTCATTTCGTCGCGCGATGGGCGGGTGCCCGAGGCGCGAGCGGCGTCGAAATCGGCGCGCATTTGTTCGTGCTGTTCCTTCAGGATCTTCTCGACTTCGGTCTTCTGATACGCATCCAGGTCGAGCAGCAGCGCCAGGCGGTCCATGTCCGGACCCGGCGCCACCTTCGCGGGCGGGGGGGTGGTGGCCGTCGTGGTGTCGGCGGCAAAGGCCACGCCGCTGGCAAGCCAGGCAAGCGCAAGCAGGGTGACTTTGGTTTTCATCACAATCTCTCCGTTGGGGTGAAGGTGTGTTCGGCGGCGAAGAACCTGAGAACACGCTTGCAGAATAGGCACTCGCCGGCGCCAGTGCGGTAATCAATTGTTACCAACTGCATCTCCAGAAATCCCTGCGAATTCAGGTGCTTATAACTTCTCTTGGCAGCGTCAGCCGAGCCTCCAGCCCGCCGTTCTGACGATTGTGGAGAGAGAGTGAACCTCCATGGGCCTGCGCGATGTCTCGCGCAATGCTCAGGCCCAGGCCGGTGCCGCCCGTGTCGCGGTTGCGGGAGTGTTCGAGGCGAAAGAACGGTTCGAACACTTTCTCCAGCATGTCTTCGGGAATGCCGGGGCCTTCGTCCAGGATGCGCACGATCAACTGGGAGCCGTCCTCGATCTGGATCGTGGCTCTGACTCCATGGCGGATCGCATTCTGAACCAGGTTGCCGAGACAGCGTTTCAACGCGAGCGGTTTGGCGACGTAAGGAGCGCGAGCCGAGCCGACGATACTGACTTCACCGCCGAGCTCCGCGTGTTGTCGTTGCAGCTCGAGTGCGAGCGCGTCGATGTCGACGGGCACAGCCGCTTCATCGTCGTTCAGGCCGCGGAATACGCCGAGCGCGCCACGAATCATGCTCGACATCTCATCCAGGTCTTCGACCAGGCGTTGACGCAGTTGATCGTCGTCGATCGACTCGACGCGCAAGCGCAGTCGAGTCAGCGGCGTACGCAGATCGTGCGACATCGCCGCCAGCACTTGAGTGCGGCTGTCGAGATAGCGTCGCAAACGTTCCTGCATGGAGTTGAACGCCCGCGTTGCGCGCCGGATTTCTCGCGCACCCGTTTCTTTCAATGGCGTGCCGCTCGCGCCGCGGCCCACCGCGTCGGCGGCTCGGGCGAGATCGCCGAGGGGACGCGTGATCGTACGGGTCATGGCATAGAGAACGACGCCCAAGGCGATCGCGAGAAACCCCAGCTCCAAAAAAATCTGCCTTGGCAGGCGCGGCCCCGAGCGGGGCGCAAACGTGCGGAAGATGGCTTTGTCGCCATCGGGGAAGGTCACTGTGACATCGAACACGCGATCACGCCGGATGATGCCCGGCGGCGGCGGACCATCGGGCGGCGGCAAATCCCGACGCAAGGCATGCAAAGGAATGACTTCGGAGCGGCGTGCCCGCGGCGGTCCCGTTGAAACCTTGTACTCCGAGCCGAGATGACGTTGCAGATGAGCGGCGAACGCGCGCTCCAGTGCAGCCCGTTCTTCGTCTTGAATGCGGGGCGGCGGCGGACGAACGTCGTCCGGTGTGAGACGTTGTTCGCGCAGTTTCATGCGTGCGTCGTCGCGTTCTTCGCGCGACAGCCCCGCCAGATACTGGCTCGTTTCGGCAATGGTATTCGCCGAGCTGCCGGCGCCGCTGTCGAGCAAAGCCAGCTCGCGACGCTCGCGCACGATCAGCAGAATGAACACCAGCAGCATGGCGCCGATCACGCCTACCGTGGCGACGAACAGGCGCCCGAACAGTGTGTCCGGCAGCAACCGGCGCGCCATTATTCCTGCTCGACGGGCACGCCCATCACATAGCCTTCGCCATAAATCGTCTTGATGATTTTCGGAGAGCGCGCGTCGTCGCGCAGAACCTGGCGCAACCGGCTGATGCGAACATCGACGCTGCGGTCGAAGGGATCGATGTCGCGGCCGCGCAGCAGCTCCATCAATTGCGAGCGCGACAACACTCTCGTCGGATGCGACAGCAGGATGGAGAGCAGCCGAAACTCGGCGCCGCTCAGCGCATGTTGAGAGCCATCGGCATGGGTGAGCGAGCGTGCGGTGACATCGAGCTGCCAATCGCCGAAGCGATACGCGTTCACGGCGGTCTGTGCGGGATCGCGAGGCATGTGTACGGTCCGCCGCAGGATCGCTTTGATTCTTCCCACGAGCTCGCGCGGGCTGAACGGCTTCGACAGATAGTCGTCGGCGCCGACTTCCAACCCGACGACGCGATCGATCTCTTCGCCCAGCGCAGTCAGCATGAGGATCGGAATCTGCGAATGAGCGCGCAGCTCGCGTGTGAGCTTCAGGCCGTCCTCGCCGGGGAGCATCAGGTCGAGCACGATCAAGTCGACATGCGACTGTTCGAGCGCGCGGCGCATGGCCTTGCCATCGGCGACCGCGGTGGTGCGGTAACCGTTCTTCTGCAGGTAATCGCCCAGCAGCGTACGAATTTCGCGATCGTCATCGACGATCAGGATGTGGCGAGAGTCGGTCATGGAATCACGTCAGGGGCCCGTTCGCATCATGACCAATGACGGCGGAACGCGCCCGCCGACATTGTAACTAACTGTTGCCCCCATGCGAGCCGCAACAGTAAGTAACGATTCCTAGGCGTGGCCGACGTTACGCAGCTCGTCGTCGATCGGATCCGGCCGCTCGGCGTCGACCGTCTCGCCATCGTAGGGCATCACACGATCGCGGCCGGCAGCTTTGGCTCGATACAGGGCAGCGTCCGCGTGCGCGAGCAGCTGACGCAGCTCATAGCCGGACTCTTCGGTCGACGTGACGCCGAAGCTGCCGGACACCGAGCAACGCACCCCGTCGTATTGGGGCTCGATGGCGCTCAGCGCGACTCGCAGGCGCTCGGCGCGTTGCTTCGCGTCCTCCAGACCGCAGCCCGGCAGCACGATGCCGAATTCTTCGCCGCCGACGCGTCCGAAAATATCACTGACCCGCAGATGGCCCTGGCAGGCGATGACAGCCTGGCGCAGCACGTGATCGCCCGCGGCGTGGCCGAAGCGATCGTTGATGGCTTTGAAATGATCCAGGTCGCACAGAACCACGCTGGCCTGCTGTTGCGACTTGCGCGCCGCTTCGAGCACGGTTTCGGCAAGTTGAATGAAACGCGGACGGTTGGCGATGCCGGTCAGGCTGTCCTCTTGCGACAGTTTCATGAAGTGCAGCTGCGAGCGCTTGGTGCGATAGGCCCACAGCGCGATGAATACCAGGACCAGCAGCAACAGCGCGATATACAAGCGGCTGGTCTCGGCAGCCTTGCCGTCCAGCTCGCGCTGCAGCTGCAACAGTTTGTTTTCCTGGTTGAGCGCTTCCAGCTGCGACTTGGTGGTCAGGGTGTTCGATTTGACGCGCTCGTAAGCCAGCTGGCGTGCGGTGACGTCATCGAGATAAGCCTTGTCGGCGGCGGCGGATTTCTTCAAGTAGCCGATGGCGCTGCCGATGTCGCCTTGTTTCTCGGACTCTTCGAAGAGCACGCGATAGGCGCCGACCAACGGCTGGGTAAATTGATCCTTGACGCTGTGCTCGACGGCTCGCAACGCCATGCGCTGTGCGTTCACTCCGGCGCCGCGCTGCTGATATGCCTGAGCCAGCAACGATTCCCACTCCGAGACGCCGCGCGGATAGCGCGTTTGCTCCATCTCACCATAGTGCCGCTCGAGCAGGCTGATCGCCTCATCGATGCGATGCTCACGCAACAACAAGCGGGCATGGGTCATGCGGATGCCGTTCGCGGCCAGCGATTCACCCTGTTGCAGGCAGGCGTCGATGGCGGCGGGGATGGCGGGAGCGTCAGCCTTGATCCGCTTGGTCTTGCATAGGGTGTCGAGGCGGATCTGCTCGCCTCGGCACACGCCGCGGCCACGAGCGTTCTCTTTGACGACCTGCTCGGCGTAGTGAATGCCGAGGTCGTATTCGCCGACCAGGACGTAAAGATCGGCCGCGACGGACATGCCCTGCAGTCGGGCGTCCTTATCGGTGACCTCGGGCAGCTTGTTCAACAGTTTGTTGAGTTGCAGGAACGCGCCTTCGTATCGCGTCGCCAATACCTGGACGTTCGTGGCGGTCACGCTGGCGCGGAATTGGAGCGTCGGGTCGCTGGCCTGATCGGCGAGCGACTCCAGCATGGGAATCGCGGCGGCGTACTCACCCGTGTACACCAGACGCCAGGCGTGTAGATATTGGAGATGCTCGCGTTGCTGGCCCGACAGAGCATCGGGCTGGGCCTGCAGTTGATCGATCAGTCGGGCGAATTCGGCGGGGTCGACGCTCTTGACGGCGTCAGCCCGCTGTAACATGTCGGCGAAGTCCTCGCGGTCCGCCGCCGGCAGCGGTCCGCCGGCGAACAGGCACAAGCAAGCTACTCCGCCCAGCAGCCGGTGCCGGACGGAATGCTTGCTGACATTGGTTTGCTCAGCCGGCGCGGGCGACACGGCGCTCGCCACCGTCTTCGGGCTGCTGCTCTTCGGGCTCTTCGTCTTGCGGAGCGTGGACCATGCAGCAGACGTTTTTGCTGGCGCCGATCAACTCCTCGAGCTGACCAGGCTGCTGCTGCACGATGGCGGCCTGCACGGCCGGCGCGACGCCCGCCTGCGCCAGCTCCCGGGCCAGTTGCTCGCCGGTCAGCGCTTGCAGCCGCGAGCTGCGACCTATTCTTTCCAACAGATCCACGACATTCGACACGATGCGCTCCTCCTCTCCCCAAAATTGTTGTTGAACGACGGGCTGCCTCGTGCAGCTTGGGTTGTGACAAGCCTAGGACAATCGCGACCGACCGGCTCTCGAACGCTCCACAGAAAAGTCAAACGGCGCCGGCTTCGGGCCACGCTCCCGACTTAACAGAATGAATTATGCCTGTTTCGAAGGCGAAGGGATGAGTCGGGATTCGTCGGGCGTGCCTAGCGCACGTTCCGGAAGGCGGGCGGGGGCGACCACGAGTCACGACGAACCGACCAGGCATTTCCTTGCCCATCCTCTTGCCCATTCCTTTGACAAGCTCCGTCCGCCGCAGCTTCGCTGCCACGGCGTGCGAAGCCTAAACCAAGCACAGTCCGATGCACAGCTACATGGTCGATCGCGAACTGCACCCACAGCTCATCGACTGGCAGATGTGTGAACACATGGTGGACGAGCCCGCCGAAACCTTCCTTGCAATAACCCTGGGCGCGCGCCGACTGGATGAACATGATCCCGCCCTGAACGCTGCGGTTCACGGTGTCGAAATCCTGCAGACTGCAGATGCCGACATCGGTTTGCGACGACTTCTCGATCACGGTCAGAAACAGCCGCTCGATGGGCTCACGCTGCATGCCGGCGAGCGCGATTCGAAAACTTCTGGCGGCACGCTCGGGGGCGAGGGGCGCACCGATAAAGCGCATGGTCTCGGCGTCCGTATACAGATGTTCATAGAGTGCCGCGTCAGCCGCGGCCATGGGACGCATGCGCAGCCTGTCCGTCTCGACTGGAAACACGTGCACGGAGTTCAGCCTTGGGTCGCCAGCTCGCGGTCGAGCGCCGACAGGCGCTCTCGGATGTGATGATCGGGTTGCAGCGGTTGTGCCGGCGGAATCACCAGCGTGAAGTGCATATCCGCCTCGGCCGTGGGCAGTTCCGCCAGCGGCACGCGGATGATCTTCGGGCGGAAGGTGGGCAGCGTCGCGGCCCGATACAAGATCACTTCATGATCGAGCGGATAGTCGCGGCTCAAGACATCGACCAGCACCTGCCGGTAAGCGGCGCCGGTGGCAAAGCGCGTGAACGACTGGTCGCCCGACAGGCCCACCTGCCACAGGATCAGGTAGGCGGCCGTGTCCAGGCGCCGCTGGTTGAACATGAACTGGCTGGCTTCGTAATGCTGGCAGCCATATTTGCCGGGATCGAAGCCCAGATCGGCATACATGCAATCCGCCGCCGATACGCCCGGCTCCATATGCGCTGCATAACCTTCGCTGCGCGCGGTCTCGATGGCTTTGTGAGTGGGCCAGGCGAATACGCCGGGATGGCCGTAGAAGGCGGCACAGACGCGTTTGCCCGCGCGCACCTCGGTCAGCATCGTCTCTACCATTTCACGGTAGGTCTGCATGCGTGACTTACCTTCGCGATACAACGACTGCAGGCTGCGCACGTCGCGGTTCATTCGGGCAACCCACATTTCGATGATGCCATCCGACAGCCCGGTGAACACGACATCGGCGTTCTGGATGTGATCGCGCGCCAACGGCGTGAGGTGCGCTCCCAGGGTCATCCCGATCCCGACGCACACCAAACTTCCCGCTGGTTTCATGGTTGGCTCGCTTGCTCGTTTTCTGTTCTGTCTTAGCGGGCGTCGGGCTGGACTTCCGGTCGTGCCGCGTCGAACGCTGGCAATGTTTCCAGATGCGTGCTGACGGCGACCAGCGTCGGGAACGGCGTGAGATCGCAGTCGAAGCGGCGCGCGTTGTACATCTGCGGCGCCAGGCACACATCGGCCAGCGACAGGCTGTCGCCGAAGCAATAGCGGCGCGCGCTGGAATGTTTCGCGACTTGCTGCTCCAGGCCCCGGAAACCCTCGCTGACCCAGTGCCGGTACCAGGCGTTCACGCCATCGTCGTTCTGGCCGAGCCGGCGCACATGGTTCAGCACCCGCAGATTGTTCAAGGGATGAATGTCACAGGCAATCGCGAGCGCCATCGATCGAACCTGCGCGCGCGCCAGCGGGTCGGCGGGCAACAGCGGCGGCTGCGGATGCACTTCGTCCAGATATTCAACGATGGCGAGGGACTGTGTGATCACGGTGTCATCGACCGCGAGCGCCGGGATCAGCCCTTCCGGGTTGAGCGCGAGATAGTCGGCGGCGCGATGTTCGTTCTTGAGCAGGGCTTTGGAGACGTACTCGTATTCCAGCCCCTTGAGGTTCAGAGCAATGCGCACCCGGAACGCCGCCGAGCTGCGGAAATAGTTGTACAGCTTCATACCAGCGTCACTCGCAGCGCTTCCAGCCCGTCGACACCGCCTTCCAGCACATCCTTCGATTTGATCGCCGCGACACCCGCGGGCGTGCCGGTATAGATGAGATCGCCGGGCGCCAGCTCGAACAGCGTGGACAGCTCGGCAATGATTTCCGGCACGCTCCAGATCATGTCGGCGAGTGCGCCTTGCTGGCGCAACGCGCCGTTGACCTTGAGCCAGATCTTGCTGTCGTCGAGCCGGGCCGCCGCGGCAGGCGTGATGGCGCTGATCGGCGCCGAGCGATCGAACCCTTTGGCGGTGTCCCAGGGCCGGCCTTTGTCCTTGGCCTCCGCCTGCAGATCCCGACGCGTCAGGTCGATGCCGACGGCGTAGCCGAATACGTGCGAGAGCGCTTCGGAGATGCCGATGTTCGCGCCGCCCGTGCCGATGGCGACCACCAGCTCGATCTCGTGATGCAAGTCGGAGGTGCGCGACGGAAACGGCAGCTGCGTGCCGTTGGCGACGATGGCGTCGGCGGGCTTGGTGAAAAAGAACGGTGCTTCGCGCTCGGGATCTTTGCCCATCTCACGCGCGTGCGCCGCGTAATTGCGGCCGACGCAATAAATTCGATGGACGGGAAAGCGCTCGGTGCGCCCGACGATGGCGACGGCGGCGGGCGCCGGCGGCGGGAAAACGAAGGACATAGGCCTGGCCGAAAAGTTTCGGGCCGCTAGGATACTCCGACGATCATTTGCTCCACCACCCAGCGCTTGAGCAGTCCCGCCGCCTGCACCGGCACGGCATCGGCGTCATGCCAGGCGCACAGCGTGTCACAGAGCATTTCGAACGAGCCGCCGCCGCGCATGACTTCCAATGCCGCGACTTCATCCGCTCCGAGCGAGCGGTACTGAGTTTTCAGTCCCTCGCGCCAGATCAGCCAGGACTGCGCTTCATCGAGTTCGACGCACTCGGGCGGCGAGTCATCCGCCGACAGCGCCTTGAATATCACCGGCGCATTGGTGCGCATCGCCAGGATCTGCACCGTCGGATGAAACTGAAACGTCAGAGTGGGCCATTGCTCGGGCGCGATCGCGGCCAAGGCATCGATGCCGACCGGTTCGGCATCGGCGCCGTCGAAGGCGGCCGCGACCGACCATTCCCATGTCGCCAGTTCGGCGAGCCAGGGTTGGTCCGGGAACGACTGGCGCAGGAGTTGCGGCATCCGATCGCCGAACCAGCGAATCGATGGATAGCTCGACGGGCACAGCTCGATATATTCGCGGGCTACCTCTGCGAACTGTTCTTTGCCCAACAACGCTTGCAGACGAGGCAGCGTGCTGGCGAGCGCTTCGGTCAAACGCAGCCGATAGGCTTCCGAATAAATCGCCAGCCGCAGGCTCGCAGGGACCTCTGGCGAGCCTTCGACCGCAGTAACGATGCGCTCGTGGCCATGCATGACGAGACGTTGAAAGTCCCGCTGCAACTCGGCCAGCTCGGCCGTGTCGAGTTGGGCGCTCATGCGGCGGACTTCGCTCGTTGCGCGGACGTAGTGATATCGCGCGCTCGGTCCAGTTCGGCGAGCAGCTCATCCAGCTCGGGAATATTGTCGTCGCGCTCGATCATGGTCGAGAGCGCCCCGAAGCGTTCGACCGCTGCGTGAAACAGTTGCCACACCGCTTCGCAGACCGGTTCGTCATGCGTGTCGATGAGGTAGTTGCCCATGTTCCGATGGCCGGCGAGATGGAACTGTTGAACCCGCTCCACCGGGATGCCGCGCAGATAGGCCAGCGGATCGAAACCATGATTCACGCTGCTGACGTACACGTTGTTCACGTCGAGCAGCAGGTGACAGTCGGCGCGCTCGGCGATTTCGCGCAGGAATTCCCATTCGGTCATGTCGCAACGGCTGAAACTCACATAGCTCGATACGTTTTCCAGCACCAGCCGGCGGCCGAGCCGCTCCTGAACGGCGGCGATGCGCGACACGACATGTCTCAACGCGGTTTCGGTAAACGGCATCGGCATCAGGTCGTGCAGGTTCACGCCGTCGACGCCGGTCCAGCACAAATGATCGGAGACCCACGCCGGCTCGACACGGTCAGCGAGCGCTTTGACCTCGCGCAGATACGTTTCATTCAATGGGTCGGTGCTGCCGATGGACAGCGACACTCCATGCAGCACGATCGGATAGTCGGCGCGCAGCCGTTCCAGGTAATGCAGCGGCTTGCCGCCAGGGAGCAGGTAGTTCTCGGTCAGCGCTTCCAGCCAGCTGACGCTGCCGCGGCGCTCGCCGAGCAGGGCGTCGTAATGAGTCGGGCGGACGCCGAGCCCGAAGCCTAATGAGGGGTGAGGGGACGATGTGGGCACTGAACACTCGTGGACTGATCAGGAAACGGCGCGGTCGCTGACGGAAGACCGCGCCGCCCTGACCCTATCAGACCGGGCCTCGAGCTGAATTATTTCTTCAGCTTGGCCTTGGCGGCGTCGCACTCAGCCTTGCTCAGCATCAGGAAGCCCTGACCTTTGCAGGCGTTCTTGCCGGCGCAGGCATTGGCCGCCGTGCCGCAGGCGCTGGTGCCTTTGCACGCGTTCACGCCTTCGCATTTCACCTTGGCTTCATCGGCCGCATTGGCAGCGGTCAACGGCGCGCTGCTGAACATCACCGCGGCCGCAGTGGCCAGAGCGAGGGTAGAAAGTTTCTTGCCGTGGGTCATCGATGCCATTCCTCATGGAAAGTGCGCTTCGAAGGCGAAGCGCAGGTTTATACGCAGCCTGGCATCAATCGGATTCACATAAAAAGGGGGCGGGTGATCGCTCACTCGCCCCCTTTGCTTCCGCTCTGCGGATTGCTGCTAGCCGCCCTTGCGGATCTCCAGCGCATCCTTGACGCTCTTGACGCCGTCGGTGTCGCGGGCCAGTTGCAGTGCCCGGGTGCGAGCCTGATCGGTCTCCACGAAGCCGCTCAGCTGCACCGCGCCCTTGAAGGTCTCGACGTTGATCTGATGCGCCTTGGTCACCGGATCCTCGATCAGCTTGGCCTTCACCTTGGCGGTGACCACGCCGTCGTCGATCGCCTGGCCGGTCGATTGCTGCGTCGGGGTCGACGAGCAGGCGACCACGGTCGAGGCCATGATTGCGGCCAACAACAATGCCGCCGTGTTTTCCCGTGCCATATCCCTCGCTCCTGAACTACTGAAGTTCTGGTTGGTGAACTCTACTCATTAACCCGCGCCGTCGCGACGGGCTTCAGCAGCGCGCTTGGCATTTTCCAGGTCTGCATCGGCGCGGGCCTTGCAGTCTTCCTGGGCATTGTCTTGCAGCGCTTCGCACTTCTCGATGGCGATCTTGTGCGTGGCTTCGGCGCGGGCTACCGCGACTTTGAAGTCACCCTGTGCCGCCGTCTCGCTCGCGTCGCGGGCCTGATCGGCCACATCGTCCGCGTCGTTGTCAGCCTGTGCATCGGCCACATCCTTCTGAGCATCGGCCATCGACTCGCGCGCGTCGGACTGCGCGTCTGTCACGTCCCTTTGCGCTTCGGCTTGTGCGTTCGTCACGTCGTGCTGAACTTCCGAAGGAGACTCGGCCTTGTTGCAGCCCACCAGCGCCAGGCCGGCGGCAGCGAGAATCAGATAAATATTGCCCTTCGTCATTGCAGTACCCTCGTCTGTGACCTGTACGGTCTGTTGACTAAGTAACCACTCGCTTGCCGGACCGAATCCTCCTGCGGAACGGCCGGTTCCTATCGGTGTGCAACCCGCCAGGAAGCGTGTGGAATTCGCGTCGATAACGTGCCGATCTAATGCAAGGTTCCTCGTACAACTTGCACGCCGGCAGCGCCGGACATTTCTACACGTGCATGCTTCGCTGGCGGCAATGTGAGCAAGGGCAGGGAGAATGTCCGTCGGCCACGACTGACGAAGGAACCAAAAAATGTACACAGTCGTTGCTGAGCACAGCCATGGGCGAAGCTCCTCACAGCATGCGTTCAGCGAATGCAGCCTCGAACACACCGTCAGCAACCGCTGGCGGCGTGCCGCTGCACGTGCGCATCGTGATCGTGATTTCGATCGCGCTGCTGGTGGTCAATGCCACGTTGCTGATCATCAACGTCGGCGCGACCATCGACTCGCATGCGCAATACGCGCGCTCTTATGAGATCAAGCGTTCGCTCAGCACGTTCCAGTCGGTGATCACGGCGGCCGAATCCGGCCAGCGCGGTTATTTGCTCACCGGTCAGACCGGATATCTCGAGCCGTATTACGTGGCGATGCGCAGCTGGCGCAGCGAGCTGGAGCGGCTGCGCACCCTGACCGCCGACAATGCGGCCCGGCAAAAAGATATTGCCGACCTGGAGAGCTTCACCGCCGCCGCCATCAGTCGCTTGAAGGCGACGATCAGCCGCAGCCCGCAGCCTGGACCGAACGGCACCGCCGATGTGGCCGGCACCGAGCAGGCGACGGCGACGATGGATCGGGTGCGAGGCATCGTCGATCGCATGATGGCCGAGGAGGATGCGCGCATCGAAGCGCAGCGTCGCGAGGTCTTGCGAGACTTGCTCGTGGCCGGCGGATTGGCATTGCTCACGACCGTCGTGACCGTTGCCGTGCTGATCGGCCTGAACAAGCTGTTGCGCAAATATGTGCGCGATCGGGAAACGGCCGAAAACGCCATGCTCCAGGCCAATCAGGCGCTGAACGAGCAGGTCGAGCAGCGCACCGCCGAGCTGACCGAGCTCTCTCAGCACCTGATCCGCGTCTCCGAGGAGGAGAAGGCCAGGCTCGCGCGCGAGCTGCATGACACGCTGGGCAGCAATCTCACCGCAATCAACATGGACTTGAACTGGATTCAACGCCGCCTGCCCGAAGGCGCGCGCGAGGTGAAGGAACGGCTGCAACGGGCGCTGAAGATGCTGGGCGAAACGGTCGAGCTCAAGCACGAGGTGATCGAAGGGCTGCGGCCCAGTCACCTGGACAATCTCGGGCTGGCGTTCGCCATGCGCTCGCATTGTCGCGAGTTCACGCGTCGCACCGGCTTGCCTTGCGAGCTGGACGTGCAGGAGGACTTCGACGATCTGGATCCGGCCTGGTCGATCGCGTTCTACCGGATCGCGCAGGAGTCGTTGACCAACATCGCCAAGCACGCGCAGGCAAGCAAGGTGCGCATCGTCCTGGCACGCGAAGACGGCGGCGTCCGGCTGCGGATCATCGATGACGGCGTCGGCGTTGCCGAGGAGGCACTGAGCAAACCGAAGTCGCATGGCGTCGTCGGCATGCGCGAGCGAATGCGCCAGATGGGCGGCCGCTTCCAGATCCGGAAACCGGAGGAAGGCACCGGCACCATCGTCGAAGCCTTCATTCCGGCCACCAATACGGCGGCCCTGTCGGCCTGAGCAAGCGGTTTTGCGCCAAAGCGGTGCTATTTAGGGTGCGGGGTCAATACGTAGGAAACGTCTGACGGTACGAACTTCACTTTGTGGGGAACTTTTCCTCGCCCTGACGCCGTTGTGATCCATCGGGCCACTAAGTGTAAAGCTGACCGTCAGGAGCGAGCGCATGGAGAATCACGTCGAGAGAGCAACCCACAACGATCATCGGGCCTATTCGGACGATGGCCAGGATTCGGGCGAGGAATCGACGGTGGGCGGCGAGCGCAACCTAGCGCCGGCGCCCGTGGCATTACGCATTCCGGTCGGCACCAATCTGGCCGACGTGGAGCGCTGGATGATCTTCGCGACGCTGCAGAAGTGCGGGGGAAACAAGACCCGCGCGGCGGCGTTGCTGGGGGTGAGTCTGAAGACTCTCTACAACCGCCTCAACGCATACCGTGCGCAGGGGCTGGCCATGGACTATGGCCTCAACGACGGTGAGACCGTGGCCATCACCACCCTGCAGGGGGGCGACCTCCGTGAAGCAATGACCGAGGTACCACAGCGATGTTGAATCCAACCGAATTAGGCTCTCGGGAGAATGAGGCCAGGGACGCGTTTCAGGCCGTGCATACGCCGATTCGCGTGTTGATCGTCGATGACCACGCCATCCTCCGCGCCGGCGTGCGCGAGATGCTGGCGGAAGAACAGGATCTGCAGGTCGTCGCCGAAGCGGGCTCCGCCGAGGACGCCCTTCAACAGCTGCGCAACGGCTTGCAAGTCGACGTCGTCGTGCTCGACATCACGTTGCCGGGCCAGAGCGGCATCGACTTGCTGAAACAGTTGAAGCGCGACCAGCCGGAGCTGGCGATCCTGGTGCTGAGCATGCACCCGGAGCGCAGCTTCGCAGTCCGCTTGATGCGCGCCGGCGCGAACGGCTATGTGCCGAAGATGATCGTGCCCGAAGAGCTGGTGAAGGCCGTGCGTGCGGTCGGCACCGGGCGCCGTTACATCACTCCGCTGGTGGCCGAGCTGCTGGCTTCCGAGTGTGCGGCGGATGAAGAAGGCCCGATGCACAACCGGCTGTCCGAGCGCGAGCTGCAAGTGTTCACGCGCATCGCGCGCGGCGTTTCGCCGGCGGTGATGGCCAACGAGCTTGGCCTGAGCGTGAAGACCGTCAGCACGTATCGGGCGCGCATCCTGGAGAAGATGGGCATGCGCAGTAATGCCGAGATCGCCGCCTACGCCGTACGCAACCAGCTGGTGGAGTGAGACAGCAGGAGTCGCTGGAGACGGACGGGAATGCGCCGATGGCTGCTGGATCCGAATTGACGATCTACATCGTCGAGGATTCGCCGGCGGTCATGGAGCGCCTGGTCGAAGCCGTGGGCGACATTCCCAATGCCAAAGTCGTGGGCAGCGCCGATGCGGTTGCTGCCGCGATCGAAGGCATGCGCCTCTCGCAGCCTCGAGTGCTCATTCTGGATATCCAGCTACGCGGCGGCAGCGGCTTTCAGGTGTTGAAACAATTGCGCGCGAGCGCGAGCCGGCCCGAAGCAGTCATCGTGGTTACGAATCATCCATCCGATGATTACCGGATTGCGAGCCGCGAGTGCGGCGCCGATCATTTCTTCGACAAAGCTTCCGAGTTTCACAAAGTCAGGGAGGTACTGCTGCAGATCGACGCCGCCTGAATTGTTGGACCGCGAAAATCCGTAATCGCCGAAGCGATCACGCAGCTGAATCACGGAACATACTCAGGATCCTGCGCGTCTGGTCGTGCGTTCTGACGCAACTGAATTCGAACCCTGCGCAACTCGTTACATGGACCTCCCCAGGACGATGGGGGCACCCGCTGAGAACCCATCGGACACCATGCTGACGGCTGCGCACTTCAAAGGCCGCGCCTCTTCATGAAGCGCGGCCTTCTTTTCTTCGGGCGACCGATCGGGCATCCCTGCCACGACGGGTCGCGCTCCTAGGCAAAAAAACGCGGTTTTTTGCCAGGAGCCGCCGCTATGGCGGCGGGGTACATTCCATGTACCCGATGTTCCCTTTAATCGTGGCGTTGGTTAACGGTCGCGGTCTTCGTGGCTGATGTTACGGCTCCACTCCGCCCGGCTGCGGGAGGCGTCGTATTCGACGGCTGACTCGGAATGAGTGCTGCGACATTCGTCCTGCCAGCGCACCACCACGTAGCGGCCGGTGCGCAATTGCCACACGTCGCCACGCAGATCCACGTCGCTGTCTTTGAGTCGGACCGGATCTCCGATACGCAGGCTGCTGCGCATCGCTTCGCTCATCTCGCTGCTCATGATGTCTCCTTACCCGCCGCTATCGGCACGAGCAGTGCAGTAGGGTAGGGGCATCGATATGGATGTTCGACTAGGGGAAAGCAGCAAGCGCCCGGTTTCTTCGGGGAGTGAGCATTACGTCACGTGGCGGGCGCACCCCTCGTGTGAGCGGAGTCACAGAATACGAGGCGCGGCTTTTTAACTAAATTCGTTGTCGGCCGGTCCTGCGCATCCATGCGCTCCCGGCATTCGGGCATCCTGCCCAGCACGCACTGTGTCAGCGCGCATCGGTCCACCAGCCCATGAATTCCTCGAAGCTGATCGAGCCGTCGCCATCGGCGTCGGTGAGCTCGAACGCCAGCAGACATTCATCCTCGGACAGATCCTGATCCAGGGAGTGCAGCAGCGCGCTGAATTCCTGATTGACGATCCAGCCGTCGCCATTGCTGTCGCAGGCGTCGAAGCTTTGTTTCAGATCGGGCAGGTCGTCCGCGTCCACATCCACGTCCTTGACTTCATCCAGATCTGCCATGGCGCGTTCATCCTTAGTTGCGACAGTGTCCGCGGCCAGGTAGCCGCGGCGCGCATCTTACACGACTGTCGAAAGCGGCCGAGGCTCTTTCGACGACGCCCATCAAAAGGCGCGACTTTTGCTGGGCTACTTCACCGTGTGAAATTTCTCCGCAAAGAAATCGCCGTTCACCCAACGGGGCGCCGCGGGCGCATTCGCCACCGTCAGCGCGATCCGCAAATCGACGCGCGCCAGATCGGCAGCCGTCGGGTAATCGATCGGTAACATCAGATCGTCACTGGGCTGGTGATAGTGCGTCGACAGAAACTGCCGGCGCAGCTCGTCCAGGTCGACGCTGGGGTTTCTCGGTTGATAGCCCGCGCTCAGCACCAGTGCCGGAATGCCGCGACGGATGAATGAGAACTGATCGCTGCGGATGAATTTGACCTGCTCCGGCGCGGCGTCGGCGCTGAGCCGGTAGCCCTGCGCGGCGACGGCCTGTCGTGCCGCCGCTCCCAGCGTCGAGTGCGGAGCGCCGAGCGCCACGAAATCGAATACCGGCGCGAACGTCAGCGGCATGTCGACGTTGAGGTTCGCGACCACTTTCTTTTCCTGCTGCTCGGCTTGGCGCGCGAAGAAGTCGGAGCCGAGCAGGCCTTTTTCTTCGGCGGTCACGGCGACGAAGATGATCGAGCGGCGCGGCTTCGCATTCGATGCATGAAATGCCCGCGCGATCTCCAGCATGACGCCGACGCCGACGGCATTGTCGTGCGCGCCGTTGTAGACGGCATCGCCATTCACCGCCGTGCCGCGACCGAGATGATCGAGGTGTGCGGAAATAACGAGGTACTCGTTCTTCAGCTGCGGATCCGCACCGGGCAGCAGCCCGACGACGTTCGCACTCTCGGTCTTACGCAGGCCGGTGGTCGCCGACAAGGTCATCATGCCGGGCAGCTCGAAGCCTTGCGGCATGCCTTCCTCGGACGCCGCCAACGCCGCGTGAAAGTTGCTTTGCGCCTTCTCGAATAGCTGCGTGGCGGCGTCGTGATTGAAACGAAAGCGCAGCTTCAAGGCGGGGAATGCGTTCTGCGGCTGGCCCGATTCGTCGAGCCAGCGCATCTGCGGGATCCAGCTCATGGCGACCCGACGTTCCCAAGGCGTGCGCTTGATGTCCGCGTTCGAATCGATGGTGATCACGCCGACCGCGCCACGCTCGACCAGCGTCGACAGCTTGCGCTCCTCCCACGAGTAATAGGCGCGCTTCTCGTTGGAAAACTTCGCGGGCGCGCCGCTGAAGATCACGGCGATGCGGCCTTTCACGTCGATGTTTTCGAAGTCGTTGTAACCGAGCTCGGGAGCATCGATGCCGAAGCCCGCGAACATCATCGGCGCACTCAGGGTGGAGCTGGCCGAAGAGAAATCGGCATTCGGCAGGTAGTGCGTGCCGTATTCGAATGTATATGTATCGTCATCGCGCACCAGCTCGGCCGAGGAGCCAGGCAGCACCGGCGTTGCTTCCAGCAAAGGCACTCGTTGCAGATAGCTCTTGTCGTCGCCGCCGGGCTGCAGACCGGCCTGGCGGAACTGCGACGCTACATACGCAGCAGCGATGTCATGGCCACGCGAAGCGGTGGCGCGGCCTTCCAGCAAATCGGCTGCAAGAAATTCAACGTGACTGCGAATGGCGTCAGGCTGGACCTCGGTCCACGGGCCGCGCTCGGCCGCTTGCAGCGCGCCGGTGGCGATCAAAGGCAGCAGAAATACAGGCAATCCGCGCATGTTGTCTCGGGTGAGGGCGAACGGGCGCAACAGTATCACTGACGCACGCATTTCGCTGCGCGCCGGCGTCACGAGCAGTTCATCCGTTGTTCAGTGCTTGGCACTTAGCTTCGAGCTAGGCATTCTTCTGGGCGGTAGCGTTATGAACCGCACGCAAGTCTTCAATTCGAGCGCCGTCCCGGCTGGCGCGCCATCTCCGGCAAAGCGTGCCGCATGCCCCGCGCTCTGCTTATCGCTGCTCGCAGCGAGCCTGACGCTGCAGGGATGCGCTGTGCCGCAGCCCTACTCGGCGCCGACCCCGACGAACAGCACAGTTCGACCGCCGGTGGCGCCGGCGGCCACGGTCGGCAATGAAGTTGCAATTCGTGCGATCTCGCTGCTGGGGGCGCCCTATGAGTGGGGCGGCAACGGGCCGACGACGTTCGATTGCAGCGGGCTGGTGCGCTTCATTCACGACCAGTTGGGAATATTCGTGCCGCGCACGGCGGCCGAACAGTACTCGGCCGCGACGCCGGTCAAATTGAACGATCTCGAGCCGGGAGATCTGCTGTTCTTCCGCATCAAAGGCCGCATTTCACACGTGGCGATCTACACGGGCGAGGGGCGTTTCGTGCACGCTCCGCAGACCGGGCGGCCGGTCGAACTGCGAATGCTCGACGATGACTTCTACCGCCCGCGCCTGGCCGGCGCGGGGCGGCTCTTCTAACGCCGCCAGGGAAACTGTTTGTTCGCAAGAGCTGCATAACGCAGCCGGCGTTTGGCAGAGCCATCGCGCTGTGCTGCGAGCCGGCCGCGCCCGGAGGGCGCGGCGCTCTTACCCGAGTGGGCGAATTACTCCGCCTTCTTTTTCTTTTTCTTAGCCGGCGCTTTCGCTTCAGCAGCCGGCGCGGCTGCGGCTTGCTGAGCAGCGGCGAGCTCCGCGGCGGGGCGATTCATGCGCTCGCGAACCAGGTTCTCGACGACGCCCGGATCGGCCAGCGTGGAGATGTCGCCAAGCTGATCGTGCTCGTTCGCCGCGATCTTGCGCAGGATACGGCGCATGATCTTGCCCGAGCGGGTTTTCGGCAGGCCGGGCGCCCACTGAATCAGGTCGGGCGTCGCGATCGGACTGATCTCTTTACGCACCCAGTCGCGCAGCTCGGTGCGCAATGCCTCGCTGGGCTGGGCATCGGCAATCAAAGTCACATAGACGTAGATGCCCTGGCCCTTGATGTCATGCGGATAGCCCACGGCCGCCGCTTCGGCGACGCTGGGATGCGCGACCATCGCGCTCTCGATCTCCGCCGTACCCAATCGATGACCGGCGACGTTCAACACGTCATCGACGCGGCCCGTGATCCAGTAATAACCGTCTTCATCTCGCCGCGCCCCGTCGCCCGTGAAATAACGGCCAGGGAATGTTTTGAAATACGTGTCGATGAAGCGCTGGTGATCGCCGAACACAGTGCGCATCTGCCCGGGCCAGCTATCCGTGAGGATGAGATTGCCTTCGCACGCGCCTTCCAGCGTGTTGCCCTCGTTATCGACGATGGCCGGCTTCACGCCGAAGAACGGCAGTGTCGCCGAGCCGGGCTTCTGATCGATCGCGCCAGGCAGCGGCGAAATCAAAACGCCGCCGGTTTCCGTCTGCCACCACGTATCTACGACCGGGCAACGGCCGTCGCCGACGACGCGGTGATACCACTCCCACGCTTCCGGATTGATCGGCTCGCCTACGGTACCGAGCAAACGGATTGAGCTGCGCGACCAGGCCTTCACCGGCTCTTCGCCCTCACGCATCAACGCACGGATGGCAGTCGGCGCGGTGTAGAACAATGTGACTTTGTGCTTGTCGACGGCCTGCCAGAAGCGGCCGCTGTCCGGATAGTTCGGCACGCCTTCGAACATCACCGTGGTCGCGCCGTTCGCGAGCGGACCGTACACCACATAGCTGTGGCCAGTGACCCAGCCCACGTCGGCGGTACACCAGAAGATGTCCTCCTCGCGCAGATCGAACACCAGCTCGTGCGTCATCGAGACGTACACGAGATAGCCGCCGCTGGTGTGCAGGACGCCCTTGGGTTTGCCCGTCGAGCCGGAGGTGTAAAGAATGAACATCGGGTCTTCCGCGTCCATCGCTTCCGGCGCGCATTCCTTCGGCTGCGGATTGACGACATCGTCGAACCATTGATCGCGCGGCGCATACATCGGCACCCGAATACCCGTGCGCCTCACGACCAGCACGTGCTTGACGCAGTCGGTCTTCGGCATGGTCAACGCGAGATCCACGTTCGTCTTCAAGGGCACGCGCTTGCCACCGCGAATACCTTCGTCCGCCGTGATCACGACGCTGGATTCGCAGTCCGCGATGCGACCGGCAAGCGAGTCGGCCGAGAAGCCGCCGAACACTACGGAATGAACTGCGCCGATGCGCGTGCACGCGAGCATCGCGACAGCAGCTTCGGGAATCATCGGCATGTAAATGGTGACGCGATCGCCCTTCTTCACGCCGAGCGATTTCAGCGCGTTCGCGCACTGACACACGCGCTCGTACAGCTGACGATACGTGATGCGTTCGGACAACTTCGGATCGTCGCCTTCCCAAATGATCGCGGTCTTGTCGCCGCGCTTGGTGAGATGACGGTCGAGACAGTTGGCCGAGACGTTGAGCTTGCCGTCGTAGAACCAGCGAATCCGGAAGTCGTGCTCGTCGAAGCTGGTGTCTTTTACCTTCGCGAACGGCTGGATCCAGTCGAGGCGGCGGCCGATGCGCGACCAGAAGCTGTTCGGATCGCGCACCGACTCCTGATACAACCGCTGATAATCCGCCAGCCGCAGATGCGCGAGTGCGGCGAAGTCCTCGGGAACTTTATAGATCTTCTGGCTCATGTGAACTGCCGCCTCAGTGGCGTGGTGGCAAACTGGCTATTGCGGCGCGAACCTTTTCGGCGTGCTGTGCCAGCACTTCCTTGTCGGCCCAGTCGCGGCCGTGGCCCCGCAGCTTCGCGCCTTCATAGCAGGGAATGATGTGGAAGTGGATGTGGAACACCGTCTGGCCGGCGGCGGGCTCATTGAATTGAATGATGCGCATGCCGTCCGGATCGAATGCTTGTTGCACGCCGCGGGCGACGTGTTGTGTCGCCTTGATCAGATCGGCGAGCGCCGCCGGATCGATGTCGAAGAAATTGCGCGCTTCGACTTTGGGAATCACCAGCGTGTGACCGTCCGACTGAGGCATCGCGTCCATGAAGGACAGCGCCCGGTCGTCTTCATATACCTTGAATGCCGGGATCTCCCCGCGCAGGATTTTCGCGAACACATTGCTCTGGTCGTACATCGCGCCTCCTAAATTCCGGCCTTCGCGAGCGCGTCGATCAACTGGCGCACGGCCGTGCCGACGGCCGGATGCTCGGCTTCGAAACTCACCGCCAGTTGCTCGAGGCGTTCGGTGAGCGGATGATCTTCGTTGTCCAGCGACGCCGCACCGAGCAGGCGCGTCAAGTCGCTGAGCAGCAGCATGAGCGATTCGCGCGTGCGCGAGTCGACCGAATCCCGATCGAGCCCCTCGAGCCGGGCGTGCAGGGCAAGGATGTGCTGTTGAATGTCTTGGCTCACTGATCTCTCCGTTGTGCGTCCTTTCATTGGTCCGGGATCGGGCATCCTGCCATGACCCTCGTCACCCGAGGCGGCGGGATCCATGTGCCCCTGAGGTGAGCCGATTCTACCGCTTGCGGCCGCCCGAATGTCGGGAGCGCACGGATGCGCAGGACCGGCCTTGGCGCGGCCGGGCGCTGAGACCTGGCGGGAACATTTGGAAGTAATGCGGGTTAACGACTATTACGCATCACCAATACAATTCCGCCGTTGCCGTGAAACTTGGCGGATAGAGGGCCACGCGCCCGCCGGTCACCAGAACGATTCCCTGCGGCAGTAAGGTCGCAGCATGCTGGTAACGTGGCGTCGAGAGGCTGCCGGTGGCGGACCACGTCCCGCTGACAGGATCATAAAGCTCGGCACTTGCCTCGGGGTCCTCGTTCACCATCCCGCCGACCACCAGAATCTTTCCGTTCGGGAGCGCTGTTGCCGTGTGACTCGTTCTCGGTATCGACAGGCCCGCTGTGATCGACCACGTGCCAGCGACAGGATCATAGATCTCTGCAGTCTCTGCAGTTGTGATGTATCCAGTAATTGGCGCGACTCTCCCGAGCCCTCCCGCGATGAGCACTCTGCCATCCGGCAGCAGCGTTGCGGTGTGATGGTACCGCAAGCCGGGCGTCGCCAGATTTCCCGCGAACGACCACGTGCCCGTCGCCGGATCATAGAGTTCGGCAGTCGCCTGGGTCTCGCTGGAATCGTCCGGCCGCGCGACATCTCCACCCACCACCAGGACCTTTCCGTTTGCCAAAAGGGTTGCGGTATGGTGGACACGAGTGTTCGACGGCCCTGCTATGGATGACCACGAGTTCGTGGCAGGGTCATAGAGAACGGCAGGCCGAGAGACACCGCCGGTAATCCGTCCGCCGATCGCAAGAACCCTGCCGTTCGGCAGCAGTGTCGCGGTATCACCGCTACGATGCTCGGGGTTATTGCTCGTGGGTGACCAGGTACCAGTGTCAGGATCATAGACTTGCGGCGTCGAGCACGATAGCAGCACCTTGCCGCCTGGCAGTAACGTTGCGTTGGCAGATGTCGTTGTCGAGACATTGCCCGTCGGGGACCAGGTTCCGGTGACGGTGTCGTAGAGCTCGGCGCTTGATCGCAAGCCATTTGTCACAAGAACTTTCCCACTCAGCAGCAGAGTTGCTGTGTGAGCTCCAAGCGCCTGCTTGAGGCTGTTGCTGGTGGGCGACCATGAGTTCGCGACAATCCTCAGCGATGCCGTTGCAGTCGCCGCCCCGATCTGCGCTGAAATGTCGGCAGCGCCCAGAGCTACGCCGGTCGTGAGGCCGGTGGTTGGCCCGACTGTCGCAACGGCTGGGGCATCCGAAGTCCAGGTTACGGCATTCGTGACATCCTGCGACGTCCCGTCCGTATACGTGCCGGTGGCGACCAGTTGTCGAGTCATGCCGACGCCCGAGAATGGAGGATCTGGGAGGATGGATAGAGACGTCACGACGGCGGGGGTGACGGTCAGAGTCGCATCCGCCGAAACCGATCCGGAGGTAGCCTTGATGATGGCCGAGCCGATTGCCATCGTGGAGACGAGCCCGGACCCGGCATTCACGGACGCGATGGCCGGCAGGTTCGACTCCCAGGTGACAGTGTTGGTGAGATCGGCGGCACTGCCGTCGCTGAACGCTCCCGTCGCGGTGAACTGTTGCGTCAATCCCTTCGGGAGACTGTGACTTGCCGGCGTGACCTCGATCGCAACCAGGCCGCTGACGAAAGATACTCTTGCGACCCTCTCGGCGCCGCTCATCAAGTACGCAGTCACGGCGCCGCTCGGAAAGGGGCCGCTGCCTGGTGAGAGCGTAACCACATCGTCCGCCTGAACGGCGACCGCTGCGCTTGCTGGAGCGCCGTTGATGGAGAGTTGGCCCGCCGTAGCGGAAACGGATGTCCCCGCGGCCCGCGCGACGATGTAAGCGGGAAACGTGAAAACGGACGACGGACTCGCATCAGGCACTCCAAACTGGTTCCTGCCGATCAATCCATCGCCATCCTGATCGATCCAGTGGCTGATGTTCTCTGGCGTGAAGGTTACCCCTGCCGAGGAGAAAGCCTGAGTGAGGTTGGCCGCGACGGTTACAGCATTGATCGCTGCCGCGGCATCGGCCAATGTGGACGAGATTGCGGCGGAAATCGCGCCGTCATCGGCGAGATCGCTTTGAATGTTCGCGATCAGCGCGTTCAGGGGGGCGGCCGAGTGGCCGTATACGAAAATGCTCGAGATCGCAGCGAGCATGTGATCTGCGTCCGTGCCGCCGAGCAGGTTCAGGGTCGAGAAGCCAGGGACATCGGCTGCCGGAATTTTCAGCGCGGTCAGCACTTCGGTTTCGGCCTGATCCCGTGCCGATGCGAACGTCATGCCCGAAATGGTCACGAGATTCCGAATACGGCGATACGCGAGGGTGGTAAGCAGGTTGACGTTCAGTACGCCCGATGCCGCGAGGTCGCTATAGGCATTGAGCGTTACGGGGCCATCCGACACTCGATTCTGCAACTCGTCGAAGTAGTGCCCGGTGGCAGTCACCCCGACGTACTGGCTGCCGAATGCGTCGGTTGGGGCAAACGTACCCAGATCGGAGGTGACCTGATAAGTAAATTGTCTGCCCGTGGGAGACAGGTTGGCGCTCACTTCCTGGACTGTAACGGTAGAGCCCTGGATCAGGGGCCCCTTCTGAGCGACACCGCTCTGTGCCGCGTAGGTGACGGGCGGCGGCGAAGTACCTCCAACGCCATCTGCTCCGCTCCCGCCCCCGCCTCCGCCGCATGAGGCGGCCAAAATACAGGTTGAAATCAGACCGATGAGTCGCAGCGAGGACAGCCTTCGGAGCGATGCAAAATCCATAACATTTCCTGGCGGTCGGAGAGATCGCGGAAGTTGTGGTCCGTGACAGGCTCATTCCGGATGGTACGGGTTCGGGAGTGGGACTGAAAGAAACGAGTCGGCAGGAAAGCGCCCTGGTTCCCTTAGCGCGGCCGGGGCTTGGCCCGTGCGGTGGCCTGGGCGGTGAGGGGATCGTCGGGCCAGTAATGCTTGGGATAGCGCCCCTTGAGCTCCTTCTTTACATCGAGGTAGCCGCGGGCCCAGAAGCTCACCAGGTCGCGGGTGACCTGGACCGGGCGATGCGCTGGAGAGAGCAACTGGAGCGTCAGGGGCACGCGGCCCTCCGCGACGGTCGGCGTTTCATGCATGCCGAAAACCTCTTGCAGGCGTACGGCGACCGTCGGTGACTCTTCGGTGTAATCGATGGGGATGCGCGAGCCGCTCGGCACCGGCAGATGCGTGGGAGCGAATGTTTCCAGGCGCTGTTGCGCATTCCAGTCGAGCAATGACATGAGAATGCCATGCAGATCCAGCCGCGCCAGATGATCGCGCCGGCTCATGTCGGTCAGCCACGGCGCCAGCCAGTCGTCGAGATGTTCCATCAAGGCGGTATCGCTCACATCGGGCCAGGGCGCGGGCGCACGCTCGTCGAAGCGTTTCGCGAAGATCAAGCGAGTCTGCAGCGCGCGGGCCGGCTTGGTCCACGGCAGAGCGGCGAGCCCCAGCTCGCGCACGCCTGCCAGCATGGCGTCAAGCATGCGTGCGGGATCGGGCTTGTCGATTCGACGTTCGTATAATTTCAATGCGCCGAACCAGCGCTCATCCTGAGCCGCCACGCTCTGCTCGCGCGAGTCCCATTCGAAACGCTCGCGATGCTCGATATGCGAGGCGAAGTCGGCCTCGAGCAGCTCGCGAGTGAGCGGAGCGGCGAGCCGGATCATGGCCTCGCGATCGCCCGCATCGAGGTCGGCAACCACGAGGAATGCCGCCTGCGACAGGCTTTGCGCCGGCGGCAACTGCGCGCCGCGACCGTTCGATAACAAATATCGTCCGCCAGCCCCTCGCGACTGCGCGATGCGATCGGGATAAGCGAGCGCCAGCAAGCGGCCCACATCGAAGTCGCCGAGTTTCGTATTGTCGTGACGCGGCTGCTCCAACTGTCGCGCAAGCAGATCGATACTCCGCAGCGCTCGTTGCTTCGCGCCCTGGTCGATGGAGACGCCGGCAGGAAGACTGCGCTCGCCACGCAATGCCTCGACGCGAAAGCGCAGGTCGACGTTTCTATCCTGGCCTTGAGTGCGCAGCAAGTCGCGCTCGCCGAGCACCGCCGCGATTTGCAGCGATGTGGTCCGCAGTCCCATCTCTGTCCCTCGCACGATCATGTGAGCAAGGCGAGGATGAGTGGACATCCGCGCCAGCGCGCGGCCATGTTCGGTCACGCGGCCGTCCGCGGCGATGGCATCGAGCGAACGAAGCAGATCGCGCGCTTGTGCGAACGTCGCCGATGGCGGTGGATCGAGCCAACGCAGCGCGCCGGGATCGGCAATACCCCAATTTGTCAGCTCCAACGCCAACGGCGCGAGATCGGCGCCGACGATCTCCGGCGCGGTTTGCGCGGGCAGCGACGAATGTTCGACTTCGCTCCACAGTCGATAACACACACCTGCTTGAATGCGGCCGGCACGGCCGCGACGCTGATCGGCGGAAGCGCGAGAAATGTTGCCGAGCTCCAGGCGGCTCATGCCCGTCACAGGATCGAAACGCGAGCGCCGCTCCTGACCGCTGTCGACAACGATGCGCACGCCTTCGATCGTGAGACTGGTTTCGGCAATGTTGGTCGCCAGCACGATCTTCCGTTCGCCGCTGCGGCTGGGCTGGATCGCGGCATCCTGTTCGTGCGGCGCAAGCTCGCCGAACAGCGGCAGCACTCGCACGCCGGGCGGCAGCGATGTTTCTTCGAGGAAGCGTTGCGCGCGGCGTATCTCTCCTTGACCCGGAAGGAATGCAAGAACATCTCCCGGCTCATCTTCGATGGCGCGTGAGATGGTGCGAGCAACGATTTGCGCCATGTCTTCGTACTGCGGACGAGCGCTGCGTACGTCGAGTCGCTCTCGATAATGTGTCGTTACCGGGAACGCGCGACCTTCGGCTGTAACAATCGGAGCATCGCCCAGCAATTTCGCGACCGCCGCGCCGTCGAGCGTGGCCGACATCACCAACAGACGCAGATCCTCGCGCACTGTTTCCTGAGCATCGAGACAGAGCGCGAGGCCGAGATCGGCATTCAAGCTGCGCTCGTGGAACTCGTCGAAGATCACCAGCGCGACGCCTTCCAGCGTCGGGTCGCGTTGCAGCCAGCGAGTCAGAATGCCTTCGGTGACGACCTCGATGCGCGTGTCTTTGGTGACCTTGGTTTCCAGCCGGGTGCGAAAGCCCACGGTGCGACCGACCGGCTCACCGAGCGTCTGCGCCATGCGAGTGGCGACGGCACGGGCCGCGAGCCGTCGCGGTTCGAGCATCACGATGCGAGCGTCGCCACGCCATCGTTCAGGCAGCAGCGCCAGCGGCACGCCGGTCGATTTGCCCGCGCCAGGCGGGGCCTGCAGGACGACATTGCGATGTTCGGCCAGGGCGCGCCGCAGGTCGGGCAGCGCGGCTTCGATGGGTAGAGCAACTGATCGGTTCACCCCGCCATTATCGACTATTGCCCGGGTCAATCACGAGAGGCCGGCTCGTACAGCGAAACTGGCGCCTTCCCAGACAGCGCGCGGTTCCTTTCGACGGCTGCGTGTGACTACACTGTCGAGGCCAACTCGAACTCATACGGCGGTGCTCGCAGCCTCAGGGAAGCGGCGCGCCGGAACATTACCTGGATCTGTTTTGGGGGACTCATGAAGCTCGCACGTCGCTTCTTTTGTTCGTTGCTGCTCGCGTTCGCCGTCGGCAGCGCCGGGGCCGCCGATCTCGGCACTGCGCGTCCCGAAGCTGTGGGCATGTCGTCACAACGACTCAAGCTGCTCACGACCGAGATGAAATCGCTCGCCGAGCGTGGCGAGCTGTCGGGCGTCGTGACGATGGTGGCGAGGAAAGGCAAGGTCGTGCATCTGGAAGCGGCCGGCAAGCGTGAGCTGGAAAATGGCACGCCGATGCAGAAGGACAGCATCTTCCGCATTTATTCCATGACCAAGCCCATCACCGGCGTCGCCATGATGATCCTGTTCGAGCAGGGCAAGTGGCAGCTGAACGATCCAGTGTCCAAATATATTCCCGAGTTCGCCGACCTGAAGGTCGCGAAAGTCGATCCGGCCAACGGCGCGGTCGCCACCGTGCCGAGCAATCATCCGATGACCATGCGCGAGCTGATGTCACATTCGGGCGGTCTCACCTACGGCTTCTTCGGCGGCACCGCGGTCGACAAGCAGTACGTGGAAAACAAAGTGTTCGACCAGGGTCAGCCGATGCAGACCTTCATCGAGCGTCTGGGCAAGACGCCGCTGCTGTTCCAACCCGGCGAGCGCTGGCATTACAGCGTGTCGGTGGATGTGCAGGGTTATCTGGTCGAGAAACTGTCCGGGCAATCGTTTCCTGAATTCCTGCAAGAGCACGTGTTCGGGCCGCTGAAGATGGTGGACACGGCGTTTTACGTGCCGGCTGCGAAGATGAACCGTTTCGTCGAGTTTTATTACCGCGGCAAGGACGGCAAGAGCGTCAAGCATCCCGGTGTCGCAGACTATTCCAAACCGCCGGTGTTCCCATCGGGCGGTGGCGGCCTGGTGTCGACGGCCAGCGACTACATGCGTTTCTGCCAGATGCTGCTCAATGGCGGTGCGCTCGACGGTCAGCGCATCCTGTCGCCGCTCACCGTGAAGCTCATGCGCACCAACATGTTGCCCGAGTCGGCGCGCACCATGGGGCCGGGCACGGGCTTCGGCCTGGATTTCGCGGTGGTCGAGGATCCGGCGGCGGCCGGCGGGTTCGCAGGCGAAGGCACGTTCTATTGGGGCGGCTTCGCGGGCACCTGGTTCTGGATCGACCCGGTCTATGAATTGATCGTGATCGGCATGATCCAGCAGCGCGGCGACGACATGCCCGACCTGCGTGCCCTGTCACGTGCTCTGACTTATCAATCGATTGTCGAAGAGTAGCCCGGCGCTACGTTTATCCAGGGCAGGCATCTTCCCGGGCGAGGTTCGCCCGGGAAGATGTAATTTATTGCCCATTCAGCACTTCCCACCGCGGCGATCCTGACAACTCCGTAAGCTGCTCGTCATGTTCCGGTGCCGGCGGTTGGGCTATGTTGCAAAGGGCCTCCTTAGAGGCTTGCTCGTCCATCGCCATGTCCATCCGACTCCCTCAATCCCGCGGCGCCCTCCTCGGCGCAGCCGTGTCCATTGCCGTCGTTTTGCTGATCGCCTATAGGCTGTTATCGAGCTCGCTGGCCGCGGATCCGCCGAGGGGACCGCCGCCCGTGCCGGTGTCGGTCATCACGGTCGAGCAAAAGGATGTTCCGCAACTGGCTGCCGGCATCGGCACCGTTCAGTCATTGCACAATGTGATTTTGCGTCCGCAGGTCAGCGGCATCGTCACCGAGGTGCTGTTCGAGGAAGGACAGCAAGTGAAGCGCGGCCAGCTGCTGGCGCGCATCGACGATCGCACCATCCTCGCGAATCTGCGACAGGCCGAAGCGGAAAAGGCGCGCAACGAAGCGCAGCTGAAAGCCGCCGAGCTCGACAAGTCACGTTACGACAATCTGCTCGCCGAAGAAGCGATCTCGCGTCAGACCGTCGAGCAACAGCTCGCGCAGGTCGAACAACTCGAGGCGGCGATTCGCGCTAACGAAGCGACCATCGCGGCTCAGCAGGTCCAACTGTCGTTCACAAAGATCACATCGCCGGTGAACGGCCGTGTCGGCCTGCGACGCGTCGATCCGGGCAACCTGGTTCAGGTCGGCGACGCCAATGGGTTGGTGACAGTCACCCAGGTCGATCCGATCTCCGTCATTTTCACGCTGCCGCAAGAACTGCTGGGTCGCGTGCAGGGCCTGACGCATGGCGACTCGTCCGCGCACGTCGGAGCGTTCGACCGCGACGGTGGCGTCCTGCTCGCCGAAGGCAAGCTCACCACGATCGACAATCAAGTCGACGCGAGCACCGGCACGATTCGTTTGCGCGCCGAGTTTGCAAACACGCAGGACAAGCTGTGGCCCGGGCAGTTCGTGACCGTGCGCTTGCAGACGGGAGTGAGCGGCAACGCGCTCGTCGTGCCAACGCGCAGCGTGCGGCAGGGTTTGGAAGGTCCGTTCGTGTTCCGCGTGCGCGAGCAGAAAGCTGAAGTCGTGCGGGTGCAAGTGGGCTACAGCAACGATGAGATCACCGTCATCACTGCGGGCCTCGCGAAGGGCGACAGTGTCGTAACCGACGGTCATTCGCGTCTGACGCCGAACGCGACGGTAAGGCTGGTCGAGGGGCAGGGTCCCACGGCGCTGGTCTCCGATGCGCAGCGGTCGCGAGCGCAGGGGAGTGCGGGACGATGAGCGACCACCTGCCCGCGCAGGCCAGTCGCGCGCAAGCCAGTCTCACTCGACCGGGCTTGTCGGATTGGTTCATCAAACATCCCATCGGCACGACGTTATTGACCATTGGCATCGTGCTGTTGGGCATCGTCGCGTTTCCGTTGCTGCCCGTCGCGCCGATGCCGGAAGCCGAGCTGCCGACCATGCAGATCAGCGCAAACCTGCCCGGCGCCAGCCCGGAGACGATGGCGTCCGCCGTCGCAACTCCTTTGGAAGTGCAGCTGAGCTCGGTGCCCGGCATCACTGACATGACTTCCAGCAGCACGCTGGGCAGCACCTCCATCACGCTGCAATTCGTGCTGAACAAGGACATCGACGTGGCCGCGCAGGAAGTGCAGGCCGCGATCAACGCTGCGTCGGGCCGGCTGCCGGCGGACCTGCCGAATCTGCCGACCTGGCGCAAGGTCAATCCCAACGACGGTCCGATCCTGGTCGTGCGCATGCAGTCCGACCTGATGCCACTGACCGAGTTGAGCGACATCGCCGAGACGGTCGTCGGCCGTCAGCTGAGCCAGATCGAAGGCGTGGCGGAGACTCCCATCAACGGTCAACGCAAGCCGGCGATGCGCATTCAAGCGGCGCCCGAAAAGCTCGCCGCGCTCGGTCTGACCTTGGCCGACTTGCGACAGGCGATTCAGGCCGCTAGCGTCAATCAAGCCAAGGGCGCGCTGTTCGGCGCCGACCGGGTCTCGACGCTGCAGACCAACGATCAGATCTTCACCACGCAGGATTACGACAATCTGATCGTCGCGTATCGCGCCAACGCGCCGGTGTTCTTGCGCGATGTGGCCACTGTGACGTTCGGCGCGGAAAACGAATACGTGCAGGCATGGCAGAACGGCAAGCCCGGCATTCATTTCGTGATTCGCCGGCAACCCGGCGCCAACATCGTCGCGACCGCCGATCGCATCCGCGAAGCATTGCCTGAGTTGCAGAAGCTGTTGCCGGCGAGTGTGGAGCTGGAGGTCATCAACGATCGCACTCGCACGATCCGTGCGTCGCTGCACGAAGTCGAGGTCACACTGGTGGTGACGGCATTGCTGGTCATCGTGATCATGGGCGTGTTCCTGCGGCAGCTGTCGGCCACGGCCATCGTTGCGGCGGTGCTGGCAGTGGCGTTGCTGACGACCGTTGGCGCCATGTATCTGCTCGGCTTCAGTCTCAATAACCTCACGCTGGTGGCGCTGGTCGTCGCCGTCGGGTTCGTGGTCGATGACGCCATTGTCGTGGTGGAAAACATCCATCGGCATCTCGAAGCGGGCGAGTCGATGCTGAACGCGGCCCGCCAGGGAGCGGCCGAGATCGGCTTCACCGTCGTCTCGATCAGTTTCTCGCTGATCGCGGCGTTCGTGCCCTTGCTGTTCATGGGCGGTGTCGTTGGACGTTTGTTCCGAGAGTTCGCCGTGACGATGACGGTGGCGATCCTGATTTCCGTGGTCGCCTCACTGACGCTCGCGCCAATGCTGGCGTCACGTTTCATGAAGCCGATGAAACATCATGCGGAGCAGGGCCTGGCGCAGCGGCTGATCGCACGATATGACCGCGCGTTGCAGTGGGCGCTGGCGCACCAGCGCACCGTGCTGGTCAGTTTCGGCGCGACGGTCGCCGTCGCCGTGCTGGGTTACGTGTTCATCCCCAAAGGATTCTTTCCGCTGCAGGACACGGCCTTCATCTTCGTGAGCACGCAAGGCGCGGAGGATATCTCCTTCGAGGACATGAAACGGAAGCAGCAAGTCGCGGCTGGCATTCTCGCTCAGGACCCGGCCGTGCAAGCGATTGCCCACGTCGTGGGCGGCGGCCTCGGCAGCTCGAGCATGGCCAGCGGCCGCATCTTCGTCGTGCTCAAGGATCGGGGCGATCGCGACGTTTCCGCCGAAGCATTCATCGGCCGGATGCGGCCGAAGCTCATGGGCATTCCCGGTCTGCAAATGTTCATGCGTACCTCGCAGGACATCAACCTGGGCGCCGGTGGCGGCCGTGCGCAATATCTCTATGTACTGCGAGGACCGGAGAGCGGCGAGCTCGCCGAATCGGCGCGACGCCTGGCGGAGAGGCTGCGGGACTACGATCAACTGCGCGATGTTTCCGACGATCTGCAGCTGGGCGCGTCGGTCACTCGGTTGACCATAGATCGTGCGGCGGCCGCCCGCTTCGGGCTGCGCACGGTCGATATCGATCAGGTGCTGTACGACGCGTTCGGCCAGCGCCAGATCAGCGAGTACCAGACCGAGACCAATCAGTACAAAGTCGTCCTGGAGATCGACCCGAGTCAGCGCGGCCGTGCCGAGAGCTTGCAGAACTTCTATTTGCGCTCGCCGTTGACGGGGCAGATGGTGCCGCTGGCGGCCGTCGCACGCATGGAAGCGCCGGACACCGGGCCGCTGTCGATCACGCACGACGGAATGTTTCCTTCGGTGACCCTCTCGTTCAATCTTGCGCCGGGGGTGGCGCTGGGCGAGGCGGTTACGTTGATCGAACAGGCGCAAGCCGAGCTCGGCATGCCAGCCACCATCAGCGGCAACTTCCGTGGCACGGCGCAGGAGTTCCAGAAGTCGCTGGCGACGCAGCCACTGTTGATCCTGGGCGCCTTGATCGCCGTCTACATCATCCTGGGCGTGCTGTACGAAAGCTTCGTGCATCCGTTGACGATTCTGTCGACGCTGCCCTCGGCGGGTGTTGGCGCGGTGCTGGCGTTGTGGCTGACAAAGACGGACTTTTCCATCATGGCGCTGATCGGCGTGGTGCTGCTGATCGGTATCGTGAAAAAGAACGGCATCTTGATGGTCGACTTCGCGCTGGAGCGTCAGCGCAAGGATGGCTTGTCGCCGCTCGATGCGATTCACGAAGCGTGCCTGGTGCGCTTCCGCCCGATCATCATGACGACGCTGGCCGCCATGCTCGGCGCGATCCCGCTGATGCTCGGATTCGGCACGGGCTCGGAGTTGCGTCAGCCGCTCGGTGTCGCGATCTTCGGCGGCCTGGTCATCAGCCAGATCCTGACGTTGTTCTCCACGCCGGTGATTTATCTGGCGCTGGATCGCGTGTTTCATAGGAAACAACGCGAGGCTCAGCCCGCGATCTCGGAACCGCTGCCCCACCCGGAGCCTGCGCGATGAGCGGCCGCGTATTGTTTCGAGGGACATCTGTTATCGTGTTGGCTGTGCTGACGGCCTGCAGTGCCCCAGTACAGAAGCTGCCCGATGATCTGCAATCGTCGTGGATCGACGAGCAGCGATCGACGACTGTCGCCGATGCCGCGGCACTGACGTGGTGGAGAGCGTTCGACGATGCGACCATCGATCAGCTGGTCGATCTCGCTCAGCAGCGCAATCTCGACCTGCGTGTCGCGGAGGCGCGCGTGCGCGAGGTGCGGGCCCAGCGTCGTGCGGCGCTGGCGAATCTGGCGCCCCAGATCGATGCCTCTGTGGATGCGCAGCGTTCGCGGGGTCGTCGTATCGGGTCCGATACGTCAGTTATTCAAGAGACGGCTACCGCAGTCGCGGGCGCCAGCTGGGAGATCGACCTGTTCGGTCGCTTGCGCGCCGAAGCTCGCGCCGCCAATGCCGAGCTGCAAGCGGTGCAGTCCGATCGCGACGGCGTTCGCCTGGCGCTGATTGCGGAAGTCATTCGCAGCTATCTCGAGTTCCGCCTGTATCAAGTGCAGACCGAGCTGTCGGCGCGAAACGCGCAGGCGCAGGAGGAAACGGTCCGCATCACGCAAGCCCGCTTCAACCAAGGCATGTCCAGTCGGCTCGATCTGGAGCGCACGGTGTCGGCGCTGCGCACGACCCGATCGCAGATTCCGCAGTCGCGCGAGCTGGCTGAAGCGGCGCGTTATAGACTGGTGCTGCTGACCGCATCGACGCCGGACGCGTTGACCCCGATGTTGCCGGCCTCGACCAGCGATCCCGGCGCGTTGCCCGACAGCGATGCCGAGAGGGTGTTGTTGACGCCCGCAGACGTCATCGCCCGCCGACCCGATGTGCAGGCTGCCGAGCGCCGCTTGATCGCGGCGGCGGAGCAGAGGAATGTGGCCGCGGCTTTGCGTTACCCTCGCATCACGCTGGCCGGCTTGATCGGTGTGGAGGACAATCGCGTCAGCGACCTGCTCGACAATGGCTCGCGCGCCTGGTCGGCCAGCGGCGGCTTGCTGGCGCCGTTGATCGATTTCGGCCGCATTCGCGCCGCCATCGACGCCGCCGACGCGCTCCAGGAGCAGGCGTACTTGACGTACGAGCAGACCGCCCGCACCGCGCTCCAGGAAACCCAGACCGCGCTGGTGTTGTACACGCAGGGTAAACTTCGACAACAGGAACTGTCGCAAGCCGCGGAGTCGGCACGACGCGCTGCCCAGCTCGCGCGTCGGCAGTACACTGCCGGTGCGCTGTCGCTGCTCGAAGTGCTGGACGCGGAGCGCAGCGTTTATGCGGTCGAGTTGAATGCGGCGCAGGCCACCGCGGATGTTTCCATCCGGCTGGTGAATGTTTACCAATCGATGGGCCTGGTGCCGCCGACCGGAGGTTAGCTATTCCTTCTCGCCATAGCGACGATGCCATGAAAGTTCTGATCGTAGAAGATGAGCCGAAGACGGCCGACTATCTCGAGCGAGGTCTGCGTGAGCAGGGCTACGTCGTGGACGTCGCGCGCGACGGGCTCGATGGCAAACACATGGCGCTCGAATATGAGTACGACGTGATCGTGCTCGATGTGATGTTGCCGGGTACCGACGGGTTCAGCGTCTTGCACGCCTTGCGTGAGCATCGCCAGACGCCGGTGATCATGCTGACGGCTCGCGATCGCGTCGATGATCGTGTCCGTGGCCTGCGCGAAGGCGCCGACGACTATCTCGTCAAGCCGTTCTCGTTCCTCGAGCTCGTGGCTCGTCTGCAAGCACTGACTCGCCGCAGTCGCGGCCAGGAGGCCATGCAGCTGCGCATCGCCGATCTGCAGATCGATCTGCTGGCGCGCAAGGCATGGCGCAACGGTCAGCGCCTCGATCTCACCGCCAAGGAATTTGCGCTGCTTGCCGCGCTCGCGCGTCGCAAGGGTGAGATTCTTTCCAAGACGACCATTGCGGAGCTGGTGTGGGACGTGAATTTCGATAGCGACACCAATGTCGTCGAAGTGGCCGTGAAACGGCTGCGTAGCAAGCTCGACGATCCTTTCAAGCCGACGTTGCTGCATACGGTGCGTGGCATGGGCTACGTGCTGGAAGTGCGCGACGAGCAGAGCGAGGACGCATGAAGCTGTCGATCAGCAAGCGCCTCGCCGCGATGTTCGCCGTTGCCAGCTTCGTCATGCTGGCGGTGCTGAGCGTCGCCATGCATGGACTGTTGAAGCGCGAGCTCGAGCGTCATCAAAGCAACGAGCTGCAGGCGCGCTGGACGATGTACAAGCCCATCATCATGCGCAACGACGACGTGGTGCATTGGCAGTATGTGCGTACCAAGTTCGACAATTCCATCTCCGAGAACAATCGCGTCAGCCTTTGGGTGCAGAGTAACGATCCCCGCTTTCTCTATGGCGCGTCGCTGACCGACGAGCAGCGTCACACCATGGGAGCGCATGGCTTCGGACAAGTCATGCTGCCGGGGCACGACGCGCCACTGAAGACTTATTCGGCAGAGGTCGAAGCTCACGGCGAGCGGCCTGCGGTACTTCTGACGGTGGGTATCGATTCGAAGCCGTTCGTCGAGACGCTGCGTGCGTTCACCGTCGGGCTGATTGCATTGACGGTCGTGGGTGCGTTGGGCGCCGCTGGGCTCGGTTACTACATTGCTCGCGTCGGCATGCGTCCGCTCGACCGGCTCTCAGGCGAAGCGCGCGGGCTGTCGCCGGGCCATTTGTCGCGCCGATTGCAGACCGACACGCTGGCGCCGGAACTTTCCGAGCTTGCCGACTCTTTCAACGGCGCATTGTCTCGGCTCGAGACTGCATATCAGCAGCTCGAGGCGTTCAACGCCGACGTGGCGCATGAGTTGCGCACGCCGCTGGGCAACTTGATCGGTCAAACGCAGGTCACGTTGTCGCGCGAGCGCAGTCCCACGGAACTAAAAGAAGCTTTGCACTCTAACCTTGAGGATCTCGAACGGCTGCGTGCCATCGTCAACGACATGCTGTTCCTGGCTCGTGCGGATCGCGGTGAGCGCGCGCCGAACCGGGTGGAGGTGTCGATCGCGCAGGAAGTGTCGCACGCCGTCGAGTACCTGGAATTCATCTTCGAAGAAGCTGGCGTGAAGGTGCGCATCGAGGGCGATGCGCAGGCCAGTATCGAGACGTCTCTGTTTCGGCGCGCTGTAACCAATCTGTTACAGAACGCCGTCCAGCACGCCCCGCGCGGTGCCGAGATTGTCGTGTTTGTTTTGCAGCAGCCGGGCGCGATTCGCGTCTCGGTGCAGAACACCGGCTCCGGTATCGCGCGGGAGCACCTTTCGAGGCTGTTCGACCGCTTCTATCGAGTCGACAGCTCCCGCAGCGGCAGCCGTGAGAATCACGGCCTCGGCCTCGCGATCGTTCGTGCGGTGGCTACCATGCATGGTGGCACCGTCTTCGCGGAGAGCGAGAGTGGGGCGACTACTATTGGGTTCACTGTGGCGGCCTGAAGACCCGCCCCCTGATTACTCCAGCGTAAACCACTGCACTTCGACGCGGCGGTTCAGCTCGCTGTCCGCACCGGCGGGCTCTTCCCAGCCGCGGCCCACGACTTCGATGCGCGATGCAGCGATGTCCTTGTGACGTGCGCGTAACGCTTCGCTGACGGCCATCGCGCGTTGACGGGACAGCTCGATGGCTTTGAGCGCCATGCTTTTCACCAGCTGCTCGCCGCCCTGATCGCGGAATTCGCTCACGCGTGCGTTATCGACGTGGCCTTTCAGCAGCACCGTCGAGCCGGGGCTGACTTGCAGGAAGCGCTTGATGGTGTCCAGATAGTCCTGGTTCTGCGGCGCGTTCTTGTCGAGCACGGCGGAGTTCGCTTCGAAGAAGAAACGGATGTCCTTGCTCAGCAGCGGATCGCCTTCGAGCGTGGCCTGCGTGTTGCTGCGGATCGGCGCGATGGCGATCTTCTGATCCGCGAACAGGCCCTTCTTCGCCAATTCATCGAGTGCGGTGACATCGGCGAAGCGCGAGGCGTCCGTCGGATTGCGGATCACGCTGCCGTACGCCAACACCGACGATTGGAAGATGCCGCCGAACGAACCGGCGGAGTCGATCGTGCCGGAGAAGAACGCGCGGTTCTCGGGCAGGTTCGCGAGATGCACGCGTGAGAGTTCGTCCCGAGCATCCACGTCTCTCCAGCCGAAAGCCTTGGCAACGATGCCGATGTTCGCGGCCTGCTGATCCCGCAAACGGCGGTTGCCTTCGAGAATGCCGTGCACGAGGCCGCGGACCATGTCCGGATTCGCGCGAGCGAAGCCGCCGTTGACGGCGAGCACGTCGGCGATCACGAGCAGGTTGCGGTTGGAGACGAGCACCTTCGCGGCGCCGTTCGACTTCTCGACGACTTCATCCGTGAACGGCGTCCAGCCGACGCAGCCGTTCAAGCGCTGCGAACCGCTTAGCTCGTGCTCGTAGGCTTTGCAGGCGATGGAGGCGTCGTCATAGAACACGAGGCCGAGCTCGCTGGAGGAGGGCTTCGAGTCCAGGTCGCGCAGCACTGTGACAGGCACGCCGGCTTCCTGCGCGAGATAACGAATGAAGAATTCACTTTCGTTGAATTGAGAAGCGGCGAGGACTTTGCCCGCGAGCTGGTTGACGGAGGTGATGCCGCGATCGACGACGACCATGTCGGCGCCCCGCGAGTAGCCGATCTGCAGAGGAACGACGGCGTCGAATTGACGGCCGAGCACGGCGAGGGCGTCCGTGGTTGTGGCGGTAGCGGCGAGGCGACCGTTGTTCAGCGCCGACCAGGTTTCGCTCTCGCTCTTGGTGATCTTCACCTTGAAGCCGTATTCCTTGGCGAAGAACGAGTCGGGATTCGGCTCCATGCCGCCGTTCGCGACGATCAGGCCGCCGTAGCCGGCGTACTCGCTGATATCGATTTGCAGGACGCCGTCCTTGGGGACGTATGTGGCTGCGGCTTCCAGAGTCGGTGAGCCGGTCACGGGTTCAATAGGCGTAGGCGCATCGCCGTCGCCGCCGGCCTTGCCGGTGCTTTGAGACGTCGGCGCGCCGGAATCGTTCGCCGTCTCCGCGCCGTCGCCCCCTTTCTTGCCGAGCCACAAATAAGCGCCCAGGCCAATGATGCCGACCAACAGCAGCAACGTGATGATGTTGCCCGCGGCGGAACCGCGTTGGGTTGGCTTTAGCTTGAGGTTGCTCATAGTTCAGAGTGTCCTTGCTGAGAGCTCTGCTGGATTTGTTAGGTGTTCAAGAGAAGAGGGCGTCGGTGGCTCGCGAAGGCTGGTGGGTCCCAGGTCCTTCCGGCACCGGGCGCCGGCCGGAGCGCACTGCGCTCCTCTCCGCACGTCCATGGTGAGCCCTGCTGTTGCGGCCCCATCCCTGTGCCGCAAAGCTGCCGGAAGAACCTGGGACCCACCATCCTCCGCCGATAGCGCAGCCGCAGCTTTCCAGAGACGGCAGCGGGCTCATCTCTGCTTCTCTCCCGTGCAAAACCTTCTTACTCATTGCGCGATCCGTTCGCCGCGGCGTCTCGTGCTCGCGCGGGGCCGGAGCAAATCTTCCGGCGGCGGCTCATCGGTCAGCCCGTCCAGGCCAGAGAACAGTTCGCGTTGGTCCTTGAGCCAACGGTTCGCTTCGTTCAACGATGCCGACAACGCATCCAACGACGACGCGACACTATGTTCATCCGTGGCGAGCAACGCCTGCTCACGCACCAACGAAACCTGCTGACGCAACCGTTCCAGTTCAGCTTCGATCAGCTCACGGCGATGCTGAGCGTCCGCATGGCCCGCGCGGCGGGAGCGGAGGACTTCGAGTTGTTGTTCCAGGCTGCGCTTCAGTTCGTCGCCGATGGCGTCTTCCGACAGCCGGTCGATGACCCGACGTTCCTGCTCTTCGAGCGCGCGTTTTTCCCGCTCTGCCGAATTGATCACTTGAAGCACGGAAGCCCGGGCGGCGAGCAGCTTCAGATGCAGCCACGCCATCTGCCGCACATCGCTTTTTTGCATTTCCGTCGCGCCAGTGCGTGACAAGAGATCGACGATCTCCCGCGCCTGAAACTCGATCGACTCCTGGCGGCGGCGAGCGTCTTCGTCGAGGTGATAGCTGAGCGCGTTGTAACGCGCGACCCAATCGTCGCCTTTGCCGCCCGCGTCGACGGTGGCTCGGAAGCGTTCATTGCGGGACACAACCCAGAGATACAAACCTTCCAACCCCGCGCCAATCAACCACAGGCCGGGATTCACGAACGCGCCGAGCAAGGCAAACGCGGCGATACCGAACCAGTTCGGCGGCACGGGCATGCCGAAAGGGCGGGCGTTGAAGGCGGCGGCGAGATAAGAGCGTGAGCCGCTCATGGCGCAGCAGTGGGCTCGGCGTACTTGTGGAACGCCGGCGGCACGAAGGCGAGATCGGTGGCTTCGCGAATCGAGATTCGCATCTGGAATTCCAGCACATCGGCCGGCACCGGGTTTTGATAACCGACCAGGCACGCATCCAACGCGGCGCGCGGCTCCAGACTTTCCGTGCGAACGCGACGGTAAGCTTTGACGACGAGCGCTTCAGCCGCGCCCGGCGTCAGCAACAACGGCATGCGCGATTGAAGCGCAGCGAGGTCGGCATCGTTCAACTGCAGCCCGTAGCGCTTCGCGAGCGCGCCGATCAGCGCGGCGCTTTCGGTGTGCGTGCTGGTCGGCAGCAGCGGCACTTTCACGTCGACGCGGCCGGGACGTTTCAAATCGACCTCGATCAAATCAGGCCGCGACGACGCCAGGATCCACAACACGCGGCCGCGATTCGACGAATCCGACATTTCTTGCGCAATCATCGAATACAGACGGCCCGACAGGCCACTGTCACCGCTGCCCGAATCGCGACGGCCGAGCGTTTGGTCGGCTTCATCGATGAACACCATGCAGCGGCCAAGCGCGCGGATCAAACGGAAGATCTTTTCCAGGTTGCCTTCGCTCGAGCCCACCCAGCGATCGCGGAAGTTCTTGAGCTTGACGACCGGCACGCCCGCCTCGCCCGCGAGACATTCGACCAGAAACGTTTTGCCGGTGCCGACCGGGCCGCACAGCAGATAGCCCATGGGCAGCGCTTTGAGATCGCCGGTCTGCCAGAGCTTGATGTCCTGACGCAGCCAGCGCTTCAACGCTTCCTGGCCGTGATACGCATCGAGGGTGCGAGCCGACTCGATGAATTCGACCAGCCCGGCGGAGTCGCGCTCCACCAGCTCTTTCTTGATGCGAGTGAGATCCGCGCTGCTCAGCGCTTGACCGGAGTGGTCGCGGATTTTGACCAGGCTTTCCAAAGCCGAGATCGTCACACCGACCAACGCCGCCCCGATCTGCGCGAGATTCGCCTCCGGCGGAAAAGCCTTCGGTTCATGCGTGCGCAAAAGCGTCAGCGCGCGTTCGATCTCTGCCGAATCCGGCAGCGGCACGCGAATGCGTGAGGCATGCGTGCTGAACGCGACCAACGGCTCAACGTCATTGAGGTTGTCGGCGATCAGAATGCTGGTGAAAGACAGATCGGCGAACGGCGCTTCGGATGACCAGTCGCGCAGCACACTCGTGAGGCTGCCGTGTTCGAAGCCGGCGCCATCGGCGGGCACGATGTGATCGACGCCTCGCAAGATGACTGCGACGTTTTCTTTCACTTCGCGGCCGAGCGCGCGCAGGTTGCCGAGATAGCGCAGGTATCGGCTGATCCAATGCAGCGCCGGCTGCGGCTCGCGCGGCATGGCCTTCAGGTTCGCGCCGGCCCATTTCTCTACCAGCTCGCCACCGCGCTCGATGGTGATGCCGTTGCCCAGATCGTAAGAGAGCACGACCTGGAAGCTGGAGAGCAGGTGACTTTCGAGATAACCGGCCAAGCCGACCAGCTGCGCGCCGACGGCAATCCGATCGTGCACGTTGCCGTACAGAATGAATTGCCCGTGCGCGCCGCTTTCATAGGCAAGCGCTAGCTCGTTGGCCCAGGCCGGTGCTCCATGCGGTGCAGGCATCGCCTTCTCGTCCGCTTGTTACGATTCGGACTGCGTACCCATCGTGCGCGTAGCCGGCGTGGCCGGCGCGGTGCCTTCGATGGAAATGCCCTCGCGCGCGGCGAAGTCGGCGAGGGCCTGGTCGGCCAGCGCATTCATCTCGGCTTCCTGCACGTTGACGTCGGTCATGTCGATCGAGTCCTTGGCGACGCGGGCGCGGCCGGCAGCCTTGGTGCGCTCTTCCTCGACCATTTCGTGCAGGCGATTGAGCGTGTCGCCCGAGCCGCCGATGCTGGTGATCATGCCCGAGGCCATCTCGTGGATCTCGGCCATGGCCTGATTCATCTTCATGTCGTTGATGGCGCCCTTCAAGCTTTCGATCTTGGCGCGGGCGGTCTGCACCGCCACGTCGCGGGCCTTGACCAGATTCTTGTAAGTGCCTTCGGCCGCTTCGAGCTGCTTGCGGTTCTCTTCGAGCTGCGACTCGATGGTCTGCAGGCGCAGGGCGTACTGACCGGCAGCCGACTTATTACCGGCGCGCAGATGGGCAGCCGTCTTGGCGCGCAGGTCTTTCTGTTCGGCTTCGAGCTTGCGCACCTGGCCCATGATCCGTTCGCACAGACCGGCGTGAGTGGCGAGGCCCTGATTGAAATTGGCGATCTGCTTGCGCAGGTTCTCCTGCTCCAGCTCGAGCAGGGCCTCGGGGTTGCGTTTTTCGATGCCCGAGATGAAGAGGGAGAAGAAGCCTTTGATCAGGTTTCCAAGACGGCTGAACATGCACCCTCCGAGGTTCCGTTACCGGTCAAGGCCGTAAAAATTGCGCAAAGCCTAACCAAATTAGCAGACTCCGAGTAGGGCTCGAGGGTCGGCGGCCGCTCACCGCCGGTGAGTGGCCCGCCGCCACCGGTGGCAGCTCCTGCACGTCCATGTGCCCGCTGCATTCGGACATCCTGCCCAGCAGGCCCATGCCCGGATGCTACACTCGCCGGCATGGCCACCCCGATTTCGCCGCCCCCGGCTCCGAAGTGTCTGCGTGAAGTGCTGGAACTCGAGCAGCTCGACACCAATCTGTTCCGCAGCCAGGTCAATCAGATCAACGTCAATCGCACGCTGTTCGGCGGGCAGATCCTGGGCCAGGGCCTGAAAGCCGCCCAGCACACGGTGGCGGCGGACCGCATCTGTCACTCGCTGCACGGCTATTTCCTGCTCGCCGGCGCCAGCGACATTCCCGTCATCTACGACGTGGAATTGACGCGCGATGGCGGCAGTTTCTCGACCCGCCGCGTCGTGGCCCGGCAGCGATCGCGGCCGATTTTCCATATGGAGCTGTCCTTCCACCGGCAGGAGGAAGGTCTGCAGCACGAAGTGACGGTCAGCGGCGATGTGCCCGATCCGGAAGATCTGATGGACGTGCAACAGCTGGTGGAGAAGTTCGGCGACCGCCTGCCGCAAGGGGCCGTCGCGCTGCTTTCGCAACAGCGCATCATCGAATTGAAGCCGGTGAATCCGGAGATGTTCATGCTCCGCAAGCAGTCGTTGCAGCGGGCCCAGTATTGGATTCGCTCCGCCTCGCCGCTGCCGCAGGATCCGCTCACCCAGCTGGCGGGCCTGGCGTATCTCTCGGATTACTTCCTGGTGTCGACCGCCTTGCTGAAACATCCGACGGCGATGCAGAACAAGGATGTGATGATGGCCAGCCTCGACCACGCCATGTGGTTCCATAGTCCGCCGCGAGCGGATGAGTGGATTCTGGTCGAGGCGGTGAGTCCGTTCGCCGGCGGCGCTCGCGGGCTGACGCGAGCGGAGATGTTCAGCCGCGACCGCAAACTCGTCGCGTCGGTCGCGCAGGAAGGATTGATTCGACTGCTCGACAAGCAGCCTCGCTAAATTCAGTCGCTGCTCAGCGTCGCGGCTCGCAGCTTCTCCACATCTTTCTTGCCGAGCAGCTTCGCCTGGCCAGGCTTGAGATCGCCCGCGCGTAGTGGGCCAATCGCCACTCGTTCCAATTCGCGCACTTTTAATCCGACACGCGCGAGCATGCGGCGGATCTCTCGATTCTGACCTTCGCGCAATGTCACGCTGAGCATCGTCCGATCGCCGCGCGCTCGATCGACGAAACGTTTGATGATGCGCACGGACTCCATCGAAGCGCGCTTCGATGTCTTCGTTCCATCGCCCGTCGGATTGACCAGATACATGCCGGCGCGAAGTTTCTGCAGCTGCTCGTCGCTGGCGAGGCCGGAGGTCAGCACGCGATATTCCTTGGCGACGCCGAACTTCGGATGCGTGAGCTGATACGCCAGGTCGCCATCGTTCGTGATCAGCAGCAATCCGGTGGAATCGCCGTCCAGCCGGCCGACAGGAAACAATCGCTCGTCCTGACGCAACGAGTGCGGCACCAGGTCGAGAACGTTGCGGCGGCCTTCGGGGTCGCTCGTGGTCGTGATAACGCCCTTCGGCTTGTTGATCAAAACATAAATGAAGGTGCGCGCCTTCGAGGCCGTCTTGCCAGTATCGCCCGCATCGGCGCTGCCTTCCGGAATCGGCAGCTCGATGACTTCGCCGTCGAGCTCGACCACGTCGCTTGCAGGCTCAACGAAACAGGGCAGGGTTGTCACGACGCGTCCATTCACCTGTACGCGTCCGGCGACAATCATTTCTTCGCAATCGCGCCGCGCACCCAGGCCGGCATCGGCCATGGCTTTTTGCAGTCTGACGCCTTTAGCGGCGGTCTCGGAAGTTCGGGGCATGAAATAGTTTCAACGTGTTGCTTGATGGGGACAAGCTTACACGGAAACCCGCAGTGTGCTCTCAGGCATGCACGCAAAATCTACGTGTACGCGGAACCAACTGGTCCCGCGTCGGTTTAAATCCGATGCGCGTTCGGAGGACGGATGGTTCAAGAGCATTTCGATGTCGTCGTGGTCGGCTCGGGGTTCGGTTCGTTGTTCTTTGTCGAGGGATACCTGAGCCGGCGGCCGGCGGCGAAGATCCTGATGCTCGAACGCGGCACGTTCAATTCGCACGCCTGGCAGCTCGAGCAAAACAGGAACTCGCCGATCGTGCCCAGCTCGACGTTCCGGACCGATGCGGCGAAGAAGGTCTGGAACTTCACGATCGGAGTCGGCGGCGGCACCAACTGTTGGTACGCGCAGACACCGCGCTTTCATCCCAGCGATTTCCGGATGCGCAGCCAATATGGCGTGGCGCAGGACTGGCCGCTCGATTACGACGAGCTGGAGCCGTACTACTTCGCGGCTGAAACCAAGATGTCGGTGGCCGGCTCGCCGGAAATGGGCGAGATCCTGCCGCGCTCGGGGCCGTTTCCTCAGCCGCCGCACAAGCAGACGGCGGTCGACGCGATCATGCGCAAGGCTCAGCCGCAGTTTCATTTCCCTATCGCCACGGCGCGCGCCAGTGTCGCAGATGCTGGACGCCCGCCATGCTGTGCGTCGGCACAATGCAACTTGTGTCCGGTGAATGCGAAGTTCACATTCGAGAATGGGTTCACGAATCTGCGCCAGCATCCCAACGTCGAGATCCGCACCGACTGCGAAGTGACGCACTTCGATCATGCCGGCGGCACGGTGAGCGCCGCTATCTATAAGAGAGACGGGGCCGAGCATCGAGTCACCGGCGATCTGTTCGTGCTGGGTGCGAACGCCATTCATAGCCCCGCCATCCTGTTGCGTTCCGGGATCGATCATCCATTGACCGGTGTGGGCATTCACGAACAAGTCGGCTACCAGCTGGAAGTATTGCTCGACGGCGTGGACAGCCTCGACGGCGGCACGATCACGACCGCGCTGAATTATTCGCTGTACGACGGCCCGTTCCGCAAGGACTACGCGGGCGCGTTGATCTATTTCGACAACCGCTGGCCGCATGGCTTGCGCAAGGAATATGGCCGCTGGCGGCAGTTCGCGCCGCTGGTGGTCGTCGTGGAAGATCTGCCGCAGGACTCGAACCGTGTGGTGCTCGATGACGACGGCATGCCGAAGGTGCTGCACGCAGACGTTTCGGACTATGCCAAGCGCGGCCTGCAAGAGTCGCTGACGAACATCAAGAAGGTGCTCGAGCCGCTGCCGGTCGAACGCATCGACTTCAAGGGCATGCGCGATACCGAATCTCACATCCAGGGTTCGCTGCGCATGGGCAACGACCGGGCGTCGTCGGTGATCGACGCCAAGCAGATCCACCACGACGTGCGCAATCTCGTGGTCGTCGGCTCGTCGGTGTTTCCGTCCGGCCCGAACTCGAATCCCAGCTTGAGTGTGGCCGCGCTGTCCCTGCGCAGTGCTGCCTTGATCGCGTGAGATCGCAATGAAACAAACGAGCACATTCTCGCCCGGCCGACGCAAGCTGCTCATCGGTGGCGCCAGCGCCGCTGTCGCGCTCGGGGTCTTCGGTGCTGCCTCGTGGGAGCAGCTGACCAACTACCGCGCGACCTGGATCGAACGGGTCGTCAGAGAGAACTTGCCGGGCATCGATCTCGATGCCGCCTCGCTGCAAGCATTCATCAAGGAGATGCTGGCGAGCGAGCGTATGCAGCGCACGGAAGTGAAGGTGACCGTGTTCGCCGATCGCTTCGGGCCGTGGTTGCCGGCGCACATTTCCAAAGCGCGCGACGGTTTGGAAGGTCTCGAACGACATGTGCTGACGGAGTATCTGATCGGCAGCAACTTCTTCCGCGTGCCCGATCCGAAGCGCGAACAGATTGTCTATAGCGGGACGATCCCGGCTTGCCGGAATCCATTCGTGTACAGCAACCCGTCCACGTTCAGCAAGGCATGAATTCGACCGTCGACTGCCGAAGGTGATAAAGGTCTGGCCGCGCGGCTTGATCAGGCGCGCTGTTTCTTCGCGAATTCGTGATTGAGCAGGGCGCGCAGGCGCACGGCTTTCAGCGGCTTGTGCATCATCGTCAGGCCGGCAGCGCTGACCTTCCGGAGTTGTTCCGTCGCCGTATCGCCTGAGATCAGCACTGCGGGAATTTCGCCCAGTTTTGCACGCAGCTCGCGAATGGCGTCGATGCCATTGCGATCGCCGCGCAGGCGCAGGTCCGCGATGATGAAGTCCGGCACGCGACCGTTGATGCTGGCCAATGCCTGGTCCGAATCCATGGCGGTGATGCATTTGCAGCCCCAGCTCTCCAGCAGGCTCTGCATGCCGAGGCGCACCGACTCTTCGTCGTCGATGACCATGATGAGCTTGCCGCCGATCAGGTTCGGCACCTTCTGCTCGATGGTCGCGGCGCCCGAATGAATCTTGTTCGGATCGGCGAGCGGCACTTCGATGCTGAAACGCGAGCCGCGGCCCAGCGTCGAGCGGACGTTCAACGGATGCTCGAGCAGGCTGACGATACGACGCACGGTGGCCAGCCCCAAT
>NZ_BLJO01000004.1:136961-195615 GCF_009932555.1 Steroidobacter agaridevorans
CCCAGGCCGCGTGAGCGGTCGCGCGCCGGATTGTTGAGCTGGTAGAACTCTTCGAAGATGCGCTCGTGCTGTTCGGGCGGAATGCCGATGCCCGAGTCCCACACTTCGATGCTCACGCCGTTGCGCCGCTTGCGGCACGCAACGATCACGCCGCCTCGCTCGGTGTAGCGAAGCGCATTCGAGACCAGATTGGACAGCACTCGGAACAGCAGGGTGGGATCCGTGTACAGCACGCCTCGCGAGCGGCGCACGACGAACTTGAGTCCCTTTTCTTCCGCAGACTTGGCGAACGTGCTGCGCAGACGGTCGAGCACCAGGTTCGCCGGCACGATTTCTTTCTTGACTTCGACCTGGCCGGCATCGAGCTTGGAAATATCGAGCAGGTTATCGAACAGCTGCTCCAGCGATTCGGTGGCTTGCAGGATCTGATCGATCATGCGGCGTCCTTGTTCGTCCACCTTGCCATTGCGCAGAGCTGTCGCGAACAAGCCGAGCGAATGCAGTGGCTGCCGCAGGTCGTGATTCGCAGCCGCGAAGAACAAAGATTTCGATCGGCTCGCGGATTCGGCGCGGGCGCGGGCCTGGTCGGCGAGCGCATATTGCTGCTGTAACTGACCGACGAGCTGCTCGTTTTCATAGCGCAAGCGGATTTGCGCAACGAGCTCTCGGGCCTGGCGATCGCCGAACAACAACAAGTAGCCGAGCACCGCGAACCACATCACGCCGAGCGCGGCATTCCCATAACCGCCGAGCATGATGTAACGAAGCGCCAACAAGCCAAACACCGGCGCGGTGAATGCATGCAGCGCCGGGGGGAAGTGAGCGTGAGTAATGACGCTGATCGTCGCACGGGCAGCCAGGCAGGCTGCAATTAGTGCCAACGTCAGCGACTGGTTCGAGTCAACCAATACGAACGCCGAAGAGCCCCACACGCAACCCGCGATGCCCGAAGCGGCCGCGAAGCGCCAGCCCCACGAGCTCGACGCGGTCGCGCGATCGTCTGCGTGTCGAAAGCCCGTGGTCAGCACCAGGCTGCCGACCTGCACGAGCAGGGTCGCGATCGACCAGCCGACGATTCGTGTGTGAGAAGTGTGCGGCCAGGTGATGACCGCAATCATCGCGACCATGAGCAATGCGGAGCCGGAGACGGCCAGCGCATTCCCATACAACATTTCCACGCGCTGCTGCTCAACGCGTCGCAACAGTGCGGCGTCCATGGGGAGGCGGGTTTGTTAGAGAAACGAGTTAGCGCGCGTTGGCGTAAGCCGGCGCCGACGGCAGGAAGCCCCGCTTCTGCGCGACCAGCACTGCTTGAGTCCGATTGCGCACATTGAGCGCCTCGAACACCGCGCTCACGTGTGCCTTCACCGTACGTTCGGCAACATCGAGCGCCCGGGCGATTTCTTTGTTGGAAAAACCGCGGCCCAACATGCTGATGACTTCCAACTGACGCAGCGTGAGCCCGTTGGGCTGCTCGGCGGCGGTGAGATTGGTGGTCTCGGGGACGAAGACTTCGCCGGCGAGCACCTTGCGGATCGACGCAATCATCTCGTCGGCGGTGAACGACTTGGGAATGAAACCGGAAGCCCCGGCGGCAACCGCGCGGGCCGCGACGGCTTGCTGATCGTCGCCGGAAATCATGATGCAGGCGGTGGTCGGGAAGCGCTCGCCGATCACCTTCAGGGCGTTGAAACCGTCCTCGCCCTTCAGGTGGATGTCGAGCAGCACCAGGCCGATGTCACCATCTGTCTGCAGGGACTGCAGCGCCTCGGGGACCGAGGACACGCTCAGCACACCGGCATCCAGGTCGCTCTGCTCGAGCACCGCATGGAAACCGGCGCGAAACAACGGATGGTCATCGACGATGAGGATTTTCATGACACTGCCCCAAAACCAGTTGCCTACCAGAAGTACGTGCGGGCGGTCCGTCGCCGTGCGGATCGGTTGTATTCCCGAACTGGATCGGGAGCCATCGTACTTCTGCGCTAGGGGGTGGGCAATGACCCTTTCGTGCCAGAGCGCGTCATTTGCTTGACGCTGGGGATTCCTCACAGCTACAGCGCTGTTCCTTCAGCCAGCCGCGCAGCCGGCGGAGGACCTCGGGGCTGGCTTGCGGGTCCTGCTTCAGCCTCTGATACCCCTCGCACAGCAGGCGGCAGGCTTCCGTATCGTCGCTCCGTTGCAGTCCGATGGCGCGGCCCAGGTAGGCCTTGGCCAGATTCTCGCCCGGGGTGTTCGGGCCGAGTTGGGCCGGCCAGATCTCGAGGGCTTTGCGCAGCAGGGGCTCGCCTTCCTTGCCGCCCGCCGCGGTGTCGCGCTCGACCGCGATCCGGCCCTGCCAGGTGAGGGTTTCGGCAATGAAGAAATGATTGGCCGGCAACGCGCGCTTGCGAACGTTGCTGGAGTAGATGGCGAGCGCTTGGACAAAACCCTTGGTCGCTCCGTCCCGGGCGCCGCTGTCGTACTGCCAGCGCGCCAGGTTGGCGTAGTCGTTGCCCACCAGCACGTGCGACTCGCCTCGGATCTGCAGGCCGAGGTCCAGCGCCTTCTGCAGGTACTTGCCGGCTTCTTTGGCCTGTTTGGGCAGCGACCGTAGCAGCGAGCCCAGGTTGGCGTAGGTGTCGATGAGATTCGGGTGGCGGTCCCAGTTCAGCGTGCCAGCATAGAGATCGATGGCGTTCTTGTAGGCGCGGACCGCGCCGGCGCGCTTGCCTCGCTGTTCGAGCACCAGGCCGAAGTTCGCCAGGTGAGTGGCGTACTTGGGATGTTTGCGGGTGCCGAGTTGTTTTTGATCGATCGGCAGCAGCGACTTGTATGTTTCTTCCGCGGCGTCCAGCTCATGGAGTGCGCATTGCGCACGGCCCAGCACGTCCAGCAGGCGTGTCGTATTCGGATCGGTTTCGTACAAACCGGTATGTTTCAGGATCTCGAGACCCTCGCTCGCAGCGCTGCGCGCATCGGCGAACAGACCTTGCAACAGTTGCGCGAGCCCCAGCTCCTTGAGGCTCACCGCTACCGGCAGGCCGCGCTCGCCATAGACCTTGCGATTGATCCGCAGCGCGTCCTGCACCGCTATCACGGCTGCTTCATAGTCGCCGCGCTCGCGTTGTACCCGGGAATAGCTGTTCAGGCTCAGGCCGGTGGCGGGATGATCGTTGCCGAAAAATTTGCGCCGGATCCGCAGGGCAAGCTCGATGAGCCTCGCGCCTTCGTTCAGCATGCCGCTGTTCAGCAGCGTAATGCCCAGCGCATCGAGAATCGTGGCGGCGTGTTCAGGTTCGTCGCCGAGGTCGAGGCTGTTACTGCCGGGCTGCGCACTGCCGGCGCGACCTTTGCTGACTTTGCCCGCGCCCTTGCGCGGTGCTCGAGCAAGGATCAATCGGCCGATGTCGGGAGCGCCGGCGGTGGCGCGAATCTTCGATTTTCCCTTGCCGCCGGCTGCGAACAGCGGGCGCAGCGTTTTGGATTGAGCGACTTCATCGTCCGCGATCAGGATTCGCACAGCAGCTTCTCTCGTTGTTCGGAAGGTGGGGAGCGCTGGTCGCAGCGGATACTGCAGTCTCCCGTCCCTCGTTGCAACCGGACGAATGCACTAGTCGCTAGCGCTGCTGCAAAGAGGAGAAATATTCCGTGGCTGCCGTCGGCCGCCCTGTGTCCGAATATAACTTCTCGATCCATCTGCGGACGTCGGCCGCCATTTCTCGATCGCTCTTGCGGGTCGAAGCGCTGAGCTTGGGATAGGATTTGAGCAGGGCCGGCTCGGCCTCCGTGTAATTGCCTTGTAATGCCTTGGCCCACGCCAGCGCGGCGTTGGCGATGTGATAGCCGGAGCTGTCCTGGCCATACTCGACCTGCCAGATCTTCACGGCCTCGAGCAACGACTGTTGCGCCTCTGCGGGCCGACGTAGCGCCAGCTGCGTCCGGCCCAGCGTGGTGAGCGAGGTCGCGATGAAACCATGGGTCGGCGGCAGGCGCTGGCGATAGATTTCGAGCGCGTCCTCGAGATAGCGCTCGGCGCCGGCGAAATCGCCCCGCCGATAGGCGAGCCGGCCCAGGTTTTCCAGGTCGTTGCCGATGTAGCTGTGCGTGGCGCCGCGCACGCGCCGGTTGGTTTCGAGTACCGTCGTGAGCACTTTCTGTGCTTCGGCCAGTCGATCGGTTTCCAACAGAAATGTGCCGAAAGCACTCAATGTATCGATGCTGTCGGGATGCTCGGGGCCCAGCACGCGCTGATTCAACGCGACCACCTTGCGGTACAGAGCTTCCGCCTCGGACGTTTCGCCCAGATCGTGCGTCACTTCCGCGAGCCGTATCAAATGACGAATGTATTGCGGATGTTCTTCGCTGCGCGTCCTGCGATCGATCTCGAGGGCTTCGGCGAGATAGGCTTTTGCCAGCTGGCTGTCGCCGCGCTGTGAAGCGATGTGCGCGAGGTTGTCGATCGGTATGGTGATGAGCGCGTCATGCGGGCCGAGGCGCACTCGCTGGATGTCGAGGCAGGACTGCAGCAGCTTCTCGGCCGCGGCGAACTCTCCTCGCATTTTTTTGATGATGCCCAGTCGACACATGCTGGTGGCCGTGGCCGTGCTCGCCGGGCCGGTCTGGCGCCGATTGATGGCCAGGGCCTGACTCGCCAGCTGTTCGGCGAGGTCCAGATTGTCCTCTTTTTCGTAGACCTGATTCAGCGTGTTCAGGCTGCTCGCTACCGCCGCGCTGTCCTCCCCGAACAACTGCCGACGCACGGCGAGACCTTGTTCGATCAGCGGCCGGGCCTGATCTGGCAAGCCGAGCCCGAGATAGGCGCTGCCGATCGTGTCGAGGACGTCGGCCTTGATCGCCTGCTGGTCGTTGAGCTCGTGCGCGATGCGTGCGGCGCCATTGTCCAGAATCTGGCGCGCAGTGATCACTTTGCTGCCCTCGGCAATCGGATCGACGACTTTGAAAGAGTCGATGAGAAACTGGGAGACCGTTTCAGCGCGCTCGCGCTGCGAATCGGCGATGTTGCGCTGGGCTTGCGCCAGGTCGCGCTCCTGCTCGATGCGCAACGATTGCATATAAACCGTGACCGTGAAGCCGATCAGCGTTGCGACCAGCGCCGCCGATAGCGCCACACCGAGTGCGTAACGCTGCACGAACTTGCCGGCCCGATAGTTCCACGAATCCGGGCGGGCCAGCACCGGCATCCCCCGCAGATAGCGATCGACATCGCCGGCCAGCTGCTCGGCCGAGGAATATCTGCGCTCGGGCTCCTTGCGCATCGCCATGGCGACGATGTTGTCCAGGTCGCCTTGCAGTTCGCGTCGCAGCTTGGCGATGCCGGTGGAGCGTTGAGCCGCGACGGCGCCGATGCCGCTGTCTTCCTGCCGCTCGGCCGTTGCGATCACCTCGCTCGGCATCGCCGGCACGTCCTCGCAGATGGTCCGCTCGACTTCTCCGAAGTGTTTGCCGCGCAAGGAGAACGGCTTGTAGCCGGTCAACAATTCATACAACAACACGCCCAGCACATAGATGTCGCTCGCGGTCGAGATCAAGTCGCCGCGGACTTGTTCGGGGCTGGCGTGATCCGGTGTCATGACCCGCATGTCGGCTTGTGTCACCGCCATCGTGTACATCGCAGCCTGTTCATCCAGATCCAGCCGTTTCGCAATTCCGAAATCCAGCAGCTTCGGCACGCCGTCGCGAGTGACCAGAATGTTGGAGGGCTTCAGATCGCGGTGAACGATCAGATTCTGATGAGCGCGATGCACCGCGGAGCAGACTGTGATGAACAGCCGGAGTCGCTGCGCGACGGTCAGCTGGCGCCGGTCGCAATGAATATCGATCGGCTCGCCGTCGATGTACTCCATCACGATGTATGGAGTGCCGTCCGGCGTCGTGCCGCCGTCATACAGCCGGGCGATATTCGGATGATCGAGCGAAGCGAGGATCTGCCGCTCCTGGCGCAGCCGGCCTTGCACCTGCCCTGACAGCAAGCCCCGCCGCACCAGCTTGATGGCGACGTTCTGACGGAACTGAGCGTCGGCGCGCTCGGCGAGAAATACCTCGCCCATGCCGCCGCGGCCCAGGCTGCGAATCAATCGATAGGAGCCGATGATCGACCCGGCGGGATCGGGTTGCGAACCGAGCTCATCGAACGGCGCATCGAGCGACCCGACACTATTCGGCAGCAACGGATCGCTCTGCTCATTGCTGGCGCCGGCCGACTGCGACGAATCGTCGCGCAGGAGGGCGCTCGCCTTCTCGAGGAACCGATGCCCCACGCCTTTGCGAGTCTTGGTCATGGTCGATTGAGGCTCCGGGCGGTCCGTACCAACGATCAGTTGTTGGCCCGCCTGGCTTGTGCAACTATCCTCTCGCCGGTACTACGTGCAAGGGATGAGTCCATGTGTAAAGAACAACGCGACGAATCTCAATACGCCAAAGGCTTGTATGGCGGCGGCGGCGTCGGCCGCAGCGTCAGGCCGTTCACGCCGGCCAGGGAATAGCTGCCGCTATCCTAGCGTTCCCCCGTTCCGAGTCAAACGATACCGCCTCGCGGTTTTCGTAGTGGAGGTAACGCTCACATCATCGTAAGCTCACTGCAAAAGGAGTGAGCACACATGCATGAACTTTCCCGCCGTCACTTCATGAAGGGCGCGGCCGCGGCCACGTTTGCGGCGCCATTCATCAGCACCGCCGCCACACGAGAGAAGGCCGGTCCCAATAAAAAACTGGGCGTCGCCCTGTGCGGACTCGGCAAGCTCAGTACCGACCAGATCGCGCCAGCCTTGCAAAAGACCCAGCACTGCCGACTCGCCGGCATCGTTACGGGCTCGAGCGGCAAAGTCGACACATGGCGCAAGAAATACAACCTGCCGGCGCGCAGCGTTTATACATACGACACCATGCATCGCATGGCTGACAACGACGACATCGACATTGTGTATGTCGTCACTCCCAACGCGCTTCATCTGGAACATACCGTCGCGGCCGCCAAGGCCGGCAAGCATGTGTTCTGCGAAAAGCCGTTGGAAATCTCGGTGGAGCGCTGCCAGCAGATGATCGATGCCTGCAAGGCGGCGGATCGCATGCTCGGCACCGCTTACCGCTGCCGGTTCGAGCCGCATCACCTCGAATGCATTCGGATCGCGCGCGAGCAGGAGTTGGGGCCGGTGCGCATCATCGAAGCGGGATTTGGTATCGACGTGGGCGCGGCCGATCAGTGGCGAGTCAAGCGTGCGTTGTCGGGTGGCGGCGCGTTGATGGACGTTGGCATCTATGCGTTGCAGGCGACGCGTTATCTCACCGGCGAAGAGCCGGTGCTGGTGTCGGCGACTGAAACCAAGACCGATCCAGTGAAGTTCGCGGAAGTCGACGAGACTGTGACCTGGACGGCGCAGTTCCCGGGTGGTGCGAACGCGTACTGCACGGCCAGCTTCAAAGTCGGGGGGATCAAGAACTTTCGCGCGACCGCCGATCGCGGCTGGTTCGAGCTTGATCCCGCTTACTACTACGGCGGGATCAAGGGCATGCGCAGCGACGGCAAGCCGCTGTCGTTTCCTCAGGTCGACATGTTCGCCGCCGAGCTCGACGACTTTGCCCGCTGCGTCCTGGAGAAGCGTCCGACCGTCGTGTCCGGCGAAGAGGGCATGCAGGACGTGAAGATCATGTCGGCGATTTACGAGTCCATCCGCACCGGCCGGGCGGTGAAGATTTAAGAGAAGACCCACCCCCTAACCCCCTCCCGCAGACGGGAGGGGGAACTTACCTTTATTTAATAAGGTTTTTTCCCGAAACGATCCATGCCAGCGTGATTGCGGCGACGGATCAGTCCGCTGCGACGTGCGCCGCGCCGCCGGTGTGCGGCCGGCGCGCGAGCCAGACCAGCGCGATCATGGCCAGCGTCAGCCACGACGAGATCCAGAAATAATCCAGCGACGACAGCAAGTACGCCTGGTTCACCATTTGTTTGTTGAGCGCCGCCAATGCGGCGCTATCGGACATGCCAAGCGAATGCATGTGTTCCAGCGCCTGCTGCATCGGGGCGTCATACACGCTCGAGCTGTTCGCAAGATGCGCTTGATGGAACGCCTCGCGACGATCCCAGAACGTCGTCGTGATCGACGTGGCGAAGCTTGCCGCGATGGTGCGCAGGAAGATCGCAAGACCCGAGGCCGCCGGCACTCGCTGCGGCTCGATGCCGTCGAGCATGATGGTCAGAATGGCGACGAAGAACGTGCCCATCGCCAGGCCCTGAATCAGCTGCGGGATGATGAAGTCCATGACGGCGGCTTCGGCGGTCAGCTGCGCCCGCATGTAATAAGAAACGGCGAACGCGACGAACGCCATCGAGGTCAGCCAGCGAGCGTCGTATCTCGCCAGAAAGCGCGCTGCCAGCGGCGAGACAATCACCGCGATCAGGCCGCCTGGGGCGGCCAGCAATCCGGCCCACGTCGCCGTGTAGCCAAGCTGCGTCTGCATCCACAGCGGCAGCAACACGATGTTGCCGAAGAACACCGCGTAGCCCAGGCACATCGGGATCAGCGCGAACGTGAAGTTGCGATGTTTGAACAGCGACAGGTCGACGATGGGATGCTTCTCGGTCAGCTCCCAGATCAGCCAGGCGGCGAATGCGATCACCGAGACGATGGTGAGCACGACGATGAACGGCGAGGAGAACCAGTCTTCATCCTTGCCCTTGTCCAGCATGATCTGCAGCGCGCCGACCCACACCACCAGCAGCGACAGGCCGATCGTGTCGACCGGCAGCTTGCGCGTCGGCGTCTCGCGGTTGCGCAACTGGAACCAGCACACCGCGAAGGTGAAGATGCCGACCGGAATGTTGATATAGAAAATCCACGGCCAGGTGGCGTTGTCCGAGATCCAGCCGCCTAGCATCGGGCCCATGATGGGCGCGACCAGCGTGGTCATCGACCAGAGCGCCAGCGCCAGCCCTTTCTTGTTGGGCGCAAACAGCATCAGCATCAGCGCCTGCGAGCCGGGCACCATCGGCCCGGACACGGCGCCTTGCAGGACGCGGAAGAAGACCAGCGATTCCAGATTCCAGGCCACGCCGCACAGGAACGATGCGACGGTGAACGCCAGCACGGCGGCAACGAACGTCCGCACGATGCCGAAGCGTTGCATGAGCCAGCCGGTGAGCGGCACGCTGATGCCGTTCGCGACGGCGAACGAAGTGATGACCCACGTACCCTGGTCCGCCGATGCGCCGAGATTGCCGGCGATGGTCGGAATGGAAACGTTGGCGATGGTCGTGTCCAGCACCTGCATGAAGGTGCCCAGCGCCAGTGCCAGTGAGGTCACGGCGAGTGCGCCGCCCGTCATGGGCGCGTGCTCGGATGCGGCCGCAGCGTTCGTGCTCACTGGAGGTTCCCTCGATTAGCGGCTGGCCCGCACGCCGGCGGAGTCGATCGACGCGACCGTGGCGCCGCGAGTATTCCGAGGGCTGCTCGCGACCGCGCTATTGGCCGTCGCGTTCTGATGGATGATCTCGGCGATGCGCTGCTCGATGCCCGTATCCTCACCGACGCTCTTCTGCACCGGTTGCGGCGTGTTGCGAACCTGCGATGCCACCAACGGACCCGATGTGTCGCGCACTTCGATCTCCGCGTGCATCGACAAGCCGACACGCAGCGGATTCTGCTTCAGTTGTTCGGGATCGAGCGTGATGCGCACCGGCACGCGTTGAACGATCTTGATCCAGTTGCCCGACGCGTTCTGTGCAGGCAGCAGTGCGAACGCGCTGCCGCTGCCGGCGGCGAGGCCGGCGACGGCGCCTTTGTATTCGACATCCTTGCCGTAAATGTCGGCATGGACGGTGACCGGCTGGCCGACGCGCACGCTCTTCAGCTGGCTCTCCTTGAAGTTCGCGTCGATCCAAACATCGTCGAGCGGCACGACCGCGAGCAGCGGCGCACCCGGATTCACATGCTGACCGAGCTGAACGCCGCGCTTGGCGATCGTGCCGGACACCGGCGATCGAATGGTCGTACGACGCAGAGCAAGCGATGCATCGCGAAGCTGAGCCGCAGCGGCGAGCACATTGGGATGATCTTCGAGCGTCGTGCCTTCGATCTGCGCGAGCGTGGCATCGAGCTGACGTTGCGCGGCCTGCAGTGAGGCGCGCGTTTGAGCAATCGTGTCCTGAGCGTGCGCGAGTTCTTCACCGGACACGGCGCCATCGGCGACCAACGCCTGACGGCGAGCGTAATCGTTCTGTGACTTATTCAGATCCGTTTGACGCTCAGCGATCTGGGCGCGCAGCTGATCGGCCTGCGAGTAGAGTGCGCGAACTTGACGAACGGTGCGTGCGAGTTCTGCTTCCGCAGCGGATACGGCGATGTTTGCATCGGCCGGATCGAGCTCGACGAGCACCTGGCCGCGCTCGACGCTTTGCGTGTCATCGACGTGCACGCCCAGCACGGCGCCCGACACTTCGCTGGTGATCTGCACGATGTCGCTGGCGACGTAAGCGTCGTCGGTGCTTTCGTAATAGCGCCCGACCGTCAGCCAGTAGGTGGTGTAGCCGATGGCGCCGAGCGCGACGACGGCCGCCAGGATCAGCAGGCCTCGCTTGCGGGCGCCGTTGCCGTTGGCAGCAGGAGCAGGGGTGTCGCTCATAGGAATTCCGTTGATGAGTAACGATCAGCTGGCGGCGGTGAAGTTGCCGCCGACAGCCAGCAGCAGCGACACGCGAGCGAGCGCTTGTTGATGAAGGATGTCGACAAACGTGGTGCGTGCGTTCAGCACCTGCGTCTCGGTGGTCAGCACCGACAGATAATTCGCGAGCCCCGCTTCGTAGCGCTTCTGTGCCAACCGATAGGCTTCTTCCGCAGCGGTAAGCGTGGCGCGCGCCTGTTGTAGCTGCTGCGCGCTGTAGTTCACCTGGGTCAGCTGATCGGCGACCTGCTGGACGGCGGAGAGCACGACGCCGTTATAAGAGCTCACAGCTTCGTCCTGCAGCGCTGTCGCGGTGTTGAATTGGGACTTGAGGCGTTTCGATTCGAACAGCGGCAAGCTGATTGCCGGGCCGATGCCATAAGTGCGATTGTTCGCTTCGAACAAGTTGTCCAGGCCGATCGCCTGGAAGCCCGCGAACGCACTTAGATTCACATTTGGATAGAACGCCGCGCGAGCTGCAGCTCTTTCCGAGGTGGCGGCTTCTACTCGTGCGCGAGCCGCGAGGATGTCGGGGCGACGGCCCAGCAGATCGGCCGGCAACTGCGTGGGAATCGACAGTGCGGCTTCGAGATTCAGCGTGGGCTTGCCGATCTTCTCGTAAGCGTCCGCGCCGTCGCCGGCCAATGCAGCCAGACGATGTACAGCGACTTCGCGCGCGGCTTCGGCCTGCAGTCGAGCAAGCTCGGCCTGCGGTACGGCGGACTCGGCTTCACGCAGCTCGACATTTGTGTCGAGACCGGCGTCGATGCGCTTACGTGTAATGTCGAGAATTCGCTTTCTCTGTTCCAGAGACTGCCGCGCGATGTCCGCGAGCGCGATGGCGCGATTCAGATCTAGATAGGTTTGTGACATTGCCACGGTCGTCGCGAGCCGCGCGGCCTCCGAGTCAAGCCTCGCGGCTTCGACAGTCGATTTGGCAGCGTCGATCAGTGCGGCCTGCTTGCCCCAGAAATCCAGGTCCCAGGACAGGTTGGCGAGCAGTTGGCCTGACCAGTAAGTGCCGCCGCCGAACGGCGGTGGGTAAATATATTCCTCGGGCCAGCGGGCGCGTTGTTCTGCACCGTTCAACGTCACGCCGGGCGTGCGCTGGGCAACGGCCAGCGTCACTTGAGATTGAGCGGCGCGCACGCGAGCCAATGTTTGCTGCAAGTTCGGGTTGCGCTCGAGCGCGGTGCTGACGAGCTGATCGAACTGCGGATCGCCGTACTGTTCCCACCAACGGTCGGTCACCGTCGGCGCAGTTGTAGCGCCGAGGCCGACACTCTCATCGGCGATCGATTGCACCTGCGGCTCGGTCTTCGGCGGGGTCACGCAGCCGCTGAGCGCGGCGGCGATTCCGAGCAGCAATGCGCTCGTGCGAGCAGCTGCCTTCATGACACCTTCTCCTTGTCCGATGCTGCTGCGGAGTTCGGCATCAGCTCTTCCATCCGGCCGATCAGACGCCTCAACATCGACTGCAACGTCTTCACTTCTTCACGCGTGAATCCATCCAACGCGCTGTTCAGCGCATCGCATGCGGTTGGAATCAGGGTGTCGAGAACTTCGGCGCCGGCCTCGGTCAGCGACAGCTCGACGACGCGTCGATCGTCGGCACTACGGCGTCGCTCGATGAGCTTGCGGGATTCGAGCTGATCGACGAGGCGGGTCATCGCGCCGCTGTCGTGATGCAGGTTGCGGCACATGTCGGCGGTCGTCGTTGCGAGACCGTCGCGCAAGTACATGAGCACTGCCCACTGCTGCAGGGTGAAATTCTGCTGCTCGAACAGACCTTCGATGCGTTCCTGCATCAAGCGCTGCGAGCGCTTGATGAGATAGCCGATGCTGTCGCGCAGGTGAAAGGAATCGGGCTTGTAGTGCGACTTGGGCATTGCTTGCCTCGGCAATGACTGCCTGGGCAGGCATTATAGGCGGGGCCGCCGGCCTCACAAGGCGGAAATTTCGCGCTTTCAGGAACTAGTCAGCGGAATCCTGGGCACGAAATGGCGTGGCGGCTGGCACGCCCGTGCTCATCGGAGGGCGGCCCAACCAACGGGCCGGCAGCGACAGGGCGCTGATCAGCGACATGACCAGGGACGCCGCATGAGGGATTGCCTGAATGAGCAGCACCGCCACCCATAGCGATACATCCGGCGCCTTCAATTCCTCTGGAATTCCGACCACCAGGCCGGGGGCGATCGTGTACTGGCCTGTCAGGCCAACTGCGGCGAGCACCAGTACAACCATCCAAGCCGTTTCGGCGCGCGCAGCGGCGAAGCCTTCGATCAATGCGTGCGGCTGTTTGCCTTTGGGTGTTCGGAAGAAAGGTTGGCTGCGTGTCAGCAACCCTTGCACGACAGCGACGCTGACGACATGCGACAACGCCAGGCCCGCCAGCGCGGCGGCCAATGTCTGACGAATGTTCGCGCCGACGCGCGACGCATAGAGATGCGCCAGCTTGGCGAGCTTGAATGCGAACAGCGCGAGCGGCAGCACCGAGAACATCATCAGCGGGGGATCGAAGCGATGGGGCGCGACGATCATCGCGGCCGACCACACCAGAGCGAACAAATTGAAGACCAGGTTCAGGCCATCCATCATCCATGGCAGCCACCCCGCGATGAAGTGGTATCGCTGGCCTTTGGTCAGACGCGCATCGGAGCTCAACAGCACATCCGCATGCGCACGCAGGATCTGAACCGCGCCGTAGGCCCAGCGGAAGCGTTGTTTCTTATAGTCGATGAAGGTCTCGGGCATCAGTCCGCGCCCATAAGTCGCAGGCAAGTACTGCGCTTCGTAGCCATGCTCGAATAAACGCAGCCCGAGCTCGGCATCTTCGGTGATGCACCACTCGGCCCAGCCGCCCACCCTGGTCAGCGCGGAGTGCCGGACCAAGGTCATCGTGCCGTGTTGAATGATGGCGTTGCGCTCGTTGCGCACGACCATGCCGATGTGAAAGAAGCCGCGGTACTCGGCGTAGCACATCGCCTTGAAGGCGCTCTCTTCGGCGTCACGATAATCCTGCGGTGACTGCACGATCGCGAGATTGTCGTCCGCGAACGCCGGCACGAGCGTGCGCAACCAATGCGGCTCGACCTTGTAATCGCTGTCGATCACCGCGACCACGCGAGCATCGGTGGCCGTGTGTTTGAGTGCGTAATTCAGCGCGCCGGCCTTGAAGCCCTTGAGTGGCGCGACGTGATAGAACTTGAAGCGCTCGCCGAGTGTCCGGCAATGCTCTTCGACGGGCCGCCAGGTGGCGAGATCGGGTGTGTTGTTGTCGACGACGATGACTTCGTAGTCGGGATAGTCGAGGGCGGCGAGCGCGTCGAGCGTGTCGATCAACATCTCCGGCGGTTCGTTGAACGCCGGCACATGAATCGAAACCTTGGGCAGCACGGGCATGTCGATCGCCGATAGATCGAACGGCCGTTTACGCGGCTTGCCCCAGCGCGCCTCGGCCCATTCCAATGCTTCCGTGATCAGCACCGCGATGACGCCGAGCATGCCCAGGATCAGCAAGGTCCCGATCAAGATGCTGGACACGGTGAGATAGCGCCGCGAATAGTCATAAATGATCCAGACCAAGGTCGTGGCGACGCCATACACGACGACGGCCAGCAAACTGCGGCCCCGCGTGCCGAGGGCGAGGCTGTGGATGTAGAGCAGGGCCAGGATCACGGTCGAGATCGCCACGGACACCGCGGCCAGGGTTTGCCACTGGGGAATGCGGACGATGGGCTCGACGAATGCGAACTTGGGCTGGCGATACACGTCATACACGCCCCAGTACGCTTCGACTGCGCCTTGGTAGCGGGCCTTCCAAGGCTGATCGAAGGCTTCCATCAGGTAGTAGACATAGCCCTCGCGTCTGGCGAGATCGAGAAAGCGCCGAAGAAACATCGCCTGATTGCTGGTCGAAGCGACCGCGCCGCCGCGCGTGCGCCCATCCGATGGCCAGCCCACCTCGGCGATCACGATGGGCTTGCTCGGATAGGCGCGATGCAATTGCTCCATGTTCGAGACCACGTACTCGATGGCGCGATCGACCGGGATGCCTTCCCAATAAGGCAATAAATGCACGGCCAGATAGTCGACGTGCTCGACCAGCTCGGGATATTTCAGCCAGACATGCCACGGCTCCGCAGTGCTGACGGGCTGCGCCACGGCTTCTCGTACGCGATCCAACTGCTGGGTTAACTGAGCGACATTGAGGTCGCCGCGCAGGATGGCTTCATTGCCAATCACCAGGCGGATCACATTGGGATGCTGCCTGGCCAGCTCGATGGCGGCCGCCACTTCCTTATCGTTGGTGGCGAGACGTCGATCGAGCCAGGCGCCCACCGTGACTTTCAAATCGTAACGGGCGGCGAGCTCCGGAATCCGGCCCAGGCTCTTCAGCGTGGAATAGGAGCGGACGGCGGTAACCTTGCCGGCCAACAATCGCAGATCGCTGTCGATCTGTTGCTCGTCAGGCAGCGCCTGGACGAACGGATCCTGCCCCGCCTGGAACGGCGAGAACGCCATGCCCTGCACGCGCGCGGGCCAGGGCGGCTCGGCGGTCGGCCGGTTCACGTAAGCCCACAGGCCGAACGTGAGCGCGGCGAAGACAGCCGCAACCAGAAAACCCGACCACTTCATTGTGACTCGATTGGCGGCGTGGGGGCGAATAGGTGGTGAAGGGCAACGTTCAGGCAACGAACCTGCGACATGTTAACTTAGCCGGCGCGACGGTCAGCCGAAGCCGGTCCGCAGCCGCACCGAAGGAGTCTTTAGGCTATGCATTGGCACATTGGTAAGTGGTTCTTTCCACGACAGATTTCTCTGCGCAACTGGATGCGCGCCGCGCTCGGCGTAACCCTGCTGGCGGCCGCGGCCAGCGCTTCTGCGCAACGGGCGCCCGATAAATATGCGAACTGGGAGTTCACCCCGTTCTATGGATACATGGCCGGCGGCGAATTCGAAGACCCGACCACCAATACCGACCGCGACCTGGAAGGGGACAGCAGCTTCGGCCTCTTCATCAATGCCGCCGCCGATCAATGGCGGCACTACGAGCTGATTTACGCCAAGCAGGGCAGCTCGGTCGATGGCGCCGTGCCGTTCGATCTGGACGTGGAGTATCTGCAGATCGGCGGTACCGTCATGTACCAGGACGCCAAGACCGTCATTCCCTATTTCGGCATGACGATCGGCGGCGCGCGCTTCAGCCCGGACGGTCCGGGCCTGGATGACGAGACCAAGTTCGCGTTCACGGTGGGCGGCGGTTTCAAGGTGCCGGTCACGGATCACTTCGGCGTGCGCTTCGATGCGCGTGCCTTCGTATCGCTGTTCGATAGCAGCGGCAATGCCTTCTGCGTATCCGATAACGGCGTGGGCACCTGTGGGATTCGCACCAAGTCCGATACGTTCGTGCAGTACCAGGCTGCGCTCGGAGTCATCATCGGCTTCTGATGCTGCAGGTCGAGAACATCAGCAAATCCTTCGGAGGAACGCCGCCGCGACAAGTGCTCGGCGGCGTTTCTTTGCAGCTCGCGCCGGGAGAGTACGTCGCCGTCATGGGCGAGTCGGGCACGGGCAAATCCACATTGCTCAATCTGATTGCCGGCCTCGACACGCCGGACGCCGGGCGGATCTCGCTCGACGGTCGGGACATCGGCGCGCTCGATGACGATGCCCGCACGCGCCTGCGTCGGGCGCGCATGGGCTTTGTGTTTCAAGCCTTCCATTTGTTGCCGCACTTGAGCGTCGAGCGCAACGTCGCGTTGCCGCTGGCTCTCAATGGTCAGCAAGGTCGTGAAGCTGCCGATCGAGTGCGTGAGTTGCTGGATGCCGTTGGCATGTTGGAACGTGCCAACGCCGCGCCGTCCCAACTCTCTGGTGGCGAAATGCAACGAGTGGCTGTAGCTCGCGCGCTGGCGCATCGTCCGGCATTGGTGCTGGCGGATGAGCCCACCGGCAATCTCGATTCCGACTCCGCGGCTGAAGTCCTCGAGCTGCTGGCCGCGCAACTCAAACGTGACAATGCGGCCGGCATTCTGGTCACACATTCGGAGCTGGCGGCCGGCACCACCGATCGCATCCTGCAACTTTCCCGGCAAGGATTGGCGCCGCGCGCTGCAGGTTCCTCCCGTCAGTCGTGATCGCCCCGCTGCTCATCGAGGCCGCGATCACCGGCCCCATGCGGCGCTCCCCTGGGCGCACATTGCTTGCCGTTCTCGCCATTGCCTTGGGCGTGGCGCTCGGCCTCGCGATCTATCTGATCAATCGCTCCGCAGCCGATGAGATTTCATTGGCGGCGCGCAGCCTGTATGGGCTCGCCGATCTCGCCATTGAAGCCGGCGCAGAAGGCTTCGACGAAAATTTATATCCGCGCGTCGCTCGGACACCCGGTGTGGCGGTGGCCAGCCCGGTCGTCGAAGTCGAGGCGAAGATCGTTGGTCGTCGCGGCCCGTTGCTGGTGCTCGGGATGGATGGCTTTCGCTCGAAGCTATTGCAGCCGGCGTTCGCGGCGTCGGTGGTGGGCGCCGGCTCCGATGAAGACAGATCGGGCGGTGAACCGCACGACGAAGAGGCTGACGACCGGTTTGACAGTCGCTCGATTCTTCTGAGCGCAAGCGCAGCTCGTGAGTTGCAGCTGCAGCGTGGCGACTTCGTCGAATTCCAAGTCGGCGTGAAACGCGAGCGACTGAAGGTGTCCGGTGTGCTGCCGCCGGCGGCGCTACAGGATTTTGGCGGTGTCGTCGACATCGCGACGGCTCAGTGGGTGTTCGAACGACTCGGCAAGCTGTCGCGCATCAATCTGCGCCTCGCGACAGGTTCGAGTCCGGAGCAAGTGAAAGCAGCGCTCGCGGAGCTGCTGCCACCGACGGTGCGGGTTACCACGCCGGGTCAAGCCACCGACGATGCTTTGAGATTGTCGCGCGCGTATCGATCCAATCTCACCGCACTGGCGCTGGTCGCATTGTTCACCGGCGGCTTCTTTGTTTATTCCACGCAGTCGCTGGCGGCGCTGCGTCGGCGTCGCGAGTTCGCGGTCATGCATGCGATTGGCGTGACTCGCACGGAGCAGTTGCTATTGATGCTTTCGAGCAGCGTAATCGTCGGGGTGCTCGGCGCCGCGCTAGGCATCGTGCTCGGGGTGATGATCGCGAGGATCGGACTGAGCGCGCTCGGTGCGGACCTGGGCGCGGGTTACTTTCGTGGGCTCGCGCCTGGGTTGAATGTTCATATCGCCGAAGTCACGGTGTTCTCGTTGCTGGGCATCGGCGTGGCTGTTGCGGGAGCCCTGCGGCCTGCACTCGACGCGGCTCGCGTTTCGACGGCCAGTGCGCTGAAGGCGGGCGACATCACTAGTGGGGAAATTCGTCCGCATGGCTGGACGGTGTTGACGCTCGGCGCGCTGGCGGCGATCACCGTGAGTTTGCCGCCGATTGCGGGGCTGCCGTTGCCTGGCTTCGTTGCTATCGCTTTGTTCCTTATTGCGTGCGTGGTGGCGATGCCATCGGTCGTCCGCTTCGTACTGCGCCACGCGCCGCGCTGGCGTCGCATTCCGTATGAGATTGCCATTGCGCAGATCGCAGGCACCGCGAAGTACGCGACGCTCAGTGTCTCCTCCATCATCGTCAGCTTCAGCTTGATGGCGTCGATGGCCATCATGGTCACGTCGTTCCGCGACTCGCTGGATCAATGGACGCAGAAGGTGCTGCCGGCGGATTTGTATGTGCGCGTCGGTTATGTCGGTCAGTCGTCGTATCTGGACGAGTCGCTGGCGCAATCGATGGCGCGGATACCGGGTGTCGAGCATGTGGAATACAACCGCTTTGCTCGCGTGCAATTGTCGCCCGATCGCCCGGCGTTGACCTTGATTGCCCGGTCGATGAATCGCGATCACCCCGATAAGACGTTGTGGATGATGAGCACTGCGAGCAACGACGTTCCGAGTGGAGCGCTGCCGGTATGGGTGAGCGAGGCGGCGTCGGATCTGTTCGCGATCTCGGCGGGCGATGAGCTCAGGTTCGAGCTCGCCGGCAAACAAGTTGTTGGTTCGGTGCGAGGCGTGTGGCGCGACTATGAGCATCAGAACGGCGCCATCGTCATGGGGCGCGACGAATACGTGGCCTTGACCGGCGACCGCGCTGTGAACACGGTGTGGTTCTGGCTCGACGACGGGGCGGACATCGGCAAGGTCGGCAATGCGATTCGCGACCTGATGCCGCCGGGCACGGATCACGATATGCGAACGCCTGGCGAGTTGCGCAAGCTGTCGCTCGCGGCGTTCGATCGAACGTTTGCGATCACTTATTTGTTGGAACTGGTCGCGGTGACTATCGGTCTGTTCGGCATTGCCGCCGGCATCAGTGCTCAAGTGTTGGCGCGGCGAAGCGAGTTCGGCGCACTCAGGCATCTGGGCTTTACACGCAGCCAGGTGGCGACGATGCTGGCGATCGAAGGCTCGGTGCTCGGCGCGCTCGGCGTGATCGTCGGTTTGCTCGCCGGCACTGTGATCAGCTTGATTTTGATCTATGTCGTGAACCGGCAGTCGTTTCACTGGAGCATGGATTTGAGTGCGCCGGTCGGATTGCTCGCTGGCTTGAGTGCGGCCCTGGTCGCGGCCGCTGCATTGATTGCGGTGGTCAGTGGCCGGCAGGCGATGGGTGGCGAAGTCGTGCGCGCAGTCAGGGAGGATTGGTGATGCGCCGGCCCAACGCGTCTTTGTCAGATGCGCAGCGCGTGCTGGCGCGCATTTCTGCGCGTGTGTGCATGGCGCTGTCGGTTGCGATCCTCGTGGTTGCCGGCGCACGTGCGTATGTGGTCTATCCTTCAGTAGAGCCGGGTTATCGGATCCAGCTGCCTCGCGACGAGGGCAGTCATCCGCTGTTCAAGACTGAGTGGTGGTATGTCACCGGCTGGGTCGAAGACGCCTCCGGCGCGCCGCTCGGCTTTCAACTGACTTTCTTTCGCTCACGCACCGGCATCGACGACGACAATCCTTCGCGATTCGCCTTGCGCCAGGCCTTGTTCGCTCACCTGGCGATCAGCGATCCGAAGCGAGGCTCGTTGCTACATCACGAGAAATCCGCCCGCCCTGGATTTGGTCTCGCCGAAGCAGCCGAAGGATCGCTCGATGTTTTCATCGACGATTGGCAGCTGCGTCGCGACGGCGACGGCTATGTTGCCGTGGCCAAAGCCGCTGACTTGCAACTCGATTTGAAGTTGCAGCCGAAAGCGCCGCCGTTACTTCAGGGCGAGCAAGGCTTCAGCCAAAAAGGCCCGAGCCCAAGCTCGGCATCGTATTACTACAGCCTGCCGCAACTCGCCGTCACGGGAAGTATCGGCATCGACGGAAAGGATCAGTCCGTGCGCGGCGTCGCCTGGTTCGATCACGAATGGTCCGGCGCCATCGTGGACGAGCGTGCGCAGGGTTGGGATTGGGTCGGGCTCAACCTTGACGATGGTGGCGCGTTGATGATGTTTCAAATGCGCGGCACCCAGGATAGCGAGCTGTGGGCCGCCGCGAAGTGGCGTGCGGCCGGTTCAAGCGAAGGTGTTTCATATAAGCCCGAAGCGGTGGCATGGAAGCCCGTGCGTTACTGGCGCTCGTCCCGCACGGGCGTTCGCTATCCGGTTGAGTGGCAAGTGACGGTCGGCGACCGCGTGATCACGTTGAAGCCGCTCATGGACGACCAGGAAAACGACGCCCGCGGCAGCACTGGAACGATCTATTGGGAGGGCGCCGTCCGTGCGTTCGAAGGCGACAAACCCATAGGTCGCGGGTATCTGGAGCTGACGGGCTACGCAGGGAAGATGCGCTTGTAACGTCCGCCAACGTTTTCCTGGCCCAGGCCGCCCCGCCGGCCGGGATGTGAGCGCTGCACGCGCCGGGCCCGTGGGTCCGCGCTTATGCTTCCGGCCAATGAGGACGTTGTTAACTTACATTGGCGTGTTCGTCGGTTTGACGGTCGCCGTGGTATTGCTTGCTCAGGTCGGCGAGGTCATTCGTGCCGGGACGCCGACGTCCATGCACGAACCGTTGTCGGTCGCGGGAGCCGTCATCGTCACGGCAGGGATCCTCAGCCTCGTGACATTCGAAGTGCCGCCGTTCGCCATGAGCGTGCTGGCCTGGCGAATATCGATGATCGCGGGTATCGCCGTCGGGCTCCTGATGTTCTGTTTCTACGTCTCCGGCATCGAATGCGAACACACCGGGCGCCGCTCTGCCTGCCATTTCACCGGTTACAAGTAGACGCTCCGCTATCGATGGTCGTTACTTGACCAACGGCCGGCGCGCGACGATGACGCCATCCTCGTCCGCATACAACCAATCGCCGGGACGGAACGTTACGCCGCCGAAGCGAACGACGAGGTCGCGCTGGCCTTCGCCGCGCTTGTCGGTCTTCAGGGGATGCGTGCCGAGCGCTTTGACGCCGATGGGCATGTCGGCCATCGCGGCGGAGTCGCGAATGCAGCCGTAGACCACGATGCCGGCCCAGCCGTTATCGACTGCTTTCTTGGCGAGCATATCGCCGACCACTGCGCGACGCATGGATCCGCCGGCATCGATCACGAGCACGCGGCCGTTGCCGGCCTCGGCGGTCAGCTCGCGGACCAGCGAGTTATCTTCGAAGCATTTGATGGTGGCGATCGGCCCGCCGAACTGGAGCTGTCCGCCGAAGTCGCCGAACAAGGGCTCGCAGATTTCCAATTCGTCGCTGAATTGATCGCAAAGGTCGGCGGTTCTGATATCCACGGCGCAGCCTCGTCAGGATGGGACGAGGCAGTGTGCCGCAGGCCGGAGGGCCGGCGCGAGAGGGCGCGCCGAAATGCCGCAGTTACTTCTTTTTGCCTAGCAGGCGCGACAACAACGAGTTGTTTTGCGGCAGCTTGCGAACGCCGCTCTCGGACAACTCGACTTCGCGCGCCTCTTCCATCAGCTCCTCGGCCAGGCTCTTCTTGAGCTGCTTGTGCTTGCCGGTGTTACCGGCGCGAGTCGGCTCGGAGCGCCTGGTGGCTGGGGAGGCGGATTTGGCGGCGACTCTGCTGTCCAGCGCCTTATGCACGCCGGTGGAGTTCAGCTTGAACGCGCCCGTGGCATTGGCTTTGAACGCGCCGGTCGCGCCAGGCTTGAACGTGCCAGTGGCGGAGTTCAGCGCGCCGGTAGCGTTCGGTCGGAACGCACCGGTCGCGTTGGGACGGAATGCACCGGTCGCCGACGTATCGACTTCCATGGTGATGGTCGGCACAACCGGCGCGCGATTGGCGCGGGCGTTGTTGAGCTCGACGACGTTGTTCTTCGGCTCTTCCGGCTCGGCGCGACGTGGCTGCGGAGCATCCTTGAAGCGCGCCTGTTCGGCGACGCTGATGCGCAGCACGGACGGCGCTGGGAAGAATGTCTTCAGATATCCCGAGACTGCTTCGGCCGACACGGCTTCCTTGAAGAAGCCCAGGCGCAGCGAGTGCACGATCTTGCCGCTGCCCGCGGTCGCGACCGAATACAAACGATAGGCCTCGAAGATATCGAGGTGTGGCAGGATGTCCAGGTTCACCGGCTGCTCGGACGCGGCCAGTTGAATCGCAAACCACTTCTCCTGCGCGTTGTCGTTCAGCTCATCGTTGGTCAGCGCGCGAATGGTCTGCGTGCTGTCGAGATTCGGATGCGCGTGCGACGAGCCGCGAACCAGTGCGGGCGGCACTTGTTTCGGCAGCGGCACGGCGGCCTTGTTTGCCACAGCAGGAACCGAGGGCTTGGCTGGCTCCGCCTTCTTGGCAACCGTCGGCGCCGCAGGCTTTGCAGCGGCGGGCTTCGGCGCAGCGGCCGCTTTGTTTGTTACAGCGGGCGCCGGCTTCACAGCTGCGGCGGGTGCGGCGACCTTCGCCGGCGGGTCGTCGCGCAGGTCGAGCTCGAACGCATCGATTTCTTCGATGTCGATGCCCTTGCCGACGTGATACGGCTCATTCGACGCTTTGCTCTTCTGTGCAGCGGCGGGAGTCGGTTGCGGATCGGAGAACGTCAGCGCGGGCACGCGCACGCTCGCTGCCGTATCCAGCTTCGGCGGGACGGCGACAGGGGCGGGCGGAGTAGCTGCCTTGTTCGCAGCGGACGCAGGCGCCGCTGGAGTGGTCTTGATCTTCAGCTTGCCGGTGTCGAGTGCGGCGAACTTGCCGCTCAACAAACCCACGGCCAGCGGCTCTTTCGACGCTGCAGCCGCGGGGGCGGGATCGTCGTTCCAGCTCATCTCATCGAGGCCAGGCGCTTCGGTGAGCGCTTTGATCTTCGGCAACGAGGCCGAAGTGACCGCGGCCTTGGTGGCTTCGTCCGGCTCCCAGGTCATCTCGACGATTTCGTCGTTCGGCGCCTTCTTCGCGGCGGGTTTCGCCGGTTGAGCGGGTTTCGTCGCAGCGGGTTTCGCAGCGGCCTGTGGCGCGGGCGCTGCCTTCGGAGCGGGTGCGGCTTTCGCAGCGGGGGCTGGGGCAACAGGAGCAGGCGGCGGTGCATTGACGACAGCAACAGCGGGGCGCGGTGCAGGCGCCGGCGCGGCGGCCGGCAAATAGCCGCGAGCGAAGCGGCGGTCTTCATCGCTCAGGCTGGTCGTGAAGGCGGTCGGATACTGCTGGCGAACGACGGTGAGCACGCGTTCGGCATGCGCTTCATTGGTAAAGAAACCGAGGCGCAAACGATGCCGCGTGCGGCCGTCTTCGACGCGCGCGACCTGATAAAGCTTGTAATTCTCGAGCCCGGGAATGTTACGGCCCGTCGTCGACACCGGCGCGATCGACGCGCACAGGTTGATGACAAACAGCTGCGTGCCGCTCCCTGCGTTCTGGGAGACGAGCGGCGGCTGTGAGCGTTCCGGCTCCACATAGACCTTGCTGGTATTGTCTTCCACGTTTCTTCCCCGACCCGTTGCGCCGCCGAATACCGCCCGCTTGCGGTGGACGCACTCCAGCTGAACGGATTCTTCATTTCGGCGGGGGGAGTGAGCGCGCTTATGCGCATCGCGCTCGTTCACGGCAGTTTCGCTGTTGTCTTTTGTGGCGAAACCGTTGCCGCATCATGTCGCGGCCCCGTGGCAACCCCGCTGTCTTAGGAAATGAATCCGTTAGACCGGAAGCTTTGCGTCCTCGCCTTTCGGCGAGTTTGCCCAGAAAAAATCGACCAAGAAATTTCTTTGTAGGAACGTTTTGATCATCGGCACGCTGAAGGCATAAGTCAAGCAGTACGGTCGCTTTCAGCAGACATGGCGATTGGCGACAGGTGACTGGCTGGCCCGGCCTTGAGCTTATGTCTCATTCAGCTGTTTTGCCGGGGCTGCTTTACACCGCCATGCGCGTCCAGGCTTCCTTGCTGGCGCTCGCCGGCTCGCCCGCCATGATGCGTGGCGCGAGCTGAGAAACGATATGGACCTGGGCGGCATCGGACAGGCCGAGCGCACGCAGCGCGCCTTCCAGGCCCTCGATCAGCTGGCGACGCTCGTTCTCCGTCGGACAGCTGTCACGGGCCAGCGCAGCGAGCTCATCGCCCACGCTCTCCAGGGTTTCGGCGATCGAGGGCGCGAACTCGCTCAAGTCCCCGCGCAGGCGCGCGGCGAAGCGAAACGAGTTGTATGCGCACACGTACGCGCGATGTCTGAGCTTCAAGTTCTTCAACATTCCCACCGCATCGGTCTCCCGCACGAAGGTCGCGGGCGAAAGTGTGAAGGGCGACACGAATTCCACGGTGTGCGCCAGATCGCAAAACGGGGTCGTATTTCGGCGTTGTATTTACGCCGCATTACGGATCAAACACGTACACGCAAACTATTTTTTGCTGCGAAAAATTCACGCGCGCGCCGTTGACAATGAGCAACTGTCGTGATGCTGGGCGCGTGGCGAAAAATTCGCCACGCGGGCAACGGGCGTGAGCTTCGGACCGCGCTACTTATGCGCGGCCCACATTGCGGTCCGTGGGCGAATGGAAATATTCGCTTTCTTCGGCGAATTGACGCATCAGTTTGCGCAGCTCCTCGATCCGGCCCTCGGCGGTGCTGATCGGCTGGCATTCTTCGCATTCGGGATCCGAGCAGGGCTGCCGGGAGTACAACCAGTACTGCACGGCTCCCGCCAGCAAGCCGTCGGCGATGTCCCAGATATCGGCCTTGTCATCCGTGTCGGCGATCCGGTTGCCCAGATCGACGGCCTTGCCGAAGGCCTCGCTGAAGGGGTTATCGGGTTCCTGCATGGGTCGTCACTCGAGGCGGCGGGGCGCCCGTTGCTCTCATTGAAGATGGCCCCATTGTAACGGCGTTGTGCCCCCTGACGAAGACCGTTCGCCTTGAAGACAGAGCCGCCGACTGGTCTACTGTCATAAAGCACTCGCAGCTACCGTAGCCTGCTGCAAGCGGGCGAATTCATTAGAGGTTTCACATGGCCGAAGACCGCAATCAAGACCCGCAGATGGACGCCGAGGGGCTCTACCAGGAGGACAATTTCACCGACCGCCGCGTCGGTGCGATCCGCCGCCTCTCCCCGGTGCGCGCCGACGGCTCCGCCGACCCCGGCCGGCCAGTGCTGTTCATCGGCCAGGCCGAGATCATGACCAACATGGGCCCGGTGCCCATCAACTTCGAGATCGAGGGCCAGACGCTGGCCGATGCCGTCATCGGCTTTGCCCCGGCGGCCCAGGTCGCCATCGAGCGCACCGTCCAGCAGATCCAGGAAATGCGCCGCCAGCAGGCTTCGCAGCTCGTGGTTCCGCAGGGCCCGGTGCCGGGCATCACCGGCGGCCGGGGCGGCGGCAAGATCCAGATGCCTTGAGCCGATCGGAGGATGGGGCGCCCGCCCCATCCTCGTGCGTGGGGCCCGTCGAAGGGGCCTTATGCTGGTGCGTTCCGCCTCCCGGTGCCCGTAAATCACGCATAACCAGCTGCTTTTGGCGCTGGCACGTTTTTCGCTCCGTCGTCCGACATCAAGCCCGAGTCGTGGCATCGCTGCCCGGCTACAACAGAGGTCGGGATGTTGGCGACTCCGTACGATGAAATGCATGCCAGCGACGGCGGCGTGCGCGAGCACTACAAGACCTTCGCTTCCTGGCTCGCGCGCACGCCGAGCGAGCGCGTGGCTCACAAGCGCGCCGAGGCCGACACGTTGTTTCATCGGGTCGGCATCACGTTCACCGTTTATGGCGAGGACGCGGGCACCGAGCGCCTGATTCCCTTCGACATCGTTCCTCGCATCATTCCGGCCAACGAATGGAAGCACCTCGCCGCCGGCTTGAAACAACGCGTGCGCGCGTTGAACGCGTTCACCAACGATATCTATCACTCGCAGGAGATCTTGAAGGCCGGCCGCATTCCCGCCGAGCAGGTGCTGTGCAATGGGCAGTACCGGCCCGAGATGCAGGGCATCGACGTGCCGGGCTCGATCTACGCGCACATCGCCGGCGTCGATGTGGTGCGTGCCGGCGAGGGCGAGTTTTACGTTCTCGAAGACAACCTGCGCGTACCCTCGGGCGTGTCCTACATGCTCGAAGACCGGCGCATGATGATGCGATTGTTTCCCGAGCTGTTCGCGCTGCATTCGGTGGCGCCGGTCGAGCACTATCCCGATCTGCTGCTGGAGAACCTGCGCAGCGTCGCGCCGTCGGGTGTGAACGATCCGACGGTCGTGCTGCTGACGCCGGGTGCTTATAACAGCGCGTACTTCGAGCACGCGTTTCTGGCGCAGCAGATGGGCATCGAGCTGGTCGAGGGACAGGATCTGTTCGTCGACGACGAGTTCGTCTACATGCGCACCACCCGCGGCCCACAACGAGTGGATGTGATTTATCGGCGCATCGACGACGACTTCCTGGATCCGCTGGTGTTTCGGCCGGATTCGATGCTGGGCATTCCGGGACTGTTGGCCGCGTATCGCGCGGGGCGCGTGACGATTGCGAATGCGATTGGCACGGGTGTGGCGGACGACAAATCCATTTATCCCTATGTGCCGGAGATGGTGCGCTTCTATCTCGGCGAAGAACCGTTGCTGTCGAACGTGCCGACGTTTGTTCTCCGGCGGAAAGAGGATCTGGCGTATACGCTCGCGCACCTGCGGGAGCTGGTCGTCAAGGAGGTTCATGGGGCCGGCGGCTATGGAATGTTGATCGGCCCCGCGGCCAGCAAGGCTGAGCTGGAAGCGTTCCGTCAGCGGATCCTGCGCTCGCCGGAGAAATACATCGCACAACCGACACTCACGTTGTCGGCATGCCCGACGTTTGTAGATGCCGGCATCGCGCCGAGGCACATCGATTTGCGACCGTTCGTGTTGTCAGGCCGCGAAGTTACGTTGGTGCCGGGTGGGCTGACCAGAGTCGCGTTGAGAGAAGGATCGCTGGTGGTGAATTCGTCGCAGGGCGGCGGGACGAAAGATACGTGGGTGTTGGAGCGATGAACGCAGGCAGCCCGCAGGGCGTACGCGCATGCTGAGCCGCACCGCCGATCATCTCTACTGGATGGCGCGCTACACGGAGCGTGCCGAAAACCTCGCTCGCATGCTCGACGTCAACTCGCGCATGTCGCTGCTTCCTCAAGGGGCTGAAATCCTCGAGCAGGGCTGGATCGCCACCCTCACCATCATCGGCCTGATGGAAGCATTCCGGCAGCGCTATGACTCCGTGACTTCATCGAACGTCATCGCATTCATGGCATTCGACCGCGACAACCCTCTGAGCATCTGCAGCTGCGTCCACGCCGCCCGTGAAAACGCGCGAGCCGTGCGAGGCACGCTCACTTCAGAGATCTGGGAAACGTTGAACGCGACCTGGCTGGAAATGCGTGGCATGAGCCTGCGCTCCGCCAACGAGACGGAAGTGGGCAACTTCTTCGAGTGGGTGAAATATCGTTCGCACGTCGCGCGGGGCGTCATTCAAGGCACGATGTTGCGCGATGAAGCCTGGCACTTCGCCTGGCTCGGCACTTATCTCGAACGCGCCGACAGCACTGCTCGCATTCTCGATGTGAAGTATCACTTGCTGCTCCCTCGCGGCGAGCAAGCGGGCGGAGCGGCGGATTACTACCAGTGGAGCGCGCTCTTGCACTCGGTGTCCGCGTTCGAAATCTATCGTCGTGTGTATCGCGACTTGATTACGCCAAGGCGCGTGGCAGAACTGCTCGTTCTGCGCGACGACATGCCTCGCTCGCTGCGTCGATGCATGTCTCAAGTACACATGCATCTGCAATCGGTGCGGAATGCGCAGTCGGCGGAGACCGAGCGGCGGGCCGGTGAGCTGCAGGCGTCGCTGCATTTCGGTCGCATCGACAGCGTGTTCGAGATCGGGCTGCACGAATACCTGGTGCGATTCCTCGGTCAGGTGCGCGATCTCGGCGATCGGGTGTCCCGAGACTTCCTGGTGTCGGCCACCGACTAGGAGACGGCATGCAACTGCATATCCGACACGAAACGTTCTATCGCTACGGCGAGCCGGTGAAACGCAGCGTGCAGAACCTGCGGCTGACGCCTCGTCGCGATCCCATGCAACGCGCGCTCAGCTGGAACATGGCGACGCCGGGGCATTGTCGCTCGCAAGTCGATGCGTACGGCAACATCGTGCATTTGCTCACGCTCGATGAGCCGCACAAGGAAATTCGCATCGTCGTGAACGGCATCGTCGAGACCGAGGATCATCCCGCCGTGTCGGTGCCTGACGAGGGTCAGCTCTCGCCGCTGGCGTTTCTGGCCGAAACGCCGCTGACTCGTCCGGATGAGGCTATCGCAAGCTTCGCGCGCGCTCGCTTGCAAGCGGGCGGCGACGTGCGAGGCAAGTTGCTCGAGCTGGCGGACGCCGTGTGTGAAGAAGTGCGCTATGAAAAAGGCGCCACCGACGTGCACGAATCCGCGTCGCGAGCGTTCGCGCGTGGTGCGGGCGTCTGCCAGGATCATTCGCACATCTACATAGCCAGCTGCCGCAGCGCCGGCATTCCAGCACGCTATGTCAGCGGTTACTTTTACGCAGGTCCGGAGGGCGAGATCGCCAGTCATGCGTGGGTGGATGTTTGGACCGGCCACGAGCAAGGCTGGATGTCCATCGACGTGACTCATCGCACGCCCACCGACGGGCGGCATTGCCGGCTGGCGGTAGGTCGCGATTACCTCGATGCCTGCCCGGTGCGTGGTGTCCGTCGCGGCGGCGGAGCGGAGGAAATGCAGGTCGCGGTGCGGATCGCGGCAGCCGCGCAACAGTGATGCCAATGTTTTGCAATGGAGTCTATAGTTCGCGTTTCCTGGGCACTGCCGCCCACTGACTGCGGTTGTAGCTATGACGTATTGCGTAGGCATGCTGCTGGATGCCGGGCTGGTGTTCCTTTCCGACTCGCGCACCAACGCGGGCGTGGACCAGATCAGCACGTTCCGCAAGGTGACCATCTTCGAACGGCCGGGCGATCGGGTCATGGTGCTGATGGGCGCCGGCAATCTCGCGATCTCCCAGGCGGTCGTGAATGTTTTGCACGAACACGAGAACGAGCCGGGCATCAAGGGGATCTGGACCTCCAAGAACATGTTCGAGGCGTCGCTCGCGGTCGGCGAGGCGCTACGGGAGGTTCACAAGCGCGATGCCGAAGCGCTCAAGGATCATCACATCGAGTTCAACGCCTCGCTGATCTTCGGCGGCCAGATCGGCGGCGAAGAGCCGCGGCTGTTTTGTATCTACGCGGCCGGCAATTTCATCGAGGCCACGCCGGAGACGCCGTATTTCCAGATCGGCGAGTCGAAGTATGGCAAGCCGATTCTGGACCGGGTCATTTCCCGCAGCACCAGCCTCGCGCAAGGCGCCAAGTGCGCGCTGATCTCGATGGACTCGACGATCAGATCGAATCTCTCGGTCGGTGTGCCGTTGGATCTGCTATCGATCAAGCGCGATGAGCTGAAGATCCACAGCCACGTGAACATCGACGAGAACCACGCGTACTTCCGGATGATCCGCACGCGCTGGAGCGAGAGCCTGCGCCATGCGTTTCACGAGATTCCCGATCCGGAATGGATGCGGCGGAGCTGAGGCTCAGCGCTTCTCCATCGACTCCACGTAGAACAGCTCGCACGCGCCATTGCCCCGGTCGGTGCGGCTCAGCGAGCTCCTCCACGTGAAATTATTCGGCCCGAGTACGCTGACGAGCTGGCCGCGCAGGCGCACGATGTTGCCCGGCTTCACGTCCTTCAGGCGGTCTTCGAGCAGACCGTTGGCGGGAATCAGATGCATGTTGGAGGCGTTGAGCATGGCCGTTTTCAGATCGATGGCCTGCTCGTCGGGATAGATCGTAAAGAAGCGCGCGCCCTGGCTGATGCGAAAGTGAGAGAGCACGGCGCTGTCGGACATCGGGCCCCAGCCGAGCGCGAAATCGATGGGCGAGACGCGAGCGCCGCCGTCCATGCTGTATTCCTCGACCGACAGCACACGTGCTTCCAGATCGAAGTCGGCTAGCGGAGTCAGCTCATATTCCCCGTGGGCAAACGGCGCCTGTTGCACCAGGCGCTGCGTCGGCTCATCGGGAACCAAGACTCCCGGCGGATGATCGATGGCGCGGCCTTCCACCAGCGCGGCGATACCCGCACCGACGGCGCCCAATGCCACGACGACTCGCCAATGAGCAAACATGACGCGCAGGGTACTGGGCGGTTGCCAGCGCCCGCAGTGCGCGCATCACATCAAGGTTGACAGTGAAGAAACATTCGACGGGTCGATGTGACCCGGATCACTGGGCGTCGACCTTCACCCATACCGCCAGCTCGTTGCCGCCGGTGCTGTAGCTGCGGCTGAGGATGCCGCTTTGGGTGCCGCTGGACGATTCACTCACCGCGCCGAGCTGGATCCACGTTCCCAGCCGGCCGATGACTTGCGTATTCAACGACTGCGTCTCGATACCGTTGCCGCCGACGCGCTCGTCCTGTTGATCGATCTGCAGGATCACCTGATCGCCGTTCACGCGCGGCGTAACCATGAAGCCGCGTTGCAGATTGCGATGCTCGACTGCGCCCGCGACGAATGGGCGTTTGCCGCCGCCGACTGCGAACGCCGTCACAATCGGTACGCTCGTGCCCGTGGCAATGAAGGCGGAATTGCCTTCGAGCACCTGCACACTGGAAACACTCGAGTCGTTGGTCTGCAAGTTCCGCTGGCCGGCGCGCACCGTCGCTGAAACGCCATCGCGCGTGCTCAACGTTCCGGACGCCGATGCCTGCTCCTGTTGAATATCCGACGCTGTGCTCCGGCGCACAGAAACCAACATCTGTCGCTGTTGCTTATCCAACTGGGCGACTGCGGAGCGCAGCTGCGAGAGATTGCCGCTGCTGGTGCGGACGAACAGTTTGTAATCCTGCCCGGTCAGCGCGCCGCCCTGTTCGAGCAAGGGCTGCAATACCGGGATCAGCTCGTCGGCGCGCCGGTACTTCAAATCGATGACCGTCAGCGACTGCGCCCAGCTCACCGCCGCCATCAGACAGGCCGCGATGCCGAGCCAGGACCATCGCTGCAAGCCGCGAAATTGCCTTCTCGAAATATTCATAAAGCCTCGTCGAACGCCGCTAAGTGCCTGTCTGGCGCTGATTTAACAACCCTCTAAGGCATTCGCCTAGGAGGAAACCGCGGATTTGCCACGCCGGTCGCGCCTCAAGCCGCGCGGGATTATGCCGAATCAGTGACTGTGCGGCCCGCGGGCCGCGAGCTGATCGTTCCTACGGATAATCAATGAACCTGATCCTCGGCATCGTCGTGGTGTTTGGCTGCGTGCTGGGCGGCTTTGCCGTCCACGGCGGCCAATTGGGCGCCCTGTGGCAGCCCTCCGAGCTGCTGATCATCGGCGGCGCCGCGGTCGGCGCGATGATCATTGCCAATCCGTTCAGCGTCACCAAGAAGATCGCCGCCGGCATTCCGGCGCTGCTGAAAGGCTCGCCTTACAACAGGGATCATTACCTCGCGCTGTTCTCGGTCATGTACGAGCTGCTGTCGATCGCGCGCAAGGAAGGCATGATGGGCCTGGAGCGCGTCATCGAGGAGCCGGAGAAGAGCGATCTGTTCAAGAAGCGTCCGCTGATCCTCAAGGATCATCACGCGGTCGAATTCATCCAGGATTATCTGCGCCTCATCATCAGCGGCGACATGGACCAGCATCAGCTCGAAGCGCTGATGGATCTGGAAATCGAGACCCATCATCACAGCGGCGAAGAGCCGGCGCAGGCGCTCAACAAAGTGTCCGACGCGATGCCGGGTTTCGGCATCGTGGCCGCGGTGCTCGGCATCGTGAACACCATGGGTGCGCTCGGCGGCCCGCCGGAAGAGATCGGCATCAAGGTCGCGGCGGCGCTCGTCGGCACCTTCCTCGGCATTCTGCTCGCGTACGGTCTGCTCGGCCCGATGAGCACGGCCATGGAACGCCGCGCGCGCGATGAGACCGCTTTCTACACCGCCATCAAGACCTGCATCATGGGATTCCTGCAGGGTCACCCGCCGCAGATCGCGATCGAGTTCGGCCGCAAGTCGACGCCGGCGGATCTGCGTCCGAGCTTCAAGGATCTCGAAGCCCAGTTGCGCGGCAAGAAGGCCTGATCTCGTAACCGGGATACGCCATGGCACGCAAGGGCAAAGACGGCGAGGCGCTCGCGCCGATCATCATCAAGAAGGTCAAGAAAGGCGGCCATGGCCACCATGGCGGCTCCTGGAAGGTCGCGTTCGCCGACTTCGCGACTGCGATGATGGCGTTCTTCCTGCTCATGTGGCTGATGGGTTCCACCACTCAGGAGCAGAAGGGCGCGATCTCGGAATATTTCAACAATCCTTCCGCCGTGCCGGGCACGAGCACGGTGCCTGCGGCCACCTCTATGCCAGGTCCCGGCGGCGCCAGCACCAGCATGATCCAGCTGGGCGGCGGCATGGAGCTGCACACCTCCAGCGACAATCCGGATGCGCCGCCCGCGCAAGTCGTCAACGACGACGAGGCAGAGAAGCGCGCCGAACAGCTTGATCGGGAACGTTTGAATTCGCTGTTGCGAGAGTTGAAAGAAGCTATCGATGCGCGCGAGGCGCTCGCGAAATTCAAGGATCAGATCCTGCTCGATATCACGCCGGAAGGCGTGCGCATTCAGATCGTCGATCACGAGCGCCGTCCGATGTTCCCGCTCGGCAGCTCGCGACTCGAGGAGTACAGCGCCAGGATTCTTTATGAGCTGTCGAACATCATCAACAACGTGCCGAACCGCATCAGCATCAGCGGTCACACGGACATCAAACCGTACATCGCCAACAATTACAGCAACTGGGAGTTGTCCGCGGACCGCGCCAACGCAGCCCGTCGCGCGTTGATCACCGGCGGCTTGCCGCAGGAGAAGGTGGGTCGCGTCGTGGGCCTTGCGTCGAGCGTGCTGCTCGATAGCGCGGTGCCGGATAGCCCGGTGAATCGGCGTATCAGCATCATCGTGATGAACCGCCGCACCGAAGAAGCGATCATGCATGAGAACGGCACACTGCTCAGCGTGATGCCTCCCGGCGCGACGGAAGCGGGGTCGACGCCGGTGGCTGAGAGTGAAGGCGGTGAAGCTGGCGCCGTTGCGCCTGCCGATGGCGGTAGCGACTCCGGCGGCGGCGGCGCGCCTGTCACCGCGGCGATGGCGCCGATTACGGGGTAACGAAAGCGACGCCGGTGGCAACCTCTTTGCGCACCGGCAACACACATCGCACCAGCAGCCCCGGATGATTGTCGAGCAGCTCGATCGTCGCTCGATGTAATCGCATCACCGCGGCGACCAGGCTCAGCCCGAGGCCGCTGCCGACTTGATCGCGATCTCTGTCGAGGCGGACGAACGGTTGCAGGATGCGGGCGCGGTCGGCTTCCGGAATGCCGGGGCCGTTGTCGGCGACGGTCAGGGTGAGGGAGTCGCCGATGGTGCGGACGCTGGCTTCGACTTTGCCGCCCTCGGGGACGTACTTGATTGCATTCTCCAGCAGATTGACCACGGCTTGCGCGAGCAGCTGACGATTGCCGTGCACCGAGGCGGTCGCGTCGCCTCGATAGTCGAGGCTGATGTTTCTATTGCCCGCTTCGGGCTGATACAACTCGACGAGTTCTTGAGCGAGCGCGGCGACGTCGACGTCTTCGGTGGGCACGTCGCGGCCGCGGCCGTCGGTTTGGGCGATTTGCAGCAACGTGCCTAACGTTCGCTGCACGCGGTCCAGTTCGGCGAGGGTTGCATCCATCGTCTCGCGAACATTATCGGCAAGCCCCTCGTGCTGAAGGGATTCTTCGATTCGCACGCGGGCGCGATACAGCGGAGCGCGCAAATCGTGAGCGGCGCTATCGAAGGTCGTGCGCAGCGTCTCGGTCTGTTGCTCGATGGTTTCGAGCATGCGGTTCACGGCGGTTGCGAGCGCGTCGAACTCGTCGTGCGCGGGTTCGACGGGCAGGCGTTGTGACAAGTTGCCGGCCATGATGGATTCGCACGTCGCCGCGACGGCTTTGACGCGCCTTCGAATGCGCCGGCTGTAACTCAAACCAAACAAAGTGGCGAGCAGCACGCTCGCGCCGACGCCCCAGAACATGGCCGTCCGCAAGCGCGAAGCGAGGCGGCTGCGATCGAGAATGTCCGTGCCGACGAGCAGCCAGCGATTGCCGGGCAAGCGAATGATCTGCGCGCGCACCGGATGCGAGACCGAGCCGCCGGCGTCGCTGGCATCGATCTCGAATTCCACCCAATCGTTGTATCGACTGACGACCTGCGGCCAGCGGGCGAGGTTGCCCGCGATGGGAAAGCCATTGTTCTCGACCAGCAGATAAACGGCGCCAGTGCGACCCCAACCGTCCGCGCGACGATGCAATGTCGCTACGAGCTGCAGCAGGCCGCCGCGTGAATAGTCATCGACCAGATTGTTGACTTCCGAGTTGATGACGGCATCGACTTCATTGTCGAGCACGCGCGCGGTGAGGAAATAAACGGCGGTCAGCACCAGCGTGACGCCGACGGCGAAAATCACGATGAACAGGGTCGCGAGCCGCGACGTGGACAGTCGCATGCGCGGTCGCGGGCGCGTGGTCGGCCCGACGGCATCCGGACGGCCGGCCTCGGTCATGCGTTCGCTGCTCTGAAGAACCTCTGAAGTGGCGGCCATTGTACGACGTCCCGCGCCGCCGCCCCGATACATCCGAACAGGGCTATTCCTTGAGTACGTACCCGGCGCCGCGCACCGTATGGATCAGTGGCCGGGAAAATCCTTTGTCGACGGCATTGCGCAGGCGGCTCATGTGCACGTCGGTGATATTGGTCTGCGGATCGAAGTGCAGGTTCCACACGCCTTCGAGCAGCATGGTGCGCGTGACCACCTGGCCGGGCCGGCGCATCAGGAACTCCAGCAACTGGAATTCCTTGGTGGTGAGATCGATGTTCTGGCCGGCGCGCGTGACTTTGCGGGCCAGCAGGTCCAGCTCCAGGTCCGCGACCTTGAGCCGGCTCGATTCGGCCAGCGCCGTGCCACGGCGGCTCAACGCCTCGATGCGCGCGAGCAGTTCGGCGAAGGCAAAAGGTTTGGTGAGGTAGTCGTCGCCGCCGGCTTTCAGGCCATGGACGCGGTCGTCGACCGTGCCGAGCGCGGACAGGATCAGCACCGGGGTGCGATCGTTGCGCTCGCGCAGGGAGGTGATGATGGTCAGCCCGTCGAGGTGCGGCAGCTGGCGGTCGGCGATGATCACGTCGTAATGACGCTGCGTCGCCTTCTCCAGGCCGTCACGCCCGTCCGGGCTGTGATCGACGCTGTAGCCGATTTCGCGCAGGCTTTTCAGCAGATATTCGGCGGCCTGCAGATCGTCTTCGATGAGCAGTAGTTTCATTCGGGTAACCGGTGAGCCGACCGACGACGGCAACAGGGATGGACGAGTTTCCGCCATTCGCCGGTCGCTCACCATAGCTACATCCTTAGCCAGTCCGCACCGGGACGAAGATCTGCGCGCTGTCGCGTTCGATCAGCAGCGCCACGACCTTGCCCTTGGACTTGCGTGCCGCGGTCTTCAGCTCTTCCACCGACTTCACCGGCTTGCCGTTGACGCCGAGGATGATGTCGCCCCGCTGCACGCCGGCGGCGGCCGCCGGTCCATCGGAGTCTTCGACCACGAGATCGCCGTCGGTCTCGACCTGCTGCTTCTCCTGCTTCTGCAGCGGGCGTACGACCAGGCCGAGCTTGGCCGTCTCGTCGGCATCCGCGCTGTCACGATTGGCGACCTTCACGCCTTTCTCCGCGATCTCGACCGGCTTCGCGCTCAGGCGCTTGACGCCGCCGTCACGCCACACCTCGAGATTGACGGTGGTGCCGGGCTTCTTCGAGGCGATCAGGCCAGGCAATTGCGAGGACTGATCGATCTCGGTGCCGTCGACCTTCAGGATCACGTCGCCCGCCTTGATGCCGGCCTTCGCGCCCGGGCCGTCGTCTTCGACCATGCCGACCAGCGCGCCCTTCGGCCGATCGAGGCCGAACGACTCGGCGAGCTGCGCATTCACGTCCTGGATCGAGACGCCGATGCGGCTGCGGGTGACTTTGCCGGTCGAGACCAGCTGGGTCTGTACGTTGTTCGCGACATCGATCGGGATGGCGAATGACAGGCCCATGTAACCGCCGCTGCGGCTGAAGATTTGCGAGTTGATGCCGACCACTTCGCCCTGCAGGTTGAACAGCGGGCCGCCGGAGTTGCCGGGGTTCACTGCCACGTCGGTCTGAATGAACGGCGCGTAGTTGCTGCCAGGCATGGAGCGCGAGGTCGCGCTGACGATGCCGGCGGTGACGCTGTTCTCGAAGCCGAACGGCGAGCCGATGGCGATCACCCACTCACCGGGACGCAGCTTGGATGGATCGCCGATCTTCACGGTCGGCAGATTCTTGGCGTCGATCTTCAACACGGCGACGTCGGTGGCTTCGTCGACACCGATGACCTTCGCGGTGTACTCGCGACGATCGGTCGTCTTCACCGTGACTTCCTCGGCTTCGGCCACCACGTGCGCGTTGGTCAGAATGTAACCATCGGCGCTGACGATGAAACCCGAACCTTCACCGCGCGGCGGCGGCTGATTGCCGCGAGGCATCGGCTGGCCGAAGCGGCGCAAGAAATCATTGAGCGGATCGTTGGGCGACATGCCGGGCATGTCGTTGCTGACGGGCTGTGACTTGCCGACCACGGCGACGTTCACCACGGCGGGGCCGTAGTGATCGACCAGGCCAGCGAAATCGGGCAGGGCAGCGGCGACATTGCGCGGCGACGCCGTTTGGATGGCAGGCGCAGCGCCCGCGGCTGCGGCCTGAGCGGCTGGGTTGTTATCGGCGAAGCTGCCGGAGCAGCCAGCCAGTGCGATACCGAGCAACGTGGCGGTGGAAACCACGGTCGCGCGGGCACGATTGAAGGGGGCTCGATTCTGTCTGACAAGCATGGATGCTCCTCCCAATGTGGGTTTCCAATGCAATGCCAGTAAGACGCCCCTTCGCAGTCAAAGTTTGCGTCCAAGCCGCTCTATTACGAGGACTTAATGCTACTGCGTAGTTCTTCCAATTCCTGACGTAGGGCGGCGACCTGCGCTTCGAGAGTAGCGATGCGCGCCTGCAAGGAATTTCGGGCGTCGGCAGCCGCGGCGTTTGGCTGCGGTTCAGCGGTGTGCTCGGTCTCGGCCGGCGTCACCGGGATCGCATCCTCACCACTGAACAAATGTGCATAACGCGAATCGCGACGCCCGGGCTCGCGCGGCAGCTGCTTTACAAAAGGACCGTCGGGGCGGGTCGCAAGGTCTTCGAGCGCCGATTCGATCTCGGCGGGGTCGCTCACTTGAGCCATGCGTGGCACGCGAGTGCGCAGCTCACCCGGCGTTTGCGGTCCTCGCAGCAGCAGCTCACAAACGATCGCGGTCTGCACCGGCGTGAACTCGAACGAGCCGAAGCCGGTATTGCAGAAGCGGTGCTGATACTTGGGCACGCGGCTGCCGAAGCCCGATTTTTCCAGCACCAGATGCTTCTTCACCAAGCCCTCGACACTGTCTTGCACGGTGCGTTCGTCGAGGCTCAGCACCGGCTCGCGATTGCTTTTCTGATTGCAGGCGTTCAGCAGCGCGTTTAGCGACAGCGGATACTGATCGGGGGTGGTGATGGCTTTCTCGATCAGGCTGCCGATCAACCGGGCTTCCAGGGCGGTCAGATGGGTGTTCATGGCGGTAGTTCGGCTGCCGTGGCCTTATGCAGTTTGGTTTGGGGAATATAAAGGATTGGCGAGATCAAGGGCTTATCGTTGATTTCTGCCTTCTTGGACTGGACTGTAACCGCGTACAATTACGGTCCATACCTCGCTTGGGCTCTTAGCCTTACTACCTTGCGCAACTTGTCCCTACCGATTGCTGCCACGGAGCCGGAAGCCGCCGTCGCGGGCCCGGCCGCTCGTCTGCGCGAAATCCCTTACAACTACACCTCGTTCTCGGATCGCGAAATCGTCATCCGCCTGTTGGGCGAGTCGTTGTGGACCATTCTGGACGAACTGCGCAGCGAGCGCCGGACCGGCCGCTCGGCGCGCATGTTGTACGAGGTGCTGGGCGACATCTGGGTCGTGCAGCGTAATCCGTATCTGCAGGACGACCTGGTCGACAATCCCAAACGTCGCCGCCTGCTGATCGAAGCTCTGCATCACCGGCTCAACGAGATCGAGCGTCGTCGCGATGTTTCCGATCCGGAGCGCGATCGCAAAGTGGGCGAGCTGCTGCAAGCGGCGCGGCGTGCCGTCGAATCGTTCGCCAACGATTTCGATCGCTTCGTTCAGCTTCGCAAGCGCGCGCGTCGTCTGCTCGAGCGACACACGCGCGACGACAACATTCGCTTCGATGCGTTTGCTCGTGTTTCGCATGTGACGGACGCGACCGACTGGCGTATCGAATATCCCTTCCTGGTGTTGTCGCCGGACACCGAGGCGGAGATTCCCGCCCTGGTGCGCGATTGTATCGAGCTCGGTCTCACGATCATCCCGCGCGGTGGCGGTACTGGTTACACCGGTGGCGCGATTCCGCTCACGCCGCTCGCGGCGGTGATCAACACGGAGAAGTTGGAGCAGCTGGATCCGATCGACATCATCGACGTCCCCGGCGCGAGCACGCCCGATGCGAAGGTGCCGACGATTTTCAGCGGCGCCGGCGTCGTCACTCGTCGCGTCTCCGATGCGGCCGAGCATGCGGGCCTGGTGTTTGCTGTCGATCCCACCTCCGCGGATGCCTCCTGCATCGGCGGCAACGTCGCGATGAATGCCGGCGGCAAGAAGGCAGTGCTGTGGGGCACGGCGGTCGACAATCTCATCTGGTGGCGGATGGTCGATCCCGACGGCAACTGGCTCGAAGTGACTCGCCTCGACCACAACCGCGGCAAGATTCACGATGTCGAAGTCGCGAAGTTCGAGCTGACCTGGAAGGACGGTCGCGACAATCCGCAGCGTGCGCGTGTGTTGCGCACGGCGCGTGTCGACATCGAAGGTCGCAAGTTCCGCAAGGAAGGTCTGGGCAAAGACGTCACCGATAAATTCCTGGGCGGCCTGCCGGGCGTGCAGAAGGAAGGCTGCGACGGCGTGATTACGTCCGCCCGCTGGATCCTGCATCGCATGCCGAAACACACGCGCACCGTGTGTCTGGAATTCTTCGGTCATGCACGTCACGCCATTCCGTCCATCGTCGAGATCAAGACGTTCCTCGACAACGAAGCGCGTACGACGGGTGTGCAACTCGCGGGCTTGGAACATCTGGACGAACGCTATCTGCGCGCCGTCGGCTATGCGACCAAGTCCAAGCGCGGCGCATTGCCGAAGATGGTGCTGCTCGGTGACATCGTTGGTGACAACGAAGACGCCGTGGCGCGTGCGACTTCCGAAGTCGTGCGTATTTCCAACAGCCGCGCCGGTGAAGGCTTTGTCGCCGTCAATCCCGACGCGCGCAAGAAGTTCTGGCTGGATCGCTCGCGCACGGCTGCTATCGCGAAACACACCAACGCCTTCAAGATCAACGAAGACGTGGTGATTCCGCTCGACCGCATGGGCGACTACACCGACGCCATCGAGCGCATCAACATCGAGCTGTCGTTCGCCAACAAGATCAAGATGCTGCGCGAGCTGCGGGACTTCTTCGAAACCGAGCTGCCGCTGGGCAAAACCGACGATCCCGATCTCTCCGGCGTGTCACGAGCCGAACTGCTCGGCGATCGGCAGATCCAGGCGCAGCAGGTGATCGCGGAGACGCTCGCGCGTTGGACCTATCTCGCCGAACATCTGGATACCCCGCTGAGGGAGGCGTTGCCCGAGTTGGCGACGCTCGGCTTCGCGCCGTTGCGTGGCGACTTCGAGCGGCGCGTCGAACGCGAGCCGAACGTTCGCCTCTTCGATCTGGTTCAAGATCGTTCGCTGCGTACTTCGTGGAAGACGGAAGTGCGCGCGCATCTGCGTCGCCTGTTCGTTGGTGGCGCGTGTCTGCCGATCCTCGAAGCGGTCGAGGAAATCCACAAGCGCGTGCTGCGGGGTCGCGTGTGGGTGGCGTTGCACATGCATGCCGGCGACGGCAACGTGCACACCAATATTCCGGTGAACTCGGATGACTACGAGATGCTGCAAACGGCGAACCGCGCCGTCGAGCGCATCATGGAGATTGCCCGTAGCCTGAACGGCGTGATCTCGGGCGAGCACGGCATCGGCATCACGAAGCTCGAGTTCCTGACCGACGCCGAGACCGAGGAGTTCCGTCGATACAAGGATCGCGTCGATCCGGACGGGCGCTTCAACAAGGGCAAGCTGATGCCGGGCGGCGATCTGCGCAACGCGTATACGCCCAGCTTCAACCTGATGGGACATGAGTCCCTGATCATGCAGCAGTCCGACATCAACTCGATCTCGGACGCGATCAAGGACTGTTTGCGTTGTGGCAAGTGCAAGCCAGTGTGCGCGACGCACGTGCCACGCGCGAACTTGCTGTACTCGCCGCGTAACAAGATTCTGGCGACCTCGCTGCTCATCGAAGCGTTCCTGTACGAAGAGCAGACGCGTCGCGGCGTGTCGCTGCGTCACTGGGATGAGTTCTCCGACGTGGCCGATCACTGCACGGTCTGTCACAAGTGCGAGAAGCCGTGCCCGGTGAACATCGACTTTGGCGACGTCTCGATGGCAATGCGCGACCTGCTGCGCCGGATGGGCAAGAAGCGCTTCAATCCGGGCACAGCGGCGTCGATGTTCTTCTTGAACGCGACGAATCCGCAGACGATCAAGGTCGCGCGCACGGCGATGCTCGAATGGGGCTTCAAAGTCCAGCGCATGGCCAATCGCGCGTTGAAGGTGGTGGGCAATGCGCAGACGGCGCGTCCGCCTGCGACGACGGGCAAGCCGCCGGTGCGCGAGCAGGTGGTCCACTTCGTCAACAAGAAGATGCCGGGCGGACTGCCGAAGAAGACGGCCCGCGCGCTGTTGGATATCGAGGATCGTCACTACGTGCCCATCATTCGCGATCCGGCGCGCACGACGAGCGATTCGGAAGCGGTGTTCTATTTCCCCGGCTGCGGCTCGGAACGTTTGTTCTCGCAGGTGGGCCTGGCGACGCAGGCGATGCTGTGGAAGGTCGGTGTGCAGACAGTGCTGCCGCCTGGTTATCTCTGCTGTGGCTACCCGCAGCGAGGCGCGGGGCAGTTCGACAAGGCCGAGAAGATCATCACCGACAATCGCGTGTTGTTCCATCGCGTCGCGAACACGCTGAACTATCTCGACATCAAGACGGTGGTGGTCAGCTGCGGCACCTGTTTCGATCAGCTGCAGGGCTATAAATTCGACGAGATCTTCCCGGGCTGCCGCATCATCGACATTCACGAGTTCCTGATGGAGCGCAACGTGAAGCTCGAGGGCGTGACGGGCGTGCGTTATATGTATCACGACCCGTGCCATACGCCGATGAAGAGCTATGACCCGCTGAAGGTCGTCAACACGCTCATCAACGATCAGGTGAACGGCAAGATCGAAAAGAACGACCGCTGCTGCGGCGAGTCCGGCACGTTCGCCGTGACGCGCCCCGACGTGGCGACCCAGGTTCGGTTCCGCAAGGAAATCGAGATGAAGAAGGGCGCGGATAAGTTACGCGCCGACGGCTTCAAGGGTGACGTGAAGATCTTGACGTCGTGCCCGTCGTGCATGCAGGGCCTGAAGCGTTACAACGACGATGCGGATGTCGATGCGGATTACATCGTTGTTGAGATCGCGAAGCACATCCTCGGTGAGAACTGGCTGCCGGAGTATGTGCAGAAGGCCAACGCGGGCGGAATCGAGCGCGTGCTCGTGTAACTGACTCTCGAAGAGCTCACGCCTCGGCGTAATGCCGAGGCGTGGCGTGCACAATCCCTGTGCCGTTCTTCTCCCTGAAGCAAAATCTCCCTTAGCGACCCCACAACCGATTCAGCAGATTCGTCTTGCGCTGATCGAAGGTGCGCCATTCGCCCCAGCCGGCTTCGTTCGACACCGGGTCATACGCGTGGCCATACCAGCCCGCCGTATCGCCGGACTCCGGATTGATCGACCAGTAACACCCCTCGATGTTCTTGCTGACCATGTAGTTCACGAACGCATCCTGCCACTGCGCATCCACGCCCGGGGTGATGTGACTCCAACGATCGCGGTCGCGGATGCTGGCCTGGCCCTGCGGCCAATCCAGGTTGCCGCCGAACTCGCCGACCACGATGGCGTAGCCCTGCTGTTTGAGATAGCCGAAGTGCTCTTCCCAACCGGCGGCGAGCTGCGTCGGATTGATCACGATGTTGCAGTTCGCATCGCCAGCCTCATCGCCTTCCAGGCCGGCGCATTGCGGCTGTGCCGGATCCATGAACATCCGCTGCACGAACACCGACGGACCGTAGGTGTGCGGTGAGAACACCAGCCGCTCTTTGGGAATATTGATCGGATTGGCGCCGGCCTCGAACAGGTTCTCACCCCAGTTCGGATTGGACGCCGCCGCGCCGTGCGGTACTTGAGTGGTGGTGTTCGGCGTGCCGTCCTGCGTGCCGGCGACCGTGCCGATGCCCTGCACGAACAACAACGTGTTCGGGTTCACTGCGTTGATCGCCGTATAAGCGGATTCAACCAGCGTTTTCCACTCGGCCCACGTGTAGTCGTGCGGCTCGTTGAAGATGTCGATGCCGATGATGTTATCCACGCCCAGTTGCGTGCCGAGGCCCGCCAGCGTGCGCAGGTTATCCAGCCACAGCGTCTGGTTGTACGGATGCGTCGTCGTCACCGTGCTCGGATTGCCGCTGGCCGCGCAGGAATAGTTCTCGCGCGTGAAGTCATAGTTGTCGCGAGTGGCGTCGACCCAAGGTGGACGTGCGTCGAGGCGGCCCTTTCTCCAGCCGACGTAGTTGGAGCAGGAGTGCACGTCGAGCATGACCTCGATGTTGTTCTGATCCGCCGCTCGGATGAACTGCTCCAGCGCCAGCCGTGAGTTGGCGACGCGCACCGACTGATGATTCTTCAGGTACGGATCGCGGCCCTGCGGATCGTTGGCGTTGAGAGTCTGCGGCACGACGGGCAAGCGGATGACGTTGATGCCCATGCCGCTGATCTCGGTCATCGTCTGTTGAATCGTGCGGCCGGTGCCGGAGCCGCCGTTCGCCCAGAAGGTGTTGCCGATGTATTGCTCCATCGGTGCGCCGCTCGGATTGGTGGGATCGTCCGAAGGCTCATGACGTCCTTCCAAACCGAACCAGGATCCGCAGCGGACCGGGAACGCCGTGCCATTCTTGGTGATGCGGCCGGTGGGATCGACTCGGAACACCGCGCCGCCCGGGCTCGTCGTCCGCGTGACCGTGATCGCCGCCGAGGTGTAGCCCGATGCAGCCGCCGTGAACGTCGACGTTGCTGTGCCTGTTCCCGCAGCGGCGGTGAAAGTCACATTGACGCCCGTGTTCCAGTTCGAGCTGGTGAGCGTGACGCTCGTGGGCGAGTGCGTGATCGCCGTGCTGCCAGAGCGCGTGATCGTCACGGGCACCGTGCTCGTGGGCGCCGCACTCAAGCGAATCGATGACGTGCCGCTCGCGCCACCCGCCAGCGACAACGTGCTGGGAGTCGCGGTGATCGACAGCGTCGGCGTTCCCTGGATCGTGAACGGTACCGCGGCAGTCGCCGTACTCAACGACGGCGAACCGTTGTCGAATGCGGTGGCTTGCGCCGTGTGGTTGCCGGAGGCGAGGCCCGTCGCATTGAAGCTGTAGGGCGAGCTCGTGTCGGTGGCCACAAGGTTGCCATCCACGCGGAACTCGACGCGAGTGACAGCGCCGCCCGGATCGCTAGCCGTAGCGGCGAGCGTCACGGCCGAACCCGCAGGGAATATCTGTCCGCTGGTCGGGCTGGTCAGGCTGACGGTCGGAGCCGTGTTGCCGGTGCCGCCGCCCGTGCAGGCAGTGCCATTCAACGTGAAGCCGCTCGGTGCGGAGTTCGTCGTGGTGAACGTGCCGTTGAAGCCGATGTTGAACGTAGCGCCGCTGCCGATGGCTTGCCACGACGCGTTGCTGGACGCCGTGACCTGCGCGCTGCCGGTCGGCTGTGAGAACGACACCGGCCAACCGTTCTGGATGCGCTCGCCGTTCTGGAATGTGAATACCAGGGTCCAGTTCGTGAGTGCCGGGCCGGTGTTGAGGATGGCGATGTTGGCGCCGTAGCCATTACCGCCCTCCCAACTCTTCGTATAAGTAACCTGGCACGCCGCAGCCTGCGCAAAGGCGCCGGGCGACGCCGCCAGATAACAAATGGCCACTGCGATGAACGATAGGATCCAGCGCAATAGCGCTGGATCCCGAACATAAGAATGTGAACGAAGCATGATCTCCTCCGTGTTGCTGCTTCAGAACGTGCCGGTTTGCGTGTACTGCGTGCCGCCGCTGGTGTAGGTCACCGTCCAGGTGTCGCCAGCGGTGGGATGAGCCGTGCCCGTGCCGCCGAATTGCGCGGCCAGGGTGCGGTTCGTCCCAGCGCTGAGCGTCACTCCCGACGCGAGCGTGTACTGATAAGTGATCGCCGAGGTCGTGCTCGAATTGCTTTGCTGGATCTGGCTGCCGAGCGTGTTGTACTGACCGCTGACGCTGACACCCTGAGTTCTCTGCACGACGATCGTCGCGGACAGCGCAGTGACCGGGGCCGTGTTGGCCAGACGCAGCTGCAGTTCGTTGTAGTACGGGCTGTTCGCGGCCACCGCGGGCGTCACTGTTACTCCGCCATTACCGGTCGTCGGCGGCGTCACCTGCAGGAACGCGCTCTGGATATCTGCTGAAGTTTGTGAGTACACGCGATTGGCGGTCGCGCTGCTCTGTGGGACAACCTGGCTCTGCGCATTGAGTACGCCGATGCGGACTGCGCCGTTAGCGGCATTCACAGCTTGAGCTAGCGCCAATGGCCAAGCAGTAGCGGCGGCGTTGGACGACGTGATGACCAGCGGGCTCGTTGGCCAGTATGCGTCCTGACCGCTGCCGTTGACGGTGCGAACGGATACGCGATCGCCGACTGTGAGCGTGCGCGACTCCGAAGTCAGCGGGCCGAGATCGAACCACTGCGACGCGACCGCGGGTGCATGAACGAACGTGCGCGTTGCGCTATCGGAAGATCCGCCGCCCGACACGACCAATGAAACGGTGACGTTCGCGGATGCCTGCGGATTCCCCAAGGTCAGGGTTGCGACCGACTGGGTGGCGTTGGTGAGCGTGTAGAGCGACGGATTCTGCGAGCTGACGCTCCATTGATAGCTCAGGTTCGATCCAGTCGAGCTGCGCCCATCGAGCGTGAGCGAGCCGGCCCCCTGGAACTCGGCCACGTCGGGCGACAGAGCGATCTGCGCATCGACGGTCGGTGTGTTGCCGCCTTGGAACATGGCGTCGATGCAGCCGTGGAAACGTTCGTACGTCCACTGATTGCGACCCCACTCGGCGTAGATCACATGCCGGCCGCTGCGCGCCGGAACGTTACACCGCGTTTGGAAGGTCGCGGCGCCCGGATTGGGAATCACATCCGGATTGGCGTTGGGCGTCGCGTCGTTGTAGTTGAGGACGCAGAACGGCGCATCCTCGAAATCGCTGAACGACAGCGCCCGGCCGGTCTGGAACACGAAACTGGGCTTGGTGATCCAGTAGCGGAACTCCTGCGTATCCGAGAAGTGCGGGCCCCACGAGATGTTCCAGGTGAACGTTTTCGACCCGGCCGTCATCGGCACCGTCGGCCAGTTGATCGGCTGATCCCATGGGGTTGCATTGCCGTTCCAGGTTTCCGAGTTGAAGCTGCAAACGTTCGAGCGCACGCCGACGCCGGCGCGGCCGGTCGTGTGCGTGAGCACGCTCATGAAGCTGTAACCGGCATTGGGATCGACGCCGGTGGCGCTGAATGCCTGGCCGCAGACCGGGTACTGCGCAGTGCCGTTGGCAACTTGATCGGGTTTGGTGATCGCGCCACAGAACCAGTTGCGCGAGGGTGGGTCCTGAATCAGTCCGTGCCCGTAAGCGCCGCCGATCATCATCAGCAGCCCTGCGAGCAGCATCGTCCGTAACACGTCGAGCTTCATACATCCTCCGTTGAACATCTGAAGTCCCCCTCGCTTGTCAGATCAGACCCGGCGCACGAGGCGACGCCGGGTCTGAAGCTTTGTTTCCTAAAGTGGCGGATAAGCGTTCTGCAGCAACTGCTGGAATTGCGCCGGGAACCAGTGCCCGGACAGCGGCGCATTCGGCAGCGCTCCAGTCATGTTGTTGTTATTGCGCGGGTTGCCGCCGTACGTCGGATCGCACATACGGTCGAAGCCCTTGCCTTCGTCGTTGGGAATCTCCTCGCTCGCGCCGTCGGACTCGCCGGGCGGCTTGATCCAGACGTACGCATCGATGCCGGACGCAGGAGCTGCGCGCGGACGCTCACCCAGACCCGCGCCACTCGGATTGCACCAATTGCCTTTGTGAATGCGGCGATCGATGCGCGAGGCGTTGATGCGAGTGTTGAGATCCGTTGCGGTGCTCGGGCCGGTCGGTCGATTCGGACCGCCCCAACCGTTGCGCGAGGTATCGATCAGCATGCCGATGTTTGCATCGAAGCCGGCCTGGACCGCGCGCTGGCGGAACGCCTGCGCGTACGTCAGCTCATCGTTGAATTGATTCCAGTCGATCCAGGTCGACGGACGCGTGGTGCTGTCGACGACGATGTATGGCTCCTGCAACGCCGAGGTGTTCGCGGTGTTGGTGATGAAGCCGTGCACATTCGCGAGCGTGCTGCCAGAAGCAGTCGCCGCCGTGCGCATCATATCGACGGACGGGCCGAAGTTCGTATCCCAGCCGAGCCAGCCGTGGTGGCCGGCGTCGACGTAGTTATAAACATTCGGGATCGCGCCGAAGGTCGCGAGCGCGTAGCCGACGCCGTCGACGTAGCCGCGATTCTGCAGCATCGTGTCACATTGCGCGGTGCCGGTCGGGCGGCTCGTGACATTGGTCACCAGGTTCGGCAGCGAATCGATCTCGATGATCAACACGATGCGCAGGTTCGCGTACTCCGGGCGCCGCAGGATGCCGGCGATCACGTCGATGTACTCGGCCTTGTAGCGAGGCAGATCGTTGGGCCCGAGCTCACCGTTGGAGGCGAGCGCGGCGCAGTCACGGCCGGGCAGGTTGTAGATCACGATCTGGATGACCATGGGCGTCGCGCCGTTCGCTTGATCCTGCGTCAGCGCTTCGTTCAAGTGATCGGCCAGGCCCATGCTGCCGGTCGTCGGGCTGCCATTGCCGGCGATCGAGCTGATGCGATCCATCCACACGCCGGTGGGCTGCATGGCGATGGCGCTGCCGCCGGATGCGGCGGCATTCGCGCGCCACTGCGGATTGTTATAAACGCCCGAGCTGAGATAAGGATTGTCAACGCGACCGGTCACGACGCCGCTGCGTGTTACAGCCACTGTCGCCGATGTGTAGCCAGTTGCCGCGGCGGTGAACGTCGAGGTTGCGGCAGCTGTGCCACTGGCGGCGCTAAACGTCACCGTCACGCCGGTTTGCCAGTTGCTGCTGGTGAACGTGATGGACGTCGGGCTCGCGGTGATCGCTGTGCTGCCCGAGCGGGTGAGGGCGACTGTCACGTTGCTCGTGGGCGCGGCGTTGAGTCGCAGCGTTGCCGTGCCGCTTGCGCCTCCTGCGACTGTCAGCGACGTGGGGCTCGCTGTGATCGTGGGCTGAACCGTTCCTTGAATCGTAAATGGCACAGCAGCCGTTGCCGTGCTCAGCGCCGGCGAGCCATTGTCGAATGCGGTGGCTTGCGCGGTGTGGCTGCCGGAAGCAAGGCCGCTCACGTTGAAGCTGTAGGGCGAGCTGGTGTCCGTATTCACCAGGTTGCCATCGACTCGAAACTCGACGCGACTCACCGCGCCGCCTGGATCGCTGGCGTTAGCGGCGAGCGTGACGGTCGAGCCGGCGGGAAATGTTTGACCGCCGGTCGGGCTGGTCAGGCTGACGATGGGCGCCGTGTTGCCGGTGCCGCCGCCGTTGCAGGCCGTGCCGTTCAGCGTGAAGTTGGTGGGCGTCGAGTTCGTCGTCGTGAACGTGCCGTTGAAGCCGGCAGTAAAGGTCGCGCCGCTGCCGATGCTCTGATTCCACGCGGCGTTGCTGGAGACTGTCACCACAGCACTGCCGGAAGGCTGCACGAACGCGACGGGCCAGCCGTTCTGGATGCGCTCGCCGTTGGCGAACGTGAATTGCAGCGTCCAGCCGTTGCTGATCGCCGGACCGGTATTCAGGATGGCGATGTTGGCGCCGAAGCCGGTGCCGCCTTCCCAACTCTTGGTGTAAGTGACCTGGCAGCCAGCTGCCTGAGCGAATGCTTGTGAAGTGAGCCCGAGACTGCAGATCAGCAGCAGGGCAAAAAACCAGCGCGCAGCAGGTCCTTCGGACCTTTGTCGTCCTTCCATGATACGACCCCCTGAGAGACATTCCATTGTTCGAGCCGGCGCGAACATGGGGCAATTGGCCAACGCTGTCAACATGGAAATAATTGCCATTCGAGCCAATGCGAGACATGAACGTCGCAACCTGCGCGACTCGTTTTCAAGAAAATCAGTGCACTTATTCGGTGCTCGAACGAGTCATTGCGGAGTCAATTGCGGGGCATCGCGGACTGCGTCGCGGGCGGTCTCTTCGGTGCGGGTTTGTTGACTTTCGCGCGCGTCGCGATAAGGGCCGATTCTTTGCAGGCCGGGAGCGCGTCGTTACACTCCGACGCTTGCCTTCATCGAACAGGGGAACGCCATGAGCCGGGATCTGCAATCCGATATCGCCAACGTGTTCTCGCGCATGGAGCTGAACCGACGCCACATGATGGCCAGCAGCCTGGCGGCCGCCGGTTTCGCGCTCGCCGTGCAGCCGATCGGCGCAGCCACCATCACTACCGACACGACCGGCCTGGATGCGGGCGACGTGAAGATTCCGGTCGGCGACGAGACTATCCCGGGCTATCGCGCCATGCCGGCCAAGGGCGGACCGTTCCCGGTCATCCTGGTCGTGCAGGAAATCTTCGGCGTGCACGAGCACATCAAGGATATTTGCCGTCGCTTCGCCAAGCAGGGCTATTTCGCGATCGCGCCCGAGCTGTATTACCGCCAGGGCGATGTTTCCAAGCTCAAGTCCATCGACGAGATCCGGCCCATTGTCGCCAAAGTGCCCGATGCGCAGGTGATGGCGGACCTGGACGCGGCCGTGGAACTGGCGCAGAAGTCCGGCAAGGGCGATACCGCGAAGCTCGGCGTCACCGGGTTCTGTTGGGGCGGGCGCATCGTGTGGTTGTATGCCGAGCACAGCAAGCAGCTCAAAGCAGGCGTGGCCTGGTACGGCCGGCTGGTCGGCGATCCCAGCGAGAATCAGCCGAAACATCCGGTCAACATCGCCGCCGATTTGAAAGCGCCGGTGCTCGGTCTGTACGGCGGCAAGGATCAGGGCATTCCGCTCGACACCGTCGAGCAGATGCGCACGGCGCTCAAGAAGGCCAAGGTGCCCTCGGAGATCGTCGTGTATCCGGAGGCGCCGCATGCGTTCTTCGCCGACTATCGGCCGTCGTACGTCGAAGCCGATGCCAAGGACGCCTGGCAAAAAGCGCTGGCGTGGTTCAAGAAGAACGGCGTGGCCTGATCGGTAACTGCTTCGGCGGAGGATTCGGATGAAGTGTCGCTGGCTCGTGGCTGCCGCTTGTGCGTCGGTATTGCTCGGAACGTCGCTCGAGGCCGCGGAGAGCTCCGCTGCCAATGTGATCGAGCGTTACGACCTGCAGGAGGCCGATACTCCAGTCAAGGAGCGCAAGGGCTGGCGCAAGCCCAAGCGCATTCTGGTTGGCGGCATGGCGTCGCGGCTCGGTGCGGAGCTGAAAGCCGCTGCGCCGGACGTTGAATTCATCGCCGCGGGCACGCCCGAGGCCAAAGCCAAGATCGCGAGCATCGACGCCGTCTTCGGTTTCTGCGACGCCGACACGCTCAGCGCCGGTAAATCCATTCAATGGATTCAGATGGTGACCGCCGGTGTCGAGAACTGCGTGTCCCTGCCGGCCATCAAGGAAAGAAACATCCTGGTCACCAACATGCAGCGCATCGCCGGCCCGATCATCGCCGAGCATGTGATCGCGATGACAATGGCGCTCGCTCGCGGCCTCGATGTGTACATTCCCGCGCAAGCGCAAGGCCAATGGATTCCGCGCCTCCCGCCCGGTCGCGCGACCACCGTCGATGGCAAAACGATGTTGGTTGTCGGTCTCGGCGGCATCGGCAGCGAAGTAGCCAAGCGCGCACATGCGCTCGGCATGAAAGTCACAGCGACGCGCAACAGCGGCCGCAGCGGTCCTGACTTTGTGAGCTATGTCGGTTTATCGGACGAGCTGCCCAAGCTCGCCGCCGAAGCTGATTTCGTCGTGAACACCGCGCCACTCACGCCGCAAACCAAAGGAATGTTCAACGCGGCCTTCTTCGGGAAGATGAAGCCGACGGCGTACTTCATCAACATTGCGCGCGGCGGCAGTGTCGTGACCTCGGATCTGGTCGATGCGCTCAACAACAAGACAATTGCGGGCGCCGCGCTCGATGTCACCGATCCCGAGCCGCTGCCCGCCGGGCATCCGCTGTGGAAGGCGCCGAATCTCATCCTCACGCCGCACGTGTCGGCCGACTCGGACCTGGGCAGCGGCGCGCAGCTGGCGGTCGTGCGCGAGAATCTGAAGCGGTATTCGGCGGGCGACAAGATGCTGTCGGTGGTCGACGTAACGCGAGGCTATTGAGCGCCGATAGCGCTCCTCTTCGGAACCGGCTGCGTGGTGCGAGCGTTTCGCCGACATCGCACCCTTTTGCATTTTTGCCAGCCCCGCCAGCGATCATGACCCTGCCCGCTGCCCCATCGACTTTGCTCCAGCCCGGCCGCAATTGCTGGCGCGTGGAGAAGGCGCAGCGCGCGGCGTTTCTGGTCGACGGCGACGATTACTTCCGCGCCTTCGTCGAAGCCGCGCGCAAGGCGAAGCGCTCCATCCTGATCTCGGGCTGGGATTTCCACAGCCGCACGCGCCTGCTGTGCCGTGATCGGAAGGATTGCGAGCTGGAGCTGGGCGATTTCTTGAACGAGCTGGCGCGTCGCAACCGCCACCTGCATATCCACATCCTGATCTGGGACTACCCGGTGATTTTCGGACTGGATCGCGAGTGGGCGCCGTTCTACGGCCTGGGCTGGAAGCCGTACCGACGCGTGCATTTCCGCTACGACAACACCCATCCCACCGGCGGCTCGCATCATCAGAAGATCGTGGTGATCGACGACGCGGTCGCCTTCAACGGCGGCATCGATCTGACCTATCGACGCTGGGATACCAACGATCACTCGCCCGACAACGAGTATCGACAGGTCAAAGGCACCGCTTATCCGCCGTTTCACGATTTGATGATGGCGGTGGAAGGCGACGTTGCGAGGTCGTTGGGCGATATCGTGCGCGAACGCTGGCGCAAGGCGACGGGCGAGGTGCTGCAGCCGCCGGCGGCGCAGCGGCGTGTGTTCCGCCGCAAAGCGGCCGCGGAGGAAATGAAAACATCGCGTTGGCCGCAGTCGCTGGCGGCACATCTCAACGATGTAGAGGTCGGCATCTCTCGCACGGCGCCCGCGGTCAACGGCGATCCCGGCGTCAGAGAAATCGAAGCGCTGTATCTCGACATGATCGCTGCCGCCAGGAACAGCATCTATATCGAGAATCAGTATTTCACCGCCGACAAGGTCGGCGATGCGTTGGCCGCGCGGCTCGCCGAGCCCGACGGTCCCGAGATCATCGTCGTGTTGCGCGAGCTGAGCCATGGCTGGCTGGAAGAGCTCACCATGCAGACGCTGCGCACGCGCCTGGTCCAGAAATTGCGCGAGGCCGATAAATACAATCGTTTCCGCGCCTGCTATCCCTTCATCGCCGGATTGAAGGAAGGCACCTGCATCGACGTTCATTCCAAGATGATCGTGATCGACGACGACCTGGTGCGGATCGGCTCCGCGAATCTGGCGAATCGTTCGATGGGCATGGATACGGAGTGCGATCTGACTATCGAGGCGCGCGGGCGCAAAGACATACAAGAGCAGATCCGCGGTCTGCGTTCGTTGCTGTTGGCGGAGCACCTGGGCTTCGAAGTGCAGCAGGTGAGTGAAGCGATCGCGACTGCCGGCAACCTGCGCGATGCGATGGATCGGCTGCATCGCGAGGACCGCACGCTGAAACCGCTGAATGAATTGCCGCAGGTTTCCGACACGCTGCTGAATGTCATCAGCGTCGCCGATCCGGAAAAGCCGGTCGGGCTCGCGGACCTGGCGCAGATCTTCAGTCCGCGCAGCCCCGAGGCGAGCATGGCGGACGCAAATCCTGGCGCGTTCGTGACCGATCGTTCGGAACAGATCGAGCCGTCGGAAGAGTTCGGCGCCGGCCCTGCGTGGGGCAAGATCGCCGGAATCGCGCTCGTCGTGATTGCACTGACCGCGCTGTGGAAGCTCACGCCGCTGCACGTGTATCTCGAAGGCAATCGCATCATGGGTTGGGCCCGAGAGGTCGGCCAGACCTGGTGGGTGCCGATCCTGACGGTGCTCGCGTTCACGCCGGCGTCGTATGTGATGTTTCCAAGACCGCTCATCACTTTGTTTGCTGTCATTGCGTACGGACCCATCTGGGGGTTCGTCATCGCCATGACCGGCATCCAGGTCGCCGCGTGGTCGTCGTACGTTGCGGGCAAGCGGCTCGATCCCGTGACCGTGCGACGCATGGCCGGCGCGAAGCTGGACAAGATTCTGCAGGTGCTGCGTCGTCGCGGCCTGCTGGCGATGACTGCGCTGAGGCTGGTGCCGCTGGCGCCCTTCGCCGTCGAAGGGGTGGTGGCGGGCGCGATCCGCATGCGCCTGTGGGAGTTCTTGCTAGGGACGGCGATCGGTATCCTGCCAGGCACGCTCACCTCGACGGTGTTCGGCGATCAGCTCTCGACCTGGCTGGATGATCCTCGCCGCATCAACTATTGGGCGATCGCGTTGGTGCTGATTCTGCTCGGCGGCGCCACCTGGCTGGTGCGGCGCTGGCTGCTATCGGCAGCCTCGACGTCCTCGCGACATGGCGTCAGCGACCCGCGCGCTGTCTGAAGCCGAAGTCCCGGCCGAAGCGGTCGAGGCGCCCGCGCCCGGCGTGCGCCGGATTTCCATCGGCTCGTACAATATTCATAGCTGCGTGGGACTCGATCGGCACCGCTCGCCCTCGCGCATCGCCGATGTGCTCAGAGAGTTGGACTGCGACATCTATGCTTTGCAGGAAGTCGATAACGAGCCCGGCGACGAAGAGGACTCGAAACAGCTGGAATATTTATCCGAAGCGATGCACATGGCCGCGATTCCCGGGCTGCGCATCGTGCGACACAGTGGCGAGTACGGCAACGCGTTGCTGACTCGATTTCCCGTCGTCAGCGTGCACCGACACGATCTGAGCTATGGCAAATGGTTGGAGCCGCGGGGCGCAATCGATGTCGAGCTGGATGTCGGTGGCCGCGCGTTACGTGTGATCGCCACGCATCTTGGGCTCAGCCGATCGGAGCGCCGCTTCCAATGGCGGCAGTTGCTGGCGGCGATCGCTGCGTCACCGCCCGAACATCCCACCGTCGTGCTCGGCGACATGAATGAATGGTTTCCGCGCGCGGGCACGCTGCGAGACGCGCACAAGATTCTGGGTGAAGCGCTGGCGCCGCCGGAGTTTCCGTCGTTCTGGCCGTTCCTGGCGCTGACCCGGATCTGGGTGCGGCCGGTGCAGGCCATCGTTTCGGTGAAAGCGCACAGCACGCCGCTCGCCAAGCGAGCATCGGATCATCTGCCGCTGCGAGCGGAGATCGATGTGGAGCGCTTCGCCCTGCGCGCGCCGACTTAATGTGACGCGAGGATCCGCGACTTGCTCGTTTCGTACTGCTCTTCTGTCAGTACGCCCAGCTCGCGCAGTCGATGATGCTCGCGCATTTCGTCGCGCAGGAACTGATGAGGCGGCTGCGGCCGGGCGGCCTTCGCGGCGTTGATGCTCTTGATGAGCTCGACGAAAAATTTCTTGCCTTCACGCGCACTGCCGATTGCACCGGTCACGCTAACCAATGTCACGCCGCCGTGAACACTGGTGAATTCGAGCGATTCGGTGGTCCGTCGCAAAAACATCAGCACCGAGCCGAGCGAGGCGAGCAGGGCGGCTGCGGCGGTCAGCGGCACGGGATGAATCCATTCGGCCGCGCTCTCCGGCCATAGCATCCACAGCGCGCAAGTGGCGAGCGCGGCCAGACTGATCGCGAGCGCCAGCCAGAACCAGGCGATGTGGCGCACGATCACCGGCTTTGCATTGGCGAAACGCAGATCGAAATCGTATTTGCGCGGCTCGATGTCGGGCCGCGTGAGCTGCACGGACAGGAAATGTTCGTCGAGCAAGCCCAGTTGCGTAGTGCACCCGCGCAGTTTGCTGGCGAGCGTATAGCTCATACGCGTCGGGCGATGGGGACGTTTCTTCGGCGCGACGAGGCCGTCGTCGTCATGACCTGTATCGAGGGATATGTGTTCTGCGCGTACGCGGACAGGGCGGGGTTCGGGCTCCTGCATCGTCGTGTCTGCCACCGCGTTCACATCTGACCTCTGCATCCGACCGTCGTTGTTCTTCGAAGGGACCGGCCTCGGATGCTAGGACTGTGACGAAGTTGCAAACGAGAACGCCGTCACACTCGCGGCGTGCCCGTGAGGAATTGCGGGAGTCCCCGACGTCGAGTGTTAAATCTCACCCGCCGTTGATGTCGATGAAGCGCAGGAATTCGTTGCGGGTGCGCGCGTCTTCGCGGAAGTCGCCCAGCATCTTACTCGTGATCATCGACACGCCCCGCTTGTGCACGCCGCGCGTGGTCATGCACTGATGGATCGCATCGATCACGACTCCCACGCCACGCGGCTTGAGCACGTCATCGATACAGCGGGCGATCTGCGCGGTGAGCTTCTCCTGGACCTGGAAGCGCCGTGCGTAACCGTCGACGACACGGGCCAGCTTGCTGATGCCCACGACCTTGTTGGTGGGCAGGTAGCCCACGTGCGCACGGCCGATGATGGGCGCCATGTGATGCTCGCAGTGGGATTCGAACTCGATGTTTCGCAACACCACCATCTCGTCGTAACCGGCCACTTCCTCGAAGGTGCGGCGCAGATAGTCGGCCGGGTCGCTCAGATAGCCGGAAAACCAGTCACGATACGCGTGGACGACGCGCTTGGGCGTGTCACGCAGGCCCTCCCGCAACGGATCTTCCCCCGCCCAGCGCAACAGCGTCTCGACCGCCTCACGCGCGTCCTGTTCGCTCACCGTCGGAGTCTGCACATGGGCCTCGGGCAGGCCGTTATTGGCGGATTTCCGGGCGCGATGGCTTTTTTTCTGGCTCATGGACGCTAGGTTACCATCCTTCACCCGCAGGCATTACCATGCGCGCCTGCAGCGGTGAGTCCCTGGAGAGGAAACAATAATGCGTGCATGCCTGATCGCGACGGCTGTCCTGGGCGCTTTATCGGCGACCGGCGTGGCGCGCGCCGAGATCGTCAGCGCCGGGCCCAGCGGCTTCAATCTGCGCCACACGGCCGAGACACCGAATGTCGCGCCGCCGGTCATTTGGGCTGCGCTCGCGGATGTCGCGAAATGGTGGGATCCCGAGCACACCTACTCGGGCGATGCGCGCAATCTTTCGCTCGAGCCCTATGTGCGCGGTTGTTTCTGCGAAAAGCTGAGCTTGTATGCCGGCATCGAGCACGGCACCGTCGTGTATGCGCAGCCTGCTAAAACATTGCGAGTCAACGGCGCGCTCGGGCCATTGCAGGAATTCGGCGTCAACGGCGTGATGACCTGGCAGATCGAGTCGGCGGCGGGCGGCTCGCGGATCACGTTCACATACAACGTCGGTGGGTTCGCCGACCGGCCGCTGGCCGACTGGGCTCCCATCGTCGACGAAGTGCTCGGCGGGCAGCTGCAACGCCTGGCGCGTTACGTGACCAACGGCAATCCTGAAGCGCCCAAGCAGGAACCCTCCAAGCAGTAGTGAATTTTAAGGGGACAGATTTAAAATCTGTCCCGTCCCGGAGGATTCCCATGCGCATACGCTCCCTGATCGTCGCCGCTGTCGCCGTGCTGGTGACTGCCTGTCAGTCCGTGCAGACAACTCAGCCCGGCGCGATCGGCGTCACTCGCAAGCAGATGATGGCGGTCTCATCCGAGCAGGTGGACGAGGGCGCCAAGGTTGCTTACGACCAGGAAGTGAACAAGGCGCGCCAGGCCGGCGCGTTGAACAAGGACAAACAGGTCTACGACCGGGTGCAGAAGATTTCGCAGCGCTTGATCCCGCAGACCAGGACGTTTCGTCCCGACGCGCCCGGCTGGAAGTGGGAGGTCAACGTGCAGTCGTCCGAGGACGTGAACGCGTACTGCATGCCCGGCGGCAAGATCATGGTCTACACCGGCCTGATCGATACGATCAAACCCACCGATGCGGAGCTCGCCGCCGTCATCGGTCACGAAATCGCGCACGCGCTGCGTGAACACTCACGCGAACGTTTGTCTCGCGCCTATGCCGAACAGCTGGTGCTCGCCGGTGTTGCTGTGGCCACGGGCGCCGAAGCGACGACGATGCAAATCGCAAGTCAGGTTTCGGCTGTGACATTCACGCTGCCGCATAGTCGCGAGCAGGAAGCCGAGGCCGATCGCATCGGCCTGGAGTTGATGGCGCGCGCGGGCTATGACCCGAATGCGGCCGTCACGCTGTGGCAGAAGATGAGCAAGGCGGGCGGCGGCGGTCCGCCGGAATTCCTGAGCACCCACCCGTCCGGCGAGTCGCGCATTCGCGATCTCGAAAAGAATGTGCCGCTGGTGCTGCCGTTGTATCAGGCGGCCGCGAAGTAACCTACTGGCTGGCGGCCATCCCGATCGCAATCACGGCGACGATGATGGCCACCACCGCGGTGCCGCCCAGCCATAGCGACTGGCGGTGCAGTGAGGTGAGCGCTCGCGTCATGTTCGCGAGCTGCTGCGCCATCTCGTTGACCAGCTCGGCCTGACGCCGCTCATTTTCTTCCAGGCGCAGCACGCGCCGGATCAGCTCATCGCTGTCTTGGGGCACCGGCGCCACTTCCGGCGGCGGCATTTGTTTGGTGCGTTTCAGTAGCTCGCGCGACACGTCCACGATGGAGGGCACGAGCTGCACGATCTGTAACCAGGGTACGGCCATGGATCAAGAGTAGCAGAGACGACGAGGCCCTACCGCACCGTCATCTCCAGGCGCGATAGGGCCGGTTGCTGAACGAATGGCAGAGCGTTCTAGCTCTTGGTGCGGGCCGTGAATTCGGTCTTGCTCAGATAGCCATCGCCATTGGTGTCGGCCGAGGCGAAGCTGTCCGCCAGCGATTTGTCGGCGGCCGCTTCGGTCTTGCTCAGCTGCGCATCGCCGTTCTTGTCCAGGGAGTCGAAGGTTGCCGCGGAGGATTTCATCGAGTGATCCTTCTTGTCCTTGTCGCCGGCGAACGCAGTCACGGACAGCAGGGCCGCTGCCAGGAATGCAATCAGTTTGGTCATGATCGTCTCCTCGTTGATCGGGCTTGTTGATCCAGATAGGCGTGTCTCGTCTCATCTCTTCCCGGGCGGGGAGTGAACGCGGAGTCGTAAAACGGGGTTCCGCCGCGGGCGGAGCGCATCCTGCGGGAAGGCGCCGCCGCCGGAAAATGCCGGACATCCGCTGTAGGGCGACGGCATGCATCGACGGGGTTGCGCAAAACGAAGTATCGTCCGCCCCGGTCAAAGCTGCGTGTAGGCAGAACTTGACGAAACTTCGCAACCGACGCTTTTTTGGTGTGCCATGGTCCAGCCCATGACCTTGCCTGCTTCCGTATTGATCGTGGATGACGACCGCGAGCTGGGCCAGATGCTCACCGAGTATCTGACCGGCGAAGGCTTTCAGGTGTCCATCGTGCGCGATGGCGCCGAGGCCCTGGAGCGTCTGACCGGCGAGTCGCATCCTTTCGATCTGGTGATTCTCGACGTGATGTTGCCGTCGCTCAGCGGCTTCGAAGTGCTGCGTCGTCTGCGTCACAGCCTGTCGGTCCCAGTCATCATGTTGACGGCGCACGGCGCCGACGTGGATCGCATCGTCGGCCTGGAGTTGGGCGCCGACGACTATCTGTCGAAACCTTTCAATCCGCGCGAGCTGGTGGCTCGCGTGCGTGCCGTGCTACGGCGATTCTCGCCGCGTGATGCCGATACGCCGGCGCATCCCGTGAGCGTCGGCCCGTTGCGCCTCGATCCGGCAACATTCGAAGTCACGTTGTCCGGTCAATCGGTGCGGCTCACTGGCACCGAGCTGCGGCTGCTCGAGGTGTTGATGCGAGCGGTCGGACAAGTGCAATCGCGCGAGTCGCTGACCGAGCGAGTGCTCGGCCGCCGTCTCACGCCTTACGACCGGAGTA
>NZ_BLJO01000004.1:195639-291148 GCF_009932555.1 Steroidobacter agaridevorans
TCGATACCCACGTGAGCAACTTGCGTCGCAAGCTCGGCTTGGGTGAGAACGGCCTGCCAGAAATCCGTAGCATTCGCGGCGCGGGCTACGTGCTGATCGCCACCGGCGAAGTGCGTGCCGAGCAGCGTGTCTGAGCCGTGCGCTCACTGTTCCTTCGCATCTTCCTGTCGTTCTGGGTAGCGACGCTGCTGGTGCTCGCCACCACCGCGGCGGTGGCCTGGTATCGCTTTCAGCGCGATCAGACGGCTTCGCCGAACATTCGACAACTGGCTTCGGAAGCACAGAACCGGCTGCTGGTCGGCGGCATGAAGGATCTATACGCCTGGATCGAGAACGCCGAGGATCGTTTTCCCGGCCGGCACATTTATGTGGTGCGTCCGGACGGTCAGGACATTCTGCAGCGGCCGCTGCCGCCGACCTATCGCAGCTATGCGAACCGGTTGAAGGACGCGGGCTTCTTCGGCCGTGAGCCGCCGCCCAACGGGCGCGACGATCCTCTGTTGCTTACGCCGCTGTTCACCGATCGCGACGGCACCGTTTATACAGTGATGATCGGGCAGCGCTCGCCGATCAGTCCGCTGCAGGCGTCGGACGTGCGGCTGGTCGTGTTCGCGTTCGCGCTGGTCATCAGCGGCCTGGTGTGCTGGTGGCTGGCGCACTACATCAGCAAGCCGTTGGAACGTTTGCAGTCGAGCGCGCGCTCGCTGGCGGCCGGCAATCTCGATGAGCGGGTGGGCGAAGAGTTCTCGAGCCGTCGCGACGAGCTCGGCGTGCTGGCGAGAGACTTCGACGCGATGGCGGACCACATCCGCACTCTGATCGCGTCAAGAGAAGATCTGTTGCGGGCGATGTCACATGAGCTGCGCTCGCCGTTGGCCCGGTTGCGGGTCGCATCGGGGCTGGCACGCCGGCCGCAGGCGGACATCGTCAAACAGCTGGATCGCATCGAGCTCGAAGCCGAGCGCCTCGATACCCTGATCGGGCAGATGTTGCAGCTGTCGCAGCTGCGCTCGTACAAGCCGACGTTGCCCCTCGAGCCAATCGATGTGACCACGTTGTTGAACGAGGTGGTCGAGGATGCGCGTCTGGAAGCGAGCGCTGCCGACAAGAACGTCGATTGGACGCCCGGTGAAAACCTCTGGCTGAACGGCGATCACGACCTCATGCGCAGCGCCATCGAAAACGTATTGCGTAATGCCGTGCGCTTTACCAAGCCGGGCACGGCGGTCGCGGTCTCATTGGTTCGCGAGCACCGCGATGCCTTGATTGCGATCGAGGATCACGGTCCGGGTGTGCCGGAAGCCGAGCTGGCGCACATCTTCGAGCCGTTCTATCGAGTCGCCGAATCGCGCGATCGGGATTCCGGCGGCACTGGCATTGGCCTCGCGATCACCGCGCGCGTTGTCGGCTTATACAAAGGCCAGGTGCGTGCTCAGAATGCGGCGACTGGCGGCTTGCGGGTGGAGATCAGGCTGCCGCTGCGACGAGACTAGACCTTCTCGTGTCCCTTCACGGCGTACTGCGAGACCGCGTGGCTGCGTAGCGATTGAGCTCGGTCACGTATAGCCGCGATCTCTTCGGCGCTCACATCTTTGTCGCCAGCTTTCGCTTTCAGTACTTTGCCTTGCTGATCGAGTTCCAGCTCGATGCTGTCGTTCGAGCTCAGCGCTGCGCCGTTGTACTTCATCAACCGCGCGCCGAGGAATTCGTAAGTGGCGGTTTGTGATGTCGCCTGGCGCGTCTCCTGCAGGCTCTGAATCTTTCCTTCCTTGAACTGCGCGCTGTAAGTCGCGGCGATGCCGCCCGGCGCAAACGAGCCGCGAAATTCATCGGCCGATCCTTGCGCCGGATCGGCAGCGCTTTGCTCGACGAGTGGTGTGCCCGGCGCGGTCGCCGGCCTGGGTTCTTTCGAGCAGGCGACAGCGAGCAGCAGCGTCGCGATGAACGGCGGGATTCTGAGTGCGGTCAGCATTGGTGCAACGTTCTGCATTTCAGCGTCGAGTGCAAGAGGGTCTGTCGTCTGTCGTCGGCGACAAGCGCACGACATAAAACTGCGCGACCTCGAATCGCGGCATTCGAGCATCGCGCGTGACGTGCGAACGTGATTTGCCTCACATGGCGGCTCGATTACTTCCTCTAGTCTGCCCGCCGACTCTCCCACGGATCTCTTTCGGAGGACATCGATGAGCGCCGCCAGCCCCGCCCAGACTCAGGTTCGTCGCACAGCCGCGGCCGCGCCTTCTCAAGCGACCACGCGCGTGTATGACTTTTCGAAGCCGCGCGGCGAGGATGAGATCCGTGTGAACCTGGCCGACGTGCCGGTCATGCGCACGAGCATCGATGCCGACGTATTCGCGCCCACGCTGCTCAGCCGGCTGTTCGATCTGTTTGGACCGCGCCGCTAAGCGAACTACCGCTTGATTCACAAGAGCCCGCCGATGACCCCGGCGGGTTTTTTATTGGCGCGAAGTGCTACATTTCCTCGTCTTCAGGGGAAGGTATGTCACTGCATAAATGCATTTTGATCGCGCTGGCGATGTTGTTCACGGCGAACGTCGCTGCCGCCGCGAGCTTTACCGGGCCGGCTGACGTGGCTGGTGTGTTCGATCTGATGCAGCGGCGGCTCGAGCTGATGCGCTCGGTCGCAGCCTGGAAGTTCGCCAACAACGTGCCGGTAACGGACCCCGCCCGCGAGCAGCAGGTCCTGGATGCGACCGTTGCCCAAGCGCAGCGTCTCGGCATCGACGCCAACTCGGCACGCGAATTATTCGCGCTGCAAATCCGCATGGCCAGCGACGTGCAAGAACACTTCATTGCGTCCTGGAAGGCTCAGAAGCCCGTTAACGAGCCGGTGCGCGACTTGAAGAATGAAATTCGCCCGCAGTTGGACCGCCTCGGTAACGAGCTGCTGGGCGCCATCTATCTCGCGCTGCCCGAGCTGATGACGGACGGCTTTGCCGCTCGTTATCGATCGCAAGCCGAGAAGATCGTCATGCCGGGGTTGCAGGAGGACGATCAAGAAGCGCTGTTGAAAGCAGCGAGCCAGCTGCGTCCGTCTGCGATGCCGGCCTTCGAACGAATCGAAGCCAGCAAAGTGCTCCGCATCGGCATGACCGGCGATTACGCGCCGTTTACGCTGGAGCGCGGCGGCGAGCTTTCCGGCGCCGATGTGCAAATGGGCGAGGCGCTAGCGAAATCGCTGGGCGCGCAACCGCAGTTTGTGAGCACGAGCTGGAGCACGCTGATGCGGGACTACCAGGCCGGGCGCTTCGATATCGCGCTCGGTGGAGTCAGCATTACGCCGGAGCGCGCCAAGCTGGCGGCGTTCTCCGTTCCTTATCATCAGGGCGGCAAGACACCCATCGTTCGCTGTGGCACCGAGGCGCGCTTCGACACCGTCGAAGAAATCGATCGTCCCGAGGTGCGCGTCGTCGTGAATCCCGGTGGGACCAATCAGCAGTTCGTGCGCGAGCGGCTGAGTCACGCGCAGGTCACCGTGCATCCGGACAATCGCACGATCTTTGCTGAGATCGCGGCGGGTCATGCCGATGTCATGGTGACCGATGACGTTGAAGTCGACTTGCAGGCGCGCCGTGACAAGCGCCTGTGTCGCGCGACTTCGACCACGTTCACTCGCGGTGACAAGGCGATCCTGCTGCCAAAAGACGAAGCGCTCCGCAGCCAGGTCGATCGATGGTTGCAAGGTCAAATCGCCAGCGGCGCGGTGCAAGCCTGGTTGGAAAGCGCGCTCGCTGCGGAAGCTGGCAGGGCCGGTCCTGCGCATCCCTGCGCTCCCGGCATTCGGGCATCCTGCCCAGCACAGCCTGTGAACTGAGTCACTTCACCGGCGCCGGCGAATGCCGTTTGCCGGTCGCGAGCGGCCGTTGGCCGGCGACACTGCTGGGGGCCGGACGCATTCGGTATGCTCTGATACGGCATTTGCCGTGGAGGTCGTCAGATGGGTTGGATCGTTTTCATCGTCATCGTCCTGATCGCGATTTTCTTCATTTCCATCTACAACAAGCTGGTCGGCGGCCGGAACGCGTACAAGAATGCGTTCGCGCAGATCGACGTGCAGCTCACGCGCCGTCATGACTTGATTCCGAACCTGGTGGAAACGGCCAAGGGCTACATGAAGCACGAGCGCGAGACGCTCGAAGCGGTGATCACGGCTCGCAACGCTGCGGTGGTCGGCTTGAAGAATGCCGCCGCGAATCCGACCGATCCCAATGCCGTTCAACAGCTGTCCGGTGCGGAGAATGCGCTGAGCGGCGCGCTGGGCCGGTTGTTCGCGCTGGCCGAAGCCTATCCGGACCTGAAGGCCAATCAGAACATGATGCAGGTGTCGGAAGAGCTGACCTCGACCGAAAACAAAGTCGCGTTCGCCCGGCAGGCGTTCAACGACGCCGTGATGACGTACAACAACAGTCGCGAAATGTTCCCGAACAGCATCGTCGCAAACATGTTCTCGTTCCTGCCGGCGCAGTTGCTGGAGATCGAGTCGCCCGAGAAGCGCGCGGTGCCGGTGGTGAAGTTCTAACACGCGCATGAACTTCTTCGAGCGACAGGAACAGTCGCGACGCACGACCCGCTGGCTCGTCGTACTGTTCGTCGCCGCCGTGCTGGCGGTAGCGGCGGCGGTCAACGCGGTCGTGTGCTTCGTGTTGTCTCTCGGAGAAGCGAACCGGACTGGTTACTCGCCGACCTTGGGTGAGTGGATGACCGCTCACCCGGGAACGGTGTTGCTCACTACGTTAGCGGTGGTGGGCATCATCGCGCTGGCGAGCCTCTACAAAACAGTGGTGCTCGGCGGGGGTGGCGGTGTGGTCGCGCGCTCGCTCGGCGGCGTGCGTGTTTCGCCGGATACCACCGATCCGCAGCAACGACGCCTGCTCAACGTTGTCGAAGAGATGGCGATCGCCTCGGGGCTGCCCATGCCCGAGGTCTACCTGCTCGAGCAAGAGACCGGCATCAATGCCTTCGCCGCAGGCCACAATCCGGCGAACGCGGCGATTGGCGTCACGCGCGGCACACTGACGACGCTGAACCGAGCCGAGTTGCAAGGCGTGATCGCGCATGAGTTCAGTCACATCTTGAATGGCGACATGCGGCTGAACATCCGGCTGATGGGCTTGCTGTTCGGGCTGCTGGTGATCGCGCTGATCGGTCGCACCGTGCTCCGTCTCTCCTCCGGCGGCCGCGATTCCAAGAAGGCGATGCCGGTGCTGCTGGTTGCGCTCGCCGTGATGGTCGTTGGTTACATCGGATTGTTCTTCGGTCGCCTGATCCAAGCCGCGGTATCTCGCAGTCGCGAGTCACTGGCGGACGCGTCGGCTGTGCAGTTCACGCGCGATCCCACGGGATTGCGGGGCGCGCTGGTGAAAATCGGTGCGGTGTCGGGCGGTTCGAGAATCGGCAATCCGGAAGTCGAAGAAGTTGCACACATGCTGTTCGCGCCGGGCATGAGCCGATTCTTCGCCACGCATCCGGCGCTGGAAGATCGGCTCAAGGCGCTCGACCCGCGCTTCGATCCGAAAGAATTCGAGCGTGCGCGAGCGGAAATGGCGCGCCTCGCCGAACAGAAGAAAGCGGACGCGGTTCCGAAACAAACATCCGCGGAAAGATTGGAAGGGCTGATCAATGTGCCCGGCGCCGGCGCATCCGCCAGCGTCGCGGCACTGGTCGGCAATCCCAGTACGCTTCATATGCAAGTGGCGCGGGACATTCGCAAGTCGCTGCCCGACGCAATCGTCATTGCCAGCCGTCACCCGCATTCGGCGCGCGTACTGCTGCTGGCCCTGGCGCTCGATACAAATCCCGAGAGTCGAGACCGCCAGCGGCAATTCATCGGCCAGCAGATTGGTGCGCAAACGGCGGACGACGTGGCCGAGCTGTTGAGCTGGGTGGATGCGCTCGAGCCGGAACAGCGTATGCCGGCATTGCTGGGGGCAATTCCAGCGCTGCGTCAGCTGACGCGAGACGAGCGCATGCAGCTGCTGTCGACATTGAATGGCATGCTCCAGCGGGAAGGTCGGGTCTCCTTGCAGAGCTACGTGCTCCGCAAGCTCGCGCAAGTCCACCTGAACGACGATTTGAACCCTGCCGCTCGCGCCCGGCAGCTGCCGTTGAGCGCCGTGCAAAAGGATATTCAGGTGCTGTTCTCGGTGCTGGCTCAACACGGGCACACCGACGCCGCGGCATCCCGCCGGGCGTATGAAGCGGGCGTGCACCACCTGCTGCCTCGGGAGCGGCCGTCTTTCGTCAATCTGGCGCACTGGGCGCAGCCGCTCGACCTGGCGCTGAGCCGGCTGGACCGGCTGGCGCCCATCATGAAGGAGCAATTGGTCGAGGCGCTGGTCAAGACGGTGACCCACGACCAGAAGCTGACGCTTGGCGAGGCCGAGCTGCTCCGGGCCATCTGCGCGACGGTTCACTGCCCGTTGCCGCCCTTGGTCACGTCCGCGATAGACACCTAATCGAAGCCACCCCATGGGTACATGGATGTACCCCGCCGCTCGCGGCGGCGAGCGCCAAAAGTCACGCCTTTTGGCGCCTCGCACGAGGGTCGTGGCAGGATGCCTGATCCCTCGTTTTTAACCAGACACGGACTGACAGCTTTCGGGGATTCAATGCGCCCTCGATTGGGCGCGTGGTTGAAGCTGCGCTTACAATCCGCATCTACTCCTCCCGGGTCCCCGGTTCCGTTTTTCCTACAGTGTTCATGGCCTGTGGCCATGGGTGAGCATGTCCCAGTCCATCGTCATTCGTGGCGCGCGCCAGAACAATCTCAAGAACTTGCACCTCGAGCTGCCCACCGGGGAGCTGATCGTCGTCACCGGCGTGTCCGGGTCGGGCAAGTCCTCGCTGGTGTTCGATACTTTGTACGCCGAAGGGCAGCGCCGCTACGTGGAGACGTTCTCGCCGTACGCACGTCAGTTCCTCGATCGCATGGATCGGCCGCAGGTCGAGCGCATCGACGGCATTCCGCCGGCCATCGCCATCGATCAGACCAATCCGGTGCGGACCTCGCGCTCCACCGTGGGCACGATGACCGAGCTCAACGATCATTTGAAACTGCTGTTCTCACGCGCCGCGCAGGTGTATTGCCGTCAGTGCGCCGCGCCGGTGAAGCGCGATTCGGCGCAGAGCATTTATGGAGAGTTGAGCGAGCGGCTGCAGACGCTGGGCCGCTCCGATGCGCGCGTCATCGTCACATTCCCGGTGCCGGTGCCGGCGAACTTCGGCGAAGCCGAAGTGCTGAGCTTGCTGGAGAAGCAGGGCTATACGCGTTTGTTCCGGCGGATCGAGGCCCGTACCGCGGCGGCTGAACCGATCAAGGGCAAAAAGAAGTCTGCGAAGAAGGGACGCAAGAGCGCCGATGAAGAGCCGGCGAGCGTCGTCCTGGAAATGACTCAGGACCGCTTCCGCTTCGACAACACGGATCGCGAACGAGTGATCGAAGCGCTCGAAGCCGCGTTGCGCGTGGGTCGCGGCCGCGTCGCGGTGCATGTCCTGGACGCGTCGAATGGCAGTGCTCGCGCGGCCGAAAACGAAACGCCCGCGATCGCTTCAACGTGGCGATTCTCATCCGATCTGCACTGCGCCGATTGTGACATTCACTACCGCGAGCCGACGCCCAGCCTGTTCTCGTTCAACTCGCCGCTGGGCGCATGCGAGTCGTGCCGTGGCTTCGGCCGCATCATCGGCATCGACTTCGGCCTGATCGTTCCCGACGAAAGCAAGACGCTCAAGGGCGGCGCGATCCGTCCGTGGCAGACCGAGTCGTATCGCGAGTGCCAGGACGATCTGATCAAGTACGCGCGTAAAAGAAACATTCCCATCGACGTGCCGTGGCGCGACCTGACCGAGGAGCAGCGGCAATGGGTGCTCGAAGGCGAGGGCAGCTGGGAAGACAAAGTGTGGTACGGCGTGCGCCGCTTCTTCGCCTGGCTCGAAACCAAATCCTACAAGATGCACATTCGCGTCTTGTTGTCGAAGTACCGCGCTTACACGCCGTGCACGGCGTGCGATGGCGCACGGCTGAAGACTGACGCGTTGGTGTGGCGTCTCGGCACGCAGGCGGATGCGAAGGCCGTGCTGCCCGATCACTTGCGATTCAAGCCGAACGGCGTGCAATGGAGCGATCCGCAGCTGGCGGAGTTGCCGGGCATCGGCATTCACGAGCTGATGCTGTTGCCCATCGATCGTTGCAAACAATTCTTCGATCGGCTGGCGCTGCCCGCACCGCTGGATGAAGCGAGCGACCTGGTCCTGCGAGAGATCCGCGGGCGCTTCGGTTATCTGCTCGATGTGGGGCTCGGCTATCTCACGCTCGATCGCCAGTCGCGCACGCTGTCCGGCGGCGAAGTGCAACGAATCAACCTGACGACGGCGCTCGGCACGTCGCTGGTCAATACCTTGTTCGTGCTGGATGAGCCTTCGATCGGCTTGCATCCGCGCGACATGGGGCGCGTGATCGATGTGATGCGTCGCTTGAAGGCCGCGGGCAATTCGCTGGTGGTCGTCGAGCACGATCCGCAAGTCATGCAGGCCGCCGATCGGTTGATCGATGTCGGCCCCGGCCCGGGCGAGAAGGGCGGTGAGATCGTGTTCTTCGGCGAGCCCTCCGAGCTGAAGAAGGCAGAGCGATCGCTCACCGCGGATTATTTGCTCGGCCGTAAGCAGGTCAGCGAAGTATCGCCGGATGCTGCTCAGTCCGCGCCGAGTGCTTTGCTCACTGTGAAAGGCGCGCGACAGCACAATCTCAAGGGCATCGACGTCTCCATCCCCTTGCAACGTCTGGTGTGCGTCACCGGCGTGTCGGGCTCGGGCAAGTCGACATTGATTCAAGATGTGCTGTATCCGGCGTTGCTCAAGCACTTCGGCAAGCCGACGGAAGCGCCGGGCGAGCACGACGGCATCAAGGGCGCGGAACACATCAGCGCGGTCGTGATGGTCGATCAAACCTCGATCGGCCGCACGACGCGTTCCAATCCGGCCAGCTACGTCGGCGCCTTCGACGCGATCCGCAAGCTGTTCGCCAATGAGCCGCTCGTCAAGGAGCGCGGCTATACCATCGGCACCTTCAGCTTCAACTCCGGCAACGGTCGCTGCCCGACCTGCGGCGGCAATGGCTTCGAGCATGTCGAGATGCAATTCCTGTCCGACGTGTATCTGCGCTGTGCGGACTGTAACGGCCGGCGTTATCGCGGCGAGATCCTCGAAGTCACATTGAATCGCGGGCCCGGGCCGGGCCGTAGCATCGCCGATGTGCTCGACATGACGGTGTCGGAGGCGGTGGAGTTCTTCGCTGGCGAGCGCGAAGTGCTGGCGACGTTGCGTCCGCTCGCGGAAGTCGGTTTGGATTATCTGCGGCTCGGCCAGCCGGTGCCGACGCTGTCCGGTGGCGAAGCGCAGCGCTTGAAACTGGCGGGACATCTGGCGGAAAGCGCGACTGTGAGGACTGACGACGCCACGCCCGGCAAGTTGTTTCTATTCGACGAGCCGACCACGGGCCTGCATTTCGACGATATCGCCAAGTTGTTGCGTGCCTTCCGCCGCTTGATCGCGGCCGGTCACTCGCTGCTGGTGATCGAGCACAACCTCGATGTGATTGCCGCGTCGGATTGGCTGATCGACCTGGGGCCCGAAGGCGGTGAGGCCGGCGGTGAAGTCATCGCTGTCGGCACGCCAGCGGAAGTCATGAAGGCGCCGGGATCGCACACCGGCAAGGCGCTTCGAGAAGTCGAGAGCGGCTGGAAGATCGCCGATCAGCGCACCGTCGTGCCATTGGCCGCGTCCGCTCATCGTCCGCGCGCGAACGCGATCAGCATCCACGGCGCTCGTGAGCACAATCTCAAGAACGTCGATGTCGAACTGCCGCGCGACAAGTTCACTGTCGTGACCGGTGTGTCCGGCTCGGGCAAGTCGACGCTGGCGTTCGATATCGTGTTCGGCGAAGGACAGCGCCGCTATCTCGAATCGCTCAATGCCTATGCGCGGCAGTTCGTGCAGCCGTCGTCGCGCCCGGATGTGGATGCGATCTTTGGCATTCCGCCGACCGTCGCCATCGAACAGCGCACCAGCCGCGGCGGCCGCAAGAGCACCGTGGCGACGCTGACCGAGATCTATCACTTCCTGCGTCTGCTGTACGTGAAGCTGGGCACTCAGTATTGCCCGGATTGCGATGTGCCGATCGAGCCGCAGAGCTTCGAATCCATCTTCGCCCGCATCTGCCGTGACTATCGAGGCAAGAGCGTTAGCTTGCTCGCGCCGCTGGTGGTGGCCCGCAAAGGTTTCTATACCGATCTCGCCGCCTGGGCCGCGAAGAAGGGTTACGAACAATTGCGAGTCGACGGCGAGTTGCTGCCCACGCAGAACTGGCCGCGCTTGTCTCGATTCCAGGAGCACATGATCGAGCTGCCGGTCGCGACCGTGCAGGTCTCGGCTCGCAACGAGCGTGAGCTGCGTGAAGCGCTGACCACCGCGCTCGACTTCGGCAAGGGCGTGGTCCATTTGCTGGATGAAAGCGTCAAAGTAAAGAAGGCCCCGGTCGCGAAGAAGGCCGCCAAGGGCAGCAACGTTGTGGCCGCGAATGCTGGCCTGTCGATCTTCTCGACCCGTCGCGCCTGTCCCTCCTGCGCCAAGAGCTTCGCCGAGCTCGATCCGCGCCTGTTCTCGTTCAACTCCAAGCATGGCTGGTGTGAAAGCTGTTATGGCACCGGCTTGCAGATCCGCGGCTTCGATGAGGAGCAGAGCGGCGAGGAGATCTGGTGGAACGAGTGGTTCGAGCAGGAGGCCGAGAGCTGCGAGAGCTGCGAAGGCGAGCGGCTCAATCCGATTGCTCGCAACGTGCGCTTCCGCGATCAGTCCATCGCGGCGGTGACGGGGCAGTCGGTCTCCGACATGCGCAAGCAGTTCAACTCGCTGAAGCTGAAAGGCCGCGAAGGCGAGATTGCGCGTGACGTGCTCACCGAGATCCACTCGCGTCTGGCGTTCCTCGAGGACGTCGGCCTGGGATATCTCGCGCTGGATCGTTCGGCGCCGACATTGTCGGGCGGCGAAGCGCAGCGTATCCGCCTGGCCGCGCAGCTTGGCTCGAACCTGCAGGGCGTCTGTTACATCCTGGACGAGCCGACCATCGGCCTGCATCCGCGTGACAATCGCATTCTGCTGGACACGCTCGACAAGCTGGCCGCCAAGGGCAATTCGCTGCTGGTCGTCGAGCATGACGAGGAAACGATCCGTCGCGCGGACTACGTGCTCGATCTCGGGCCCGGTGCGGGCACGCGAGGCGGGCGTGTCGTTGCGGCGGGTACGGCCAGCGAGCTGGAGCGCTCGCCCGAATCGGTCACGGGGCGATTGCTGGCGCAGCCGCTACAGCATCCCATCGGCAATCGTCGCGAAGTGAGCTCGCGATCGCCGGCGCTGGTCGTCAAGGACGCATCGCTGCACAACTTGCGTAAACAGACGTGCAGGGTGCCGCTGGATCGACTGACCGTGGTCACCGGCGTTTCCGGTTCGGGCAAGTCCACCATGGCGCGCGACGTGCTTCATGACAACTTGCGCGCGGCGCTGGGCCGTCGTCGGGGCGCGAAGCTCGAGTGGCGCGGCTGTAAAGAGATCGCGGGCTGGGATCAGATCGAGCGCATTCTCGAAGTGGACCAGACGCCGATCGGCAAGACGCCGCGCTCGTGTCCGGCGACTTATATCGGCTTCTGGGACGCCATCCGTAAAGTGTTCGCCGAGACGCCGGAAGCGCGCATGCGCGGGTACACGCCATCGCGGTTCTCGTTCAACACCGCGGGCGGCCGCTGCGAGGCCTGCGAAGGCCAGGGCATGCGCAAGATCGAGATGAGCTTCCTGCCCGACGTGCGCGTGGTTTGCGATAGCTGCGGCGGGCGCCGCTTCAATCACGACACGCTCACCGTGCAGTACAAGGGCCGAAGCATCGGCGACGTATTGATGATGAGCATCGATGAGGCGGTCGATTTCTTCAGTGCGCATACGCGCGTTCATCACTGCCTGCGGCTGCTCCAGGATGTGGGCCTCGGCTATCTCACCCTGGGACAGCAGAGCCCGACGCTATCGGGTGGCGAGGCTCAACGCATCAAGTTGGTGACCGAGCTGTCGAAGGTGCGCGAATCGAGGATGTTGCGCACACCGGAACCGGGCGAGGCGGTCGAGAAATTCCCCGGCACGCTTTATGTGCTCGACGAGCCCACGGTCGGCTTGCACATGGCCGACGTGGAGAAGCTGATCCGCGTCCTGCATCGACTGGTCGACGCCGGCAACACGGTGGTGGTCATCGAGCACGATCTGGATGTGATCGCCGAAGCAGACTGGATCGTCGATCTGGGGCCGGAAGGCGGCGCCGAGGGCGGCAAGGTGGTCGTGCAGGGCTCGCCCGATGACATATTGCGTGCGGCTCGCGAGTCGCATACGGCGCGCATTCTGAAGGAGTTCTTGCGCGACCGGGCGCAAGCGACCGGGGCCAGGCCGACAGCGCAGCGGCGTCTGGCGTCTCTTTAAAAAAAAATCGACCGACGAGGCGGCGAGGGATCGGGGGAAGGCCCACATCCTGTCGCCGGCCTCGGTCGGCTCACACTACTAACCAAAGTTAGTAGCTTCGTCTCATAGCGCGCGCCAGGCGTGCTCCTACGGTTGTCTTCGAGCAACATTGCGTCCGTATAGGCTTGTGCGCTGGCGGACTTGACACTGCGAGCCCGCTCCGAATCGGTATATGTGTGCGATTCTTGGGCGGGAGTGACGCTTGTATACAACGACAGTCCTTTAAATAGCTGAAATGCGGTTGTATGCTCGGAGCCACGCTTGGGTCGGATCAGTTTTTTTCTGATCGGTAGAAAAAGGACGCCAAGAAGGGAGCACCGCAGTCTGCAACCTGCGGTGGGCTTGCAAGCAGATTCAAACATACCTCTCGCAGGAGGGTTTCTAATGTCGACGAGTAAATCGATTCGGCGTGCCGTCCAACTGGCATTGTGGACTGGCGCGGCGACCGTGACGGCCGCGCAGTCCGTGTACGCGGCCGATGATCAAAACATCCAGGAAGTCGTAGTCACCGGCACCCGCATTTCCGTTCCCGGCGCAATTTCATCGAGCCCGATCCTGTCGATCGGCACCGATGAAATCACCATGCAGCAGGCGACGGAAATCGAGCAAGTGTTCCGCGACCTGCCGGTCACCGCAGTGGGTGACGGCTCGAACGTGAACAACGGCACGGCCGGCGCCGCTACGCTCAACCTCCGCGGCCTCGGAGCACAGCGCAACCTCATCCTGATCGACGGCAAGCGCGTCACCCCGTTCAACTATGACGGTCAGGTCGACACGTCCATCATCCCGACCGCGCTGATCGAGCGCGTCGACATCGTGACCGGCGGCGCCTCGGCCGTGTACGGTTCCGACGCCATCGCCGGCGCCGTCAACTTCGTGATGAAGCGCGACTTCGAAGGCGTCGACCTCAGCACCGACTTCTCGCAGTTCGACGAGAAGGACGGCGATGTGCGCTCGGCGTCGTTCGTGATGGGCGCCAACGTGGCCGACGGCCGCGGCAACATCGTGGTGGGCTTGAACTGGACCGATCGCGACCCGGTCATGCTGGGCGATCGTCCGCTCGGCCAGCTGGGCATCGTGACCGCCTCCGGCGCTGGCTATGACAACTTCCTCAATGGCGTCGCGCCGACGCCGGCTCCAGCCGGTTGCGGCGGCCCGAACTCGGTGGTCTCGGGTGGCTCGACGACGACGTTGCCGACCCGTATCGCGATCGCCGGTGGCGGCGCCATCGGTCAGTTCCGCGACGATGGTTCCATCGGCGCGAATTGCAGCGTCTTCAACTTCAACCCGTACAACTATTACCAGACCCCGCTCCAGCGCGTCGGCGGTATGGTGATGGGCCACTTCGAGGTGAGCGAGCATGCCGAGGCGTATGCCCGGTTCGGCTACACCAGCACTGAAGTGCGTCAGCAGATCGCTGCCTCGGGCATCTTCGGCAGCGCCTTCTGGACTCCGCTCAGCAACCCGTTCATCAACTCGTCCGCTCAGACGACGCTGATCAACGCGTACAACGCGGGTCGCGCGGGCGCCACGCCGATCGTCAGCACCGGCGGTGACTTCCCCAACTGGCGTGACTTGAACGGCAACGGCGTGGTTGACGCCGCCGACGACGTGCGCATCACGTACTCGCGTCGTACGGTTGAGTTCGGTCCGCGTTCCACGACCTACGAGAACAATTCGTACAACATCCTGGTCGGTGTGCGCGGCCAGCTGATCGGCGACTGGGACTACGACGTGTTCGGTCAGTACGGCGAAGCCGAGCGTTCCAACGTGAGCGCGGGCTATACCAACGTGACCGCGGCTGCGGACGCCATCGACGCCGTGATGGGCCCCAATGGCGTGCCGGTTTGCCGCAGCGGCAACCCCGGTTGCGTGCCGTTGAACCTGTTCGGCGGCTTCGGCTCGATCACGCAGGAAATGGCTTCGTACTCGAGCGCCTCGGCCATCGAGCAGCAGGCGTACGAGCAGAAGATCGTCGGCGCTTCGGTCAGCGGTCCGATCAATGCCGTGCAGATTCCGTGGGCGGGCAGCCCGCTGGCGATGAGCTTCGGCGTGGAGTACCGCGAAGAATTCGGTACCGCGACGCCGGACCTGTGCTGGCAGACGCAACCGGCCAGCTGCTTGGGCGGCGCCGGCGGCTCCATCCTGCCGATCGCGGGCGGCTTCGACGTTCGCGAAGTGTTCGGTGAAGTGCTGCTGCCGGTGGCGAGCGACCTGCCGGGCATCAGGGCGCTGGATCTGGAAGCCGGCTATCGCTACGCCGACTACGATCCGTCGGGCGTGAACCGTACCTACAAGTACGGCCTGAGCTACAAGCCGGTCGACCAGGTGTTGTTCCGTGTGATGAAGCAACGCGCGGCTCGCGCTCCGAACGTGGGCGAGCTGGCGGCGCCGAATACCACTGCGCTGGACAATGCCACGATCGATCCGTGCTCGGTGGAAAATGCCGGCAACATCACTCCGGAACTGAGCGCGCTGTGTATGTCCACGGGCATGACGGCCGGCCAGGTCGGCGTGGTGAACGATCTCGTGTCGGGTCAGGTCAACTCCTTCCAGGGCACCGACCTGGATAACCTGCCCAAGCCGGAACAGGCCGATACGTTGACGGTCGGCGTGGTGTGGACTCCGGACTTCATTCCGCTCGCGAACGATGTCCTGATCTCCCTCGACTACTACGACATCGACATCAGCGACGTCATCGGCGAGTTCGGCGCTCAGGAAGTGCTGGACGCCTGCTATGTCGGCGGCATCGCCGAGGAATGCGCCAAGATCCGTCGTATCGGCGGCGGCTTGACGCTGGACGGCTCGGGTATCGAAACCTATACGACCAACCTGAAGTACCTGCGCGCCGAAGGCGTGGAGCTGGGCGTGGCGCTCGGTTTCGACATCGGCAAGTTCGGCAACCTGCGTGTGTCGGCCAACGTCAACAAGTACCTGACACACGAGTCGCAGAGTAGCGATCTGACCCCGCTGGTGGATTGCGTCGGCACCTTCGGCACGAACTGCGGTAACGGTCCTCAGGGCGGTCCGCTGCCCGAGACCCGCTGGCTGCAGCGTACGTCGTGGATGTACAACGACTTCACCGTGTCGCTGCTGTGGCGTCACCTGAGCGGCATCGAGAGCGCCGTGCCGGTGTTCCCGAAGTTCCAGAAGATCGATTCGTACGACTACTTCGATCTGTTCGGCAGCTGGCAGTTCATGGAACAGGCTACGGTGAACTTCGGCATCAGCAACCTGTTCGAGAAGGATCCGCCGGTGGTCGGCAACGAAGCCGCCGATACGGGTTCGAACTCGGGCAACACCTTCCCGCAGCTGTACGACGCCCTGGGTCGGCAGTACGCGGTCGGGTTGCGCTTCACGTTCTAACCATGCCTCGAATCCGGCGGCCCGCGCGGGCCGCCGGTCTCCAAGCAAATCACTGCGGCGGGCTTCGGCCCGCCGTTTTTTTGCGCTAGGCTCATTCGCATGTCGAACCAGGTCGAACAGCTGATACGCACCGCCGGCCAGCTGGCCAACGCCGGGCGCTGGGATGAGGCAGAGCGCACGTGGCTGGAAGTCCGCCGCCTCGAGCCGCACAACTCGAAGGCATTGTTCAGTCTCGGCGTGCATGCGTTGCAGAGAGGCGAGCTGGCGCCGGCGATCGAATTGTTACGTTCCGCACGCTCGGTCGCGCCCGCCGATCCTGTGATCCTGATGACGCTGGTCAATGCATTTGCCCGGCAGGGCGATCGGGAAGCGGAGCATGAAGTCATCGAGGCGACGCTCGCGCTCGATGCCTATTTTCTGCCGGCGCTGCTGGCGCGAGCCAATTGGATGGAGCGCTATGGAAGAGCGTCCGCCGCCGCGACCATGTATCGGAATGCTTTGAAGGTCGCGCCGCCGCCGAGTCACTGGCCGGCACAGCTCAAGCCCCAATTGGAATATGCGCGCGACGTCGTCGAGCGTTACTCGAAAGCGCTCGGCGAGCATTTGGAAACAAAGCTGGCGGAGACACGCGCTGCTCTCGACCCGTCGGTCGCGGGGCGCTGGCAGGAAGCCGCGGCGATCGTCACTGGCCGCTCCAAACCGTTTGTCTCGGAAAGCAATCAATTGCTGGTGCCGCGGCTGCCGGCGATTCCATTTTTCGATCGCAGTCACTTTCCATGGATCGGCGAGTTCGAAGCGAAGACCGATGCCATCCGCGCGGAACTGCTGGCAGCCCTACAGTCCCAGAACGATCGCTTCAATCCATACATCGCGTATGGCAAAGGCGATCCCGTCAATCAGTGGCGCGAGTTGAATCATTCGCTGCGCTGGAGCGCGTTCCACCTTTGGCGCGGCGGCGTGCCGGTGCAGGAAAATCTGCAGCTGTGTCCGTTGACAGCCGAAGCGCTCGCACTCGTGCCGCAGGTGACTATCGGCGGCCTGTGTCCGAATGCCATGTTCTCGGCACTGGCGCCGAGAACTCACATTCCACCTCACAACGGCGAAACCAACGCGCGCCTGGTTGCGCACCTGCCCTTGATCGTGCCCGATGGCTGCTGGCTGCGAGTGGGCTACGAAAAGCACGAGTGGAAAGTCGGCGAGGTCGTGGTGTTCGACGACACGCTCGAGCACGAGGCGATGAATGGCAGCGATGAGCTGCGGGTCGTGTTGATCTTCGACGTTTGGAATCCGCTGCTCGCGCCCGCCGAGCGAGACATGGTGCGCGCGATGACGGCGGCCGTGCGCGAGTTCCAATAGGACATCGGGCTCGTCATGCAAACTCCGGCAGATCAGATGCGCAGTCTCGTCGAAGCCGCTGCCGCCGCTTTGCAGGCGGGCGATGCGGGCGCCGCGCGCCGTCACTTCGAGCAGATCGTTGCGAGCGGGCAGGCCAATGCGGGCGTGTTTGTCGGCCTGGCGTTAGCGTGTCAGTCGCTCGGCGATCGAGCGGCCATGCTGGCGGCCATCGAGCGCACGCTCGCACTCGATCCTGTGAATATCCGTGCGCTGGTCATGAAGGGCGATCATCTCGTCGCCTCGAATGCTTCGCGCTCGGCGACCGCATTCTATGCAGCAGCGATGCAGGCGGCTTCGCAAGCCACAGCATTGCCTCCCGGCGTGGTGCAGATGGCGCGTCACGCCGAACAAATGTATCAACGAATCAACGCACAGCTGGAAAGCCACGTTCGCACACAGCTCGAAGCTACGGGCCACGCGCAAGGCGGCAGTGCGCGGTTCGCGCAGTCCGTCGAAATTCTGATGGGCAAGAAACAACGCTACGTGCAGGAGCCGCGCGCTTATTTCTTTCCGGAACTGGCGAACATCCAGTTCTTTCCGCGCGAGATGTTTCCGTGGCTCGCGCCCCTCGAGGCGGCAACGTCCGAGATCGCTGCCGAGCTGCAGCAGTTGATCGCGACCGATCAAGGATTCGAGCCTTACATTCGCCAGTCGGCCGATGCGCCGACGCGCCAGGACCATCCGTTGCTGAACAATTCAGCCTGGAGTGCCTTCTTTCTGTGGAAGGACGGAGCGCCAGTGCCGGGCAATGCCGAGCGCTGCCCGAAAACATTGGCCGCGCTTGCCGGTCTGCCGCTGTGCCGGATTCCCGGACGCACGCCCTCGATCTTGTTTTCACGGCTTGCGCCGGGCGCGCGCATTCCGCCGCATACGGGTTTCTTGAACACACGCCTGATCTGTCATTTGCCGTTGATCGTGCCGCCGAATTGTCATTTACGCGTCGGCAACGAGCGGCGCGAATGGCGCGCCGGCGCAGCCTGGGTGTTCGACGACACCATCGAGCACGAGGCCATCAATGGCAGCGACCGTTCGCGCGTGGTGCTGATATTCGACATATGGCGGCCGGAACTTTCCGCCCAGGAACGAGAGCAGGTGGCGGCATTGCTGGCAGCGATCGATTCGTTCGGCCAGCGCGGCGAGGCATGGAGCGCGTGAGTCCTGGCCGTTCGTGTCCGGGGGCGGCCTGCTGAGCTGAATTGGCCCTGGGTCACATATCTGGCCGGTGCGGTCTCGGATATAGTCCCAAGCGCCTTTCACCGCTGCGGAGTCGTGTCATGGCCAAGCTCGAAGTCGTGTGCGCCAGTGGCGCATTGATGCTGTCGGCACTTTTACTCGGCTGTGCAAATGCGCCGAGCCAGCCGCAGGCCGGTGCAAACCAGGCCCAGGCTGCTCCGGCCAAGCGGGTGGCAGCCAAGGATCGGACTCCGTCGTGGCAGAAGTATCGAGTCAGCGGTTCGCGGATTGCGCGCACCCTGGATGCCAACGGCAAACCGAAGACCGCCGATTACGTGCAGAGCACGACCAGCAATGGATTACAGATGTTGCCGGCAGTCACGATGACTCCCTGTGAGCGGACCCGTCACGGCTGTTGAACGGTCGCGCTTGGGCGGCGCCTCGAGTCAGGCGCCTGCTCCAGCCATCGCTTAGTTGCCCATGACCGGGTCGGCGCCGCCGCCACCCTTGCGGTCGCGGGCCTTCATCATCTGCTGCGCGGCTTCTTCTTCCATCTTGAATTGAGCGCGGGTCTTGCAGACGCGCTTGCCGATGCGAGTACCCAACGGCTTCTCGTTGCGACAGACGACTTCGCTGTCGTCGGCCGCCGCCTGAGCGATCGATTGTGGCGCCGGTGCGGGCTCGGCTGCCGGTGCGGCGGGAGCTACATTTGCCGGCACGGCCGGGGCGGGCGCTGGCAGGCTCTCCTTCGGTGCGGGCGCGCCGCAACCAGCCAGTGTCACCGCGAGCACTGCGTAAATCGTAATAGCACGCATCGAATTCGCTCCCTGCCCTGATCGATTGTCAGGCCGCTGTTTATTGATCAATTCATGCCACTGCGTCGGCGAAATTAGCCGCGCCGCGGGATTTTCTCAAGCGGGCTGAGGGTCCATATCGAAGGTTATGACAGCGTCTACTTGATGCGCCGGACGCGCAGCGCCGGGCCATTGGGAACGTCCATCAAGAACGAGCCGAAAGCGCCGCGCCGGATCGTGACCTGGTCGCCGGCCTTGGGCGCAAAAGCCGTCGAGCCGGTGATCTGGCGCCACGTCTGGCCGTTGTCGAGCGCGATTCGCAAACCGTCCCTCATGGAGCTCACGTCGCTGACGTTTGCAGTCACGGATGAGAGCGCTGCTTCGCTCTGCTCCGAGCCCGCCTTTTCGGCGCGCGATTCAGTGACATTGGTTTGCAGCCCGAAGCTGCTCTCGGCGGACGGCGCCGGCACATGCTCGCCGCCACGCTGCAAGTACGCGACCGCCCGGTCGTAGCACGCGAGCCGTTCACCGTTCTGCTGAATGCGCGAGCACGTCAGAAACTCCGGCGGCATCTCGACCGGTTCGGCTGCCAACGACGACAGCGAGTACCACAACAATCCGATGAGCAGGCAACGGCGCATTTGATCCTCTCCTTCCGTCAATCCATCTTCGTCGCGCGTGCAGTAATCTTCAACTGACACTCGCGCAATCGACGCGCCATTGTTGTTCGCGCGCATATCGCAAAAATTCGCTCGCCGGGCGCTGGAAGCAAACAAAAAACGAGTACGCCCGTGCGCAACGCTGCGTGTTTCGACGTCGGCTGATCATGCATGGCGCTGCATCGCCCTCAGCGCGAAACGAGCAATGCATGCGACAGCTTTCCATGCTTCACCAAGCAGTGCGGAGCCGCATGTCCACTGATCGAGCCGCATCGCGCTCTGCAGCGAGCGTCTGGAAAGGTCGGCCCGCCACTGTCGTCGATCGCAGTCAAGTGCTGGATTTTTCAAGCCGTCCAGTCGAGGCGAGCGCGTGCGCGCCAGCGCCTCGAGCAGGTCGCGGGTGCCGGTCGTCGGTCGGGCGTGCTGGAAAAACTACAGCCGAATTGGCCAGCTGGGGGCGTGCATAAATCGCTCACACGCCGTTGTCAACCTGCAACGAGGGTTCGACACTCATCACTTCGTGCTCCAATTCACTCACTTAAGTGGGTGATTTTCAAGCTCCCTTTTCGGGGGAGCCGCAGCAAATACGCTTGTTGACAGGAAAGCAACGGTTGTATGCTCCGCGCCCTTCGGTCCAGCGCTGTCGCCGATCTCGCTCGGCAGTTGTTGTGAATCGATCACAAGAGCGTTCAGCGCAATTGGATGCCGTTGACTTTCAATCCCTCGCAGGAGGAGCGGAAAAAATGATCTCGACCAGTAACTCGCTTCGGCGCGCAGTGCATTGCGTGCTGCTGGCCAGTGCGGCCTCGGCCGTCACGGCCGTCCCCGCGGTAGCCCAGGAAACCGACTCGGCTGCCCGTCCCATTGAAGAAGTGGTGATCACCGGTTCGCGCATTCGTCGCGTCGACGAAGAAACCGCGAGCCCCGTGTTCGTCATGGACTCCAGCACGATCGCCAACACCGGCGTGAAGACGATGGGCGATCTGATGATGCGCGTGCCGGCGATCTCCGGCGCCGCCACCAATCCGCAAGTGAACAACGGCGGCGGCACCGGCGAATCCAACGTCGAACTGCGCGGCCTCGGCGCTCAGCGCACTTTGGTGCTGCTGAACGGCCGTCGTCTCAACATTCTCGGCAACACGACGACATCGGCCGTCGACGTCAACATGATCCCGATCAACATGATCGAGCGTGTCGAAGTGCTGAAGGAAGGCGCGGGCGCCGTGTACGGCTCCGACGCGATCGCCGGCGTGGTGAACTTCATCACCAAGAAGAACTACGAGGGCGCCGAGGTCAGCGTGGAATACGGCCAGACCGGCGAGAGCGACGGCGAGTCGCAGACCGCCAGTCTCACGCTCGGCTCCACCGGCGAAAAGTTGAGCGTGCTGTTCGGCGCTCGCTACAGCAAACAGGATCCGGTCTCGGCGGCCGATCGGGCGTTCTCCGCGAACGCTCTGTATCTGTATGGCGGTGTGGTGACCGCTGCCGGTTCGAGCCGCACGCCAAATGGCTTCATTTCGATCGGCGACAGCGCATTCAGCGGCAACTTCCTCGAGGACGGGGAGGAGTGCGGCGTCGTGTCCCGCAATCCGGGCGCGGCCGGCACGAGTCCGACGGCCAGCGACTATCACTGCTTCGGCGGCTCCGACCTTTATAACTATCAGCCGTTCAACCTGCTGATCACGCCGCAGGAGCGCAGCAGCGTGTTCACGATGTTGAATTACAAGCTGGGTGAAACCACGGAAGCGTACGGCGAGGTGCTTTACAACCGCACCCGTTCGGGCTTCGAGCTGGCGCCGTTGCCGTTCGACGCCAACGCCGACGACATCATCATCTCGGCCAACAACGCCTATAACCCGTTCGGCATCGACTTCGGCGGCGTGCTGGTCGGCGGCCCTGCGTTCCGTACGCGAATGGAAGCGCTCGGCAATCGCGCCAGCACCGTGGACACGGACGACATCCTCGCGAACGCGGGCGTGCGCGGCGACGTCGGCACCTCTACGTGGAAATGGGATGCCGGCGTCCAGGTCGGTCGCAAGAACCAGGACTCGAACATCTCGGGCTATATATTGCGGTCGGACCTGCAGAACGCGGTGGGGCCGACGACAATGGTCGACGGCGTGCTGCGTTGTGGTACGGCGGACAACATCATTGCCGGCTGTACACCGATCAATCTGTTCAACATACAGGATCCGGCGCAGATCGCCGCGCTGCAGTCGATTTCGACCAACTACCGCACGGAGTACAGCTATGAGAGCTCCGGCGCCACGTTGAACGCCAACGGCGAGCTCTTCGATCTGCCCGCCGGTCCGGTGCTCATGGCCGTGGGCGGTGAATATCGAACGCAGGAAGGCCAGTTCGAGGTCGACGTACTGACGCGTGGTGAACCGCCGTTGTTCCTGTCGTGTCTGCTCGCGCAGGAAACCTGTAGCGGCGACTCCTACGCCAAGTACAACGTGCGCGAGCTGTACACCGAGTTCCTGGTGCCGATCCTGAAGGATATGCCGGGCGCGCAGCAGTTGAATATCAGCGCCGGCGTGCGGTACTCCGACTACTCCAAGGATTCGATCGGCGATTCGACCAACGCGCAGTTCCGCGTCGAGTACCGTCCGATCTCCGATCTGTTGGTGCGCGCATCGTATGCCGAAGTGTTCCGTGCTCCGACCATCGTCGACCTGTCGCTCGCGCCGACGCAGGACTCGCCGACGTTTGCCGATCCGTGCACGAACCTGACACCGGCCATGGTGGCGGCGAACCCGAACCTGGCGATCGCGTGCCAGGGCGTGCCGCAAACCGGAGATTTCACGCAACCGAACAGCCAGGTCACCGGTTTGATCACCGGCCAGCCGAACCTGAAGCCGGAGACCGGCGAGGTGATGACGGCCGGCTTCGTCTACGATCCGAACTTCGTCGAAGGTCTGTCGTTCACGGCCGATTACTGGACGTACAAGATCGAGGACCTGATCACGCAGCTGGATCCGAACTTCGCCAGCACCCAGTGCGTGAACACCGGCAACCCGGCGTTCTGCGGCCTGATCCATCGCTACCCCGAGGGTACCGCCGTCGCAGGCGAGATCCAGGTGTTCGAGGAGCCCATCGTGAACCTCGGCAAGCTCGAGACCGACGGTGTCGACATCGGCGTGAAATACTCGCTGCGCGATACGCCGGCGGGCACGTTCAACATCTCGTTGGATGTGACTCGCATCCTGAGCTACGAGAGCACGCCGGCGCCGGGCGCGGCCCCGATCGAAATCGCGGGCACGTTCGATCGTCAGTTCGGCAACTACGCCAAGTGGCGCGGCCTGATGGGCATCGGCTGGGCGATGGGCGGCTTCGACGGCCTGCTGTCGGTGCGTTACATCCACAGCCTGCAGGTCAACGATCCGGACGGCTTGATCGAGAACGCGCCGCCGCTGCAGATCGGCTCGATGACGTACATCGACGCCAGCATCGGTTACACGTTCCCGACCGATACCAAGATCCAGTTCGGCGGAATCAACCTCAACGACAAGCAGCCGCCGCTGCTGTATCAGAACAACGTGATCAATGCGAACACCGACGTGTCCACGTACGACCTGCTGGGTCGCCGCTGGTTCGTCGGCGTGACGCAGAAGTTCTGATTTCGGCGTCCCGCGTGGGACGGTGATCCAGGGCCGGGGGGCTTTGCCTCCCGGCCTTTTTTCTGGTTATTTGATGGCATGAGCCCAGTCCCAAAGGCGACGTTACAGGCATGGATGCGTGAAGCCGCCGCGCTGTATGGCGCCGGTCAGTTCGAGCGAGCGGAACCGTTGTGCCGCCAGCTTGCGAGCGCGCTGCCGACCAACGAGCCGGTGCTGAACTTGTGGGGCGCCGTATTGCATGCGCTCGAGCGATACGCCGAAGCCCAGCCGGTGTTCGCAAAGCTCATCGAACTGCAGCCGCACAACGCGAACTATTGGATGAACCTGGGGACGGTGCGACGGGGACTGGGGCAGTACGATCAGGCGTTGCAGGCGTACACGCGCGCCGCCGAGTTGGGCTGCGCCACACCCGAGTTTCATTTCAACGTCGGGCTCACGCACCTGGACCGACGCGATTACGAATCCGCGCGCGCGGTACTCAAGCGGGCTGTCGAACTGGCGCCCGCCAACGCTTTGATGCGCTCGGAATACATCAAGGCCTGTTACGAATCCATGGCGATGGAAGAGGCGACAGCCGCGCTGCAAGGCTGGACTGATTTCTCGGGCCTGGCGCCGGAGCAGCTCGCCGAGGCCGGTCATCGCATCCTGAATCTTGGCGAGACCCGGCTCGCCGAGCGGGTCGTGAGCCAGCTGCATGCCACGCAACTCGACCCTCGCGCGACGCTGACGTTGGCGCAAATCATGGAACGCACCAATCGGATTCCCGAAGCTCAGCAGCTGATCGCTCGACTGGAAGCGGATCCGCAGGCCCAATCGCTGGGCACGGACCTGCTCATCATGCGAGCCCAGATCGCGCAGCGGGCCGGGAACCACGAGCTCGCGCGTGAGCTGTTCGAGCGGACATTGCAGGGCACGAGCCAGTTTCACGACCGGCATTTCGCATTGTTTCCTCTGGTGCGCTCGCTGGACGCCTTGCGCAGCTATGACGAGGCGTTCGCGGCCATGGTGGAGGCTCACGAGTCGCAGATCGCGCACCTCGAATTGACGGCGCCGCTCGCGGTCGTGCGAGGCAGGCCGACCTGGGAGATCGCGAAATGGAGCTGCGATCCGCAAGACATCGAACGGTGGGACGCGGCCGATCCGCCTTCCCTGCAGGACAGCCCGATCTTCGTCGTCGCATTTCCCCGCTCGGGCACGACGCTGCTGGAACAGACATTGGACGCGCATCCCGCGCTGCGTTCGATGGACGAGCAGCCGATCGTGCAGGCTGCGCTCGACGATATCGTCGCCGCCGGAGTTTACTACCCGGAGCAGCTGGCGAAGCTCACGCCCGAGCAACTGCGCACGATTCGAGCGCGTTACTTCACACGCGCGGCCGCCAAGGTGCAGCTGGAGCCCGGGCAGCGCCTGGTGGATAAGAATCCGCTGAACATGCTGCGCTTGCCGGCAATTCAACGACTGTTCCCGAACGCCCCCATCATTCTGGCGATCCGCCATCCTTGCGATGTGGTTCTGAGCTGTTTCATGCAGCACTTCCGCGCGCCGCATTTCGTGATGTTGTGCTCGGACCTGCAGACGCTGGCGGACGGCTACCGTCGTTCGTTCGACTTCTGGTATCAGCAGTCGGCCCTGCTGTCGCCGAATGTGCTGGAGGTTCGCTACGAGAATTTCGTGGCCGACTTCGAGCGCGGCGTGCGCGAGATCGCGGAGTTCCTGCACCTGCCCTGGCACGACGGCATGCTGGCGCCGGCCGAGCACGCACGCGCCAAAGGTTTCATCAGCACGCCGAGCTATTCGCAGGTCGTGCAGCCGGTGAATCAGAAGGCGGTGGGGCGCTGGCGCGCCTACGAACGACACCTCGCGCCGGTCATCCCTCTGCTACGGCCTTATTTACAGCGCTGGGATTACTCGGATCGATGAACAGCAGGTAAGTGGAAATGATGTACTTGTCGCCCGAGACCGGTGGCATGCCTTCGTGCTGGTACATCCAGTACGGAGGAAACATCAGCAAGCGGCCGGCGCGCGCCGGGATGGCCACGTCCAGTTGCGGGAAGCGGGTTTCGCCGCCTTGCTCGACATCGTTCAGATACCACAGCAGCACCAGGTAACGATTCGCCACATGGTTGATGGAATCGAAATGCAGCTGAAACTGCTCCTGTTGCCCGGCGCGGTAGCGCTTCAACGTCAGGTTGGAGAACACCGGCGAGTTGGGGATGGGAAGGGCCAGCTCGATGTCGCGGTTGTAGCGCTCCAGCGCCCGATCGATGAGCTTGCGGAACATGCCCTGGAAGGCCGCGTCCGACAGGCGGCTGACGTTCAGCTCGGTCCAGGCCGAGTCCTCCAATCCTCTACGCACGCCGCGGCCGTTGCGCAGCTGGAAACGCTCCAGCCCCGAGAACGAGCCGATCATTTGCTGGCACAGCTGCGGATCCAGGTCCTGATCGTAGGTGCGGATATAGCGGCGCAGGTCTGCGTGGCTCATAGGCAGCTATAGTAGCTCGGAATGAATTCACCCGACGTCCAAACCCTGTTACAGCAAGGCCGGCTCGACGAAGCGGAGCGGCTGGCGCGCCAGTCGTTGCAGTCCCGGCCAGGCGATATCGATTCGCTCAACGCCTTGGGCCTGATCGCCCTGCGCCGCGGACAGCTGCCACGCGCGCAGCAGTTGCTGGAATCCGCCATCGAATCCAATCCCAACCATGCCTTGAGTCGTCACTATCTCGGGCGCGTGCACGACGCCGCCGGCAACGTGGATGGCGCGCTCGCAGCGCATGGCGCCGCCATCAAGCTGGCGCCGGGCATGTTCATCATCCGCTTGCACTATGCGATCGCGCTGGAACGCGCCGGGCAGCAGGACCAGGCGGCGCTCCAGTATTTCCGGGCCAGCAACGACGCTCAGGCGCAAGGCCGCTGGACTAGCGCCGAGACCACGGCGCCGGGCTTGCGGCCGATGGTCGAACATGCCGTGCGCATGGTGAGACAGACGCGCAAGGCGACGTTCGCGAATCTGCTCGAGCCGTTGCGACAAAAATTCGGCGCCGATTCGCTCGACCGTGTCGAGCGCGCGCTGCGCATCTACTTTCGGGAAGAGGCGCCGGTCTATCCGGATCCGCGCCAGCAACCGACATTTTTCTATGTGCCGGACGTGCCGCCGGCTGCCTATCTGGATCGAGCGCTGTTCCCCTGGATCGAGAGGCTCGAAGCGCAGACGTTCGCGATTCGACAAGAGTTGTTACAGCTCCTGCCTAGCACCGCCGGCCGTGAGCGCGTGTTTACGACGGAGGCGATCGAAAAGGAAAACCTGCGCGGCCTGCAATCGCCGCCGAGCTGGAATGGTTATTACTTTTACCGTCATGGCGAGCGGCGCGCCGACAACTGTGCGGCGTGCCCCGTGACGGCGAGCACGCTCGACATCCTGCCGTTGTCTCATGTGCGCGATCACGGTCCGGAAGTGTTGTTCTCGGTGTTCACGGCCGGCACGCATTTGTTGCCCCATCGCGGCGTGACCAACACGCGACTGGTCGGACATCTGCCGTTGCTCGTGCCGCCCGATTGCGCCTTGAAGGTCGGCGGCGAAGTGCACGAGTGGCGCGAAGGTCGCGCCGTCATTTTCGACGACACCTACGAGCACGAGGCGTGGAATCGCAGTGAGCGCACCCGCGTCGTGCTGATCTTCGACATCTGGAATCCGCATCTCACCGAGGCGGAGCGCGCCGCGCTCGAAATGATCGTGCCCGCGATGGGGGATTTCCGGAAAGCGTCGGAGGCGGCGTAGTCATGCGTTTGCCCAAGCCGTTCTATCGTTTGCCGTGGCGCTTCGATGTGGAACGCCTGCGCGCCGAGGTGGCGGCCTTGCCTGCTGAAGCCTGGGCTCGGCACCCGAACGATATCAAGGGCAATAGCGCGGCACGTCTGATCAGCGTCGACGGCGGCGAGAACGACGACGTCAACGGCCGCATGCAAGCGACGGCGCATCTCCAGCAATCGCCGTACATCCGTCAGATTCTGGCGAGCTTCGGCGTGGTGTGGAGTCGCTCGCGCCTGTTGCGCCTGGCGCCGGGCGCGATTGTGCCGGAGCATGCCGATATCAACTATCACTGGTTCACGCGCGTCCGTCTGCACATTCCCATCGCGACGCGGCCGGAAGTTCGTTTCTATTGCGCGGATCAGGTCGTGCACATGGCGGCGGGCGAGGCTTGGGTATTCGATAACTGGCGGCCGCATCGAGTCGAGAACTTCACGACGGACGAGCGCATTCACCTGGTCGCGGATACTTCGGGCAGCGCCAACTTCTGGCAGCTGGTCGCGCAAAGTGACAATCCCGCCGCGCCAGTGCGCCAGGTTCCATACATCCCGGACCGTCAGCTGTCCCCGCTCATGGAGCGCGCCAGGCTCGCGCCCGTCATGACGCCCGGTGAGATCGATTTCTTGATTCTCGACCTGCGCTCGGAGCTGATCGCTCAGGAAACCATTCCCGACGGTCGCGCGCGCCTGGTTCGCTATCACGGTTTGTTGGAAGCGTTCTGCAAGGATTGGCGGCAACTGTACGCGTTGTATGGCGACGAGCCGGATGGCTGGCCCGAGTTCGTCCGTCTTCGCGACAGCATTCGGAACGCGTCGCGCGAGTTGTCCGAAGGTCTGTTGATGCGCACGAACCGAGTGGCGGCCCATCAAGTGCTCGAAGGACGGGTGTTGCGCGCAATGCTTTCGTTGCCACAGCAGCCTGCGAGCGCGCCTGCGCCGTCGCGCGCACGCACGACGAAGTTGGAGGCGCCGATTTTTATCGTGTCCGCACCGCGTTCCGGCAGCACGCTGTTGTTCGAAACGTTGGCAGCCAGCTCACAGCTGTGCACGGTCGGCGGAGAAGCGCATTGGCTGGTGGAAGGCATCGAGAGTCTGCGGCCGGGCGCGCCGGGCGTTGATTCAAATCGCCTGACCGCGGAGCACGCCAGCGACGCCATCGCCGATGATATTCGCCAGGAGATTCTGTCACGCCTGCGGGACCATACCGGTCAGCCGCTGCCGGAGCCCGGCCAGCGATGGTTCCTGGAGAAGACACCGAAGAACTCGCTGCGCATTCCGTTCTTCAATCGCATCTTTCCAGATGCGCGATTCGTGTTTCTGTGGCGCGATCCGCGTGAAAACATCAGCAGCATCATCGAAGCCTGGCGCTCCGGCCAGTGGCGCACGTATCCAAAGCTGGATGGCTTCGATGGGCCGTGGTCGATGTTGTTGCCGCCTGGCTGGCGCGGCATGAACGGCCGGCCGCTGGCCGAAATAGCCGCGTGGCAGTGGGATCGAACCAATGCCCACATCCTCGATGATCTGCAGCGGTTGGGCGCTGAACGCTGGGCGGTCGTCGAATATGCTAATTTGCTTCGCGATCCGGCCGCCACGGTCGCCAGGCTATGCGAGTTCCTGCGTCTACCGGTAGATTCAGCGCTGGCCGAACGTTTGTCTGCGCCTTTGCCGCCGTCCCGCTACACACTGACCGCGCCCGCCGCGGACAAGTGGAGGACAAATGAAGCGCAGATTGCTCCGGTGTTGCCGTCCGTTCAGGCTACGTGGGATAGGTTAAGGGCGCTGAGTTGAGTTAAGGATGCTCGAGGAGTCGGTCATGATGTTTCGTCAGCTCTGGTTGATGGTGGTCGCCATCGGTGCGACGGGTCAGGTACTCGCGCAGGACGCTGCTCCCGCCGAACCGGCAACGGCACCCCAAGCCGCAACTCCGGCGCCGCCACCGCCCGATGCCAGGCCAGTCAGCGAAAACGCCGCCACCCCGGAGCCTGCCCCCAAAGCAAGCTCACTGACCGAAGGCGAGCTCGACGCCGACAAGATCATCGCCATGCAAAAGGCCGGCTACCAGATCAAGAACGAGAACGGCCAGATACTGCTGTGCCGTCAGGACGTGCCGACCGGCTCGCGGCTCCGAAAAAAGACGTCGTGCATGACCGCGCGTGATTGGGACCGGCTGCAGGAAGACAACAAGCTGCAGCTCAAGGCGATCGAGCGCACGCCGCGCATGTCCAATAAGTGAGCGGATTCGTCGCTGCTACTGCTAGAACGAGTAGCCGTGACGTTCGATGACCAGCCGATCGCGCTCGGCCACCAATTGCGCCAGCTCGGCATCGTAGAGCTGGCGATGAGGCGCATGCTCTGAAGTATTCAGTGCCGGCGCAGTGCTCATGTAGTCACGCAGCGCCGATGTCACAGGCTCACCTGCCGACTCCAGCAGGGGTGGCACTTCGACACGCAACTGCTCCATGCGCGCCAGCCTTACGGCGGTGACATCGGGCCCATACAAATAACGATATAGAAACGAATAGAAGCCCAGTCCGCTGCCACGGATCGGTGCGAGAGCAACGCTCGGCAGATTCAGTCCCTGATTGATGTACGCTGCCGGCAGGGCCGCGAGCACTCGATCCAGCAACGCCGTGTCGCGCTCCAGATTCAGCATGTTCCGAATCGTGCCGGCGAAGTCCAGCGCGCCGCCGTTGCTCAGCGCTTGAAACAATGCATTCGGTCTAGGGCGCGAGCGTTGAAAGCTGTACCACGAAACGTAATAGCTCCAGGGATTGCGCACCAGGCCCAGCAGCGGCAGCGCTGCGTACTGCGCAGGCAGCATGGAGCGGGGCAGGTGATACCCGAGTTGCCTCGCGCCCGCGATGTGCTGCATGAGACCGGCATTCACAAAGGTGCCGCCGGACTTATGCAAATGCAGGAACACGAATCGAGGGGTAACGATCATCCCGTAGCGTGCGTGGCGAAGTGCCGGTCGACCGCAGCGTTATGCTGGCCGAGATCGCGCTCGCCCGAGGTCATGAGTGCGAGCAAGGCGGGCGTCGGCAGGAAGTCACATATCATGTGAGTGCGCGAACGATCCGGATCCGCGTTCCATACGGCATGCGGCGCGCTGTTGTTCAACACCCAGACTTCGCCGGGCCGCATCAGATAGGTGAGCTCGCCCGCGATCATATGCACCTGCTCATGCGATTCGATCGGAAAATGCAGCCGCAGGGTCTTGGCGAAATAGGGTGCGCGATCTATGTGCGGGTCGATGGATACACCGCCGGGCAGGCGCGCGAGTAAACATCGCTGCGGCGGGGCCGGTATCAACTGCTCGATGATCTCGCGGGCATACGGCAGCATCGCCAGCGGCTCGCGATCCTCGATCGGCAAGGCTCCCTGGGCGGGGGCGTAACCGCGAAGAAACAAAGCCTCGGCGTTGCGATGAACGCCGACGCGTCCGCCCGTCGAGCCCCACAACGTCGCAGGCAGGACCGCGACCTCGGCGGCCAGACGCTGCGCATCGATCCGCACCGGCAGCCGCAGACAGCCACCCACCAGAGCGGTTTTGTCGATGACGGGATGGCCGGGAAGGTCGAGCATGGTTACGGTTGAGGCGCTGAGAAGGCGGCGTGAATCACTTGCGCACCGGGCGTGATTTTCAGGCGCGCTGCCGTGCCGGCGGGCAATTCGACCACGCCCAGCACTATACCGCCGGATTCGATCGTCTTCAGCGAGTGCGGCTCGGTATTCTCAGCGATGTGGATCACCTTGCCGTCAGCCGCCACGAACAGGATGTCCAGCGGTACGTAGGTGTTCTTCATCCACATCGCCACGGTCATTGGCTGCGGATAGATGAACAGCATGGAATCGTCGGGGCGCAGCTTGCGGATGAACATCAGGCCGCGCTGACGCCGCTGATCGTCATCGGCGATCCAGGTATTGAAACGGTGCAGGCGCGCGTCCGGAGTCGCGATCTGCAGGCTGTCCCGCTGGAAGACGCGGTCCAGGTCTTTGGCCGTGACCTCGGGTGCGGCCGGCGGACTGGCCGACGCGTCGGCGCCCAGCGCCGGGCCGCCCAGATGCATACAAATCAAAAACGCCGGGGCGAGGCGCCGCCATGCAGACATCGTGAATTTGCTGATCATTGCTGTTTCATCCGGCCCTGCGCCGTCATCGCTCCGCCTTCAAGTGTTTCATCTTTGTCTTCGGCGTCGAAGTCAATCCGGCCTACATAGTCGAAGCGCGGCAGCAGGATGACGCCGTTGCCCCGCACGGCCCGTGCAGGGTGTGTACAAAAGCCGCGCGCAATGATGCGGTACGAACGGGAACGGTGCGGTATGCCGACCAGCGGCTCCTGCCGCACCTCATCGAGCGTGCATTTGTTATCTCCCTGGGTGCTGTAAAACTCGCCCAGGCCTTCTCGTATGACAGTCACATTCACCGGCAGTGCCTTGGCCGACTGTCCTTCGCGCAACGCGGCGATCCCGAACAGCAGCACCAGGCGGCCGCCGTCGACACCGTCTTTGTGGCTGAAACGTACGCGAATACCGCCATCGGGGCGCACGGCGCCGGTGCACTCCGTGCCTTCGTTGCCCCAAACGAGCTCTGCTTGCACTGCGCCCGACAGCCGGGCCTTGAGAGAACCACTGCCGTCCGGCAGGCAGGTCGGGGCTGTCGGCGTGTTGTTAGCGTTGTCAGCGTCGTTGCCTGTCGCTTGAGCATGGACCTTGCAGGACAGTCCCAACGTTAATGCACAGATGATCGTTAGTGCGGGCGGACAGCGACGCCAGCCCGCCAGGTGCGAGGAGCCGCAGCCATGTCCGAGCGCGAGGACGACGTCGTTATAAAACCGTTGCAGCATGCCGGTATGCTTACTCTGGATGCGGGGTTCCGGCAGACTGTGGCGCCGGAGCCTCACCGGCCCCAATCTTTCGAGGATGGGGATGGCGAGCAGCCCACAATGCCGAAGCCGCGCCTGCGAGGCAAGCGGCTGCGGTCGTCGCCGACACTGCGGTCGGTCAACCCAACGGATGGTTCCCGTGCCGACGGGACTGCCCGACGCGAAGCGAGATTGCGCGATATGGACGATAGAGCAGAGCCCGCTCGATCGAGGGAAGGTTTGGGGCGCCGACGCGACGAAACGCAAGCCCGGACCCGCCGTTACGTCAGCCGCATCACACGCAATACGCTGGCGGTGATCATGGCCGGCGGACGCGGCGAGCGTCTGAAGCATCTCACCGATTTCCGCTGCAAGCCGGCCACGCCGTTCGGCGGCAAGTTCCGCATCATCGACTTCGTCCTGTCGAACTGCGTGAACTCGGGCATTCGCCGCATTCAGGTGATGACCCAGTACAAATCGCATTCGCTGATTCAGCATATCCAGCGCGGCTGGGGCTACTTGCGCGGCGAGTTCGGCGAGTTCGTCGAGATCATTCCGGCGCAGCAGCAGATGGGCGATTCCTGGTACCGCGGCACCGCCGATTCGCTGTATCAGAACCTGCAGATCATCAAGCTGCACAATCCCAAGCACATCCTGGTGCTGGCGGGCGATCACATCTACAAGATGGATTACGGCGTGATGCTCGCCTCGCACGTCGCCAAGCGCGCCGATATCACAGTAGGCGTGGTCGAAGTGCCGCGCGAGCAGGCCACTGCGTTCGGCGTCATGAGCGTCGATCCGGACTATCGGATCACCAAGTTTTCCGAGAAGCCCAAGGAGCCCGAAGGCATCCCGGGCCGGGAGCACATGGCGCTCGGCTCCATGGGCATCTATGTATTCAAAGCGAGTCTGCTGTATCGCTTGCTCGAGGAGCAGGCCAAGCGGCCGGACACCTCGCACGACTTCGGCAAGAACATCATTCCCGGCGCGCTCAACAGTCACAAAGTGATCGCGTATCCATTCACGGACAACGAGACGCGCGTTCAGCATTACTGGCGCGACGTGGGCACGGTGGATGCGTTCTATGACGCCAACATGGAGCTGATCTACGTCAATCCCGAGCTGAACATTTACGACGATCACTGGCCGATCTGGACTTATCAGCGCCAGTATCCGCCCGCGAAGTTCGTGCTCGACGAGGATGGCCGGCGCGGCATGGCGATCAATTCCATGGTCTCGGGCGGCTGCATCATCTCCGGCGCCACCGTCAATCAATCGCTATTGTTCTCGAACGTCCGCATCGACGAGCGCAGCTACATCGAGCGCTCGGTGATCTTCCCCGACGTGAAGGTGGGCGCCGGCAGCGTCATCAAGCGCGCCATCGTCGACACCGGCGGCGTCGTGCCTCCCGGCACCCAGATCGGCGTCAACCGCGAGGACGACGCCCGCCGCTTCTACATGAGCGAACAAGGCGTCGCGCTGGTGACGCGCGACATGCTGGCTCGGTTACAGCAGCCCTAGGCCGGTCGGGCGGGGGCTGCGTCACATAATCCAGGCGCCGCCCTCTGTTATCCTTCGCCCCCATTCCTCTGGGGGACCCGATGAACAGGATCATCGCTCGTTGCCTTGTGATTCTCGCGCTGGCAGTCGGCGTGAACGGCTGTAGCACCATGCGTCCGAAGCTGGAAGCGCCACGGCTCGCCCTGGTGGCGGTCGCGATGATGTCGGCGGATATTTTCAACCAGCAGTTCCTGATCCGCATGAACGTGGAGAACCCGAACGATCGCGAGCTGCCGGTCACGGGGCTGGATTACAAGATATTCCTGGAAGGCGATGGCTTCGCCGAGGGCAAGTTGAACAAGCCGTTCACCGTACCCGCCAACGGTGAGATGGATTTCGAGATGACGGTGCGGACCAACTTCGTCAGTGGCGTCGGCCGGCTGCTGTCGCGGCTCAACGGCCGCACTCAGGTGAATTACGCGGTCGAGGGCAAGCTGCTCACCGACATCCGTTTCCTGAAGAAAATCCCGTTCAACGAGACCGGCAGCGTCAATCTGGCTGTAATGAAATGATCGATTGTTCCTGACTGTAAACAGTCAGCGGGATCAATCCCATTTGCCGGTGAGCTCGCGATACAGCTTCACGTACTCGCCGGTCTGCCGGTCCCAGGAAAAGTCCTGCGCCATGCCGTTTAGCATGAGCTGGGTCCAGCCGTCCTGATCCTTGAAGAAGTCGAGCGCGGTGTGGATGGCCCATTCCACCGCCGGCACATCGAAATCGTTGAACACGACACCGGTGCCCTGGCGCGTCGCCGGATCCCACATCTGCACCGAATCCGCCAGACCGCCGGTGCGCCGGACGATGGGCGCCGTGCCGTACTTCAGGCTGTACATTTGATTCAGCCCGCAGGGCTCGTACTGCGACGGCATCAGAAACATATCGCTGGCCGCTTCGATCAGATGCGACAGCTCTTCGCTGTAGCCGCGATGGAAGACGACACGGTCGGGAAACCGCTGTTGTAAATGAACGAAGAAATTTTCGTAGTGCGGCTCGCCGCTGCCGAGCGCAACCAGGCCCATATCGCGCGTCTCGAGAATCCGCGGCAGCGAGTCGAACAACAAATCGAAACCTTTCTGGACCGTCATGCGCGAGACGACGCCGACCAGCGGCGCGCTGTCGCTGACGGAAAGATTCAACCAATCGAGCAGCGAGCGCTTGGTGAAGCGCTTGCCGGACAGATTCTCCGGCGAGTAGTGATGCTTCAAATAACGGTCGGTCGCGGGATTCCAGTCGTTGTAGTCCACGCCATTCAAAATGCCGACGACACCGTCGGCGCGTGAGCGCAGCACGCCATCGAGGCCGTGACCGCCGATCGGCGTGCAAATCTCCTTGGCATACGTCGGGCTGACCGTCGTGACCCGATGCGCATGTCGCACGCCTTCACGCAGCCAGTTGCATGCGCCGCCCGCCGCTGTTTCCGGCGATATCAGCCGACTCACATCGCCGCCAATGTCGTAAGTCGTGCCCGCCGGGAAAATGCCTTGGTAGCCGATGTTGTGAATCGACAGCACCGGGCGGGTCGCCGCGAACAGGCTGTCCCAGGCGTACACGCTCTTGAGCATCATCGGCATCAGCGCCGTGTGCCAGTCATTACAGTGCAGGATGTCCGGTGCGAACTGCATCCGCTGGCAGGCGTCGAGCGTCGCTCGTTGCAACACCAGGAAGCGCAGATGCTCATCGACGCCCGAGGTATAGATGGACGGCCGATCGTAAACTTCCGGACAGTGCACTAAATACAAAGGCACCGAGGAGTTCGGCAGCCGCGATTCGAGAATGGTGAACGAATAACGATGCGCGCCCAGCGCCAACGGCACATTCTGTGCGGCGGCCACCGGCCGCGCATCTCGCAACACGCCGTTGCTCATGCTCGAGTACAACGGCATGAACACGCGCACCTCGTGACCCAGCGCATGCAGATGGCGCGGCAACACGCCGGCGACGTCGGCAAGCCCGCCAGTCTTGGCCAGCGGCGCGATTTCCGAAGCGACGAAACAGATCTTCAGCGGCATGCGTGCGCGGACGAAAACGTCAGGACTCGTCGGCGTCGCTATCGGGAGCTTTGCCGCCAGTCTTGCTCTTCGTATTGTTGGCTTGGGTGTCGCGAGCTTGATCGCGAGGCGGCGTGAACGTCGCCAACAGCGTCTCCTGCATCTTGGCCCACAGCTCCAGGTTCTGTCGAGCCAGCTCGGCGAGCGGATTGGGCGCGCTGCCCGGAGAGCCGGTCCGATTCATCTGCTGCTGCATGACTTCCTGCTGGCGGATGAACGTCTCGACGCTCTTCTCGAGATAGCTGCTGAAATAGCTCTGCATGGAGTTGCCATAAAAGCGGATCATCGATTCGAGCAACGAGGTCGAAAGGATGGGACGGCCGAATTGTTCCTGATCGGCGATCACCTGCAAGAGCACGAGGCGCGTGATGTCCTCATTGCTTTTGTCCTCGATCACCTTCACGCGCGTGCCGGCAATCACCATGTCACGGATGTCGTCGATCGTGATGTGACGACTTTGCGCGGCGTCGTACAGGCGCCGGTTCGCGTATTTTTTGATCAGTCGTTCTTCGCTCATGCTCAGCTCGACAGGCTTTCGGCGCGCTCCGGCATGGTGGACACAATACAACCCTCGAGCGTCGGGGGCGGGCTACTGTAACGACGTGCATTTGGCGGTGCAACAGAAGACCACCGAGTTGAGGCAATTCGCGCCAGGACCATTGATAATGCCGTGTCGATGAGCTTCGGAAGCGGCAATGACCGAGTCGAAAAACGACGGATCCGACTGGATCCAGGCCTGGATCGAGCAACAGCGCGAGCAGTTGCGCCGCGCCGGCATGCCTGGCGCCGATGCAGCAAGCACCGGCGGCCCGCAATCTGAAGGCGTCTCGGACCAGTACCGCGATCTCGGCATGCGCTGGCTGGAAGCCGGGCAGTCCTATCTGCAGGGATGGCAGCAGTTCGCGCAGCGAAGTGCGGGAGGCGAGACGCCGCTGAAGTTCGGCGAAGAAATGCTCAATGCGTGGCAAGGCACTTGGGCCGGCGCGGCTTCGGCCGGCGAGGGCGCGACTCGTCAATTCGCCGACTTGATCTCGCGCATGCCGGCGCTGGGTCTGGCTCGCGAACAGACCGAAGCATGGCGAGAGCTGCTGGCCGCGCAAGCCGAGTATCAACACCTGGAGCAAGAGCTGCGCACGGTGTGGTCCAAGGTCCAGACCGATGCGCTGGCGATGTTGGAAGCGGCCATTCGCGAGCGGCGCGCGAAGCACGGCGCTGCGCCGGGCATCGACGATTATCGCGAGCTGTACAACTTGTGGGTGGAGTGCGGAGAGAAAGTGTTTGCACAGGTGGCGCACAGCGAATCGTACTGCAAACTGCAGGCGCAGCTCGGCAATGCAGCCATCCGCTTGAAGACGCGCCAGCAAGCCGTGTTGGAGCGCACGTTGAAACAGTTCGATCTGCCGACGCGCTCCGAGTTGAACACGGTGCATAAGCAGATGCGCGAGTTGCGCGAACGCATTGCCACGCTGGAAAGTCAGCTGGCTGCAGCGCGTGGGGAGGAACGATCATGAGCGGCGCCACGCCGGGCTCGGCCGAGCTTGCTGCCATCACCAACGATTTCATGCGGCGCATGTCGCAGGGGCTCGCGGCGCTTGCGAACGCCGGCGAAGTGACGATCGGCAGCTCGGCCAAAGAGGCCGTCTTCACCGAAGACAAAATCACGTTGTATCGCTATCGGCCCTCGGAAGTCGTCGCGCCCGAGAACCGCGTGCATACGCCGGTGCTGATCAGTTACGCGCTGGTCAATCGGCCGTACATGATGGATCTGCAGGCCGATCGCTCGTTGATCCGCGGCCTGTTGCAACGGGGCGTCGATGTTTATCTCATCGATTGGGGCTATCCCGACGGCGCCGATCGTTACCTGGCGCTGGAAGATTACGTGTTGCGTTACATGTCGCACTGTGTGGACTTCGTGCGCAAGGCCAGCGGTCAGGATCGGATCAATCTGCTCGGCGTCTGCCAGGGCGGCTCGATGAGCCTGTGTTACGCGGCGCTCCATCCGCAGCGGCTGCGTAATCTGATCACGATGGTCACGCCGGTGGATTTCCATACGCCGGAAAATCTGCTCACCAAGTGGGCGAAACATGTCGATGTCGATGCGCTGGTTGCGGCGACGGGCAATGTTTCGGGCGAAGCGCTCAATGCATTGTTCGTGAGCCTGATGCCGTTCCGGCTGAACAGCCAGAAGTACGTCGACCTGTTGCATCAGCTCAACGACCCGAACACCAGCGCCGCGGCGCTGGAGAATTTCCTGCGCATGGAAAAGTGGATTTTCGACAGTCCCGACCAGGCCGGCGAGATGTTTCGCCAGTTCCTGACGTTGTTCGTCAAACAAAACCGGTTGTCGAAGGGCACGCTGGAAGTGGGCGGCCGCAAGGTGGATCTGAAGCAGATCACCATGCCGGTGCTGAACATCTATGCCATGCAGGATCACCTGGTGCCGCCGTCGAGCAGCAAGCCGCTGGGTGAGCTCACGGGCAGCAGCGACTACAGCACCCACGAATTCCAGGGCGGCCACATCGGCATCTACGTGAGTGGCACCGCGCAGCGGCAGATTCCGGACAAGATTGCCGGCTGGCTGAGAGAGCGGGATCGATCCTAGACCATCACGAAAGTAAGTGAATCGTCACATGCAAAAGGGTTGTTGACGCCGTTTCGGCCCGCGCGCAATCTGCCGCTCCTCCCCCAAAACCAAGTAGTTCCTCGCCATGATCTACGACAACATTCTCGGCACCATCGGCCGCACCCCGATCGTCAGAATCAACCGGCTCGCACCGGCGAACGTGACGCTGTATGCCAAGTGCGAGTTCTTCAATCCGATGTCGTCGGTCAAGGACCGGTTGGCCATCGCCATCATCGAGGACGCGGAGCGTCGGGGCACGCTGAAGCCGGGCCAGACTGTGGTCGAAGCCACGTCGGGCAACACTGGCATCGCGCTGGCGATGGTGTGCGCGGCCAAGGGTTATCCGTTCGTCGCGGTCATGGCCGAGACGTTCTCGGTCGAGCGTCGCAAGATCATGCGCCTGCTCGGTGCGAAGGTCATTCTCACACCGGCCGCGGAGCGCGGCTCCGGCATGGTGCGCAAGGCGAAAGAACTGTCGGAGAAGCACGGCTGGTTCCTCGCCCGTCAGTTCGAGAACCAGGCAAATCCCGAATATCACCGCAACACCACCGGTCCCGAGATCCTCAGCGATTTCGCCGGCCGCAAGCTGGATTTCTGGGTCACGGGCTGGGGCACGGGCGGCACGCTCACGGGCGCCGGCGAAATGATCAAGAAGGCGCGTCCCGATGTGCGCATCATCGCGGCCGAGCCGGCGTCGGCTTCGCTGCTCGCCGGCGCCGAGTTCAAGCCTCACAAGATTCAGGGCTGGACGCCGGACTTCGTGCCGGGTGTGCTGAATCGCGAGGTGGCCGATGAGATCCTGACTGTGACCGATGACGAGGCGATTCAGACATCGCGTCAGCTCGCGGCGAAAGAAGGCATCTTCTGCGGCATTTCCGCCGGCGGCACGATTGCGGCGGCGTTGAAGGTCGCGCAGAAGGCGCCGCAGGGCTCGGTCATTCTGGCGATGCTGCCGGATACCGCCGAGCGTTATTTGTCGACCGCGCTGTTCGAAGGCATCCCGGACGCCTCCGACGCCGAACCGACGATTTAAAGCTTACATTTCTGTCAGCTAGAACCCGCCCCGCGGTTCGAATTTCTGAACCTCGGGCGCGGTCGTTCCGATTTGCGTAACTTTGCAACGTTCGGCACAAGTCTTACGAATTTTCGCATGAACGTTGCGAAGACAAGCTGCACTGCAGCTGGGAGAATGACTCGTTCTTCCTAGCTGACTCCGTGGCGGATTCGTGAATCGCAATAACATCGTGGCGGTGGCGCTGGCTGTCGTCGTCGGCGCGGGCGCCTGGTATTACTTCGGGCGTTCCGACTCAGGCGCAGGCCAGGCGCCGGCCGGCGCCCGTGCTCCCGGCGCGCGTGAAGTGCCGGTCATGACGGCGCAACCCAAGCTGAAGGATTTCGCGCTCGAGGTCGAAGCGCTCGGCACCGTGCGGGCCAAGGAATCGGTCGACATCACCGCCAAGATCGCCGACCGCGTCACCGCCATTCATTTCGAGGAAGGCAAGCAGGTCCGCAAGGGCGACGTGCTGGTCGAGCTCGACAACACCGAAGCACTGGCCGATCTCGCCGCCGCCGAAGCGGCCGAGCGCGACAGCCGCAGCCAATACAAGCGCAGCCAGGAACTGTTCCAGACCAAGGCGCTGTCCGAGGCGCAGCTCGATCAGCTCGAAGCGACGATGCTCGCCAATCAGGCTCGCGTCGCTGCCGCCCGTTCGCGTGTCAGAGATCGCACCATCACTGCGCCGTTCAATGGACGCGTCGGCCTGCGCAATGTGAGCTTGGGCGGATTGGTAAACCCGGGCGGCGTCATCACGACGCTCGACGATCTCAGTGTCGTGAAGCTCGACTTCGCGGTGCCCGAGTTGTTTCTTTCCAGCTTGAAGCCCGGCCTGACGGTCGAAGCCCACAGCGATGCGTATCCGAACTCGACCTTCAAAGGCCGGGTGGACAGCGTGGACACGCGAGTCGATCCCACCACCCGCGCCGTCGTGGTCCGCGCGCTGGTCGACAATCAGGACAGCCGCTTGCGACCGGGCATGTTCATGACGCTGCGGCTGGTGCGCTCCGAAGGCAAAGCGTTGATGCTGCCCGAGACTGCGATCGTGCCGGAGGACAGCAAGCATTTCGTGTTCGTCGTGGCTGACGGCAAGGCGCAGAAACGGGCAGTGACCATTGGCCGTCGTCGCCCGGGCGAAGTCGAGATCCTCAACGGTGTCACCGATCAGGACGTGGTCGTCACCGATGGCACATTGAACGTGCACGATGGCACGCCGGTGGTCGCACGCTCCGAAGCCGCTCCTCAGGCCGCGTCATGATCCTCTCGGAAATCTCGGTCCGCCGCCCCGTCTTCGCGATGGTGGTGAGCCTGCTGCTGACCATCATCGGCTTGATGGCGCTCAGCCGCCTGACGGTGCGTGAGACGCCCAACGTGCAGCCGCCGGTCGTCAGCATCGACACCGTTTATCGAGGCGCGTCGGCCGCGGTCATCGAATCGAAGATCACTCAGCTGATCGAGAACCAGATCGCCGGCCTCGAAGGCGTCGAGACGTTGCGTTCCTCCAGCTTCGACGAGCGCTCGCGCATCACCATCGAATTCGCGTTGGATCGCGATATCGAGGCAGCGGCGAACGATGTGCGCGATCGCGTCGCGCGAGTCGTGCAGCAGTTGCCGGACGAAGCCGAGCAGCCGCAGATCGCGAAAGTCGATACATCCTCCGAGGCGGTGATGTGGCTGGCGCTGACCAGCGCCACGCGCACCCAGCTGGAGCTGACCGATTATGCAGATCGTTACCTCGTCGACCGTCTGTCGGTCGTGCCGGGCGTGGCGAACATCTTCATCGGCGGCCAGCGGCGCTATGCGATGCGCGTGTGGCTGGATCGCAAGTCGCTGGCAGCCCGTCAGCTGACCGTGCAGGACGTCGAAGATTCGTTGCGACAGGAGAACATCGAGCTGCCCGCGGGCCGCATCGAATCGCTGGAGCGCGAATTCACATTGCGCACCGACACCGGCTTCCGCACCCCGGACGATTTCCGTCAGCTCGTGGTCGGGCGCGGCGGCGATGGCTATCTGGTGCGGCTCGGTGAAGTCGCGAGCGTGGAGGTGGCGGCCGAAGATTTGCGATCGATCGCGCGCACCGATGGCAATGCAGGCGTGAGTCTCGGCATCGTTCCTCAATCGACGGCCAACGTGCTCGATGTCTCCAAGGGCGTGTATGCGGAGATGGCCGAGGTGCAGAAGACGCTGCCCAAGGACCTCACCCTCGATATCAGCATCGACGACTCGGTGTTCGTCAGCAAGTCGATCTACGAAGTGGAGCACGCACTGGTCGTGGCGCTGCTGCTGGTGCTGGTCGTGATCTATTTGTTCCTCGGCACGGTGCGTGCCACCGTCATTCCGGCGGTGACGATTCCGGTATCCATCATCTCCGCCTGTATCGTCATGGCGATCGCCGGCTTCTCGGTCAACGTGCTGACGCTGCTGGGCGCGGTGCTGGCCATCGGCCTGGTCGTCGACGACGCGATCGTCGTGCTCGAAAACATCGTGCGTCGGATGGAGCTGGGCGAGGCGCCGCTGCTGGCTTCCGTGGACGGCAGTCGTGAAATCGGCTTCGCCGTCATCGCGACCACGCTGGTCCTGATGGCGGTGTTCCTGCCGATCTCGTTCATTCCGGGCAATGTCGGCCGGCTGTTCGGCGAGTTTGGCATCACCATCGCGGCCGCAATCGGCATCTCGGCGCTCGTGTCGCTGACGTTGGTGCCGATGATGTGTTCGAAGATCTTCGCCAACGGCATCGTGCGCGGCCGTGTGGCGCATGCGGTCGATCGCTTTTTCCAATGGCTGTCGAATATGTATGAGCGCAGCCTGCGTCGCGCGCTCGCTGCGCCCTTGCTGGTCGTCGTGGCCGGCGCGCTCGCCTTCGGTCTCGCGCTCGTTCTATTCAAAGACCTGCCGTCCGAATACACGCCCAGCGAGGATCGCCAGCGCGTGTTCATCCGCGTCACCGCGCCGGAAGGCTCGAGCCTGCAATATCTCGATCGTTACCTGCGGCAGGTGGAAGAAGTGGTGGCGGAGGAAGTGGAGCGCGGCAACGTGCGCCGCTACAACTCCCGTGCTCCGAGTTTCGGCGGCGGCAGCGATATGAATACGGGCTTCGTCTCGCTGAACCTGAGCGAGTGGGATGAGCGCAAGGAATCGGCGCAGGAGATCGCGGCTCGCATGCGTCAACGTCTGTCCAATCTGGTGGGCGTGCGCGTCAACGTCGGCATGCCCGGCGGTTTGGGTATCCGCGGCTCGGGTATTCCGGTGCAGGTGGTGCTCGGCGGCAGCGACTACGCGGAATTGGCCAAGTGGCGCGACATCATTCTCGCCAAGGCGGCGGAGAATCCCGGGCTCACCAACCTCGATTCGGATTTCTACGCCCGCAAGCCGCAGATCCGCGTCATGGTCGATCGCAATCGCGCCGGCGACCTGGGTGTGTCGCTCACTGCCGTGGGACGCACGCTGGAAACCATGATGGGCTCGCGCATCGTCACGACGTATCTGGACCGTGGCGAGGAATACAACGTGGTCCTGCAGGCCAAGGATACGGATCGCGCGACGACGAGCGACCTGACGAATATCTACGTGCGCTCGGCGACGACGCGTCAGCTCGTGCCGCTGTCCAACCTGGTCACCATCGAGGAGACCGCGGGTCCGACCGAGTTGAAGCGCTTCAACCGACTGCGCTCGATCACGCTGTCCGCGAACCTCACGCCCGGCTATTCGCTCGGCGAGGCGCTCGACTACATGGAAAATTTGATTCGCACCGAGTTGCCGGCGCACGCCGTGATCAACTACGACGGCGAGTCTCGCGAGTTCAAGCGCTCCGGCGACGCCTTGTATGTCACCTTCATGCTCGCGCTGCTGATCGTGTTCCTGGTGCTGGCGGCGCAGTTCGAGAGCTTCCGCCATCCGCTGATCATCATGATGACGGTGCCGCTCGCGGTGGCCGGCGCATTGTCGGGGCTATGGTTAACGGATCGATCGATCAACGTATACAGTCAGATCGGCTGCATCATGCTGATCGGCCTGGCGGCCAAGAACGGTATTTTGATCGTGGAGTTCGCCAACCAACTGCGCGACCGCGGCGTGGAGTTCTACGAGTCGATCATCGAATCGTCCGCGATTCGTCTGCGCCCGGTGCTGATGACCAGCTTGTGTACAGTGTTCGGCGCGGTGCCTTTGTTGGTCGCTTCAGGCGCGGGTTCGGAGAGTCGGAGCACCATCGGCTCGGTGATCGTCTATGGCGTCACGTTCTCGTTGCTGCTGACGCTGTATGTCGTGCCCGTGATCTACGCCTTCGTCGCTCGCAACACGAAGTCGCCGGAGTACATCAGCCACATGATCGACAAGCTGCGCACGACGGCAGGTACCAAGCCGATCGCCGCGCCAAAAGAACAAACCGACGGGACTTAGTGCAGCCCCAGGTACACGGATGTACCCGCCGCCGTCTGGCGGCGGCGACGAGCAAAAAGTCACGCCTTTTTGCAACGTCGCGCGCCGGGCGGGGCAGGAGCCCCGATCCGGTGCCCGATAAAAAGAAAGAGCCGGTAGGCTGCAACACATACCGGCTCATGTCCCAGAGTGGCTTGCACCACTCTCGCAGGAGGACGATGTATGAGACCACGGCAGATACTGTGTGTTCCCTAAATATTTTGTAATTCAGAAATACTTTTTTGGAATGGAAGCCGCATCATTGCGGCACCTGCTTGTCGCATTAATTAGGAAAATTTAAAAATCGATTGCGGCCCGGCAGCGCTAGTGGCCAAACGGGCATTGCTAGAATGGCGCCTTTCGAGGATGGGCCCGCATCGGGCAACCTAGCTTTCGGATCGCGCCATGGCTCTGACGCCTTATCAACAACTCGAACAGGAATTCCGGCGTCTGCACGCCTTTCGCAGCGCTGCCAGCCTGCTGCGCTGGGATTCCGCGGTCATGATGCCCCGCGGCAGCTCGGAACTCCGGGGCGAACAGCTCGCTGCTTTGGAGACCGAATCGCACTCGCTGGTGACCTCCCCGCGGGTGTCGCGGCTGCTCGACCGCGCCGAGGCCAATCTGCAGGGGCTCGAGGATTGGCAGCAGGCCAACCTGAAGGAGATGCGTCGGGAGCGCGACCACGCTATTGCCACCCCCCAGAACCTCGTCTCACGGCTCGCTAAAGCGACCGCACGCGCCGAAATCAAATGGATCGAGGCTCGTCAGAAGAGCGATTTCTCCTTGTTCGCTCCACATCTGGAGGAAGTCACGGCGCTGGTGCGGAATAAGGCCGACCTGCTCGGCAAAGCGCTCAAGCTCCATCCCTACGACGCCCTGCTGGATGAGTTCAGTCCGGGCATGACCACCGCCGAGATCGACGCCATTTTCACTACAGTCGGTCGGCGCTTGCCCGGCCTGATTCAAGAAGCCATCGACACGCAGGCCAAGCATGCGCCGCTGGAAATCACCGGACGATTTTCCGCCAGCAAGCAGCGGCACCTGGCGAACGAATTGATGAAGGTCATGGGCTTTCCCTTCGATCGCGGTCGACTGGACGAGAGCGAGCATCCGTTCACCGGCGGCATTCCCGGCGATATCCGCATCACCACCCGTTTCAATCCAGCCGAGCCGCTGACCGGCTTGATGGGCGTGCTGCATGAGACAGGTCATGCGATGTACGACGTGGGCCTGCCGGAGCAGTGGCGCGGTCAGCCTGTGGGGCGTGACCGCGGCATGGCCATGCAGGAAAGTCAGTCGCTGCTGCTGGAGATGCTGATCTGCCGGAACCGGCCGTTCCTGCGCTATCTGAAGCCGCTCATGGAAAAGGCCTTCGGCGTCACCGGGCCGGAATGGGAAGTGGAAAATCTATATCGGCTGCTGACGCGGGTTCGCCGCAGCCTGATTCGCGTCGACGCCGACGAGGTCACGTATACAGTGCACATTCTGCTGCGCTATGAGTTGGAGCAGGAGATCCTGAAGGGCGAGCTGAAGATCCGGGATCTGCCCGAAGCCTGGAATACCCGCATGGGCGACCGGCTCGGCGTGCGGCCCGCGAACGATGCCGAGGGTTGCCTGCAAGATGTGCATTGGGCGGTGGGCTCGTTCGGGTATTTCCCGTCGTACGCGATCGGCGCGGTGATCGCCGGCCAGCTGTACGAAAGCCTGCGCTCCGATCGTCCGCAGCTCGATGAGGAGATCGCCGCGGGACAATTCGGGGGATTATTCGACTGGTTGCGGCAGAATGTACATTCGCTCGCCGCGAGCGTGAGCACGCCCGACCTGATCCGCAACGCCACCGGCAAGCCGCTGTCCGCGGCCGCCTGGCTGCGCTATATCGAAGGCAAATACCTGGAAGCCTGACATGTCCGCCGTTCCTGACTACTCGAACAACTTCAAGCGCCTGCAAGCACGGCTGCGCAGCCTTGCCGGCAAGGCCATCGAAGATTTCCGCATGATCGAAGCGGGCGACAAGGTGATGGTGTGCCTGTCGGGCGGCAAGGATTCGTACACCATGCTCGACATCCTGATGTCGCTCCAGCGCAGCGCGCCGGTGCACTTCGAGCTGATCGCGGTGAACCTGGATCAGAAACAGCCGGGCTTTCCCGAGCATGTATTGCCCGGTTATCTGAAGGCGCTGGGCATTCCGTTTCATATCATCGAGCAGGACACCTACAGCGTCGTCAAACGCGTGATTCCCGAAGGCAGGACCATGTGCGGCCTGTGCTCGCGGCTGCGTCGAGGCGCCTTGTATCGGTTCGCGGCGGACAATGGCATCACCAAGATCGCGCTCGGCCACCATCGCGACGACATCATCGAGACGTTGTTCCTGAACATGTTCTTCGGCGGCAAGCTCAAGGCCATGCCGCCGAAGCTGCATTCGGAAGATGGCCGGCACATCGTGATCCGTCCGCTGGCCTATGTCGCCGAGCAGGACATCGAGCGCTACGCGCGCGCCCGGGAGTTCCCCTTGATTCCGTGCTCGCTATGCGGCTCGCAGGAGAACATGCAGCGGGTCGAGATCAAGAAGATGCTGCGCGAATGGGAGCGCCAGTACCCGGGCCGCACCGAGTCGATCTTCTCCAGCCTGCGCAACGTGGTGCCGTCGCACCTCGCCGACCCGACACGCTACGATTTCAACGAACGACCGACCCCGGCAGGCGAGGTCACCAACAATCCCGGGGAGCTGTTTTAGTGAGTCAGCAATACATCGTGTTCTCGCATGGCCAGGATGGCGACCCTTGGGGCACGAAGATCGTCGCCATGGCCGAGGTCGCGAAGAAACATGGTCTGACGGTCGAGTCGGTGGACTATCGCGGCATGGCCGATCCGGCCGCGCGCGTCACCAAGCTGCTCGAGGTCTGCAAGAAGTTGCCGGGCGAGTTGCTGCTGGTGGGCTCGAGTCTCGGCGCGCACGTGTGCACGACGGTGTCGACTCAGGTCGTCACGCGCGGCCTGTTCCTGCTCGCGCCGGCGTTCTTCATGCCGGGCTATGAAAAATACACGCCGGCGCCCCCGGCCTGTCCCGTGGATATCGTGCACGGCTGGAACGACGACATCGTTCCGGTGGAAAACAGCATCCGTTATGCGCGCCAATACAAGAGCGCGCTGCATATTCTCGATTCAGATCACCGGCTGACAGCCAACCTGACCGATGTGTGCGCGCTACTGGACAATTTCCTGCGGCGCCTGGCGGCCAGCGCATGAATTTGCGCTCCTGCTAATATTCGCGACCGGACGTGGCGAGGTCGATCGACAGGAGTTCCCATATGACCAAGAAGAGCAGGAATCGCAGCCTACTGTCGCTGGCGCTCATGGCGTCATTGCTCGCCGCTTGCGGTTCCGAGCAGCAACCGAGCGAGCCGCCGCCGGTCGAAGAAACCGCGTTCGGTGACATGGCGGGCGCCGTCGACAAGGCGCGCGCCGTCGAGGGCCAGGTTCAGGATCACAAGCAAGCGATCGACCGCGCGCTCGAACAGAACGAGAACCCGACCGCCGAATAACGCGGCGCGAACCCACCCATGGCTGATTTCTCCGGACTCGACAGACTCTGGTTGAGCTTGCTGCGCGCGCCCGTTTCGATGTGGGCGCGTCCGCACGTTTTGCCCGAAGATCTGCGCGCCCGCTATGCCCAGCGGGAACGGCCGATCTGCTATGTCCTGAGCGAGTCCGCGATCGCCGACCTGGTCGTGCTCGAAAAGGTGTGTGCCGCGCATGGGTTGCCAGCGCCGTCGCAGGCGTTGAAAAAGCCTCTGCCGTCGGAATCCGTGCTGTTCCTCGAGCGCCGCGCGGGTTTTTGGGGAGATCGCACCGACTATCGTATTTCCGACTCGATGCGCTCGCTGGTCGCCGCGGCGTTCGACGATCCCACGCTCGATGTCGATTTGATCCCCGTCACCGTTCTGTGGGGCCGTGCGCCCAATCGCAAAGACTCGTGGCTGCGCATCCTGCTGTCCGAGAACTGGGAGCGCGTCGGGCGCTTCCGTCGGTTGCTGTCGCTGATGGTGAATGGCCGCAATCTGTTCGTTCAGTTTGGCGAGCCGGTCTCGCTGCGGGCGGCCGTGAACGAAGGCACCGACAAGGCGCGCACCGTTCGGCGTCTCACTCGCGCGTTGCGGCTCAACCTGGCGCGCCAGCGTGCGGCGACCCTCGGGCCCGATCTTTCGCATCGACGGACGATGGCGACGCAAGTGCTGCGTGCGGGCGCCGTGCGTCGTGCGATGGCCGACGAGATGCGCTCGAAGAAAATCTCCCGCCGCGAAGCGTTGAAGCTGGCGCAGGACTACGTTTGGGAGATTGCCGCCAACTATTCGCACATCTTCGTGGCCTTCATGGCCAAGGGGCTCAGCTGGTTCTGGACGCGGCTCTACGATGGCGTCGAGTTGCATCACGTCGAACAGCTGCAGAAAGTGATCGACGGCAACGAAGTGATCTACGTGCCGTGCCACCGCAGTCACATCGACTATCTGCTGCTGTCCTACGTCATCTATTACAAGGGCTACGCCATTCCGCACATCGCGGCCGGCATCAACCTGAACATGGCCGGCGTCGGGCGCTTCCTGCGCAAGGGCGGCGCGTTCTTCATGCGCCGTAGCTTCAAGGGCAATGCGCTGTACACCATGGTGTTCATGAAATACCTGGGTTTGATGATGGCGCGCGGTCATTCGATCGAATATTTCATCGAAGGCGGGCGCAGCCGCACCGGGCGCTTGTTACAGCCCAAGACCGGCATGCTGTCGATGACTTTACGCAGCTACTTGCGCGATCCGCGGCGGCCCATCGTGTTCCTGCCGGTGTACTTCGGCTACGAGCGACTGATCGAAGGCAAGACCTACGTCAACGAGATGCTCGGCAAGCCCAAGGAGAAGGAATCCATCTTCACCATGCTGCGGACGTTGCCGGCGCTGCGCAAACGCTTCGGCAAGGTGCATGTGAGCTTCGGCGAAGCCATTCATCTGAACGAGATCCTGAAGCGTCACGATCCGGACGGTCGTCATCTGGTCGAGAAAATAGAGCGGCCGGCGTGGCTGTCGCCGGCGGTCGACGAGCTCGCGACGCGCATCATGACGAACATCAACGGCGCCGCCTGCGTCGCGCCGATGAATTTGATTGCGACGGCATTGCTCGCGACACCGAAGCAGTCGATGCTCGAAAGCGATCTGGCGCGGCAGTTGGAGTTGTATGCGTCGCTGCTGCGACAGGCGCCGTATTCGTCTTTGATCTGGGTCACCGAGATCGATGGCGCGTCGATCGTGCGCCATGGCGAGCGCATGGGCGTGATCCAGCGGCTCAAACATCAGCTGGGCGATGTCATGCAGATGACGGAGGAGAACTCCGTGCTCATGACTTACTTCCGCAACAACGTGCTGCATCTGATGGCGCTGCCGTCGCTGATCGCGTGCTGCTTCCTGAACAACCGCACCATGCGCACCGAGGATATCCAGCGTCTGATGTGGCGAATCTATCCCTATGTCCGGGACGAGTTGTTCCTGCGCTGGACGGAAGAGGAAATGAGCGCGGTCACGCTCGAAACGCTGGATGACCTGGCGAATCATGGCCTGCTCGAGTCGGTCGAAGCCGGCGCGCAATGGCGGCGTCCGCCGACCGGATCCGCCGAGGCCGTGCAGCTGTCGAACCTCGCGCAGGTCACGGTGCAGATCATCGAGCGTTACTATCTGGTGATCGCCGTGCTGTTGAAACATGGCAGCGGCCGCATCAGCCAGGACGCCCTCGAAACCCAATGCCAGCTCATGGCGCAGCGGATGTCGCTGCTGTACGAGCTGAACTCACCGGAGTTCCACGACAAAATCCTGTTCAAGAACTTCATCGATCTGCTGCGTGCTCGCAATGTGCTGGGGGTGAACGCCGAGGGACGCTTGACCTATACGGACATGCTGCCGGCGGTGGCCGACGACGCGCAGTTGGTTTTGCACGAACAGATCCGGAACAGCGTGCTCCAGGTTACACACCGCTGACGTGCAGTCGGAGATTCCCCAACTACCCACGCTGGCCGGATCAGGCGCGGCCCGGTAGGCTTCGGCTCCATTGCCTGCTCGCGGTCGCCCGGTGTCATGAATATTTCCAAGCTGTTACTCGTGCTCGCTGTATTCATCAGCTGGGGCGCGCGCGCCGACATCATTCTTTCCACGCCTCACGCCCAGGTCGTTTCAGGCACACCGCTGCAGCTCGATCTGACTTTGACGAACAGCGACCCGGAGCCGCTCATCGTGGAACTGCCGGACAAGCTTCATGTGCGCTTCGAGACGCCTACCGGGCTGTCCGTCATCGAGATGACGCCGGAGCGCACCGGGCATATCGAGGTTGCTTCAGGCGGCTTCACGCGCATGAAGTTGCAAGGTGCGTTGCCGCCGAACGTCGAAGGGGTCGCAACACTCGTGCCCACGGGGCTGGCGTCGAACTCGGTCGCTCTGCAAATTCTTCCGCCTGCGGCCAACGCGGAGGCGGTCGCGGCTAACGAGGCTACCCGTCCTGCCGAGCCGGCGAAGCAGACGTACACGACGGCGCTCGTGGATAAGCCGCCGCCGCTGGCGGTGTCGGTGTATGAGCCGGTTTATTTCATCGTCGGCGGCGACGGCGGCCTGAACGCGAAGTTTCAGATCAGTCTGCGCTATCAGCTGTTCGACAATCGGGGCCGGCTGGCCAGCCGGCTGCCCTGGATCGACGATTTGTATCTTTCGTATTCGCAGACGTCGTTGTGGGACCTCGGCGATCTCTCCAAGCCGTTCAAGGACTCGAGCTACCGGCCCCGGCTGTTCTACTCGAATACCGATCTCACCCGGCTGTTCGATGGCCAACTGCGTCTGGGCGTGGAGACTGGCTTCGGTCACGAGTCCAACGGCAAGGAAGGCGAGGACTCGCGCAGCTTCAACATGTTCTATGTGCGACCCATTCTGACTTTCGGCGACCCGGCCGGCCTGCGGTTCTATGCCGCGCCGCTGGTCCACAACTACATTTCCGCCGACGAGAATCCGGACATCGCGGACTATCGGGGCTATGTCGACTGGGTGCTCGGCTTCGGCGCGAGAGGCGGCCTGGATTTCTGGACCACGCTGCGCAAGGGCAAGCGCGGCAACAATGGCAGCGTCGAGCTGAATGTTTCCTATCCGCTGTCCAAGCTCAGCGGCGGCGATCTCACCGGCTGGCTGACCCTGCAGTACTTCAACGGCTACGGCGAGAGCCTGCTGGATTACAACCGCAAGCTGGATTCGCAGCTGCGTCTGGGCATCGCGGTGGCGTTGTAGACGACTCGAGTCAAAGCAACGCTTTCAGCGACAGCGGGCCGCAATACATAACGGTGTTGCAGATGACGAGGTTGTTCAGGAAGAAGCCTGCGCCCCAGCCGAACGCGCCGAGTGCGAGCATCGGAATCGCCACCGCGTGCCGCCGGGCCAATACCAGGCCGAGCAGATGGCCGATCGCGCCGCCGGGGATAGAGCACAAGTGGCCCAGGCCGAGCAGGCCTTCCGGCCGCGTTGCCGTGTAGTTCACCATCATATAAACGAAAAACGCCGCAGCGACGGTTAGCGACGCGCCCGTGAGATAGGGCGGCGGCGCTTTCATCAGCAGCCCGGTGCCAATGATGAATGCCGGAATGGCCAGGTAATACCAAAGACCGATGAAGAGCGGATCTCCCAGGGTCAGAACCGCAATCGGCGCCGGCAGCGCCAGCGCCGTTGCTTGCAGTAGATCTCTTTTGCGGGCCGGTTCCATGGTTGCCTCGGTGACAGTTCATTCAACATGCGGCCACAGCGCCAGGAAGTCCATGAGCGCGTGCGCGACCACCAGCGGCCACAGTCGGCCGGTCTTCGCGAACCAGTAACCGAAGATCAGCCCCATGGGGACGATGCTCGGCACGGCGATCGGGCCTTGATACAGGTGATACGCCAGTCGTATCGCGACGCTCACGTTGATCGCGAACACCACGCTGCGACGTTTCTTCACCGCGGTGATCAGATAGCCGCAAACGAACAGTTCCTCGAAGAATCCGTTCACCAGCGACAGCAGCACTACGTTCGATGCCTGCAGACCTGCCGAGATCGGCAGATTGCCGCCCGCCGCGGCGAACTGGCTGTAGATCGACCAGGCGACGATATAAACCATGTAGTCTGCCAGAACGATGACACCGCCGATGGCGGTGTCCTTCAGGGTGGGCGAGAGGCCCACATCGGCCGGGCGCCAGCCGCGCAGCGACAGGAAGATTCCCAGCATGGCCAACAGGACCGCCTCATAGGCGACCAGATCGAGCAGGGCATCGTTGGTGAGCGGGCTGGACGGTCCGCCGTCGAAGGCCGCCGTGAGGCTGCTCATCACGAACATGCCGAACGCGCCCAGCATCACCGTGGCAAACTCGGCGCGTGGCGATAATGACTCGATGATCTGTCTCAAGATCGGTCGTCCGTGGCTCGTTCAGCTGCAGAAAATATCTCAGGTCGACGCAACGGGGTGAGGCATGCTTGGCAATTCGAGGAACGGGCGATGAAACGGATCTTTGCACTGGTGGGCCTGCTGCTGGCGCTGGGCGTGCATGCGGCGTCGGATGTGTTATCGCCCCAGCAATTCACGGAAGAATTCAGGGCGGCGCTCGCGGCAGCTTTGCCGGATGCGACGGTTGCCGTCGTCGAGCCGCTGCATCTGACGATCAAGGCGCCGGAAGGGGAAACAGCGCGCGCGTTTCTCGACAATGCCTATAGCGAATATTCGCGCGCGCCTGAAGACAAGTCGGACGTGATTGCACGCTACGTCGCCTCGTTCGCCGAGAGCACGAAGGAGCCGGGGCCGCTGGATCCACAGCAAATCGTGCCGGTGGTCAAAGATCGCGCGTGGTCGAAAGAGGCGCGACGCGCCGCCAGAGCGCGCGGCGGCAAGGCGCCCGCGGAGCAGGTGATCGAGGAGTTGAACGATGACCTGGTGATCGTCTACGCCGAAGACACTCCGCAGAACATCCGTTATTTCGGCCCGAAGGATCTGCAGGAAGCCGGCGTACAGAAAGACAAGCTGCGGGCGCTGGCGATCGAGAATCTGCGCCGGATCCTGCCGCATCACGAAGCTGTGAAGGGGCCGCTGGTCTCCATGATGACCGCGGGCAGCGATTATGTGCCGAGCTTGCTGTTGCTCGATGAGGTCTGGAGCGCCGAGGAGCTCGGCGTCGAGGGCGAGATCGTCATCGCGGTGCCGACGCGCGATGTGCTGTTGTTCACCGGCTCGAACAACAAGGAAGGCGTAAAGAAGCTCCGCGAGCTGGCCAAGAAGACCGCCGCCGACGGCCCGTACTCACTCACCGATCGGTTGTTTGTTTATCGCGGCGGGAAGTTCGAGCGCTTCTAGGAGACGGCGCGGGTCACCAGTCGTGCGTGACCTTCCGTCCTTTCTTCACGTCGCTGCGCTTCTGTTTGCCTTCCAGCCGTCGTTCCTTCGACGCGCGAGTCGGCTTGGTCGCCTTGCGAACGCGAGGCTCGATGCGGGCTTGGGCGATCATCTCGCCCAGCCGTTCCAGCGCGTCGCGTTTGTTATGTTCCTGCGTGCGGAAGCGCTGCGCGCTGATGACGATCACGTCGTCGCTGGTGAGCCGGCGGCCGGCGAGGGTGCGCAGGCGAGCGCGAACGCGCTCCGGCAACGCGGGCCATAACTTCAAGTCGCAGCGGAGTTGGGCCGCGGTGGCGACCTTGTTGACGTTCTGTCCGCCTGGGCCTCCGGAGCGGATGAAGCGCAGGTCGATGGCTTCTTCCGGGATGCCCAGCTCATTCTCGAGCGCCATGATCAAACATCGCGCGCGACCGGGCCGCGCTCGCGCATTTCCAGAATGACTTCGCGCTGGGCGACCGGAATGATGATGTCGTTCTCCTTGAACAGCCGCCAGATGGCGCGATTCGCTTCGGAGCGCACGTTGTTCACGCCCTCCTGCGGATCGGCGATCCAGAAGCGCAGCTCCAGGTCGAAACCGTAATCGTTGAAGCCCATCATGCGCGACACCGGCTTGGGATCGCGCAGGATGCGAGGCTGGTCCTCCGCCGCCTTGAGCAGCAGCTCCAGCGCCTTCTCCGGATCGCACTTGTAACTGACGCGCACGGGCAGCTTGAGGCGAACGCGCGGATCGGTATAGCTCCAGTTGATCACCGGACTGGTGATCAAATTCTGGTTCGGCACCAGCGTCTCGACGCCGTCGCGGTCGCGCACGACGACGTAACGGCCGCGCAGCTCCTGCACCCAGCCGAAGCCTTCGGTGCTGGTGCCGGTCGTGCCCGTGAAGCTGATGACATCGCCCGGCTTGATCGAGCGATCCATCAGCAGCACGAAGCCGCTGACGAAGTTCGCCGCGATGGCTTGCAGGCCGAAGCCCAGGCCGATGCCGAGCGCGCCGGTGAAAATGTTCAGGGTGGTGAGATCCAGGCCCGCGGCATTCAGGCCCAGCAGGATCGACAAGCCGATCAGGAACGCCTGCGAGAACTTCGCAATGCCGATGCGCATGCTGAGCGCGAGACCCTGCATCGACATCAGCCGCCGCTCGAACCAGCGCGCGATCCACACCGCGACCAGGATGAACGCGCCGACAGTGAACAGGATCTTGATCACCGACCACAGCGTGATGCGCCGGTTGCCGGCGTTGATGCCGACGCTGTCGAATGCCTGCACCAGCGGATCGAACCAGCCCAGCACGTGCAGCGCCAGCAAGCTCCAGATCGCGAACGTGATGAAGTTGCCCCAGCCCTTGGTGCGGTTGCCGAGCGACACGCGCACCACATAGACGGCGAAGCGGATCAGCAGCAGCAGGCCGGACAGTGTGATCGCCAGGTCGACCAGCTTGCTGTCGGCCTTGAGCGCATGCAAAGCGCCGCCGAATGCCGCAATGAGCACCAGCGCCGCGAGGTGCGGAGCGGTGATCATCAGCGCTTCGGTCAGGCGTGCCTGAAACCCGGTCTGCACCAGCGCAAGCTTGCCGCGCTCGGTATTGCGCACCTGCCGGCCGAACCACCAGGCCACCAGAATGGCGATGGCGATCGCTGCCAGTTGCAGAAGCGATGTAGGAGTGAGCAGGGCCTCCAGAGCCAGGCCTGCGTTATGCAGCAATTCCTGCATGAGTGGGGATCAAGCGTTGAGGTCGGGGATCAGCTCGCTTTCCAGGCGGGCGATCTGGTCCTTCAACATGAGTTTTCGTTTCTTGAGGCGTCGCAGTTGCACTTCGTTGACGTACAAGTCCATCTGCAACCGGTGGATGACGTCATCCAGGTCGCGATGCTCGATGCGTAACTCCCGCAGCCGCTCCAGGCGACGGAAAGTTTCAGTCTCGACGTTGTTTTCCGCTTCGCTCATCGGCGCGTACTTTAGCGCAAGCCGCACTACTGATGGTGATCCTGACCGTTTGTGTGGTCGGTCGCGCCCGTGCGCCGCTGTGAGGGCGGTTGCTGTTGTTCGGTCCCGCGGCGACGCGCACGCCAGTCCGCAAGGTCGAAGACCTGGGCGCTTTCCACCGGGCCGGGCGCCGGAGGTTCGGCGGGCGGTGGCGGAGTGAAGGTCGCCGACAGCGAAATCGATGGCGCCGGCGGCTGCGGCTGACCGCGCCGCTCCTCGCCGGGTGCGTAACCTACTGACTCGACGCGCCGACCGAGCAATATGACGAATCCTTGACGCCGCTCGATACTGTTGGCGGTGTAATCGAACACGTACGTTCTACGGATGGCGAGTTGACCCTGCTCACGGGTGAACGCCAGTCGCGCGAATGCGACAGTACCGTCCAGGAATTGCAGGCTCAGGCGCTGGCAGGCCTCCATGGCCGCGGCATTGGCGCGTTCACGGGCCGCGAGACTGTCCCGCAGGAACCAAAGACCTGCGGCGCTCATCACGATCAGCACCAGTGCGCCCCAACCCAATTGCATTAACCCGCATCCCCCGACATTGCCGACTCAAGCTGCCACAAAGGTTGCCCTATCATACGGCCACCCGCCGCCGCCACGAACCGAGAATTTGCGCTTGAGCTCCTCCCTGATTTCCGCAGCCCGGTCCGTGGCTTCCCTGCCGCGCTGGCAGGCTATCGATACTGTGTTGCTGGACATGGACGGCACGCTGCTGGACCTGCGATTTGACAATTATTTCTGGCTGGATCTGGTTCCGGAGCGTTACGCCGCCAAGCACGGACTGACACTGGACGAGGCACGCGAGGTGTTGCGCCCGATGTTCGCGGACCGGCAGGGCACGTTGGACTGGTACTGCACGGATTTCTGGACGCGCGCGCTGTCGCTGGATATCGCCGGCATGAAGCGCGAAGTGTGCGAACACGTGCGGTTCCTGCCGGGCGCGGAGGAATTTCTGCGCGCGTTACGAGAGAAGGACGTGCGCATCGCGTTGGTAACCAATGCGCATCGCGACTCGTTGAAAGTGAAGGCGACCCAGACCGGCTTGCTGAACTATTTCGACGTGGTGTTCAGCTCGCACAGCTTCGGCATGCCGAAGGAACATCCGGCGTTCTGGCAGCAGCTCGAAGCGGCATTGGGATTCGATCCGCAGCGGACGTTGTTTGTCGATGACAGTCACTCGGTGCTGCGCGCCGCGAAGAACCACGGCATCGCGCACATCTTCGCCATTTCGAAGCCGGATTCCGGGATGGACAAGCGCGAGGTCACGGAATTCATGTCGGTCGAAGCCGTGAGCCATCTGCTCGGCGAGCTGGCTGAATAACGCCGGCTCGCCGCGCTCCGATCAAGTCGCTTCCGGCGCCGGCGGCGTGCCTGGGCTAGTGCTGTTCGAACGTTTGCTACGACGTCTGCGGCGTCTCTTTCTCGGCGGCGCTTCGTGCGCAGCTTCGCCGTTGGCTCCGCTCGCATCGGCTTCGTTGGAGACGACAGCCGCGGGCGCTTCTGCCGCGGGCGGACGAGGTGATGAATGACCACCGCCACTTCCACCACCACGACGCCGATCGCCACGGCCTCCACCGCCTCCGCGACCGCCGCCGCCTGAGCGACCACCACCGCCACGTCCTGGTTTGCCACGACCGCCGCCACCACCGAAGCGACGTCTCGGCAGTGGAGCAGGGGAAACGATCTCGGGAAGCATGTCAGTTGCGACAGCCGCGACGGGCAGCTTGCGACCGATGTACGCCTCGATGTCCGGCAGGGAAATCACGTACTCCTCGCAACCGAAGCTGATCGCATCGCCTTCGGTGCCGGCGCGCGCGGTTCGGCCGATGCGATGCACGTAGTCCTCGGGATCCTGCGGCAAATCGTAGTTGAATACGTGACTCACATCGGGAATGTGCAAACCGCGCGAAGCGACGTCGGTGCCGATGAGAACCGCGAGCGTGCCTTCATGAAAATCACGAAGCATTCGCAGGCGTTTGCGCTGAGGCACGTCGCCTGAAATCGCTTCGGCGTTGATGCCATTGCCGCGCAACAGCCCTTCGATTTCCTCGGCCGCGCGTCGGGTGTTCACGAACACCATACTGCGGCGCGGGTCCATGTGCTTGAGCAAGCCGACCAACAAGCGCGGCTTCTCATCGTTGGATGGGTAGTAGATCACCTGACGGACGCGATCCACCGTCATCTTGTCCGGCTCGATGCGCACCAGCGTCGGCTCGTTCATGTGCTCGTAGGCGAGCTCGAGCACGCGATGGGAGAGCGTTGCCGAGAACAACATGTTGAGACGGGCTTGAGGATCCGGCAGCCGCCTCAATATGTAGCGGATATCCGCGATGAAGCCGAGATCGAACATGCGATCGGCCTCATCCAGCACCAGCACTTGCACCGAGCGCAGGTCGATCACCTTCTGTTTGACGAAGTCGATGATGCGGCCGGGCGTGCCCATGAGAATGTCGACGCCCTGCTCGAGGTGATGCTTCTGTTTCTCGTAGTCGACGCCGCCGAAGGCGAGGCCGAGTTGCAGGCCCGTGTGCGAGCCGAGCACCTCGGCGTCGCGATGGATCTGGACAGCGAGCTCGCGCGTTGGGGCGATGATCAAAGCCCGCGGTGCATTCAAGCTGCGCGACGCCGGAGCAGGCTCGCGCATCAGTCGCGCGTACATCGCTACTAGAAATGCCGCGGTTTTCCCCGTTCCTGTTTGCGCCTGCCCGGCTACATCGAGCCCGGCAAGAGCTTGCGGCAGGGTTTGTGCCTGGATGGGCGTGCAACGCTCGAACGAGGCGTCAGCCAGTCCTTTCTGCAGAGCTTCCGGCAGATGCAGGCTCGAGAAGGACAGCTCGGTTAAGTGCGAATCAGCCATTCGATATGATTTACCCGGTGGAAGAGAGGGGGGCGCTTGCAAATTGCCAGGCACCCGGTTTTAATAAGCCTCAACGAAGCGGACTCATCCGCACCTGCCCCGAACGGAGCACAGGCTCCAAGCCCCTCGAAGTCGTATCCCTCAGCGGAGTATCTCATTCGATACTCATGAGGGTGCTCAGGGGGATACTCAAGCGGACACTCGACCGGAAGGGGCGAGTAACTGGCTTTAGCTTTAGCAGACTGGCTTACATCGAGCACGAGCACCGCTCACACAGATTTTTCCGAAGCATTCACGCGGCCTTCGTATGGAGTTCGGCCCAAGGCAATCAAGTCACTAGGCCCGGGCATTGTGCCCGACCGGACACGTTCAAGCCACCCGGTCATTTCTGCCGACCCATATGGCGCGTCGCCGCCCACATTCACACGCATGACCGAACCGAAGGTTTGAGTCGCTCCAATTCCACACCACCCGCCTATTTCATTCCATCACCCCCGGAGAGTTTCTGGTGAGCAGCGAGACGATTGTGCATGTCACCGACGCCAGCTTCGAAGATGACGTCGTCAAGGCCAAGGGCCCGGTCCTGCTGGACTTCTGGGCGGAATGGTGCGGGCCCTGCAAGATGATCGCGCCGATGCTGAACGAGATCGCGACCGAATATAAAGAGAAAGTCACGATCGCCAAGCTCAACATCGACGAGAACCCCAAGACGCCGCAGCGCTTCGCCGTGCGCGGCATTCCCACCCTGATTCTCTTCAAGAACGGTCAGGTCGAAGGCCAGAAGGTGGGAGCCCTCCGTAAATCAGACCTGGCCGCATTTCTGGACAGCAAACTGTGAGAGGCTATCTCGGCAATCAGGCCCGTAATCGCCCGGGCGGCAACAAAGGTGGCGGCGGCGGCGGTCGTTCCAATCGCGGCAACGACGGCAACCGTGGTAACCGCGGCAACCGCGGCGGCAACAATGGCGATCATCGCGGGGAAGGGCCGCAACACGACGACCTGCCGCAGGACGACGCGTTCGACGGCGATGACGTCGGTGTAATTTCCCCAGCCGAGCTGGCGGCCTCCCGCCAGTCCATGAACCTGACTCAGCTGAAGCTGAAGCCGGTGCCGGAGCTGGTGGAGATCGCGCAGAAGATGGGGCTGGAGAACCTGGCCCGTTCGCGCAAGCAGGACATCATCTTCTCCATCCTCAAGGCGCATGCCCGCAGCGGCGAGGACATCTACGGCGACGGCGTGCTGGAAATCCTGCAGGACGGCTTCGGCTTCCTGCGCTCCGCCGACAGCTCCTATCTCGCCGGGCCCGACGATATCTACGTCAGCCCCAGCCAGATCCGCCGCTTCAACCTGCGCACCGGCGACTCCATCTCCGGCCTGATCCGTCCGCCCAAGGACGGCGAGCGCTACTTCGCGCTGCTCAAGGTCGGCGAGATCAATTTCGACTCTCCCGAAGGCGCCAAGCACAAGGTGCTGTTCGAGAACCTGACGCCGCTGCACCCGACCAAGCGCTTCAAGCTGGAGCGCGGCAACGGCTCGAGCGAGGACCTGACCGCGCGCATCATCGACCTGGTGGCGCCGATCGGCAAAGGTCAGCGCGGCCTGATCATCTCCCCGCCGAAAGCGGGTAAGACGATGCTGTTGCAGAACATCGCCAGCTCCATCACTTCGAACCATCCCGATGTCTATCTGATCGTGCTGCTGATCGATGAGCGTCCGGAAGAAGTGACCGAAATGGCGCGCACGGTGCGCGGCGAAGTGGTGTCGTCGACCTTCGACGAGCCGGCCACGCGTCACGTGCAGGTCGCGGAAATGGTGATCGAGAAGGCCAAGCGCCTGGTCGAGCACAAGCGCGATGTCGTCATTCTACTCGACTCGATTACACGCCTCGCGCGTGCCTACAACACCGTGGTGCCGAGCTCCGGCAAGGTGCTGACCGGCGGTGTCGACGCCAACGCCCTGCAGCGTCCGAAGCGCTTCTTCGGTGCGGCCCGAAACATCGAGGAAGGCGGCTCGCTGACCATTCTCGCCACGGCGCTGATCGACACCGGCTCGCGCATGGACGACGTGATTTACGAAGAGTTCAAGGGCACCGGCAACTCGGAAATCCACCTGGATCGGCGCGTGTCGGAAAAACGCGTGTTCCCGGCCGTGAATATCAATCGCTCCGGCACCCGCCGCGAGGAATTGATCACTTCCGCCGAAGAGCTGCAGAAGATCTGGATTCTGCGCAAGCTGCTGCACCCGATGGACGAGCTGGCGGCGATCGAGTTCCTCATCGACAAGATGAAGGACACCAAGACCAACGGCGACTTCTTCGACGCGATGAAGCGTTAAACCAGCGCACCGGTACCACCCCCTCCCCAAGGGGGGCAGGGCTTGGGCAGGGAGGCCCTGATGCAGCGGGCACATGGACGTGCAGGAGCTGCCCGGTGTGCGGTCCCTCACAGATTCCGCATTTGTATGTGTAGTCCACGATGGCTCGGTGCCGTCGATGCGAAACCGTTCTCTGTTCCCATTCGGGGGACGGACTTAACTTGCGTCAACTCCAAAACCCTACGGAATCGAGGGGAAGGCCGGGTAATCCCGGCAACAGTTGCGCATGTCCGACCCACGTCCCGACTCGCCGACGCTACGCCTGCGCCGATTGGATGCATCGGCGCTGGAGCTCGCGGAGCTCATGCGCGAGGGACGCGTCACAACCCTGTTTCAGCCCATCGTCGACCCGCGCTCGCGCGGCGTTTGCGGCTACGAAGCCCTGACCCGCGGCCCGTCCGACAGCTGGCTGCACGCCCCTCAGAATCTGTTTGAAGCGGCCCGTCGCGCCGGCCTGAAGGTCGAGCTCGACTTCCTGTGCATGCAAAACGCCTTCAAGCGCTTCGTCGCGGCGCGCGTGTCCGGCCAGCTGTTCATCAATGTTTCGCCCGACACCATCTACGAGCATCCGAACTTCGCGCAGCGTTTCGTCGATCTGGCGAGCAGCGTCGGCATGCCCATGGACCGTTGTGTCATCGAGCTGACCGAGGAAAGTCTGCTGGAAGACTACGACCGCCTGCGCTCTGCCATGCAGCGGTTGCGCGAGGTGGGCTGCGCCATTGCCATCGACGATCTCGGGGCGGGCTCGTCGGGCCTGCGCACCTGGTCGGAGCTGAAGCCCGATTACGTGAAGATCGATCGTTATTTCGTCACCGGCATCGATGCCGACGCCACCAAGCTCGAGTTCGTGCGCTCCATGCTCGACATGGGCCGCGCCATGGGTTGTCGCGTCATCGCCGAAGGCGTCGAGACCGAGCGCGAATGCCGCGAGCTCGTGGATCTCGGCCTGGATCGGCTGCAAGGCCATTTGTTCGGCCGTCCCAGCTCGACGCCGGCCGTGGCGCTCCAGCAGGTGGAGTCGCTCGATCGCTCCATCGTTACTTACACGGCGCTGCTCGCCGAGCACATCGCGACGTACGTGCCGCCGGTGCCGCCGGACATGCGTGTCACCGAAGTCGCCGATTTGTTCCGTGACAACCCCGAGCAACTGACGCTGCCGATCGTGCAGGAAGGCCGGCCGCTCGGCGTCGTGCGTCGCGAGCGCCTGTTCGATCTGCTCGCCAAGCCGTTGCATCCGGAGATCTTCAACAAGAAGCCGGTTACCGCGGTGATGGAGACGCCGACATTGCTCATCGACGGTCAGCTGCGCCTGGAGCAGGTGAGCCGCCTGGTGACGCAGAAGAGCCGGCCGCGGCTCACCGAAGAGTTCGTCATCACCAAAGACGGGCGCTATCACGGTCTGGGTCAGACCATCGACGTGCTACGGCTCATCACCGAACAGCAGCTGCAGTCGGCGAAACATTCCAATCCGCTGACGCTGCTGCCCGGCAACGCCGCGGTCCGCAGAAGCATCGACAAGCTCATCGAAGTGCGCAAACGTTTCATCGTCGCGTATTTCGATCTGGATTCCTTCAAGCCCTACAACGACGTGTATGGCTATGCGCACGGCGATCAGGTGATCCTGCATCTGGCCGGGCTGCTCAAGGAGCATTTCTCGGCGCGGCTGGATTTCGTCGGTCACGTGGGCGGCGACGACTTTCTGGTCGTCATGCGTTCGGCCGACTGGCGCGAGCGCGTGGTGAATGTGCTGAACCGATTCAGCGAAACCGTCGCAGCGTTCTATTCGCCCGAGCATGCCTCGGCGAAGTCCATCACCGCGACCGACCGCGACGGCCGCCCGCGCAAGTATCCCTTGCTCACCCTGTCCGTTGCCGCGCTGGATTCGGAGACTATCGGTGCGACCAGCGCCGATGCCGTTGCGCAGCTGCTCGCACACGTGAAGAAGTATGCCAAACAGCAGACCGGCAACAGCTTCGTGCTCCGAAGCGACGACCGAATCGTCGACCTGCTCGCCGCCGCCCGGCGCGCCTCGCAGGCCGACATGCTGCCGATGGAGCAGCTGATGAATAGCGCCTGAGGCGTGTCAACCCGATAACGCGATCTGCGTTATTGTTCTCATCTGCTGCCTTCCGGAGGTTGGGCGTTGACGCTCTCCGCCATCATTGCCGCCAATCGCTTTGGACTCGGCGCCCGGCCGGGTGAGTTGACCGACATCGCCGACGATGCAAAGGGTTGGCTGATTCGACAGGTCGAAGGTACACGGCCGGTGCCGCAGGAAGTGGCCGCATTGCCGTCGTCGGCGACGGCGTTCCAAACGTTTGCCAAAGCCCTGCGGGAGCGGCGCCAGCAAGGCGAGAAAGACGGGAAAGGCCGGCAGCAGATCGGCGCGATGTATCGCGATCAAGTTGCCGCGCGCTATCGATTGGCGATCCGTACCGAGGAGCCGTTTCGCGAGCGGCTGGTGCATTTCTGGACCAATCATTTCGCTGTGTCCGCGGACAAGGCGCAAGTGGTCGGGCTGGCGGCTACGTTGGAGAACGAGGCGATCCGGCCGAATCTCGGCGGGCGCTTCGTCGATCTGCTGCTCGCGGTCGAGGCGCATCCGGCGATGATTCTGTATCTGGACAATCAGGCATCCATCGGACCGAACTCGCCGCTTGCGCAACGAGCGGCGCGGCGTGCCAACAGCGATCGCAAGCTCGACATCAATGAGAACCTCGCGCGAGAGATTCTCGAGCTGCATACGTTGGGCGTGAATGGCGGTTACAGCCAGACTGATGTCACGACGTTCGCTCGTGCGCTGACTGGGTGGTCCGTCGCAGCGGCTCGTGGCAAGGAGCCCGAGCAGGCGGGTCAATTCCAGTTTCGGCAGATGGCGCATGAGCCGGGGTCGAAGACGATTCTCGGCAAGCGCTACAGCGAAGATGGCCTGGCTCAGCCGCGTGCGGTGTTGAAAGATCTCGCAGATCATCCGGCCACAGCGAAGCATCTGGCGACCAAGCTGGCGCGTCACTTCATTGCAGATGAACCGCCGGAGAGTGCGGTCTCGCGGCTGGCGAAAGTGTTTCGGGATACGGGTGGGGATTTGCCGGCGTTGCATCGTGCGCTGGTGGAATGTCCCGAGGCCTGGGCGCGTCCGACGGCGAAGTTCAAGACGCCGCATGATTTCGTGGTCTCGACGTTCCGCATGCTCGACTTCGTGCCGCCGGTTCCCGAGCAGATGCTCGCGCCGTTCCAATTGCTGGGCCAGCGGCCGTATACGCCCGGCTCGCCCGCCGGCTGGCCGGACACCGCCAGTCAGTGGGATGGTCCGGATGCGCTGCTCAAACGAATCGAATGGGCGAGCGCGGTTGGCAAGCGCATGGGCTCGAAGGTGCAACCTCTCGACGTCGGCGCAGCGTCGCTCGGCAGCGCGCTCGCTGAGCGCACGAGAGTTGCGATTTCGAGAGCGGAGAGCGGGGCGCAGGGAATGGCGTTGTTGCTGGCGAGCCCGGAGTTTCAACGCCGATGAACCGACGCACTTTCGTCATCTCATCCGCCTTCGGCGGTCTGGCCACGCTGCTGCCGCGGATTCCTTTCGCGTCTACCAAGACGGACGCGCGATTTGTTCTGGTGATCCTGCGTGGTGCGCTCGATGGGCTCGCCGCTGTGCCTGCGTACGGCGATGGCAACTACGCCAGCAAGCGAGGCGCGCTGGCGATTACGACGCCCACGCAGAAGCTGGATGGAATGTTTGCTCTTCATCCGTCGATGACGCATCTCTATCAGCGTTATCGAGAGAAGGAGCTGATCGTATTCCACGCCGTCGCCTCTCCTTATCGCGAGCGCTCGCACTTCGACGGCCAGGATCTGCTCGAAAGCGGCACTGCCGAGTTGAAGGGTGCTCGCGACGGCTGGCTCAATCGCGCGCTTGCCGGCATGCCCGCGAACAAGGGTCGGACCACCGATCAGATCGCGGTCGCCCTCGCGCAGAATATTCCTCTGGTGTTGCGCGGGGACGCAGCCGTGAATTCCTGGGCGCCCTCGCGACTTCCCGATACTGACGCCGACACTCTGCAACGCATCGCCGATCTCTATTCGACCGACGAGTATTTCGCCACTCGACTGCAGTCGGCCTTGGCGGCGGACGGCATCGCCGGCGAGGGCATGGCCGCTATGGGTGGCGGCAAGCGCGATCCGCTCAACGGGTTCAGCGCTGTGACATCTGCGGCTGGGAAATTTCTGGCGGCGGCCGATGGCCCACGCGTCGCGGTGATCGAAGTAGGCGGCTGGGATACGCACGCCAATCAAGGTGCGGAACAAGGCCAGCTCGCTAACCGACTCCGTAGTCTCGACCAAGGCTTGGAAACATTGCGCACCTCGCTGGGCGCGGCGTGGACGGAGACGGCAATGCTCGTCGTCACCGAATTCGGCCGCACCGTCGCTGTCAACGGCACTCGCGGCACCGACCATGGCACCGCCACCTGCGCCTTCCTCTCCGGCGGCGCCATCGCCGGCGGCCGCGTCATCGCCGACTGGCCGGGCTTGCGCAACGGCGATTTATATCAGCAGCGCGACCTCAAGCCGACGCTGGATCTGCGCTCGGTGTTCAAAGGCGTTCTCGGCGCCCACTTGGGCGTGAGCGACAGCATGCTGGAAACGAAGGTTTTTCCAAATAGCGTTGGCGCGGACGCTCTCGATTCGCTCATACGCCGAAGCTGAGCTGGCAAGCGCTGTGAGTTCAGGTGCTGTAATGCGACTACTAATTGGGCAGCAACCTGTTGCACGAATTCGGTGACTACGTGCACGGCCCCGAGCCGTGCGCGTAGTGCGAGCGAGCGCGTTACTTCTTCCCCAACCTATACAACAACACCGCCAGTCTCTGCGCCTGAATCTGATACGTGCGCAGATCGGCGAACTCATCCGGCGTGTGGGAGCCGCCGCCGAGGAGGCCGAGGCCGTCGAGGGCCATGTCGACGTGATCGGCGGCGAAAGAAATGTCCGCGGCGCCGGCGTTGCGTGGATTCACTTCGGTGACGGGGCCGAAGCCCAGGTCTTGGCTGACGCCGTCGTACATCGACAATAACTTACGGTTGCCGTCCGTGGGCGCCATCGGAGGATAGTTGTCCGTGAACTCAATCTCCGCTGATGTGTTTGGCAAGTTGGCGGCAACAACCTTTCGCATCTTGGCGCGGGTGTCTTCGAGCTGTTTCACGGTGAGCGTGCGCAGATCGCCGGAGGCGATCGCCACCGGAGTAACGATGTTGTTCTTGCCGGAGAGCGTGGCGCCGAGCGGTTGTTGATTGAAATCGACTTGCGTGCTGCTGGCGATCAGGCCGGGATTGAAGGTGACGAATTCCTCGCCACGCACCTCCTGATAGAAGCCGTTGAGGATGCGGCCCAGCTCATAAGCGGCGCCCGCGCCGACCTCATCGGAGAAGATCTGCGATGAGTGCGAGCTCTTCGCCTTCACTTTCACGACCCAGCCGGTCGAGCTGCGGCGTGCGGTCACGGCCGTCTTCGGGTTGTCGGCGGCATTCTCCAAGCCGATCGCGATGTCCGCCGCTTTAGCGGCTTCGATGAGATCGCGACGCGCGAGGTCGAGCGGGTGACCGGAAAGTTCTTCATCGCCGTGCAGGACCACAGTGAACTGCAACGAGTCGAGCAGCTTCTGCGCCTTGAGCGCTTCGAGTGCGGCGAGAGCGACGACGATGCCGCCCTTCATATCCGCCGCGCCGGGCCCGCGAGCGATGTTCTGGTCGACTCGCTGCCAGCGCTGAAACGGATGATTGGGCTCGAATACAGTATCGAGGTGACCGATCAGCAGCACGTGCTTGCCGCGGCCCGGGCGGGTCGCGACCAGATGGCCGGCGCGGCCGAATGGCGTGCCATCGACCCAAGTGACTTTGAATCCGAGCGCTTCGAAGCGCGGCCGAAGCATGTCGCCGACCTTGCGCACGCCGGCGAAATTCATGGTGCCGCTGTTGACGTTGACGATCTGCTCGAGCAGCTCGATGGAGGCTTGCTCGCCCGCCGTTACATGCTTGATCAGCGCCTTTTCCTTGCCGTCCGGGGAGGACGCATGCAGCGAGCAGGACAGCGAGGCGAGGGCAACGAGCAGGGCAGTGCGCGCCAGGGCACTCGGGCGAAGTCGCATGGTGGAATTTCCTCTTTCGGCCAGGAGGCCGCATGATACGCGGGATGACCGTCCCCGACCCTGCCAATACTTCCGGCGCGCCAGCGGTGACCGCGGAAGGCGAGGCATTTCCCTCAGCCCCGCGCCGTCTCCAGTATGTGGACACGCCAGCGCCTGCGTCCGGCCAGAGCGCGACGATTGCGCCGGGCGTGCGCTGGGGGCGCATCCCGCTGCCGCTGGATTTGAATCACATCAATGTGTGGCTGGTGGAAACCGACGACGGTTGCGTCGTGGTCGATACCGGCATGGCGGCGTCGGTCAGCAAGGACGCCTGGGAAGTCATGGAGCGCGACTATTTCGCGCAGCGGCCGCTGCGCGCCGTGTTCATTACTCACATTCATCCAGATCACATCGGGCTGGCGAAATGGCTGCAGGACCGACTGGGCGTGCCCGTGATCATGTCGCGGCGGACGCATGAGCTGGCTCACGCGATGTGGAGCGGTGAGGGCCAGGCGCACTTCGACAAGGCCGAACAATTCTTCCGCTCGCACGGTGTGACCGATGAGCTCCAGATCCGAACGATGTTTCGTCCCGATCGGTTCGCCCGCATGGCCAGCGGCATGCCGAAGGTCGAGCAGTTCGTCGCCGATGAAGAAAAGATCCCTTGGGGAGCGGGCGAGTGGACCGCGCTGGAGACCAACGGACACGCCGAAGGCCACTTGTGCCTGTCAAACCCGGCGGCGCGCGTGCTGATCAGCGGCGATCAAGTGCTGCCGACCATTTCCTCGAACATCAGCTTCATGTTCCACAGCACCGATCCCAATCCGCTCGGATCGTATCTGTCGTCTTTGCAGCGGCTGCGCACATTGTCAGAGGACACGCTGGTGTTGCCAGCGCACGGCGTGCCGTTTCGCGGACTGCGCCAGCGGATCGACGATCTCACCGGCCATCATATGCAGCAGCTCGACAAACTTGCGGCGCTGTGTGTCGAGCCAAAAGTCGCGCTGGACGTGCTGCCCTTCATGTTTCGCCGCGAGCTGAAGGAAATGCACCTGTTTCTGGCGATCGGCGAGGCGCTGGCGCATCTGGAATACCTGGCGCATGCGGGACGCGTCCGGCGCGAGCTGCGCGACGGACGCGTCTATTACGTCAGTCTTTGATAGCGGTTGCACCGACGATCTTGCCGACGGTGGCGCTGTCGCTGATGCGCAGCTCGACCTCGCGCTCGAATTTCAGCGTGCCATTCACGACTGCATTTGGGCCGATCGTGATCTTCGGCTTGCGCTTGCTCGAGAAGAAGTTGAAGTCCGGTTTCTCGACATGAATGCCGCCGTCGACGCGCGAGCCTGCGCCGATCTCGATATCGCCGTTGGTCGTCTTGATGCCGTCGCCGACGGTGGCGGCTTCCAGCTCGATGTCGCCATTGACGTTCTCGAGGTGACCGCCGATCCGGGCGCCCTTGGCGAGGATGATGCGGCCGTTCACGTTCGTGACGTTGCCGCGCACCTCGGCCTGCTCGTCCATGCGCACCCGGCCGTTGACCACTTCAACCGAGTCGGCCTTGGTATTGCGATCCAGGGTCACATCGCCGTTGACCGTGTCGATGTCGCCGACGCTGGAGTCGTGGCCGATATCGATCGAGCCGCTGACCGTCTCGACGTTATCGGCACGCACCGAATCGCCGAGCTGGATCGAGCCATTGACGGTCTCGACCGAACCGACCTGCCGGCCGCTTTCGACGCGTATCGAGCCATTGATCTTGGAGATGTCCTCGTCGGCCCGCAGCAGCGGGCTGGCCAGTAACAGTGTCATCGCCGCCCAGGTCGCCACGCCGGCCGCCAGTTTGTTTTGCATCGATACGTCCTCCGTTTGCGTTTGTGGGTTTGGACGCGGCAATTGCGCGGAAGGTTGCAATGAGCATTTGCAACCGCCTAGCGGCATCATGCGAACGGCTGGTATCTTCTCGGACAAGTTACCGAGGTCCGCATGCTCGACACCGCTCCGCATATCGCGAATCTGGCGCAGGTCATTCAATTGGCCGTGGCGCCCGTGTTTCTTCTGGCGGGTGTAGGCACCACGTTGAACGCGCTCGCGACCCGCGTCGGTCGCATCATCGATCGGGCGCGCACCTTGGAAGACCGGCTGATGCATGTGAGCCCGGAACAGGCGGAGGAATACCACAAGCTGCTGCGCGTACTGTCGAAGCGCGCGACGTTGGTCAATCGCGCGATCGGCCTGTCGGTGACCTGCGGCTTTCTGGTGTCGCTGGTGGTCGCGGCGCTGTTCATCAGCTCCTCGATGGGCATCAATCTCGATGCGCCGATCGCCATCACTTTCGTGATCGCGCTGGCGTGTCTGGCGATGGGGCTGATTTATTTCCTGCGCGAAGTCATTCTGGCCACCAATTCGCTGACGTTCGGCGGGGTGCGGCCGACGCACCTGGAAGTGAACAAGAGCGGCAGCGTGGCCAAGACGCCCGTCGCCAAAGAATGACAGGCAGGGACAAAATTTGACGCAAAGGTGTCAGGGCTCGTCGGTTCACGTAATTCCGTGATCCAATGCACAACTTCACGCAGGACGCCCCCGGCATCATCGCGCCCACATGATCCAGCCGCCGCCAGAAATCGTGGTTCAGCCCGATGCGTTCCGCGTCTCCAAGGAATCCACGCTGCTCGCTTGCGAGTTGCGTGGCGCTTTGGCTGTTTGCGTTTATGACGACACGCAGCCGGCCGGCGGGCTTTTGCATTTGCGCTACGTCGCGATCGCCAACGATCAGCCCCTCGATCTCACCGACAACACGCTCAGCTCCGACTTGTTGCTGATGGATCGTTTTTGCAAGGAGCTGCGCTCGGCGGGAGCGCGCAAGCAAAGCTGGCGGGTGAGCATCTTCGGGCACACGCCCGAGGTGCCGGGCATGCAGGGCCCGGCGGCGACGGTGATCGATCTCGCCAAAGCGTATTTTGCGGACGCGCGCTTGCCGGTGGAGTGCAAGGAGTTCAACCGCTCGCTCGGCCTGCTGGTGCGCCTCGATCCGCGTGGCGGGCGAATCTTTGTGAATGCGACCCCGGGTACTGCACCGAACATCCGTCAGGCCGCACCTCCCTAATCCCGCTCATGTAGACTGATCCGCTCGCCTATAACGACAATCGCGGATCCGATGGTTACCGAAGCTCATGCCTCGCCAGCGGCCCCCACTCGCTGGTACAGCTCGCTGTATATCCAGGTGCTGATCGCCATCGCGATCGGTGTGACCCTCGGTCATTACTTCCCCGAAACGGCCACACAGTTCAAGCCGCTCGGCGACGGCTTCATCAAGCTGATCAAGATGATGATCGCGCCCATCATCTTCTGCACGGTCGTGACCGGCATTGCCGGCATGGAGAACATGAAGGCCGTCGGCAAAACCGGCGCACTGGCGCTGCTGTACTTCGAGGTGGTCAGCAGCATCGCGCTGATCGTCGGGCTGGTGATCGTGAACGTGGTGCAACCGGGCGCCGGCATGAACGTCGACGTTTCGCAGCTGGATGCCAGGTCGGTGGAAACATACGCCAAGGCGGCCGAGCAGCAGAGCATCACCGACTTCCTGCTGCACGTGATTCCCACCACTATCGTCGATGCGTTCGCGAAGGGCGACATCCTGCAGGTGCTGTTGTTCTCGGTGCTGTTCGGCTTTGCGCTGCATGGCGTCGGCGAGCGTGCACGTATCGTTTTCGACTTCGTGGATCGCTTCGCGTCGGTGATGTTCCGCATCGTCGGCATGATCATGCGGCTCGCGCCCATCGGCGCCTTCGGCGCCATGGCGTTCACCATCGGTCAATATGGACTCGCGTCGCTGGCGTCGCTCGGCAAGCTGATGGCGTGTTTTTACGCGACCTGTCTGTTCTTTGTGTTCGTCGTGCTGGGTGCGATCGCCAGGATGCACGGCTTCAGCATCGTGCGTTTCATCCGTTACATCCGCGAAGAGCTGTTTATCGTGCTGGGGACCTCTTCCAGCGAATCGGTGCTGCCGAGGATGATGGACAAGATGCAGCAGGCCGGCGCCGAGAAGCAGGTGGTCGGGCTGGTCATTCCCACCGGCTATTCGTTCAACCTCGACGGCACTTCGATCTACCTGACGATGGCGGCGGTGTTCATTGCCCAGGCCACCAATGTGCCCATGTCGCTGCTCGATCAGTTGACGCTGCTGGGCGTGTTGCTGCTCACATCCAAGGGAGCCGCCGGCGTGACCGGCAGCGGCTTCATCGTCCTGGCGGCAACCCTGTCGGCGCTGGGCACGCTTCCGGTCACCGCGCTGGCGCTGATCCTGGGCATCGACCGGTTCATGTCCGAAGCCCGGGCGCTGACCAATCTGGTCGGCAATGGCGTCGCCACGCTCGTGGTCGCCAAATGGTGCCGGGCGCTCGATGAGGACCGGTTGCGGGAGGAGTTGAGCCAGGGCAGTTGAGCCCAGGGGAGTTGCGCTAGTATGGGCCGATGAGCGCAGCCGCCCCCTCCCCAACCCTTTCCCACCTGAATTTCGTCCCGGTTACGCGCCCAGAGCAGGTCGCCACGGTGGCTGCGCTCGCCCACGACATCTGGTACGAATATTACGTACCCTTGATCGGCCGGGCCCAGGTCGACTACATGGTCGACAAGTTCCAGAATGCCCCGGCGATGCAGGCCCAGATCGATCAGGGTTACGAGTACTTCCTCGTACAACGGCAGCTCGAAAGTGGCAAGCAATCCGACATCGGTTACTGCGCCGTCCAGGAGCAACCCGGAAGGGTGATGTTCCTCAGTAAGTTTTACCTGCACCATGCCGCCCGCGGTTCGGGAACCGGGCGTAGATGCATGGAGTTCATTGAGGGGCTCGCCAGGCGGCGCGGGCTCTCTTTGTTGTGGCTGACCGTCAACAAAGGCAATCCGGCAGTGCAGGCCTACCAACGGCTGGGATTTCGGATTGCCGCAGACCTGGTGATGGATATCGGCGGCGGCTTCGTGATGGACGATTACCGAATGGAAAAGGCACTCGAGGTGCCAAGCTGACGACGCACCGCCATTTCCAGCGAATCAGGCCGAGGTCGGAGCCGGGCGACAGGTGTCGTTCAGCTTGCGACGCCGATACATTGAGCCGCGTCGGCGTCGAACCAAGCGGCCGACGGACCGCCTAAAGACACAAGCGACGTTGCGAATTGGGGCAATACTGTAAACGGTGATGAGTCTGTCCATCGACAAGGACCTTGGAGAGCAGGGCGAGAATGCCCGTGCGGTGCTCGCCAGCTGGCTGGATGATTACATCTCCGGCCGGTGCGACCGTGCGGACATGCAAGCCCAGTTCTTGTCGGTTTGCCGCAGCAATCCCGACGCGCCCTGGGATGCGCTGGCACTGCTGGATCAATACCAGCGCCGCGGGCGCATCGATGTGGCGCTGGCCCGTTCGCTCAAGACCGACATCGCGCAGCTGGTGTTCGGTGTCGCCAATCAGACCGAAACCAAGGAAGACGGCGGGCCGGGCGATCACGACACCACCGACGTCACCATCGATACCACCGGATCGCGCTGGCGCAAATTGATGGCCGAGCGCGATCCCGACTCGATCAATTCCGAGCCGGCGTTCGTCGATCCGTCCTTGCTGCGGCGGGGCGATGAAGACGCCACATCCTTCCGCCGCGAGCTCGAGGAGCCGCTGTCCCGTCCGGCGCCGCCGTTGAAGCACACGGACGACGACACAGTGCTGGACCGGGAGCGCAAGGAAGAGTCCGCACCCAGCGTCCGCGTACACGGTCCAGCTACCGAACGAGCATTGCGAGCATTGCGAGCAGACCGTGAGCGCGAACTAGAGCGTCCGCTGCGCTCGTCGTCGGTGCCGCCGCCTGGGCTCACCAGCGACGTTCTGCGCGATCGGTACGAGCTGACCTCGATTCTCGGCCGGGGCAGCACGGGCACCGTCTACAAGGCCATCGATCGGCATCGCGCGCACCTGGATCCGTCGTCGCGCTGTGTGGCGGTCAAGGTGCTCAAGCTCAATTACCAGGATCGGCCCGACGAGCTGGCGCAGCTGGAGCGCGAGTTTCACGAAGCGCAGTCGCTGTCGCATCCCAACGTCGTCAGCGTGTTCGACCTGGATCGCGACGGCAATGTTTATTTCATCGTCATGGAGCTGCTCGAAGGCGAGCTGCTCGCGGACATCCTGAAGCGGTTGGACGGCCAGCCCATGGCGCGTCATTACGCGCTCGGCATCATCAGCAGCGTCGGTGCGGCGCTGGCTCACGCGCATCGTCGCAACGTGGTGCATGCCGATCTGAAGCCACGTAACGTCATGATTACCACGACGGGTGAAGTGCGCGTGCTCGACTTTGGTTTCGCGCGTGACCGTCCGCTCGATTTGCATACGGCTTCCGGATTGAACGAAGGCCCGGCCGTCGCGCCCGCGTACGCGAGTGTCGAGCGGGTGAATGGCAGCGATCCGCATCCCAGCGATGACGTGTACAGCCTCGCCTGCATTGCATATGAATTGCTCTCCGGTCGTCATCCTTTCGGTGGCCGGTCTGCACCGCTGGCACGAGCGCATGGCCGCGCGCCTCAGCGCATTCCGGGTCTGACCGGCAAGCAGCAACAGTCGTTGCAGCGTGCGCTGATGTGGACTCGCGGCGAGCGTCGCATCGATATCGTCGAGCTGCTTGCAGGTCTCGGTTGTGGCGAAGCACCGAGTCGTTTGGGCTCGCCGTCCGAATTGACCGTACCCGATTCGTCGCTGGCGCGTTGGCGTCGAGCGGCAGTTGCGGTCACGCTCGCGCTGGTCTTTGCGAGCGGTGCTTACGCGGTGTGGCAGTACGGCCTGCTGCCGAAGAATCTGGCGAACGTGTTGCCCGTGATGCCTCCTATTGCCGATCGCGAGCGGCAGAGTGAAGTGGCGGCGAATACGGGCGTCGTCGAAGAAGATGCGAGCGATACGATCGGGTCGCAGCCGATGGCGCCCATTGCGCCACCCAATGTCGAGCCACTGCCTTCGGTGCAGCGTCAGACCGCGCCGTCCGTGCCAGGCCCGGCGCAAAACGGTCAGCAAAGCGCGCCGGCGGCGACTCGCCCGCGCGGTGAAGCTCAGGTTCCAGTACCGCTTCCCGAGATGCCACGACCGTCGAGGCAGTCGGTAGAGAGAGAAGCAGGACAGTCGGGTCAAACATCTCGCGCGCAATCGCAAGAGGCCGAGCCGAGTGCGTCGGGATCGAACGCGTCAGTCGCGAGTTCGTCGGCACCGGCCGGTGCGACGCGTCCGGTAATCGTTGAATTCGATAAGGACAGCTACGTCACTTCCGAAGGCGACGGCTCGGTTCGACTGGTGATTCGTCGCACGGGCTCGACACGGCGCGCGGTCGCGGTTACCTGGAGCCTGCGCAGCAACTCCGCTGAAATGGGCGCCGACTTCGCCGGCATCGGCCCGGGCGTCGAGCGCATTCCCGCCGGCGCACGCGAGGCGCACATCACGATCCCGTTGGTGCAGGACTCGATCAAGGAAACCACCGAGTTGTTCCTGGTCGAGCTGCAGGTCAACGAGGAAGGCGTCACCCTGGGCGAGCGCAGCAGCGCCGCCGTCATCATCGTCGACGACGACTGATTCAGCCGTGGACGTACGGTTCTCCGGACAGGCGCTGTATTGTCAGATCAGCCGCGCAGAGCTGGAGACCTTGTCGTCGGGCCGTTCCGTCGACCTGATCGTGTCCTTGCCGCGTCATCGTTCCTTTCGAGTCGGCGTGCGTTCGTCGGCCATGAGCGCGGACCGCGGCGGCTGGCAATTGGAAAGCGATCCCACTGGGATCTGGCTGACTATTCCTCGCGCCGAGCTGGAGCAGCTCGGTCAGACGGAAATGTTTGCTGAAAGATTGATGCGCGACTTTCCTGTGTCGTCGAATCAGCAGATGCGAGTGATACTGGAAGCTGTGCCCGACGCGCAGCCCGAAGACCGCAGCGTCATCGAGATCACGCCGCCGCCGGATTCATCCGCGCCGTAGGCCTTATTTCTTGGGCTGCTCTCGCTGCACGGCCCGATAGCCGATATCACGGCGATACTGCACGCCATTCCAGCTGATCTTGTCGCACAGAGCATATGCGGCCTTCTGCGCGTCGCTCACAGTGTTGCCGAGGCCGACGGCGCACAGCACGCGACCGCCGTTGGTAACGACCTTGCCGTCGCTCAGCGACGTGCCGGCATGAAACACTTTGCCCGGCAGCGCTGCGGCTTCCTTCAGACCGTGAATCTCATCGCCCTTGCGCACCGAGTCCGGATAACCGCCGGCGGCAAGCACGACGCCGAGCGCTGCGCGCGGATCCCATTCGGCCGTCACTTGATCGAGCCGCCCGTCGAGTGCGGCTTCACACAACATGGTGAGATCCGACGTCAGCCGCGACATGATGGGCTGCGTTTCCGGATCGCCGAAACGGCAATTGAACTCGAGCACATTCGGCGTGCCATCCGGCGCGATCATGATGCCGGCGTACAGAAAGCCGATGTAGGGCGTTCCATCGCTGATCAAGCCATCGGCCGTCGGCTGCATCACTTCACGCATGATGCGGGCGTGCAGTTCGTCGGTGACGACCGGAGCAGGCGAGTACGCGCCCATGCCGCCAGTGTTCGGGCCTTGGTCGCCATCGTCGCGACGCTTGTGATCCTGCGACGTGGCCAGCGGCAGAATGTGCTTGCCGCTGACGATAGCGATGAAGCTCGCTTCTTCGCCTTCGAGAAATTCTTCGATGACGACGGTACTGCCAGCAGCGCCGAACTGGCCGTCGAGCATGGCCTGGGCGCTGGCAATCGCTTCTTTCTGCGTGTCGCAGATGATCACGCCTTTACCCGCGGCGAGGCCGTCGGCTTTCACGACGAGCGGCGCACGCTGAGCGCGCACCCACGCGGGATCGAAGTTGGCCTGGGTGAAAGTGGCGTACGCCGCCGTCGGAATCTTGTGACGACGCAGAAATTCCTTGGTGAACGCCTTCGAACCTTCCAGACGAGCCGCGAGCTTGCGAGGGCCGAAGCAACGCAGGCCGGCAGCTTCGAATGCATCCGTGACGCCGATGACCAGCGGCGCCTCGGGGCCGACGATCGTGAGATCGATCTTTTCGCGCTTGGCAAACTCGATCAGCTTGGGAAAATCGTCGACCGCGATATCGACGTTCTTCACGCCCGCTTCGAGCGCGGTGCCGGCGTTACCGGGCGCGACGAACACCGCTTTCACGCGCGGAGTATTCGCAACTTTCCACGCGAGTGCATGCTCGCGACCGCCCGAACCAAGAATTAAAACGCGCATAACTTACTCAGTCGCGGAACAGAGGAGATCGCGCCGGCCGGCATCGATGTCAGTGTCTGAAGTGCCGCATGCCGGTCAGCACCATGGCCATGCCATGTTCGTTCGCCGCGGCAATGACTTCATTGTCGCGCATCGAGCCGCCCGGTTGAATGACGGCTTTGATGCCGAGTTCGGCGGCGACATCCAGACCGTCGCGGAACGGGAAGAACGCATCCGACGCCATCACCGCGCCTTTGACTTCCAGACCTTCGTCCTTCGCTTTCATCGCAGCGATGCGGCTGGACACGACGCGGCTCATCTGGCCCGCACCGACGCCGAGGGTCATGCGGTCCTTCACATAAATGATGGCGTTGGATTTGACGTACTTGCAGACCTGCCAGGCGAACAGCAGGTCGGCGAATTGCTCATCCGTCGGCACCAGCTTGGTGACGACGCGCAAATCGCTGCGGCCGACGCGACCTTCATCGCGCGTCTGCACGAGCAGGCCGCCGTTCACGCTGCGATATTCATAACGAATCCCGGTGGGCGCGAGACCGCCCGTCGTGAGCACGCGGACATTTTCTTTGCGAGCGCAGATCTCGAGCGCTTCGGGCTCGACTTCCGGAGCGATGATCAGTTCGACGAACTGACGCTCGACGATGGCGCGTGCCGTGTTCGCAGTGAGCGGACGATTGAATGCAATGATGCCGCCGAACGCTGACGTAGGGTCGGTGCGAAACGCACGATCGTAAGCAGCAAGCGTGTCACCGGCGACAGCAACGCCGCACGGGTTGGCGTGCTTCACGATCACACAGGCCGGCTCTTCGAACTGGCGCACGCATTCGAACGCCGTGTCGCCGTCGGCGATGTTGTTGTACGAGAGCTGCTTGCCCTGCAATTGTTTCGCGGTGCCGATGCTGGCGCCGGGTGCGTCGGGAACCGCATAGAACGCCGCCGATTGATGCGGGTTCTCGCCGTAACGCATCTCCATGCGCTTGCCGAACTGCAACGACAAAGATTCGGGATATTCGGACTTCGCGCCCTGCTCGGGCTGCGTGACGCGAGTCAAATAACTGGCGACCGCTGCGTCATAGCTCGCGGTGTGCGCGTAAGCCTTGGCCGCGAGGCGCTTGCGTGTTTGCTCGGAGACCGCGCCATTCGACGCATTCAATTCATCGAGCACGGCGGCGTAGTCGAGCGGATCGACGATGACTGTCACACGATCGTGATTCTTCGCGGCCGCGCGCACCATCGCCGGACCGCCGATGTCGATGTTCTCGATCGCATCTTCGTAAGTGCAGTCGGGCTTGGCGATGGTCGCGGCAAACGGATACAGATTCACGACGACCAGATCGATGGGCTCGATGCCATGCGTCTGCATGACGGCGTCGTCGATCTCGCGGCGACCGAGCAGGCCGCCGTGAATTTTCGGATGCAGCGTCTTGACGCGACCATCCATGATTTCGGGGAAGCCGGTGTGCGCCGAGACTTGCGTAACTTTGACGCCGTTTTTTTCGAGCAGGCTGGCGGTGCCGCCCGTCGAGAGAATCGCTACGCCACGACGTTGCAAGGCCTGCGCGAATTCAACCAGGCCATCTTTGTTCGAAACACTCAGCAGCGCGCGACGCACACCAGAAGAAGACAGAACAGGAGACATGGGCTGTCGATCTCTCTCAGTTTGCCAGACCGTAAGTCTTCAACTTCTTACGTAACGTGCCGCGATTGATGCCGAGAATGTCGGCGGCGCGGCTCTGATTGCCTTCGGCGTAGTCGAGCACGGCCTTGAACAGCGGCTCTTCCACTTCGCGCAGCACCAGATCGTACAACTGACCGGGCTTGTGGCCGTTCAAGGTCGCGAAATAGGAATCGAGCGCTTCCGCCGTCATCGTCCTTAAGGGCATCGCCCGCGTCGCGGGTCGTGCCAGGGGCTCTCGACGAGCTCTGGTTTTTTTTCTGGGGGCCATGGCCTCTCCGCCAAAATTCTCTGCAATCAAAAATTCGTCCACGTGTCGCGTGCCTCGCTTGGGCGCGCGACAGTCACTATGCCGCGCTTGACAGACTCTCTTCCGGCGCTTCTTCGAGCGCATTGAAATACGCCTGTACGCGATCGAGTTGTGTCGTCGCGTCTGTCGCCTGCATCACGGCTTGTCGTAAAGCCGGCGCAGATGCGCGACTCTTCGCATACCAATCGATGTGCTTACGCGCGACCCGGACTCCCGCCTCCTCCCCGTAGAAAGCATGCAGATCGCGCAAGTGAGCGAGCATGATATCACGGACTGTCGCGATGGAAGGCGCGGCAAAAAATTCTCCGTTCAGCGCGGCGAGAATTTCATGGAAGATCCACGGGCGACCTTGTGCGCTGCGCCCGATCATCAAGCCATCTACGCCGGTCTGTTCAAGTACGTGTTTCGCTTTCGCACCTGAGTCGATGTCGCCATTGGCGAAAATCGGAATCGACACGCTCTGCTTGATGGCGCGGATGGTTTCGTACTCAGCGTTGCCCTGATACATGCAGGCGCGCGTGCGACCGTGAACCGCCAGCGCCTGCACGCCGATTGCCTCGGCCATGCGCGCGATGTTGAGGCCGTTACGATGCTCGGGATCCCAGCCCGTGCGCATTTTCAATGTGACGGGCACGTTCACTGCCTTGACAACCGCTTCGAGAATCGCTTGCACCAGCGGCTCATCGCGCATCAGCGCCGAGCCGGCCGCCTTATTGCAAACTTTTTTCGCCGGGCAGCCCATGTTGATATCGATGATTTGCGCGCCGGCGTCGACGTTACGTTGCGCGGCCTCGGCCATCATCTCCGGATCGCCGCCGGCGATCTGCACGACGCGCGGCTCGGGCTCGCCGCTGTGATCCATGCGCCGACGTGACTTCTCGGTGTGCCATAAGCGCACATCGCAAGTCAGCATTTCTCCAGCGGCAATGCCAGCTCCCATGCGCCGGCACAACAACCGGAACGGCAGATCGGTCACGCCCGCCATGGGCGCGAGCGCGAGGTTGTTGACCAGTTCGTAACCGCCGATGCGCATCACAGCTTGCCCGGAACGTCTGCGGCGCAGACCGGCCCGCGCGCGCCGCGCAAGCAGACATCGAACCGGAAACCTTCCGCGTCCGGACCGGGATCGACGATCGCGATGCTGGCGTTGCTTTGTTGAGCGGGCGCGAGCATGCGATCCGGCGCGGCGGTGGGATCCAGATATTCCGAAGGGTCGAACTCGCGCGCGCGCACTTGATCGCCCCAACGGTCCTCGAGCACTAACTTCAGCAAGGGATAGGGCTGCGGAAAGTCGGCGAGATTTTTCACGCTGGCGCGCACCTTCAGGGTTCCAGGCTGCGCGGGATCGGCAACCACGCCCCATTGACGCACTTCATAGGCATGCAAGTTCCAATCGGGCCGCAACGTCAGGCCAAGTGCGCCATAAATGCTCTGCAGGGGTGCGCCGATCTGCGGGTGTTTGGCCAAAGCGGCGCGATAGTGATGTACGACTTGCACGAGCAACAGCAGAACCAGCGGCGCTGCCAGGATCTTCCACAGCGATGACACGCTTTCCGTGCTCTGCTGCCGGGACGGGAAGTCGAAATCGACGGCTGGCGTGTCGTCGACTGAGATCGCGCGCGGATTGCGACGGGTTCGCGTGCCAGCCGGCGGCCGCACGCGTGTGTTCGTGAAGTTCGCTTGCGGCTGCGCCTGAGCCTGCGCCCACCGACCGGACTGTGAAGCGGCGCGTTCGGCTTCCATCTCCGCGGCGGCGGCCTCGATGTCCGCATCCTCTGCGGCGACGCTGGAATATTCCTCCCGCATGTCGATGACTTCGGGCTCCGAGTCATCTTCACGATCGACGTCGACGTCGCTGGTGGCGTCGTCCTGATCGATTTCGACCCACTCTTCGATCACTTCCTCGCGGATCTGCGGCTGGCCCTGGCCGCTCTCGTCGATGGCCTCGTACACGCCGCTGATTTCGATGTGGCGGCCTTCGAGCGTGATGTCCTCGTGCTCGACCGGCTCTTCGACTTCAATCTGTCCGGGCGGCGGCGGCGGTTGCGGAATGGCCCGTGGCGGGCGCATGAACTGGCCGCTTTCGATCTCGCCGTCGTCGGTTTCTTCGATCAGGCGCTCGAGCGCGTCGAACTGTGTCTGGCAGCGGCCGCAACGCACTTGACCGTGCGCGACCCGGAGGATCTCGCTGGTGACGCGAAATGTCGTCTGGCAGCTGGGACACTGAGTCAGCATGCTCGGATCATCACGGGCACTTAAGTGGGTCTGGGCGGCGGTGGAGTCGGGCGGCGCACGCCGTCGAGGCGCGCCCAGTCGTCTCGGACGACGACGGGGGCAATATCAAACCACGGCGCATAAGTGGTTGCCACAGCTTCCGCCTGATTCCGCAGAATTCCGGACAGCACCAGCCGGCCGCCCGCGCGGACGCGGCTCGCGAAGGCCGGCGCGAGGCTTTCCAGTGGCCCGGCCAGGATATTGGCCAGCAGAATATCGGCCGGCGCGCCGTGCGATTCAGCCTCGCTATCGGCCAGGCGCGCGACGATGAGCTGCGCGACACCGTTGCGTTCAGCATTGTCGTGAGTGGCCAGCAGCGCTTGCGGGTCGATGTCGATCGCAAGCACCTCGGCCGCGCCCAGCTTGGCGGCGGCGATGGCAAGGATGCCCGAGCCGCAGCCGTAGTCGATGACTCGCGCACCGGCGACGTTGGCGGCATCCAGCCATTCGAGGCACAGCGCCGTAGTGGGATGGGTGCCCGTGCCGAAGGCGAGGCCGGGGTCCAGTTCGATTAGTACCGGCGCGGGGATCGCGCGCAGCTGTTCCGCATCGGGCTGCTGGCCGCCCGGGCAGATCCACAGCCGCTCACCGAAACGCATGGGCCTGAAATCTTTCAGCCACTCGCGTTCCCACGCGCGATCCTCGAGTGTTTCAAAGGCGACGCGAGCGAGCGGCTCGGCAAGCTTGCCGCTCAGCTCCGCGCGCAGGAGCTGCAGCAGTTCTTGGGTGTCAGGTTCGCCTTCGAACAGCGCTTTCAACCGGACGCGCGGCCACAGCGGCGTCGTTCCGGGGAGCGGTTCGAGCACGGGATCGTCACCCTCGTCCTCGAGGGTGATGGAGGAGGCGCCGGCCGCCAGCAGCGCATCCTCGTACGGCGCAGGGTCGGCTGCGCCGATCGGCAGGATGAGCTGCAGAAATGGCATGGCCGGTTATTTGATTCCGAGACGACGTTCCAGGTAGTGAATATCCAAGCCGCCGGCCTTGAACGCGGCGTGATTGAAGATTTCCTGGTGCAGCGGGATGTTGGTCTTGATGCCTTCGATGACCATTTCCGACAGCGCGTTCTTCATGCGCGCGATTGCGGTGTCGCGATCCTCGCCGTACGCGATGACTTTGCCGATCATCGAGTCGTAGTACGGCGGCACGGTGTAGCCGCTGTACAGATGGCTGTCGACGCGAATGCCCGGGCCGCCCGGCGCGTGGAACAGCTTCACCGGACCCGGCGAAGGAATGAAACCCTTCGGATCTTCGGCGTTGATGCGGCACTCGATGGCGTGGCCGCGGATGTTGATGTCGTTCTGCGTCCACGGCAGGCGCTCGCCCGAAGCGACGCGCAGCTGTGCTTTCACGATGTCGATGCCGGTGATCTGCTCGGTCACCGGATGTTCCACCTGCACGCGCGTGTTCATTTCGATGAAATAGAACTCGCCGTCCTGATACAGGAATTCCAGCGTGCCGGCGCCGCGATAGCCGACTTCGCGACAGGCGGCGACACAGCGGTCGCCGATGGCCTTGCGCTGTTTCGGCGTGATGCCGGGCGCGGGCGCTTCTTCGATGACCTTCTGATGACGACGCTGCAGCGAGCAGTCGCGCTCGCCCAGATGCACCACGTTGCCGTAGTTGTCGGCGAGCACCTGGATCTCGATGTGGCGCGGCTTCTCGAGGAACTTCTCCATGTAGACCTCGGCGTTGCCGAACGCGGCCAACGCTTCGGCCTGCGTCACATTGATCGCATTGATCAACGTTGCATCGCTGTGCACGACGCGCATGCCGCGGCCGCCGCCGCCGCCGGAAGCTTTGATGATGACGGGATAGCCGAGCTCGTTCGCGATCCGGAAGTTTTCATCGGCATCGGCGCCGAGCGGGCCGCCGGAGCCGGGCACGCAAGGCACGCCGGCCGCCTTCATCACGCGGATGGCCGACACTTTGTCGCCCATCATGCGGATCACTTCGGGCTTCGGGCCGATGAAAATGAAGCCGCTCTTTTCCACGCGTTCGGCGAAGTCCGCGTTCTCGGACAAGAAGCCGTAGCCGGGATGGATCGCGACCGAATCGGTCACTTCCGCGGCGCTGATGATCGCCGGCATGTTGAGATAGCTCTCTTTGGAGGACGGCGGCCCGATGCACACCGATTCGTCCGCGAGCAGCACGTGCTTCTGATTGAAGTCGGCTGTGGAATGCACAGCGACGGTTTTGATGCCCAGCTCACGGCAAGCGCGCAAAATCCTTAGCGCGATCTCGCCGCGATTGGCGATGACTACTTTTTCCAGCATGTTTGGTTTTTACCGCGGGTGTCGGCGCGAGCCGCGCCAGCACGCGACGAAGTTATTCGTTACTCGATAATGAAGAGGGGCTGGCCGAATTCGACCGGGTCGCCGTTCTTCACCAGCACGGCCGTGACGCGGCCGGACTTGTCGGACTCGATCTGATTCATCATCTTCATGGCTTCGATGATGCAGAGGGTGTCGCCGACGTTGACCTCGCTGCCGATATCGACGAACGCTTTCGCGCCCGGCGAGGCAGCGGAATAGAACGTGCCGACCATCGGCGCCGTCACCGTGTGATCGGCCTTGCTCGCGGCGGGAGCTGCAGCTACAGGAGCGGCGACAGCAGCAGGAGCGGCGGCAACGGGGGCCGCGACCGGCGGCGCTGCATAGTGCACGATCGGCGCCGGGGCTCCGCCCTGCGGATAGCGGCTGATGCGCACCGACTCCTCGCCCTCACTGATCTCGATCTCGGCGATGCCGGATTCCTCGAGCAGCTCGATGAGTTTTTTGACCTTGCGAATATCCATACGGATCCTCTTGTTCTTTTCCTGCGAGAGCGCGGAAAGAGTGCGAAAAAAACAGCTTGTTACTTACGAGGCAGGGTCAGGTAGTTGGCCGCCGCGCGCAGCGCCAGCTCATACCCGAAGGCGCCCAGTCCCGTAATCGTGCCGATGGCGATGTCGGAGAAGTACGAGTGATGGCGGAAAGGCTCCCGCGCATACACGTTACTCAGATGCACTTCGATGAAAGGAATCTTCACGCCCAGCAATGCGTCGCGCAGCGCCACGCTGGTGTGCGTGAAGGCCGCGGGATTGAAGATGATGCAGGCGACGTGCGAGGTCGGCGCCTCGTGAATGCGGCTGATCAGCTCAGCCTCGGCATTGCTCTGGAAAGCGGAGAGGTGGTGGCCGGATTCCGCCGCCAGCTGGCTCACGCGGTTCACGATCTGCTCGAGGGTCACAGACCCATAGGTCCCCGGCTCGCGCGTGCCGAGCAGGTTGAGATTGGGGCCGTTGAGGAGCAGCAGATGAGCCATGCAGGGATGGGTACGCCAAATTCACTTTACCGAAGATGGCGGCGAGTTTAACCAGATTGGGTGCAATTTGGCGATGATCTGCGCCGCGATTGCGCCACGTTCAGCGCCGGATCGGGGCGTCTCGTGGGCAATTCCGCAACAGCGACCGGAGCGCGCGGGTTCGGCTCAAGACCCGGAAAAACACGCCGAAGCGCGTATGAGCCGGAAAAACCGGGCGGGCATCATAGCCGATTCGGCGGTGTCGGCCAGCTTTACTCTTTGGCCGCCGGCAATTCCTGCAGTTGTTTGGCTGCAACGGCGCGGGCCGCCGCCGGCGTCAGTTCGCCCGCATTGACCCGGCGAACCGTCGCCAGCATCACTTCCGCCTGCTCCGGATGGATCTCGCCGAGATGGAACAGCACCAGACGGTGCTGGTTGTCCGTGAAAACTGTGAAGGGGAATCCCAGCGAGCCACGGCCGAACTTGGTGACCGCCTCGAGCCCGTCTTCCTCGCCGATCAGGAGCGGATAGTCGATCCCGATCTCCTTGGCGTACTTCAGCACGTCTTCGCGGAAGTCCACCGCGACACCGACGATCTGAAAGCCTTCGGCGCCATGTTCAGCCTGAATCTTGTTCAGCAGCGGAATCTCGCGACGGCAGGGCGCGCACCAGGTCGCCCAGAAATTCACGATCATCGACTTGCCGGTCCAGCTGCGGATGGACTGCGGCTGGCCTTCGAGATTGGCGAGCGTGAAGTCGGGGAGGATTTCGGGAAGCCCGTCGTCGCTGTCGCCTTCGGCTGCGTCTTGGGCAGGCGCGCTGCCATTCGTTTCGTTCGCGACTTGCGGTAGCTCGACGGCGCGAGGCGCGAGCGCGAATTGATAGATGCCGAAGCCTGCGGCCGCCGCCACGAGGGCGACCACGACGTATCCGATGGGTTTCATATCCGGTCTCGACTGGCCCTTAGCTGCCGAAAGCGGCTTTCACATGATCGCGGAAGCGCTCGGCGGGCACGAATCCTACCAGCCGGAAGTCTTTCCGTTCGACTCCGTCGGCGCCGTAGAACGCGATGGTCGGCGGGCCAAAGATCTCGAAGCGGTTCATCAATGCTTTGTCCGCATCGTCGTTGGCAGTCACGTCAGCCTGTAGTAGCACCGCGTTCGCGAGCGCCGACTGCACGCCGGGATCGGGGAAAGTGAATTTCTCCATCTCTTTGCACGACACGCACCAGTCTGCGTAGAAGTCGAGCATCACCGGCTTGCCTGCGGCCATCGCGGTAGCGACGGCGTTCTCCAGATCGGACACAGTTTTGATGCGCTGGAAAGCGAGGACATGCTCTTGCGTGCCCGCGCCACCGCCGCTGGCAGCCAATCGATCCAGCGGTTTCAGCGGATCCTTGCTGCCCGATGCCGCGCCGATCAGCAACAGAATGCCGTAGACCACCGCGATCAAACCCATCCCTCGCAGCGGCGCGGCGGCCGGATTGCCATCGCGGGCTTTGAGCGAGAACACCCAGTAGCCGGACAACACCGCGAGCAGTGACCACAACAGCATCACCGCGCTCTCAGGCAGCAGCGGCGCAGCGAGATAAACCGCCACGGCGAGGAACAGCACGCCGAACAGCGATTTCACCACATCCATCCACGGCCCGGCCTTGGGCAGCAACGATCCCGCCGATGCGCCCACGATCAGCAACGGCACGCCCATGCCCAAGCCGGTCGCATACAAGGCGCCGGCGCCGCGAGCGATCTGGCCCGTCTGGCTGATGACCGACAGCGCCGCGATGATCGCCGGCGCGACACACGCGGTGACCACCAGCGCCGACAACGCGCCCATGATGAACGTGCCGACGTAGGTGCCCGACTTCTGTTCGTTGCTGACATTGGTCAGCTTGGTTTGCAGCGAACTCGGCAGCTGCAACGTGAACGCGCCGAACATCGCCAATGCCAGCACGACGAACAGCAATGTCATCAACGTGATAATCCATGGCTGCTGGAAAAACGCTTGCGGCGCTTGTTTGAACGCGAGCACGAATGCCGCGCCGGCGGCCGCGTAAGTGAGCGCCATGCCTTGCACATAAGTAAATGCAAGCGAGAAGCCGCGAGCAGGTGTCACGGTGCCGCCCTGGCCCACGATGATGCCGGAGAGAATCGGGATCATCGGCAGCACGCACGGCGTAAACGACAACAAGATGCCGAGGCCGAAGAACGTGGCGAGCACAGCAAACAAATTGCCGTCGCGGATCAGCGAGGCCAGTTTGTCCTGCTCGGCGACCGGCGCTCTTGAAGTCGACGAGGCATCAGCCGCGCCCGGCTGCGCATCGGCCGGCAGCGTCGTCGCTGTATCGGACGGCGGCAGTTCCAAAGAAACATTCTTTACGATGGGGTTGTAACAAAGCCCGCCCTCGGCGCAGCCCTGATAGGTGACCTTCAGATCCAGCGTGCCGCCCGAGCCTGCCGGGCGCGCGATCGGCAGCGAGGCCTCGAGAATTTCGTGATAGACCTCGGTGTTGCCGAAGTTCTCGTCATGTTTCATCTGGCCCTTGGGCAACTGCAGCTTGCCCAGGGTCACGCCCGGCGTGTCGGTCGTGACCTGGAGGCGATCGCGATACATGTAATAGTCCTCGGCGATCACCCACGTCAGCGCCACCGAGTCGGGTTTCTCCATGCCGGCGCCGAAACGAAATGCTTCGTCCGGCGGCAGGAAGTCGTCCTGCTGTTGAGTTGCGCCGGGGGCGCCGGACTTCGACTTGAACAGCGAGCTGAAGCCGCTACCGCCGCTCTGGCTTGCGGCCGCAGGCAGATCGATCTCGGTCTTCCAGCGCTGCGGCGGATAACACAGGCCGGCGTCGGCGCAACCCTGGAGCTTCAATTCGAGCGCCAGCTTCTTGGGACGCTCGCCGCTGTGAACGGTGAATGCGACCGGCACTTCGACATTGCCGCGATAGATTTCCTGCGTGCCGAAATAATCGTCGGTGTGATCCTCGCCCTTCGGCCACTGCGGCTCGGCGAGCTGTACGGTCGCCATGGTCGAGGCCACGGCCATCTTTTTCTTATAGAGGTAGTAGCCCTTGGCGACTTTCCAGTGGACCACGATGCGATCGCCCTCGGCGTCGATCGTGTAGCGATAGGCGTCCTGAGGCGCCAGGAAGTCATCCGCCGCCAGCGCGGGTTGAGCGAGCGCGAGCCAGGCCAGCACCGCCGCCGCGAGCCAGCCCATCAGTCCAGATCGATGCCTGTCGTTCAAGTTATTCGCCTTCAGAGTTCTCGCCCACGCCGGTTCGGACCCATTGCAGGTAGCGTTCGTTCCCACCCAGGACCGGCAGGACCACCAGTTCCGGCAGTTCATAAGGGTGCAGGGCCTGCAGCCGGGCTTCCAGCCCCGCCAGGCGCGCCGCCGTCGTCTTAATGATTAACAGAATCTCGGCGTCGTCCTGGAGACGCCCGTCCCAGAAGTAGGTCGAGGCGACCCCGCCCACCCGATTCACACAGGTTGCCAATCGCTCGCTCACCAAAACCTCGGCCAGACGCTTGGCCGTGGCCTCGTCCGGGCAGGTCGAGAGAGCCACAATCACTTGCTCGGTCATGGGGTTACACTCGCTGGGCGCGGCGCGCAGCATAGCCAATCGGGAGCCTCGAAGGCAGTGCTTATGCAACTACATGGGGGTCAACGCCAGGGCCAAATTCGACTTGAAATATCCCTTTCGCTGCCTATTATTAGCACCCGCATGGGGTGAGTGCTAACGCGATCTTGCGATCGACCTGGCCCGCACCCAAGCCACGATTCGAACACGCCGGTCTCGCGCCGGCCGTTTTTAACCTGACTCGTCAATCCAATCGCAAACTAGCTTTGCCGAGGTTTGAGCTATGGCCGACAAACTGAAGATTCGTCCCCTGCACGATCGCGTGATCATCAAGCGCCTGGAAGAGGAGCGCACCTCGCCCGGCGGCATCGTGATTCCGGACTCGGCGACCGAGAAGCCGATCAAGGGCAAGGTCGTTGCGGTCGGGAAGGGCAAGATCCTGGAGAACGGCGAAGTGCGCGCGCTGGACGTGAAGGTTGGCGACAACATTCTGTTCGGCAAGTACAGCGGCACCGAAGTGAAGGTCGACGGTGAAGAGCTGCTGGTCATGCGTGAAGAAGACGTCATGGCCGTGATCGAGAAGTAATTCTCGCCAGCCCCACCATCAAGAATTCGCATTAGAGGTTGAACTCACATGGCAGCTAAAGAAGTACGTTTCAGCGATGACGCCCGCGCGCGCATGCTCAAGGGTGTGAACATCCTGGCGAACGCGGTCAAAGCCACGCTCGGCCCGAAGGGCCGCAACGCGGTGCTCGAGAAGAGCTTCGGCGCCCCCACCGTCACCAAGGACGGCGTGTCGGTCGCGAAGGAAATCGAGCTGAAGGACAAGTTCGAGAACATGGGCGCGCAGATGGTGAAGGAAGTCGCTTCCAACACCTCTGACGAGGCTGGCGACGGCACCACCACCGCCACCGTGCTCGCCCAGGCGATCGTGCGCGAAGGCCTGAAGGCCGTCGCCGCCGGCGCCAACCCGATGGATCTGAAGCGCGGCATCGACGCTGGCGTGATCGCCGCCGTCGAAGAGCTGAAGAAGCTCTCCAAGCCCTGCAAGGATCAGAAGGCCATCGCGCAGGTCGGCACGATCTCCGCGAACTCCGACGAGTCGATCGGCAAGACCATTGCCGACGCGATGGAGAAGGTCGGTAAGGAAGGCGTGATCACCGTCGAAGAAGGCTCGGGCCTGCAGAACGAGCTGGATGTCGTCGAAGGCATGCAGTTCGACCGCGGCTACCTGTCCCCGTACTTCATCAACAACCAGCAGAACCAGACCGCCGAGCTCGACAACCCGTACATCCTGCTGTACGAAAAGAAGATCTCCAACGTCCGCGAAATGCTGCCGCTGCTGGAAGGCATCGCGAAGGCTGGCCGTCCGCTGCTGATCGTCGCCGAAGATGTCGAAGGCGAGGCGCTGGCGACCCTGGTCGTCAACACCATCCGTGGCATCGTCAAGGTTGCCGCCGTGAAGGCCCCCGGCTTCGGCGATCGCCGTAAAGCCATGCTCCAGGACATCGCCGTGCTGACCGGTGGCACCGTGATCTCCGACGAAGTCGGTCTGTCGCTCGAGAAGGCGACGCTGAACGACCTCGGCGAAGCCAAGAAGATCGTCGTTGAGAAAGAAAACAGCACGATCATCGACGGCAAGGGCAAGAACAGCGACATCAAGGCTCGCGTCGAGCAGATCCGTCGTCAGATCGAAGAAGCCACTTCGGACTACGACAAGGAGAAGCTGCAGGAGCGCGTCGCCAAGCTGTCTGGCGGTGTGGCCGTGATCAAGGTCGGCGCCGCCACCGAGATCGAAATGAAGGAAAAGAAGGCTCGCGTCGAAGACGCGCTGCATGCGACCCGCGCTGCCGTCGAAGAAGGCGTGGTTCCGGGCGGCGGCACGGCGCTGATCCGCGCGCAGAAGGCTGTCGAGAAGCTGGAAGGCAAGAACGAAGATCAGGCCTTCGGCATCCGCATCCTGGCTCGCTCGATCGAAGAGCCGCTGCGTCAGATCGTCACCAACGCGGGTGAAGACGCCGCGGTGGTGCTGGCGAAGGTGAAGGAAGGCAAGGGCACGTTCGGCTACAACGCCGCCACCGGCGATTACGGCGACATGCTCGATCTGGGCATCCTGGATCCGACCAAGGTGACGCGTCTGGCCCTGCAGAACGCCGCTTCCGTGGCCGGCCTGCTGCTGACGACCGAAGTGATGATCGCCGAAGCCCCGAAGGACGAGGCTGATCACGCTCACGGCGCCCCGGGCGGCATGGGTGGCATGGGCGGTATGGATATGTAATCGACCTCGGGTCGGTTTCGTTCAGGGAAAGCCCCGCTTCGGCGGGGCTTTTCTTTGGTGCGCTGGTAAGATCTGCACGAGCTGCGCAGGAGGGAGCGTCATGGCTTGGTGGGCCTGGATGATCGTCGCCGCGATCTCGCTCGCGATCGAAATGTTCGTCTTCGATGCGCAGTTCTATCTGGTGTTCTTCGGCATCTCCGCCGCCCTCGTCGGTTTCCTCGGCCTTGCCGGTGTCGACATGCCGGATTGGGCGCAGGTTCTGGCGCTCTCCGTTCTCGCCGTCACCTCGATGGTGACTTTTCGCAAGCGTGCTTATGAACTGGTGCGCAATCGCACCGGTCACGTCGAAGAGCGCTTGACCATCGGTGACCGCGTCACCGTGCCGGTGCGGCTCGAGCCGTCGCAAACCTGCCGCGTCGACTATCGCGGCACTTCCTGGACTGCGCGCAACGTCGATGAAACGCCGATCGAAGCCGGCCGCGAGGCCGTGATCGCACGCGTCGACGGTCTGGTTCTGATGGTGCGCGCGCCCGCCTGACGCGTCTTCCTTCGAATATTCACAAAAGCTGGAGGTTCTCGTGAGCACGACCATGTATGTGGTGCTGGCCATCCTGGTGCTGGTGTTCATCATCCTGATGAAGACCGCCATCGTGGTGCCCCAGCAGAGCGCGTTCGTCGTCGAAACGCTCGGCCGATACAGCCGCACGCTGCAGGCCGGCTTCCACATCCTGGTGCCGTTCGTCGAGCGCATTGCTTACAAACATACGCTCAAGGAAGACGCGCTCGACATTCCCGAGCAGGTCTGCATCACCAAGGACAACGTGCAGGTCGGCGTCGATGGCGTGTTGTATCTGCAGGTGCTGGATGCGCGCGATGCCTCTTACGGCATCACCAACTATCGCTTCGCCATCATCCAGCTGGCGCAGACCACACTGCGCAGCGAGATCGGCAAGATCGACCTGGATCGCACCTTCGAAGCGCGCGCCACGATCAACGCGAATGTGGTCAGCGAGCTGGATCATGCTTCGAACGCGTGGGGCGTGAAGGTCCTGCGCTACGAGATCAAGAACATCAATCCGCCGAAGGACGTGCTGCACGCGATGGAAAAGCAGATGCGCGCCGAGCGGGAGAAGCGCGCCGTCGTGCTCGCCTCCGAAGGCGATCGCGACGCCAAGATCAACCAGGCCGAGGGCGACAAGCAGCGGGTGATCAAGCAGTCCGAGGCGAGCAAGCAGCAGCAGATCAACGAAGCTCAGGGTCAGGCCCAGGCCATCATGGCGATTGCCACGGCCACGGCTGAAGGTCTGAAGCGCGTCGGTGAGGCGCTCGACAGCCCGGGCGGCATGCAGGCGATGCAGCTGCGTGTTGCCGAAGAGTATGTGAAGCAGTTCGGCAAGCTCGCGGACGAGGCGTCGAGCACGCTGATCGTGCCGGCGACGCTCAGCGATATTCCTTCCATGATCGCCATGGCGACCAGCGTGGTGAAGCAGCAGAACAAGGCGGCGAGTTGACCGGCTGAGACGTATGAGATGAACTCGCGCGCCCGCGTTGCGCGGCGCGCGGAGGACGGCACGAGCCCGTGTGCGGCGAGCTGCCCTGGCGCGGCCCTATCGCTGTGATTGTAGCAGCCGGCTCACGACGCGCTCGAGTTGCGTCAAGGTCCCGCACTCATCCACCTGATGGCAGTACGGTGAGTAGTGCCGCATCTCCGAGTCGCCGGTGTTCCACATCGGGCGTGGCTCAGGGTTGAGCCAGATCACGCGGCGGGCGCGATCGTAGATCTCCTTGAGCACATCCGTGCGCGCGTCACCGTAGTTATTCCGAGCATCGCCTAACACGATCACGGTTGTGCGACGATCGATGTCGTCGAGGCAGAGCTTGCGGAAATCGGCGAGCGCCTGGCCGTAGTCGGTCGAGCCATTGCCGTATTGGCGCAAGGCCAGGGCGATGGCGTCGTCGATGTCGTTGCGGGCGAACAGGTCGGAGACTTCGCCCAGGTCGGATGAGAAAGCGAACGAGCGCACCTTCGGCAGCACTTCCTCCAGGCTGTACAGAAACATCAGCATGAAGCGCGCGTAATTCGCGACCGAGCCGCTCACGTCGCAGATCGCGAAGACTTTGGGCTTGTCGGTCTTCACCGATTTCCATTGCAAATCGAAGATTGCGTCGTCGTATTTCATGTTCCGTCGCAGCGTGCGCGGAACATGCAGCTGGCCGCGACGAAATATCTTGCGTCGGCGCGAATAAGCCGCGACGAGCTTGCGGGCCATCCGCTGGACCAGATCCTGAAGCAGGCGATGGTGGCGCTGCTCCAAAGTGGAGAGCCGGAGATCGCGAAGCAGGCTTTCGCGGAGCCGTCGGCCTGTGACATCGGCATGCAACAAGAACTGATGCTCGACATGGTCGCGGACGCGCTCGCGCAGCCAATCGCGACGTCGGCCGAGATCCTGCGCGAGGTGACGATCCGGAATGGCATCGCTGGCGGTCAGCGTGAATATTTCCTGTTGCAGCTCGGCGTGCCCCATCGCTTCGAGAATGCGGCGCGTGTACACGCCTTTCTGGGTGAACAACTCGATCTCGTGAACGTTCACTTGCTGGCCGGCGGCGCTGATGGCCATGTTGATCTCGATCGTGTTCGCCCGGGTGAGGAGCTGGCCGAGCGCGGATTGAGCCGCTGACATCTCGCCGCTGAGCAATTCAGCGCCACTTGTGCCCTCGGCAACCTGGGTCGAGTTGTTCGCGCCTTCGCCTTGCCCCGTGCGTTGACCCTGAGATTCGCCGCTGCCGCCGGCATCCGCGTTGCCTGGCTGTGCACTATCTGCTGTCGGCGCCTCGTCCGACGTGGGCAGAGGCGAGCGCTCACGAAAAGAGAAGAACTGATCGAAGCAAGTGTCGAATGCGGCCTTCTCGTCCGGTGTCTTGGGCAACACCAGTCCGAGGCTGTCCTTCAGCAACTGCCGATCCCGATAACCCACCAACTGCACGGTGCTGAACGCGTCGAGCGTCTCCGCCGTGGAGATACGCACATCGGCATTACGCAGCGCACGGATGAAGTTGGTGAGCAGCTGATCCATGACGGCGCGGCCTCGTCAGGAACGGACCGCCTTGTCGGTCAGGCTGCGCAGCTCGGGCTGCACGCTTTCGATGTCTTCCTGAAATTTCAGGATCACGTTCATCGTATTGCGCACCAGCTCCGAGTCGAGCCGATCTGCATGCAGCAGCAGCAGGGTGCGCGCCCAGTCGATGGTCTCGCTGATCGACGGCACTTTCTTCAGGTCCAGCTCGCGCAGATCGTGAATGAATCGAACCAGTTGCTCGCGCAGCTGCGGAGCGATCTCCGGGACGCGGGCGTTGACGATGCGTTGTTCCAGCGCGATGTCCGGAAAGGGAATGTACAAATGCAGGCAACGACGCTTGAGCGCGTCGGAGATCTCGCGCGTGTTGTTGCTGGTCAGGAACACGAGCGGCGGTGTATGCCGCGCCTTTACCGTGCCGATCTCCGGGATCGACACCTGATAGTCCGACAGAATCTCCAGCAGCAGCGACTCGAACTCGTGATCGGACTTGTCCACCTCGTCGATGAGCAGCACGCAGCCGCGTTCCTCGCGCAGCGCCTTCAGCAACGGCCGCGCCTCCAGGAACTCTTCCGAGAAGAAGATATCGCCGAACTCATGCAATCGCTTCACGGACTCGGCGAAGCCCTTCGCGCCCTGCAGAACTTCATCGAGGGTCTGCTTGAGCACTTGCGTGTAGAGCAATTGCTTGCCGTACTTCCATTCGTACAGCGCCTTCGCTTCATCCAGCCCTTCGTAGCACTGCAGGCGGATCAGCGGCAGCTCGAACATCTCGGCCGTGGTCTTCGCGAGCTCGGTCTTGCCGACGCCCGGCGGTCCTTCGATCAGGACGGGCTTGCGCAGGTGATAGGCGAGATACACCGCGGTGGCGATCTGATCGGAGCAGATGTAGCGATGCGTCTCGAGGTGCTGTTTCAAGGAGGAAACGGACGCGGCAATGCTTGGAATATCAACCATGGTCAGCGAGTGTCCGCCTCGGGCAGCGCATATGCAATCAGCCAGCCGCCGGCATGGGCTATTGGGGCCGACTTGTCCGCGCCTTGCTGTGCTTCGGGTTCGGCGACGTGACTATCTTCGGGAGTGTCGGTCGCAGGCACGGCAATGACGACGTACTGCTTATGCGTCTGCGGCGACATGTAGCTCATCGGTGTGGCCTGTGCATTGTTCGGCAACACATCGCTCCAAAGAATTTCGCCGGTGGTCACATCGAGTGCGCGGAAGCGCCGGTCCATGGTGCCACCCATGAAGATCAGGCCGCCCTGGGTGACGACGGTGCCGCCGGAGAACGGCACGCCCATGGGCAGCGGCAGGCGAAACTTCAGTCCCAGCGGGCCGAGCTCGTTGGCCGAGCCCAGCGGTCGCCGCCAGAGCAGCGTGCGAGTCCTTAGATCGACTGCGGCGATTTCACCGTAGGGCGGTTGCTGGCACGGAGCAAACAGCGGCGAGAGAAACGGCGCAGTGTACGCAGCGTACGGCGTGCCGAGCTGACGCCCGCCGCCGAAGCCGAGCACGGTGTTCTTATCGACTTCAGCGCGAGGAAACAGCTGCACGTGGTTCGCGAACTGAAGCGCGTTCACGACGATCACGCTGCTGCCTTCATCGACCGCGACGCTGCCCCAGTTCATGCCGCCGGCGAAGCCCGGAAATTGAATACTGCCGCCCAGCGAAGGCGGCGTCATCGGTCCTTCGTAGCGCAGCCGACGAAACTGGATGCGACAAAGCATCTGATCGATGGGCGTAATGCCCCACATCTGCGCTTCGGTGAGCGGCTCGCGATTGAAGCCAGGCATGCCGACGGAGAACGGTTGGGTCTTCGCAGTCCATTCGTGCGGCACATCGGTCTGCGGCACCGGTCGTTCTTCGACCTCGGCCAGCGGCTGGCCCGTGACGCGATCGAGTAGAAACAATTCGCCGCGCTTGGTTGGCGCCACCAGCGCGCGGACCTTCTCCGACTGTCCGTCGGGAACGAAGTCCACGAGCACGGGCTGCGAAGGCACGTCGTAATCCCAGATGTCGTGATGTGTGGTCTGAAACGACCAGCGCAGCGCGCCGCTCTTTGCATCGAGCGCGACCACTGAGCTCGCGAAGCGTTCCGATTCCGGAGATCGATGGCCGCCATAATAGTCCGGCGTGGCATTGCCAGTCGGAATGTAAACCAGGCCCAGCTCATCGTCGGCGCTGAATACGCTCCACGCGTTGGGTGTGCCTCGCGTAAATGTTTCGCCGGGCTTCAGCTCGGTCACGGCTTCAGTGCGCCCGATATCCCAGGCCCACAGCATGCGCCCACTGATCGGATCGAAGCCGCGAATCACGCCGGAAGGTTCCTGTACTTCGACGTTATCGGCGACCCAGCCACCGAGGACAGCGACCCCGCTCGCCATGGTCGGCGGCGAAGTCACATAGTAGAACCCCGGCTTCACCGCGCCCATGCCGGTCAACAGGCTGACTTCGCCGTTCGTGCCGAAGTCCGGGCAACGTTCGCCGGTTGCTGCGTCGACTGCGATGAGTCGTGCATCGGTCGTCGCGGTGAGGATTCGCTCGCCGCACTCAGCTAAATTGTCTGGCGCTCGGTAGTAGGTCACGCCGCGGCATGTGGTCGTGAATCCGACCTTCGAATCGTTGAGCTTGGGATCGAAACGCCAGCGCTCAGTGCCGGTGGCCGAGTCCAGCGCCGCGATGATGTTGCCGGCAAGACAGACGTAAAGAGTGTCACGAATCTGCAGTGGCGTTGCTTTGAATGCGCCGCCGACGCCAGTGCGATAGGTCCAGGCGACCGCGAGTTTGGAAACGTTGCCCGGGTGAATCTGATCGAACGCGGCGAACCGCCGGCCGGCGGTCGAGCCGCCCCAATGTTGCCAGTCGCTGTCAGCGGCGACGGGAAAGCGGCGCACAGCAGGAAAAGGTTGGCTGGTGTTGGCAGGGCGCAGCGTGACGCCCACGCCGATTACGATCAGTAACAGCAGCGCGGACCACGTGACGCTCAAACTTCGCAACGGCCGCGGCTCCCGATCGAGCAATGCGCGCCTCGTCTTCGGTCGCAGTAAAAACAATCCCAG
>NZ_BLJO01000004.1:291173-454345 GCF_009932555.1 Steroidobacter agaridevorans
CACCAGGAATGGCAGGATGCGCGGCGCCAGAGCCCAACCATTCAGACCCGCTTCGGCGAGAGCCCAGACGATCGTGGCGAGTATCAACACCCCGTAGAGGTATGCGCCCCAAGCTTTCGCCCGCCACAATCCGACCGCGCTGGCGATGAGGGTCGCGCCGGCGACCAAGTAGTAGCAGGAGCCGCCGAGCGTCACGAGTCGTCCGCCGCCCAGCAGAAGCACGGCGCCGATGACGAACAGCACAGCGGAAAAAATGCGAGGTGGCCGCGACTCCCGGGCAGCTCCAGCACGTCCGTGTGCCCGCTGCATTTGGGCGTCCTGCCCATCACCATTCCAGTTGGAAACGTCGTTGTTCATGGGCTCGCCCAGGTTCCTTCCCCGTTCCATGTATAGCCGATGCGCGGCTTTCATGCATCTTCGTGCGATCGGGTTGTACTGCTGGGTGGGAGGGATGCGAGGTTTGCTTTAAGCTTGCATGCTAATGAGCTGCGCCATTGCCTTCGAGCACGTAACCCATCGCTATCCACACGCGGTCGCGGTGGATGACGTCTCGCTGCGGGTCGAGCCGGGCGAGACGGTGGCGCTGATCGGGCCGAGCGGCTGTGGAAAGTCGACGCTGCTCAAGCTCGCAGCCGGGCTGGTCTGGCCGCAGCAGGGCACGGTGTTCGTCACCGATCGTGCGCTGGCGCCGGACAATCTGCTCGAGATTCGGCATCGCATCGGTTACGTGATCCAGTCGGGCGGCTTGTTTCCTCACATGAGCGCCGTGGACAACGTAACGTTGGCTGCGCGCTTCTTGAAGCGCGACCGGCAGTGGATTGCGGACCGAGTCGCCGAGCTGGCTGAACTCGTGCAATTACCGCGCGATGCGCTGGAACGTTTCCCCAATAACCTCTCCGGCGGTCAGCGGCAGCGCGTGAGCCTGATGCGCGCATTGATGCTCGATCCGGCGGTCCTGCTGCTCGATGAGCCGTTGGGCGCGCTCGATCCCATGGTGCGACATGGCCTGCAGGAGGATCTGCGTCGTTTGTTTCAGCGCTTGCGAAAGTCGGTGCTGTTGGTGACGCATGACATGGCGGAAGCCGCGTTCTTCTCGCAACACATCGTATTGATGCGTGAGGGGCAGGTCGTGCAGCGAGGCAGTTATCGAGATCTCATCGATGCGCCCGCCGAGCAGTTCGTCAGCGACTTCGTGAAGGCCCAGCGCGGTCTACATGCCGAGGCGCTCGATGCCTGAGTCGCATTGTCGCCTGTTACATCTGCTGTTGGCCGTTGCGATGCTGAGCCTCAGCTCGGTGGCGCCCGCAGCAACGACCATTATCGGTTCGAAGGCATTTACCGAGTCGGTGATCCTCGGCGAGCTGGCCACGCAGCTGACCGAGGAAGCTGGGTTCGACGCCGAGCATCGTCGCCAGCTCGGTGGCACGCGAGTGCTGTGGAGCGCGCTGATTCGCGGCGATATCCAGTGCTATCCCGAATATACGGGGACGTTGCGCACCGAGATCTTCTCGAGCGAGAACATCGGTGACGATGTCGAGCTGCGCCGGGCGCTGGCTCGGGAAAAGATCTGGACCTCAACCTCGCTGGGCTTCAACAACACTTACGTGCTCGGCATGCGGCGCGATCGTGCAGCCGAGCTGGGCATCACGCGCATGTCGCAGTTGGCCGATCATCCGACGCTGCGGTTCGGCTTCAGCAATGAGTTCATGGAGCGGGCCGATGGTTGGCCGGGGATTCGCACGCATTATCGGCTGCCGCAACGGGATGTTCGAGGCCTCTCGCATGATCTTGCCTATCGCGGACTCGAGTCTCGCTCGCTCGATCTCACCGATTTGTATTCCACAGACGCGGAGATCGTCCACTACGACCTGACGACGCTGGTGGACGACGCCAGGTTCTTTCCGGTCTACGACGCCATCATCCTGTGTCGCGACGACGTGCCTGAGGCGATTCGAGAGTCGCTGAATCGGCTCGGCGGACGAATCGACGAAATGACCATGACGAAGTTGAATGCGCGCGCTGCACTGGATCGCGAACCGGAAGCGCAGATCGCGGCAAGCTTCCTGCGCGATCGGATGCACGTCAGTGCAGAAGCAAAGGTTCAGTCCCGATCCGCCCGCATCTGGCAGCGGACGCGCGAGCATTTAGCGATGGTCGGCATCTCGCTCGGATTGGCGGTGCTCGTCGCAGTGCCGCTGGGTATCGTTGCGTTCTATCGTCGCGGCGTCGGGCGAGTGGTGTTTACCATCGCCGATATTCTGCAAACCCTGCCGGCGCTGGCACTGTTGGTGTTCCTGATCCCCTGGCTCGGTATCGGATACGCACCAGCCATCGTCGCGCTGTTTTTGTATAGCGTGCTGCCGATACTCCGCAATACGCACACCGGCTTGGCAGATATTCCGCGTGATCTCCGGGAATCCGCTGAAGCGCTCGGGCTGCCGCGCATAGCCCGGCTGCGCTATGTCGAGCTGCCGCTTGCGGCGCGGTCGATGCTTGCTGGAGTTAGAACGGCCGCTGTGATCAATGTGGGCACGGCGACGCTCGGCGCGTTGATCGGTGCAGGCGGCTACGGTCAGCCCATCCTGACGGGCATCCGACTTGACGACACCAACTTGATTCTTGAAGGCGCGGTGCCAGCGGCGCTGCTTGCGCTGCTCGTGCAGTGGGTGTTCGGTTGGATCGAGCGGCGCTGGGTCGCTGCGAAATGAACGATTACCGACGCAGCTTCCGGATCAGCGTCTGTGCATCCACAGGCGCGCGCAACTTCACATCGGTATTGTCGAAGTAACAGTAGACGTCGCGCGGCTTCGAGGTCGGCGGCTCGAGCCTGGTGACTTTCTGAGTGCTGCGTAGCTCGCTGCCGCGATGCCAGGCTTCGATGCGCTTGGCCCATTTCTCGAGCGCACGGTCGCTATAGCCGCTCTGGTAGAGCGTCTTGTCTCCATGCAGACGCATGTACACAAAATCGGCCGTTATGTCGTGCATCATCGGAAAGCGTTGCGCCGTTTCCGCGATCACCAGCCCGATCTTGTGCTCACGGAGCAATTCGATGAACGAAGCATCGCAGAAGCTCTCGTGACGGATTTCCATCGCATGCCGTAGCGGGCGGCGCACGTCGATGGCCAGCTTCGCTCGCCCGGTCATGCGCGAGTCGCGCCGGCGCGCAAGTTTCAAGGCGGCTTCGGTGTCGCGCGGCAACAGCTCGAAGAACTTTGTGAGCTTTTCGCGGTCATATCGAAAGTTGGGCGGAAATTGCCAGAGGACAGGACCGAGCTTGCGCCGCAGGTTGAACACGCCGGACGCGAAGAAATTCGCGAGTGGCGTTTCCACGTCGCGAAGTTTTTTCATATGTGTGATGAAGCGCGGACCCTTGACCGCGAATACGAAATCGGCCGGTGTCTGGTCGTGCCAGGTCTGATAGCTGGCTGGATATTGCAGGGAATAGAACGAGCCGTTGATTTCGATGGTGGGCAGCACGCGCGAGGCGTAGTGCAGCTCCAGTCGCTGCGGCAGATCCTTCGGATAGAACACCCCGCGCCAGGGTGTATAGCGCCATCCGGAAATGCCAATACGTATGCGGGCCATGTCCTGCAACGGTCCAGGCCCGCGCCGGGTGCCTTTGTCACATTCTCGCTTTTCGCGATTCCTGGCCTTCGCCGAGCGCGCGGAACTCTGCCTATGAGTGCGCGTTCATTTCTCTTGCATTCGTCTCCCGTTAGAAGTGTTGGTTGACCATCATGAAAGAACAAATCAGTTCTGCGGTGAATCGCGCTCTGCCGCGCCGCCGGTACGTATTGCCCGTGGGCATGCTGCTATGTTGTGCGTCGTCCAGCGTGTTTGCATCCGGCTTCGCATTGCTCGAACAGAGCTCGAGCAGGCTCGGCACCGCGTTCGCCGGCACCGCCGCCGCGGCCGACGATGCTAGTACGATTTTCTACAACCCCGCCGGTCTGTCGAAGCTCACCGATCCCGAGTTGCTGGTCGTGGCGAGCGGCGTGCTCATCAACTCCGAATTCAACAACCAGAATTCACTGGCGGCGCTCGGGCAGCCGCTGGGCGGAGAGGGTGGCGATGCAGGCGACTGGAACGCCGTGCCGGCCGCTTATTTCGCGCTGCCCATCAACGATCGGTTCGCCTTCGGCTTTGGCATCAACGCGCCGTTCGGCCTGAAGCTCGAATATGAGAACGGCTGGATGGGGCGCTTCCAGTCGCTCAACAACGAGATTCAGACGTATAACTTCAATCCCTCGCTCTCGTGGCGAGTGAGCAAGCAGCTGAGTTTCGGCATCGGTGCGGACTATCAGCGCATTCAGGCCGAGCTCACCAACGCCGTGAACTACACCGCCGTGGTGGCGCAGGGATTGCAAACATTGGTGGCGGCAGGCCAGGTGCCGGCCGCTCTCGTGCCGGCCCTTCTGACAGCTAACGGGAATCTCGAGGGCCACACCGCCGTGCGTGGCGATGACAGCGCCTGGGGATGGAACGCCGGCGTGTTGTTTGAGTTCTCCGACGACACGCGCATTGGCTTGTCTTATCGCTCCACGGTCGATTACACGCTCGAAGGGTCGGCTCGCTTCACCGCGCCGACTTCGTCGAATGCGATTGGCAACGGCATCATCGCGGCTGTATCCGCGCCAGGCGCAACGCTCGCGACCGGTCCGGCAAGCGTGGATCTGAAGCTGCCCGACATTGCGACGGCTTCGTTCTATCACCGCATGGGGCGGGTCGAGTTGATGGCCGATATCGCCTGGACGGGTTGGAGCAGCATTCAAGAGCTGCGCATCGTGCGCGACACAGGGGTGGTGCTGTCAGTGACGCCGGAGCATTGGGAAGACACCTGGCGTTACGCGATCGGCGCGACGTATCAGCTCAACGATCAATGGAAACTGCGCGGCGGTCTCGCCTTCGACGAGACGAATGTTCCGGACAGCACGCGCACCGCGCGCCTGCCCGATTCGGAGCGCACCTGGGTGGCCATTGGCGCTCAATGGAAAGCGGGCGATGCGTGGGTCGTCGATGTGGGCTATGCGCATTTGTTCGCCGACGATGCGCCGTTGAATCAGAACGACGGTAACGCTTTGGCGCGCGGCTTTCTGATTGGCGAGCAGGAGTCGGCCGTCGATATCGTCAGCGCTCAGCTGGCTTATAAGTTCTGAGCGTTGATGCGCTCGGACAGCATGGTGTAGTTGCGATGCAGGGTCTGCACGAACCGATGCAGATCCTGCAGCGTGCCGGTGTTGACGATGACGTCGTCGGCGGCGTCCAGGCGGTCTTCGCGTGAAGCCTGCGCGGCGAGGATCTGTCGAGCTTGTTCCTGGCTCGATCCGTCACGCGCCAGCAAACGTTTCAGCTGCGCTTCCTCGCTGGTGTCGACCAGCAACACGCGATCGTACAGGTCGGCGCGTCCGCTCTCGATGAGCAACGGAATGACGTGAATTTGATAGGGGCCTTGCGCGCGCTGAGCACGCGCTGCCAATTCTTCTCGAATCGCTGGATGCGTGATCGCTTCGAGCCGTTTGCGTTGAGCGGGATCGGCGAAGACGCGCGTGCGCATGCGGGCCCGATCGAGACGTCCGCTTGCATCCAGAATCTCGCTGCCAAATTCCGCAACGAGCCTGGCCAGCGTGGGAGTGCCAGGCTCGACCACGTCGCGGGCGATCTGATCGGTATCGAGCACCGGTGCGCCGAGCTGCGCGAACATTTCCGCGACGGCGCTTTTGCCGCTGGCGATGCCGCCAGTCAGCGCTATCAATAACGGCCGGAAATTCTTGGGGGCGCTCGGATTCATCGCCGCCAGTGTAGTTCAGCCGGCGCGGTGCCAATAGAGGGCCATCAGCCGATCGCCCCACATCAACACGATCCAGCCGGCCGCGGCGAGGAAGGGGCCGAACGGAATCGCAAGTTTCCGGTCGCGGCCCTGGGCAATCATCAGCGCGATGCCGATCGCCGCTCCCGTGAACGCCGACATCAGGATGATCAGCAGCAGCTTTTGCCAGCCGAACCACGCGCCGAACGCGGCGAACAGCTTGAAGTCGCCGTAGCCCATGCCGTCCTGCTTGGCGATCGCCTTGTAGGCTTTGTTCACGGTCCACAAGCTCACGTAACCGGCGACTGCGCCCAGGATGGCGGAGTGAGCATCCACGGGCAGGCCGAACTGCGGCAGGGTCGGGGCGACGCTCAGCAACAGGCCCATCCACAGCAACGGCAGCGTGATGTCATCGAGCAGCAGCATCCGATCGAGGTCGATGACGGTCAGGGCCACCAGGGCCCAGGTGAGGACCAGGGCGGCTCCGCAGTACCAGGTGAAGCCGAACTTCCAGGCCACCGCGGCTGACAACACGCCGGTGATGAATTCGATCAGGGGATAGCGAATCGAAATCTTCGTCCTGCACTTGGCGCATGCGCCACGCAGAAACAGATAACTGACGATTGGAATGTTCTGCAGCGCCGTGATGGGCGCGCCGCATTTAGGGCAGGCCGAACGGGGGACGACGAGATTGTACGGCTGAGGCTTTTCCGTCGCATCGCGTGGTGGGTTGTAGAGGTCCGGACCCAGCGTGTCCCGCGCCATCTCCTGCCATTCGCGCTCCTTCATGATGGGCAGGCGATGGATGACGACGTTCAGAAAGCTGCCGACCAGCAGGCCAAGCACCAGCATCGTCACTATCCACGCCGTCGGCGAGGAGGTCAGCAGATACAGCGATGAGCCCAGCAGGTCTTGCATGATTCGCTAAAAAAACGCCGCGCCACTCGTCAGCGGAGGGCGCGGCGTTTGTTTGTTATTGGAATGACGGGCGGAGCTTACACCACCGCGCCGAGCTTGAAGATCGGCAGATACATCGCGATCACCAGGCCGCCGACCAGCACGCCGAGGATGGCCATGATGAGCGGTTCGAGCAGGCTGCTCATCGCATCCACGGCCGCATCCACGTCGGCTTCATAGAAGTCCGCCACCTTGCCGGCCATGGCGTCCAGCGAGCCGGACTCCTCGCCGACCGCGATCATCTGGATGACCATGTTGGGGAACAGGTCAGTCGATTCCATCGAGCGTTGCAGGCGCTGGCCGGTCGAGACCTCGTCGCGAATCTTCAGCGTGGCTTCCTCGAACACGATGTTGCCCGTGGCGCCGGCGACGGAGGTCAGCGCTTCGACCAGCGGCACGCCGGCGGCAAACATGGTCGCAAGCGTGCGGGCATAACGCGCGATCGCGGCCTTCTCCATGATTGGCCCAACCACCGGTGCTTTGAGCAGCATGCGGTCGAGGGTACGCCGCATCGGCCGCGAGCGCTTCTTGAAGTAGAAGAATGCATAGCCCACGCCGCCCACGACCAGGCCCAGGAACACGCCCTTCGCCTGCACGAATTTCGACATGTTGATCACCATCTGCGTGAATGCAGGCAGGTCGGCGCCGAAGCCCTTGAACAGCGATTCGAACTGCGGGATGACGAAGACCAACAGAATGATCGTGACGATGACCGCCACCGCGAGCACGGCCGCTGGATAGAACAGCGCCTTCTTGATTTTCTTCTTCAGCGCTTCGGTCTTTTCCTTGTAGGTCGCGACCTTGTCGAGCAGCGTTTCCAGCGCACCGGCCTGCTCGCCGGCTTCCACGAGGTTCACGAACAGATCGTCGAAGTACAGCGGATGCTTGCCCAGAGCTTCGTGCAGCGAGGTGCCGGATTCGATGTCGGACTTGATGGCCAGCACCAGCTTCTGCATCGAGGGTTTTTCGTGGCCGTTGCCGATGATGTCGAAACACTGCACCATCGGAATACCCGCTTGCAGCATCGTCGCGAGCTGGCGCGCGAACAGTGCGATGTCGGCGGCATCGACTTTCTTGTTGCTCTTGAACAGCTGCACTTCCTTGCGCACGCTCTTCGCGAGCACGCCCTGACGGCGTAGATCGGCTTTGACCGCGGCTTCGGACACCGCGAGCATCTTTCCCTTGATGCGCTTGCCTTTCTTATCCGTGCCTTCCCAAACGAAGGGGAACTGCTGGCTGGATGCTACTTGGGCCATGGTCTAGGTCCTTGCTCGGTGACTATGCAAGTAAAGCGCGGTCATTCGACCGTGCATTGATTTACTTCTTCCAGGCTGGTGATGCCGGCCTTCACTTTGGAGAGACCCGACTTGCGCAGGTCCCAGATGCCTTCTTTCGCCGACTGCGCGGCGATATCCACCGCATTGCCTTCCTGCAGGATGATGCGCTGGATTTCTTCCGACACGGGCATCACTTGATACAAGCCGGTACGGCCCTTGTAACCGTCGGTGCACGAACTGCAGCCGACCGGCTTGTAGATCTGGATGCCTTCGTCGATCTCTTCCTGCGTGAAGCCTTCCTTGAGCAGGGCTTCGGGCGGCATTTCCATCGGCACCTTGCAGTTGTTGCACAACCGGCGCGCGAGTCGTTGCGCGATGATCAGCGACACCGAAGTCGCGATCGCGTAAGGCTTCACGCCCATGTCGATCAGACGGGTCAACGTCTTCGGCGCGTCGTTGGTGTGCAAGGTGGACAGAACCAGGTGGCCGGTCTGGGCGGCCTTGATCGCTATTTCGGCGGTTTCCAGGTCTCGGATTTCGCCGACCATGATTACGTCCGGGTCCTGACGCAGGAAGGCGCGCAGCGCCGATGCAAAGGTCAAACCGACCTTGGGATTGACGTTGACCTGGTTGACGCCGGGCAAGTTGATTTCCGCCGGATCCTCGGCGGTGGAAATGTTCGTGTCCTCTTTGTTGAGGATGTTCAGGCCGGTGTACAGCGACACGGTCTTACCGCTACCGGTCGGGCCGGTGACCAGGATCATGCCGTGCGGCTGCGCCAGCGCAGTCATGTACAGATCTTTCTGCGCCGGCTCGTAGCCGAGCGCGTCGATGCCGAGCATGGCGCTGGAAGGATCGAGAATACGCGCGACGATCTTTTCGCCGAACAGCGTGGGGCAGGTGCTCACGCGGAAGTCGATGGCGCGATTCTTCGAGATGCGCATCTTGATGCGGCCGTCCTGCGGGATGCGACGTTCCGCGATGTCCAGGCGCGACATGACCTTGATGCGCGCCGCCAGCTTTACCGCCAGTTGCACGGGCGGGCTGGCGATCTCTTTCAGGAAGCCGTCGAGGCGCAGACGAATGCGATATGACTTTTCGTACGGCTCGAAGTGAATATCCGAGGCGCCGCGCTTGATGGCGTCGAGCAACACCTTGTTGACGAAGCGCACGATGGGAGCATCTTCCACATCGTCGCGGCCAGCGGCCGCCGCCGCGGCATCGTCCTCGTCGCCACTGGAGACATCGAGATTTTCGAGATCCAGGTCCTCGTCAGACATCGCCGGCATCTGAGTATCGACCTGTTCCATGGCCTTGCTGGCGATCTTCTGCAGCTTGTCGTCCTCGACGACCACCGCTTCGATGGAAAGACCGGTCTGAAACTTGATTTCGTCGAGCGCGTGCAGGTTGGTTGGATCGGAGACCGCGATGAACAGTCGCTTGCCGCGCTTCAGCAGCGGCAGTACGCGGTGCTTGGCGAGCAGTTTGTCGGAGACCAGCTTGACCACGTCGAGGTCGAGCTGAGCGGCGTCCAGGTCGAGCAGCGGCACGCCGAATTCCTGGGAGGCGGCGATGGCGATTTCCTTCGCGTCGGCAATGCCCTTGGAGACCAGGTGCGATACCAGGTTGCCGTCGCTCTCCTTGGCGGCAGCCATGGCCTGGACCATGGTCTGCTCATCGACCAGGCCGTCCTGAATCAGGCGATGGGGCAGCCCTTGGAGCACCATGCGTTGATTGGCGAGCGCCGGGACTACGTTTTCGGCCATGGAGTGCGTTGCCGTTGGTTTGCAGGCGTTGTCGCCTGATCGATCAATTGTCAAACAGGTGCAGATCGTCTCACATCTGCCGGTTCGGTCTGCGTGACATATTTCACAGCGAAAATATACCTGATCGCCCCGGTTTAAAAAAAAGAGCCCCCTGTCGGGGGCTCTTCTCACCTGAGTCAGGTGTCAGTCGACATTAGCTCTGCTGGCAAGCGCGCGGCAGGTACTTGTCGATGATGGTCGTTTCGGCGATACCCGCAGCGACGCCATCTTCAGTGCCGGCCGGGAGGGTCTGGTTGCCGCAGATCCACACGATGTCCTGGTTGTCGTTCAGGGCAGCGTAGATCACCAGCACGTCTTCACCGTCCGTCGTGATGCGCGCGTTCGCGTTGTTGCCGTAGGTGATGATGATGTCGCCGGCGCCAGCAGTCGTGGCGATGCTTTCGACGTAGTTACCCGAAATGGCGCCCGTGAAGTTCAGGCTGTTTTCCACGCCTTCGCCACCTTCGAGCACATCCGGCCAGGTGCCGCGCTGAGCGTAGTAGTCAGCCATCGCAGCCTTCACGCCGCCGGCCAGGGTCGCACCTTCCGTCACCTGGGCGCGGATGGTGTAGTCCTGATAAGCGGGGATGGCGATAGCCGCCAGGATGCCGATGATCGCAACCACGATCATCAATTCGATCAGGGTAAAACCCTTTTGGACCTGCTTCATCATGAAAATTCTCCAGACAGTGGGTTCGAAACAACAGCGGCTGATTTCGCCAGCGAGAGTACCAAAGCAAAGGCTGTGCCAGCACCGTGGCGGTCTCGTAAGTTGCTGTTACTACAAAGGATGACGGCAGCGTTGGGCAGTTAAGTCACATTGCCGTTTCGGCCTGACTCGGTCACGCCGGGGCGCAAAGTGACCATTTGCGTCAGATGCCGACGTTCAGCGCAGACATGGGCATCTGGCGACGGTGCGTCGGCAGCGAGAGCACAGCGGCTCTCACTCGATTCCGAGCTTCTTGATCCGGTAGCGCAGCGAGCGGAACGTCATGCCGAGCAGCTGCGCGGCCTTGGTCTTGTTGTAGCGGGTCTGCTCGAGCGCGCGAACGATGGCGTCGCGCTCGATGTCTTCCAACGCATCGCCGAGGCGCTCGCCCGGGGCGACGCTGTTCGGGATCGGAACTTCGTTGGCGGCGACTTTGGGGCGCAACTGCAGATCGCCGGCGTCGATCACGCCGTTGACACATAGCGTCGCCGCGCGCTCCAGCACGTTTTCCAGCTCGCGGACGTTGCCGGGGAAGTGATATTCACGCAACGCCTTCGACGCCGCTTCGGTGATACGCAACGAGCGATTGCCGATCTGCCGGCCGAGGCGCGTAACGATGGAATCGACCAGCTCATCGATGTCTTCGAGGCGCTCACGCAGCGGCGGCACGCGGATCTCGATGACGTTCACGCGATAGAACAAGTCCTCGCGGAATTTCCCTTCCGCGACTTGCGTGGCGAGATTCTTGTGGGTCGCTGACAAGATGCGCACGTCGATCGGCAGCTCGCGCGACTCGCCGACCGGCCGGATGGTTTTCTCCTGGATCACGCGCAGCAGCTTCACCTGCATGTGCAGCGGCAGGTCGGCGATTTCGTCCAGGAACAAGGTGCCGCCCTCGGCGGACTGAATCAGACCTTGCTTGTCCGCAACGGCGCCGGTGAAGCTGCCTTTGCGATGACCGAACAGCTCGCTCTCCATCAGCTCGGTGGGAATGGCGCCGCAGTTCACGGGCACAAAGGGCCCTTCGCGACGTGGACCGGCCTCGTGAATCAGATGCGCGACCAACTCCTTGCCGGTGCCCGATTCGCCGTAGATGTGCACGGGCGCCTGACTGCGCGCGACGCGCTCGATCATTTCGCGCAACTGCTCCATCGCACGCGACCCGCCGAGCAGCTTCACCTGAGGCAGCTGCATCGTGCTCTCGATGTTCTCGCCCAGCTTGAGCGTGGCGATGATGAGCTTGCGCAGCGCCGCGACATCCAGGGGCTTCGAAATGAAATCGAATGCGCCGAGCTTGAGCGCACGCACGGCCGTTTCGACATTGCCATGCGCAGTGATCACAGCCACCGGCGTGTGCGGCTTGTGAGTCTGGATCCATTCGACCAGGCTCAGGCCGTCGCCGTCGGGCAGGCGCATGTCGGTCAAGCAAAGATCGAAAGGATTGGCGCGCAGCTCACGCGTGGCTGCGGCAATCGTGTCGGCCGCGGTCACGTCGAGATTCATGCGTTCGAGCGTGATACTCAGCAGCTCGCGGATATCCGGCTCGTCATCCACGACGAGCGCGCGGGGCTTCTTCACTGTGTTTCCCAACGTTGAGGATCGGCGAACACGAGGCGGAAAATACTACCACCCCCGGCGCGCGGCTCATAAATCAGCACGGCCCGATTGCACTGGGCCAACTCCCTGGCGATGAACAATCCGAGGCCCGTGCCGCCTTTGCCGGCCGTGAAAAACGGCTCGAAAATTCGTTCTGCGTCGGTCGGCGAGATGCCCGGGCCGCGATCCAGCACCTCGAGCATCGGCCGTTCCGAGGTCGCCATGCGGCCGGTACGGATCTCGATCGCGTCATTGGAATCGAACTTGCGGCCGTACTTCAGTGCGTTCTCGCACAAATTCCACATAAGTTGATGCAGATGGGACGGATCGATGCGCACTTCGAGCTCGGGCGCCGAGGTGGTGATGTACAGCTTGCTGGCATCGACCTGCGATGTCTGCCGGAATTCGCCGACGAACTCTTCCAGCCAGCTGTTCAGCTCGATGCGCTCCTGGCGGGTCGAGTCCCGGCGCGACAGCTGCAGGACGTTGTTGATGATCATGCTGACCCGCTCGCCGTTCTTGGTGATGATGTCGGTCAAGCGTCGCTCTTGCGCGGTGAGCTGCGGTGCTTCGGCGAGCAACTGCGCGGCGTGACTCATGGCGCCGACGGGATTGCGGATTTCGTGCGCGATGCTGGCGCTGAGCCGGCCGAGCGCCGCCAGCTTGGATTGCTGGACGCGCTGAGCGATCAGCGAGGTGTCCTCGAGAAAAATCAGTGTCGGGCCGCCGCCGCCGTTACTGCGCAACGACACGAAGTGCGGTTGCACCAGGCTGCTGCCGTCCGAAGTCAGCAAGGACAGCGAGCTGAGCTGCCAGTCATAAGAGTGACGACGCCAGGTATCGAGCAAGTACAACAAACGCGGCGAGACTTCGCCGAGCGGCGTGCCGGCAGCGATCGCATTACCTCCCAGCATGGAGCCCGCCGACTCGTTGATCAGACGAATCGTGTCGTGGTCATCCACGACCAAAATACTCTCACGCAGATGCTGCACGATGAACTGATTCAGCTCCGCCAGGTTGGCGACGTCCACTTCGCGCTGGCGAACGCGCTCTTCGCTTTCACGCAGGCTGCGCGCGAGCGGTCCTACACCCAACGTGACGATGAACATCAGCGCGCCGACGATGCCCGCCGACGCGAAATCCCCTGGATCGCTGCGCGCCGCAAGCGTCGTGAAAGCTTGCTGTAACAACAGCGCCAGCGCCGCGACGGCCGCGAACATCAGCGCCAGTCGCTGTCCGACGACAAAGCTCGCTGCACCAATAGGCAGCACCAGCAATGCGCCAAGCCCGCTGTTCATGCCGCCGCTGGAGTAAGTGAGCAAAGAAATCGCGAGGACGTCCACGCCTACATTGAAGGCCGTCTGCAGCATGCGATCCGGCCAGCGCCGCCTGAGCGTCGGGATGGACAGCGCGGCAAACCCGAAGTAGGCGATCGTGGTGAAGAAGAACAGCCGCGCGTCCGCTTGTCCGACCAGGCGCGGATCGAGCGTCCAGTACAGCACCATCAAAAGCACTGGAATCAGCAGGCGAAACAGGTTGACGAGCGCCAGCACGCGCCAGGCCAGCTCCTCCGAGGAGCCCCAGGGCAATGCGGGGGATGGCTCGGCTTTGGGCAGCTCGAGCGGCGGCTCGCCGATTTTCAATGAGGGCTCCGAGGACATTTCTTGCTGATCGCGCCTTTGCATCCCGGCCGAATTCCTCCAGAATACGCGGCCTTTGACTGTCGTTATTTTGACCGTCGCAATTTTAACCCGCCGCACCCACGAGCCCCATGAACCTGCACGAATACCAGTCGAAAGAGTTGTTCGCCAGCTACGGCATCCCGGTCCCCAAAGGCATTGTGGCCGCCACCGGCAGCGAAGCTGCCGAGGCCGCGCGCAAGCTTGGCGGATCGAAATGGGTCGTCAAGGCACAGGTTCACGCTGGCGGCCGCGGCAAGGCCGGCGGCGTCAAATTGGTGGATTCGCCGGAAGCGGCTGACAAGGCCGCCGAGGCCATGATCGGCCAGCGCCTGGTCACGCACCAGACCGGCCCCGAAGGCCTGCCGATCCGTCAGGTTTACATCGAGCAGGGCTCGAAGCTCGCGCGCGAGCTGTACCTGAGCCTGGTGCTCAATCGCGACAAAGGCCACATCGCCTTCATCGCCTCCGCCGCCGGCGGCATGGACATCGAGGAAGTCGCCGAGCACACGCCGGAGAAGATCACCCGCGTGAACATCAATCCCGCCACCGGCCTGATGCCCTCGCACGCTCGTGCGATCGCCTACGGCCTGGAGCTGGAGGGGGAACAGATTGCCGAGTTCGGCAAGATCGCGCAGGCGCTGTACAAGCTGTACCTGGAGAAGGACTGCGCGCTGCTCGAAGTCAATCCGCTGATCGTGACCGGCGAGGGCAAGCTGGTCGCGCTCGACGCCAAGATCAACATCGAGGACAACGCGCTGTTCCGTCAGAAGGATCTCGCCAAGTGGCGCGATGCCAGCCAGGAAGACGCGATGGAGCGCGCCGCGGCCGAGCACGAGCTGAACTACGTGTCGCTCGACGGCAATATCGCGTGCATGGTGAACGGCGCGGGCCTCGCCATGGCGACCATGGACCTGGTGCAGTTGCATGGCGGCTCGCCGGCCAACTTCCTCGACGTGGGCGGTGGCGCCACGCGTGAGCGCGTCACCGAAGCGTTCAAGCTGATTCTTTCGAACAAGAACGTCGAAGCCATCCTGGTGAACATTTTCGGCGGCATCGTCCGCTGCGACATGATCGCCGAAGGCATCATTCACGCGGTGAAGGACGTGGGCGTGAGCGTGCCGGTGGTGGTGCGCATCGAAGGCACCAACGCCGAGTTGGGCCGCAAGATCCTGGCCGACAGCGGCCTGGCGATCACGCCGGCTGCCGACCTTACCGATGCGGCCAAGAAAGTGGTCGCCGCCGCGAAGGCGAAGTAAGGCGCGCTTACGTTCAACCGTTAACAGATATTCAGCACTACCATGTCTATTCTCGTAAACAAGAACACGCGCGTTATTTGCCAAGGTTTCACCGGCAAGCAAGGCACGTTCCATTCCGAGCAATGTATTGCTTACGGCACCAAGCTGGTCGGCGGCGTCACGCCGGGCCGCGGTGGCGAAAAGCATCTCAACCTGCCGGTGTTCAACACCGCGCGTGAAGCGGTTGCCGAAACCGGCGCGACCGTCAGCATGATCTACGTGCCGGCGCCGTTCGCCGCCGACGCGATCATCGAGGCGGCCGACGCGGGCATCGAGCTCATCGTGTGCATCACCGAAGGCATTCCGGTGAACGACATGGTGAAGGTGAAGGCCTCGCTGGCCTCCTACGGCAGCCTGCTGATCGGCCCGAACTGCCCCGGCATCATCACTCCGGGCGAGTGCAAGATCGGCATCATGCCGGGCTTCATTCACAAGCCGGGCAAGATCGGCATCGTGTCGCGCTCCGGCACGCTGACCTACGAAGCCGTGTTCCAGACCACCAACGCCAAGCTCGGTCAGAGCACCTGCGTCGGCATCGGCGGCGATCCGGTGCGCGGCATGAACTTCATCGACGTGCTGGCGCGCTTCGAAGAAGATCCGAAGACCGAAGGCATCATCATGGTCGGCGAGATCGGCGGCGCCGATGAAGAAGCGGCCGCTGAATTCATTCGCGAGAATGTCACCAAGCCGGTCGTTGCCTACATCGCCGGCGTGACCGCACCTCCGGGCAAGCGCATGGGCCACGCTGGCGCCATCGTCTCCGGCGGCAAGGGCACTGCGGCCGACAAGTTCGCGGCGCTCGAGCGCGCTGGCGTGCGCACTGTGAAGAGCCCGGCCGATCTCGGCTCGGCGATCACTCAGCAGCTCGCCAAGGGTGGCAAGAAGGCGAAGGTCGTGTCGCTGCCCGCGAAGAAGGCTGCGCCCGCTGCGAAGAAACCTGCTGCCAAGGCCAAGCCCGCTGCGAAGAAGCCGGTGAAGGCTGCCGCCGCTGCGAAGAAGGCTCCGGCCACCAAGAAGGCGCCAGCCAAGAAGGCTGCTCCTGCCAAGGCCAAGAGCAAGGCGCCGGCCAAGAAGGCGTCCAAGCCGGCTCGCAAGAAGTAACGAAGGTCAGGTCCGCGGCGGCGTGAGTCGCCGCGGACTTCCGGCCGCAGATTGTTCCTTCCCCGCAAGCGCTATCATCAGGCCATGTCCGCCTCTCTCCGTATCGCGCTGGCTCAGCTCAACCTGTTTGTCGGCGATGTCGCGGGCAATGCCCAGCGACTCATCGATACTGCCGCGCAAGCGCGCGACGAGTTGCAAGCCGACCTGGTGTTGTTCCCCGAGCTGAGCCTGAGCGGTTACCCGCCCGAAGACTTGTTGTTTCACAGCGGTCTGCGTCGACAGGTAAAGACGGCGTTGGATCGCGTTCGTCAGGAAACGAGCGGGATCACCGTCGTGGCCGGCTACCCCGAATATGCCGACGAAGGCATCTACAACGCAGCGGCCGTGCTGCGTGATGGCGCGACGGTCGCCAACTATCGCAAGCAGGAACTGCCGAACTACAGCGTGTTCGACGAGAAACGCTATTTCAAACACGGCCGCGACACCTGCATCTTCGAGCTGAAGGGCATTCGCGTCGCGCTGCTGATCTGCGAAGACATCTGGGAGCCCAATCCCGCGCGCGCTGCTAAGGCGAATGGCGCGCAACTCATCGTCGTCATCAACGGCTCGCCGTATTCGCTGCGCTATCAGGAGCGTCGCGAAGCGGCGGTGCGAGCGCGGGTGAAAGACACCGGCTTGCCGGTCGTGTATGTGAATCTGCTCGGCGGTCAGGATGAGTTGGTGTTCGACGGCGGCTCCTTCGTGATGAATGCGAGCGGCGAGGTCGTGCAACGGGTCGCGCCGTTCGTCGAAGGTTTATTTGCTGTCGATGTGGATCTCGTCGACGGCAAGGTCGTGCCGCGTCCCGCGCACATCGAACCACCGTTGTCTGAAGAGGCGAGCGTTTACAACGCACTCGTACTCGGAGTGCGGGATTACGTGGGCAAGCATCGCTTCCCAGGCATCGTGCTCGGGCTTTCCGGCGGCATCGATTCGGCGTTGACGCTGGCGATCGCCGTGGATGCGCTCGGCGCCGAACGCGTGAGCGCTGTGATGATGCCGTCGCGCTATACGTCGCAATGGAGCCTCGACGATGCTGCGGCCGAAGCGCGGACGCTCGGCGTTCGCTACGACGTGATCTCCATCGAAGGCATGTTTGCCACGGCGCTCGATGCGCTCAAAGACGTGTTCGCCGGCCGCCAGCCCGACACCACCGAAGAAAACATTCAGGCGCGCAGCCGCGGCCTGCTGTTGATGGCTATCTCCAACAAGACCGGCCGCATGGTGCTCACCACCGGCAACAAGAGCGAAATGGCCGTGGGCTATGCCACCTTGTACGGCGATATGGCCGGCGGTTTCGCGCCGATCAAGGATTGCAGCAAGATGCTGGTGTACCGGCTCGCGAAGTATCGCAACTCCGTGAGCCATGCCATTCCGAACCGTGTGATCGAACGGCCGCCTTCGGCCGAGTTGCGTCACGACCAGAAGGATTCGGATTCGCTGCCCGAGTACGACGTGCTCGACGCCATTCTCGAGCTGTTCATCGAAGACAACCTGTCCGTCGACGAGATCGCGGCGCGCGGCTTCGATCGAGCGACCGTGGGGCGGGTGCTCGAGATGGTGAAGCGTAACGAATACAAACGTCGCCAGGCGCCGCCCGGCGTGAGAATCAGCGACCGGGCCTTCGGTCGCGACTGGCGTTATCCGATTACGTCGGGATACAAGAGCAAGATCTGACGGCTCGAAGATCCCGGCGCGCTCAGCACGCGCCGGGACTTTCTCGTGCGATCAGCGCTTGCGAATCACCAAGCCCTGCAACTGCTTCGGCGTGACGTGCAGCTCCTTGCTGGCCAGCGTGAGGCCGAGCAGCGCGATGTCGTTGTTGTCGATGGCCGGAGCGTCGGCCGGCAGAGTGACCAGCAGGATCGCGCCCGGGATGACCGTCACCTGCAGTTCGATCGCAGGACCGTTCCCCTGGGCAATGCTGCCGGTGGCGACCGGACCGGTGGGCTCCACGACGTTGATCGTCATGGACGTGTAGCCGGCCGCGGGCGTCACGGTCAACGAATTGCCATGATCGACGACATCCAGCGAGCTGCTGAAGCGCGCCTTTGAGTTACGGGCCTCGTACAACGGCAGGGCGCTGTTGCGCTCGGCGGCTTTCTCGGCCGCACCGGCGATGGCCAGCGTCGAGGTTGCGCCGGACTGCGACAGGCTCAGACCGGATGCGCCACCGCTGCCACTCAGGCTGAACGGCTCGTTGAACAGCGCGACGCGACTGTCGCCGATGAGCGTGCTGGCGTTCTGGATCAGCGTGCTGCTGCCCGTGCCTGCGCCGATCGAGCTGGCGATCGAGTTGCCGATCGAGCCGGACACGTTGCTCGTGCCATTCAAGCTCGACTGTGGGCTGGTGATGCTCGTGAGAATCTGATCCGAGATCGGACCCGGATCGATATTCGCCGTGGTGCTGCCGGTCGGGTTGGCAACCACATAGTTGCCCGCATCGGCGCCGCTCAGCCTGACGCCGCCGATCGACACTTCGCGATTATCGCCGACGGTGAAGTCGGTGAAGCGGGCGTCGACGCTGAAGCCCAGCGAGTCGCCGGCGACGCGGTTGTCACTAACACTGATGTTGGCGCGCGGCGTTCCGTCGAACGTCTTGTCGTCGGCCGTGTAGCCGAGAACCAGAGTCCGCGCCGCGATGTCCGCCGTCGTCGTGCCCGAAGTCGACGCGAGCACGTAGTTGCCGGCGTCCGCACCGCCAATCGTGACGTTGGAAACATTCACGAGCTTGTCGGCGCCGGCGTTCTTGTCGGCGAGCGCGGCGAGCTGATCGATCGTGAGATCGTCGCCGGCGATGCGATCGTCGCTCGACGTGACCGTCATGCCGGTCGTGCCGTCATAGACTCGATTGTTGCCGGCAAAGTCGACGTTCAGCGTGCGCGCCGTGATGTCGGCCGTCGCCGAGCCGCTGGTGGAGCTCAGCACGTAGTTGCCGGCATCGGCGCCGCTCAGCGTGATGTTGGAAACATCGATGTGCTTGTCGGCGCCGACATGCTTGTCGCCGAAGCCCGCGGCCTGATCGATCGTAAGGGCATCGGTGCCGACGCGATTGTCATTGGAGACAACGCTTGCACCGGTAGTGCCGTCGTACACGCGGTCGACGCCTGTGAAGCCGACGTTCAGTACTCGCGCGGTGATGTTGCCGCTGCCGCTGCTCGTCACGGTGTAATTCGCGGCGTCCGCGCCGCTGAGCGCAATGCCGTTAACCGTGATGTGCTTGCCCGTGCCCACGTTCTTATCGCCGAACGCGCCGCTGATTCCGCTGTAGTCCTGCGCAACGACGTCGCCACCGAGCAGGCCGCTCACCGAAGCGCCGCTCGCATCGAGCGTCGCGTTGGTCGTGCCGTCGTAAGCGCGGTTTGCAGCAGTGATGCCGGAAACCGTCAGTTCCTTTGGCGTGATGGTCAACGTGCCGCCGGTTGTGCCGCTCACGTTGTAACCGAGTTCCTCGGCGCCGGAAGAAGAGGTCGCAGTAATGGAGTGCGTGCCGACGACGTAGTTGCCCGACGTCGAGACTGCGCCGCCGACTGTATAGGTGAAGTTGGTGCTCGCATCGCCGTTCTTACCGTTGACGATGGTCGTGGTGAGCGTCGGCGCGCTGCCGTACACCGCAGTGATGTCATCCGTCGAGACGGAGATCGTCGGCTGCTCGCGATAGATGCCATAGACGCCGGAGCCCAAGGCCTTGGTGTATCCGTCCGAGGCTTCGTCGCTGTTGTAACGGAAGTTGCCCGAGCCCCAGCCGACCAGGTCGGTCAAGCCCGTGCTGTTATCGATGCTGCCGGTGTACAACGTGGCGCGGCCACCCGAGCCAGTCGTGACGGACACGCCGTTGTTCACCAGGATATTGCCACCGGCCGCCGTGCCGGCCGATGCGCTGCTGCCTGCGTTCAACACGATGGCGGAAGTGCCGGTGTTCGAGCTGGTGACGTTGTTCGCCAACGTGAGATCGCCGTTCGAAGTCGAGATATCGACCGTGCCGGAGCTGTTGATGCCGTTGACGCCGCTGACGGAGCCGATGGTCAGCGCGCCGCTGTTGGTGAAATCCAATGCGCCGCTCTGCGCCGCGAGCGTGTTGACCTGATTGGCCGCATTGCCCGCGACGTATGCGCCGCCGCGCAGAACCAGCGCTTCGGCCGTGATCGGGCCGGACAGCGTGGTCGTCTGGTTGTTTGCTGTGGAAATAGCAATGGTGCCGGCTGACGTGAGCGCGCTCGCGTGCAAACTGTTGGCCGCATACGTCTGATTGCCGGCCGTTTCGACAGCTGTCGCCAACGTAACATCGGCGCTGGATCCGCCGGTGCCGAGCGCACGCGTGTCGATAGTCAGATTGTTGATAGTTGCGCCACCAGCGTTGCCTGCGCGCAGAGTGACCGCACCCGCGCTGTACGCGTTGGTGGTGTTGGTCGAGGTGTTGATGGTGAGGTCTTTACCCGGCGCGGTCGCGGAAACGCCAGCGCCGGTAAACGTCACCGAGCCCGCGCTCGTCGACGGATTGGTGGTCGACGTTTTGATCGTCACGCTTTCCGCCAGCCGTGTATCGCCGTTCAGCGCGACATCGCCGCCATTGGTGCTCAGATTTCCGTGCAGCGTGACGACATTGCCGGTGTAGGTCTGGTTGGTGGTCGCGCCGTTGAAGTAGGCGCCGGCCGTGCTGACCGCGGGCAGATCGATATCGCCCGTAGTGCCGCCGCTGCCGCCAGTCGTGGTGACGACGACCGTCTTGGCGGTGAGCGTGTTGTGGGAGAGCGTATCCAGATCGACGTTGCCGCCGTTGCCGCCCGCGGCAGTGGTGGCGGCGTTGAACGTATAGCCGCTGTACTGCGACGTGGTCAGGCTCTGACCGCCGAAAGCGATGTTGCCGGCAGTGCCGTTGTCGCCTTGTTCGGTATCGAACACCACATCGACGAAGTTGCTGCTCAGGCTGGTGCGGCCGATCGAGGAGAAGTCGCCATCCAGCAGGAAAGAAGTGCCTTGCAACGTTACATAGCCATCGTTGAAGTCAAAGCTGCCTTTGCCGGTGAAGGAAGCGCCGGTCAGGTAGTTGCCATTGGCGTTACCAAGGTTGCCGTACCACGTGATGCTGCCGCCGCTCTGCGTCGTCGAGCTGGCGTCCACGACCAGCGTGCTGCCGCCGGCACTGGAGGAAATGTTGCCGCTCATCGAGATGTTGCCGGCGACGCCCGTGCTGGCGCTGTTGGCGTCATCGTCGGCGTTGCTGTCGATGCGCACCGAGCGCATCAGGTCGATGTTGTTGCTGCGCGAATTCAGGGTGATCGCGCCACCATCGGTCAGCACATCGCTATTCAGATGCAGGTCGTTGCTATAGACGTAATAGCTGCCGCTGCCCAGATCGACGCTGTCGATCTGCACGTTGCGCTCGTAAGCGGTCAATTGCCAGTTGCGATCGAAGTCGGTCAACGCGAGCTTGGTGTCGTCGAGCGTCAACAGGGTCGCGGTATCGCCGAACGTCACGTCGTCAAGGCCGTTGAGGTCGAAGTGGACGCTCTGGAGATTCGCGTGCGTGCCAAACAGTTGCACCGCCAGCGACTGGAAGTGATGGGAGTCGAGCTCGGTGATATCGACGTTGCCGTAATAAGTGGCCACGCTCAGCGAGTTGTTGCTCGCGCCCGCACCCTGCGCGATCTCGATATCGGAGATGGTATCGGTGCCGGGGCGGTAGATCGTGAACGAAGCGTTGCCGGTGGTGATTTCGGCCTGGCCGTCTTTGGCGTTGACGGCGTGAATCTGAGCGGCTCCGGCAGCCTCGGGATTGTTGGAGTTGATGACGGCTGCCAGCGTGCCGGCGCCGGTGTTCACCGAGTTTGTCTGGAAGCGGATGTCGCCGCTGTTGGCGGCGAAGGTGATGTAACGATTCCGGGCCCGCACATCCGCACCGCTGTTCACGGCGATCGTCGGAATCAGAATGCCCGTGCCATCGGTGCTGTAATCGATGTGATCGGCAGCGAACAATACCGAGTGCGTGCCGATAGTCTTCACGTTCGACATGTGGACCGACGTGAAGCTGTCGTCCACTGAGGTGATATAGGTGTTGCCGCCGTTGTTGCTGTAGGACAGCGAGTTGGCGCCCATGTCGCCGCCCGCGACTTCAAGACGACGGGCCACGGTGCCCAGCTCCGTGCCACTGAACGACACCGAGCCGCCGATGACTTCGGCGAAGCCGTCGGTGCCGTCGCCGACCATGGTTTGGGCGCCGGCGTAGAAGGCGCGACTGCCGACGTCGACGGAGTTGTTGGCGAACGCGATGTTGTCGGCCGTGATCGAGATGTTGGAGCCAATGCCCGCTGTGTCGATGTCGTTGTCGAGCAGGTTGAGCATGCCGCCGCCATCCGTGTTCATCAGGATGTGGCCGTGGTCGTCGGGATTGCCGCCCAGGGTCAATCGCTGCGTGCTGTTGGCCTGATGTCCGATGTTGACCGCGACGGCGCCGAAGCCGTACCAGGCGAACGCGTTCAACACGTCGACGTAGGAATCACCCACGGTGTTGGTCACAGTGAGCGTGTTGCCCAACGAAGTGCGGCCGATCTTGATCGGGTTCGATACGTCGCCGATCGCCGCGGACTGCAGGATCACGTCGGTCATGCCGGTGATGTCGACGAGCGCCGGGTCGGTATTGCTGGAGACGATCGCTGTGCCTGCGGACAGACGCATGTAGCTCCGCCAGCCGTAATTGGTGTAACCGCTATTCAAATATCGTGTGGTGTTGCCGCTGGCGCGCAGGCTGTTGGCAGCCAGCGCGATCGTGCCGCTCACGTCGATGTCCAGCGAGCCGTTGCCGACGTTCACATAGCTGCCGTTGGCCATCGTGAGATTGCTGCCGGAGCCCGTGGCATAGTTGCCAATGACCGTGGGCGCCACGCCGACGGTGAAGTTGCCGCCATTGGTGACGACCCGGCCGGTGGCTCCGAAGCTCACATCGCGCGAGGCCTGGAGTACCACGTTCAATTGAGCGGGGCTGCCGGTAATGGCTTCGTTGATGTGGATGTCGCGATCTGCCCGCAGCGTCAGCGTGCGACCGCTGCCGTCCCAGCCGCCCAGGTAGCTGCCGGTGGTAGTCACCGCATCGTTGATGAAGATGTCGCCGTTACCGTCCGTGCCTGCGGTGTCAAGGACGACATTGTTGTTATTGAGATTGGCCGCCAGCTGCGCGCCGGTCATGGTGCCGCCGCTCTCGGCGATGGTGATGTCCCTCGGGTCGAGCAACCATGTGCCGGTCTCGCCGGTGGCGGCGCGCGTAGTGATGACGGAGTTGTCGCCGAGTTTCACGTCGGCGGCGGAGGTTTCGATGAAGCCGCCGTTGCCGCTGCCGGCAGCCGACGCGTCCAACGTACCGTTGTTGATCGTCGTGCCGTTGGCCATGTCGGACAACAACAGGATGCGACCTTCGCGCTGAGCGAGGGTTTGCGCTCGCACCGTGCCGGTGTTGTTCACGACGGCTTGATTGACGGCATCCGCGGCCTTGGCCGTCAGCACCGCGAGTCCGCCATCCGCTTGCACCAGGCCGCCGTTCTGAACGAGCGCGCGCGTGGTGCCGGCGTCGATGTTGTAACTGATCAGACCGTCACCGACGAAATCCAAGCTCACACCGCGGCCGGCCGCGAGCAATGCGCTGCCGCCGTTGGCGGTGATGGTGCCTTCATTCGTGACTTGCGGCGCGATCAAGGCCACGACGCCGCCGTGTGCCGCAGAGATCGAGCCTTGGTTGATGATTGCGCCGCTGGCATCGCTGCCCGTGAACGTGAGATTGCCGGCGAGGAAATCTTCGTTGCTGATATTCAAGCTGGAAGCGACCAGCCCGCCGACGTTCACCTGCGCGCCGCGGCCGAACACGATGCCGCTCGGGTTGATCAGATACACCTGGCCGTTGGCGCTCAGCGAGCCGAAAATCTCGCTGGGATTCGAGTCCAGGATGCGGTTCAGCGCGACGCTGCTGGCGCTGGCCTGATTGAAGACGACGCTCGCGTCCTTGCCGATGTTGAAAGTGTCCCACTGTGCGATCAGCCGATGGCTGCTCTGGTTGACCGTGAGCGTGTTGCCCTGGCTGTTGATCGAGCCCTGGCCGGCGACGATCTGACCGTTCGTGGGCAACGCTACGTTATCTGCGGCGTGGGTCGCAGGCGCGAGGCCCAACGCCATCAGCACGGACAACGACAACGCGCCGCTGGCGCGCTTGCCACGGGCCTTGACGTTTTCCGCCACGGCAACCCAGGCGTTGAGACGCTCGTTCCAGACCAGGCGATACACGTGATTGAGGGAAGGACGCTTCATGATGTGACTTTCGATTCCGTGAGCGCGGCTCCGCCGCGCGTCTGTTTATTGGTGGCGTTGGAGTAGGGCGTGGCGGTGCTTACAGTTGCACCGAGCCCTGCAGCCAGAACTGGCCGTTCTGATCGCGGCCATCGGCCTTCTTGCCGGTGACGCTGCGGCCAGGGTTGTCGTCGATCGCCGCGGCATAGGAGAAGCGCACGCTGTAGCGACCTTGCGCGGTCAGGTTGAAGCCGACGCCGGCGCCCGACAGGCCGTAGCTATTGCGGCCGTCCATGTTGTAGACGGCGCCGGTCCACGGCTTTTCATACAACTTGGTTTCGCCGTGATCCGCGAAGCCGACCAGTTGCAACTCGCCCCAGTTGCTGAAGAAGGGCACGTCGTAACGCACTTCCAGCGTGCCGACCCAGCCGCTGTCGCCGCTGCCCTCGCCGACGGGATAAGCGCGCACGCCGGTGGGACCGCCGAGAATGAAACGTTCCGAAGAATCGAGATTGTCGCCGGTGAGCTGGCCGTTGAGCGCGCCGAACATCGAAACGCGATCGGTCAGCCGCTGCAAACGAGCCAGGCCGTAACCGATCTTCGAGAAGCCGCCATCGGTGCGTGCGGTGAGTGCATCGGCTTCTTTGTCGAATGCCACGCGCGACAAATCGAGATCGCCCGAGGTGTACACGAGCGACAGCTGCGTGATGCCGGCGCCGCCAAGACGATCCTGATGCGAGCCCGCGAACGACAGGCTGCCGCTGTTGATGCGCTTGTCACGCAGCGTGAGGCCCATCATCTCGTCCGTCAGCGACTTGTAGTTGTAGATCGCCGTGCCCCACAGATTGGTCGCGCGGCTGCGAACGATCGGATAGCTGGCGTTGATCGAAGCGGTCTGCGCATCGCCTTCGGCATCGAGGTGGCGCAGCTCTTCTCCGACTTCATATTCGAGCGCGGTGTAGCCCACGCCCATGCGCAAACCGCTGGAACCCACCGGCAGGCTGTAGTCGATGCTGGCGCTGCCGAGTCCTTCCGACTTGGTCAGGCTCAAACCGGCTTGATCGCCGATCCGCAGCGGATCGTCCAAACCGACCCGCGCATTGATTCGTTCCGAGCCGTTATAACGATTGCCATACGTGTCGAGCGACGTGCCGCCCGTGAGCATTCGTGTTTCGGCCACGGTGAGCGCGAGACGGCTGGCGCCGGCTTCGTCGCCGCGCTCCAGTGAGCCACGCGCCGCGATGCCGGGCAGATCGTTGATCAGCAGCACCGCGCGTTCCAGATCGCCCTGACGCACCGGCTGGCCGGGCTCGACCGCTTGCTCGGCAATGGCGCGCAGTCGCGACTGGCTCATGCGCAGCGAAGAGTCCGCTCGGATCACGACGCCGTTGGCGCCCTGTTGAATGCGACCTTCGACGATGGCGATTTCAATGCGGCCTTCGGTCACGTCCTGAGTCGGCAGATAGGCGCCGACCAGCGGATAACCTTTGCCACGCAAGTAAGTGCTGACTCGATCGGCCAGCGCCTGCAGCTCATCGAAGCCGAGCGCCTGGCCGAGCGAATCCGCCACGAGCTTCTGCAACTCCTCGCGAGTGGCGATGCGCTCTTCGCCGGAGAAAACGATTTCCTTGACTGTGACGCGCGTCCCACCGAGCTCACGCAACGCCGGGCGCTCGGCGGGGACATCGTCGCTCGGCAATCGATTCAAGCGCTGCTGTTGCAGACGCTGTTGCTCATTCAATATCTGGCCGGCGTCCGGCGGCGTCTGCGCTTGCGCGAGCAGCGGCAAGCTGGAGAGCAGGAACGTGAAGGCGTGAGGGGCAAGGCGCGTCGTCGTCTTGTTCGACATTGAAACCGGTCGTCCACAGTGTCCGTTGGGCGGCGCGTTTGTATTACGCGCTCCAGTGGGTCACTGCGACGTGAGTTCGGTTTTGACTTATCTAGTGCGCGGGTGCTGCACTTGGCGGCAGGTGACTAAGACAAACCCTGCACGCCGGCGAGTGGAAAACGTGGCTGCAGCGGTGCGACGGCTTCGTCACATACAATGAGGCGCGCGATAACACATGCGCATTCGATCAATTGCTCGAGGACTGATGATGACCGCGTTGCCAGCTTGCCCGAAATGCAATTCCGAGCTCACCTATCAGGACGGGCAAATGTATATCTGTCCGGAATGCGCGCACGAGTGGTCGGCCATCTCGGCTGCCGCCGTCGAACCCATCGCGAGCGATGAGCCCGAGCGCGTGGTTCTTGACGCCAACGGCAACGTGCTCAATGACGGCGACACCGTCATCGTGGTCAAGGACCTCAACGTCAAGGGCGCGTCATCGGCGCTCAAGGCCGGCACCAAGGTCAAAGGCATCCGGCTGGTCGAGGGCGACCACAATATCGACTGCAAGATCGAGGGCTTCGGCGGGATGAAGCTGAAGTCCGAGTTCGTGAAGAAGGCCTAGCGGGCGCGCGCTACCAGAACTTCCACCAGTGTTTCTTCTGCTGCTCCGGCTCGACCTGCGGCTCGTTCAGGGCCGCATAGTTCTCGTTCATCACCTTTTCGGTGTCGGCGGCCAGGTCGGTCATGCCCAGGCGGCGGTATGACTCGGCCATGATCTCCAGGGCCTCGCGGATCTGCGGCGAGCCGTCGTAGTTCTCGATGGCGTACTTGGCGCGATTGATCGCGCCGACATACGCGCCGCGCTCCAGGTAGTGGCCGGCAACGTACACCTCGTAAGAGGCGAGGCGGTTGCGCAGGAAGATCATCCGCTTGCGCGAATCCTCGGCGTATTCGCTGTTCGGGAACCGCTGCACCAGGGTCTGGAAGGACTGGAACGACTTGCGCGCGTCGATCGGCGGACGCTGCGACAGGTCGGCATTGAACCAGCGCTCCAGGAAGTTCGGGTTGCGCTCGAACTGCACCAGGCCCTTGATGTAGTAGGCGTAGTCGACGCGCGGATGGGCCGGATTCTCGCGGATGAACTGGTCCGCCTGGTCGATGGCCGCCTCCGGCTCGCGGTTCTTGTAGTAGGCGTACATCAGGTCGAGCTGCCCCTGGCGGGCGGCGTTGGTGAACGGGAAGCGCGCCTCGAGCTGCTCGTAATACTGGGTGGCGTCGCGGTAATTGCCGTTGTCCGAGGCCTTTTTGGCCAGCTCGTACAGCTTGTCGGCGTTGCCGATCTGCTCGCGGGGCTTGTTGCCGCAACCGGTAAGGCCCAGCGCCAGCAGCGCCGCCGTGGTCAAGAAGATGATCCGCATGCGAGAATTCAGGCCCTTTGCAAGCAGTTCTAGTACTCGTGCCTGGGAACCATCCCCAAAGGCGTCCCCGTTAGAGGGCGCGAGTATATCCACAGTTCCCCCCAAGATGTCCGAAGCCGTCCACCACCAGTTGACCATCCCCTTCGAGCACGCCGGGCAGCGCCTGGACCAGGTGCTCGCCGACCTGCTCGAAGGCTATTCACGAACCCGGATCAAGGAGTGGATCGACGCCGGCCAGGTCCGGGTGAACGGCGCCCAGCTGCGCCCCAAGGACAAGGTGCTGGGCGGGGAGAGCGTCGAGATCAACGCCACCCTGCCGGACCAGGTCAGCGTCGAGCCCGAGCAGATCAGCCTGAACATCGTGCATCAGGACAAGCACGTCCTGGTCCTCAACAAGCCGGCCGGGCTGGTCGTTCATCCGGGCGCGGGCAACGCCGCCGGGACGCTGCAGAATGCCCTCCTGCACTTCGACGCCAAGCTGTCCCAGGTGCCCCGGGCCGGGATCGTGCATCGGCTCGATAAAGACACGACCGGGCTCATGGTCGTAGCTCGCACGGTCGAAGCCCACACGGCGCTGGTGCGCATGATCGAGGCCCGCGAAGTGGAGCGCGAGTACGAAGCCGTTTGCGTCGGCATGATGACCGGCGGCGGTGTGGTCGACGCGCCGATCGACCGTCATCCGGTCGATCGCTTGAAGATGGCCGTGCGCGAAAGCGGCCGCGAGGCGGTGACTCATTATCGCGTCGTCACGCGCTTTCGCGGGCACACGCATGTGCGCTTGAAGCTGGAGTCGGGACGGACGCATCAGATCCGCGTGCACATGATGCACATCCATTATCCGTTGGTGGGCGACAAGGTTTATGGCGGCCGCATGCTGTTGCCGAAGGGCGCCTCGCCCGAATTGATCGAAGCCCTGCGTGGCTTCAAACGCCAGGCGCTGCACGCGGCCCGGCTCGCGTTCGAGCATCCGGTGAGTGGCAAGCCGATCGTGAACGAAGCGGCGCTTCCCACGGATATGCAGGACTTGTTGGGCGTACTCGCTCGCGATACGGCCGCGGCCGCCGCTGCCAAGAAGCGCTAAGCGATGGCTGACTGGATCACTCCCGACTGGCCTGCGCCACCGAATGTGAAAGCAGCCGCGACGCTGCGCACGGGCGGGGTGAGCCAGGGTGCGTTTTCCAGTCTGAATCTGGGCTCGCATGTCGGAGATGAGCCGGCCGCGGTCGCGGAGAACCGGTGTCTGCTGGGAGCAGCGCTGGAATTGCCGGCAGAGCCGACTTGGTTGAATCAGGTTCACGGCATCAACGTCGTGGATGCGAACTCGAGCAATGTCGATGGCGGCCCTCACGATCAAGACAACCCGGCGAGCGCCGAAGGCGCAACGCCGGAAGCGCCGCCGACCGCAGATGCATCCGTTGCTCGCGGCGCCGGCGCGGTCTGCGTTGTTATGACCGCGGACTGCTTGCCCGTTCTTTTCTGCGATCGCGACGGCATGCGAGTGGGCGCTGCTCATGCAGGCTGGCGCGGCCTGGCCGGCGGCGTCCTGGGAGCGACGATCAAAGCGCTCGATGTTCCTCCCTCGCGGCTCATGGCCTGGCTCGGGCCCGCGATCGAGCAAGACGCGTTCGAAGTCGGCGGTGAAGTTCACGAAGCGTTTCTAAAGCTCGCGGCCGATAACGCAGCCGCATTTAAAGCGAACGCTCGCGGCCGCTGGCAGGCGGATTTGTATCAGCTGGCTCGAAACGAACTGACGCGGCTCGGCGTCACCGCCGTCTACGGCGGCGGCTTCAAATGCTTCGCCGATAGCGAACGTTTCTTCTCGTATCGCCGTGAGAGCCGCACCGGCCGGATGGCCTCGCTGGTCTGGCTCGAACGCTAGCTCCGATGGCCAACGAATACGCCAGGCGGCCCGGCTTGACACGCGTGCTAACCTGCCAGTCATAACCAACATCGCCCTTTAGCTCGCGAGTCCGCTGCGGCGACTGGCAAGCGCCGTTTTCGCGACCCGGAATCATGCATCTGCTCGGCTGGATCATTTTGTTTACTGCCATCGGCGGCTTCCTGAGCGCGCTGGCGGCGTCGTTGTTCCTGGTCGTGCCGGATCGGGTGCGCACGCGCGTGCTGCCGCATCTGGTGAGCTTTGCAACCGGCGCCTTGCTGAGCGCCGCGTTGCTCGGGCTGCTGCCGCATGCCATCGAATCGGCCGGTGTTTCCAAAACGCATGAAATCGGCCTGACCCTGCTCGGCGGCCTGCTGCTGTTCTTCGTGCTGGAAAAGATGGTGCTGTGGCGGCACTGCCATGCCGACGTGTGCGAAGTCCACGTGAATCCCGAACCGCACGCCCATGCGCACGGGCACGGCCACAATCACGCCCATCACGATCACGACCAGCGGCGCGATCGGGCGTCGGCCACGCTCATCCTGATCGGCGACGGTTTCCACAACGTCCTCGACGGCGTGCTGATCGCCGCGGCCTTCATGACAGACGTGCATCTGGGTGTGGTCACGGCGATGGCCGTCTGTGCGCACGAGATCCCACAGGAGGTCGGCGATCTGGCCATCCTGCTCAATGGCGGCATGGGGCGGCTGCGGGCGCTGACGCTCAACCTGCTGACCAGCATTACCTCGGTGCTGGGCGGCGTGGTGGCGTACTTCGCCATGGCCCAGGTCCAGGGAGTGCTGCCGTACGTGATCGCCATCGCGGCATCGAGCTTTCTTTACATTGCGGTCGCGGACCTGATTCCCGGCCTGCACCGCAAAGTCGATCCGGGCTCGGGCGTCTGGCAGTTCCTGTACATCGTGCTGGGCGTGCTCGTGATCTACGTCAGCCACAGCCTGGCGCACTGACCCCGTAGCGCGCCGGGACAAGTCTGGGGTGTTCCGAAGCCTCGGAACACAGTTGAATTCCCCGACCTTTCGCCCCAGATCGCTGGCAAGGTCAAGAGGCGCCGAATGCTTCGGGTGCGCCCGGGAAGAATTCATATGCGAATGGATAAATTCACCAGCAAATTCCAGCAGGCCCTGGCCGATGCCCAGTCGTTGGCCGTCGGGCGCGACAACCAGTACATCGATCCGGCGCACCTGCTGGTCGCGCTGCTCGACCAGCAGGGCGGCACCGTCCGACATCTGCTCGACAAGGCCGGTGTGAAGGTCAACCTGCTGCGCTCGCAGCTGGGCGAAATGCTCGACAAGCTGCCCAAGGTCGAAGGCAATGCCGGCGAAGTGCACGTCTCCAACGACCTCGGCCGCCTGCTCAACGTCATGGACAAGCTCGCGCAAAAGCGCGGCGACCAGTTCATTTCCAGCGAGTTGTTCGTGCTCGCGGCGCTCGAGGACAAGGGCCAGATCAGCACGGTGCTGCGCAATGCCGGCGCCGTGAAAGGCTCCATCGAGCAGGCGATCGACGAGCTGCGCGGCGGCGAGAAGGTCAACGACGCCAACGCCGAGGAAAGCCGTCAGGCGCTGGAGAAATACACCGTCGATCTCACCGAGCGCGCCGAGCAGGGCAAGCTCGATCCGGTCATCGGCCGCGATGACGAGATCCGCCGCACCGTGCAGGTATTGCAACGTCGTACCAAAAATAACCCCGTGCTGATCGGCGAGCCCGGCGTGGGTAAGACGGCCATCGTCGAAGGTCTCGCGCAACGCATCGTCAACGGCGAAGTGCCCGAAGGGCTGCGTAACAAGCGCATCCTTGCGCTCGACATGGGCGCCTTGATCGCCGGCGCGAAATTCCGAGGCGAGTTCGAAGAGCGGCTCAAGGCCGTGCTCAACGACCTCGCGAAACAGGAAGGCCGCGTCATCCTGTTCATCGACGAGCTGCACACCATGGTCGGGGCCGGCAAGGCCGAAGGCGCGATGGACGCCGGCAACATGCTCAAGCCCGCGCTCGCTCGGGGCGAGTTGCATTGCGTGGGCGCCACGACGCTCGACGAGTATCGCAAGTACATCGAGAAGGACGCGGCCCTCGAGCGCCGCTTCCAGAAAGTGCTGGTGAACGAGCCGTCGGTGGAAGACACCATCGCCATCCTGCGTGGCTTGAAGGAACGCTACGAAGTTCACCACGGCGTGGAAATCACCGATCCGGCGATCGTCGCCGCGGCCACGCTTTCGCATCGTTACATCACGGATCGGCAGCTGCCGGACAAGGCCATCGACCTGATCGACGAGGCCGGCTCGCGCATCCGCATGGAGATCGACTCCAAGCCCGAGGCCATGGACCGGCTCGAGCGTCGCATCATCCAGCTGAAGATCGAGCGCGAGGCTCTGAAGAAAGAAACCGACGAAGCGTCCAAGAAGCGCCTCAAGGCCCTGGACGAACAGTTGGGCGCGCTGGAAAAGGAATATTCCGATCTGGAAGAAGTGTGGAAGGCCGAGAAGGCTTCCGTGCAGAGCGCGGCCGGCATCAAGGAAGAGCTGGAGCGCACCAAGCTCGAATTGGAAACGGCGCGGCGCGCGCAGGATCTCGGGCGCATGTCCGAGCTCGCGTACGGCAAGATTCCCGAACTGGAGCGTCGTCTGGCGCAGGCGACGGCAGCCGAGCAGCAGGCGGATCAGAAGAAACTGCTGCGTAACAAAGTCACCGATGAGGAGATTGCCGAAGTCGTCAGCAAGTGGACCGGCATTCCCATTTCCAAGATGCTCGAGGGCGAGAAGGAAAAGCTGCTGCGCATGGAAGAGCAGCTGAGCAAGCGCGTCGTCGGTCAGCAGGAAGCGGTGCGGGCGGTGTCGGATGCGATTCGTCGCTCACGTGCCGGCCTGTCCGATCCGAACCGGCCGAACGGTTCGTTCCTGTTCCTCGGTCCGACCGGTGTCGGCAAGACCGAGCTGAGCAAGGCGCTCGCGGAATTCCTGTTCGATACCGAAGAGGCCATGGTCCGCATCGACATGTCGGAGTTCATGGAGAAACATTCCGTGGCCCGCCTGATCGGCGCGCCTCCGGGTTACGTCGGTTACGAGGAAGGCGGCTATCTGACCGAAGCCGTGCGTCGTCGGCCGTACTCCGTGCTGCTGCTGGATGAGGTCGAGAAGGCCCATCCGGATGTGTTCAACGTGCTGTTGCAGGTCCTGGACGACGGCCGTCTCACGGATGGCCAGGGCCGCACGGTCGACTTCCGCAACACGGTCATCATCATGACGTCGAATCTGGGCTCGAACGTCATTCAGGAGCTGGCGGGCGAGGCGAACTACGCCAGGATGAAAGAGGCCGTGCTGGAGATCGTGCAACAGCACTTCCGGCCCGAGTTCATCAATCGCGTCGACGACCTGGTGGTGTTTCATCCGCTGGGCCGGGAGCAATTGCGCTCCATCGTCGATATTCAGCTGGCGTACCTGCGGAAGCGTCTGGCCGAGCGGGATATCGAGCTGCAGCTCGATGAGGCGGCCACCGATCGCCTGGCCGAGGCCGGCTTCGATCCGGTGTACGGCGCCCGGCCGTTGAAACGCGCCATTCAGCAGCAGCTGGAGAACCCGCTGGCTCAGCGCATCCTCAAGGGCGAGTTCGGCCCCGGCGCGAAGGTGCGGGTGACGGTCAAGGACGGCGAGCTGGCGTTTTCACGGGGCTAATATTTCTACGCCAACAACTTGAACAATCGGCGTCGCCCACTATGATGCGGCGACGCCGAGTTGGCCCCGGTTTGTGACCGAGAATAACCATGCCGTTTTACGAATACGAATGCTCCAACTGCAAGTTCTACGTCGAGACTCTGCAGAAGATTTCCGATGAGCCGCTGAAGAAGTGTCCGAGCTGCAAAAAGCCGACGCTGAAGAAGCTGATCTCGGCGCCGGTGTTCCGCCTGAAGGGCGCGGGCTGGTACGAAACCGACTTCAAGTCCGAGGGCGAGGACAAGCGCAATATCGCCGACCGTGACGAACCGGCCGAGAAGGCTGAGGACAGCAAGCCCGCCGCCGCGAGCGACGCCAAGGCCGAGAAGCCCGAGAAGAAGGCCGAGTCCAAGGCGGAAGTGAAGACGGGCGCCGGCGCCAAGAAGCCCGCCGCCAAGGCTGCCCCGTCCAAGGGCAAGAAGCCGGCCGCCAAGGCCCCGGCCAAGCGCCCGGCCCCGAAGAAGGTCGCGCCGGCCAAGAAGAAGGCCAAACGGCGGTAATCGCCGCGCGCCTAAACCGCGCCGGCCGTCTGTTATCCGAAAGCGCCCCGCGCCAGCGGTGGCGCGGCCCGGCGCCAGAAGGTGCCTACCCGCCCGGACCGGGTAATCCTGGCCCGGCTCGCCGCCCCGAACTCGGGAGTCCTTGCCTTGCGCCGCCTCGGGGGGCTCCGTAACATCCCGCGCTCCCTACGTCCCGAGCCTTTTCCATGCGCTCCCATTATTGCGGCCAGGTCAACGAATCCCTTATCGGCAAGGAAGTCAGCGTCGCTGGCTGGGTGCACCGCCGGCGTGACCACGGCGGCGTGATTTTCGTCGACCTCCGCGACCGCGAAGGCCTGTTGCAGATCGTGTTCGACCCCGATGCCAAGGACGTGTTCGCCGACGCCGAGCGTCTGCGCGGCGAGTTCTGCATCCGCATCAAGGGTCTGGTCCGCGCCCGTCCGGGCGGCACCGCCAATGCCAACCTCGCCTCCGGTCAGGTCGAGCTGCTGGCCCAAGAGCTGGAGATCCTAAGCCGCTCCGAGACGCCGCCGTTCCATCACGACGAGCCGGTCAACGAAGAGTTGCGCCTGAAATACCGCTATCTCGATCTGCGTCGCGACGTCATGCAGAAGCGCATTCGTTTGCGTCATCAGGTGACGCGCGCGATGCGCGACTATCTCGACAGCAACGGCTTCATCGACATCGAAACGCCGATGCTCACGAAGGCGACCCCGGAAGGCGCCCGCGACTATCTCGTGCCGAGCCGCACCCATCCCGGTCAGTTCTTCGCGCTGCCTCAGTCGCCGCAGCTGTTCAAACAGCTGCTGATGATGGCGGGCTACGATCGTTACTATCAGATCGTCCGTTGCTTCCGTGACGAGGACCTGCGCGCCGAGCGTCAGCCGGAATTCACTCAGCTCGATATCGAGACGTCGTTCCTGAGCGAAGAGCAGATCATGCAGCTGATGGAAGCGCTGATCCGCCATCTGTTCAAGGACGTGCTGGGCGACGATCTGCCGAATCCGTTCCCACGCATGACTTATGCCGAGGCGATGCGTCGTTACGCGTCCGACAAGCCGGATCTGCGTATTCCGCTCGAGCTGGTCGATGTCGCCGACCTGGTGAAAGGCTGCGACTTCAAAGTGTTCTCCGGCCCCGCCGCGAACCCGGACGGTCGCGTCGCGGCGCTCCGTGTGCCCGAAGGCGGCACGAAGTTGTCACGCAAAGAGATCGACGATTACACGACGTTCGTTGGACGTTACGGCGCGAAGGGCCTCGCCTATGTGAAGGTCAACGAGAAGGCGAAGGGCCGCGATGGCCTGCAGTCGCCGATTCTCAAGTTCCTCAGCGACGACGCCATCAACGGCATCCTGTCGCGAACCGGCGCGCAGGATGGCGATCTGATTTTCTTCGGCGCGGACACGGCGAAGGTCGTGAACGATTCCATCGGCGCGCTGCGTATCAAGGTCGGTCACGACCTGAAGCTCACCAAGACCGGCTGGCATCCGCTGTGGGTGGTCGACTTCCCGATGTTCGAATGGGACCCGGAAGCCAAGCGCTGGGCAGCGTTGCATCACCCGTTCACCGCGCCTCGCATCGAAGACGCGGCGGCTCTGCGTGCCGATCCGAAGAACGCGCTGTCGAAGGGTTACGACATGGTGCTCAACGGCTCGGAAATCGGCGGCGGCTCGGTGCGTATCCATCGCACTGAAATGCAGTCGACGGTGTTCGATTTGCTCGGCATCTCCGCGGAGGAAGCGCAGATCAAATTCGGCTTCCTGCTCGAAGCGCTCAAGTTCGGCACGCCGCCGCACGGTGGCATCGCATTCGGCCTGGATCGGATTGTGATGTTCATGGCGGGGACGGATTCGATCCGCGACGTCATCGCGTTCCCGAAGACGCAGACGGCCGCGGACTTGATGACTAGTGCGCCCACCGGTGTATCCGAAGAGCAGCTGAAGGAGCTGCATATTCGGGTGAAGCTGCCGGTGAAGGCCGAAGGCTGATTCTCGTGCCGGTGCGCCAGCGCGGTTGGTCACCACGCTGGCGCATTGGACTGATCGCTGTCGTTGATCCAGAAGGAGTTGGATTGTGCAAAGGCCGAGACAGCATCACTTTCAGATGAAGTACTTGCTGGTCCAGATGGCGTTGCAAAGCCCTGGACGGTTCTTCGACCGCTTTGGGCCAGCCGGCGTACTGCGCTCATCCGAAAATGCCTGCCGGGCGTTCTGCCTGGAGCGTTCCCACTCGCCGATGTCTGAAGGAGTTCGCAGCGATGCCGACGCACGGCCGAATGCCTTTGTCGAGATGAAGCTGGCGTAATGAGTCTGGCGGGAAGGAAAAAAACAACATGACAGTCATCCGCAATATTTCGATCGGCGCGCTCTGGTTTATCTTCCTGACGGGCTCCTATGTCGGCTGGGCTGCGCTCGTCGTGCTTGCCGAACTCGACAAGACCGGAAGCTACAGCCCTGCAGACATTGGCTGGCGGATCGGCCAAGCCGTGTCCCTGGGGGTCCCGCTGGTGCCGCTGATCCTCGTCGGGCTTGGGTTCTGGTTCGGGTTTCTGCCGGGTTTCAAACGTAGGCCCGCAGCCGGTAGTCAGGCTTAGAAAAAAAGGGGAGATCCGTGTTTGACGAGGACAAGAAAGATTTGATCAAGGCCGTGGCCGTTCTGGCTTGCTGCCTGGTGGCGCTGACGTTTATCGGCGAGCGCACGCCCACCGGGGTGAAGATTTCCGGTGTCCTGGGAAATGTGGTCGCCATGATTGCCGCGGGCGCAGCGTTTGTAGCGTTCAAAGCAGGCGCGAGCATGTTGAAGGACTATAAGAATCGCTCAAAAAGCGCAGAGGAATCGGTCGCGGAGGAGCATGCGCTGCGCGCCAGAATCATTCGTGCGCGATGGTTTGTGGGGGCTGCAGCGATATTCGTTGCCTTCTTTCTGGTCTCGTCGGTGCCTGCGCTGGTGAAGCTGTCGGGCTTGTCTTTCGACATGGAAACATCGGGCAGAATTCTCTTTGCGGCAATATTCTTTCTGCCGCTGTCCGGCTTGATCGTCATGATGCCGCTGGTGAGCTCTCTGAACCGATCGGTGCTGGGGTGGGGACTGGCCTTTGTGCTGGTCCCCTTCGGATCGCTGATCGTCGGTGGAATTCTTTTGCATCTGGCGCACGAGGAGTGGGCGCTGCGCAGAAAGTGGGCGGCTGCTCGATGAGGTACTCGATCGCGCCACGGGCAATCGATGTCTACAATCTCGCTGACTGAGGAAGCGCGATCAGGCATGCAATGGAGATCCTCGTCTACCCAGTAGTGGCATTGCTTTTCGTCGCGGTGTTCACCCGCGAAGTGATCGCGCCTGCGTCCAAGAATCACTGCGATCGCCGCTGGTTGATCCTTGCATCGTTGATCGGCGCCGTTACCATCGTCACCACTATCGGTGTCGGCTACATATTCAGTGCCCACATTGAGAGCGTCGCGATCTTCCAATTCACTCGCACCATGCCTGATGTGCTGGTGGGGCTTCTCAGCTTCCTGCTTACCAGCTTCATCTTTTACTGGTGGCACCGCATAACTCACAAGTCCGACGCCCTGTGGCGGATCTTTCATCAATTGCATCACAGCGCGAGGCGATTGGAGTCGCTCACTGCCTTTTTTGCGCATCCGTTGGATACTGCGGCTGCGGTGATCATTGGCGCCTTCTCGAGCTATCTCGTTTTTGGCGCATCTCCCGTCGCCGCCGGAATTGCACTACTGATGACGGGGGCTTTCGATCTTTTCGTCCACGCCGACATATCAACGCCGAGATGGGTTGGCTATATAGTCCAAAGACCGGAGATGCACACGGTGCATCACGCGCACAATCACCATGCTCAGAATTACGGCCTGCCGATTTGGGACATGGTATTCGGCACCTGGTGCAATCCCGATAGTCGCGCTCTGCGTCTCGGCTTCGACGACGATAAGTCGGACAGGGTCTATGACATGCTCATGCTGCGCGATGTGCACAGGAGTCCGTAGGCACGAATCATCATGAAGCTTCTTCTCACCTCCGCAGGGATCAAGAACGCGAGCATTCGGGACGCGCTGGTCGATCTCCTGGGCAAACCGATCGCGGACTGTACCGCTCTCTGCATCCCCACCGCGTTGTACGGGCATCCTTACGGAAATCCTGAAGGAACATGGCGGTTCATCAGCGGACGAGAACCGCGATGCCCGATGATCGAATTGGGTTGGAAGTCCGTGGGAGTGCTGGAGCTGACTGCTCTGCCCAGCATAGCCAGAGAACGCTGGGAAACTTGGGTCCGCGAAGCAGACGTCCTGCTTGTGAATGGCGGCGACGCGCTGTACCTGTGTCACTGGATGCGCCAGTCCGGCCTGGCGGATCTCTTGCCGTCGCTGAAAGAGACTGTCTGGGTGGGGCTGAGCGCCGGAAGCATGGTGATGACGCCTCGGGTCGGCGAGGCCTTCGTCGAGACGAAGCCTTCCATTACCGGCGACGATCGCACGCTAGGGCTGGTCGATTTCTCGATCTTCCCGCACCTGGACCACCCGGATCTGCCGGAGAACACCCTGGCCGACGCAGAACGATGGGCGAGAGACATCGGAGGTCCGGCCTACGCGATCGACGATGAGACTGCGATCAAGGTGGTCGACGGCGCTGTTGAAGTGATCTCGGAGGGGCATTGGCGGCGTTTTCCCTCCAGAACTCAACAGTTGAGCTGATTCGAGTACGTAACGTTCAGCAAGAGAGCATCGCTTGTTCGAATTCTTCAAGAAGAAGGCGAAGTCTCCACCGGTCCCGGACTGGAAAACCTTCGATCAGGCAGCCTGTCGACCGAATCGTGGAGCGGATGCTGTACTACACGGACGGCAAGCGAGATCTGGCGGTTTTCGAGAATGGCACGTGCGTGATTCTGCCGCCGGAGCTCAATGACACAGAGGCAGAGGTCTTTGCCAAAGACGTCCTGTCGAAGATCTTCAACTACCATCCGGACATGAATCCAATGCCGATGAAGGATGGCAACATTCTGGTTCAGTACAACCATCCAGCGGTCAATGTCGTGCTCAGCGATATCGCAACAGAGCATTGGTCTGAGATAGACGCGAACCACCAGCGGGCGCTGGCTACCAGTGAGGTATTGATTACACCGTTGGGAAGCAACGTCTTCGATGAATTCGGAAAGAAGGCGCTGTTCGGCCGATGTTTCATGTTCCTGGACGCGCAGCGGCCAATCGTCACCAAGATCGTGAGGAGAAACCATGTTTAACCACATAATGATCGGTTCGAACGATATCGAGCGCTCGAAGCGCTTCTACGACGCCGTGCTGGCGACGCTCGGTGCGGGCGAGCCGGTACGCAACAAGGCGGCCACTGGCCACACCCGCCTTTTCTACCGGCATAACGGCAGCACCTTTTGCGTCACCGAGCCCATCAACGGTGAAACCGCGACCTTTGCAAACGGCGGCACCATCGGTTTCAAGTGCAACTCGCCCGAGCAGGTCAAAGAGTTTCATGACGTGGCGCTGGCGCAGGGCGGCACGTCGATCGAAGACCCGCCGGGTATGCGCGACGGCAGCTTGGGCGCAATGTACCTGGCTTATGTGCGCGATCCCGACGGCAACAAGCTCTGCGCGATCTATCGCGTCAAGTAGCAGGCTCGAGGAGTCCGATACAAATGAATTCGATGCTTGCGACCGGTTGGGTGGCCGGAATATTTGCACTTCTGATCGTGCCGCTCAGTGTGCAAGTGTCATTGCGGCGAGCGAAAACGAATGCGGTTTTCGGGGATGCAGGAGATGAGGCGCTGAGAAAACGGATCCGGGCGCACGGCAATTTCATCGAGTATGCGCCCTTGGCCGTCGCGGTCCTGGGCCTGGTCGAGTATCGAGGCGGCGCCTCCTGGGTGGTGTGGTCATTGGCCGCTGGCTTCGTGTTCAGCCGCGTGATGCATGCCATTGGCATGCTGTTCACCTCGACACCTCCGGTGCGCGCAATGGCAATGCTGGTGAACCATGCGAGTTTTCTGGCGGCGGGGATCTGGCTGGTCTCATCCCTCACATGAAGATATCGACGATCGAGAAACCAGATTCAGTGTTTTAACGAACTCGCTTGCTGGGGTCGAGCCAGGATCTCATCTCGGGATCGCGGGCTGGCCCCAACACTGCGTGACCCATGAAAAATGCGCCGACTGACTACGACTGTCCGTTCTGCCGCGTAGCGGCCACGTTGCCGAAGCCGGACCCGGAAGCGGCGGTTGTCCTGGTGACGCCGCGGGTGTTTGCTTTCATTCCACTGCACCACTACGCGGGTATACGCGGCAACTGTCTGATCGTGCCGAGGCTTCACTACGAAAACGTCCTGGACATCCCGGAGAGCCTGGGCAATGACTTCTTTCGTGCGACACGCCGCGTGGCGGTAGCGATGCAGGTGGTCTTTGGCTGCCAGGGTATTTCCACGCGTCAGCACAATGGGCCAGCGGGCGATCAGGACGTGTGGCATTACCACCTGCACGTGTTCCCACGGTTCCACGGCGATGGTCTGTGGGGAGGAAACAAGGCGCTCTACGCAGCCGAAGAGCGCCTGGAACTGGCGAGCCGTCTGAGGGCGGCGCTACGCTAGGCCGAGCTTCTTCAGCACTTCGAGCGGCGGGCCATCGAACGTGGTCATCGCCACGTTGCCCACGTACCGCAGATCCTTCATTCCCACCGGCGTCGTGTAGTACCCGCCCGCCGTGAGCGCACGATAGCGTGCGAAAAACTTCGCGGCTTGTTCGAACGGAGCGGCCGGCTTGGCGGCGCTGATGTCGTCACAAATGGCGATACGCTCCTTCTCCATCAGCGCGGAGAAGGTGTTCTTGAACCGCCGTTGCGCTTCCCGGTCGAGCCACGCCAGCCCCTGAATGATCACGGGCTTGTCCTGTTGATTGTTGGGGTAGGGCGCGCTGATCCATTCGTCGATGAAATCGACCACGCCCACCTTGGACGCGGCCGGCGACTCGTCGTCCGCGGGAATGATCAAATCGCTCAGCACCGTTGCGGTCGCGCGTTGCTGTTCATTCAACGTCAGTGGCCACAGCTCGCCGATCTGATGGATCTTCAGCAGGTTCGGGTCCTTGCCATAACCAGTGACGCTCTTCGCCGTGTCCTGAGCAAGCGTCGTCGCGGGCAACTGCAGAGCCGCGCTCGCGGCGAGCACCCATTTGAGAGCCGTGCGGCGGTCGATGCGCATCGAATCATTGAACGTTTCCATGTCACAGCTCCTTCCGCTTCAGGGCGGCCAGCATGTAGTCGGCGCTGCGCCAGGCGAGCGCCATGATGGTTAACGTCGGGTTCTTGTCGGCGTTGGAAGGGAACGGCGCGCCGTCGGTGAGGAACAGGTTCTTCACGTCCCAGCTCTGGCCCCACTGGTTCACCACCGACGACTTCGGGTCGGCGCCCATGATGGCGCCGCCGACTTCGTGAATGATGTAGCCGCCGGGCAGCAGGTCCTGCTTGCCGGTCACGCGACCGCCCATGTTCTGGATGATTTCGGTAAACGCCTGGTGCGAGTGGAGCGCCTGGCGCTTCTCGTGCTCGGACCACTTCCAATGGAAGCGCAGCGTCGGGATGCCGTACTGATCTTTCTTCTCCGGATCGATCTCGCAGTACGAGTCCTCGTTGGGAATCATCTCGCCGCGACAGACCAGGCTCACGAACGAGCCGTAGTAGCGCCGCATGTCCTGCTTGAACTTCTTGCCGTAGCCGCCGACGTGGTTGGCGAGGCCCGATGTCGAGCCGAAGCTGGGCATGTCGCGACCCGCGCCGATTTCGATGTGATAGCCGCGAGCGAAGTCCAGCTTGCCGGCCATCTGTTCTTTGTAGAGCCACCACGGCGCATACACGTGCATGCCGCCCGCGCCATCTTCATTGTGGGGCGGCAGGTCTTCGAGCATCGGGATCTGGCCGGAGACACTGGCGCCGACCGTGTCCATCAAATATTTGCCGACCTTGCCGCTCGAGTTCGCGAGACCTTGTGGGAACTGCGCGGACTTCGAGTTGAGCAGGATGCGCACGGATTCGCAGGCGCTGGCGGCGAGCACGATGATGTGGCCCTTGGCCCGTTGTTCCTTGCCGGTCGTCTTGTCGATGAAGACGACGCCGGTCGCGCGACCGTTCTTCCCCATCTCCACTTCACGCACCATGGCGTTGGGAAGAATGTCCAGATTGCCCGTCGCCATGGCCGGCGGCAGGTGCACTGTGGTCGATTGATAATTCGCCTTGATCGAGCAGCCGCGTCCGCAGTCAGTTGCCCAGAAGCACGGCGCGCGACTGCGCATGCTGTCCGCGACGATCTGCTGCGCGCGAGGGTTGTTGGGGTGAAGCAGCGCGGCGTTGCGCTTGAAATCCAACTGCTGGGTCAGCACGGCGCGATGCACGGCGATCACTGGCACGCCGGTTTTCTTCGCGTGCTTCTGAATCAGGGCCTCGCCGGCGCGCGGCTTTGGAGGAGGTAGCAAACATCCGGCCGGCGAGTCGGGCGTGTTCTCGAGGCCGTGATTGTCGCCGTAAATGCCGACCAGCATCTCGACCTTGTCGTAATACGGCGCGACATCGTCATACGAAATCGGCCAGTCGAAGCCAAGGCCGTCGCGTGTTTTCGGTTTGAAATCGTACGGGCCATTGCGCAGGGAGATGCGGCCCCAATGGTTGGTGCGGCCGCCGAGCATGCGAGCGCGCCACCACCAGAAAGTTCTGTCGGCGTCGGTCGATGCGCTGGAATAGGGCTCGCCGGGAATCTGCCAGCCGCCATCGACGGTGGCGTCGTAGAAGCCGAATTCTTTATCGAGCGTCGACGTGGCGCGTAACGGCGCCTGGTCCGGCGTATGAAACATAGGCGTCTCGATCTCGGGCACGTAATTGCGGCCCGCTTCGAGCATCAGCACTTTCGCGCCGTCGAGCGTCAACGTGTAAGCCGTCTGTCCGCCGGCGGCCCCGGAGCCGACCACGATGACGTCGTACTCCTTCTGTAAACCTGCAGTATCGATCAGCGGCATGGCGTACCTCCCTTGGTGAGCCCTGGGTCGGCGTGAAGTGAATTATTGCTTCGGCGGCGCCGCCGCGCTGTCGCGTACGATCAGTTTGATCGGCAGCGTGTGCATTGTCGGCTCGGGCTTGCCGCCGTTCAGCATGTCGAACAGTAGCGACATGGCTTTATTACCAATCTCGCGGGTCGGCTGTTCGATGGTGGTCAGCGGCGGATCGCAGAAGCTGGCGAATTCGATGTCGTCGAAGCCGACGACCGACACATCCTGCGGCACGGAGCGACCCGTGCTCTTGAGATAACGGATCGCGCCGAGCGCCATCTCGTCGTTGAAGCAGAAGATCGCGGTGGGCGGCTGCTTGGCTTTGAACAGCTTTTCGGCGGCCACGCTGCCCGAGCTCATCGTGAAATCGCCCTGGGCGATCAACGCATCGTCCGCCGAAATCTTTGCCGAGCGGAGCCCGTGCTTGTAACCACGCAACCGGTCGCTCGTCAGTGGGCTGGAATCGGGACCGAGAATGACGCCGATCCGCCGGTGGCCCAGGCCGAGGAGATACGCCGTCATTTCGCGAGCGGCCGCGGCGTTGTCGATGCCCACGCGAGGGCAGGGCGCGTCCTCGATGTATTCGCAAGCATTCACCAGCGGAATATCGAGCGTGCCATTCGCGCCGCGCGCCGCTTTCGGCAGGCGCGGGTGGAGTTGAATCAATCCATCGGCTTGACGCGTTTCGACCAGGCCGACGTAATAAGCCTCGCGATCCTCGCGGCCTTCGGTGTCACCCAGCAGCACCGCATAGCCCTGCTGTTGCGCGACCTGCTCGATGCCGCGAATGATTTCGGCGAAGAACGGGTTGGCGATGTTCGGCACCAACACCACGACCGAATAGGCGCGCTTGCTGCGGAAATTGCGCGCCAGCAGGTTGGGCTTGTAACGGCTGCGCTCGACCTGTGCGAGCACCTTCTTCAGGGTCTTTTCGGAAACCTTGTCTGGCGTCGTCAAGGCGCGGGAGACGGTGGCAATCGACACGCCGGCCTGCCGGGCGACCTGGCGAATCGAAGTGGCGCGACTGGAGGACACGGGCTGAGCTCTTTGGACGGATGCGATCCGGCGGGGGAACGATTATGACGACGACGGAGCGCTCGTGTGCGGAGAAGTTTTCAATGAGCTCGTCGATTCCGCGTCGCTGCGCTGAATCGACTCTGGCTTGAAGGCCAGCGCGAACAACGCAAACACGCCCGCCGCCAGCGCCGCCGGGATCAGCCAGATCGCCTTCCAATCGTGGCCGCCGGTCACCGCATACTGATCGTAGATGATGCCAGCCACTTTGAAGCCGGCCAGCATGCCCACGCCGTACGTGGCCAGCGTGATCAGGCCCTGTGCAGAGCTCTTGTATTGCTCGCCGGCCTTCGAGTCGGTGTAGATCTGCCCGGAGACGAAGAAGAAGTCGTAGCAGACGCCATGCAGAGCAATGCCACCGATCAGCAGCACCAGTACGGAGTCTTGCGCGCCGAAGGCGAACAGCACATAGCGCAGCACCCAGGCGGCCATGCCGATGAGCAAGGTGTTCTTGATGCCATAGCGATGCAGGAACACCGGCAGCAGGAGCATGAACAACACTTCGGACATCTGGCCCACGGTCATTTTGCCAGTCGGGTTGGTCACGCCGATTTCGGCGAGGAACAGATTGGTGTTCTGGTAGTAGAACGCCAGCGGAATGCAGATCAGGACCGATGACACGAAGAACACCGCGAAATTCCGGTCCTTGAGCAAGCGCAGAGCATCCAGCCCCAAAGCCTGCGATATCACGCTCTGCGACGCGACGCGCACCGGCGGCGTGGCGGGCAGGGTGAAACTGTACACGCCCAGGATGAGCGAGGTGATGCTGCACAGGAGGAACGTATTGCGTAGCGCGCCTCCAGCAACGGCTTGCTGCGCGTCCCAGCCGACCGTACTGATGAACAAGCCGGCAACGATCCAACCGATCGTGCCCCAAACGCGGATCTTGCCGAACTGGGCCGCGGGATCGGTCAGCTGACGGAACGACACGGAATTCACCAGCGCGAGCGTCGGCATGTAGATGATCATGTAGCCGAGCACATAGGGATAGAACGCTGCGAAGCTGCCGGAGCTGTACATCAGGTACATCAGCAGCGCGCCGATGAGATGGAGCACACCCAGGATGCGCTCTGCATTGAAGTAGCGGTCGGCGACCAGGCCGACGATGAACGGGGCAATGATCGCGCCCCAGCTTTGCGTCGAGAATGCCTGTCCGATCTCGCCGCCGGAGGCCGAGAAGGCCGAGCCCAGGAACGTGCCCAACGTCACGAACCATCCTCCCCAGATGAAGAACTGGAGGAACATCATGATGCTGAGCCGAGCGGTAATCGGATTCACAAAGCCCCCTGTAGCCCGCGCGCCGGGTCTTTCGGCTTGATGTTGGAGTCTGTAACGGGTTACATCGGCAAGGTTGCAGAAACTGGCGCTGCCTGTCAAACAGGCAGCGCCGTCCGAGGGACCGGGCCTATTTGAGCTTCTTGACGCTCACTTCCTTGAAGTACACCACGTCCTTGTCGTTGTGATTCTGCAGCCCGATGTAGCCGCTCGCGGCGCGCTTGCCGCGATCGGGCTCGTGCTTTTGTTTCTTTTCCGGGACGGGCGAGCCTTCCTTGAAGTCCGTGACCTTCGTGCCGTTCACGGTGACGACGGTGCGCTCGTCCTCGAGCGTGATTTCCATCGTGTTCCATTCGCCGGTCTTGGGCTGCGCCAGCGTCTTGGTGAACGAATACAGCACGCCGGTGCGATGCCAGTCGTCGTCGCTGTCGTCGATCTGCACCTCGTAGCCCTTGTTCACGGGCATCCACGGCTCCGTGGGCTGTTCGGGAATGCGGATGAACACGCCGGAGTTGCTATCGCCGGACACCTTGTACACGACGCGGATCACGGCGTTGCCGAACTTCTCGCCCGGATAAAACAGCAGACCCATGCCGCCGACGCTCTTGAGCGCGCCATTCTCGACGACGAACTCGCCGGGGCCGACGTGTTTCCAGCCATCCAGATTCTTGCCGTTGAACAGCGGCTTGAAGTTTCCGCCGTCGTCCGCGCTCGCGGTCATGGCGCAGGTGGCGGCGAGCACGGCGACCCAGGGCGCGCCACGATTGAATGCCTTGAACATGAGGGTGCTCCTTTGGCTATGACTTTAGCGTGCTCAGATACTCGAAGCTCGCGCGCACCGCGTCGACGGTCGGGCCGGTGAAGTTTTCCTGCTCGACGAAATAATGTTTCAGATGTTTTGGATCGCAGGCCGCGAACACGCTCTGCCAGTCGATCTTGCCGCGACCCACCTCGACGGTTTGCGCCTTGATCTCGTCGACGGCCAGCACCGCGTCCTTGCGCACGTCCTTCACGTGCAGCAGGGAAATGCGATCGGCGTGCTGCTTGATGTACTTGGCCGGGTCCAGGCCGGCGGTCACCACCCAGCCCAGGTCCAGCTCGATGGTCACGAGTTTCGGGTCGGTCAGCTTCAACAAGTGGTCGAACGCGGTCACGCCATCGAACTTGCGGAATTCCATGTTGTGATTGTGATAGCCGGCCTGCAGCCCGGCCTTCTTCGCCATCTCGCCCAACTTGTTCAACTGCTCGGCGTTCCATTTCCAATCGTCCAGCGTGATGTCCTTGGCAATGGACGCGGACATCGGCTTGTTCCCGGGCAGTGCGGGGAAGGCGCAGACGAAATATTTCGCGCCCACCGCGGCCGCGTCGTCGACCAGCTTCTGCATGTTCTTCTGGATTTCGCCCATGCTGGAATGCGCGGACGGGGCGGTCATGCCGTGGTCGGCGAGGATCTTGCGCATCTCCTGGCCCGACTTGCCATAGAAGCCGGCGGTTTCGACTTCGCGATAACCGATCGCCTGCAGTTTCGCGAGCGTGCCGGCCAGATCCTTGGCCGCAACGTCACGCACCGTGTACAGCTGTACGCCGATCGGCAGGCCCAACGGACCGGTGCCGGCGCCCGCGGCGAAACTTCTGACTCCACTCATGGCGGCCAGTGCAGCGAGCGAGCTGCCCTCGAGAAAGCGACGACGTGTGATCATTTGGGTTCTCTCCTAGTCGTTAATGGCGGTCCATTGATTGTTGGCGGAGGAGCGCAGGACGGCTTCCACGATGCTCATGGAGCGCGCGCCGTCGGCGAAGGTGGGCAGTCCGACCTGCGACTGACCGCGAATCGCCGCGTACGAATCGCGCACGAATGCTTCGAAACAATCGCCCCAGCCCTGCGCGTGACCGGCGGGCAGCCAGGCGAGGCGCTTCTGCTCGGACGAGTACTGCGAGGGATCGCGCATCAGCAAAGTCGTGCCTTCGCGTCGGCCGATCCAGAGTTGCTCGGGGCTTTCCAGGTCGAACATGACGCTCTGCTGTGCGCCGTCGAGCTCGAACCACAGGCGGTTCTTGCGGCCGGCCGAGACCTGGCTGACGGTGAGCGTCGCGAGCGTGCCGCGATCGGTGCGCAGGATGAGGCACGCTACGTCTTCGGTGTCGACAGATTTTGTTTCCTTCACTTCGCCGCTGGCTTGGAATGCCACGCGACTTGCGGCGGCTGAGCGTTGCGCGATCGGCGTCCCGAGCGTGGCGATCAGCGAGGTGAACCGCTCGCCAGTGATCCACTCGAGTACGTCGCAAAGATGCGAGCCGATGTCGGCGAACGCGCGTGACTTGCCGCCGGCGGAGGCGTCGACGCGCCAGTTGGTGTCGCCTGCTTGCATGAGCCAGTCCTGCAAGTACGAGCCCTGGATCAGATACAGCTTGCCGGTTTCATCGCTCTGCACGCGCGAGCGAGCTTCGCGCACCATCGGGTGATAGCGATTGATGAACGGCACCGTGCCGATCAGGCCTTTACTCTTGGCGAGATCGCTCAGTACACGGGCGTCCTGCAACGATGTCGCGAGCGGCTTCTCGCAGACGACGTGCTTGCCAGCTTCGAGCGCCGCCTTCGCGACTTCCATGTGCAGCGCGTTGGGCGTGCAGATGTGAATGACATCCACGTCCTTGTCGCGCGCCGCTTCGAGCCCCGAGGCAAAGCTGCGAGGGATATCCATCGATTTCGCTGCCTCGGCCGAGCGCTCCGGCGAGGAGGCGGCGACGCCCACGACTTCGGCGCCGGCGAGCCGTGCAGAACGTACATGAACTCGGCCGATGAAACCGGTTCCAATTACTGCCGCACGAAGAGGTTTGGACATGGCGGTCATCGCTCGAAAGGGGGTTCAGGGAGTGGAGGCCGGGCGCGCATATTGACACGTCGCCGGCTCAGATTTCACGTAGTACGCGCGGTAGTTGCCAGCCTTCGGTTCCATGCAGCCGGCCAGGTTCAGCAGCGAGACTTTGCGGAAGTCGATGGGATGCGACTCGCTCTGCAACGAAATATAGCCGCCTTCGATCAATTTGCCGGTGGGTTGCGCCGCCGGGTTGTGGTTGTGAACGACTCCGCCGCCGAACTGAGGCAGCGCGTATTCCAACACCTTCTCGCCGTTCACGAAGTGCGTGATCTGGCCCGAGCCCAGCACCAGAAATTCCGCGCGCACCCACTGATCGCCATCGAAGGTGCGCGACGCCGAATCCAGGCAATGCTCAGGATACAAACTGCCATTGACGACGATCTCGGTGCCGGGCGTGCAGACGTTCATCGTCGAGCGCGCCGTGCCGTCGCTCTTGCCGCCCAGGAACTGGCCTTCGATGGAGATGGGGAAGTCCTGGTCGCGCGTCATGGTCTTCGGATCCTGAGAGTGAAGCATCGCGCCGCTGTTGCGAAACGCCCAGGCGCCCGGATGACCCTTGGCCTGCTCGCCGACGAAACGATATTCGACGACCAGGCGGTAGTAGCTGTACGGCGTCTTGTAGAACAGATGGCCGAACTGGTCGTCGAAGCTCCGATACTTGTCGTAACGAACTTGCAACAGACCGTTCTGGACCCGGAACGTATCGGCAAAATTCTCGCCGAGCTCGTGTTTCGAGATTTTCGGAGTCCAGCCGCTCAGGTCGCGGCCATTGAACAGCTCGATCCAGTCGCCTGCCGGCACGGTGGGCGCCGCGGGCTTGGGCTTGGATTGCGCAAGCACGGACGATGCTCCGAGCAGCACACAAGCCATCGCCAGCAGCTTCGCAGTCCGCATCCTGTCCCCCAATGTCCGGTCTTCAGTCATGAGTTTTCTATTGCGTCCCCTCGGCGCACGCTGCGACCATAGCTGTCAGCGCTGTCAAGGGCAATGGCGAATTGGCTAACGATTCGAAACAACCGGATGGGCCGCCGGCCACCACCGTGCTGGTGCATGGCTTGTGGATGTCGGGCTTTCAGTTGCAGGTGCTGAAGCATCGGCTGGAGGCGGGTGGACAGCTTCGCGTGCTCCCTTTTACCTATCCTACCGTCAGCGGCTCGATGAGCGATCACGTGCGCAAACTGTTGGATTTCGCGCATGCGCAGGATGTGGGGGAGCTGCATTTCGTCGGTCACAGTCTGGGTGGCCTGGTGATCCTGCGGGCGTTACAACTGACCGACGATCTGCCGCCGGGCCGGGCGGTGTTGTTAGGCACGCCGCTGCAAGGATCGAAGGCGGCGCAGGGCGTCGCGCGCATTCTGCCATTCGGCAAAGCGATTCTCGGTGCGGCGGTACATGCGGAATGTATCGACTGCGTGCCGAACGAATGGCGCGGTCATCGTGACGTTGGCGTGATCGCGGGTTCGATGGGGCTGGGGCTGGGGCGATTGTTCGCGGATCTGAATGCGGATCACGACGGGACGGTGCTCGTCGAGGAGACGAAGCTGCCGGGCGCGAAAGATCACATCATCGTGTCGACGTCGCACACCGGCATGTTGTTCTCCACCGAGGTGGCGGAGCAAGCACGGTGGTTTTTGCGAACGGGCTCGTTCCGGCGCTAACGCGTCGCTCGAGCGCCGCGAGCGCTTACGCGCCGCGGCTGGCTTGAGGCTGAGGCGCATCAACGCGCGCGGCCTTTGCTTGGTCGCGCGGTGGTCGCGTTCTAATTTGCCGCTATCAACTTCTTGAGCCTGTAAAGCGCATCCAGCGCCTCTCGCGGCGTCATGGCGTCCGGATCGACGCTCCGAAGTGCGGCGACAGCTTGATGTTCCTCTTCCTCTTCATCGTCTGGGAACTCCAGCAACAGTTCTCCTTGCGGCTTCACCTGCTGCGCGGCCGCGGAGCGGCGCTCCAACTCGTGCAAGTATTTGCGTGCGGCGCTAATCACCTTCGGCGGTACGCCAGCGAGCGCGGCGACCTGCAAGCCGTAGCTCTGATTCGCCGGGCCATCCTTCACCGTATGCAGGAAGATCAGCTTCTCGCCGTGCTCGGTCGCATCGAGATGCACGTTCGCGCAATTGTCTAAATCCTGAGCGAGCGCAGTGAGCTCGAAATAATGTGTGGCGAACAGCGTGAAGGCGCGAACACTGCGAGCGATGTGATTCGCGCAGGCCCACGCTAGCGACAAGCCGTCGTACGTGCTCGTGCCGCGGCCGATCTCATCCATCAGCACCAGGCTGTTATTGGTCGCGTTGTTCAGAATGTTTGCTGCCTCGGTCATCTCGACCATGAAAGTCGAGCGGCCGCCGGCAAGATCGTCGGAAGCGCCAATGCGAGTGAATACGCGATCGATCGGCCCGATGCGCGCGGCCGTGGCGGGCACGTAGCTGCCGATGCGGGCGAGAATGACGATCAGCGCGGTCTGGCGCATGAACGTCGACTTACCGCCCATGTTCGGGCCGGTGATCACCAACATCCGCCGGTCTTCTCGCAAGCGCAGATCGTTCGGCACGAACGGCTGATCGATGAACCGTTCGACGACGGGATGACGGCCCTCGGTAACCTGAATCACCGGATCGTCCGACAGCTCCGGCTGCGCATAACGCAAGTTCACCGCGCGCTCGGCCAGATTCGACAGCACGTCGAGCGCCGCGAGTGCTGCTGCCGATCCTTGCAGGTCGTCGAGCTTCGCAATCAGCCGATCGAGCAACTCGTCATAAAGCTGTTTCTCCCGAGCGAGCGCGCGATCGCGCGCGCCGAGCACTTTGTCCTCGAACTCTTTCAGCTCGGGCGTGATGTAACGTTCGGCGTTCTTCACCGTCTGACGCCGGTGATAGTCCGTCGGCACTTTGTCGGCAAAACTGCGATTGATCTCGATGTAGTAGCCCGACACGCGGTTGTAGCCGAGCCGCAGGTTCGCGATGCCGCTGCGTTCGCGCTCGCGAGTTTCCAGATCGACCAGATATTGATCGCTGTGCTCGCTGATGAGCTTGAGCTCGTCCAGCTCGGCGTCGTAGCCCGCCGCAATCACGCCGCCTTCGCGCAGAATGGGCGGCGGCGATTCCACGATGGCGCGCTTGAGCACGTCGTGCAGATCCGGATATGTGCCGGCTTGGGAAGCGAATTCGCGCAGCAGCGGAGAATCGATATTCGCCAGCAGCTCCTGCAGTTCGGGCAATCGGCCAAGCGCGTCGCGCAGCTGAGCGAGATCGCGAGGCCGCGCACTTTTCAATGCGACGCGAGCAAGGCCGCGCTCAATATCGCCAACGTGGTTGAGCAGATCGTGCAATGGCGTGTACAGCACGCGATCGATCAACGTCGAGATCGCCTGCAGTCGCAATTCAACAGCGCCACGGTCGCGCAGCGGCCGATTCAGCCAGCGACGCAATTCGCGACCGCCCATCGCGGTCGCTGTTTGATCCAGCACAGCCGCGACGGTGCAGTCGGGCCGATCGGTCAAACTCACATCCAGCTCGAGATTGCGTCGAGTCGCGGCGTCGAGCAGCACGGCTTCGCTGCGCTCTTCGGTGCGCAGGCCGCGCAAGTGAGGCAGCGCAGCCTTCTGGGTGTCGCGAACGTATTGGAGCAGCGTGCCCGCCGCACGAATCGCAAGCGAATACTCGGCGCAACCGAAGCCGGAGAGATCGCGTGTCGCGAATTGCTCACAGAGCATCCGCGTGCATGTTTCCAAATCGAAGTGCCAGATCGGACGTTCGCGCACATGAATCGCGATGCCGGCAGGCGCGGACGATTCGGGCACGAGCAGCTCGGCGGGGCGCAAGCGTTCGATCTCGGCGGCGAGCCCTTCTTCGCCCGCAGCTTCCATCACGCTGAAACGGCCGCTCGACAACTCCAGCCAGGCGAGGCCGAAGCGCTGGCCTTCGCGATACAGCGACGCGAGCAAATTATCTTTCCGCGCATCGAGGAATGCTTCATCGGTCACCGTGCCCGGCGTGACGACGCGCACGACCGCGCGCTCGACCGGGCCTTTCGATTTCGCGGGATCGCCGATCTGTTCGCAAATGGCGACGGACTCACCCTTGCGGACCAGCCGCGCCAGGTAGGACTCGGCGCTGTGATACGGCACGCCGGCCATGGGTATCGGCTGTCCGGCCGATTGTCCGCGCGCGGTCAGGGTGATATCCAACAGCCGCGCGGCCCGTTTGGCATCCTCGAAGAACAGCTCGTAGAAGTCGCCCATGCGATAGAACAGCAGTTCTTTCGGGTACTGCGCTTTCAGACGCAGATACTGCTGCATGGACGGCGTGTGGGATTCCAGGGCGGCGGACATCGCTTAAGTGAGTAACTCTTTATGACGCTATGGAAGGCAGATCGGACCGCCGGCCGGCTGTGGCCGGGGCCCGGGCGACAAAGGACGGAATTGTGCCTGCGCGAATCCGGATATGCCCAGCTTGACGTTCATCCCCAGGACCCTGAAGCATGCGTGGCATGACTAGCGACGAGGACTTGAAGCGGCTGGCCACCCAGGCCGGCGCGGACCTGCTGGACGCGGAGCGGCGCCTGGTGACCGCGGAATCGTGCACCGGCGGCTGGGTCGCCAAGCTGTTGACCGACATTGCGGGCAGCTCGGCCTGGTACGACGGCGGCGTGGTGGCTTACAGCAACACGCTCAAGCAAGCCTTGCTCGGCGTGCGGCCATCCACACTCGCGTCACACGGCGCGGTCAGCGAGGCGACGGCGCGTGAGATGGCGATTGGCGCGCTGGAAGCGCTCGGCGGTCACATTGCTTTGGCGGTGACGGGCATTGCCGGCCCCGCGGGCGCGCAGCCGGGCAAGCCGATCGGCACGGTGTGGTTCGCCTGGGCCTGGAAAGAGGACCATGAAATCGAGACCCGGGTGGCGCTCGAGACATTTACCGGAGACCGCGAGGCGATTCGCCGGCAGTCCGTGGCCAGGGCGCTGCGCGAGTTGAGTCTGCTGCAACGGAAGCTCTGATGTCGTCGCCCCAGCGAGACAGCCGACGGCTGTTTTTCGCGCTGTGGCCCAGCGATGAGTTTCGTGCGCAGATCGAGGCGATCGCGCTTCCTGCGATCCGCGCCAGCGGCGGACGGGCGATACCGCCGCGGAATTTCCACGTCACTTTGTTATTTCTGGGCGAGATTCCGGCCGAGAAATTTCCAGCCATTCAGCAAGCCGGAGCGAGCCTGGCCGGCGGCCCGGCATTCCAGCTCCAGCTCGACGGCATCGAATCGTGGGGGCGCAGAGTGCTGTGCCTGACCTCGTCGACGCCGCCGGCCGCCGCGATCGATCTGGCAGATCGGCTCCGCGCCAGCCTGCGTAGCCAGCTGAAACAACTGGACGAACGCCCGTACAGCCCCCACATCACGCTGGCGCGCGACCTGCCGCGAGCGCGCCCGATTCAGAAAGTCGAAACCTTATTTCAGAAGGTGAACGACTACGCGCTGGTCGAATCGGTGCGCGACGCCGGCGGCTCGCATTACTCCGTCCTGGAGCGCTGGCCGCTACAATAGCCCCTAGCACGGATCCGACAGTGGCGGATCGCGATTAACTGTGCAAATATACAGATATCCCCCAGTTTCGGTCGTCCGGTTTGTAAAATACTGGCCACGGTCAACTGAGTTACCACTAATCAACACAGGTCCCTCCGATGGAAGAAAATCGTAAGAAGGCGCTAGTCGCCGCGCTCGGCCAGATCGAGAAGCAATTCGGCAAGGGCTCGGTCATGCGTCTGGGCGACGCGAGCGCCACTTACGATGTGGAAGCGGTTTCCACCGGCTCGCTGGGCCTGGACATCGCACTTGGCGTGGGCGGTCTGCCCCGCGGCCGAGTCATCGAGATCTATGGCCCGGAATCCTCGGGTAAAACCACGCTGACCCTGCAGGTCATCGCCGAAGCTCAGCGCGCGGGCGGCACGGCCGCGTTCGTCGACGCGGAACACGCGCTCGATCCGGTGTATGCCGAAAAGCTCGGCGTGAACGTGCAGGAGCTGCTGGTGTCGCAGCCCGATACGGGCGAGCAGGCTCTGGAAATCACGGACATGCTGGTGCGCTCCAGCGCGGTCGATGTGATCGTCGTCGACTCGGTCGCGGCGCTGACGCCGAAGGCTGAAATCGAAGGCGAAATGGGCGACGCGCACGTCGGCTTGCAGGCCCGACTGATGTCGCAGGCGCTGCGCAAGCTCACCGGCAACATCAAGCGCTCCAACACCATCGTCATCTTCATCAACCAGATCCGTATGAAGATCGGCGTGATGTTCGGCAACCCCGAAACCACCACCGGCGGCAACGCGCTCAAGTTCTACTCGTCGGTGCGCCTGGACATCCGTCGCATCGGCGCCATCAAGAACGGCGAGGAAGTGGTCGGCAACCAGACGCGCGTCAAAGTGGTCAAGAACAAGGTCGCGCCGCCGTTCCGCGAGGCCGAGTTCGAAATCATGTACGGCCAGGGCATTTCGCGTAATGGCGAAATCATCGATATCGGCGTGCTGCAGGGCCTGGTCGAGAAGTCGGGCTCCTGGTACAGCTACAACGGCGAGCGCATCGGCCAGGGTAAGGAGAACGCGCGCACCTTCCTCCAGAACAATCCCGAGATCGCTCGCGAGATCGAAGGCAAGATCCGCGAAAAGCTGTTGCCGGATACCAAGGCAGTGAAGGGTGAGGCGGTCTAAGACCAGTCGCACACGCGAATTGTTCGAAGCCGCAGGATTGCCTGCGGCTGACGACGAAGCGCTCACTCCCGAGGAACGAGCGGAGCGCGCCAAGAAACAGGACAAGGAAGTCGAAGCTTCCGCGGTGCGCTTACTGTCGCGTCGTGAGCATTCCACCGAGGAGTTGAAGCGCAAACTGGCCGCGAAAGGTTATCCCGAGGCCAGCATCGCGACGGTCCTCGACAAGCTGGGCAAGAAGAAGTGGGTCTCGGACGAGCGCTTCGCGGCGAATTATGTCCACCACCATGCCCGACGCGGCCAGGGGCCGGTGCGGATCCGAGCCGAATTGCGCCAGCAAGGGATTACGGACGAGCAGATTCAGCAGAAAATCGCCGGCGGCGAGCAGGATTGGAGCGGGCTGGCGGCGGAGGTCCGGCGCCGCAAGTTCGGCGCGGAACTGCCCCGGTCCGCCGCTGAACGTGCAAAGCAGGCGCGCTTCCTTCAATATCGCGGTTTTAACAGCGATCAAATCCGCGCTGCCCTGAAGTTCGACCCTGACTTGGACGACGAGCCAGAAAGGGATTAGCCATCCGGGCGGAGGATTCGATCCCCCGGCTCATTCCTGACGGTTCCTCATGACTGCCAAGCGCCTGTCGAGCGCCGATCTTCGCGCGCTGTTCCTAAGCTTTTTCCGTGAGCGTGGCCACCAGGTCGTGGCATCCAGCTCCCTGGTGCCGGGCAATGACCCGACGCTGCTGTTCACCAACGCCGGCATGGTGCAGTTCAAGGACGTATTTTTAGGCAAGGACAAGCGCAGCTACAGCCGCGCGGCCAGTTCGCAGCGCTGCGTGCGCGCGGGCGGCAAGCACAACGATCTCGAGAACGTCGGCTACACGGCCCGGCATCACACCTTCTTCGAGATGCTCGGCAACTTCAGCTTCGGTGACTACTTCAAGCGCGACGCGATCCGTTTCGCGTGGGATTTCGTTACCGGCAAGCAGTATCTCGGCATCGATCCGCAGCGCCTGATGGTGACGGTGTATCACACCGACGATGAGGCCTATGACATCTGGCTCAAGGATGTCGGCGTGCCCGCGGATCGCATCGTGCGCATCGGCGACAAGCCGGGCGGCGGCTCGGACAATTTCTGGCAGATGGGCGAGACCGGTCCATGCGGCCCGTGCTCGGAGATTTTCTACGATCACGGCGCGCACATTCCTGGCGGCCCGCCGGGCTCGCCGGACGCGGACGGCGACCGCTGGATCGAAATTTGGAATTTAGTGTTCATGCAGTTCGATCGTTCCGAGGAGGGCAAGCTCACGCCGCTGCCCAAGCCTTCGGTCGATACTGGCATGGGTCTCGAGCGCACTGCCGCCGTCATGCAGGGCGTGCACTCGAACTACGAGATCGACATGTTCGTCAATCTCATCAAGGCCGCGGCCGCTGCGACCAACAGCAAAGATCTATCTTCGAGCTCGCTGCGCGTCATCGCCGATCATATTCGTGCATGTTCCTTCCTCGTGGCCGACGGCGTATTCCCATCGAATGAAGGCCGCGGCTATGTGCTCCGTCGCATCATTCGTCGCGCCATCCGCCACGGCTACAAGCTCGGCCAGACGCAGCCGTTCTTCTACACGCTGGTGGCTGCGCTCGAGAAAGAGATGGGCGAGGCTTATCCCGAGTTGCGCACTCAGCGAGCGCAGATCGAGCGCGTGCTGAAGCAGGAAGAAGAACGCTTCGCCGAAACGTTGTCGCAGGGCATGGTGTTGCTGGATCAGGCAATCGCCGGACTTGGCGGCAAAAAAGAAATTCCGGGCGAGACCGTGTTCCGCCTGTACGACACGTTTGGTTTCCCCTCGGATCTCACAGCGGATATCGCACGCGAGCGCGGTCTCACGATCGACGAGCCCGGCTTCGAGCAGGCCATGCAGGTTCAGCGTGACACGAGCAAGGCCGCCAGCAAATTCGGCGTCGATCTGCGCGCCGGCGTTTCGCTGGATGACAAGACCAACTTTAGTGGGTACGCAAACCTGGTCGACGCAGGCACTGTCGTGGCATTGCTTCGTGGCAAGGAACGCGTCGAGGTGCTGCGCGCCGGCGAAGAAGGGCAGGTGGTTCTCGATCACACGCCGTTCTACGCAGAGAGCGGCGGCCAGGTGGGCGACACCGGTGTGTTGACCGGTCCTAGTGTCGAGTTCGACGTCGCCGATACTCTGAAAATCGGCAGCGCGTTCGCGCATGTCGGCCGCGTGAAAGAAGGTGAGTTGCGCGTCGGTGCTCGCATCGAGGCGCGCGTGGATGGAGAGCGTCGTCGCGCGACGATGGCGAATCATTCGGCGACGCATCTGCTGCATGCAGCGCTGCGCAAAGTCCTTGGCGCCCACGTCACGCAGAAAGGTTCGTTGGTCGCGCCCGATCGTTTGCGCTTCGACTTCGCGCACTTCGCGGCGGTGACGCCGGAAGAGTTGAAGCAGATCGAAGAGCTGGTGAACGTGGAGATTCGCGCGAATGCGCCCGCGGAAACCAAGCTGATGCCTTATGACGCCGCAGTGGCCTCAGGGGCAATGGCTCTGTTCGGCGAGAAGTATGAGGATGAAGTGCGCGTGTTGAGCTTCGGCGGATTTTCCACCGAATTGTGCGGCGGCACCCATGTAAGCCGTGCAGGCGACATTGGCCTGTTCAAGATTGTCAGCGAAGGCGGCGTGGCCGCAGGCATTCGGCGCATAGAAGCTGTCACGGGACAGGGCGCTTACGAATGGATTTCGCAGACCGATCGCGTGCTGCGTGATGTGGCCTCGCTGGTGAAAGCGGGCCGCGACGATGTCGAGGACAAAGTCCGACAGCTGCTGGACCGCAGCCGCAAGCTTGAAAAGGAAGTGGCGGCGCTCAAGTCCAAGCTCGCCAGTGGACAAGGCAACGACCTCACGGGCAGCGCGGTCGATGTCGGTGGTTTGAAGGTCGTCGCGACGCGAGTCGACGGCGCGGATGCGCCGGCCTTGCGTGATGCGGTGGATCAGCTGAAGAACAAGCTGCGCTCGGCGGCGATTGTGCTCGCGTCGGTGGACGACGCGAACAAAGTCGTGTTGATTGCAGGTGTCACAGCCGATCAGACGTCGCGGGTGAAAGCCGGCGATTTAGTTAACTTTGTTGCGCAACAAGTCGGTGGTCGCGGCGGCGGTCGTGCAGACATGGCGCAAGCGGGCGGCAATGATCCAGCAAAGCTGGATGAGGCGTTGGCGGGAGTCGTGGCCTGGATCGAATCCAAAGTTACGGCAAAGTCAGCCTGAAACTGTCAACCGTGCTTGCGCGAACTGCAGGCCCGCAAGGAAGCTGGTCTACTGCGCCCCCTCGCTTTGCTGTCGCATTATGTCGGTCCGAAACCCATGAGTCAGATTTTTTGGATACTGGGGAAAATTCGGGTGCACCGAGAATTAATTAGTGCGAACATATTAAAAAATATATTGTCTGTCTTGTGAGGGTAATTTCGATATTCAGGGAAATCCCGATCCCCATTACCCGAGCAGCTGACCTACTCTCGATTTCGAATGAAAAGTGCGCGCGCTGTGGGAGGGCGGTGATTCCACCGCCGGCAAACGCAACTCGATCATTCGGCTGACAGCAAGGAGCGAACCATGTTGATTCTGACAAGGCGCGTCGGTGAGACCGTGATGATAGGTAACGACATCACAGTGACCGTCCTAGGCGTCAAAGGTAACCAGGTGCGTGTGGGCGTGAATGCACCGAAAGAGGTTGCCGTACATCGTGAAGAGATCTACGAGCGCATCAAGCGCGAGGAACAGGCGGCAGGCGGCGGCGCAGCGAAGCGTCCGATCACTGGCGCAGGCTCCTGAGATCTTCACGCAGTAGCTCAATCGCGGGGTGACGGGGCCCGCCACTCCGCGAGGGCCGCTTTGAACGCTGTGGGAGCGTTCTTGTTGCGACCCTTTACCTAACGGGCCTCGGCCAGTATTCTTGCCGGCCTTCACTGACCTGGGCGTCACGCCCTGGCAGGCGCCGGAGAGTTGGCCGAGTGGTCGAAGGCGCACCCCTGCTAAGGGTGTATGGGTCAAAAGCCCATCGAGGGTTCGAATCCCTCACTCTCCGCCATATGCAAATGAAAAAGCCCCCTTCCAGGGGGTTTTTCATTTGCACTGGCTGCCGCGTGCTGGCTTTGAACGTGGTACCGAGGGTTCGACAAAACGGCAGGACAGCCGTTTTGCACGACCTTTAGGTCGCCCCGAAGGGGCGAGGCACATGGATGTGCCGAGTGCCATCCCTCACTCGGCCCCACCACCACCACTCCCCTCCGACCTGTTACTTTTCCTCACATCTGCCGTCCGACAAACCGACGGATCACGCCAGCGCCCGAGGTCGCAAGCAGCATCCTATCCCCCACGATTTCTCCGCTCAGCGTGGTCGGCTGCGCGTCGAGTCCTGTCACCACGATCTCCACTTGCGTGCCGAGCACGCGGCCGCTTTGTACGGCCAGGCGCGATCGGGTCGGCGGCGATTCACTTGCGGGCGACGCTTCCAGTCGCTGAAAACTCTGGCGCAGCTTCAAGATGAAAGATTCTTCACCGCCGGTCTGAGTGAACTGCCACTCGCCCTCGATTCGCGACGGCACGATCCATAAAAACGCGCGCGTGTTGCCGACAGCGGATTCGACTTGCCGGTCGGGTTTCCAGTCCGCCATATCGAACGTGTTCGACACAATCCTCGTCCCCGGGCGCATGTCGAGCAAGGTCGGTCGCAGCTTCAGGTTGAGGGTGGGCGACAGGTACAGCATCACCACGGTCGCATCGCTGAAGTCGGTCGAGAATATGTCGCCTTGCTGGAAGCTCACCTTGTCGGCGACGCGCTCGACGCGCGCATGACATTCGGCGAGCTGAACGAGCTGCGCGTTGTACTCGATGCCGCGCGCCTGCGCGCCGAATTGTTTGGCGGCGGCGATCGGAATTTTTCCGTCACCGGAGCCGAGATCCACGACGCGATCTCGATTCGTCACGTTGGCCGCTCTGAGCATCGCGCCGACGACTTCATCGATGGTCGCCACCCACATCACGTCCTTGCCGGGCTCGCCGCTGCGTGGTGCGAACTGCTCGGCGCATCGAGCGTGTGTCTCGGCATGTGTGGCGCCGACCGGAACGAGGAAAAGAAACAGGCAGCGACTGGCGTATCGCCACAGTCGCGAAGGAAACATCGGCATTCGCTTCAACTCATTGCACTTCGAATCGAGATACCGCCGGATTCTCATATAAGAGTCACGGCTTTGGCAGCTTTGTCGGAAATTATCGGACTCGATAAAGTCGCGCGCGCTCGAAGAACGCCTGCCTATAATCCCGCGCACGTTTTACCAGGATAAAAAGATGCGATGACCACTCCATCGCTCACCGCGGATCATGAGCGCCTCGTTGAAGAGTTGCGCGCGGCGATCGCAGCCCGCGATGAATTCATCGCCATCGCCGCTCACGAACTGCGCAACCCGATGACGCCGATCGTCGGGCAGGTGCAGCTGTTACTGTCGCGCGCTCGTCGCGAGCAGGCTTCGCCAGCGTTGCTCCAGGGGTTGGAAATGCTCGAGCTGGCGGTCGATCACTACATGCGCCGGGCGACGACGCTGCTCGAGATCACTCGCCTGAATGCCGAGGAAGTGCGGCTCGAGCCGACGGCTTTCGATCTGTGCGATCTGGTGCGGGCCTGCATTCGCAAGTACGAGCAGTTGGCTACTCGCGCGGGCTCGACCTTGGATTGCGAGTTGCACGGTCCCGTCGATGGGACCTGGGACCACTTGGCGACCGAGCAGGTCCTGGACAATCTCGTCTCCAACGCAATCCGTTATGGCGACGGCAAGCCGGTGTGCATCGAGTTGGAAAGTCATCCCGAATGGGTGGAACTGCGTGTCATCGATCACGGGATCGGCATCGCGCCGGCCGACCGCGAGCGGATCTTTCAGCGCTTTACCCGGGCGTCGAGCGCGCCGCGCAGCGGCGGCTTCGGTATCGGGTTGTGGCTGTCGAGCAAGTTGGTGGAGGCGCAAGGCGGGAGGCTGGCGCTGCAGAGTGAGCCGGGTCAGGGCTCGACGTTCAGTGTAAGACTGCCACGCGACGTGACAGCTCACGCTAAAATCGAGTGAGGATACGGTCGGATAAGGGGCCCACGGTCACGTGAACAACAACGAACGCAGTCGTGAACCGGAGCTGGAGCGCATCGCCACCGGTGTGCCGGGACTGGATGAGGTGCTCAAGGGCGGCTTCTTCGAAGGCGCTGTCTATATCGTGCGCGGTACGCCCGGCGCCGGTAAGACGATTCTCGCCAACCAGATCTGCTTTCATCAGGCCCGTCAGGGCAAGCGCGCGCTGTTCGTCACGCTGCTTGCCGAAAATCATGCACGCATGCTCCAGCACCTGGAGCAGATGAGCTTTTACGACGCGCAGCTGATCCCGAAGTACGTGTATTACATCAGCGCGTTTCGCGTGCTGGAAGAGAACGGGCTGAAGGGGATGATGGATTTGTTGCGTCGGGAAATGCGGGCGCACGAGGCCAGCATCCTGATTCTCGACGGCCTGATCGCGGTCGAGGAAACCAGCACCTCGGATCGGGAGTTCCGGAAGTTCATTCACGAGTTGCAGGCACACGCCGCCGCCGCGGGCTGTTGCACGCTGCTCCTGACGAATGGCCGCAGGGGTGAGTACCACCCGGAACACACCATGGTGGATGGCCTGGTTACTCTCGAAGACATGCCTTACGGCAAGCGCCGCCAGCGCGAGCTGGAGGTGCGCAAGTTCCGTGGCTCGGCGAGCCTCCGCGGCCGGCATCCATTCCAGATCACCGATGACGGGCTGGTCGTGCACCCGCGGCCCGAGTCTCGTTTCCTGCGTAACCAAGGCATCGTCAACGGCGACAGGATTTCGACGGGCATCGCACAGCTCGACACCATGACCGGCGGCGGATTGGTCGCCGATTCCTCGACGCTGCTGGTCGGGCCGTCGGGTGCGGGCAAGACCACGTTGGGTACCGCATTCCTACAACGCTCGAGCAAGGCCGAGCCCGGCCTGCACTTCGGCTTCTATGAATCGCCGGACCGGCTCGTGGCCAATGCACAACTCATCGACATCGATCTGAAGTCGCGGGTCGCGGCAGGTCATCTCGAAATCATCTGGCGGCCGCCGTTCGAGCGCATTCTGGACAGCTTGGGCAACGAACTGATCGAAGCGGTTCGCCGCCGCAAGGTCAAGCGCCTGTTCATCGATGGTTGGGGCGGATTCGCTGCCACCGCGGAGACGCCGGAGCGGCTCAGTCCGTTCTTCGCTGCGCTGGCCAACGAGTTGCGCAGTCTGGGCGTCACCACGATCTGCGCGATGGAGACGCAGAACCTGATCGGACCGGAACTGCTGGTGCCGGCCACCGGCATTTCCGCGGTCACCGAGAACATGATCCTGCTGCGTTATTCAGAGTATCAGGGGCAGCTGCGTCGGCTGATTTCCATCATGAAGATTCGTGGCGGCGGCTTCGATCCCAAGCTGCGCGAGTTCGAGATCGGAGCGCAGGGCCTGCGTTTCATCGACAGCTTCAAGACTGCCGAAGGTGTGCTGTCCGGCTACAGTACTGAACGGCCGGACACTGCCGCCGCACGTCCCCGCGCAAAGAAGCCAGCTAAAGGACGACGCGCCGCCGCTCGCCGTCGCGGCAAGGCGTAGGCATGCAAACCGTGCTGGTCGTCGATGATGAGTTCGGCGTCGCCGAGGTGCTGCAATCCATCCTCGAAGACGAGGGATATCGCGTCGCCACGGCGATCAACGGCAAGCAGGCCCTGACGCGCCTGAGCGAAGTGACGCCCGATCTCATCATGCTCGACTACATGATGCCCATCATGGACGGCACACAGACTCTGGCCGCGATCCGCAGCAACGCGACGTTCGCCAGGGTTCCCATCATCATGATGAGCTCCCTGGAGGAGGCGTCGGTGCGCGAGACCTGCACCGACTACGACAGCTTCCTTCGCAAGCCGTTCCGCGCCATGGCCGTGTTGAAGACGGTCGCGCAGCTGCTGGAACAGTCCCCTCGCAAGTAATCCCAGGGTCTCGGGATTTTCGATATCCATGGCCTCCGCTGCGTGGCTGACGCCAAATTAACCCCAAAATCCGCCTTGACCGGGTCACAATTTCAAAAGAATTTCGAATTTATCCCTGTCGAGGATGTCTGCGTGAAAACCACTCCTGCCTTGCTGCTGCTCCTGGGCGCCGTATCGCTTGCCCATGCCGAACAAGCTCCCGTGCCCTGCGCCTCGGCTGCTCAGATCGCGGGCGTCCGCGATTACTTCACCAATCAGCGTCCGGGTCGTCCGTTGCCCGTGCCGGCGCGCGCGTTCAACTGGCCCGAATCGGTGGTTGCGAGCGGTTTGCCAGTGGCACAGTCGTTCGGCGTGGCGGCTACGCCAGCGCTGGTGCGCGACGTGTGGAAGAGCATCGATGCGTGGGGCGAGAAGACGTCGGTGAAGCTCGTGCTCTCCTCAGGCGGTCAGCACACCTTTGCATTTCCGAGTTTGGTGCCCATCACTCAAACGCAGAATGCGAATGCAGACCTGCTCGATGTGTATGCCGACGGCGGCAACGGCGTGCACACGCATATCAGCACGACGCACGTGAAGGCCATCTACGCCACCGATATTCCCGGCAAGGATGCGGGCCAGCGCACGCAGGCCATTTCGTTCTATAACCAGGACGGCAGCCTGGCGCTGGCGGTGTACGCGCAGATCGCCGGTGAGAAGCCCGATCCCGCGGCTATCGAAGGCTTCAAGAAGACAGCGGCCAAGATCGAAGCGCTGCCGCGCGTCTGCCCGCCGCAGTCCTGACCGAAAGCTGGCGATGATTGGATGATCCGCGCCACGGCTGCAACGGCCGTGGCGATTTATATTGCGGCGGCTACCACGCGATCCCTCATGCGCTTATAACTTGTCCCCGGGAGAGTCCTGATTGTGAAATCGGGGCGTCGACCAGAACACTGGCCTGGTTCGGTTGGCTTCAAGAGGAATCATTCGATGCTGGCCCATCACCAAGGCCGCGCCGTGTCGCGGCACATTCCCTTGTTCCTGAGTGTCGCGCCGTGCCTGCTGGCGGCGCACAGTGTTTCGGCCGACCCGGCGCAGGACGCGGCGAGCGATAAAGACGAGATCATCGATTACGTGATCGTGACCGGCTCGCAGGTGATGCTGCCGCCGGACTATGCGGGCGGGCAGGTGGCGCGCGGCGGACGCGTCGGCTTGTTCGGCAACCTGGACATCATGGATACGCCGTTCAACAGCACCAACTACACCGCCGAGTTCATGCGCAATCTGCAAGCTCATAGCGTCGCGGACGTGGTGCAAAGTGATCCTGGCGTTCGCGTCGCTCGCGGTTTCGGCAACTTTCAAGAGCTGTATGTGGTTCGAGGCTTTCCTGTGTACTCGGACGACATGGGTTACAACGGCCTGTACGGTCTGTTGCCACGGCAGTACGTCGCCGCCGAATTTCTGGAACGCGTCGAAGTATTTCGTGGCGCGAACAGCTTCCTCAATGGCGCCGCGCCGGGCGGCAGCGGCATTGGCGGCTCATTCAATCTCGTGCCCAAGCGCGCACCCGATCGCGCTCTGAACCGGGTGACGGTCGGAGCGGAGAGCGGTGTCGAAGGTTACGGTGCACTCGATTTCGCTCGACGCTTCAACGATGGCGACATCGGCGTTCGTGCCAATGCAGTTCGGCGCGACGGTGAAACATCGGTGGATGACCAGAAGCGGGAGCTGACGATGGTGTCGCTCGGCATGGACTACCGTAGCGACCATGCGCGACTGTCGGCGGATTTCGGTTATCAGGACCACAGCATCGACGCGCCTCGCCCGAGCGTCACGCCGTTCGGTGGAATTCCGCGCGAGCCCGATTCTTCGGAAAACTTCGCGCAGAACTGGACGTTCAGCAGCGAGAAGGATTTCTTCGGCGTGGCGCGCGGTGAATATGACTTTGCCGCAGGCGTCAGCGCCTGGCTGGCGGCGGGCTTCAGGGACAGCGAAGAGCACAACAACCTGGCGAATCCAACGGCAGCGCCCGGCGGGGCCGCGACCACGTATCGCTTCGAGAACTATCGCGAAGACCTGGTGAAAACCGGCGATGCCGGCATCCGCTTCGAGGTCGAGACGGGGCCGGTCGGTCATCGCGTCGTCGCATCCGTGTCGTACTTCGATCTGGATTCGAAGAACGCCTTTGCGCTGTCGCCATTCGGTGGGCTGGCGTTCGACTTATATGACCCCGTGCAACTGGCGCAGCCGACCGCGGACTTCTTCGTGGGCGGCGTTCTGTTCTCACCGAGGACGACAACCAAAACAAAGACGCAGAGCCTGGCGCTGGCCGATACGTTGTCGTTCAGCGAGGGCCGGGTGCTGGTCACGCTCGGTGCGCGTTATCAGAGCATCGAGCAGAACAGCTACGACTACAACGACGGCTCGGAGGTGTCCGCCTACGATGAGGCCACCGTGACTCCCGTCGTCGGCGTGGTGGTGAAGCCCTGGGAGCGTATCTCGCTGTATGCCAATTACATCGAAGGCCTGCTCCAGGGCGAGGAAGTGCCGGAGGTCATCGGCGGCGTGGCCATCGCCAATGCCAACGAGATCTTCGACCCCTTCAAATCCAAGCAATACGAGGTTGGCGCCAAGTACGATGGCGGCACCCTCGGCGGCAGCGTCGCAATCTTCCGCATCAATCAGCCGAGCAGCCTGCTGGTCGGCAACGTGGTGACGCAGGATGGCGAGCAGCGTAACCAGGGGATCGAGCTCAGCGTGTACGGGCAGCTCAGCACAGCGGTGCGTCTGCTTGGTGGAGCGACGTTACTCGATGCCGAGTATCGGCGTGCGTCTGAGCCCGCGAACGACGGCAAGGACGTCATTGGCGTGCCCGACACGCAGGCGAACCTGGGTATCGAATGGGATCTGACGTCGGGACTGAGCGTGGATGGTCGCGTGGTCTATACGATCTCGCAGCCGGCCAGCGCCGACAACACGCTCGAGATTTCCTCGTGGACTCGTCTCGACGTGGGTGCTCGCTATGCGCTCAAATGGGATCGGCGCGAAGTCACGGTGCGGGCGCGCGTGGACAACGTCACGGATGAGAATTACTGGGCATCCGTCGGCGGTTCGTTCGGCGCGAACTATCTCGTGCTGGGTGGGCCGCGGACATTCGTGATATCGGCATCGTTCGATTTCTAACAACACTGACCGGGGACGGGGTTTGATGAGACCAGGTTTGTTTCGTGGCTTGGGCCACGCAGGTGTGATGTTGGTTGCCGCTTTTGCCGCTACAAGTTTGCACGCCGCGAGGCCCGAGCCGCCGTTCACCATCGATCCCTATCCCAGCACTTATCAGCCGCTGCCGCGCACCGATACGCTGATCGTCGACGTGACCATCCTCGATGGCGCGGGCGGCCGCATGGATCAGGGCGAGATCCTGTTGCGCGATGGGCGCATCGCAGCCGTCGGCCGCGGATTGTCACGGGACAATGTGACCGTCGTGCAAGGCGAAGGGCGTTGGGTCACGCCTGGCATCATCGACGTTCACAGTCACAACGGCACGTACGTGCTGCCGCTCACATCGCTCGATCGCAAGGCATCGGATGTATCCGAGACCAGCGATCCCAACGTTGCCGACACCTGGATCGAGCACGCGGTGAATCCACAGGACCCGGCCTTTGCGGTCGCTCTGCGCAGCGGCGTGACGACGATCCAGGTGCTGCCAGGCTCGACGCCGTTGTTCGCCGGCCGCTCGGTGATTGTGAAGCCGATGCCGGCGACGAACGTGCGAGCGATGAAGTTTCCCGGCGCCGTGCAAGGCTTGAAGATGAGCTGCGGCGAGAACGCCAAGAGTTACTTCGGCGACAAGGACGAAGCGCCGAACAGCCGCCAGGGTGAAATCGCCATCATCCGCGAAGCGTTCCTGCGTGCGCAGGAATATCGCGACGAGTGGCGCGAATACTCACGCGGCAAAAGCAAGAAGCCACCCCAGCGGGATCTGAAGTTGGACACGCTGGCCGCCGTGCTCGATGGCGCCATTCCGGTTCACATGCATTGCTATCGAGCCAGCGACATGACGGTGATGATGGGCATCGCGCAGGAGTTCGGGTTCAAGATCGCTGCGTTTCATCACGCGACCGAGGCCTACAAGATTGCGGCTCAGCTGAAACAAGCGGGCACTTGTGTGGCCGTGTGGTCGGACTGGTGGGGATTCAAGATGGAGTTGCAGGACTCCATTCGCGAGAACGCGGCGATGGTGGACGCGGCGGGTGTGTGCACGATGATGCACTCCGATTCGCCCGTCGTCGGGCAACGATTGCAGATCGAAGCGGCCAAAGCTGCGGGCGCGGGCCGACGTGGAGGGTTGAATCTGCCGCCCGAGCGCGTCATCGCTTGGGTCACGAGCACGCCGGCCCGGCTGCTGCGCTTGGGCGACCGCATCGGCACGATTGCTGCCGGTTTCAATGCCGACCTGGTGGTGTGGTCCGGCAATCCATTCTCTATCTATACGAAGGCGGAGCGAGTGTTCATCGACGGGGCTCAGGTCTACGACAGCGCCGCGCCGGCGCGCTCGCCCGAATCGGACTTCGGGCTGGGTCGCCCGGAAATGGGAGGCCGTCAATGAAGTTACAAACATTCGCCGCGGCATTGCTGCTGCTCGGCACGAGCGCGTACGCGCAGAACGTTGCGATCGTAAACGCGAAGGCGTGGACACTCGCCACCGATACGCCGACCGACAACGCCACGATTGTCATCAACGACGGAAAGATCGCTTCGGTGAGCGTAGCGACGCCAGCGCCTCCAGGGATACGCGTGATCGATGCGGGCGGCAAGATCGTGACGCCAGGGTTGATGCATCCGGCCACGCGACTGGGCTTGATCGAAGTCAGCTCGGCGGCGGAGACGGTCGATCACGCTGCCAAGGCCGGTGCGCCCGGCGCTGGCTTCGACGTGCAATACGCAGTCAATCCAAACTCCGTGTTGATCGATCTGGCACGCGCCGATGGGGTCACTCGATCGCTGAGTTATCCGAGCTCCAGCAACACGCCGCCGTTCGCCGGCTCCGCATCGCTGCTGCACTTGTTCGATGGCGGGGATGTGGTCGAGCAGGCGCGCGTCGCTGTGTTTGTCACGATCAGCAATCGCAGCGCCAATTCCACGGTTGGTTCGCGAGCCGCGCAATGGCAATTGCTCAGGGCTGCGCTCGATACGGCCAAAGCGGCCAAACCGACGCTCAACGGTACGGCTGACAGCACTGCGCTCGAAGCCGTCGTCCAAGGCAAGGCGCCGCTCGCCATCAGCACGAATCGCGAGTCCGATTTGCGTCAGGCCATCCGGCTCGCGAGCGACTACGGCATTCGCGTCGTCATCGTGGGCGGCGCCGAGGCATGGCGAGTCGCGGATGAATTGGCCGCTGCGAAGATTGCTGTCATCGTCGAGCCCATGTCGAACCTGCCGTCATCGTTCGATGAGCTCGGTTCGCGCCTGGACAATCCGGCGTTGCTGCGTAAAGCGGGCGTGACGGTGGCGATGAGTCTCGACGGCGTGCAGAGCTACAACGCGGGGCTGTCGATTCGCGAAGGCGCCGGGCTCGCGGTGGCGAATGGCTTGCCCTATGTCGACGGCCTGCGCTCCATCATTACCGCGCCTGCCGAGATCTGGGGTGTGGCCGATCGCTTTGGAACGCTCGCGTCCAGCAAAGATGCGGACGTGGTCATCTGGGACGGCGATCCCTTGGAGCCGTCGTCCGCGCCGACGACGGTGTTGGTTCAGGGCAGGGAAGTGTCGCTGACGACGCGACAGACCGAGCTGCGCGATCGCTACATGCCCGCGATCAAAGCACTACGGCCTTGAAGGTTCCAACGTTTCACGCAGCCACCGCGCGGTGTCATCGATCGCTCGGTTGCTGAGGGCCGAGATCGACATGGCTTCCAGAAAGCTATGGGACGCGCCTTCATAAAACGAGGGGGTGACTCGAACGCCGGCTTGCTCGAGTTGTCTGGCGAGCCGCCAGTTCTGTTCGGTGAGAATGTCACATTCGGGAATGACCATGAACACTGGCGGCAGTCCGCGCAAGTCCGCATGCACGGGGCACACGAGCGGGTTCTTCGAGTCTTCCGGGCTGCGCAGATAGTTCTCCCAGAAGTTGGCCATCTCGTCCGCCCCGAGCATGTAGCCTTCATGGCCGTAGCGCTGGAGTGCTTCCGGTGTGCTGTAGATGTCGGTGACTGCGTAGTTGGTCACGATTGCGTGAACTGCGCCGGCATCGCCTTCGTCGCGCAATCTCAATGCGGTCGTGATCGCGAGATTGCCGCCAGCGGAATCGCCGCCCAACGCAATTCGCTCGCGATGAATGCCCAGCTCCGCGCCGTGCTGACGAGCCCAGCGCGCGACAGCGGCAATTTGCTGCTGGGCCGCCGGGAACTTCACTTCCGGGGAAAGGGCATAGTCCACGCCGATGACGACGACGTCGCCACGAGCGGCGTATTCGCGCATCAGCCGGTCGTGAGTGTCGATGCTGAACGTGGTCCAGCCGCCGCCGTGCATATAAATGAGCGCCGGCTTTTCAGCGCGCAGCGAGGGGTTGTGGATGCGCACACGCACGTCGCCCGCAGGTGTCGGGACCATACGCTCCGTTCTCTGTGACATGACCGGACCACCGGCGGCCCAGGGCGCCCGCACCTGTTCGCAGGCGCGTCGCATTTCGGGAAACGGTAAGTTGTTGAAATTCGGATAACTGGCGAACGCCGCGCTCATCCTGGCGACGAACTGTCGAATGTCGGGATCGAGGTCGGCGCCGCGCGCCGAGCTCACTGTGGAAGTCTGATCGGTCAAAGTTCGAGTTCCCTGCTGGCGCAATGTCTGCCCGGTCGATTTTGTGGTATCACTGCGGGGCAAGCTAACAGTCAGCCTTTAGTGTGCCGTCGCCGATGGAGCAACATTCATCTCGTCCGGGCCAGCGTCGCGGCGCTGTCAAAAGCGCACTGAGTCGTGCGTCGGCGTCCGATAACGCCGCGCCGGGCACACCCCCTCGCAGCACGCAAAGCATCGACTATCAAGATGTGCCGCGTCCAGTCGCCGCCCTGGCCGATGAATACGAGTCGGGCAGCGTACAGCCGCGCCACTCGCACAAGCGTGCGCAGGTGCTGTACTCGATTTCCGGTGTGGCTTCGGTCACCACCGATCACGCCAGTTACATCCTGCCGCCACAGCGTGCGCTCTGGATTCCGAGTGGCGTCGCGCACGAGATGGCGTGCCGTGGCCATGTCTCGGTGCGAACCCTTTATATCGACGAGCGCGTGCGGGGCGATCTGCCCGAAGCCTGCCGCGTATTCGAAGTCTCCGACCTGCTGCGTGAGCTGATCATCGCCGCAGTTCGCATGCCCATCGAATACGACGAACAAGGCCGCGACGGTCGGGTGATGCGACTGATCCTGGACGAGATCGCGAGCGCGCCGAGCATTCCGTTGGACATCTCGATGCCGCAGGATCAGCGCCTGCTCAAAGTGTGTCGGGCGATTCTGGAAGATCCGGCGCACGCCGATACGCTGGATGATTGGGCGCGGGTCGCGGGCATGGGGCGTCGCACATTCACACGAATGTTTCGTCGCGAGACGCAGATGAGCTTCGCCACCTGGCGGCAGCACGTTCGGCTGATGGAAGCGATGTCGCGGCTGGCGACCGGCGAGCCGGTGACAGCGGTGGCATTCGATGTCGGTTACAACAGCCCGAGCGCCTTCACCGCCATGTTCCGCAAAGCGTTCGGCGCCGCGCCGACGCGTTATATCAGCGAACAAACCTGACGCCGGAATCCTCCCTGTCTCGATCGTCATAGCGGCCCTCGTGCTGCGCGATGGATTGCCGGCCGTGCTGCCTGCAAATATTCCCGCTATCATTGGATATCTGCTGGCGGCCCGCAGCGTTCGCAACGATTGGCACGAATAGCGTTGCCCGGCATCCGGGAAACACCCAACGGACGATTGCGCATTCGCTTGCGATTATCGCGGGCCTGTCCGGAGCGGGATGTCGAAAGGAGTTCACATGAGCAGCAAGACTGGGGATGGCAGGACTGGTTTGTTAGATCCCCGCGTCGCTGTTGCGCTGCCCATGCTTTGTATGCTCGGCGCTGCGGACGTGACGGCCGCCGAGAATGCGTCCACTGAAGCGGCGGTCGACACCGATCGGATTGAAGAAGTGTTGGTAAGCGCTCGCCGGCGCGGCGACGAGCGGCTGCAGGATGTGCCGGTCGCGGTGAGCGTGTTGTCCGATGAGGCTCTGCGCAAGGCGGGCATCACGGACTTGTCCGAGGTGGCCGCCCGCACGCCCAGCTTCACGTTCGGTCAGCAGATCGGCAATCAACAGGAAGTCGTGATTCGTGGCATCGGCACGTTGCGCTTGACTGGATCGGCGGCCGAGCCTTCGGTGGGCTTGTTCATCGATGAGGTTTATGTCGGTCGCCGCGGTACGGCGACACCGCCGCTGTTCGACCTGGAGCGCGTCGAAGTCGTGCGCGGCCCGCAAGGCACGCTGTATGGAAAGAATGTGGTCGGTGGGGCGGTGAATCTGATCGCAGCTCGGCCGAGCGATGAAACATCGGCGCGCGTGGCGGTTTCATACGGACAGTTCGACGTCTTTGGCGGCCGCGACATGTGGGAAGGGTCGGCGTACGTCACAGGTGCTTTGAGCGATTCCGTCGCTGCCCGGGCGGCCGTCTTCTACCGCAAGCACGATGGCTATTCTCAAAGCACTCTGCTCGACGAGCAGCTCGACGATCAAGACAACTACGCAGTGCGCGGCTCGCTATTGTTTCAGCCGACGGACGCGCTCGATATTCACGTCGTCGCCGACTTCAGTCACAACGAAAGCAACGGGCAATCGCGGCGGGCGGTCGATGATCCGACCGTTCCAGGCTTCGGCGTTGTCGTGGCATCGGGCCTGCTCAGTGACAATGTGCGCGAGAGCGATGCGCCCTGGACTCAGTGGGAAGATCAAGACACTGCCGGCTTGACGGCGCGCTTCGACTATCGACTGGGGGGCGGCCATACGCTGACGTATCTATCCGCCGTTCGCTATGGCGACTTCAACGGCCGCTACTCCCTGGTGGGCACGGGTTCGCCGCCGTCGCTGACAGACGCAGCCAACGGTCAGCGCGAAAAGTACGTCGGCATCACGCAAGATCTGCGCTTGAGCTCTCCTGCCGACGGCGGCTCGTTGCGCTGGGTCGCGGGCTTATACTTCCTGCGCGAGGACACTGACGTCATCGATAACAGCATCGCGACAACGTTTCTGTCGGTGCTGGGTCCGGGCAGCGTCGGTGACATCCTCGACGGCGAGTTTATCTACGATCAGGAGAACATCACCAAGAGCTCCGCCGTGTATGGCGAATTGAGTTGGGCGCTGGCGGAGACCTTGTCGCTGACGGTGGGCGGCCGTTACACGTACGACGACAAGGACTATCGTAACCGGTCCGAATGTCTGGATTTCGGCGCGCAGCCCGACTTCATCTTTTGCGTGGCGCCGCTCGGCGCGGAGTTCTGGGATATTCGTACCAGCAAGAGCTGGAGTGAATTCACGCCGAAGGCCAGCCTCGACTGGCGCGCCAGCGACGACGCGTTGTTATATGTGAGCGCGGCGAGAGGCTTCAAAGGCGGCGGCTGGCAGGGCAAGCCCGGGACGGAGGCGGCTGCGCTGCTGCCCTATGATCCGGAAATCGCGTGGACCTACGAGATTGGCGCAAAGATGCGCTGGGCCGATGGCCGGGTGCTCGCCAATGTCGCTGTGTTCCATACCTCCTTCGACGATCTGCAGGTGGAACAGCTCGATGATGCGGGTTTGTCTTTGATCATCGATAATGCCGCGTCGGCGCGGATCAATGGCGTCGAGTTGGAATTGCAGGTGCGGCCAGTGTCGGCGCTCCAGCTGTGGTTGAGCGGGTCGTATCTGGATTCGGAGTATCGTGACTTCATCGACTCGGCGGGCAACGATCTCTCGGGCAACCGCCTGGCGCGCACGCCAGAGCTGCGATTCACTGGCGGCGCCGATTACACGATGCCGATCGATAGCGAGCTGTCGCTCGACGCCCGAGTGGAATATCAATGGCAGGACGAGATGCCGTGGCTGGTGGAGAACACGGTGTTCGAAGACTCATATGGTTTGCTCGATGCTCGCGTCGCGCTTCAAGCGCGCGAAGCGCAATGGGAGGTCGCGTTGTTCGGCAAGAATCTGACGGACGAGCTGTACCGTCTCGACGCCATTCCGTTCCTCGGCGATGTTTTCTCCCGCTTCGGCGCGCCGCGCAGCTACGGCGTCCAATTCACAAAATCGTTCTAACGTGAACCACGATCCCACCGAGACATTGGAAGCAGACTACGTTATCGCTGGCGGCGGCTCGGCAGGATGTGTCGCCGCGCGCCGGCTCATCGACGCGGGGCACAGCGTGATTCTGCTCGAGGCTGGCGGCGACGATCGGAGCGCTGCGGTGTATGTGCCGGCGGGGTCGGCCCGACTGGTCGGCGATCCTCAGTACGATTGGAAATACGAGGTCGAGCCCGACCCGTCGCGCAATGGCCGCGTCGACACCTGGCCGTCGGGCAAAGTGCTCGGGGGCGGGGGTTCCATCAACGGAATGCTTTACTTGCGCGGCAACCCGGCGGACTACGATCGCTGGGTTCAGCAAGGCGCCAGAGGCTGGAGCTTTCCCGAAGTGCTGCCCTATTTTCTGCGCGCCGAGCGCAACGAAAACGGCGCCAGCAAATTCCACTCCGACAAGGGGCCGCTAGGCGTCGCGAATCTCCGGGTCAGTCATCCTTTCAATCGCTTGTTCGTCGACGCCTGCGTTGCTGCCGGCATTCCGCGCAACAATGACTTCAATGGCGCCACTCAGGAAGGTGTCGGTTACTACCAGGCAACTCAATGGGGCGGGTTGCGTTGTAGCGCTGCGCGCGGGTACCTGCGTCCGATCAGCGGCCATGCCAAGCTGAAGTTGATGAAGCGCGCCTTCGTCTCTCGCATTCGAGTGCGCAATGGCGTTGCTGAGGCCGTGGAGTTCAGCCACTACGGTGTCGCCAAGCTGGCGCGTGCCCGTCGTGAAGTGCTGCTCGCCGCGGGAACGATCGGTTCGCCGAAAATTCTGATGCTGTCCGGGATCGGGCCGCGCGCGGAGCTGGAGCGTCATGGCATCGCCTGTGTGAACGATCTGCCCGGCGTGGGGCGCAATCTGCACGAGCATCCGGGCATCATCCTGAGTTACGACGTCAACATGCGCACGATGAACGTCGATGCGCATTCCCGGTGGCGCTTCGCCCTGCGGGCCTTGCAGTTCGCGCTGCTGCGTCGAGGGCCGGGCACTTCACCGATTTCTCACGTCGGTGCGTTCTTCCGGACGCGGCCCGAGTTGCCGGCGTTCGACGCGCAGCTTCACTTTCAGCCGATGGGTTACGAAGTCACGCCGGACAAAGTGCTTCTGGCCCGGGCGAACCGTGTAAGTCTGGCTGTGAATGTCACCCAGCCCGGGACGCGCGGTTCGATCAAGCTGCGCTCTCCCCATCCGCAGGATGCGCCTCTCATCGAGCATTCATTGGTAGGTGCTGAAGCCGACATTCGAACCCTGATCGATGGCGCGCGCGCGATGCGTAAGATATTCAGCTCACCGGCGCTGCGTGATCACGTTCAAAAGGAATATCTGCCCGGCGAAGGGGTGAGCACCGACGAGCAGTGGGAGGCTTACGTGCGTGCTGGCGCGTTCGCGATGTATCACCCGATCGGCACGTGCCGGATGGGCGATCTCGCCGATCCGAGCTCAGTCGTGGATCCCGAGTTGCGCGTGAAGAACATTCGGCAACTGCGCGTGATCGATGCTGCTGTCATGCCGAGCCTGCCTTCGTGCAACACCAACGGCCCGACCATCATGGTCGCCGAGCGCGCCTCGGCTCTCGTGCTCGGCGCGCCGCTTGCCTGATGATATGACTGTCAGTTCGCGCCGGCGGTGCGGGCTTTGCGGCCGACCATGCGCTCCACGTTCCGGATCAGGTGCATGACCACGTCGTGCTGCGTCCAACGGCCGTTCGGACGCCACCACAATGCCGCCCAGGTGAGCAGGCCGCCGATGGCCAGCGCGGTGAAGTCGGTATCGTCGAATGTGAATTCGCCGCGCTTCGCGCCGTCCACCAGCAACGAGGACAACTTGCGATCGAACTCCAGCTTCAGGTCGGCGAGTATCTGATACTCCTCGCGCTCGAGATTCATCTCCTCGCGCCGATACACCACGATGCACTGATGATTCTCGAGCACTGCCGAAGTCACCCGCTCGATCGCCAGCCGCAGCTTTTCCCCGGGCGGCAGCTTGGTCGAGAGCGCCGCATCCAGCGCCGCCAGAGGCGAGCGGATGCCGATCTCACAAATGGCGTTGAGGATTTCGCTCTTGTTCCGGAAGTACGAATATAAAAACGGCTTGGTGACTTTCAGCTCGGCCGCAATGGTGTCGAGGGTAGTCGCTTCATAACCCTGCGCAAAAAACAGTTCGCGTGACTGTTCCAGAATCCGCCGCCGCTTGAATTCCTGAACCTCGGTTCGTAATTCATGCTTGTGCGACTGCACTTCGGATTTCTTATTTGCCTTCGAGGCGCTCACCCGCGCAGCCATAATCTTCCCTCAGCAATACTCGTGCAAAAAAGCCCGTGAATGATGAGGCAGAACGACAGGCATCGCAATCAACGCTGTGATGTATCGCTGTCGGCAAATTTGGCTGGCCGCTGTGCCTCCTATACATCTGTACAGATAATCGACACTCACGCGCGCCATCAGCGAGCCGCTCACCGTCGCCGAGTAGCGGCTACTCGGCGACACAGAGCTCGATGAAGTGGTCGCGAGGCTCGCCGGGAGACCGCCGAGGGCCGGGTAAAGAATTTGCGGCCCTCCAGCAGAGGACTAGCTGCATCTGCCGATTGTTGTGGTAGGATGCGCGCCCTCGCGGCGAATGCGCCCGAGAATGTCAGCGGATGGCTCGGCAAAGGGTTCGGCGGGATGCAGTAAGTTACTGATCCTGCTAGGGAAAAGCCCTCAGTGTCGAGGCGGCCTCAAAACGGCCCCCGACCCCGGTCCCGCCTGCGACATGGCCCCGCTGCCCCGGCTCCGGCTCATGCAAATGAGCGGCACACGGCCGCGGCGGATGGATGGGCGGCTCCGAGCCGTCGGCCAAGTCAGTGCTGCGCCCGTAGCTCAGTTGGATAGAGCGCATGGCTACGAACCATGAGGTCGGGAGTTCGAATCTCTCCGGGCGCGCCATCTCCTCCTTTCGCACATCCCAATCTCTTCTCATCGCTGTCGCGAATTTTTTTCGCTGCGCGTGAGAGTTCGTGCGCTCAGGCAACAGATAACCTTTTGGCTCAGTGTCTTTGCACGATTGATTCGCTCAGCTTGCGCGCAATTTGCGCAAATGTTTCCTGTCCCTTGCGAGGTCTCTGCACCGAACGCGTCCCAGGGGGTTGTTGACGCCTTGCAGCGGTCTATTGGAGCAGAGAGAGCAAGGATCACTGCATAAGTGGCCAAGAAACAAACCACCAAACCGGTGAATGGACGTCGAGTTGCCCTCAAACCTGCCATTCAAAGCGCGTGCTGCTTCGTCATCATGCCTTTCGGAGGGTGGGCGGACGGTTATTACGACGCAATCTACCAGCCGGCGATTGAAGCCGCCGGTCTGCGGGCCCATCGCGCCGACGATCTTTACCGGCCAAGCACTATTGTAAATGACATCTGGGCGTACACCCGCAAGGCCAAGCTGCTCATAGCCGACTTGACCGGCAAGAACCCGAATGTGTTCTATGAGCTGGGACTCGCGCACGCCCTTGCCAAGCCGGCAATCCTGGTCGCTGAATCCATCGACGATATTCCCTTCGATCTTCGGGCGCTGCGGGTCATTCTCTACAACAAGAACGCGCCGAGCTGGGGGCCAATCTTGCAGGCGAAGATCGAAGCAGCGATCAGGGAAGTCCTCTCTGCCCCACAGGAAGCGGTTCTTCCTGCTTTTCTCCATATCCGTGAGACGAGTGGGGCGCCAAAAGTCTCGCCGCGAGAGAAGGACATCATTGAGATCAAGCAAGAGCTGGATCTGTTGCGGAGAGAAGTCCGCAGACGGCCATCAGATGAAGCGCCCGAGACTGTTCCTGTGTCTGCTGATGAAGCGCGCGAGTTGATTCGCAAGTACATGCTGACAGGACTGCCGTTCAACGTCATCGAATCTTGGCTAGTGGCGCGGGGAGTGCCGCGCACTTTCGCTGTCAGAGAAATGAGAGAAATCGCGCGTGAGGCCCGCGGAACTGCGCCGAAGCCCAGTCGGGACACAGCCCCGAGCGGCACCGCCTCAAAGGCCGACGGTGCCAAGGCAATCGGCTAGATCAGTTCGTCGAGCGCAAGAAGCCGAGCACGGTCTCCAAATATTCCTTCGGCAACTCGACGTTCGGCAGATGCACGGTCGGGAGCACCTTCAGTTGTGCGCCCGGAATCGTCTCGGCGATCGCGCGGCCGTGACTCGCGGCGGTGACGGGGTCATGCTCGCCGGCGATCACTAACGTCGGGCGGGTGATCAGCGAGATCGTCCGTCGCAGGTCCGTATCGCGGACCACCGCGAAATTGGCGGCCAGGCCATGGCGGCTGGTAGATAGCACCATCGCGCGAATCTCATCGATGACCGGACCGCCCGCTGCGAGCATGTCCGCGGGAAACCAGTTGCGTAGAAACATTTCGGCGCGCTCGGTCATATCCTTCGACTGCAGGACCGAATTGATTGCCTCGTCCCATGGCTGCGCGGGGCCGAGATACGGTGACGTGTTGCTGAGGATCAAGCGGACGATGCGCTCGGGTGCATGAATGCCCAGCCACTGGCCGATGAAGCCGCCCAGCGATAACCCCAGAAAGTGCGCGCGCTCGATATTCAGTGCATCCATCAACTCGACGACGTCTCGGCCGAGCCGATCGATCGAGTAAGCGCCGGCCGGGACGCCCGACGCGCCATGGCCGCGCGTGTCATAGCGAATCACGCGGAAGTGACGGGAGAATTCGGCAATCTGCTGATCCCACATGTGCAGCGTCGTGGCGATGGAGTTCGACAGGATCAGCGTCGGCTGGTCGCCAGAGCCGTCGATACGGTACGCGATGCGGGTGCCGTCGCCGGCGGTGACGAAAGAGAGTGAGTCGGACATCTGCAGCTCCTTACTCGAGTGAGAGTGAGGAGGATGCTAGGGGTGGGGCGCGTTCGTGGATATTACAAAGTTCAGAAGAACTCTGTAAGGTGCCCGGACAATGAGCCAGTTCACTCTCCACGACCTGCAGTGCTTCGACGCAGTTATTCGCGAAGGTGGCTTTCAATCCGCCGCAGCGGTGCTACATCGCTCGCATCCGGCCGTATTCGCGGCAGTCGCCAAGCTCGAGCGTCAGCTCGGCCTGAAGCTGCTCGATCGCGAGGGTTATCGAGTTCGTCCGACGGAGGCGGGGCTGTCGTTGCAGCGTCGGGCGCAGTCGTTGCTGCGGGAGATGGAAACGTTGCGTGTGCACGCCAAGCAGCTCCTGTTGGGCGAAGAAACACAGCTGCGCGTCGTGATCGGCGATCTTTGTCCACGTCCTCAGTCGCTTGGATTATTGAGCGCCTTCTTTACGAAGCGACCGGCGACACGTTTGCACGTCGACTACGAAGCCATCATCGGACCGTGGGAGCGGCTGTTCGACGACGAGGCGGACTTGATCCTGCACCGGATCGACAAATCCGATCCGCGGTTGGAATGGATCGACCTTGGCACGGTGTCGGTCGTGCCCGTAGTCGCACCGAAATTCTTGCCGTTCCCAATAACCTCATCAATCTCACCGGAGATGATGCGCGAATTCACCCAGTGCATTATTCGCGACACGGCGCGTCACTCGCCTGAACGCAGCTATTTCGTCGTCGAAGGCGCGCATCAGTGCTCAGTCGCCGATCATCAGATGAAGAAGGAGCTGATTCTTCACGGCATGGCGTGGGGACATGTGCCGCGATTCTTGATCGAAGAGGAATTACGTGACGGCCGTTTGCTCTCGATCGTCGGTCGTCACTTCCCTGGCGTGACCGAGGAACTGGTTGCCGCGCGCCGCCGCGATCGGCCGCAAGGCCCGGTTGCGAATCAGCTCTGGGAATATCTCGAGGCGCAAGCAGCGAACTTGCGATCCGTATTGACGAGCTCCTCGGCGCGACGGGTGAAAGCGGCTGTCACCCGTCGCCCGAAGAGGAAGCAAAGTCAGCGACACGCGTAACGCGTCACCGCCGTACTCACGGAGTGGCCTCCTGTACCACCATCGGGCGATGTTTGATCCGCTCGCCGAGGAACAGCAGGATCGGTGCGGCAATGAAGACAGACGAGCTGGCCGCCACTACGATGCCGAACACCATCGGCACGGCGAAGCTGGCAACCGTCGCGCCACCCCACAGCGCCATCGGCACCATGGCGAGGAACGCCGTCACCGACGTGAATATCGAGCGGGCCAGCGTTTCGTTGATGCTTCGATCGATGATCTGCCGCAATGGCACGTCGGGATGCAGGCGCAGGTTCTCGCGCATGCGGTCGTACACCACGACCTTGTCATTGACCGAGTAGCCAATCAACGTGAGCACCGCCGCGATCGCGGTCAAATTGAACTCCAGGCCGGTCAGCGCGAAGAAGCCGATGACCTTGGTGGTGTCCAACACCAACGTGGCAATGGCGCCCACGGCGAAGTGCCAGTCGAAGCGGATCCAGATGTAGATGAACATCGCGACGCTGGCGAACAGCACCGCGAGAATGCCTGCATCCGTGAGCTCGCCGCTGACCTTCGGGCCGATGATGTCGACTCGATCGAAGCTTGCGGCGGGCTCGGCTTCGAGGATGGCCGCCTTCGCGCGTTCGGCAACCTCGGTCTGCGCCGCTGCTCCGGCGTCAGGCTGCTGTTGAATGCGGACCAGGATGGTCGTGCCATCGGCGTTGGCCTGCTGGAGACTCACTTCGCCGAGATCCGCTCGCTCCAGTCCGGCGCGAAGATCTGCCAGCTGCATGGTCGCGGGAGCAGAAGCTTCGATGATCGTCCCGCCGGTGAAATCCACGCCATAGTTCAGCCCCGGCTTGATGAACAGCACCACCGATGCAACCGACAGCACCAGCGAGACGCCCAGGCCGATGAAGCGCGCGCGCATGAACTGGAAGTTTGGAGTGGCGTTACGCCAGCGCGCCGGCAGCAGCGAGCCGATGACGAAGTGCTTCGGTCGCCGCCATCGCACCCACACGGACATGATGGCTTTCACGACGGCGACTGCCGTAAACATCGAGATCGCGATGCCCAGCGCCATCGTGACGGCAAACCCTTGCACTGGGCCCGAGCCCAGCCAGAACAACAACGCCGTCGCGATCAGCGCGGTGACGTTGGAGTCGATGATGGTGGCGTATGCGCGCTGGAATCCATTCGTCAGCGCCGCCACGGCGGACTTGCCGTTACGCGTCTCCTCACGAATGCGTTCGTTGATCAGCACGTTCGCATCGACGGCCAGGCCGATGCCGAGCACGATGCCGGCGATGCCCGGCAGCGTCAGTGTGACTCCGAGCAACGTCAACGCTGCGAGCGTCAAGAAGACGTTCACGACCAGCGCCAGGTTGGCGACCACGCCCCAGCCTCGATACAACACCGTCATGAATGCGAGGACCAGCAGCAGGCCCGCGGCGCCGGTGACTGCGCCCATGCGGATCGCGTCGCTGCCGAGATCCGGGCCCACCATGCCTTCCTGGATGATTTGTAACGGCACAGGCAACGCGCCTGCGCGGAGCAGAGCGGACAACGAGGAGGTTTCCGCCGCGGTGAAGTTGCCCGTGATCTGGCCCGAACCGCCGACGATCGGCTCCTGGATCCTGGGAGCGCTGATGACTTTGCCATCGAGCACGATGGCGAACTGTCGACCGACGTTCTCGGTGGTGATCTTCGCGAACTCCTTGGCGCCGACATCGTCGAAGCGGAACGAAACTACCGGCTGAGCGGTCTGGCTGTCGAAGCTGGCGTTGGCTTGCACGAGCCGCTCACCCTGGAGCATCGGCCGCTGTTGCAAGATGTATTCGATATCTTCGTCCGCGGCGGGAACGCGGATGGTTCCGATGCGCGGCGTTCCTCGTCCGGGCACGCTCCACGATTCGACGCGATGAAATGTCAGCTTCGCCGTGCTGCCGAGCAAGGTTCGAATCGAGGCGGGATCTTGCAATCCGGGCAATTGCACCAGGATGCGATCGGTGCCGAGCGCTTGAACGGTCGGCTCCGCGACACCGATGGCATCGATGCGGCGTCGGACGATCTCGATACTCTGCTGAAGCGCCGACTGCCGACGCGCCAATGCAGCGTTGGCGTCCAGACCCTCTTCCTCGATTTCCTTTTGCAGGGCGCGCTCATCGATTTCGAGCACGAGGTGCGCGCCGCCGCGCAAGTCGAGGCCCAGCGCGACTTGTTTGCTCGGCAACCAGTCCGGCCAGGCCGCCAATTGTTGAGACGAAAGCAGACTGGGTAACGCGATAACACTGCCAATGAGGATGATCAGCCCGTAGAGCACGAGTCGCCATTTGGAAAGAACCATGAATTTCTCCCGCTCGATCTGCGCGACGCGCGCGCACGCCGGCCGTCACTGCACGAAGCAATGTCGTTACCGGAACGAAATGACACCGATCAGGTGTTTGCGGGAGGCGCTCGGGGTTGAGCGGGCGAGCGCGTCGGCCGCGTGGTCGGCCGATGAGTAGTCGCGCCGAGCCATTGAGTTGGCTCGAGAGAAAGATCGACCGTGGCTGCCGACGCGAGCGCAGCGGGTGAACTGCCGTCACGCGCCGAGTCGGTGCGCCGTCGATCGTTTGTTTGCAGCGATAGATGCCGATCCGCCGAAACAACGGCGGCGGGCAGCTCGAGACCGTCGAAGATGCCCGACGAGAAAGACCGGGCCTGCGGCGGATTCAGCAGCGCCGCCCACCAGACGACGGCGATGAGCGCAAGCCACGCGGGCCCGCCCATGCTGAAATTCCGCGTCTGAGATGTGAATGGCTTGCGCATCGGTACCGGGCAGGCTAGAGCATGTTTCGTTCCCGGGCAACTCAGCAGGTCAACTTTGCGAGAACAACTGACGGGCGTTGTCCGTCATCGCAGCCACCGCCGGATGTTTGATCTTGCGTTCTGCCGAAATGGCATAGAACTCCGCCTTCACGCCTTTTGCCAGCCCAATGCGCACAAAACCATGTTGTCGGCGAAACGACGCTTCGAGCACCGATGGCACGGGCGCGAAGCCATGACCTTCACGGGCAAACTCACGCAGCATCGCGTAATCCTCGAATTCACCGAGCAGGAGCGGTCGCACGTTCTGCCGATCGAGCCATTGATCGAGCGCGCGCCGGATCGCCGTGTCATCGGTGGGCAAGAGTACCGGAACGCCGTCCAGTGACTTCGGAAAGTCACGGCGCAGCGTCTTCGCCAGCGTCGGTGTCGCCATCCAGTAGACATTGCAGCTGCCGAGCGGGTGGCTGTAGGCGCGAACGTTGAGCGACGGCGTCACCGGAGAATCGGACAGCACCACGTCGACTTCGTGAATGGCGAGATCGGCAACCAGGCGCTCCAAAGTGCCTTCACGACAGATGACGCGAACCGGTTGCTTCAACTGCAGACCGGGCTCGACGATTCGATAGGCAATTTCCTTCGGCAGCACGTCGTCGATGCCGATCAGCAATTTCAGCGGCCGCGTGGACGGGCGCTGCTCGAGGGCTTCCATCAGCTCCTGGCCGAGACCGAAAATCTCGTTCGCGTAGCTGTAGACCAGTCGACCGACTTCGGTCGGCACGAGCGTACGGCCGGATTTCACCAGCAGTTTTTCGCCGAGCCGCTCTTCGAGCGTGCGCAGCTGCGCGCTGATCGTCGGCGCCGCGAGTGCGAGTTCTTCGCACGCGCGCGTGAGACTGCCTGTACGGACGACGGACCAGAAATAAAGCAGGTGTTGGTAGTTGAGCCTTCGGATCACCGCGCTCATGCTGCCTCCAGGTTAGTGAAAAGCTTCGGCCATAACGAACGGACTACAAGAATAATTCTAATTGATCGAACTGAGCAAAGCCTGCACCATGCTCTCCGAACCTTGTAGGAGTGGAATGATGCGTGATCATCCGATCGTGATTTCCGAGCCCGATGCCCGCGTGCTGCGAGGGCTGCTGTCGGCTCGTGCCACTGTGGGCCATGATCAGGAACATCTCGAAGAGCTGAGCCTGGAGCTGGAGCGCGCGCAAGTGCTGAAGCCCGAGCAGGTTGCAGCCGACGTGGTCACGATGCACAAGCCGCTGCGCATTCTCGATCTGAGCAATGGCTCGAGACAGGAGCTGACGCTGGTCGGTCCCGCCGAGGCCAACGTGAGTGCGCGCCGCATTTCCGTGCTTGCACCGCTGGGTACGGCGCTGCTCGGGTATCGAGAAGGCGATGAAGTCGAGTGGCTGATGCCGGGCGGCGTGCGTCGCATACGAATCGAGTCCGTGCAGTCTGCGCACGTGGGGGCTCATTAGCGATCGATTGAGGAGGGCGTGCGGATGCCGAGGCTGTTGTGTGCGACTGATTTGTTGCCAAAGAGCGAAGCGGCGATTGATCGTGCGGGGATGCTCGCCGAGCAGCTGCAAGCACAGCTCTCTCTGTTGCATGTCGTCTCGCCGACGACATCGGAGCTCAATCTCGAGCAGGCGCTGCAAGTGGCCATCACGGGCCTCAAGGCGCGCGCCCGCGCCCCCGAGTGGCGCTTCGGTCCATTGCCCGAAGTCGCGGTTCGAACCGGCGGTCCGGCCCGGTTGATTATCGATTCGATCGACAAGCATCGGGTCGATCTGGTGGTCATCGGCCCGCATCGCAAGCGCGGCCTGCGCGATGTGCTCGAGGGCACGATCGCAGAGAAGATTCTCAACACGCGCCAGTGCCCGCTGCTCATCGTGCGACGGCCCGCCGAAGCCGAATACAAGCAAGTGATGCTGGCGCTCGATGTGTCGGAGGAGTCCGCTGCAGCGGTGCAAGCAGCCGAGGCGCTGATCTTGAATGCCCGGGCGCAGTCCATGGTGATGCACGTCTGCGAGCCACCGTATCAAGGCATGATGCGCTCCGCCGGCGTCGGCACCGAGGAAGTCATCTCATACGTCAATCACTCGAGACGCGAAGCGGCGGCGGAGATTCGCGAGCTGCTCAAACGCACGAGTGCCGACCACACGCGCTATGGAGTGGTGATTGGCGATAGCCATCCCGCAAGAGCCATCCAGCGCGCCGTCGAAATGTACCAGCCCGATTTGCTCGTAATGGGAACGAACGGCGGTCGGGTACGGCGCGCATTGATCGGCAGCGTCGCGAGCCAGGTCATGGATGCGGCCGACTGCGACGTGCTCGTCGTGCCGCGCGACTCGGTGCCCGCTCGGAAGTCGAGGTTGCACTGAGCGATCAGGCCAGCAGCCGGGCGAATATTCCGGCCGGGCTATGCATGCGGGCGACGCTGATGATGAAGGCGTAAGCGATCAACGCGGTTACCCAACACGCGATGCGAACCGTCTTGGTCGAGCCGCGTTTCAATGCGAACGTGCCCAGCACGATATAAACGACGAGCAACAGCACCTTGACGGTGAGCCAGCCGTGCACGAAGGGATACTGATGCAGCATGGTCGCGAGCATCAGCGCGGCGGTCAGCAGCGTCGTGTCGATGGCGTAGGTCAAATAACGCACCGGAGCAGCCATCGCCCACTTCATGCCGACATGAAGTGAAGCGCCGCGCAGGAAGAACAGCAGGCCGCTGGCCATGACCGCTGCGATATGAACCGATTTGATCTGCGGGTAGAACTCGATCATCCCAAAATCATCCCTGTGCACCGTCGACGCGAGGCGTCAGATAGATCCAGCTGGATCGTAACACCCACGGCACGAACGCCACGAGCCAGCCGAGGGCGGCGATTGCTTGAATGGCGAGCGAGTCCGGCACGAGCTCGGCGACGATGCGGGTGAGCGTGACCAGCTGAATGCAGATGAAAGCGAACGCTGCGACGTTGCCGAGCACCAGCGGCCTGCCTGAGTGCCCTTGGGTCACGCGAGTGACCATTGCCACCAGCAAGCTGCCGAAGAAGCCAATGAACAGCGCATGCGCCGGCGCTCGCCCAAGGATGAACTGACTGGTCGCTGCGAACTGCACGCTCTGAACGGCATACAACACGAACGCAATCGGCAACCAGGCAAAGCCGACGAACAGTACTCGAAGCAAAGCCGGCATTTGCGTTCGGCGCGGCCACCAGCGCCACAGCAGCCAGCCTGTCATTGCGGCCATCGGCACATCGACGAGCCACAGCCAGGCGTAACCGTGGCGCAGCTCCAGCCACAAGTGAATCAATGTCAGCGGCCAGAACAGCGCGAGCGTCCACATCGGCCGTGTCGGCTGATAGTTGCGGAGCGCGGAGCCGGCGAAGAAAGGAATCATGCGATGGCAGACGGTGAAGTAGACCGGCAGCAGCACTGCGAACGTTCCCAGCTTGATCGCGGCGAACACCACGCGCGGGTCGGACACAAAGAGGAACACTGAGTAAAGCGTCAGGCCGAGCAAACCAAAGCCGAGTGCAAAGGCGCAGCTCACGGCGTGCCAGGTGCGGCCGCCTTCCTGCGAAACGAGTCGCACCAGCCAGAGGGTTCCGATGAGCCAGCCGCTGGTGGTGAGCACCGCGCCGACTTTCAGTAACAAGTTGGAATCGCCGAATCCTGCCAGCGCGGCGAGCGTGATGAGTTGTCCGCCGAACATGCCGATGCCGACGGGAACGTAGTGCTCTCGTCGCAGCGGCGGTAACGCCATCCAGCGCGGGAACACGGTCAACAGGAATCCAAACATGAAGGCCGGGAGCACCTGGTACTGCATGACGATGGCATGCAGCCATCCTGGCGGCACCATGGGTTGCGCGCTGGTTCCTCCGAGCCAGCGCGCGCTGATCAGCCACCAGGCCCACCAGACCATTGCCAGCAACGTGTTGGTTGCGCCTATGAAGAACATCAAGCGGTGGGGGGCGGCCGCGATGATGCGCAACGTGCTGGCGGGCAGGGTGACTGTGTTCATGGTCCTATCTCAACGTTTTGCGACTTGCGCTCCTTCAGGCACCACCAGCTTCGGCTGCTTGGGCGCGATCCACAGGCGGAGCACGAACCAGGCAAGTGACAGAGCGCCGACGCTGAAGATGGTGTCGCCGGGAACGCGCATCCACACCAGCAGCTGAATGATCGGCTTCTGCATCAACTCGGCGGAGCGTGCGTACCAGTAGCCATGCTCGATCGCCGCGTTGAGCTGAATCACGCCAAATCGGCAGCAAGGTGAATGCAGCCATGCAAGCGAGACCGATGTTGAAGGCCCAGAAACTGGTCTTCAGCACGCGCTCGTCCCACACGACATTCGGTTTCAGGCCGCGCAGGCAGAACAGCATGAGTCCGACGCCGAGCAGGCCATACACGCCGAACAGCGCAGTGTGTCCATGCAGCGGAGTGAGATTCAGACCCTGCATGTAGTACAGCGGCAGCGGCGGATTGATCAGGAAGCCGAACAATCCGGCGCCGACCAGGTTCCAGAACGCCACCGCGGTGAAGAACAGGATCGGCCAGCGATAGCGCTGCATCCACGGGGTCGCGGAGCCGAGCTTGAATGTTTGATAGGCCTCGAAGCCGACGAACGCGAGCGGCACCACTTCCAGCGCGGAGAAGCTGGCGCCAAGCGCGATGACGGCCGTTGGCGTGCCCGTAAAGTACAAGTGATGCAGAGTGCCGAGCACGCCGCCGCTCATGAACACGATCGTCGCGAACAACACCGCCGCAGTCGCCGTGCTCGTGCGCAACAGTCCCAGTCGTGTGAAGAGGAAGGCGATCACTGCGGTCGCGAACACTTCGAAGAAGCCTTCGACCCACAGGTGCACGACCCACCAGCGCCAGTATTCGACCATGGACAGGTGCGTGTGCTCGCCCCACATCAAGCCAGCGCCGTAGAACAGGCCGATGCAAACCGTGGAAAGAAACAACAGCACGATGATGGATTTTGATTCACCACCTTTCCTGATCGCCGGCCACAGCGCGCGGCCCACCAGCGTCAGCCACAGGCCCAGGCCGATGAACAGGAAGATTTGCCAGAAGCGGCCCAGGTCGACGTATTCCCAGCCCTGGTGGCCGAACCAGAAGTTCCTGTCCAGGCCGAGCTTCTGCATCACGGCCAGCCATTGTCCCGTGAACGCGCCGACCACGATGATGATCAGGCAGGTGAACAGGAAGTTGACACCGAAGCGTTGATACTTGGGCTCGTGCCCGGAGATCGCAGGCCCGATATACAAACCCATGCCGAGCCACGCGGTCGCGATCCACAGCACCGCGAGCTGCGTGTGCCAGGTGCGACTGAGCGAATAAGGCAGATAGTTGGCAAGCGCGAAGCCGTACGCTTCCTGGCCTTCCACTTGATAGTGCGCCGTGATCGCGCCCAGCAGGATCTGCGTCAGGAACAGCGCGACCACCAGCCAGAAATACTTGCCCGTGGCCTTCATGGAAGGCGTGACGCGGATCAGCGCCAGCGGATCGGTCGCGGGCAGCTCGGGCGGCGCCTCATCCTTATGGCGAGCGTGATGCCAACCGAGCAGCGCGATGCCGGCGATCAGGAACAACACGCTGAACACGGTCCACATGAACAGGTGACCCGGCGGTTCATTGCCGACCAGCGTGTCATGCGGCCAGTTGTTCGTGTAAGTGATGTCTTTGCCCGGCCGCTCGGTAACAGCTGACCACGCAGACCACCAGAAGAACGCCGTCATGGCGGTGCGATACTCGGCGGACAACACCGTGTTGTCCTTCATCGCATACGCCTTGCGCAGCTCCAATGTTTGCGGATCGTTGCTGAACAGCGATTCGTAATGAGCCGCGACCTGCGCGATTGCGAGCGCGCGGTCCTCCGGGATCGTGACCGTGTCCGTATTCGCGTCGTAAGTGTTCTTGCGAATGCGAGGTTGCAGGCGCGCGGCAAACGCGGCTTGCGTGTCTTCGGGCAATTGTGAGTAACGCTGCGACGTCTCACGTTGCGCATCGATGTCGAGCCACGCGACGGCCTCGCGATGTAACCAGTCAGCGGTCCAATCCGGAGCGACGTAACCGCCATGTCCCCAGATGGAGCCGAGTTGCTGGCCGCCGATGGATTGCCACACCTGTCGACCTTTTTGAATGTCGGCTCGGGTGTAGATCGTCCGGCCATTCTCGGTCACGACCGCCGACGGCACCGGTGGCATCACTCGATGGATTTCGCCGCCCACCCATAGCAGGACGGCAAAGGAAAGCAGCAGCAGGACTCCCAGTCCCACCCACAACCTGCGACTCGCGTTCATGGACCCTCTCCCACTTATTGGTGGAGGGATGATGCGGCCGGGCCGGGGGAGTCGCCCTGATCTAGGTCAGGTGCGGGTCAGGTGCTCCGGAGCACGTCTTCGGCCAGCTTTTCCAGGCGCTTGCGGTCTTTCAGCTCGATCTCGCGCCGTTCGACCTGGATCATGCCGTCGTCCTGGAAGCGCCGGAACACGCGGCTGACCGTCTCCGACGCCAGGCGCAGATAGTTGGCGATATCGGTCCGCGTCATGGTCAGCAAGAACCGGTTGGGCGAAAAGCCGCGCGCGGCATAACGCCGCGACAAGGTGATCAAGAATGCCGCCATCCGCTCATCGGCAGAAAAGTTTCCGGACAGCAGCGCAGCCTTGCCGATGTCCAGGCTCAGCAGCTTGAACAGCTGCTGCTGCAAGCCGGGCATGCGCGTTGCGAGCGCGGCGATGTTTGGAAAGGAGAAGCGACAGAGCATGACCGAGTCGAGCGCGACGGCGTTGCTCGGGTAGCGGGCCTGCGAGATGGCGTTGAGCCCGATGACCTCGCCGGGCAGGAAGAAGCCTTGTACGTGCTCGCGCCCTTCATGGTCCGTCACATATGTTTTGACGGTGCCGGAGCGCACGGCGGCGATCGCCGTGAATGGATCGCCTTCACGAAAAATGTGCTCGCCTTCGTGGAAGGGGCCGATGTGCTCGACCAGCACGTGCAGATCCCGCAGCAGGCTCTTGTCGTAGCCGCTCTCCAGGCAGGCTGCCGAAAATGCGCAGGTGCTGCAGAAATGGAATTCGTCGCCGTCGTCGGCGATGCCGGGGGTAGGGCGGCGGTTTGCGTCGCTCATGGCAGCACGCTCGCTGCCGTCGAGAGACGGCAGGTCAGACTGCGCTGGAGTAAGTCGCTCCGCCCGGGAGCCGATGATTGAGGTATCGATCGAAGCACATCGCGATGATACGCAAGAGCAAACGCCCGCGCGACGTCGCAGAAATGCGCAGTCGTTCCAATGTCACCAGTCCATCCTTCGCCAGCGGCTGCGCGTGCGCCAGGGCGTCGGCGAAGTAACGGTGAAAGTCGATATCGTAGCGCCGTTCCACGGCCGCAATGTCGATCGCGCCCCGGCACATCAACTGCTGGATCACGTCGGCGCGCACCTGATCGTCCAGATCTAAATGACGGCCGCGCCATACGGGCAGATGATCCGACTCGACCGCCTTTTCCCACGAGGGCAGATCTCTGGGATTCTGACTGAAGCTGTCGCCGATGTGACTGATGGCGCTGACGCCCAGGCCGAGCAGGTCGCAGTTGGCGTGCGTGGTATAGCCCATGAAATTGCGCTGTAAGGTTCCGGCATCGTAGGCGCGCGTCAGGTCGTCATCGGGCAGAGCGAAATGATCCATGCCGATATACACATAGCCTGCCGCGGTGAGCTTGCCGATGGCAAGGGACAGGAGTGCGATTCGTTCGCTGGCATTCGGCAGGGCGCTGGCGTCGATGCGCCGCTGCGGCTTGAACAGGTGAGGCATATGCGCGTAGCCATACACCGCGAGCCGATCGGGCCGGGATTCGAGCACGGTGTCGAGTGTGCGGCCGAAGCCATCGAGCGTTTGATGAGGCAAGCCGTAGATCAGATCGACGTTGACAGAACGAAAACCATTGCGGCGACACGCGTCGATGACAGTCCGGGTGAGCTGCGCACTTTGGATGCGATTGACGGCCCGCTGCACGATGGGATCGAAATCCTGCACGCCCAGGCTGGCGCGGTTCAGGCCCATCTGCGCGTAGGCCGCGACATCGGATGTGTCGATGAAGCGGGGATCGATCTCGATCGAGAAATCGCGAATCGGCGCGTTGCTGAGCTGAAACTGCCGGCCCAGGCTGCTCATGATTTCGCCCAGCTCTTCGGCGCGCAGAAAGTTCGGCGTGCCGCCGCCGAAGTGCACTTGGATCACCTCACGGTCATGATCGAACAATGGCCCGGCGAGCGAGATCTCCCGAATCAACCGATCGACGTAGCGCGTGCCGGCGCTGCGATCCCGTGTGATGACGCGATTGCAGCCGCAGTACAGGCACGGACTCGAGCAATAGGGAACGTGCACATATAACGACAGCCGGCGGGGAATCAGCTCTTCGTTGCTGCGACGGATGTACTCCCGAAGCATGTCCTCCTTGAAATGCGGCCCGAACTGCGGCGCCGTCGGATAGGACGTGTAGCGCGGTCCGGGCTGGTCGTAGCGGCGGAGCAGGTCGAGATCGCACGTCAGACGTTGGCTCATGGCGCTACCCTATCCGGGCGCGCGATCTCGGGCCTTGATCTAGATCAGCTGGGTGGGCCGCGTTCAGCCGCCGTCGAGCGGACGCGTCACCGGCTTGCCTTGATCCTTGACCACGAACACGACGAACTTGGCCGGCTCGGTCTTGCTCGCGTTCATGGATTGACGGTGAATGTCCTTGGGGTTCTCGCGGAACGTTTCGCCTTTGCGCACGGTGACCGGCTCCTTGCCATCCACTTGCATCACGACCGCGCCTTCCAGCACGTAGACGAAAACATCGGCGTCATGTCGATGCGGCGCCGACGCGCCACCGGGCAAGTACTCGACGGTGAGGACGGTGACCTCCTTGCCCGGAACGCCCGAGAGAGGCTCGGTCAGGAGCGGTTTGACGACCGCGGGCTTTGGGTCTGCGGCCTGAGAGGTTGCGCCGAGCAGGGTCATCGCCAGCGCGGCGCCGATTGCGAATTTGTTCATGGAAATGGCTTGTTCAGAGTGGCTGACAACGCCCAGAATGCGCCCGAAACCGGCTCCCTCAAAGAGCCAAAAAGGCGAACTTCGATGGATCCAATTCTCGAGCTGCCGATCCGCATCCCGCCCCGCAACTCGGGTGAGCGTTTGCGTGCGCTGCATGGGCAGTTGAAGACGGCCATTCTCGAAGGCCGTCTGCGTCCGGGCCTGCGCTTGCCGGCAACCCGCGTACTCGCCAGCAACTACGGCGTCTCACGGAACACAGCGATTGCGACGTACGACCTGTTGCTGAGCGAAGGTTACATCACGACGCGGCATGGTGCGGGCACCTACGTTGCGGATGTCGTGCCTCGTGTGACTCGCCTCGCCAATCAGCAGAAGTCCGACGTGAAGCGTGCGCGTCAGCTGGGTGAGTTCTGGCAACGGCCGGCGCTGTTCGAAGGTTCGCCGGCGCCCGGCACGGTGCGTTATCAGTTTCGACTTGGCTTGCCCGATGTTTCCAAATTTCCGATGGCGACCTGGCGTCGCCTGTCCGCGAGGTCGCTGCGTAGTTTTGCCCGTCAGTCGGCTGTCGACGAGACATCGGCGGGTCGAATCTCGCTGCGAGAAGCAATCGCCAAGCATGTGTCGTTCGCACGGGCTGTCGCTTGCGATTCGGCCGACATCGTCGTGACGAGCGGCGCGCAACAGGCATTCGATCTGCTCGCGCGAATCCTCCTCACGCCAAAGCGCAATGTCGTCGCCATGGAAGATCCGGGTTACCAGCGAGCCCGCATGGCATTCGTGGCGGCAGGCGCGAAGATCGTTCCGGTGCCGGTCGACGAGGAAGGCTTGATCGTCGAGAAGCTGCCGGCCACGGCCAGCGTAATCTACGTGACACCGTCGCATCAGTTTCCGACGGGCGCAGTCATGTCGCCGCGCCGTCGAGCGGAGCTGCTTGCGTTCGCGAGTGCGAATAACGCCGCGATCATCGAGGATGACTACGACGCCGAGTTTCGTTTCGGCGCACGCCCGCTCGATGCCTTGCAGACGCTGGATCGGGCCGGCTCGGTGTTCTATGTCGGCACGTTTTCCAAGAGTTTGTTTCCGGACCTGCGCTTGGGGTTCGTGGTCGCGCCGTCATGGGCGCGTCCGGCGCTAGTGGCGGCAAAACATTACGCCGATGGACAGTGCTCGCCGCTGCTGCAAGAAACATTGGCGAGTTTCATCGGGGAAGGCCATCTCGCTCGTCATGTGCGTCGTATGCGGCAGATCTATAACGGCCGGCGCGAGGCGCTGCTCGATGGGCTGGAGAAACACTTGCGTGCGAATCTGACTCCCGTGCCATCGGCTGCGGGCTTGCACCTGGCGGCGTTCACTCAATCGCCGGTGGATGCCGACACAATCGTCGAACGCGCCAGTCGTCTGGGCACGGGCGTTTATTCTCTACGCCGATTCCAGATCGGTCGAGCGGGTCGCAACGGATTGGTATTCGGTTATAGCAGTCTGGGCGAGCGGGAGATCGACGAGGGGCTGCTCCGGCTGGCGCGTGCCTTCGGCGCCCGATAATTCGCTGAAGTGGATCCTCGAGGTTGAGCAGAAGTGGCTCTTCTTGAGGGCCAATCGGAGCGTGACAGTGCGCATCTATGATGCCATCAATGTCCGGCCTGCTTCGCGTCGCGGCTATCGCTATCGGCGCTGCGCTTTCTCTCATTGCGCATTCATCCGAGCCACCGGCCACGGGCCGCAAGATCGTCGTCGAGAAGACCGGCGACCGCTATGAATGGAAGTTGGTGCAAGCTCCGTTGCCGACCGTCGGCGATGAGCAGGTGTTGGTGCGCGTGCATGCGATCAGCCTGAATCGCGGCGAGCTTTCGCGTCTGGAACGACAGGCATTCGACGAGGCCGCGAAGACGCCCGTTTCCGATGCTGCGGGCGAAGTCGTTGCTGTCGGTCGCGCCGTAAAAGGTGTTCGCCAGGGCGATCGCGTCACCAGTACGTATTTCAGACATTGGATCGACGGTCCTTTCCAGGAACGATACCTCGACGACGTGCATGGCTGGACCATCGAAGGGGTCGCGGCTGAGTACATTGCGCTCGATGCAAGAGCGGTCGTGCCGATTGCAAAGGATTTCAGCTACGAGGAAGCCTCGACGCTACCAACGGCAGCGCTCACAGCATGGAATGCAGTCATCGGTCGCGCCAATACACAGAAGGGCGACGTGGTGCTGGTTCAAGGAACGGGTGGTGTCTCGACCTTCGCGCTCCAGTTTGCAGTGGCCGCGGGTGCACGTGTCATTGTCACCAGCAGCTCGGATGAAAAGCTGGCGCATGCCTTCAAGCTCGGTGCACGCGATGGGATCAACTATCGCAAGGAACCCGAGTGGGCGAAAAGTGTTCTGCGTGTGACTGAAGGCCGCGGCGCGGATCTCGTGCTCGATGTGGTAGGGAAGAGCACGCTTGCGCAATCGGTGGACAGTCTCGCGGATGGCGGCACTCTTGCCATCATTGGCGGCATCACCGGCTATGACGGTTCGCTGCCTGCCTGGGGAATACTGAAGAAATCGGCGACGGCCGAGGGAATATTCGTGGGATCGCGCGCCGACTATGTTCGAATGAATGAGTTCATTGCGCGGCATCGCCTGCGCCCGCTGGTCGATCGGGTCTATCCCATCGAGCAGTATTCGGAAGCGTTGCAGGCGATGGCGTCAGGCGGCTTCATGGGCAAGATCGTGCTGACGTTCTGACCGGGCCGTCCATGGCCCGGCGCGAGCTGACGCTCGATCGCAATCAGAACTTGAACAGTCCGCTCACCGACAGCATGGTGAAGTCGCCATCCGAGAAGGAAATCGCTTCGTATTCGGCGCGCAGCTCGAACTGCGAGCCGACGTTGAGCGCGGCGCCGAGGCCGTAAGCCACATCGTCGTCGCTCACCTCTGCCTCGCCGTCATCGATCACGTCGCCGTTCACGCGGCCCGTGATCTCGGCATCGTACGAAGCGAGACCGAGCTTGCCGTACACAGCGAACATTTCGCCCAGCGGTATGCGGCCGATCGCCGAGGCGATCAGGCCGGTCACGCCGACATCGAGCGTGCCCCTGGCGCCAGGCAGGGCGATGACGGTCTCTTCCGGATTGCCGCCGTCCAAGTAGCTGGCTTCAAGCGCGAAATACTGGTTGAAGTTGTAACCGCCGAACACTTTGAACGCCGTGTCGTCCGCGTCGAATTTGAAACCGTCGAAGTCCGTGTCGAGCTCGACCGTCGCCGTGCCGACGCCCACGCCCGCATAGAAGCCCGGCTGCATTTCGGCAAGAACGTTCGAGCTCGCGAGCAAGCCGAGCAGAGCCAAACCGTTCAAAGCCATTCGCTTACGCATTTTAGAAACTCTCCCTTGATGCGCCCCAGGCGTGAGCACCCCGCTCTCGGCTGCTGAGGGCGGGCGAAGTATGCCGAGGGACATTACATACAGTCGCATCGGAGGGCTTGCAGCGCTTTCAAACTGAGAGGCCCATCACGAGTTGCATATGGCGAACGATTGTGCTCAGCCGGACTGTTCCGCGCCGGCCCGGCCGCCGGGCGTTGTCCACAAATTGTCTGCTTAATGACCGGGCGTCCTGATATGCTGCCGGCCGGCTTCGGCGCGGATGTTCATCGGGTCGTGTGATGTTTTCTCTCTGGCGCAGCATTGGCTGCACCTTGATTCTCTTGCTGCTTGGTTTTCCCGCTGGGGCGCTCGATCGCAGTCGCTCGCTGCAGCAGTTTCATCACACCAGTTGGAAGGTCAACGAGGGCGCGCCCGGTCAGATCTCCGCGCTGGCCCAGACCGATGACGGCTATCTGTGGCTGGCCGCTCCCGATGCGTTGTATCGCTTCGACGGTGTGCGCTTCGAAGCCATCGCCGATGACATCGTCCCCGCGACCACCATCCAGTCGTTGCATGCCGCGAACGGCGGGCTGTGGATCGGGTATCAACGCAACGGCGTCAGCTTCCTGAAGGACGGTCGCGCACGGCACTACGATCAAAACGACGGTCTGCCGTTCGGCACGGCCATGAGCCTGCAAAGCGACGTCCAGGGCAACGTGTGGCTTGCCACTTCGAACGGTCTGGCTCGCTTCGACGGCCAGCGTTGGCAGAAGATGGCGCCGGATCCCGCTCTGCCGGAGCAGGAAGGGCGCGCGATGTTTCTCGATCGGGACCGTACGCTGTGGGTCGCGATCAGGGATCGAGTGTTCTATCTGCGGCCCGGTGCACAGACGTTTCAGGATAGCGGCGAGCGCGTCGGATTCGCGGGGCGTTTCGCGCAAGCGCCCGATGGCAGAATCTGGCTGGCTGAAGCGGACGGCTCGACTCGTCCATTGCGCCTGCCGGGCGAGAAGGCGGCGCCTGCTGCGAAGATCGACGTTCAATCGGCGGGAATTCTGTTCGACCGCGACGGTGCATTGTGGATCTCCGGTCTCGGCAGCGGCATGCATCGTCAATCACGAGCCGGCGCGCCGCTAGAAACGTTCACTCGCAAGGAGGGCTTGAGCGCCGACTATGCCTGGCCGGTGCTCGAGGATCGCGAAGGCAATATCTGGGTAGGCACCAGCGGCGGGCTGGATCGCTTTCGTTACTCCGCTCTGGTCAAAGCGCCTTTCCCGGCGGGCACGCACGACTTTGCACTGGTGCCCGGCGAGCGCGGCGATGTCTGGGCGGGCTCGACGACTCATCCGTTGATGAAGCTGCATGGCGAGCAGGTCTCCATGCATGGACCCGAGCTGCGCGTCACTGCCAGCTATCGAGATCGGTCAGGCTCAGTGTGGCTCGGCGGTCCGAAAGGAATCTGGCGAGTCGTCAGCGGTGCGCCGAAACTGGTCGCAGCGCTGCCAAATGGCATAGAGGACGATGTTCAGGCGCTGGTGGCGGATCAGGCTGGCGTCGTGTGGGCGTCGATTCAGAGTGCTCCCGGCCTCTGGAAATATGAGAACAATCGCTGGGCGAATATCGCCAACCCTTCGGGAATCGAAGCTCGCCGTGTGCCGCGGACATTCTTGATCGATTCGCAAGATCGGCTCTGGAGCGCGTATGCGAACAACAGTCTGGTGAGAGCCGACGCGTCAAGCGTGCGCGTCTATGCGCAGAACGATGGGTTGTCGGTCGGCGACGTGCTGGCGCTGTTCGAAGGCCGGCGCGGCCTTTGGATTGCCGGCGAGAAGGGCCTGCAGCTGATGCATTCGGATCGTTTGCAGTCCGTGAGCGTCGCGGATCGAAAGGCGCTGCTGGGCGTTTCCGGTGTCGTTGAAACGAATCAGGGAGATCTTTGGCTGCATACGATGGGCGGCATCCTGCGCATCGAGGCGGCGGAGCTGGACCGGGCAATTCAAGATCCGCAGCACGCCGCGCGCTTCGAGCGCTTCGACTATCTCGATGGGCTGGTCGGCCGGCCGACACTGCTGCGACCGCTGCCGACGATGATTCAAGGCGATGACGGCCGGCTCTGGTTCGCTACCGACGATGGCGTCGTCTGGATCGATCCGCAACACATCGCTCGCAATCCGCAGGTGCCCTCGATTGCGATCACGTCCTTGAGCATCCAAGGATCCAGGCAGCAGCTCACGCCTGGGATTCAGCTGCCGGTCGGTACGCGCAATCTCGAAATCGATTTCGCAGTGCTCAGCCTTTCGATGCCAGAGCGTGCGCATGCGCGCTACCAACTCGAAGGATTGGATGACGGGTGGCGCGACGTCGGCGCGCGTCGGCAGGCCATGTTCACCAATCTCGGGCCCGGAGACTATCGTTTCCGAGTCATCGGCTCGAACAATGACGGCGTATGGAACGAGGAGGGCGCGTCGCTCGCGTTCGCCATCCTGCCGGCGTTCTATCAAACGGACTGGTTCCGAGTGCTGGCCATACTCGCGGCGCTGTTGGTGCTCGCCGGCTTGTATCAGCTGCGGATGCGTCAGTTTTCCAAGCGTATGCACGATCGACTCGCCGAGCGAATGGCGGAACGAGAGCGCATCGCGCGCGAGTTGCACGACACGCTGCTGCAAGGGTTCCAAGGCTTGATCCTGCGGTTCCAATCCGTCGTGGATCGCATTCCGCCGCAGGAACCGGCGCGGCAACTCCTGGAAAGCGCGCTCGAGCGAGCCGACCAGGTCCTGGTCGATGGACGCGATCGGGTGCGCGATTTACGTTCGTCAGAGTCCGCTGACGGCGATCTGGCCGACGCATTCAAACAAGCCGCGCAGGAAGTCGCCGGCGGCAACACGACGGTCGAGCTGCAGATCGTCGAGTTCGGGACAATGCGTCGACTGCATCCCATCGTGCGTGACGAAGCGTATTGGATCGGTCGCGAGGCCCTGCTCAACGCTTTGCGTCACGCGCACGCGAAGTCCATCGAAGTCGAAGTTCACTACGAGCCTCGCGAGTTGCGCGTCAATGTCCGCGATGACGGCCGTGGCATTCCGGACGACGTGCTCGAATCCGGCGGCCGGGACGGGCGTTGGGGTTTGATCGGGATGCGCGAGCGCGCTCAAAAAATCCGTGGCCGACTCGAGATCTGGAGCAGCGGCAATGCCGGCACCGAGGTCCAACTTCGCGTGCCTCGTGCAATCGCCTATGATTCGGGGCGAAAGTAGGACGTGGAGAACGTCATGCAACGCTCACTGATCGTGCTGGGCCTGGTCATCGCCCTGGTCGGCCTCGCCTGGCCGTGGATCTCCAAGCTGCCCATCGGCCGCCTGCCCGGCGATTTCATGATCGACCGGCCGGGCTTCAAGTTGTTCTTCCCCTTGACCACCATGATCATCGTCAGCGTGCTGATCTCGGTGATCCTGATGTTCTTCAGGAAATAAATCTGTCCCCTTTTGGCTTTATTCCCTGACCGATGGCGCCCATGAGATCGACAGCAGCCAGTTGCTGTCGATGCCGCGATGAATCTTCTGCTCCAGGTACGCCTGCGTGAAGAACGTGCCTGCATCGATCGACAGATGGGCCGGCAGATAGGTAATCGTCAGGCCCAGCGTGACGGACGGATCGCCGAAGTGCTTGCCATTGCCGACATCGGCGGTGTCTCCGGAAATATCGAAGCCTGGACCGGAGATGTGTCCCTGGAATCCCCGCCGCGGCACCGGATAGGCAAGCAATGCATGCGGAGTGAACGACCAATCGCCTCGGGCGCGCGGCATTTGCAGGCCAACAAACGGCGTGAAGTGATCGTAGTGCGCATCGAAATCGATCTGGCCTTGCAGTCCGGACTGCGGACCGCTCGCGATGAGATAGTCGAAACGATAGTCCCGCAGCTCGACTCGTTGCCAGAGCAGGCCGGCGACCCAGCTATGCTCGCCGAGCCAACCTTCCGACCGATGTCGCGACCAGTACAGGCCGGCGCCGAAATCGGTCGCCGTGCCATCGAGATTGGTGAACTCGGCGTCAGCGGGCCGGTCGATGGGCGTAGTCGGCGCGAACAAGGTTTGTAATGGCCGGCTGTCGTAGTCGGCTTGCAGACGCAGGGGATCGTAGAAGCCGAAGACGCCCAGCCGACTTGCTTCACTCCAGCGTCGGCTGGCCGATAGCGAGAACATGGGCCCCGCGATGCTCAGATCTCCTGAGGTCGTGGAGGAATAGGCGCCCTGAAGTTGATACGCGGTGCTTTCTGCAGGAACGCCGAGATCCCACACCGGCAGCGTGGCATAGCGGTTGTCCATCATGGCTTCGGGCAGATGCTCTGCGACGAATTCGATGTCGTGCTCGGCGAAGGCGGGCGCAGCCATGCTCAACGCCATCGTCCCGAGCAGCGCGGCGCATTGGCGGTTCATGAGAGAATGCACGCGGGTTTCGTGACTGGGGCTTGCCTGAGGGTAGGACGGCGCGCCTGGCGAAACCAATCGCACTCACAGTCGTTATCCAACAATGAAGAAGACCGATTCACGCCTGGACGGGATGGTCCGTGTCCGCGGCGCGCGAGAGCACAATCTCAAGAACGTCGATGTAGAGATTCCACGCGATGCGCTGGTGGTGTTCACTGGCGTGTCGGGGTCGGGAAAATCCTCGCTCGCCTTCGGCACGTTGTACGCCGAGGCGCAGCGGCGTTATCTGGAGTCGGTGTCGCCGTATGCGCGGCGCTTGTTTCATCAGATGGGCGTGCCGCAGGTCGATGAGATCGACGGCTTGCCGCCGGCCGTCGCGCTTCAACAGCAGCGAGGCTCGCCGACGACGCGCTCGTCGGTGGGCAGTGTGACGATGCTGTCGAACCTGCTTCGCATGCTGTATTCGCGAGCCGGCGATTATCCGCGCGGTCAGCCGCTCCTGTACGCCGAATCGTTCTCGCCGAATACGCCGCAAGGTGCGTGTCCCACCTGTCATGGGTTGGGCAGAATTTACGATGCCACCGAAGCATCGATGGTCCCCGATCCTACGCTCAGCATTCGCGAGCGAGCCATTGCCGCGTGGCCGCCGGCATGGCACGGGCAGAACTTGCGAGACATCGCGGTCACGCTGGGCTTCGACATCGACAAGCCCTGGCGCGAGTTGGCCAAGAAAGATCGCGACTGGCTGCTGTTCACGGACGAGCAGCCGACGGTGCCGGTGTATGCAGGTTATGAACCGCACGAGGTGCGTCGCGCGTTGAAGCGCAAGGAAGAGCCGAGCTATCAGGGAACGTTCACTGGCGCGCGACGCTACGTTCTGCACACGTTTGCGAACACGGAAAGCCCGCTGATGAAGAAGCGGGTTTCGCAGTATCTGGTCAGCACCGACTGTCCGCTGTGCAAAGGCAAGCGGCTGAAGCTCGAAGCACTGGCAGTGAAGTTTGCCGATCTCGACATCGCGCAGATGTCCGGCCTGCCGCTGAAGGAGCTTGCGAAGCTCCTGCAGCCGTATGCGTCGGGCACGGCGCCCCGCTGGCGCAAGCTCGAAGCCGAGCATCCGGAAAAGGCGTTAGTCACTCAACGCATCGTCCAGGATCTCGAAGCCCGCGTCGCCGTGATGCTCAATTTGGGGCTGGGTTATCTGTCGCTAGAGCGCAGTACGCCCACACTGTCGCCCGGCGAGTTGCAACGGCTCAGGCTGGCCACTCAAGTGCGGTCGAATCTGTTCGGGGTCGTGTATGTACTCGATGAGCCGTCCGCAGGGCTGCATCCCGCGGATACCAAAGCGCTACTGGCGGCGCTGGATCAGCTGAAGCAGGCGGGCAACTCGCTGTTCGTCGTCGAGCACGAGCTCGATGTGATCCGTCATGCCGATTGGATCGTCGATGTCGGCCCAGCCGCGGGGGAGCACGGCGGACAGATCTTGTTCAGCGGTCCACCCAAAGGTCTGGCGTCGGTCGAGGCATCGCACACGCGTCGCTTCTTGTTCTCCGAGTTCAAGCTGCCGCCGCGCGAGCCGAGAGCGCCGCGCGAATGGTTGAAACTCAGCGGTGTGACTCGAAACAACTTGCAGGAGCTCGATGCGCAGTTCCCGCTGGGCTTGTTGACCAGCGTCACCGGGGTGTCGGGCTCGGGCAAGTCGACGCTGGTGAGCCAGGTGTTGGTTGAACTGGTTGCCACGCATCTCGGCCAGGCTGTCGGGCCCGACGAAGACGAAGGCAGCGAGCTGGAGCGGACGGTCGTGCACACGCTGGGTGGCAAGATCACGGCCGGCATGAATCGGATCAAACGGCTGGTGCGCGTGGATCAAAAGCCGATTGGCCGTACGCCGCGGTCCAACCTTGCGACTTACACTGGACTGTTCGACTACGTCAGGAAACTTTTCGCTGCGACCAAGACGGCGCGCTCACGTCGTTACGACGCTGGCCGCTTCTCTTTCAACGTCGCGAAAGGCCGTTGCGAGACGTGCGAAGGCGAAGGCTTCGTGATGGTCGAGCTGCTGTTCCTGCCGAGCGTGTACGCGCCGTGCCCGACATGTCATGGCGCTCGCTACAACGCGCAGACGCTGGAGGTTCGATATCGCGACAAGAACATCGCCGACGTGCTGGCGATGACGGTCGATGCGGCGTGGCAGTTCTTCAACGACGAGCCGCACATTCATCGCTCGCTGGAGGTGCTTCGCGAGGTCGGGCTGGGCTATCTGCGGCTCGGGCAGGCGGCAACCGAGCTGTCCGGCGGCGAAGCTCAGCGCATCAAGCTGGCGACCGAGCTGCAGCGCCTGTCCAAAGGCGACACATTATATGTATTGGACGAGCCGACCACCGGCTTGCACCCGTCCGACGTAGAACGCCTGGTCGTGCAGCTCGAGCGCCTGGTCGAGGCGGGCAACACTGTGGTCGTGGTCGAGCACGACATGCGCGTGGTCGCGGGCGGCGATTGGGTCATCGATATGGGCCCAGGCGCGGGCGATGAAGGGGGTTCCATCGTGGCGACCGGTCTGCCCGCACAGATCGCGAAATCGAAGCGCAGCCGGACAGCGCCTTACCTCGCTGAGTTCATCGAGAGCGCGACCGCATGAGCTAGAAACGCAGCTGCCGCGAGCTCGTGACTTTCGCCATCAAGGCGTGAGAAAAGATGTACAGGGCATGTTTGGTGTCCGCCGCGGCTCCAGCGCCGATGCAGTCGGAAGGAATGACCAGTTCGAACTCGCGGACATGCGCATCCATGGCGGTAAACAACACACACTGATGGCTGGTGATGCCGGTCGCGATCAATTTGCCGATCTTCAGACGCTGCAGCAGGGTGTGCAGCGGCGTGCCGAAGAATGCGGAATGCATGGGCTTGAACATGAAGTAGTCCTCCGGCGTCGGCGCCAGCTGCTGGACTATCTCCCGCCCGCGCGATTCGGGCTGCATGCAACGATCGATGAAGGATTTCTGATCCGATTCCCACTTGCCGGCCGTGTCATTGACATAGATCACAGGGGCTCCGGCCGCGTGCGCACGCTCTCTTAGCCGGGCAATGTTCGGCGCGGCCTTGCGCGCGCTGCGCACGATGCGTTCGCCGTGCAGGTAGCGATACTCCGAGATCATGTCCAGGATCAGCAGCGCAGTGGCGGATTTGCTTCGTTTGGCCATGTGCAAAGAATGTGGCAGCGACCTGATGGTTCCTGGACACGGAACCGGACCGGCACGGGAAGAATTTCATGCATGGCAGTGGGAGCGTGGTCATGGGCCTGCAAGCCTTGTTGGAAACATTGCTGTGGTGGGGAATCTATCCACTCTGGCTGCTGGCGGGCGCGGCCGATTATCTGTGTCATCGCCGGACCGACATCGAGCACACCTCGGGCAGCGTCGAGTCCTGGTTTCATCTGCTGCAGTTCCTGGCCTTGCTGATCGCGATCGCGGCCGGTGCGCTGCTGGAGCCGAACGCGCTGGTGTTCGGCGTCATGATCGTGGCTGTGTTGGCGCACTCGGTGCTGGCGCATCTGGATGTTTCCTACACGGATGGCCAGCGCTACATCTCGCCCTTCGAGCAGCTCGTGCACGGCTTCATGGACGTGCTGCCGCTGGTAGCGGTGGCGATTTTCGGTGTGTTGCATTGGCAGGAGATCGGCAACGGGCTGAGTGGCGCCTCGTTGACTCTGCTGCGCGCGGACTCCAGCCGCCTGTTGCTGCTGGCGAGCTTTGCCACGCTAGCGGGTGTGCCCATTCTGGAAGAGTTGGCGCGAACGCTGCGCTATCGCGCCGAGCGCCGGCAACAGCGTTATCAGGCCGGCTTGGCCACCATCAAATAGAACACAACGACCAGGGCAGCGAACGCGACGATTCCCAGCGCCACCCACAGCTTCAGGAAAGTCCAATACCGCTGTGGCAATTCCGTGCCATTGGCCGCCGCTGCAATAGCCATGTCGCGCATCTTGATCTGCATCCACACGACCGGCAGCCACGCCGCACCGGCGAGGAAATACAAAGCGATCGAGGCGGCGATCCAGGTGCTCGACAGCGGAAAGCCGGCCAGATGAATCAGGTACAGGCCGGTCAGCGGTTGAATGATGATGGTCGGCGTCGTGAAAGCGTAGTCCGCGATGACCACATAGCGCACGACGGTCGCGACGATCCGGGCGTCGCGCGTCAGGCTGGTAAAGAACATGTAGAAGGCCGAGCCCAGTCCCGTGCCGAACAGCAGCGTCGAGGACAGGATGTGCAGCCACTTTACGACGAGGTATTCCATCGACGCGCTTCCAGCGTGTAGAGCAGATAAATGGCGGCGAGCATCACCAGGTTCTTGCTCAGCGGCCCGTACGGATGCAGCCAGAACTCGGGCAGCTTGAACGTAATGATCAGCGTGTAGCCGCCGATGATCGCCAGCTGCAACAGCCACAACCATCGCCGGCGGCGCAGGAGCATTGTGCCAATGCCGACCAGCAGATCGAGCACGGCGGCGCCATAGAGCATCACTGGCGCCAGCGCGCCGGTGATGCCGACGCGAGCGAGTAGTTCGTAGCTGTCCTGCGTAGGGTACAAACCCAGCGATACGATGCCTGTCCAGATCCAGACCAGCGCGATGCTGAATCTCAGCAGCGGCAGCAACCAGGCCAATTGAGCAGCCATCAGCAGTGCATCGCGTTGGTCGTCGCCGATCAACTGTTCGGTCGCTCGCGGCGGACGGCCGAGCAGTCGTTTTGTGTCGTCGGGCGGAGCCGTGTTGCCGGCGTTGAGCATGGACAATGTTTCTCGATCCAGTAGCGAACCAGGCAAATGCTCCGCGACCGCGGCAGACGCTCGCATGATGCCGGCGGGAATGCTCATGAACCTTGCGTGAGGCAATTGTAGCCGCGCGCGTAACTGTTGCAGAAAATCTTTCAGGCTGATCGGCGCCGGCCCCACCAACGCGACGCGCCGTCGGTCCGTTGCAGAACTTTCGATGATTTCTTCAATGGCGGCGACGGCGTCGTCGATGTGAATCGGCTGAACCTGCTGATGTCCGCCGCCAGGCAACGGTACGATGGGCAGGCTCGCGAGCAGTGTGAACAGTGTGGCGCTCGAGCCGCCCGCGCCGAAGACGAGCGACGGCTGGACGATGATCCAGTGGATCGGCAGTGCTGCCAGATACTGATCTGCCGCATGTTTGCTCGTGAAATACCTGGTGCTGCCCCGGTCGGCGCCGAGCGCGGAGATTTGCACTACCTTCTTAACCCCCGCTTCCTCACATGCGGCGAACAAAGCCTGTGGGGCTCGCGTATGGATGTTCTCGAAAGTCTGATTGCCGCGCTCTCGAAGAATACCGACGGCATTGACGACCACGTCGACGCCGGCGAGTCGAGGCGCCCAGATCTCAGGAGTCAGATCACGAGTGAAGTCGGCCGCAATCGCGTCCGCTCCGGCGGCGTGACGACCGGTAGTAACAACCCGATGGCCAGCCGCACGCAGTGCTCCGGTCAGCCGGCGACCGATGAACCCTGTGGCGCCAGTGATGAGGATGACCATGACGGAACCCGGAACCTGCCTGCGAGGTTGAACTGATGATGTTCAGCAAGGTTCCGTATCGCAAGCAGATTCACCGGTTCGCCCAATGGCGCAAGCCGCGACGTTCCATGGTGAAACGAGTGGCAAGCGACGCCGTCGTTTCTGGAAGCGCAGCGAGTGTGGCGTCCGCGGCGACGTTGATGGCATGCAGTAAGCTGCACGAGGGCAGTGCGGCCGGTGGATTGAATGGTCCGAGTCAGTGGCTGTGGGGAGAGTCTGAAGCTTATACCCGCGAGGCAACGCTGCGTCACACAGCCGCCGGCTACGCAATTCATCACGCCACGTCGATCTTCTGGGCCATGTTGCACGAGGCTGTGTTTGGTGGCAGTCGGCGCAGCAAGCCTCCGATACAACATTGCGCCGAAGCGGCAGCCAGCGCGGCCACCGCATATTTCGTCGATTACCATCTAACGCCGCGCCGGCTTCGGCCGGGATTCGAGAAGCACGTGAGCTCGAAAGGGATGGTTGCGGTGTACGCTGCCTTTGCCGCGGGCCTTGCCATCGCGGCCATCGCGCGCGACCGCCGACGATAGCTGTTGTTGTACAACTTCAACCTGCGTGACATCGTCGCTCTCTGACAGCGCCCATTCCAGGAACAAACATTCCCGGAACAATGCGCGCCGACTCGTGCATTGCTGACAGATGAGTCGAAGGAGATTCTCATGAGCAATGCCGCCGACTTGCTGATCCAAACGCTGGCGAACTGCGGTGTCGATACGATCTACGGCCTGCCCGGCGACGGCATCAACGGCATCATGGAGGCGATCCGCACTCATCCGGACCAGATGCGCTTCATCCAGGTGCGGCACGAGGAATCGGCGGCCTTCATGGCAACCGCGCATGCGAAGCTCACGGGCCGCCTCGGTTGTTGTCTCGCTACCAGCGGCCCAGGCGGCGTGCATTTGCTCAACGGCCTGTATGACGCGAAAGGGGACGGCGCCGCCGTGATCGCGATCACCGGTCTGCCGTATCACGATCTCATCGACACCTATACACAACAGGATGTGGATCAATCGCGCTTGTTTGCTGACGTCGCGGTCTACAGCACTCGGGTGATGAGTGCGGCGCATGTGGAGAACGTCGTGACGCTCGCGTGTCGCTCGGCACTGTCGAAGCGCGGCGTCGCGCATTTGTCGATTCCTGTCGATGTGCAAGAGGAAAAGCTGGAGGAAGCCGATCCGTCCACGCGCAACAAGCCGCATCACACCTCTGTGGTGTCTGCGGAAGGCTTGCAGCTGCCCCAGCTCGACCAGGTGGAGCGAGCGGCAGAATTGCTGAACTCGGCATCGAGAGTTGCGATCCTTGCCGGCCGAGGCGCCGCGGGTGCGCAGGAGGAGTTGCTTCGTACGGCAGACCTGCTCGGTGCGCCGATCGTCAAAGCGCTGTTGGGCAAGGCGGTTGTGCCGGACACGCATCCTCTGACCACGGGTGGTATTGGCTTGCTCGGCACGCGTCCTTCGCATGAAGCGATGGAACAATGCGACGCGTTGCTGATCGTCGGCTCGACCTTTCCCTATATCGAGTACTACCCCAAACCTGGCCAGGCGCGCGTCGTGCAGATCGACTGCGACGCTGCTCGCATCGGGCTGCGAGCGCCGGCCGAAGTCGGATTGGTGGGCGATGCGCGTGCCGTGCTGGAAATGCTCAACGCCAGGTTGCGACGACAGGAGTCGCGCGAGTTCCTGCAACGAGCTCAGGATGGGATGAGGGAGTGGCGTCGGGTGTTGCGCGAATCGGCGATGACCGATCAGCATCCGATGAAGCCGGGCCGCGCCGCTATCGAGCTGAGCGAGCGGCTCGCCGACGATGCCATCGTCGCGTGGGACTCCGGGCACAACACCGGTCTGTGCGCACGTTATATCGATGCCGTCGGCGAGCAAATATTCTTCGGCTCCGGAATGATGGCGTCGATGGGCTGCGCCGTGCCGTATGCAATCGCGGCGGCGCTGATCCATCCGCAGCGCCAGGTCGTCGCGTTCGTCGGCGACGGCGGCTTGAGCATGTTGCTGGGCGAGCTGGCCACGATCGTGCGTTACGGTCTGTCGATCAAGGTGGTCGTGATCAAGAACAACACGCTCGGCCAGATCAAATGGGAACAAATGATGTTCCTCGGCAACCCCGAGTATGAGTGCGACCTGCAGCCCATCGATTTCGCGGCTGTCGCGGACGCCATGGGCATCAAAGGCTATCGGGTCGTGCTGCCGGAGGACTGCGGCTATGTGCTCGAGCAGGCCTTGTCGCACGCCGGGCCGGCGCTGGTCGAAATGAATGTCGATCCGAACGAACCGCTATTGCCGCCCAAGCGCGTCGCGAAGTACGCGGACAATATGGAACATGCGCTCGCGCAGGGTACGGCCGGCGCTCACGAGATTCGTCAGTCCCTGCAAGAGCAGCCTTCCCGGAGCATGTTGCAGTCGTAGCAGCTCACGCCGCGATTTCGCAACGCGATTGATCAATTCAGGCGGGCGGCCGACCTGAGGCGGCGATGCGCTACCTTTGAAATTCAGGTTGCGCATCCAGCACCGATATCCCAACATCGGATGTAACAACGATCCGGAATCGGTGCGGGACTGGCCTCCTCCAGCAATGACCAAATTATGTCGCGGCCGAAATGCGGGTGTGGCGGCGGGGCTTCTGCTGGGAACGCTTTTGTTCATATTCACTCGTTCCGCGACGGCCGAAGACGAAGCTCGCTCCCGACAATATGAGTTCGACATTCCGCGTACGTCGCGGACCCTGGCGCTGCATGAGCTGAGTCGCCAGGCGGGCGGCCTGCTGGTCGCGTACTTGAGCTCCGACGATGAGGAAGAGCAGAGTCTGGTCGGGCCGGTGAAGGGGCGGCTCACGGTCGATGAGGTCTTGCGGGTCCTGCTGCGCTCGTCGCAGCTCGGGTCGCGCTGGATCGAGGACCGCATGGTGTCGGTCGAGCCCAGGCCGCCCACCGAGGCCACGGTCGAATTGCCTTCCGAAGCCGTCGCCCGGAGCTTGTCCTATTCGAGTGGCTTCGATCTGTCGCGGTTCGAGCCCGAAGAGGTGCTGGTGCTCGGCTGGCCGATCCGGGATCTGACGCTGTCGGTAGCGCCCGCGGTCGTCATGGAAAGTGACGAACTGGAGGCCATCGGCGCGTCCACCTTGCCGGACGTGCTGCGTTATTTGTCACAAAGCGCTTACTCGCGGCCCGAAGGCTACCGCGCCAGCGGCGCCCAGTATGCGGAGATGCGTGGACTGGGTCCGGACACGGCGCTGATTCTCATCAACGGGCGGCGGGCCTTCCCCAGCGCCAACAGCCTGGCGTCCAGCGCATTCGATCTGAATTCCATCCCGGTCACCGCGGTGGAGCGCATCGAATTTCTGCTGGACTCGGCCGCGGCGGCTTATGGCAGCGATGCGATTGGCGGCGTGATCAACATCGTGTTACGTGACAAGGTCGCCCAGCCCACCGTCGAGCTGCGTTATGGCGGTACAGATGGGGGCGCAGAGCAGGAGCGGGTCACGCTCTCCGCCGGCCTGAACAAAGATCGGTTTCATGGCGCCATCGTGTTCGACTACTTCGACATCGGCGGTCTGCTTGGCGAGGAGCGGAGCCTGTGGCGCGATCAGGATTTTCGGCGCTATGGCGGGCGTGACCATCGCTCGCCAATCAGCAGCCCGGGCAATGTCAGCTCGTTGAGCGGCAACCTGCCTGGGCTGTCCGCGCCCATTGCCGCCGTCCCTCGGGTGGACAGCACGCCGGGCACGACCATCGACGATTTCGCCGCCACCGCCGGGCAGCCGAATCTGGAGAGCTTGCTGCGTTATTCCAGCATCGTTCCCGAGACAACACGCCGGACTGTGACAGCGACGGGCACGGCGCGGCTCACGGACCAGATCACCGCGACCGGCGAGTTGCTCTATGTGAATCGCGACTCTACTTATTACTATGCGCCGCCGGTGCTGGCGAGCATGCCCGTGCCGGGTCCGAGTCCGCTGAGCACCGGCAATCCATACAATCCTTTCGGTCGCACCGTGCGGATCAATCGCTTGCTCACGGAATATCCGTCGCAAGTGCAGTCCGTCGATTCGGAGTGGCTGCGCTGGGTAGTGGGCCTGCATGGCGACTGGGATCGTTGGAGCTGGGAAGTATCGGCGCTGCGCTCGGATGAACAAGCGACTGCCACGCTCGACAACGCTCTGGATCCGTTGGCGGCGCTGCGCGCGTTGGCGAATCCCGATCCAGCGTTGGCGCTGAATCCTTTCTCTTCCGGCCCGATCGGCAGTGAGACGTTGCTGGCGAGCTTGCGTTTACCGCCGGACGTGGATGAGTTCAGTTCCGGCGGCCAGCAGTTCACGGGATTCTTGCAAGGCCCGATCTGGACTTTGCCCGGCGGTCCCGTCACTGCGGTGTTGGGCGCCGAGTGGCGCTCCGAGATGATGCGAGCTTCGAACGAAGTCGCGCGCTCGTTCGATCGCGATCGTGACATTGTCTCGGGCTTCGCCCAGCTGCGTGTTCCTTTCGTTAACGACAAGCTGCGCGCGACATTGCCCGGTCTGCGCGAGCTGATGTTCACCGCCGGCACTCGCTTGGACGATTACAGCGAGTTCGGGCACGTGCTGCGCTCACAAATGGGCTTGCTGTGGAAGCCGCATCGTGACTTGAGCGTGCGTGTGTCTGGCGGCAGCAGCTTCCGGCCACCGTCGTTGTATGAATTGTATCTGCCGCGAATCTCGGTGGTGGCGCCGGTGACAGATCCCGCGCGCCGCGAGTTGGCCGCCGTCACATTGACCATGGGGGGCAACACCGATCTCGAGCCGGTCACCGCACGATCGCTGACCGCCGGCCTGGTGTTCAGTCCAGACTCGGCGTGGAACTGGAATATTTCCGCCGACTGGTGGCGCATCGATATGAAGAACCGCGTCGTATCGCTGTCGCCGCAGGTGATGCTGGCCCACGAGGCGCTGTTCCAAGACCGCATCGTGCGCGATCAGTCCACCGATGCGGAGCGGCCCGGCGTACTGCGGGCCATCGACGCGTCACGCATCAACATCGGCGGCGTCAAGACCGCCGGCGTGGATCTCGGCATCAAAGCAGATTTCCTGACCGAGCTCGGACGCTTCACGCCCGAGTTGCAGGCGACGTGGTTCGATCGATTCGAGTCCAGCGATGTGCCGGGCCAGGCGCCGGTCGAGCGCGTCGATCTGGCAAGCGAGCTGGGTTCCATTCTCGACTGGCGCGCGGTCCTGTCATTGAGATGGAAGCGCGGAGCGTTCGGCGCCGCCATGTTCGCGCGATACACCCCTTCTTATGACGATGCCATTGCCGGCGTACGCACCGGCCGAACTATCGACGCGCAGACTTTGTTCGATCTGCAGGGCTCCTTGGACTTCGGCCTGTTGTATGGCGGCGAGTCGCGACTGCATGGACTGAAGCTTTGGGCCGGGGCGGTCAACGTGTTCGATGAGCCGCCCAGCTTTGCCGATGTCGGCGACGCCAGCGGCTTCGACTCGTCGCACAGCGAGCTGAAGCAGCGCTCTTATTACATCCGTCTTGAAAAGGAATTCTAGGCCCATTGGCCCAGGCATCCGGGTGCATTCGGCCGCATGCACCCGGACGATCAGGTTGCAGCCATCAGCCGATATCCGGCACCAGGCCCATGCCGAAGACATTGTCGAAAAAGACCGGAATCGGCAGGAACTGCCTGGTTTCTTCGGTGGCATCGCCCAGGTCGACCAGCTCGATGGGATCCGTGTTCATTGCCCTCTCCTAAGTTGCACGTCGAACAACACGGGATGCATTGCCCGGTGCGTTCCGGACCCTGCCATACCAAATGGGATTGGAATTAAGGGGCAGACCGAGGCGCGACCGGCCGCATTGCGATGGTCCGCGTCATCCCTGGCGTTGGTGCCGATGCGTGCCGGGCGGCTGCTTGGGTGACAGACATGGTGTTATTGGCAATCGAACGGTGTGATCTGCGTCACTGTCTGCGCCTGGGTTGCACCGGAGGCGGAATGCGGTAAAGCCTGAAAGCGACCGTCCTGTGTCATGCCGGCCGAAGGCATGCCGATGTATTGCCGCATGAGCTGGGCGATATCGAAACCTCTTACTTTGATCGGTGCAGGCATCTGCGTGGCGTGCGCAGCCATGTCCGCGCAGGCGGGCGATCTCGCATCGAGCATGGCATTCGACGCGAGTTACACCAGCGACTTCTTTTCCAACCGTCGCGGCGGGCTGGAGCGTGGCGAGCGTCATCTCGCCGATCTCACCGTTTCCGCCACGCTGGATATGGAAGAGCTGTGGAATGTCCGGGGACTGACGCTGTTTGTTTCCGGACAGAGCAATGACGGCGGCGGCTTTTCGGATCGCTTCGTCGGCGACTCGTTCGCGGTATCGAACATCGATGCTCCTACGGCGTCGCGCTTCCTCGAGGTGGGTGCGAAGTGGGGATTCGGCGAAGACGGCGAGCACGGCTTGCGCGTCGGTCTGCTCGACTTGAATGCTGAGTTCGATGTGAGCGATCCGCGCGCCTTGTACATCAATTCGGTGTTCGGCATCGGTCAGGACTTGAGCCAGACCGGCGAGAACGGTCCTTCGATCTTTCCGACCACCGCCTTGGGTGTGAGCTTGAATCTGCAAGTTGCGCCTCAGTGGCACTGGCTCAATGCTGCCTTCGACGGCGTGGCGGGCGATCCGAACCATCCCAAATCGACGACTGTGCAACTTCATCGGCACGATGGCTTGTTGTTGATCTCGGAATTGCAGCGTCTGACCGAGGGTCGCGTGGAAAAGTTAGCCTTTGGTGTGTGGGGCTACACGCAGGCGGCCGCACATTTGACCGCGGAAGGCTCGGCCCATAACCATGGTTGGTATGTTTCGGCTGACTCGCGTCTCGGTGCGCTGGATGAAGTGCGGCCCTGGCGCACGTCGCTGCGCATCGGTCAGGCGGAGGAAGTCGTGAGCGATCACGACTGGTCCGTGATCGCCGCTTTGAACTACGACGTGTCGCGTCCGATCGGGCGTGAGCAGAGCTTTGGTGTTGCCGCTGCCTGGATCAAAACGTCATCGGCGCTGCGTGAGAGCGCGGAAGATGTGGACGATTATGAGACGGCAGTCGAGCTGACGTGGCGCGCGGCGGTCACCGACTGGCTGACGTTGCAGCCCGACGTTCAATACATCATCCATCCCGGATCGCAGCGTTCGCTACGCAACGCTGTGGTGGTGGGATTGCGCTTCGACATCATCGCACCGACGTTCAGTTGGTGAGCGCAGTGCCGGCGCGTGGGCGCCGGCACTGCTATCGACATCACATCCTGGTGTTCAGGCGGAACGTGACGGGCAACTGCTTCCACATCGCCATCGGCTTGCCGTCGCTGGTGCCAGGGACGAAGCGCCATTTCTTCGCTTCACGCATCGCCGACTGATCGAGCTTGGCGATGCCGCTGGAGCTGATCAATCTCACATCGCCGACCCGGCCATCGGCAAGAATATAGATCGACAGCACCACGGTGCCTTCGCCGCCGCCGCGAATCACATCCGGCGGATAGTACGGCTCGCTCAGGCCGCGACGCGCATCGATGCGAGGCTCAACCACCATTGGCGCCGGCGGCGCCACGTCGCCACCCTCGTCGCCGATGATATTTTTCGGAGGCGTGGGCAAGCCGGTGATGATCGATTCGCGAATGGGCTCCTCCGGGAAATCGAGCTCCCGCGGCACGATCGTCGGCTTGAGTTCCTTGATGTCGATCCTGGCGTCCTTGATATCGACCTGTTTCGGCGGCTTGGGCTGTTCCGGCAGCGGCAGCAGCTGCGGCGGTTCGGGCACGAATATTTTGGTGATCTTCTGGGTCATGCCATTGGTCAGCGCCCAGAAGAACCCCAGATGTAACAGCACGATGATCGCCAGCGCCCACGCGCGTGGCGAATTCCAGTTGTGCATCGATGGAAAACTGTTAACCGTCATCGCAGACATTCGTTTTACTCCCAACGTGTTTATTTGATTCCCACCCGTGCGCATTACGCGCCTGTAAGAATCTGCTCCCGCGCGGTATACACCCGGAAGTAAGCACATTCCGGTTGCCCGGTTGGGGAATCTTTTGTGAGTTGGCGATGTCTTATGGGGCTGGAATGCGAGAACGATCAGGCCGCCGGTTCCGCCAGGCGAAGGCGCTGCTCGAACTCGCGCACCAGCGCGCCGTCGTCGTGGTCCCAGGGATGGAAGCCGGGACGGAAGAAACTGAGATACGGCACGAAGACTTTGCGCATCATGCCGGGCTTGAACCACAAATAAGTAAACACGCGCCACCAGGTGCGCGGCGTATTGATCCCATCCTGGCGGAAGAAGTCCGCCATGCGCTGGAAGTTCGAGTACCAGAACTGCGCGCTGATGAACAACATCACCTGACATCGGATCGCCCAACGCTTGAACGCCGACAGCTCGCGCGTGACAGCGAGATAGGTATCGAACGCCACCGCCTTGTGCTCCACTTCCTCGATCGCATGCCATTGCCACAGTCGCAGCACTTCAGCGGGCGCACCAGGCAGCGGATCCTTCTCGGTTAGCAAGCTATGCGCCATGATCGCGGTGAAATGTTCCAGCGCCACGGTGATCGCAAGTTGGGCGACCGGATGACGTGAGCGCGCGATGTCGAGCCGACGCCGCGTCTCGGCGTCCATCGTGGTGGTGTCGTAACCGGCGCTCTTGATGAGCTTGTTGAACACCACGTGCTCGCGGGTGTGCGCAGCCTCCTGCTCGACGAAAGCCTTGATCTGTTCCTGCAGCCGGCCGTCGACGCGGTCCCGGAACCGCCGGACCGACTCGATGAAAAACGTCTCGCCCTGAGGAAATGAGGCCGACAGGGCGTTGAAGTACGCGGTCGCCACCGGGTCGCCGCCATGCCACCATCGGGCGCCGAGCGCATTACGGTCCAGGCGCAGATCTCGCGGGGTGATCGTGAGGTCGGCGGGCGTGCCGGTAGCGGGGATGTCCATGGCCATATCCGTGGGAAGCGGGCGGGTCGGGCTGCCGGTATTAAAAATTCTTATTGAGAGTATTGTCAATAGTGACTCGGCCAAAGAAAGCAGCGAAAACCCCGGTCAAAGGCCAGGTTCCGAGGGTGCGACGCACCCCCGAGGAGGCGCGGACCCTGGCGCTGGCCTCGGCCCGCCGGCTGCTGCTGGCCGAAGGACCGGACGCCATTACCTTGCAGGCAGTGGCCAGCGACCTGGGAATGAGCCACACCAACCTGATTCATCATTTCGGCTCGGCGGCCGGTCTGCAGTCGGAATTGATGCGGCAGATGGTCAGCGAGCTGACGACCACCATCGAATCGGCCGTCATGCGGCTGCGCGCCGGCAAGGGCGAGGTGAAGGATTTCGTGGATATCGTATTCGATGCGTTCGACCGCGGCGGCGCCGGCCGGCTGGCCGCATGGATGGCGCTGACCGGCGAATCCATGCATCTGGCCCCAATCGGCGAGGTTGTACGAGACTATATCGACAGCGTGGAGCGCGGCGCCGATGCCGAGGGCGATGCGGCTCTAATCCACGAACGTGTGACATCCGCGACTTTATTTGTGACGGTCGCGGCGCTGGGCGACGCCATTATCGGCAACGAACTGCGCAAGATGGTGGGCCGGGAGCGCGAGACCGTGCGCAAGCTGATGGGCGCATTATTGCCGGCGGTGCTGGCCGCGCAGCCGAATGGCAGCGGCCAGTCCTGACCAAAGACAGTGCACCCAAACGCCACTTGAACGCAGCTTGCACGCAGCAAATACTCCGCCCATCAACCGCGCGCAGAACCCTCCCGTGAGCTCCGGAATACTGCGAATCGAAGGCCGCGACGGGCCCGCCATGAGCGAGCCTTTCAATACTATTCTGGAAGAAATCGCCAGCGAGCTGGAGCTGCGCCCGCTGTTGACCAGCATCATCACGCGCGCGTGCGAGCTGCTCGGCGCGGATGGCGGCTCCATCGGTTTGTATGTGCCGCGCCGGCACACGGTGCAGGTCGAGGCCATTCATCAACTGCCGCTCACCGAGCTGGGCATGGAGTTCGAGCCGGGCGAGGGTCTGATCGGCAAGGTGCTCGCGACGGGGCGGCCGGTGATCGTCGATCGCTATGGCGAGCTGCAGCGCATTTCGTTGCCCGAAATGCGGGATTACACCGTGATTGGCGTGCCGATTCCCGGGCCGGGCGGTGGATTGCTCGGCGTGTTCGGTATCGGCGCGCCGCCGCCACGCAAGTTCGGCGCATCCGATCTCGATACGTTGCGGCTGTTCGCGCGACACGCTGCGATCGCAATTCAAAACGCTATGCGCTACGAGCGCGAGAGACGCCGCACCGAGCGCATGACGTTGATTGCTCACATCGCTCGCGTCATCACCGCCGGTCTGGACGCAAACGAACTGGTTGCGACCGCGGCGCAGGTGATCCACGAGCATCTGGGTTATCCCAATGTCGTCATCCCGCTGCTCCATCGCGATGAGGATGGGGAATATTTGATATTCGACGGGCACGCTGGCAACTACGGCGACATCGGAGATCTGTCGCATACCATGCCTGTGACCAAAGGCGTCACCGGCACGGCGGTGCTGACGCGCACACCGCAGATCGTCAACGATGTTCGCAAAGATCCGCGCTATGTGCCGCCGCCGATTCCTATCAATGTGCGCACCGAGCTGGCCATGCCCATCGTGCTCGGCGACGAGGTGTTCGGTTGTATCAACATCGAAGGCCTGAATCCTTTCGATGAGGACGATGTCGCGAGCATTCAAATCATCGCGGATCATCTGGCGGTTGCGATCAAGAACGCCAGCTTGTCGCGCGAGGCTCGGCAGGCGGCGGTGATGCGTGAACGCCAGCGTCTGGCGCGCGATCTGCACGACGCGGTGAGTCAGGCGTTGTCCTCGATCAGCTTGATGTCACAGTCCATCGTGCCGGCGTGGCGTCGCGATCCGGCGGAAGGCGAGCGTCGCGCTCGCCGCATCGAAGAACTGGCGCGTCTCGCATTCGCGGAGATGCGAGCTTTGCTGCGAGAGTTGCGGCCGGATCCGTCGGCGGGCGTGAGCTCGGTGGAGAATGCCGGCGTCGGTGACGTGAAGAAGATGGGGCTGGCGGCAGCGTTGCAACGGTTCGCGTTCATCCTGGCGCCGCAGACGCCGAGCATCCGGCTGGACTTCGCCGCCTATCGTTCACAGTCGCCGTCGCTGGAAGAGCGGTTGTATCTGATCTGCCGCGAGGCGCTGTCGAACGCGATTCGCCATTCAGGCGCGGATAAGCTGGATGTGAGCGCTGCCGTCAACGACGACGTGCTGATGTTGAGCATTCAGGACAACGGCCGCGGCTTCGACGTCGCCGCCCGCGCCGAAGTCACTGGAGATTCTCCCGAACAAGGCATCGGCCTGCAGACCATGAGCGAGCGCGCCGCCGCGCTCGGCGGCGTCTGCGAAGTTCAATCCCAGTCTGGACGAGGGACGACCGTATGCATTCGCATTCCGCTGCTGGCGACACCATGACCGCCACTATCAAGCTGCTGCTCGTCGACGATCACGGCATCGTTCGCGAAGGCCTCCGGGCACTGCTCGACGACGGCGAGGAATTCGTCATCGTCGGCGAAGCGGGCAATGGCGATGAGGCCTGCGATGCCGTTCGTCGCTTGCATCCCGACATCGTGCTCATGGACTTGAAGATGCCCGGCATGGCGGCGAGCGATGCCATCCGCGTCATTCGCGCGACGTCGCCTTCTGTGAAAGTCATCGCGCTGACTTCCTACGCCGAAGACGGCCAAGTCCGCGAAATCATGGCCGCCGGCGCTGCCGGTTATATCTTGAAAGACGTCACCAAGTCCGATTTCGTCACCGCCCTTCGCACCGTCGCCGGCGGCCAGACCTGGCTCCATCCGTTGGCCCAGCGCTCTCTCGTCGAGCAGTTGCGCAATCGCCAGGCCGATCCCTTGGCGTTGTTGACTCAGCGCGAGCGCAGCGTGCTGGATCTCATCGCTCGCGGCATGAGCAATCGCCAGATCGGCGATGAACTTCATCTCACGGAGGGAACGGTGAAAGGGTATGTGAGCACGATCCTGGCGAAGCTGAAGCTCGAAGATCGGACGCAGGCGGCGTTGTTTGCGGTTCAGCGGGGCTTGGGGCGGCGGTGAGATGCAACGCGCGATCTGGAATTTGACGGGCTCTGTTCGTGGATTCGAATCGCAGCAGCCACCACTGGCCTGGCCCATTCCGGCGCAGTCGGAACAAGCTGATCCGGCTTCGGCTTCACTATTCGTCCTCGTGACATGCTGAGCACCAGGTGGGCGCGCGGCCGGCCGTCCTCGGATTCATCAGAATTGTCGTAAATGCGAACCTCGCTTGCGCAGGCGAGGAGCTTGATGAGGTTCGCCAGGCTCTTTGGATATCGCTCTCGGATCTTTTCCGCAGCGATTGGATGGCCGCCTCGACGCACTCGTGCTGCGACTCGAGCGATGTGCCGCTCCGGTGAATCGAGTCCCACATAAAAGATAAAAAGCTCCAGGCCCGAGGCCGCGGCGCGCAACAGCGCCTGGGTCATGCTGTTGCCCCCGAGCGTTGTTTCGAAGCTGAAATCCTGGTTGCGCTCGATCGAGCGATTCAAAAGATCGAAGCCGATGTTCCATGCTCGCGCATTTGCATCGGCGAGCGTAAGGCCGTCTCTTTCTGTCATCGCTTTCGCCGCGAGGTCCGGATTGAAATAGACCCCACCGGCGCGCGCCGAGAGAAACTCTCCAGCTATGACGCTTTTGCCCGCGCCGTTGGTCCCCGCTGCTACGACGATCCGGCCGCGACGCTTTGGCACGCGTTCAGGTGTCCCTGTAATTCAGCTCGGTGTCGGTCGCAGAAAACAGTGCATCCACTGCTTGCCGCGCCTTGTCGCCTTGCATCTTGGCGTGAAGTGCATCGAACTCGCGAGTCCAATAATCGAGCTCGCGCTCCTGAGGTGTGCGTTCTCTATTTGACGTGAGCTTGTTGTAAGCGTCGATGCCGAGCACGACCGCTTGCGCCTGGCCATGGCGTTCAATGAAGACCGGTCCGGAGTCGCGGACTGTCTGCAGGATTTCGCCGAAACGATTTTTTGCCTGGGTGGCGGGTACGGACCTGCGATCCGATCGGGTAGCAACGGCGGCCGGGGCAATGCTCGCCCCGGCCTCAACTTTAGAGTTGCGGCTCGAGGATTTCGGAGCCCTTTTCAGGATGCGTCTGGCCATGGCGGTAGCCCCAGTCGAGGACAGGCCGAGTTTAGCTAATTTGTGGAGAATTAGCCAATATGCGGTCACGGGCGGACACAGGCTAGGGTGTCCTTCGGCGTATCGACGGCCGGCAGCGACGTGCTTCGGGCCATCGAGGTTGGGACCGGCTTCGGCAAGCTGTGGAAACTATCTGAGACGTCGGATGTGCGCGTGCTCGAGGATACGTTTACGCCAGACGATCCGAGCTACAATCCAAACGATAAGGCAATGACGCAGATCTACTGCCGGCTCTGATTACGAGATCGCATCCACGACGTGCAGCACCACTTTTCCATCCGGCGTCTTGAAGGAGCGGCCGCGGCTGCAGATGTCGGTGTAGCGGTCCAGTTTGATCTGTGACAGGTCTCGATGGGACGACAGATCGGTGACGGACGCTTTGCCTTGTTCCAGCAGGCTTGCGAAGGCGTAGCGGAGCTTCAGGATGGCCTGCTTAGCTGCCCAGCGCTGCGTTTCAGGGTCGGAAGACAACGCGGGGAGATGCCGTGTGTCGAAGTCCTCGCCGAGCGCCATTTTGGAACGCACCGCCTTGCTCAGGTCGTTGGGGGAGGCGATCGAAACTTGCTCCTTGGAGAGCAATGACGCGAGATCGTTGGCAAGCACGCGCACCGCATAACCTTCCGACTGGAGCACGACGCCAATGCCGATCGCGGCTCGAGGCAGCTCGACGACGCTGATTGCGTGGGTCGGCTTGGCGCCGGGTGCTGGGAAGCAGGCCCATGCGGGCAGCGCAAAAGCGGCAATGCCAAATAGGGTCGCCCAGCGGAGCAACACATCGACCATGGTCTACTCCTTGTGACAAGCATGGCCCGGAGGCGCCTGCACGGCGCCTCCTTGAAACATCCTTAGACCGAATACCCTTCCTTCGTAAACGGCATCGACCGCACCCGATGACCGGTCGCCGCGAAGATCGCATTCGCAATCGCCGGAGCAGCCGGAGGCAACGCCGGCTCGCCGATGCCGGTCGGGGTGAAATCGCTTTCGATGAAATACGACTCTACTTTCGGCGCGTTGGGCATGCGCAGGATCGAGTACGTGTCGAAGTTGTTCTGTTGGATGCGGCCGTTCTCGAAATCGATCTGCTGGCCGAGCGCGGCGCTGAAGCCGTCGATGACGGCGCCTTCGGTCTGATTCTCCGCGCCGCTCATGTTGACGATGGGGCCGACGTCGCCGGCGACGACGATGCGATGGATGGTCAGTTTGCGATTGGCGTCGACGCTCACGTCGGCGACTTCGGCGAAGTGGCCGGCGTGGCTGAAGTGGAAGGCCAGGCCGAGGCCGCGGCCTTTGGGCAGCGGCTTGCCCCAGCCGGCCTTCTCGGCAGCCAGTTTGATGACAGCAGCTGCGCGTCCTGTGTTCAGCGCGAACTCGTTGCCTTGTTGCAGCCAACGCGGCTCGCCCATGATTTCCAGCAGGAATTCCAGATGATCGCGCTTCGCAGCGACAGAGCACTCATGCAGGAACGACTGCGTCGCGAACGCGATCGAGCACGAGCGCGGTGCGCGCCACGGCCCGGTGGGAATCTTCAGCGGCAGCTTTGTTTGAGTGAGACGAGCATTCGGCAACACCTGAGCGGGGAACTCATCCGCCGCCAGATCGCCACCGCTGGTCGGGCGCTGCCCGTCCTGCGTGAAGGTGATGAAATGATCCTGCCACGCGATCAACTTGCCGGACTTGTCCAAGCCGCCCTTGAACGAATGGAAGCCGCCGACGCGATAGAAGTCATGATGCATGTCGTCTTCGCGCGTCCATTGCAGCTTGACCGGCACACCGGCTTGCTTGGCGATCGCTGCCGCTTCGCACATGTAGTCGTTCATCAAGCGACGGCCGAAGCCGCCACCGACGCGCGTCTGATGCAATGTGACTTTGTCCGGCGTGATGCCGAGCACATCGGACACCAGCTTCAAGCCGGCCTCCGGGGTCTGTGTCGGCGACCAGAGCTCGATCGCGCCGTCTTTGAAAACAGCAGTCGTGTTCATCGGCTCGAGCGGTGCGTGGGCGATGAACGGATAGGTATAGAACGCCTCGACCGGCTTCGAGTCGGCGAACGCTTTGTCGACATCGCCGGTGTTACGAATCGAATCCGGCCCCGACTGAGACGCGAGCTTCTTCGCCTGTTCGACGTACGCAGCCCAGCTGTCCTTGGAGGCAGCCGATTCGTCCCACTTCACTTGTAACTTCTGGCGCGCGCTGAATGCAGCCCACGTGGACTTGGCGAGAATCGCCACACCCGGCATGACCTCGGTGGGCTTGCCAGTGCCATTCACCACGAACGCCTGCGTCACGCCCGGCAGCTTCTTGATCTCTTCGAGATTCGCTTCAACCACCTTGCCGCCCACCGCAGGGCACTTCACGAACACGGCGTACTGCATGCCCGGCAACACTTGATCGATGCCGAACAGCGGCTGGCCCGTGACGATGGCGCGATTGTCGACGCCGGTGATGCGCTTGCCGAGCAGTTTGTATTCGCTGCGAGGCTTGAGTTTGACAGCCTTCTCGTCCGGCACCGGCAACGAAGCGGCCGCAGTGGCCAGCGACGCATAGGTCGCCTTGCGATTGCTCGCCTTGTGGAAGACGGTGCTGTTCTCGGTCGTGAGCTCGGTTTCGCTCACATTCCACTGTTTCGCCGCGGCACTCACCAACATCGCGCGGCCCACCGCGCCGGCAGTGCGCAGCTGATTCCACGAAGTAGGAATGGAACGCGAGCCGCCCGCGCTCTGGCGGCCGTACACGGCAGGATTGATTGCCGCCTGTTCGACCTTCACCTGCGCCCAATCCGCATCGAGCTCTTCGGCGATGATCATCGGGAAGGCGGTCTTGATGCCCTGACCGATCTCCGGCGCCTTGGAATACAGCGTGATCGGGCCTTCCGGCGAAATGCGCAGGAACGCATTGGGCGCGAAGTCCGCGCTCTTGGCGAGGGCAACGCCTTTCTCGCCGACGTAAAACGCCAGCACCAAGCCGCCGCCAACCAGGCCGGTGACTTTCAGGAACGTGCGACGGCTGACCGTGCCGGGCGCGGACTGCGCTTCGGCGGCGCGAAGCATGTCCTGCACATATGCATCGGCGGACAGAATCGAAGATTCGAGGGCGCTCATGGTGAACCTCCGATTAGTTCTGGCTGATCAGTTCGCCGTTCGCGCCTTTCGCAATATTGGCAGCGGCGGCGTGAATGGCTTTACGGATGCGGATGTACGTGCCGCAGCGGCACAGATTGCCGGCCATCGCAGCGTCGATATCGGCATCGGTGGGCTTGGGGTTGCTCTTCAGCAGCGCGGTGGCCGTCATGATCTGGCCCGCCTGGCAGTAGCCGCACTGAGCCACGTCGTGCTCGATCCATGCCGCCTGCACGGCATTCAATTTGCCGTCTTTGTTGGCCAGGCCTTCGATCGTCGTGATCTTCTGGCCCGCCACGGCGCTCGCCGGAATGGAACAAGAGCGCATCGGCGCGCCATTGAGATGCACGGTGCAAGCCCCGCACTGAGCGACACCGCAGCCGTACTTGGTGCCGACCAAGCCGAGGTGATCGCGGAGGACCCACAGGAGTGGCGTGGTCTCGTCGACGTCGGTCACTTCGACATCTTTGCCGTTGATGTTCAGGCGCATGGAAATCTTCCTGGCTGCGAGCTGGGATGACGGTCGATTCTTTCATGGCCTCCGGTCATGAACAATGCAGCCGGCCGCGCGCGAGTGGCGATTTGTCGAAACTTATCGCCCGCGCTGACAATGCGCTGACTGGCGCCTGACAAGATCAGTGCGCACCGTGGAACTGACGCAACGGACGGCTTGTGTAGAATCGCCGCGACACTTCCTGACCGACTCTGGGGAGAGCAGTTTTGAGCACCAATGTGAGTGATAGCGCCACAGCCGCCGGTGTCGACGGCGCCATTCAGGCCGATGCGGTCATCGTCGGGGCGGGCCCGTGCGGCCTGTTCCAGATCTTCGAGCTGGGATTGCTGGGCATTCGCGCCCATATCATCGATTCGCTCAAGCATCCCGGCGGCCAGTGCAGCGAGCTGTACCCGGAGAAGCCGATCTACGACATCCCGGCGCTGCCTGTGTGCGGCGCGCAGGAATTGGTCGACCGATTGTTACAGCAGGCCAAGCCGTTCAACGCGCAGTTTCATCTGGGGCAGGAGGTCACCGAGCTGCAGGTGCTGCCCGACCACACATTCCTGTTACGCACCTCGCTCGATACGCGCTTTCACGCCAAAACTGTGATCATCGCTGGCGGCCTTGGCTCGTTCCAGCCACGGCGACTGGGTTGTGAGGGTGTCGAGGCGTTCGAGAACACCAGCATTCATTACAAAGTGAAGAACTCGGCTGAGTTCACCGGCAGGCATTTGCTGATCTTCGGCGGCGGCGATTCGGCGCTCGACTGGACACTGGAATTGGCGGGCAAAGCGCGCAGTCTCACGTTGATTCATCGTCGTCCGGATTTTCGCGCGGCGCCGGCTTCAGTCGCGAAGATGCACGACCTCGTCAACTCGGGAAGCATGCGCTACGTTGAAGCGATCGCGCAGTCGCTCATCACGGACGGCGGCGAGTTCAAAGGCGTGCGTGTGAAGAAGAGCGATGGTGCGATCGAGGAACTGCACGCCGAACGCGCCTTGGTGTTCTTCGGCCTGCATCCGAAGCTGGGCCCGATCGCCGAGTGGGGCCTGGGGCTCGACAAGCGCGCCATCCTGGTCGACACCGAGAAATTCCAGACCAACATTCCCGGCATCTTCGCGGTCGGCGACATCAATACCTATCCCGGCAAGAAGAAGCTGATTCTCTCGGGTTTCCACGAGGCAGCACTGGCGGCGTTCGCGGTCGCCGCGCACTTGAATCCCGCCAAGAAAATTCCACTGCAATACACGACCACCAGCCCCATCATGCAAAAGCGCTTGGGAGTCGCGGGAGAGCAGTAGTCGTGAATGCGTTGTTGGCGGATCTGCTTCAGGTGCTGAAGCTGGAGCGCTTGGAAATCGATTTGTTTCGGGGCCAGAGCCGCAAGCTCGCCGGCGGACGCGTGTTCGGCGGGCAGGTGCTGGGCCAGGCGCTCGCGGCGGCGTACGCGACCATCGAAGGTCGTGAGGCGCATTCGCTGCATGCGTATTTCCTGCGTGCCGGCGATCCCGATCATCCCATCGTGTACGAAGTGGACCGCAGCCGGGATGGCCGCGGCTTTTCTTCACGTCGCGTCGTCGCCATTCAGCATGGCGAGCAGATCTTTCACATGTCGGCCTCGTTTCAGATTCCGGAAGCGGCCATCGATCGCCAGGCCGACATGCCCGAGGTGCCGGCGCCCGAGTCGGTGCCCGATCTGGCCACCGCCGTCGCGGAGGCAAAGCTCAAAGCACCGGATCGGCCGTCGCCTTTCCGGATTCACGAACATCCGTTCGAATTCCGGCCTGCGGAGTTGCCCGATCCGCTCGCGGACGTGCCGCGTGAGCCGCGGGTCAAAGTGTGGATCCGGCTGGTGGAGCGGGTGCCCGACGATCCCATCCTGCATCGCTGCCTGCTGGCCTACACCTCGGATTACTTCCTGCTCGGCGCGGCCAGCATGGACGCCCGGATGTCGAGCGAGCGGGAGCAATTGCAGATGGCCAGCATCGATCACGCGATGTGGTTTCATCGCCCGGCGCGGCCGGACGAGTGGCTGCTTTACGTCCTGGATAGCCCGACGGCGTCCGGAGCTCGCGGGTTCGCGCGAGGCAGCCTGTTCACCCGGGACGGCCGGCTGGTCGCATCGACTGCTCAGGAGGGCTTGGTTCGGCGGCTAAGTTCTTGATTCCTGTGACCCCTTTCTAACCGGCATCTGGTCATATCCAAGTCGAATTTCTCCCTTCATGGCGGGGGCTTAGAGTCCCCGACCATGTATCAGTACGACCAGATCGACCAATCGCTCGTGGATCAGCGCGTCGCCCAGTACCGGGACCAGACGCAGCGTTATCTCGCGGGCCAGCTGTCCGAGGACGATTTCCGTTCTCTGCGACTGCGCAATGGCCTCTACATCCAGAAGCATGCGCCGATGCTGCGCATTTCGATTCCGTATGGCCTGTTGCGGCCGGCGCAGGTTCGCATGCTCGCCCGCGTCGCGCGCGAGTACGACAAAGGTTACGGCCACTTCTCCACGCGCCAGAACATGCAGTTCAACTGGCCGAAGCTCGAGCTGGTGCCGGACATTCTGGCGCTGCTCGCGACGGTTCAGCTGCACGGCATTCAGACCAGCGGTAACTGCATTCGCAACGTGACCGCCGATCACCTCGCGGGCGTTGCCGTCGATGAGTTGGAAGATCCGCGTCCGTGGTGCGAATACATTCGCCAGTGGGCGACGCTGCATCCCGAATTCTCGTATCTGCCGCGCAAGTTCAAGATCGCGGTCACCGGCTCGCCGGCGGATCGTGCCGCTTCCCGCGTGCATGACGTTGGTCTGCACCTGAGGAAGAACGAGCAGGGCGAAGTGGGGTTCGAAGTGCTGGTCGGCGGCGGCCTCGGTCGCGCGCCGATGATCGGTCACGTGATTCGCGAGTTCCTGCCGAAGAAGGATCTGCTCGCGTATCTCGAAGCGATCCTGCGCGTGTACAACCTCGAAGGTCGTCGCGACAACATTCACAAGGCGCGTATCAAGATCCTGGTGAAGGCGATCGGCCCTGCAAAGATGCGCGAGTTGGTCGAAGAGGAATTCGCCGCCGCGAAAGACACCGCACCGGTGTTCGATGCCGCCGAGTTCGAGCGCATCAAGGCGTTCTTCGCACCGAAGGTTTACGAGTCGCTGCAGGACCAGGATGTGATTTCCGGCAAGCCGCAGGAATTCCGCAACTGGTTCCAGTACAACACCCGCAAGCACAAGGTCGCGGGTTATCGCGCGGTGTTCCTGTCACTGAAGTCGCCGACGCGTCCGCCGGGCGATATCACTGCGGATGAGTTGGATCGGGTTGCCGATCTGGCCGAGCAATATTCGCTGGGCGAGATCCGCTCGACGCACGATCAGAACGTGCTGTTCGCGCATGTGAAGCAGAGCGATCTGTTCGCGTTGTGGCAGCAGCTGAAGCTGATCGATCTGGCGACGGCGAACATCGGCACGCTCACCGACATGATCTGCTGCCCCGGCGGCGATTTCTGCGCGCTGGCGAATGCGCGCTCCATTCCGCTGGCCACGCAGATCAACGAACGTTTCGACAGCCTCGACTACCTCTACGATCTGGGCGAGATCCAGCTGAAGATGTCGGGCTGCATGAACGGCTGCGGCCATCACTCGGTCGGCCACATCGGCGTGCTCGGCGTCGATAAGGACGGCGAGGAGTGGTATCAGATCACCCTCGGCGGTTCGACCGGCGGCCACGACGCATCGTTGGGCAAGGTCATCGGCCCGTCCGTCGCGCATGACGACGTTGCCGAGACCATCGAACGCATCATCCATGTTTTCGTCGAGCACCGGCAGGAAGAGGAACGTTTCCTCGATACCTTCCGTCGCATCGGCGTCGCTCCCTTCAAGGCAAAGGTTTATGCGCCAGCTGATCAAGCAGCGTGAAGTTATCGTCGATGAGTGGCGCTATGCCGACGAAGATCCGGTCGGCCGCGAACGCGCGCTGATCCTGCCGTTCGCCCGCTGGAAGGCGGAGCGCGAGCAGTGGTGGCTGTGGGACGGCCGCCTTGGCGTGCGCATCGGGCCCACCGATCCGATCGCCGACCTGAAGAACGATTTCACTCGCATCGGGCTGGTCGCTGTCGAATTTGGCGGCCTGGCCGAAGGCCGGGGTTACAGCCAGGCGGCGCTGCTTCGCTCGCGCTACAAGTTCACGGGCGAGCTGCGTGCCGTGGGCAAGATCCAGCGCGATCAGTTGTTCTACATGGCGCGCTGTGGCTTCGATACGTTCGAGCTGCCCGAGGGCGCCGATCTGAGCGTCGCGCTCACGGCGTTCGACGATTTCTCGGTCGCGTATCAGGGCGCCTTCGACGCCGCCGGCGTGCACGTTCAGCGTCGCACCGTCGCGGCCTGATCTAAACAGCCTGTCTCTTTGCGCCACTCGCCGTGACAGCGGCGGGTGCGTGCGTGCACACTTCACTCAATCGATTGCGATTGCTGGTGAAGGTTGAATCATGGCCTCGGGCAATGTTTGTATCGTCACGGGTTCCGCCACTGGCATCGGCGCAGCCTGCGCCGTGGAACTGGCGAAGCGCGGCTGGCGCACTGTCATCAATTACACCAAGAGCGAGGCTGAAGCTCAGCAAACCGCGCGTGAATGTGAGAAGCACGGCGGTGAGACGCTGCTGGTGCGCGCGAACGTTGCCGAAGACGCCGATTGCCGTCGCATGGCCGAGGCGGCGTTGGAAAAGTGGGGCCGCATCGACGGCCTCATCAACAACGCCGGCACCACCAAGGTCGTGTTCAATCACGCCAATCTGGAAGCGTTGTCGGCGGAAGATTTCCAGAAGATCTACGCGGTGAATGTCGTCGGCGCCTTCCAGATGATCCGCGCCGTCGAGCCCACGATGCGCAAGCAGGGTCGCGGCTCCGTCGTGAATATTTCTTCCCGCGCCGGCATCGACAGCACCGGCACTTCCATTGCCTATGCCGCTTCCAAGGGCGCTTTGAACACCATGACGATGGGCCTGGCTCGCGCGCTCGGCCCGCAGATTCGCGTGAATGCCGTGTGCCCCGGTTTCGTCGAAACGCGCTGGTTGCAGGAAGCGATCGGCGAAAAATATGAAATGGCCCGTGCTCGCTGGGCGAGCAACTCGCCCCTGCAGAAAGCCAGTACCCCCGAAGACATCGCCGATGTGGCCGTCTGGCTCCTCACCGGCGGTCCCACCGTTACCGGCGAGCTCATCCTCGTCGACGGCGGCAATCGCCTCGGCGCTCCGCCTCGGTGAGAGCCTGCGCGCCAGTTCCGTATTGTCAGGTGCTTTCCTGCGGAATATAGGGAACCAGCGGCGGCGCTGAAGAATCCCTTTCTCGGGCGTCGAGGAGGTCGTTGTGGCTCACACGAAATCTCCCCACCGGGCAATGATGTTCGTCGTTGCGATGCTGTTGTTGTCCATCGCAGCGTGGACGGGCGCGGCGCAACCGAGTCCCGCGGAACAACAGCAGCCCGCGCTGTTGCATCTGGAAATACGCGACGCGATCGGGCCAGCGACCAGCAGTTTCTTCCTGCGAGCCCTGGAGCGGGCGCAGGAGCGCAATGTACGACTCGTGGTGCTTGAGATGGATACGCCTGGCGGTCTCGATTCCGCCATGCGCGAGATGATTCAGGCCATTCTCGCGTCCCCCGTGCCTGTCGTTATCTATATCTCGCCTTCGGGTGCGCGCGCGGCCAGCGCCGGCACTTATCTGCTGTACGCCAGTCACGTTGCGGCAATGGCTCCAGCAACGAATCTCGGTGCGGCGACACCGGTTGAGATCGGCGGCCCGTCCGAGCCCAAAAAAGACCAACCGCGCGACGCGCAGAAACCGGAGCAGCCAGACAACGCTTCGGAACGCAAGGCTGTGAACGACGCCGTTTCGTTGATCCGTGGTTTGGCGGAGTTGCGCGATCGGAACGCCGATTGGGGCGAGGCTGCGGTACGACAGGCCGTCAGTCTCACGGCCCGAGCCGCGTTGGAGCAAAAGGTCATCGATGTGGTGGCCACCGACCTGCAGGATTTGTTGAGTCAGCTGGAGGGTCGCAAGATCAAAACCCGTTATGGCGTCGTGCAGCTGGCGACAAAGGATTTGGTGCGCGAGGAGTTCAGAGCCGACTGGCGCACCAAGCTGCTGAGCATCGTGACCAATCCGAATGTCGCATATTTGCTGATGCTCGTCGGCGTGTATGGATTGCTGCTGGAAGGCTACAACCCCGGCAGCTTCGCGCCCGGCGTTGCCGGCGCCGTCTGTTTGCTGCTGGCCCTGTACGCGTTTCAGATTCTCTCCGTCAACTATGCCGGTCTCGCACTCATCGCCTTGGGGATTGCCTTGATTGTCGCCGAGGCGTTCGCACCGAGCTTCGGCGCGCTCGGCGTGGGAGGTGTCGTCGCGTTCACGATTGGCTCCATCATGCTGTTCGATGGACAAGTCCCGGGCTTTCGAATCGCGCGAGGTCTGATCGGTGGCGTGGCGGTGACGGCGGCCATCGGTATGTTGCTGACTGCCGGCATGTTCATGCGATCCCGTCGCGCGCGCGTCGCCACTGGCGTCGAGCAGATGCTTCAGGAGCATGCGGTCGCGCTCGAGGATTTCGATAGCGCCGGACGAGTCGATATTCGCGGCGAAATCTGGCGCGCCGTGACACGGACGCCGGTCAAGAAAGGCGCGCGCCTGAAAGTGCTGCGCGTCGATGGCCTGACGCTCGAAGTCGCGCCCGGCGAGCAATGATTCATCGGCAAACGAGGATCGAGCCATGTACCTGATCGTGCCTGCCGTCATCCTGCTGTTCCTGATCTTCAGTGCGATTCGTATCCTCAACGAGTATGAGCGCGGCGTGATTTTTACGCTGGGACGCTATACGGCAACGCGCGGACCCGGAATCATCTTGGTCGTGCCGCTGGTGCAGCGGATGGTGAAGATGGATCTGCGCACCGTCGTGCTGGACGTGCCGACCCAGGATGTCATTTCACGCGACAACGTCTCGGTGAAGGTCAACGCAGTGGTTTACTTCCGCATCGTCGACTCGGCCCGGGCCGTGATCCAGGTGGCCCAACCCTTCGAGGCAACCAGCCAGCTGGCGCAGACCACGCTGCGCTCGGTGCTCGGCCAGCACGAGCTGGATGAAATGCTCAGCCAGCGCGAAAAGCTCAATCTCGACATTCAGCAGATCCTGGATCACGCCACCGACGCCTGGGGCATCAAGGTGGCCAACGTCGAGATCAAGCACGTCGACCTCAACGAGAACATGATCCGCGCCATGGCCAGGCAAGCCGAAGCAGAACGCACCCGTCGCGCAAAGATCATTCACGCCGAAGGCGAGAAGCAGGCCGCCGCCATGCTGGTGGAAGCCGCTCGGGCGCTCGGGGCCGAACCCCGCGCGATGCAATTGAGATATCTGCAGACGTTGAGCGATATCTCCAGCGAGCGGACGTCGACGGTGGTGTTTCCGCTGCCGATCGATTTGATCAAGCCGTTGCTGGATAGGTAAGTTGCTCCATGCCCGAGATCTACATCAGCACCGACGTCGAAACCGACGGCCCGATCCCCGGTCCGCACTCGATGCTCAGCATCGGTTCGGCCGCGTACACGGCGGAGAAGGTGCTGGTGTCCACCTTCTCCACGAATTTAGAAACATTGCCGGGGGCGGAGGCGCATCCGAAGACGGCGGAGTGGTGGGCGACGCAGCCCGAGGCGTGGGCGGCGTGCAGGAAGGATCTTGAACAGCCGCAGCAGGCGATGAGGCGCTATGTGGAGTGGATCAGATCGCTCGAGGGCAAGCCCGTGTTCGTTGCCTACCCGGCGGGATTCGATTTCCTGTTCGTCTATTGGTATTTGATCCGGTTCGTCGGGGAGAGTCCCTTCAGTCATTCGGCGCTGGATATCAAGTCATTCGCCATGGCCATGCTCAAGAGCGACTATCGGCAGAGCACGAAGCGGAACATGCCGAAGCGATGGTTCGATCCGCTGCCGCACAGCCATGTGGCGCTGGACGATGCGATCGAGCAGGGGGCGCTTTTCTGCAACATGCTCAAGGAGAATCGCTCTTAAATCTGCGCGCGACCACTAGCTCCAGTGGACGCGCGCAGCGTGCGGCATGAGATCAAGCGCGAGACGTTCCGCGTCGCGCGGCTTCGATGGTAGCGATGTCGATCTTTTTCATTTTCATCATCGCATCGAACGCGCGCTTGGCGGCCGCACGGTCGGGGTCGGTCGTCGCTTCCAGCAGTACGCGAGGAGTGATCTGCCAGGACAGGCCCCATTTGTCCTTGCACCAGCCGCATGCGCTCTCGGCGCCGCCATTGCCGACAATGGCATTCCAATAGCGATCGGTCTCGGCCTGGTCCTCGGTGACGATCACGAAGGAAAAGGCTTCACTGTGCTTGAACATCGGGCCGCCGTTGAGCCCGAGGCAGGCCACGCCAGCCACCGTAAATTCGACGGTGAGCACCTGCCCCTGCTGGCCACTCGGGAAATCGCCGGGGGCGGTGTGAACTGCTGTCACGGCGCTGTTTGGAAAAGTCTTCGCGTAAAAGTTCGCGGCTTCTTCGGCTGCGCCGTCATACCAAAGACAAATTACGTTCTTGGTCATGGTCTGTCTCCGTTGGTTTGCGGGTTGAATGAATTTCTAACCTTCGCGCTTCATCCGTTCCTGACGTTTGCGTTCACGGTCGCTCGGTGAGTCGAGTTCGGCGCCGTGGGTCTTGATGTCGCCCGCGCGCTCGTAGTGGGCGATCATCATGCCCGTGCTGGAGACGCGCGATCGGGTCAGCTTGTAGGAATGCGGTGCGGAGCCGTCGGTGAATAGCTTCTTGCCGCCACCCAGCACGACGGGCGCTGTAAAGATGCTCATCGCATCGACAAGGTCGTTCGCCAGCAGCGCGTGCACGAGCTCGGTGCTGCCTTGGGTGACCAGGTCCGGGCCATCCTCTTCGCGGAGGCGCTTCACGTCGGCGATATCGCGGAGAAGCACCGAGTACTGCCAACCGGTATCGACTTCACCCGAGCGCGACACCGCGTATTTCTTGATGCGGTTGAACTGCTTGGCGATGCCGCCGTCAGGGGCGTTTTCGTCGTAGTAGGGCCAGTAGGCGGCGAAAATCTCGTAGGTTTTGCGGCCGAGCAGGAGATCGAAGGGGTTGCCGAACAGGCGATCCAGCTCTTCGCCAAACTCCTGATCGAACAAGGGCATCACCCAGCCGCCGAACTTGAATCCGTGAGTCGGATCCTCAGTCGGCCCGCCGGGCGCTTGCATGACGCCATCGAGGGAAATCATGGCGCCGACGATAATCTTCCGCATGGCGACTCTCCTTGGGTTTGACCCTAGGACGAACAGCCGGCGTCAGAGCCGACAACACCATGAACTTATTCGCGGGCGTTTGGGTTCAAGCCGCTACGTCGACCTGGTCGAGCCGTCGAAAGCAGATCGACAGCAGCGCGATCTCCAGCGGCAGGAACAGCCAGAACATTAAATTGCTGGCGATGGCGTAATCGGTATCCGAGGCGAACAGGTCGGCCAGCGAGCGCTGCACGAAATGCAGCAGCCACGGAGATACGCCGATCAACAGTAGCAGGCGCATGCCGTACCCCCTGGTACATGCCCAAGCCTGTCTCATGCGCATCGGGCGATCGGTCGCAATCGCGGGGAGGCAGATGGAGTATCGGCAGGCGACATAGATCGCCGGCAGGGCGGCAAATCGTCCGATGGCAGAAATGGTGTCGTGCTCCATCGAGAGTAAGCCGGGGTTGTCCAACTGCAAGAAAAGGAAGGTCGCCGTGACTGGCACCTGGAGCAGCAGGTTGGTGATCACGAACAGCCCTGCCGCCATGCCGACGAATCGCCAGTCGCGCGCCTGGGTGCCGGACGCGCCGAAGGAGGGTACGGATTCAGGTCCCAGCAAGAGGACGCGGTGACAGGAGAGCGCCGCCAGCGTCAGCGGCAATGCTTGAGCGACCAATAGCAAAGGTCTCGTCAGAGGGCTCGCCGAAGACCATTGGTTCCAGAGATACGACATCCCCGCGTACGCCAGCGCGGGAAGTGCAATCACACGCAGTAGAGCGAAGAATTGCTCTCGATATCGTTGTACGGCTTCAGTGACAGTGGCGAGCAGTGGTAATCGTTCCATGATTGCTCGAAGGTCAGGCGGCGGTCGCCGGCACACTCCCGCTCAAGTCCGCGAACTGCAACGCTGCCAGGCGCGCATAGAGCTCGTTGCTCTCGAGCAGTTGCGCGTGAGTGCCGATGTCGACGATGCGGCCGTGGTCCAGCACGACGATGCGGTCGGCTTTGAGAATGGTCGCGAGGCGATGGGCGATGACCAGGGTCGTGCGATGTTCCATCAGGCGTTCGAGCGCTTCCTGCACGTAACGTTCGCTTTCGGCATCGAGCGAGCTGGTGGCCTCGTCCAATAGCAGGATAGGCGGATCTTTCAGCAGCGCGCGAGCGATGGCGATGCGTTGGCGTTGACCGCCGGAAAGGCGAGTGCCTTTCTCGCCGAGATGAGTGTCGTAGCCTTGCGGGAGCTCACGAATGAACTCATCGGCCCCGGCGGCGCGAGCCGCGGCTTCGATGTCGGCGTCGGAAGCATTCGGCCGGCCGTAGCGAATGTTTTCTCGCGCGGTGGTGCCGAACAACACCGTCTCCTGAGGCACCAAGCCGATGCGCGCGCGAACGTCTTCCGGCTTCGCTTGAGAAATATCCACGCCATCGATGGTGATGCGCCCCGACGCCGGATCGTAGAAACGAAGCAGCAACTGAAACGTCGTGCTCTTGCCCGCGCCCGAAGGGCCGACGAACGCGACAGTCTCGCCACGTTCGATGGCCAGCGACAAATCGTCGAGCGCCAGCGATTCCGGGCGTGAGGGATAACGAAACGAAATGTGCTCGAACGTGATGCGCCCGAGCGGCGGGCTGGGAAACGGCTGCGGCTTGGGAGGCGCGACGATGTTCGGGGTCGCGACTTTCAATTCGACCAGGCGCTCCATCGCGCCGGCCGCGCGCTGCACTTCACCCCACATCTCGCTCAGCGTGGCCGCTGCGATCGCGACGTACACGGCATAGATCAGGAACTGGCTCAGCTCGCCGCCGGTCATCTCCTTGTCGAGCACGCGATGCGCACCCTGCCACAGCACGAACGTGATCGCGCCGAAGATCATCATCGTGCCGATCGCCGACATGGCCGAGCGGACCTTCGTCCGCTGCAGAGCCACTCGGAACGAGTCTTCGACGGCCGTGCTATAGCGTTTGGTGTGCAAGCCCTCCAGCGTGAATGCCTGCACCGTTTGAATGGCATTCAGCGTCTCGCCGGCAAGGCCGCTAGTGTCGGCGATTTTATCCTGCGATTCGCGCGACAACGTACGCAGCTTCCGGCCGACCGCGATGATCGGAAAGATCACCAGCGGAATGAGCACGACGATCATGCCGGCCAGCGACGGGCTGGTGGCGATCATCAACACCAGGGCGCCGATCAGCTGCACGATCGAGCGCAAGGTCATGGAGAGATTCACGCCGGCGATGCCTTGCACCAGCGTGGTATCCGTCGTCAGTCGGGACAGCACTTCGCCGATCCGAGTGACCTCGAAGAATGTCGGATCCATCCGCACCACGCGCGCGTAGATATCCGCCCGCAGATCGGCGACGACTCGCTCGCCCAGCCAGGTGACGAAATACAGGCGCAAAGCGGCGAAGATGCCGAACAGCGCCGCGGCGACGAGAAACGCGACGAAGTAAGTATTGATGGTGGCCGCGTCCTGTGCCGCCATGCCGCGATCGATGAGATCGCGAAACGCCATCGGGATCACCAGCATCGCCGCCGCGGCCAGCAGCAGCGCGATCATCGCGAGCGTCAGAACGCCCTTATATCTGCTGAGATACGGCCAAAGCTCGCGCAGCGGTTTGAGCGAGCGGGCTTTGGGTCTTTCTGGATTGGCTGACATGGCGTGCAAAACATCCTTATCGTCGGTCTAGCGATAGACCGGTAGTTCCACATCCGTGAACAACGCCTCCACATCGGACGGCGTGGCCGCATTGCCGGCGCGATCCACGAGCCGGCGTGTCAAATGCGGTGCGAGCAATTGCAGAAAGTCGTACATGTAGCTGCGCAGCAGGGCGCCTTGATGGAAGCCCACCCAGGTCGAATGCGCCGGGAACAAATGCGACGCGTCGATGGACACCAGGTCCGAATCCTCGCGCGGATCCATGGCCATGCTGGCGACGATCCCCACACCCATCCCAAGGCGCACATACGTCTTGATCACATCGGCATCACGAGCGGTGAGCGCCACGTGCGGCGTAATGCCATGACGCGCGAAAATCTGCTGTAACGAAGACGGGCCCGAGAATCCGAAGACGTACGTGACGATCGGATACTTGCCCAGTGTCTCGATAGTCACCTTGCCTTCGCTCGCGAGCGGATGACCCTGCGGCACGACGATGCGCCGATGCCAGCGATAGCACGGCAACAGCACCAGGTTGGTGAACAGCTCCTGCGAGCCGGTGTTGATGGCGAAGTCGATGCGGTCCCGCGCGGCCATGTCGGCGATCTGCTCGGAGGTGCCCTGGTGGAGGTGCAGCTCCACGTCGGGATAGCGCTCCCGGAAGCGTCGGATGACCTGGGGCAGGACATACCGGGCCTGCGTGTGGGTCGTGCCGATCGCCAGCGAGCCCTTGCCGTCGCCCTTCTGCTCGTCCGCCAGGCGCTTGATGCTCTGGACTTCCTTGAGGATTTTCTGCGCCCGGTCGATGACCCGCTTACCGGCCGGCGTGACCCGCGTCAGGGTTCGCCCCTGGCGCAGGAAGATGGGAAACCCCAGCTCGTCCTCGAGCTGTTTCAGCTGCTTGCTGACGCCCGGCTGCGAGGTATGCAGGCGCTCGGCCGCGGCGGTGATGTTCAGGTCGTTCTCGACGATGGCGGCGAGGTACCTTAATTGTTGTAGTTTCATGCACTTAACTATAACGAACGGGGTGCGGCGAAGTCATAACGGGCCCGCATCATGACAGAACAAACCAGTCTTTCCCTGGTTATAAGCGGGTTAGCTACAGTGCACGACAGAGAATAAGGACCGATTGACCATGACCGATGCACTGTCGCCCCGCCTGCAAACCCTCGTCGAGGGAACTCGCGCCCTGCTGGAGCAGGCCGTTCGCGAGCACCAGGACGTGGTCTACTCCAACAGCCTCGGCCTCGAGGCCATGGTGTTGACCGACATCATCAACACGTACACGCCGGAAATCGAGATGTTCACGCTCGATACCGGCCGCTTGCACGATGAGACCCTGTCGCTGCTGGACCGCCTGGAGCGCCGCTATCAGCGCCGCATTCAGGTGTTCTATCCGCAGGCCGAGGCCATCGAGCAGTACGTGCGCGACAATGGTATCAACGGTTTCTACCTCGGGACCGACGAGCGTCAATCCTGCTGCGGCATCCGCAAGATCGAGCCCTTCAAGCGCGCCATCGCCGGCCGTAAGGCCTGGGTCACTGGCGTGCGCCGTGAGCAGTCCGCCGAGCGCGCGCTGGGTGAGGCCAAGTCCTGGGACGACCGCTACGGCCTGTGGAAAATCAGCCCGATGCTGGACTGGACCGAGGCCGACGTGTCGGCGTATATCAAGGCTCGAAGCCTTCCGTACAACGCCCTGCATGACAAAGGCTTTCCCAGCATCGGCTGCGCGCCGTGCACCCGGGCAGTGGAGCCTGGCGCCGACCCGCGCTCCGGCCGCTGGTGGTGGGAGAATCCCGAGTCTCGCGAGTGCGGCCTGCAGCCGCGCCGCCGGGTCATTCCGCTGAAGGTCGAGCCGCGTCGCGCGGCCGGCCAGTAAGCCGCGACGTCGGGCGTCGCAGGACGACGCGCATATGGACTACTTCCCCATCTTTCTACGGCTCGCGAACGAACCGGTGCTGGTCGTCGGCGGCGGGGAAGTGGCTGCGCGCAAGATCGATCTGCTCCTGCGCACGCAGGCGAAGGTTACGGTCGTCTCTCCCGACCTGATCGAGTCGCTGGCGGAGAAGGCCGCAGCCGGTGTCATCGCTTACGTCGCTGGCGAATTTCAGCCCGAGTTGCTGGAGGGCATGCGGCTCGCCATCGCCGCGACCGACAAGCAATCGGTCAACGCGTGGGTCGCGCATCAGTGCGAGCGTCGGAACATTCCGGTGAACGTGGTCGATGATCGCGAGCTGTCGCGGTTCATCATGCCGGCGATCGTCGATCGCTCACCCGTCGTTGTCGCGGTGGGCAGCAGCGGCGATGCGCCCGTTCTGACGCGTCGACTGCGCGAGAAGCTCGAATCGTTCCTGCCGCAGCGGCTCGGCGATCTCGCCAAGCTTGCTGGCAAGCTGCGTCCGACCGTGAAGGCAAAGCTGGAACACGCCAGCACGCGACGGCGCTTCTGGGAAAATTTCTTCGACGGCTCGATTGCCGCCGATGTGCTGTCCGGTCGCGAGGACGCGGCGGGTCAAGGCGTGCTCGATCGCATCGGCAACTCGCTCACCCGTTTCGCGAAGCAATCGAAGTTCGCGGGCGAAGTGGCATTGGTCGGCGCGGGCCCCGGCGATCCGGGCTTACTGACGTTACGCGCGCTGCGAGCGTTGCAGAACGCGGACGTGATTGTGTACGACCGCCTCGTTTCAGCCGATGTGCTCGATCTCGCGCGTCGCGACGCCGAGCGGATCTACGTCGGCAAGGCGGCGGGCAATCATCACGTGTCGCAAGAGGATACGAACGCGCTACTCGTGAAGCTCGCCAAAGAAGGCAAGCGCGTGTGCCGGTTGAAAGGCGGCGATCCCTTCATCTTCGGCCGGGGCGGCGAAGAGTTGGAAGCGCTGGCCGCCGAAGGCATTCGATTCGAAGTCGTGCCGGGCGTGACGGCCGCGGCGGGTTGTGCCGCATATGCCGGCATCCCGCTCACCCATCGCGATCACGCGCAGGCACTGACGTTTGTTACGGGACATTGCAAAGGTGAGTCTGACAATGTCGATTGGGCCGCGCTCGCGCGTCCCGGTCATACGGTGGTGTTCTACATGGGCCTGAACCAGCTCGAGAACATCGTCGCTCGGTTGCGTGAGCACGGCGTGCCTGAAGATCGCTCCGCCGCGCTCATCGAGCACGGAACTCGCCCGTCGCAACGCGTGGTGACCGCCACGATTGCCGATCTGGTTCAGAAAGCCGCCGGAGCTCGCGTGGAATCGCCGGCATTGCTGATCGTGGGCGAGGTGACTCGCCTGCACGAGGCTTTGCATTGGTTCAACACGCGCTCCGTCGAAGTCGCATCTACCGATGAAGGAAGGCTGTCCGCATGAGCAGCTCGAATGAAATTATCCGTCATGGCTTCGCCGATGCCATCGGCAACACGCCACTGATCCGCCTGAATCGTTTCAGCGAGCTCACGGGATGTGAAATCCTCGGCAAGGCCGAGTTCATGAACCCGGGCGGCTCGGTGAAAGATCGCGCCGCGCGCGCCATCATCGAAGCGGCTGAACGCAGCGGCAAATTGAAGCCGGGCGGCACGCTGGTCGAAGGCACCGCCGGCAACACCGGCATTGGCTTCGCGCATGTCTGCAATGCCCGCGGCTATCGCTGCGTCATCGTGATGCCGGACAACCAGTCCAACGAGAAATACCAGATGATCGAAACGCTCGGCGCCGAAGTGCTGCGCGTGAAGACGGTGCCGTACAGCGACCCGAATCATTACCAGAAGATCGCCGGCCGGTTGGCCGATGAGATTCCGAGCGCGGTGTGGGGCAACCAGTTCGATAACACCGCGAACCGCGATGCGCATGAGCAGACGACCGGTCCGGAAATCTGGCAGCAGACCGGCGGCAAGATCGATGCGTTCGTGTGCGCGACCGGCACGGGCGGAACGCTCGGCGGCATCTCGCGCTTCCTCAAGAAACAAAATTCCAAGGTGCGCGTCACCTTGGCCGACCCGCAGGGCAGCTCGTTGTATCACTGGCTGCGCAATGGCGAGCTGAAGGCCACCGGTCCCGGCTCGATCACCGAAGGCATCGGCATCGGTCGCGTCACCGCGAACCTCGAAGGCTCGCCGATCGACGATGCTCTGCACATCACCGATATCGAGTGCGTGCGCACGGTGTATCAGCTGCTGCGCGATGAAGGTTTGTTCCTCGGCAGCACCAGCGGCGTGAACGTCGCCGCGGCCGTGCAGATCGCGAAGCAGCTCGGCCCCGGCCACACGATCGTCACCATCCTGTGCGACAACGGCGCGAAGTATCAGTCGCGTCTGTTCAACAAGAAGTGGCTGGCCGAAAAGGGCTTGCTCGATGCGGCCGGCTTGTCCCAGAACGGTCAGCCGACGCTGCTGGATGTGGCCAAGAATGTCGCCAACGTCGGTGCGTTTCCGCAGCGGCTGAGCGCCTGATTCTTCTGGTATCGACCCAAGCGGCCGCAGGTTCTTTGAGCCTGCGGCCGCGTCGTTTGTGAAGCTGCGCTTTACACTTTCATCCCGGTGTTTCTAGCCACATCGGTCTGGCGTGTCTGTTCATCCACGACGCGGATGAGATTGTGAACATCCTTCACGCCGCGCACCTGCTCCGCGACGTATTCGGACCGGCGTTTCGCATTCCGCGAGCGTAGCGTTCCACTCAATGTCACTTCGCAGTTGGCGACTGTCACCTCGATATCCGAGGCGTCGATGTGCTCGTCATCGGTGAGTCGCTCGCAGACGTCCTCGTGAATTCGTTCATCGGCGCGTTGATAGCCGCGGGGTCCTCGGCCTCGATTGCTCACTCGCGGCTGCGGATAATTCGCGCCTTCGTCGCTGGCGCCTTCGTATCGGCGGCCCTCCGGCGTGACTCCGCCGTAATTGCCATAGGCGAAGCCACCCTCGGTGGCATGACGTCGTCCGGGTCGATACTGACCGCCGGTGAAGTCGACGTCGACTTCGTCGTAGTCGATCAACGCGGAGCGGCGCGGCAGGCCGTTCTGGTGCTCGTATTCATATTCGGCCGCGAATCGCCGATGCTCGTCGCGCTCGTTGTCGCGATAACGTCTGCGGTTCTCGCGGTCTCCATACAAGTCATCGCCGGCTAACGGCGCATCTCGCCACTGAGTTGATTGGGCCATGTGCATTACTCCTTCGCGGGCGCAGACTTCTTTTGCTTGCGCCGGTTCATATCCACCGCTGTGCCGCGGGCCGTGGGCTGTTCCACCGCGCCTGGCGAGTCTTCGCCCCGCGGCGCTTTCTCGAATTGGGTCTGGTGCATCATCTTGGCTTCCATTTTTTCCGTGACGCCGGGCATGAGATTCGCCATGGCGACCTTCAGAATGCCGTCGCCGCCAACGATGCGTTCGTCCTCCGGATCGCGCGCGACTTCGACGATCGCGTCGATGACGTTCTGCGGATCGTGCAGCGGCTTCGGCGGTGTCACTTCGTGGCCGGTGTAGTTGGCCGCATGATCGAAGAACGGCGTGTCGTGCGCGGTCGGCAGGATGGTGCAGATGTGCACGCCGGCAATCTTGTTCTGTTTGACTTCCTGGCGCAGCGAATCGCTCAGACCGACAACGCCATGTTTGGCCGCGGCGTAAGACGTGTAGTAGGGCACGCTGGTCTTGCCGAGCTCCGAAGCAATGTTGATGAGCGTGCCGCCGCCTTGCTTCAGGAACTGACGATAGGCGAAGTACGAGCCATACAACGTGCCGAGCAAGTCGGTCTTGATGGTCTGCTCGTGAACATCGATAGGGATGTCCTCGAAGCGCCCCAGCGCGCCGACGCCGGCGTTGTTGATCCACACGTCGATGCGGCCGCATCGGGAAATTGCCGTCTCGGCCAATTGCTCCACATCGCGTTCACTACTTACATCGACAGAGACCGGGATCGCCGTTCCGCCTGCGATCTCGCACTCGCGCGCGACGGTATCGAGCGCTTCGCCGCGCCTCGCTGCAAGCACGACCGATGCGCCTTCGCTCGCGAACTCCAGCGCGGCGCCGCGACCGAAGCCGCTGGATGCGCCGGTGATTACCACGACCTTGCCGTTCAAATCTGTTTGCGTTGCCATGCTCGTCTCCGGGATTTGTTCGGCAACGGCTGGCCTGCTGACAGTGTTCCTGTTAGAGCAAACGCACGTCGCTCAGGATCAGGCGGCTGCGGGGCAGGGCGGGCAATCGAGTACGATCGATCCCGAGATCTTGCTCAGGCAGCTGGTAACTCACGCCGGTCACGAAGAACTCCAGCGCGGCTTTCATCAATGCGATCGTCAGCCATTCACCGGCGCAGCGATGATTGCGCAGGTGATCGCCGCCACCCTGCGGGACGAGCGTGTATGCATTCTCCTGCCAGCTCAGAAAGCGATCGGGCATGAACAGCTTGGGTTCTTTCCAGACGCGTGGATCGTGATTCACGCCGTGCAGATCCAGCAGCACTCGAGTGCCTTCGGTAAACGGCATGCCTTTCCATTCGAAGCTCTCTCGCACGATCGCAGGAACGGCCGGGAAGAACGGATAGAAGCGCCGGACCTCCTGCACGAAAGCTTGCGCAAGGTGCCCGTCCTGAGTCTCGAGCCGGCGTTTGTACTCTGGATGCACGTGTAATGCATGGACGAGAAATACGATATATACCGACAGCGCAACAGTCGGGCGTAGCACGTTGAGTAGTTCGACGGCGGCGGTCTTCGCATCTAAGGGTTGTCCCTGGCCGTCTCGATAAGACGCGATCTGATGCGCGGCGCTGTGCTGAGATGAGTCGATTCTGCCGGCGCGGATGCTCTCGATGATCTCGGCCATCCAACGTTCCGCTCGATTGCGTGCGTGCCGTGACCACCAATGGGGCGGCCCGACAGCGCCGGCCCGATCGAACATTGCGCATAACTGTTGCGCTCGCTTTGTGACATCTTCTTCGGGAAGGGGTACGCCGGCCCATTCGCAGACACTGCGTGTGAGTACTGCGTGCAGCTCGTCATAGAGCACGATCCGATCGAGGGTAGACCAACGTTCGGCGCCCGTCCTCAACGTTCTGGTCATTATCGAAGCGAGCTCTTGCAAGCGTTCCGAGCTCATCAATGACAGGAACATTTGCTTTCGGTGCGTATGCTCGACGCCGTCCAAAGACTGCACGCCGCCGACGCCCAGCAACGATTCCTGCAGTCGCAGTGGAGCGGCGCCCGCGCGCTTGAATCGCGTGGGGTCGTAGAATACCTTCGCGGCGTCAGCGCCAGTCATGCACAGAGTTCGGCGCAGCAGCAGTCGCATTTCGAACACGTCCCAGCCGAAGCTGCGACAGTGGCGAGAAATGAATTCATAGGGATCGCGCATGAGCGCCAGGGTGTGATCCAGGCCGAGCAGGCGCGGGATGTGATGAATGCTGACTGGCACGCTCGACTCCTGAGACGACCCATTCGGTCAGCAATTCAGAGTCTCCGGCAAAGTTCCCCTCGCGGGAATGGTGTAGGGAACCGAGTCATCTTCTATCTTGTTGCATTGCTAATCCTGTTCGATGGAGGCACGGACCATGACCAGATCTCCAGGCCATCGGGAACATCCCCAGCACAAGGTGGCGGAGCGTCAGTTGAGGGAACGGATCAAGGTGTCGATCGCGGACGAGACCATCGCGGAGTCGAGCGATGTCGTTAAGGTCGAGGAGGATGGCAGTCCGGTTCGTTACTACTTTCCACGCGCGGATGTCGATATGAAACGGCTGGAGCGCTCGGCCACTACGTCGCAGTGTCCATTCAAAGGCGTGGCCAATTATTTTTCCATCAAGGCGGGCGACAAGGAGCTGAAGGATGCGGTCTGGTCGTACGAAGACCCGTACGAAGAGCACCTCGCCCTCAAGGGACGCCTGGCTTTCTACGATGACCGGCTGCCGGAAATCAGCATCTCGCCACGTCCGTAACGGTCCCCGCGCAGGGGAAACCCGCTCTGGTTGTAGGCGCTCGCGTATCACGGACGCGCTGGGAACAAGGCTTCGGGTCCGCCGTTGGTGATGAGTCACCATGCTGAATTGCCTTGCGGGGGAGCGAACATGAATCCGGTTGCCGAGCGCATCACACCTAGCATCACGACCATGATCCGGATGGATCATTCCCAGGTGCTCGCGGTCTTTCACCGCTACAAGCCGGACGTGCTGCCAGCGAAAAAGCGCGCCCTGATAACCAATGCCTGCTTATCGATCGAAATCCACGCGCAACTCGAGGAGGAGATTTTCTATCCGGCGTTGCGTGAGGTATTGACCGGGGACGAAGTCCTGGAGAAGAGCGAACCGGAGCACGAGCAGATGCGTACGCTGATCGGCGAACTGCGCGGGCTGATGGGGCGCGATGGCCCCACCGACGAAGCAGCGTGCGATGAGAAGTTCTTCGCGCTGATGCGCCTGGTGATGCATCACGTGGCGGATGAGGAGACGCGGCTGCTGCCGGCAGCGGAGCGCTTGCTGCGCGATCAGCTTGGCCGGCTCGGCATCGAGATGACGAAGCGGCGCCTGGAGCTGATGAAGCCGCATGCCGCCGAGTTCGCCGAGTCGACAGTTCGATCGTTCCCCGCGGGCGCCGCCGCCGGAGCTGCGTTGCTCACGGCCGGTGCGGTCGCTGTCGGTGCGATGCTGTTCGCCAGGAACACCAAACGGACTTCAGAAAACCGCATGAGCCGATGGCGGCATTGAGCGGAGGCGATCCTGCTCAGGGATAGGCGATGTTTCCTGAGTAGGACATTCTCCATTGCACGCCGTCTGGCGACGTCCACACGTCGCTTTTCGGTCCATATCGATCGCTGCCGCTGATCAGCCACAATGCATTCTTGAAATCGACGAGCGAGGCTCCCGAGCGTGGCGCGAAGCGAGCGCTGACGGGAGCCTTGGTCCACGCAGCACCATCGGTGCTCGACCAGATGTCGTTCGAATAGATGATCTCCCCGTACCCTGGCGCGCCTCCGAACCGGTAACCGCCCGTCAACCACAGCTTGCCGTTGTATGCGCGAAGCGTTGCGTTCCGATTCGGCAGATGAGGCACGGCGGCGGACGCCAACTGCCAGGTCACGCCATCCGTGGAAGACCAGCTGTCCGTCAGTTCGCCAGCGGCACCCGCACCTCCAAGCAACCAGACCCGGCCGTCGAGAACGGCGATTTGCGCGAATGCGCGCGCAGGGAACGCCGCACTCGCTGTCAATTGTGTCCAAGCGACTCCATCGCTCGAAGTCCATACGTCATTGCGCAAACCGGTCCCGTCCATGCCGCCGACGAGCATCATTTGATTGTTGAATGCGACCAATGCATGCCCGGCGCGCGGGCCGAAGGTTGCCGCATCGATAGCCTTGGTCCACGCACTTCCGTCATCCGAATGCCATACGTCCGCCAGCGGCACAGGGCCGGTTGCGGAGCTGGATCCTCCCGTCACCCACAAGCGATTCTGGAATGTCGTTACCCCAGGATTCTGGCGAGCCGGAAATGCCTGGGTGGCTGGCGCTCGCTGCCAGTCGCTGCCGTTCGTGGAGGACCAGACATCGTTTCGACCGCTGGATCCATCCGATCCGCCGACGACCCACAATTTCTCACCGAGGGTCTGCACGTTGTGAGCGCCCGGAAAGAACGGCGCATGCGGCGTCATCTGCGTCCAGTCGAGGCCGTCCGCACTCGACCACACATCGCCGGTGTTGTGCAGAAGAAGTACCATTCCGCCTCCGCTGACCGGCACGACTTCACTCGGCAGGATTTCACCCGTGGCAACCCACATGCGGGCGTTGTGCACGGTACCCGCGATGTATGCGCGCTTCGAAAACGATGCGCCGGCGCGCTCTTCGACCCAGTTCACGCCATCGGCCGACGACCACACGTCATTCCAATAAGGTACGCCGTCTGTGCGTCCGCCAGTCACCCAAAGCCGGCCGTTGAAGGCCGCGGCCACATGCAGAGATCGTTGGCCGAAGGGAGCGTTTGTGACTTCGGGCACCCAGGTCGCGCCGTCGCTCGAGGACCAGACGACCGCTTCGCCCACGGCGCCACCGCCGACCAGCCACATCTTGCCGTTGAAGACCGTGACCGTGTGGCCCGCGCGGTAGCCGAAGGCCGACGCTGCCGTTGCCAGATTCCAGGTCACGCCATCCGTGGATGACCAGACGTCGTTTCCACCGGTCGAATAGGTTGCACCGCCAACGATCCACATGCGTCCATCGAACACGACTGCGCCCGCCAGGAGCCGGCCTGGAAACGCCGCCTCGGCGGTCGCCTGTGTCCAATGGACGCCATCGGCGGAAGACCAGACATCGTTGCGCCACACGTCCTTGACATAGGGGCCGCTGCCATTTCCGCCGATCACCCAGAGCCGATCGTTGTAGGCGAGTAGTTGATGGCGGCCTCGTACAGCAAATCCGGCGCGATCGGTCTCGAGCGTCCAAACGATGCCGTCTTCGGACGACCAGACATCCGACTTCACCTCGATATCAGTCTGCTGACCGCCGATGAGCCACAGCTTGCCCTTGAAACTGGCCATCTGTGCGCCGGACCGTGCCAGGAAACGCTGCTGTGAGATGCGTGCGGGCGTGCCGATCACGTCGCCTCTGCGCAGCCAGTAGGACGCATCCCTCGATAAGGTCGCGGCCTGCTCGAGAATGGCGGAGTCGCCGACAACGTCCGTTGCACCGTTCGTGCACGAAGTGATCTGCGCGGGATTGCAGTCGGATTGTGTCGAACGCAGGAACTGCAGTCCACGAGCAGCTGCGGAGAAAGAAACCTGCGAGTCTAGTTCGCCAACGAGCGCCGTAAATGACACGGCTCCGGGAGAGGTCACGTTCAGAACGTAAGTCGCACTGGCGGCCGCAAACCTCGAGTCGGCAGCTTTCGCAGCGCTGATCTGCGTCGTGCCTGCCGCCACGAGCGTCACCGCACCGCCGGCGCCCACAGTTGCAACGCCGGTGTTGCTGCTGCTGTACGTAATGGCGCCAGTCCCTTCGCCGCCAGAAGCGACGTTGGTGAAAGCGCCTTCGACCAACGAGCGCTGCACGGGGCCAGTCATCGCAAAGGCAATCGATTGCGGTAACAAAGATTGGGTAGGGGGTGGAGTGTTCGATCCGCCGCCATCGCCACCACCGCCGCCACCACCGCCGCCGCCGCCGCCGCCCCCGCACGCCGTGAGCACAGTGGACACGACGATGAGCATGAGCGCGGAAATGAAACGCATCGCCTCTTCTCCCTGGATTATTGTTATGTCACTGGCCGTGTGACGACTGCGACATTGCTGAGTCGATCCTGGCCGCGATTATGCACTCCGCGGCGGCGATGAGAACCGCCTTCTTCGCTTGTATCTATTCGCGTTCAGCCTGGCTTGAAGTAACTTAACAAATGAGGCCTTCCTCGCCTCAAGGCACCGTGACCGACTGATTCTCCAGCTGCGGCGTGTTCACCGGCAGGCGCCGCACACGCGTGGCTTGTTCGAAGCTGTAGCCGAGCGCGAACAACTTTGGTTCGCTGAACGCGGGACCGAAGAAAGAAATGCCGACCGGCAGGTCGTCCGTCGTGAAGCCGGCGGGCACGATCAAATCGGGAAAGCCCGTGAGATTGGCGATGTCGACAGCGGACGCCGAGTCAGGTGAGGGCGGCGCCTCGGCGATCAACGGCGGCCGGCGCGATGAGGTTGGGTAGACGATGGCATCGAGCTTCTCCGCCGCGAGAATGCCTTCGACCACCGCGCGCACCATCGGCAGGGCGTGATCGCGAACGGAGAGGTAACGATAGTCGTCGAGCTTGCCGCTCTCCGCTTCCTTCTTGAACAGATTCCAACGAATCGGATTCGGGCCGGCGCCACCCGGGCGCAACGAGCGCACGTCATTCGACCGTTCGATCAGTTCCTGGATGTTCTTCGGATAAGCCGGTCCGGTCGCGGCGAGATACTGGCTGATCTGGGCGGCGAACTCCGGGCGACGAACCGCGGCATAGAACTCCGGCTTACTGTCGATCAGCCACTTCGGAAAGCTCACGTCGACGATGGTCGCGCCCGCTTTGCGCATCGATTCGAGCGCCGATTCCATTACCCAATCGACATCCGGATCCGCACCGAGGAAATCGCGAGCGATGCCGATACGCGCGCCCTTCAATGCATCGGCCTTCAAGAACCGAGTGTAGTCGGTCGCGAATTTTCCCTTGCTCTTCTGGGTCGCCGGATCCGCGGAGTCGATGCCCGTCATGACACCCAGTGCGACGGCAACGTCATAGACGCTGCGTGCCATCGGTCCGCCGGTATCGAAGGACAACGCCAGCGGAATGATGCCGTCGCGGCTCATCAAGCCGTGCGTCGGCTTCAAACCCACGATGCCATTGGCGGACGAAGGACCACGAATCGAGCCGCCGGTGTCGGTACCCAAACCGATCGGCGCATACGCGGCGGCGATGGCTGCACCGGTGCCGCTGGAGGAGCCGGATGGGGTGCGCATCAAGTCATGAGGATTGAGCGTCTGGCCACCCAGCGAACTGTGCGCCGTGCCCGAGGCGAACTCGGAGAGATTGAGCTTGCCCAGAATGATCGCGCCGGCGTCGCGCAGCTTTTTGACGACGAAGGCATCATCGGGCGGTATCCAATTCTCCAGCAGCACCGAGCCGCCCGTGGTGGGCATATCGAATGTATCGAAGTTGTCCTTCAGCAGCACCGGCACGCCGTGCAAGGGTGAGCGCGGGCCCTTGCTCTTGCGCTCGGCATCGAGCGCGCGAGCGGTCTCGAGCGCCTTCGGATTCAGCATGATGACGGCGTTGATCTTCGGCCCCTGGCGGTCGTACGCCTCGACGCGCGCGAGGCAATGCTGGACCAGTTGTTCGGACGTGAGCGTGCCGGCTTTGAAGGCTTGGTTCAGATCCGCGACGGTCGCTGCGTCGAAATCGACAGTGCCCGCTCGCGCGCAGTTGAAGTAACCGATCAGCAACGCGGCCACAGTTGCCAGGCCGCACGAACGCTTCGATGCCATCGAATGCTCCCCGGAGCTCTTGTTGTCCAGCGAAGATAGCAGGATGCAAGCCGGCGCGGCGACTGGTGAATCCATTCACGCCCGCGGCACATCGCGACCGATTTTTGTCGCGCGCTGGATTTGCCGCGCGCGTGGGCGGCCTCGCATCATAAAAATCGGCGGATACCAGGGTCGCTGCGCAAAATCTATTCGTTTGCTTCTTGATATGCTCGGCCGACAAAAGGGGGATGGCCGATGATGAGACACCTTGCGCTGGCGTTCATTCTGTTCGCGGGCTCGGCGCCTGCGTGGGCAACGTGGTCGGTGATCGCGCTGGATGCGCGTAGCGGCCAGGTGGTGATCGCGTCGGCGACCTGCGTCCGGCAAGAGGCATTCCCCAAGCGCGAGCCCAACGCTGCGCGTGACTTGATGGACCTGCAGGCGGTGATCGTGCCCGGCGTCGGAGTGGCGGCCTGCCAGGCCGGCGCCGACAACACGCACGAGAACCAGATGCTGGTCTATCGGGAACTGAAGAAGGGCACGCCGCCCGCCGACATCATCGAAATGCTCAAGAAGGATCCGAACATCGAGCGGCGACAGTTCGGCATCGTCTCCATGCCCAATGGCAAGGACATCACCGCGAGCAACAATCGCGCCGGATTCAACGGCGCCGGCAACTCGCGCTCGTCGTTGTACTTCGGCGGCCAGGTCGGCCCCGACATCTACTATCAGGTTCAGGGCAACACGCTGCTGGGCGATCAGGTGGTGCATCTGGCCGCGCTCGCATTCACCCGCGCCACGGGCACGTTGGCCGATCGCGTGATGGCGGCGATGGAAGCGGCCGACGTCAACGGCGGAGATCACCGCTGCAATTGCGAATCGAACCCGATGGACTTCGTTCCTTGCGACAACAAGACGGCGCATGTTTCCTACATCGCCATCGCCGATAAGAACGACCAGCCGGGCGTCACTCACAACGATGGCAAATACTTCGCATACATCAGCGTGATGGACAACGACATCAAACGGGGCGAGAGCGCCAATCCGGTGCGCACGCTTCGCATGCGCTATGACGCGTGGGTGAAGTCAGGCTCGCCGCGCCTGGCGCCGCCTCCGCCGACGCTGTATCAGCCGAAGAGTTAGGAGGCGAGCCCTCCAGCTGACTTCCAATCGGCCCGTCAGCCGGCCTCTTTTCGCAACCAATGGCAGAAAGCATCGATGGCCGGGTTCGCGTCCGCGTCATCTCGGCGCACGATCCAGAATGCGTAGCCATTCTCGAGAGAATGCTCAAATGGCCTGACGAGACGACCCTGTCGCAGGTCCTCCTCGACCAGCGGTGCAACACCTAACGCGATGCCGTGTCCTGCGACAGCAGCTTCCTGCGCCAGATAGATGCTTGCGAAGACGGGTCCGCGGGTTGCGTCCACGAGAGTTGCACCCGAGGCTTTCAACCATGTCGACCAGTCTGGCACGCCGGGGCGACCGGCTGCGCTTTCGTCGTGGAGCAGCGTGTGATGCCGCAGATCCGCGGGCTTCGTCAGTGGGCGGGTTTCGTCGCCCATCAGCGAAGGCGCGCAGACTGGAAACACGGGTGCGCCCATGAGTCGCTCGGAAGAAACCTCGCTGTAACCGCCAGGTCCGTAGCGGATGGCGACATCGATGGCGCCGCGGACGAGGTCTGCATGCTCGTTGCTGGTGTCGATGCGCACTTTGAGATCGGGGACGTCGCGATGGAACCGGTGCAGCCTGGGCGCAAGCCATTTCGCCGCGAACGATTCCACCGTGCTAACGCGGAGATTCGCGACCGTGGCTGCAGTGGCGCGATCTAGAGCGAGATCGAGCAATCCGAACAATTCGCTCAGCGAAGCGGCCAGTTCCTCGCCTTTGGGGGTCAGCTCCACCAGGCGATGGCCGCGGTGGAACAGCTTCACGCCGAGGTAGGCCTCCAGTTGCTTTACCTGATGGCTCACCGCCGCCGGAGTGACGAACAACTGCGCGGCCGCGGTCCGAAAACTGCGGTGGCGTGCGGCTGCCTCGAAAGCTCGCAGCGCATTTAGCGGCGCGGGGTGGCGGGGTTTCACGATGATTCAGGTTTACGGAGGCCGGGTGCACATCGTATCAGGTTAGTTTTTCTAACGCGGCCGGCAAAACATCTCGTTTGTCGCCGGCCCCGCTGTTGGTGACGATGGCGCCATCGAACCAACCGGGGATCATCGTGAGATTCGAAGAGCTGAGCTCCAACGTACTGATGTTCGTCGGCGACGAGTATGAGTCGGTCGCCACTGCATTCCTCGACGGAGACGATGTACTGCTGGTCGACTCGCTCGGCAGCGTTGCAGACGCGCACTGGTTGCGTCGTGTTTTGTGCGAGGACATGGGTAAGAAGGTGCGTGCCATCGCGGCCACGCACTTCATGAGCGATCACATCGCCGGAATGTCACTTTTTCCGGACGCGCTTACGATCGCACACCGGCATCATCGCTTCACCTTTCTTTCGCAGAACCGGCGGGTCGATGAGCTCTACCGTGAGCCCCAGCTGATGTTCGACAGCTCGATGACGCTACGCTGGGGCCAGCACGAGCTGTGCTTCCTGCACAATCCAGGCAAGACCATGGACCACGTCAGCGTGGATGTGGCCAGCGCCGATCTGATTTGTGCCGGCGACAACATCGTCGGCAACATCATCTATCTCTCCAAGGCGGATCCCGCGCTGATCCGTGCCGCGATCGGCCGGCTGCGGCAATTCAAGAGGAGCACGGTCGTCGGCGGGCACATGGGGAGGTTTCCGGCCGTCGTCCTGGACAACGCGGTCCACTACCTGGACCGACTGCGAGAGGCGGTGGTTCGGATTCGCGCCGATGCCTCGCCTCAGGAGGTCGATGAGCGCATCGCCTCGATTCGAATCGAGGCGTGCCTCGCGCCTCGGGTCGAGCCGGCAGCCTTCGAGCGCCAATGGCATCAGCACAACCTGGAGGTCATCGTTGCGCAGTCGGTGTTCGCGTTCGACACGGCGATCGCATCGAGGGGCGCCACGCATGAATAGGGACATCAGGATGTTTCGCCGTGGCATCCGGCGCCGGGAATTCGTGCTCGCTTGCGGCGGTCTGGCGGTAGCTGGACAGATGCCAGGTGCGCCTGCCTCCGCGGCTGGCGTTGGAGAAGGCTTGCGCATTCAGCGTCTGGCGTGGGCGGGCATTCGCCTGCAATTGCCGCAGGCGACGTTGTTCATCGACCCGCTGATCAACCCCGATGCGTGGGGAGCCTCACTCAAGGATCCGCTGATTCCTGTCGCCGATGCTGTCGGTGATAGTTATGTGCTCGTCACTCATGCGCATCCAGATCATTTCGATGCCAAGGCCGCCGCTGATGCCTTGAGCAACGGCGGCGCTCTTGTTTACCCGGTGGGAACGAATCCGCTGCCGCTGCCTGTTCCTCGAAACGCACGCGCGCGTCCGGCGGCACTCTGGGAGCCACAGCTGCTCGGCGATTTCACTGCCACCGCCGTGCCCGCCTCGGATGGCTATGGCGACCCGCAAGTATCTTGGGTTGTCTCGGCCGCGGGGCGTCGCATCTTTCATGGTGGCGACACACTTTGGCATGGACACTGGTGGCGTATCGGTCGTCAGTTCGGCCCATTCGATGCTGCATTTCTGCCGGTCAATGGTGCGCGCTTCGGCTGGCGCAAGCCGGTCAGCGATCTGCCGGGCGTGTTGACGCCCGAGCAGGCCGTGGCAGCAGCGATCATCCTCGGCGCACGCCGCGTAATTCCGATTCACTACGGCATATCGGGAACCGCAGAGTACGTCGAGGTCGAGGATCCGATCGGCCGCTTACTCTCGGCTGCGCGCGAGAAGTCTCTGGAAATTCAGACGCTGGCGCCAGGTGCCTGGGTGGAGTGGTGATGCCGACTCTGCATCCTGCGCATTCACAATGGGCTTTCAGGTCAATCTAGCGTGGCTGTATAAGATCAGTATAGAGTTCCGCGGCCGAAAGCATCCGGTGTCGAATAAGAGCTGCTGCGGCACACCGCTGTTTGCTTCGGAGCGGGAGCATAAGGACGGAGCTGGCTTGCCGGTGCTGAAAAACTTGGTGACCATGTCCGCTTCATACGGAGAGCCGTCGTGACGACCAGGCGAGACTTCCTGATGCAAACAACGGCTGCCGGTCTCTTGGCGGTGGAATGCTTTCAGGTCGCGCACGCGTCGAACGCTGACGCCAACACAGATGCGGCCAGGCTCGCGCGTGCTGGCGTCGTTCAAACTGTCCTAGGACCGCTAGATGCATCGAAGCTCGGCTTCACTTTGACCCATGAGCACTTGGGCAGCGGGGCAGAAGAAATCTTCGGCAGCAGGGCGAGCTCCGTAGCCGATGCCGTCGACAAGCTCAAAGCGGCGAGGGATGCAGGCATCGAGACCATTATCGATGTCACTACCTTCGACATCGGCCGCGACATTCGCTACCGCGAAGAGATCTCACGCAAGTCTGGAATGCAAATCGTGGCGGCCACGGGTCAGCATTTCTTTGCACCCGACTCCTACAATGCACGAACCGTGGAAGAGATCGCCCAGCTCTTCATCCGGGAAATCGACCAAGGCATCGACGGCACAGACATCAAGGCGGGCGTAATCAAGGTAGCAGCTCGCGATGACACCATGACGCCCGCCGAAGAGAAAGTTTTCAAGGCGGCGGCGCGCGCCAGCAAGGCTACCGGGGTTCCCATTGCAACACATACGAATTCACATCGCCGCGCCGGTGAGAAGCAGGCGGAACTCTTCGAAGCCGAGGGCGTGAGTCCCGCAAGAGTATCGCTCGGCCACAGCGACGATACGGATGATATGAATTACCTCCGCGGTCTCGCCAAGCGTGGCTACACGCTTGGCATGGATCATACATTCTGGGGAATGGCTCCCGGGGCGACGTTGCCCTGGCAAAAACGGGCAGGCTGCATCAAACAACTCATAGACGACGGCTTCGTCGACAGGATATTTCTCTCGAACGACTGGGTGCACGGCGACGTAGAGCGGGAAAAAGTCAACCCGGACGGTATGCTGTTTACGATTCGCAAGACGATTCCCTATCTGAAACAAATCGGCGTATCACAACGGGAAATCCAGATGATTACCGTTGAGAATCCTAAACGCTTCTTCAGTCGCCGCGAGGCGTTGGGTCATTCTTCGTTAGGGGGTCACCCGTCGCGCTGAACGAACGCTGCTGATGCGGCGTAATGCGGCTGTCTTATCTCAATGGCAGCTTCTTGCCGGAGCCGGACGGTCACGGTGGCAGCCTCGGCCCGGGTGGTCAGTACTCGCCGTCATCGTCGTCAAAGCGACGTAGACTTTTGAGCCACCGTTTTGTCGCGCTTTTGTTGGCGAGCACTTCGAGGAAGCCTTTCTGCTGATCGATATGCGCTCGCAATTCTCGCGAGCGCTGTTTACTGACCAGATGAAGACTCCGCGCGTCGATCGCGCTTCCCTGCGGCAGTCCATGATCGATGCGGAATGCGTCTTGGATCGATCGCAGCTCGGTCTTCATCGCTTCGAGCTGCTCAGAGAGCAGTCGGTTGAACTGCTGCAGCTTTTCACGGCTGAGCTTGCTTGCGTGATTCGGATCGATGAGCTCCAGACGCAGTTGTGCCTCGAGCAACGTCAACAGGTCGTTTGTCGCGTACGCACGGTTGATCTGTTGCATGAGCTCGTTCTTTTCGGCGCGCCGCGCCGCATCGGCTTCTCGATCCGGATGCACGGCGCTTGCGAGCTTGCGATAAATCTCTCTCAGAAGCTGCTTCGCGGTCTTTGCGCTGGCTTCGGCCCGCTTCTGTCCTCGCGACTTCCGACGCTCCGCCGAGCGCTCGCGCTCACGGGCTTCATCGTTCTTCATATGCTCGTAGATGTGCTCGACCAGATCCTCTTCAGACTCGATGTCGGCATCATCCAGATCGATGCCCATGTATTCCTTCGCATGCTGCTTCAAATCTTCAATTTCTTCTCGCTTTGATTCCTGGAAGGTCATCGGGCTATGGCGGTCGAAGACGTCACGGATCTCGAGATCGTCTGGATTGGCGTGCAGGAGGGCTTCCGCCGTCTGGCACGCGATCTCCTTCAGCGCGGCCTGGTCCGCTCTTGACCAGCCCTTGCCATCGAGCAGTCGATCGATCAGGAGAACGGTTTCGCGCGTAACCTGCTTGAGGGTCGCGCGCAGTGGATAGACGCGCTCGGCGTCAGACGTTCTGAATGAGGCGACCAGTTCGTTCCAATCGGCGCGTGCGCGCCGCATCGCCTCGATCTGATCGATGAGATATCGAAAGCGCTCTTGATCCGGCGTCGAAGGGCTGCGTGCAGCCGCTCGTGGAACGTGTAGGAGCGATTTTCCGGACATGATCGAGACAGTGCGCGACGGGGCGCGAATTGTCCGGGATTAGTGTTCGCGCCGCAAATCAAGCGTATATCGCCACACACGAAGAACGTAGGCTCGCCCGCTCTACGCATTACTGCCCCCTCCCAGATCTGATAGCACTCCAGTCAAGTGACTATTTGGTGGATCGGCTTACGGAGCGAAGGACATGCGGTACACGCCGTCGTTCTCGCGCCGCTGTGTGCTGCTGATCGCGATGATCAGCCCGGCGTTGATGGGTTCAGAGTTCAGGTGCGCCGCAGTCAGCAATCCGTCTGGGGCAACGGCTCGCATCGATCGGCTCGAGCCCATCGAGCCGCGAGTGGGCGACATCGTGCAAGCTACTGCCAGCGGCAGCGGCACGCCGCCACTGCAATTCGCGTGGGACTTTGGCGACGGCGGGACGCTGGTCTATGGTGGGCAGGCCGCCCATGTTTACACGGCTCCGGGAAGCTATCGCGTCACGCTCACTGTTTATGATGCGAGTGGCCACACCGCACGCGACGCGGAGCAGGTTACCGTTTCGGCTCGGGTGCCGCCTTTGATGCCCACTCTCGTGATGGTGTCTGACGCCATCGCAAACCAGCCGGTTGAATTCCTGGCACTGACGTTTGCAGTAGATGACCGGGCATTGAGCTATGACTGGACGTTCAGCGATGGGCAGGCAGCGATCGGGTCGCAGGCCGCTGTGATATTCCCGACCGCCGGCGTCTATCGGGCCTCGGTTGTCGTGACCGACGATGCCGGAGAGACCGCCGTCGCAGAAGTCGTCTTCGAGGTTGCGGATCCAGGCAGCTGAATCTGCTCTGAGCAGCCGCTACATCTTTTCGCCCGGCAGCGCGGCGGCTTGTTTGATCCAGCTCGTCAACTGGGCCTCGTCCAGGTCGTCGTCTTCGCGGATGTCGAAGTAGCGCACGGCGGGATATTTGCTGAGGCCAGGCGGAGGCGGCTTCAGCGATGAGCCGCGGAAGAAGGTCAGCTTCACGTACTTATTGAAGCAGTGGAAGCTGAGAAACCACAGATCGTGCTCCATGCCGTAGAACGGCGAGTTCCACTTCACTGCCTTGTGGACCTTGGGCACGTGCCTGGTAACGAGCGTGTCGATGCGTTTGCCCAGAGCGCTTTTCCAGCCGGGCATGGCGGCGATATAGGCCTGCACCGGCTCGTCGCCATAGCCTTTCGCGATCTGCGGGTTGCCGCCGGAGAGCAGGACGACTTTGTCGCCTGCTTTCGGCGCGGATTTGGTTTTGGCTCCAGCCGCCGGCTTCTTGCTCTTGGCTTTCGCCTTGGCAATCACGAGGGCTGCCTCGACTTGGCAAGGTACGGTTGCACGAACATATACAGGCCGGTGAACAGCAGCGGGATGAGCGGCACCAGCGCCAGGAAGCCGATCCAGGTCGCATCCGACTTCTGAAACATCGCCACGATGTTCGCGATCACGGCGATCGTGAAGGTGATGGACAACCAGCGATGGGTTTGGCGAATCCACTTGCTCAAGGGAAATCTCCTTTTAAACTTTTCTTCTTCAGCTTTTCGAGCTGTTGCGGGCCACGGCGGCCTTGATGAGTGTCTTGAACGCCCGCGCGTCGACCTGTTCACCTTCTTTGATGTCGATGGCCCGCCGCATGTTGCCTTCCAGGCTGGAATTGAACAGCTTGGACGGATCCGGAACGCTGGCGCCGCGCGCGAACGTGAGTTTCACGTGCGACTTGTACGACTCGCCGGTGCATATGATTCCATTGCGCGACCACACCGGGTTGCTCCACTTCCATTCTTCGACGATCTCGGGGTCCGCTTCGAGAATCAGCTCGCGCATCCGCGACAGCGTCTCGCCACGCCAGCCATTGAGCTCGCGAATCCGGGCGTCGATGAGCTGAGAAGCGGACTTGCCACTCTCGCTCGTGCCAGCAGCCTTAGAGGCAGCTTTCTTGGCCGTTGTTTTCGCTTTTGCGGTTTTCTTCGCGACGGGCGCCATATCAATTTACCTTTGCCAGAACCTGCTCGAGATTGCCGAGGAACTGTGCCCATCCGGCCTTCGCGCCGCCGTAGGCTTGCTTCTGTTCCTTGCGGAAGCCCGCCTGCTCGACTCGAAGATGTGTGCCTTTGCCGGTCGGGGTGAGCGTCATGGTCACCACGGTCTTGGTGTCGAACGCCGGGTCGTCGTGCGGGAAATTCCACGCGTAGGACAGCGTCTTGTGCGGTTCGAGAGCAAGCACTTCACAAGCCAGCACGCCGCCCCAGTCGCCGCGCAGGTTGAATTTGTGACCGACGACGGCCTGGAAATCGTTCTTCATCAGCCACTCTTCGATCAAGTGTTGCTGAGTGAGCGCGCGCCAGACCTTTTCCGGTGGAAACGGCAGCTCCCGTTCGACGACGGCAACGAGGGTCTCGGCGGCGGTACTCATTGATCCATCCTCTTCAACAAATCTTCCAGCCGGTTGAACCGGCTTTCCCAAAAACCCGCCATCTGGCGGGTCCAGTCGATCAGCGGGCTCAGGGCGCCGAGCTGCGCGCTGTAATGGGTCTGGCGACCTTCCTGGCGGTCGCGGACCAGGCCGGCGAGCTTCAGCACGCCGAGATGTTTCGACACGGCCGGTTGCGAAATCCCGGCATGCGCGGTCAGCGCGCCGACCGTCTGCTCACCTTCACGGCACAATTGCTCGAAGATCTCGCGCCGGGTCGGGTCGGCGAGCGTTCTGAACAGCACATCGTGAGGGTTCGACATGATCGATAACCAGCTGGCTATGGGTCGATATATAACCAGCTGGCTATGCGTGAGTCAACCCCAGGCCCACCTTGACGCCTTCCGACAGAGCTAGCACATTGCTGCGAGCCGCTATCGTGCGAGGGCCTGAGATGAATTTCGCGCCGTATTACATTCGCCGACACCTCGGTTGCGCCGCTCTGCTCGCCGGGGCAATCGCGTTGAGCGGCTGTCAAACGACGCCGACGTCGGCGCTCTCCAAGCCGAGGCTGCGTATCCTTCAATCGGAGCCCTTGAAGGTTGCGGACAACTGCGACGCCAGCGGCAGCTATTTTGTCGAATTCACCGTGATGAGCGACGGCCGCACCGACGACATCAAGGCCAGCGCCGGCCCGGCTTGCATACAGGAAGCGTTGACGGCCTGGGTCAGTTCGTTCCGTTACGAGGCGCCGGGGCAGGAAATTCCATCGGGCGTCGAGTGGCTGATGGTGACGGCTCAAAAAGGCTCCTAGACGAAGCGCCGACTCGCTTCGCAACCTTCCTCGAAATCGCCGCGTCCAACCGCCATGACGGCCCAGACCGGGTCGATGTGGGGATGGCATGCGAAAGAAAATCTGGTGGCTCACCGCGGCGGCGTTGTTACTGATCGGCGTGGCGTTGCTTGTTCTCAATCGCGAGCAACCGGCCGACACTCGTTATACCGGCGCATATAGATTCGACGATGGCACGCTGGTAGTCGTCGGCCCGCGCGACACCGCCGATCTGCGCTTCAAGCTGATGAATGGCGAGACGGGCGCACTCTGGCCCACCGATGAGCATGGCAACTTCGAAGGCGGCACGGGCTGGGCCGAGCGAGCGCCAGTCACGAATCGTGTGCAGTTTCAGCGGAACAGCGCGGGCGATGTCACTGCGCTGACGTGGCAGCGAGTCGGCGACGACAAATCACCAAGCGGTGATGCGATACGTCTGCCCCTGCGGCAGCAGATCGTCACGTTTCCCAGCGGCGAGCTCACCTTGCGCGGCAAGTTGATACTGCCCGAAGGGCAAGGGCCGTTCCCGGTCATGATCACGGTGCACGGCTCCGAAGATTACAGCGCCGTGGATCACTACTCCGATCCATACATTTACGCCGCCAACGGAATCGCAGCGTTTGTCTACGACAAGCGCGGCACTGGCGGTTCGGAAGGAAGCTACACGCAGAATTTCCATGTGCTTTCCGACGACACCGTCGCTGCCGTCCAGTACGTGCGCAAGCGGCCGGAGATCGACGGCGACAAAGTGCATCTCGCCGGTTACAGCCAGGGCGGCTGGATCGCGCCGCTGGCAGCGCAGAAAGACGGCCATATCCGCAGCATCTTCGTCGGCTATGGCGTCGCCGTGCCGGTGCTCGGCGAAGATCGGTGGGGCTATGTGTACGCGCTCCAGCAGCGCGGTTTTGGCGAGAAAGAGATCGCTGAAGTGGATGGCGTCGCTGCCATCCTCGCCGACATCTTCGATCGCGGCGAGAACCGCTGGTCCGAGCTCTCTCGAGCACTGAAGGAATCGCGCAGCAAGCCCTGGTTCGAAACCGCGAAGCACAGCGACTCCATCTTCGGGGCGATCGTCGGCGCCGAGATGCCGCTGTGGGTCGTGCGCCCGTATCTGTGGTGGAAGTATGGCCGCAACGATCCGCCGTTCATCGATCGCCTGTATGACCCGGCGCAGACGCTCGCGCAGCTCGACGTACCGAGCTTGTGGGTCTTCGCTGGCAAGGATTCGAGCGCGCCGACGCAATGGAGCGTCGACGCGCTGAGCAAGCTGCAGGCCGACAACAAGCCTATCGAATATTTCATCTACCCCGACGCCGAGCACGGCATTACGCGCTTCCGGCAAAAGGATGACGGCGCGCGAGTCACGCTCGGCTTCGAAGACGGCTACTACCGCCAGCAAGTGGAGTGGTTCCGCAAGCAAAGCGGCTTGCTGTAATACGAATGCAGTGGAATTGGAGTACGCTGCGGTGTTCTCAGCCGCAGCTATCGATGTCTACTGCTCATGACCCGCCGTGCCCCCGATGCTCCTCTCTTCGAAGACCTGCTCGCGCAACGACTGACTCGCCGCCAGGTACTGCAAGCGGGCGCCGCGATCGCGCCGATGGCCCTGGCCGGATGCGCGCCATTTGCGACATCCGATGCGAACGCTTCGAAGACCGCCTCGCTCGGCTTCAAGGCGATTCAAGGCAGCAAGGCGGACGCCATCGTCCTGCCTCCGGGCTACAGCTACGACGTGGTGATTCGCTGGGGCGAGAGTCTGTTCTCTTCGGTGCCCGATCTCGATGCGACCAAGCTCGACGCCGGCACGCTGTTCGAGCCCACGGCCGCCTTACATCAGCGCAGCCAGTTCGGGCAGAACTGCGACGCCATCCATTTCTTTCCACTGAACGGTCGCAGCGATCACGGCGTGCTGTGCGTGAACAACGAGTACACGGATGACGCGCTGATGTTTCCCGGTCATCCGGGATTTCGCGGCCTGCGCGGCGCTGTGAGCCGCGCGTTTGTCGAACAGTATTCGCAAGTCGTCGCGGTCTCCAAGGCGGCGCAAGGGGTGTCGATCGTCGAGGTCAAGCGCGAACGCGGTCGCTGGCGATTCGTGAAGGACTCTCGTTACAACCGTCGCATCACTGCGGACACGCCCATCGATATCGGCGGGCCGGCGCGCGGCGCAGCGCTGATGCAGACGAAAGACGACCCGGCGGGTGAGCGTGCGTTCGGCACATTCGCGAATTGCGCCGGTGGCGAAACGCCGTGGGGCACTTACCTCACCGCCGAAGAGAACATTCAGGATTACTTCGCCAATCTGGATCAGCTGAAGGCGCGCAACGACGTCGATCCGTTCATCGTCGAATCGCATCGGCGCTTCCGCATGTGGAAGGCGCAGTCGCTATACAACTGGGACATGGCCGATTCCCGCTTCAACCTGGCGGTCGCGCCGACGGAGCCGTTCCGCTTCGGCTGGATCGTCGAGATCGATCCGCTCGATCCCACCGGCACACCTGTCAAGCGAACCGCATTGGGTCGTTTCGCGCACGAGGGTGCGAGTCCGGTGATTGCCCGGAATGGCCGCGTTGCCGTCTACATGGGCGACGACGACAAGTTCGAGTACGTCTACAAGTTCATTTCGAACGGACGCTTCGATCCGAAGAACCGCGCGGCCAATCGCAACTTGCTGGATCAGGGCACGCTGCATGTGGCGCGCTTCGATGCCAGTGGCAAAGGGCAGTGGTTGCCATTGGTGTTCGATCCGAAGGGGCCGCTCAATGCCGCCGCCGGATTTCGCGATCAGGCCGACGTGCTGATCAAAGCGCGCATGGCTGCATATCTGCTCGGCGCGACACCTATGGATCGTCCGGAAGATGTCGAAGCGAACCCGACGAGTGGCCGCATCTACATCGCATGCACACGAAATGAGAACCGCACTGTCGAGCCGGGCACCGTGACGTATGGTGGCCGCGAGGTCGACACAAGGCCCAACGCCGCGAATCCGCGCGGCGCGAACAACTTCGGTCACATCATCGAGATCGCCGAGGCGGGCGACGATCACACGTCCCTGGAGTTTTCCTGGGAAGTGTTCCTGCTGGCGGGCGATCCTTCCGGCGACCGCTTGATCACCGATCTGGGCCGCATCAAGCCCGACAGCGTCTACTATGCGGGCTACGCCAACGCCGAGGATCTCAGCCCGATCGGCTCGCCCGACAACATCGGTTTCGACCGCGCCGGCAACTTGTGGATGGTGACCGACGACACCCAGCCGGGCGTCAGCAATAACGGCTGCTGGGCAATGCCGACGACCGGCCCGAATCGCGGTCGCTTGCAACAGTTCATGAGCGGCCCGGTCGGTTGTGAAGTGTGCGGCTGTCAGTTCTCGCCGGATGACGAAACGCTCTTCATCAGCATTCAGCACCCCGGCGAGGGCGGCACGACCGCCGAGCCGCGCAGCCACTGGCCGGACGGCGGCACGAGCCAGCCGCGCGCCAGTGTGATCGCGATTCGCAAAGACGGCGGTGGCGTCGTCGGCAGCTGATCAGCGCCGCGCGATCGGGAAGTAAGCGAGCCCGAGTTGCGCGCCGATGTCGGGCGTATTGCTGAAGTTGGAGATATTCTCGGTGATCGCGAGGCTCCACTGCACATGTCCGACGCGCTGTTGCAGACCGATGCTCAGCTGATATTTGTTCTCGGTCAGCTCCTCGACGTCTTCGGCATCCTGCACGGTGCTTCGGCTCGCGTACGCTTGCAGGATGGCCGTGGTGTTTCGAGTGATGCCGAAGCCGTAGCCGAGTAGTGCCGTGGGAATGATCTGATGCTCGTCAGCCGGTGTTTCCGGGCCGCCGGCGTAGTACACGGCGCTGCCGGCAATGTAGGCGGCATGTCGGCCCCAGGTTCGTTGCAGCGTCAGCTGTGTGCCGTAATCATCGCGCCCCGTCGACAACAGGAACCGTTCGCCGTCGATGGCGAATTTGGCCGCCAGCTCGAAGACGACGTCCCAGCCGTAGCGTGGCTCGGGCAGCGAATAACGGAAGCCGAACACGGGGTCGCCCCAGCCGCCCGGCGTCTGTGCGAGTTGTGAAAAACTCGCGCCGCGCACGTTGTAGACCATCTGAAATTGATTGCGTGCGACCAGGTCGCGGCCTTGCTGGCTGAACCCGACTGCGTCGTGGAACGATTCGATGGTGTTGTCGAGCACGCCGCGGCCGTAGCCGATGTACGGCAGGCTCACATACGACGTCCACCAGGTGCTCAGACGCTTGTGGATCACCGCGTCGATCAAGCCGACTTCGGCATCGACGTAGTACGCGTCGCGGCCCATGCTGAGGATCTCATCCGCGTCGGCGCGGCTCAGAGGCTGCCGAATTGCATTGCGAGTCTCGAGATACTCACGCACGTTGTCGCTCATCACGAAGGTGTTCTGATAGGCGGTCAGCACCTCGACGGCAAAGCTGTCCTGACGGGCGTCCACGGTGTGTGCGGGCAGCATGTCGAGACGAAACAATCCAAACGGCGTGAGATCGCGCCCGCGGAGCAGGCCGGGATGATTCCATTCGTCCTGGTCGGCCGCGGATGCTGCCGATCCGCAGAAACAAATGACCAGCAGCGCGAAGCAACCTCGACCTGCGGTCATTTGTCAGCTCCTTCTGGTGATATATCTCCCTACAGCACCTTGCCAGGATTCATGATGCCGTTCGGGTCCAGCGCCTGTTTGATGGCGCGCATGACTTCGATCGCGACCGGCGGCTCGTAGCGAACCAGTTCCTCGCGCTTGAGCCTGCCAATGCCGTGCTCGGCGCTGATGCTGCCGCCATAGCGCGCGATCAGATCGTGCACTGCCCGGTTAATGTTCGGCGCCAGGCGCAAAAACGATTCATCGTCGCTGTCGATCGGGCGGCTGATGTTGAAATGCAGATTGCCGTCGCCCAGGTGGCCGTAGGAAACAATCCGACCTTTCGGCGATAGGGCACGCACCAGTTGGGAAGCTTCGACGATGAACCGCGGCAGCTCGCTGGTGGTCACGGACACGTCATGTTTGATGCTGGCGCCGATGTGCCGTTGGGCTTCGGGAATGGTTTCTCGCAGCCGCCAGAACATTTCTCGCTGGGATTCGCTGGCGGCGAGCGCGGCGTCCGAGATCTCGCCTTGTTCCATCGCGGCGGCCAGCTCGGCCTCGATGGCCTCGCGCATCGATTCAGCCTGACGGCCCATCCCGATCTCGAGCAGCACGTACCAATCGTGACCCTGGTCGAGCGGGTTGGCTGTGTTTGGAATGTATTCGAGCACCAGCTCGAGCGCGGTGCGCGGGATCAGCTCGAAGGTCGACACGGCGTCGCCAGTGAATGTGCGCAGCCGGGATAGTAACGAAACGGCGCGCTGTGGGTCGGTAAGGCCGACGAAGGCTGTGACATTGGACGCCGGTCGCGAAAACAGTTTGCAGGCCGCTGCGGTGATGACGCCGAGTGTGCCTTCGGCGCCTATGAATAGATTGCGCAGGTCATAGCCCGTGTTGTCCTTGCGCAGAGGCTTGAGATTGTCGAGCACGCGGCCGTCGGGCAGCACGACTTCGAGGCCCAGAATCAGATCTCGCATCATTCCGTACCGGAGCACGGCGGTGCCGCCGGCGTTCGTCGAGAGATTGCCGCCGAGCTGGCAGGAACCTTCCGAGCCCAGGCTCATGGGGAACAAACGATCCACCGAGGCCGCCGCGGCCTGCACTTCCGCCAGCACACAGCCCGCTTCGGCGATCATGGTGTAGTTCAAGGGGTCGATGGCGCGGATCCGCCGCATCCGTGCGAGCGATAGCACGATCTGCGAGCCATCTTCGCTCGGCGTCGCTCCACCGCAATAGCCGGTGTTGCCGCCCACTGGCACGACGCCGACGCGCGCCTCGTTGCACATCCGCATGATGGCGGACACCTGATCGGTGCTCTCCGGTCGCAGGACCAGAGGTGTCGCGCCCCGATACAGTTTGCGATGGTCGACGAGGAAAGGCTCGATATCCGCCGCCTGTTCGAGATAGCCCTGCGGACCGACGGCGCGGCGGAGATCGGCGAGCAGGGAGCGGGTGATGCTCATGAGGTAAGCTTAACTCCAATGGCATTCGCCGCGCCCGGGGACGATCGATGCTGGATGACGTGCGCTTACATCAGGCCCTGATCGGGCAACCCGGCTCGCGAGCCAGGCTCAATACGCCGGCGCTGGTCGTCGATCGCGACGCCCTGGATAGAAACATCCGCCGGATGGCCGACCTGGCCCGCAAACACGGCGTGGCCTTGCGGCCGCACGCCAAAACTCACAAGAGCGTCGACATCGCGAAGCTGCAGATCGCCGCCGGGGCGGTGGGCGTGTGCTGCGCGAAGCTTGGCGAGGCAGAGGCGCTCGCGGAGGGCGGGGTTGAGTCCATTCTGATCACCTCGCCGGTGGTTGCGGCTCCGGCCCTGGCGCGCTTGAAGGCGTTGAACGAGCGCATGCGCGATCTGGCCGTGGTGGTCGACAACCCGGCGAATGTCGCGGCACTGGCGACGGTGGTCACACGGCCGCTCAATGTACTGATCGATGTCGATCCGGGTATTCACCGCACCGGCGTGCCGTCTGCGGCTGCGGCGGTCGAGCTGTTCAAGGTCATCGAGCAGCACAAGAAGTTGCGCTATCGAGGCGTGCAGATGTACTGCGGCCGTCAGCAGCACATCGCCAGCTACAAAGAGCGAACCGACGCCATCAGCGAGCGCATGGATTACTTGAAGTCCGTCATCGCGGCATTGAAAGCGCAGGGCGGGGCGCCTGAGGTGGTAACAGGTGCGGGTACCGGAACGCATCACATCGACGCATTGCTCGGCGTGCTCAACGAGTGGCAGGTCGGGTCGTATGCGTTCATGGATCGCCAGTACGCCGAGTGCGATCTGGCGAATCAGCCCGCCGTTCCTTACGAATATTCCCTGTTCGTGGATGCGACAGTCGTGAGCGCCAATACGCCTGGCCGGGCGACGATTGACGCTGGCTACAAGGCGTTTGCTACCGATGGCGGAGTGCCGGTCGTGCTGAGCGGGGCGCCGAAGGGAAGCGTGTATCAGTTCATGGGCGACGAGCACGGCGGCATCGTCGATCCAGAGTCGAAGCATGTCTGGACGATTGGCGACAGCATGCGATTGGCTGCGCCCCACTGCGATCCGACGGTGAATTTATACGACGCGTATCACGTTGTTAGCGGTGAGACGCTCGTTGCGATCTGGCCGATTACTGCTCGGGGTCGGTCACGCTAGCAGCGGCCGTGTCTTCGGTCAGGACGCTCCATTCGCCATCCTCGACCAAAGCATGCAGCTCATCGGCTGAAACGGTACGGCTGGCGACGACTTCATCGCCGTCGAGCAGGCACACGAACCTGCTCTCCGGCCCATCGCCAGCCTTGGCAACGAAGGGCCTGGCAGTGCCGCCGATTAAATGTTCCTCGCCGTAACGCTCATCGACCGTGACATCGAATCGATACCGCAGCTCGAACGCCTTGGTATCGAGCAGAT
>NZ_BLJO01000004.1:454366-521149 GCF_009932555.1 Steroidobacter agaridevorans
GTTTCTGGCAGAACAGCTGGGGACAGATCCGGGCCGCGTCCTCGCCTTCGATGGGATCGCAGCCCTTCACGACCACCATCTTCTTCGAGCGCAGCAGTTCCGGCTCCTCCAGATTGCCGAGCAGCCAGAACAGCCCGGACAGGGCGATCCCGAAGACTCCGGCGAAGATGGCGAGGCGTAGCGGCAGCATGTGCCGCCAACTTTAACCGCGCCAGCCTGGCTTTACCATCAACATGTGCACGTCACCGAGTTGACGCTCGGCGAAGCCGCCTTCGCAGTAACAGAGGTAGTAGTCCCACAGGCGGATGAACTCCTCGGGATAGCCGAGCGCGCGCACCTTGCCGATGTTGGCGAAGAAGTTCTCGCGCCACATACGCAGGGTCGTCGCGTAGTGCGGGCCGATGTCTTCGAGGTGATAGACCTTCATGTCCGTCGCGCGCGTCACCGCGTCTCCGATCGCCGTGACGCAGGGGATGAAGCTGCCGGGGAACACGAAGCGCTGGATGAAGTCCACGCTCTTCAATGCGTCCTGGTAGATCTGGTCCTGGATGGTGATGGCCTGGATCAGCATGGCGCCGTTCGGCTTGAGCAGCGAAGCGCACTTGGCGATGTAGGTGTCCAGGAACTGATGGCCGACCGCTTCGATCATCTCAATGGATACGAGCTTGTCGTACTGCCCAGTGAGGTCCCGGTAGTCGTCCAGCCGCAGGTCGATGCGATCGCTCAGGCCTTCAGCCGCGACTCGCTCCTTGGCCAGCGCGTATTGCTCCTTGGAGATCGTGGTCGTCGTTACGCGGCAGCCATATTTCTTCGCCGCGTAGATCGCGAGGCCGCCCCAGCCCGTGCCGATTTCCACCAGGTGATCGGACGGCTTCAATTGCAGTTTGCGGCACACCGCCTCGAACTTGGCGAGTGAGGCTTCCTTCAGCGTCGCTTCGGGCGCTTCGAAGATGCCGCACGAGTACGCCATGGTGTCGTCGAGGAACAGCTGGAAGAAATCGTTGCCCAGGTCGTAATGGGCGGCGATGTTCTTGCGGCTGCCGTCCTTGGAGTTGCGGTTCATCCAATGGAAGATCCGTCGCAACGGCGAAGTGAGGAACGCGAGACCGCCTTCCATGTCCTGCATGATCTCGCGGTTCAATACCATGATGCGCACCAGCGAGACCAGGTCATCGCTGCGCCAGTGGCCGTGAATATAAGCCTCGCCGGCACCGGTCGTGCCGCCGAACGCGGCATCGGCCCAGAACTGCGGGTGGACGACTTCCACCGTCGCGGACAGCGAGCACTCGGGCGTGTGCTTGCCGAAGCGATGCACCTGGCCGCCTTCGACGACGGCGATCTCACCGTGCTTCAAATGTTTCAACTGACCGAGCAGCGCATTGCGGCCGGTCCGCTGCAGCCAGGAGTCGCTGGCGACCAGGGCGGGCGTGTCGGGGAGAATTGACGGTCTTGCTGTTGTCATGGCGTCACGGTCCACTTCGGATGAGTGAAGAATGGCGTGCGTCGGAACCACAGGCGCAGGGCCTGCCAGTAAATCGCACCGGAAATTTTGGCGGTCATGAGCGGGTATCGATACAGCACGCGCGCGAGCGCGGCGCTGGAGATTTCCTCTCGTTGCAGCGTGAGCGTGGCGTCGAACACGCGGCGGGTGTGCCCGTCCTTCTGCTGCAGGTTGTCCATGTGGATGCGCAGTTGCTCGCCCGGCACGCTCAGACGCCAGTCGTAGCTCATGTCCATGGGCCAGAACGGCGAGACGTGAAATTCCTTGCCGAACTCGAAGCGCATCACACTGTCGTTGCGCGTCGCTGACGCGACGGGAAGGACGTACGCGTGTCGTTCCTTCCACGGCGTGTTGGTGATTTCGGCGAGGATGGTTTGCACCTTCGTGCCGCTGCTGTCGAAGCAGTAGTAGAACGACACCGGGTTGAAGATGTAGCCGAAGTAGCGCATGTGGGTGAGCATGCGGATCGGGCCATCCGGGCGGCGGCCGGTCTGCGCGGTGACCGTACGACGCACGGCTTCGTCGAGGCTCAGCTCGTCATGATGTTCGTCGCTGTCGTCGAGCGTCTGGTGATAGTCGGACCGTTCGAAGCGAGCGAGCGCGGGCCGGCGCGCCGACCAGCACCAGTACGAATCGAACAGATGCGGCAGCTCGGCCAGGTCCAGATACATCATGAACAGTTCGTAGCGGAACTGATGACCGGACGGTTCGTGACGGCGGTGACGGACCCAGCCGTTGTAGATACAGCTTTGCATGGGTGCTCGCGGCTATGCCGCTATCAGGCAACGCTCGCCGTAACGGGCTGAGCTTGGGATTCTGGAGTGGCCTCGCCGCGCGACGTGAGATCCCACTGGAAATGCTCGAGCGCGCGCATCGCAGTCACGACGCCGTCCTCGTGGAATCCATAGCGCCAATAAGCGCCGCAGTAATAAGTGCGGCGTGCGCCGTTGACTTCGCGATGGCGGGCTTGAGCGGCCACGCCTTGCGGCAAGTAAACCGGGTGGTGATAAGCGATGCGCTGAATGATCTTGCTTGGATCGATGGCGTCCGCATGATTGAGCGTGACCAGAAACCTGGTCGGCGCATCCAGCGTCTGCAGGATGTTCATGTCGTACGTCAGCGCGACCGGCTGCTGCGGGTTCTTCAGCGCGTGATAGTTCCAAGCGGCGCGAGCGAGCGGACGACGCGGCAGGAGCGATGTGTCCGTGTGCAGGATCGCTTCGTTCGCGGCGTACGGAAATGCCTTCAACACTTCCCGCTCGGCGGGCGACGGATCGCTCAGCATGTCGAGCGCCTGATCGCTGTGACAGGCGATGAAGATGTGATCGAAGCGATGCACTTCGCCTTTGTTCGTGCACACCTCGACTTCATGCGTCCGGCGACGGATGCTTTCGATGGGCGTCGACAGCCGCACGTCGGCCTTCATCGAGGCCATCAGCTTGCGCACATATTCGCGCGAGCCGCCCTTGACCGCCTGCCACTGCGGGCGGTTGTCGATGTTCAAGAAGCCGTGGCGCTCGAAGAAATCCACGAAGAAGCGCGCCGGGAACGACAGCATCGCATCGGCTTCGGCGGACCAGATCGCACGACCCATTGGCAGGATGTAGCGCTCGGCGAACGATTGGGAGTAGCCGTTCGCGCGCAGGTATTCGTTCAACGTCAGCTTGTTGTCGTTGGTCTTCAGCAGCGCGCGCGATTCGCGGTTGAAGCGCAGGATGTCGTAGATCATGCGCAGGAACGACGGGCTCACGATGTTCGAGCGCTGCGCGAACAATGCGTTCAACGACGTGCCGTTGTACTCGAGGCCGGTGCGCTCACAGCGCAGACTGAAGCTCATGTTCGACGGTTGCCACTCCACGCCGAGCTCGCGGAGCATCGCGATGAAGTTCGGATACGTCCAGTCGTTGAAGACGATGAAGCCAGTGTCGACCGCGTACTGCTTGCCCTGCCAGTCGACATCGATAGTGTTGGTGTGGCCGCCGGGATAGTTGCCCGCTTCGAACACCGTGACCTGGTGCTGCCGGCTCAGCCGCCAGGCTGCATAAAGCCCTGCGATTCCCGCGCCGATGACTCCGATGCGCATGATGGTTCCTTACCCGGTAAGTGATGAAATGCTTGTTGTTAGTTGGCTTCGGCGCGCATGCGGGTGCGCGCGTCGCGCACCTCACGCGGCACCGGTTTGAGATCCCAGACGATGCCGAACAGCGCCAGGACGCGCAGCCCGTAGTACGTCAGGTCGATCTCCCACCAATAAAACCCCTGGCGCGTCGAGACGGGATAGTGATGGTGGTTGTTGTGCCAGCCTTCGCCGAAGGTGAGCAGGGCGAGCCACAGGTTGTTGCGGCTGTCGTCGGGGGTCTCGTAACGGCGCTTGCCGAAGCGATGACACAGCGAGTTGATGGTGTAGGTCGCGTGATAAGTGACGACCGTCGAAACGAAGAAGCCCCACACCAGCATCTGCCAGCGGGTGGTGTGCAGGCCTGGGGCGACGTGTTCGAGCAGTGCGCCCAGGCCGAACAGACCGACCGCGAGCGCCACCGGCACCAGGATGTCGAAACGATCCAGCAGCTTCAGCTCGGGAAACTTCAGCAGGTCGCGGACGCGGGACAGATCGGGCTGGAAGTGACGGCGCGACAGGAACCAACCCATGTGGCTCCAGAGGAAGCCGCGTTGCACCGGCGAGTGAACGTCGTGCTCGGTGTCGGAGAACGCGTGATGATGACGGTGGTGCGCAGCCCACCAGATCGGGCCGCGCTGCACGGCTGAAGCGCCGAGCAGAGCGAACACGAACTGGCCGGCGCGCGAAGTCTTGAACGAACGGTGCGAGAAGTAGCGATGGTAGAAGCCGGTGATCGCGAACATGCGGATCACGTACATGCCGATCGCGACGCCGGCGGCAATCGGACTGACGCCGACGAACAGCACTGCCACGCAGGCGATGTGCATGCCGATGAAGGGAATCACGCGCAGCCAGTCGATGCTGTCGATCCTGGCTTCGTCGTAATTTGCCAGCCCTGCGCGCACGTCGAGCCAGCTGGTCAAGCTGGTCAACAGGCTCACTTTCTTCTTGTCGAAAGCGGCCGAGGCCCTTTCGACCCGCCCGTCAAAAGGCGTGACTTTTGACGGGCTCGTCCGGGGTGCGGCTTCAGGGTTGGTGCTCATGCTCATGCGTCCTCGTGACGGATTTCGCATGAGCGACGAGCTGTGGATTCAATCGCTAATTCATTAACGCAGTTGGGAATAAACCTGAAGCGCGCGCTTGCGGGATTCCCCCAAATCGAGCACCGGGCGCGGATAGGTTTTGTCGAATTCGACGCCGGCCCGCTGTAAAACAGCTTCGGGCGCGGCCCACGGTTGATGAATCCAACGGTCCGGCAGGCGCGCGAGCTCGGGCACCCAATGCCGAATGTAGCCACGCACGGGATCGAAGCGCTTCGCCTGCAGCACAGGATTGAAGATGCGGTAGTAGGGCGCGGCATCGGCCCCGCAGCCCGCAACCCATTGCCAACCGAGTGTATTGTTCGCCAGATCCGCATCGACCAGCGTCTCCCAGAACCATTGCGCGCCCTGCAGCCAGTGGATCTGCAGGTTCTTGGTTAGTACGGAGGCGACGATCATTCGGATGCGGTTGTGCATCCAGCCGGTGCGCCACAGTTCGCGCATCCCGGCGTCGACCAGTGGAATGCCGGTCGCGCCTCGCTGCCAGGCTCGCAGGTCGGAAGCACTGCGCCGCCATTTCTGTTTCGCGAAGCGTTGGTCGAGAGGCTGGTTGGTCGTAGCGGGAAAATGAAACAGCAGGTGATGTGCGAACTCGCGCCAACCAATCTGTCGCAGATAGCTGTCGACGCCTTTGGTCCGCGCCGCTTCGGTGTCCGAGTGTCGGAGAGCGGCGACAATCTGCCGCGGTCCGACTTCACCGAAATGCAGATGCGGCGACAGGCGCGAGGTCTCGATCAGATCGGGTCGATCGCGACCGGTCGGGTAGCCGGCAATATGTTTGCTGAATTGTGCGAGCTGTTTCAGTGCGCCGGCTTCACCCGGTGTCCACATCTGGGCCAACCCCTCATCCCAGTGGATCTTCGGCGAGAGCGCGAGATCGTCGATGTCGATGCAAGACACGCTGCGTGGCACCGGCGGCAACTTGCGCGGCGCTTTGGCTGGCGTGAGCAAAGTCGGCAAGTGCTTTTCGACGGTGCGCCAGAACGGCGTGAACACTCGATACGGCAGCCTTTGCCCATTCAAGATCGTGCCCGGCTCGAACAGCAAGGCCGCGTTGCTTTGTTCGACCGACACGCCGTCGTCATCCAGCGCGGCGACGATCCTGGCATCGCGCTTCAATGCCGCCGGTTCGTAGAGCTTGTTCCAGCACACCAGCGTCGCGCCCGTTTCCCGAATACAACGGCGCAGCGCCGCCAGAGAGTCGCCTCGTTGTACCACCAGCCGGCTGCCGATTTTACGCAGACCGGCGTCCAGCGCGACCAAGCTGTGATGCAGCCACCAGCGACTGGCCGCGCCCGGCGCCCAGGGTCGTTCCTCGTCCGGCGAATAGACGAAGACAGGCACCACGCGCCCGGCGTGTTCGAGAGCATGGCGCAGCGAAGGATTGTCGGCGAGGCGGAGATCGCGTCGGAACCAGACTATGGCAGTCCGGACGGAGGCGGATCGTTGCGCGTTCACGAGGGCGCGCTTATCGCTGTGCGAGGGAGGGAGTTTTGGAGTGACCGCGCCGCGTTAGACCGGGCGCGGTCGCCATGTTGACCGTCAGACCGCAGAGGAATCGGCAGAAGGGGCGCTCAGGCGTCGTCCCGATCGTTGTAATCGTCATCGTCGTCGTCGAGGTCTTCGTCCTCGTCGTCGTCCCAATCGTCGTCGTCCTCGTCCCAATCGTCCTCGTCTTCGTCGTCCTCTTCGTCCTCTTCCTCTTCTTCCTCGTCGTCACTGGCCCAGCCTTCCGGCTCCTGGGACAGCTCCAGGTCGAGCTCGTGCCAGGTATCGAGGTCGATTTCCTCGATATCGCCGTTCTCGTACTGGACTTCGACCAGTTCCTGGTCGGGATCCACGGACAGGACCTTGAAGACCTCGTTTTCTTCGAGATCCTCATACCATTTTCCCTGGACCGGGTCGTAATCTCTGGCCACGCACACACCTCAAACGACGAGAACCGGTGTATTCACCGGCGGCGGAATATTAGGGGCATTCTCCAAGACTGCCAAGTGAGTGAAACAGCGGCGGCGCGGACTTTCATGGGGCGGATGGACTGGGGTCCGGTCGGTGCCTACACTGCCGCGCCCTTTCACACTTCATGCCATGACTACGACCCCACGAGTACAGACGTCCGCCCAGCCGCTATTGCAGGCACGGCGTATCGTCATCAAGGTCGGCTCGGCCTTGCTGGCCGATGCCGCCAGTGGCGCGGTCCGGCGCGACTGGCTGGAGACCCTGGCGGCCGATATCGGTGCTTTGCGCCGGCGGGGTCAGGAAGTGCTGCTGGTGTCCTCGGGCGCCATCGCGCTGGGCCGGCGCCAGCTCGGACTGGCTCCAGGCAAGCTGAAACTGGAAGAGAAGCAGGCAGCCGCGGCGGTCGGCCAGATCCGCCTGGCGCACGCATGGACCGAAGTCCTGGAGCACCACGAGCTGAGCGTCGCGCAGATTCTGCTGACCCCGGGCGATACCGAGCAGCGACGCCGGTACCTGAATGCTCGCAACACCCTGCGTACTTTGTTGAAGCTCGGCTCGGTGCCGGTCATCAACGAGAACGACACGGTCGCTACCGCCGAAATACGTTATGGTGACAACGACCGCCTGGCCGCGCGCGTCGCGCAGATGATCAGCGCCGACTGCTTGATCCTGTTGTCGGATGTGGACGGCCTCTACACCGCCGATCCCACGCGCGATCCCAACGCGCAATTCATTCCCGAAGTGCGCACCATCACGCCCGAAATCCAAGCCATGGCGGGCGGGTCGGCATCCGCCGTCGGCACCGGCGGCATGGCGACCAAAATTACCGCGGCGAAAATTGCCGTCGGTGCAGGCTGTCATATGTGCGTGTCGCTGGGCCGGGAGTTGCATCCGGTCAAGCGGATCGAGGACGGCGCGCGTTGCAGCTGGTTCTATCCTTCGGCGAGTCCGTCGACCATGCGCAAGCAATGGATCGCGGGCACGTTGCAACCGGCGGGCGAGCTTTATGTCGATGAAGGGGCTGCTGCCGCCCTCAGCCGCGGCAAAAGTTTGTTGCCGGCCGGCGTCACTCGAATCGTCGGTCCGTTTCAGCGCGGCGATGCGCTGATCGTGCGTGATGCGATGGGAAAAGAAATCGCGCGCGGGCTGGTTGCGTATTCAAGCGCCGACGCCGAGCGCCTGCTCGGACACAAATCCAGTGAGATCGAGACGCTGCTTGGATTCCATGGGCGCGATGAAATGATCCATCGAGACGATCTAGTACTCACGAGCTAACGCGGGTTTCACCCGGCTGACTCGCAGGGCGGGTTTGTTAGTATCGACCGCTTGGACACTCGTCCATCAGCGGATATGCAAGTTCTACAACAACCTTCCCTGCGCCGGAATCGCGCGCTGGTCGCTACGATTGCGCTCAGCTTTTTGCTGCTGTTGGGCTCGGCCGCGCTGACGTTTCATGTGTCGCGTCAAGGCGTCGAAGCGGACGCGCTGGTCGTGCACACGATGGAAGTGCAGCGAGCACTCAATACGACTCTGCTCACGCTCGGCGGCGCCGAATCGGGGCTGCGCGGCTTTCTGTTGACCGGCAACGAAGCTTTTCTAAAGCCCTATCAGGATGCCGGCGAGCAGTTGCCGGCGCAGCTGATCACGTTGCGCGAGAGCGTCGCCGACAGTCCTCTGCAACTCGCCAATGTCGAAGCGGTCGCGCCGTTGATCGAGCAGCGACTGGCGGGCATCGACATGGCATTGACTGCATATCGCGACGGTCGCCGTGCCGATGCGATCGCCGCGCTTCAACGCTCCGGACTGCCGACGTTGAATGACGTCCGCTCGCGCATCGAGGCGGCCACCGAGTTCGAGCAGAAATTGCTGGTCGAGCGTCAACGCGCGGCGGCCGGGTTGCGCGATCGTTTCACCAGCGCCGTCCTCGTGATGCTGATCGCGTGCGGCCTGCTGGCGTTGTTCGCATTGATCAGCGTGCGTCGGTATGTGGCAACGGTCCACGAAAGTCGGTTGCGGCTCGCTTCTCACAATGTCGAGCTCGAGCAGCGAGTGCAGGCGCGGACCGAAGATCTGGCGAAGGCCGCCGACGATGCGAATCGCGAGCGCGCCCGAGCGGAGTCGCTGTTGACCGACGTCAATCATCGAGTGGGCAACAATCTCGCGCTGGTGTCGTCGTTCCTGACGATGCAGCAGCGCGCGGTGAAGAATCCGGATGCGGCTCGAGCCTTGAGCGCCGCCCGCATGCGAGTGCAGGCGATCGCGTCGGCGCATCGCAAGCTGCGCCTGGGCGCGGACTTCGCGACTGTGAAGGTCAACGAGGTGCTCGGCGCCGTGCTCGAGGACATCAGCGCCGGCCTGCCGCCGGGAGATTTGATCCGGATCCAGTGCCAGGTCGAGCCGCTGGAAATCAATGCGCGCGACGCGGTGTCGCTCGGCGTGTTGACCAGCGAGCTGGTGATGAACGCGGTCAAGCATGCGTTCGCGCCGGGCGAGACGGGCGAAGTGAGCGTAGTACTCGTGCACGGCGCGGATTCGGTTGCCGTGTTGGAAGTATCGGACGATGGAGTGGGCTGGCATGACAACAAACATTCACAAGAAACAGGCGGGCTGGGCGCAAAGATCATCGACATGGTCGCGCGGCAGTTCGGCGGGCGCCCGGAGCGTACTGCTCGATTTCACGAAGGCGCTGCTGCGCCGGGGCGTCGGCCTGGCACGCGGATCCGCGTCAACCTCACCAAGCTCCAGGTCATGCCCGCCTCCTGAAGTCGTTCGCACCGGCAGCTCGCCGATGACGCGGCCGGCAGTGATGCGCGATCCGCGCGTCCTGCTGTTTCCGTTACGGCGCGCCCCGCACCGGGAAGGCGGCGACGGCACCGGCACGGAAGGCACGACGAAAGGGCCGATGTCGGGCATGGCGGTGCTGGTCGTCGAGGATGACTTCATCGTCGCGTACGACATGCAGATGATGCTGGAAGAGCAGGGCGCGCGCGTGCTCGGGCCGGCCACCAGCCTTGCCGAGGCGCAGGAACTGCTGGCGAAGGAGCGGCCGACGGTCGCCGTGCTCGACGTGAATCTCAACGGCGAATATGTGTTTCCGCTGGCCGAGGCACTGTGCACGCAGAAGGTGCCGTTTGTATTCGCGACGGCCTACGCGGATGAAGATCGGCTGTTTCCGCAGGCCGCCCGCGGCGCGCCGCGTTTGGCGAAGCCGGTGTTGCCGAATGTGCTGATCGCGCAGCTGATGCGGCTCAAGCGCTGAGTCAGTGGGTGGTGTCGCGCCGATTCACCGGAATGTCGACATAACGATGGGCCGGTGCGTCGCTGGCCGGGAAGGTTTCCTTCAACGACTCGTCGATCTGGTCTTCGCAGGCCGCGATGGGATTGCGCACTCGATAACGGCGGGCAATGCCTTTGATCGCGGGCATCGCGATCAGCGCCAGTGCACCCAATAGCAGGACGGATTCCACCGCATCGAAGACCGAGCGCCGTCTCGGTGCGTAGTCAGCCAGGTCGTCATCGTCGTCGTAGCGCTCGTAGTCACGCATGAGCCTTCTCCCATGAATGTCCTACCGAGACGCTTCGCCGACCGGCGCGGTTCCGTCAGGGCACGCGGGGCGGGACGATGGGATGCGAGCTGGACAGGCCGCCATCGACCGGGAATGCCTGCCCGTTGACGTACGACGCCGCGTCCGACGCCAGGAACAGGGCCATGCGTGCAATTTCGATGGGAGCGCCTGCGCGGCGCAGCGGGTTGAGCTGGCCAATCTTATTGTCGGTGCCGCGGGCCCGTGCCTGGTCGAAGATGGGCTTGGTCATGCCGGTTTCGATCAGGCCGGGACAAATGGCATTGATACGTACGCCACTGCCGGAGAGTTGATAGGCCGTGGTTTGTACCAGGCTGATCACGCCGGCTTTGCTCGCGCTGTAGGGCGAGCCGCCCGCGCCCGAGCGCAGGCCAGCGACCGAGGCAGTGCAGATGATCGAGCCTCGCTTGCGCGGTGTCATCACTCGGGCTGCATGCTTCACGGCGAGGAACGTGCCGATCAGGTTGATGGTCAGCACCTGCAGCCAATGCTCCGGTGTCTGCTCGTTGAGCGGCACCAGTCCGCCGCTGATGCCGGCATTGGCAAAACAAACATCGAGCGCGCCGTATTCGCGGACCGCGCTGTCGATGGCCTCGGAAATGTTCGCTTCCTGCGACGAATCGCTGACGAGGGCTGTGGCGCGGCCGTTGTCCTTGCGGATCGCGGCCACCGTTTCTTCCACTTCAGGTGCGCGATCCAGAGCCACGACGGCGGCGCCTGCCTGCGCGAACACGATGGCGCTGGCGCGGCCAATGCCGCTGGCGGCGCCGGTGACGAGCGCGACCTTGCCCTTGAGCTGGCCTTCGACGGCGGGATCGGGAATTTGCATGGTTGTCCTACCGGTTCGGGAACGTTTTTTCGCAGACCGGAATTGGGCTGCAAACGCTTCTGATCGATTAGGCGTCGAGTGTGTCCGTGAGTATGAATTAATGCAATGCCACCCCGGCCTGGCTGTCGACGCGCATGGCTTTGTGGCATGGTGCCGGCCCACTAAACAAAACCCGTGACGATCGCAATGAATGTCACTTCCCCCGAGACCTTGTTCGAGCAGGAGTTCGGCCTGATCGCCGACCTGGTGCATGCCTATGCCCAGGAGCGCCCCCGGCATCCGGCGCTGATCGACGAGCAACGCAGTCTCAGCTATGGCGAGCTGGATCAGTCAATGGATCGGGTGGCCGTTGCCTTGCAGCGGGATCGTGTGGGCAGCGGCGAAGCGGTGGCGATCTGCGCGGCTTCCTGTGTCGACTATGGCGTTGTGTTTCTTGGCGCCCTGCGCGCCGGCGTGGCGGTCGCGCCATTGTCGCCTTCGTCGACCCCCGAGTCGTTGGTGACCATGCTCGCCGACAGCGGCTCGAAGATCCTGTTTTTGGATGAGAGCGTCGCCGTCGCGCTGGCGACGGTTGCGTTGCCGGCCGGCTTGCAGCTGGTGCGCCTGGATCGCGCTCCGGGTGTGCGCTCGCTCGACGCCTGGCTCGCTCCTGCGGGCGGCGTGCCAGTGCCGGTGGCCATCGCACCGGATGCGCCGTTCAACATCATCTATTCCTCCGGCACGACCGGCACGCCCAAGGGCATCGTGCAGCCTCACAGCATGCGTTGGGCGCACGTTCGCCGCGCGCGGAGCTTCGGTTATGACCGTGAGGCGGTGACGATTTGCTCCACGCCGCTGTACTCCAACACCACGCTCGTGAGTTTCTTTCCCGCGATTGCCGGCGGCGGCAGCGTGGTGTTGATGCCCAAGTTCGAGGCGGGAAAGTTCCTCGAGTTGTCGCAGCGGCATAAGGTGACGCACGCGATGCTGGTGCCGGTCCAGTATCAGCGGCTGATGGATCGGCCGGACTTCGATCAGTTCGACCTCGGCAGCTATCGCATGAAGTTCTGCACCAGCGCGCCGTTCGCCGCTGCGCTCAAGTCGGACATCCTGCGCCGCTGGCCGGGCGGCTTGATCGAGTATTACGGCATGACCGAAGGCGGCGGCACGTGCCAACTGCTCGCCCACGAGTTTCCGGAGAAGTTACATACGGTCGGCAAGCCGGTGCCGGGCCACGACATCCGCCTGATCGACGAGCAGGGCGAGGAAGTGGCCCCAGGGCAGATCGGCGAAGTCGTCGGTCGCTCGCCCGCGATGATGAAAGGTTATTTCAACCAGCCCGGCAAGACTGCCGAGGCGGAGTGGTTCGACGCCGCCGGCAATCGTTTCATCCGCACCGGCGACGTCGGCCGCTTCGATGCCGACGGCTTCCTGACCCTGATGGATCGCCGCAAGGACATGATCATCTCCGGCGGCTTCAACATTTATCCCAGCGACCTGGAAGCCGTGCTGTTTCAGCATCCGGCCGTGCGCGACGGTGCTGTCATCGGCGTGCCGTCGAAAGAATGGGGCGAGACGCCGGTCGCGTTCGTCGTGCTACGCGCCGACGCGTTGGCCACCGCCGACGACATCAAGCAATGGACCAACGAGCGTCTCGGCAAGACGCAGCGGCTGTCCGCCGTCCGACTGGCAGCGGAGCTGCCGCGAAGTGCGATCGGCAAAGTCCTGAAACGCGAACTGCGCGATCAGTACTCGGCCGCTTAGAAGCCGTCGAAGAACGACTGCACGGCCGCCAGACAGAAAGGCGGCACCAGCGAGCTGTGATATGCATCCGCCACGGCTTGCGCGCCACCGTCGGTTGCACCGCCTGCGATAGCGGCAGCAGCGACAGATTCCTTTGCAGTATTGAAGCCGAGCTTGATCGCTGCGTCGTCATCGTCGAGCGACGGCTCGTCGTCGACGTCCAGCACGCGAATCGATGCCGTCACGCCGGCGGCGGTCCAATAGCGTTGCATCAGCTCCGTGTTCATGTACTGAACCGTCGGATCGTCATGGCCCGCACACAACAACACCGGTGAAGTCGGGCTCCAGTTGCGCAGGTCGTTCGCCTTGAAGGCGACGCGCAGTGGATGCGCCGGCGCAGCGGCGGGCAAGCCATCGGTGACTGTTGGGAAGCCGCCGTCAGGGTGTGCCAGCGAGTCCTGCAGATAGCTGCCTCGGAATGCATTTGTGACCAGAAAATCAGCGCCGAAGCCGCGTGCGAACACGGGCGCCAGTTCAGCCGGTGTCGTTGCAGGTGTGTAGGCGGCGTACGCTGGATCTGGCGGCGTGCTGCTGAACACTTGCTCTCGCGGCAATCGGCCTTCGTCGTAGAGCTGCCCTCGCGTGCCGGTCGTTGGTAACAACGTATCGATGCCGGTTGCGTATTTAGCCTCGAAGGCATCGGTCGGGGCGGAGTAGATGTTGCCGTAGATGCGTTGATACGCAGTCATGATCCAGCTCACCAGCAGTGGCCCGCTCTGGATGACCTGGCCTTGAAACACGGCATCGCCAAACGCGCCGAGTGCATAAGGTCCCGACATGGGCGCGGCTGCCGTCACCGCTACACCGTTCTTTTGTAACAATCGATGCGTAGCCATGGCGACGAAGCCGCCCTGCGAATATCCAGTGATGAACAGGCGGCCGCTGTCGGTGATGGTGGGCGCGGTGCTCGTCGGCAGCGCGCTGCGCGCGCCCGCCAATGCATCGGATGTATCTTTCGCCTGTTGGTCGGCGTGCAGATACGGATGATAGGGCAAGGTCGAAGTGTCATAGCCCGCGTAGTTCGGCGCCACGACGATATAACCTTGCGCCGCGAACGCAGCTGCGATCAGCAAGCCTTCGGCGTTCTCGGTGTTCGACAGGTCCGCGATGTTGAATGCTTTCTCGGCCCGAGTGCCATGGGCGTACACCACCACGGGTCGCGGCCCCTGGCACGCCGCATTCGTTCCTGTCGGAATCATCAGCGCGCCGGACGCGGTGGTCGGCTGTTGAGCCGGATCCTGCGTGTTGTATCGAATCTGGTGGACGTCGACGCCGCATTCCGGGTCGACGATGAAATCCAACACGCGCCCGGCCGTGGAATTCGCACCGATCAGATTGATCAGATCCGGAATCGAGAACGAGGCGATGCGCGGCGGCGGATTCTCGATCAGCGTGCCCGAGGTCGGTGGAGGTGGCGGTTGCTCGGCTTCGCCGGTATCGGGCGAGTCATCGTCATTGTTGCTGCAAGCGGCGAGCATCAACGCGCTGCCGAGTACCGCAATTACTTTCCATCCAACGGAGCTGAACGCAGCTGACATCTCATGCTTCCTCGCTATCGGCGTACGTACTAATGCCTGAGCGAGCAATCTGGATCGTCGCTATCCGAAAATTTTGTAGGACACTCGTGCGGGCCGCGGCGTCGGGAACCTTCCGACGGGTCGTGACTTTGATAGTGTTCGGTTTTCTGCAACGAGCGCCGAGACATGTCCTCGAAAAAATTACCAGCAGGCTGGGCCGACGACGTGCTGCATTTCTGGTTCGAGGAGCTGAGCCAGAAGGATTGGTTCGGCAGCAGCACGCGAGTCGATGAGATATGTCGCGCGCGTTTCGGCGATATCTATGCGGCGCTGAAGGCTGAACCACCGGCGCCCGAAAGCCTGGATGCACGCACGCTGCTTGCGGCGGTCATCGTGTTCGATCAATTCCCACGCAACATCTTCCGCAAAACGCCGGACGCGTACGCGACCGACGCCAATGCGCTGGCACTAGCGAGGCACGCGGTGGAGGCCGGCAAGGATCGGTCGTTGCCCGAGATGCAGCGGCACTTTCTTTATATGCCGTTCATGCATAGCGAGGACTTGATGGCGCAGGCGGAGTCGGTTCGCTTGATTACCGCGCTGGGAGTTCCGGACGGCGTGAAGTACGCACGCCATCATCATTCCGTCGTCGAGCGCTTCGGGCGTTTCCCCCATCGCAACAGCATCCTCGGGCGTCGTTCGACCCCCGAGGAGCTGGAATTCTTGAAAACGGAGCCGCCGCTGGTTTGATGACTCAGAGGCCGGCTGCGGCGCGCGCCTGGTTGCCGGTTTCGATGTCCTCGCGCAGCGTCTTGGCGGCGAGATAATAGTGCAGTGCCGACCAGAGATTGATCAGCAGCGTCACACGGATCGACCAGCGCAGGCCGTCGGCGAGCGCCACCTTGTCGGCGATGCCTTGCGACACGAAATACTCCTTGAACAGATCGCTCAACGCGCCGGTGAACATTGGCCCAAGGCCGAGGCCGATGAAGTTGAGGATGAGCAGCAGAAACGCCGAGGCAAGGGCGCGTTCGCGCAATCCGACCAGCCGATGCGTCGACGCGATGCTCGGTCCGAGATAGGCGGCAGCCAGGGCGATATACAAAGTGAGCAACAGCATCGCCGCGACCGTGTTGTTCAGCGAATAGACCACCAGGCCGAACGGCACGACGATGACCAGCGTGATTGCCGGAATCCACACATACCAACGCGGATCCTGCGTGCGTGCGAAATAGCGATCGCACCAGGCGCCGCCCAGGTAGGTGCCGGAGAGCCCGCCGAGTGCGACGACCAGGGACAGCCACGCGCCCACATCGCCCAGGCTCATGCCGTGGCTGCGCATGAAGAACGGCGAATAGAACGAGCTCAAGCCATAGCTCACGAACGCGTGCAGACCGGCGGCGAGCGAGAGATGGCGGAAAGATTTCTTGGCCCACAGGTTGCCCATCACCTGCCGGAACGGCGGCGGCTCGGCGATCGCAACCGGCGTGGGCTCGGAGAAGCCCCGCGGCGGCTCTTTGACCGTGAGCTTCAGGATCAGCGCGACCACCAGGCCGGGCAGGCCGACGGTAAAGAACGCGGCACGCCAGCCATATTCATGGGCTACCAGACCGCCCACCAGAAAGCCGAGCGCGCTGCCGCCATACACGCCCATCGAATAGATCGACAAGGCGGTGGCGCGTTTCTTCGGCTCGACATAGTCGCTGATGATCGAATAGGCGGAGGGACTGCAGCCTGCCTCGCCGATGCCGACGCCGATGCGCGCGAACAGCAGGTGCCAGAAATTCTTCGCCATGCCGCAGAAGACGGTGAACGCGCTCCAGATCACGATCGAGGCGGTGATGATGTTGACGCGATTGCGCGTGTCGGCCATGCGCGCGATGGGAATGCCGAGCGTCGAATAGAACGCGGCGAACGCGAGGCCGCTCAGCATGCCGAGCTGCCAGTCGTGCAGGTCGAATTCCTGCTTGATGGGCTCCAGCACGATCGACAGGATCTGCCGGTCGACGTAGTTGAAGACGTAGATGACGAACAGCAGCCAGACGACGTAGTTGCGGTAGGCATTGCTGGCGCTGAACGTGCTTGCGCCCGCGCCGCTTGCACTGACGGCTCGGTCGCCGACCGATCCTGCCTCTACTGCCATGTCATCCCCCCGGTGCAATGTCGGGGCATTGTGTCATCGCGAGGCGCGTTTGACATCGCGCGAGCAGTCAAGAAATGACCAAGACTGTCCCGCCTGGGCCCGCCAGTTTCGCGATGTAGAAGTACGGCGGCCGGTTGACACTTCTTTACCCGGGCAGGGTGCCGCTAGAATGAAGTCATGAACGCGAACAAGCTGAAGACCGAGGGCGACGCCGCCGCGGTTGCTGAATCGATGCAGGCCCTGGGCCGCGCCGCCAAGAGTGCCGCCAAGTCCCTGGCTCAGGCGACCACCCACGCCAAGAACGCCGCTTTGAAAGCGGCCGCCGCCGCAATCCGCGAGCGGCGAGCCGATTTGCTGGCCGCCAATCGCGCCGATGTCGAGCAAGCCACACAGCGGGGCCTGTCGTCATCGCTGCTCGATCGGCTCGTCTTGAATGAGCAACGCGTCGAAGCCATGGCGCGTGGCATCGAGGATATCGTCGCCTTGCCGGACCCCATCGGCAGCGTCATCACCAGCTGGACTCGCCCGAACGGGTTGAAGATCGAGCGCGTGCGCGTGCCGCTGGGCGTCGTCGGCATCATTTATGAGAGCCGGCCCAACGTCACCGCCGACGCCGGTGCGCTTTGTTTGAAATCGGGCAACGCGGTCATTCTTCGCGGCGGCAGCGAGAGCAACCGCTCGATCAAAGCGATTCACGAATGTCTCGCCGCCGGGCTGCGAGCCGCGGGTTTGCCCGAAGCGGCGATTCAGGTCGTGCCGACCACCGATCGCGCGGCGGTGGGTTACATGCTCTCGAGCATGACCGAATTCATCAATGTGGTCGTGCCTCGCGGCGGTCGTAGTTTGGTCGAGCGCGTACAGAAGGAAGCGCGCGTTCCCGTGATCGGTCATCTAGATGGCAATTGCCACGTGTATGTGGATCGCGATGCCGATGTCGGCATGGCTCGCGAGGTCGTGCTCAACGCGAAGCTGCGTCGCACGGGTGTGTGCGGAGCCGCCGAGACAGTGTTGTTCGATCGCGCCGGCAATGCCGCTGCGACTGTTTTGAAGTCGCTGCTCGATGCGGGCTGCGAAGTGCGCGGCGATGAAACGTTGCAGCGTCTCGACGCGCGCATCGTGCCCGCGTCCGAAGCGGACTGGAGCACCGAATATCTCGAGCCCATCATTGCCGCCAAAACGGTCGACGGCGTCGACGAAGCCATCGCGCACATTGCGAAGTACGGCTCGGCGCACACCGAGTCCATCGTCACGGCCAATTCAGCTACGGCCGAGCGCTTTCTCGGCGGCGTCGACAGCGCCATCGTTTTGCATAACGCATCGACCCAGTTCGCCGACGGCGGCGAATTCGGCATGGGCGCGGAAATCGGCATTTCCACCGATAAATTCCATGCGCGCGGCCCGGTGGGCGTCGAGCAGCTCACCAGTTACAAGTATGTGGTGCGCGGCTCGGGCCAAATCCGGCCCTGACGTTATACTCACCGCCAGTTTCGATTCCGGGCCCGTTCGTATGTTGCAGCTATTCGCGCTGATCGTTGTTGTGTTCCTGAGTTTCGGCGCCCTGCCGGCGTCGGCCGCCGGCAATCTCGATGCCGCTGCGTTGGCCGCCGCCGTTGAAAAAGGCCGCGCCGAGCAGCTCGACGTGCTCGCGCCAAGGACGTTTGCGGCGGCGGTTCAGGCCAGCCAGAACGCCACCAAGGAAGCTGAACGAGGCCGTGGCACTGAAAAAGTTGCCGCCCGTGTGCAGGAAGGCGAGGCGGCCCTGCAGAAGGCCCGCACTGTCGCAACGAATGCCCGCCAGACGCTGGGTGGCGTCATCAAGACCCGGCAGGATGCATTGGTTGCCGAAGCGCCGAAATTCTCGGGCGAGGCATGGACCAAGGCCAACGATCGTTTCCTGCAGGCCATGCGCGAGAACGAGAGCGGCGATCTGCCGAACGCGCAGAAGCGGGCCGCTGAGGCCGAGGTCCTGTTACGCGATGCGGAGCTGATCGGCATCAAAGGCGGCATTCTCAACGAAGCGCGCAATCTGATCGCCCAGGCCGATGAGGCAAAGGTGGAGCGCTACGCGCCACGCACGCTGCAATCGGCGAAGCGTCACCTCGCCGAGGCGGAGCAGGAAATCCAGCGCAATCGCTACGACGTTGCTCAGCCTCGCAAGCTCGCTGCTCAGGCACGGTACGACGCGCGTCATGCGACTTATCTGGCCGCGCAGGTCCAGCGCGTCATGCAACAGGAGAAGGACGATCAGGCGGGCATCGAGGCGTTGATCCTGTCTTGGGAAGAGCCGCTCCAGCGCATTGCCGACGACATGGAACTCGACATTCGCTTCGACGAAGGCCACCAGGCGCCGATGAAGGAGCTGGGTGAGTACGCTCAGCAGCGCACGGCGGAAGTGCGTCGCTTGAAGCAGGAACTGCAGGATCGCGAAGAGCAGATCGCCGCGCTGAATAATCAGTTGAAGCGAGTCGAGTCGCGCTTGGGCGGCGAGTCGCAGGAGCGCATCGCGCTTCAGCGCCAGGTCGACGCGCAGGCACAGCTGCGAGCGAATATCGCCGCGATTGAGGCGTCGTTCTCGTCGGATGAGGCGCGCGTGTATCGGCAGGGCGAACATGTGGTCATGTCATTGCTGGGCATCAACTTCCCCTCGGGTCGCAGCACCATCGATGGCAGCAGCGCAGCGCTGATGAAGAAGGTGCAGAGCGCCCTGGCGCGATTCCCGGATGCGACCGTCGTCGTCGAAGGTCACACCGATGCGAACGGCAGCGACTCGGCCAACCTGATCCTGTCACAGGATCGCGCGGACGCGGTGAAGCAGTATCTCGTGAGTCAGTTCGGCGCGAATGCCGAGAAGGTCAGCTCGATCGGATATGGCGAGGCAAGGCCGGTCGCGACGAACGAGACGGCCGCGGGTCGTGCGCGCAATCGGCGCATCGACCTGGTGATTCACGTGCAGGGCAGCGGCTGAGTTTTAGCGGTCATGCGCATGAGGATGCTCATGCGTATGGTCATGACCCGGAACGGCGCAGCGCTCGCAATTCACCCAGCCTGAGTCGCCGTTGACGTAGTGCTCCTTCTTCCAGATGGGCACGCGGTGTTTCACTTCATCGATGATGTAACGACACGCGGCGAAGGCCTCGGCGCGATGCTTCGAGCTGACGCCGACCCAGACGGCGACGTCGCCGATCGCGAGTGAGCCGACGCGGTGGACGCAGGCGGCTTTCAATATGCCGAAGCGAGCGATGGCTTCGTTGACGATGCGCTCGCCTTCCTTGTTCGCCAACGCTTCGAACGCCTCGTATTCCAGGCGAGTGACGGCGTGGCCTTCATTGTGATTGCGCACCCAGCCTTCGAAGGAGGCATAGCCGCCGGCGGCATCGTCGGCGAGCTCGCGACGGTATGCGTCGAGGGTCAGGGCGGTTGTGCTGAAGGAGAAAGGTTTCATCCGCCTGCCACCGGGGGTATGAAGACGACGGTGTCGCCGTGACGAAGCGGCGTGTTCCAGTCGCTGAAGTCGGAGTTCAACGCGACTTTGAGTTGCGTTGGGTTCAATTGGAAAGGATGACGGTTGCGGAGCTCCTCGTAGAGCTCGGCTGGAGTTGCTGCGGTCGTGTCCAATGTTTCTTCGCTGCGGCCGGCTTGTTCGCGGAGGATGGCGTAGTACTGGACACGGAGGGTCCGTGGTTTGTCGGCTTTCGCTCCTAACGCAGCGGCAGTATTTTTTTGAACCTCGCCGGCCTGGCCCGGAGAAGAGCGGTGGCTGGTGTTGCCGCCGGCCTGGTCCGGAGAAGAGCGGTGGCTGGTGTTGCCGCCGGCCTGGTCCGGAGAAGAGCGGTGGCTGGTGTTGCCGCCGGCCTGGTCCGGAGAAGAGCGGTGGCTGGTGTTGCCGCCGGCCTGGCCCGGAGAAGAGCGGTGGCTGAGGTCGCCGCCGGGCTGGCTTGGAGAAGAGGGGCGGCTGATGTCGCCGCGGTGCTGGTCCGGAGCAGAGGCGCGGCCAGCGCCGTCCTGGTTCAAAGAGGGCGGGTGGGTGGGCAAAAAAGAAGCCCCGCCGAAAGCGGCCACCGTCGACCGATACTCATCAGCAGTGTTCACATTATCCAACGCTCGCACATCCGGCAGATCGAGCAGCAACGTATCCGCGTTGATCAGGAATTTGCGCGGGCACTGCTTGCCAGCGGCAACGTAAGCGAGCACAGGCTCGCGAGCCGCAGGTTCCCAAATCGCGCACAAAGGTTCGGGCAAGCCATCGTGACTGCTCTTGAACGCGGTCGCGAGCCGGCGTGGATCACGATGCTCGATCAAATATCGCAGCGTCTGCTCGTTCAAAAACGGCAGGTCGCACGCGACAACGAGCCACGCCGCTTTCGGATGTGCATGCAGCGCAGCCGAGATGCCCGCAACAGGCCCAATCCCAGGCTGAAGATCCACAATCTGCGGCAAGCCCGCCCGAGTCGGCTCCTCCCGCTGATCCGGCCTCACAGAAACGAACGTCGCCGCGCACACCTGCGACAGCAACTGAAACGTCCAATGCAGCTGCGACTGACCGTGATACTCGATCGCCGCCTTGTCTCGCTGCATGCGAGTGCTGGCGCCGCCGGCCAGCACCAGGCCGAACAGAGGTGCGTCAGCCGACATCGCTCTTGCCTCCACGCTTTTCGACCAGCCGCGTCTCCGCGATCACGATGTCGTGCGACAGCGCCTTGCACATATCGTAGATGGTGAGCGCAGCCACGCTCGCGCCCGTCAGCGCTTCCATCTCGACGCCGGTCTTGTGATGAACCGATACCGTACAGCGAACGACGGCATCGTCACCGTCCATCTCAATCGCCACAGTGCACTTCTCGATCCCGAGCGGATGACAGAACGGAATCAAATCGTGCGTCCGCTTCGCCGCCATCGTGCCCGCGATGATGGCCGTCTGAAACACAGGCCCCTTCGGCGTGTTGAACTGCTGCGAACGCAGCGCCTCAGCGACCTCCGCCGGGAACCGAACGCGGGTTTGCGCCGTCGCCGTGCGCTTGGTCACGACCTTGTCGCTCACATCGACCATGGTCGGTCGCGAGCTCGAGTCGATATGAGTAAACGTCGCCATCCCTTCAACCACCGATGTAATACATCTCGATCTTGCGCAACGGCTGCTCGCCGTTCTTCAGCGAAGAGCGGATCTCGCTGTAACGATCGCCGCGCTTCAGCCAGGTGTTCGAGATCAGCTGGCTCAGCTCCGCATCCGACGCGCCCTCGCGCAGGGGCGCGCGCAAATCGACGCCGGAGCGCGCGAACAAACAAGTATAGAACACGCCTTCCGACGACAGCCGCGCCCGCGTGCAGTCACCGCAGAAGGGATTGGTAATCGAGGAAATGAACCCGACCTCGCCGAGCCCATCGTCGAACGCGTACCGCTCAGCAACCTCGCCGCGATAATTTGGATCGACCGGATGCAGCGGCCAGCGCTGCCCGATACGTTCCACCAGTTCGCGCGAGGAAACGACGCGATCCAGGCTCCAATGATTCCGATTGCCCACATCCATGTATTCGATGAAGCGCACGATCACGCCAGTGCCACGGAAGCGCTCGATCAGATCGATCGCAGTGTGATCGTTCAAGCCGCGCTCGATGACCGAGTTGATCTTGATCGGCGCGAGCCCCGCTTCCTGCGCGGCGCGAATGCCGTCGAGCACGCGGTCCAGATCGCCCATGCCGCCGCTCATCTGTTTGAAGATGGCCGGATCCAGCGTATCGAGGCTGACCGTGATGCGATTCAGGCCATTGGCCTTCAACTCGACGGCATGCTGAGCGAGCAGCACGCCGTTGGTCGTCAACGCAACGTCCTGCACGCCCTCGATGGCGGTGAGATCGCCGATCAAATCGGCGAGATTCGAGCGCAGCAGCGGCTCGCCGCCCGTGAGGCGCACTTTCTTCACGCCGATGTCGACGAACAAGCGGGTCAGCCGCGCGATCTCTTCGAACGACAGCCGCTCGTTCGACTTCAGGAAACGATAGTTCTCATGAAACGTTTCCTTCGGCATGCAGTACGGGCAGCGGAAGTTGCAGCGGTCCATCACCGAGATCCGCAGGTCGTGCAGCGGCCGGCCCAGCGTATCGTGCGGGCGGAGCTTCACGGGCAGTTCGGCAACGGTGGATGGCATGCAAGCTACCAGCGATAAAGAGGCAACGAAGCGTCTTCCATAACGACCCGTGGGCCGGGCGGCAGTTCCACGAAGCCTACGGTGCCGATCAATGAGGTGAAATCGCCGGAACCGCGTGTCGGGTGCGGCAAGGCGCATTGCCCCGCGACCGATTGTGTGAGCGTCACAGGCAAAAACACCGCGAGCGGCGGTTTGACTTCGTAGCTTTGGGCAAGCGAAATGGTTTCAACAGTCCTGGCCGTGGCGCCTTGCGCCGCCTGCAGCCCCGGCAGGACATAGCGCGTCAGACAAACCAGCGTCGAGACGGGATTGCCAGGCAACGCGTACACGGTTTGTCCGCCGCTGCCTACGCCGAACCAGAGCGGTTTGCCCGGGCGCTGCGCGACCTTGTGGAAGATCATGCGCACGCCGAGCTCCTCCAGGACCTGCGGAACATAGTCGAAGCGGCCCATCGAGACGCCGCCGCTCAGGATCATCACATCGTTGGCTGCGAGATGAGATCGCAGGCGCTCGCGGAGTTTGGGCAGATCGTCCGGCACATGATCGTGCGAGAGCGTGGAATATCCGTGCTGTCGCAACGAGGCGAGCACGGCATAAACGTTGGAGCGCGAGATCTGCCAATCCTGCAGCGGTTGGCCGGGCTCGACCAGTTCGTCGCCCGTGGAGATCACGACGATGCGCGGCGGCCTTGCGACCGACGCATGCGTTTGCCCGTTCGAGGCGATCACTGCAACTTCGGCGGGGCCGAGCCGGCAGCCCGACGGTAATAACAAATCGCCGCGACGGGAGTCGATGCCGCGAGCATGCACGTTGACGTTGCGCACGGGAGCAGGGGCGTCGTCGCGGAGTTGAGCGATGCCGTCGCTCACGTCGATGTTCTCGACCGGCACGACACAATCGCAGCCGATCGGGAGCATCGCGCCCGTCATCACTTCGATGCAGTCAGTGCGGTCGGGCAGGGTCAGCGGCGCCGCGCCCGCGGCCTGGGTCCCCGCGATCCGGAAGCTATTCCGGCCGCCCTGCCAGCTTTCGAACGAGAACGCGATGCCATCCATCGTGACCCGGTCGAACGGCGGCTGATCGCGGGTCGAAGTGATGGACTCGCGCAGCACCGCGCCCGACAACGCGGCCAGGGGCAAATGAACGGCCGGCAGCTGCGTCGCCTGCTGACGGATCGCGGCTTCGGCTTCGGCGGGTGAAAGGAGGCGGCTGGACACCGGGAAAGTGTGTCACGAGCCACCGGGACGCGCTATATCCGGTCGGAAATTGCGCACGATCGTGCAATGTTGGGCCAGTCCCAGGCACGACCGGCCTTAAAGACGCGCGAGCGGTACCCAAATCCGTGGTCCCACGTCCGCGCGTAAGCAGGGAAACTGAGTCCGTAGCGTCCCCATGGAGCGGCTGATTCGCTCCATTCCTTGGCCGTTGGCCTGCCTCGCCGATGGCACATCAATCCAGCGGCGCTGCAAGCGCCCGGCTTGTCAAATCGAATCGGGCGTCCTGCCCAGGATGTGCCTGGCTTTGTCGACTTCGGCCCGCAACGCAGGCCGATTAAAACTCTGTCTTACCCGCGAGCCTTGAACACACGCACCTGCTCGTTGAACAGCTTGGCCTTGGTCTGCAGTTCGTCGATGGCGGCGTTGTGCTTCTTGGTCTGCATGGTCTTCAGCTGCATCAGCTGCGCCGTGCCGGCGGCCTTGCTCTTGGTCTCCTCTTCGAGGCAGGCGCCGAACGCGTTCACTTCCTCGTTGTAGGACTTGAAGGCCTGCATGGCGGCGACCATTTCCGCTTCAGAAGCGGTCTTGCCGTCGGGGATGGAGGCCGGGGGCTTCGGGAAGGCGCATTCGGCCTGGGCGGTAGCCACGCCAAAGGCGAGGGCGAGGGCAGCGCCGATGGTGAGCAACTTGCGATTCATTTCTCTTGTCTCCAGCTGATCCGTGAGCGTGAGCCGATGTAACGGCGGACACAGCGGGCATCGGCCCTACGCGCGTTCGCTTAAGGGTCGATCTCTCAGTACCTCGTACAACTGCGACGGCGGTCGCACAGATTCGAGGGGTCTGCTGGAAAACGTGAAATGGGTCGCCGGGGGGGCGCGCGGCGAGGGGCAGCGGTGCTTTCACATAAGCACCGCGCCCGGATACGTCAAATCAGCTCTTCTTTTCGCGGGCCTTGAACACTTTCACCTGCTCGTTGAAGCGGGCGGCGGTGGACTCCAGTTCCTCGACCGCGGCGTTGTGACGCTTGGTGTGGATGGCCTTGATCTGCTCGACCTGGTCGGCCGGCGCCTCGGGGCCGGCGGCCTCGATGCGGGTGTTCATTTCGGTTTCCAGGCAGTTCAAATAGGTCGTGACCGCGCTGTTGTATTCCTTGATGGCCTTCATCCCGCCGACCATTTCGTCCTGGGTTGCGGTGGCGCCGTCCGGCAGGCCGCTCGGGGACTTGGGATAAGAGCACTCTGCGCTTGCGGTGGCGGCCGCGAGGCTGGTCAGCAGCGTGACGCCAATAATGGTTTTGATCATGACGAATCCTCTAGCGGCTTTCCGAATACGCCAGCATCTTAAGGCGCGCCCGCGCCGCTTGGCTATGCTCAAAACGTCGACGGCCGGGCCGGTTGCATGACTCCTCTATACTGTCGCTCATGATGCTCACTGCCGCCGAGGTGGACGCCGTCCGCCTGAGCCTGTCGATCGCCCTGCGCAGCGTGCTGTTCAGCCTGCCGCTGGCGATCCTCGTGGCCTGGCTGCTGACCCGGCGGCAGTTGCGCGGCGGGCTGTTGCTCGATGCTTTCGTGCATTTGCCGCTGGTGCTGCCGCCCGTCGTGGTCGGCTACTTGCTGCTGTTGTTGTTTGGAATGCGCGGGCCCATCGGCGGCTGGCTATATGCGCACTTCGGCATCCAGCTCGTCTTTACCAGCGCCGGCGCGGCGCTGGCCACGGCGGTCATGAGTTTTCCGTTGATGGTGCGAGCCATTCGGATCTCCCTGGAGGGCGTCGATGCCGGCCTGGAAGATGCGGCTCGCACGCTCGGGGCCGGGGCGTGGGATCGATTCTTCACGGTGACGCTGCCGCTGATGTTGCCCGGCATTCTCGCCGGTGCGGTCACGGCGTTTTCAGCAGGACTCGGCGAGTTCGGTGCGGTCATCACGTTCGTTTCAAACATTCCCGGCGAGACGCGCACGCTGCCGTTGGCGCTCTACACCGCGTTGCAGACACCGGGCGGCGATGCAGTGGCGGCCCGGCTGGCGGCGGTTTCTTTCTCGCTCGGCCTGATCGGATTGATCGCGGCTGAATTCATCGCGCGCCGTGTGCGCCGGATGCTGGGAAGGTAGCGCGCCGCATGTTCAGTATCCGCGCCAAGAAGCGCCGCGATGGCTTCGTGCTCGATGTGGACATCGAAGTTTCGGCGCCCGGCGTGGTTGCGTTGTTCGGCCGCTCCGGCTGCGGCAAGACCACGCTGGTCAATATCATCGCGGGGCTGCTGCCGGCGGATGAAGCGCACATCGTGATCGACGGCTGGGCGCTCGACAAGGATGGCAAATCGCTGCTGGCCGAGCATCGGGGCATTGGCTATGTGTTCCAGGATGCGCGCTTGTTTCCGCACTTGGATGTGATGGGAAATCTGCGCTACGGCGAGAAGCGGGCGAAGGCGCGCTCCGTTCAAAACAACGAGAACTTGCGGATCAACCCGCGCCGGGATGCTCCGCGCATCACGCTGGATGTAGTTGCGCCGTTGCTCGGGCTCGAGCCGTTGTTATCGCGTCGGGTTCATCAGCTGTCAGGCGGCGAGCGCCAGCGCGTCGCGTTGGGGCGGGCGCTATTGACCCGCCCACGTCTGTTGATTCTCGATGAGCCGCTGGCCTCGCTCGATGCCGCTCGCCGCGAGGAAGTGCTGCCGTATCTCGAAAAGCTCCGTGACGAGCTGGCGATTCCGATGATCTATGTCAGCCATCAGTTCGAAGAAGTGCTGCGGCTCGCGACCCATGTCGTGCTGATGGATAAAGGCAAGGTCCTGTCGCAGGGCTCGCTGGATGAGCTCAGCTTACATCCGGAGTTGCGCGCCATCGTCGGGCCGGAAGCCGTGGGCGCGGTCGTTCATGGCCTCGTTGAATCGGTCGATGGCGGCACCGGCCTTGCGAACATTCGAGTCGGCGCGAACGTCCTGCGAATTCACTTGCGGGAGGCGCGAGCGGGTGCTCACATTCGTGCACAACTGCTCGCGCGCGACATCATTCTCGCGACTACTCGACCCGACAATCTCAGCGTTCGAAACATCATGACCGGAACGATCGCGCGGATCGTTCCGGATGATGAGGATACCGAGCTGGTCTACGTCGACATCGGCGGCGCTTCGATTCTGTCGCGCGTAACGCGGGCCGCGTCGGTGGCGCTCGATCTGCGCGCTGGATTGCAGGTGTGGGCGCTGGTGAAGTCAGTGTCGATTCGCGGCCATGCGTTCGTCGAAGGGCCGGCCCGGCAGCAGCCGGCGATTTAGTTTGCGGTCGTGCCCGTTGCCGCTGCTCAGAACGGTGAAGCCTGCCTTGGTAAAGATGGCGCGCGCTGCGTGGCTGCGCAGGAACTTCAGGAACGACTCAGTCTCGGATGATGCGCTCGTCATTGCGGCGACCGGATAAGTAATCGGCGCGTGTGACGACGCGGGAAACAAATCGACGACGCGGACCTGCGGCTCGACGGCAGCGTCCGTCGCATACACGATGCCTAGCGGCGCTTCGCCGCGGGCGACGTACATCAGCGCGACTCGAACGTTGTCCGCTCGCACGAGGCGCCGTTCGATCGAAGGCCACAGATCAAGGTTGCTGAGCGCGGTCTTCGCGTACTTGCCGACGGGTACGGAGTCCGGATCCCCGGTAGACAGGCGGCCGTTCGGGCCGAGCGCGGCCAGCAAAGGTGCGCCTTTCTGTAACTTCAATGTGATCTTGCTGTCCCTCGGCGCGATCAGCACCAGGCGATTGCCGAGCAGGTCGCTGCGGGTGCCGGCCTTGATCAGCTTGCGCTCCTGCAGGTAGTTCATCCAATCCTGATCGGCGGACAGGAAGGCGTCGGCCTGCGCGCCTGACTCGATCTGCTTGGCCAGCGCGGAGCTCGCGGCGAACGAGAACTTCACCGGCACGTTGGATTGCTGGGTGTACAACGGCCCGACCTGCTGCAAGACATCGGTCAGCGACGCCGCTGCGAACACGAGCAAGGGTTCGCGCTGCGCTTCGGCCGCCGTCGCCGTCTGGGTCAGCCACAGGGCCGCGATGACGAAATGCGCAAGGCCGCGCGCCAGGACTTTGATCATGGTGATACCTCGATGACGGCCGGTGCTTGGATCGCGGCCGGCCGTGCGTTACTTTCGCCTTTCGCCCGCGGAGACCCACAATGAGCCGGCTCAAGATTACGTTGCGTGTGGATTTCGATTCCGACCATGCCATCGGGCCGGGCAAGGTGGCGCTGCTCGAGAAGATGCGCGACTCCGGCTCGCTGTCGCAGGCCGCCCGCGAGCTGGACATGAGCTATCGCCGCGCCTGGCAACTGCTCACCAGCCTCAATCAGACCTTCCGCGAGCCGCTCGTCCTGACCAGCACCGGTGGCACCGGCGGTGGCGGCACGACGCTGACGAAGTTCGGCGAGTCCGTCGTGGCGGCGTATCGGCAGTTCGAAAAAGAAACCAACACTCGCGCCGAGAAGTACTTCGGTTCCATGCTCAAGACCGTGAGCACTCAGCGTGAGGGCACGCGCCGTTCGCTCACTCGCACGCAACGCTCGCCGGCCACGGCGGCGGCTAAGCGCGCGGCGTCTCGTTGATGGAGTTGAGTTCACTTGATTGAAAGTCCATGCGCGATATCCCTGAGGATATAACGGGGGTGCGGTGGGGCGCTATGGCCGATGGAGGGGCAGGTGAACGATCGTATGAGGTACCAGGTCGCTCGACGACAAACCACCTTTTGGGATTTCACCGACTCGGAAGGGACAACTCGAGTGCACTTCATCGCTAAGAAGGAGTTCGGCTTCACGCAACCTGCAGTCGCAAGCTTCTCGATCGAAGCTGACCACCCCTTGCTTGCTGACTACAGCAACGGCTGGGTGCAGATTTTCGTATCAGCCCCTGTTATTGAGCCGGGACTGCTCGTCGCGAAGATCGACGAAGCGGTTAAAGAAATGTCCAAACACTGGCGAACGTTGGCCACTTACCGCGAGCCAGACGTGACATTGGACGTGTTGGGTAGTGGCTACGGTGCGCTAGGCGGATTCCCAATGCCGATGGCCACTGCCATCGCTGCCATCCTCATTCGCGAAGGAATTCGCCATACGGTGCTTCCCTCTTTCGGGCCTCGCGGGAAATTTCAGGTGTTGATTGCCGGTAAGAACTGGGTGGTGGCGGAGTCGTTTCGCATCGAAGAGTTGCCACTTGACTAGTTTGGCAGGTTCAACGCCTCGCTCAGCAATTTAACATTCGGCGCTTCCGCGGAAACGTTTGTTTTCGGAAACTGGGGCGCAACCCTCCTCAAGCTACGCGGTACACCGCCGTTTGTTCCCTCAAGCGGCCATTCGTTATCACGTGGAGTGCAACGGCGGATCGCTGTTGTACAAGGCCGTTTCGACCCGCAGCGATAGACGCTCTTCCGGATGGCCGATGGCCGCATTGCCGAGGAATGGATGTGCGCCACTCGCACGGGCTGATGAAGCATTTGGGTATGCTGCCAACGCGGGCGACGGGGGCGGCGACTGGAGGCGGCCCGGCCGATGGCATAACTCGCTAGAGAAGAACACGAAGGGGCTCGACCAATGGTGCAGAACAGGTCCGAAATCGGCCGCCGGGCCATGGCCATTCTGGCAGCGTGGACACTGGTCGCGATGCTCTTCGCCGGGCAGGCTTGGTTTGCCGCACAGGTGCGCGGCGAACCGTTGGCGTGGGCACGCGCGAGTGCCATCTGGCTCGTCTGGGCCACGGTTTGGGCTGCCCTCACGCCGATCGCCCTGCGACTCGAGGCGCGGTTCCCGCTCCAGCGACCGCGCTTCCTTGGCGCGCTTGCGGTGCATGGCGTCGCTTCGGCCACCTGCGCTCTGGTCAACCTGGCGCTCTTCGCGCTGGCGGCGCCAGTCATCGGTGCGACCCAGGTCGAACCCACCTGGCTCGGCACCTTCAGCCGGCTGCTCAGCACGACGCTTCTGCTGAACCTCCCGGTGTACTGGCTGATCGTCGCCGCGGCACATGTGGAGCGACTCGTGCGGACCGCCCGAGAAAAGGATCGTCGGCAACTCCGCCTCGAAGCGCAGCTGGCCGATGCCCGCCTGCAGACATTGCGCGCCCAGTTGCAGCCGCACTTCCTTTTCAACGCCCACAACACGATCTCGGTGCTGATGCGCGAGGATGTCGACTCAGCAGATCGGATCCTCCTGCAGCTCAGCGCGTTGCTACGCCGCTCGCTTGACAGCACCGAGGCGCATGAGGTGACGCTCGGCGAAGAGATTGCCTTTCTCGAGAGCTATCTCGAGATCGAGCGGGCCCGCTTCGGCGAGCGTCTGAGCTACCGGATCCTCATTCCTGAGCATGTTCTCGAAGCGCGGGTTCCGAACCTGATCCTCCAGCCCTTGGTCGAGAACGCACTACGCCATGGACTAGCCACGCGCGCTGGACCGGGACGAGTGGAAATCAAAGCGGACCGGCAGGCCGACTCCCTCCTGTTGTGCGTGGTCGATGACGGCCGAGGTCTACCGCCGGCGACGATCGAACGCGTCGGCCTGGCGAACACCAGGGCGCGGTTGCGCTTGCTGTATGCGGACAGGCAACGCTTCGACGTGCGAAATTCCGACGACGGCGGCGTCATCGCCGAGATCGAGCTACCTTGGCGCACTCTCCCATGACCATCCGCGTACTGATCGTTGACGATGAACCGGTCGCCCGCCGCGGGATATTGCGGCTGCTGCGGCAGGAGCCGGACATCGAAGTCGTCGCAGAGTGCGGAGACGGTGAAGCTGCGATCTCAGCGATCAGCGCGCTTTCGCCCGACCTCGTCTTCCTCGATGTGCAGATGCCCGAGCTCGATGGGTTCGCCGTCATTGAGGCCATCGAGGGCGAGCGCATGCCAGCGGTCGTATTCGTGACCGCATTCGATCAACATGCCGTGCGAGCGTTCGATGCTCAAGCGCTCGACTACGTGCTGAAGCCGATCGATCCGGAACGCTTTCGCCGGGCCCTGCAGCGCGCTCGTTCCCACTTGGCCCATCCCGATGACGGCTTCGTCCGCCGCGTTTCTGAGGCCTTGAAGTCGATCGATCGAGGAGAACTGCAGCGTTATCCCTTGCGACTCGCAATCCGTTCCGAGGGTCGCGTTCGATTGCTCGACATCGGCGAGGTCGATCGCATCGTCGCCGCAGGAAATTACGTCGAGATCCACACAGGCGCGAAACAGCACCTGCTGCGCGAGACGATGGCCAGCCTCGAGTCCCGCCTGGACCCACAACGCTTCATCCGAGTATCGCGGGCGGCAATCGTCAGCATTGCCCAGATTTGCGAAGTGCAGCCACTGTTCAATGGAGATTTCGTCGTTCTCCTCAAGAATGGCGCGCAGGTGAACGGCAGCCGCCGCTATCGGGCGGCGCTCGACGTGTTGCTTCGCTGAACGCTGTCACTGCGCAGCCTCCACTCCTCCCACCGCCGCGTCCGCCTGACACCAAGGGGGCGCGAGCGACCGCACGACAGCTCATCATCCGCAACACGCACTTCCGCGTCGTCGAGATGTTGACATGCAGAAAGAAATGAATCGGATTATCGCTGGCGTGGCATTGGCATTGGTAGCTGTTCCGGCGGCAGCAAGCGAGGCCGTAAACATGCGTTTTGAGTGCCCCGCGTCGACCACAAAGCCAAGTCAGCCGACTGAACTTTCGGGTCTGTGGGACGTGCTCATGGATGTGGGAGGTGTTCCCAGCTTCGGTCTTCTCTCGCTTGGAATGTCAGGTACAGAGTTGGCAGGATCGCTTGCGCTCAATGCCGGCGTGGTGGTGGTTCGCAGCCTAAAGTCCGACGGCCAGACCGTGGCGATGGTTGTCGCATCCGCCGAGGGGGACGTTCGCTTCGACGGCTCTCTCGCTTCCGATGGGAAGCGGATGTGCGGCGTCGTCAGCTACCATGGCGGTCAGAAGTTCGAGATGATAGTGCAAAAAAGGCCGGACCGAAGAAGTGGCGCACAGAGTAGCCAGGAAAGGTAAGTAGAGTCGCTGGCGAAAGAAAGTTCGCATGACGAACGCTCCGTCAGTTCGCACGCGAGAGCGCCGAACTCCGGCGCTCCATCTCTTTTCCGGCCAAACCTCTTACAACGGCGCCAGCTGCTTACAACGGCGCCAGCTGCAGAGCCTCCGCAATCCTTTCCCACGGCACCAACTTGAAGTTCTGCGCCGCCGACGGCGACGTGTTCTTCCCATCCTGCGCGACAAATACGCCTTGCGGAAACGCGGAGCCAAGCGAGGCGCTGGTTACATCGATGCCATCGGTATCGCTCGTCCCATCGATGCCCGAAGGGCTCGGCACGATGGCGAACTTGCCGATGAACTTGTTGTCACCGTCGCGGCGATACACGTTGTACTCGTTCGAGCCTTGGCTCGACACGAGCAGATAGCCGCTCTCGCCGGAGCCGTAGAAAATCGCCACACCTTCGGCGTCAGCGGTCAGATTGCCGTCAGCAACCGTGTCCACGGAAGTGCGATCGCTGCCGCCGTTCGGAGCAGCGGAGTACCGCCAAAGGCCGACGTCTTCTTCAGCGACGTACAACACGCCGGTCCCATCATCAGCAGCACAACCTTCCGCTTGTGAGCCAACACCAAACTCGCGAACCAGTCGAGCGCCAACTCGCTCGCCGCGGGCTTCGAGTTGCCATTGTTTGAAGTGACCGGAGTCGCCGTCGTTGGCGAATACGAAGTACTCGCCGGCAGCGCTGCGATACATGCAAAGCCCGTAAGGATCGGCCATGCCAGTGGGAATCTTCCCGTCGGCGACGTTGCTGAGTCGGCCGTTAGCATCGACCGCATAGAGCGCCAATGTTTGATCGGTACGACTCGTTGCCGCGACGATGGCGACCTCACCGCCGCCGAGCGAGAACCCGTAGCGAAGGTCGACGTTGTTCATCCGGCCATCCGGCAGCGACTGCACGCGCTTGCCGGCGAGGTCGTAAACATCCAGTCCGTTCTTCTTATCCGTGCCGATGATCAAGCTGCGAGATGGGTCGGTCGGATGCACCCAGATTGCAGGATCGTCCGCGGCGTCATTGACGCTGGCGACAGGTTCGGTTTCGACCGAGGCGAAGACCGGCTTGGCGGCTTTCGACGGCAGGCCATTGTCCTGGGTGATGCCGCAGCCGGCGAGCAGGGTGAGCGAGAGCAGGCAAGGAATCGAGCGTTGCATTCAATGACTCCGCCGACACGTCGTGCGTCGGCCTGACGAAATTTTAGCGGGCGTGTATTGCGATTCTTCTACGTCGTTGCGCCCACTTTATAGAGCGGCAGCTGACGGATGCCTGTCAGGCGGCGTCAGCGAGAAATCAGTTTCGTAACTTCGACGTCATCTTCATCGGATGGGCAGTTCACGCGCCTTCTGCACCGTGCGCAGCGCGAAGCTCGAATGGACCCGCGCGACGCCGGGCAGGCGGGTGAGGTGCTTGCTGTGGAGCCGTTCGAAGTCGGCGGTGTCCGCGACGACGACGCGAACGAAGAAGTCGTAGTCCCCGGTCATCAGGTAGCACTCCATCACCTCGGGAATCTTGCGCACGGCGTCTTCGAATTTGCGCAGGTCGGTTTCGTCCTGCCGGTCGAGCGTGATGTTGACGAATACGTTGACCGGGCAGCCGACCTTCTGCTGGCTGATCAGCGCCGTATAGCCCTCGATCACGCCCGATTCCTCGAGTTGGCGGATGCGTCGCAGGCAAGCGGATTCCGACATGTTGACGCGTTCGGCCAGCGCGCTGTTCGGGATGCGGCCTTCGTGCTGCAGCGCCTGAAGGATGGCGCGGTCGAAGCGGTCGAATTTCATGGCGCAAGAATCCGTCAGGATTTCGGAGAAGTGTCGCAGAGTCTGCCACAAATCCGTTGGAAAGCGCCTGATTGGGGCGACTTCGTGCGCCGGCGCGGCTCTACATTTTTTAGCGTCGTCGCCCTCAACGAGGTCTTATGCGTATCGGCGTCCCGAAAGAGATCAAGAATCACGAGTATCGCGTCGGTCTGGTGCCTGCAGGGGTTCGAGAGCTGGTGGCGTCGGGCCATCAGGTGCTCGTGCAGAGCACGGCGGGTGCGGGCATCGGGGTCGAGGATGCGGCGTATGTCGCGGCGGGCGCCAGGATCGTGCCGACCGCGAAGGATGTGTTCGATGCGGCGGAGATGGTCGTGAAGGTCAAGGAGCCGCAGCTGGTCGAGTGCCAGATGTTGCGCCGGGGCCAGACGCTGTTTACCTATTTGCATCTCGCCGCCGACCCTGCGCAGGCGAATGCGTTGATGGCATCCGGCGCGACCGCCATCGCTTATGAAACAGTCACCGCCGCCAATGGCTCGCTGCCCCTGCTCACGCCGATGAGTGAAGTGGCGGGGCGCATGTCGGTGCAGGTCGGCGCGTCGTCGTTACAGAAGGCGAATGGCGGATTGGGTGTGTTGCTCGGCGGTGTCCCGGGTGTCGCGCCCGCAAATGTTGTGGTGCTGGGCGGTGGTGTGTCGGGCACGGCCGCTGCGGAAATAGCAGTCGGCATGCGTGCCGACGTGACCGTGGTCGATCGCTCGCTCAAGCGTTTGCGTGAGCTGGATGCGTTGTTCGCCGGTCGTTTGAAGACGATGGCGTCGACCGCCGAGGCCATCGAATCGTTGGTGATCCAAGCCGATCTCGTCATCGGCGCCGTGCTGGTGGTGGGAGCCGCCGCGCCGAAGCTCGTGACGCGAGCGATGGTGAGCAAGATGAAAAAGGGCGCGGTGATGGTGGATATCTCCATCGACCAGGGTGGCTGCTTCGAAACCAGCCGGCCGACCACGCATGCCGATCCGACGTTCGTCGTCGATGGTGTCGTTCACTACTGCGTCACCAACATGCCCGGCGCCGTGCCGCGTACCTCGACGTTCGCGTTGACCAACGCGACGTTGCCCTACGTGAAACAACTGGCGGATCTTGGCGTCGAGAAAGCATTGGCGGCCGATCCGCATCTGGCGGCGGGCTTGAATGTTCATGCGGGCGCCATCACATGTGAGGCAGTGGCTCGCGATTTGAAGCTGGCGTATCGGCCGTATCGTGTCGCAGCCTGACGACTGAACGTACTTTTGAACAAGTGTCAACGAGCGGTGAGGATGATTACATAGCGACCGTTGACACCCAGATCCCCCTGTTGAGCCCGCTGTATGGCGGGCTTTTTTTTGGGCGGACTATTGAGCGGCGCCGCGCAGCTCGACGACGCGTTGTCGCAGATCTTGCACTTCGGCTCGCTCGGCGGGCACCGGCTCGCCCACTTTCAGTGTGATCTTCGCCAGGAAGCGGCGCGGCCAGCGTTTCCACACTTGTTTGTATTTGCGCGAGAGCATCGAGTCCCACAGCCCCGACAGCGACAGGGGCACGACCGGCACCGGTGTTTCTTTCAGGATGCGCATCATGCCGGCGCGGAACTCGCCGATCTCGCCATCGGGCGTGAGCCGGCCTTCGGGGAAGATACAAACCAGATTGCCATCGCGCAGCTCGGCGGCCACCAGCTGGAACGCGCGCTCGTACACTTCGGGATTTTCCTTCTGCGGCGCGACCGGGATGGCTTTCATGCCACGAAAGATCGTGCTCAGCACCGGGATCTTGAAGATGCTGCTTTCCATGATGAAACGAATCGGCCGCGGACACGCCGCCGAGATCACGATGGCGTCGGCGAAGCCGACGTGATTGCAGATCAGCAGGGCCGGGCCTTCTTCCGGAATGTTGTCGATGCCGCGCCGGTCGAGTCGATACACGAAGTGGATCAGCAGCCAGGCGACGAAACGCAGCAGGAACTCCGGCACCAGGCTGTAGATGTAAATCGCGACGAACGCATTCAGCACGCCTGTCAGCAGCAGCAACTGAGGGATCGTCAGGCCAGCGTTCAGGGCGACGGCGGCGAGTCCGGCGGCGACCACCATGAACACAGCGTTGAGAATGCTATTCGCGCCAATGACACGCGACATGATCTCGCGACGCGTGCGCTGCTGAACCATTGCGTACAGCGGCACGATGAACAAGCCACCGAACAGGCCGATCAGCGCCATGTCCATGAGCACGCGCCAAGAGCCCGCGGTCTGGATGAAATCGCGAGCCGACAAGTCGGTTCCTGCCATCGCGGGCGTCGCGAGATACAAATCGACCGCGAACACCGTCAGACCGATGGAGCCGAACGGCACCAGGCCGATTTCCACTTTGCGGCCCGACAGGCGCTCGCACAATAACGAACCGATGCCGACGCCGGCGGAGAACATCACCAGCAGCACCGTGACGACTTCTTCGCTGCCGCCGAGCACGTCCTTGGTATAGAGCGGCAGCTGCGCGAGCACGACTGCGCCGTAGAACCAGAACCAGGAGATGCCGAGGATGGAAAGAAATACTGTGCGCGACTCACCGGCAGCGCGCAGGTTCTCCCAGGTCGACGTCCATGGGCGCCAGTCGATCTTCAGCGTGGGCGCGGCCGGTTGCAGTTTCGGGATCGCGAGACTGCTCAGAAAACCCAGCAATGAAATGGCCACGAGCGTCGTTACGATCAGCGCGATTCCGCCGTGCGCAGCGAGCAGGCCTGCGACCAGCGTGCCCAGCACGATCGCCACGAAGGTGCCCATCTCCACCATGGCGTTGCCGCCGACCAGCTCCGAGTCGCGCAGCACTTCGGGCAGCAGTCCGTATTTGGCCGGGGCGAAAAACGTGGAATGCATGCCCATCAGGAATAGCGCGCCGAGCAATACCTCTATGCTGTGTGTGGCGAAGCCGAAGCCGGCAATGGCCATGATGGCGATTTCGGCGGCCTTCACGAACTTCAGCACGCGCGCCTTGTCGTAACGGTCCGCCAGCTGCCCGGCCATGCCGGAGAACAGCACGAACGGCAGGATGAAGAGTCCGGCCGCGATGTTGGTCAGCAGCGCCGGCTCCAGCTGCGTATAGCTCGCGGCCTGGTAGGTCGCGAGGATAACGAGCGTGTTCTTGTAGACATTGTCGTTGAACGCGCCGAGCGCCTGGGCGCCGAAGAACGGCAGAAAACGGCGTTGGGCCAGCAGTTGGAATTGTGATTGTTCGGCCATTCGCTCATCCATTGGTGCGATGCTGGCGGCATCCTACACTTTCGGGGAACTGCCGCGCCCGGCCACGGTCGAAATCCGTGACCCCCTGCTGTAACCTCGATCCCCCTTGAGAGCCCACCCTTGGTGGGCTTTTGTTTTTGGGTATGCTTTAACTTGCTTGGTCTGCCCGCATACAGTATCGATGCCCACGATTACGCCTCTAAATAGAGCACTGATCCTTATCAACGTGGTCGTGTTCGTGCTGCAGTCGCTGACCGGCGGCCCCGAAGCAAGCATGATCAACGCGCTGTTCGGCTTGTGGCCGCCACAGGCGGGCCAGTTCGGCTACCCCGAGTTCCATGTCTGGCAGTTGCTCACTTATGGGTTTCTGCATGGCGGCTGGGCGCATCTGTTCTTCAACATGTTCGCGCTGTTCATGTTCGGTTCCGACATCGAGCGGCTGTTCGGCTCGCGGCGCTATCTCTTCTACTATCTGGCGTGCGTCGTCGGCGCAGCGCTGATGCATCTAATCGTGACCGCCGGGGGCGGCGGAGTGCCGGCGCAGGTCGTCGGCGCATCCGGCGGCGTCTTCGGCTTGCTGCTCGCCTACGGGATGGCGTTTCCGAAGCGCACGCTGATGCTCATGTTTCCGCCCATCCCCATGCCGGCGTGGTTGTTCGTCACCTTGTACGGCATCTTCGAGCTGGTGATGGGCGTGACCCAGACCGCGTCGGGTGTCGCCCACTTCGCGCACTTGGGCGGCATGGCGACCGGCTTCGTCATCATTCGTTACTGGCGGGCGCGAGCCCGAGCTCGCAGATGAACGAATAGCAGTGCGGTCGCAATGGCGAACGCGGGCGCAATGACGGTGATGATGGAAATGTCCAGGGCGGCGTGATCGCGATACAGGCGGTCGGTAGCCAACGCCACGAGCGTCGGGCCCATGCCCAGCCCGAATAGCATGTTGCCCAGGGAAGTGAAGGCGCTGCCGACACCGCGCAGTTCGTTGGGCAGGCGCAGTTGAATCGTGATCACGCAGATGATGGAGCAGATCGACGACGCCGTCGATTGCACCAACAAGATCGCCAGCAGCCAGTGCGGATCCGGCGCCACAGCGTAGCTCGCCGTTACCAGTGCGATCCCGGCCGACAATAGTGCCCAGCGCAGCGCGCCTTCCGAGGCGCCTTTTTTGGAAGCGCGATCGGTGAGCCATCCCGAGACGACCGCTGCGACCACACCGGATGCGAACAAACATCCGCCGAACCACACTCCGATCCGAGTCGCGGGCCAATCGAATTCGCGCACCAGCAGGGTGGGCGTCCACGAGCCGATGGAAAAGTCACTGATCGCCGCGCACGCGAGCGTCAAGTACAACGGCAGCAGCACATCGCGACGGGCAACGAACTCTGCGAAGACGTTGCGCACACCGCGCGCATCGCCCAGTCCGCGCTCCGATCGTTGCGGCTCGCGAAGGCACAGCAAGGCGAGCACGAGCGGCGCACCCAGCAGGCCGACGAGCCACAAGACCACGCGCCACGAGGGCGTGCCTGTGAGATTCAAAGCAGCCAGGGCGGCGTTGAAGCTACCGCCTTGGGCCAGATCGAAGAGCACTCCGCCGGCAGTGACGGCCAATGCGCCGCCGATCACTTGTCCCATCACAAAGATGCTCAGCGCGAGGCCGCGCCGTTCCAGGCGCACGCCATCTCCAATCATCGAGGTCGCTGCCGGCACCAGTGCCGCTTCGCCAACACCGACCAGGATGCGAGCCGCTGCCAGTTCGGCGAACGAGCTGGCGAAACCGCAGGCGATGGTGGCGCCACACCAGATGACCACCCCGGCAATCACGATCAGCCGGCGATTCCAGCGATCCGCCGCGATGCCGAGCGGGACTCCCGCTATAGCGTAGATGACTGCGAACGACGCGCCTTGCACCAGGCTGGCCTGTGTATCGCTCAACGCCAGGTCCTGACTGAGCGGAACGAACAACACGCTGAGGACCAGCCGATCGATGTAGGCGACGATGGCGGCGATGCTCAGCACCGCGACCATGCCCCAGGAGTTGTGTTGGGGCGAGGTCATCCCCACACATCCGCATCGAAGGGAGCGATGATTCCGCCGTCGTAACGCAGGCCCGGACTGCGATCTGTTTGTAACAGGCGAGCTCCGTCGAGATCGACGAACGACGCATCGCTCGCCAACAGCATCGCTGGCGCCATCGCAAGCGATGTGCCTCCCATGCAACCCACCATGATGCGCAAGCCCCGGCGTTCCGCTTCGACCTTGATGCGCAGCGCCTCGGTCAAGCCGCCGGTCTTGTCGAGTTTGATGTTGACGACCTGATAGCGATCGCGGGTCCGCTCGAATAACTCGAGGCCATGGAATGACTCGTCGGCTCCGAGCGGAATGCTCGTGCGCACGCCATCCAGTTGCGAATCGTTGCCGGCACGCAGCGGTTGCTCGATCAATTCGACATCGCACGAAACTGCGGCCGCCGCGAAGCTCTGCAGTTGTGGGAGCGTCCAGGCTTCATTCGCATCGACGACGATGCGGGCGGACGGTGCAGCCTCGCGTACCGCACGCACGCATTCGATATCGGCGTCTCCGCCCAGCTTCAGTTTCAGTAGCGGCGACCATGCTCGAGCTGCCATCGACGCCATGGTCGCGGGTGCGCCCACTCCGATGGTCTGCGAGGTCAATGTGGGGCGCGGTGCTGGCACGCCGGCCAGCTCCCAAACGCGGGTCTTGGTCAGCTTCGCTTCCAGATCCCAAAGCGCGCAGTCGATTGCATTGCGAGCTGCGCCCGCCGTCATTGCTTGCTGCAACTCCGCTCGATCCAACCCTGCCTCGAGCGCTGGAATCAATGCCTCGATCGCGCGCAACGATTGTTCCGGGGTTTCGTCGAAGCGCCGGTTCGGACTGCTCTCGCCGCGACCGACCACGCCTTTTTCAGCAACGGTGACCACTATCACGTCTTGCCCTGTAATCACGCCGCGCGAGATCGCAATCGGTTGCCGGTATGGCCAATGCTGGTGTCCGCACGCGACGCGCCGTCGATACACGCTCGTCTCCCGCAATGTCGAAAAGGCTTCGATCGCGGCAGGGTAGAAGCGGGCAAGGGGCGGGTCTTGTATGAACAGCCAATCGACGTTGTATGTATCGGGCGCAGCCGTCAGCTGCGCCGGCGGGCAAAATCATTACGGTATTGCAGGGGAGTGGTGCCAAACGCGGCCCGGAATGCGCGCGTCAGATGCGCTTGATCGTAAAAGCCCGCTTCCTGGCTCACTGCCTTGATCGGCAGCTGACCGTCGACCAGCAACTGCTTGGCTCGCTCCACGCGAGCGCGCAGGCGATATTGAGCGACGCTGAAGCCGGTCGAATGTTTGAAAGCGCGCGCCAGGCGAATCGGGTCGGTGCCGATGACCCGGGCCAACGCAGCCACGTCGGCATCGTCCGTCAGATTTTCATGCAACCAATCGGTGGCGCGGCGTAGATCATGTGCGGCGAGCGTAGTTGCACGCTTGCCCGTCGGCTGTCCCGAGCGGCTATTGCGGCCTTCCTGCTCCGAGAGCAGCACCAGCATCGACAGCGCCAGGTCACGCGCTTTCACCTCGCGATAGGCTCGGGTAAGCGGCGGCGTGCAGCCCGGCTTCATCAGCTCAATGGTCGTTTGTCTCATCCGCGCGCTCAAGCGGGCTCGATCGAAACAACGCGCGCCGGAACGACCCAGCAGGAACGAGCGCACCGGCTCTGGCGTGTGTTCGGGATCGAGGCCCAGATCCTGCTGAAAGAACGAGTCATCGCAGTGAAGTGTCACCGAACGTTCGGCGACATTGCGGGTCAGGCGCTCGTGTTGCAGCTCTCTGGGCGAGTACACGCTCACGGAACAGTGCTCGCCGAGCATGGACACGTCGCCGTCCTTGAACTGCAGCAGGCTGCAGCCGCTCAGCTTGAAGCGCATTTTCAGCAGGGGCGCGCTGTTATTGCTGAGCGCCATGCGCTTGTCCTCGAAGCAGCGAAAGTCGCTGATATCGAGCAACAGGTTACGGCTGACTTGCAGAAAATCGACCTGCCCGACGCCTTCCTCGCCGCGAAAACGCCAGCCCACTCCCTGGCAGCCCGACGCGTCGAGCGAGACGACATCGAACAGATGCGACTGCTCGGCGACCCGACGCAGCAGTGGATTAAGTCTCATAAGGGACCTTGTGGCTGGGAGCGCCCGCTCGCGGTTCGTACAAACCTTACCCGGGCAAATACAATACTGCCCGATCCGCTTCAGGAAATCTGCCCGGACAGGGGAAGCGGAGAGCTGCGATGAAATCGAATCGGTCGGTGTTGAGTGCGCATCGGTCATGGGGCGTGTCCGCGGCCATCGCTGCGTGCCTGGGGTGTGCACCGAGCCTGGCACAACAGAGCCCGCCGCAGGGCGAGTCCAGCCCGGCGGCACTCGGGCTCGAAGAAATCGTCGTCACCGCCCAAAAGCGCGAAGAGAAACTCAATCGAGTTCCGATCAGTATCTCGGCGCTGAGCGAGTCGCACCTCGAGCAGATCGGCGCCAAAGATCTCGCGGGCTTTGCTCGTGAGATTCCAGGACTGAGCGTTCAAGCCGCGACCAATGGCGGCGCGCCTTCCATCGTGATTCGCGGCATTTCCTCCGCCGCCGGCGACGCCACCGTCGGTGTCTATATCGACGACACGCCGGTGCAGGCGGTGAAGTCCAGCTTTTCGGCCGACCCGACGCCGAAGCTCTTCGACATCGAGCGAGTCGAGGTGCTGCGCGGCCCGCAAGGGACGTTGTACGGCGCCAGCTCCGAAGGCGGCACCGTGCGCTTCATTACGCCGAAGCCGAGCCTCACCAACTTCACCGCGCGTGCGCGGACGGAGTTTTCCTCCACCGAGGACGGCGAGCCCAGTTATGAGATCGGTGCTGCCGCGGGCGGCCCGGTCGCGGAGCAGCTTGGGCTGCGAGGTTCTGTTTACTACCGAACGGACGGCGGTTACGTAGATCGCGTGTCCCGGATCGATGGGGCAGTCATCGACGAGGATGCCAACAGCAGCGAGTCCCTCGCGGCGCGGCTGGCGGCGAACTACTCGCCGAGCGACAACCTCGAAATTCTGCCCTCGATCTACTATCAGCGGATTCGCAACGATCATCTGCCGCTGACGTATTCGACCTCGGGTCCGCTGCAAGTCGCCGACACCACGGCAACGCCCGGCGAGGACCGGTTCGTGCTGCCGGGCCTGACGATCAATTACGACTTCGGCAGCGCTCAGTTCACATCGGTGTCGTCGTACTTCGATCGGCGCAACGACCAGCGCTTCGACTACTCGACCATCACCGGCGACCTGCTGTTCGGAACGGCGATCGTGCCTGGGTTCGAGGATTATCGCTCCGTCGGCGACACGCGCACCACGCAAGAGAATTTCACTCAGGAATTCCGGCTGAGCTCGCCGAATGACTCGGGGCCGTTCGGCTACACGGTCGGCGTGTTCTATCAGCATGCGCAGACCGATTTCCAGCAGAGTGTCGCGGAGCCAGAGCTCGAGGGACTCGTGCAAACGCTGACGGGCGCCCCCTTGGAAGCGGTCCTCGGCATGGGCCTGCTGCCCGGCGGGCTGACTTATCTGCAGACGTCGGCAACGACAGTCGAACAGGTCGCTGCGTTTGGAGAAGCGAGCTATGAGCTGACATCTCAGCTCAAGCTCACGGTGGGCGCACGCGTTGCGCAGGTCGATGTCGAGAGCGAGTTCTACGCCGATGGCTTGTACAACGGCGGCCCGACGGCGCCGGAGCTGTTGGGCGTACAGCGCGCGAGTGAGACGCCGATCAATCCGAAATTGACCCTGTCCTATCAAATCACCGACGACGATCTGATGTATGCGACAGCGTCGCGTGGCTTCCGCGCGGGCGGACCGAATACTCCGGTGCCGGTCGGAAGATGCGGCGCCGACCTGGCAGCGCAAGGAACCAGCGCCGCTCAGCTGCGATCGTTCGACTCCGACAGCGTGTGGAACTACGAGCTCGGCGCCAAGACCTTGCTGCTCGACGGTCGCCTGTCACTGAACGGCAGTGTGTTCTACATCGACTGGTCGGACATCCAGCAAGCGCTGGCGTTGCCGACTTGCGGCTTCGGCTACGTTGCGAACCTGGGGAATGCGACCAGCAAGGGCTTCGACCTGGCGATCCAATATCAGCTGATCGATGGCCTCACGCTCGGAGTCACTGCCGGCTATACGGACGCGACTCTCGATGAAGATATCTACGCCGGCGCCGATCCGATCACCGGCGCTCGCGCGCTGATCGCACGCAAAGGCGACCAAACACTGCTGACGCCGGAGTGGAGCGGTAACGTCGCATTGAACTACCAGCGTGAGTTCGCCAACGGCGTGCAAGGTTACGCGCGCGCCGATTTGCAACGTTCCAGCGCCTTTTATCGCACCACGTCCGAAGGTACGACCAGCTATGACGCTGACTTGTATCGCGGACCTGCATACAGCTTCGGAACTCTGCGCATCGGCATGATCCGTGACGGGCTGAATGTTTCGGTATTCGTCGACAACATCTCGAATGAGCAGCCGGTGCTGTTCGCGACCTACGCCCAGAATCCCAGCTCACGCATGTTCCAACAGCAAACTACGCTACGGCCGCGCACGATCGGCATCAGCGCCGCATACGACTTCTAAGGTTGGCCTGAATGATGGATCGTAAGGGGCTGTGGGCCGCCGCGTGCGTCTGGATGACGATGATTGTCCAGCCGGCGGCGGGTCAGGACGCCGAGCACACGCATTACTCGCCGCTGTCGAAGGTTACAGCGGCGAATGTGCGAACGGGACGAGAATTATGGGTTTTCGATCCGAAGGTGGCGGGTGCGTGGGCGCGCAAAGCGTGCTGCGACGTGGTCAATCGCGGCGTGGCGGTATCGAACGGAAATGTTTATGTCGGCACGGTCGACGGATATCTCGTCGCCTTGAATGCGCGCGACGGCCGAGTGAAATGGCGAGTCGATACGTTAACTGATCGCAGCCGCGGTTAGTGAGTTCGATCTCGATGCCGAGCGCGTCTCAGCCGCTAAGAAGGTATGGGGAGTTGTCCGCGCTCACCGGCGCCGGCTCCGATCAACAGGGGCGCGCGCGTTTGGTTCGTTGGATTGCGCGTCATCACGGCGCAAGGGTCGAATCCGAGGATCTGTTGCACGATGCCTTCGTGCGCTTCGAGCAGCAGCGTCGTCGCGCCATGGTTTCCGATCCGATCGGATTTCTGTTGCACACGGCGTCGAACCTGGTCATCGACGACTATCGAAAGCGTCGCACGCGGCGGCTGGCCAGTGACGATGCCGAGCTGGCACGCATTCCCGATCCCGAGCCAGCGGTGGAGGAGATACTCACGGCGCGCTCGCGTCTGGAGCGGGCCGCGCAGGTGTTGGATGCGCTGAGCGAGCGCACGCGTGCGGTGTTCCTCATGCATCGATTGGATGGGCGCAAGCACAGTGAGATTGCAAGCTCACTCGGCATCAGCATCAGCGCCGTGGAAAAGCATATCGCCAAGGCGGCATGTCTGCTGATGCAGCTGGGCGAGTGATTACCGGCGAGGCAATCGCAATACTCGAGGCGGGCTGATAGCTGCTGCCGCAACGGCCTCGGCAGTGAATGGCAACCGCGACCATTGCTTGCGTGAATAAGCAATCGTCTGGTCCGCGTAGTACGGCGAGTCCGGTTCGGGCGACTGAGAGCTGGCGAGAATCGCCTCGGCGCGCGGCCCGGACGCATCGAAACTCACAACTAGCATGTACGCGTTCGACGGCGCTATCGGGTCCGTGTAGCCGAGCCCCGGCACCAGCGTGGCATTCATCGAGCTGAAGGTCGGGCCGCCGTGCAGCGGGATGCGAGTGCCATTGCGGATGACGAACTGCACCGTGCCGAGCTTCGCGTCCAGTGGCAGCCGTGCCTGATCCAGGCGATCCACGGCACTGCTCATCGCTTTCCAGACGGAGGGCTGAGTAGCATCGAAGTCGCGTGGAGTATGCAAGGGATCGTTCGCATCGAAGGGAATATTCCACAGAGACGCAACGGCGCCGAGATCTTCGCCGGCGGGCTGCTTCAGGCGATTGACGAATTCGTTGAAGAGATGCGCGCCGGTGCTTTCCAGGTCGTAGCGGCGATCCCATCCGCTCAGCGCCTCGCAGCCACGCTCGACCCGGCGTCGCTCGACTGCATCGGTGATCTGCGCCGTCGCCTGCGCGCAAGCGGGCAGAAGCTTTTGCAGAACGAGATCGGCTTGCAGTGAGTCGCCCGAGAGCAGCAGCTTCTGCAGGGCCTCCGCTGAGATGCGCGGCGCGGTGCTCGGATCTGACGCGGCGATCCAGGGTTGTAGCTGAAGCACGCCTTGCCGCGTGCGCAGCTTTCTGACGCTGCGCTCTGCGCCGACGATGGCAGGGAAGCCCTCCAAAGGCGCATCCGGATGGGTGAGCCAATGACTGTCATTGGAGTTGGCAACGAAGTCGGTTCGTAACATTGACGGGCGCGCCGAGGCCGGCAACACGCCACTGTTTGAAAAGCAGCTGCTGCGCGAACCGTCGAGCACGGCCAACAGACTCTCGAAGCCGGTTACCGTCGAAACTGCGCAATTGCCCAGCGTGGCATCGCTGAGATCCGGCGCCACAGAAAAGTCTGCATAGAAGGCATTGCCCTCGCTGTCCGCGGCGACAGTGTTGACCCAGGGCAGACCGAGCGTTCGGTGCAGTTCCGACTTCAGTTCAGGCGCATTCCGGCTGCGGCCGATGGCGAGCCACTGTTGCAACAGCCGATCGTTTTCCCGATTCGCGTCCAGCAGTGCATACGCATGCTCGCGCGACCAGGGCATGCTTTTGCTCATCAGCACGGGCCCGAATCGGGTCATCCAGAAATCGTGGCTGTGTGCGATGGGCTTGCCAGCAGCGTCGAGCGACTGAGTCGTCACGCGTTGGCGCTGCATCGGTAGGGAACGCCCGTCGAGCATGTATCGCGTCGGATCTTCCGGATCCAGCGTCAAGCGGTACAGGATGCCGCGTTTGTCGGTGGAGACGGTGTGCGTCCAGGCCAGAGATCGATTGAAGCCGATCATGACGAGCGGCACGCCCTGCACAGCCGCGCCCATCGCGTCGTACTGGCCGGGCACGGTCAGATGAAGCTCGACGAATCTTTGCGGCCCGTCCCAGAGAAAGTGAGGATTGCCCAGCAGCAGTCCACGTCCGTTGTCGGTCAGCGACTTGCCGAACGCATAGGCATTGCTGCCTGCCGAGCCAACACCGACTTGCTCTGCAGCGCTCGCGGTCCGTTCGGCGGAGTCCGACGTGGGCGGTTTCGCATCGAAGATTTCCTGTCGCAGCAGGCCGGAGCTGAGGAGCATCGCCAGTCCTTGCATGCGACGCTGAATGTCGGCGGGCTGGATGGGTTGCAGCGATCCTCGACCTGCGCAGGCTTTCGCCCGCGCCGGTTCGGAGCGTAGATATTCGTTGAAGCCTTCGGCGTAGCCTTGCAACAGCCCATCGATCTCCCGCGGCGACCTTCGCTGAGCGCGGCGGACATGAGCGTCATCGATCATCAGCCGCATCACTAAATCGCTGACAACGTTGTTTACGGGGCGGCGACCGAGCAGGTAATTGAGATCGATGCCGTCCGCTCCGTAGTGCATCGCGCGTTCGCCGCTGTAAGTGGCGAACATCGCGGCCATACCGCAGAGGTCATTCTCGGCCATGACATATCCATAGCCGAAGCCGAGTGCGCGGTAGGTCGGAGCGACGATGTGCGGGATGCCATGCTCGGTCGTGGTGACAGTGGCTGCGGGGCGGGCTGCCTCGCCGGCACTCGTGAGGAAAACGCATGCGAGCAGGAGGGTGTGCAATCGGGTAGTGAGCATGACTCAAGGACGTGGTCGCGCCGGAATTCCTCATCTCGCGACGTCGAGCGAAACATGGCTGAGGAAAACAGCCGTTGCTACGTCCTTGGCTGATCGTCTGCAGTCGTGGGGTCGAGATGAGGATCGTCAGAGCGTTGCTGCTGTTCGCCGGGTTGGCCCTTCAGCCACTGGCCGTCTCAGCGCAGACTCCTTTGTCCAGGCACGATCTGGAAACCTACCTCGACGGTTTCTTTCCGTACGCTTTACAGCGGGGCGATATCGCAGGAGCAGTGGTGTCGGTGGTCAAGGATGGGGAGGTGCTGCTGCTGAAAGGCTATGGCGTCGGCGACGTAGGGACGGGGCTCCCAGTCGATCCGGGCACCACGATGTTTCGGCCCGGCTCGATCTCCAAGATGTTCACGGCGACCGCGGTGATGCAACTGGTCGAGGCCGGCCAGTTGCAGCTGGATCGGGACGTGAACGATTACCTGGACTTCGACATTCCGGCGACCTTCGAGCAGCCGATTACGTTGCGCCAGCTGCTGACTCACACGGCTGGGTTTGAAGATGTCTTCAAGAACGTGCTGCTGGATCGTGCGGAGGACACGCCGACGTTGGAGGCGTACGTCAAGCAGGCGTTGCCGCGGCGAGTATTCGCGCCGGGCTCGACGGTCGCGTACTCGAACTATGGAGTGACGTTGGCGGGCTACATCGTGCAACGGATCAGCGGCGAGCCGTACGAGCGTTACATGCAAAGTCACATTCTCGAGCCTCTCGGAATGACGCACTCGACGTTTCTGCAGCCGGTGCCGGAGTCGATCGCTGCACGGCCTCCGCAAGGTTACATAGCGGCCTCGCAGCCGGCCTCGTCGTTTGAATTCCTGGGAACGCCGCCGTCCGGCGCGCTATCGTCGACCGGCGCCGACATGGCCAGGTTCATGCTCGCCCAGCTCGGTGCCGCTGCGTCGGGTACGCCCGCTATTCTGCGTCCCGAAACGATTGAGCAGATGCACCAGCCTGCGTTCCGATCCGCCCCGGAGCTGCAGGCCATGATGTTCGGTTTCTATGGCGAGGACCGCAACGGTCAACGAATCGTCGGGCACGCGGGCGATCTGATGAGTTTTCATGCGGATCTGCATCTGCTGCTCGATGCCAGGATCGGGCTATTCGTCGGGATGAACAGTCTCGGGCGCGACGGCAGCAGTACGGCGCTGCGCACGGCGCTCTTCAAGGGGTTCATGGATCGCTACTTCCCTGCGCAACTGCCCGACGAGCCCACGCTCGCCACTGCCCTGGAACACGGGCGATTGATCTCCGGTCGCTATATTCCCAGCCGGCGAGCGGAGCATTCGTTCGTGGCGTTGGGCAATCTCCTGAGTCAAGGCAAACTGACGGTCAATCCGGATGCCACCGTTACGCTATCCACTCTCAAGGGCTTGAACGGTGTGCCGAAGCGCTGGCGAGAAGTGGCTCCGTTTCGCTGGCGGGAAGTGAATGGCGGCGCACAGCTGGTGGCGACACTGGATCGAGGGCAGGTGAAGTACCTTGCCACGGACGACGCTCCACCGGTCGCGGTCTGGCAACCCGTGGCAGCGCTCGATAACGCTGCGTGGAATCTGCCTCTCTTGTTTGCGACTTGCGCCATTCTTCCAGGCGCGCTGATTGCGTGGCCGGTCGCCGCCCTGGTCAATCGTCGCAAACGCGCTCTGCAGGTGCTGGCGCCCGCTCAGAAGCGCCAGCGTATCGCGACTCGGCTGATCCTCCTCGCGGGCGGTTTGTCGCTGTTTGGCTGGATCGCATTCCTGTTGCGTGCGGGCACTGATCTGGCGCTGCTCGCTGACGCCAGCGACAGCTTCCTGCGGCTGCTTCAGCTGCTGGGGGTCGTAGCTGTGCTCGGGCTGGCGCTGGTTATCTGGAATTTCTTGAAGATGCTGCGCCGGAGTGACGTCACAGCGTGGTCCAGGATTGCGCAGGGTGCGCTCGTCCTCGCGTGCGCGGCTTCGGTGTGGTTCATATTGCGGTTCGATCTGCTGCGGGTCCGATTGGACTACTAGCAAGCTGACGCGCTTGTCAGCTTGCGTATGACATCGGTGCAAGCAAGGATACATTTGGTCACGCGGCGTTCGCCTCTGCGCCATCATCACTAAACACCGACGCTGAACAATCTCATCTCCAAGAATGATGAGGGGTTTAGCCAATGACCGATCAAACTCGTGAACCGAGCATGGACGACGTCCGTCCAGTCTCGAACCGTCGTGATTTCATCCGCAACGGTGTGGTGGGTGCCGCATCGATTTCTTTCGCCGCGATGCTGGCGCGCAATGAAGCCGGTGCGGCCGAGCTGCCGTACTCGGATGACTACGGGCCGGTTGCTCCGGTCAACGATCTCACCACCGGCTTGCCGCTGATCGCGCTGCCCGCCGGCTTCACCTATCGCAGCTTCGGCTGGACCGGTCAGCCCATGAGCGACGGTCAGCGCACCCCGGGCGCGCACGACGGCATGGCCGTCGTCGCAGCGAAGGGCAGCCAGATCGTGATGGTTCGTAATCATGAGCAGGGCACGGGCGGCATCGCCTTCAATGCGCCCGCTGCTTACGACCCGACCTATGCTCGCGGCGGCACGACCAACGTGTTGTTCGACACCGCGACCGGCCGCTTCGCCGGCTCTTATGCTTCGCTCACTGGCACAGTGCGTAATTGCGCTGGCGGTCGCACCCCTTGGGGCTCGTGGTTGAGCTGCGAAGAAGCGGGCGATGTTTCTCCGGCCGGCGTGCGTCACGGCTGGATCTTCGAAGTGCCGGGCTACGGCGCGGCGACGGGTCAGCCGTTGCGCGCGATGGGCAAGTCGGAGTGGGAGGCTGTCGCCGTCGATCCTGCGACAGGCATCGTGTATCAGACCGAAGACGTCACGCCGAGCGCGTTCTACAAGTTCGTGCCGAATGCGTACGGCAAGCTGAGCCAGGGCGGCACGCTGTGGGCGATGAAGGTGGCGGGCACCGACAATTTCAACTTCAGCGGCCTGGGCAACGTGTACGTCGACTTCGCGGCCGGCACGACCTGGAACGTCGAGTGGGTGCAGGTGACGGATGTCGAAGCGATCAACGGTCGCATCTACAACTCCGCTCCGGGCCGGGCTGCGTTTGCACGTCTGGAAGGCGCTTACTACGACAGCGGCAAGATCTATTTCGTCAGCACCAGCGGCGGCGTCGCTCGTCAGGGCCAGGTGTTCTGCTACGACCCGCGCCGTGAGACGTTGACGATGGTGTTCAACTCGGCCGGCGCCGGCGTGGGCAACAACCACGTCAACATGCCGGACAACATCGCTGTCAGCCCGCGTGGCGGCATCGTGTTGTGCGAAGACGGCGGCAACAGCATCCAGCGTTTGCGTGGTCTGACGCAGAGTGGCGGTACGTTCATCTTCGCGGAGAACCGCATGAACTTCACCGCGGCCCAGGTGCAGCAGGCCGATGCGGCGTTGAACGCGGGCGGTCAGGTCGCCGCGCTGCTTTCACCGGGCAACTACACCGGCACTGAGTGGTGTGGCGCGTGCTTCTTCGAGAAGTGGATGTTCGTGAACCTGCAGACGCCGGGCATCACGCTCGCGATCACGGGTCCTTGGGACAACGGCGCGCTGTAAGGAGTACCGCCATGAAAAGCATGATTCGTGCGGTATGGCTGTGGGCCGTGCTGTTGCTGCCGGTGGCTTCGTTCGCTCAAGTGTTGAGCGGCGATGTCACGGGCGGCAGCTCGGTGACCAGCAGCGTGACCAGCTCCGATGCCTGGATCCAGTCGAACGCTCTCGATGGCGACGCGGTCAACTTCTGGTCGTTCACCGCCAATGCGGGCGACACGTTGTCCATCATTGTCGAGTCGTCGGCGATCGAGTTCGGCGTGAGCGTGTATCAGGGCCTGGTCGAAGCGCAGGAGCTGCTCATTCCGGGCTTCAGCAACTTCAGCAGCTTCGGCGACAACATTTTTGTCGCCGGCACCAATCCAGTGACTGGCGCCATCGGCACCAGCCTGTTGAATCTGGTGCTGCCCTCGAGCGGCCTATACACGATCGCCGTCGGCGGCGAGTCGGGCTTTCCGCTGGAAGGCATCTTCGCCTACGACATGAACGTAACCATCGCGCCCGTGCCGCTGCCCGCCGCCTTCTGGCTGCTCGGCTCGGCGCTCGCCGGGTTGGGAGTGTTCAGTCGGCGTCGCGCTGTCTGAAGGACGTTTGACTGGGAAGGGATTCCATCTGAAGGCCGCGCCGGCTCTACGGCGCGGCCTTCATCGTTCTGACTTGCGCTCAGATTGGCTTGCGATACTCGCCAATGACCTCGATGAGCCCGACGATGTTGTCGTTGAGCTGCTCCAGCTCCTCCGCAGGAACCCACCATTCCGTGTGATAGGAGCCGCCGACGGTCTGGATTTCGTAGCGATCCATGAAGGAGCGCCGCACCTCGAACTTGGTGACATAGCCTACGGCGTCGTCCTTCACGTTCCAGCGGCTGGCGATCTCGATCGCGTATTGCTCGTTCGTGACCGGATAGAATATCGGCTGCTCCGGTAGCCGCGGCGGCCAGCGACGAAAGCCGCTGTCCTTGAGCAGCTGCAATTCTTTGGGACCGACGGGGCGGTACAGGGTGCGGGTTTCCATGCGCGGCGATTCTAGCGTTACATCCTTCAAAGCTCACCCACCATGTCGCCTCGATACGTGATATGCACTTTGTTTCCATCGGGATCGCGAAGATAAGCGCCGTAGTAGCCTTTGCCATAGTGGAGGCGCTCGCCCGGTGGGCCTTCGTCCGTGCCGCCGGCGGCCATGCCGGCGCGATAAGCTTCGTCGACTGAAGCTGGGCTGGGGGCCATGAAGGCGACCATGGTGCCGTTGCCGGCGTTCGCTTCCTGTCTGTTGAACGGCAAAGTCACATAGAACCGAGGTAGCGCACGATCGGGTGAGACCCAGCACGCGCAGTCAGGACCGCCGTCGGGAATGACCTGCCGTCGTTTCAAACCGATGGGAAGAAGCACGGCATCGTAGAACGCCTCGGCGCGAGGCAGGTCGCGGGTGCCGAGGTTGATGTGACTGAACATGGCGATAGGCTCTTAGGTTGCTCCTGAGTGGCTGAATATCCTGCCGAAAAACGCCCTAGCATTCCATGTCCGCAGCGCCGCTGCTAACGTAGCTATGGCATTGCGGAGGCTCGGATTGCGTTAACTCCATCGGGAAGATCAAGGAGAGTTGCATGAACGCACGGCCCTGGCGTCTCTCGGCTTTTGTAATGCTTGCCTTGGCGCTGACGGTGCCGGTCCAAGCGGCGACGACCGACTCGGCCGAGGCAGCGAACCGGGCCCTCGTCTCGGCGTTCGAGGCCGCATGGAACAGTCACGACATGAAAGCTTTCGGGAGCCTTCTCACCGCCGATGTGGTCTGGATCAACGTCGATGCGGGCCGAGGCACGGGTCGGGAGACGGTGGAGGCAGGTCATGCTCGAGTGCATGCGAACAAGTTCAAGGACAGCGTGATCACGATAAAGAACGTCGAGGTCGCGCTGCTCAAGCCAGATGTGGCGCTAGTGTATGTAACGTGGGGCATTCGCGGCGATCGCGACAATGACGGCACTCCGCGCCAACCTCGGGAAGGTCTGTTCTCCTGGGTGACGGTCAAGCAGGGCGATGTCTGGAAGATTCGATCGAGTCACAATACCAATAAGAATGTGGTGCGCTGAAGGCTGGAAGGAAACCTATGCCGGGAATAAAGTCAGCTGTGGCGTTAGCCGCAGACGACGCGCAGGTCGAGCCCTTCGCCGACGGAGATGATGTCGTCGACGGTGAGTAAGCCCATGCAGGGCATGGCGCCACGAATCGATATTTCATCTCGCACCAGCTTGCGGGCCAGCGCGATGGCAGGGAAGCAAGGAATGAAAGGTCCGTGATCCTGATCCGCCAGCAGAAACCAGCTGCGCACGGCAGGCTCGCCGTTCAGAGCGACGCCACGCACAGTCACATGCATGGCGCTGCGCTTCGATCCGTAGCGCGCGAGGGCGCTGGCAGTTCGGTGCAGCGTTGGCACCCAACTCTGCAGCGAGGCGAGCACTCCGATTCTCACCAGCCACGACGCGAACCAGAGCGCGATCATGTTCGAGGCCGGATCGACACCGGCGCGAAACTGCACCGTCTGCACCCCTCGATAGCGCTCGGGAAACAAATCGAGGTCGGGAACATCGCAATTCGCGATCCAGCGGCCCTTGATGGGCGTCGGATACGAACGACGCGTCAGATCCTGCCAGCCGCGCACCTGATGCCATTGTCCATCGCGCCATTGTTTGAACGGCTTGCCGGCGTAGGCGAGCACGCCGTCCATCGTCGCTTTGCCGGGCGGTCTGGCGCCGGAGCTGATGCCGTGGTCGATGCTTTCGATCGATGCGAACTGTGCGCCGAGTGCGTCGACGACCGCGGATGAAAGGGCCGGCACGGAGCTCGCGCCACTGACGACCAGCGTGCCGTTCAGCTTTGCTTCTGCATCGAGCGCGGTGATTCCGCACACGAAGCCGCGTCCGTCGGCGAGGTCGATGTAATGCGTGCCGGCCGCGACACATGCTTGGGGTATTGAATAGTTCTGTCCTTGGAACGGACCGGCTGTATGAACCACCAAGGTGGCGCCGGCCTTGCGCAGCTCGGCCGTGAAGTCACCCGCGTGAGCATCGAGACGAAGTGGCTCCGCCGCGCCGCCAATCTCCTGCGCAACAGCGGTCGCTTGTTTTAAGTCGCGCCCGGCAACAAACACACGAACGTCGGGCTCACGAGCCAGTGCCTCGACGATGCGACGGCCGAAGTTTCCATACCCGCCGAGGACGACGACCGACTTCATAGGTCAGCTCAAAAACCGATCCGCGGTCTGTGCGCTCGGAACGATGCAGACGTCGTGTCGCCCAAACAGCTTATAGCGGTTGCGCGCGGTCGCTCTATAGAGCGCGTCTCGCAAGAAACGAGGCGTGAGTTGAATCAACGTCGCGACGGCGCGCCAGCGTCCACCGAAGGATTTGAGCACTCGAATGAGGGCATCCGTGTCCATATAGCCTCGTCCGCCTTCCAGCAACAGAAACGACTGCGGATCGTTCGGATCCAGTCCATGACTCCTCAAGAGCTCGCGCCCGGTGGCGGTCTGCATGGCCGCGAACTTGTACAAACGATGCCGGTCGTGCTCGAGCACGAAGCCGACCCAGTGGCCGCACAACACGCAGACGCCGTCGAACACGAGCACTCTATCCATGATGTTCGACCAGCCAGCCCTTGTAGTGAACGATCAGGCCGACGCCGCGCATGGCCGCGCTGACGTCGAAACCGTAGCGACCGTCGTGAACGGACTCCGTCGCGGCGCACTCCAGCAGCCAGGTCACCGGCAAAGGTAACAATGCCAGCCGCGCGCTGTACAACGACCAAACGATACGTTCCCGATCCGCAGACAAGGTGAACGTGAGCACCAGCGGTCCGAGCCGCTCTTCCACTCGCTGCCGGCGACAGGTCAGTCGCGATTGCATGCGCTGACTGCCGAACTTTCGTATCCAGTGTTCGTTCGCATCCGTGGTGTTAACGGTGACTTCGATGGGAACATCGGTCTGGGCGATGGGCAGTCCCGCGAGGCGGGCGATGGTTCTGGCAATCAGTCCGCCGCCGCGGATATCGCATCGGCCGACGAAGCGCTTCGCGCAGCGGGCGTCGTGAATGCTCTTGAGAGCGGGTGCAAGTCGCTCGAAGGCCGGGCCGAGAATTTTCGAATACAGAGAAGTTGCTGACATTAGCGAAGGCGGCGACAACTCTGTTCGCTCACCGGCCGTCATTATAGTGATTCTCGCCACGCCGCGCTTTAGTGCCGGAAAAGCTGAATGCGAGCGCGCGCTGCTGTAAAGAAGATCGGCATTTGTACGCATGGCTGGCCCGAGGGCTGCTATCTAGAGTTCGGTTGACCCAGCAATACAAAACGTACTCAACCAGTGCCCAACGCACCCAGACGACTGGGTAAGTAACGGAATGACTTTTGGGAGAGCGCCAGCCGCACCTGGCGTCGAGGAGAGAGTCATGAACGTAAGCGAGCACTGCTGTCGCGGTGTGATCTCCATTGCGGATACGGCCGACATCGTGACCGCTGCCCGCGTGATGCGGGATCAGCACGTGGGCCTGCTGGCCGTCTATCGTCAGGATGACGATTCGCATCGACTCACCGGTGTGCTGACCGATCGGGATATCGTCATGCAGGTCACTGCCGCCGACCGCAATCCTCACACCGTCAGGGTTCAAGAGGTCATGACCCGGCAGCCCATCCTGGCGTACGAGCACGACGAACTAAGAGACGTTCTGCAAGTCATGCGCCTGGCGGGCATTCGTCGCGTGCCGGTGGTGGATGCCAGTGGTGCGGCGGTCGGCATCATCGCGCTCGATGACGCGATCGAGTTGATCACCGGCCTGCTGTGCGATATTTCCGGATCGATCCGCAGCGAGCGTCACCACGAGTGGCGTGCGCACGCCTGATCGTCACTGCGCCTGTGAGTCGATGGCATTCAGCAGTTGCGCGGCTTCCGGCCGATCGGGCTGTACCTGCTGCAATTCGCTCAGCAAGGAGCGTGCGGCCGCGCTGTCCTCGCCGGCGAGGGCAGCGGCCATGCGGACCAGCGGGTCATAAGCCGGACGGAAATCCGGACTGATGTGCAGCACTTCCAGCAACGGCTGGCGCACCTGAGCCAGCATGTCGCGGACATCCGCGGTCGGGCGTACATCGCGGCCCGCTTCGATGAAGCGATTGCGCGCTGTCCAATAGGCCGCGAGCCGGCTGTTCCAGGCTGAGTTTGGTTCGCCCGCCAGGAGTTCTTCGGGACTGATTTCGACGTCGCTCAATAATTCCAGCAAGCGTTCGCGCGGCGTCGACACCGGTGAGTAAGTGATGGTCGGTGCGCGATACGCGACGATGGGACGATCGTCGGTGTTGAGCGGCGCAGCGCCGGCAAACGTTGCCAGTGAGCGCGGGCCGGCAAAGAAGCTGCCGAGCAGCGCCAGATCGTCGTGGAGGCCGAAGCCTTCTACGTCATAAGAACTCGCGGCGGACAGTTGCGCGCGTACTTGTTCGCGGCTGAAGAGTTCGCCGTCGCGATGGGCGATCAATCCGATGGTGGGTGTGTCGAGGCTGAGCGTTGCCAGGACTGCCGAGCCGTTCGGATACACGGCGAGGAAGGATCGGACGATACTCCGCAGAGTGTCGAGGTCCAGCTGATGCAGTGGCAGCCACTGGCAGAACACGCCACCTTCCGCCAGCCGTTGCTGGACGGCTTCGAAGTGCTCGACGGTGTATAGAGATGCGGAGCCGCTGCGGGCTGGATGGAAGTTGTCGGCGACGATCACATCGTACTGTTGCTCGCTCGTGCGAACGAAGCGTCGGGCGTCGGCGCTCATCGTGTGCAGGCGTGAGCGGTCGGCCGCTTCTGAGTACGAGGTCTCGAAGTGCCGAGCCGCATCGATTACTTCTGGCACCAGCTCGACGACATCGACTTGCAGCGACGGTTGCAGTGTCGCCGAGGATGCGGTCAGTCCAGTACCGAGACCGAGAAACAACGCACGCTTGGGATTTGGATGAAGGAGGATTGGGACGAGCGCTTGGCGCGCATCCGCCGGAAGAGTGGCGCTGCTGCCTTCCTGTTGCCGGTTGTTGATATGCAGGGTCGCGACGCCGGATTCGTCCTCGATCACGCTCACGCTGGCCATCACGCCTTCGAAGTAACTGGCCAATCGACCGCCGGGCGGGATGTGCGTGTTGTGTAGCGATGGACTCCAGATGACGCTGGCTGTAGTCGCCGCGAGCACTGCGCATTGCGCAGGTCGCGACCATGCGGATCGTGCGGCTAGTAATAAGTAGCCGACGGAGATCAGGAGCAAGGCCGGTTTCAGTCCCAGCAGGGGCAGCAGTACGACACCGAAGAGCAGAGGTGCGATGGCTGCGCCCAAGGTATTCACGCCGATGGCGTGGCCGAAGCTGATGCCGCCGTCGCGAGCCTCGGTGCTGAGATGACTGAAGAGTGCGCCCATCACGATGGTCGGCAGCAAGAAGGCGATGACTGCCATGGCGACTTCGCCCGCCAGCGCCGCTGTGACGCTCGGGCCGAAGATGCTAATCAGCGAGCTCTTTATTTCGTCTGCGCCGGCGAGGAGGAGCGTGCCAAGGAGGCAGGTGGCGGCGAGCGCTTGTATAAGAGGAGTGCGCAAGCGATTGGAGGCCGCTTTGAATGCGACACTATCGTTCGCCGTCGTGCTGATGTTGGACGACTGCCAACGGCTGTACGCGGCCGCACCGAGCGCTGTGCCGATCAAATAGACCGCGAGCAGCAGAGCGAACGTATAGACCGTGTTCTCCGCGACCTGGCTCAGCGCACGAACGACGAGTACTTCATAGCCGATGCCGAGCAAGCCGGTTGCAGCGAGCAGTACGAGAACATGATTCGGCTGTCGCGCGATCTCGCTGCGCGGTGCGGGCATTTCGGTCGCGCCGTTCGTCTGCAAACTCAGCGCCGCTGCTGCGCAGACAAAGTTCAGGACGGCGCAGGCGAGTGCCGAGTGCGCCAATCCCAGTTGCGGCACGAGCCAGAACGCGGCGGCAATCACTCCGACAACGGCGCCAGCTGTGTTCGCCGCGTACAGCGCGCTGATCGAGATATTCCGAGACGACGTTTTTGCGAACACGCGCTCCATCGCAGGCAGCGTCGCGCCCATCGCCACAGTGGCTGGAAGGAGCAGCAGCGCCGTGCCGAAGAACGCGACGAACCAGTGCCACGTCGCCGAGGGCTGCGGACCGATCAACTCAAGCAGCGCACTCGATGCCGGCTCGAGCAACGCCGCAAGCGTCAGGCTCCAAACGCCGATGACAATCTCACAGCCCGCATACCACCGCGCCGGCCGCGCACTCCGATCAATACGCGAGCCAAGCGTCAGCGCGCCGAGCGCCAAGCCACCGAAGAACGCCGCGACAACGGCAAGCACGGCCGCCGACTCGTGACCAAGCCAAGACGTGCTCTGCTGAGTCCAGACGATTTGATAGGCGAGTCCGGCAAATCCGGAGGCGACCATCAACAAGCAAGCGAGCAAGATCCGACGCGAGCGCCCTCGCTCGAGCTCACTCGCTCTGGCAGCGAGGCTCGTGAGGTCTAACAATCGCTCGCTGCTAGCCATTCGATATCTCGCGTGTGGCCGGCATTCGCGAATCAGCGCCGCTCAACCACTGAACCCGATCTTGTATCCCCACGAATCCAGCTGCGTCGGGATCGCATTGAACGCCAACGTGATCCGCCGCTCGCCCGGATTGGGTGGCACGGCATGCATGATGTAGCTGGGGAATAGAACGATATCGCCCGGCTCGGGCTGCGGACTGACCCACTTCTCGGCGTTGTACGGCCCCGTGACCACGCCGGCATGATCGTTCTTGAACGAGAACTCCGTACCGCCCGGCGACTTCATGAACACAGTTCGCGAATCCGGATGTGTAGGCGTCAGATAGGCGACCCCGGAGATAAAACTGTTGGCATGGTTGTGCATGGCCTGACGCCCGCCGGTGTCGAGCAGGTTCACCCACATCTCTTTCAGGGCCCACGGCAGCCGCTCGCCGAACATCAATGCGCCGAACTCGCTCAGCATCGGCGTGATCACCGTAGCGGCAGTCACCAGCAGCGGACTGTCCGACGGCTTGAGCATCGTCGTATGCGAAAGATTCGCCGAAGAATTGTTCAAGGTGCGCGCGTGCGCGCTGAAGTGACTGACCAATCCAGCGACCAGCGGACGATCCAGCGCGCCGGCTATCCTCATGAACGGCGTGGGAAAAAGGCCAATGACCTCAGGCGTACCAGACATTTCCAAGAGCTGCTTCGATGGCTTCGCGCGGTTGCGCAACCTTCTATTGTAGGAAGCCGATTGCTACAGCTTCGTGACAGCGACGCCGACGCAAGTCGCAGATCGGTCGCAAGGATCATCTATTGTTCACAATGTAGTCATATCCGCTCTCTACGCTGCGGCACTTCTCACAACACCCCGACAGCTTGAAGGGAGCTTCGATACAAATGACAGTTGCAATCACCCGGAGCCAGATCGCGAGTGCGGTCGCGGCTGTTCTCAGTGTGGCCACGATGGCCACAGCATCAGCCACGGATTCGGGTCGCCACGGTTGGGACGGTTGGGACAAAGGTTCGCGCTCGAAGGGCCGCTACGAGACCGGTGACTTCCACAACCACACCACTTGCTCCGACGGCTCCATCTCCATGGAGAAGCTGGTCAAGAAGTCGACCGACAAGCGCGACACGCCCTGGGGCCTCGACTGGTTCGTGCAGGCCGGCCACGGCGGCAGCGGCAACCGCAATTGCACGCTCGTCGAAGACGCGTCGCTGAGCACCCCGGCATATCCGTACGTCGAAGGCCGCGGCCCGACGACCACTTGGGCGAACAGCATCGGCGCCGCCGCCGTGAAGGGCAACACCGGCTCTTCCGATGGCAGCTCGACCACGCCGCTCGCTTCGCAGGCGAATCCCAGCATGTGGCGCTGGCAGTCGATCCAGTCGATTCAATATCCGGTCACCGAATATCTGAGCGCCAAGAAGAACGTTCCGGTGTTCATGGGCCTGGAGTCGGTCGTCGCCGGTCACGAGCACACCTCGATGTCCGTCGTCAGCGGCCAGGTCGTCGGCAAGAGCGGCGACGTGAGCCCGGGCAGCTACGTGCCGGTCGGCGACGCCAACGCGCTCGCTCAGTGGTCGTACTGCTTCGATCGCGGCGACACCGACAACAGCCGCGGCGGTTCGAACAATTGGGATTGCTCGGTGCCGGGCATCGACAATTCCAGCAATCCGGATTGGAAGCCGAATGCCGCCAAGCTGTTCCCGGCCGGCGGTCCCGGCAGCGGCGTGCGCGGTCACCAGAAGACCGTGCAGGCCCTGGAGTGGATGAAGGCGTATCACCCGAACACCAGCTACTACGTGCCGGCGCACCTCGAGCGCGCTGGACCGTTCAACCCGGACGGCAACAACGGTTTCAACATCGAACACCTGCGTAACTTCAACAACGCGGCGCCGAAGGTCGCGTTCGGCTTCGAGAGCCAGCCGGGTCACGGTGCTTCCGATAACCGCGGCGAATACAGCCCGGATCGCAACAGCATCGGCGGCGTGCGCGTCGACAGCGTCGGCGGCACGACCTGGGGCGGCACCGGCGTTTATGCCGCACAGGTCGGCGGGGTGTGGGACGCGCTGCTCGGTGAAGGCCGCAACTGGTGGTTCTTCGCGAGCTCCGACTGGCACAACCGCGGCAGCTTCGCTCCGGACGATCGCCGTTCGACCCAGGACTTCTATCCTGGCGAATATCAGCGCGACTTCGTGATGGTCCGCCAGGACAGCCGCGACAACCGTGACAAGGACTACGGCTGGCACAACGCGCGCTGGAATCATCATGATGACAAGGACCGCATTTCCAAGCCGCACGAGATCGTCGACGGTCTGCGCAGCGGCAACAGCTTTGCTGCTTCCGGTCAGCTGATCGATCGCCTGGCGTTCGTGGCTTGCTCCGACTGGCGCTTCAAGGACTATGACCGTCGCCATGGCCGGGACAATGGTGCGGATATGCTCGAAGCCATCGCTCTCGAAGCGGCGAAGAACGGCACCGATGTAGACGTCGGTGGTGCGAACTGCGCCGGCATGGGCGAGAAGCTCAAGGTCGACAAGGGCGATGACGTGCTCGTGGCGATCGTGGTTCGCGATCCGTCCGGCACCAACTACTCGCCGTACACCTTCGCGAATCCGTCCTTGCTCCAGATCAGCAAGACTCAGCCGTTGAACAAGCCGGTGCTGGATCACCTCGACGTGATCGGCGGCCTGGTGAGCGGCATGAAGAAGCCGAGCTCGCCGGACTACGCCGGTCAGTGGCCGGACAACTGGGTCGACAATCCGGACATGAACAGCGTGCCCGCGGGTGCGAAGAACACCACGGCCGGCATTCTGAAGACGTTCGGCAACGGCACCTGGACCTCGAAGGGCGAGTACAAGGTGGCGTCGTTCCGGGTCTCCGGCGTGAAGGCTTCGCAGTACCTGCGTCTGCGCGGCACCAACCTGCCGGCCTCCGTGCCTTATGAGACCGATGCGAACGGCAATCCGCTCGCGGACATCTACACCAACGCAAGCAATGCCTCGAAGCTGCGCATTCCCTGCACGGCCAAGATGTCCACGACGATTCCGGCCGACACGGTCTACACCGGCGCCAGCATCGACGGTTGCCCGGAACACATGGAGCGGTTTCCGGCCGTCACCGGCCAGCAGTATGTCAGCTATGACGTCGCTGCCTGGGCCGACCTGTGGTTCTACAGCAATCCGGTGTTCATCGAAGTGAAGAACGGCATCCGGGTCGCTGGCGTGAAGTAATACTTCCGCTATCGAGGAGCCATCCGAACGCCGCGCGGCAACGCGCGGCGTTCATTTGTTTCTGTCGGGGCGATTACATATGTCATCTGTTTTGTCGGGTTCCGAGCTTTCGTCGACCTCCAATGCGACCGCTGTGCCCGCGAAGCGCGTCAAGTGGACGCGCGAGCCGTTGTTTCATTTCATTCTGATCGGCGCCGTGCTGTTCGGCGTCGACTCCCTGATCGCCGGCCAGGCCGACGATCCGAACCGCATCGAGCTGGACCGGCAGGTCGATGCCGAAGCCCAGCAGGCGTTCGAAGCCGCGCGCGGCCGCAAGCCCGATGCCGCCGAGCTGAAGGCGCTCCGGCAGGTGTGGCTGGATAACGAAGTGCTGTATCGCGAAGGCCTGGCGCTCGGTCTGGACAAGGGCGACAAGTCCATCCGCGAGCGCGTGATCTTCAAAGCGCTGAGCATGGTGGACAGCAACACCAAGCGCCCGGCGTTCGATGACAAAGCGGTGCGCGAATGGTTCGAGAAGAACCGCGCCCGTTATGACATTCCGCAGCGGTTCAATTTCCAGGAAGCCGTGTTGTCCGGCGAAGCTTCGGAAGCGACGGTGCGCTCGTTCGTCAGCGCACTGAATTCCGGGACCACACCGGAGGTGCAAGCGGGGCTGCGCGTGTTCACCGATCGGCCGCACGCCAATCTCGTCGACAGCTACGGCGAGGAATTCGCGACTGTGCTTGAAAGCGCGCCCGCGGGCGAGTGGCGTGCGTTGCAGACCAAGAGTGGCTGGCGGGCAATGCGGCTGGATGCCGTCGTCCCAGCGGAACCTGCGGACTACGAACAGCTGCGTGGCGTCGTGACGCAGGACTGGACTGACGTTCTGATGTCGGAACAGCGCAGTGCCGCGGTGGCCGCGCTGGCGAAGAAGTACACCATCGTGATCGATGGAGTGAAGCAGTGATGCGCCGGCTGCATCTGTTGATCCTCGCTCTGCTGGCATTGATGTCCAGCGTCGTTTCCGCTCATGAGCTGAGCATGGCGGAAATGGAAGTGCGCGAGACGTCGCCGGGCGAATTCCTGTGGCAGTGGACGGCCAGCAGCGACAAAGCGCCAGCAGTCGTGCTTGCACCCGTGTGGCCGGAGAGCTGTGCGGTGGACATGAACATGCTCCGCTGCGGAGAAAAAGGCCTGTTCGGCACGCTCCGCGTCGACGGTGTCGGTGAGGATTACTCGGCCGCGATCGTGAAGATCTACTGGCTCGACGGTCAGAGCCGGGTGTTTACGCTCACCAGCCGCCAGCCCGAAGTGCACTTGTATGGTTCGGCCGAAGACAAGCGCGGCATGGGCGAGATCGCCTGGGCCTATGCGACGCTCGGCGTCGAGCACATCCTCGCCGGCTTCGATCACTTGATGTTCGTGTTGTCTCTGCTGTTCCTGGTCGGCTTCAACAAACGGCTGGTGTACACGATCAGCGCCTTCACGCTGGCGCACAGCCTCACGCTGGCGCTGAGCTCGCTCGGCTTGTTGACGCTGCGTCCGCCGCCGGTGGAAGCAACGATTGCGCTGTCGATCATGCTGGTCGCCGCCGAGGCGCTGAACAAGGAACAAACGTTGTCGCGCCGCTGGCCGGCGCTGGTTGCGTTCCTGTTCGGCCTGGTGCACGGCCTGGGCTTCGCGGGCGCGCTGTCGGAGATCGGGTTGCCGCAGAACAATCTGTTCGTCGCATTGCTCACATTCAATGTGGGCGTGGAGCTCGGTCAGTTGCTGGTGGTTGTCCTTTGTTATGGACTGTACCGAGTGCTGGCGTCGCAGCCGTTCTTCAGCGCGGCGCGTAAGCCGGCGCTCTATGCCATTGGCGGTGTCGCGGCGTATTGGTCGATCGGCCGCATCGTTGGGATCCTGGTGTAGACAATCGCAAGAGTCAGCATGATTCGCCAGACCGGCGGCGCCTCGGCGCCGCCATTTTTATGGCCGCTCGGCGAACGCGGCTTCGACATCGTCGAGCAGCGACTGTGCGGTCTGCGTGACGCCGTCGTTGTCGCTGTGATAAATCGCACGCCGCATGACATCGCGGACCTGGCCGTTCTCGTCGCCGTCGCGCAAGGCGAGGGCGTGCAGAGAGCGGAGCGCGATGTGACGATCGACTTCCGGCTCGCCGGCGTCGATTACTTCGCTGAGTGCGGGCAGCGCCTGCGCTGTCGGCGCGTTCGCCAGGTTGGCGATCGCGGCGGCACGGATCTTCGGATCGCTGCCTTGCGTGTCCTTGATCCATTGATCGACAGTCTCGGGACTGGGCGGGGCTGTCGCGACCGTCGTATCGGTGACAACCGATGAAGATGCAGTTGCTGTGGTTGTCGCAGCTTGATCTGGTGTGGGAGCAATCGCCTGCTCAGTGCGCGAAGGCTGCGTCGTCGCGGCGCTCGCTGCCGTCTCTGACTCGTCCCGAGTCGTCTGCATATAAACAAGGCCGCCGCACACGGCAAGCATGCCTATCGATGCAACGATGACGGAAGGGCGCATCTGGGATGCTCAATGAATGCCAGGGTTCGTGCCCAACGTGTTCCACGGCAACGCCTGCACGAACGCATCGAGCGCTCGATCGCTTTCGTTACCGGCCTGCTTGGCCTGAGCCAGTACTTTCACACGCCACCGATCCGTCGTGAAGTAGTACAGATTGGTTTGCCCGCCCGCTGCCTTCGCGTCCCTTGCGTACTTGACCTTGACGCCATGCAGACCCTTCACCGCATCGATTTGAAACGACTTCTCCGATTCAACCTTTGCGCCTTCGCCCGCTTTACGCGCCGCGGTTGTTCTCGCTCCATCGATGTTCGCATCGGTCGCCGCCGAATCTGCGGCATAGACATCCACTTCGACCGCGCCCTGAAACGGCCCGGACTCCTGCTTGTATTCCGCGCCTGCATCGTTGTTGCCGTCGATATTGTACGGCTGCAGCACCCGCGCGAAATTGCCTACATCCTTCGGAAACATCCAGCCACTTTCGACATGGCACCACGCTCCTTCATCGCCATATTTATGTAATGGGTCCGCGACGCTGGCGGCGCCGGTCAGAGTGGAAGCGATGAGCAGGGCGAGCAGCGCGGGTGTGGGGCCGGTTCGGTTCATGCGACGAGCATATGTCAGCAATGTGACAGCCATATGGACATCAGCGCGTCCCTGCGCTGATGGATGCTTGCTCAAGCAGTCTTCGCGATAGGCGTCGCGCGGCTCGCTGGGGTCCGCGCCACCGGTGTGGCGGTGTCGAAGCGCGCGCCACCGACCAGATAAGAGTGAACATCGGCGGCGAACAAACGCATTTTTTCCTGGATGGCCTTGTTACGACGGATGAGCCAGTTGTAGCCCATGACCGCGGGCACGGCGACGAACAGGCCGATAGCCGTCATGACCAGCGCCTCGCCGATCGGACCGGCGATCTGATCGAGGCTCGGCTGGCCGGAAAGGGAGATGCGCGTCAAGGCATTCAAGATGCCCCACACCGTGCCGAGCAGGCCGATGAAAGGCGACACCGAGCCTGTCGTTGCGAGGATGGCCAGTCCCATCGACAGCCGCTCGGTGACGCTTTCCATCGAGCGTTGCATGGCAATGGCCAGCCATTGATTGAGCGGCATCTCCGCAGTGAGATGACCTTGGTGATATTGCTTCGCGCGCAGGCCGTCCTCGGCCAGCATGCGGAACACATTCTCACGGCCGCCCAGCGCGGCGATGCCGTCGTGCAGGTTGCCCGACGTCCAGAACTTCTTGCGCGCTTCCAGAAAATCTTTGTTGATCTTGCGCTGATCCCAGACGCGGGTGAGCGTGATGAACCAGCAGGCCAGCGACATCGCCACCAGCACGATCAGGATGGCCCAGGCCAGCCCGCCGGCCTCGTTGATAAAGCTCAATGCATCGAAGTTGTTGTGGACCGCTTGTGTTTCGTTGGCCATGGGAGCCTCGTGTTGTTGACCACAGAAGTCGTAAGCACTATGACATCTGTAGTAGTAGCGTGCAAGCCGCTTGCGGGACCTACTACAACGGGCGTAGGCTCGATGACGTTGCCAGTCAGGGGTCGGAATGCCTTCTCAGAAGCTCAGTAAGCTGGAATTGACCATCATGGAGGCGCTGTGGACGCAGGGCGCCAGCTCCATCCGTGAGATCCACGATGCGTTCCCCAAGCGGGGCCGGCCGGCGTACACCACGGTGCAGACCATGGTGTATCGGCTGGAAGCGAAGGAAATGGTCCGCCGCGCCAAGAAAATCAGCAACGCGCACATCTTCGAGGCCACGATCACGCGCGAGGCGGCCGAGCGCCGCTTGATCGACGATCTGCTCGGCCTGTTCGGCGGGCGGGCGCAGCCGGTGATGGCGCACCTGATCGAAACCGGCAAACTGACGATGGGCGACATCAAGGAAGCCGAGAAAATCCTGCGCGGACTCGGCAAGAAGGACGAGAACGCATGACGGAACTCGCGCTGCACCTGTGGCAATCGACCGTGATCCTGATCGCGGCCTGGCTGCTGACGCGAGTGTGCCGGCGCAATTCTGCCGAAATCCGTTACTGGATCTGGTTCTGCGCGTCGTTGAAGTTCCTGGTGCCGTTCAGCTTGTTACAACAGCTGGGTGACTACGTCGGCCAGTCGTTGCCGGCGCCGATCCAGGTGGCGCCGAGCTTGCTCGAAACCGGCAGCGCCATCTTTGTTCCCTCGATCGATGGCAGCGGGTTCGACGGCGCCGTTCTGCCGAATCTCACAATGGTCGCAGTGACGATCTGGGCGCTGGGCGCCGTCGCGCTGCTGCTGCGCTGGTTGTCCCAATGGTTGGCCATGCGTTCGATGCTGTCGTCCGCGCCCTATTTACCGATGGATTTGCCCATTCCGGTTCGCGTCACTTCGGCGGGCCTGACGCCCGGCGTGTTCGGTGTGTTTCGGCCGGTGCTGATACTGCCGCGGGCCGTCATGCGCGAGCTGAGTGCATCGCAGATAGAAGCGGTGCTCGCGCATGAGATGTGTCACGTTCGTCGTCGTGACAATTTGACTGCTGCGATCCATAAGCTCATCGAAGTAATTTTCTGGTTCCATCCGCTGGTGTGGTGGATTGGCGCGAACCTGCTGCGCGAGCGGGAAGCGGCCTGCGATGAATCGGTGGTCGAAGCCGGGCATGAGCAGGTGGTCTATGCGGAGTCGCTGCTGCATGTTTGTCGGCTGGGTGTGACGGCGAGATTTGCCGGCGTCGCCGCGTCGAGCGGCGGCGATCTGAAGCAACGCATGACTTCGATTCTGAGCCCGGAGCGCGCGTCGCCGCTCGACCAGCCCCGGTTCATGTTGCTGCTGATGGTGGCGATGGCGCTTTGTTACGGCCCGGTGCTGGCCGGCGTCGTTACTGGCGCCGCGCGCGAGGCATCGGACGGCGGGCGCATCTATTTCGAGACCATCACGCTCACGCCGGCGCGGCCGGTGTTGTGGCATGGCTCCAAGTTCGATTCCGCCGGCCAGCTGTCGCTCGACAATGTTTCTTTGCGGGATCTGATTTCGCTGGCGTATCCGGCGTCGCACGTCAATGGCGAGCCCGTGCTGATCGACAGCGCTTATTACGA
>NZ_BLJO01000004.1:521182-529152 GCF_009932555.1 Steroidobacter agaridevorans
CGTGCAGGCACGCTGGCGCTCCGACGGCGCGGCAAGTGAGCGCAGCGTGTATCGCGAGTTGCTGAAGAACATTCTGAGCACGAACTCCAATCTGCAGCTGTACGTCAAAACGGGTTGCGACATCGACTGCGCCTGGATACCGGGCGAGTTGGTGGCCGGCCGCTCCTATCCCTGAGCGGCGGCCGATCAGTCGCGCGAGTCAGGTCTTTTCGGGGTCGACGAACAGATCCTTCACTGGCATCAGCTTCGGCGTGAGCTGCTGCTGGTACGCCGTGCTCGCCAGCGCTTCGATGGTCTTCAGGTTCGCGGCCATGCCATAGGGCAGCGGATCGTGGCCAACGATCTTGCGTAGCTTCGCGTACTTCTGATCGGGCGCAACCTTCGCTTCGCCGGCGTCCAAGCGCTTCAACCATTCATCTTTCGCTTGCGAGAACGCTTTGTACAGCGACTTCGCGATCCAGGGATGCTCGGCCAGCACCGAGTCTTTCACGACGATCGTTCCGTGCATCGGATAAATGCCGGTGCGCTTGTACCAGTCAGCTTCCAGTTCCTCGGCATTCGGAAACAGATCGGGGTAGTGCGCTTCGACCGTCTTCCAGCCGCCGGTCGGGTTGCCGGTGCGGCCCACGCCGGCATTGCCATGGAAGCCAGCGGCCAGCTCGCCATCGGCCATCATATCGGCGAGCGAGCGGCCCGGAGCGGTGCGAATCACATTCGGCGGCAGCTGCAGTTGAGTTACATGTTCTTCGTCATCGACAACCCAGGTCACCTTCGACGAATCCAATCCGTACTCATCGATCAGCACCGCTCGCGTCCAGACGCCGGTCGTGACGGAATAGGCGCGCACGCCCACTTTGCGGCCTTCGAGATCCTTCGGGGTCTTGATGCCCGAGTCGGGGCGGACCAGCAGGCCGGCATGATGAAACCGTCGCAGGACGAAGATGGGCAACGCGATGAACGGGGCGCCATAGGCACGGGCGATGATATAGGTCGTCGGGGCCAGTTCGCAGACATCGAATTCGACCTGGCGCACCATGCGCCGGAACGCCGCGATCTGCGGCTCGACCGTGACGATATCGGCGTCGACGCCTTCGATGGGAATCGAGCCGTTGCGCACGGCGGCGGTGTGCGGGTAGTCCGCCACCGCGATTTTCAGATGCACCTTGGCAGCCAAAGCAGTTCTCCTGGGTAAAGTCTCGTGCGCGCCAACAATGCCGAACCGCTCGCAACCCCGCGCAATCAAAAGGCCCCTCGAGGCTATAAATTCTGAGTCGCCGGAAGACTTATCAGGGCCACCGCAAAATCAATGATCGCATTCGACTTCGGATGCATTAGCTTGTGGCGGCCGACAACGACACAGCGCTGCCTCAACCATGATCATCGATTGCCACGGTCACTTCACCACCGCCCCCCGGACCCTGCATGACTGGCGCGCCAGGCAGCTCGCCGCCGTCAACGATCCGGCCAATCAGCCCAAAGCCGCCGATCTGAAAATCTCTGACGACGAGATCCGCGCGGCGATTGCCGGCGGCCAGCTGAAGATGCAGCAGGAGCGCGGCGGCGATCTGACGGTGTTCTCGCCGATCGCAGGCCAGATGGCGCACCACCTCGGCAATCAACACACCAGCTACGCCTGGTCCGAGGTCGCCAATGATCTCATCTATCGGGTCTGCGAGCTGTTCCCCGACAACTTCGCGCCCGTCTGCCAGCTGCCGCAGTCGCCGGGCCAGTCGCCGGAGAATTGCATTCCGGAGCTGCGCCGGTGCGTCGAGCAGCTCGGCTTCGTCGGCTGCAATCTGAGTCCCGATCCTTCGGGCGGTTACTGGAAGGATCCGCCGCTGACCGATCGCTGGTGGTATCCGCTGTACGAGGAACTGGTGCGTCTGGATGTGCCGGCGATGGTGCACGTGAGCTCGTCGTGCAATCCGTGCTTCCATGGCACCGGCGCGCACTACATCAATGGCGACACGGCCGCCTTCATGCAGTTCCTGCTGTCGGATCTGTTCAAAGACTTTCCGAAGCTGCGCTTCGTCATTCCTCATGGCGGCGGCGCCGTGCCGTATCACTGGGGCCGCTACCGTGGCATCGCGCTCGACCAGAAGCGCGAGATCGAATCGTTGCTGAACAACGTGTTCTTCGATACCTGCGTGTATCACCAGCCGGGCGTCGAGTTCCTCACCAAGGTTGTGCCCATCGAGAACATTCTGTTCGGCTCGGAAATGATCGGCGCGGTGCGCGGCAGGAACCCGGACACGGGCGAATATTTCGACGATACGAAGAAATACGTGGATGCATGCTCGAAGCTGTCGACGGAGGATCGCAACAAGATCTTCGAAGCCAACGCGCGCCGCGTCTACCCGCGTCTGGATGCGCGGCTGAAGAAGCTCGGCAAGTAACCTTCATCGCACGTTCTCAAGAGTATCGTCAGGAGTCTTTGTGTCAGAACTTCCGCGTCTCAACGGCATAATCAAGGCTTGGGAACAGGGCCGGCCGGCCTATGCCTCGTTCGCGCCTCCGGGTCGCCGCGCGGCGATCGAATTCAGCTCTGCGCCTTACGATGCCGTCGTGTTCGAGATGGAGCACAACTCGTGGGATGCCGAAGAGCTGGAGGTCACGCTGCAGTTCATGTTGAACCGCAAGCAGATCCTCGAGAGCGGCTCGCTTGCGCCGACGGTGACGCCCATCGTTCGTATTCCCGCGAATGGCGTCGAGAACAACCAGTGGCTCGCGAAGCAGGCATTGGATCGCGGCGTCTACGGTGTGGTTTGGCCGCACGTGAGCACGGTGGAGCAGGCGTATAACGCCGTGTCTGCCTGCCGTTATCCGCGTCCGAAAGATGCTCCGTACCTCGAGCCGATCGGCATGCGGGGCGATGGGCCGCACACCTGTTCGCGCTATTGGGGGCTCACGCAGCAGCAGTATTACTCGCGCGCCGACGTGTGGCCGCTCAATCCGCAGGGCGAAGTATTGGTGTTTCTGATGATCGAGGACGTCGCTGGCGTGCAGAACCTCGACGACATCCTGCGCAACGTTCCCGGCATCGGCTGCGTGCTGATCGGCGAGGGCGACTTGAGTCAGGAGCTCGGTGTGCCGCGTCAGTACGAGCATCCCATCGTCAAGGAAGCCATGGGTCAGATCGTCGCCACGTGCAAGAAACACGGCATGCGCGTCGGTCATCCGCACGTGACGAGCAAGAACGTCGAAAGCGTGGTGGCGCAGGGCTATTCGTTCCTGATGTCCTCGCCCGTGAAAACTTACGGTGCCATCGAGAAGGCACGACAACTGGCGGGCGGCTGAGCCTCGCGCCCGCCGTCGTTTCAAACAAGGTGTAACTAAGTATGGTCGCCCGGTTCATCGATATTCATCCGCATATTTGCTCGCCCGACACGGATCGCTATCCGCGCGCGCCGTTGTTCGGCAAGCAGTCCGACTGGTCCAAGGACCGGCCGGTGACTGCCGAAGGTTTGATCGCGGCGATGGATGAAGCCGGCGTGGACAAGACGGCGATCGTGCAGGCCTCGACCTGCTACGGTTACGACAATTCCTACTTGTGCGACTCCATCGCGCGGTTTTCTAATCGCTTCACGGCGGTCGGCTCGGTGGATGTGTTGCAGCCCGATGCGCCGAAGATGATTCGTCATTGGGTCGAGCGTGGTACCAACGGCTTCCGCCTATTTACCGGCGGCAGCACGGCGGCATTCGATCCGAGCACGTTGGATGATCCGCGCTCGTTCCCATCGTGGCAGCTGATCGGCGAGCTGGGCCTGTCGATGTGCATTCAGACCGACCCGGTCGGTCTCGCACAGGTCGCGGGCCTCGCCAAGCGCTTTCCCAAAGTGCGCATCGTGCTCGATCACCTCGGCCGCCCCGATGTGACAGACGGCGCGCCGTACAAGAAGGCATCGAGCCTGTTCGGCCTCGCGCCCTTCGAGAATATTTATTTCAAGCTCACGCCGCGTATCTTCGGCGATGTGCGGAAAGAGAAAGCATCGGCCGAAACTTTCTTCCCGCGGCTGATCGAAGTGTTCGGCGCGAACCGCCTCGCCTGGGGCTCGAACTTCCCGGCCTCCGAAGGCAAGTTGAGCGGCAACCTGGAAGTCGCGAAGAAGTGCCTCGCCTCGGTCTCGGAGCAGGACCGCGAATGGATCTTTGCCAAGACTGCGCAGGTTCTGTATCCCTCATTGGCTTGAGCGCTTTATTGCATTTACATCGCCCGCTCGCATAGCCTCTCCGGCCCAAGGAGGAGCGGCATATGCGCGCGATAGCGCTCGGGTTTCTTATGTTCATTGCCAGCACACAGGCGCAAGCCGAATGGCTGGAGGCGAGCAGCGATCACTTTGTGATCTACAGCGGTCAGAAGGAGAAGGCGGTCACGGATTTTGCAGAGCGCCTGGAGCGCTTTCATGCGGCCATGACCCGGGTCTACAAGCAGGAAAATACCAAGCCAAGCCCCTCCAATCGGGTGACGGTCTTTGTCGTGGCCAACCGCGCGGAGGTTCGCGAGGTGGTGGGGGCGAAGAATCGGTACCTCGCCGGCATCTATATCCCTCGCGCCGGCGGCTCGGTTGCCGTCGTTCCAAAGTTGAAAGGGGCGTCGAGAAGCGATTTGACGGGCGAGACCGTGCTCTATCACGAGTACGCACACCATTTCATGCACATGAACACGAACCGGGCCTATCCGCGTTGGTTCGTCGAAGGATTCGCGGAGTTTTTCGCCGGCGTTCGCTTCAATTCGAACGGCAGCGTAGGTATCGGCGCGCCACCTTACTATCGCGCCGATGAACTGGCTTATGGCCGCGAGGTGCCCATCCGTCGGCTGCTCGACTTCGACGGGGGGATCGGCGATTCGAAAGCGGGCTATGACTCGTTCTACGGCCAGAGCTGGACATTGTTTCATTATCTGCAGATGACGCCCGAGCGGTCCGGGCAAATCCCGAAGTACGGTGAGTTGCTGGCAACCGGCGCTTCGGCGCTGGACGCTGCGGCAGGCGCGTTTGGCGATCTCGATCGTCTCGACAAGGATATGGAGGCCTATCTCAGGCGGCGCAAGGTCAGTATCTTGACGGTCGATCCGAGCTCGCTCGCCATCGGCCCGATCGCCCTGCGTAAGCTGCGGCCCGCCGAAGCGGAGATGATGCCGGTCATCATCGAATCGAAGGTGGGGGTGGGCGCCGAAGAGGCAAATAGCCTCTTGCCCGAGGCGCAGCGAATCGCCGCTCGGCATCCGGACGATGCGACGGTGCAGGCGGCGCTGGCTGAAGCGGAATTCGACGCCGGCAATGACGACGCCGCGATCGTCGCAGCCGACCGTGCTCTCGCCGTCGATCCAAAACAAATCAACGCTTATCTGCAGAAGGGCTATGCGCTCGCGCGCAAAGTGCAGAACGGGGCGCTACCGAAGGAATCCTGGAAGGATGTCCGAGGCCAGTTCGCGCGAGCCAACAGGGTCGAAAACGATCATCCGGTGCCGCTCGTGTGGTTTTATCTCAGCTACACGAAACAAGGCGAGCAGCCGACCAAGAATGCGATCGATGGCCTGGAATGGGCGTTGCACCTCGCGCCCTTCGATGCGTCCGTGCGTTGGCTCGTAGCTCAACAGATGATTGCCGATGAGCGCTTGAGCGACGCCGCGCGCACCTTGGGACCGCTTGCCTACAGTCCTCATCCTGGCGAGCACACCGACAGAGCACGAGAACTGCTGAAGAGCGTGCAGGCGCGGCTCGAAGCGTCCCCCTAGCAGAAATATAAATTACTGTTTCTCAATCGAAACTGCCGGCGCGTGTTCATGGGGCTTGACACCGGTGTCATCAGGGATTTAGCGTGTGTCGGACGCGGCGTGCGGCGGCCAACGGCCACACCGCTATCAATGGAAAAACCACTATGTAACTGAACGGAACATCAGCCCAGGGGGAAATTGCATGATTCGCACGGCGTTATGCGCCGCGGCGTTGTTTGCATTTGCAAGCGGCGCGTACGCGGCTACCGATTATCCAACGGGTTATACGAAATGCGCCAAGGAGGGGGAGACGTGCACGTTCAGCGGCACTCGCTCCGTGGCGTACGGCAAATCCGGCACGTTCGTGTATGCGACGCAGACCGGGCCCATCAGCTGCTCTGCTTCTTTGTTTCCCGCAATCAACGTGGGCAGTCCGCGGTACTGCTCATATGGTCCGACCGGCGGCGGGGGCACTTGCAATCCGACGACGATCACTCCGTTCATCAACGGGGTCCAGACGGCGAGCGCCACGATCAACTCCGGGGCGCAAGTGGTCTTCGCTCCGACACCGTCAACGGGCGGCAGCTGGTCCTGGACCGGTTGCGGCACTTCCGGAACGGCTCGCCAGCAGACTGTCAGCCCCACAGCGTCCTGCTCGGCGACCGCGACGTACACCAATAGCTGTGGAACATCCTCGACTCAGGGCTTCTCCATCACGGTGAATGGATCGGGCGGCGGTGGTGGCGGCGGCAGTGGTACGCCGGTTGGATTTGGAAGGGCGACCACGGGCGGAGCGGGAGGCGCTGTCGTGACCGCACGCACCGGCGCGGAGATCAACGCCGCGTTGTGTGCTCGAGCCAGCGTGAGCACACCGCTGATCATCAGGGTCGATGGCACGATCACTCACGCCAACACCACCCGCGCTACCGGCAGTTGCGATACCACCGCAACGGAAATCCAGTTCAAAGGGGTCAGCAATGTCAGCCTGATCGGCGTGGCCAATCGCGGCGTGCTGGATCAGATCGGCATCCATCTGCGCAACACGTCGAACATCATCATCCAGAACCTGCACATCAAGAACGTCAAGAAGAGCGGCTCGCCTACTTCCAACGGCGGCGATGCGATCGGTATGGAGTCCACCGTCAACAATGTCTGGGTCGACCACAATACGTTGGAAGCAAGCGGCGGCGAGACCGACGGCTACGATTCGTTGCTGGACATGAAGGCGGGCGTCACGAACGTCACGGTGTCTTACAACCACTACCGCAACTCCAGCCGGGCAGGTTTGATCGGATCGAGCGACAGCGACGATGCCAATACCAACATCACCTTCCACCACAACTGGTACGAGAACATCGAGCAGCGCACGCCGTTGCTGCGTCATGGCCTGGCGCACAGCTATAACAACTATTGGTCCAACGTGAGCAACAGCGACATGATCCACGGCATCAATTCGCGCATGGGCGGCCGGATTCTGGTCGAAGGCAACTACTTCAAGAATTCCAACAATCCGCTCATTGCTTCGGATGATTCCCCGGAGCCGGGCTGCTGGCAGACACGGGCGAATACGCTGGACTCCATCAGCTACGACCGCTCGGTCGGCGACGGTGCGCTGGTGGTTCCGGTGATCGTCAATGGGCAGTTCGACTCGACGTGTACGGTGACGGTGCCCTACTCGTATACGCTGGATTCTTCCGCGAACATCCCGTCAATCGTTTCTGGCAACGCCGGCGTTGGCAAGATCGCTCCATAGCGATCGCAGATGAAGCGCGCCCGAGGAGGCTCGGGCGCGCGATTTCATCGTTTTGATCGAGCCATAGGAGGGCAAGATGAAACTTCAACGTGTCATGCTGATGTTAAGCGCGCTGCTTGGCGCCGTACCCGCGGGCGCCGTTGTCCCCGGCTTTGCCGGCAATGTAACCGGTGGCGGCAATGCGACTCCGGTCGTCGTCAGTACGCTGTCGGCCGCACAAACGGCGGTCAATAACTACTCGGGAAGCGGCGGCCTCGTGCTCCACTACAATGGCACGTTCGACGAGGCGCCGATCCTCGCCAACATCTGCGGCCAGTGGAGCAAGCCGGCGCAGGAGCTGTCGATCAGCGGCAAGAACGACATCACCATTCTCGGCATGGAGGGGTCGTCCGCGAACTTCGGCATCCGCATCAAGGGCGCGTCCAGCAACATCATCGTGCGAAACATGAAGATCGGTCTGCTGCCGGGCGGCGCCAGCAACGGCGACCTCATCGGAATCGA